>JBICHN010000011.1:0-2210938 GCA_043101845.1 Phycisphaerales bacterium | reverse complement strand
CCCCCCCCCCCCCCCCCTGGCCGGGGGAGCCTGGACGACGGGGTTCAGCCGTCGCCTTCGCCTTCAGTCATCGATCGGCTCCAGGAGACTGGCGTCGATCTCGAGGCTGACTGCCCGCCCGATCGTGCGGACGAGCAGAATGATTCGGTCGTTCGGTCGTTTTTCGTCGATCACGCCCTCCATGCCCTGGAAGGGGCCGGAGCGCACGCGCACCGGCCGGCCGACTTCGAGGTAGGGGAACGGATCGAGCGCGGCGCCGCCGTTGAGCGCGAGTTGAATCGAGCGGAGTTCGCGTTCGAGCTCGGCCTGATCGACGACGCGGAGCACCTGGGCGACGCGGCCGGTCTCCTGCGCGGCGATGCGATCGTCGTGGGATCCGCGGAGGAAGAGATAGCCCGGGAAGAGCGGAACCTCGACGCGGCGTTTGCGATGGCCGTAGTAGCGAACGATGGGCACGAGCGGCAGGACGAAGTCGATGCTCGAGGCGCGAAGCGAATTCGCGAGCGCCTTCTCCTGGCGTGACCGGATGCGCAGTACGCACCATCGGCAGTCATCGTGCTGGCGATGTCGTGAGACAACTGCGTCGGTGACGGCGATCGTGGCCGCTCCCGCTCCGCCTCCCGGCGAGTCGATCCTGAGCTTTTCAGCCCCCTCTGGCTGACCCCCGAGGCCCGTCCACGACCTCCGGTCCTCGCACCGACGACTGCCCTCGTCTCCGGGTTTTCCGTGTGACGAAGACATCGTTCCTCTTATCCTGACGCATCTTACGCGCCGTGGCCAAGATAGCGGATGAGGCGGTGAATGCAACCCAATTCTCCGCAAGTTTCCGATGATCCGCGACCGCTTCCGGACCGATAGCCCCGGAGCGTCCGCACGCACATCCATTTACACCGGTCGCGGCCAGGCGACGATCGCGACGAGACGGGGACAAGGTCTCGACGGACCCGGGACGGTCTCAGATTGGACTTCGGGAGTCCCTCACGCTCGAGGCGATGCCCTCACCCATCTTCGCGCCACGCCCTCCGGGAGAGTCCATGCGCAGTTTCACCGCCTCTCATGCAAAGAAAGTTGTGGTTTGCAGCGGATTTCGACGCGTCGCGTTTGGTCGTGAAGTCCCGGGTACGCGTGAAGCGGGACCCATGATTCTCCGATGTTGCAAGGGGCGCGACAGGCGAGCGAGAGGTGGGCCGGGGGGGACGATCCATCCGGACGATCGACGGCGTGGGGAGCGGCATGGCGGGGTCGAGAGACGACGATTACGAGCTCGTACGAGCGCTCTACGCGGTCAGCGTGGCCCGCGACCTCGGGTTCGAGACGCAGGTCGCGCGCATGCTCGAGATGGGCCGCCGCCGCCTCGGGATGGATATCGGACTCTTCGCCCGGGTGAAGAACGGCGAGTACGAGGTCGTGCAGGCGGAGTTCGAGCTCGATCTGGCGCTTCAGCCGGGCGATGTGTTTCCGCTCGGGCGGACCTTCTGTCGGGAAACGCTCGCCGCGGACGCCCCGGTCGGCTTCGCCCATGCGGCGCGGTCAGTCGAATGGGCGACGCATCCCGCGTACCAGGATTTCGGTCTTGAGTCGTACCTTGGCGCCCCGGTTCGCGTCGACGGTAGGGCGTGGGGAACGGTGAACTTCTCGAGTCCGACGCCGCGCGATCGTGACTTCGACGAAGTCGATCGCGAGTTCGTCCAATGCGTGGCGGACTGGGTGGGCGCTGAGATCGAACGAATCGCGCTCGAGCGGAAGCTGCGTCGTTGCGCCGCCGAACTCGAAGCGATGCACGCCGCGTCGCCGCTCGGTCTGTTCATGACCGATCTCGAGGGAAACTGCATTCGCGTGAACGCTCAATATGAGGCGATCAGCGGCCTCGCCGGCGAAGAAGCCCTCGGTCAGGGCTGGGTCGACGCGATTCATCCCGACGACCGCGAGCGTGTCTTTCGAGAGTGGTACGACGCCGCGACCGCCGGGATTCTCTACGAAAGTGACCACCGCTTTCGTCGACGGGACGGGTCGGTCGTCTGGGCGAGCGTGAAGGCGGCGGCCCTCGTGGAAGACGGATGCGTGACCGGGCATGTCGGAACGGTTGAGGACATTACGGAGCGCAAGGACGCCGAGAACCGGTTGCAGGCCGCCGCGTACATCGATCCGCTTACCGGGCTGCCGAACCGTCGCCTGTTCGATGAACGGCTGGCCGATGTCATCGAGCGTTCGAGAGAGAGCGGACACGAATCGAAGCTGGTCGCGCTCCTCATGATCGATCTTGACGGATTCAAGGCGGTCAATGACTCACTGGGGCACGAGGCTGGCGACGCGTTGCTGGCCGAGGTCGCGAATCGCTTCCGCGCGGAGCTCGGATTGAACGATCGATGTTCACGACGATCGGAGGATCTCTTCGCGGCGCGGCTCGGGGGAGACGAGTTCGCCGTGCTTCTCCCCGGCCTGGATCAGAGCGGGGAGGGCGAACGCGTCGCCGGAGACACGGGCGAGCGACTCCTCGCGGTCATCGATCGACCGTTGTCGCTCCACGAACTGCGGGGGACGGCCAAGGTGTCCGCGAGCATCGGAATCGCCTTCTTCGAGGCGACGCACGACGATGATGTCCGTTCGCTGCTCCGTCGTGCGGACCAGGCGATGTACGAGGCGAAGGCGGCCGGGAAGAACCAGGTCGTCGTCGCGCCGACCCGGGGAAAGAAGAAGACCCGAGACGCGGCATGAGCCAGGGCGTTGGCGTCGAACGGATTCACTCGATTGGATGCGGGAAAAGCGGAGAGGGTGGGATTCGAACCCACGGTGACGCAAAGCGCCACACCGGTTTTCGAGACCGGCCCGTTCAGCCGCTCCGGCACCTCTCCAGGGTGGTTCGTGGATACGACCGGGCGATTGTTCGCGACCGGCGGTGAAGCGTCAAATGCGGATTTCGGGTTCGTCGGACGATCGAGGCTTGACCCGCGCGATCGAGCGTCGCTAGGCTTGGCCACGATGTCGACCGCGAACCGCCATCATCAGCATCACCATACGACGCACGGCCATTGTTTCGGCCGGCGGCAGGTGATGGCGCGCTCGTCTGGAGCGGCCAGATCGGGATCGAGCGTCCCGACGGGCTGATCCACGAAGACGAAAGGCAGCACGCGAATTCACCACGCCGGCCAAGAAAGGCCGGCGTGGTTTGTTTTTGCCAATGAACGAACACCTGAATCCGTCGCGTCACGCCCGGCGGAAGAGAGAGCGGACACCGGCCGCGCGCCACCGGGCCCAGGAGACGAATCGATGACTTCGATTGAAACTGATCAAACCGTCGCGACCGCGAGCGCGTCGGGTCCGAACCGGACCGACGCGAATGCGGCGACGCTCCGCCTCGCGCTGCCGAAGGGTCGCATGCAGGAAGGAGTGTTCACGCTCCTCCGCGACGCCGGGATGGCGGTGCGGAACTCTTCGCGCGGCTACCGCCCGACGATCGCGCTTCCGAACCTCGATACGAAGTTGCTCAAGCCGCAGAACATCATTGAGATGCTCTTCATCGGCTCGCGTGATCTCGGATTCTGCGGCGCCGACTGGGTGGCCGAACTCGAGGTCGATCTCGTCGAACTCGTCGACACCGGCCTCGATCCGGTGCGGCTCGTCGCCGCGGCGCCGGCGGAACTGCTCGACGAACGGAATGAGTTGCCCGATCAGCCGCTCACCGTGGCGTCGGAGTATGAGCGGCTGACGAAGCGATGGATCCGCGAACGCGGCCTCGACGCGCGATTCGTCCGCTCATACGGCGCGACCGAAGTATTTCCCCCGGAGGACGCCGATTGCATCGTCGACAACACGGCGACGGGCGCGACGCTCCGCGCGAACGGACTGCACATCGTCGACGAACTCATGCGCTCGTCCACCCGCCTCTATGCGAATCCGGAGGCGTACGACGATCCGCGCAAGCGCGACTCGATCGACCGTTTCGCGCTGCTCGTCCGTTCCGTGCTCGAAGCGCGTCGACGCGTGACGATCGAAGTCAATGTGACGAAGGAGCGGCTCGACGCCGTCATCGAGATTCTCCCCTGCATGCGCGAGCCGACGATCTCGCCTCTCCGCGGCGATTCGGGTTATGCGGTCAAGGTCGCTGCGCTGCGCGATGAACTGGCCAGGGTGATCCCCCTCATCCGCGAGCGCGGCGGGACGGACATCGTCGTCTCCACTCCGGCGCAGATCGTCCCCTGAGGAGCGTTGTGATGCGAGTCGCCCTGGACACCGAATCTGCGAGGGAGTCGAAACGCGACGAGCCCGTCGCCGCGTACGGGCCGCCGCGTCCGCGCGGGCCGATCGATCTCGCGCTCGACGCGAACGAAGGGCGCGTCGACGCGCCGTTTGTCAGCGAAGTGATGAGAGCGATCGGCGCCGACGCGTTCTCGCGCTATCCGAACGCGTCGAGGCTCGAGGCGCTCATCGCCGACCGGCATGGTGTGGAGCCGGAACGCGTCATCGTCACGGCCGGGGGCGACGAGGCGATCGATCGACTCCTGCGCGCCACGCTCAACCTGAATGACGAAGTCATCGTTCCGTCGCCGTCATTTGTCATGATCGAGAAGTATGCGCGGATGAGCGGCGGCCGCCTCGTGGAGGTCGATTGGTCGCCGGGGACGCCGTATCCACTCGACGAAGTCATCGCCCGGATCAACGAACGGACTCGGGTGATCGCCGTCGTGTCGCCGAACAATCCGACCGGCGCCGTGGCGACGATTGACGAGCTTCGCGCGGTGTCGATCGCAGCGCCGAATGCGACGCTGCTCGTCGATCTCGCGTATGCGGAGTTCGCCGAGGTCGATCTCACGGAAGCCGCGCTCTCTCTTCCGAACGCCGTGGTCGTTCGCACCTTCTCAAAGGCCTTTGGGCTCGCGGGACTTCGCGTCGGGTACGCGATCGGTCCGGCGGATCTTGTTCAGCGTATGCGAGCCCGGGGTGGCCCGTTTCCGGTCAGCGGCGTGTCGCTCGCTGTCGTCGAGCAGGTACTGCGAAGCCCGGCGTCAACCATTCGCGAGCGCGTCGAACGGATTCGTCGGGAGCGTGACGCGCTGATCGCCACCCTACGCGAACTCGGCGCCGAAGCGTGGGAATCACAGGGCAACTTCGTCCTTGCTCGGTTTCCCGACGCCGACTGGGTATGGCGCGCGCTCTCCGGCCTTGGGATCGCGACCCGAAAGTTCGAGGGCGACGACCGACTCCGCGACTGCCTGCGCATCACCCTTCCCGGAGACGACGACGACTTCGCCCGGCTCATCGGCGCGCTTCGAGCCGCGATCGAGCCCGAAGCCATCCTGTTCGATCTCGATGGAGTGCTCGCCGAGGTCACCGGGTCGTACCGCGTCGCGATTACGCACACCGCGGCCGCCTTCGGCGTGGAAGTCACCGCCGCCGATATCGCTCGAGTCAAAGCGGCGGGAGATGCGAACAACGACTGGATCGTGACGCAGCGCCTCATCGAGTCGAAGGGCTCGTCGGCTGACCTCTCCGAGGTGACCGAACAGTTCGAATCGTTCTACCAGGGCACGACGAGCGCCACGGGACTTCGCGATCGCGAGCGGCTCATTCCGTCCCGCGCGCTGCTCGAGCGGCTCGCGACGCGGCTCCCGATCGGGATCGTCACCGGCCGGCCCCGCGCCGACGCAGAGTACTTTCTCCGCCGGGCCGGCATTGACGATCTTCTGAGCGCGCTGGTGTGCATGGAGGACGCTCCGGCGAAACCGGATCCTGCGCCGATTCGCGAGGCGCTCGATCGTCTCGGTGTCTCGCGGGCCTGGATGGTCGGCGATACCCCCGACGATCTCGTCGCCGCACGGCGGGCGGGCGTGGTCCCGATCGGCTATCTCGATTCGACGGCGGATACCCGCGTGGCGCGAGAATCGCTCGAATCGAACGGCGCCGCGCGCGTGCTCGTTCGTCTCGATGAACTCGAGGAGATGTGGTCATGATCGACGCGAAGACCGAAGTTCGTCATCGGCGACGAAGCCAGCTCCGTCGCGCGACGAACGAAACCGAGATTGACCTCGAACTCGTTCTCGATGGCGACGGCGCGGCCGAGGTCACCACCGGCGTCGGGTTCCTCGACCATCTTCTGACCGCGTTGGGGAAACACGCTCGCTTCGACCTCCGCTTGAAATGCCGGGGCGATCTCGAAGTCGACGACCATCACACGGTCGAAGACTCTGGCCTCGCGCTCGGCGCCGCGCTCGACGAGGCGCTCGGCGAACGAAGAGGCGTGCGCCGATTCGGATCGGCGTTCGCTCCGCTTGATGAAGCGCTCGCCCGCGCCGTGATCGACCTTTCCGGCCGCCCGTGCGCTGTCGTCGATCTCGATCTGCGACGCGAGATGCTCGGCACTCTCGCGTGCGAGAACATCGGGCACTTCGTCGAGTCGTTCGCGACGGCGGCGAAGATCACGGTTCACCTCGATGTTCTGCGCGGCGAGAACGACCACCACCGCGCCGAGGCGGCGTTCAAGGCGCTCGCGCTTGCCCTTCGCCAGGCCGTCGAGCGCGACCGATTCGACGATGTCCCGAGCACGAAGGGAACCCTGTCATGAGTGATCGGGAATCGCCAATCGACATGGCGGTCGTGGAAACCGGCGTGGCGAACCTCGCGTCCGTGCTCGCCGGACTCCGTCGCGCGGGCGCGGCGCCCAGGCTGACCCAGGCGGCGGAGGTGGTCGCGCGTGCGCGAGCGGTCGTGCTGCCCGGCGTCGGATCGTTCGGCGCCGCGATGGAGCGGCTCGAGGCGCTCGACCTCGTCGACACGCTTCGGCGCCGTCTCGTCGCCGGCCGTCCGACCCTCGCGATCTGCCTCGGCATGCAACTGCTCGCGGCCGGAAGTGACGAGTCGCCCGGCGTCGTCGGGCTCAGCGTGTTCGACGCGACCGTTCGACCGTTTCGCGCCGATCGAGCGACGCACATGGGATGGAATCGCGTGTCGCCGCACGAGCGGTGGGGCGTGATGCAGGAGGGATACGCGTACTTCGCGAACTCGTACCGGTTGCTCGAAGCTCCGACCGGATGGACGCCATCGATCACGAACTACGGGGGACCGTTCATTTCAGCGCTCGAGCGGGGACCGGTGCTCGCGTGTCAGTTTCACCCGGAACTCTCGGGCGCCTGGGGCGCGGCGCTGCTCGCTCGGTGGGTCGAACTCGCGTCGCGGCACGGAGTCGCGCGCGAGACGGAGGTCGAGGCGGCATGCTGACGCGACGCATCATTCCGTGCCTCGACATTCGCGACGGCCGCGTCGTAAAAGGCGTGCGCTTCTCCGGTTTGCGCGACGCCGGCGATCCCGTCGAACGCGCCGTGGCGTACGAGGCCGAGGGCGCCGACGAAATCGTGGTGCTCGATGTGTCGGCGACGCCGGACGGTCGCGCGCACGCGATCGAGACCACCGCGGCCCTTCGTGAGCGACTCTCGATCCCGTTGACGGTGGGCGGGGGAGTTCGCTCCGTCGAAGACGCCGCCCGACTCCTCGACGCCGGCGCCGACAAGGTGGGCGTGAACACCGCCGCGGTGCGCGATCCGTTTCTGCTCGATCGGCTCGCGGACCGCTTCGGACGACAGTGTGTCATTCTCGCGCTCGACGCGGCGCGCCGCGAAACCACGGACGATCTCGAGCAGTGGGAGGTCGTGACGCTCTCCGGCCGCGAACGGACGGGCCGCGACGCCATCCGCTGGGCGCGTGAGGCGAACGAGCGCGGCGCCGGCGAGATTCTCCTTACGAGCTGGGATCGCGACGGCACGCGAAGCGGATACGACCTCGCGCTCATCTCCGCCGTGTCGGCGGCGGTCACCATTCCCGTCATCGCCTCGGGCGGCGCGTCGGGGCCGGAGCACCTTCTCGAGGCGTTTCGTTTCGGCGCTGACGCCGTCCTCGCCGCGTCGATCTTTCACGAGGGCGAGTGGACCGTCGAGCGGCTCAAGGAGTGGCTCCGCGTGAACTCCGACCTGGAGGTGCGACCATGATCATCCCCTCAATCGACCTCATCGACGGCGACGCGGTGCAACTCATCGGTGGCCGCGAGAAGGCGATCGACGCGGGCGACGCGCGACCGATCGCCGAGCGCTTCGCCCTCGTCGGTGAGATCGCGGTCATCGATCTCGACGCGGCGCTCGGGCGCGGATCGAACGAGTCCACAATTCTCGAACTCCTCGAACTCGCCCGCTGTCGCGTGGGCGGCGGCGTTCGAAGTGTGGACGCCGCCGTGCGCTGGCTCGACGCCGGCGCGGCGCAAGTCATCCTCGGCACCGCCGCGCAGCCGAAGATCCTTCGTGAACTTCCGCGCGACCGCGTGATCGCGGCGCTCGATGCGGAAGACGGCGACATCGTCGTCGAAGGATGGCGGCGGCGGACCGGCGCTCGGGTCGAAGACCGCATGCGCGAGCTCGCCGAGTACGCTGGTGGATTTCTCGTCACGCTCGTCGAGCGCGAGGGTCGACTCGGCGGCGCCGACCTCGAACGCGCCGCAGCACTCGCCGAAGTCGCGCACTCCGCCGGATGTCGACTCACGCTCGCCGGAGGGGTGACGACGACCGAAGAGATCGCGGCCCTCGATGCGCTTGGCGTCGACGCGCAGGTCGGCATGGCGCTCTATTCACGACGCATGAATCTGGGAGATGCGGTCGCGGCGCCGATGCGCTCCGATCGCCCCGACTCGCTCTGGCCGACGGTGATCGTCGACGAATCGGGCGTCGCGCTCGGTCTCGCATACTCGAGCGCGGAGAGTCTGCGACAGGCCATCGAGACCCGGACCGGCGTGTACTTCTCCCGATCACGCCGCGAACTCTGGACGAAGGGCGCCACCTCGGGCGCGACGCAGGATCTTCTCCGCGTTGATCTCGACTGCGATCGCGACGCCCTCCGTTTCACCGTGCGACAGCGCGGCGCCGGGTTCTGCCATGTGGGAACCCGCACCTGCTGGGGTCCGGACCGCGGCCTCCCGGCGCTCTCCCGCAGACTCGCCGATCGCGTTCGCGCGGCGCCGGCCGGCTCCTACACGCGACGGCTACTCAACGATCCCGCGCTGCTTCGATCGAAGTTGATCGAAGAATCGGGTGAGCTTGCTGACGCGAGCGACTCCGCCGCCGTCGCGCACGAAGCGGCCGATGTGCTGTACTTCGCGCTCGTCGCGGCGGCGAATGCGGGCGTATCGCTCGAAGCGATCGAGTCGACGCTCGATCGACGCGCGCTCGGTGTGACGCGACGACCCGGCGACGCGAAGGCGCCGGACTCGCGCGAGGCGGGGGTGGCGCCATGAGTCCGACGCCGGGATCAACGCGGACGCGCCTGCTTCGCGTGGTCGATCCGGACGATGCGATGCTTGACCGACTCGATCCCGTCGACGGTCCGACGCTCGCGGAGGCGGCGACCATCGTCGACGCCGTGCGCCGGGAAGGATCGCCCGCGGTCGAGCGGTATGCGAGACGCTTCGGCGAGATCGGTGATGACGACGGTCACAAGTCCCTCGTCATCGAGCGTGACAAACTCAATGCGGCGTTGCGGTCGATCTCGAGCGGTGACCGGGAAATGCTCGAACGCGCCGCCGCTCGCGTTCGATCGTTCGCCGAGGCGCAGCTCGCGTGCCTGCGCCCGCTCGACACCGAGGTCCCTGGCGGGCGGGCCGGGCACGCGCTTCGTCCGGTCGCGCACGCGGGGTGCTACGCGCCGGGCGGACGCTATCCGCTCCCGTCATCGGCGCTCATGACGGTGGCGCCCGCGCGGGTCGCCGGCGTGCGCGAGGTGACTGTCGCGACGCCGCGGCCGAGCGCGATCACGCTCGCGGCCGCCGCGATCGCCGGCGCCGACCGCGTCATTCGAGTCGGCGGCGCCCACGCGATCGCCGCGCTCGCGTACGGATTGGATGGCGCCGTAGACGCGTGCGATGTCATCGTCGGCCCGGGCAACCGGTGGGTTACCGCCGCGAAGAAGCTCGTCTTCGGACGCGTGGGAATCGACGGGCTCGCCGGACCGTCCGAACTCCTCATCATCGCCGACCATATCGCGGATCCGCGACTCGTCGCCGCCGATCTGCTCGCGCAGGCGGAGCACGACACCGACTCGCGGCCGATGCTCGTCACGACAGACGCCTCGATCATCGATGCGGTGGAGAGAGAGCTCGATCGTCAGCTTGCGGATCTCCCGACGGCGGCGACCGCGCGGGAGGCGGTTCTGCGCAACGGCTTCGCCGCGCGGGTCGAGTCGATTGAGGACGCGATCGCCATGAGCGACCGCATCGCCCCGGAGCATCTCGAGGTCATGGTCGAGCCGGCGCTGCTCGATCGAGTCTTCGAGGGCGTCTCGAACTACGGCGCCATCTTCCTCGGTTCAGTGTCGGCCGAGGCGTTCGGCGACTACGGCGCCGGTCCGAACCACACGCTCCCGACGGCGGGCGCCGCGCGGTACGCGTCGGGCCTGAGCGTGCTGAACTTCGTCCGGACGCCGACCTGGCTGCGCCTCGACGCCGCGGCGCCGCTCATGTCCGACACCACCCGCCTCGCCACCCTCGAAGGCCTCGCCGCCCACCGCCGCTCGGCCGCGATGCGGTCATCCGGGTGAGCAGAGCGACGAGCACAAGTGTCCTTGCGGCGGGAATTCAATCGCTCTCGCCAACGGCGCGTGAGAATTCAATCTGGTCAACGCAGCGGGCATCTCATCGAGTTCGGCGATCTGAGTCCCAAGATAGTGATCTCTTATCCTGAGATCTTACATGAGATGGGCACACTCCGGGCAGCGAGTGGGAAGCTGCCGCTCGTCCGACTCGTGGTTGTCAAGCTGATAGGAGCAACTCGAACAGACCGGATATCCCTCCGTATGGAGAACGCCGCCAATATTGAGCTTTATGCGGCGATGAGAAATGTATTTCACAAGGGAGTATCCCGTCATACAGATGATGTAGCCGACCACGACCGTAGGCGCCGGTGGGAGCCGTAGGAGTACGCCAAGAACGCCGATCGCGAGCCCCAAAAGGAGAAAGCCGCCGATGGTCATCAGTACGGCCCGTCGTCCTGAGTCCACTCCGTGGCCGGCCCTATTCGCGAGTGCGATTCGCTTATATGGGTCACGGACCAGACGTAATGCAGGATACCGTTCGCCTAGGATCATCGAATTCAATCGAATAGGCCACGGGGCATCTGCTTGGGTGGTCTCATCCGATTCTCCGGTCTGGTGATTTCTTGTCGTCATTGGTGTTCTAACGCTCGAATGGACTGGAGGACATCCGGCAAGATTAGAACCATCGGCGACCTTTAGGGGGCGAGGACTTGCTTACGGTTGAATTGCAGTCGGCGTCGGAGTCAGCGTCTCCGGCGGGGAGGCCGAAGGGGACGCCGTAGGACGAGTACTTATCCCACTCGACCATCTGGGCGGTGTCGGTCACGATCGCGACGACATCGGCCCGCCAGTTCTGGCAGAGATAGCGACGCTCCTCGAGCGTGCCGTCGGTCGAGCCGGTCGGGTGAAGACCGTTCGTGTCGTCGCGGTCTCGGGTGAGGATCACACGAGCAATATACGGATTTCCGACAGGATCGTGAACGCCTGATGGCTTCGCGTTCGAGGCGGACGCACGAGGCGGGACGAAAACGACCGTGGCAGGACTCGAACCTGCAACCTCCTGCTCCGGAGGCGTTCAGGGCCCTTCGCGTGAATACCGCAAACCCTTGTCAAACAAGGTACAGCGCGAATCGGGCGTTGCAAGTCTTGCGCGCGTTTTGACACGTTTTCGCCGGGTTTCGTGTCACTGACACGCCGCACGAGATCAGAATCTTGGAGAATCATTGCGCGACGATCCCCGTTTGTGCGCCGTTCCTGATGAATGGAGGGATCGAGATGCAGATCGCGAAAAGACTTCTCATTCCGGGCGCCGTAGTGAGCATGCTCCTTGGTCCAGGTTCAGCACTTGCCCGCGCGGGCCCGCTCTTTTATCCAGTGCCCACGATCGGTGAGGCGCATGTGCCGGATGTGTCCGGCGAATGGATCGTGTGGCGTGAGGACCGCTCCGGCCAGATCGACATCTTCGCGTATCACATCAGTGATAAAATCACGCTCAACCTGTCGAATGACGAAGCGTTCGAGTGGTCGCCGCGGATCTCGGGCGATCTCGTCGTCTGGCAGACTCGACCGCAATTCGACAAACCGTACGACCTGCATGGGTTCGACCTCAGTGACCCCGCGCTCGGTGTCTTTCCAGTCGCGACCTCCAAAGAGGACGAACGACTCATCGGTGTGGACGAGAATCTGGTCGCGTACTCGGTCCCGTATCGAACTGGCATCATCGGAAACTGGGAGGTGGCGCGGGATCTCATCGTCCTCGAGTATCTTGGTAACGGACGATTCCAGGAGCGGTATGCCACGAACTTCGATCCGAACAGCAACACCCGTCTCCCGTCAATTGAAAGTGACGACTATCAACGGGGCGACTTCGGTGGCGAGATGCTCGTCTATCAACGGCATGATCTCGTGTGGAGCACGCAGTACGGCCGTTGGGTGACCGAAGACCAGCACGTCGAGGCGATCGACTTCAGCGGTGGCGGTCTTACACATTTCGATTCTCCAATCGATCCGTGGCTCTGGGCGGACGCATACGCCGCCGGCGAGGGACGATTCGTCTTCGCTGATGACGAAGGGGGATACCCTTACGATCGCCACCTCTGGCTGTGGCGCACCGACGGGTCCGTAACGGAACTACCGCCCGATTCTGCCTCCGAGCCGGTTGAAGACGTGTTGGCGCGCGGGGGCGCGGATGGTAGGGATTTCCTACTCTACGACTATGACCGCCGGGACGGTTTCTTCTTCCTACACACTGTTTCAGCGTCCGGTCGAGAAGGTGTGATTGGTGAGGAGATCGACCCTCAATATGCTCGTATGGATGGGGAAGTCGCCATCTTTGTTGACTCCAACGCCGGCTTAGGTCTGTTCTACTTTCGCTTCCCCGATATCTGGCTATCAATGTCTGAGCTCGTGCCCGGAGAGTCTGCCTGGCTGCAGGCTGAGTGGGCTGAGCCGGGCGAAATCGTCAGTTTTGTCTACTCCCTCAACGGGATCGGGATCGGTCCATGCCTGCGCCCGCTCGGGGGTCTCTGTCTCGATATCCTCGCGCCACTTACTCTGATTGGCGAGGCGACGGCTGACTCCAACGGCCTTGCCGTGCTCTTCGAATCCGTCCCTCCGAACGCCCCGTCTGGACGCGAGATCTTCACGCAAGCGGTTGTTCAACGAGGTGTCGGCGGAGAGGACTCGGTTAAGTCCAATCCGGAGCGTGAAGTCATTCGCTAGATCGTCCCGATGACCTTTGGTCGGAGAACTCGAATGGCAATCGAGAAGAGTCGTGCACGCCGATCCCGCTATTTGCGGCGCCGCCCTTCGGCTGCTGCCGGCAGGCGGCTTCTCTTTCATCCCCTGGAGAAACGCAAGCTTCTTGCGGGTGATCTGGTTGCCATAGCACACAATTGGAACGGAGCACTTGTCGAGGATGCAAAGGTCGTTCTATACGACTCGAGTTGGCGGTGGTTGGAGGAAGGGCGAACAAACCGATGGGGAGAATACCGCTTTGAGGATTACGCTCAAGGTGAGTATCACCTAGAACTCTATCGGGATGGGCCGTGGGGACAGGAATACTGGGTCAACGACCAGGCCAGCATCCTCGACTTTCGAACGACCTATCACGATCTGACTCGGAACGAGCCATTTACATCTTCCTTGCGGGTGTACGACGGCAGCCGTGATGTCACCGGTGGTGTGGTCGAGTTGGGAACAGATCTCCGATGGGAGGCGGTGGTTCGGAACGACAGCCCGGTTGATCGGCGTGTCTGGGAGACACTCTTCGTCGATCGTGACCAGGGCGGCTCGTACGACTTCACGGCCTCGGACATCGAATGGGTCTACGACGAGAGTCAGCGAACCTTCTCGTTCCACTGGACGCCGGACGAGGCGGGGACCTACTTCCAGGCGGTGACGACCGAGACCGAAGTGAACAGCCGGTGGGTGCTCACCGACGGTTGGGATTGGGGGCGAGCCGTAACGGTCGAGGAGTCCGTCGGTGACCTACGTGTTACCTTGCGCAACTGGGATGGCGGCGCGGTCGCAGGTGGTGAGATTGAACTGTACGAAGACGATTGGACGCGGCTCGGAAGAAAGACAACCAATTCTCAAGGGCAAGCGACCTGGAATGATCTCGAAGAAGGCTGGTATCGCCTGGAGGGATACAAGGAAGGTCCCTGGGGGAGAGAATACTGGGTCAATGACCGCGTCTGGGTTGAGGGTGGCGAGCTCACCACAATCGATCTGACTCGGAACGAGCCGTTTACATCTTCATTGCGGGTGTACGACGGCAGCCGCGAGGTCACCGGCGATGTGGTCGAGTTGGGAACGGAACTGCGATGGGAGGCGGTGGTTCGGAACGACAGCCCGATTGACCGCCGCGTCTTAGAGACACTCTTCATCGATCGTGATCAGGGAGGTTCGTACGACTTCACGGCCTCGGACATTGAGTGGGTCTACGACGAGAGTCAGCGAACCTTCTCGTTCCACTGGACGCCGGATGAGGCGGGAACCTACTTCCAAGCGGTGACCACTGAGACCGAACTGAACAGCCGGTGGGTTCTCACTGACGGCTGGGATTGGGGAGAGGCCGTTACGGTCGAGCCGAGTGCACCGATCGCGGAGATCATCGGCTTCGAGTTCCCGCTAGGCCCGATCGAGCGCGCGACGAATCAGACTACCACCGTTACCTTTCGGAGCAACGAATCCTTTGAAGAAGACTACTGGGTCGGTCTCAGCTTTGCTCATGAGTCGGCGAGCTTAGATGATTGGCCACTCGCGTGGTACGACATCGAACCCATTCCCGTCGAAGATATGGCGACCGGCGAGGAGCGAACCGTCGAGTTCGAGTTTCAGATTCCGGAGAATCTGGAGGCGGGCCAGTATTTCGCTCGAGCGTCAATATGGGATGACTATGATGACACAACCTATCTCATGGTCGATCGCATCGACGATACACTCAATTATGAACAATGGCGCGACCGCGAAACAGGCGCGACTTCATTCTCACTGGCGTCGTTCAACGCTTTCGGTGAAGTGATCTCTTTCATTGAGCAGCACCAGGCGATTCTCGAACTTCTCGGCTTCGACAATGACTGGCTGGCGACAAACGGGCGCTATCGCAACGGCGAGAAGCCTCTCTTCAATTTGACCGTTCGCGCTGCCGGCGATGAACTGTTCGGAATTCCGCTAGAGGCGAGCGCCTCGTTGCTTGTCGATCTGGCAGACCTGTTTCAAGTTACGCCGGAGGGTCGGGACGGCTGGGTGACCGCCTGGCTGGATGCGTCGGCTGCGATTGGATATGACATTGAAACTCTGCCGACTCCTGTAACAGTCGACTTCGGAATCGTCACGCACGACTTCGACTTCGCCGAGCGCGCGATCGCAGATTACCGTCGATACGCGACCGGCAATGCCGGAGTCATCAACCTTCCTGGCTTTACCTTCACTGCGGCGTCGTGGAACGATCGCGACGGCTTCCGTGGCCCTCGATTCGAATGGAATGGGACGGCGGCAATGGGATTCCGCCTCGTCGAGGGTGATCTGAGCGGTTTGATCTCATTTGAAGTGAACTGGGAGACGCTCCTACATGCGTTTGTGGCAAGCGAAGCCGCTAACCTCTCGGAATATGTCGAGGATGTGACCGGCAACCTGCTAGCAATCGAGCCCGGTCAAGTCTTGAGAACGGGAACGGCCGACGATGGTGACTGGGAGCTCTATGACGGGCAGCGGGTATCGGGTCTTGCGTTAACGGATCGATTCGCCTGGAACCGTGACGATCGATTTGGGCACTATTTCGTCATTGAAGTTCCTGAGAACGCATCACGCCTTCAGATCGATCTCGTGAATGGCGTTCTTGGTGTCGGCGATGCAGACCTCTACATTCGACGGGGAGCTCGACCAGGAATCGATCCAGGCGAGTTTGACTACTGCTCGAGAAACAGCGGCAATATGGAGTCGATCACCGTCGACTCTCCGGTGGCAGGGTCGTGGCACATCGTAGTTCCAACCCATTCGGAATACGCCGATGTTGATCTGGTCGCACGGTATGACCTCATCGACCCGCAGCCCGAGATCGATGTGGTACTCGGCGGCCTCTTCGACATTCACTCGTTTGACTTCGGCGCCGTAGCGCTCGGAGATGAACGAGAGGTGGTCTTTAGCATTCGGAATGAAGGATCGGCTGGTCTCCGGGTTTCTCACGCTTCCGGTCTAGCCACACCGTTCAGGGTCGAACCCACGAACGGGGCAGGTGGCGAGGACGATTGGATCATCGCACCGAATGAAGTGTTTCAAATGCTGGTGCGTTTCGCACCTTCAGTAGCGAATCAATTCGGCGATGTCCTGACCCTCGTGAATAACGACCCGGACGAGGGCGAGTACGAGATAGCGTTCAGCGGGAGTGGAGAGCAGACGCTCTTCGCCGAGATCGACATCGAACGAGACGGTCAATCAAATGTCCATAATCACGAATTCGAGGCGGTCGTGGTCGGGGAAGCCGTTCGTCAAGAATTCGTGGTTCGAAATTTGGGCACTGCGGTCCTGACCGTATCAAGTGCTTCGGGTCTTACCTCGCCCTTCCGGATCGACCCGGTAAACGGAACCGGCTCAGGCGATGATTGGATCGTACAGCCGGGTGATTCGCGGAGCTTTGAGGTCTGGTTTGCTCCGCTTGAGGGTGATCAATTCACCAGCACACTAATCGTCCGGAGCAACGATGACGATGAGAGCTCGTACGAGATAGATTTCAGCGGCGAAGGGGTGAGATCGAATCGCCAACCCACAATCGGCGACTTCTTCCCGGACTCCACGATCCGGCAGTGGAACGAGCAGCTACTGCTTACGGCGGACGGGATCGCCGATCCTGATGGCGACGAATTGACGGTCTACTTCTACCGGGATGATGGTGATCGCCAACTCGACGACGATGACATCCTGTTGACGCCGATCGACTTCGATCCTGTCACGGGAATCGCGACCTGGTCGGGCGAAGTCGACCGTGGCTGGGGCTCCGGGGAGCGCATGCTCTTCGCTGTCGCGGAGGACGAGTGGGGCGCCAGGAGTGACACCAAGGAGATCACGATTGAGATCATTCCGACGGACGACTGGTTCGAGCACGATGATGACTACTCAGTCGGCGCCAATCCACGGTCCGTCGTCTCCGCTGATTTCAACCAGGATGGCTTGAATGACCTCGCAATCAGCAGCTCAGGCGACGATTCTGTCACGATTCTTCTGAACGACACGAGTGAGCCCGGTCGTTTCGTGTCAGCGTTTCCTGCGATTCGCCTTGGCGATAAGCCTTGGGCCCTTGTGACCGCCGACTTCAACGGCGATGGCGTGGCGGACCTCGCGGTGACGAACGAGTTCGACGGCACGGTTCAGGTGTTGTTGAATCGAAACGATGGCTCAGGCGAGATGGACGCCCTTGCGGCGTTGACGCTTGGTAGCGTCGTCAGCCCGAGATCAATGACCGCTGCCGATTTCGATCGCGATGGCGATATTGATCTCGCGGTCGCTGGCTATGAGGACTCGGGTGAGAATCTGGTCACACTCTTGAATGACGGGGGCGCTCGATTCGCGCGTTCCGCTGCGAATCGTGTCGGAGCCATGCCCATATCGGTCGAGGCTGGTGATGTTGATGGGAACGGATGGATCGACCTCGTCACGGCCGATCATCAAGGCGCTCAAGTTTCGGTCCTGCTCAACTTTGGCGGCGCCTTCGCGGCTCCTGTGGCGTATCAAGTTCGATCGCCCGGCGGTTCATTGCATGACCCGCGAGATCTGACGCTGGGCGACTTGGATTCTGACGGATACCTCGACATCGCGGTTTCGCTTTCGGACGCGGACGCCGTTCTTGTGTTCATGAATCAGGGCGCCGGCATCTTTGAAGTGAGCGGCGAGCCTGTGTCGCTCGGGGTGGGGTCTACGCCTCGCGAGATTGCCACCGACGACCTTGACGGCGACGGCGATCTCGACCTCGTGGTGTCGAGTTGGCAGGACAATCAGACCTCGGACATCTCGATACTCGCTGGGCATGGAGATGGCCGGCTCAGCGCTCCGATTTCACTCGGGGCCAGCGGGGACCCGCTCGGATTGGCCTTGTCCGATCTCGATAATGACGGTGATGTGGACTTGGCCGCCACTCTCTTTGGGTTGGACCAGGTCGGCGTCTGGCTGAATCGGACTGAAACCTATTCCAATCGACTCCCGCGAATCGCCTACATGGAGGCATCGCCTGAGAGGATCTACCGCGGCGAATCGGTAACGCTCACTGCACATGGAATCTTCGACCCCGATTCGTTGCTAGTGCATGTTGATTTCTACCTCGACTCGGCTGGAGACGGAATCTTCAACGAAGGTGTTGATTTCTCGTTGGGTCAAGGCTCGTCAGTCGGGAGAGGAGTGTGGTCACTCGAGATCTCCGACACGGGTGAATTCCGTGATGGGTTGAACCATGTGTTCGCGCGGGTGAGCGACGAAGCGGGGGGGCAGAGTATCGTCGTATTCGACACGGTGACCCTCGTGCCGAACCAGCCTCCGATCGTTACCGATCTCACGGCCGATCCTGGGAATCTCCGGAACGGCGAGCGGTTTACGTTGATCGCGACGGCCAGCGACCCGGATCCTGACGGCGCCGTGGCACTCGTTGAGTTCTACCACGACGATGGCGACGAGGTATTCGAGCCCGGTGGTGATGACGAACTGATCGGAGTCGACTCCTCCGCAAGTGGTGGTTGGTCGTGGAGTGGCGTAGCCAGATTCGATCTCGGCCTCAATCGATTCTTTGCCCGCGCGCAGGATGACGACGGGGCCTGGAGCGATGAGCCGGGCGAACTCGTCGTGGTCGTGGACCCGGAACTCTTCGGCGGTGATCCGACACTGACGCTATTCGATCATGATGGCGATGAGGTCACCATCAAGCTCTCCGGTGATCGCGACGGCGTTCTCTGGTACACGGCGGCCACCGCTCCCGGACGCCTCTTCGACGACTTGTTCGTGGACGGTACTGACGGCAGCGGAAAGATCAAGGCGTCGATTCGACAGATCTCAGCGGGTGACGGGCGTGCGACGATCGGCGCTGTCTATGGGAGCGATGGCGAAAGCAGCGTGACTGCGAAGACGATTGACCTCTCCGCACTAGATCTCGACGGCGTCGGCATTGTGATTGATGGAGTGAAGAGCTTGAAGCTGGGTGATCTGACGGCTTCAGCAAGCATCGTCGGGACCGCGTCCAAGATCACTCTGGGCTCGGTCAATCAAAGTGCTGCCCTCGATCTCGGCTGGGTCGACAAGTTCGTCGCAGATTCGATCGATTCCAGTGGGCTCTTCAGAGCAGACTATCTGGCAAAACTCGATGTAAAGGGTGATTCGGCCTTTGATCTGCGGCTGGACGGGGACACATCGTCGGAGCTCATCAAGAAGCTGCGGGTTCGTGGTTCACTCTCGGGAACATGGATCATCGCCGGTGCGGTCACGGTAAACAAAGTCCAAGTCGACGGCGTGACATCGCTCACGCTGCGCGAAGAATCGCAGCCGACGACGGTGAAGAAGGTCATGCTCAAAGACAGTGGCGACTCGAGACTCGACACTGATCTCACCACCGTGAGTCAGATCAAGGTCTCCGGCTCGCTCTCTGGAAGCACGCTCGAAGCAGCCACAATCGAGAAGGTCAAGATCAACGGGCGGATGAGCGATTCGACCATTCGCACCGACGATTCGATTCAACAGATCATCCTCGGTGAAATGCGAGATGTCGCGATCGGACTCGGATTGCGGGACTGGAACGGCTCGGAAATACCGTCCGACTGGACCGGCTGGCGGTCGTCCCGGCTCGAGAAGCTCCAGGTCAAGGGTCACTCGAGCGGCCACAACCGTATTGTCGGTCAAGAGATGAACAAGATTCTCCTCGGAACGGTCGGTAGCGAATCCGGTGACCTGCTTCAGCTACGAGCGCGCTCCGCGGAACTCTTAAAGATGACACTCCCGACTGGCGAGAGCATCAAGTGGCGCGGTGACGAGATCTTCGACGAGAGCCTGAGCTATTTGGATTTTGAGAAAGTGTGGTGATCTGGATTGGCGTCTCATGGTCGAGAGCGGCCCTGACTCCGGATGGCAATCCGTTCTAGTCCCTTACGGACTTGCTCTGTCTGGAAAGGAGTCAGTCAACGAATTCACCAACTCCCATTTGTCGTGTGGGTAGAAAGAAACCCGTGTGAATTCGATTCCGGACAACCGTCTATCTTTAGGGGGTGGAATGATACCGATATGGATCATTCCTCTTTCCGCCACCGATCCGTGTCCATCGCCCGTGCGCATAGCCCGCGCTCATGTCCCGTGAGACTGACTTCCGACCCGGTTTCGGTATTCCTGAATCGCTCGGCCAGCCGTTCCTGACGTCGTCAACGGTAAGGGGTCCCCTGGAGTCATTGAGCACCCTCGCGATGATCTCCAGTCGTTCTTCTTGACTGGCATTTGATGAGGTTCCGATCGTATCGTACAACAGTCCGGACTCGTTGAGTTCGATTACGACTTCGGGCGGGGTGTCTCGGTCACGACTAAATGCTGTAAGGACTCGACGCCGGTCCTGCCGCCTTGAGGCATCGAATCGGCGAATCTCGATGTTTGTGTCTACGAATCCGAGAATGGCGCTGGATCCACGGACAGCAGTCCCTTCACCCCCCGCGGTCTTGCGGCTGTGATGAATGATGAGCGTGGCGGCTCCAGCATTCGAAATCCCAATGATTGGGGCAAGCGACGCCATTACCTCGGCCGACGAGTTCTCGTCTTTGAACGGCGCCACCGATGCAAGGGTGTCAAATACGACAACGCGGTAGCCGTTGGAGCGTACCAGCGAACTCACATGACGAAGGAAGGCTATCCAATCTGCTGGGCTTGGCTTTCCGGCGAACGGTCGCGACCAAACATCGACATGATTGCCAATTTGGAGTTCATCGCGGCGCCGGCTGAGATGCGACTCCGACTCCTCCGAGATGACCAGAACCCTTGACGGGTGGACCGCACGACCTGCGATCTTGCCGCCGCTGCCAAACGCGGCGAGAAGATGCCCAATGAGGGTCGACTTGCCTACCTTCGGGGGGCCAACGATCATGGTGATCCCGTCGTCTGCGATGAATCCGTCCCAACGGAAGGATCTCCGGTCACCACCACGTAGCTCGCCGATCGGCACCGGTCCGCGATTGGTTGCCGCTTCATGGGCAGATGAATGGTCTCGAGACTTGATTCGATCGAGGGCTGCTTCGGCGCCTTGGTTGTCTCGATTGACGACCGCTCTCAGTATGCAGTGTGCATCCTCAATGTCCCTGCGTCGATCGGCAGCCTTCCGGACGTTCTGAGCGTGGTATCTCAGGTTCAGATATACGGCCTGAGACGCCAGTATCTGGGTGACTACTGAGTGCGGATCGGATTCAGGTTCGTGTCCGGAGAGATCCAGTTCTGTGACTACCAGCGCGGCGTCGATCCCACCACCGCGATCAACGAGTCGCAAGATCGCTCGATAGACCTCCCGGTGGATCTCGTCGAAAAAGGCTGTCGGCTCTCCAAGAATGTCGATCGCCTTGAAGATCGCATCACCGTCACCCTCCATTCCCGCCAGCATCAGGCAAGAGAGAACGGATGCCTCTGAAGCACGATCCGCGGGACTGAAGACTTTGTCGGCGGGGATGTCTCCAGTCGAGAAGAGGGAACGTGGCATTACCTTCCCCTTCTCGTACGGGAGTCGACTTCGTCCAATTCTCGTTCGGCAAGACGAATGAGGCGGTCGCGTCCAACCCGCTTGCCTCCATCCGACGCGTCGAACACCGAATGATCAAAGTGGTCACAATCTGCGGCGGCGAGCGCTTGGAAGAACTCGTCGAGAGCTTCGGAGGTTGTGTAGACTCGTCCGCCGCATCGAATGTGGTGGAGTCGTATCCTTCGGCCGTTTCGTGCCTTGAGACCACGGCGTGCCCACCGCCAGATCGTCGAAGGGCTGGGGCGATTCGGGCAGAGCCGAGCGGCTTGAGCGAGCGATATTCTCTCAGGTTTCTCTGGCATGTTGATCCTCGCAGTCGTTATGCGAATCAACATGCGTGGGAATGAGACTGCTTGGGCAGGAATAGGCCGCGAACAAGGCTTGAATAGAGCAGGCCCGGTCAGGCTTGCTCAGTGTCCCCGATTCTCGTAAGGGCAACTCTCCCTGCCGGCGTGAGTGTGTAGCCACTTCGCGGCCCATTCGGAGTTTCGATGTACCCTCGGGACTGCAAATCCTTCATCTTGGGACCCACGGTAGTTTGTGCGTGAGCACACTGCGCCTGTCTCAATTCGGACCTGATCTCGATCTGAAGCATTGGAGTCGCGGCATCTCGGAGAATTCTCAGAACTTCGTATTGAGTCCTGTCGAGCTGCGCCTGGCCCGACTGCTCGACTTCGTGAACTCCGTCGGTACCGCCGAGTTCGGCTGACGAAGACTCTAAGTGAACCAGCGTCTTCAATCGTTCTGTGGTCTCCGTAAAGACCGAGATCGTCTCGGACTCGTCGAAAAAGTCGCGAAAGCGAAAACACATTGATCGCGGCGTTCCGCAGTGACGACAAAGCGCGATCCAGCGTGTACCGAGTTCCACCAGTGGCGACATGTCCAGCCCGCGGCTCTCTCCCATGTAGACGAGAGCTCGCAGCTTTACAGGAATATCCGCTCGCGCCGCTTCGAGATCCTCTGCAGCCCGTTCGCATTCATCATCATTAGATCTTCGTGAGGCCTCGAAGAGAAAGTGGAAGACTTGGTACATCCCGTCGTCCAGAATTCCCCGCAATGCAGCTACGTCACCGAACGGGCGAATGCCTTCTGACATGTGCTGGGTCTTCTTCCTCTGCACTTCAGCTGGAGATTTTGATAGTCCTGCGTCCTAGCACCGCTTTGGCGTTGACGATTGGCACAGGACGAAATCTCTGGTGTTCTGCACCAGAGTGATTGTGTAGCGTTCCGTTGCTACCTCGAGCTTTCGCCGTTCAGTCTCCCGAGTGCTCGTGCATACTTGACGGTAGGCCGTCGATGATGAGGTACTTGACGCCCACCGGTTCGGAGGGATCAGGTGCGGTTGGCGGGGTTGACTTACCGACCGCACGATCAAGGAGCTCTCGCGCGGCTCGCACATCGCCCGACTTGGCTCGTCGAATGAGCGCCTTGACGATCAACTCGATGTCCTCAGCCGTCACTGCATCGAGGACCGCGGATCGGATCTCCTGGACCCGCCGCGCATGAGGATTCCCGGGTCCTCCAGGGTTTCCCTTGGTGAATCGTCCTGATGCGTCGCGACCGTTTCGACCGTTTGTTGACGGAGTGCGACTTCTCATCGTGATCGTACCTCCATGTTCGGATACGACGAGACACTCGTATCTTAGCGTTGCAATATCGAGATCAAGAACCTAGACGCACGGTGCGCTCTTGAATTGCGCGCCCTTTTCACTCGTTCGGACCCTCGCGTTCTCGACTCTGACTCGACCTCGCGCCGACTTTCTCTCGACCGGCGGATTACGAAGAATCGGGTGGTCGACGGTCCGAGCATCGAGTGCAAATCGACATCGAATCTGCGCTAGCGACGTTCGTGCTCTTCGCTACACTGCATGTCGCTGGTCTGTGCCGTGTGGCGTCTGGGTCAACGCCTCGTGCGGCCGTGATGGCAGAGTGGCGCTGTATGACCAGAGGGCAAGCATCGTCGTGGCGCAGCGGGAAATACAACCAGGGGATGTCGTCAGCGGACCGTTCCTTCCCGAGCCGGTGGAGGTGATCGCATCCGTACCGATGGGGGCCTCGACGAAGCTGGTCGGGAAAGGACTCCAGACCGGTCTCGCCCACGATCCGATTCTTTCCGCAGCTCAAATCGCTCAACTCACCATCTCCGCCGAGCGTGAACCTTTCGACGGAGACGCCCGATGGTTTCGTCTCGGTGTCGAGGCCCACCGATTGGGCCTCGCCTACGAGTACGATCCGTACTTCTCGCTCTCGATCGCTCGAGTCGATCCTCTCCCGCATCAGCTCGAGGCGGTCTACGAGTATTTCCTGAAGCTCCCGCGGATCCGATTTCTGCTCGCCGATGACCCCGGCGCCGGCAAGACCATCATGGCCGGCCTTCTTCTGAAGGAGATGAAGGCGCGGGGACTCGTCCGACGAACGCTCATTGTCACTCCCGCGAATCTCAGCTTTCAGTGGCAGCGCGAGATGCGGGACAAGTTCCGTGAGCAGTTCGAGGTGATTCGGAGCGATGTCCTGCGTTCGAACTATGGCCTCAATCCCTGGCAGGAACGCGACCAGGTCGTCACATCGATCTCATGGGTCTCGCGGATCGAAGACGCCCGAGAGAGTCTGTTCCGATCCCATTGGGATCTCATCATCGTCGATGAAGCGCACAAAATGAGCGCCTACGCCGAGGATCGGAAGACGCTTGCGTACCGACTCGGCGAGTCTCTCTCGCAGATGACCGACCACTACCTGCTCATGACGGCGACCCCCCACAAGGGCGATCCGGAGAACTTTCGACGCTTCCTCGCCCTCCTCGACGCCGATGTGTACGGCAGCATTCAGAGCCTCGAGGAGGCGATGCGCCAACATGACGCGCCGTTCTACCTACGTCGCATGAAAGAAGCGCTCGTCACCTTCCCGCATCCAGAAACCGGAGAAGTCCGCAAGCTGTTCACGAACCGCGAAGTTCGCACTGCCGCCTTTCGACTCGACGGCGAAGAACTCGACTTCTACGACGAATTGACTCGGTTTGTCGAGGATCAATCGATGCGAGCTTCGGCGGACGAATCGGCGCGAGGCCGAGCCGTGGGCTTCACCATGGCCATGCTGCAGCGACGCATGGCCTCCACGATCTACGCGGTCCGTCGAACGCTCGAGCGAATGCGGGATCGGCGCCGGAAGATTCTCGATGATCCGGATGCGCATCGTCGAGCCCAGATCGAGCGGCGGCTCCCGGACGACTTCGACGATCTCACCGACGAGGAGCGCGAGGACATCGTCGCCCAACTCGAAGAAGTCGTAGCGTCCGCCAATCCGGAAGATCTTCGGATCGAGATCGCCGAGCTTGAGTCATTAGCCAAACAAGCGATCGGGCTTGAACGCCGCGAAGTCGAATCGAAGCTGACTCGACTCCGCGTCGTGCTCGATGAGCTCGGCATCTTCACCGACCCACGGATGAAGCTCATCATCTTCACTGAGCACAAGGATTCGCTCGACTTTCTGGCCGGCGACGGAAGAGATGGTCGCCCGCTCGGCAAGTTGATTGAATGGGGGCTCGATGTCACGCAGATTCACGGCGGCATGAAGATTGGTGACCGGGATACACCCGGCACCCGAATCTACGCCGAGCGTGAGTTCAAAGAATCCGCGCAGGTCCTCGTCGCGACGGAAGCCGCGGGCGAAGGCATCAACCTGCAGTTCTGCTGGCTGATGATCAATTACGACATTCCGTGGAACCCGGTCCGACTCGAACAACGGGTCGGTCGTATCCATCGCTACGGGCAGGAGCGAGACTGCACGATCGTCAACTTCGTCGCGGAGAACACACGCGAGGGTCGCGTCCTCCAGAAACTTCTCGATCGGCTCCGGGAGATCCGCAAGGAACTCGGCACCGACCAGGTCTTCGATGTGGTGGGCGAGATCTTCCCGTCGAACCTCCTCGATCGTCTGTTCCGCGACCTTTACGCCCGCAGAACAGATGTGACGGGCGTGGAGAACCGGATCGTCGAACAGGTCGACACGAATCGCTTTCGCAGCATCACCGAATCCGCGCTCGAGGGTCTCGCCAAGCGCGAGCTCAATCTTTCGAACATCGTCGCGAAGTCGATCGAGGCGAAGGAGCGGCGGCTCGTGCCCGAGGTCATCGAGCAATTCTTCGTCGAGGCGGGACCCATCGCGGGCGTCAATCCGAAACCGACCGCGCGCGACGGTCATGTCTATCGACTCGGGAAGGTGCCGCGCCCGCTTCTCCCGATCGGCGTTCGACTCGAGTCTCGCTACGGCCGGCTCGGACGCGAGTACGCGAAGATCGCCTTCGATAAAGCCGAGATTGCTCGCGATCCGACGCTCGAGTGGATCACGCCCGGCCACCCGCTCTTCGAGGTCGTGCGGCACGATGTGCTCAGCCGCACGGACGAGACGCTTCGACGCGGCGCCGTGTTCTACGACCTCTATCGGTCGACCCCTGCCGCGCTCGATGTCTTCGCCGCTTCGATCCGGGACGGCCGGGGCCAGACACTTCATCGCCAACTCTTCGTCGTCGAGACGGGCGTCGACGGGCGTCGGTCGCTTCACAATCCGACGATCTTCCTCGACATCGCGCCGGGGCCGGCGGGCGCAACGCCGGAGATGGAAGAGCTGAGTCGATGCTCGAGGAGCGCGGCCGAACAGTTCCTCTTCGAATCACGGCTGCAGGAATGGCTCGCCGAAACGGTCGCCGAGCGGAGCAGGCAACTCGATGTCGTGAGTCGGCATGTCGAGATCAGCCTCAACGCGCTCATTGACCGCCAGCAGCGACAGCTCGCCGACTTCCTGAATCGCCAGATCGAGGGGGAGACCGTCACCGGGCTCGACGGCATCATCGCCCAGGCGGAGACGCACCTCGATGATTTGAACAACCGGCTCGAGACGCGACGCCGCGAGATCGAGATGGAGCGACACTGCACGATCGCGGACATCACGCATCTCGGCCGGGCGTGGGTGACGCCGCATCCGGATCGAGATTCGCCGGATGTGGCGACGATGGTCTCCGACGACGAGATCGAGCGCGAGGCCGTACGCATCGTCACGGAGTACGAGGAAGCGCGCGGCTGCGTCGTACAGACGGTTGAGAAGGAGAACCGCGGCTTCGATCTGATCTCCCGTCGTCCTCATCCGGAAGACCCGCAGACGGCGATCGAGGTCCGTTTCATCGAAGTGAAAGGTCGTTCTGGCGTCGGGGAGGTGGCGCTCACCGAGAACGAGTACCGCACGGCCGACCGACTGAAGGACGACTACTGGCTCTACGCCGTCTTCAACTGCGCGACTTCGTCGCCGGAATTGAATGTCGTGCAGAACCCGGCCCGCCTGGGTTGGGAGGCGGTGATCAAGATCGAGCACTACAAGGTCGGGCCGCAGTCGATACGAGAGGAGTCACGGGCGTGAGCTATAAGCCGCGATCGCTTTTTCGGATCATTGAGGACATCAACTCGAAGCTCTTCCTGCCTCACATTCAGCGTCCGTTCGTGTGGGAGCAGGATCAAATGAAGCGGCTCTTCGACAGCCTGATGCGAAACTACCCGATTCAGACGCTGCTTTTCTGGAGAACGAAAGACGGGATCAAGGCGCGCCGGTTCATGGACGAGGTGGTCTGGGACGCCGACCTCAGCGACTATTATGAACCGGGAATGAGTGTTGAAGGAGTCGAGAAGACTTTTGTCCTCGACGGGCAGCAGAGACTTCAGACGCTCTACACACTGTTCGGCGGCTCCATCGCAAAGTCTTCAGATTCGCCGATGCTCGAGGCTTGGGCTGACGTTGCTGCAGGAAACGAAGCCGATGCCGATGGGCTCAGGCATCCACTGGAATTCGCCGCTGAACGACCCGGTGATACCTGGTATCGGCTCAGAGACCTGCGGGAGCGGGATGCTCGAGAAAACGCGGAGACGATAGCCGACGATCTCAATGATCGATTTGATGAGCTTGATTTCGATCACGATGATGACAGAAGGCTGAGGCAGCGTCGGGTTCGGGCGAACATCGCCCAGTTGAGTTCGCTCCTGCGAGAAGACAAGCACTTCTGGGTACAGGAACTTGACGGCGTCGCAGATGAATTCCCGTACCGAACGGTGCTCGACATTTTCGTCCGCGTCAACTCTGGAGGCACTCGACTCGACGCGGCCGACCTCATGTTTGCGGCGATGAAGGAGCAATGGGCCGACATCGAGGAGCGAGTTGAGGAAATCGCTCGGATGCTGAACGGGAGTCAACTTGGCTTCGATAAGAGCCTCGTCCTTAAGTGCCTGGTCGTCGCGCATGGGAAGGGAGCCGAGCTTTCGGCGGAGAAATTCGTGGGCAAGGCGGGCGAGGAGTTGCTCGACCAGATTGAGGACTCGTGGAGTCGGGCTGAGGACGCCTTCAAGCAACTCGCAGACTTCGTCGAACACGAGTTGAGGCTCTACTCGTCGAAGTCGGTGCGCACATTCAACAGCTTCGTGCCACTCTTCGACTATCTGTACCATAACCCGAAGCCCAACGAGACCGACCGTCTGCTGATGAAGGGATTTCACTATAAGGCGCAGCTGTTCGGTTGGTTCAGGGCCCAGACCGACAACATCATCAACGCCATGCACACGCGCCTCGGCAAGAAGAGCGACGGCTTCCCCATGGAAGAAGTGAAGCGTTACTTCAGGGAATCCAGGCGGCTGGAGGTCGAAACTCACGAGGACGAGTCCCTCGACATGCGGCTCAGGTACATCATCCTCAATCTCGTATACACCGAGGTCTTCGGCATCAGTCCGTTCAAGGTCCGTTACTACGGAAACGAACCCCACATCGACCACATCTATCCACAGCACGCACTCAAGACGCAACTCGGATTGCCCACTTCCGAGGTCAACGCGATGGGCAATTACCGTTTCGTTGGCGCGACCGACAACATCCGGAAGCGGGCGGAACTGCCGGACTCCTACTTCAGTCGTCTGAAACGGGCAGGGGTGAAGATCGGCAAGCACCTCCTCGTTAACGAATATGCCGATGATCCGAGTCTGTTGACCTTCGAAATAGATACATATCGTGGTTTCCGAGACAAACGCTCGGCGAAGATCACAGAGATCGTCGCGTGCGTCGTCAACCCCGAACTCCTGTCCATATCGGCTGCCAAATGAACTACCCCAAGCGCCTCATTGAGGTCGATCTCCCCATTGCCCGCATCTCAGGACATGCACGAGCTGAGAAGGATAGTCGAGTCGCCCATGTGCCCAGACTTCATATTTATCCTGCGGCGCGACCACTCGCTGCCTGTCGCGCGGTAATGCTCGCGTCGCTCTGGCCCGACCCGGTCGATCTCACCGTTTGGCTCCGCCAAGCCGAGGAGGGCGGTCAGACGGGGCCGATGGGGCCGGAGATACGGGCGCCACAGAAAGAGAAGCTGAAGGCCGGGGAGGGCGTTGTCATTCGGCCACAGCGGTTTCTCAATGAGGCGCGGGCGGAGATGACGCGCTGGGCGCGGATCGGGTTGAAGAAGGAGAAGCACCCGAGCGCCGAGACGATCGATCGCCTCATGAAGATCCGCGAGAAGCAGGCGCTGCTGCACGAGCCGGAGGTCCTCCGCGCCGTCCTGCTCGACTTCATCGCCGATTTCGCGAACTGGGACAACTCGACCGATGTCGACTACCTCGGGACCAGTCGGGCGCTTGTGCTGGCCGCGCACGAGGCCTTGGGCGGCGAGGATGGATCGCGCCCGATGGTCATCGATCCGTTTGCCGGCGGAGGTGCGATACCGCTGGAGGCGACGCGCGTCGATGCATCGGCGGTTGCCAGTGATCTCAATCCCGTCGCATCAGTTCTGAACAGCATTCTCTTAGAGGCGATTCCGGGGTGCGGTCCCCAGATTGTCCCTGACCTTGAGTCATGGACGCGCTCGCTCGTTACGGCGATGCGGCAGCGCCTCTCAGCCCTCTACCCGACGGACCCAGATGGCAGTAAGCCGGTCGCATACCTGTGGGCGAGAACGGTCGTTTCTGAGGCGCCCGGAGATGGAGAGCCAATTGAGATCCCTCTCATTAAGACGATGCGGCTGACTCGCAATCGACGAGGAGGTGATTGGATTCTTCGGTGGTCACGTGATGCGAGGGGAGCAATAAAGACAACTGTGAACGAGGTGCTCGACGAGGACGGCCGTTTGACGACGGTGCGAAGGCCGCAAATTGAGGTCGTCCGCATCGGAAGAACAGATCGTATCGAGCCGGGGACTACTCAACGATCCACCGCGACTTGCCCGGTCACCGGGTACACCATGCCGGCAGCGAGAGTGCGTGCTCAACTCGCACGACGAAGGGGCGGTACAAAGGACGCTCGCCTCTATTGCGTAGTGATAGATGATGCCTCCGGCGGTAACAGACGCTTCCGCCCTGCAACCGATACGGATGTAAGTGCGGCTCGACACGCAACCACCATCCTTGAGGAGAATCAATGGGAGCCGCCTGATGAAGCCCTTCCGCCTGCTGGAGCGATAGGGTTCAGCGTCCAGAATTATGGCATGCAGAGATGGTCTGATCTATTCACAGACAGGCAACTAGCGGCCCTGCTCTGCGCCTGCGATGCACACAATTCACATCTTGAGGCAAAGGAGCGAGAGGGTTGGGATTCCAAGCGACTGAGAGCAATGCGGATGTGTGGCGCTGCTATGATCGATCGTCTTGCTGATCTGAACTCGGCGCAATGTCGATGGCAGCTGAATACTCCAAACACGGTCAACTCGTTCTCAAGGTGGGCCGTCCCGATCATCCTAGATTTCGGTGAGGTCAATCCAATCGCCGCAGCTGGTGGATCACCGGAGTCCGCCCTCTCTCGTGCAAAGCACATCCTAGAGAACCTGACATCAGCTGCATACCGGGAGGGAGTAGTACTTCAATCGGACGCTGCGGCACTGCCGCTTCCCGATGAGTCATTCGATCTGTTGATTACTGACCCTCCATACTACGACGCCATTCCGTATAGCAACCTACTTGACTTCTTCGTTGTATGGCTTAAACGCACCATCGGCGTGGGATCTGGGATGGCTCTTGAGGAGGGGCTAGGGCCGAAGGCGCGGGAATGTATCGTCGATCGTGGCTGCGGGAAAAATCACGAGTTCTTCAACTCCACCATGACCGATTGCATGAACGAAGCACGACGAGTGACGGTTCCGGGAGGTCTGTCAGTCGTGGTCTTCGCCCACAAATCAACATCTGGATGGGAGGCCCAACTTGATTCTGTTTTGTCGGCTGGTTGGGCCATCTCGGCCTCTTGGCCCATCGATACCGAGATGGCCAGTCGCACTCGCGCTCATGACTCTGCGGCACTTGCGTCATCGGTCCATCTGGTTTGTCGTCGCCGGTCACGAAATGCAGGAGTCGGAGATTGGCGCGACGTGATTGATGAACTCCCTGGACGTATCCACGACTGGATGCCTCGGCTTGCCGGTGAAGGCGTTGTCGGCGCCGACGCGATCTTCGCGTGCCTCGGCCCAGCACTGGAGATCTTCAGCCGGTACAGCCGCGTCGAAAAGGCGAGCGGCGAGGCGGTGACGCTCCGCGAATATCTGGAGCAGGTCTGGGCCGCGGTGTCGAACGAGGCGCTCTCGATGATCTTCAAAGACGCCGACGCCGCCGGGCTCGAACCGGACGGTCGGCTGACGGCGATGTGGCTCTGGACGCTCGGCGCGGGCGCCGGAGTGCAGGCCGCGTCGCAGAAGGGCGCTGCGGCCGCGGTCGAGGAGGGGAACGCCGAGGAGGACGACGAAGACGAGGCGAGGGCGAGCCGGAGCGGCGGTAAGAAGTCGAAGACGAGCGGCTTCGTCCTGGAGTTCGACGCGGCGCGAAAGATCGCGCAGGGCCTTGGCGCCCATCTGGAAAAGATGCCAAGCGTCGTCGAGGTCAAGGGCGACAAGGCCCGCCTTCTGAGCGTGGCCGAGCGGATGCGCCACCTGTTCGGAAAGGACTCGGACGCCGACGAAGCGGCCGGCGGCCGACGACGGAAGAAGAAGCCGAAGCAGCTCGGACTGTACGAGGCGCTGGACGAGGTCGAGCAGGAGCAGACCGGCGGGTCGGGCTTCTCGATCGGCGCCATTCCAATGGGCGAGACCGTGCTCGACCGGGTTCACCAATCAATGATCCTGTTCGCCGGGAGCCGAGGCGAAGCGCTCAGGCGATTCCTCGTCGAGGATGGCGCCGGGACTGACGCCCGCTTCTGGAAGCTCGCCCAGTCGCTTTCCGCCCTCTACCCGCCCGGAACCGACGAGAAGCGCTGGGTGGACGGCGTCCTCGCGAGGAAGAAGGGGCTTGGGCTGTGACCTCGACCACTTCCAGCACTGGCATCCGTTCGATCCGCTTTCACCATCGCGACGGTCGGGCGGAGGTGAGGCCGGGCATCCGGGCGTTGCTCAAGGGCGCCACGACTTCGCTACGCGGAGCGGTGTGCTACATGACTCAAGCGGGTGAAGAGCTCTTGAGGCAAGAAGCAACGATGCTCAACCGTTCGGGATGCTACTTCATCGCGAGCGTCGATCCGCCGACGGATCTCATGGCGCTCGCGAGGCTGCACCACGCCGCGCCAGGTCGAGTGTACATCCATCTTGGCGGCCGCACACCTGAGGAGCCCAGGGTCGGCCGCGCCTTGATGCACACGAAGACTTTTCTCGCCGAGTCCGACTCAACCTGTCGCCTATGGGTCGGAAGTCACAACCTGACGGCGATGGCGCTGGGAGGCGGCAACTTCGAGGCGAGCATTGATTTGACGGCCGAGTCGGATGCGCCCGTGATCGAAGATGCGCGAGCTCATCTGGAGGCATGTCGAACCACCGCGGAGCCGTTCGATCCGGGGAGCATGTCGCGCTATGTCGAGATTCAGAAAAGGAAGCTGCCAAAGCCTGAGGAGATCACGAAGAAGAGCTTACTCGTCATTCACGCCGAGGCATTGGTGACGCCGATTTCAACCCCCTTCACGGCCTATCTGCTCGTCACGCCGACGGACTACGACGGTTTCTTTCGCATCGATCGTTCAGTCCGACTCTTTCTGCACCCCGTCGGTTCCCTCACAAGTGAGAATGGGCCTGAGGTCGAATCGGCTCGTCTCTGGGAGGGAGCGGTGACGGCGGTCGTGCGCACCGAAATGCACCCGACGAAGCGAGGCACCGCGGGTGTTTTCTCGCGGGCGGATTACGAGATCGATTTACCCAACGAGGTGACACCCCCGCGATTTCAGAATGTCGGGACCTCGACTTCAAATCCAAGTACCCAGGTGGTCGTTCGACTCGTCGGCGAAATGGAGCCGGGCAGCGAAATCTATTCCACGAGCTCGAGGCCGATGTATCAGGTCGAGATGGACGCCGACGAGTCAGGTGAGGCGCTCCACCCAGTCAGTAGAGAACTGATCCATTCGTTCACGGATGAGTCGGTGCGAGATGGCCTTCTCATTTACCGTCGACTCCACGGAATGAGGGGACAGGTTCGACTCTCCGGCCCCGACACGACGATGCCAGACTTCGCAGAGGAATTCCCGCCGTATGACATCGGATTGTTCGATCAGCCGGAGTACACAGTCCGCCAACCGAAGAAGCCATTGGACGCGTTCTTCTACCTCTCGAAGTATGTGATGACGCGAGATCGGGGCGAGTCGTGAGTGGTGGGGCGCCGGCGCCATCGACCATTGTGGATGACTGGCTCCGTGTATTTCATGCCTACCTTGCACAAGACTCGGCTTCCACTCCACTCCGCGACGCTGCCCTCGCCGGCGACTTGCGAGCGTGGACCTCCTCGTTGACGACGGTTGTCGTCGGAACATGCGAGGAGTTCGGATGGAACGCCGCTGGAAAAGGGCATCCGTGTGGCGCGTTGCCGGAATCGAGACAGGAATACCTGACGATTGATGTCATGGCGTTTCAGGAAAATGGTGCACGATGGCCGTTTCCGGTAGCGGCGTTCGAACTCGAGAATCAGGGAGAGCGAGCCGCCTATTCGCTCTGGAAGGTCAATTGCGTCCGCGCCGACCTACGCGCGGTGTTCGCTTATCGCAATACATGGGAGCAGGTCGGTCAACTCATTCTTTCCCTGACGGACGAGGTGCTCGATTCCTATCCGATCGAGCGACGGAAAACACTCGATGATCGAACGCTCCTGATCACCGGGAGCCGGGGCGACGGCGAGACCTTTCCGTACGGCTACTTCAAGGTGTGGCGACTGAACCCGAACATCGCCGCCTTCGAGCGATACTCGGGTTGGAGCGCGTGAGATTTGGTTCGTGAGCAGGCAGTGAGGGCAAGCACATGGCGAAGTTGAAGCCTTGGTATCATGTCGTTACACCGCGCGAGGATCTTCGCGACAACAGACCGCTCGACGCTTCGGAGTTCGCTGTACATCTCGAGCATGTCCAGGCGGGTCGAGCGCACGACGACTACATCAAGCCGGCCCGGTTCTTCGACCGAACCTTCATGACGAAGTCGCTCCTGGAGCTTTCATCGCAGGTCGTGCGACGTCTGTCGGGCATCAAGGTCGAGACTTCAGCCGTCTTCAACATGGCCACGCAGTTCGGCGGCGGGAAGACGCACTCGCTCACGGCGCTCTACCACCTCGCCAACGGTGGCGATGCGGCAAAGGCGTGGAAGGGCGTCGATTCGATTCTTCGAAAGGCGCAGATCTCGACGGTCCCGAAGGCCGATGTCGCGGTGTTCGTCGGCACGGAGTTTGATGTATTGAAGGGCCGCGGGGTCACGGGTGAGCCGACTCGGAAGACGCCATGGGGGGACATCGCCTGGCAGCTCCGAGGTGTGGAGGGATTTGCCGCGGTGGCGGAGCACGACGATAGGAGTGTCGCGCCCGGCGGTGACGTCATCCGAGACATGCTGCCGGACGGCCCGGCGCTGATTCTCATGGACGAGTTGCTCAACTACATCAGTCGCGGTCGCAAGTCGGGTATGCGCGATGAGCTGTTCAACTTTCTCCAAAATCTTTGCGAAGAGGCGCGGGCACGTGACAATCTGGTCGTCGCGGTATCCATCCCCGCTTCGGAACTCGAAATGAATCCAGAGGACCAGCGCGACCACGAGTCGATCAAGAAGCTGCTTGATCGGCTCGGGAAGGCGATCATGATGTCGGCGGAGACCGAAAGCGCTGAGATTATTCGTCGGCGATTGTTCGAGTGGGGCGGCCTGCCGGAGGACGGACGGAAGGCGGCGACCGAGTACGCGGATTGGGCCGTCGATCATGCGGCTGAACTCGCGGGCGTCGACGCCGCGAGCGCTCGCGCGACATTCGAGGCGTGTTATCCGTTCCACCCGTCGGTCCTGTCGGTCTTCGAACGGAAATGGCAGTCGCTACCGCGGTTCCAGCGGACTCGCGGCATTCTGCGCCTCCTCGCCCTCTGGGTGTCGTGGGCGTATCAGAAAGAGCACCAGCGCGCGGGCAGCAAGGGCGATCATCTCATCACACTCGGGTCGGCGCCAATCGAAGATCCCCAGTTTCGTGCGGCCATGTTCGAGCAACTCGGCAGCAACGAACTGGAGGGCCCGGTGACGACGGATATCGCGGGCAAGAGCAACGCCTGGTCGCAGCGACTCGACAAGGAGGGGTCGCCGGAGATCAAGAGCTACCGCCTCAACCAAAAGGTGGCGACGTCAATTCTTTTCGAATCCAACGGCGGCCAAACGAAGCACCGGGCGTCAACGCCCGAGATCAAGATGGCCGTCGGGTCGCCGGATCTCCTGCTTCCGAACGTAGACACGGTCCTCGAGGACCTCGTGCGGTCGTGCTACTACCTATCCCAAGAGGGCAGCTACTACAAGTTCAGCCTGAGTCCGAACCTCAACAAGATTCTGACCGATCGACGCGCGACGGTATCTCCAACCGCGATCAAGGATCGTGTGCGGAAGGAGATCATGTCGGCGTTTCAGAAGCCGAAGAACGGGAATCGCAAGCTGGACCTTGAGATCCGGCATTTCCCGGAGCAGACAAAGAGCGTTCCTGACCGGGCCGAACTGGCGCTGGTGGTGCTCGAGCCGGAGCGTGGGGCGGACGAGTCGGAAACACGCCAGTGGATGGAGCAGATCATTCGTGAGTGCGGCGCCTCGGGCCGGACGATGAAGTCGGCGATCATCTTCGTGGCGGCGGAGTCTGACGAAGTCATCAAGACGGCGGTGCGCGATCTCATCGCATGGGAGGAGATCGAAGACGACACCGAAACCGTGACCCGGCTCGATGAGACGCAGAAGCGACAACTGATCCAGAGCCTCAAGCGGGCGAGGTCAGATATGAAGGAGTCGATCTGGCGCAGTTACCGACGCGTCGCGTTACTCGACAAGAATAACGACCTCAAGGTGAACGATCTGGGTCAGATCACCTCGAGCATGGCGAATTCGTTCGTCGAGCTCATCATCAATGAGCTGCGCAAGGACGATGAGATTACGGACTGCGTTGGGCCGAACAAGCTCGTTAAGTATTGGCCCCCGGCGCTTGAGCATTGGTCGACGCGAGGCGTGCGAAACGCGTTCTACTCCACGCCAACACTTCCGCGACTCGAGCACGGCGACTCGATCCGCCGAACGGTCGCGGATGCAGTCACGCAGGGTCTGGTGGGCTACGCCCGCGAGAAGCCCGGAGCAGGCCTTGAACTGCTGAAGTTTGGGGAGACGTTGCCTGAGGATCAGGTGGAGATCTCCGACGACATGTTCATCGTCCCGGCCGAGACCGCGCAACGTCTGCTTGAACCACCGCGGCTCGCCAGCCTGCGCATCATCCCGGAATCGGTCCGCGTGCTCGTGGGCGAACATGCGACGTTCGAAGTTCGGGCGACGGATCAGTATGGTCACGAGTTTCAGGCCGCCTCGATCGAATGGGTAGCTACTGGCGGGACGATCGACGAGTCCGGGGCTTTCAACGCCGGGGAGGAGGCCGGCGCCTTCCTCGTCAAGGCGCGGGCCGACGGCGTCGAGGCGACAACCCAAGTGAGAGTTCTCACGGAGAAGGCGCCGGAGCCAGAACCGGCGCCCGAGCCTGGCGGACCGAAGAGTCTCCAATGGTCCGGCGCCGTGCCGCCGCAGAAGTGGATGAACTTCTACACGAAGGTGTTAAGCCGATTCGCATCCAAGAACGGCTTGCGGCTCAGAGTGAGCTTTGAGATTCCAGTGGACGAGGCAGAACGCGGGCAGCGGGAACAGGAGACTCGTGCGGCGCTGCGAGACTTGGGGCTCGATGAAGATGTGTCCGCTCTATGACTGTCGTTCGTCGGTGGCCTTGTTCGACCGTTGGTAATAGTCGACGATCTCCGCCGTCGAGGGGATCTCGTCGCCGGGAAGCGGAATGACGGTTCGGTCACGAACACAAGTGGCGCCCACATTCGAGATCCACGCGCGCTCGAAGGAACTCGGCGCCGGCTCGTAGATCGCGGCGTTTGAGTTCGCCTCTCCGTATCGAGCGTCAAGAAACGTGAGCAGATTGCGCAGAGAGCACGAGACCAGATGGAGTCGAAGGGTCAATGCCGTCGGATTCCAGTTACGGTGCTCCTCCGCGAGCCGGAATGCATGACCTGAGATCTTGTCGAGAACATGATACTTTGACCCGTAATCGCTCCGTCCGATCTCCGTCATCTCCTCGGGCGGACAGGGCTGACCGCCAGTCCCCGATTTCCCGACGCTCATCCTGAAGCCACCGGGTCGCACACGATGTCCGTGCTTGATGCTCCCGTACTCACGTCGGCCATCCTCCTCTAGTAAATCTCGGGCCATGCGCTTCCAGAAGTCGCCGAAGTTGTCCGAGAGCGAAGCACCGGCGTCTCCGGCAACCGTCCGGTGAACGAGTCGCGACAGATCCGCCCAACTGGGTGAATCGATGCCGTGGGCGTTCAGCACATGATCACCCCGGGCGACCTTCGCCACGATCATGTAGAGCTGTCGACTCTGGTACCTATTCAGCCAGGCCGGCACAAGTTCGGGCGTTTGAAGAATCGCCGCCAGGAGTGCGAAGAGGGTTTCCTGTCCCAGCCCATAGAGCGTTCGCAGGGCCATCGCCGCGCGTTGATCGCCCCGTTGGAAGACATGGCGTAGGAGAGACTCAGCGAGCGTTCTGTAGTACTCCGCGTCGAACCCCTTGACGAATTCCGAAGTCAGCGCTCGAGGGTCATGGTCGAGCGCGATCCAGTAGGGATCCTTGTGAACGACCATCGGACCCGTCCAGACTTGACGAGCAGGTCCGGCGCCCGACACTTGGACTTTGAACTTGTCCGACACGCGCCGTCACTCCGGTTGAAGTCTGCTAGACAAGGCACATCCTATCTGCACGAAGCGGTCTCCACTTTACACCCGAATCAGTTCACCAATCGGAGACGTGAAATGGCGAATCAACACGAGGGACCAGGCAGGATTCGCTCCTCGTTCGTCTTGCTGGCGTGGACCGAGAGCGAAGTCGACGACGAGGACGCGGCGGATGATCGGCGAGATCAGCGCTGGCCCAAGGATCGGCCGGTCAGCGGCGTTGGGGATGAGCCGGGAACCGTGCCGGCCATCCTGATCAATCCTCGAGAGGCCTCGGTCGCGCTCGGGATGTCGAGCCGGACGCTCTTCACGCTCACGCAGGAGGGTCGAATTCCGTTCGTCCGCATCGGGCGGATGGTGCGGTACAACCCGACGCTGCTCGAAGAATGGGCGCAGGCCCAATGCCGAGCCGCGACCTCGTCGAACCACGACAGATCCAGTTGACCACGCGTGAACGTGCGGACTACCCAATCTTCAGCATCAACTCCGCCGCGGCGCGCTGGTCGAACTCGGCGTAGAACTGTTCGGTCACGCTCATCGTGGAATGGCCGAGCACAGCGCGGGCCATTTCGAGGCCGGCTTCGCTACGGATGCGCGTCGCCGCGGCGTGCCGGAGTTGGTTCGGACTGAAACGGTGATCGCGACGCCACTTCTTGAGCTCATCGCGGCGGCCTTCCCGATGCAAGCGATCAAGCCATTCCCGATTCGTCTCGCCGTCGCGCTTGGCGAGAGCGCCCTCGGGAGGAAAGGCGGCGTCGCACGCGGCCTGGATCGCCCGGGCGTAGGAGCCGGTGGTGTATCGATCCTGCGGCGCTCGACTCCGCTTCGACTTCCGGTTCGTTCCGGGTCGATTGCCGCAACTCAGCGGAGTCGTGCGACGGGCGTGGATCGCCGCGCGGCGTTCGGCTTCGGACTCGGCGGGACTGAAGAGCGGGGCGTGCGTCGCTCGACCCGCGAGGAAGGGTGTGATGAGCTCCTGCGCCCTGGGCCCGAGCGCGATGACGCGTTCGCGTCCGTGGTGGGCCGTCTTGTGCTGCTCGGGTCGAAAGACCCAGACCGGACCGCTCGTGTCGAGGTCGATCGCCCGCATCGAGCAGACCTCGCCCGGACGCATGCCGGTCAGCCATTGAAGACGAATCATCGCGCCGACGACACGCGTCGTCTTCTCGATCGCGCGGTTCACGGTGAACTCATCGACCGGACCAACCGGGGGACGTTCGGCGGCGTCGCTGCGGCCGCGCTGGAGGCCGCGGACCGTCTCGAGCGCCTGGTGCACGGCGACCGGGAGATACCCCTCCGCGACGCCCCACTTGAAGATCGAGCGGAGTCGGACGACTTGACGGTTGATGCTCTTCCGGGACCAGCCCCGGGCGATCATCTGGGCCCGGGCCGCCTTGAGCTCCGCGGGTCCGAACTCACGCGCCCGGAGACGGCCGTAGAGGTCTTTTGTGAGCGTGATGACGCGATGGTAGTTCTCGATCTCGTTCGTCGGGGTCCCGTCGGGTCGGCGGTAGTGTTTGCGGGCGTGCCGCATGAAGGCGGCGAAGAGTTCGACGACGCGAAGGTCGTCGCTTCGCTCGATCGGTTGTCGCCCGTCGTTCGCGAGCCACTCGGCGATGAGTCGGCGGTACTTCTCTCGGCTCTCGGGCGTGTTGTACCGTCCGAGGTAGGTTCGACGACCATTCAATTCGACGAAGGCGCGGTCGAGTCCCTTCGAGCGGTGACGACGGTACGACGGGATTCGGAGTGGTGAGGTGGAGTGTGGGCGGGTCATTCGCGGCCTCCCTTCGGTTCGGCGTGTCAGGTGACACGCGTGTCGAGCAGGGTTGCGGCCGCGCCGTCGCGTTGACGGGTACTCGTAAGTGCACGAGTCAGCCGGGATTGTGCTGAACGACCGTGGCAGGACTCGAACCTGCAACCTCCTGCTCCGGAGGCAGGCGCTCTATCCAATTGAGCTACACGGTCTCGGTCGGTCGATCGATCGATTCGCCGATCGGTCGTTCGGTTCGCCGATCGGTCCTCGGCGCGGCGTGAACGGCGTTCCTTCCCGACGCGTCACGAAGCATACGATCGGCGATCATGGGGGGCAACACCCGTCATTCTGACGCGGCGGCGCACTCGGCGGGCCGTGGCGGCGAGGCGCCCGCCGCGGGCCGGCCGCACGCGACGCCGCTCCGCTGGCCGCTCGCGCATTCCGCGCTCGCGAGCCTCACGACGGGCATGGTGCAGCACGGGCTCTACTTTCTCGCGCACGAGATTCTCGGCTTCGACGACGCGATGAACCTCGTGCTCGCGCTCGCGCTCTTCATTCCGTATGTTCCGGGCGCCCTGCTCGCCGGAACCGTCGCGCGGCGATTCGGGCCTCGACGCACGGTGATCGCGGCGATGATCGTCATGGGGTTGAGCATGGTCGCGCTCGCGATCAGCCCGACGCGACTCATGCTGTTCATCGCAGCGCCGCTGTACAACATGCTCTGCGGACTCCAGTGGCCGATCGTCGAGTCGTACATCGCCGCGGGGCGGCACGGGAAGGAGATGCGGCGGGCGATCGGCTGGTTCAACATCGTCTGGTCGGTTGCGCTCGCGCCGTCGCTCTGGGTCATCGGGCTCACACTGCGCACGGGTCGGCCGACCGATTCGTTCATCGTCGTCGCGGTCGCGCACCTGCTCACGCTCGCCTTCGTGGCGCCGTGGCCGGCGCGGCCGATCGACCACGACCGCGACGAGCAGAGCCGGCACACCGGGCCGGAGTATCGACACCTGCTCGTAAGCGCGCGGATTCTCCTGCCGCTGAGCTATGTGTTGATGAACGCGATGTCGCCGCTCCTGCCCGGGACCTGGGAGCGGCTCGGCGTGGTCGTGTCGGTCGGCGCCACGCTGTCGTCGACCTGGATGTCGGCGCGGGTCGTCGCGTTCGCGCTCATGTTCTGGCGGCCGGGCTGGCATGGACGATGGGGAACGCTGCTCGGCGGAGGCCTGTTCACGATCGGCGGCTTCGCGCTCGTGCTCTGGGCGCCCGGCGTGGCCGCGGTCGTCGCCGGGCTCGCCGCGTACGGCATCGGCCAGGGCATGGTCTATTACGCGGCGCTCTACTACGGCATGGCGGTCGGGCACGCGGAGGTCGAGTCGGGCGGAGCGCACGAAGCGGTCATCGGCGTCGGCTATTCGATTGGTCCAATGCTCGCGCTCGCGGCCCGCGCGGCGTTGCCGGTGCGCCCGGATCTCGGGGTGCTCATCGGCGTCGGCGTGCTCGTCGCGGCGGGAAGTCTCGCCGCGTTCCGGCCGTATGCGCGGGCGCGGGCGAAGCGGCGCGAGGCCGGGTAGCGCGGTCGGCGGGCGGCTGGCGCCGCGCGTCACATTCCCATGGCGCAATAGCCGGCGTCGACGAAGATGTTCTGCCCCGTCACGCCGGTCGAAAGGTCACTGAGCAGCCACACGGCGGTGTCGCCGACTTCGCCGCCTTCGATGTTGCGCCCGAGCGGGGCGCGCGACTCGACGAAGTCGAGCATCTTCGAGAATCCGCCGACGCCCATCGCCGAGAGCGTCTTGAGCGGGCCGCCGGAGATCGTGTTCACGCGGATCTTCGATCGTCCGAGGTCGGAGGCGAGGTAGCGGCAGGTCGATTCGAGGGCCGACTTCGCGACGCCCATCACATTGTAACCGGGGACGACTTTTTCGGCGCCGTAGTAGGTCATGCCGAGAATCGATCCGCCGTTCGACATGTGGGGTTTCGCGGCACGGGCCATCGAGAGGAGCGTGTAGGCGCTTACCTCGACCGCCTGCAGATACGCGTCGCGCGGCGTGTCGATGAACTTGCCGACCTCGAGGTAATCCTTGTCGGCGAACGCGATCGAATGCACAAGGAAGTCGATCGAGCCGCCGCCGTGTTGCGCCGCCTCGCCGAAGACCGACTGCATGCCGGCCTCATCTGTCGCGTCGAGCGGGCGCAGCCACGGATTCTCGATCTCGAGTTCGGAGACGGCGGAACGCACGCGGCGCTCCATCTTGTCGCCGGGGAGATGGGTAAACATGAGCTCGGCGCCGTGCGCCTTGAGCGAATGCGCGATGTGCCAGGCGTAGGAACGATCGTTCGCTACGCCGATGACGAGTCCCTTCTTGCCGGACATGAGTCCCATGGCGCCGCGCCTCCTGACCATGCGGTCGTGGTTCGTTTCGAGCGTCGTGGAGTCGAGAGGGAGCGTAGACGGGTCGGACAGGAGGGGAAAGCCGCGCCGGATCCGGATCGAACGCTCAGCGGGCGAGGCTCATGTTCGTATATTCGCGTTCTTCGGTGACTTCGCGGTCGAGTCGGGCGGCGACCCACTGGGGGACCGGCGCGATCGTCTCCGGCGTTTCGAGTTCGACTTCGGCGAGGACAAGTTCACGATCCTCGAAGCGGTCGATCTCCCAGATGAATTCGTTCTCGCGCACGAGGAAGCGGGTCTTCTGAATGCGGCGGCCGATCGTCTGCGGCCAGATCTCCTCGAAGGATTCGCGGGTGAGGTCCGACTCGAACTCCTCACGCACAAGCCCGCTGCCGCGCTTGACGGTGCGGTAGTACGCGCGGCGTCCGTCCTGATGGCGGACGCGTCGGACGCGAGCCATCTCTTCGCTCGCGTGATCGAAGTAGTACCCCTGGTCGATCTCGAGTTCATCGACGACGGCGCCACCGGGCAGCGCCGGCATGCCGGTCAGGAGGTACTTGCGCTCGATCTCCTTGTGGGGCTCCCACGACATGGTCAACTCACTCCAGGCCCGCGGGGCATGATACGCGGCCCGGGGATGATCGAGCATAGTCATCGAGCCGGCGCTAGCGTTCGGTGTTGACCGCTGACCGATTCGTCCCATCCCGCCGCTGGCTCGTACTCGTCCCGAACGCGTTCACGGTGCTCCGACTCGCGCTGGCCGCGTGGTATCCGTTCGTCGTGGACGAGACGGCGCGTCTTGTTGTCATCGTGGTCGCCGGTCTCAGCGATCTCATCGACGGGTTTCTCGCGCGGCGGTTCAACCTGGGAACCTGGATCGGCGCCATACTCGATGGAACGGCGGACAAGCTCTTCACGCTCGTCGTACTCGCGATGTTTCTCGTGCGCGGCGAACTGCTGTGGTGGGAACTTCTCATCCTGCTCACGCGCGACCTCACCGTCTCGGCGTTTGTGGCGTATGCGGCGTACCGGCGCGCCTGGGACGCGTTCAAGGACGCCGGGGCGCGACCGCTCGGGAAGTTGACGACGCTCGCGTTTTTCGCGTTCATGGTGGCCGTGCTCGCGGCGCCGGAATGGCGTGATGTGGCGTTCATCGCCGCGGCGGGGCTGAGCGCCGCGAGCGCGATCGATTACGCGATCGGTTACTTCGCCGAAGCGCGGGCGCGACCGCGAGTGATGGATCGAAAGGACGCCTGAAGAGGGGGAATGAATGCGCCCGGCAGGACTCGAACCTGCGACCTGCGATTTAGGAAACCGCTGCTCTATCCAGCTGAGCTACGGGCGCGGACGGCGGACGACGACGCGGTCTCGGCGTCGCGCGGCTCAAGCCTAGCCGGACGACGCGGAAGCGGCCAATCGCGACGCGCGCGCGAAATGCCCGGTTCGTCGAAAATTCGAACGAATCTCACGCGTTCTCAATCCAGTCGCCGATAGTGAAATGTCACGCGAAGCGCCAGGACGCGTTTCGCTCTTTCCGGTTTCCCTTCAAACAACGAACTCTCGTTGGACACACGATCCTTCTCTTCAGCGGATCGAACGGAGAATCTGCGCATGAGTCGTACCCGGCCAAGGCCCGCCGGGGGGGAGAAACTCGTCGGTCGCAGACGCATCACGAACAGGCGAAGACGCATGATCGCCCTTCTCGCCGCGATCGCATTCCTGTTCATCACCTTCAACGCCGCCGGCCAGTCGAACGGTTGGTTCACCGGGCTCGGGGACCTGCCGGGAGGCGAGACCGTGAGCGTCGCGACGGCGGTGTCGGCCGACGGGTCGGTCATCGTCGGCTCGTCGAGTTCGTTCGCCTCGGTCGACAATCCGCCGCCTCCGGGCAGCATGTTCAGTGATCCGTTTCTCGGCTACGAGGCGTTCCGATGGACGCGCGAGGAGGGGATGGTCGGGCTCGGCGACCTTCCGGGAGACGAGTACTTCCACAGCTTCGCCGAAGATGTGTCGGCCGACGGCATGACGGTCGTCGGGGGAAGCTGGTCTGAACTCTCGATGCAGGGCATGGTGCCCGGTTCGGAAGGATTCCGGTGGCGCCCGGGTGAGGGCATGCGGGGCATCGGCGTCATCCCGAGCATCATTCAGCAGCACAGCCCGGCCTACGGCGTGACCGCGAACGGCGAGGCGCTTACCGGAATGGTCGCGTACCACGACGGGTGGTATCAGCCCTTCGTCTGGACCGAGGCGCTCGGCTTCGTCGAGCTCGGAAACCTGGGTGGACCCGTGCGCTTCGGGCGCGGACTTGCGGTCGCGCTCGGCGGCCGCGTCGTCGTCGGCTCGGACAACCTCCGGGTGAAGGCGAATCAGAATCTCACGGTTCCGACGACCATGGCGATCGGCGGCGAGCCACGCCCGATCGAGTTGAATTCCGGCGCCGCCCGCGATGTGACGCGGGACGGCCGGATGATCGTTGGTCTCGTCGGTTCCGGCGACTTCGCGCGGGCGGTCGCGTGGATGGACGGGCGGCGCATCGATCTCGCGGTTCCGTCGATCGAGGGCTTTGAGAGTTCGCGGGCGCTCGCGGTGAGCAGTGGGACCGGCCACATCGTCGGGACCGTCCGAATCGCCGGGGAAAGCCACGCGGCGATCTGGTCTCCGGGCGGCGCCTGCGAAGTCCTGACCAACGCGCTCGACCGCCGGCGGCTCGATGGATCGTTGAAAGGCTGGTCGCTCATCGAGGCGACCGATATCTCGGACGACGGCACGACGATCGTGGGAACGGGACTCAATCCCGCAGGAGATCTCGAAGCCTGGGGCGCGTGGCTCGTCGACGCGCCGCGGGAGCGCGTCTTGAAATAGGCGAGTCGATCAGCTCGAGCATTGTGTTACATTTCGCTCAGCATTCTCGCCCGCGCGCCGCCGAAAGGTGGGGCGCGGGTCTTCGTTGCGCCGTCACGACCGGGAACGAGAAAAACGAAACCGCCTCGCCAATGGGTTAGCACCAGCGAGGCGGGCACAGGGAATAGTCGTGACCATCAGTGGCCCAACGACGAGAGGCCTTGCACCTCTCACCGCGCGGGCCGGTCACGATGTATCGGCCAGAGTCAACGGTCGTGCGTCCGTTGACGAACTATCAGCATAGAGACAGCGGGCGTATCGAGAACCCTGCCGCTCATCCACACTTGGAAGATACAACGCAATCGGGGGTGCTGTCAACTCATTCGCCCCGGAATTGAGGCTGAGAGGTCGGAATCCCGTATTCACCGGAGGATTGCGACGCGTCTCCACTGGAAGCCGGCCGAGCGTCGGCTACACTCCCGGGCTCAGAAACGCCCGTATTGAACCGCGAGGAGACCCCTGCGATGCCGGACAAGATCAAGCCCGGTCAGTGGATCAAGGTGACCGTCAAGGAGAATCCCGTCACGAGGGACGACCGTCAGACGCTCGAGCGTCTCATGCGGATGAATCCTTCCACGCAGAACGCCCTTGCGAAGGCGAAGTCGGTCCGGGCGAAGGTGACCGTCCACCGGCAGCGAGCCGGCAATATCTGGTCGCAGCGTCCGGAGGTGGGCAAGATCGTCCGGGCCGAGGAGGGGCAGGAGTTCTTCCTCCGCTACCGGCCGCAGATCATGTCCGACCTCGAGAGCGTCTCCGACCTCGTCGAGTACAAGGCGAGCGACAAGGGACCCGAGGCGAACTGAACGCATCGTCCTCAGCCACCCGCACGACTGATCATGCACGACCGCGCCCGGCGCGGTCGTTTTTCTTTTCCGAGGGCTGATTCAGGTCGCAGGCCGTGAGCCGGCCGGCGGCGACGCGTGCTTCCTGCCGTGATCGCGCCGGCGGACCAGGGTGATCGCGTTGCCCGTGTCGTTGAAGCTGACCTCGGTCATGTACGCGCGCATGAGCAGGAGTCCGCGGCCGCTGAGTCGCTCGAGATTCTCGTCGAGCGTGGGGTCGGGCACGGCGTCGGGGTCGAAGCCGGGGCCCTGATCATCGACGCGGAGAAAGACGCGGCCGTCGCTGACCTCCCAGGTGATTCTGACAATCGCGTCGGGGTCATCACCGGCGCCGTGACGAAACGCGTTCGAGACCGCTTCCTCGAAGGCGAGACGGATCGCGAATGTCGCGGCCTGGTCGAATCCCTCTTCCAGACAACGCGCGGTGATCTCGTCGCGCAGCCGGTCGATGGCGCCGCGATCGTGGCGCAGCTCGACGCTGGTCGCGTCCTCCGGTGGAGCCGGCGGTGTTCGCGAGAATCGCCATCCGGATTTGTCCGGCGCGGCGGTCATGGTGTGCGCATGGGGCGACCCCGGAGCCGTTGACGGCCCATCGTTCCCTGCCTCAATTGAAACTGTCCACGGCTTCGACCGAGTCTCCGTGAATCTGGAAGAGTCGATCGAGACGGGTGATGTGGAAGACCTCGAGAATCTGATCGTTGATGTCGGCGAGGCGCAGTTGACCGTCTTTTTCCTTGACGCGATTGTTGATCGTGATGAGCGCGCCGAGCGCCGCGGACGAGAGGTGGTCCACATTCGAGAAGCTGATCAGGATCTTCGGTTGCGGCTCGTCGTCGACGAGGCGAATGATCTCTTCGCCGATCTGCTGAATGTTCGCTTCATCAAGAATATTGCGGTCGACGAACTCGACGATCGTCACGCCGTCCTGCTTGCGAACGCGCAGCCGGGATTCGGGCGATGGCATGGGGGGGTGCTCCTCGGCAATCGGGACGGGGCAAGATAGGTCGCGCAGGCGCGGGCTGTCAAGCGACGACACGCGGTTGCGCAACGATACGGCGGTCGCCCCGAGGGACGACCGCCGTCGTAATTGGCGTCGTGAAACCGCTGGGAATCAGCGGGGGTTCGAATCAGAACCGCGAACCGTAGCTGCCCGAGCTTCGCAGCGCATCCTGAAGGCCCGGGAAGAGAAGCTCTTCGTTCTCCTGCTGGAGAATGACGGTGGGCTTGAGCAGGATAAGCAGCGTGCGCTCTTCGGTCGACATCACGCGATTCGTGAAGAAGCGGTTGATGATCGGAATCTTCGAGAGCACCGGCACGCCGGTCTCGAGTTCGATGTCATTCTTGATCGACTGTCCGCCAAGAAGGATGGTGCCCTTGTCGGGGACGGTGACCGAGGTGTTCACGCGGGAGATCTGGATGATCGGCCGCTCGATGAACGCGGTCTGCGAGAGAATGTTGTTCTGCTGACCGGAGGCGACGACCTGGCCACCGACGACGATCGGCACCGAGGTCGACTGGATGTCGAGCACCTTCGCGAGGCTCGTGAGCACGGTCAGCGTCACATACCGGCGGTCCGCCGACACGGTGCCCTCGACATCGAGCACGACACCTTCGCGGAGCGGCGAGAGCGTCGGATCGAAGCCGGCCGACGAGTCGCCGACGACGGGCTGGAGGTCGGAGACGAAGAAGCGGCTCGTCGTGACCTGCACGAACGCCCGCTGACCGTTGAAGAAGGTCAGCTTCGGCGCCGTGAGCTGGACATTACGGCGATCGGCCTGCGTCGCTTCGATGAAGAGATCGACCTGAACCTCGTCGAGGTAGGTGATGCCGTAGGTGAACGCCGGGGACGCCGCGAGGGCCTGGCCGGCGAGGCTCGACGCGTCGGCGCCGAACAGGGCGTCGGCGAGGCCGAGGCTGTTCTGCTGAACCGACCACGGCCCGAAGGTGTGGCGGCCCTGCTGGAAGATGCCGGCGTCCGGAATGTTCTGGTCGACAAGCTGGCGCCGATTCGCGTCGCGGATCGGGTTGCCGTTCGCGTCGACGGCGGGCACGAGTTCGAACAGCGAGAAGTACTGACGCTGACCGACCGGCTGAATCGTGTTCGTCGTCCGATCGATGAAGAGGTCGGACGGGAGCAGATTCGGGTCGAGTTCGCTGTCGCGATTGAACGGAGCGCCGCCCCAGAAGATGTCGAGGTCGAAGCCGATCTTCTCGAAGAACTCTTCGGTGACGAGCAGGAAGCGCGACTCGACATTGATCTGCAGCGCCCGGATTTCGCGGAGCTTGCCGAGCAGGTTGGAGATGTCGCGGTGATTGCGGGCGGTCGTGCGGATAATGAAGTTGCCGTTGAGCTCTTCAATTTCGCCGATTTCGCCGCCGTTGATCTGCCACGAGCGCGGATCGATCATGCGGGTGATGATGTCGCGGAGGCGCTCGATCATCTCGTCGCGGCCGAGCCGCGTCGGGTCATAATCCTCTTCACGATCCGACTCGCCGAACAGGCGGTTCTGGATCGAGTCGGAGCGCTGGCGGTCGAGGATTGACTCGAGATCGAAGTCGGGCGCATCTCCGAAGTTCGGAATCTCGATGAGCAGGTCCTTGATGTCGTAGACATGCGTGACCGGCTTCTGCTGGAGTTTCTCCTTCGAAGCGATCGTGAGGATGCCGTCGGAGATCGCGTAATGCGGTCGTGACTCCTCATCTTCGCCGAGCTTCTCGAGCACGCGTTCGAGGACGACCTGAAGCGGAACATTGTCGTTGAGCTTTAAGTTGACCGAGGTGTTGCGATCGATGAAGTTCTCTTCGAGGCTCTTCCAGTCGACATCGACATTGACGCTCGCGACCTCGCCGATGAAGTTCACGACATCACCGAATGGATGGCCGCTGAAGTTCACCGGAACGCGCTTGCTCGCGAGGGCGTCCCAGACCTTCCGGTCAATCTCGGAATCCTGGAAGGCGTAGTTCTCGGTGCGGCGAATCGTGAGGGCCGGCCAGTCTTCCGGATACTCGACGACATCGCGCGGCATGCGCTGCGACTTGAGATTCTCGAGTGAGTTCTCGGCGACGCGCAGGTTGTTGTCGCGCTTGACCCGGTCGTACTCGCGGTAGATCTGGATTTCGCGAATGGTTTCCTTGAGCGCAATCGCCGCGGGATTCCCGGGATCGAGGAAGAGCAGCGCGTCGAGTTCGAGCAGCGCCTCGTCATACTTCTGGGCGAGTTGGAGACGCCGGATGTTCATGAGCTTCTCGGCGATCTGCCGGCGACGCTCCTGTTCGAGCTGCTCGCGCTCGGTCCGGCGAATGTCGCGCATCTGCTGCTCGCGCTCCTGCATGAGGCGGAGCTCGTCGGCGGACTGCTGCGTGCGAATCTCTTCCGCGAGATCGATGGCTTCCTGACGGAGCGCCTCGTACTCGTCCTGAGAGAGGTAGCGGCGGCGTTCGCTCAGGATGACCTTCGCCTGCGTGACGAGGTCATAGCCGAGGTTGTAATCGCCCTGATCGCGGCGGATGCGGGCCTGCTCGAGCAGGTTGTTGAACTCGGCGCGGAGCTGCTGCGCGAGGACCTGCGTGTCCTGAATGGTCTCTTGCAGGACCGAACCCTGGTTGAGCAGCGTGTTGACCTGGTCACGCCCCTGGCGGGCGATCTCGTTGTCCGGCTGCACGGCAAGGACGCGCTCGTAGAGCGCGAGGGCCGCGGCGTAACGACCTTCAGCCTGGGCTTCCTGCGCCTGGGAGAGGAGTCGGGCCGCTTCGGCCTGCTGGGCCTGGAAGATGAGGTCGGCCGGCGGATCGAACGGCTCGTCCATCTCCTCTTCGGGCTGCTCGGCGACATACTCGTCTTCCATCGCCGGCTCGTCGTCCATCGGCTGGTCGGTCTCGTCGGTGACCTCTTCGACGGACGGGTCATCTTCGACCGGCTGGGGCGCCGGGTCGTCGGTCGCGGGCTGGACCATCGCCATGGGCTCGGTCGAGCCTTCCATGATCGCGAGGTCGACGCCGCTCGTATCGAACTCGACATTCTGCTCGGCTTCGATCGTGTAGATCTCTTCGAGCAGCGTGCTGAGTTCGGTCTGCTGGTCGAGGTTGAGCTTCACGCCGGAGTTGTGCGCGACGATGAGCTTCGCCTTCGCAGCGGCGTAATTGCCGGCCTGGAAGTCCGCGGACGCCTGCTCGATCATCGCCGGAACCTGCGGCGCGATGCGATCCTGCATCGCGTACACCTTCTCGAGCATCGACTCGGCCTCGCTCTTCTCTGAGGCGGAGGCTTCGTTTGAGTCGACGACGAACTGAAGGTTCGAGACGGCGCGGGCGTAGGCGCCACGCTCCATGTCGAGTTCGGCCTTGCGGATCCGAAGTTCAGTCTCCGGCATCTGCTTGAGCGCGGCGTCGATCGCGTCGAACATCCGGTACACATCGGTTCGTTCAGCGCGGCCGAGTTCGGCGAGGTCGATTCGCAGCAGGATCTCCTTCGCTTCGAGGAGTTCACCATCCTCGAACAGCGTCTGACCCTGCTCGTACAAACTCTCGGCCGTGGGCTGCAGCAGGCCGTACACGCCGCTTCCGGCGTAGAGGGCCATACCGATCGTGCAGACACGAAGCCAACGCGGTCGTAGTGGATTCATCAGGTCGTACCTTCCAGCGCGTGGTCGTCAGGTGGGCACAGTATTGACCATGCTGTCGTTAACTTCAACTGGGGCAGCCGGTCGCACTGACGCGAATGCTTTCGCGTCGAGTCCGAGAGTGCGACCCGGTCGCAACGGTGGGCCGGGCATCCACCCCGGATGCGGTCGGCCACGATAACAGTTTGATTCGTCGAGTGCAAGCCACCCGGAGCGGGGGAATTGCGGCCTTTTTCGGGCCGGTGGCGAGGCGGCGATATCAAGTCGCCGGGCGCCCGTCTTGGCCGCTCGTCCAGGTGCCTCGTCAATGGAGAGTCCTTCGCCTTCTCGTCCGTTCGAGCATCGCCCGCGGCCATCCTTCCGGCCGCGGCTCCCTCATCCGCCGATCCGTCGGCTCAAAGCTCGGGAATGTCCGCCTCAGTCGTGGCGAGTTCACCCCGTTCGAGCCGTTCCTTCTCCGCCCGCACCCAGTCGATCTTCGGAGCGTTGCGCTCCATCCACAACGGAATGGGGGTGCGGAGGCCCTTCTTGTCGAGCTCCTGGAACTCGACGATCATGTCCTCGCGGCTGTAGCTCGAGAGGTCATGGTTCTTCCCCATGTGAATGCAGTCCGTCGGGCAGGGCTCGGTGCACAGGCCGCAGAACATGCATTTCTGATAGTCAATCGCGTACCGGAGAAGTTCGCCCCCGGTGGCCACGCCCGATTTCTTGTCGATCTTGCGGGGCGCCGACTTGTCAATGTAGATGCAGTCGACCGGGCACGCTTTCGCGCACATGTCGCAGGCGATGCACTTCTCGGCTTCGAATTCGTGGATGCCGCGGTACCGCGGCGAGAAGCTCAGCTTCTCGAACGGATACTTGATCGTGACGACGGGGCTGAAGCAGTACTTGATCGTGATCTTCATCCCGATCAGGATGCTCTTGGCCATCTGATAGATGTTGGTGAAGTAACCCTCACGAGCGACCACGCTCATCGCGCCTCATCTCCGTTCGTGTGCGGTCCGCGGGACGGACATCGTGGCGGCATGATACCCATCGAGGGGGCGGTGGTCCTGAGCGGCAAGTAGAGACTTCTTCGGGGGGTTGTGAAAACGCGGGCCGGGGCGGCGATCAGCGGCTCGCGACACGCTCGGCGAACTCCTGCCGGAGCTCATCGCCGACATACAGAATGCGCCGGCAACTCGGGCAGATCGTCACGGCCCCGTGGGTGAGCAGGGCGTTGAGCTTCTCGATCGGCAGCGTCATGTTGCAGGCGCCGCAGCTGTATTCCATGCGGCGACGGTCCTGCTCGACGACTTCGGCCATCGCCTCACCCTCGTTCCATTCGGTGAGCTGCTCGAAGTCGCGAAGTGTCTCGGACGGAATGCCCTTCGCCGCGTCCCGGCGCGATGCTTCGAGCTCGGCGAGCTTGTCGGCGATTTCGTCGCGGCGCTCCTTGAGTTGCGCCTCCGCGACCTGGCGGATCTTCTCCCGCTCGGCGATCTGCGCCGCGATCTCGTGCAGTTCGGCCTTGACTTCGTCGACGCGGCTCATCTCCTCGAGCGCCTGCGATTCGAGCTTGTCCTTCTGCAGACGAATGGTCGACAGTTCCGTCCGCAGCGCGGTGTATTCCTTGTTCGTCTTCGCGCTGTTCATCTGCTCGCGGAGCTTCACGATCCGCTCTTCGGCGGCGTTCGCTTCGTTCTCGACATTCGCGGCGGCGGCGCCGAGCTGGCGGGCCTGGCTTTCGCGGGCCTCCCGGCGACTGCGGAGCTCGTCCACCTGACGCGTCTGCGCCTTGAGATAGCGCTCCGCATTGTCGACGCGGCCGCGCAAGGCTCGAATCTGCTGTTCCACGCGGTACAGCTTGACTAGGTCGTCGGTTATCGACATCGGCGCCGGCTCCTGCGGGGCTTTTTTGAGTTTAGACGCGGCCCGGCGGCAAGTCGCAATGAGACTGTCCTAAAGGGAGAACATCCAGTATGCGACGGGGGCCACGAGCAAGGGTGAGTCGAGCACATCGAGCACGCCGCCGAATCCCGGGATCATCCGGGACGAGTCCTTCAACCCGGCGTCGCGCTTGAGCAGACTCGCGGTGAGGTCGCCGATCTGACCGACGATGGCGAAGAGCATGCCCGCGAGCGCCGCGAACCAGAGCGGGAATACATAATGGTGCACGAGCCCGTCCTGGATTTCGACATCCTGAACCTGCCGTCCGAGCAGCGCGAAACCGACGCCGACGAGCGCCGCCGTCGCGACCCCGCCCATGAGTCCTTCCCAGGTCTTCTTCGGGCTCAACCACTCGATGAGCTTCGTCCGGCCAAACGCGCGGCCGGTGAAGTAGGCGCCGATGTCGCAACTCTTCGTCGTGAGAATGACGGCGAGAATGAGCCAGGCCGACTCCCACCGCCGCAGCGTGAGGTAGAACCCGGCCATGAGGCCGAGGTAGATCATCGCGAACATCGCCCCGCCCGCGGCCGCGACGACCCCATCCACATTCTTGCCCCGGCTGAAATACCACAACGACGCCACGAACATCCCGACGAGGCCGGTCGAGATGATCGCCGCGGAGGTCACCGCCTCCATGTCCTTCGACACGGCGTAGTTGAGCATGAGGCCGAGTTCCGCCGCGATCGTCGTGATCCAGGGGCTCGCGTCGATGTGGTTCGCGCGGAAGATGCGCGTGAGTTCCCAGGAGGCGAAGGGAAGCACGCACGCCGCGGCCGCGAAGAGCGCGAGCCCGCTCGGCAGGTAGGTGCGGCCGAAGAAGACTTCACTCCACCAGCCTTCGAGTCGAAGCGTGTCGAGCCAGTCGTCCAGCCAGAAGACGCCCAGAAGGGCGGCCACGAGGATGGGTCCGAAAAGAAGTCGATAGCGCAGCACGCCCGAAGGATATCGCGCTCGAGAGCCGGGGAGCGGCGTCCGCAGCGCCGACTCGCGACAGAAACCTTTTCACCGTGACGCGAATTCGTTAGGTTGAACCCGGGAGAGAGGGGAGGGCCGCGCCCGCATGTGCGACGAGATACGAAGCGAACTTCAGTTCCGGGGCGAACGCCTGTGCGTCGGTGAGTACCGCTGCCTCCGGAGGGATCCTGCGATGACCGGCGAAGGCGAATGCGAGCGCACGCTCATCACCATTCCGCGACGCGGCGTGTATGTGAAACATGTCGAAAGTGACGCAGTCGTCATTGATCCGAACCACATGATCTTTCACGAAGAGGGCGAGGTGTACCGCCTGAGCCACCCGTACGGGTGCGGCGACGACGGCGTCTGGATCTGGATCGATGACTCGCTCCTCCGTGACCTCCTTGCGTCCCACGATCCGGAAGCGCATGATCGCGCAGCGCACTTTCGCGCCGGGTCGATTCCGCTCGCGTCCGACCTCGTCCTGCTCGAGCGACAGTTGATTCGACTCCTCGCGCGGTCGCATTCGATCGAGAGACTCGAGGTCGAAGAGGCGCTGATCCACTTCGTCGACCGCGCGCTCGAGCGCCAGGCGCGGGCCGGCGGCGTGGCGCCGGATCGACGGGCGCGGCGGTCCACCCGGGCCGCGCATGCGAAGATCGCCGAACGGGCGCAGGCGTTCCTCGCCGCGGATCCGGGCGCCCGGCCGGGACTCGACGAGATCGCCGACGCGGCGCATGTCTCAGTGTCCCACCTCTGTCGGGTCTTCCGGCGGATGACTGGCTCGAGCCTCCACGCCTACCAGAGCCGCCTCCGCATGCGGGCCGGGCTCGATCGCGTGCTCGACGGCGAGGACAACCTGACGAACCTCGCGTTCGATCTCGGCTACTCGAGCCACAGCCACTTCACGAACGCCTTCCGCCGCGAATTCGGCGTCACGCCGTCGGCGGTGCGGGATTCGTCGGGTCGGGGGTAAGGTCTCGGCGCGTCGTCGGTCGCCGCAAGTCAGAATGTGATCATGCGTCGTTCCGTGGCGCGGCAGTTGTCGCGTTCGACGGCCTGGACGCGCCACGATCACCAGCCCGAATCCGCGCTCGGCGCCTCAAAGAGTTGTCGCGATCAAGCTTTGCATCGGCATCACTCTGTACATGGCGTCGAACTCGGGCGGTTCCGCCTGAAATGAGCACATTTCTGCAAGCGTAACCGCCTGAGATCAATCACTATGTGTAGCGAGGCGAGGCGACACGCGGCCGACGGTCCGGCCGCGCTCCGGGGCGGCGCCGATTCCATCCATTTGAGCATTAGGAGAGACGGCGATGAAAGACGGCGGTCGGACCTACCTCTACGGGGCGATCGGACTTCTCGCGGCGGCGCCCCTCGCGAGCCGGGCGGCGCACGGACAGTTCGTCGAGTCGACCCGGGTCATCCACGAATTCCTCGGCGAGAACGCGAATGACAACTTCGGCTGGGTCTCGGCGCCGATACCCGATCTCGACGAGGACGGCGCGAGCGAGGTCGTCATCACGGCGCCGTTTCACGACGCCGTCGGTTCGAATTCGGGCCGGATCTATGTGTACTCCGGCCGCACGGGGGCCGAGCGTTTCCAGTTCAGCGGGACGAGCGCCGGCCAGCAGGTCGGATTCGCAGCGCGGGCCGCGGGCGATGTCGACCGCGACGGTTTCGCCGATCTCATCGTCGGCGCGCCGGGAAGCGCCTCGGTCGCGGGGCGGGCGTATGTGCTCTCGGGCGACGACGGGTCGATCATCTGGACGATTCAGCAGGGAGCGGCCGGAGACAGCTTCGGAGCGTCCGTCGCCGGCGCGGGCGATGTGAACGACGACGGATTCATCGACCTCGCGATCGGCGCCACAAACGACGACACGAACGGGACGAACGCCGGGCGCGTTTACATCGTGTCCGGCGCCGACGGCGCGACCGTGCTCTGGACAATCGAGGGCGAAGCCGCGAACAACAACTTCGGATCGGCGCTTGGCGCCATCGGTGATGTCACGAACGACGGGCGCGATGATCTCGCGGTCGGCGCGAACAACGGCGGCGCCGGGAACGGCCGGGCGTATGTCTACGACCTCTTTAACGAAGAACTCGTGTACACGCTCGACCCGGACGGCACGGCGGGCTCGTTCGGGCAGTTCTTTATCGACTCCCCGGGTGATGCGACGGGCGACGGGGTTCCGGATGTCTATGTCGCCGACTTCAGCGACTCGGAGAACGGGGCGGGCGCCGGGAAGGCGTATGTGTTCAACGGCGCCGACGGCACGCGGCACTGGGTGCTGCCCGGCCGCGACGCCGGAGACGGGTTCGGTATCGGGCGGGGCTGCGGCGATGTCAACAATGACGGCTTCGCCGACCTGTTGCTGTGCGGGTGGGTCGACGACGACGGCGCCTCGAACGCCGGCAAGGGTGAAGTCTTCTCCGGGGAAGACGGCACGGTGATCCGCGGGTTCACAAGTACGACCGCGGGCGAAGGGTTCGGATTCGACGCGCACGGGATCGGCGATGTCGACGACGACGGGCGTCTCGATTTCTTCGTCACCGCCGCGTACAACGGGACGAATGGATTTCGCTCCGGGAAGTGTTACCTCATCTCCGGCGGACTCACGCTCCAGCCGCCCGCGCCGGGGATCGCCGGAGTGGCGAACGATGTCGTCGTGAACGGCGGCGAGCCCGGCGCGTCGATTCAATATGGCTACGGATTCAAGGCGGGATCGACCGCGGTCCCCGGGTGCCCCGGTCTCTTCGCGGACATCCGGGCGCCCGAGCTCGCCGGGGTCGCGACGGCGGATCGGTTCGGGAACGCCGTCCTCACGCGAACGGTTCCGGGTAGCGCGTCAGGGCGATCGCTTCGAATCCAGGCGCTCGAGCGCGACGCGTGCCTGATCAGCAATGTCGTCGAATACCTGTTTCCCTGACGATCGCGCCGGCCGAGTGGGCGCGAGATTCATCTCCGTCACGGGCGTCCGCCGTCTCCACACGGCGCGGCGCCCGTTTCAACAGGGCGGCCGCGCCTGACTCCCCCGGCGTCAGGGCGTACGATGCGCGACTATGAAATGGTCCCAGACGCTGATTCCGACTTCGCGCCAGGTTCCGGCCGACGCGCAGATTCCTTCGCATCGCCTCATGCTCCGCGCCGGTCTTGTGCGCCAGGTGGGAGCGGGGCTGTACAGCTATCTGCCGCTCGGTTTCCGCGTTCTCCATCGGGTCATCGAGATCGTCCGCGAGGAGATGAACCGGGCGGGCGGCGCCGAGATTCTCATGCCGGCCCTCGAGCCGTTCGAGTTCTTCGCGGACACGAAGCGCGATGTCGACTACGGCGACAACCTCTTCCGCCTCACGGACCGGCACGGCCGACAGAACGCCCTCGCCCCGACGCACGAGGAGATTGTGACCGATCTCATGAAGGCGTATGTCGAGAGCTATCGCCAGTTGCCGCTCACGCTCTACCAGATTCAGACGAAGTTTCGCGATGAGTTCCGGCCCCGGTTCGGTGTTCTCCGCTCACGCGAGTTCATCATGAAGGACGCCTACTCCTTTCATCTCACGGTGGGGGGTCCGGGCGGGCTTAACGAAACCTACGACCGGCTCTACGACGCGTACTGCCGCATCTTCGATCGCTGCGGACTCAAGTACACGGTCGTCGAGGCCGAGAGCGGGCCGATCGGCGGATCGGCGTCGCACGAGTTCATGTGCATGACTGAAGTCGGCGAGGACACGATCCTCATTTCGGACGACGGCGAGTACGCGGCGAATGTCGAGAAGTGCGCCATCGGCCGCCGCGAGCACGATCTCGACGGGACGCCGACCGGGGACCTCGAGCGCGTGCACACGCCGAACATGTCGACGATCGAATCGGTCGGGAAGTTCATGAAGGTGAAGCCGGAGCACATGCTCAAGACGATCGTGTGGCCCTGGTCGCGAATGGACGGCGCCGGCGAGGAGACGGGATGGGTCATCGCGGTCGTGCGCGGCGACCACGATGTCAACGAAGGCAAGGTCCGCGACGCGCTTCGCGAAGCGCTCGGGTTTCCGATCAAGGTGGATGCGGAAGCGGATGAGTCCGGAGCGCGGTCGGCCGGGTTCCATGTCGGGTTCATGTCGCCCGCGGCGTCGATTCATCCATCGGGCGAGGCGCGCGACGATTGCGTCGTCTTCGCCGATCACGACGCGGCGCAGGCGAAGTTCTGGGCCACCGGTGGCGACGAGGTCGACACCCATGTGAAGCACTTCAACTGGAAGCGCGAAGTGATCGATCGCGGCGTCGAAGTGCGCGTCGCTGACATTCGCAACGCCGCCGAGGGCGATCCGTCGCCCCATGCGAACGGCGGAACACTTCACGAGTCGAAGGGCATTGAGGTCGGTCATGTCTTCAAGCTCGGCTCGAAGTACTCCGACGCCATGGGCTTTCAGGTCGTGGACGAGCGCCAGGAGCGGCGGAGCGTCATCATGGGCTGCTACGGGATCGGAGTCGGGCGGATCGTGGCGTCGGCGATTGAACTCAACCATGACGACGACGGCATCATCTGGCCGGCGGCGATCGCGCCCTTCGATGTCGTCATCACGCCGATCAAGTACGAAGGGCGCATGAAGGACGCGGCCGACCAGCTCGAGCGCGAACTCACCGAGGCCGGGCTCGAAGTGCTGCTCGATGATCGCGATGAGCGTCCCGGCCCGAAGTTCAAGGACGCCGACCTCATCGGCGTGCCGATTCGACTCACGGTGGGGGACAAGGCGCTCGATCAGGGCGGCGTGGAGATGGTGCGACGCGATGGATCACTCGGTCGCGGCGAAGTGGTTCCGCTCGACGCGGTCGTGGCCCGATGTCTCGAATCATCCGGCGCTCGCAACGCAACGGTCCCGGCGAGGTAAAGTAGTGGCTATGCGAATGCCCGCGCGCCACTGCCCGATTTCTGTTCCACGCCTGGTGATGATCGCTGCGCTGACGACGACGATCGTCAGTCTCGCCGCCTGTCAGAACGGGCTCGAGCGGATCGACCAGCATGCGAACGAACTCATCGACGAGCGGATGGCGCGGCTCGGTGAGGAAAACCCCCAGCTCCCGCCGGATCGCGGCGTCACGGAGGCCCGGGAAGAGAGCTATCCGCTCGGCGCCGCGACCGATTACACGCCCGACACGATCAATCCGCCGGCGGACGATCTCGAGTTCGAGCGACGCGATCCGGAGCGCAATGTCGCCGAACTGCTCGACAAGTACACCGAACTCGACGAGGACGCGCCGCGATTCGATCTCGAAGCGACGCTCGGCTACGCGGTCGGCCATTCGCGCGAGTACCTCGTCGCGAAGGAGGACCTCTTCATCGCCGCGTTGCGGCTCCTCGCCGAGCGTCACCGGTTCGGGCCACGCTTCTTCGATGAGGTCTCGGCGACGCTCGACGCGAATCTCGAGGATGGCGACTACGACACGGCCCTCCGTCTCGTAAACGAGTTCGGCGTGCGGCAGCAGTTGAAGACCGGTGGATCGATCGCCGCCACCGCCGTGGTGCAGTCGACCGAACAGTTGCGACAGGTTGTCTCCGACTCGACGAGCCAGTCCGCGAGCGTCATTCTCTCGGCGGACATTCCGCTCTTGCGCGGTTCGGGCTTCGTCGCGCAGGAATCACTCATCAGCGCCGAGCGGCAGATGATCTATGCGACGCGGGCGTTCGAACGCTTCCGGCGCAACTTCCTCTTTGACATCGCGGTCGACTACTTCGACCTCGTGCAGGCGGCGGCGCAGATCGAGATCGCCGAACGCGTTCTCGAGCAGCGGATCGAACTCGAACGCGAAACTCGCGCGCTCTTCGACGCCGGGCGTCGAGCCGAGTTCGAGATGAGCGAAGCGCGCCAGCGCGTCCTTGACGGCGTGAACGCGCTCGCGAACCAGCGGGACCGCTACATTCTGCAACTCGAGCGTTTTCGCATTCGACTCGGGCTTCCGCCGGACGCGGCCTTTCTGATCGACTCCGGATCGACCTACGAGATTCCGGTGCCGCAACTCGACATGATGGAGAGCGTTCGGCGGGCGTGGCGGTACCGGCTCGATCTCCAGACGACGCGCGACCGGGTCGCCGACTCGCGCCGCGCGGTCGGGATCGCGCGGAACTCGCTCCTTCCCGATTTCGATCTCACCGCCTCGGCGGAGTTCGTGACCGATCCCGACCTCGATCGCGCCGGACTGCAGTTCGACCTCGACGAGACCGACCTGCAGGCCGGTCTGACCTTCGGGGTTCCCCTTGACCGTCGTCTCGAGCGAATCAGCCTTCGCGAAGCGATGATCGATCTCGAACGCGCCGTCCGCAGCCTCCGTGAGAACGAGGACACGATCGCGCTCAATGTCCGCGCGGCGATTCGCGATATCCAGCTCGCGATCTTCAGCCTGCAACTCCAGAGCCAGAATGTCAGTATCATTGAACGACGGATCTACGGCCTGGAATTGCGGCAGCGCGATGTTTCGACCCGTACGATCATCGACGCCCAGGACGAACTCGATCGGGCGTTGAATCAGCTCGAAGCCGCGAAGCGTGATCTCCGGGTGGCGATTCTTCGCTTTCTGCTCGAAACCGGGCAGTTCCGGGTCGGTTCGGACGGAGAACTGCGGCTGCCGCCGTCGCTCGCTCCTTCCCGCGATCCGAATGATCCGGACCCGTGGGGTATCGGGGAACTTGGACTCGACATCGAAATCGACCTCAGTCGATATATCGAATCGGGCGAGCTCGACGAGGTGACCGATCCGGCCGGCGAGGACACGCTCGATCGACTGATCGACGATCCGGAGCCGCGAATCGACGGGGACTCGGAACCCGGGTCGGATGATGGAACGGAACTTGAAAGTGAATCCGCGGGCGGCGCCGCCCGCGAATGAAGCGTCGGAGCGAATCATGAATCACTGCGTACCCGCCCATACCAACTCCACCGGCCGGCCGGGGACCCCGCGCCGTCGGGGAGCGGTCGTGAAGTGGCTCGTGGTCGCGCTCGGCGTGGCCGGCGTCGGCGGCGCCGGCTGGATCGTGTCCGATCGAATCCCTTCCGGCGACGCGGTAAGCAAGTCCGATCTGTTCGAGGTCCGCGAGATGGACTTCGACATCCTCATCCCTGCGAGCGGTGAGCTCGAAGCGCTCCAGTCGATCGAGATTCGAAGCCAGGTCGAGAACCAGGTCGTCATCAAGTGGATCATCGACGAAGGTTCGTCGGTGAACGAGGGCGATCTCCTCGTCGAGCTCGCTTCGGACGAAATTCGAAATCGCATCGAAGAAGAAGAACTCCGGGTCGAGTCGGCCACGAGTGATCTCGTCGCGGCGCAGCAGTCGGTCGAACTTCAGAAGAACGAGAACAAGTCGGCCGAAGAGAAGGCGCGCCTGCAGGTCGAGATCGCGCAACTCGAACTCGCGCGATGGGAGAAGGGCGAGCATCAGCAGAAGATGAAGGATCTTGAGCTCGCGATCGAGACCTCATCGCGCAATGTGGAGCGGTACACGAAGGACTACGAAGACTCGATGCGCCTCTTCAACGAGGGGTTCGAAAGCGAGAGCCGCGTCATCGAGGACGAGGTCCGGATGAAGGAAGCGGTGAACGCGCTCGCCAAGGCGGAACTCGCGCAGACGACCTACACGGAGTACGAAGAGCCGAAGCTCCGCAAGCAGAAGGAGAGCGATGTCGAGGAGGCGCAGGCCGAGCTTGAACGCGTCATGCAGCGCAATTCGAGCCAGCTCGCGCAGAAGGAGGCGGACCTCATCGGCAAGGAGCGCTCGCTGCGGATCCGAGAGCAGCGACTCGATTCGTTCCGTGAACAGCTCGAGTACTGCCAGATCAAGGCGCCGAGCGACGGTCTCGTCGTGTACGGGACGAGCGTGGGCGGCAACCGGTGGCGACAGGAAGAGCCCCTCCAGATCGGGCAGCAGGTCTATCCGAATCAGCTTCTCATCATCCTGCCGAACATCTCGACGATCGTGGCGAATGTGAAGGTCCACGAATCACAGTCGAATCTCATCGAGACCGGACTTCCGGCGCGGGTCAAGATCGATGCGATCCCCGGCCTCAATCTCACCGGGTCCATCCGGAACATCGGCGTGCTCGCCGAGCAGGGCGGCTGGAGCCAGGTGCGCGAGTACTCGGTGCGCATTCTGATCGAGGGTGTGAACGAGTGGGGTCTCAAACCATCGATGCGCTGTAAGGCGGACATCGTGCTCGGACGCGTGGACAATGCGGTGGCCGTGCCGCTTCATGCGGTCTTCGTCGACAAGGGCGAGCGGTTCGTGTGGACCCCCGCCGGCGACGGAAACTTCCGCCGTCAACCCGTCAAGGTCGGCCGCGCGAGCGAAACGATGATCGAGATCGTCGAAGGGCTCAAGCCGGGTGATCGCGTGCTGCTGCGAGCGCCGACGGCCGGCGAGCAGGCCTGACGCCGTAGGCTTCTCGAACACCCGCCCGGAATCCTCAATCGAGGGCTTCGCCGCTCGCGCCAGCGGGCGCTCCGGGCTCTACACTGCCGATCCTGAAGACGAACGCCGCATCCCCGCGGCGGTCGACCTCAATTCAGAACCCACCCGACTTCGAGCGGCGAGCAAGGGAGAACACGACGCCATGGCCGATCGCATCCGGATGACTGACGACGGACTGCAGGTTCCCGATCAACCGATCATTCCGTTCATCGAGGGCGACGGGACCGGACCCGACATTTGGAACGCGTCGGTGCGCGTCTTCGACGCCGCGGTCGAGAAGGCGTACGGCGGCAAGCGGAAGATCGAGTGGAAGGAAGTCCTCGCGGGCGAGAAGGCGCACGACACCGTGAAGTCGTGGCTGCCGGATGAAACGCTCGACGCGTTCCGCGAGTACCTTGTCGGCATCAAGGGTCCGCTCACGACGCCGGTCGGTGGCGGCATCCGCTCGCTCAATGTCGCGCTGCGGCAGATTCTCGACCTCTATGTCTGTCTGCGGCCGGTGCGCTACTTCGAAGGCGTGCCGAGCCCGGTGAAGCGCCCCGAGTTGACCGACATGGTCATCTTCCGCGAGAACTCCGAAGACATCTACGCCGGCATCGAGTTCCAGCACGGCGCGGCGGACTGCGAGAAGTTCAAGAAGGTCTTCGCGGAGAGTTTCGGCGAGCGCTTCAAGAAGGTGCGCTTCCCCGAGACCGCGGGCTTCGGCATCAAGCCGATCTCGCAGGAAGGGACCGAGCGGCTCGTGAAGGCGTCGATCATCTATGCGATGCTCTACGACCGGAAGAGCGTCACGCTCGTGCACAAGGGCAACATCATGAAGTTCACGGAAGGCGCCTTCCGTGACTGGGGCTATCAGGTCGCGAAGGACCACTTCGGCGCCGCTGATCTCGACGGCGGGCCGTGGCAGATCATCAAGAAGGACACGAAGCTGTCCGGTGAGACCGCGAAGGCGGCGCTCGCGGTCGGCGCTTCCGACACCGTGCCGCACGACATCATCGTGAAGGATGTCATCGCCGACGCGTTCCTCCAACAGATCCTCACCCGGCCGGCCGAGTACGAGGTCATAGCGACGATGAACCTGAATGGCGATTACATCAGCGACGCGCTCGCGGCCTGCGTCGGCGGCATCGGCATCGCGCCCGGCGCGAACATCAACTACGACACCGGCCACGCGATCTTCGAGGCGACGCACGGCACGGCGCCGAAGTACGCGGGCCAGGACAAGGTCAATCCCGGATCGGTCATTCTCTCCGGCGAAATGATGTTCCGCTTCCTCGGCTGGAACGAGGCGGCCGATCTCATCATCAAGGGCATCTCCGGCGCCATCGCGGCGAAGACGGTGACCTACGACTTCGAGCGTCTCATGGAAGGCGCCACGCTCCTCAAGTGCAGCGAGTTCGGCGACGCGATCATCACGCACATGGACGACTGAGCGACGACACGGGAGAAGCGGAACCATGCCACGCGAGGACTACGCCGTGGACCAGGACATCGTCTTTCGAAGTGATGTGGAGTTTGATCCGGTGCGCATTCACGGCGCCGCGATCTATTGCAGCGACGGCCGATTCGGCGAGGCCTGCGACGACTTCATCATGAACGGACTCGGCCTGCCGCGCTACGACCGGATCGCGTTGCCCGGCGGGCCGGGAGCGCTCGCGGGTCATCCCGAAGCGCGGCTCGAGCACGACAGTGTCGCCGACGAGCTGCGCTTTCTCGTCGAGGCGCACAAGCTCGACCGCGTGGTGCTCATCAGCCACCATCAATGCGCGTTCTACTCGCATGTCCTCAAGACGCCGGTCGAAGAGATCGAGGCCAGGCAGCGGGCGGACATCAGCCGCGCCGCCGAATATGTCCGCGAGATCACGAAGGTCGACCGCGTCGAGACCTACTTCGCCCGGCCGGTCGACGGACGGATTCGATTCGAACGCTTCGGGGCCTGATCGGGCTCATCCGCGGGACGGCGGCGGACGAACCCATCCGTGATCGGATCCGTACCGATCTGCAGTCGAGGGCGTTCGTCAGTCAGGGAGCCTCAGCATGTTCGGTCGATTCTTGCCCGTATCGAGCCTCGCCGCGGCGGCGATGGTGATCCTTTCCGGCGCCGCGATGACGATGGTCATGACGGGCGGCGCTCCCCGTTTCACAGGTTTTTCGACGGAGGCGGAGATGAAGTCGACGACGAAGTCCGATCGGACTTTCCGGTATTCGAAATCCGGCTACGAGATCACCCCCTTGTCCCGCGAACGCGTGGAAGAACTCGCGTCGAAGCTCGACGAGGAGTCGTATCGCGTGACGCAGAAGGCGGGGACCGAGGCGCCCTTCTGCGGCAACCTGCTCGATAACAAGAAGGAAGGCGCGTACTGCTGCATCGTGTGCGGCCTGCCGCTCTTCTCGAGCGAGCACAAGTTCAAGTCGGGCACCGGGTGGCCGAGCTTCTTCCAGCCCTTCGACGCCGACCATGTCGGCGAGCGACCCGACACGAGCCACGGCATGACGCGGGTCGAGATCGTGTGCAACCGCTGCGAAGCGCACCTCGGCCATGTCTTCGAGGATGGCCCGCGCCCGACCGGACTCCGCTTCTGCCTGAACTCGGCTTCGCTCAAGTTCTACGAGAAGGGCGAGGAGCGACCCGCCGAGAGCCGTCCGATCGAGACCGCCGTCGCGTACTTCGCGGGCGGCTGCTTCTGGGGCATCGAGCATTACTTCCAGAAGGGGCCGGGCGTCATCAGCGCCGAGAGCGGCTACATGCAGGGCGTGATCGACAACCCGACCTACAAGCAGGTCTGCTACGAAGACACCGGGCACGCCGAGGCGGTGAAGGTCGTCTACGACCCGAAGCGAATCTCATACCGCGAACTGCTCGAAGCGTTCTTCATCATGCACGACCCGACGCAGCTCAACCGCCAGGGGCCGGATGTCGGTTCGCAGTACCGCTCCGGAATCTACACGGCGAACGAAGAGCAGGAGCGCGACGCGAAGGCGTATATCGCAGAACTGCAGGCCTCAGGCCGAACCGGCGGCAAGACGATCGTCACCGAGGTCGAGCCGGCGGAGACCTTCTACCCGGCCGAAGAGTACCACCAGGACTACATCGAAAAGACCGGCCGCGCGTGCCGTGTGACGAATCCGTGGAAGTGAGTAAATTGCTCACGGGGCGTCGGCTCATCGTCGTCCGCGACGCGTGACTTCAGGTCGTATTCTGTTCGTCCGACGCTAGCGATGAGATCGGTGAAGCCGCATCCTCAGAGTGTGTGATCACTCCGCCTTGCGGAAGAGATCGAGGAAGCGGTCTTCGTACTTCTTGAAGACGCCGAGGCGATCGAGTTCTTCCTTGAGCTGAAACGCCTTGTCGCGGTCGTTCTCGGCCTCGTTGAAGAGCGCCTCGATGCGGCGGCGCGTCATCTCGTCGATCTCGGCGCCGTCGGAGTCTTCATCATCCTCATCATCGTCGTCGTTCGACGAGCTGAACTCCGTCGTCTCGAACTCGCTCTCCTCGTCCGCTTCGGCCTGCTGTCGGGCCGCTTCCTTGAGTTTCTCGAGGAGCCCGAGCAGGTGCTGCTCCATCGCTTCGGACTGCTGGGCGATCGGGGCGAAGTCAATCGAGGCGCCCGCCATCTTCGTGAAGATCTCGAGCACCGCCTGCGACGCCTTCGGGTTCGGGACGCCGACGGCGAAGAAGGGCAGTTCTCCAAGCAGGCAGATTCCGGAGAGCCCGCGATCGGCGCCCGCGGCGAGGAGAACGCCGTTGAGCCCGCTGATCTGTCCTTCCTTGAGAATCTCGACCTCATAATCGCGGAGTTCGATGAGCGTGTCGTTGTCGGTCGCGACGCCGAAGACGCGCGGCTCGCTCGTCGGATGGAGTTGCGTCGCCATGGCTGCGAAGGTGAAGACGCGCCTCACGCCGCGCGAGAGGGCGTAGTCGAGCAGTTTGTGGCAGTACTCGTAACCGCGGGCGCTCGGCTGCGCCTCGCCGAGGAAGAGGAGAAGGTCGTGGTCGCCCTCGGGATTGCGCCACTCGAAGAAGAGGCTGCGCGGCTGCCGCGTTGCGGTCGAGAGGCCGTTCTTGACATCGATGTGCTGGACTTCGAAGAAATCGCGCGCCGCCATCTCATTCACAAGCGTGGCGCCGAGCTGCTCCATGAGGTAGCCGCCCGCGTTGATCGCCACATTCCCCATTCCCGGCCACACGGCGACGAGCCACGGGTTGCGCAGTTCTTCGAATTCCGCCATCGTGGACCCGCCTCCTCGAAACTGAGGTTCGAACCGGAGATTCCCCCGATGGTACGGCTGGGACGCCGGCGCGGCGCGATTGAGGTCGCGGAGCCGGTTCGGCTCGAGGCTTGCGCCCGTCCACGGCGGTCGCCCGAGAGAAAGAAACGGCGCCATCACGACTACGATCGTTCGTGTTTCGGTGGTGGTCGCTCATTTCGCAGGGGATCGCGCGTCGTCAGGGTCGCCGCGAGCGGTGGCGCGCGACGCCGTTCTCTCCCGCCTGGCGTGAAATCGTCGCCCGCAATGTCGCGTATGTGCGGCTGCTCGACGAGCACGAACGGCGCGAACTCGAGGGGCACGCCCAGGTGTTTCTGCACGAAAAGCGGTTCGAAGGCTGCGCTGGGCTCGGGATTACGGACGAGATTCGGGTGACGATCGCGACCCAGGCCTGCATCCTGCTCCTCGGACGCGAGACGGAGTATTACCCGTCGCTCAGGACGATCCTCGTCTATCCGAGCCGCTATGTCGTCGACGCGAAGAGTCGGCAGCCGGACGGAGTGATCATCGAAGGACCGCAGGTGCGCTCCGGCGAATCGTGGAACATCGGCGCGCTCGTGCTCGCGTGGGACGAAGCGCGACGGGGGGCGATGGCGATCGGAGACGGTCAGAACCTCATCCTGCACGAGTTCGCGCATCAGCTTGATGACGAATCGGGTTCGGTCGACGGGGCGCCGCGGCTCGAGCGGATGGCGTGCTACGCGACCTGGGCCCGTGTGCTCGGCCGGGAGTACGAGCGGCTCACGACCGATCTCGCCCAGGGACGGCCTACGCTGCTCGGTCGGTACGCCGCAACGAACCCGGCGGAGTTCTTCGCGGTCGCGACCGAACTCTTCTTCGAACGGCCGCTTCACCTGCGCGGCGAGCATCCGGCCCTGTACGATCAACTCCGGGGGTTCTACCGCCAGGACCCGGCTGGACGCCTCGAAATGAGGCGCGCGAGCGGATGAGTCGAGACGAGGACGCGGCATGAAGAGCAAGGGACAAACTCACGACGGACGCCTCGTCGTGGGGTGGCGCGAACGCATTGATCTTCCGGAATGGGGCGTGCACTTCATCCGGGCGAAGATCGATACCGGCGCGCGCACGAGCGCGATCCATGTCGAAGACATCGAGCCGGTAGGGGAAGATCGCGTCCGGTTCCGCGTCGTCGTCAATCGGGAGGGCGACCGGAGCATTCCGGTCGAGGCCGATGTCGTACGCCGTTCGCGCGTGCGCCCGAGCCACGGCCGCGTGCAGGAGCGGTTCGTCGTCGCGACGAAGGTTCAGATCGGTGAGGTCGTGAAGCGGATCGAATTCTCACTCGTGTGTCGACAGCACATGTTGTGTCGAGCGCTCATCGGACGACGAGCGCTCGACGACGACTTCTTCGTCGACGCGTCGCGCGCGTACCTCGTCTCGTCGCGCAAACGGCGCACGAGGTCGGCGATGAAATCGAGAGGATCAGCGGAAGCCGGGTAGTCCACCCGCGTCTCAGCCGTCGCCCTCGCCGAGGCCTTCCACCGGCTCTCCGAGCGGTTCGACTTCGAACCCGGCGTCTTCCACCGCCGCGGCGATGGCGTCCGTGTCGACCTCAATGCTCTGCGTGAGCACGAACCAGGCGATGTCCTGATTCACGGAGACTCGTACCCGCTCGACGCCGTCCACCTTGGTCGCGGCGGCGGTGACGGACTCGGCGCATGCCGAGCAGGTCATGTCGGTCACATGCATCGCGACGACATACTCGCCCGCTTCCGGCGTCGGGGGCTCCTCGCCAATGTCCGCGGTCTTGACTCGTGCGGTCGGCTCGGCCATTTCCGAAGACTCCGTGTCGACAGTATCCGCGACATCATCCGCGTCGTTTTCGCAGCCGCTTCCCGCGATGAGGAAACCCGTCGCAGCCACGGCCAGCGTCATGATTCGAAGGCGGTCCATATCAGTCGTTCCTCTCTCGAACAGTGTTTGATCGCTTTGAAAGCGTAGGGGGGCGACCACTCATCGGGCCGTTCGGCGACGGATCGGTATCTCGCCGAATCCGAAGCCGGACGGAAGGCGAATTCACACGAGACTGGAAACGGCCGTTCCTGGAGGGACTTTGGGCCGTTCAAACCGTACCCTTTCGGGCAGGAATCGCGCATGTCGGGAGTGAGCGTCGCCAAACGAGAGGTGGGTCGTCCGATCCGCCCCAGACGACTGCCTGACGCTCCCAGGGTCCGGAGGTCGACCGTCGTGGCCGAGTCAGTGCTCAAGCGAATCGCCGCCGGCGACGCTTCGGCCGTCCAGGAGTGCATCGACCAGTACAGCGGACTGGTCTGGTCGCTCGCCCGCCGATTCTGCCACGCCGCCTCCGATGCGGAAGATGTCGTTCAGGAAATCTTCATTGATCTCTGGAAGAACGCGGAGCGATTCGACGAGTCGCTCGGCGCTGAGTCGACTTTTGTCGCCATGATCGCGCGTCGTCGCCTCATCGACTCGAACCGCAAGACCGGCCGTCGTGAGAAGCGGGTGACCACGAGCATCGAGGTTCCCGAATCGGCGACGCACGACACGATTCAGCAGGATCTTGAAGTCGGCGCCGACGCGAAAGCGGCGCGGGACGCGATCGAAGAGCTTCGACCCGAGCAGCGGGAAGTCCTGCAACTCGCCGTCGGACAGGGCTGGACGCACACGCAGATCGCCGAGCACACCGGTCTCCCGCTCGGCACGGTCAAGACGCATGTGCGACGAGGCCTGATGAAAGTTCGTGAACGACTGCACGATGCGGACGCCGGGCCGCAGAATGAAGATGAATCATGAGTCCCGTTGTCGAAGACTATCCCGACCGCCGGGCCGAGTTGCTCGCTGACCGAGCGACGCAGGGCCTGCCTCTCGATGAGGAGCGGGAGCTGGCTCGTCTCCTCGGAGGCGCCGAGGACGATTCGTACGAGCGCGCCGCGGCGGCCATCGATCGGGCTCTCTTCGCCGCCAACGATCAGCCGGCGCCACCGCAACTTGTTGACAAACTTCGCGCCGACGCTCTGGCGTTCTTCGACTCGCCGCGTCGATTCGAAGCGAACGATCCGGACGCCAAGAGCAACGCCGATTCGGACACCGACTCTCCGGCGCCAATCTCGTTCGCCGAGAAGACCGCCGGCACGCGGGAGTCCACGACCCGTCGCTGGACGCCGTGGCTCGTCGCCGCCGCGGCCATCGCGGTGGCGGCGGTCTCGTGGTGGGGGCCGAACCGCGCCGGCGAATCGCCGGCGGAGCAGCGTGCCGCGCTCATCGACGACGCGGGCGACGCCATCATCGTCCCCTGGGGGGCCGACGACGGGTTGAGCGGCGATGTCGTATGGAGCCCTTCCCGGCAGGCCGGGTACATGCGCTTCCGCGGACTCGCGTCGAACGATCCGACGGTCGAGCAGTATCAACTCTGGATCTTCGACGCCGAACGCGACGATCGCTTCCCGGTCGATGGCGGGGTCTTCGACATTCCCGCGAACGATGGCGAGGTCGTGGTGCCGATCGATCCGCGACTGCCCGTTGAAAAGGTCGCGCTCTTCGCCGTGACCATCGAGCAGCCGGGCGGCGTCGTCGTTTCGAGCCGGGAGCGCATCGCAGCGCTCGCGCCGGTCCTATCCGACACCTGACGGACGCCGCTACTCGAGTTTGGTCGCGAGGATCGCTTCGGCCTGCTCGCGGCGGTAACTCTCGAGCCGATCGTGGAGAGACTCATCGGCGCCGGCGAGAATGGACACAGCGCACAACGCGGCGTTCACCGCGCCCGCCTTGCCGATGGCAAAGGTCGCGACCGGTATTCCTCGCGGCATCTGCACCGTCGACAGAAGTGAATCGAGGCCGTCGAGCGCCCACCCGGTCATCGGCACACCGAGAACGGGGAGCGTCGTGTGCGCCGCAGCCACGCCGGCGAGGTGCGCCGCGCCGCCGGCGGCCGCGATGATGATCTTCATTCCGCGGCCACGCGCGCCACTTACGAACTCCATGGCCTCCGCGGGCGTGCGGTGCGCCGAGAGCACGCGCGCTTCGCATTCGATATCGAACTCGCGCAGCATGTCGACGCAGTGACGCATGGTGTCCCAGTCGGACTTGCTTCCCATGATGACACCGACGGCCGGTGTCGAACTCTTCGAAGGCATCGTCGTTTCTCTCTTCGTATGCGGTTTAAGTTGCCGTTCGGATCAATCTCAAAGCGGACGGATCCAGATGTTCCGAAAGCGCGTCAAGTTGCCGTGATCCTGGAGGTAGAGCGGCCCGGGCATGTTTGACTCGGGACTCAACGAGCCACCCGTCGGTCCTTCGAGTTCGACATGGTCATGAATGAGCACGCCATTGTGGAACACGGTGACCGTCGCCGGCTTGACGCGCTTGCCGCTCTCATCAAAGCGCGCGGCGCGGAAGATGACATCGTACGACTGCCACTCGCCCGGCCCCCGCGACGCGTTCACGAGCGGAGGCTGCTGACCGTAGATCGCGCCGCACTGGCCGTCGGGATAAGTCTCGTTCTCGTAGGAGTCGAGAATCTGTACTTCGTATCGACCCTGGAGGTACATTCCACTGTTGCCGCGGCCCTGGCCCGAGCCGTCGACTTCGTTCGGGGTCGCGAATTCGAGGTGGATCTGCGCATCGTTGAATTTCTCGGTGGAGACGGTCGATCCGCTCCCGGGCTTCACGACCATCGCGTCGCCCTCGATCGTCCATTCCGAATCGCGGCCGTCGGTGTGCCGCCACATCGAGAGATCCGATCCGTCGAACAGCACAATCGCGTCCGACGGCGCGTGATGTTCATTCCCCGACTTCACGATGGCGGGATGCCCGGATTCGGGTTGAGCAAGCGCCGCCGGCAGGGCGATGAGGGCGGCGAGGCCGAAGGCGGCGGTGGTCGCAAAAACGAGTCGGGATGGGTTCGAGCGCATGGAATCTCCTCCTGAGGGCCCTGGCGACGACGCGACTCGCGGCGTCGCGGGATGGGCATGGTAGACCGAAAGACGGCGATTTCGATCACTGGAAGGCGGTTTCGTAGCCAAACGGCTCCGGACGCCGCTATGCTTGATCCCGACTGAAATCGTGACCTCGGAGGGCGCCGTTGGCGAACGAACAGGCATTCGAAATCGACTGGGGCCGGCTTGAAGAAATCGGCCCGTATCCCCGCCAGGCCTACGCCTTCGTGCAGGAGGGCCTCGGCTATACCGTGCGTCGAATTCACCGGGACTTCGAGAAGAAGGAGCCCGGTCAGCGGCATGTCAACGGCGCCGAACTCTGCGCGGGCCTCCGCGATTATGCGATCAAGAAGTACGGTCTGATGGCTCGCAGCGTCCTTGAGCACTGGAATATCTTCAGCACGGACGACTTCGGCCGCATGGTCTTCGCGATGGTCGACGAAGGCATCATGTCGCGTACCGACGAGGACTCGCTCGACGATTTCGTTTCGGTCTTCTCGTTCGAGGACGCCTTCAGCGCCGAGCGCGTGCTCAACCACCTCGACACAAACTGACGGCCGGCGAGGTTGCTCATCTCCGCCGGGCCGCTAGATTACCCGGCATGCCCGTCGATCCCGGTTCGTCCAGCCAACTCCCTCCTGAACCCGGCCGCCGCGATCTCGATCGCCTTCACCTGTGGCAATTCCAGGCGATTCGCGATGTGCTCGTCATCCTCGGCCTCGTTTTCATCGTCATGGTCGGGTACTGGCTCCGCGCGGTCACCGTCCCGCTGCTCATCGCGCTGGCGCTCGCGTATCTCGTCGAACCGATCGTGGACCGCGTGAGCAGTCACCCGCGAATCTCGCGGCCGCTTGTCGTGGGGGGGATGGTCGGCGTGCTCGGCGTGCTCTTTCTCGTCGCCGTCGTGACCATCGTTCCGCTCGCCGTGTTCCAGACGATCGATCTCGTGAAGGCGCTTCCGGGGACGGTGCGCACGCTGGTCGAGGAGGTCGATCAGCGACTTCCGGAGGAATACGAGGGCCGGCTCATCCGCCTCCTGCCCGCTGAGCGGACCGTCGTTCCCGTCGATGGCGAGAGCGACGGTGAACTCGTGGTCGTCGAACCGGGTACGCCGTTGGAAGGCGCTGGCGATGAGGTCTCCGAGGGGGCGACGGGCGAATCGGCCGACGGCGTCGCGGATCCGCCGCCGCCGTCGCCGGTGGAACTCTGGATTCGTTCGAACCTCGGCTCGATTTTCCAGACGACCTGGCGCACCACGACCGATGCGCTCGAACTCATCCTGGGCATCCTTGGCGCGACGATCTACATCGCGTTCCTGCTCTTCCTGATCCCGTTCTACTTCTTCGCGTTCTCGACTTCGTGGCCGGGGATTCGGCGCTTCTTCCGGCAGCTCGTTCCGGCGGCGCACAGTGACCGCATCTACAGAATCGTCGGAAAGATGGATGACGCGGTGAGCGGGTTCGTGCGCGGTCGCATCGTCATCAGTCTGATCATGGGCGTGCTGCTTGCGATTGGATGGGCGATCGTCGGGGTGCCGTACTGGATGCTGCTCGGATTGATTACGGGATTGTTCTGCGCCGTGCCCTATCTCGGCGGAATTGGCGTCCCGGTCGCCATCATCCTGCTCTGGATCGGCGAGAGCGACAAGCCGGAGAGCCTCGAGATGGCCTGGTGGGGGATTCTGCTCTGGCCGACGCTTGTCTTTGTGATCGTGCAGCTGATCGAGGGGTACATCCTGACGCCGGTCATTGCGGGGAAGAGCACGAATCTCGGGCCGGTTTCGATTCTCGTCGCGGTGCTCGCCGGCGGCGCCGTGGGCGGCGTGTACGGCATGCTCCTCGCCATTCCCGCGGCGGCCTGCCTGAAGATTCTCTTCACCGATGTCTGGCTCCCGCGCATTCAGGCGTGGACCGAAGGTCGCGCGACCGACATTCTGCCTATCAACGAGCAGTAGGCGCGTAAGGCGCGCGGAACTCATTCGAAGATCGCAGAGAGGGTCGCCGATGCGAGTCGCCGTGACGGGGGTTTCCGGATTCATCGGCGCGCGGATCGCGCGTGAGCTGAGCGTGTCAGGAATGCAAGTCGTCGGCCTCGTTCGAAAGACGAGTCGGCGCGATCACATCGAGGGATTCGTCGATCAATTCGTCGAAGGTGATCAGCATGACGAACGCGCGTGGGATGAACTGCTCGGGACGGCCGACGCGGTCGTGCACAACAGTTTCGACTGGGAAGCGTTGCGGAGCGATGATTCTGATGAGCACCTCCAGTCGAACCTCGTCGGCTCGATTCGTCTGCTCGAACGATCCGCGCCGAAGCCGTTCATCTTCATCAGCACGATCGCCGTGCATCACGACATGCGCCCGCGGTGGGACGGGCGGATCGACGAGGATCATCCGCTGCGACCGAATACGAAGTACGGCGCGTGCAAAGCGGCGATAGAAGCGCATCTCTGGGCCGCTCATTTCGAATCCGGTCGCCATACCTGTGCGCTGCGACCCTGTGGCGTCTACGGGATCGATCCGAAGCTTGAGAGGTCAATTGGCCACGGCATGGTTCGTCGTCTCATGAACGGCGAGGCCGTCGACAAGACCGGTGGGGGCAAGTTCGTTCATGTTGATGATGTCGTCCGCGCCACTCGCGGCGCCCTCGAGACGAAGGCCTCCGCGGGCCAGCCGTTCAATCTCGTGGACTGTTACGCGCGATGGGCGGACTGGGCGCAGATGGCCGCTGACCTGCTCGGTGTCGAGGCGAAGGTCGATGAGTCGAGCCCCGCTGAACCGAAGAACATCTTCTCAAAGGACGCCGCGCGAGAGCTTGGGGTTCAGCTCGAACGCGGACACGACGGCATTCGCGAGTATCTGAGCGAGCTCATTGAGGCGATGCGGTAAGCAACACTCATTCGATGGCGATGTCGACATTCAACCGGCCCGGGCCATCGACTTCCCGCAACCCCGCGCGAATCGAGCGACCGATGAGCGCGTCGGCGCCATCGCGGAGCGCGAAGTTACGAATCGTCGTTTCCCCGGGTTGAAGATCACTCACCGCGGCTTCCTGATAGGCGAATCCGGGCGCGAGACAGAAGGTCGTCATCCACACGGGCGCTTCCGATCGATTCGTGATCTCATTCGTGACGACGACATCGCGCCGGCCGCCGGCGCCTTCGACAATCCGGTAGCTCGATTGAAGCGTTACACCCCGGAGACCAATCTCAAGCGGCGCATTGAGTCCGACGACAAGCGTGCGGTCCGCCTGAAGTCGCGCGGTCGCGCCGACCATCTTCACGCCGGCGACTTCATTCGCCGGAACGCTGAAAGTGATCGGCAGTCGCGTTTCACTGTTCGGCGGAATCGTGAAGTTGAGCAGGCTCGGCTCAAAGCTCCAGTTCGTCGGGGACTCGAATCGGATTTCGCCGGAGAGCGTCTCGCTCCAGGGATTGACGAGACGGATTTCGTGCGGGTGCACCATCGTCGCCGACTCGACGAACCGCGGCAGCACGGCGAAGCCGGCGCGGAAGAGGGCCATCCGCACATCGATCTGATCGATGAACACCGGTGTGGCGCCGAGTTCGATCCGATGACCCCAGCTGTCCGCTTCGACCATGTACGAATTGCCATCGATGTCCGTCACACGCACCGGCTCATCGCTGAGCAGGGCGGTGAATGCGGGTCGCTCGACGGTCGTTGAACGGCTCCACGCGGCGATCACGCCGCCGCCGTCGTCATCCTGAAACAGCAGTGCCGCGATATCGGGGCCGAAGTCGAGTCGTCCGGCGGACCGGCGACCTCCGAGCATCGTGTTGACCGTGTTCGCGACCGGAGCAAGAACCGTCGGCGTCGCATGACCGTCATCTGGTTCAGCCCAGGGAGCGTCGATCACGATCGAATCCGGCGCCGACTCCCACGCGAGAACGAGCCGCCGCGCGAAGTCTGAAGCCTGGCCGATCGCGCCGTACTCGTCGTAGGCGATGGGTTCGATCCATAGCGCCGGACGCTCGGACGCGCCTTCCCATGCGTCGAGGTGAGCCGCGATCGACTCGGGGGCAATGAATTCCGGCGTGCGCAGGACGAAACGAACACCACTTGTGGAGTCGAGGTCAGGAGGCGGTCCCGTCGTAATCGGCCAGGGCGTCCAGAGTTCGGCGCCGGGCGTGAGGCGCGCGATCCGCTCGCGCAACCGGGTGGTCGTTTCGGCGACGGCGGTCCGGTCGGCGAGCGACGCGTCGTTCGGGCCGCCGATCATCCAGCGTGACACGCGCTGGCCGTACCGGGAGAGCCACTCGTCCACGAGCGCCCAGGTTTCTTCATGACCGGTCGACATTGCGGCGAGCAGATCATCGGGAGAAACGAGGGCCCGCTTCGCCACGGAGGGTTCGAGTGATCGCAGCGACAACACGGCGCGTCCCTCGATCGAAGTGAGCGCGTTGAGTCGGCGCGCGAGGATCGGCCGCTCCGGATTCGGTCCCACGCGTTGAGGCGAGACGAACCCGGACGCGCCAAGCGCCATCGTCCACGCGACGCTGTCCGGATGTTCACGATTCGACAGCCCGAAGATCAGTCCACCCGGTCGTTCGAGCGTTTCCGGCGCTCGGACGAAATCGACGGATGATCGACCCACTACGGCGTCGTGCTCGATGATGTCGATGGCGACGCGATACCAGCCGAAGCGATCGATCGACGGCGCCCACTCCACGACGCCCGCGGCGCCGCCGAGATCAACTTCGGCCGTCTCTACCAGGGCCCCGGTCGCATCAAAGAGTCGCAAGCGTCCCGCCAGTCGATTGCGCGTGAGGTCGTCTACGCGAACCCGGATGATGGCCGGCTCGTCGCCGACCAGGAGGTTCGACTCGCCGGCGACCATCGTGACCCGGGGGAGCCGCGAGATCACGAGATCGTCAAATTCGACGGCTGCGTCGACATCGTCCGGTCGTGCGGCCATGGACGTTCCGCTCGGGTTCGGCGCCCAGGTGGAGGGCTGTTCGAGCGTGAGATCGACCTGAATCCAGGCGGCGTCGGGCGAGTCGCCGCGAATCGGTAACCGGATGGTCGTCCACTCTCCATTCGTCTGAATGGGATCGGATCGGATATCGCTTTCCGGAATGACCTTGCCCTGCACATCCACGAGTCGGGCGATCACTCGGGCCCGGGCGCGTTCGGCGTCAAGGGTCCGGAGCTTCACGGTCACCGCGTAGTCGGTGAGGGGGATGACGGAAACGACGCCCTCGACGAGCCGCACGCCGACATCGCCGCCGCGCGTCTCGAGGCGGTAGACCCGGTTGAGTTCGTCGGTCGGATCCGGCGTGGGCGGGTTGAACCGAACCGTGTTCCAGTGCGGAAACCCATCGCCGGCGAGCCGCACCCAGTACACCGGAATCGGCAGGGGATTCTCCGGCTCGTTGAAGTCGAAGCACCGGACGATGCGTTCCACGAGGGCCCCGCCGCGATCGGAGCGGTCTTCGGGGGCGCGACGGTCGTCCGGCGCCGCGCGTCCCGCGAGCGAAAACGCCACTACTGCTGCGAGCAATGAGGTCTGGAGGGTTCTCACACGGGTCATATCGTCCCCGTTGGGGCGGCGCCTGTACGAATACCGATAAACTCAGACGGCATGATTCGACTCCTCACGCGCCTCTCGTCAATCCCGCTCGTGGCCCTCACGCTCGGCCTCACCCTCGCCGTCGGGGCCTGGTGGGGCATCCGCTCGCAGCGCGGCGAAGCGATCGCCGAGCTCGAGCGCTCGCTCGAAGAATCCCGCCGCCAGGTTGAAACGCTTGAAGCCATGGTGGAGCGGTTGAGCGGCGCCCGGCGACTCGCCCAGATCATCGTGACCCGCCAGGAGTCGACCCCGGAGGCCGGGGTCGAGACCGAGTTGCTGATGGTCGAGCTGGCGCCCGACGGCCGACCGCTTTCGAAACAGCGATTCGTCATTCCCGGGACGGTCGGATTCTTCGACGGACTCGTTATCAAGTTCGATCCGGAATCGGTCGCCGTCGCGGATCCGCTTCGTGGGCAGAGTCTCGTTCTGCTTCGGAGGGTGTACTCCGAGACGATGGCGCCCGAAGAAGGCATTCCAGTTGATTCACCCGCGGCCGTGCCGCCGGCCTACCGCACGCAGAATGAACCGGGAGAGTTCGAGCGGCGCCTCTGGGAGCGGTTCTGGGAGCTTGCGAACGATCCGCGGCTCGCGGAGGAGCTCGGGGTGCGCGTCGCGCAGGGTGAGGCCGTATACAAACCGCTTCGCCCCGGCGTGCTCTATGAACTCAGCATCGACGCGATCGGGGGAATGAATCTCGAAACGCGACCGTTGCCGGAGGCGGTCAGTGACGCCCTTCTCAAGAGCGGCGCCAAGCTGCCGTAACCACCCGCCAGGTCAGACGCGTCGATCAGCGTGACGATGGAGGACGCTCGTTGTTCGCGCGTCGAGATGAATGACGCCGTCCATCGTTCGTACCTTGAGACCGCGAAACGGGTCGATATCCAGGACCTCGCCGGAGAAGCGTCGACCGGCCGCTTCGAATTCCGCCCGCGCCCCGATGAGAAGATCGTACCGACGAAACTGTTCGATCAGCGCGGCGTGGCTGGCCGAAAGCGTTTCCTCGGCGGCGCGCACGATCTCGGAGGCGACTCGCACTCGATCCGTTTCAACGCCCAGCTCCGCGAGACTGATCGCCACGCCCTCGAGCGGTGCCGGCCATTCGCGTTGATGAACATTGAGCCCGATACCGGTAAAGGCGATGTCACCGCTCGTCTCGATCAGGATGCCGCAAAGCTTTCGGTCATCCGCAAGGACATCGTTCGGCCATCGCAGGCGCGGCGCTTCGACGCCGAGTCGCTCCATGGCGACGCATACCGCGATTCCGGTTCCGACCGCAATGCGATCGGCGCCGAGACTCGCGGGCAGCGCAAGCGTCATGGCGAGCCCTTCGCCCCGTTCGTCGAGCCAGCGGCGACCAAGTCTTCCGCGGCCGCCGAGTTGCCGCATCGCGATGACGGCGACCCCCGGGGAGGCGCCGGCGAACTCCCGGGCCTCCTGCATCGTCGACGAGGTCTGCTCCACGACTTCGACGCGCGAGATCATCCCCCCCGGCACGAGAAGATCTTTACCCAGCGCACGACGCCACTCTTCCGGATTGTTCGACTCTCGCGTCATTCGAGGTCGAGTCCGACATCGAGCGCCACTGCGGAATGGGTCAGGGCGCCGACCGAAATGCGATCCACTCCAGTCGACGCGATCGCCGCAACGGTCTCAAGGGTGACGCCGCCAGACGCTTCGAGGCGCAGACGCGGTCGCGCCGCATCACGACGACGGACCGCCTCGGCGAGCGCTTCGAGCGGCATGTTATCGAGAAGAACGAAATCAACGAGGCCTTCGGTCGTCGCGAGGACGGCGTCGAGTTGATCGAGGTCGTCCACCTCCACCTCTACGAAGCGAATCGAAAAACGGGAACGAGCCGCCTTGAGTCGTTTGTTGAGGTATTCCGTCAGGGCGGACCCGGTGGCGCCGGCGAGATGGTTGTCCTTGATGAGGATGGCGTCGTGCAATCCAAGTCGATGCAATCGACCGCCGCCGCACCGGACGGCATATTTCTCGAGACCGCGCAGTCCGGGCGTCGTCTTTCGAGTCGCGAGAATCTCCGCCCGTGTGCCGGCGACCGCGTCCACGAACCGGCGGGTAAGCGTCGCGACCCCGGAGAGATGAGCGACGAGATTGAGCAGCGGTCGCTCGATGGCGAGCAGGGACCGCCAACTTCCTTCGAGAACGCCGACGGAGGCGCCGGCGTTCACGCTTTCCCCGTCGCGGTCTTCGGCAGTCCAACGGACGCGGGCGTCGTATATGCGCGCGAGTGGCGGCACAGCGGCGAGTCCGGCCAGTACGCCTCGCTCCCGGACAACCACGCGGGCTCGTCCAGGTCGCTCTTCGTCGATCATGACGAGTGAGGTGACATCGCCGGAGTCCGCAAGGTCTTCGTGCTTCATCCGGTCGAACAGTTGCGAGAGATCGGCGGCCGGGTTGAGCGCCGAGAACAAGTCGTCGAGCGCAAGAGCGTCAAGATCCGGCGGCGGGGTGGACATGCCGGAGTCTAAGCGAGAATCACAGCGATGTTCCATTCGGTCACGCGCTGCGAATGAGTGAGGCGCGGTAGGACCGCGGTCCGGTCTGCTGAAGAATGACGGCGTCACCGGGTCGCGCCTGCTCGCATTCGAACCACTCTCCCCAGCGACGCGAGCGCAGAATCCCCCGTGACTCCACGATGTCGGTGGTGATGGCTGGCCCGCGGGGAATTCGAATCGTGATGGATCGACCGGCTTCGTCGCGGGTGGGTCCTCCGAGCGCATCCGTCGGAAATCGATCGAGGGCGCCGCGCACATTGAGGTAACGACGGCGGATAGCGCCCGCCGTAAGCGGCACAATAATCGAGGCCAGACTGGCAAAGTCGTCGCCATCGACGCAAGCGGGGTACACATCGCGTTCCTGGGGCAGAGTCAGCCATGCGACGCCGCGCTGGGGCTGGACACATGGACCGGAACGAATCGCTTCAATCGATTCGAGTTCGATAAGCGTCGCGAATCGGCTGTTCGACTTCCGGCGCCAGAATTCCGCGTCACCACGGATCCGCCGATTGAATTCGCGGTGAAGCTGACGAATCTTCATCGGGGTCAGGTCGTCGAAGAATCGGACCCGACCCGCCACGGCGGTCGCGCGAAATGGTCCGCTCGACTGCTTGAAATAGATCCGTTCGCCGGGCGCGATGGCGTGAAACGGCCTCCGCGCGGTCCTCGTCAGTCGCGACTCCATGGACTTTCGGCCGTCGAGTACGAGATCGAGATAGGGTCTCAGCAGGATCGCGACATGAATCATCGAGATACAGTGTAGCGAACTTGGCGCCGGGCTGTGCTTCGGGCCAAATTCGAGCCCATGGAAGCAGTTCCGATTCGCCGACCGAAGCAGCCCGCTCGCGTACACTACCGCTATGCGAATGGTGACGGTAGATCGCGTCATGGCGGACGCTCGCGCCGCGTCCTTTACGAAGCGCTCGATCAAGACGAGCGCAAAGATGGCCGGGTTGCGACTTGCGGTTTCAATGGTCGACCTCACCACCCTCGAGGGGAAGGACACGCCGGAGAAGGTACGAAGCCTCTGTCGGAAGGCGATCCGTCCACACGAATCGATTGAAACGCCGAGCGTCGCCGCGATCTGCGTTTATCCGTCGATGATCACGACGGCGAAAGCGGCGCTGAACGGCTCGGCGGTCAAGGTCGCGTCCGTCGCGACCGCGTTTCCAAGCGGTCAGTATCCGCTCGAAGTGCGTCTCCGTGATGTGCATGCCGCGGTCGAAGCGGGCGCCGACGAGATTGACATGGTGATCAATCGGGGCGCCTTTCTCGCGGGTCGGTACGCTGAAGTCGCCGAAGAGATTCGGCGAATCAAAGAAGCGTGCGGCGGGGCGCACCTCAAGATTATTCTCGAGACCGGCGAACTCGAGTCGTACGACGACATCCGACGCGCCAGTGACCTCGCGATCGAAGCCGCGGCCTCGACCGGACCGCTCGAGGACGGCGAAGTCTTCATCAAGACCTCGACCGGCAAGGTGAGCCCCGCGGCGACGCTGCCGGTCACGCTCATCATGCTTGAGGCGATACGGGATCACTATTTCACGACCGGCACGCGAATTGGGATGAAGCCGGCGGGCGGCATTCGTGACGCGAAGACCGCGCTTCACTACCTCGTCGCGGTCAAAGAGACGCTGGGCGATGACTGGTTGACGCCTCGCCTGTTCCGGTTCGGCGCGTCGAGCCTGCTCAACGATCTGTTGCGTCAGATGGCGAAGCAGGAGGGCGGTCGTTACATGGCCGCGTATGACTTCTCGGAGGCATGAGGCGACCGATGACGAGACTCGCAAATGAGAAGACCCCGTCTCAGCGGCACTCGACGGACGGTGCGGCGCCGAAGTCCGGAGAGCGCGCATGGGACTACGCGCCGGCGCCCGAACGGGCTCCCGTCACGATTGAAGACCGCTACGAGCTCTTCATCCACGGCGCCTTCGAGGCTCCGAAATCGAAGCGATATTTCGAAACGATCAACCCCGCGACCGAGGAAATACTCGCCGAGGTCGCCGAAGCCGATTCGACAGATGTCGACCGCGCCGTGACCGCGGCGCGTGACGCTCACGAATCGTGGGCCGGTTTGCCGGGAACCGAGCGGGCGAAGTATCTCTACCGAATCGCGCGGCGCATTCAGGAGCGCGCCCGCGAACTCGCGATCATTGAGACGAAGGATGGCGGCAAGCCGATCAAGGAATCGCGCGATGTCGACATCCCACAAGTAGCCCAACACTTCTTCTACCACGCCGGCTGGGCGGACAAGCTCAGGTACGCGTTTCCCGGCGCCACGCCGCGACCGGTCGGCGTGTGCGGCCAGATCATTCCGTGGAACTTCCCACTGCTCATGGCGGCGTGGAAGATCGCGCCGGCGCTCGCGTGCGGCAACACGGTCGTGCTCAAGCCCGCCGAGACGACACCGCTCACCGCTCTGCGACTCGCGGAAATCTTCCAGGAAGTCGGCTTACCGCCCGGCGTGGTGAACATCGTGACCGGAGCCGGCGCGACGGGCGCGGCGCTTGTCGAACATCCCGGTCTCGACAAGGTCGCCTTCACCGGATCGACCGAAGTCGGGAAGAAACTCGCCGCGTCCGCGGCGAAGAGCGGCGTGAAGCTGACGCTCGAACTCGGGGGCAAGAGCCCGAACATCATCTTCGACGACGCCTCGATCGACCAGGCGATCGAAGGCATCATTCAGGGCATCTACTTCAATCAGGGCCATGTCTGTTGCGCCGGATCGCGGCTCTTCGTGCAGGAGAACATCGTTGACGAAGTCGTTCGCAAGCTCGAACATCGACTCCGCTCCCTGCGCGTCGGCGATCCACTCGACAAGAACACGGACATCGGCGCGATCAACAGTCACGGTCAGCTCGAGCGCATCCGCTCCTACCTCGACGCCGGCGCCCGAGAGGGCGCGCGACTCCACGAGACGAACGGGCAGACGCTTCCGGAGAAGGGGTACTGGCAGCGACCCTGCTTCTTCACCGAGGTGCAGCCGAGCCATCTCATCGCCCGGGAGGAGATCTTCGGTCCCGTCCTCGCGGTGATGACCTTCCGAACGCCCGAAGAGGCGATCACGCGGGCGAACAACACTCCATACGGCCTCGCGGCGGGCGTGTGGACGGACAAGGCGGCGAAGATCTTCAACATCGCGACGAGGCTTCAGGCCGGCGTGGTGTGGCTCAACACCTACAACCAGTTCGACGCCGCCTCACCCTTCGGCGGATACAAGGAGTCGGGCTTCGGACGCGAAGGCGGTCTGCAGGGGCTGCGGCCGTATGTGAGGATTGACGGATGAGCGATCGACTCGCGGTCACGAAGACTTACAAGCTGTACATCAACGGCGCCTTTCCGCGGACCGAGTCCGGGCGGTCGATGAAGTCGCTCGACGGCGAGGGCAAGGTCTTCGCGCACCTGTGTCAGGCGTCGCGCAAGGATCTTCGCGGCGCGGTCGAAGCGGCGCGCAAGGCGACGGCGGGCTGGGCCGGCCGCGACGCGTACAACCGCGGGCAGATCCTCTATCGCATGGCCGAAATGCTCGAAGGAAAACGTCGCGAGTTCGCCGAGGCGATCGTGGCGACTACGGGCGCGAGCGGAAATAGCGCGGAACGGGAAGTCGACGCGTCGATCGATCGACTCGTGAGCTTCGCCGGTTGGGCGGACAAGTTCTCCCAGGTGCTCGGATGTCACAATCCGGTCGCGGGTCCGTACTACAACTTCACCGTCGCCGAGCCGACCGGTGTCGTCGCGATCGTGGCGCCGGACGAGCCATCTCTTCTCGGGCTCGTGACGCTTGCCGCGCCTGTGCTTTGCGCCGGTGGGGTGGTCGTCGCGCTGGGGAGTGAGCGCTACCCGGTGGCGACTTCAATACTCGGTGAAGTCGCCGCGACGAGTGATGTTCCGTCAGGCGTGCTCAATCTGCTCACCGGGGTCCGGGCGGAACTCATCGAGCACATCGCGAATCATCGAGACATCGACGCCGTTCATGCCGCGAACCTGCCCGATGAACAGTCGGAACGACTCCGGCTCGGCGCCGCGGAGAACATCAAGCGGGTGACGACACGATCACTTCGCGACGAGGAGTGGTACGACGCCGACCGATGCCAGTCTCCGTACTGGATTGAGCCGTTCGTCGAAATGAAGACGATCTGGCACCCGGCCGGAATCTGACGGAACTCACGCCTGACTGAGCCCGCGCCGGTAGATCTCGAGCCCCGCTCGCCAGCCGTCCGCGAAGGGCGATCGCGGCCGAACGAGAAGGGTCAGCCTCATCAGCGTCGCGAGCGTCCGGACCTCCCAGCGGGGACGGTGCTTCTGGAAGTAGCGCATCAGGCTGGCCCGGGTGTGCCGGTGTCTCGTCGGATCCGCCGGTCGGTGCGCGTTCGGGCGCCAGTGCACCACGGTCCACTCCGGCTCGAGGCGTCGCCGCCAGCCCGCGGAGGCGAGGCGCCGACAAAGGTCGGTGTCTTCGTAGTCGAGAAAGATCGCTGCATCGAAGCCGCCCAATGCGGCGAAGGCGTGACCTCGGACCGCGAGGCACGCACCGGTGGCCCAGTCAATATCGTGCGGTCGATCGGAGGTTCGCTCGTACTTGCGGCGGCGGCGGTCGCGGAGGCGCCCGAGGAGAAGTGAGGCGAGGGTAGGAAATCGCCCCACGCTCGGCTGGTGGCGCGGTGACTCACCGGGAGGATTGAGCAGTTGCGGAGCGACCAGGCCGACCTCCGGCGGTTGCCGACTCAACACCCGGGTCATCGCCGCGACGGCGCCCGGGGGGAATTCGAGATCCGCATTACAGGCGATCACCCACTCGAAATTCGCAGATTCCGCCGCCTCGTTGATCGCCGGTCCGTATCCGATATTCTTTCCCGAACCCCGGTACGAGAGCCACGGGCGGTCGTCGAACGAGCGCAGATCGTCGTTCTCGCTATGATCCGCGAGCGTGACATGCGTCGCGCGCCCGTCGGCGATCTGGGGTTCGAGCGACGCGAAGAGGCGTTCGAGGTCGTTCCGGGCGTCGCCGGCGGCCACGACGATGAGTTGTGCGAAGCCCGTATTCAATCGACGCATGGCGGAATATAGGGCTCACCTCATTGAGAGGGGAGTTCGGCCCCGAGAGGATGGGACGGAGTACGCCGACCGGTCGGCGTGGAATGAAACGGCGTAGTCTTGACTCGAGGACTCGATGGCACCGGAAACGACGACATCATCGATCAATTCCGCCCGTTACGCCCCCGACCTCGTCGGGCGGTTCTGGGAGGACATCGAGGTTGGCGACCATGTCAGCGACTATCCCGACGGAACCGTTCTGATCACCGACGGGATGATCAGCGATTTCGCCCGGCTGAGCGGCGACTTCAACCCCATCCATGTCGACGCCGGGTTCGCCCGCCGCACCGTCCATCGCAAGCCGATCGCTCACGGTATCCTCCTCGCGTCGATCGCCCTCGGTCGGTACCACAACACGGGGTACACCTACGGCACGACGATCGCCCTGCTCCATACGCACATCGACTATGTCGGCCGCGCCTATTCCGGGGACGAGGTCTGGGCTGAATTCATCGTGACCGGCAAGGAGACGAATCCGCACCCGAAGCGTGGCGTGGTTCACTTCGACGCCTGGCTGCGCAAGGCCGATTCCGACGAGACCCTGGTCGAAATACGATTCGACTCCATCGTGTGCCGCCGGTCCGAAACCGCATTGCGCCGGCTCGGCTGTCAGAAGTAGTGGCAAGTCCGGCCGGAGTGGAGGTCGCCCGTTGAAGCAGTACGAGGTCGTGGAGCGAGTGCCGCAGTACATCGTGCGCGAGCGCCGTTGGGTCGTCGAGGCCATTTCCGAACAGGATGCGATCCGTCAAGTGCTCGAATTCGAGGCGTCCGACGGGTACCGGGGCGAACGGTCGGTCATCGAGAAACGCGACGCGGCTCAATGGGTCGTCGATGGAGCGAAGATCACCTACGACCCCAACCGGGCCGTCCCCGAAGACAACGAACTCGTCGATACCGGCGGCGGCGACTGAGTTCGGTCAATCGGCGGACGGCTGATCGTGGTCCGAATCGGTGGCCGCGGCGAACCCCGCCGGTTCGTCATTGGGGCTTACCGATTCAGGCTCTTCCTCGCGCAACTCGATCACGATGTCATCATTCACTCGATCCTGGCGCACGGTCACTCGGCGTTCACGCACGAGTTCGAGCGTGGCGAGGAAGAGACCGATGACTTCCCCCCGCGATCGACCGATGAAGGCTTCGCGGAGCGAAAGGCGACGATCACTCGAGCGTTGAACCTGATCGAGCAGGTCTTCCTGATGAAGGCGAATCGGCGTGTCGTCGTATTCGACCTGGTGATCGCCGAGTCGCCCGAAGTCGACCGCCTCGATGATTCGCTGAAAGAGCGCGAGCAGGTCCCAGGCGCCGATGTCCTCGAGGTCGGTCTCGATGGCCGCGTCGTCGTCCTCGGACTCGAGCTGGGGGAGCTTCGGTCGACCCGCGGCCACGGTCGGCGATCGCATCTCCCAGACGCGGCGTCGCTCGTCGAGCTTGTCCGCCGCCTCGCGGAAGAGCTTGTACTCGAGAAGCTGCTTGACGAGTTCGTATCGCGGGTCGGACCGATCGAGTCCCGAGCCGTCCTCGGTCGTATCATGTTCGCTCGCCTTCGCTCGCGCGAGCATGGGATCGGGCGGCATGAGCATGCGGCTCTTGATCTCCATGAGCGTGGCGGCGACGACGAGGAATTCGCCGGCCAGCTCGATGTCGATCTGGCTCAGGCCCTTGAGAAACTCGAGGTACTGATCGGTGATCTCGGCGATCGGAATGTCCGTGATGTCGACCTCGGCCCGCCGAATGAGGTAGAGCAGCAGATCGAGCGGTCCCTGGAAGGCGTCGAGACGGACCGTGTAGTCTTCCTGAAGCATCATGCCCTCTGCATGCGAACTTGGGGCCGATTCGCCCGGGAAGCACAGGATAGCGACCGGCCGGCGCCGAGTCCTGATTCGTACCGATGGGCCGGACCACTCCAGCGGGAGTCATACCAGTGAGCAAGACGGCCGATAGCCGGCGATCCTCGAGCGCCCCGGATTCGGACGCGACGACCGAACTCGACTTCGTTCGTCATGTCCTTCGAGTCGAAGCCGACGCGATTCTTCGGGTCGCCGACATGACCGGCGCCGAGATCGCCGCCGCCGTGCGCCTCATCGACGAATGCACCGGTCATCTCGTCACGACCGGCATGGGCAAGAGTGGAATCATCGCGCAGAAACTCAGCGCGACTTTTTCGAGCATCGGTGCGCCGAGTCACTTCATCCATCCCGCGGAAGCGGTGCACGGCGACATGGGTCGCATCCGCCGGAACGATGTTGTGCTCGCGCTGAGCTTCTCCGGCAACACGGAGGAGGTCGTCACGCTTGCGACTTTGCTCAAGACTGACGCGATGCCGATCATCGGCATGAGTTCGAATCCGTCGAGCCGTCTGGCCGCGCTCTCCGATGTGCATCTCAACCTCGGAGACATCACCGAGGCCTGTCCGCACAATCTCGCCCCGACGGCGAGCACGACCGCGATGCTCGCGCTCGGCGACGCGATCGGGCTTGCCGTGAGTCGTCGACGCAGCTTCTCCGCGGACGATTTCCGCAAGCGTCATCCCGGCGGGGCGCTTGGTCTCGGCCTCCGCCCGATCACGGAGATGCTGCGCTTCCGCGTCGACGAGAATCTTCCTCTCATTCCGGAAACGACGACCGTTCGCGCGGCGCTGAACCAGGCGCAGACCGGTCGGCGGCCCGGAGCGCTGCTCGTCATCAACTCGGAGGGTCGGATGGTCGGGATCTTCACCGACGGTGACCTCCGTCGCCTGGTCATGCGGGATGAAGCGGCGCTCGATCGTCCCATGAGCGAAGTCATGACCCGATCGCCGCGTCATCTCACCACGAGCAGCCTCGTGCGCGATACCGTGCAACTCGTTCGGGAGCATCGACAGGACGAGATTCCGGTCGTCGACGACGAGGGCCGGCCGGTCGGTCTCGTGGATGTGCAGGATCTGATCTCCTTGAAGATCATCGACGAATGAACGGGAGCCGACTTTGACGCGACGGAGCGACATCGCCTCACTCGACGACCGGCTCGCCGCCGTCCGGCTGCTCGTGCTTGATGTCGACGGCGTACTCACGAACGGTCGAATTGAATTCGACGCGGATGGCCGCGAGACGAAATCGTTCCATGTGCGCGATGGACTCGCGATGAAGGCATGGATGCGTTCGGGCCGTCATCTCGCGATCATCACCGGCCGGGCGAGCCTTGCGGTCACGGCGCGGATGACCGAACTCGAGGTTCCGTTCGTCATCCAGGGGTCGCATGACAAGGGCGTCGCGCTCGAGCGTCTTCTGAGCGAGACCGGAGTGTCGGCGGGGGACACCGCAGCGATCGGAGATGATTTGACGGATCTTCCGTTGCTGAGGATGATCGGCGTACCGATCGCCGTCGCCGACGCGGCGCCAGAGGTGCGCGAGGCGGCGGCGTGGGTCATGGACGAGCGCGGCGGGGACGCCGTCGCTCGAGTCGCGATTGAACGCATGATGCGGCTCTCCGGCGCCTGGGATTCGGTCGTATCGCGGTACGACTCCGCCGGAGAACGGGCAGGAGCCAGAAGCGGATGAGCATGAACCCATTCGAGAATCGCACCACGGCGATCGTTGGCGCCGCGCTGGCGTTCGGCGTCATCATGGTCGTCGTGCTCATCGGCCTGTCGCCGGACGAAGTCACGCCCGCGCGTGACGATGGCGATGCCGAGATGACGATCCAGGCGCCCGTGACCACCGCGAATGGGAGCGACTCACCCGTCGTGCTGACCGAAGACTTCGGTTCGCTCACGCCGGCGTCCGGCGAGATCAGCGAGATGCGCCTTCCGTTCGTCGAGGATGGGCAGCTCCGACGGTTATTCGTATTCGAACGCACCGACCCTCAACCCGATGGATGGCTCAGCGCCGAGGTGATCCGCGCCTGGTTCTACCTCAATGACGAAGAAGTGCTCTTCGTCGCGGCGGACGAGGGCGAACTCTTTGCCCCGAACCGGCGGCCGCAGTCCGGGGAGGTGCAGGGGAATGTGCGGCTGGCGCTCTTTCGACCGGCTGACCCATACGACTTCGACGAGACGGTCGAGACGCCCGTCATCGAAGCGACCACACGCTCGCTCGGATTCGACAGCGCGCTCGGGAAAGTCTGGACCGACGACCGGCTCGTCGTACGGTCGGAGCGCGTCGACCTCGCCGGTCGCGGCATGGCGCTCACGCTGAATGAAGAGTCCGGTCAGGTGACCTACTTCACGCTGCGCGAACGCGAAATGATCGTCATCAAGTCGACGGGCGATGACGGCGAGTCGTCATCCGCCTCGATCCCGAGATCCCCGGCCGACCCTGGAGCCGTAGCGCCCCGTGCCGCACGCGACGCGACGCCCGATCGTAGCGAGTCGTCGCCGGTGATTGATCCAACCTATTACGAACTCAAACTGCTCGGCGAAACGATCATTACGCGCGGGTTCGACGACGACGCGCTCCGGGTCGCCGGAGAGAATCTCATCGCCCAGTTTTCGCTCGACGGGGGTGGATTTGAATCGCTCATCGGTCAGGACTTCGGTGAACCGGCCCGGCCGGTCGCCGCGGCGAACTGGCGCGACCTCATCATCGCGGCGCCGTTCGCCAGCGTGACGAAGAAGCAGCCCGGCGAATCGACGCTCTTTCCCACGGCGACCGACATTGTGGTCGCGGGTTCGGGACCGATCGAGGTGCGCCCGATTGAGGGCCGGCCTTCGGAGCTGAGAGGGCCGGACGATCTCCATGCGACGATGACGGGATCGCCGCTCACGATCGCGGCGCGCGGTGTGGAAGCGCACGGCGCGCAACTCGACTATTCGCAGTCTGGCCGCGAAATCGAACTCTCGCCGGCGTCCGGGAGGCCGGTGACCGTCGCTCTCGCCGAGTACGGCGAACTGCGGTCGTACGAGAACCTTGTGTATTCGATGAATGACCATCGCGGCGGCTTCGCCGGGGTCGGGGTATTCAACGCCTGGGACGAAACGACGCGCCCGAGTGGCGAACGCGCGCCGGGAGCGGACGAAAGAATTGGCGACGCGCTGCCGTCCGGTCTCATCGTGAACTGGACGAAGTCGATGTCGGTCGTGTTCAAGCCCGGCGTAAGCGACGATTCGATGGGCCCCATCGACACCGTGGAACTCCGGGGCGATGTGCGCATCGACGATCCGACCGGCTATTCCATGCGGAGCGACGGACTTGATATCGCGTTCGTCGAAGCCGCCGGCCGCGACGAGCCGGTGCTCGAGTCGATTCACGCCTTCGGCGCGCTGCGGGCGCAGGGGACCGAAGGATCGGCGAGCTGCGACGACCTCATCGTGTCCTTCGAACTGGACGCCGACGGCGATCCCGTGCCGTCCCTCCTCGAGGCGAGCGGTTCGGTGCGCGCGAGTGACGCGGACAAGATCGTGAATTGCGGGTTGCTTACCGCCTGGTTCAGCTCGCCGGATCGCGAGTCGTCCGCCGCTGAGGATGATCTCGCCATTGAGCGTTTCCTCGCCGTGAACAATGTTCACCTCGAAGCCGAAGGAGATTTCCACGCGTTCGGCGACCGCCTGAGTGGTGACCTCACGACCGAGCTCTACTCGCTTGATGGCGACACCGTGCTTGTGCGCAAGGAAACTTTTCAGGTGGTCACGCCAGGGGTGATCGAAGTCGATCGTGCGGCCGGTCGCATTCACCGACCCGGGTCCGGTGTGATGACTTACTTGCAGGCGTCGCGAGAGGATGATCCGGACCAGCGGGCCAGGCCGGCGGACAAGGATGAACTGCGACGCCAGATCGAGGAACGACTCAATCGCGGCGGCGCGTTCTTGACCGAGCCACCGGCGCCGGACGAGTCGCCGGAGCCGGACGCCGTCGCGGATTCATCGGGAGCCGCGATCGTTGTGCGCGTGAGCTGGGACGAGTCGATGACCTATGTCGACGAACTCGGCGTCGCCGATGTTCGTGGAACCGTGAAGGCGGAGGCATCGCCCGCGCCGAACGAATACGACACGGTCGAGGCGAACCGGCTCGTCATCGAGCTGTCCGGACCGATCGACGCGCCGAACGACGAAGCCCCGCAGCTTTCGGCGGCCTCGGACGATGACCCGTCGAGTTGGTTCAAGGGATCGCGGCGACTGCGGAAGCTCACGGCGCTCGGCGAGGGGGATGAGCCGGCGGTCATCAACGCGGCCCGCTATTACGACGACGAGCGCACCGAGGTCGAGCTGCTCATCTCATTGCGCTCGAATGTCATCGAGTACTTCGACCTCACGGAAAAGCTCGACGGATACGGCGACGGCAAACTTCTCATCATGGATCGCCGCGCCCCCGACCGAATCGACTCCGGCGAAGGGCCGGGGCTCGAGCGGGCGGAGCCGGAGGTCGCGTTCACGGGTCAGGGCGATACGCTCTTCTCGTGGACTGGGCGGCTGACGCTCGACGGCGCGCGCAACGCCGCGTTCATGCAGGACGATGTCGTCATGACGCATCAACCATCCGGCGACGCCGAACGCGTGCGTCTGACCTGTCAGGAACTCAGCGCCGACTTCGAAACGAGCGGCGCCGGGGTTGATGTGCTCGCCCTCTCGCAACGCGAGAACATGACCCTTCGCGCTGCCATCGCGCGGGGCAATGTCTTCGTCGCATCCGGATTGCGGGAGATGGAGGCCGATCGTCTCGTCTACAGCCGCGATCGAATGATCGCGCTGCTCGAAGCGTACGGGGACAATCGAGTCGTCATTGACAGCGGCGAATCGATGAATCCGATCGAAGCGGGACGCGTCATCTGGGACCTCTACGAGAACAGCGTCTCCGTCGAGGAATGGGCGCCGCTGCAGATCGACCGCTGAAGCAGTCAGGCGTCGTCTCGATCGACCACCTTGTAGGTTTCTCGTTCGCCCCGACCGCGCAACGGATAGTCCTTCCGCAGCGGATGCGCCGGGTATTTCTCCCAGGTGAGAATCCGCCGCAGATCGGGATGATTGCGGAAGCGAATCCCGAACATGTCATAGACCTCGCGCTCGGGCCACTCAGCGCCGGGCCAGATGTCGCAGACCGAGTCGATCTCGAGTTGGGGATCCTCCTCGATACCGCTCGTGTCGAACTTCGGATCGAGAAAGGTCTTGACGATCAAAGTGCGATCATTCGGATAGCTCTTGAGCACATAGACGACCGCGAAGCGTCCGAGCGTCTTCGTCGGGTAATCGAGATAGTCAACCGCGGTCACATCGGACAGGAAGTCGTACTGCGATTCCGGATCATCCTTGAGGAACCGCATGACCTCATGAAGGTGTTCGGGCGGTACGATCAGCGTCGTCTGGCGCTGGAATTCCGTAGCTTTGAGCCCGGCGTCCGGGAAATGGGCTTTGACGCGCGGAAGAGTCGGATGATCGAGATTCGGCTTGGGCATGACACTCCTCGGCAAGGCCGGGATCGTAGGAATCGCCCCGGAATCACGCCAGATCGTATTCGTGGATGAGCGAATACTGGCGGTCGATTGATCCGGGGTTGAACTCGATCAAGGCGAACCGGGTCGTCGCCGGGGCGTGCTCGCGTGCGATCTCGAGGATCGTGCCGGCGTCGAGCGAGCCCGATCCGAGTTCAATCGGACGAACCGGCGCCGATTCGTCCTGCCCGGTCACGATTCCAGAGAGGTACACGATGACGGCTCGGTCCGCGAGCGTATCGAAGATCCGAATGAGATGATCCTCGACTTCGCCGAGCATACTCGATTCCAGCAGCCTCGCCGGGTGAAGCGCCAGGGCCATTCGATCGTCTGTTCGCTCGCGCAGGAAATTGAGGGTCGACTGCGTGTCGCTCAGAATCCCGCGGCAGTCGGGCTCGATGCAGATGCGGAGATCATCTCGTTCGATCGCCGGGCTGACCTCGTCAAGCCACTCGTCAAGCCGTCGGCGACCGGGGCCGAGCCAGTTTCTCGGGTCCGGAGCCCCGGGCTCGTCAGCGAGCGTGCCCGACGGAATGACGAGGTGGCTCGCGGCTTGTCCGAGACGGGTAAGGCGCCCGGCGGGATTCGGCCAGTCGAAGGGATTCGTCCGATCGACGACGGCGAAGGGCGGCTGGTCGGACAGAACTTCGCCGTCTCGAAGCTCGTACAGAGCGCGAAGCGAGGGATCGCCGGACGAGTGGATCGGATCGGTTTCTACCAGAAGTGACATCGGGTCTACCGTAGAACCCGCGAGCGGAAGAATCCGGCGACGATTGAAAGCACGAACGGTTGAGAAGGCAGGTGTGGGTTCGTGGTGTCCGAGTTTGATCCTCTGACGATTCGTTTCGTTGCGGTCGCGGGCTCCACCGAGTGGGTTCAGGACTGTCAGACCGCGCTCGCGCCGTTCTCGGCGCCGCTCATGTTCGCGTATCTCGCGGTGCTCTTCGTGGTCGCCATCTATGGCGCCCATCGGTACTGGCTACTCTTCCAGTTTGGAGTCCGGGGCCGTCGGGTCATCCGGGAGCGACCTGTCGTCGCGTCGGATCAGGGTACGGATTGGCCTCGAGTCACCGTCCAGCTTCCCATGTTCAATGAGGCGCCGGTCGCGGAACGCGTCATTCGGTCCGCATGCGCGATTGACTACCCAAGGGATCGCCTGCAGATCCAGGTTCTCGACGACTCGACGGACGAGGGCGCTGAGATTGCACGGCGCGTATGTCACGAGCTTCGCGCAGCGGGGCACGACATCGAGTATCGACATCGCGGTCATCGTGAAGGATTCAAAGCGGGCGCCCTTCGAGATGGCCTGGCGACGGCGTCGGGCGAGTTGATCGTCATCTTCGACGCTGACTTCGTCCCGCCGCCCGACATTCTCCGACGCGTGCTTCCTTCGTTTCACGATCCGGAAGTCGGAATGGTGCAGACCCGCTGGAGTCATCTCAATCGCGACGCGTCATGGCTGACCCGGAGCCAGGCTGTGTTCCTCGACGGACACTTCGTAATCGAGCACACGGCACGGTTTCTCAACGGCCGATGGATTCACTTCAACGGAACCGCCGGAGTCTGGCGTCGCGTCTGTATCGAAGACGCCGGAGGTTGGCGCTCGGACACGCTCACGGAAGATGTCGATCTCTCGTACCGCGCTCAGCTCCGCGGATGGCGCTTCATTTACGATCCGACGATGGAATCACCGGCGGAACTGCCGCCCACGATCGCGGCGTTCCAATCGCAACAGCATCGCTGGAACAAGGGAAGCATTCAGACGGCGCTCAAACTCATGCCGTCGATTCTGCGAAGCCGTGCGCCGATCGCGAACAAGATCGAAGCGTGGTTTCATCTCACTTCGCCAATCATTTATCTCTTCGTGATCCTGATGAGCCTGCTCTTCTTCCCGGCGTTCTTCGTGCGCATCGCGCCGTTTGAACGCGGGTCGGCCACGGCATGGTTCTTCGGCCTCACGATCTTCGGGCTCGCGACGGCGTCGGCGTCGACCTACTTCGTCGTGGCGCAATGGGCTCAGGGACGCAGCGTGTGGAGGACCATCGCGCAACTGCCGATGCTGCTCGCCGTGGGAGTCGGGATGAGCGTCGGCAACAGCCGCGCCGTCATCGAGGCGCTCATGCGCCGCGCGAGCCCGTTCATCCGTACGCCGAAGCACAGCGATCAGGGTCGCGGCACGCTCGACCCGGCGGCGGTCCGTCGCGACCGGATGACGCTTCCGGCGGGCCTCATCGAAATCGGGCTCGGCGCGCTCATGGTCGCGTGCGTCGGGCTCGCGCTCATCACGCCCGACGGCGCGTGGAGCATTCCGTTCCTGCTCATCTTCGGCGCTGGATATTTCCTGATCGGCGTCGGCCGAATTCGTGAATCGGTGCGAGGCGTCGCGTGAGCGACAGGGCGCCGAATTCACGGCGAATCAGGTCGAACTGTTCCCGTCGGACGAGGCCCCGTGGTTTCCGGCGCCGCCGACCGCCGAACGCATCGCGGTGTCGGCCTGGATGTTCCGGATCCGGTAGTAATCCATGACACCCATGTTGCCCGAGCGGAACGCGTCGGAAAGCGCTCGAGGAATCTCCGCTTCGTTCTCGACGACCTTCGCCCGGTTGAGCTCGATGAGCGCCCGGTTCTCGGCTTCCTGCGCACGAGCAAGCGCTGCGCGCTTCTCCGCCTCGGCCTGAAATCGTTTCTTGTCCGCCTCGGCCTGATCGGCCTGCAGCTTCGCGCCAATGTTGTCGCCGACATCAACATCCGCGATGTCGATCGAAAGGATCTCGAAGGCGGTTCCCGAGTCGAGCCCCTTGCCCAGCACGACCTTGGAGATCTGATCCGGATTCTCGAGCACATTTTTGTGTGAGCGCGAGGAGCCGATCGTCGTCACGATGCCTTCGCCTACGCGGGCGATGATCGTCTCTTCGAGGGCGCCGCCGACGAGTCGTTCGAGATTCGCCCGAACGGTGATCCGGGCCTTGACCTTGAGCTGAATGCCGTCCTGCGCCACCGCGTCAATCGTCTGTCGACCCTTCGTCGGATCGGGGCAGTCGATGACCTTCGGCTTCACGGAGGTCTGCACCGCTTCGAGGATGTCGCGACCGGCCAGGTCGATCGCGCACGCGGTATTGAACTTCAGATCGATCTTCGCGCGATCGGCCGCGATGAGCGCGTTGATGACCTGCGGCACGCGCCCGCCGGCAAGGTAGTGGGTCTCAAGCTGGCTCGTCGAGATATCGAGACCGGCCTTCACGGCCCGAATGCGGCTGAGCACGATGACCCGCGGGTCGACCTTGCGCAGACGCATGCCGATGAGCTCAAAGAGCCCGACCCGTGCGCCGCTGAAGAACGCCTGGAGCCAGAGATTGAGAAACTGGCCCAGAATGAAGACGAAGACGAGACCCCCGATGAGGAGGATCCCGATGATGATCAGATAGACGGTATTCATCGAGGCCGGGTCCTTTCTGAAGAACCGCTACGAACGCATCACACCCCGTCGATTATCGCTCGAAACGGAAGCGCCGACAAGCCACGGTGGAGAAGAGGGTTCGAATCGACCTTCAGCGCCGGGCGCAGGCCACCATATGGCGCGGGCGAACGACTTCAGGTGTTCTCGCTCGGACGAACGCGGAGATATCGTCCGGAGACCGCGACGACTTCCACCTCGACGCCGGCTTCGATGTAGCCGATCTCCGCGTACGCCTCGACATCTTCACCGTCGATGCGCACCGTGCCTCCGGGACGCAATGAGGTCATCGTCTCGCCGCGGGCGCCGACGAGCGCCGAGATTTGCGCCGCCTCGGCGGCCCGCTCGGACTCGCGCTGCTGAAGATCATCCTCGCTCGTCCCATCGCTCAAGATGATGCGTCGACCGATCGGCGTGTTCGGCATGATCTTGAGCGCCGCCCAGGTCAGCGTCGGAGTTGCGAACGCAAGCACGCCGAGCGCTCCGAATCCGGAGAGCGGACTGATGCGAAAGGCGATCGTCACTGCAGCGAGGGCGCAGAGAAACGAGGCGGCCCCGATGAGTCCGCCGGACGGGATGAAAATCTCGAGGACGAAGAGCGCGAACGCGAGCCCGAACAGTCCGAACACCCATACGAACTGCGAGTCGCCTCCGGTCGTCGCCTGCGCCAACGCGATGAGAGGTTCAGGCGTCATGATCGTCCGCCTCCACCACGATTCGGAATCGATCGGCCGCGGTCACTCGCACGCGGCCTCCGGCTTCGACCACCCCGCGACCGGAAACGACATCAAAGACGCCGTCGTTGATCCGGGCGCGACCGACGGGACGAAGGTCCGTCATGGCGACCCCGAGGTCGCCGACCTCCGGCGCGGTCGAGGCAGGCGCCGCCATCGCCTGGATCATCGAGCCGGCCCGTCGATCTTCGTCGACCATTGTCGTGGCGAGCACGAGCCGATTCAAACCCGGAATTCGACCGAGATGTCGGGCGGCGAAATACACGGTCACGCCGACCGTGAATCCGGCGAAGAGGAGCATGGTCAGCCCGCGCAGGAGGGCCTGCTGGCCCTGAGGCGAGGTCGGGAAAAACCCGCCGCCGGGATCAGGGGCGATAAAGGTGCCGACGAACCCGATACTCAGGCAGACGATCCCCGCCATTCCGGGAATCCCGAAACCCGGGATGATGAAGAGCTCGACCGCGACGAGCGTCAATCCAAGTAAGACGAACGCGATCGACCACCATTGGGCGAGACCGGCGAGCAGGGGGGCGCCGAGAAGAATGAGCAGGGCGCCCGCCGCGATTCCGCCGGGAACTCCAAGTCCCGGCGACGCCATCTCCCAGAGCAGTCCGATCGCAAAGATCACGATCAATCCGAGTCGGACGGGAAAGCTCGTGAGCACCTGAACAAGTGATTCCGACCAGTTCTGTTCGTAACGGAGGAGCGTCGTGGCGCCGAAGTAGTTCTGAAGTTCCCCGTCGTCCGCGATGACCGCTTCGGCCAGTCCCCAGCGCAGCGCCTTCTCCGTCTTCACTACGAGCAGAGACTGGCCGTCGATCACCGATTCGACGAGTTGAAAGTTCGCGGGATCGAGTTCGGTGATCTCCGGTCGCTCGCTCGGGAGCGTCTGCTGCGCTTCGACCTCGCGGTCGCGCTGTTCGATCATGGTCGCCGGGTCGATTTCTTCGTCGATGACGGCGCCGCTGCGGAACGGGAGGATGTCACCGGCTTCCCCAACCGGTACACCGGCCGAGGCGCGGGCGCGGGCCGACGCCGGCGGATCTCCGCCGAACATCGTCTGGTATTCCTCCCGGTCGACGAAGATGAGGTCACCGGTCTCGGTGTTCTCGATAAGCCAGAGTTCGAGATCAACCGCGACAAACGACATGGCGAGGCGCTCGTCGTACCCCCGTCGTCGCGCCGAATCGACGACCTCGGCGAGATACACGGATTCGATCTTGGCTCGCTCCGCGGTCGGAATCGGGATGAGGCCGGGGAGGATGGGCGCGCAGTCGCCGATCGTCGCGTACGGCGCCATGACGATCTCATTGCAGGCGAGGGCGATGAAGGTGCCCGCCGAATAGGCGTCGTGATGAATCCAGGCGACGGTATAGACCGAGCTGTTCTTGATGAGATTGCAGATCTTGAGCGCGGCGTCACCCAGGCCGCCGGGAGTGTCGAGTTCGAAGACGACGGCGTCGGCGCCGGCGTCGATCGCGTCGCTCATCCGGCGCTCGACGGAGCGATAGGTCACGAGGTCAATGGCGCCGCGAATGGGAATGACGACCACGGTCTGGGCGAAGCGGTACGCCGGCACGGCCGCCGGCGTGGCGGCGGCCTTCTCGCCGGTCGCGTTCGCAGGATCCTGGGCGCCAAGTGGACCCACAACGAATCCGACCGACGCGAGAAGCGCGAAGAGTCCGAGTCGCCAGTGCTGGAAGAGGCTTCGAAGTCCGGTCATCGTCGTACCGTCCTAGTATATCGCCCAATTCCCCCTCCCGGGGTCAGGAACGCGGTCGCCGCATGCATTCGTTCGCGTGGCGATTCGAACGGTTTCATCGAGTGGTTCGTTTCCGCGCCGACGAGAACGGGATTTCGCGCCACGGAGGGTCGCGATACATGCTCCGCGAACTTCACATCTCGAACCTGGCGATCATCGAAGACATCCGGCTCGAATTGCGCGATGGCCTCAATACTTTCACCGGCCAGACCGGCGCGGGAAAATCGCTCGTGCTCGGCGCCTTCGAATTACTCCTCGGTCGGCGGGCCACGAGTGATCTCGTTCGTCCCGGCGCGACCGAGGGCCGCGTCATCGGAGTGTTCGACATTGACGATCCGGAGATACGGCGTTCAGTGGCGGTCGCGCTCGATGGACCGACCGCGACCGATCTCGAAGAGGACGAGATCATCATCACGCGGCGAATCTCCGCCAGCGGACGGAACTCCGCCGCGATCAATGGTCGTCCGGTCCCGGCGTCGACACTGCGTGATCTTGGTGAACGCCTGATCGATCTCCACGCCGCGACCGAGGCCGGCGCTCGTGCGGTCGGCGAGCACGCGTTTCTTCTTCGGCCGGCGAATCAGCTCGCGCTGCTCGACGCGTTCGCCGGCGCCGAGGAAGCTCGGGAGGCAATCAGCGCGATCTACGATCGTTGGCGATCGTTGCGTGACGAACGCGAGCGGCTCGAGTCGAGCCAGTCGCTTCGGCGCGAGAAGCTCGAACTCCTCCGTTTCCAGGCGGACGATATCGATCGCATCGAGCCGACGGATGGCGAGTACGACGAGTTGCAGGCGCGTCACGATGTGCTCGCGAACCTGAGTCGCCTGCGACAGGATGGCGCTTCGATCTATGCAGCGTTGTATGACGCCGACGGCGCCGTGGTCGAACGCCTGCAGGCGATGGTCGGACTGTTGCGCACGATGGACGAACTCGATCCCGCGTTGCGCGAAGTCTCCGAACTCACGGAGTCCGCTACGGCGTCGTTACAGGAAGCCGCGTTCACCCTCAATCGGTTTCTCGGTCGGCTCGAGGTCGACGCCGACGAAATCGGCGAGGTGAGCGACCGGCTCAATGCGTTGAACCGGCTCATCGCGAAGTACGGCGCCGGTGGAGGGCTCGACGGTGTCCTCGAGGCGCGGGCGAGAATCGGCGAAGAGATCAATGAACTCGAGACCGCCGAGCGTGACGGCGTCTCACTCGATGGCGAAATCGATCGCCTGGCTGCGGAATGGCGCCGGCGCGCTGAGGAACTGAGCGAGGTTCGCCGAAAGGCGGCGACTCGGCTCCGACCGGTCGTCGAGCGCGAGCTCGCCGAACTCGCGATGCCGAAGGCCGAGTTCGTCATTGAATTCGAGTCGGCGCCGGAGCCCGCCCCGACGGGGGCCGATCAGATCGAGATGACCGTGCGGACGAATCCGGGACAGTCCCGACGACCCATTCGAGAGATCGCGTCGGGTGGTGAGCTCTCGCGGATCATGCTGGCCATGAAGACGATCCTCGCCGAGCACGAGAAGACAACAGTTCTCGTTTTTGACGAAATCGACGCGAAAATCGGCGGCCGTCTGGGCACGGTCATTGGTTCAAAGCTTCGCCGCCTGGCGGGGAGCCGTCAGGTTCTCTGCATCACCCATCTCCCGCAAATTGCCGCGTACGGTCAGGCGCATTTCCGGATCGAGAAGAAGCAGGGCGGCGATTCGACGGCGATGGAAGTGAAGCGTCTCGACAATCGGGGCGAACGAATCGCTGAACTCGCTGACATGCTCGCCGGCGCCGACGCGACCGCCACCACCCGGCGCCAGGCCGAAGAACTGCTTGCGCGAGCCACCGACGCGGAGCCCGGCCTCAAGGTCGAAGCGAAGCCCACGCCGCGACGCCGCGCCCGTACGGCGCGCTGATCGCCTCGTTCGTTCCGGCTCCCGGCTTGACGAACGGTGAGGAATCTGGTGCAATGCGCTGTTGAACGGGCCGAGCAGGCGTTCGCCTGCGGTTCTCTTCCGGTCCGGGGCGCGGTTGAATTGACGCTGCACAACGCGGTCGGAGTCCGATATGGGGTCAATCAGGTGTGACCTGCGCGCTCGCGTCTGCGGCGTCGATCGGTTTCGGTTGGCATCGACGATGGAAGGGGATCGTGTTCGCCGATCCGTCGAGTCTTGATTCCCTGTCATTTCAATGAGGAGACGAAGATGCGAATGAACCGTGAATCGCTTGGCCGACTCTGTGGAGTGTCCGCTGTCGGCGTCGCGCTGGCGACGGCGTTGTCCGCCGGCGCGCAATATTCCTCGGATTTCGAGTCGGTCACCGGCTCGGCCGCTGGAACCGTTCTGACCGGACAGGACGGGTACTACATCCCTGCGGGCACGAACAGTGTCGACTTCAATGTGTACACCTATGCGGGCAATTCGCTCGGGGTGTCGGCGAACCCGACCGGTGGCGCGCAGTTCGTCGCCGGAGTTGGGCCGGGCAGCCCGACCTTCGCACGAGCCCAGCGCGATATGACCTGGGGAACCGGGGTCTGGCGCGTGAGCTATGACGCCGCGGCGCTCTACCTCGGCAATCCACCATCCGCGAACAATCTCGGAAGCTTCTCGGTCCAGCCGTATCCGGGAAGTCAGAGCTACATTCATCTGTTCTCGTGGGTTGACGCCACCGCGGCCACGAACTGGCAGGCGTTCTATCTCGCCTATACCTCGACCGGCTCCGCGCACGGTCAGCCGGGCGAGAGCCCGGGCGCCCAGTGGACGAACCTCGAACTCAACAAGTGGTACCGCTTCGACACCTGGCTCGACTTCGATCAGAACCAGATCGTGAAGGTGTCCATCACCGATCTCGACACCGGTGACTGCGCGACGCACAATCCCTCGGACTGGTACCTCGAGGGTGGCTCCGCGGGCGGCTCGCCCACCCCGACCGGATTCCGGTTCTTCGGTGGCGGCGGCGTACCGGACAATGTCACGGCATGGGACAACTATGAAGCCGTCGCCGATTCCGTCGGTGATCAGCTCTGCCTGTGGATCGACGGCGATTGCCCCGGCCAGCTCACCGCGACGGTGACCGGCGCCACGCCCGGCGGCAATGTCGCCTTCGTGTACGGAACGAACGCGGGATCGTTTACGAACCCGCGTGATCCGTGCTCGGGAACGACGATCGACATTCGTCCGCCGTTCCTGCCGGGCGCGCCGCAGATTGTCGCGGCCGATCCGGATGGCGTCGTGTCGATGGGCGGCAATGCGCCAAGCTCGGTGTGCGGCCGACTCCTCATCCAGGCGGTCGATCTCTCGACCTGCCGTGTGAGCAACCTTTCCGGCCGTTGAATGTCCTTACTGGAAATTCCAATGACCGCCCGCCCGACGGATCGTCGGGCGGGCTTTTTCGTATCGGGCGGTGACCTGCGCCGGAGCTAGAACCACCAGGCGGCGCCGGCCTTCTCCTTGATGAGCACGCCGCGCAGGTAGTCGACCGCCTTCTCGAATCCTTCGTTGACAGACATGTACGAATCTTCGTGCTCAATCGAGAGCACGCCGTCATATCCGTAGCGACGGAGCATCGAGACGAACGGTTTCCAGAATTCGTCGCCGTGACCGTATCCACAGGTGCGAAAGACCCACGAACGCTTCGAGAGGTCTCCGTACGAACGCGTATCGAGCGTTCCGTTGATTCGCGTCTGGTGCGGATCGATGCTCGTGTCTTTCGCGTGACAGTAGAAGAGGAGTCCGGCTTCCCCGAGCACCCGCGCCGCCTCGACCGGATCGATTCCCTGCCAGAAGAAATGAGACGGGTCGAGATTCGCGCCGAGGTTCGGCTTCCGCCGATTCGAGGATGCGGCCTCACTCAAACGGATGAGCGTGTCCGGGTTGTACACGCTGAAGCCGGGGTGCGCTTCCCACGCGATCCGAACGCCGTGCTTCGCACAAAGCTTGCTCTGCTCACTCCAGTACGGAATGAGCACTTCGTTCCACTGGTATTCGAGCGCCGTCGCATACTCCGGCGGCCACGCGCAGGTAATCCAGTTCGGCGTCGTGTCGCGCTTCGACCCGCCCGGGCATCCCGAGAAGGTGATGACGATGTCCGTTCCGAGCTTCGGCGCGAGCTCGACCGCATTCACGAAGTCCGCATGATCCCTTTTCGCCTGCGCCTTCGCCGGGGTGACCGGATTGCCGTGGACCGCGAGGCCCGAAAGCTCGAGCCCGTGGTCCTTGAGCTTCCCCTTGATCGAATCCTGGAGCTTCTTCGTCCCGAGCGCCTTCTTCGGGTCGAAGAACGGTCGGCCCGGGTAGCCACCAACCGGCAACTCGATCGCGTCGAGCCCGGCCTTCGCGCAGTACTCGAGCGCATCGTCAAACTCCATTCCCGAGAACAGCGCCGCCATCACACCAAGCTTCATGCGAGACCTCCGTGCCGAGTCGATTGCGTCCGGTAAGGAGAGGCAACATAGCGGCGTCCGGCTCGTCCCGCCAGCGACCGATAAGGACGAACTGGGGCGCGTCGAGGCCGGGAGCGCTGGAGATTCCCCCAAATTCGGTCGACTGGATGAAGAGGCTTGCGGTTGAAACGGATCGGACCGATGGAATCGCGAGAGCATGAAGGATCAGTTCCATTAAGGAGCGTCGCTCGCCGTGACGCCTGCCCGCTCCATCTCGATTGAAATCTCCGAAGATCGTCTCGTGGCGCGACTCGTTATTCGCGAGGGCGTCGACCCCGAGGCGATCAATGAAGAGGAGATTCTTGAACGGATCGCCGCGTTGGACATCGAGGCGACGGACGAAGTTCGTGCGCGCGTGGCGACGATCATCGAAGAGCGTGATCCCGAGACCCGACCGGAGGTCGCCGAACCCATCGCCGAGGGCCGCAAGCCGGTCGCCGGCGTCGACGGCAAGCTCGAATGGGAGCCCGGCTACGATCCGACCGGCGGGGAGGGCGCGAATGAGGACAACGAATCGTCCTCGGACGAATCGAAGGTTGAGCATTCGGATGAGCCGATCGACTATCGCGAACGCCGCGGGTACACGGTGGTCAACGAGGGCGATCATGTCGCGACGATCACCGCGCCGACCCCCTATGAGCCGGGAGTGACAGTCGACGGCCAGATTCTTGAAGCGCGCGAAGGCGCCCCCGTCGCGCTCTCCACCGACGATTCGGTACGCATCGATAAGGACGGCCGAATCTTCGCCACGCAGAGCGGCTCGTTGCGCTTTGAGCATGGCATGCTCCGCGTGGATCCGCTGCTCCTGATCGAGGGCGATGTCGATTACCATACCGGTCACATTGAGTTCGACGGACCGGTTGTCGTGCAGGGCGATGTTCGCGATTGCTTTCGGATCGAGTGCAAGGAATCACTCGTCGTCGAAGGGGTCGTCGAGGCGGCGGACATCACGGTGGACGGCGCCGCGGAGTTTCGGATCGGGATGGCCGGGCGCGAGCGCGGCCAGGTGCGCGTCACCGGCGATCTACGCACGGGATACCTCGAGCACGCTCGAGTCCGAACCGGGGGCGGGCTGTTCATCGAACGCGGGGTGTACCACAGTCAGCTTGATGTCGAAGGCGCGTTCACGCTCGAGCGCGGCCCGCTTGTCGGCGGAATCGCGCGAATTCGCCGTCGCGTGACGCTGCAGACCCTCGGCGCCGAGAGTGGTGTCCCGACGGAGATCATCATCGGCGGCGCGCCGGAGCTCAGCCGCGCAGTCGATGAACTTCAGCGCGGCGCCGCGTCGATCCGCGAACAGCGCGAAGCGGCGATCGAGGCCCGCGATCAGCTCGTGGAGAAGGCGGGCGACAGTCCCGTGAAGCGGGTGATGGATCGACTCGAGGAACTCGAGAGCCAGATTCACCACTTTGACGAATGGCTCGAACAGATCAGCGGCCGTCTCAATCGGGCGCTGCAACTGCTTCAGCGTGACGGCGAAGTCGATCTTGAGGTCGCGACGCTGCTCAACCAGGGCGTTATCGTGGGCGTCGCCGGTCGCCGGTACCGATTCCGTGCGGCGCTGCGCGGGCCGTTGCGGATCCATACGGACGCGAAGGGTCGCCCGTCGCTTACCGATATGCGATCGAATTCGACGACACCGCTCTCGACCGTGGCCACGCCTCTCGATGATGAGGCCGAGGACGATCAGGACGATGATGACTCGGCCAAGGCTTCGCCGGCCGCGGCGTAGGCGGCTTCAGCGTCGCTTCCAGAACGGCAGTTCGGTGACGGTCGCCGGTACGATGGCGCCCTCGGCGCTCACGAGGAGTCGTTGACCGGCGTTCGAGCGCGACCACTTCACCATGGCGAGCGCAATGACTTCATCGCCCAGCATCGGGCTCGGCGTGGCGCTCGTCACGGCGCCGACGACCTCCGAGGGACGATCCGCGGGCTCGAAGATCTGCGAGCCCGTGACCGGCATCGAATTCCCCTCGACGCGCAGGCCGACGAGGCGCTTGCTCGGATGGCCGAGATTCTCCATACGCGCGACGACCTCCTGGCCAAGGTAGCACCCCTTCGTGAACGAGACGCGCTCGCGAAGCAGTCCCGTCTCGTGCGGCAGCGAATCGGTTCCGAAGTCGACGAGAAAGAGCGGAACGCCCGACTCAATGCGGGCGATGTTGTACGCGAGCCAGCCGATCGATCGGGCCCCCGAATCGAGCCCGGCTTCAAGGAGCGTCTCGTACACCTCGAGCGCCGCCGTCGTGGGCACGAAGAGTTCGAGTCCGATTTCGCCGGTCGTGTCGCGTCGCTCGACGATCACGGGCTCGTCCGCGATGCGGACGCGTCGGCAGCCCCGACTGGACCAGTCGTCGGCCGCTTCGTCACTTGCGAACGACGCGACCTTGCGCACGAGTTCGATACCGCGCGGGCCGTGCAGAGCGAGGCGGTGCCAAGACTCGTGCGCCGACTCGATGGTCACATCCTCGGTGAACACGAAGTCAGTCAGCGTTGACATGGCGCCGTCGGCGACGGCGCCTTCCGTGTCCGCGAGCATCTCGTCACCGAGTTCGAGAAACGAGAGATCCGCCACGATGCGGCCCCTCTGGTTGAGCCAGAACGATGACACCGCCGAACCCGAAGTCATCTCCGCCACCGCGTTCGTCACCATGTTGTTGAGAAACGCGAGTCGATCGGCGCCGGTGATTCGAAGGACCGCGCGTTGCGGGAGATCCATGAGCCCCGCCGACTTGCGGATCGCCGCATACTCCGCCTCGAGTTCGCCGTAGGTCGCGACGATTTCGACCCCGGATTCATCGTCGCCGTAGTACAGAAACTCGGCCTCGGCCTGCTCCTGCAAGTTGTGCAATGGACTCTCTGACGCCATCGTGATCATCCGGGACGAGACCTGAGAATTCCGCGATCATCGCGGTGCGCTGCAACAAATCGTACCCGATGATGGTATGACCGAGCGATGAATATTGATCTGCTCAAACGATTGTGTGAAACGCCCGGCATTCCCGGGCGCGAAGAACGCGTACGAACGCTCATCGAGTCGGAGGTCGAAGAACTCTTCGACGAAGTGCAGACCGATCCGCTCGGCTCGCTCATCTGTGTTCGCCGGCCAACGAAGAAGTCAAAGGGCAACGGGGCGCCGACCAAGGTCATGCTCGCGTGTCACATGGACGAGATCGGCTTCCTCGTCCGGCATGTCGACGAAAAGGGATTCGTCTGGCTCAACCCGGCCGGCGGCTTTGACACCCGCAATCTCTTCTCACGGCGGGTAATCATCAGCACCGCGTCGGACGATCTGATCGGGGTGATGAACCCGGGCGGAAAGCCGGTGCACATCGCCACGCCCGAAGATCGGAAAAAGGTGCCCGAGGTCAGTGAATTCTGCGTCGACCTCGGTCGTCCCGCGGACGAAGTTCGTGAACTCGTGCGCATCGGCGACATGGTCACGCTTCACGAGCCGTTTGTCGAAGTGGGCGAGACGGTCGTGAGCAAGGCGCTCGACAATCGAATCGCCTGCTGGCTGGGCATTGAGAGCGTGCGCGAGCTCGCGAATCTCACGAAGGCCAGGGGTCACGCCTGTGAAGTGCATTGCGTCTTTACGGTTCAGGAAGAGGTGGGGCTGCGCGGCGCCATTACTTCCGCGTACACCGTCCGCCCCGATATCGGCATCGGAGTCGATGTGACCCTGTGCTGCGACACGCCGGGAGTGTCGGAGAACGAACGCGTGACGAAACAGGGCGATGGCGTCGCGATTACGATGATGGACAGCTCATCGATCTCCGATCACGGCCTTGTCGAGGACTTCGAGAAGGTCGCCAAGTCGAAGAAGATCGACTGGCAGCGGTCGATTCTTCCACGAGGTGGAACCGACGCCGCGGGGATCCAGCGCGCGGGCCCCGGCGCCCGGGCGATCACCATCTCCGTGCCGACGCGGTACATTCACACGGTGACCGAAATGGCCCACAAGAAGGATCTCGACGCGGCGCGGAAACTTCTCGCGCACTATCTCGCGCAGGTATAACCGGACGACGACTTCACTACCACTGGTACGGCGCGTTCACCCAGCCCCAACGGGCGAAGTGCGACTTGAAAAGCTGCCCGTACTCGACATTGATTCCGGTCATGAGGATGAGGTCGATCGCCTCGAGGTCACCCGCCTCACGCGTCGCGGGATTTCCCCCCTTCGGGCTCTTGAACGAACTCGCGGATCCGTCGAGGTACGCGATGTTCCCTTCGCCATTGTGACGATCGCTGAACTGGTCGTTCCACGCCCAGGTCCCATCGTCGATTTCGCTGTTGTACCAAACCTCATCCTCTTCGATGAGGACGGGCATGTGCTGGAACTTGTCCCGCTCGCCGCCCGGATTCGCGGGGTCGACCGGGTAGTAGACATCCCACGCGAGATCGGGACGCGCGCCCGCCATTCCCGCGACGAAGGTGTAGTCGAAGAAGGTGTTCGCCTTGCGCCGCGCCTTCGGGCATTCGACGGCGGTATCGGCGTTGCTCACATATGGATAGATTCGACCGTGCGGGAACGGGTTGTCGCCGGTCTGCCAGTCTGGCGGCTTCGTGTTGCGCACGCCGCTCCAGTCGAGATTGAAACGGTTGCCGTGATCCGTTCCACCGGGAATGACCTTGTAATCGTTCGCGTAGAGCACGAACGCAAGCGAGAGTTGACGCTGGTTCGAGAGGCAGGTCGCGGCCTGCGAGGCCTCGCGGGCTCGGCTCAACGCCGGTAAGAGCAGACCAATGAGCAGTGCAATGATCGAAATGACGACCAGCAGTTCGATCAGCGTAAAACCACGCAACCTTCGAGAGGCTCTCATGGCGTGATTCCTTCCCTGATGCGTTTGATTCCGTCTCTGGAGCATATCCGATCGACGCCAGCCGTGTAAAGCGTCGTCTGGCGTTCGCGTCAGTTCACGGGGGGTGGATCCTCGTCGCGATTCGTGCCGGAGAAGAGCTTGTTCGTCGTGGTCGCGCCGTTGAACGCGATCGACCCGTCGGCGTTCTTCAGATAGCCCAGCTCCGTCGCGGTCATCGACCTGGCCGAGCCGTCGCAGAAAACAACATTCGCAACGCCGTTGTGTCGTTCGTCCGGTCCCGATCGATGCTCCGGAGCCGAGAGTCGCGTGTCCGCAAAATCACTTGTGCCGGTCAGGCGCGGCGGATCGAGCGCATACCCGTGACCGCCCCTCGCGAGGCCTTCCGGATGACGGCTCCCGTCGCTCTGGTTCGGCGTGCGCTCGGCGTCCGGTTTGCCTGCGGCCGTGCCGAGTGAGTCGGCGGCCATGACCGTCGTTGACACCGCTTCGATACGGCTCAGCCGAACGGGGTAGTTGATGAACCCTTGCGTCTCATCGTCGCCGCGAAATCGCGCGTTCCCGAGGAACTGGTAGTTGTAGCCGTACGAGCTGTTGCGCGTTGAGGTCCACTTTGGTGTGCTCGGACAGATGAAGACCTCGTTCGTGATCTGTGTCGAATGTTCATCTTCAATCTGATCACTTGGCTCGGCGAACGCGTAGAAGCCGGCCGCCGCGCCCATCATCGCGTACCAGCGGGGACGATACTGATACCCGTTGCCGACCCAGTAGCGATTCTTTGACTCATCGGCGTATCGGCCCGGCTGGCCGGGCACGAGCTGGCCCCGGTTCTCGTTCGCGTAGAGGCCCCATCCGACGGAAGTCTGCGCCATCTGCGACAGACATGCGGCGCCCTGTGCGGACTTCCGGGCCGACGCGAGAGCCGGCAGAATGAGCCCGATGAGCAGGGCGATGATCGAAATCACGAGCAGGAGCTCGACGAGCGTGAACCCTGTTCGAGCTTCGCGAATCCGGTCTGACTGGGTCCTGTGCGGCATGGATCACCATCTTAACGAGGAGGGACGATCCGTCATTCCAGTGGTCGCGAAATGTAAGGTCTTTCCCGTTCGCGGTGGTTCTGGTAGTCTGCGCAATACGCCGGTCGGAGAGGCGGCGCCGTTCTGGCGCTGACGCCGGGGGTCATCGACCTGCTTCTGAATGCGAAGCGGCGGCGCACGACGTGGGCGCCGCATGATGACTGGGCCAACTCGTGAGAAGGAGTGTTCACATGAGACGGCGACTTTGGATAGGACTCGGCGCGCTGGCGCTGAGCCTCGGAACAACGGCGACGACATTGGCGCAGGGAACCATCACGGATGGGAACGCGATCTTCCGGTTCAACGCGGGAACTACGCGGGGTTCACTCGACTTCCTGCCCGACGGGACGACGGATCACGCGTTCCAGAACTGGTGGTGGTTCCGCATTGCGGGGGATCCGAACGAGACCTCGTTCACCTGGCCGCCACCCCAGCAGAACTACAGCGGAAACACGGCGACCCTCCGCTGGAATTTCCCGCAGTTTGAAGCCGTGCTGACGATCACGCTGCACGACGGCGCCCCCGGCGTGGCCACCGCGTCCGAGGCGCTCGCGATTCGGAATAACAGCACTTCGGCGCTGACGATCGACATCTTCAATTATATCGACTTCGATCTCATGGGATCGTTCAGCGACGACTCGGCGACCCTCCTCGCGCCGGACCGGATCGGCATCTCCGATCCCAACGGGAAACGGGCGGAGTTCTACGGGCCGGGGTCGATCGCGTACCAGGTCGATGATTTTCCGGCGATTCGCGATCTGCTCGACGACGCGGTGGTGACGAACCTTAACAACACCGGACTGCCGTTCGGTCCTGCAGACTTCACCGGGGCGATGCAGTGGCAGTTCCAGCAGATTCCACCGGGCGAAGTACGGGTTGTTACTGAAGTGCTCTCAATCAACGAGCCGGCGAAGCCGTGGTCCACGATTCAGTTGTTCGGCTCCTGTCCCGGACCCATGCAGGTTGTGCTGAGCGGAAATAAGGGCGGCCAGAGTGTCGGCCTGCTCGCCAGCTTCAACAATCTGCCGTTCACGATTCCGCCCGGCGTGGTCTGCCCGGGCACCGTGATGTCGGTTCGTCCGCCATTCCAGGGCGGCACGCCGACTTCGTTCATCACGAACCCGCAGGGGGTGGCGGTACTCAATGTGAACATGCCCGCCGTAGCGTGCGGCAATCTCTTCATGCAGGCGCTCGATCTGCAGAACTGTCGCCCGTCGAATGTCGTTCGTGTGCCCTGACGAAGTCAGCGGCCATCTCCCGTTCAATGTCGACCGCCCCTTCCTGCGAAGGGGCGGTCGCTCGTTTCGGCCGCCGCGCCCATTGGCCTGATCGATGTGCTGGGCTATAACCTCAAGTCCGACTCACGCGCCTGTAGCTCAATTGGATAGAGCATCGGTCTTCGGAACCGAGGGTTGGGGGTTCGAGTCCCTCCGGGCGCGCTTCTTCGGCGCATCGACGGTCGCCGTTCTCCCCACATCGATCACCGCTGGCGGAACAGGAAGATGAGGTCGGCGATCTCGTCGATACCCGTGATGTCGACATCGCCGTCGCCATCGCGATCGTGCAGCACCGTGCACGAGCCGGTGATCGAAGCGTCGAGCCGCACGAGTTCAGTGAATTGACCGGCGCCATCGTTCTCGAAGACGCGGAAGTCTCCTGAACTGAACGCCGAAGTCGTCATGTCCAGATCGCCATCGCCGTCGATGTCGCCGAGATCAATCGCGATCGGAAAATCGCCGCAGGGATAGTCGACGCGGGAATGAAGGCCGCCGGCGCCGTCGCCGAAGAGGACCGTCGCGCTGCCGCCGAACGCGTTGGCGCACGCGGCGTCGGCGAAGCCGTCACCGTTCACATCGCCGCAGACCACCATCCAGGGTCGTGAGCCGGTGGAGAACGAAGCGTGCGCCGCGAATCCGCCGGCGCCATCGCCGAGCAGCGTGGCGATGCGGCTGTTCGAGTACCCGATGACCACCAGGTCGAGCACTCCATCGCCGTTGAGGTCCGCGGGCGCGACGCCCGTCTCGCCGTTGACGCCCGCTTCGATCGCCGGCTGCGCTACGAAGGTCGCGTCGCCATTGTTGAGCAGGACCGTCAGGTTGCCGGAGACTCGGTTCGCGGTCACAAGGTCGACATCACCGTCGCCATCCATGTCAAACGCCGCGAGGCCGCGCGGCTCACCGCCCACGCCGTAACGAAACTGAGGATCGAAAGTCGCATCGCCGACGCCGAGAAGCACCGAGACATCGTTGTCAAGAATGTTCGCAGTCGCGAGATCGACGACCCCGTCGCCGTTCAGGTCGACGCCCTCGATCGGACTGCAGTGCACGCCGACGCGATAGTTCGTCGCCGTGGAGAATTGGTCCGCGCCGAGGTTGACGAAGACGGAGACATCGTGCGAATTCTCATTCGGCACGGAAAGATCGAGATCGCCGTCGTCGTCGAGATCTCCGCCGTGAGCGCCGTAGGGGGTGTTGCCCGGGACCAACTGTCCGACGAAGTCGAATCGCTGGCTTCCACGATCCGCTCGTGCCCAGAAGGAAAACGCGTATCCGCGCGAAAGGGGGGCGCCGCTCACCGAGCGCAGTCCACGAGTGAGATTGACCATGACCATCTCGCCGGCGGAGAAGGGGCGGTCCCGATCGAAGATCACGATTCGACCATCGGGACTCATCGAGAGCGATCCCCCGACCGGACCACTCCACCGCCCGTGCACCTGGAGGGTGTCGAGCGTGACGCTCGCCGGGTCGAGGGGCGCGCTGAATCGCACGGCGACGCGTCCGTCGCGCGGGAACAGCAGGGAGCCGCCCGGTGGCACGGTCTCCAGGACGCGAGGCGCCGAATCGATTCGGGCGTTCACCGTCGCCGGTTGAGGTTGTGAGAAGGCTGAACTGGTCGACCAGGCCAGCAGACTGACGATTAGCAGGCGGGCGGCGTGCAGACGCATCCGGATCTCCTTCGAACACATACTCGAAAGATCAACCCGCGAAGTCGCCTGGTCATTCCGCCGGTCGGAGACACGAACTCAGCGGTCGACGGGCTCCACCCAGTCCGCGTTGAGTCGCCGCGGCCAGTAGTCACTCGGCTCGGGCTCGTCCGGGTTCGAGGGTCGAATGTGGCTGTAGATCGATTCCTTCGACTTGTCATAGGCGACACGCCCGTTCACGATCGTCATCTGCGCGAGCGTCATGTAGTGAAGGAGGTCGCCGTCGGCAATGACGAAGTCCGCGTCCTTGCCCTCCTCGATCGACCCCACGCGATGGTCGATGCCGAGCACGCGCGCCGCGTCGATGGTGATTGCTTTGATCGCGTCGTCATTCGAAAGCCCGCCGCGGACCGCGAACGCCGCTTCCATCGAGAGGTGCGCGAGATCGCGACCGGCGAGTCCGCCGAGACTGATGCCCTCGCCCGATCCGAAGTAGCTTCCCGCGGGAATGATCGCGAGGCGGACGCCATGATCGTGCAGCCGCGCCGCATTCTCGATCGTCGAGCCGCTGTCGCGCAGCAGATCCCGATTCGGGTCGACACGGTCACGCGGAGACATGATGACCGAGACGCCGGAGCGCGCGAGCTCCGGAGCGACGATCCATCCTTCGTGCGCGCCGTCGACGACCATGCGAATGCCGTAATCCTCGGCGAGTTCGCAGATCTGGAGGAGGTCGTGTTGATCGCGCGCGTTCGTGAACCCGGTCGCCTCGCCCTTGAGCAGTCGGAGGTGTTTCTCGTACTCTCCCTTGAGCCATTCCTTGTCCGGCTCGGGCGCGTCCGGATTGTCCCGCTTCTCGTCCTCCCAGGCGTCGAGGTCGCGGAGATACTGTCGCACCCGCTCGAGTGACGCGCGAAGCTTCCGCTTGCCGTCGGGGTCGCGCGAGGAATACCGGATGTTCTCGAAGAGATTGCGCTTGAGAATCATGTCGTCAAGCGTGCCGAAGGTCAGCTTGGCCGCGGTGTCGCCGGTGACGGCCGTGGTGATCCCCGCCGCGAGCGCGAGCGACATGGACAGGTCGAACACATCCGTGTCGTTCTCCGGGTTGCCCCCGAGGATTCGCGAACTCCGTACGGCGATGAGTCCGGGATACACATGGCGACCGGACGCGTCGATCACTTCGGCGTCTTCCGGATAGCTCGGATTCGGACCGATCTTCTCGATCTTGCCGTTGCGACACACGATGGTCATGCCCTCGAGTGGCGCGCCGGAGCCCGGATGGAGCACCCCGCCTTCGATGACGAGATACCGGGCTTCCTCCTCCTCATCATCACTCTCGGTCTCCTTCTCCGTCGCCGACTCGTCGGCGGGGTTGGCGTTCGCTTCGGTGTTCTGCGGCGGCCGGCGGCGACGGCGCGGCTGCGTCGCGTCGCTGGTCGGCGCGAGGCCGATCAGGATCGCGAAGAGCGCCAGCACGGTGAGCATTCGAATCCGGGGCACGAGTCAGTTCTCCTCAGATTCCCAGGTCACCGTTCCATTCGTCATGACACGGGTCACCCGGGCGGAGGGATCGAGAAAGTCACGATCGAGGAAGATGAGGTCCGCGTCTTTGCCCTTTTCGATCGAGCCGAAGCGGCCATCGAGGCCGACCAGTGTCCACGGGCTCAACGCGAGCGCCTTCGCCGCGTCGGCGCGGGACATGCCGGCTCGAGTCAGATTGGCGATCGATGATCGAAAGTTCTCGATTCCCCACCACGAATCATTCGGCGGAGTCAACGCGACCTTGACGCCGGCGAGCGCGAGTTCACCGGCGAGGTTGTAGCGGACCGCGGTGTCGGGAAGCCGCGAGATCATGGGACTGGTCATCACGAGCGCGTCCGCCTCGCCCAACTGCTCGACGATGTGATGGAAATCGGAACGCCAACTCGGCTGCAGGTGGTAGTGGTGGGGGCGGTCCGCGTATTCGCCGAGCGCGTCCTCGGCGTGGAGATAGTCAGACGCGGCGCCAATCTCGATCAGCAGGAAGACGCCGTCCTTCTTCTGAATCAGATCGACAAGCGGCTGATGGGCGGGATCGATCTTGGGCGGCTCGAACTTCTCTTCCTTCTTCTCGCCGTCTTCGCCCTCACCCTCTTTCTTCTCTTTTTCGTCCGGCTTCGGATCATCCGCCGAGACTTCGCCGCCATTCTCGCCGTCGTTCTTCTTCTTCTCCTCGGCTTCCTTCTTCGCCTTCTCTTCCGCCTCTTTCTTCTTCTTTTCTTCCCATTCCTTCCGGGCCTTCTCGACCTTGTCGATCTCGGCCTGCGCCTTCTTGAGCGCCCCGGCGAGAACGCGCTTGTCGCGACCCGGATTCGTCATCGTCACTCGAATGTACGAACGACGATCGAGCACCCGGTCTTCCTCGGCGCCACTGAGGCGGACGACGGTCGCCACGCCGGGAATTCCGTTGCCCGGTGGCTGGTAGGCCGCCGCCGTGAACCCTGCTTCAAGGAGCGGTTCAAGGTCGATCTCATCGAGATAGAAGTCGTCGATGGCCGCGAGATTCGCGTGCACTCCGGACCGGCCGTAATTCGGCGCGCCGTATCGGGTCGCCGCATGAAGCAGTCCGGGCATGACCGTTTCCGTGGACGCGTCAATGATCGTCGCGCTCTTCGGATACTCAAGGCGCTTGCCGACGAGTTCGATCTTTCCGTCGATAATGACGATCTCGCCGCGCTCGATCTCATCGCCCGTGACGGTGATGATCCGTCCGGCCTTCACGACCACGACTTCTTCATCGTCGTTCGTCTGCGCGGACGCGGGAGTCGCACACAGAGAACCGGCGACGAACGCCGCAACGAGAATCGACCAGGACCGAATTCTTCGAATGACCTTCATTCGTCCTCCGAATCAGAAGCGACGCACATCATGGCGCGCGTCGCGCACGATCTCACCATCCACCACCGTGATCCAGCAGGTCGAGCGCGGGTCGATCGGATCGCCCGACCACACGCCAAAGTCCGCGTCATATCCCGGCTGGACGCGCCCGAGTTGATCGTCCATGAGCAGCGCCTCGGCGCCAACGCGTGTCACACCCTTGAGCGCCTCGTACGGCTTCCATCCATACCAGCACGCCATCGCCGCCTGGTAACTCAACTCTTCCTGAGGAATAACGGGCGCGTCGGTGTTGACGCCGAGCTTCGGAATCTCGCCCTGCGCCCACCGCGCCGCGTTGCCAAAGATCTTCCGCTGGGTGCGATCGAAGTAAAACTGCCGCGGGCCGTTCATCGTGATGACATCGCCTGCCTCGTTGACGAGAGGAGCGGTCTTGTACCCGTCGAAGGTTGAGTGATCGAGCACCGTTTTCGCGCCGAACTCCTCGTCGACCATGAGCAGCGTCATCATGACGACCTGGTACGCCTGCGTGTGCACCGACGCGATGAAGTCGCCGTCGAAGAGTCCGCGGAAGTCATCGAAAGTCGGATCGATGCGGGGCGGCTCGGAGGTCGTTCCCTGCTCGTAATCGCGCCATGATTCGTGGTACTCCTTCGCCTTGCGCAGGGTGTGGCGGAGGTTATAGTTCATGAACGATCGGCCGACGCCGTACCAGTAGCGTTCCGGGTTTCCGGCCTGAGCGATCTTGATAGACGCGGGAAACTTTTCGACGATGTCGTCGATTCCACCGTTCGAGAACTTGATGACCGTGCCGAAACCGCTCATGTTCGTGCCGCTGCCCGAAATGAGAAGCGCCGTCGTCACGCCGCCGGCCTGGGCGCGGTCGAAGTTGTCCGGGTCGCGATGCACGGAGTCGACGGTGCGCAGGCCCGGATTCGTCAGGTACACATAATCGTGCAGGTCCTGACCAGATCCGCCGGTGTGGTTATGCAATTCGACGAGACCGGGCGTGATCCAGCAGTCCGGCATCTCAATGACTTCGGCGCCATCCGGAATGTCGACTTCGCCGGCTCGGCCGACCGTTTCGATCTTGCCGTCACGGGCGACCACCACCGCGTTGTTGATCACGGTGTCCGAGTCGTCCATGGTGACGACTTTGCCGACCTTGAATACAAGCGCTCCATCGCCTTCGGCGACTACGAAAGGCGCCGTCAAGAGCGCCGCGACGCACGCCATCACGCGTGAAATCATCACGGTGAGACCTCCTGTCCGTTCACAATGACCCGGCGCACGACGCTGTTCGCGTCGAACGGGTAACCGGAGAAGATGACGAGGTCACCATCCTTGCCGGGCTCGAGCGAGCCGAGTCGATCATCGATCTTGTACATGCGAGCCGCGTCGATCGTCAGCGCTGCGATCGCCGCCTCGGGCGACAGACCGCGCTCCACCGAGTACAGCGCCACGAGGGGAAGTGAGCGGGCGCCGTCTTCGGCGTCGCTCTGAAACGCGATCGGTGACTGCCGGTGGTTGAGCGTCTGGGCCTGGTGATACGGCTCACCGCGCTGCGTCTGCATGACCGTCGGCGGCACGATGACACCGATCGAGTGCTTGGCGAGCCGCTCCGCATGACGCTCAACGCCAGGCGCATTGAGAAGTACGACCGGCAGTTCCTTTTCTTCGACGAGGTAGCGGATGACTTCGTCCGCTTCGCGCGCGGAGCCCACGGCGACGACCGCCGGAATCTTCTTCTCGAGCCAGGCGCGAACGGGTTCGAGTGACTCGTTGACCTTCGGCGGAAGCGGCCGGCCATCCTTGCCGGTCGTGCGGCGGGTGCGCCGCGCCACCTTGAATTCAACGGCCGACTTGTCCACTCGATTCGCGCTGAAGTTGACCTGGATCAGGCCTTCGATGCCGGCGTTGCCGGTCATCCGGTCGGGTTCGGTGATCTCACCCTCCCAGTAGGGTGTACCCATACCCTGCGTATCGACCTCGACCGTGCCGGAGACACGATTGCCATCGAGCGTGCCGACGATCTTGTGTTCGACTTCCTGCGCTTCGGCGGGCTCGACGACGCGGCCTTCGATCGCCGTGCCTTCAAGACGGAACGCGATCTTCGCCTCGGCCGGCTCGGGAAGCGGACCACCGGAGACGGTCACCGCCCAGGTACCGGTGATCGGATCTTCCTTCGGTTTCTCTTCGACCACTTCCTCGGTCTTCGGCTTCTCAATCTCGTCGAGTGTCCCTTCCGCCTTCGCCTTCTTCCATTCCTCGAGTTCCTTCTCGTACTTCTTCCACTGCTCGAGGTACTTCTCGCCGGCCTGAATGCGTCCCTTGAACTTGTCCGGAATGGTGGACGGATCGGAGCCGGAAACATCGAAGGCGATCGCGGTCGTCTCGCGCACGATGCGATCCTCACGATGCTGGCCGTGCGTTTTGACCGCCGTCATGCGGCTGCCATTCGAGTTGAACCGATACGGCGCCGCGACCACCGTCGTCACGCCGGCGCGGGCGACGCGATGATCAGTAATCTCGGGCGCGCCGACGAGTTGAGCGAGAGACATTTCAGGACCGACCGACCCCCGGTCTCCCTGCAGAAGCAGGTGACCGTGCGCGTCGATCATGCCGGGCGTCACGAACGACCCAGGACCGCCATGGATCACGCGCGCGGTCGGGGGAGCCGAAACGCGACGACCGACCGCGGTAATGCGCCCGTCTTCGATCAGGACCTCGCCGGGCGCCATCCAGTCATTCGGACCGATCCAGATCTGATCCGCGCGGACGAGCACCGCGTCTGAACCCGGCGCTTCATACGCGAGTTCACCGGCGACATACACCCGACGCACATGGGATCGCGTGTCGAGCGGCATGCCCGTGAACATCACAAGATCGGCGTCCTTGCCGGGCTCGAGGCTTCCCACGCGATCGGAGACCCCGAGAATCTCCGCCGGACGAAGCGTGATCGCTTCGAAGGCGTGCTGTTCGGTGAGTCCGCCGCGCTGCGCCGTCGCCGCAGCGAGCCGCAGGTCGGTCAGCGGCCGGTCGGTGGTCGTCGCCAGGGCGAGACGAACTCCGTTGAGCTTTGAGAGGTCGTCGAGGTCCGAATCATCCCGCGTGGGATCGGCGCCGAGGTCGGGCGCCGGCCGGTCGAACCGCTGATCAACGGTGTACACGAGCGGGACGCCGGCGTCGCTCAGCTCCGACGCGATACGCCCGGCCTGAAGACCGCCGACCAGATATCCCGCACGATCATTCGAATGGAGGAAATGCAGGGCGCCGCGCAGGTCTTCCGCATCCTGCGCCTGCACGCGGAGGGGCATCGCCGACCGCCAACTCTTCTGTAATGACGCGGCATGCCAGTCGGCTGGCTCCTGACCGTCCGCGTTCGCCGATTCGATCGCCTCGCGGAGCGCGAGAAACTGATCAAGCCGGGAGGTCGGACGCTGACGCGTCGCGGGTTTGATCGCCTGATCGGGCGAGGGGGGAACAAGTTCGTCGACGAGCGCCGGCGGATTGAACACGCGTTCGCCGAGTGCGATCGTCAGATCACTCTGGCGTTCGAGCACGCGATCTTCCACGGGGCCGCCGAGTCGGACGACTGAACCATGCCCGGGAACGAGTCGATGCCAGCCGGGGCTGAGATGAATCGTCGTGACGCCATGCGCGATGGTCCCGCGATGGTCGCCGTACTGATTGAAGGCGTCGACGGCCAGATGCCCGGCCGCGATTGATCGATCGTCCGAATGCTGTCCCGCATATCCGGTCGACGCGTTGATGAGACCGGGCGTGACCACCGCGTCGGGCGCCTCGATGAGTTCGAGGTCGCGCGGTATCTCAATTTCGTCGGCCGCGCCGATGGCTTCGATGACGCCGTCCCGCACGACGATGACACCGTCTTCAATCACCCACGGAAGCCCGGTGGAGACCGGCATCACGCGGCCCGCCCGGATCGCGAACGATCTTGAATCCGCGAGTGAAACCGCGGTCACACAGAGCAGCATCCATGCGGTGAGCAGTCGGAGACACGCGCGAGTCATGCTCCGTCCCCTTCGTCGCCCGCCGGCTCGGCGGCGTCATCCGCAGAGTCGGAATCGTCGCTCGCGTCGTCATCACCTCCGGCCGGTTCGTCCGACGCGTCCGATTCGATCGCGGCCGCTTCTTCCGCGGCGGCTGCAGCCTCGGCCTCGACGCGGCGCTGATCCAGACCGAGCAGTTCCTTCAGCCGTGGGTCATCATCCCGGCTGTAGGCTTCAACGCCGTCGATGTAGACCCGTTCGACCCACGAAGAGAAGTCGAGCGGGTCGCCGCTGAGCACGACAAGATTGGCGGTCTTGCCGACCTCGATTGACCCGAGGTGGTCGTCGAGGCCGATCATCTTCGCGGGGTTGAGTGTGATCGACTCGAGCGCGACATGCCGCGGGATTCCGTTGCGCACACACAACGCCGCCTGGTAGGTCAGATAGCGTTCAGCGAGTGAGTCATCCGGATTCGGCTGCAGTGCGAACATGAGACCGGCGTCATGCAGCTTCGCGGGGATGAAAGTCTCGGAAATCTCTCCGGAGATCGGATCGCGCTCTCGATGGGTGAGGCTCGACGGGAGCACGACCGGGCGGCCGGCTTCCTTGAGTTCGCCGACCGCCTTGTGCGCTTCGACATCGAGGACGAAGACGGTCTGGTCGAGGAAGCCATGCTCACGGGCGAGGCCGATCGCCGGGCCGACATCCATCGCCGCGCCGCAGTACACCCAGGCGTCGAGATCGCCGCGACGAAGGCGAATGAGGTTCGCGTGCTGGTCGTCGTAGTCCCGATCTTCGATCAGGTCGCGGCCGCGCTTTCGCGCCTCCTCCGGCCCGACATCGATCTTCTTGTCATCCTTGCTCAGCGATTCTTCGTACTTCTGTTCGGCGAGGTCATCGAGATATTGATCAAGCTCGAAGAAGGTCTCGCGGAATGTGGCGAGTTGCTGCATTCGATCCGACCCGCCGCGTGGCGACACGCTCAGCTTCAGAGCGCGATCGAAGAGCACGGTCATCTCGTCCGGCGTCATACCGATCGGACGCACGATGCGCGACACGCCGCCGATCACCGTGTTGTTTCCCTGAATGACATGAACCGTCGTGATGCCGTCGCGAAGCGTGTCTTCGAAGAAGAGTCGTGATGGATCGAGCGCATCCGCGACATCGAGAAACGGCGCAACGGGGACGCTCTCGTTCGGGACATCGAGTCCACGCCAGGAATGAGGATCGATCATGCCGGGCATGACGACCTTCCCGGCCACATCGATCTCCATCGCGTCATAGGGCAGTTCGACCTCGGATCCGACGGCCTTGATTTTGCCGTACTCGACGAGGATGGTCCCGTTGGGAATCTCTTCGCCGACCACAGGAATGATGCGCGCGTTCGTCAGCGCGATTTTCGCGGGTGGTGGGGCGGCGAATGAAGTCGCCGCGAACAGAAGCGCGGCGCCGGTCGCCGCAAGGTCGCGGACGCGGTGAACTCCCATGAACACTGTCTCCTCACCAGAGTCGGATCGTCCGGAGCGCGTCGAGCGGCGCCCCTGGAACGACCGTCAATTCTTCGTTCGCGCGTCATGCTCCACGACGCCACCTACTACCACGACGACGGGCCGACTCGTCGCCGCGAACGGCTGTCCGTTCCACACGACGACATCGGCGCGCTTACCGGTCTCGATAGACCCCACCTCGTCCGCCAGTCCGAGCATCTCAGCCGGCGTGAGCGTGACGGCGCGGAGCGCTTCGTCGAACGGCACGCCGGTTCGCATCGCATACATGACCTGCCGCGCCAGGCCGTCCTCGCCACGCAAATCGCGAGCGCTCAGAGCCGTCGGCGCGCCGGAGTTGATCAGGGTCGCAAAGGTCGCAAGCTTCGAATCGCGGGCGCCGTCCACATAGGCCCGCATGCTTCCCGGTTCGGAATAGATCGGGCCGAAGATGACGGGGAGTCCCGCGTTCACGATCGCGTCGATGGCGCGATAGGCTTCGGTCGCTTCGAGCAGTGTGAAGTCGAGGTCGAACTCGTCGGCGAGCGCGATGGCGCTCATGATGTCGCGCTCGGTGCGGGCCTGGATCCGCAGCGGGATCGACCCGTTTCGAAGGTCACGCAGCGCCTCCATGGCGGCGATGGGCGGAGCGTCGGCGCCGGTCACTTCGAGGCCGTCGTGGTGCTTCTCGGCGTCGTAGAAGGCCTTGCGGAACACCCACGACACCCCCATGCGCGAGTTCGGGCGGCGGGTCCGCATGCTCACGAAGCCCCGATATGGAGAACGGTTCCCGGCCCCGAGCCGGAAGCTGTCCGACCCAAGCGTCGCCTGGACCGCGGCCGCTTCGGTCACGAGTCGTTCACTCAGTGGGCCCGCGGTGCGCACGATCGCGCCCCGTGGTCCGATGACGGCCGATGGCTCGGGAGAGGCGTAGACCGTCGTGACGCCTTCCTTCATCAGAATTTCGAGGTCCGGGGCGAGAAGGTCGAGCGAGTCGGCCACCATGGTGTGCGGCACGACTTCGGACGACGCCTCGGTCTGCGAGTAGCGCCAGTTCACGCCGGAGGCGAACGCGTCGTCGCCGGGAGATTCGGTGATGGGGCCACCACAGATCGGGCAGAGCGTGGTCCCGTCTTCATCGCCGGCCGCCGCGGCGAGCAGACATTCATCGATCGCCTGTGGATCGCCTTCCCAGGGATTGAGGAGGCCGCCTTCGCCGTGCTCACCATGTGCGGCCGAGTCCGTATGCTCGACGCCGTGCGCATCACGCAGGTGGGCGTGGTAGGCGAACCATTCTTCGACCGGCGAGTCGTCCCGCGGTCGCCACTGGTTCATCTGGGCGGTCACCATGTCGTCAGGTTCGAGCCACGCGTTCGCGTCAATGAGGCCGGGCGTGACGGCGCCGCCTTCCAGTTCAATCCGGGTGGCCCCGTCCGGAATAGCGACATCGGCGCCGACCGCGACGATGCGGCCGTTCTCGATGAGCACGACGCTGCGGTCGAGATCGGCGCCCGAGTCGCCGCGTCCGTGCACGGATACGCCGGTGATGGCGATGACGGTTTTTCCATCGTCGACGCATCCCGAATACGCATGCGCCGTTCCGGGCGCCACGACCGCAGCCCCGAGCGCGAGTACGCCGATCGTCCGACGCCAGATTCTGTCTACTTTCGTGATCATGACGACCTCCTTAGTCGCGCTGATCGTCGAGCGGATTTCGCTCGTATTGATGTGAGAAGATTCGATCGCCCTGAACCCAGACCTCGAGCACCCGCGCGTCCGGTCGCAACGGATCCTCGCTGAAGAGGACGAGATCCGCCGCCATTCCCTCGGCGAGCGATCCGATCGTGTCACCGACGCCGGCCATGCGGGCCGCTTCGCTCGTCAGGCCCCGTCGCGCGGCGGCTGCGTCGAGTCCATAGCGCGTCGCAAGGGTTGCGGTTCGTCGAAGCGCCTCTGAATCGCGAAACTGGCCGCGCCCGCTGCTGAACGCGATGGCCGCGCCGTTCGCGTGCGCGATCGATGGCCCGCTCAAATCGCGTGGCGATGACGAGATGGTCAATGGACCCGCCACGAGGCCGGCGGTCGCCTCGTACGCCTCCGACGGAATCTCGACGAGGTCGTGCGTGTGTTGAACGACGGGTTTGACATCACGAGCGTTGAGCACACGGAGGGCCGCCTGCAGATCGTCGAACGACGCTGCGCGCAGGTACATCGCCTCGCTCTTGCCGTCGAACCCGGCGAACGACCCCTGGCCAGTCGCGTCATCGAGCGCCTGCCGCAGTTCGTAGAGAGCGCCGGCGCGCGACGAGGGGCCGAATTCGAGGTCCCATGCTGAGGGACCGATGGTCAGGACGAACGGACCGTCCCGATCGATGACTCGCTGATCCGGATCAAGGGTCGCTGTTCGGACGATCGCGGCGCGGCCTCCGAGGACGGCGTTCGGCGCGGGCGTAATGAGCGCTGCGGTAATCCCGCTTCGCGCCGCTTCGCGAAGGTCATCTGAAAGAGGATCGAATGCGTCGATCATCGAAGGGTCGGCGTCGATTGACGCGGCGTTCGACCGGTCGTCATTCGTCACGCCGAGCGAAGACCCGAGGTCAATCAGGCCCGGCGAAAGCACGCCCTGCTCGAAACGAATGACGGTGGTGTCGGCCTCGGCCGCGGCGGCGTCGCGCTGACCAGTGGCCACGGACTTGATGCGGCCATCGTCGTCGATGACGATGCGTACCCGGTCGGCGAGCGATCCGTCCGGCATGACTGCGCGGGGCGCCAGAATCGTGACATCGCCCGCCGCGGCGGATCCGCCGAAGACGACCGACGCGATCAGGGCGCTGAGGACCCGTCGAATTCGAGTTTGCATCCGCTCATTATTCACTGCTTGCGCCCCGGTCGAGGTATACCAGCTTGCCATCGATGTAGACGCGTTGAACGCGCGCGTCGGCTTCGAGCGGGTGGGCCGACCAGATCACGAAATCGGCCGCGCGTCCGCGCTCGAGTCGCCCGACCCGGTCGGAAACGCCGAGCAACTCCGCGGCGTCAACAGTCACCATTCGTAATGGATCGGGTCGGTCATTCGCGTTGGTTCCGACGGCGCCGGCCGCTTCCTGTGCCGCGAGAAGTACGAATCGGGAGCGCCCCGGATCGGTCGCCCCGGCTCCGATGCGCCAGTCGACCCCGGCGTCGTCAAGCGACGCGAGGCGGTCGGCGAGCGGCGTGCGCCACGCCGGCGGTCCAAACCCTCGTTCCGGGTCGAGCACCACGCGAACTTCGGCGTCGGCGATTTCATTCGCGACGAGATGGGCCTCCGCGCCGCCTTCGAGCACGACAGTGAGATTGAACTCGTCCGCGAGCGCGAGCGCATTGAGAATGTCTGCGCTTCGGTCCGCTTCGATCCGAACGGGCAGTTCGCCGTCGATGGCCTTCAGCATCATCTCGGCGTTGCGGTCGGTACGAGGTCGCGCCGGCTTCTTGATTTCGTCCTCGTCCTTTTTCGCGTCACCCTCTTTTGATCCCGACTCCTCTTCGGGATTGGGCTCTTCGTCATCATCCGCCGAGTCTTTCTCGTCTTCATCGCCGTCTGATTCGGAATCACCTTCCGCCTTGGCGCGCTCCGCGATCTTCTCTTCGTACTCTTCGAGGTCTTCTTCATAGACCTCGAGCGACTCGCGATATTCGAGCGCCGATTTGAATCGCTGCCGGACATCCGCAAGCGTCTGGAGACGGCGCGTCGATGAATCGGCGGACGCGAGATTGATGCAAAGCGCCGACTCCTCGATCAGTGCTTCTCCCGCGGCGGACCCGGTCGGCGCCGGGGCGAATCGAACGACGCATCCGACCCCGTTCACGCCGCCACCCCCCCGAGCCGGAAGGTACGCGGCCGTAACTCCGTGCCGGACGGCGTCGCGGAGGTCGTCAAGCGCGTACCGGTTGAACGCGTCGAAGGCACGGTGGGTCGGCCCGCCTCCGCCGGTCGATGCGGTAAGACCGAGCGCGCTGTGCACATCAATGAAGCCGGGCGTGACGAACCCGTCGCCGCCGTCGACGCGATTGGCTCGGTCCGGAATCTCGAGGTTCACACCGATTCGTTCGATGGCGCCGCGCTGCACGATGAGGATCGCGTTCTCCGTCACCGATCCATCGGGATTTAGAACCCGAACATTCTCAATGACGAGCGGCTTTGGTCCGAGGCCCGGAATAATCTGTCCCGCGGCGGAGCCTGCGAGAAGGAGAATGCAGAGACATGCCGCGAGAAGCCCCGCGGGACGATGACCGCCGATGGTGCTGTACCGGAACAATCGACCACCTCTCCAAGTGATTCGAGCGGACCGAGCGCGCGCGAACGATGACCCACCCCGCCTCTCGTACCCTTGCGGGGCCCTCTGGATGCATCTTCCGGCGGATTCGATCCGCGATCAACCCGTTACCGCAAATGAATCGCGGGCGGGCGGTGTCGTAAACCGACCCCGGATCGCTGTGGCGAGTTCATGCAGCGACCGCTCCTTGTAGAACGCGAACGGCCAGGTTCGATCGGACAAGATCGTTCGCTCGTCGAATCCCCTCTGAATCTCCCGGCGTATCTCGACCGCATGCTGTGTAGTCGAACGATGACGGGCTTGAAGCTCCCGCCGCAGCGAGGTCAGCGCCTGGAAATGCGCAGCGCGTTCCTGCGAGCCGCGCGGCGCTTCCTCGATCGCGTGGAGAAGTCGCCGCTTCTCTTCCCGCGCCTCGGGCTCATTCAGAAAACGATCGAGATTGTGCGGAAGGTGATGCGCCCACCAGGTCGCCTGGGCGAGGTCCGCCTCCGTCGCCGGGTCGTAATCGAAGTCGAGAAGGAGGGTCGCCGAGACGACGACGAACGGGGCCAGTTCGACACCGATCCAGTCCCGCATCCACTGTTCCGTAATGCGGTCGTAGGTTTCGCCGCCGAGGCCGTGGATCATGAGGTCCGCCACCACGAGGCGCATGAACCCGGTCATCAGCAATCCGCGCGGCCAGATCTCTTCCCGGGAGATCGATCCGTTGCGCAGGTCGTCGAAGTGAGCGGTGGTGAATCGTTCGCGCGGACGGTCGGGCGGGACGCGCCACAACGGCAGCTCGATCTCATCTCCTCGAATGTCCAGCAGCGCGACGCCGGCGCCCGGCGATGACTCAACCGCGCGGTTATACGACCGCGCCGCTTCGAGCGGATCGGTCATCAGGCGCTCGAGCAACTCATGCCAGAGCGTCGTCCGAGTGAGCTGAGAGGCGGTAAGGAAAGAACGCGGCGACTTCCGACTTTCGCTCAGGCCGAGACGCTGACGGAGTTGGAGCGTCGCACGGGCGGCCTGCAACGCGAGCGTAGATTCATTCTGGGCATCGTTGAACGCCTCAACGATCGCGAGACATCCGGCGCGGACTTCGTCGAGCGACAGGCGTCCCCGCGTTGCAGCGTCCGGTGGTCGCGCCGTGACCGGACGGCGCGTTCCGGTGCAGAGCCGCTCGTGCTCCGCCGGCGCATCATGAAGATAAATCGTCTCGCGGACGAGTCGGCTCCCGACGCTCGACTCGAACAGGGGCGCCCTGAGCTGGAGGGGATCGCCAGGATCCTGGTCGACGATGAGTTCGACGCGAAGATCGGCCCGCGAGGCCTCGGCGAACGCGTCGAGCGCGAGGTACTTCGCGAGAATGCCGGGATGCCAGACCTCGGCCTGATGTCCGGTAGCGATCACGAATTCGGGCGTCGAGCCGAAGAGCTCCGAACGGGTAGTCGCCACCCAGTCTGAAAGGTCGCGGCCGAAGAGCGACCTCGCTCGCACCAGAGGCGAAGTCGGCCACTGCGCCGGCTCAGGTTTGAGGGTGAGCGATTCAAGCATCCGGCGGCATCGGACCGCGCCGAAGGTGGCGACGGTCGATCAGGGACATGGACAGCAGGGGACCGCTTCCGCTTCGGGCGAGAGATCGTTCCACGCCGATTCGGGGAGCCGATCGCGGTAGCGCCAGAGCTCGCGATGAAGCGTCGATCGGTACAACGCGAGACGCGTATCCGAAACATCGAGCGGTCCACCGAAAGATCGATTCGGATCGTTGTAGATGAGCCGCACGGGAATCTCGCGGATTCGCAGACGATTCGCGACGGCCTGCACCCAGAACTGCATGGGGAACTCGTATCCCTTCACATCGAAGTCGAAGGCGGAGAGAGACGAAACCCGGTATGCCTTGAAGCCACAGAACGCATCAGTGAGTTCAAGTCCCAGCCGGCGGTTGATCTCTTCAGTGATCGTCAGATTGATGGCGCGCCGGTCCGATGGAGGCCGATCGTCAAGCGGATTCGTCGTGAGGTACCGACTTCCGGAGATGACATCGGCGTCGTCGTCGCGAATCGCCTCGAGGAAGTGCGGGATCGCCGCCGGCTCGTGCTGCTCATCGCAATCCATCGTGATGAGCCATTCAAAGCGGTCCACCGCCGCCCAGCGGAACGCGTCCTGAAGCGATCGCCCGTAGCCTCGATTCTCGGCGTGCCGAATCACCTCGACCGGCTGAAGCGCAAGCAGGGTCGGGGTGTGGTCCGTCGAACCGTCGTCGATGACCAGCACATCGTCTGCGAACTCCCGGACTCTCGAGAGCACATCGGTGACATACCGCTGTTCATTGAAGACGGGAATCGCGATCAGGGTCCGCATGTCTGGCTCCTCACCCTCCAATGGCGGGACTCGTTCCACAACTGTACTCACAAACTCTCAACGAAATCCGGACGGTCGAGGTTCGTCGCGACCGGGCGATTGAGTGATTGGCGACCTGAGGCGCCTCTTCGTAGAATGGCGTCATGGCCGATCGAGCGAATGGCAAGCCTCGTCAGGAGGCGATCGACGCGGACGCTCCCTTCATCGTGCCGTTGTGCGCCGTCTTTCGTCGGCATCTCAAAAGCGAGGGCCAGAAGTTCACCCCCGAGCGGGCGCAGGTGCTCGACACCATCATCCAGCTTGACCGGGTGTTCGAAGCGGATGAACTGCTGTACGAGCTTCGCGACCGCGGCATGCGGGTGTCCAAGGCGACCATCTATCGAACGCTCAAGCTGCTGCAGGACGCGGGCATCATCGAATCGGTGCCCATCGACCAGAAACAGGCGCATTACCAGCTTGCGTATGGTCGCGGCCCCACGGATCAACTCGTGTGCGTCGAGACCGGCGCGGTCATCGAATTCTCCGCGGCTGAGATCACCCAGCTTCGGGATCGGATCGCCCGGGAGCACGGATGGGCTCCGGTGGGGCATCGATTCCAGATCTTTGCGGTCTCGCCTGAGGGGACGGCCCCGGAATCGAACGACGAGTGAGGACATCGTGACTGGACCGCGGCGCCGCGACTATCGTGTACTGTCGATCTGGACGTTTAATTGCCGGTGCTCATGATCGAGGCTGGAGGGGAGTCCTGAAGCGGTGAACGCCGGACATCGTCCGGTAACCATGATGACCGAGAGGGCGGATCGCATGTGGCGGAGCCCTGCGTCAAATTCCGCACAAACCGGACGATCGGCACAAAGCGCGCCGTCGGACCGGTCGATCGAGCAGATGTTCCATCCGCGCTTGCTCGGCGCCAGGAATCTGCTAGGTTTCGTGCACGCTCAACGGGAATGGTGGGACTCTTTGAGGTCGGCGGCTGGCCGTCGATCCCCCGTTGAAGACAATGTGGAGCGAAGATCGGTGAATACGCGCCCTGAAGCGGAACGCGCCAATTGCGCGCCCCGAATGCGGGACTGGCTTCGGTCGTCCCCCTGGGGGGTGATTGCGCTCGTGGCGGCGGCAGGATTGTGCGCTTTCGCCCTGGCGGTGCGGCCCGGCGCCGCGTACACCGAACTCCTCGACCTTTCGACCTCTCCGCGGCTCGCGCCCGAGGAGCCGCTGACCGCTTCGATCGCGGCGATCCCGGAGCGGCCGGCGCCGGCGCCGGCGGATCCGTCGTTCGAGGTCTTTAACGACGATGACGCGATCGTCGAAGTCGACGCCGTCGACGGGGACGGAGTCCGCTGGTTCAATGGTCGCCCGGTCCGACCGGTCCGCAACATGCTCATGCGGACGACGGCCTACAGCCCCGACGCCCGAAGTTGCGCGCCGTTCGATGACGGCATCACGGCGAGCGGGTATTCGGTCTGGACGAATGGCGGAAAGATCATCGCCGCGGACACTCGGATGTTCAAATTCGGCTCGTTGATCAGTGTCCCCGGGTACAACGGTGGGCGGCCGACGCCTGTTCTCGATCGCGGGGGTCGAATCAAGGGAAGTCGGCTCGATCTGCTCTATCCCACGCACGAGGAAGCGCGGGAGTGGGGCGTCAAGTGGCAGGTCGTGACCGTCTGGGAATACGCGGACGAGGGCTGACAGGCGACGGCCTGCTAGGCCTTGCCCAGGTATTCGCCCGTTTCCGGGCTCACCCGGATCACCTGGCCATTCTCAATGAACGGCGGCACGCGGACCACGACGCCGGTTTCCAGTGTCGCTTCCTTTGACTGATTCGTGACCGTGGCGCCTTTCGGCTGCGGCGCCGTCTCGGCCACTTCGAGTTCGATGGCCGCGGGCAGCTGAATGCCGAGCGGTCGACCCTCATACATTTCTACGATGCAGGCCAGGTTGGGCTTGAGCCATTGCCGCTGCGAATCCGGAAGGGCGTCGCCTCCGGCGATTTCAAGCTGCTCGTAGGTTTCGAGATCCATAAAGACCCAGGGACCTTCGCCCTTCCCGCTTGACTCGTAGAGGAATTCCATTTCCCGGCGATCGATATTCGCCGTATCGAGCCGATCCGAGGAGTTCAGACGCTTCGTCGTGATCGACCCGGTCTTCACATTCTTCATCTTCGTCTGAACATACGCCGGGCCTTTCCCGGGCTTCACATGCTCGGTATCGAGCACGATATTGAGTTGACCCTCGTAGATGACGGCCATTCCGGGCTTGATTTCAGTGGCCTTCGCGGGCATCGGGCTCGTTCTCCGTGGGGATTGGGAGCGGTCAGGGTCCGGCTCAGAGCGTATCCCGTTCAGCCCAGCCGGGTCATCGGGCGGGGCCAATTCAACCAAACAATCTGCTGCGAAGCCGCGTAGAGTCGTTATAATGGATTCCTAACCGGCGAATGCGGTCGCCCACTGACCGCGCGCACAGGACGCCGGTCCAGTCAGGGCGAGATCGATGAGGACTTCGTCGGTGTTCCGGGAGCGGTGCAGCCCGGCGCTGGAGATGTCCGACCCGGCCGACGGGACCCGCAGCATCGCGGCGTCAGTGCGGCGCCGATCGACTTGGCTTGAGGAGTGGCTGCATGCGAATCATCCGCCTCGCTCATCACCGGACACCAGCCCCGAGGGGTTGTCGATTCGTGATCGCATTGGCGTGTCTCGGCGCGATTACGGCTCTCACGCTTGGCGCGGGCTCGGAGCAACCGGGCGAGCGGCGTCGCGTATCCTCGCCGGACCCGTTCCCGGGATACCGGGCGGAAGGGTATCCCGCGATCGCCTATCCGAGCCGGGCGATGGCGCTCTCGTTTACCCGTCCCGGCGTGATCGCGGAGATTCCGGTCGAAGAGAACGCCCGTGTGGTGAAAAACGAAGTGCTCGTGCGATTGAAAAGCGATGTGCAGCAGCATGTCGTCGAAGTTCAACGCCTCGCCGCGGAAAATGAACTCGCGATCGAGACGGCGGAGGCGCGGCTCGACCTTGCGGAGTTCGACCTCAACAGTCAGCTTGAAGCAAGCCAGCGCGATGCGACCTCGCCCCGCGAACTCGAGCGTGCCCGCATCGAGCACACGGTGCGGCGCATCGAACTCGACGACGCGAAACGCGTGCACCTGCAGGCGAAGGCCGCGTACGAGCGCGAACTTGCGGTCCTCGATGAAATGACGCTGAAGAGTCCGATCGACGGACATGTCATTCGTATCGATCATGAAGTCGGCGAGGCGGTCGACGGGCTCGAACCCGTTGTCCGCGTCGTCCAGATCGATCCCCTCTGGCTCGATGTCGAAGTACCGGTCGCTCTCGGCATGCGAATCGAGCCCGAGTCGTCGGCGGTGATCCACTGGCGGGATCTGACCGATCATCCACCCTTCGACGCCCGAGTGGTCTTCGTTTCGCCCGTGGTGGACAGCGAGGCGAACCGGATCGTCGTTCGCGTCGAGGTGGACAATCCGGATGAGATTCCGGCGGGACTGCATGCGACCGTGCAGTTCCCCGAGGCACAGGAAGCGTTTCTCGCGGCGAAGCCCTGAGTCGCCGTATTTGCAGGCGCCGGCGATTCACGCCGGTGTGAAGTCTCAGTATTGGAGAGGACGGATACTTTGGCAGAGAAGACACAGAAGCCCGGATCGACGACGGAAGGCGCCGCTGGCGGCGAGCAGAAGCGGGAAATCACCTTGCGCATCGACGAGTCCGACGCTCATTCGGCGTACGCGAATACCTTTCGAGCGGACCAGACGATTGACGATGTCATGCTCGACTTCGGCGTCAATCGCGCGGTCCCGGGTCGGAATGAGATGGTCTTCAAGGTGCGGCAGCAGGTGATTCTCAACTGGCGCGGCACGAAGCGTCTCGCCCTTACGCTCGCGAACCTCGTGCGGCAGTATGAAGAGCGATACGGTGAAATCGAAATGAACCCGAAGCCCACGCAGTCGAAATCCGAGTCCTCGTGAGCGGCGGCGATCGATTGAGTACGACGACCGCATGGACCTGGTCGGAGGTCGCCAGCGCGAATGGATGAGCGTCAAGTCGCATCGGTAACGGTAACCGACGCGCCCGAGACGCCGTCGGCGGATCTCGTTCCGTCCGGCCGCGGGCTCGAGGCGTTTCTGAATGACCTGATCGAACGGCAGTGCCGCATGCTCGGCGCCGTTTCGGGAACGATCGTTCTGCGCTCATCCCGCGAACAGCCGAGCGGTGGCTCGGCGCGGTTCGTCTCCGATCCGAAGTTCGCGTGGTCGAATCAGGACTCCCGGCGGCTCATGGAGATCGCCCAGCGGGTCGCCCGGGAGAACCGGGCGCTCGCCGAAGCGATGACCTCGTCGACCGGACTTCTGACTGACCGTCCGGAGTACCAGATCCTCGCGACACCCCTGCGGCTCGCGGGGCAACCGATGGGCGCCTCCGTCTGCATCGTCCCGGCTGACGGCACGGACGATGTGCGCGGCGATCTCGCGCGACTCGAAATGAGCGCCGCGGTTTTCGAGGCCTATCTCTGGAAGCAGCAGGCGCTCACCGAAACCCAGTCGAAGATTCAGCTCAAGGAAACACTCGACCTGCTCGATCGATCGACGCAGGGGCACAACACGCAGGAGATGGCGTCCCTTTTCGCCCACGAACTCCAGCGGCGCTTCGGCTGTCAGCGTGTTTCGATCGGGCTCATCCGCGGCCAGGCGATTCGACTCGAGGCGATCGGCGGGAGCGAACATCTCGACCGGCGAAGCGAACTCGCTGAGGCCGTCGAGTCCGCCATGGAGGAGTGCGCCGATCAGGATATCGAAATCCGCTATCCCCAGCCGGACGAGGCCGATCCGTCCGAACGCCGCGTGGTCCGCGCCCATGCGTCGCTTTCGGAGCGATTCGGGCCGACCGCGATCGCGAGCTTCCCGCTTCGCGTCGACGACGGCCTTGTCGGCGTGGTCATCATGGAGCGCTCGGCCGACGATCCGTTCAACGACGCCACGCTCGCGCTGCTTCGACTGATCTCTGAGTACCTCGGCCCGACGATCTGGACGCGGCGCCTTGCGGACCGCGGCGTGCTCGCCGTTTCGCGGGACCGATTCCTTGATCTGGCGGAACTGACCGTAGGGCCCGAGAAGACCGGCGCGAAGCTGTTCGCTCTCATCGCGCTCCTGCTGCTCGCCCTGACGATCGTCATTCCTGTCCAGGACCGGGTGATCTCCGACGGCCGAATCATCGCGGAAGAGCGCCGGCAGGTCTCGGCGCCCTTCGTGGGGCAGATCGAGGAGGTCTTTGTCCGCGCGGGTGAGTTCGTTAAGCAGGGAGATCTGCTTGTGCTGCTCGACACGAGGGAAACGCGTCTTCAACTCGCGGAGCTTGAGGCGAGTCTCATCACACTTCAGATTGAGGCGGACTCGGCCCGTGCGAAGTTCGAGACGGCGGTCGCCCACATGAAGGACGCGGAGATCGAAGGGAGAAAGGCCGACCGCGACCTGCTTCTCTTCAAGCTCGAACAGGCTGAGATTCGCGCGCCGATCGACGGCTATATCACTCAGGGTCGACTCGAAGATCTTGTCGGCGAGGTCGTCGAGCCGGCGAAACCGCTGCTCGAAGTGGCGCAGCTTGATTCGATCGAAGCGATCGCTCTCGTGCCGGAGAGCGGCGTATCGCGAATTGAAGAGGGGCAGGAGGGTCGCCTCGCGCTGACGGCGCGCCCGGGCGAGAAACTGCGCTTCCGCGTACGCAGCATCACTCCCGCGTCGGAAGTATTTGAACAGCGCAATGTCTACCGCGCCGAGATTGAGTTGCTCGACAAACCGGAATGGCTGCGACCCGGAATGGAAGGGCAGGCGCGAATCGCCGGTGAACGCACGAATCTCTTCACGATCTACACCCGACCACTCGTGAACGCGTTGCGACTCCGGCTCTGGTGGACCTGAACTGCTCCGGCCCGCGAGGGGGCTGAGAACCTATGCCCGCGATCAATCAGACATTCAGCGACCTCTGGTACCGCGTCGCAGATTTTCAGCCGCGTCTCAGCCCGCACCTCGTCGTGCGGCGCCAGACCTACCGCGATGAGGTCTGGTTCGTGATCGGAGATCCGGCGAGCAGCAAGTTCTACCGGTTCAATGCGCCGGCGTATCGGTTCCTGGGGCTGCTCGACGGTCGCACCACCGTGCAGGAGGCGTGGGATGTCTGCAACGCGCAGCTCGGCGACGACGCGCCGACGCAGCGTGATTGTCTCAACCTCCTCTCGAGCCTGCAACAGTTCGGCCTCATGCGCGGCGATCTCCCGGTCGACGCCCAGCGACTCCGCGAGCGATTCGAACTCATCCGGGAACAACGCTTTCAGGAGTTGACCGGCAAGTTCGTCTTCTGGTCCATACCGCTGTTCAACCCGGAGAAGTTTCTCGCGAAATTTGCGAATGTCGGCCGGCTCGTCTTCAGCCGCTGGGGGTTCCTCGCGCTCGCGATCGTGAGCGCGATCGCGCTCCGAATGGTGATCCCGCGCTGGGATGAGCTGCGCAGCCAGTTCAATTCGATCATCGCGCCCGGAAATCTGATCTACATCACCATTGTGTTCACGCTGCTCAAGGCGATCCACGAACTCGCGCACGGATTCGCCTGCAAGGCGTACGGCGGACGGGTGACCGAAATCGGTATTCTGTTCATTATCCTGCTCCCGATTCCGTACTGCGACGCGTCATCCGCCTGGGCGTTCCCAAACAAATGGCATCGCATACTCGTTTCGGCCGCAGGTGTTCTCGTCGAGATGTTCGTCGCCGCCATCGCCGCGGTCGTCTGGGCCCGCACCGAACCGGGCCTCGCGCACACGCTGGCCTACAACACCATGGTCATCGCGTCCATCGCGACCATCATCTTCAACATCAATCCATTACTCCGGTACGACGGGTACTACATCCTCGCCGACCTGACTGAGATTCCGAACCTCGCCTCGCGATCGATCGAGTATGTGAAGTGGCTGACGCGTCGTTACCTCTTTGGACTCAAGGGTGAGCCGCCGCCGCCTACCCACGGCAAGGGCGAAGCGGGAATCATGGTCACACACGCGATGTGTGCGTTTCCCTACCGGCTGCTCGTCATGCTCAGCATCGTCCTCATCGTCGCGGAACAGTACTTCATTGTGGGTGTGATCCTGGCGACGCTTGGCGGACTCATATGGTTTGTCTGGCCCGTGATGAAGGGGCTCGCGTATGTGGTGTCCGAGCCGAGCCTTCAGGTGGTCCGGGCCCGGGCCGTATTCGTCACCTTCGGCGCGGTGGTCGCCGCGATCGGACTCATCGGTTTCGTGCCGGCCCCGGCGACCGTGAATGCGCCGGCGGTAGTGGAGCCGGAAGCGCGGGTAACGATCCGCGCACCGAACAATGGCTTCGTCGCGGAAATCTCGACCGACACCGGCGCGGAGGTGGCGCCCGGCGATCCGCTCGTGACGATCGAGAACCGTGAGATTGTGCACCAGTATGAAAGAGCCGCGTCCGACCTCGAAAGGCAATGGATTCGATTCAACCAGGCGCTCTCAAGTTCGCACGCTGAAGCGCAGCAGGTCGAAAGCTCTCTCGAATACCTCGAAGAGAAGCACGCACGCGCCGAGGAATCACTTCGCGAACTCGACATTCGCGCTCCGATCGGTGGCGAGTTCATCTCGCCTGACCTTCGGACGAAGATGGGCGCCTTCGTGCGTCGCGGTGACGCCATCGGCGTGATTTCGACGGAAGGCGACCTTGTCATCCGAGCGCTCGTGGACGACGCCGACTTCGCCTGGCTTTTCGGGCGGGGGGACTGGCCGACCGCCGAGGCGCGGCTCTACGGCGAGCCGGGGACGACCTGGACGGTCACGATCGAACGCATTCGCGAAGCGGGACAGCGAGCGCTGCCGTTCCGGTCACTCGGGCAAACGGTCGAAGGCGGGGATGTCGTTGTCGACCCCACCGACCCGGAAGGCGTTCGCACATTCACGCCCCAATATGAGATCACGCTGAAGTTCACGAAGGACGGTGAGCGAGCCACGCCGACCGCGTATGCGGGCGCACGAGCGCGCGTGCTCTTTCGCGCCGAGCCTCAGCCGCTCGCGGTGCAGTGGTATCGGCGGCTGCAGCAGGCGTTCGCGGCGAGATTCGACACATGATCGGCGCACGGGTTCAACCCGGATCGCGGAACGGGTCCGCGAAGTCGGAGATGGATCGCCTCGTCGATCACGACGGCGGGTCATCGACCCGCCGCCTCTGGCGACCGCTCTCGTACCGCCCGGCGCCACCGAAAGATTACTCGGAACTCGAACTCGTCGGTGACCGGGCGATCGGCGTCGTCAAGCGGATGCTCTGGTCCCGACGCCGACTGCGCCGGCAGGCCGAAGAGGTCCTTCGCCGGTCGGGGTCACTTGAATCGCTGGCGGAGCGGGCATTCGACGAGGAGATCGAGCGGGCCCGCGAAGCGGCGCGACGGGGTCGCCGTGACGCCGCGTCGAGGACGCACGCCTTCGCGGTCGTTCGCGAAGCGGTGCGACGCGTCGTGGGCCTCAAGCTCTATCCCGAGCAGGTCATGGGCGGCTGGGTCATGGAGGATGGCTGCATCGCGGAGATGCTGACCGGCGAAGGCAAGACGGTCACCGCGTGCCTCACCGCGGCGGTGCAGGGCTGGATGGGCTACGGCGTACATGTGATCACGGTAAACGACTACCTCGCACGACGCGACGCCGAACTGAACGCCGGAATCTACAAGCGTCTTGGTCTGACCGTTGGTGTGATTCAGGATGAGAGCGACACCGCGGATCGCCGCGAGGCGTACGCGCGGGACATCACCTATGCGACGGATCAGCAGGTGATCTTTGATTACCTGCGCGACTCACTCCATTCGCCGCTCAACCCCAGGGTCACTTCACTCCTGCTCGATGAGATCACTGACACGAATCGGTTCGCCCACCAGGAAATGTGGAGCGAGCGTGTCGTGCTGCGCGGTCTCTTCGCCGCCATCATCGACGAGGCGGACAGTGTGCTCATTGACCAGGCGACGACGCCGGCCATCATCGGCGTGCCGGGGCAGGAGGACGCGTCGAGCGAGTATTATCGCGTCGCCGCGCGGATCGCGCGCACGCTCGAGCCGGGTCGCGACTTCAAAGTTGATGTACAGCAGCATCATGTCGAGTTGACGGACGCCGGACGCGATCGTCTCGAGTCGATCGCCCACGAACTCCCGCCGTTCTGGGCCGGTCCGCGACGCCGGGAGGAGATCGTCACGCTGAGCCTGACCGCCCACGCGCTCTTCCACCGCGACGACCACTACATCGTCCGCAACGACGATGTGCACATTGTCGACCCGCAGACCGGCCGCGTCCTCGAGGGTCGTCAATGGCAGCTTGGTCTCCACCAGGCGATTCAGGCCAAGGAGGAATTGCCGATCACCGGACCGCGCGAGACCCGGGCGCGCGTCGCGTACCAGCGCTTCTTCCAGTTGTATCGTCGGACGGCCGGGATGACGGGCACGGCATGGGAGGTCCGAAGCGAACTCTGGACGAACTACGACCTGCCCGTCGTGCGCATTCCTCCGCATCGTCCGGTCATCCGTCGGCACGAGCGCGACCGGTATTTCACTACGCGTGATCAGAAGTTTGAAGCAGTCGCCGAAGAGGTAGACGCCCATTTTCGGCGTGATCGACCGGTGCTCGTCGGGACCCGGAGCGTTGAGGCGTCGGAGCAGCTCAGCGAATTGCTGCATTCCCGCAGCGTGCCCCACCAGGTGCTCAACGCGGCGCGGCACGAAGAAGAAGCGGCCATCGTGGCGAAGGCGGGCCGGAAGGGCGCCGTCACCGTCGCCACGAACATGGCCGGCCGCGGCACGGACATCATTCTCGGCCCGGGTGTGCGCGAGCTCGGCGGCCTCGTCGTCCTTGCAACCGAACGGCACGACTCACGCCGGATCGACCGTCAGCTCTATGGTCGCGCGGGTCGACAGGGCGACCCCGGGCTTGCGCAGACCTTTGTGTCTCTCGATGATCAGCTTGTCGAACGAAGCGGATTGCGCCCGTTGACGCGGCTCGGGCGGTCGTTTCCGACGCTGCTCCCGGTCGGGCTCGGCCGACTCATCTGGGGCGTCGCGCAATGGCTCGCGTCGAAGCGGGAATACACCCAGCGACGCATGGCGGGCAAGGCCGATCTCTGGTTCGACCGAGCGATGTACTACGAGCGCCGTTAGCGTCAGCCGTTCTGTTTCTTCCAGTCCGCCAGGAATTTCTCGAGGCCGATGTCGGTCAGCGGATGATTCATCATCTGCTTGATCACCTTGAAGGGAACCGTGGAGACATCGGCGCCGGCGAGAGCGACATCGACCATGTGCTTCGGATGTCGAATGGACGCGGCGAGGATCTTCGTCTCGTACCCGTAGTTGTCGTAGATCGCGCGAATCTGCTGGATGAGGTCGACGCCATCGCCGGCGATGTCATCGATTCGTCCAAGGAACGGGCTCACGAGAAACGCGCCGGCCTTCGCGACAAGCAGCGCCTGAAGCGGCTGGAAGCAGAGGGTCATGTTGACCCGCACGCCTCGATCACTCAGCGTCTTGCACGCCTTGAGCCCCTCGGGAATGCTCGGGAGCTTGATCACGATGTTGTCAGCAATCTCTACGAGCTTATCCGCCTCGGCGATCATGCCGTCATGCTCGACCGAGACCACCTCGGCGGAAACCGGCCCCGGGACCACCTCGCAGATCTCGCGAAGTCGCGTGTGGAAGTCCACGCCTTCCTTGGAGACGAGCGACGGATTCGTGGTAACGCCGTCGAGGACGCCCATCTCCGCCGCCTGCTTGATTTCGTCGAGATTCGCCGTGTCGATATAGAGGTCCATAGAGCCATCCGTAGAGAGGTTCTTCGGGCGTCGGGGCCGGAAAGCGGGATCGTAGAGGGACGACAGTCCGGCGTCATCACCCGGAGCGCGGCGCGGGGTGGAAAATCACCATGATCCTTCGAGAATCCGTTCGATCGCGAGCGCGACGCCGTCGTTCACATTCGTCTCGGTGACTTGCTGCGCCGCGTCCTGGACCGAGTCGGGCGCGTTGCCCATCGCGATGCCGAGCCCGGCGCCGCGGAGCATCGCGAGGTCATTCACCTCGTCCCCGATCGCCGCGACACGCTCAACCGGAATCTCGCGTTCCGCGGCGAGTTCGGCGAGGGCGGACCATTTGTTCGTTTCCGGTTGAAAGACCTCGAGCAGGTGAATCTCGCCGCTCTTCTCGACCCGGCCGTCGGCGGCGCCGCTGATGATCGGGAAATGATGGACGAAGGTCTCATTCTGAAAACGCTCATTCATGACGCGCCACAGCGTGCTCATCTCCCGAACCGTCGTCACCACGGCGACGCGCACGGTCTCACGGGGGTGGGGGTCCTCCGCCGGGCGCTCGACGGTGGACAGTCGAACCGGAATCTGATTGAACCACCACTCGCTCGCGGGATCGATTCGCCCTCGCCCGACGAGGAGGTAATCGAGACCCGTCGTGTCGTGATCCTTGAGCAGAAGGACGAGATGTCCCGTCGCCTCATTGAGCGTCTGGGCGACGCGCTCGACGAGGGACTCGGGCATGGTGGATCGATGAAGGGTGCGGCCGGAGATCATGTCCACGGTCATGGCGCCGCCCGCACAGATGATCGCGCCGTCGAGACAGTCGACGGGAAGTGAGTGCATGGCCTCGGCATACCCTCGACCCGTGCTCACGACGATCTGGAGTCCGGCGCGACGGGCGTCGGCGATCGCCCGGAGGTTCGCCGCGGAGATCTTGCCGCGCTCGTTCAGCAGCGTTCCGTCGAGATCAAGGGCGAGCAGGTCGTATCCGCGCGGGGGCATGGCAGGCACGGTACGCCGGCCGTGACGCAGAGCCAACGCCCCGATTCATGGCGGCTCCGGGAGGGGCCCGATAAGAGTCCCGGGATGCGTACGCGCTCACGGCGGACAGATCGGGGACGGATCGACAGCGGCTGGCTGTTTCTGCTCGCCGGCGCCGCGCTGCTTGTAGCGGTCACGCTCATTCCGCCCGGCGATGACCTCGCGGTGCTCCGCCATCGACGGGACGAGATGCAGGTCCGCGAGCAGGAATTCGTCGCGCGACTCGAGGCGTATTCGACCTTCCTTGACGCCATCGAAGAAGAGGACCCTGATCTCATCCGCCGCCTGGCGCTCGCGCAGCTGAATCTCGTTCCCGAGGACGAAACGCCGATGGCGCTCCTCGGCGCCGCGCCGGACGCGTCGGTCGAACGATGGATCTCCGCCACGCTTCCGGAGCCGGCGACGGTCGAGCCGATTCACTTTCGGGAGACTTGGCTCCGCCGCTTCTCCACCGGTACCGAGCGTCTCTGGACGATGGCCGTCGGCGCGTCGCTCGTCTTCATCGGACTGTTGCCGCGAGCCACGCGTCCGGCGAACCGCGTCCTGGACGATTCGGCCACAGACGAGTCCGAATCCGCGTCAGGCTGATTTCACAACTTTCTCGGAGAGCACGGGCGCCGGCTTGAACTTCCCGTTGAGGACCTTCTCGCTGTCCGCCTTGAGCCAGTAGTCGAGCACCGACGCGTACACCGACCGGAAGTCGATCCGGAACTTGAGGTCACCGTTATCGAGGTCGGTGAGCGAGGGATGGGACCCTACGAACCCCGCCTTCACCATCGGCCCCATGAGAAACATCGGCGCCGCCGTACCGTGGTCCGTCCCCTGCGATGCGTTCTGCGCGACGCGACGGCCGAATTCGCTGAAGGTCATCGTGAGGACGCGGCCGTCGTTGCCCTGCGCTTCGAGGTCGCGCTGGAACGCGCGGAGCGACGAACTCAACTGATTCATCAGGTTCCCGTGCTGTCCGGCCTGACCGGCGTGCGTGTCGAATCCGCCGAGATGCACATAGTACACCCGGGTGGGAAGACCGGCCCGGATCATGGCGCCCACCATCCGGAGCTGTTGGGCGAGCGAATTGCCCGGATAGTTGACGAGCGGCGTTTGTCGGACGGCCTGCCGAATGCGATCACTCGCGACTTGCGCATCAAGTGAGGTGCGGGTGAGGAAGCCCAACTGCGACTCATCCGACACGCCCTCCGGCGTGCCGGCGCGATTCAGTTTATCGTATGGCGCCGCGAGCGCCTCGTGCACATCCTGTCCGATCCACCGGAAGAGATCGGGTGATTCGAAGGAGACCGGCTTGTATTGCTCGCCGACCATCGCGGTCGGAACCTCGCGCCCGATGGCGATCCCGGAGTTCGGATCGGGCGCCCCGGCGCAGGTGTTGTCGAAGTACCGGCCAATCCACCCGTCGCCCGTCGGGTTCTTCGGGTCGGCCGTGTGCCAGATATCCATCGAGGTGAAGTGCGAGCGATTCGGATTCGGATAGCCCACGCCCTGCACCGTCGTGAGCAGACCGTCGTCGTAGAGCTCCTTGAGGCCGCCCAGATTCGGATGGAATCCGAGTCCGTCCACCTCCTTGAGCTTCAGCACCTCGTTCGGCCGTATGCCCAGATTCGGTCGACGGCGGTAGTAGGTGTCGTCGCCGAACGGGACGACCGTATTGAGGCCGTCGTTTCCGCCACCAAGCTGCACGACGACGAGCACTCGATCCTCCGGCACACCCGCGATCGAACTCGTGAGCAGCACATCGAGCGGATTCGTCATACCAAACGCCGACTGCTGCACGAAGAACGGCACGGTCGACGCCGCGGAGATCATCGACAGACCCTTCTGCAGAAACACGCGTCGGGTGTAGGCATTCTCGTAGTCACACATTTCGTTGGCCTCGATTCCTTGGCAGGCACGAACACGGGCGTACCGCCCACATCGTGCGGATCAACAAAGCTGGTACTCAGGCATCGCCGTCATGAGGCAGAGCAGCGCCACGACAAGGTCGTTCGACATGCGCCCGCCGTGTGACTTCGTGAACTGCATGAGTTCCGTCATTCGCGATTCCTCGATATCACGCCCGAACGAGAGCTTAACGAGGTAGCGGACCGCCTGATCGATGTCGTATTCGCCGCGGTCGTCCCGCTCGAGATGAGTGAGAAGCGACATGGCGTCGAGGTCCAGACGCCCACCGGACGCCGAGAATCCTGACGGCATCTGCCCGGTCAGAAGGTGCGTGAGCAGGTTCTGTCGAACATAGAGCGTCGAGGTGTTGATCCAGGAGCGGCCGCCTTCCCAGCCCTTCACGGAAGGGGGGAAGAAGAGGTTCTGCCCCATCAGATCGAGCGCTTCCACGACGAGGTTGAGATCGCGGATCGGCAGGCGCATGGCCCGAGTCGCCTGAACGGCGAGTTGAGCCGGCGACTTGATTCGGGCCGCGACATTCGCCTCGTCGTAGAACGCTTCGGACTTGAAGAGCGTCTCCAGGGTCGGCGCCAGATCGTACTTGTTCGATCTCATTTCTCGTGCGAGCGACTCGATGAGCGTGCGCGTCTCGCGGTCCGCTCCATTCGGCAGGTCGTTGACAAAGAAGCGATATAACTTGAGGCACAGGAAAACCGAGCACTCCGGGCGCCCGAGAATGATGCGGACGAAATCGTCGCCGTTGAAGTTGCCGAGCTTTCCGAGAATGCGCTTCGGCTCGTTGTCGTGCCACTCCTCGCGAAAGATGAAGGAGTTGTAGTCGTAGGTGTACCCGGTCAACGCCCGGGCGCCCTCCTTGATGTCGCGTTCGCTGTACGCGACGCCTTCGCCGAGCGTGAACAACTCCATCAATTCACGGGCGAGGTTCTCGTTCGGGCTGCGTCGATGGGAGTTGTTGTTGTCGAGGTATGCGATCATCGCGGGGTCGCGGATGATCTGGAAGCAGAGGTCGGCGAAGTTTCCGGTGGCGTGCTTGCGGAAGGTCTGATTCTGCAGAAAGAGGTGGTAGCTGTTTTCGACTTTCCGGTAGCTCGTGGCGAAGTGCCCGTGAAAGAAGAGCGTCATCTTCTCTTCGAGCGGTCGCGGTGACTCGATGAGGCGTTTGAGCCACCAGCGCTGCACCTCGCGTATCTGCCGGCGGTCCTGCCGCTGCTGTTCCTGGCGGCGCTCACGAAAGCGCTCGACGGTGGCTTCGTCCTGCGCCTGGAGCGCTCGCCGGTACGCGAGCCGCTCTTCCGGTGAGGGTGGCGCCATGATCGAATCGTCGAACGAGTCCGAGGTGACAGGGGACGATGGCGCGTTCTCGAAGTAGACGAGGTGACGGACCGATTTCTCGAGTCCCCAGTCGGCAAGCAGGCGAATCTGGTCCGGCGTGCCGCCGAACCCCGCCCTCGTGAGCAGATGACTCGCCTGCCAGTACCCGAACTCGCTCTCACGCAAAGGCCTGAGCGATGCGTTCGCCATCGGTGCGGCTCCTTCCATCGCGGCCGGCGAGACGGGGGCGACCGACGGTCGTCGAACGCCCGGCGTTCCCAGCTATTGCACCCATCGACGGGTTCGCCCCATTCCCTGTGACGACGATTCGGCCCATCGCTGGTTTCAATATATCGGACGATCGGAGAAAGCGCAACCGAATTCAGCGCCGCGATTCCAATCGACGGGCGGCGGTCAAGAGCCCGAGCTGGCTCACGGCGTCGCGAATGCGGCCGTCGAGCGCCATTTCCACTGCTTCGTCCAGACGAACCCACCGGACCCGCAACTGTTCGTCGCCGTCGGGCGTCGAACGGCCAACGGTGAGGTCGCGGGCGAGGAAAAGTACGGCGCGCTCATCGGTCACGCAGTTGGAGAGATCCGACTCGTGGAGGAGTTCCCACCGGCCCGCAATGACCCCGGTCTCCTCCTGCAATTCGCGTTTCGCCGCGGCGAGCGGGTCTTCGCCCGCGGGGGCGCCGCCTTCCGGGATCTCCCACGAGTACCGACCAAGCGGATAGCGCCACTGTCCGACGAGCGGGACGCGGCCTTGCTCATCGACGGCGACGATCCCGGTCGCGATGTTCTTGAACTCAACGACGCCGTAGATCCCGTCGGCGCCGTCGGGCCGGATGACTTCATCTTCGCGGATTCGAAGCCATGGGTTCTCGTACACCTCGCGGGTGGTTCGTCGTGTCCAAGGGTTGCCGCCGTCCTGCATGCAATCAGCGTAGTCCTCCGATCTCGAAGGGTGGCGCCGGCCGCCTACGATCGGCACAGGTTTCCGCAAGACGGCGCGATGATGGAGAGCATGGTGAACGAAGGCGTCCCGTTCGTCGGAATCGATCTCGGCGGCACGCACATGCAGATCGGGGTGGTCTCGGCGTCGAACGACATCATCGGTCGCGCCGCCGATCACACGCTCGCCGATGACGGTCTGGACGCGGTGCTCGACCGAATGACGCGCGGCGTGAGGCTCGCCTGTGATCAGGCGGGAGTCTCGCTCGACGAACTCGGCGGCGTCGGCATCGGGGCGCCGTCGCCGATTGATTCGACCTTTCGGATCGCACTGGTCGCGGTCAATCTTGGCTGGCGGAATCTTCCGCTCGCTGATCTGCTGTCGCGCAAGCTCGGGGGCGCCTTTGTCACGCTCGACAACGATGTGAATGTTGCCGTCTGGGGCGAACATCAGCTCGGCGCCGGGCGGGGTATGCGGAATGTACTTGGAATCTGGATCGGCACTGGAATCGGTGGGGGACTCGTCCTCAACGGCGAGCTCTTTCACGGATCATTCGGGACGGCCGGCGAGATCGGGCACATGGTGCTCAATCCTGAGCTTCCGCGGGAGGGCAACATTCTCGAGGATTTCGCGTCGCGGTCGTCTGTGGTCAACACGGTCCGGGCCCGGCTCGCAAAGGACTCGGGGCGACGGCCCGAGTGGCTGGGGGACCGCGCCGCAGACCAGCTCCTCATTTCCGACCTTGCGAAGGCGGTCGAGGCGGGTGACGAACTCGTCATCGAAACGCTTAGAGAGTCGGCGCGACTCGTCGGATACGCCGCCGCGAACGCGGTGACGCTTCTCAGTCTCGAGTGCGTGACCGTGGGGGGCGGACTGACGGAAGCCCTTGGCGATCAATACCTCGGCTGGGTTCGCGAGACCTTTGACGCCGCAGTCTTTCCCGACGCCTGTCGCGCCTGCGCGATCCGACCGACTGAGTTGCGCGAGAACGCCGGGCTTCTAGGCGCAGCGCTCATTGCGCGGGAGCGACGCTTGCGATGACTGCCGCTTCGACCATACCGACCGCAGGTGAGCCGCTGCACCGGATGTCTACTGACTCGTCCGGTCCCGTCGGGGACTGGCGGGAGATCGAGTGGGTGCTGCCGGACGGCCTCGGCGGATTTGCGATGGGAACCGCGCTGGGGGTCAATACGCGTCGGTATCACGGCTGGCTCGTGCATGCGACGAAGCCTCCGGTCGGCCGGCTTATGCTGCTCAACGCATGCGTCGAGCAGCTCGTACTGAAACAAAGCGAGCGCGAACCGCGCACGATCGACTTGAGCAGTTTCGAGTTCGCCGGCGGACGATCGAAGTCAGACGGCCCGTCGGCCCTCACCGAGTTCCGCAAGGGCGTCGACTTTGTCGAATGGAGGTATTCCGTCGACGCGTTCGTCGTCAAACGCCGCCTTCGGATCGGATGGCGACGGGGCGGCCTTGAGTTGAGCTATCGGATCGACGGCCCGGACGCCGAAGTTCGGCTGCGCGTGGCGCCACTCGTTCGTCTGGCGGACATGCACCACCTCTTCGCCACCGAACGGAAGATTGAATCGGTAGAGGTCGATGACGGCGTCGTCGTGCGCGACCCGAATGACGAGAGCGCTGAGGTCGCGATATTCGCTCGCGACGGTTCATTCCGAGTGGCGCCCGACTGGTGGCGCGGATTTCACTACGAGCAGGAATCGCGTCGCGGACAAGACGATCTCGAGCACCTCTACACACCTGGGTGGTTTACCTTTGAATGGTCGGCGGGTTCTCGGTCGAGAAGCGCAGTCGTCCGAGTCGAACCGAACTCTGAGCGGGCGAGGCGTCCGCTCGATACGGACGATCGGTCTGCACATCTCGATCGAATCGTGCGCGCCGCGGGCGAAATTACGCCGGCACTCGCGAATCGACCTTGGCTTCTTTCCGCGGCCGACGACTTTGTGGTTCCGCGCACTGTCGACGGCGTCGAGCTGAAGACCATCCTGGCGGGGTACCCCTGGTTCACTGACTGGGGACGGGACACGATGATCAGCCTGCCCGGCCTGCTTCTCGTGACGCGTCGATTCGACGAAGCGCTCGCCACGCTGCGCGTCTTCGCCAAGCATCAACGGCGCGGGCTCATTCCCAATCTGTTCGACGATACGAGCGGCGCCGCGCACTACAACACGGTCGACGCGAGTCTGTGGTTCGTGCATGCGGCGACCGAATATCGCCGCCTGAGTGCGAATCATGAGGCGTATCTTCGTCACCTCCACAAGCCCTGCCTCGACATCCTGACCGCCTATCGCGACGGAACGGATTTCGGAATCCGCATGGATCCGGAAGATGCGCTCGTCACCGCGGGTGACGAGAGCACGCAGTTGACCTGGATGGACGCCGCGCGCGACGGAGTCGTGTTCACGCCGCGCTTTGGCAAGGCAATCGAGATCAATGCGCTCTGGTATCACGGGCTCCGCGCGGTCGCCGAAGCGATGGTCGAGGTCGATGCGACCACGAGCAGGGCGCTTCAGGCGACGGCGGAACGGGCCGGCCGCTCGATCCGGGAACTCTTCTGGAGTGATCGACTCGAGAGGCTCGCGGACACGCTCCGTCCCACGGTCGACGACGGGGGTCGACAACGGTGGGAGGCGGATTTCTCGATTCGCCCGAACATGCTCTTCGCGGTGAGCCTTCGTCATTCGGCGCTCACCGATCGACAACGACGCGCCGTGGTCGCCATGGCGCACCGCGAGCTTCTTACGCCGAAGGGGATGCGAACACTGAGCCCGGGCGACGAGCGGTACCGGTCGCGTTTCGAAGGCGACATGTTCAGCCGCGACGGGGCTTATCACCAGGGCACGGTGTGGCCCTGGCTCATGGGTTGCTTCGTCGAGGCGCTGCTTCGGAGCGAAGGGTTCAGCGACTCCGCCCGGTCGACCGCACGCCGGTTGGCGAATGGCCTGATCGAGGAGATGGAGCCGCCGGAGTGTCCGAGCGTCGGTCAGCTCTATGAGGTGTACGACGGCGCCCACGAGCCTCCGGAGCGGCCCCAGCGTCCGGGCGGATGCACGGCGCAGGCGTGGTCAGTCGCCGAACTCGTGCGCGCCATCGCGCTCGTCGAATCACCCGAGCTATTCAGTTGACCGGTTGAGCTCACGGCGTAGCTCATCGATTCGATCGTTCAACGCGGCCCAGCCGGACTCGTCCCATGCGTTCATGTCCGCCTCGGCAAGGAATCGTGCCGCCTCTTCCATACGCTCGAGCGCGGAAGATCGGGCGCCGTCGAGCAACTCAAGCTCCGCCGCCTCGAGATGGCAATGCCCGACCCATTCAGCGCGATCGGCGGACGGGTCTTCCCGATAGCGTCGTTGCGCTTCCGACTTAACCGGCTCCAGCGCCTGGCGCGCCTCGGCGACGCGGCCGAGTCGTCGCAGGAGGGACGCGACGGACCAGTCGGCGACGAGACGATTATGCGCGTCGCCAAACTCGTAATGGGATTCCCGCGCGTTCCGGAGCGCTTCGAGCGCGGCGTCGAACTCACCCCGGTCGCAAAGATTCCAGCCAAGATTGTTCCACAGCGGCCCGAGCCAGCGACGGTGTTCACTTCGCTCGGCGAGTTGAATACCGCGTCGAGCCCATTCAATCTGCTCGTCATCATCACCGGTCAGCGCCACCATGTGGGCGGCGTCGATGGCTCGATCGAGCCGATCGTGAGACTCGCAATACGCGCACATGTCGATGAATGTCTTCGTCGCGGTCGGACGATCCCCCTTCTTCCACTGAAGACGACCAAGCACGCCCCGGTAGCGCGACCACCCGTCCGGGTCGTCTCGCGTCGCGAACTCGCGGGCTCGATCGAGCCAGGTCCTCCCGCCCTCGAGATCGCCATCGAGGAGGCGGCAGCGGCCCGCCTGCGACGCCGCTTCGGTGGCGACCGATCGATTCCCGGCGTCGACGGCGAGTTCAAACGCAGCCTCGTACACCGGCTCAGCCGACGCATATTCGCGACGCTGAAAGAGTTCATCCGCCGAGCGAAGGGTTGTCCCCGCGTCGTTCATCCTCTGCTCCGGGCCGGTCATTGATACTCGTCTTCCGGAACGGCCTCGACGATCCGGTCGACGAGATCTCGGGCGGAAAGTCCCTCGCCGGTCGCGGCGTAATTGAGTACGAGGCGGTGACGGAGAATCGGCATCGCAAGCCGTCGAACATGCTCCGCGCTCGGTGTGGGTTCGCCCTCCATCGCGGCGAGCGCGCGAGCCGCCGCGATGAGGTGTTGCGACGCGCGCGGACCGGCGCCCCATGAGATGTAGGGCTGCACGGTGCGGGCAGGCGAACTCGGATCGCGCGGGCGGGTCGCGCGAACGAGGTCGATCGCATAATCAATCACATGATCCGACACGGGCATCTGCAGAATCGCCTGTCGGAAGCGGATGAGGTCGCCGCGATGGAATACCACCTCGACGGACTCGTTGATCAGCCGCTCGGCGTCGGCGGTGATAAGCCGTTCTTCGTTGCGTGACGGATAGTCCATCCACACACTGAACATGAAGCGGTCGAGTTGCGCCTCGGGGAGCGGATAGGCGCCTTCCTGTTCGATCGGGTTCTGAGTCGCGAACACGATGAACGGTGGTTCGAGCCGACGCGTCTCGCCGCCCACGGTGACCTGCCGCTCCGCCATCGCTTCGAGCAGCGCCGCCTGCGTCTTTGGCGGAGTCCGATTGATCTCGTCGGCAAGGATCAGGTTCGCGAACACCGGACCCGGGGCGAACCGGAGCGCGCGATCACCCGTCGAACGATCGACCTGGATGATCTCCGTTCCGATCACATCGGCCGGCATCATGTCCGGGGTGAACTGGATGCGGCTGAATCGAAGGTCCACGCAGCGCGCGAGCGTTCGCACGAGAAGGGTCTTTGCCAGTCCCGGAACGCCAATGATGAGCGCGTGCTCCTGGAGAAACACGGCGATCGTGAGCAGATCGATCGCTTCCGGTTGACCGACGATCACGCGGCGGAGCTGAGCGTTGAGCCGCCCGCGCCGCTCGGCGAGTTCGTCGAGCAGCGTCGCCGGGATTTCCGTCGCGCCACCCTTGTCCGGCCGCGTTTGGGGGTCGATCATACACGCAGAATAAGCCAGACGCCGATCGCCGCCAAGGGCAGAGCTCGAACGGCGAGGAGGGACGGCGAAGTATGCCGAGTTCGTTTGACCGGGAATCACAGATCGATCGTCGCCTTTCGGAGTCGCACGACGGCGGCGATCTGGTCGGGCCGGTCGCCAACCGCGAGAGCGTCCCGACGGAATCGCCCGAAGCCCCATCGAAGGCGGCGCCTGAAACCGATGTCGTCAATGAGCTCCCGGCCTGGCGCGTCCTTCTCCATAACGACGACTTCAATTACATGGAAGATGTCGTCGAAACGATTCTCGAACTCACGCCCCTCACGATGAACGAAGCGATCGAGCGGATGCTCGAAGCCCACTTGCAGGGAATCTCACTGCTCGTGACGACCCACCGCGAGCGCGCCGAACTCTATCTCGAGCAGTTCGAATCGAAGGCGCTCAAAGTCACGATCGAACCCGGCGACTGATTCGTTCAGCGACGATAACTTACACCGAGCGGCGACGCCGTCTTGCTGATTCGATTGTTCACATAGAGCGCTTCGAGGATGAGTTCGCCCGTGCAGGCGAGCGCCTGCTCGTCGTCGGCGTCCATGCCGAGTTCGTTCGCAAGTTCTCCCGCCGCTTCGATCAGGCCCTCAACATGACGCAGCGACGCGACACACTCCGCCGCCGGTGTGAGATCGCTGATTCGCAGGACGAGTCCCGACTGGAACGCGGTCTCGATCGACTCGAGGTCGTCCAGACTGAGATAGCGCGACGCGACCGACTTCACGGCCTCGCCGAGGAGCGCGTCGATGAGCCGATCCTCGGTCGACTTGCCATCGCTCGAGGCGCCGTCCTCGGCGATGAGCAGTTCGATTTTGCCCCGACAACTCGCGGCGACATGTTGCAGATCACACATCCGCGGCATGACCCGGGCTTCTTCCGTCATCACGCCGCGGCGTTCCGCGGAGCTGAGAAGGTTCTCGATGGAGGCGATCGACGCGCGGGCCGACACGCCCGACGCCTGGTTGATGTGAGGTGATCGTCGAGCCTGATCGATCAACTCTTCCACGAGTTCGTGCATGATCTCCGGAAGTTCGACCTGCACGACCTCGCCTTCGCGATCGATGAACGCGTTCTCCCGTGTAATCTGCTTCGCGATCTGCGTATTGAGCGGATAGTGCGTGCGGATGACCGAGCCGATACGGTCCTTCAGCGGCGTGACGATTCGACCTCGATTCGTGTAGTCCTCCGGGTTCGCACTGAAGGCGAGCATGAGGTCGAGCGACAGTCGGACGGGATAGCCGCGAATCTGCACATCCCGCTCCTCGAGGACATTGAAGAGTCCCACCTGGATTCGCGGTGGAAGATCGGGCAACTCGTTCATCACGAACAAGCCGCGATTGGCGCGGGGGATCAGGCCGAAATGCATCGTCTCCTCGTCGGACAGGTACCTCCCCTCGGCGTGTTTGACGAGATCGATCTCACCGATGAGGTCCGCGATGGTCGCGTCAGGCGTCGCGAGCTTCTCGTGAAACCGCTGGGAACGATGGAGCCATCGCACCGGAAGGTCATCGCCGTGCTCGGCGACGAGTCGTTGTCCAGTCGCGGTCACCGGCTCAATCGGATCGTCGGGCAACTCGAGGTGTTCGAGCGTCGGAATCCACTCATCGAGCAGTGAAACCAGACCGCGAAGGAGGCGGGTCTTCGCCTGGCCCCGTAGTCCGAGGAGCAGAATGTCATGCGTCGAAAGCACCGCGTTGACGATCTGCGGCTCGACGGTTTCGTCGTATCCGATGACACCGGGAAAGAGAGGGGATCCGCTCCGCAATCGGCGGACGAGATTGTCACGCAACTCGGCCTTCACGCTGCGATAGCGATAGCCGGACTGTTTCAAATCATGCCGGGTGCGTGCGGGGGGCGGGTCACTCTCGACACGCTCGCCGGGATAGGGCGCCAGTTGAGACATGTTCACCGTGGGAGATGGATTGTTCGACCGATTGAAACCGTCCTCGCGAAACGCTAGCGCGGACGCGACACGAGGGTCAACGGATTCCCCATCGTCCACGAACGAGGATTCGGCTATGATGGCTGGGCCCCATGGAGCCCGCGGCGCCCCAAACTGCCGCTCCGGCGAGTTGGTGATCTTCGTCCCGCCCGACTCGTCCACGCGGCGTCGAAAGGACGAGAAGCAATGTCGGAAAGCGGTCTGGAACCGGCGATCGACGAGTTGTATTCGACCGGATGGGCCGGCCTCGATTCGACGGGTTGCGAACACGCCGACGACGGACGGATCTTCCCGAGTGTGGTTCGAGTGCAGCAGGAATTCGCCCAGCTCGGTTACGAACTGAATATTCGTTTCGTCCAGCTCTTCGACTGTTATCGCGCGGAATGGAGTGACGCGCAAGGCGCGCCTGCCGGGGCCGTCGTCGGAGCGAGCGAACGCGAGGCGGCGATCTACGCCCTCGCACGGCTCCGCCAGAAGGTCAAAGCGGGCGTCAAGCCGTAGCTGAGGCTTCCGCGTTGATCGGCGGTCCCGATCTCGTCTCAACGCGAATGGATCGACATCGGTGACCATCCCGCCCGATATCCATCTCATCATTCCCACGCATACGACCCGTCACCTTGAAGCCGTGCTGATCGGTGTCGCGCGGCAATCCCGGAAGCCGACGACGCTCACCGTCACGGCCGATGTCGTCGATGACGAAATTGACGGACTGCTCGAATCCTGCGCCGAGCACTACGGGCTCGAGATTCGGTATGTACGGCGCGAGCATCAGGGTGTCGCGCGAATCAGCCAGGTGCGCAACAACGCCGTCCGTTCGCTCATCGGGGCCGGGCACGAATCCGGGCGACTTCTCATCCTTGACGGAGACACCTTTCCGCCCGCGGCCACGGTTGAGAACCACGCGACCTTGGGTGGCGATCACGGACTCGTGGTCGCGTCGCGCGTCATGATGTCGGAGGCGCGTACGAATGCCATCAACCTCGACGAGCTTCGAACAGGCGCCGAGCGGCTTGAGCCAACCGAATCGGACCGATCGACGCTCGAACGAGAACATCGCCGCGCTTCGTGGCATCAGAAGTTGCGGCGACTCGGTCTGGCCAAATCGCACAAGCCGAAGATCGTCGGCGGGCACTTCTCGATTCGCTTCGATCTCTATCTCGAGATCAACGGCTGCGACGAGGAGTACGAGGGATACGGTCAGGAGGACGATGACCTGGGCCGGCGGGCGTATCAGGCGGGGGCCGATTCGATCGTGGCGATTCGACAGATCCCGGTGATGCACCTCTACCATCCGACGCGAGCGCCGATTCCGTGGAATGAGTTTCCCGGATACGAACGGTTCCGCCGAACTGACCTTCCGGTCCGATGCCGTCATGGCGTCGAGAACCCCGTCGCCCAGAGCAAGTTGCGCGAGTCCATTCTGAAGGGCCCTTCCGCGGGCGCCAGCGTGGCGCCGGTGAATTCGGAGGCGTCGAGGGCCCGATAATCGGTAGCCCGTGGCCAGGCGAACCGCCTATGATCGGCTGCGGCGAGTCGTAGAACCGTAAAAAGAATGTGACAGGCAGTCGATTGGCCGTTATGCTGTTTTCGAAATGGAAGGGGTCTCTATTGGGCATCTCCCTGACTGAGAAAGCCGCCCGCGAGATCAAGACGATCATCCAGCAACAGGAGCTGGACGCGGAAAGCGTTCGACTGCGCGTCGGCGTCAAGGGCGGCGGATGCTCGGGTTTCAGCTATGTGCTCGACCTCACGGAAACCCAGCGTCCCACGGATGAGATCTTTGAGATTCACGGGATCCAGGTCGTGTGCGACCCGAAGTCACTGCTTTACCTCGACGGTACCAGCATCGACTTCAAGGATGAGATCATGGGTCGCGGATTCGTGTTCAACAACCCCAACGCTTCGAGCACCTGTGGGTGCGGAAGTTCGTTCACTGCATGATTGACGCGCCGACCGGCGGGTGGTAAACCGTTAGACCTCACGCCGCCGCGGCGACAACCAAGCCTCCCCCCCCGATGTCCATGGTTCGGCTATCTCGCTGAGCCATGGACTTCTTTTTGCCGTGGGCGCCGGAGGGGTACGGCCCCGTCAGTCCCACCAGAGTCCCTCCGGCAGTTCGTTGAGATTCTCACAGCCGTTCGCGCGGACGATGACCAGATCCTCGACTCGTACGCCGCCGAGGTCGCGACGATAGAGCGCGGGCTCCACGGTGAGCGCATCACCCTCGACAAGTTCGACACCCCGATCATCGAGCAGCGGCGGCTCATGCACTTCGAGCCCGATGCCGTGTCCCGTTCCGTGCGGGTAGAAAACAGTTTCGGGTGGATCGTTCGGCAGGGGCAGCCCGATTCGATAGCCGCGCTCGGTGAAGAGATCCTTGACGGCGCGGTGCACCTCGGCGCCTGTGGCGCCCGTTCGGCACACCTCGATCGCCGCGGCTTTCGCTTCGACGACCGCCTCGTGCATTTCCCGAAGCGGCGCGGAGATCGGTCCGCGACACAGCGTTCGCGTGCAATCGCCGTGATAGCGCGAATGCAGGTCGATCGGAAACACATCGATGATGACGGGCTGGCCGATGCGGATCGGTCCCGCGCCATGCTGGTGACAGTCGGCGCCGATCGGTCCGGCCGCGGCGATGGAGTCATCGGGGGTCGCGACGCCGCGCTGCATGAGGTACATCGAGATCGCAGCGCGGAGGCGTTCGCTCGTCAGCGGTTCTCCATCGTCGAAGAGGGTGTCATCGCGGACTTCGGCGTCACGCATGAGTTCGAACGCATGGCGGATCGATCCCTCGGTCGCGCGCTGCGCGGTTCGGAGTTGCTCGACCTCCCAGTCGTCCTTTCTTCGCCGCTCGAGCACGCCAAGACCGCGGTCGCATTCCACTTCGATCCCGCTCTCCCCGAGCACATCGACAAAGAGGAGCGGGAGCATCTGGTCGCTGCGAACGCTTGTGACACCGCGTTGCTTGAGGAGCGCCGCCGCCGCCTGAGCGAACGAGGTATTGCGGTCGGGGCTCAGCCGGTCCGCTGGAACGATCTCTTCCGGCGCCAGCGCCTCGTCGACCCGACCCGCCTGGCGGACCCGTTCGAGTTCAATATTGCGGATGATGACCGTTCGGCGGCCGGCCTCGTCGTCGATGACCACGGTCATGTCCCCGGCGGCGAGACGAATTCGGTGGTAGACGGTCGGATATCGATTGGGATAGCCGGCGAGCAGCGTAGTATGTCCCATAAGCGGTCTCCCGAGCGTTGAATCGAGGAAGCTTGGCGTCGCCACCCATCGAATCAAGTCGGCGGGGGCCGCGGTTTGTGAATCGGTCCTTGCAATTCCGCAAGTCTCGATCACAATAGATATTGCAGTCCCGGGCATATGAAGCGGCGGTCCGGGATGGCAGGAGCGGGAACCCGCCGCCCGGATTGGCGAAGCGAAAGATGAGCATTTTTACCCAACCAGGGAGGGTTGGACGGTTCCTCCGGCCTCGACGCGTGTCGCGGGTCTTCGGCGCCGCTGGCGACATGACCGAGCATGATCGCATTCGCGACATGGTCCGCTGGGGCGAGTCGGCGCTCGAGGCGGGTCGTCGCGAGCTTGTCGTCGACCTTTCCGGAGCGGAAGAGGTGGATTCGGCTCTGCTCGCCGGTCTCGTGCTGCTCGCACGCCGAGCCCGGCCCGCCGGCGCCACTCTGCGGCTTGTCGGCCCGACCGAGCGGCTCGAATCCCTCATGAATATCTATCGGCTCATGAGTGCGCTGCAGAGCGCCGGGGTCGTCTTCGAGGCGCGAAAGAGTGCAATGCCGAAGCCGCAGGTCAAAGTGAACGCCCTCCCTGCGTCTCTGTGAACGATATTCTTCGCTTGTTGGCGCGCCTCGATTCTCCTGGCTGACAAGACTCAGTGCGAACGACTACAAGTAGGGAACGAGTCGGTCCCGCTGCATGAGACTACGACAACGGCCGCCCTGTTCGGGCGGCCGTTGAAACCTTCAGCTTTCGGCGTCGCGTGTCGAATCAGTCGTAGCTGGCCTGGGCGGTCGTCCACCGTACATCCCGACCATAATGAACGAAGACAAGCCCGGTGGTCTCATGCGCTGACAAGGGCACGGAGTAGGTCAATCCCGTTCCAGAGTGCGGATCGAACAGAAGCAGTTCGTGTTGATTGGCACTGAATCCGAAGAGGGCGCCGTTGGCTCCGTAACTCGGATCATAACCGGGAATCTCGATGGCGCCGCCATCGGCCCCGAACGCGCACTCGAGAGCGCACAGTCCCGTGTAGTCTTGCTCGGCGACCAGGCTCTCCGAACCGCTTGCCGGATCGACGAGCCAGAGTTCATCGTGAGTGACCGCGTAGAGCTGTCCTGACGGCCCCGCCGCAAGACCGTCGTACGCTCGACTGAGCGACATTTTTCCGACCCCCTCGCCCGTATCGGGATCGATCGTGACAAGATCGGTCTGGCCGTTATCGTGCGAACTCGTCGCGAACAGGCGCAGCGCCGGCTCGCCATTTCCGGCGGGCTCGCGAATCCCAATACCGGGGCCGGCGATCACATCCGTGTCATGCCGATTGCCGCCCTTGGCGAGAACATCAATGGTCGTGGACTCATAGTGACGGTCGAGCACGATGGTGAACACTTCGTCACTGAACCCGTCGGCGACATCCCACTTGATGCCAATGAAGCCGGTTGACCCATCGCGGCCCCGGTCATATCCGGAAGTCGTGCCCGCCATCACCTGGTGCTCGTCGGCGAGAGCGAGGTTCCAATGGCTGAGGTCCTTTCCTGTGGGAAGTTCGCGCACACGATAATTCCATGAACTCGTGCCGTCCGCGTTGTAGTCAACGCCTAGGAACGAAATCTCGTAGGCGTCAACGCCCTTCGAATCCGCGAGAATGGCGGACTCGGGACCATTCGGATCCCCGTTCCCTCCACCTTCGCCGGCGTCCGATTCCATGATCACCGTAAGGCTGCGTACGCCTCCGAAGCCGAGATCACTCGGGAAGGGCGAAACCTCGCCGGAGAAGAGATCGATCTTGACCAGCTTGGACTGGGAATCATCGTGGTAATTCCAGACTCCGTAGAGGAACGGTCGACCGGGAATGAACGCGAGGCACTCGATCCCGTTGACCGGCGTACCGTCCGTGAGACGGAGCCGCCCGAGCCACTCGCAACTGGAGTCACCGAACTGGTATCGCAGCAACTGTTGCTCGACCCGATCCACGCCATAGAGGACGATCTCATCGATGGGGGTGGCGTCTCCGCCCTGGGCCGTTGCGGGAATGGACAGACCGGCTGAAAGAAGAAGACAGATTCCGGTCATTCGGCGATCACAGCGCATTATGGTTCCTCCCTCGACTGGGTCGGGTCGCTCCCCCGACTCTCCAATTCAACGAGGTCGGGAGCGATTCACGATTCCAAAGGAGATCGTGTGCGGGATCGGTTGTGTCATTTGCAAGGATTGTGCGGCCCGGGCCGCCTCATTCGTTCAGCTCGGTAAGGAGTTCTCGGGCGAGCGCCTGGTCGGATTCACCGGGCAATCGTTCAACCGCGACCTTGAGCGCCTCCTGCGCTTCCTCGGGGTTCGGCGCATACCGGACCCGAATGAGTCCGAGCATGAGTCGAATCTGTCCGTGCGGATCGGCTGTGGGATAGGTGTCGAGCAGCAGCCGATACGCCCGCGCCGCATACTCGTATTGCTCCGCCGAGAAGAAGTGGTTGCCAATCTCGAGTTGCCGCTCCTGACTGAGCACCGACTGCGGCGCTTCATCGAGAAGCCTCCGATACCGCGCCGCCGCGGCCTCGATGTCGCCGGCGTTGAGCGCATCGGCGATTTCAGTTCGCGCCTGCGCCGCTTCGATCGCCGCAGGATCCGGCGGCGGCGGAGCCGGCCGCGCGCTCTTCCCGGTCTTCTTCGCTTCGGCGGAGCGGCGCTCGGGCCCGCGGCGCGACTTGGTCTTGCCCGCCCACGGATCGAAACCCTCCTGCGTCATCGCGGAGAACTTTCGCCGCCGGTTCCACTGGGTGACGAGACTGACGAGGTCATACGGTTCGCGCGCGAGGATCCGCGAGAAGAGCAGTCCGCCCGCGATCGCGACGCCGAAGAGCGTCCCGGCGATGTGCGCCATGTACGCGACGCGACCGGCGCCGTCGATCTGGTGGTACACATCGAGCGCAAAGCTCGCGCCGATGAACCAGAGGCTTGGAATCTCGATGATCCCGATCATGAAGAAGAGCCACAATACGCGAATGTGCGTCTTCGGGAACAGCACGAGAAAGGCGCCGGTGACCCCCGCCACGGCTCCGCTCGCGCCGAGCACCGGGGCGGCGGAGGTCAGCACATGTCCGACTCCGGCAATCACGCCCGCGGTCAGGTAGAACAGGAGATACGCGAGGTGGCCGAAACGATCCTCCACCGCGGCGCCGAAGACCCAGAGAAAGAGCATGTTGCCGAGCAGATGAAACGCGTCCGCATGCAGGAACTGGTAGGTAAAGAACTGCCAGAGATGCGGCGACCCGTACTCGAAGAGCGACGGGTTGTACGGATCACGGAAGACCGGCATGGTCTCGGAAAAGAGATTCGCATTCACATCGAGGAAGAATCGAACTTCGCTGGAAGCCGACGCGATCACCGCGATGACGACATTGATGATGACCAGCGCCGTGTTCACCGTGGCCGGGCGCTTCTGCGGGCGATCAGTCGTGAGTGGAATCATGAAGGGCGGTTCAAGCGTTCAGGCGTGGGAAGCGGTTGCGGTCGATCGTAGCGGCTCGCGAATGACCGGGTCGAACCGTCTCTCGAGCGTCGTGACGCGGTTGCTGCACGGAGTCGTCGCACCTACGATCCCCCGCATTTTTGAGCGTCCGCGAGAAGGTCGGCGGACCGGAGTCTTCGAGACGCCGGCGACTGTCGTGGCGCAGGATTTACCTCCTCCTGGGAGCCATCATGAGCACGGCAACGGCGGCGAAGGGTCTGGAAGGCGTCATCGCGGCGTCGACGGAGATGTCCTATGTGAACGGGACCGACGGCATCCTCGAGTATGTCGGTATCCCGATCGCCGACCTCGCCGAAAACAGCTCCTTCGAAGAGACGGTCTTTCTTCTCTGGAACCGCCGTCTCCCGAAGCAGGAGGAACTCGACGCCTTCGTCGCGGCGATTCGCGCCGAGTACGCGCTGTCCGAAGGCATCAAGGACTTCATCCGCTCAACTCCGAAGTCCGCATCGCCCATGGCGGTGCTCCGGACCGGCGTCAGCATGATGTCCTTCTTCGATGATGATCCGGACAACCTCGATCCCGACGCCCTGCGTGACAAGGGCGTGCGCATTCTCGCGAAGATGCCGACGATTCTCGCGTACTTCGATTCCCATCGGAAGGGTCGTGACTTCGTCGAGCCCGATCCGAACCTCGGCCTCGCCGCGAACTTCATGTACATGCTCAACGGAGAGAAGCCGACCGAGACGATGGAGCAGGCGCTCGACATCTGTCTCATTCTCCACGCCGACCACGGACTCAACGCGTCGACTTTCACCTCCCGCGTGATCTGCTCGACGATGAGCGACCTCTATTCGACGATCACCGGGGCGATCGGCGCTCTCAAGGGTCCGCTCCACGGCGGGGCCAACGAGCGCGTCATGAAGACGCTCAAGGAAATCGGCTCGGTCGACAAGGTCGACGCCTTCGTCGAGGGCAAACTCGCGCGAAAAGAGAAGATCATGGGCTTCGGTCACCGCGTGTACAAGACGCGTGACCCCCGCGCGGTGTTCCTCAAGAACCTCGCAAAAGATCTCGCCGATCAGACGGGCAACATGGATCTCTATGAGATCAGCACCCGGATCGCCGATGTCATGGAGGCGAAGGTCGGATCGCGGGGCATCTATCCGAATGTCGATTTCTATTCGGCCACGACTTACCACTGCATCGGGCTCGAGACCGATCTGTTTACGCCGATGTTCGCGGTGAGCCGTGTGAGCGGGTGGACGGGGCATGTCATCGAGCAGCTCGTCGACAATCGGATCATGCGTCCTCGCGCCGAGTATGTCGGCCCGCATAATGCGCCGTACACGCCAATGAATGAGCGCGGCTGAACACGCTCCGAGCGTCGAGACGACCTCACTCGAAATAGATGTGGCCGACGGGTGAGACTCGACACGAGCCCGGCTCGATCGCCTGCGCGATTCCCGTCGCGTCCGACATGAATGACGGCACGACGAAGCTGAAGCTGGCGGCGCCGTTCGAATCCGCGACAGCGCGTAGCGTCAACCGGACCGGATCCACACCCGCGAAGAGTCCTGGGCACCCCGGAATGGAGGTGGCGCCCTCGGTCGTTCCGAGACCCAGATACACGATCGCGCCGGGCGTCGCGTTTCGCACGACGATCGTGTTCGCCGTTCCGGCCCGGGCCGGGTCGATCGAATCGAGAGACAGCCGGGGTGACGGCTCGGGCACGAGCAGACTCGCCCCGCCGGTCGCCTCGTCGACGCTGATCAGACCGGCGTTGTTGACGCCGGTCGCGACTTCCAGCGGCGGCGGCGTCTCGCCATCGGCGAGGAGTTCCGTCAATTCGAAGACGACGCCATTCCGCCACAGCGTGGCGACCGTCGCGCCGCCGGTGCGCGTCGCCCAGCCGACGACCTCCAGATGATCATTCAGGTCCTTCGCGCCGGAACTCGCGCCAATCGCGCTGAGAATTCGGCCGACACCCATTTCGTCCCACATCGCCGCCCGGCTCGGCCAGCAGGCGCCATAGGTCGTGAATCCACAACTCACATTCTGTTCATTCACCGCGACCGCGACGGCGCACTCACTCGCGCCGAGCGGCGGAAGCATTCGGGGCGTTCCGTTCAAGAGACCGATGCCGATCGACTGCCCCTGAAAATTGACCTCGGCCTTCCCGACGAACGAACCGCCGTTGTTTGACGCGTAGACATAGCTGTCGTAGTTGTTGCCAAGCACATTGAGCAACTGAACACCACCCTGAACGTCGAAGATCGCGGCGCGGTCATAGTCGTTCAGCGCGTCGACGCGATGATGACCCACAATGAGTCCGTGGTTGTTGATCGACCAGGCCTGGCTCCAGAATGGTCGCGGATCGGCGAGGAGCGTCTCCGCGCCGTTCTCCCAGAGCGCTGCGGTGTAGTCGGAGTCACCAACGATCTGACCAAGATCATTGATATCGAAGGCGCGGCTGTCTTCCCCGTCGCCGAAGTCGGTCCACCCGTCGTTGTCCCAGACAAACGCGCGCAGAAGCCGTCCGTTGGTGTGCACATCGTATCCGACGATCTGACCGGCTTCGTTGATCGCCTGCGTGCTGCGTGAAGGAAAGTCCGGCCGTGCGCCCAGATCGATCACCCGGTACACGAACTCCTGCGCGGTGGCGCTGGTGGCGCCGAGTGTCGCCACGCCCCCGATGAACGCTGCGTGCGCGATTCGAACGACAGATCGACGCATGACGGATCTCCTGGCGGCAGGTTGATCGCACCGCCAGTAGGATAACTTGGAAGTCAGCGCTCATGAAGACTTTTCCGACCGCGGATCTCCGCATACTGGATGGATACCCGTTCCGCACACTGAGAGAAGGGCAGATCTCTCGCTATTCTGGGTGGGCGCAATCACAACTCGATCGCGGACCTGCAGGTCGCAGCGGATCGAATCGAAGGAATCGAATGGTTGGAGACCCGGCCGGAATCAGTTCGCGTTCTCGACCGCCTTCTTCACCTCGTCGTACGGCGGCTCCTGTTTCGGATCTTCACTGACCCATGAGTACACGACCTTGCGATCACGACCGATGACGAACGCGGCGCGCATCGGCACGCGCTTGAGCCCGTTGAGGTCGCCATGCACGCAACCGTACCCCGAACTCATCTCACGGTTGTAATCCGACAGGATGGGGAACGGAATCTCGTTCTCCTCGCGGAACTTCTTCGTAATGAACGGGCTGTCCGCGGTTACGCCGAAGACCTTGGCGTCGAGCGCTTCCCATTCCTTCCACTGGTCGCGCATCGTGCACATCTCCGTAGTGCAGACCGGGCTGAACGCCAGCGGAAAGAAGAGGAGCACGACCTTCTCGTGGTTGCCGAACACGCTCCCGAGATCCACCGTCTTCCCCGGCGCATGGGGGAGGATGTACGCGGGAGCCGTAGAACCTTCTCGAATCGCCATAATCGAATCTTCCTCTCACGAACGATCTGCGGTGATGACTCGCCGGAATGAACAATCGCGGCCGTTTCCGACCGCGATTGTCGCATGCTCTTCGTTTCGGGCAAGTCGAAGGTGGCTTCGACTCGTCGATCTTACTGGATGTCGGTCGCGATGATGTTCGAGATGCGGCCCGTCTGAGCGGCCTGCAGCCAGATCGGACGCGCCGGAGTGCCCGGCGGAATGTTCTGCCGCAGTTGCGCCGCGCCGGATGGATTCGCACGGACCTGTCCACCAAGCGTCGGATTTCGAATCGACATGGTCACTCCGAGTTGCGGCACGAAGGTGTCGCCGAGTCCACGAAGGCTGTACGCGAAGTACACCATCTCGTTCGGGGTCGCGTTCGTCACGGCGAGGGTCGCCTGCTGGCCTCGGATGAGGTCCGTTGAGTCGAGGACAATGACATCCGGGTTCGCGGTGACCTCGAGATAGACGACCTCTTCCTGGTACCAGCCGAGTCGGGCCGGATCGCGGCCGGAGAGCGCGAGTGTCGCGGCGTAGTAGCCGGTATTCGACGCCGATTCGACGGCGATGTCGAAGCCGACCTCGGTCGGATCGCTCGTGTTCCAGTCGTAGCCGTCAAAGGTGCCGTCGCTGTCGGTGAAGTAGAACGAGCCGTTCGCGAGTTGGAATGGATCCCAGGTGGGATCGGGCGTGTAGAGAAGCACGCCGAAAGCGGTCACATCCAGATCGTCGAAGCCCTTCGTCTGGAACGCGTAGTTCTCTTCGCCGTTGAGCGCACGAATGTTGAGCGAGGTAGACCCGCCCTGTTCGACGGAGAAGTACTTCAACAGACCAAGGTCCGGCACCCCGGGAGCTTCCTGCGGATCGATGAGACCGACGAAGTCGTAGACTTCCATTCGATCGGTCGCGATCTTGTCACTATGGCACCACCAGCAATTCCCTTCCGCGTTCACGCCGAACGCGGGGAACGCCTTTGCGGCAGGAGTCACGAGCAGAGCGCTACCGAGCGCCGCGACCGCGCCGGACAGCACCAGGCGAGTCTGGGACATCTTTTTCTTCCCCTTGTCGGGTTGACAACGAACCCAAATCAATGACACACGAGCGGCGTCACTGCGCCGCCCCCCGAGTATCTGCAATATACCTCAACCCCTCGAAACCGTCGAGAGATTCCCGCAAATCCTCGACCCGGTCCATTTTCCGTTCTCGACGCTGACGGGCTGTAGCGACGATTCCGGCTGTCAGTGGACGAATGCGGCGACGGTCAAGGTCAGATAAATGATCACGGCCAAGGCCGTCTTGACGATTGTCGCCCAGAACTTGCCCACGGCGGCCGCCTTCCCGACCCGCCAGGCCGAATCGCTCGATCGTCCCGCCGCGGCTTCGCCGATGATCGCGCCGAGCCCGGCGCCCACGACTCCCCAGATGATGGCGCCGATCACCGGCGGCGTGGCCGAGCCGGCGATCGCCCCGATCACGCCGCCTGCAAAGGCCCCCAGAGCCGCCCGCTTCGAGCCCCCGGCGCCCGAAGCGCCCAATGAGCCGGCCAGGAACTCGATGAGTTCGCCAAGCAGTCCAAGTCCGACGCAGACGCCAATCGTCCACCAGCTGAAGAGGTCGCCCGGCCAGTATTGCGCCGCGAGGGCGATCGCGAGCATCACCCAGATTCCCGGCAACCCGATGAGCGTAAGCACGGGCCCCAGAAGATTGACAATCGCCAGCAGCGTCGCGATCGCATAGGTCATGGTCGCCGATCATACTCGCGCCGGAATGATCGCCGTCGAAAGAAAGCGGCCGCGCGGGATGAGCCGCGCGGCCGGTCTTGAACCGATTCGTCGTCGATTGAGCCGGGCTAATACAGGCTCGGCCAGGTGATGGCGATATCCGGGAAGGTCAGGATGATGATCACGAAGAACAGCATGGTGGGGACGGCCATGATGACATTGAGTTTCCAACCGTCGAATCGCATGTGCATGAAGAAGGCGCCGACAAGCGCCGCCTTGACGACCGCGAGGAAGGCGAGCACCCCGATCTTCGCCGTCCACGGCAACGCCGCGTAAGTCTGTTCGGGCGCGATCTTCTCGTACGCGGCAAGATACTCGGTCCGCTGTTCCGCGGTCAGCGTCGGCGCCGTCTCAATCTCGGCGGCGTCGACCACCGTCGGGAGGTTTGAGTTCGGTCCCTCTTCTTCGATCTGGATGACTTCAGGAATCGCAACCTCGATCGCAGTCAGGATGATCAGCCAGATGAAGATCTTGACATAGTTCGGGTGCGGGGCGTGCCCTTCAGTCACCTTCGGGATGGTCGTCGCGGCTTCCATGGCGCTCCGGTCACATGAGATAGACGATGGTGAAGAGGATGATCCAGACAAGGTCGACGAAGTGCCAGTAGAGGCCGGCGACCTCGAGCGCCATCGTCGAGCGGCGCCCGAACAGGTAGAAGAAGAAGATCACGGCCAGCATGACCACTCCGCCGGCGACATGCGCCCCGTGGAACCCGGTCATGATGTAAAAGGTCGAGGTGAAGACATCACGCCCCGGGATAAATCCTTCGGGGTACTGGTTATGGTGGACGCCGGCCTTCTTGATGGCCGAGTCGTCGGGGTATTCGACGAGGAGCGGAAGCACCGCCTCGTAGATGACCCGCTCGTCCCACTCCGCAGCCGCCTGCTGGGCGCGGCGGAGACCAGTCCCGGATCCCTTGACCTCGGGCCGACCCTCGGCGAGCACTTCGTACGCCCGATTGAGCGTCTGCGCTCGCTCGGAGAGGGTCTCTCCGCTTGCGATACGAACGACTTCATGTCCCGTCGCCCGGGCGTGTTCGGAATCCGCGTGGCCGTGCCCCGGCACTTCGAGTCCCTCGTCGTGCATGAGCTCTTCGACATGATGCAGAAGATGCTCGCTCGGGGGCGTAAAGAGGTGGCCATACTCGTAGATCTGCACGCCCACGAACGCGGCGCCACCGACGATCGTCGCGGCCAGGTACCCGAGCGCCCGGCGGTGATTGCCGTAGTCCGACCATTGGAACGCCTTCACCATCGTCACCGAGGTGCAGATGAGGAGAAAGGTGTTCGCGGCCGTGACGCGGACGGCGAGCACATCGTACGGGTTGGGCCATCCGCGCGTGCCGAATCGGAGGACGACATACGCCCCGATGAGTCCGGCGAAGAACATCACCTCGCTCACGAGGAAGAGCCACATGCAGAGTTTGACATTGGGAAGCCCGACGGCCGACGGCATCGTTTCGCCGTGTCCGGACGGGGCTTCACCGACGATGGCATGATGATTCGAGGCGCTCATGGGGCGGACATCGTAACCGCGTTGACCGGACTCGCCACTCGGGAAGAGTCGGAATTTCGCCTCGTTCCCGCGGGTTCCCGCTTGACCACGGCGCTCGAGGACCGAACATTCCGGCCCTTGCGAGTGATTCCTGAATCGGCCTTCCGGACGCGGAAGAACGCCGATCTTCATGGCTTTACAAGGACTTTGTGAATAAAGTCACAAGGTCCGGGTCCCGGTGAGGGACGCTTCATCGGTTGATCCGACAGCCAACCCAACGAAAGGACACGATCTCCATGTCTCATCTGCTTCGATCGATCACTCTGGGAGGCCTCGCCTGCGCGGCGATGGCGATGCCCACCTTCGCCGACGGCACGATCAGCGGCGTCGTCAAGTTTGACGGCCGCATGGCGAAGCAGCGCCCGATTCGCGTCACGGCCGACGCCTACTGCGTTCAGGCCCATACGGGTGACCCGCTTCTCGACGAGCGCTTCGTCTTCAACGAGGAGAAGGGGACGCTCGTCAATGTCATCGTCTATGTGAGCAGCCCGGTCGAAGCCGAGACTCCGTCCGAGGCGATCAAGATCGACCAGATCGGCTGCCAGTATGTTCCGCATGTCGTGACGGCCATGACTGGTCAGAAGGTCGAGATCCACAACTCTGACAACACGGCGCACAATCTCAATCTGAAGCCGGAGAACAATTCCGGATTCAATGTGAGCCAGCCGGTCCAGGGTATGGTGCACGAGGTGACCTTCTCGAAGCCCGAAATCGGAATGCCGCTCAAGTGCGATGTGCACAGCTGGATGACTTCGTTCATCGCCGTCTTCGAGCATCCGTATCACGCGGTGACGAACCGCGACGGCGCCTTCGAGATCACCGGTCTTCCGGCCGGCGAATATGAGATCTCGGTGTGGCACGAGTTCGACCGCTTCACCCCAGTCGAGAAGACGATGACGGTGACGGTCAAGGACGGCGAGGCGACGGAAGTCGAATTCACCTACCAGCCGCCGCAATGATCCTGCGGCCGCGCGTCGGCCCGCGGGATGACTTGATGATCGACTTGTTTGCCCAGGCGCCGGGCGCCGCGTGATCGGCGCCCGGCGATTCCAGAATCCAGGTTCAGAACTGACGAGGCCCTGCGTGAGAGTCGCACCCCTTCCTGCCGTACTCCTCGCCTTGTCCGCCGCCGGGTCGGCGTTCGCCCAGCCGGTGGATGACACTCCATCGTTGTGGCATCCGTTACGCCCCTCGGTGACGGAGTTCGGGGACAAGATCGACGCCCTGTACTGGGTGGTGTTCTGGCTGACGATGATCATTCTGGTCATCTATCAGATCGCCCTCGTGTACTGCGCCGTGCGCTATCGCGCGACTGAAGGGGGCCGGGCGAAGTTCATTCACGGCAACAACAAGCTCGAGGCGGCCTGGACCATCTCGCCGGCGATCATCCTCGTCCTGCTCGCGGCCGTGAGTAAGGGCACCTGGGATGAGATGCGCGTCGACATTCCCGACGACGCGGTCCGTATCGAATGCATCGCGCAGCAGTTCGCGTGGTTCTTCCGGTATCCGGGCGAAGACGGGGTATTCGGCCCGCGCGATTACGAGAAACTGGCCGACATGCGGGCCGCGAACGATACGAGCGACGCCTGGGCGCTCGATCGGGAGACGATGCCCGAAGGCTGGGAAGGCGAAGATCCTCCGGGACTTGACGACTACACCATTCAGGGCGAGATCCGCGTTCCCGCGGACCGGCCGGTGCGCATCCTGCTGACGAGCAACGATGTGCTTCACTCGTTCTTCCTGCCCGAGTTCCGCGTGAAGCACGATGCGGTTCCGGGCATGAACGGGGGCCGAGTCTGGTTCGAGGTCGAATGGGACGATGTCAAGGATCGCGCGTACTACGACATCGTCTGCGCCGAGTTGTGCGGCCTGAACCACTACTCGATGCGGGGCCAGTTGATCGTGATGAAGTCGGGCGACATCGATCCCTGGGTGCTCGACCGCACGGACGACGAACTCCTCGAAATGCGTGACTTCGACGACCCCGAGTTCGCCGAGCGTGTGCTTTCACGGAACGCGACCTGGGAGACTTACGCTCACGCCATGTCGCGCATCGCGAAGGCGGAGAATTCGGGCGGCGGCGGATACGACGACTATTGATCCGGACGGTACCGCTCGGCCGGGCGGCGGCGCGACCAGCCGCCCTGCGAGCGGATTGCAACGCGGAATGAAGCTGGACTCCCCGGGCGATCGATGCACTCGACTCGTCCGTCCCGGAAACACACGAGGACACCATGGCCACTGTTTCTGCTGATCGTCACCTGGCCGGCGGACACGCCCACGATCACGCGCACGCGCACGAAATCGGCTTCGTGCGCAAGTATGTCTTTTCGATGGACCACAAGGTCATCGGGATCCAGTTTCTCTTCACCTCGCTGTTGCTGATGGTGGTGGGGGGATTGCTCGCGCTCGGAGTGCGCTGGCAGATCGCCTGGCCCTTCGACATCAGCCAGCCGTTGCCGGGCGCCCGACTCATCGAGGACTTCTTCACCGCCTCGACGCAGGCCACGATCATCCCCGGCGACTTCTACAACATGCTGTTCACGATGCACGCCACCTTCATGATCTTCTTCGTGATCATTCCGATCCTGGTCGGCGCGTTCGGGAACATTCTCATTCCGCTGCAGATCGGCGCGCGGGACATGGCGTTCCCGCTGCTCAACATGCTGAGCTACTGGGTGGCCCTCGCGGGTGGCGTCGTCATGATCGCGAGCTTCTTCCTCGAGACAAACGACGCGCTTCGCTTCACCGAAGCGCCCCAGGCGGGCTGGACGAGCTATCCGCCGATCTCCACCGCGGCGAGTTTCGCGTCACCGTCGCTCGGGCAGTCGCTGTGGCTCATGAGTCTGCTCATCGTGGGCACGAGTTCGCTCATGGGCGCCGTGAATTACATCACGACGATTCTCAATCTTCGTGCGCCGGGTATGACGCTGTTCCGAATGCCGCTTACGACCTGGTCGCTCTTCATCACTTCGATTCTGATTCTGATGTCGACGCCGGTGCTGACCGCGGCGTTGCTCATGCTTATCTTCGACCGGCACTTCGGCACGAGCTTCTTCATCATTAACGATCAGGTGCGCGCCGGCGCCACGCTCTCGGCGCTCGACAGCGGACAGCCGCTCCTGTACCAGCACCTGTTCTGGTTCTACAGCCACCCGGCGGTGTACATCATGATCCTGCCGGCGATGGGCATCACTTCGGACATCCTGTCGACCTTCTCCCGCAAGCCCATCTTCGGCTACAAGCCGATGGTCTTCGCGATCGCGGGCATCGCGTTTCTCGGCTTCATCGTGTGGGGACACCACATGTTCGCGTCGGGAATGAATCCGATCCTCGGCACGACCTTCATGGCGTCGACGATGATGATCGCCCTGCCGTCGGCCATCAAGGTGTTCAACTGGCTCGGGACGATCTGGGGTGGGCAGATCCGGTTCACGCCGGCGATGCTCTTCGCCCTCGGCTTCGTGTCGATGTTCGTCATCGGCGGATTGTCCGGCATCTTCATGGCGAACGCGCCGGTCGATATCTATTTCCACGACACCTACTTCATCGTCGGCCACATTCACTATGTGCTCTTCGGCGGCTCGATGCTCGGCATCTTCGCAGGCATCTATTACTGGTATCCGAAGATGTTCGGACGCAACCTGAACCAGAGCATCGGCGTACTCCATTTCTGGCTCACGCTCATCTCGTTCAATCTCACCTTCTTCCTCATGCACATCATCGGCATCGGGGGGCATCCGCGCCGTTACGCGACCATTCTCGAGTATCCGACGCTCGAGTTCATGCAGCCGCTCAATGTCGCCATGTCGATCGGCGCGCTCATGCTCGGGATGGCGCAGATCCCGTTTGTCATCAATGTCTTCAGCTCGCTGGGACGATTCGGAAACCGGCTGGTGATCTACCCGCTCATTCTCGTGATCCTCGAGTTCACGCCCCTCGGCGTGATGAGCTGGGTCTGGGGCGTCTCGCAGGACCTTGCGGTCATGGGCGCGCTGCCCGCGCTCATTCTCATGACCCTCGCGGTCATCATGGTCCTCGTCCTCATTGACATGCTCATCGCATCGGTCATTGCCTGGGATCGAAAGGCGAACGCGGTGCTCGCCGGCGCGACCTGGGTCGCCGCGATACCGCTCTTCATGATTCCCGTGTTCGTGAAGGGCGACTTCTGGGAATGGATCGGCGTGAACAGCGTGACTTACCGCATTGACGCGGACGAGTTCCTGCGGGCGCCGCTGCAGCCCTATCCGATGGAAGTCGACATGGACCAGATGTCCGAGTCGGCGCTCCTGCGGTACGACGACGCCGAGCGAGCCGACGAAGCCGTGCTCGTTCCGGCGGTCACGGCGGTGAAGCTCAATTTCAGTACGCTTTACGAACAGGCCGCGGCGCAGGGAATCGATCTTTCCGCATCGCCGCTCGCCGAAGCGATCGAAGAGACGCACGACGGCCGCGATCTCACGATTACCGTCTCGACCGCGACGCTGGACTCGCTGACCGGTGATCTCAAGACGGCGGCGGAGGCTTCGGTCCTGCAGGTTCCGGCGTGGATCGCCGAAGTGCGTCGGCAGGACATCATCCCGAACCACACCGTCTCGCGCTCCTGGAAGAGCAAGGCGACCGGCGAGTTCCGACTCGTCGCGTTCACAAGCATGTCGACGGGTTGGATGCTTGTCGGAGTCTCGGCCCTGTTCGGCCTCGCGTTGCTTCTGATCAACCGGAAGAACGGGCTGGAGTTCGGCGAACCGGTCGGCTCGAATCCGTGGCGCGCCAACTCGCTGGAATGGTGCGCGACGAGCCCGCCGTGGTACGAGAACTTCCCCGAGATTCCCACCGTGTATCGTGGCCCGTACGAGTTCTCCTCGCCGGTGACCGAGGAGGACTATCTGCCGCAGTGGGAGAAACTGCCCGAAGGCGTCGTCGAGCCGAGCGGCCACTGAGGCGCGGGCGGTCGTCGAAGAGGGAGGCCGCAAGAACGAAGGAGGGCGAATCGGGTCGTCGGATCGACGACGCCGATGAGGTCCGCTATTCGTTTCGGCGTGCGCGCCGGAGGAAGACTTCGATTGACTACTGACCGCCGCAATACGGCGAGCACACGCGCTTCGTACCCGGAGTCGGTTCCGCTCGGATTCGCGACGGCGACTGCGGTCTGGATCGTGGCGTTCGTCGGCCGCCTGCCCTCGAATTCGTTCGGCGAAGGATGGTTGCTCGCGCTGTTGCTCGGCGTCATGGTCGTGGGGGCCATTTTCGCCGGCTGGCATGGGGGGAGCGCGCGGAACGCCGTGAAGACGCTCATGGTCGCCGGTCTCGTGAATGTGCTCCTCGTCGGCTCGGTCGTCTCGGCGGCGTCTGGTCCTCAGGTCACTGCCGATCCGAACCCCATCAAAGTCAGCGCGCTTGTCTGGATTCCAGGGAGTCTGGCGGCAAGCGCTGTGATCGGTCTGGTCGGAGGATGGATCGGCGCGCGCTTCGCTTCGAGCGTCGTGGCAGAGGAGACTCGTCTCGATCTCGCATGGCGCGATATCCGGGCGTGCGGCTGGCAGGCGATGGTCATCCTGGTCACCACCTTTGTTCTCATCAGCGTCGGCGCCATCGTGACGAGCGCTGAAGTAGGACTCGCCGTACCGGACTGGCCGCGCAGTTACGGGTACAACATGTTTCTCTTTCCCTTCACCAAGATGGTGGGGGGGATCTTCTATGAGCACGCCCATCGCCTGATCGGCAGCCTCGTCGGGTTGCAGACGCTCACGCTGGCGATTTGGATCTGGGCGCCGCGTCGACGCGGCGTATCGGCCGTCCTTCGTGTCGGACAAGGCCAGTGCGCGACCTGCGCGCACGACCTGCGCGGCGCCGACCATGATCGCTGCCCCGAGTGCGGCGAACCTGCGGAAAGTCGAGGCCCGAAGACTCCGGCGAACGATGATCTCGTTCGACGCCTGCTCTTCATTCGGCGTCTGGCGATCGTCGCCCTCATTCTCGTCATCATTCAGGGAATGTTCGGCGGCTTCCGGGTCGTGCTCGTCAACTCTCTCGGTCACGATCCGGCGCTGGCCTTCGCCGTAGCGCACGCGACGACGGCCCAACTCTTCGTACTCGCGGTCCTGCTGCTCTGGTGGAAACTCGACGAGTCGACAACCAGTTCAACGCCGATCGTTGCGCGTCGACCGGTTCGGAGCGTGGACGCGATCATCGCCATTCTCCTGACGGGATTCATCGTGTTGCAGACCATCGCCGGCGCGATTCTGCGGCATTTCGGCTACGACTGGGCGCTGCTCGCCCATCTCCTCGGCGCCGTCGTCGTGACGCTTCTGGCTCTGACCGTGGTGACGGCGATCATGAGCGCCGGGGCGGAAGGGCGGCTGCGGCGCGTCGGACTTGCCTTGATGGTGGCGAGTGTGCTGCAGATTCTGCTCGGCGCGGTCGCCTGGTGGGCCACCACGCGGATCGACCGGTTCGATCAGGTCGCCAGTCCGTGGATTCTCGCGTTGACGGCCACGCATGTGGTCAACGGGGCTCTCGTTCTCAGCCTGAGCTGGGTGAGCGCCCTCGAATTGAGCCGTATGGCGCCGATTCACCGCCGACGCGGGCGAATTCAACGCGCTGAATCCCTACAGTCTCCGCTCCGTGCCCACGAAGGAGTCGCCGGTTGAGTGCGCTCGATTCGCAATCCGCCACGCTCGAAGTCGCCGCCGGGTACGACGCGGCGCCGCCCTCTGTCGCACCCTTCGCAACGGGCTGGCGTGCCTATGTCGAGCTCACGAAGCCGCGCTTGAATTCACTTGTCCTCGTCTCCGCGGCCGTCGGCTTCGTGATGGCGGTGTCGCAGGGAACGGGCGGTTCATTCTCGATCCTGGCGTACATGCTCGTCGGAACTCTTCTTTGCGCGAGCGCCGGAGCGATCCTCAATCAATGGCTCGAGCGCGATCTTGACGCCAGAATGAACCGGACGGTCGATCGCCCCATTCCCTCGGGTCGGATCGAACCGTTCCGTGCGCTGCTCTTCGGCGGACTGCTCGCCGTATGGGGTGTGACGCACCTCGCCGTGTTTACGAACGCTCTGGCGGCGCTCGTGGCGTTCCTCACGCTCGTCAGTTATACCGTCGTCTATACCCCGATGAAGCGAGTGAGTTCGATCTCGACCCTCGTCGGGGCCATACCAGGCGCCATGCCTCCGCTGATTGGCTGGGCGGCCGCGACCGGTTCGCTTGAGATCGGCGCATGGTCGTTGTTTCTCATCATCTTCGTATGGCAGATGCCGCACTTTCTGGCGATCGCGTGGCTCTACCGCGACGATTATCGACGCGGCGGGTTTCCGCTTCTCCCCGTGGTCGATGAGTCCGGGGAACGAACCGCCGCCGCGATCTTCACATGGTCGCTGCTGCTCGTGCCGGCCTCATTGATGCCGGTGAATCTCGGACTCGTGAGCGGCGCCTACGGCCTCGTCGCGTTGACGCTGGGGCTCGTTCAGTTCATCTTCGTCGCACGCGTCATTCGTGAACGGTCGCGAGTCGCGGCGCGTCGGATGTTCCTGTTCACCATCGCCTACCTTCCGCTGATCTTTGCGGTCATGGTGGCGGACGCCGCGATCATCGGCTGATATCGGACCGGACCGCTCGGGTGTCTCCATGAGCGAATCGACTGCGGCGCTTCGGATCACTGATCTTCGGCTGACCTACCGCGCACGCCGCGGTTCTCCGGACCGCGAGGCGCTGCGAGGCGTGTCGCTCGAGGTTTCCGCCGGGCAGTCGGTCGCTCTCCTGGGGCCGAACGGGAGCGGCAAGTCAACGCTGATGCGCGTCGTCAGCGGAGTGACTCCCGCAGACGCCGGATCGATCGAGGTGTTCGATACCGGGCGCCTCGACTTGATTCGACAGCAAATCGGAGTCGTCTTCCAGACGAATGGGCTCGATCCTCACCTTACCGTTCGCGAGAATCTGCGTTGTCAGGCCGCCCTCTTCGGATGGTCAGGCGTCTCGGCGCGCGAACAAATTGATCGAGCTCTCGCCGAACTCGAGCTCACTGACCGATCCGATTCGCTTGTGAAGACTCTCTCGGGTGGCCTCGCGCGCCGGGCCGACCTCGCCCGGGCGTTGCTCAGCCAGCCACGCCTGCTTCTGCTTGACGAACCGACTTCAGGACTCGACCCTGCAGCGCGGGAGTCGTTCCTTGCGCGTCTCGAGCGCGAGCAGTCGACGCGCGGACTGACCATGCTCATGAGCACACACCTCATCGACGAGGCCGATCGATGCGATCGCGTGGTGCTCTTGCATGAGGGTCGCGTCGTCGCCGACGATTCGCCGCAGAATCTGCGTCGACGGCTGGGCGGGATGCTCATCGCGGCGCCTGGGCGTGAGCGTCCACAAGTTGACGAAGTAGAGTGGCGACGGGTAGGCGGTGTCTGGGTCGCGCCCCTGGACGAGGACACGGAGCGACGCGGGGCGTTGCTCTCATTGCTCGGCGAGCGCGGTGTCGCGTTCTCGGTGGCGCCGCCCACGCTCGCGGATGTCTTCGCGGATCTCACCGGCGCGACTCTCGATCGAGAGCGATCGGATGGCTCAGGTAGAACGAATCGCGGCGAGGCGGCGGCATGATCACTCGGGCGACCGCGATGAATTCGACGCCGGCGAATCCGACCTCTTCTGGCGGCTCGACAACACACGCGCCGCTTGGTCTCCATGTCGCGGGAGTGCTCTGGCGGCGTGAGATGGTTCGCTTCGCGCGTCAGCCGGCTCGAATTGCGGCCGCGATCGGAACCCCGATCATCGTCTGGGCGCTCATGGGAAGCGGATTCGCCGAGGCGTATCGCCCGGCGATCGAAGTTGGTGGCGAGTCCGGAGCGGTGACGACGAGTTACGGGTCGTTTCTCCTGCCGGGAATGATGACGCTCGTGGCACTGTTTACCGCGATCTTCTCGTGTATCTCGATCATCGAGGATCGTCAGGAGGGATGGCTTCAGTCGGTGCTCGTGTCGCCGGCTCCGCGCTGGTCGATCGCGGCGGGGAAGATTCTCGGCGGCTCGACTCTCGCCTTCGTTCAGGCCGCGCTGTTACTTGCGGTCTGGCCCTGGCTCGGCGCGTGGCCGGGCGCGGGTCCCCTCATGCTGGTGCTCGCGGCGTTGCTGCTCGTATCAGTCGGCATGACCGGAGTTGGCGTCGCGTTCGCATGGCGGAGCGCCAGCACGCAGGGCTTTCATGCCGTCATGAATCTCGTCCTCATGCCGATGTGGCTGCTCTCGGGCGCGTTCTTTCCCCCTCAAAGCGCCGCGCCATGGCTCGAAGCGGTGATGTGGATCAATCCGCTCACCTGGGGAACGATCGCAGTGCGGCACGCGCTTCTCGGCGGTGACTTCGAAGTGTGGCCTCTTGCCGGCTCGGCGCTCTTCGCCGGCCTGGCGTTTGGAATGGCGACCGCGGTGGTCGCGCATCGTGGAAAGGGAATCCTGGCGTGAATGTCATTGCGCATCGTCGTCATCGCGGCATGACCCGCGCCGATCTGATCGTCTGGGTCGCGATGTTCGTGATCTGCGCGGTCGCGATCGTCATCGGGTTTCTGAGAAGTTCGAGTCTCTTCAACGAGACCGCAGACGAGGACTCGCCGCTCGTGCGATCAACTGAACTCGTCGTCCCCGAGTTTCGGATGACGACACAGGCGGGTGAGGCGTTCTCAAGCGCGGAACTCGAAGGCGACTATTGGATCGTCGACTTCATCTTCACGAACTGCGCGGGACCGTGTCCTCTCATGACGACCCGGATGTCCGAATTGCAGGACGACCTCGCCGATGTTCCTGGTCTCCGGTTTGTTTCGATCAGCGTCGATCCGGCTCGCGACACGCCCGAGGCGCTCCGCGCCTACGCGAACCTCTACGGCGCCGACTTTGAGAACTGGGTGTTCCTTACCGGCGATTATCGTGAGACTCAGCGTCTCGCGCTTGACGCGTTCAAGCTGCTCGTCGAGAACCCGCGAGAATCGAGCGATACGCAGACTGATGCGACCGACGACGCGCCGACGACGGCGCCGGGATCGGACGAGGGAACACATTCCGGCCCGATTCTGCATAGCGTGAAGTTCGTTCTGGTCGATCCGGCCGGCCGGATCGTCGACTGGTATTCCGGCACAGATACCGAAGCGCTCGATCGGCTGCGCGCCGATGTTCGACGACTCGCTGGAGAAGGATGAACGCGACATGTGGTGGGAGTCGCTTCCCCTGGTCAATGCCTGTCTGAACGGCGTCGCCACGATCCTGCTCGCCGTCGGCTTCGTCATGATTCGTCGCGGACGAGTCACCGCGCACCGAAACACCATGGTGGCGACCGTGCTCGTCTCCGCCGCCTTTCTGGCGTCCTACCTGACCTATCACACGCTTCGCCAGATGGCCGAGGGTGTCGGACACACTCGCTGGCTGGTCGACGGATGGTGGCGCCCGATGTACTACACCATCCTCATCAGCCATGTCATTCTCGCCGCCGTGGTCCCGCTTGGCGTGGTCGCAGCGCTCTGGTACGCCGCCCGCCGCCGATTCGATCGCCACAAGCGCGTCACGCGTGTGCTCTGGCCGATATGGATGTATGTCTCGGTGACCGGGGTGGTCGTCTATGTGCTTCTCTATCAGGTGCAGCCCCGCCTGATCGGGGGATGAGACTGGTGGTCGTTGCGCCGGCGAAACCCTATTCTTAGGACTGACATGCGGAAACGAATCTCCATTTTCGTCGTCGTACTCGGGAGCGTGCTTCTAAGCTCCTCCGTCGCGTCCGCGTGTCCGAATTGCGCCGAGTCGACCGAAGATCAGTCGAAGGTCACGGCGGAAGAGGGAGCGGGTGACCTGGCGCTCGGGTACTCCGTGTCTGTTCTCTTCATGATGAGCATGCCCTTCATGCTCGTGGGAGGGTTCGGATACGCGTTGTACCGCAACTACCAGAAGACGGTCGCTCCCACGATCAATGGCGATTGATCGCGCATTCAGTGATCAGCAAGTAGAACTCCGCCCGACGGTATTCCTACCGTGACGGCGAACCTGCGCGCGAACCACTCGTGGCGATGAGTGAAGGAGCCTAGTTGATGTCACGCCCGATTCGTTCAGATCGTCTGAACGCGTTGCCGCCCTATCTCTTCATCGAGATCGACCGCAAGAAACGCGCGAAACTCGCTGCGGGCGCTGATGTCATCAACCTCGGCGTGGGCGATCCGGATCGGCCGACGCCGGCGTTCATTATCGACGCCATGGCGGAGGCGATTCGCGACCCGAAGAATCACAGCTATCCATTTGACGCCGGGCATCCAGAGTTTCGACAGGCGGCCGCACGGTTCATGAAGCGACGGTTCGGCGTCGAGTGTGATCCGGCGAAGCACATTCTCACCTGTATCGGTTCGAAGGACGGAATTGCGCATCTGCCTCTCGCGGTGCTCAACCCGGGCGATGTCGCGCTCATGGGCGATCTCATTTATCCCGTCTACCACAGCGGCGCCGTCTTCGCCGGCGCCGAGAGTCATCGCGTTCCGATGAGCGACGAGACGAACTGGTTGCCGGATTTTTCATCCGTGCCCGCGGAGATCCGCCGCCGCGCCCGCCTGCTCTGGATCAACTACCCGAACAATCCGACGGCGGCGACGGCGCCGCTTTCGTTCTACGCGGACACCGCCCGCTTCGCGCGGGAGCACGACATCATCGTCGCGTCGGACAATGCGTACAGCGAGGTCTATTTCGATGAGCGACCGCCTTCGTTGTGGCAGGTCGACGACATCGATCTCGACTCGTTCCCCGGAATCGAATTCCACTCGCTGAGCAAGACCTTCAACATGACCGGGTGGCGGATCGGGTTCGCGGTGGGCCATCCGGAGGTGCTCGCGGCGCTCGGCGCGATGAAGGGCAATTGTGACTCGGGTCAGTTCAACGCGATCCAGCAGGCCGGCGCTGTCGCTCTCGACCATTCGGACCATGTCGAGGTCGTGCGCATGCTCGATGTCTATCGCGAGCGACGCGACACGCTTTGCGCCGGTCTCAATGAGATCGGTTGCAAGGTCGATCCCCCGGGCGCCTCGTTCTTCGTCTGGGGACGGTGTCCCGAGGGGTACGACTCGTTCGAGTTCTGTGGCAAGTGTCTCGACGAGGCCGACATCGTCCTGGTTCCCGGGGGCGGTTTCAGCGAGAGCGGGCGACACTGGTTCCGAGCGGCGCTCACGGTTGAAGTCGACCGCATGCAGGAGGCCGTCGAGCGGCTCAAGCGGCTCAACTGGTGAGCCGACGGGACTCTTGACCGTCGCGCGAATTCGCGTATTGTCTGCGGTCGCGCGAGGTCGACGAAGTCGGCCAGGTAGCTCAGTTGGTAGAGCACCGCATTGAAAATGCGGGTGTCGGCGGTTCAAGTCCGCCCCTGGCCATTTCCAATACGCCCGCTCTCATTCTCGAGAGCGGGCGTTGTCGTGCGCCGGCGTGTGGTCTCCCCGTAGTCCTCACCGATAAGGCCCGGTATACTCCCGACCCATCATGGCTGCCACCCGTTCGAAAACCTCGGAAACCGGCCGATCCGATGACGCGTCGATGCATTCAGATCGGCTGCGGCGGCTGCGCAAGGCGATCCGAGGTAAGGATCTCGACGCGCTCCTCATCACCAACCCGAATGACATTCGTTACCTGACCGGCTTTTCGGGCGAAGACTCGTTTGCGCTTTGCGCCCCTCGGAAGCTGGTCATCATCAGCGACAGCCGATTCGAGGAAGAACTCGCGCCCCTGAGCGGCGAGGCGACCATCGTCATTCGTCGTGACAAGCGTCTGACCGAGGAGACGGGACGCCTCGTCGAAGCGATGAAGCTCGACACGCTCGCGATTCAGGCCGAGCATGTCACGGTTCAGACCCGCGACGCGCTGGCCAAGGCGGTGGGGGCGAAGAAGCTGCGGAAGACGGTCGGACTGGTGTCGAAGCTTCGAGCGAAGAAGGACGAGGCGGAAGTGCGCCTTATTCGCGAAGCGATCCGGATACAGCAGGAGGCGCTTCGCGCCGCGCTCGAGTGGTTCACCCCCGGCGTCACCGAGTCGCGTTTCGCGGCCTACCTCGAATACGAGATGAAGTCCCGCGGCGCGGACGGCGCCGCGTTCCGGTCGATTGTGGCGGGCAAGGCGAACGGATCGAAGCCGCACTACAACCCCTCGCCGAAAGTGAAGATCACCAAGAATCAGCCGCTGCTCATCGACTGGGGCGCCCGGGTCGGCGGATACTGCGGCGATCTCACGAGAACCTTCGCCGTGGGAAAGATGCCGAGTCGGATCCGAGAGATCTACGGCATCGTGCTCGAAGCGCAGAAGAAGGCGATCGACGCGATTCGTCCCGGTGTAGCGTGTCGGACCATTGACGAGGTCGCCAGGGATCACATCACCTCCGCCGGCTACGGCGAGGCATTCGGCCATGGTCTCGGGCACGGACTGGGGCTCGATGTGCACGAGTCGCCCGGGTTGAGCAAACGGGCGGCGAAGGATGATCTTCTCGAAGCCGGTATGGTCGTCACCGTCGAACCGGGCATCTATCTTCCCGGAGTCGGTGGCGTGCGGATCGAGGATGATGTCCTCGTTACCGAGAAGGGGCGGCGGGTGCTGAGCGACTTTCCGAAGGAGATCGACTCGGCGATCATCGGCTGAGTCGGAAACGAGAGAGCGAAACCATTCATCCGTGAGACGGACATGATCGACCGCGAAACGATTGAAGATCTAATCAAGATGATGGTCGAGCACGAGCTTGTCGAGCTCGATGTGGCGGACGGAGACCAGAGCATCACGCTGCGTCGCGCGGAGCCGCACGGCGCGGCGCCGATGTATGCGACGCCGGCTCCGGCGCCGGCCGCGCCTCCGTCGGCCTCCCCGTCGAATCCGAGCGCTTCGCCTTCGACCTCCGCAGCCGGCGGAGCCCCCGCCGAAAGTGATCGCATCACGATCAACAGCCCGATGGTCGGGACCTTCTATTCGAAACCGAACCCGGACGCGGACTCGTTCGTCGGCGCTGGAAGTAAGGTGAGCGACTCGACGGTCGTCTGCCTGATCGAGGCGATGAAGGTGTTCAACGAGATCAAGGCCGAAATGAAGGGCGTGATCACGGAAGTCCTCGTCGAGGATGGTGATCCAGTCGAGTACAACCAGCCGCTCTTCGTGATTGATCCGGCCTGACGAATCCGAGGCGCCGCGTCGTCGGCGCCCGCGGTCGAAAGCGCACTCTACTTCATGTTCAGCCGTATCCTCATCGCGAATCGTGGCGAGATCGCCGTTCGAATCATTCGCGCAGCGCGCGAACTGGGCGTCCAGACGGTCTGTGTCTTTTCCGAAGCGGACCGCGGCGCCCCGTATCTCGAGATGGCCGACGACGCGGTCTGCATCGGGCCGGCGCCGCCGACGGACAGCTACCTCAACATTCCGCGGATCATCTCGGCGGCCGAAGTCGCGAATGTGGACGCGATTCATCCGGGCTACGGGTTTCTCGCCGAGAATGCGCACTTCGCCGAAGTGTGCCGCTCGTGCCAGATCGAGTTCATCGGACCCTCGCCCGAAGCGATGAGCCGACTCGGCGACAAGATCAACTGCAAGAAGCTCGCGCGGCAGAGCAAGGTCCCGGTATTTCCCGGCACCGAGGACGCGATCGAGGACATCGACGAAGCGGCGGCCGTCGCCGAGAAGATCGGGTATCCGGTCATCATCAAGGCCTCGGCGGGCGGCGGCGGACGCGGAATGCGGATCGCGCACAACGAAGTCGCGCTCCGGGCCGGAATCTCGGCCGCGCAGCAGGAAGCTCAGGCCGCCTTCGGGTCGGGCGCCGTCTACATCGAGAAGTTTCTCGAGAAGGCCCGGCATGTCGAAGTGCAGACGCTGGGTGACAAGCATGGCTCGGCCATTCATCTCTTTGAGCGAGATTGCTCGACGCAACGCCGCCACCAGAAGCTCATCGAGGAAGCGCCGGCGCCGAATGTCGATTCGTCGAAACGCGACGCGGTCTGCAAGTCGGCCGCCCGACTCATTCAGTCCGCGAAGTACGCCGGCGCCGCCACCGTCGAGTTCCTCATGGACGGCGACCAGAATTTCTACATGCTCGAAGTGAACACGCGGGTGCAGGTCGAACACCCGGTCACCGAGTTGATCACCGGCGTCGACATCGTGAAGGCGCAGATCATGATCGCTGCCGGTGAGCCGCTGCCCTGGCGGCAGCGCGACATCAAGGTGCGCGGCCACGCGATCGAGTGTCGTATCAACGCGGAGGACCCCGACAAGAATTTCGCGCCACGACCGGGCGTGCTGTCTCGGTTCGATGTTCCCGGCGGCCCGGGTGTGCGCGTCGACACCCATTGCGTGCAAGGCTACCGGATTCCGCCGAACTACGACTCGATGATCGCGAAGCTCATCATTCACGCGGATGATCGCGACCAGGCGATCGCACGAACCGCCCGCGCGCTGCGCGAGTTCAATGTCGAGGGAATCCCCACGACGATCGACCTGCACAAGCGGCTCATGAAATACTCGGGCTTCATCAAGGCCGACATCGACATTCACTATCTCGAGCGACTGCTCCAGAAGTAACGAAACACGCGTCGCGAGCGACGAATCTCGATTGGCGCTCCTCCAGGAGACCGGTACGCTGTAGGCGCTTCACCGCCCCCGTCTGGAGGAGAGAGACGATGCGCCGCTCAAACCGAATGGCCCTTTCCGCCGCCGTGTTATCTGTGGGGATCGCGTGGTCCCCGGCCGTCTCAGGCCAGGTGAATGAACTTGCGAGCCAGTCGACCGAAGGCGTTCTCGGGAATCAGGACACCTACTTCTCCGTCATCTCCGGCGACGGAGGACGCGTCGCGTTCCAGAGCCCCGCGTCGAATCTCGTTCCGAATGATTTCAACGGACGGCACGACATCTTCGTGCGCGACTTCCATCGAGGCGTCACCGAACTGGTCAGTGTGAATACGAGCGGCAACTCCGGCAATGACCTCTCCCTCGAGCCGGCGATCTCCGGGAATGGCCGCTTCGTTGTCTTTCAGAGCAATGCGAGCGATCTCGTGCCGAATGACCGCAACGGAACCTGGGACATCTTCGTGCGTGATCTTGACAGCGGCGTGACGGAGCGGGTCAGTCTCACCTCGACTGGAGGCGAAGCGAACGACCGAAGCGACTCGCCGGACATCTCGCCGAACGGTCGTTTCGTCGTGTTTCACAGTCGGGCGGCGCTTGTGCCGGAGGATACGAACGGGGCGTACGACATTTACCGTCTTGATCGCCAGAGTGGATCGCTTGTCCGCGTGAGTGTCGACTCGAACGGGTTGCAGGCGAACGGCGGGAGCATCTGGCCCGAAGTCTCCGATGATGGACGATTCGTTGTCTTCCAAAGCGACGCGACGAATCTCGTGACGCCGGACACGAACGGCTGGGGGGATGTCTTCGTCAAAGATCTCCAGTCGGGCACGATCATCCGTTGCAACCAGTCGACCGCTGGGGTGCAATCCAACGGCGAAACGACCTGGCCGAGTATCTCGGGAGACGGTTCGATCATTACCTTCTGTACCCGGGGCGGGACGCTCGTGCCGGGCGACACGAACAACAACTGGGACGCATTCGCCCATGACCGGGTCACACGCGAGACGGTGCGAATCAATGTGCAGCCGAATGGAAGTCAGGCGGACAGCTATGTGCGTTCGCCGACCGCGCTGACCACGGACGGCCGACTCGTGGCGTTCGCGTCCCTCTCGACCAATCTCGTGCCAGACGATACGAACGGGTACCAGGACATCTTTGTCCGCGACCTTGTCTCGGAGACGACGATCCGAATCAACTTCGGATACGAACGCGACGAAGCGGACGATGACAGTTTCGTCCCATCGATCGCCGATGACGGACGCTTTGTCACCTTTACAAGCGACGCCTCGAATCTCACTCCGATCGACACGAACGGCCGCCAGGACATCTTCCGGGTTGACCTTGAAGCCGGGGCCTTGTTCACCCAGGATCGACTCGAGCGAGGACAGCTCGCTGAGTTTCGAGTGTTCAGCCTCACTCCCGGGGATGAGGTCTACTTCGGGTACAGCTTGAACGGTATTGGCGACGGGCGATGTTTCGGGGCGCTCGGCGGCCTCTGTCTCGATCTTCTCAATCCGATTGAAGTCTTCGCCTTCTCCCGCGCCGGCGCTGACGGAGTCGCGACGGCAAGCCGCACCGTCCCTTCGAACGCTTCAATTACGCTCATCCACACCCAGGCGGTAATCGATCGTGGAGCCGACTCGTTCAAGACAAACTCGACCAGTGCGCCAGTCATTCCGTAAGCGGCGCAATCAGCGCCGATTCGCTACCATGCCGGCATGATGAAGTTCTCCCCGCTGACTGCATTCGTCATCCTCATCCTCGCCGGGGCGCTCGGTGGTTGCGAAGCCCCATCCCGGATCACCGATAGCGAGCCGGACTCCGGCCGGGTTTTCTCCCGCGGAGTCGTCGCCGCGGATCATCGAATCGCCTCGGAAGCCGGTCTTGAAATGCTCAAGCTTGGCGGTAACGCGATCGACGCGGCCGTCGCGACGAGCTTCACGCTCGCGGTCACGCGACCGTTCTCGTGCGGGATCGGCGGGGGTGGTTTCATGGTTATTCACCTCGTCGCCGACGACGATGTGCCTTCGCGGTCGGCGGCGCTCGTCTACCGCGAGCGGGCTCCCTCGATGGTCGGACCGATGTACTACGCGAACCTCGGGGTCGACGAAGCGAGCCGGTACGGCCGACACGCGTCGGGCGTTCCCGGAACGGTCGCCGGACTCCTGCATGCGCTCGCGAGCTATGGGCGACTCGATCGAACCGTAGTGCTTGCGCCGGCGATTCGAGCCGCGGAAGAGGGGTTCCTGACCGATGACGCCTATGTCGCCGCCGCGACGACGGTCGTTGAGCGATTCGCCGAGCGACCGGAACTCATCGAATCGATCGGTCGCGAACGGTATGAATGGTTTTGCGGTCGATTCCTCATGGACGGCTCGCCGCGCGCCGGTGAGATCATTCGTCAACCAGAACTCGCCGCGACACTGCGCTTGATTGCGCAGAATGGGGCGGCGGCGTTCTATGTCGGACCCATCGCGGAAGCGATCGAAGAGGCGACCGACACGCTTACGACGGAGGACCTCGCGCGATACGAAGTCGAGGAGCGTCGCCCTCTGGAGGGTGAGATTCTTGGTCGACGGGTGCTCGTCATGCCGCCTCCGTCGAGCGGTGGAATCGCGATGCTGCAGATCTTCGGTATTCTCGAGCGTCATCAGATCGCGCTCAACTCGGCCCGATGGAACGGCCCGTCGTATGCGCATCTCGTCATCGAGGCGATGAAACACGCGTTCGCCGATCGCGCCGAGTGGCTGGCCGACGACGCCTTCGCACCGGTCCCGATCGACAAACTACTCGATCCGGTTTACCTCGACGAACTCGCCGCCCGGATCGACGCCGATCGTACCTTCAACCTCGACCACTACGGAAGCCGCGCGCCGGCCGGCGATGATCACGGCACGAGTCATCTCTCGGTCATCGACGCCGAGGGCAACGCCGTCGCGTGCACCGAAACGATCAACCTCGAGTTCGGCTCGCTCAATGTCGTGCCCGAGTATGGAATCATCCTGAACAACGAGATGGACGATTTTCTTACGATTCCGGGCCAGCCGAACGCCTTCGGATTGACGCAGTCCGATCGCAATCTTCCGGCGCCGGGCAAGCGTCCGCTCTCGAGCATGTCGCCCACGATCGTGATCGGAGCGGACGGCCGCGTTGAACTCGTGGCCGGCGCTTCGGGTGGACCGCGCATCATCACCGGGACGCTGCAGGTCGTACTCAATCTGCTGCTTTTCGTGGACGATCCGCAGGCCGCGGTCGCGGCGCCGCGGTTTCATCATCAATGGGCGCCGAACGCGGTGTATCTCGAAGACCGTTGGGTTGACGACGAGACGCGATCGTACCTGGAGGACCGTGGTCACGAGATTCGCCGGCGCGACGGCGTGGGAGTGGTGCAGGTCATCACCCGTCGGGGCGACGGCTATTCCGCGGCGAGCGATCCGCGAAAGGGCGGCGAACCCGCGGGCTGGTGAGGTGGTCGCGCAGTCCGCTACCATACGCCCAATATGCCGATGCGCACGCTTGAGTCCGTCGAGATCCTCATTCCGGCTTTGGTCGGACTGGTGCTTTCGATGTTCGTTCGTCGTCAGTGGCGGCTCGGCCGCCAGCGCCCCGGTGAAACGACGGACTGGCGTATCCACCCAGTGGACTTTCTCGTCGCACTCCTGGTCGGCGCCCTTTACTGGCTCATCGTTATCCGGAGTTCATTCGAGACGACGGAAATGACGGAATACGCCTTGCTCCTGCTCGCCGCGGCGTTTCTTGCTTCAACGAGTCTGACCGCAGCGCTGGTCTGGGCGGGCGGTCGAATGCGCAGCTACGACACCGCCGGAAGTCATGGCCATACCAAGGCTGAGATTCGCGCCGTGCCGAACATCGGGGGCGTGGCGATCTTCTGGACGATCGCATTGCCTTCACTCGCCGGAGTGATCTATCTCAACATGCTGACCGGAGAGCAGGCGCCGGAGGCGCTCGCGACGCATCTCGACGGCGTGCAGGAACGCACGCCGATGCTGCTCGTCCTGCTCGGCTGCCTCTTCGCACTCCATCTCATCGGCCTGGTCGACGACCGCCGGGCTCTCAGCGCGTGGCCAAAGCTGATCGCACAGATCGTCGCCGCCTTCGTCATGGTCTTTTTTTTCGAGAGTCGCCTGCTCACGATGCTCGACACCGCCGGCGGACTCGAACCGCTGGCGCCGTGGCCGTCGGTTCTCGTGAGTATCGCCTGGCTCATCGTCATGACGAACGCGGTGAACATGCTCGACAACATGGACGGGCTCGCGGGCGGCGTCGCGTCGATCGCCGGAATTCTGTTCCTCGTCGCCGCGCTCCTGAACGGACAGTGGTTCGTAGCCTGCATGCTCGCGTTGCTCGTCGGCGCCACGCTCGGCTTTCTCGTGTTCAACTTTCCGCCGGCGTCGATTTTCATGGGCGACGGCGGATCGCTCGTCATCGGGTTTCTGCTTGGCTTTCTTACGATTCGCACAACCTATTTCGGTGAGGCGCCGGACACGAGTTGGTACGGCGTCTTCATGCCGGTCGTGGTGCTCGCCGTCCCTCTGTACGATTTCCTCTCCGTGGTCACGATCCGTCTGCGCCAGGGACGCAAACCCTGGGTGGGTGACCAGCAGCACTTCTCGCACCGGCTGGTCGAACAGGGGTTGAGCAAGCGCATGGCCGTGCTCATCATTTACGGCTGCACCATCGCGACCGGCCTCGGCGGGGTGGCGCTCGCCCGACTTGAGCCGTGGCAGGCGGCGCTCGTCGGCGCCCAGACCGTCGTTATTCTGCTCGTGCTCGCCATCTACGAACATGCCGCGCGCCGTGGCCGCCGTTTGGAGACACGGCCGTGAATCCTCCCGGCGCGATTCGGTGGCTCGGGTTCATGCTCCTCGTCTTTCCGGCGCTGGCCCGGTCCGTTGCCGTCATCAGCCCGAATCTGTACTTCGCCGCCGACCCCCGCGTGCTCCCGTTCCCGTTCGACGGGCTCGGCCCGGCGTCGCTCGTCTCGCTTGATCTGCTCTCGATTCTCGGCCTGACCCTCGTGCTGGTGGCGGAGTCGTGGTATCGTCGTCGGCTCGACTGGCGGCTTCTCACACTTGCCGCGGTCCCGGCGCCGACGCTGATCTGGCATGCGATGTCGTCGACCGACGACGCGTGGATCGGATCCGGCTGGCTCGCCGCCATGGCGACCGCGGTCGGCGCCGCTCATCTGGGACGCGATCACCGGTATCGGATCGCCATTCTCGCGGTCGTCTGCGCGATGGTGGCGCCGCTCGTGGTGAAGGGGGCGTACCAGTTCGCGGTCGAGCATCCGATGACCGTGGAGAATTTCCGCGCGAACGAAGCGGAGATCCTCGCTGCGCACGGATGGGAGCCGGATTCATCGCAGGCGCGACTGTACATTCGTCGACTCGAGCAGAATGAAGCGACGGGCTGGTTTGCGTTATCGAATGTCTATGGATCTGTCCTCGCGACGCTGGCGATCTTCTGGATCGCCGCGACGGTGACGAGCGCCCGTAGTCGGCTCTCGAGCGGTTGGATCGGCCTCATTCTGCTCGTCGCCGCCGGGGCGATGTCCGGCGTCGCGCTGTCGCGATCCAAAGGCGCCATCGCCGGAGTGGTAATCGGCATGGGTCTCGCCGCGTGCACGATCGCGCCGAAGGGCTGGCGGAATCGTATTCGGCCCTGGACGGCGCGCATCACGCTTGCGCTCCTTATCGCGGTCCTCGTCGGAGTGGTCGCGCGCGGGGCGGCGCTCGGTGAGGCGTTTACCGCCGACGGCTACAGCCTGCTCTTCCGCTGGCACTACTGGCAGGGCGCCGCCCGTATCCTCGCCGACCACCTCTGGCTCGGCGCCGGGCCGGACGGATTCAAAGACGCGTACATGATCGCGAAGCCGCCGGAGAGTCCCGAAGAGGTCGCGACGCCGCACAGTGTGTTCATCACCTGGCTTGCCACAATGGGCCTGTCGGCGATCGCATGGATCGCGTTGGTGGTCGTGTTGATTCGAAACCTCGCGCCGTCGGGCGCGCAACAAGTCTCGGAGTCGACCGGGCCGACGGCCGATGGGCCGCGGACTCCAACCCCCATGTCTTTCTGGTGGCGAAGCGCCGGGGCGATTGGCATCGTGGTCGTCGCTTTCGGCTGGTGGGTCAATCGCGCATCAATGCCGATCGATTTTCGCATCCTCTTCTGGCCGCTGAGTGTCGCCGCGTTTGTCGGGCTGGCCGTGATGACGCCGTGGCTCGGCCGCTTTACTTCGTGGTCGCTTCTGCGCTGGGGGGTGTGGGCGGCGGTCACGGTCGCGCTCGTTCACGCGCAGATTGAGACGACCTTTACCCAGCCCGGATCCGCCGCGTTGCTTCTTCTGTGCATCGGCGCCGCAGGCGCGACGCCACGGGTCATCGCCGAGCGAAGCAGACGATCGTCGCCGATCCTGACTCTCGTTGCCTGCGCGCTAACCGTTGGCGCGTGGGCGATCCTGATATGGTCTCCCGTCATTCAGGAGCAGACGCGACTCCGGAACGCGGCGAAGGCGCTTCACGAAGTTGGCGAGATTCGGTTGTCTCTCGCCGATTCGAGTCGCACCGGGCGCGAATGGTCCGAACTCATTGCTCTCTGGCGTCAAACGAGCGATCAACTCTCGGCCGCCGGGTTCGATCCAAAGATCGGCGCCGCGTTGTCGGAGCTTCAGTCCGCGCGGGCCGCGAACGATTCGGCGCGAATCGAACGCCTCGTCGACCGGATCGCATTCTCGATTGAGCTGGCGATGAGTCGCTTTGATGAAGATCGAACGCGCCGCGCCCAGGCGTTGCTCGTCGAGACGGCGAACAGTCGCACGGCGGCGCGTGAAGGGGCGGGACTCTCACTCGACCTCGCGGTCCGCGCTGCAGCTCGAGACGCCGATGATGAGAGCGCCGCGTATCTCTCGACCGCACGAGCCAGCGTGAATTCGCTCCTTACGCGGGAAAAGACTCGGGCGAGTGACTTCGCGCTCGCGGGTCAAATCGAGATTCGAGCCTACGAGCTCTTTGGCGACGCCCGATCGCTCAATGCGGCGGTCGCGCATTTCGAAGAGGCCGCGCGACTGGATCCGTACGGCGTTTCGTCGGCGCTTCGGCTCGCCGAGGCCCTGCGTCGCGCCGACCGCAGGAGCGATGCGCGAAAGTGGTTCGAACGAACGCTTGAACTCGATGAGAACCTGCGGCTCGACCCCGCGAAGCGTCTTTCGGATCGTGAACGCCGTCGAATCGAACGACTCCTGGCGGAGGAGTCGGGATAAGCCGGCACGGACCCGCTGAATCGAGGTCGCCAATCGGTCGATAATGAGATCGATGACCGCGACGAGGCTCCAGTCTGAACACGGGACGCTTCGTTGGCGACCGCTTGTCCGAGGCGTCGCCGCGGGGTTCTTTCTCGCGATGCTCGTCGCGTGCGGCGCCATCGCTCAGATCTCCATCGGTACCCTGATCGACGCCCCCGTCGCGCTCTTCGTCATCGCTGCGACACTTGCGATCGCGGTCAGCGCCGTCGGACCTGGTTCGACGCGACGAGCCATCTTCGGCGGATCGACAGCGACCGGCGACACGGATCGATCGATACGGACGACCATCGCGGCGTTCGCGTTGCTGAGTGGATTCGTCGGGACGACAATCGGCTTTGTCGGGGTGCTGGCGAATCTCGATACGCCGGCGGCGCTCGGATCCGCGGCGTCATCGTGTCTGCTCTCGTCGTTCTACGGCGCCGTGCTCGCCATGCTGATGCTGGCTCGAGCCGGAGTGCGAACCCCATCGAATGAGATCTCTTCGAGATCGCCCGATGACTCCACGGTCATCTTTCTCGTCACCGTGGCGGTGACCTTCGCCGCGACCCTTCTGAATCTCGTCGCCTTTCTCGCGATATGGCTGGCGATCAGCTGAATGGTCGTGGTGCACTCAAGCGTCGGCTTGGACTTCTGCAGTCTCCGACGACGCCTCCGCGGCCGACTCTCCGGGTACGCCGAGCGAAGTGAAGGCCGTGCCGATGAAGAACGCGGCGACCGCAAGCAGCAGCAGTCCCATGACCTGCTTCACCAATTCACTTCCCGGACCGGTGCGCGGCATGCGATCGAGCCACTTCGGATTCGCGGTGAGCAGGATGTACGGTAACGCCATACCCACGCCCATCACGACGAGCGTGGTGAATCCGAGCCATGCCGGTTGGGCCGCCACCCAGACAAGCGTCGCGCCCAGCAGGGGACCGGTGCACGGAGTCGAAAGCACGGCGGCGAAGACCCCCATCAGAAAGCTTCCCTGCACACTGTCGCTTTGCGGGTTGAACATGTAGACGAAGCCGGGCAGTTGCACGGAGAAGACTCCGAGCATGGCGACGCCCATCGCGCCCACGAGCAGGCCCATCGCGAGGCTGACCCACCAGTACTTGAAGAAATCGCCCCAGTCCGCGCGATCGAGCCCGAATGCAAGTCCGGCGATGAGCACGCCGAGCACCGCGAACATTGCGACGATCCCGAGTCCGAACACCAGACCGAGGAGGAAACATCGGCTCGGGTCTTTCGCATGCGCCTGAAGCGAGAGAATCTTGATCGGGATCACGGGCAGGACGCACGGGGTGAAGTTCAGGAAGAATCCCGCGACGGCGGCGATGAGCAGCACGATCGCCCAACTCCCCTCACCAACCGTGAAGCGCGCCCCGAAGAAGTCGAACACGAAGCCCTCTCCGACTTCCGCGGTCTCGCCTCGAAGCGCGGCGACGACCGGCGCCTGGGTGTAGAGCCCGCGAAACGAGATCGGCTCCGCATCGTTCGGATGCTCGATCGTAAGTAGTGGGATGCCGCCGCCCCCGAGTTCCGCGAGGCGTTCCTGGCCTTCACCAGTTCCGTTCGTGACATCGGCGATGAGCGCGACATACCGGGGGTCCTCGAGAATTTCGCGCACCTCGGCGGAGTTGAGCACCGTCTTCTCGACCACCTTGCAGTTGATGCACCAGCTCGCGGTGAAGTCGACGATCACCGTCTTTCCCTCCGCCCGCGCCTGCGCAGCGGTTTCGTGGGAATACGGCAGCCAGCCCTCCGATTCCGCCGTGATGACCCGCGTGAATCCGAGCCAACCGAGCATCGTGACGATTCCGACCAGCGAAACGACAGCGCGCCAACTCACCCGTTGGGTGATCCGGAAGGTCTGCACGATCATCCAGCCCATCGCGAGCCACACGAAAGCGAGCGCGAGCCACCAGCGACCTTCGTCCCAACTGAGTGTCGAGGATGATTCCATTTCGAGCGCGCTCGTGTCGTCGATCCCGGTGTCGCCGGGTAATGCGTCGTCGAATCGAGGGACGAATCCGTCGAAGTACGCGGCGTCCTGTGCGGCGACCGGCGGAACCTCGGCGCCGGGCTCAGCGACTTCGAGCGTGGCACGCGCGCGGGTCCAGGTGGGCGGCAGGCACACATCGGCGCAGGCCATGTAATGGACCTTGACCCTCAGGTCGTACGGACCGGTGGGGAGACGGTCGGCGTCGGGAAGCGCGATCGGAACCAGCGCGACGACCTGATTCTCGTACGCGAGCAACTCCTCAGCCGCGACATCCACGCCCATGGTGATGAGTTCGGGCTCCGGCCATTCGACTTCGCCGGCGCGCCATCCCGGAGGCAAATCGAGCTCGATCGAAGTCGGAATGAAGTCGTCAGGCTCCCATTCCGTGCCCTCGGCCGGGTAGATGTGCCAGTGAGGATCGATGTCGATGACCACCGCGACGCCGATGACATCGTTCGCGAACGCGACCGGCCGCTGAACGACCAGCTTCGCCGTCGCGTGCTGCTCGACGCCATCGTCCGGCGTGTCGGCGTCGTCCATTGCGGGAAAGTATGCCGCATTCGCTTCGATCACCTCGGCCGAGTCGGCGACCTCGACCCGGATGGTCCGGGTCGTCGAGGTCGGAGGCTCGCAGATCGAATCGTCACAGGCCTGATAGTGAAGGATGACCTCGAGATCATGCGATCCCGCTTCGGTGTCGTCCGGAGCCTCAACGGCGAGCGTTGCGACAACCTGGCCCTCATAGATGGGCACGACGCCACCCAGGGCCGGCAGGTCGAGTTCGTGGGGTTCGTCCCAATTCGGCGTTCCAACCGTCCATCCGTCCGGTGCATTCACGACAATCCGGCTCGGAATCTGGAATTCCGACGAACGGTTCGTTTCGAGCCCGGGGTTCACATGCCACCCGGGCGCGATCTGCATGAGGACGGCGAGGGCGCCTTTCTCGCCCGGGACGAGGGCGGTGTCGCGCCAGGCCGCGTCGAGCTCGACTCGCTGCTCGCCGCCAAAGCCGGCGGGCTGAGCGTTCACGGAGAAGGCCATGAGGAGAAGGGCGCCGAGAGCGCCGACGAGCGTTAGACCGCGGACTCGAGATCGCATGAGACGAATCACCTCCGGGGCGGAATCGCAGAGGAAGAGTATAGGTGAACCGCCTCTCGCTACGGAGCATCCGGCGCGTCGGTTCAGAGGCGCCCGGATCTCGGATTCCCTGCTGAAGTTCCCCCGTCCGGTTGTCCGATAAGCCGATATATGGCGCCGCGCGCCCGGTCCGTCTCGACCCCGGCGGGGCAAACGGGCGTGGGCGACACTCCGGGAAGATGAATGAGCCAGATTCTCGAGCAATCCGATATCGATGCATTGCTCGCCGCCGTCGACCAGGGCGATATCGCCGAGGAGACGACGCCGGGACAGCTCTTCAGCCGTCACCGGCGCGAAGAGGATGAGATCGAGATCCGGCCGTACGACTTCAAGCGGCCCGAACGCGTCTCGAAAGAGCAGATGCGGTCGTTGCACACGCTGCACGAGGCGTTCGCCCGAGTCTTCGGCGCCGCGCTGACCGGGTTCCTCCGCTCGATCGTCGAAGTGCGCGTCGCGAGCGCCGAGCAGATGACCTACGCCGAGTTCATCGCAAGTCTCCCGAACCCGACCGCCTTCAGTCTCATCCATCCCGACGAACTCGACGGCATGATGTGCCTCGAAGTGAGTCCGCTCATCGTGTATCCGATCATCGATCGCCTGATGGGGGGGACGAACCAGGAATTGTTCATCCCGCAGCGTCCGATGACCGGGATCGAGGGGCAACTCATCAGCGTGATTCTCAATCGAGCGATGAACGCGCTCTCGGAGGCGTGGGCTTCGATTCGAGAGATGAAATTCGAACTCGGTGAGCTCGAGTCGAATCCGCAACTCGTGCAGATCGTGCCCCCGAACGAGGTCGCGATCGTCATCGGCTTCGAGATCAAGATGTCGAGCCGGGCCGGCACGATGAACCTCTGCATCCCGTTCAATGTCATCGAGCCGATGATGCAGGAGCTCAACGCGCAATCATGGTTCAACACAAAGCGGGCGCGCGGCGACGATATGTTCAGCCGTCGGGTCATTGAGAATCTCACGGCGGCGCCGCTTGACCTGAGCGGCGTGCTCGCCGAGACGACGATCACGCTCGAGGAACTCACGAATCTGGCGCCCGGTGATGTCATCATGACCGAGAAGCCCGCGTCCAAGCCGGTGGTCCTCTGCGTGGAAGGCGAGCGGAAGTTCATCGCGAACATCGGCCAGCATCGCGGGTCGCGGGCGCTCAAGATCATCCGGCCCTATACCGCAAAAGACCGGGTCTGAGCCGGCGAACACCGCATCTGGTTGACGCGGCGAATGAACTCGCCATGATCGAACGATCATGACAGACGCCGGCCCCCTCGAACAGCTCGAAGTCGCCATCATCTCGCGCGATAACGAGGACACGATTGGTCGCACGATCGAGAGTGTCCGGAATCTCGCGTCGAGGGTGGTCGTCGTCGATTCGGGCTCCACGGACCGCACGAAACAGATCGCCCGCGGCCTCGGAGCCGAGGTGCTCGAGCACGAATGGCTCGGACACATCCGCCAGAAGCAGTATGCGCTCGACCAGCTCCGAAGTCCGTGGGCGCTGAGTCTCGACAGTGACGAGTCAGTCGACGCGGAGTTGAGCGCCGCCGTACGAGCGGCCGTGGAGCGGAATAACCCGTCCGTCGCAGGCTATGAGATGAATCGGCGCACCTGGTTCGGTGAGGTCGAACTGCGTCACACCTGGCAGCCCGAGTGGCGAACCCGGCTCGTCCGTCGAGAACGAGCGAAGTGGGCCGGTTACAACCCGCACGACCGTCTCGATGTCGAAGGGCCCACGGCCCGACTCGACGGGTTGCTCCGGCACGACGCGTACCGGGATGTTCGGCACTTCCTTTCAAAGCAGATTGCGCATGGACTCAATGCGGCGGAGAGCTATTACGCGCTCGGCCGTCGCGGGACCGCGATCCAGCTCATGGTCTCCCCGCCGGCCGCGGTGCTCAAGCAACTCGTGCTCCGGTCAGGTTGGCTTGATGGATGGCGCGGTTGGGTCGCGGCGTTCGGCGCCGGCGTCAACGCCACGGTCAAGCACATGCGCCTCCTCGAACTGACGCATCTCGACAACGCGCGGCCGGAGGATTTCCGCGCGTCATGACCGACCAATACATACAAGTCGATCCGTGCGCGATCGCAAAAGCACGCGATCCGCTCGGTGACCGCGTCCACGCCGCGATGGCCGTCGTCTTCGTCTTCTCCATCGGGTTCGGCGTCGCGATTCCCGGGATTCTCTCGGCCGTCGTCTTCGTCTACGCGATCCTGCGAATCTGGGCGACCGGCCCGTGCTATCGCTCCCTCGTCCGATCGCCGATCGTGTGGTCACTCTTCGCACTTTTCGTCTGGCACGCGTTGACGCTGGCGTGGTCGCTCGATCGAACTCAGGGACTCGACGAACTCAAGATTTTCCGTACGCAGATTCCGCTGCTGTTCTGCTTCTGGCCCGTGGTCGACCGGCGCGATCGAATGATTCTGGCGCTGATCGTGGGCGCTGCGACCGTCGGGATGGCGCAACTCGGGCAACGCCTGGGTGTCGGATTCCTCGTGGAGCTTGGATGGGACCGGGCGACGCCCGGTCGATATCCCGGGTTCCTCCACCCGTTCGCGACATCGATCGTTCATGTCACCGCGCTTCTTCTCGCGTGCGGGGGTGTCGCGTACGGCCGGCGAGGCCTCCGTCTCATCTCAGGCCTCTCGATTCCGTTCGTGGTGACCGGCCTCGCGCTTGCGGGCAGCCGCGGCCCGTGGATCGCCGCCCTCGTCGGTCTCGCGACGGTAATGGTCATCGTCGTGCTGCGGAGTGGGGAACGACGGCGCTGGAGCATTCCGATCGGAATCGGAGCGCTTGTGCTCGCCGCCGCGGTCAGTTGGGCAATCGCCGGTGACTCCATCCGTCATCGTCTCGATCTTGCGGCCGCTGAGATCGAGAGTGCGGTCGTTGAAGACTCCTACGACACCGATGTCGGACGACGGATTCGTCAGATCGAACTGTCGTGGGAACTTGTGTGCGAGCGACCCGCGATCGGCGTCGGCATTGGGTCATACCGACCCGCTGCGCTTGCCCTCGTCGATGAAGAATCCCTCGACGATCCGGATCGACCTCTCGTGCTTCCTCATCCGCACAGCAGCGTCCTGCACATCTGGGTGACGACCGGTTCCATCGGCCTGGTCATCTATGCCATTTTCTGGGCGCTTCTCGCACTTCAGGCGTGGCGGGACCGGCGAACCGACCCATTCGGCCCGGTGATGCCGGCGCTGGTTCTCGCGTTCGCCGGAGCCAATGTCCTCGACGCCCATAATCTCACGGCGACGGGGACCGAGTGTCTCATGCTTCTTACGCTGTGGACTTTGCCCGGCCGATTTCGAGACTCCGTGTCACATCCGGCCGATTGAATGGTCACACGGTACTTTCACCGCCGTACCGAGGACTGATCGTGCGAATCGTGCTCGCCTGCGAACATCTCCGGCGTCTTCGAGGCGCGAAGTCGACGATGGTGACCGAACTCGGCGACCGACTCGTCACGCGCGGCCACTCGGTGACCATCCTCTGCGATGGCGTCATTGACCCGACGCTCTATCCGCGGCTCAAGGTCGTGTGCCGGCGTCCGGAACTGGATCATCCGAATTCGCATCGACTCATCGCGCTTCGGCGGTGGGCGCAACAGGCGCTTCGATCGCTGCCGCACGAAGTGAGTCTCTCGTTCTGCGCGGCGATCCCGGCCACGCTCGTCTGTCCGTGTGAGGGGTGGATACAACTCCGACTCGAGCGGGAGGACCGGGCGCTCAATGACGGGCTCCGGCGTCTCGGCATTCAGTTGCATCCCAATGTCATTGAGCGTCGGCTTGTCGAGCGCGCCGTGCGGCGCGATCCTCGGGTCCGTGGGTTCCTCGCGCTTAGTCAGACGATGGCCGACGACCTGAGCGTATCCCCCGGCGTGGAGGAGCGCTTCGTCCGCGTACGCGGCGCCTCTCCCATCGAGCCGCCGGCTGAGCGCGCCGACCTCGATTCTTGGCGCGACGCGACCCGACGGCGGTTCGGGATTCGCGACGAGGACACCGTCTTTCTCTGGGCGGGATCGAATGGCCTCCGCCATGGGCGGTCGACAATGCTCGAAGCCGTGACCGCGCTCGTACGGTCCGGAGTCGATTCATTCGTGGTCCTGATCGCAGGCGAAGGCCAGTGGTCCGCGCACGATCGAGCGATGCGTCAATCGATCGAGAGGCAGGTTCGCGTGCTCGGTCGCACCGACGAGATGGCGCGACTCTGGGCGGCCGTCGATGTCGGCCTCGCGCCGGCGAATCATTCGACGCTCGGCCGCGTCGTGTGGGAGTCACTTGCGTTCGGCCGGCCCGTGATCGCGACGCACGCGACCGGCGCGGTCGACCAGTTGCGTGTCGACGACGGACGGCTCCTCGGGCGAATCGTTCGACCCGGCGACGCCGAGGCGCTCGCGGGCGCCATGCGTGATCTGCTCGACGCGAATCGTTACGAACGCATCGCCCGGCTGGTCACGGAACACGCGTCCGAGTTCGAATTTGATCGCTTCGTGACTGACATCGAGCGAACGCTCGAACGGTTCGCACGAGCCGATGACGATCGCGGCCGAGTTCGCCCACGCGAGGCGTCGAAGTCGAGAGATCGTCGGTCGGCGCACGAGTCGGACCCGGCCGGCGCCAACAATTCTGAACCAAGAACCGTCGCCGGAGCTCCTGCATGATCGAGCATCTCGCGCCCTGGCTGATCATGATCGTCGCCGCCTATCTTCTGGGCTCAATCCCGTTCGCCCTGCTCATTGGTCGGGCGCGTGGCGTCGACATTCGCCTCCATGGCTCCGGGAATGTCGGGGCGTCGAATGTCGGGCGGCTTCTCGGCCGCCGAATGGGCATGCTCTGCTTCGTGCTCGATCTGGGCAAAGGCTTCGTCCCGGTGGCGATGACGGGAATCTGGTTCGGATGGTGGGCGCAGCCGGCGACCGCGCTCACGGCCGCGGACGCGTTCATGTGGATGGCCGTCGGAGTCGCGGCGATTCTCGGTCACATGTTCTCGATGTTCCTCGGATTCCGCGGCGGAAAGGGTGTCGCGACGGGGTTCGGCTTCATGCTCGGCGTCTATCCCCATCTCACCTGGCCCGCGCTCGGCGCCCTCGCGGTCTGGCTCCTCACGCTCAAGCTCACACGATTCATTTCACTCTCGAGCATGCTCGCCGCGATCAGCATGCCGGTTTGGATTCTCATTGTCTCCGTGCCGCGCGATTTCGGCGTCGCCGACGGCCCGACGCTCATCGAATCGGTCCAGCCCGCGTGGCCGTTCATGGCGCTCACGGGCGCCCTCGCCTTGCTCGTGGTGATCAAGCACCGTTCGAACCTGAAACGACTCGTCGCCGGCGTGGAGCCGAAGGTCGGTCAGCCACTCAACGAAGATGAGGCCCCGGCGCGAGCGCAGGAAAAAGGCCCGCGAACATCGTCGCGGGCCTGATTCGATTTCAGCGAAGATAGCGGGGGGCCGTCACGGACTCGCGCTGTTCGCCTTGAGCGTGACGGGCACTTCCATCGACTCGCCGTCGCGTTCGATACTCATCTTCACGACATCGCCCGGCTTGGCCGTGCGAATGTGACCCATGAGCCCGGCGACGCCGTCGATCTTCTCGCCGTTCCAGGCGATGAGAATGTCCCCTGCTTTGATTCCTGCGTCCGCCGCGGAGGTCTCTTCGGACACACCCTCGACGAGGACGCCATCGACATCCTCTCGGTAGGCGGGACGAATCCCGAGGCGGACGCTCGGCCGACCGATCACCGCCTGCGCTGGATCCGTCGCAGTCGACGCGGCTTCGTCCTTGTTCTCCATGAACTCCACAAGACCGGAGCGGCTGAACCGCCCGTCGGACTTCTGGTAGACGAGACGCTCGGCGCTCGTCGCCATCATGAGCGCGACCTGCTTCGCGAGATGCACGACCCGAACGGCGCCAACCGGATTGATCGTCGACATGACATCCGCCGGCGAGTGGTACTCATCGTGAAGCCCGGTGAAGAAGAAGAGGACGGGAATACCGACGGCGTAGAAGCTGGCGTGATCACTCGGTCCCTGCCCGGTCTGCTGGCTGAAGATGTCGAGTCCGCTCTCATCGAAGATCGGGTGGAGCATTTCCTCGAGGCCTTCGGCCGAGCCGACGCCGCTCACCTCGAGCGAGTCATCGCGGAGCCGACCGATCATGTCGAGGTTGAGCATGATGTTGATCTGTTCCGCATCGAGCGTCGGATTGCGGGTGTAATGACGCGAACCGTTCAGGCCCGACTCCTCCGCCGAGAAACCCATGAAGAGGATTGATCGGGCGTCGGTCGACGCATCCATATTCGCGTATTCGTCGCTGAGCAGTTGCGCGAGGAGAAGCACACCCGAGGTCCCGGACGCATTGTCATCCGCGCCGGGATGAATGGTTCCGGCGGCGCCGGTCCGACTGCCGAAGTAGCCGTAGCCGACATGGTCGTAGTGCCCGCCGATGATGATCCACTCGTCCTTGAGGTCGCCTCGCCCCCAGAGGACGGCGCCGACATTGTCGGTCGGATTCGCCTTGCGTTCGAGATCCGTGCCGATCGTGACCTTCGCGTCGTCGTTGAGATGGAACGCCTTCGCGTCCGGCTCATCGGCCATCGCCTTGAGTTCGTTGAGCGACTTCCCGGAGGCCTGCTGGAGCAGCTCGTCTGCGGCGGGAATCGTCATGTGGACGACCGGAACGCCAACGCGGCCCCAGACCGATTCGTCCGCGGTGAGCAGATCGTTCGTGCGGTGGTCGTGCGTGTTCGGCGGGTGCACGAGAATGATCCCGGCGGCGCCGCGCTGCGCCGTCGCGAGCATCTTGTCGCGCAGTCCGGCCGCGTTCGACCAGCCGCGTCGTCCGCCTGTCCAGCGGCTGAGCCCTTCCTCGTCGCTCGGCTCGAAGCGGAGAATGACCGCGATGCGATCGGTGAGATCGATGTCGCCGAAGGAGTCGTACGCGGCGAACTCGCCGGGCCCGCGCTCGAGCCCGTAGCCCACCCAGCTCAGCGGAGCCGTCGCGTCGCCTTCGCCCATGCCCATGGCGTTGAAGTCGACACCTGATTCGAAGGTCCGCGCGTCACCGCCGGCGCTCATGGAGAGTTCCTGACGCGTCGCTTCCATACCGCTCGGCATGTCGAACGGCTGGCGGTAGCTCGTCCAGTTCGCGGGGTCCTTTGCGTCCGCCGCCGGGTCGCCGGGGAAAGCCGGGGCGAGTTCGAAGTAACGGAACCAGAACTCGAGATAGTCCGCGGCGGCGCGGTTGCCGTCCGTGCCCGGGGCGCGCCCTTCGAAGAACGGGTTCGCGAGTGTATTGATGTGGCCGATGTAGACCCGCACATCGGGATCGAGTTCGGACAGAATGCCGGCGATATCGACTTCGGTCGCCGCGGCGTTCGATTCCGTCATCGGCATCTGCGACCAGGCCGACGAAGTCAGGGCGAGCCACGCCACCGAGCAGGCGAGCGACACCGGGCGATAGAGCGATCTGGGCATGGTGATCATCCTCAACGAGACAGAAGGCGAAAGAAAGTCGTTCGACGGCCGCTCGACCGTCGCGAAACGAAGCTGATTCTAGACGCGCCGACGCCGCCCCCGGTACCGCCGGCGCCGGAGTCCGTTGCATCGCCGGCCGCGGCCGATGAACCGGACTCGGGGGAATCACCGCGTAGCGTCGAGAACGCACGATCGCTATCCTTCCCACCGCGCCCGAGCCGTCGGAACCGCCCGCTTCGCGCTCAGACAGGATGACGCATGACTCCCGAATCGTCCGCCCCCGCCTCGTCCCGAGGCGCCGCCGTTCGCCTAGACGCGAGCCAGTACGCCAACCCCCGATCTGAAACCATGCCGAACCACGACGCCCTCAGCCCCTCGGACACCTTCGTTGAACGCCACATCGGCCCGAACGAGGACGAGATCCGTGACATGCTCGCGACGATCGGCGTTGAGTCGCTTGACGCGCTCATCGACGCGACCGTTCCGCCATCGATCCGTCTGGGTCGCCCGCTCGAGATTGGTCCGGCTCGTGGCGAGCATGAACTCATCCAGGAACTGCGTTCCATCCTCGGGAAGAACGAGGTGCGCCGTTCGTACATCGGCGCCGGCTACCACGACTGCATCACGCCGCCGGTCATTCAGAGGAACATTCTCGAGAATCCGGGCTGGTATACGCAGTACACGCCCTACCAGGCGGAGATCGCTCAGGGTCGACTCGAAGCGCTCATCAACTTCCAGACGATGGTCGCCGATCTTGTCGGCCTTCCGATCTGCAACGCGTCGCTGCTCGACGAGGCGACCGCCGCCGCGGAAGCGATGGCGATGTCGTTCGCGGTCGCGAAGGGCGAGCGGACGAAGTTCTTCATCGCGGACGATTGTCATCCGCAGACGATCGAAGTCTGCCGCACGCGTGCCGAGGCGCTTCAGATCGAACTCGTGGTCGGCGCCACTGATTCGATCGACTTTGACGAGTCGTTCGCGGGAGTGCTCCTTCAGTATCCGACGACAGATGGGCGAGTGATCGACTTCCGCCCGGTGGCCGAGGCGGCCCACGCGGTCGGCGCCCAGGCCGTGTTCGCGACCGATCTGCTCGCGATGGCGATCCTCACGCCGCCCGGCGAGATGGGCGCGGACATCGTCGTCGGCTCCAGCCAGCGCTTCGGAGTCCCGCTCGGATTCGGCGGCCCGCATGCCGCGTTCCTCGTCACGCGTGAAGAACATGTGCGCAAGATGCCCGGCCGCATCATCGGCGTCTCTCGTGATGCGCAGGAGAATCCGGCGTTCCGGATGGCGATCCAGACGCGCGAGCAGCACATCAAGCGCGAACGCGCCACGAGCAACATCTGCACGGCGCAGGCGCTGCTCGCGATCATGGCCGGCATGTACGCCGTGTACCACGGCCCGAAGGGCATTCGGACGATCGCCGAGCGCGTGCATGGCCTCACCACGGCGCTCGCGGTCGGCCTGCGCAAGCTCGCATTCGATCCGGGCGGCGAACCGTTCTTTGACACGCTGCGTGTTCCGGCCGAGCGTGCGAAGCGCGACGCGATCCGACGCGCGCTCGACGAACGAAGAATCAACCTGCGGCATTTCGATGACGGGTCGTTCGGCGTGTCCATCGACGAGACGACACGGCGCGAGGACATCCTCGATCTCCTCGCCGCCTTCAACGGCGGAGACGAAGTCGACTTCGAATTCGATGACCTCACGAGCGAGCACGCGGCCGCGCTCCCGACGGCGTTCGCGCGCACCTCAGACTACCTCACCCACCTCGTTTTCAACCGCTACCACTCCGAGACCGAGTTGCTCCGCTACATGTACAAGCTGCAGCGGCGCGATCTCTCGCTCGCCGATTCGATGATCCCGCTCGGCTCGTGCACGATGAAGCTCAACGGGACCTCGGAGATGCTCCCTGTGACCTGGCCCGAAGCGGGGCGGATCCATCCGTTCGCGCCCGAGAGCCAGACGAAGGGATACGCCGAACTATTCGATCGCCTTGAAGCGTGGCTCGCGGAGATCACCGGCTTCGCCGCGGTGTCACTCCAGCCGAACGCCGGCGCCCAGGGCGAGTACGCCGGGCTCCTCGTCATTCGCGCCTACCACCAGGCGAAGGGCGACGCGAAGCGCACGGTCTGCCTCATTCCGACTTCGGCGCACGGCACGAATCCCGCGAGCGCCGTCATGGCCGGCTTCAAGGTCGTTCCCGTCCGCTGCGACGAGCGAGGCAACATCGATGTTGACGATCTCCGCGCGAAGGCGGAGCAGCACGCGGACCAGCTCGGCGCGCTCATGGTCACTTATCCGTCCACCCACGGCGTGTTCGAGCCCACGATTCGCGAGATCTGTGATCTCGTCCATGAGCACGGCGGACTCGTCTACCTCGACGGCGCGAACATGAACGCCCAGGTCGGCCTCTGCCGGCCCGGGGACTACGGCGCCGATGTGTGCCACCTCAACCTCCACAAGACCTTCTGCATCCCGCACGGCGGCGGAGGACCCGGAATGGGGCCCATCGGGGTGACCGAGGCGCTGCGGCCGTTCCTGCCCTCGCATCCGGTCATCAAGCCCGACACCGCCGGTGAGCAGGCGATCGGCCCGATCGCCGCCGCGCCGTACGGCAGCCCGAGCATTCTGCCGATCTCGTGGGTCTACATCGCCCTTATGGGCGGCGCGGGACTCACGCGGGCGACGAAGGTCGCGATCCTCAACGCGAATTACATGGCGAAGCGAATCGAGGGACATTTCGATGTTCTCTATCGCGGCGCGTCCGGGCGGGTGGCGCACGAGTTCATCATCGACTGTCGCGGCTTCGAGAAGTCGGCCGGCATAAAGATCGACGACATCGCGAAGCGCCTCATCGACTACGGCTTTCACGCGCCGACAATGTCCTGGCCCGTCCCCGGCACGCTCATGATCGAACCGACCGAAAGCGAGTCAAAGGAAGAGCTCGACCGCTTCTGCGACGCCCTCATCGCGATTCGCGAAGAGATCGCCGCGATCGAGAGCGGTGAAATGGACCGCGAGAACAACGCGCTCCGGAACGCCCCGCACACGATTCATGTCGTTTCGGCGGATGAATGGGATCGACCGTATTCGCGCGAGCAGGCGGCGTTCCCGGCGCCCTGGCTCCGCGACGCGAAGTTCTGGCCCGCCGTCGGCCGCGTCGACAACCCCTACGGCGACCGCAACCTCATCTGCGTCTGCCCACCGATGAGCGCGTACGACACGGTCTGAGGTCGAGGACGGCTGCGAGAGCAGTTCGATCCTGTGAAAAATGAGAAAGGCCCGCAGATCCGGAGATCCGCGGGCCTGTTCGTATCGAGTCGAATCGAATCCATCCGATCGGATGGTTCGGCGCCATCAGTTGATCTGGCTGACCACGAGGTTCGACTTGCGGCCGAACTCCGCCGCCTGCAGCCAGATGACGAGCGGTCCGACATCCGGAAGCTGACTCGTCAGGCTCGCGTCGCCGTTCCCGTCCGCGACATCCGTGCCGCCCAGACGCGGGCTCTGCAGATCGACCGTGACATTGAGCTGCGGGATGAAGGTCGAACCCTGACCACGCAGGCTGTAGAGGAAGGCCACGGTCTCACCCGGGGTCGCGTTCTCGACGCTGATCGTGGCCTGCTGACCGCCGAAGAGGGCCGGAACCGACAGGATCATGCCCGGCTCGCCCACGCCGCCGGAGGCGACGAGCGCGAAGTCGGCGTCCACGGCGCCGGTCTCGACATGACCGTCTTCGTTGATCTCGTCCGCGGAAACCTCGATCGTCCAGGTCCCGAGTTCGGGATTGTTTACGAACACATTCTCGACGGTGTCGACGGTGTTCGCGGCGCCGCCTGCGGTCGAATAGTTCCCCGCGAGAAGGCCGTTGTTGCCGTAGTAGATCGTGCCGCTCGGCGAGGTCACCTTGAGCGTGAGGTCGTTGATGCGGTGCTGACTCGAGTTGGGCACGCCCATCGGGTCGGCGTAGATCATCGTGACCTTGAGCTCGGGGAACGAGCCGTCAACATTGACGCCGTAGGTGTTCGTCTGCAACGGCAGAAGCACATCGGTCTCATTGATGATGAGCAGATCGTTCCGCGTGTTGTAGAGCTGCTCGACATCGGCCATGCCCCAGCCCTGGTGGGTACGGGTCAGGTCGTGGCTCGTCCCGCTGAAGGTGTACTGCTCGGCCGAGTTCACCATGAGCGCCTTCGCGGTCGAGAAGTGCGGCCGGCTGTCGAACACCGAAGCTCCGCCGCCAAAGCCGGGGAACTGTCCCTGATGCCACATCTGATACATGAGGCCGAAGTAGCCGGCCGTGATCGGCGTGGCGCCGGAAGTGCCGCCGAAGCTCGAGGTGTAGCTCGTGTCACTGCTCGACGAGGTCGTGAAGATGCTGTCGTAGAAGTGCGTGAAGTCCGGCTTGATGCGGCCATCCGAGGCCGGGCCGATCGATCCGCCGAAGCTCCAGGCGTCATCCGACTTCGTGAGCGTATTGCGGTGGTACACGCCGCCGACCGACACGATGTTCTTCGCCCACGCCTGCGGACGCGAGTCCTGGTTGCCCGCGTTCGACTGCGACTGGGTGATGATGAGATCGTTGTCGAAGATGATGTCGTCCATCTCGGCCGAGATCGACGAGTACGAACGCGTGCGGCTGTTGCCCCAGCTGTTCGTCTGGAAGACGCCGCGGAACGAGCCGCTCGGGTCGACGAGCTGCTGTGTGTGGGAATAACGGTTCGGTGGGCTCCAGAGAGCGAAGATCTTCGCCTCGGCGTCGGGCAGGACGCCCGTGGCGGAGGCGTTTCCGACGCCGGACCCGAAGGTAATGCCGTAGGTCGAGGTTCCGTGGCTGCCAAATCCGCTGCCGCCGTGGTAGAGCACGGGCGGGTTCTGGAAATCGACATGGGTGCCGCGGATGCCATCGTCCATGACCTCACCGCGAACGCCCTGGCCGGTCATGCCGAGGGTCGACTCGAGGAAGAGGGCGCCGCCAATGTCGCGGGCGATATTCATGTCCGGCTCAGGCGCGCTCCAGAGATCGACCCACATGACCTCGTTCATGCCGACGACCGCGTTGAGTTGGTCGACCGAAACGGTCGCGACCATGCGGTAGCCGTCGGGAATGAGGTTGTCGATGCGGCCGCCGATGGCGCGGATGCGATTCGCGACGGCCTGCTTCTGGCGCGGACCCTTCTCGAAGACCATGATGTTCACGGTGATGAGGTCGCCCGCGGCGTTCCGGTCGGCGGCGAAGGTCGCGTTCGCGTCCGCCTCAACGCCCGCGACGCCTTCGGCGCCGTACGCGTTCGTCGGCGCGACCTGCTCGAGCAGCGATTCCTCGAGCTTATACGCCGGATGGAAGGCGCCGACCCAGCGGACATAGGGAAGGCTCTCGACCTCCGCGCGGGTTTCGGCGTCCATGCGGACGATGTAGGCGTTGTTCGCGAGGAATTTGTAGATCTGGCCACCCATGCGGTGGAGATCGTTCCGGTACGCCTCGAGCGGCTGCGTCACGAACTGAACGATGAAGATCTCGTTCGAGGCGTCCGCCTCGAGGCTCGCCGGCGTCGCCGGGGCGCCCGCGAGGGGGTCAAACGAGCCGAAGCGGAGCTTGAGGTCATACGAGGCTTCACGCGGGGCCGTCCAGTTCGATCCGTCCAGAGAGATCGAGTAGACCTGCGTGACGGCGCCGTTCGCGTCGACTTCGTCCCACAACTGAACCAGGGCGTCCGAACCCGGAACCGCGATCGTGCGGTGGTTCAGGGGAACCGAAGCGTCGACCACGGGCGCCGCGACCGGAGTTAGCGGCGAGCCCGCGTACACGGGGGTCGCCAGGGGTGACAGCACAAATCCAAGGATGGCGGCGCCACCCACAGCTTTCACATGCTCCTGCATCTTCCATATCTCCGAGGGAAATGTCTCGATATCAGCGATTTAGCCCACACGGTGGGGGCGCGGAATGGCCTCGAGCCACGCGACCAATCTACCCCCGCGGGTAGTCGGTCACAAGCAAAAGTCGGGTCGAATGCCGTTTATTCCGCGTGATCGCCCGCGCAAACCGAGATCACCCGCCAGACGGCGAATGATCCGATAATCGGGCGCCGGTGGATGACGATCGAGTCCCCGTCGATTAGCCGCGCGGTCCGGCGTCGCGGACTTCGTCCGGCAGGTCAAACTTCGCGTCGTTCTCCCGGAAACGACCGGCGAGCGACCGGGCCTTCTCGTCGTAGGCGTTCGGGTCCGACCAGGTCGCGCGTGGCCGAAGAACCTTCGAAGGCACGCCGGGCACCTCGCGAGGAATCTGAAGGCCGAAGATCTCGTCCGGCTCGAACTCGGCCGAATCGAGCGTGCCATCGAGAATGGCGCTCACCATGGCTCGTGTGAACGCAAGCTTGACCCGGTGACCGACGCCGTACGGGCCGCCCGACCATCCGGTATTGAGGAGCCAGACTCGCGCGCCGTGCTTCTCGATTCGCTCGGCGAGCTGGTCGGCGTAGACCTTCGGCTCACGCGGGAGGAACGGGCCGCCGAAGCATGGGCTGAAGTTTGGCTGGGGCTCGGTGACGCCGGCTTCGGTCCCGGCGAGCTTCGAGGTGTATCCGTTCACGAAGTAGTACATCGCCTGATCGCGGGTGAGCCGGCTGATCGGCGGGAGGACGCCAAACGCGTCCGCCGTGAGGAAAATGACATTCTTCGGATGTCCGCCGATCGACGGAATCTGGGCATGCGGGATGTAGTCGACCGGATAGGTGACACGCGTGTTTTCGGTCAATGAGCCGTCGTCGTAATCGGGCTTGCGGCGATCGTCGAGGACGACATTCTCGAGCACCGATCCGAACTTGATCGCGTCCCAGATCTGCGGCTCGCCTTCCTGTGAGAGACGAATGCACTTCGCATAGCAGCCGCCCTCGAAATTGAAGACGCCCTCGTCCGACCAGCCATGCTCATCGTCGCCGATGAGCGCGCGATCGGGGTCGGCGGACAGTGTCGTCTTCCCCGTGCCGGAGAGGCCGAAGAAGAGCGCGACATTCTTCGGATCGTCCATCGCGACATTCGCGGAGCAGTGCATCGGGAACACGCCCGCGTCGGGCATGTCGTAGTTCATCGCGTAGAAGATGCTCTTCTTGATTTCGCCCGCGTAGTGCGTGCCGAAGATGACGACGGTCTTCTTTTCGAGAGACTGGAGGATTCCGATCGGACTGTTCAGGCCGAGCTCCTCCCAGTCTTCCACTTCCATCTCACAGGCGTTCAGAATGGTCCAGTCGGTATCGAACGAGTCGAGCTCCACCTTGCCGGGCCGGATGAAGAGCGTCTGCGCGAAGAGCGAGTGCCACGCCTTCTCCGTGATGACGCGCACGCTGAGTCGGTACTTCGGATCGGCGCCGGCGAATCCGCGGAATTCGAAGAGTTCCGGTCGGGCGTCGAGGTGTTCGACGGCCCGCTGGACGAGCGTGTCAAAGCTCTGCGGTGAGATCGGACGGTTGACCGGACCCCACCAGATGTGCTCGTGCACGGCGGGGGAATCTTCAAGAAACTTGTCGTTGGGGCTGCGGCCGGTTCGATCACCGGTGATGCAGTTGAGGGCGCCATTCGAGGCGAGCTGTCCTTCGCCACGCTGCACGGCGAGTTCCACGAGCTCAGCCTGGGACAGGTTGCCGAGCAGCTTCGCTTTCGTGAACTCGATGGCCGGCGTCGCAGTGGTGGTCATTTCCGCCTCCGAATCGGGATAATGGCGCGGTCAATACCCGTCACTTGTCGGTGACCCCGGCCACGATTCTGCAACAAAGACGCTACGATAGGGATTCGAAGCCGAATCTGCCAAGCCTGAACTCGATCGTAAGCCACGCTTATCAGGTCGATTCCCCAGCCCGGGATCATCAGTCGGGGAGGCCCTGGCGTCGTTGACTGCTTCGCCCCGCTGCGCTAGATTCGCGGGCGACGCCCTCGCGGCGCGCAGAATGGAGATCGTAGCTCAGTTGGTTAGAGCGCCTGGTTGTGGTCCAGGAGGTCGGGGGTTCGAGTCCCCTCGATCTCCCTTCTTCTTTTTGCGTCAGCGGCGGGTCAATGGCGGCGTGGCGTTACGCTGGTGGGAGCATGATTCATGCAGGTGGCGTTGATCACCGGTGGCGGCTCGGGCATCGGGCTCGCGACGGCGCTCGAACTGGCGAAGCGCGGGTTCGCCTTGTGCCTCGCCGGTCGCCGCGGTGAAGTCCTCGAAGAAGCGGGGGCGCTGGTGCGCGACGCCGGCGCCGCCGATGTCATGCTCCGGTGGACCGATGTCAGTGTCGAAGTCGAGTCGCTCGAACTCATCGAGCGCGCCCTCGAAGGTCTCGGCCGCATCGACATCCTCATCAACAACGCCGGCTCGGCGCCGCTTCAGCCGGTCGGAACGATGAAGTCCACGGACATTACCCGATGCTTCGAGGTCAACGCCCTGGCGCCGGCGTGGATGATCAACGCCGTGTGGCCGCACATGGTCGAGCGGGGCGGCGGGCGCATCGTCAATGTGAGTTCCATGTCCGCGCGGGATCCGTTCCCGGGGTTCTTCGCGTATGCCGGCGCGAAGGCGGCGCTCAATTCGTTCACGCGATCCATCGCGACCGAGGGCGAGCCGCACGGCATACGCGGTTTCTGCGTGGCGCCCGGCGCGGTTGAGACGACGATGCTGCGCGAACTCTTCGATGAATCGAGGATCGCGCGTGACGACACGCTGACACCCGAGGATGTCGCGCAGATCATCGTTGCGTGCGCCGTCGGCGAGCGTGACGAGGACAACGGGCGCACGATCTGGGTCTCGAAGGATGGCGCTGAGGTCGACTGACCACCGGCGCTCCCGTCATTCGGGACGCAAGAGTCCACGCTGTAGCGCGACGACCGCGATGGCGACCGCCGTGAGGATGAGAATGGGTCCGGTCGCGGCCGCGTCCGCGCCAACCTGCCAGGCGTGGTAGACGGCGAGCGAGAGCGTTTGCGTTCGTCCCGGAATGTTGCCGGCGACCATCAGCGTGGCGCCGAACTCGCCCAGTGATCGCGCGAAGGCGAGGAGAAGACCGGCGCCGATTCCCCGGCGGGCGATCGGCAGTGTGATCTGCAACGCCGACCTCGCGCGGCTCAAGCCTTCGAGTGCTGCGAGTTCTTCGTATTCCCGCGCCACCGCTTCAAACGCCGCCTTGAACGGAAGCACCGCGAGCGGGAGCGACACCGTGAACGCGGCGACGATCGCGCCGACCGGCGAGAAAAGAAATTCGATTCCGAGCGGCGCCAGAACCGAGCCGATCGGTCCTTCTCGACCGAGCGTCATGACGAGCGCGTAGCCCACTACGGTCGGAGGCAACACGAGCGGCAGGAGGATGACCATCTCGATAATGACGCTGAATCGCTGACGGGTGCGTGCGAGCCAGTACGCGATTGGCGCGCCGACCACGAAGCACAGGGCGGTCGAGGCGCCTGCGATCCGGAGCGAGAGCCAGAAGGGGTGGTCTGGATCAATCGACAACGAAACCGTGCTCCCGAAGAATCCGTGTGGCGGCGGCCGAATGCAGATGTTCGACAAATCGATCACGCATGAGTCGGCGACCGGAGGAGGCGTCCGACGCGTCATCACGGTCGAGCGCCAGAGCCTCGTACATTCGCTCCGGGAGCGCGAACCGTTCGACGATGTGCAGCGAACTCGCGTCTCGAACATCGGTCTCGTACACGAACGCGGCGTCCGCTTCGCCGCGCTCGAGATATACGAGCGCCTGGCGTACATGGTCGGTGAGTATGAATCGTTCAGCGACCGCGTCGGCGACGCCGCGTCGCTCGAGCTCACGCATCGCGTAACGCCCCGCGGGCGAAGTCTCGGGCTGACCGATCGCGATGCGCTTGATATCGGAAGCGACAAGGTCAGCGATTGACCGGAGAGAGTCGGCGCGCGAGGAGGTCGTGACGAGAGCGAGCCGGTTGCCGGCGAACGCGCGTCGATCGCCGGCTGGCGCTTTCTGGTCGATGAGCCAGTCGATCCACGCCGGATCGGCCGCGATGTACAGGTCGACTTCGGCGCCGCGGGCGATCTGACGGGCCAACTCGCCGGAGGAGCCGACATTGATCGCGATTTCGGCGCCCGGTTCTGACGCTTCGAACTCGGCGGCGATCGCCGCAATCGCGTCGCTCATGCTCGCTGCCACGGAAACGAGCACTTCCACCTCCGGATCGTCACTCGACGACGCGCCTTCGCAACCGAGCGCCAGGTTGACCAGCAGGAGCGAACTCAGGATCCAGCCTCGCCGCGCCGACACCAACAAGAGCGCGAATCGAGGGCAGGGTGCGGCACGGGACATGATGGCATTGAACTCTGCGCCCCGGACGCCGTCAACGCACGCCTGACCGACTCAGCGGATCGCCAGCGCCTGGGCGCCGATATCAGACCGGTACTGGGCGCCTTTGAACTTGATCTGTTCGCAGCCGCGCATCGCGAGGTCACGCGCCGCCTGAAGCGTCTCGCCGAGGGCAGTGACACCGAGCACGCGTCCGCCGCTCGTCACGACCCGCCCGTCTTCGCGCTTCGTGCCCGCGTGGAAAACCTTCAGGTCTCCGAGCGCTTCGGCGTCGGTAATCCCCGTGATCTCGAGCCCCTTCGCATACGGTCCGGGATACCCCTCCGACGCCATGACCACGCAGCACGCATGACGCGGATCCCAACTCAGGTCCGCTTCGGTCAGACGCCCCGACGCGGTGCACCACAGTGTGTGGAGGAAATCGCCCTGCAGCCGCATCATGAGCGGCTGACATTCCGGGTCGCCGAATCGACAGTTGAATTCAAGCACCTTCGGGCCGCTTGGCGTGAGCATGAGACCGGCGTAGAGAACGCCGCGGTAATCGATCTCCTCGCGCCGGAGCGCATCGACGGTCGGCACGAGGATTTCGCGTTCGACTTCGCTCAGCATGTCGTCCGAGAGAATCGGAGTCGGGCAGTATGCGCCCATTCCGCCGGTGTTCGGTCCTTCACCGCCCTCGAGCAAACGCTTGTGATCCTGGCACGGCTCAAGCACATAGATGTTTCGTCCGTCGACAAGCGCAAGCACGGACACTTCGGGTCCGGACAGCCGCTCCTCGATGACGACGCGGTCGCCGGCGGCGCCGAATTCCTTGCGACGCATGATGCGGTCAATCGCGTCGAGCGCCTCGTCGAGCGAATCGGGAACGATGACGCCCTTACCCGCGGCGAGCCCGGCCGCCTTGATCACCGGCGGCTCGTCCTCGCGCGAACGGAGGAACTCTTCCGCCTGCTCGTAGGTGGCGAAGGCTCTTGACTCGGCGGTGGGAATCGAAGCCGAACGCATGAGTTGTTTCGCCCATGCCTTGTCCGATTCGAGCCGGGCGCCGTCGCGCGTAGGACCGAACACAAGTCGATGGTCGGTCGCGACCGCGTCGGCGAAGCCTTCGGCGAGCGGCGCCTCGGGGCCGACCACCACGAGATCGATCTTCTCGCGATCGAGCCAGTTGTTCAGCCGCCAGAGTTGCTTCGGATCTGTCGATTCCGGGCACGGTTCACCAAGTTCGGCGAGCGCCGGGTTCTCGGGATGCGTGACCCAGAGCCGTTCGAGCCGTGGCGACTGGGAAATCTTCCATGCGAGGGCATGCTCGCGTCCGCCGCCGCCGACAACCAGTGCACGGACGCGGTCGGGGCACGAGCGCGGCCGACGCCCGCGACGGGATTGTTTGTCATCTGCCATCTCGGCGAGTCTACGCAGGCGCGGCGCCGAAACAACAGCGCCCGGAGTTGGTTCAGCCGTTCGCTTCTTCAATCGCGGCAAGGACCTCTTCGGCGTGTCCCTTTGGCTTCACCTTGTCAAATCGTCTGATGATGCGACCACCAGGCGCGATGAGATAGGTCGTCCGCGCCACACCCATGTACTTTCGGCCGTACATGTTCTTTTCGCGCCAGACACCGTATTTGTCACAGACCACGGGCGTGCCGTCGTCCTGCTTCGGGTCGGCGAGAAGAGTAAAGGGGAGTTCGTGCTTGTCCGCGAATCGACGATGGGACTTCTCATCGTCCGGCGAAACCCCGAGCACGACGGCGTCGAGTTTCTCGAATTCGGGCCATGCGTCGCGAAATCCGCACGCCTGAGTCGTACATCCGGAGGTATCGTCCTTCGGATAGAAATACAAGACGACGAAGGAGTCCTTGTATTGCGAAAGTCGATGAAGGACGCCGTCCTGATCTTTCAGCGCGATCGCGGGCGCCTTCCTGCCTTCAGCCACGAATTCCGCCACCCCATGCTCCTCTCAAGATTACTTTCCCTTCCCGAGCGGGGCATGGTAGTCCGTGAGATGGATGAGGTCGGAAGGATCAGACGCCGTTGAGCCAGCGCATGAGGGCGCCGAACATGATCGCCGCCGCCGCGGCGGTCAGCGCGACTCGAAGGAGCATCCCGGTCGCGCCCGTGAATACGGATCGGAGATTCGGCCGTGGCGCCGGCACGATTCGGAGTCGTTCGGCGAGCGAGTCGCGCCCGGCTGAAGATCCCCGCCGGGCTTCGTCCTGCACCACGGCGATGACGAGGTTGGCGTCGAAGAGCCGGAGACCGAGTCGTTCAGCGAAGCGGAGGAGTTGTTCCCTTCGATCCGGAGACAACGCGGCGCCCTGGAGCGACTCTTTCGTGCGAACTGCAAGAAGCCAGCGCGGATCATTCGGGTCAAGATCCCGTCGGGCCGCGGCCGCCCGAACTTCATCGCGCACCGCCTTGTCCGCGCGCTCGTTTGACGCGACGACCGTCGCGGTCGTCGTGGCGCCGACGAGTCGAAGCACGGGTTGTCCAGGCGTCTGACTCATTGTGGTTCGATGGTTCGAGGCCTGCGCGGGTCGTGGTCGCCCATCTTAACGGTACATCTGGAATTTCGCGAGCGCCGGAATTCGGGCGTTGAGCGGCGGCTCCCCGCATCAGAAGGCCATACAGGTGGTATGACTTGCCAGGTTGAGCGCCCTCGAGCGGGGCGCCGGGTCGAGAATCGGTACTCGCTGACGAAAATCGGGATGAATTCAGCGCTCGGCCGGGTTGCATCCGGGAGGGCGCCGCGATCGATCGATCGCTGACCCCTGTAGCCTCATGGCGTCACGGACGAATACGACGCCTAACAGTCTCAACGGAAAGGTCGGGAAAGTCATGAGAATCGGATGGCTGCCGGCGCTTGGCGCCGCCATGATCGGAGTTTCGGCCAGTGTCGCGTCGGCGAGTCCGCTCGGCGAGTTCAAACGGGCGAACCCCGGCGTGCAGGTATTCGAATGGGAAGGGCGGCTGTCGCGCCTCTACGGCGCCCCGTTCGCGCACGGCGCCACGCCGGAGGCGAGCGCCGAGTCCTTCATCTCGGCGTACGCGGAGGATCTGCTCGGCGTGAACGCCGACCAGATTCGACTCGTGCCGGCGTCCGACGAGTGGCGGTACCAGCCGATCATGTTCGATCGCGACCGGAACGACTTCAAGTACTTCGCGCTCTACTTCGAACAGGCGAAGAACGGTGTGCGGCTCTTCGAAAGCCGGTTGACGCTGCTCGTCGGGAACGAGCCCGGATATCCGCTCGTCTGGGCGAAGCCGCACAATCTGCGCAATCTCGACGCGATCGCGGTTCCTGCGGGAGGAGCTCCCGGCGATCAGAACGGCGAATTGATTATCTTCAATAAGACGGACGGGCTCGAGGACGGGACGCTCACGCTCGCCCGACGGGGGATCGTCGAGATTGGCCAGCCGAGCGATGGCGCGATGGTCGGAGTCAACGGCGGCCCGGCGGCGGGCGGCTACGACCTTCGTGAACTCATCATCGACGCGCAGACCGGCGCCATCCTGCGGGACGAATCGCTCGTCCGCACGATTGATGTCGTCGGCCATGTCGACGGGTGGGCGACCCCCGGACTCGAACCGGACAGCGCGAGCAATCCTCCGGAGCTCTTCGCGCTGCCGAACACCGAGGTGAGCATCGTCGGCGGGAATCGCGCGAATACGAATCAACTGGGCGATTTCGTCATCAGCCACAGCGGCTCGGCGCAGGTAACCGTCCGCAGCGATATGCGCGGTCCTTCGCTTTCGGCGGGTGTCTTCAACGAAGCGGGCGGCGAGATCTCGATCGATCGGAATGTCACGCCTCCAGGACCCGCGGACTTCGAACACAACGCGTCGCCGACCGAACTTACGACCTCCCAGGTCAATGCGATGCTCCAGACCTCGATCGTCCACACCTGGCTGGGCGACATCAACCCAACATTCCCCGGGCTTTCCCGTTCATTCCGCGCGTTTGTCAACATCTCCTCGACCTGCAACGCGTTCTACAACGGGAGCGCGATTAACTTCTATCGCTCCGGTGGTGGATGCGTAAACACCGCGTATACAACCGTCGTGTATCACGAATACGGACACAAGATTGTCGACGACGGAGCAAGCTTCCCCTCGGGCGACTACCACGAGGGCATGGCGGACGCGGTCTCCCAGGTCTTGACTGACGATCCCGTCGTCGGCTCGGGGTTCTTCGGTCCCGGGACCATCATTCGAAGCGGTGAGAACACCCGCAATTATCCGTGCAGCGGTGGCGTTCACTTCTGCGGTCAGGTTATCTCGGGATCCGTCTGGCATACGCGTGAAGCGCTGACCGTGACCGAGCCCACGGACTACCTCGAGATCATCGCCGACCTCACCATCAATCAGGTGCTCCTGCATTCCGGCGGTATCGACCCCGGCGTCACGATCGACTTCCTGACGCTCGACGACGATGACAACAACATCGTGAACGGGACTCCGCATTACTACGAGATCGACGAGGGCTTCTCGCGCCACAACATGCCGGCGCCGCCGCTCGAACTCCTCGACTTCACCTACCCGAACGGACTCCCGGACGCGATCGACCCCGACGGCGGGACGACGGTTCGCGTCGAGGTGGTCGCGAATGTTTCGAATCCGGCGCCGGGCACCGGTGAACTGCACTATGACACGGGCAGCGGATTCCAGACCGTCGCGATGGTCGAAGTGTCTCCGAACATCTATGACGCGGTCTTCCCCGCCGTCCCGTGCGAGTCGATTGTCGAGTTCTACTTCTCGGCGGAGACGACGGACGGCTCAACCGCGACCGATCCCGCGGGCGCTCCGGCGCGCGGTGTGTACACCGCGTTCGGCGCCCGGTCCGTAAGCGTGGTGTTCGAAGATGATTTCGAAGATGATCGCGGGTGGACGGTGACGAATCAGAATGTCGAGGCCGGCGCCTGGGTCCGCGGTGATCCGGCGCAGGGAGGAACGCGCGGCGACCCCGCCGATGACTTTGACGGCTCCGGGAAGTGCTTCATCACCGGCAACACTTTCGAAGAAGACCTCGACGGCGGCCCGACGATTCTGCTCTCGCCTTCGTTCGACGCCAGCGCGGGCGCCGCGCTCGTGAGCTACGCCCGGTGGTTCACAAACGACGACGGTGATGATCGTCTCGTGGTCGAGATCTCGAACGACAACGGCAATAGCTGGACGCAGGTCGAGAGTGTCGGCAATTCGGCCGGTTGGACCTATCGCACGATCCGGGTCGAGGACTTCGTGACTCCCTCCGCGTCGATGCGCATGCGGTTCACCGCAGCCGATCAGCCGAACAACTCGGTCACCGAGGCGGCGGTCGACGCGTTCCAGGTCGCAGTGCTGAACTGCGACGATCTCTTCCTCGAGGTCGAACCGCTCGTCTCAGGTCAACCGTCTGACCTCACGGCGAGCTTCGCCGACCCGGGCGAGACCGTCTACTTCGTCTACAGCCTGACCGGCGAGGGAGACACCTTCGTGCCGCAACTCAATGTGACGCTCGGCCTCGATCGTCCTCGGCTCGGCGGCAGCGCCGTCGCGGATGGAAGCGGTGTCGCCGTATTCACGACGACGGTTCCCAACGGCATCGGGACGCGACTCGTCTGGATTCAGGCCGCTCAGGTGGGCAAGGTGTCGAATGTGGTCCTGACGCAGACGAACTGAGTCAATCGAAAGACTCATCGAAACCTCTTACACCCTCGCGACGATTCGTCGCGAGGGTTTTTCTATTCGAACCGGTCCGCGCTTAGAATGGCCGCGATCGAGTCCACGCGGAGATCCGAGGAGTTTCGAAATGGCACACGATGAGATTGACTACGCGATCATCGGCGATGACCTTCAGGCCGTCGTGATCACGCTCGACCCGCTCGAGGGTTGCGTCGCAGAAGCGGGCGCGCTCATGTACATGGAAGACGGCATCGAGATGGCGACGCAGTTATCCATGAAGGGTGACGGCGCCGGTCTCTTCGGCCGGGTCTTCGAAGCCGGAAAGCGCCTCGTCGCCGGGGAATCGTTCTTCGTGACGATGTTCGCCAACTCCTCGAATGATCGACGCGATGTCGGATTCGCCTCGCCGTACCCTGGCCATGTCGTTCCGGTCGAACTGTCCGCCCATGGCAATCAGGTCCTCTGTCAGAAGGACGCGTTTCTCTGTGCGGCGAGAGGCGTCGATGTGGATATCGCGTTCAATCGACGGCTCGGCGCCGGGTTCTTCGGTGGTGAAGGCTTCATTCTTCAGCGGCTTCAGGGCACGGGGCTCGCGTTCATGCACGCCGGAGGCTCCGTGCTGGCGCGACAACTCGCGCCAGGAGAGAAACTCCGCGTCGATACCGGGTGCATTGTCGGCTTTGAGAGCACGGTCGATTACGACATTGAATTCGTCGGCGGAATCAAGACGGCCCTCTTCGGCGGTGAAGGCCTCTTCCTCGCGACGCTCCGCGGCCCCGGACTGGTCTGGATGCAGACCCTGCCCTTCAGCCGGCTCGCGGACCGGATCCTCGCCAACATGCCGAGCCAGGGCGGCAAGCAGACCGGCGAGGGATCGGTGCTCGGCGGCGTATGGCGCATGATGGATGGACGCTGAGCCATCGCTCAGGCGCGACCGGGAGTTTCGAAATCGAATCGCTGACGGATGGCGCGCTCGATTTCACCGCCGGTGGCGCGCTCGTCGACAATGACGACATCGGCGCCCGCTTCAGTGGCGAGTTTGCCACCCTTCGGAAAGATCGTTCGTGCGGCGATGAACAACTCGGCAGAGAGGGCTCGCGCTGCGCGGCAGGCGCGGACCGTGGCTTCGTCGTCGGGGGTCGTCACGACAAGCGCGGTCGCATGATCGGCTCCGGCGCTTTCGAGGGTTTCGGGGTCCGAAATGTCGCCGTAGATCATCCGGCGGCCACGGCGCGATTCGGTCCGCACGGTGAACGCGTTCAATTCGACGATGACGCATTCGAATCCGGATGACTCGAGCATCGCCGTCACCTGACGGCCGATGTCGCCAAACCCCGCGACGATTGCGGTATGGGGGCGACCTTCGCCTTTCTCGTCCGGCGTAATGGCGCTCTCCTCAGCCCGGGAACTGATCCAGGGCGCCGACGGAATGTGCCCGGACAGCCGGGGCGCCACCCACCGCCCGAACGCCATGATCGCCGGCGTGATGAAAAGCGTGAAGACGACAATCGAAACGCCGAGTCCCGCCGTGTTCTCGGTCAGAACGCCGAATCGCTCGCCCCGCTGAAGAACGAGGATACTGAACTCACCGGCTTGCGCAAGCGACAGGCCAATGATGATCGCGGCCCCGCCACCAACGCCGACCGCCCACGCGGCGACGCCGATGACGATCGCCTTCACGAGGCCGAGCACGAGGCCGGCGGCGAGGATCGCCCACCAGACCGGGGCGATCGCCGCGAGGTCGAGCGACATTCCGATCGCCACGAAGAATACGGCCATGAACACATCGCGCAGTCCGGCGAGGTGCCCGAGCATCTCGTGACGAAAGGGTGTCGTCGAGAGGATGACGCCGCCGATGAACGCGCCGAGTTCGGCGCTGAAGCCGAGTCGTTGCGTCGTATAGGAGGCGCCGAGCGCCACCGCGAGGCCGAGAATCGTGAGCAACTCACGCGAGCGCGCCCGCGCCGCTTCTTCCACGATGCGGGGAAGAATGAAGACCCCGGCGAGGACCATGACCCCCACGACGCCAATCGCGGCGAGAGCGCGGCCGATCGCCTGCGTGACTGATCCCGTGTCGAGTTCGGCCCCGGACGCCCCCGCCGACCAGGCGCCGATCGCGGGCAGGGACGCGAGCATTCCGATCACGAGCAAGTCCTGAACGATGAGAATGGCGAGCGACATTCGGCCGTGAGGTCGCCTGAGTTCACGGCGCTCGGCGATGATGCGCAGAACCACGGCGGTCGAGGAGAGACTGAAGGCCATCGCGACGACGAGCGCCGCGGCGCCCGGAAGTTTGAAGAGAAGCGCGATCGGCCAGAGAACGAGAACCGTAACGATGACCGATCCGACGCCCGCGGTGAGCATCGGTCCGGCTTCGCGCTTGAGCACCGTCAGGTCGAGGTGCATTCCGATGCCGAAGAGGAGCAGAATGACGGCGAGATGAGAGACTTCGTCGATCCCGCTGCCCGATTCGACAAGTCCGAGTCCGCCCGGACCGACGATGGCGCCTACAAGAAAATAGCCGGGGACGATCGCCATCCCGAGTCGGTGCAGCGACATCGCCACGAGCGCCGCGACGCCGAAGATGACGAAGAGATCGAGCGTAACGAGATGATCGGCTTCAGCGGCGAGCAACACCTGGCGGCGCCTTTGTTCGAGAACGAATGAGTGGGTCAGCGTCGTCGGCGAATCGTAACCGGCTCAGACGAACTCTCCCGGCTCAGGGCTCTTCGAGTGTCGCTTTCCGGCGAAGGATGTGGTGGTAGTGCTGCGCGAACCGGTGTGCTTCATCGCGGATCGCCTGGCATAATCGAAGACCGGGATTCTCCCGCCCGAGACGGATCGGCTCCGACTTCCGCTGGACATAGATGAGCTCTTCCTTCTTCGCGAGCGAGATGACCATCGGCGGCTTGACATCAAGCTGCTCGAACGCCTCTTCCGCCGCGTGAAGCTGTCCAAGTCCGCCGTCGATGAGAATGACATCAGGGTAAAGCTCGTTTCCCTGTCCGGCGTCACGATAGCGGCGTGAGACGACCTCCCGAATCGACATGTAGTCGTCATTCTCGGCGGACCGGACTTTGTACCGGCGGTACTCATTCTTGAACGGCTTCCCATCGACGAAACACACCTTCGACCCGACCGTTTCACCGCCCTGAAGATGCGCGATGTCGATTCCTTCGATGCAGCGGATCGGCTCGTCGAGACCGAGCGTGCGCTGCAGGCTCGAGAGTCCCTTCTCCGGATCCATGTATGCGAGCGTCTCGGTCTCGGGTTGCCAGCGATCCTTGCGACTCCCGCGTTCGTCAAGCTTCTCGATCGCCTTGATCTGATCGCGAAGCGTCGCCGCCCGCTCGAACTCGAGCGTCTTCGACGCGTCCTCCATCTCTCTACGCATCTCGCGGAGCATGACGCTTCGCTTCGAATTCAGAAACCGTGTGAATCGATTAATGTCCTCGCGGTACGCGTCCGCAGTGATCTTGTTCGCGCACGGCGCCGTGCACTGGCCGATCGTGTAGAGCAGACAGGGGCGAAAGTAGTTGTTCTTCGGATCGTCGGAACGAATGTCGAGGTGGCAGGTCCGGTACTTGAACACCCGCTGCAGAAGTTGAACCGCCTCACGCAGCGCATAGACGGAGGTGAAGGGACCGAACACCCGCGCGCCCTTGTATTCCGGCGCGGCCGGGTTTCGGGTTACATAGACCGCCGGAAATTCCTCACGCGTGGTGATGACGAGGTAGGGAAAAGTCTTGTCATCGACGAGCCTCGCGTTGAATCGAGGCCGAATGTCCTTGATGAGGCGATTCTCGGTGAGAAGCGCCTCCCATTCGCCTTCACACTCGAGGATATCAAAGTCCTCGATGACATCGAGCATGCCCGCCTTCTTGAAGCCGAGTTCGGCCGAGGGGATGAAGTACGAACTGACCCGGTCGGGAAGCCTGGCCGCTTTCCCGACATAGACGACGCGTCCCTTCCCGTCCTTCATGAGGTAGACCCCGGCGCATTTCGGCAGACCGCGAGCCTTCTTGAGCAGGCGCTTCAATCGATCTTCTCGCGACGCGTCGGCCATAGCTCGAATGCTAGCCGCGGGCGCCGCCGAGCGTCCCCGATTATGCTGCGCTCGGCCGGAACGCTTCCCGCGACGAACCCGGGTTGACCCCCGTGGCGCCTCCGTCGTAGTGTTGGCATGGACACCCAGAAGATCGTCACCGACGGCATTACCTTCGACGATGTGCTCCTCATTCCGCGCCGTTCCGGCGTGCTTCCGAGTGAGGTCGACACCTCTTCTCCCATTACGCGGAACATTCGACTCAACGCGCCACTCGTCAGCGCGCCGATGGACACGGTGACCGAAGCCGGGCTCGCGATCGCGCTGGCGCAGGAGGGCGGTCTCGGCGTCATTCACAAGAACATGTCCGTCGACGACCAGGCGGTCGAAGTCCAGAAGGTCAAGCGTTCCGAGAATGGCGTCATTACCGACCCGGTCACGCTGAGTCCGACGCAGACCGTGGGCGACGCGATCGATCTCATGAGCCAGTTCAATGTCTCGGGCTGTCCCGTCACCGAGGACGGCAGCGGGCATGGACGCGTGGTCGGGATCCTCACGCGGCGGGATATCAAATTTCTCGAACGGCGCGAGGCTCCGGTCGGGGAGGTCATGACGAAAGACCATCTCGTCACCGGTCCGCCCGACACAAACCTTGAGCAGGCGAAGGAGATCCTGAGCCGCGGAAAGGTTGAGAAACTGCTGCTCGTCGACGGCGATCGCCGCCTTCATGGAATGATCACCATCCGTGACATCGACAATCTCATCGAACATCCTCTCGCCTGCAAGGACGATCGGGGACGGTTGCGGGTCGGGGCCGCAATCGGTGTTCGACAATTCGAGCGGGCCGAAGCGCTCGTAAACGCCGAGGTCGATCTCATCATCGTCGACACCGCGCACGGCCACACGGAGAATGTACTCGAGACCGTTCGAGAACTGAGGAGCCGCCATGCCGATCTCGAAATCGTCGCGGGGAACATCGCGACGGACGAGGCGGCCCGTGACCTCATCGACGCCGGGGTCGATGCGGTCAAGGTGGGCATCGGCCCGGGCTCGATCTGCACAACGCGCGTGGTGACCGGCGTCGGAGTGCCCCAGGTGACTGCCATTTTCAATGCATGTCGCGTGGCCGACAAGGCGGGTGTCCCGGTCATCGCGGACGGCGGGGTGCGTTCGTCCGGTGACATCGCGAAAGCGATCGCCGCCGGCGCGTCCTGCGTCATGATGGGATCGCTTTTTGGCGGACTCGAAGAGTCGCCCGGTGAAGTCGTCATTCGCGGCGGCCGGCGGTACAAGAGTTATCGCGGGATGGGGTCGGCCGGCGCCATGGCGAGGGGCTCCGCCGACCGGTACGGCCAGTCGAACGAGACGAACTCGAGCAAGTTCGTTCCCGAAGGAGTTGAAGGACTCGTTCCCTATCGCGGTCGGCTCGCCGACTTCGTCTACCAGATGGTCGGCGGCCTCCGTGCCGCGATGGGCTATTGCGGCTGCTCGAGCCTCGACGAGTTCCGGCGCGAGACGCGATTCGTCCGTGTGAGTCACGCGACGCTCATCGAATCCCACCCGCACGACATCACGATTACGAAGGAAGCGCCGAACTACTCGGTCGAGATGCAGGGGCAGTGATCGATCGGGGTCACAGTCCTCATGGATCGTCTCGCGCCCCCGCGAACTTCGCGGCGAGTTCACGGACTCGATTCTGCACGAGCTGGCACGGGAACCCCTCGCCGTCGTAGGGGCACTCGTAGGTTGATGCGATCTCGCCGAGTGGCGAGCGCATTCGCGGTGAATCGGCCATGCCGGTAAGCGTGGCGCGAGCCCATTGGAAGTACGCCGACGCCGCCTCGGCGCCGGAGAGCTCGAGCCAGGCCGTGCGCTCGAGCACGCGAATGGTGGGAAACTCGGCCTTCGAATCGGCGCTGACACGGAGTGACTGCTCGAGACGGTCGGCCGATTCGCCGAGATGCTTTCGTCGCGTCGGTGCAAGATCGATCGTCGAGTCTTCAAGCTCGCGCATGCGGTCGAGCGCGAACTCATCGCCAAGATCTCCGAGACGACTGACCGCGGCGTTCCACGCCGGGTGATCGATTTCGCCGAGGATTCGAATAGATTCACTGTAGACGATCGGGTGTGTTCCGCTCGCGGCGAAGCTCAGCGCGAGATAGGCCGCTTCACGAACGAGCCCCGTCTCGTCATCGCTTCGAAGGGTTCGCAGACTCAGCTCGATGGGAATCGCGGTTCCGTCGAGGTGCGTCCACGCGAGGAACGCGGCCTGGCGGACCCGGTCCGGCGCATTCCCGGTGATGGCGAGCAGGTCCTCGCGATACTCGTCGCGGACGGGCGCCGGGGACATCGTCAACGCTTCGATCGCCCTTTCGATCTGGTGCTCGTAGACGAATTCTGTGCCTGCGCCTTCTTCGACGGTCAGCCGATCGCCGAAGTCCCGGATCGGCGCTCCGCGCGCGCCGGATCGAAGCGGTGAGAGCAACGCTCGAATGTCGATCGGTGGGGCGAAGTCGTCCACCGGTCCTCCGGACTCAACCGATTCGAGGGCCGAGAGGATCATGCGGCCGCACTCCGTCTTGGCCGCCGCCGCGTGTCGCTCGAGCCACGCTTTCACGGTCGGGCGATCGGTTTCCATGAGCAATCTCCGCGCGAACTCGCTCGTATGGCCGCGCGGAGCTTCGCACGCGAAGAAGGCGACGGCGATCCATTGCGGGGCGCGGGCGTCCGTGAGCGCCTGACCAGCGCCCCAGGTTCGGAAACCTTCCGGCGTCGCGAGCGCCAGCCATTGAAGAAGTTCGAACTCACGTCGGTCCGCGAGGAATCGCACCCACGCCTCTCCATGTTCGGGATGATCCGCGACATTGTCGGCCATGACGATCCATCGGCCTTCAAGGTCACGCCGTTCCCAATTCGGAATCGGGATGGGCGGATCCGCGGGCCCCTCGCCGCGGTCCTCATCTCGGTCGACGGCCGGTTGCGCGTGCGATCGTCGCGCGGAGCTTCTCGTATGTCCGTCGTGTACCGTCTCCGCATGGAGAATGGACATCGTTCCGGCGTCGGCGTCCACGAGCAGGCGCATTCTCGGCTCGCCGAACGCCGTCAATTCGATCGTTCGCCGTCCAGAGGGAACCGGCCCGCTTTCGACGATGAGTTCGATGGGAAGCACGGGGCCTCTGGAGTGATATTCGATCGATCCATCGCTTCCGCGACGACGCTCGGGAACGAACCCGTCTCGTGATGAATAAGTGACGATGCCGAGAGACTCGTCGAGCCCGTGGCTCTTGTGCAGCTCGAGCCCAATCGAAGAATGCGCCGCGAGGAGTTCAAGCATCTCGCCGGTGTATCGATTCCCACCATTCAGCCCGCGATAGCCCTGAATCGCTTCGACGCCCGGCCCAACCGCGCGCACTCGAAAGCGCAGTCGTGACGCATCCACTTCAGCGTCATAGATGGACTCAATATTCACGAGCGCGAGTCGACGCCCGTCCAGATCGTCAAGAAAAACGGTCGCGTGAGAATCAATCGGAGTCGGTTCGCCTCGATGCCCCCGCGCTTCGGCGATCCGAGCGTTCTCGTGAACGGCGTCGAAACAGAGAGTGAGACTCATGAACAACACGATCATTCGGGCTTGCATGGGTGAACTCCCGAAGGAAAGTTCGAGCGTCACGCCTGGCGCAGGGCGTCGACCTGTTCAATCTATCGGCGCGACGCAATAGATTCGTCACGATCGTGTAACACCGCCTCCGAATCGTTTGACGCGGTCGCCTGGGACTTGTTCAGCGACGCGACGACTCCGCATACCCGCGGTATCGCTCGTATCCGTCGTCGTACTTCTCCCGGTCAACCCGGTCGGGATCGATGGGCGGACCTGCCGGGACCGCCATGGCCGCGACCGCGTCGGCCATTGAGCGGAATCCTGTCTGCTCTTCACCGGCCGCAAGGGCGCCGAAGATCGCCGCCCCGGTCGCTGGACCGTGCGCGGCGGGGTGGACGGAGACCGGTTCGCCGAGGACCGACGCGTAGATCGCCGGAACGATTGGCGCCGCATGAGGCAGGCCGCCGGTCGCGACGAACTGCCGGACCGGGACCTCATGTGCGCGGAGCAAGTCGACAATCCATCGAAGCCCGTAGGCGGTCGCCTCGACGAGGGCGCGATAGAGATGGGCGGGGGTTGTCGAGAGCGTCAGGCCCTGCAAGGCGCCGCGAAGCGACCCGTCCATCAGCGGAGTGCGGCAGCCGTTGAGCCAGTCGATCGCCCAGACGCCGTTTGACCCGGCCGGGATCTCGGCCGCCTCGATCGCGAGTTCTTCGAGTGAGCGGTTCGTCGTGCGCGCGAGCCATGCGAAGGCGTCTCCCACCGCGGCCTGCCCCATCTCGTATCCCACGAGTCCGGGAAGAATCCCGTCGCGCACGATGCCCGCGACACCCGGTACCAGTCGCTCTTCACTCGAACAGAGCATATGACACGCGCTCGTCCCGAGCACCATGACAAGCGTGTCGGACTCTCCGACCCCGGCGCCCGGAACTCCCGCATGCGCATCAATGATGGCCGCGGAGACGGGAACCCCGCCCGGGAGGCCGAGTCGCTCGGCCATGGAGTCCACGAGTCGTCCCGCGCACACGCCGGGGGCGAGATGGCGACCGGGAAGCCGGGGCAGAAGACCGTCTCCAAATCCCGATCGCGTCGCGTTAAGGAACTCCTCCGACGGGTATCCCTGCGTCGGTGACCAACACGCCTTGTATCCGGCCTGACAGGTTGAACGCGGGAGATCGCTCGCGGATCCACCCACGAGGCGCCAGACAAACCAGTCACCGGCTTCGACGATGACCTCGGTCGCTTCAAAAACCTCGCGATCGTCATCAAAGATCTCGAGAGACTTGGGCAGCAGCCACTCGAGACCGAGCGTTCCACCGTATCGGTCGAGCCACGCTTCGCCACGACCGCGCGCCGCGCGATTGAGGTCGTCCGTCTGCCGCTTCGCTCCATGATGTTTCCAGAGTTTCGGCCAGGCGTGAGGCCGTGCAGCCAAGGTGTCGTCGGCCGAGCAAAGCGGATCGCCATCCTGCGTACACGGGAGCATGGTGCAGCTCGTAAAGTCGACCCCGACCCCGACGATCGCCGATGCGTTCAGCGACGAGAGATCGAGAGCGGTCCGAATCGCGCGAGCCGCCGAGTTCACCCAGTCATCTGGATCCTGGAGCGCGTAGTCAGGCGGGAGTCGAGGTCCGTCGTTCGGAAGTCGATCGACGATCTGGCCACGGTCGTACTTCGAGACCGCGGCGCCACGCTCGGCGCCGTCCAGCGAGACAAGCGTCGCGCGCACGGACTCCGTTCCGAAATCAAGCCCGAGGGCGACGCGGTCATGGTGTTGAGCGTGTGCCGTCATAGAACAGGTTGACTGGTCAGCTTAGCGGGGTCCGATTGATCGAAAGGCTTCATCGAGCGGCGCGCCGTCTTTGTTGGCGCCGCTGAGATGCACATGGATTCCCATTGCGTTCGCCATGCACGCTTTCGCCGCGGCAGCGCGATCGGCCATCTCCGCGCTCGAGGCGTACGCGACATTGAGATGGTTCGCCTGGTGCTTCGCCATCATCTGATCGCGCGTGACGCCGTAGGTTACCGCGGACATGATCGGCCACTGGGGGGTCGTCGCCTTCCAGCGGCGCTCGATCTCCATGCGGGGAAGGTCGACCACTTCAGAGCGGCCGATATCCATATGAAGGGCGTCATCCTCGACATAGATTCGAGACCATACGACCTCTCCCGGACGACTGATTCCTTTCAGAGTTCCACCACCGAGTCTGAAGTACATCGGCGGCTGCCGTTCACTCGAGGCGCCGCGATACCCGTCCACGAAATGCGCCGGCGGCGCTGAGCCGGAAATGAGCCAGACCCACACGAAGGCGTCCACCGTCTCGGAATGATCGCGGTCGCCCCAACGAAGATCATGCAGCGTCGTTTCGGGCGATTCTCCCATGGCGCTCCATACACGATTCGTGATCAACGCGTCGAGGCCGGCGCACTCGTCGACCTCATTGAAGTGGGGCAGCGCCTGGTTCGGATACAGGATCTTCGATCCGCCGCGTGAACGCACGGGGGGTCGGTCGGTGTTGTTAAGGAGTCCTTCAGCGAGATCGGAGGCGGGGGTGAGGTCTTTGAGCCCCTGTTGATACTGAATGCCGATCGCATCGCAGCCGAAATCGTCAGCGATCCGAGTCGCGGCGATATACATCTTGAGCTGTTGGAGGATCTGGCCGTCGGTGAGCTCGGTGTCGTCGTCCTCGCCGGTGACGAAGCGCATGCCGCGCTCTTCGAGCCATCGCCGGGCCTCGAGGGCTTCGTCATCGTCGGTCGCGAGCATTTCGGCGTAGAGCGCGGACTGGCTCAACCGCTCCTTGAACACACCCGTCGGATGAAGAAGGTGATCAGGGATGATCGCGTTGAACATTCCCATGCAGCCTTCGTCGAACACTCCAAGTATGGCGCGTTCGTGCATGAGTTCGGCGGCGAGTCCCTCCGCGAGATTTCGCTCGGCGTCCGGCGCCTCGGCGCAGTCGAACGGACGCACATGTGAGAGATCATGCTCGATGCGTCCCGTCTCGGTCCACTCGCGCAGCTTCCGCAGGAATCCGTGCGTCGAGAAGTCTTCGCCCCAGAGGAATGAATGTTCAACGCCCGCTTTCGTCAGCGAGCCGCGCAGGTTGAGCGCGCCGACGAGCCCGGGCCATTGACCGGACCAGTTCGCCAGAATGAGAATCGGCCCGCGATGTCGACTGAGTCCGGCGAGAACATGATGCGAATATTGCCAGACCGCTTCGGCGACGACGAGCGGCGCGTCGGGGTGAATGTCGAGGAAGACCTCCATTCCTTCCCGCTGCGAGGCGATGAAACCGTGGCCGGCCTCAGGTTTCTCACGATGGGCCCGATGCAGCGACCAGCCGAGCCGGTCGAACGCCGCCCCGGCATGCTCCTCCATGTCGAGTTGCGCCGGCCAGCAGGTACGGTTCGCGTCGGGCCGCAGATCTCCGCTTGCGACGAGCAACGCCATCCGCGGCGGAGCGGGCGCGGGCTCGGTCGGCCGCGGGATGCGGTACGGCATGATCCTCTCCTCGTCGAGCGCGCACGGCGCATGCTCGGAGAAGCCGGCGCCTGATCGCAGGGCTCGATTCTACTCGACCAGGCGATCCGCGCCCGAAGTCTCGGGGGAAGGTAATGAGGCGCCGTTCAGCGAGGGTTGTTCACCCATCGATACGGCCGTGTCCACGGCCCGTAATTGAACTCCCGGTCGCGGGCGAAGAAGAACAGATGCCACGCGTCGAAGTCGCCGCTTTCGAGCCGGTTCGGGTCACCGCCTTCAGCGAACTGATAGCTTTCCGCGGACCCGTCGATGAAGCCCATGACGCCTTGCCCGTTGTGACGATCGGTCATCTGGTCATTGTTCGCCCAGGCGCCGTCCGGCACCGCCGAAGCCTGGTTGTACCAGATCTCGTCCTCTTCCATCACGGTCGGCAATCGAATCTGGATCGATTCGGACTGCACCCCCCGTGACGGATCGGTGCGGATGAAAAACGGGAACGGATTCTCGAGCCGTGCCCCGCCCGAGTTATGTGGCATCGTGTAGCTGAACGCATCGTTCGCCTGTCGCTTCTCGGTCGGGCATTCGTAAGTCAGCTCGGCGCCAGAGACATACTTCCAGATCGATCCGTTGCGCGGAGGCTCACCATTCGGATCGTTCGGGTCCTGCGTGTTTCCGTATCCGATCCAGTCCATCATCGCGTCATCAGGAAACTCGAAGTGCGTGTAAGTCGCCGGGAGAACGCCGTCTTTGTCATCCGTCGCGTAGTACACATGCGCCGTGGCGAGTTGCTTGACATTGTTGAGGCACACCGCGAGCCGACCCGCTTCCCGCGCGTTGGACAGGGCGGGAAGCAGCAGTCCAATCAAGAGGGCGATGATGGAAATGACGACGAGCAGTTCGATAAGCGTGAAGCCGTTCGTCCGTCTCCGACATTCGTGGTCGGCTCGCAACATGGGTGACTCCGTCTGATGATGACCTGCAGGGCCGCGTTAATTGATCCGAATACTCAATCGAGCGCCGGTCGAGTAGTACGGCGTGAAGCAGCCGTCGTAATAACGCGGCGCCGAGCTGTATCCGAAGCCGCGGCAGGGATAACTGTAGTAGCGGCGGCCGATGAGACCGCGATCGTAGCAACGGTACGACGGCGAATAACCGTACCAGCGGTATCCGTACGGAGCATACCGGTACCCGCTCGCGTAGCCCGTCCAGGTGGCGGAATAACGCCGCTCGGACCAGGGATCAAGCTGAAAGACCGGCGCCGCCGGCCCAACCGGCGCCAGGTCCGCTCGAATCACACTCGCTCGTGTGATGATTCGGGCCTGCCGGTCGTACGCCGCGGCGTGGGCGCGCTCGAGGCGGGAGTACGACGGCGCGTGGAGCGCCGACCCCTCGATGACCATGGTCTGAGGTACGCCGTCGACCACGACTTGCGCGGAAGCCGAGAGCTCGGTCAACGCGAGCAGAATCACAGAAGCGATCAAACCGGAGACGAAGCGAATTTCGAAGCGCATGGCGAATCCTCCTGCCGCCGCGATCGAGACCCGAGGTGGATCGAGTTCAGAGAAATCGTACCATGAGCGGCTCTCCGGCGCCGCAGTTTGCGCTACAAGCTGCTATTCCTAAGGCTCCACCACACCGTTTCCCGGGTCATTCATGGCGCTCTATCCACTCAAATTCGAGCCGGTCTTCAAGGAGAAGGTCTGGGGCGGGCGGCGGATCGCCGACCTCAGCCGGGATCTGCCCGGAACCGAGACGACTCGGATCGGCGAGTCGTGGGAGCTCTGCGACTTCGACGACGCGCGTTCGGTGGTCGCGAACGGCCCGCTCGCCGGTCGAACACTTCATGAGATCATCCGTGAACATCGAGACGCCATGCTCGGCTCGCTCGAACTTGACGCGTCCGGAGACTTCCCGCTCCTCGTAAAGTATCTCGATGCGCGTGAGCCGCTGTCGATTCAGGTCCACCCCAATCCGGAGCAGTGCCGCGGTAACTCCGCCGCTCGACCGAAGTCCGAGGCCTGGTACATCCTCGAGGCCGATCCCGACGCCGTGATCTACCGCGGAATTCGGCCCGGCGTGAGCGCGGAGGAACTGCGTCGCCGGGTAGAGTCTGGAGACGCCGAGGCGATCATCGCCGCGCTCGTCGCCGAGAAAGTGAAACCGGATCAACTCTATTACCTGCCCGCGGGCACACTTCATGCGCTCGGCGCTGGCGTCGTCGTGGCGGAGGTACAGACGCCGAGCGATACGACCTATCGGCTCTGGGACTGGAACCGGGACACCGGACGCGAACTGCACATTGATGAAGCGCTTCGCTGTGTGGACTTCGACGCCGCGAAGGCGATGCGACGCGCGGAGCGGCGCTCGCACATCGCCGGCGTCTTCACCACGATCAGCCGCGTCTGCTCATGCGAGCATTTTCAGATCGAACGGGTGCGCATGGTCGAGGAGTACGGCCAGGAGATTCCGTACGACCGGCCTGCGGTCTGGGTCGTGTTGCGGGGTAAGGGCGCGATCTCGAACACGCCGGCCGGCGTGGATGTTGAATTTGATCGAGGCGATGTTCTTCTTCTTCCCGCGGGAATGAACGAAGCACGGGTCGATCTGCACGCGGAGACGGTGTGGCTCGATATTCAGTTCCCGTCGCTCGTACCTTCCATCGAACTCGCCTGAGCCGTCGGGTTGGCCGTGTAGAGGCATGGTACAGCCCGGCCGCGTCATTCCCGGTGTTCATCCCCGCCATTCTCGCGGCCAGATTTCGTAGAATCTGTGGAATGTCGCCCCTCCGGCGGTGTCCGAGTCGATTGAGATGGGACTGACGGTGACCGAAGCCGATCTTGCTCGCTGGATGCAGACTCTTGGTCCGCGGTTATTGGCCGTGTCCCGGGCGATCTGTCGCGACAGTCAGGCGGCCGAGGATGTCGTGCAGGAGGCCTTTGTCAAGCTCTGGCGGACGCCCCCGGACGGTCCCGAGAAGGTGGTGCCGTCGTGGATGAAGCGGGTGGTGGTGAATCTTTCGATTAACCACCTTCGCCGAACGAAACGCGCGGAGACCTTGCCGGACTTCAGTCATGACCCGGCGCTGCGGAATGACATCAGGCCGGAGGAACAGGTCGACCTGGATGACAACATGCGTCGTGTGCGCAGCGCGCTTGGTCGATTGCCGGAGGACAAACGAGCGATCATCGTTATGCGGGTCTACGAGAAAATGAGCTACCAGGATATCGCCGACACGCTCGGGGTTCCGATCGGGACGGTCATGAGCCGGCTGAACCGGGCTCGGGCAGCGTTGAAGGAGGAAGTCGAAAGGGGGTTGATGCGGGCGGAAGACGATCCGCTGGTCTTTCCCCTTTTCCGGGATGGTGGCCGGGCGACCGGAGGCGGGGCCGGCTGAACTGGCGGACGAGGGCGGCTCCGGCCGCCCGCATTCGGATGGAGAATCGGACGAGCAGGTTTGAGTGACATGGAACGGTTCAACTGTGATGACATCGCGGCGGTTCTGAGCGGCCTGATCGACGACGAAGTCGACCAGGAGACGCGTCGACTCGCGGAGGCTCATTTGAGTCATTGCGCCGAGTGTCGTCGCACGCTCGACGAATTCGAAGGACTCGACAGTCTCGTCGACGCGACGGTGGCATCAGAGGAATCCTGGCCGGAGTCACTCGAGCGTCGAATCTGGGCCGAGGTATTCGATCGCGACGCGCACGAGGCGCGGACGCGTCGCTGGCGGCTTGTCGCGGTGTCCGGGTGGATGGTCGCCGTCGCGGCGATGTTCATCGCCGGCTTTGTATTCATGCTGGGTCCTTCGGTGGATCTCATTGACCGGACTGGACCGGAGTTCGCGACGAATGATGCATCCCCCGATGTCGGGGTTGAGCCTCGCGTTGACGAAACCGGGGCGGAAGAGACGCCGACGCCTCCATTGGTGGTGGCGCTGAACGAATCCGACAATTCGGTCGATGCGGTGGATCCGGCGTCGGTGCTTCGACTCGCCCGTCATTCCGTGGCTCGTCTCGACGAACAGTTGAATCGGTGGACCTCGTTTACCCGCGGCGCCGCCGATCAGGGGGCGGAGTGGCTTGAGGTGATCGATTGGTCGGCGGCGGACGTAACCCGTTCCCGCGCGAATCCATCATCGGAAGCGATGGCGGCGTGGACGCTTGTGGATTTCGACGAATTGCGGCGTGAGTCCATGGCGATGGACGACGCGTCAGATGATGCCGAGATGAACGCGACCGCGGTTGAGGGACCGCGACGATCGATCGACGCCGGGCGTCAGCCCGAGTATCTCGCCGCGGCGGAGTGGTGGAATCCGATCGAACCGGCCGATGTCATCTACGAGGCGTCCGTCATTCTGAGCGTCCTGAAAGCCGCGGACACGGACTCATACGCCGATGTGTACACGCTCGGCCGCGTGCTCGAGAGCGATGATGTGCTCGAGCGACTCGCGGATATGAAGCAGGCGCTCGACGATCCGGACGACGCGGCCGTGGTCGGCCAGGCATGGAGCACGCTTGAGTGGATGAGTGGCCCGGTCGATCAGCAAGAGCTCCGAAGCGTGCAGCAGATGATCGAAGAGACGGATTTGCCGCAGCGGCTCGAAGGATTGACGGAGCGTCTCACGGCGGAGGACTGATCGGCGGCGAACGATGAGCGGAACGGCGGAGCATGTGCCAGGTACGGAGTGGCGAACACCCCGGTTGCGCCGATGCAGCGCGGCGCGGGTTGTTCTATCTTGCGCGCTGCTTGCGACGGTCTTCGTTCTCGGAGCCTGCAGCTCGCCGTATGACAATGCTCGCAACGCTGGCGGCTCGGCGCTCGTGTCACCGCTGGCGCCCAGCGCGCCCCCGGACGCCGGGGAACGGACGGTCCGCGAGAGTCCGGACGCCCGCGTCGCCGAACTCGTTGACCGCGCGTTTCAACTTCTGGTGACCGAAAATCGCCCCGAGGACGCGGCCCGGGTCCTCGCCGAAGCGCAGGCGATTGACGGCTGGTCGCGTACACCGCACGCGGCCGATGTACTCTTCTGGCTCGCGCATGCCTACGACCGGCTTGGTGAGCGGGCCGCCGCGATGTCGACCTATCGGCAATTGTTGCTGCGATATCCGGAGTCGTCGCGCATCAAGCGCGCGAAGCGTCGCCTGACCGAGCTTGAGGTCGGTGGGCCGATGGACTGACGAGGGGTCGTCAAGGCCGCCGCGTGATTTCTGGCAGATCGTCAAGCTCCGATGGCCGCCAGACCTTCGAATCCATCGTCTTCGTCGGGTTCGCCTCGAGATCACTCCACTTGTCGAGTTCGAGGTCAACCCGAGCCAGCGCGGCCGTCGTCATGCGTCGTCGGGCTCCCGTGAGGGATTCGACGAGATCCTCTAGGCCAGGGTTGTGTCCGACGATCAGCGGCCGCTCGCAGTCGTCGGGAAGCGATCCGAGCAACTGCACGATCTCCTCCGGCTCGGCGAGATAGAGCGAAGCCACGAGTTCCACATCCGTCGCATCCCGCCCGAAGACGGACGCGACAAGCTCCGCCGTGCGACGAGCCCTGACAGCGGTCGAGGAGAGAATGCGATCGGGAATGATCTCTTCGGATTGCATGAGCATGGCCATGCGGGGCGCGTCCATCTTGCCCCGGAGTTTGAGTGGTCGATCATGATCGCTCAGGCCGGTGTCCGCCCAGGACGATTTCCCATGTCGGAGAATGAGCAGCGTTCGTTTCATGAGTCCCTGAATCTTCTTGCGTAGGCGTGGCTCGAGCCATTGGGCGCAACCTGGAGTGATTGAAGACGGCGATGATTGGCTGGCGTGATGAAATACTCTTCATAGACCGCCGTGGTTGTTGTTCGGTTTGGGGTGGGCGGGTCAACCCCACTATGGTCAGTTGGAGACGGGGCGGACGAGGAATCGACTGCAGCGTATCCGATCGGACAAGCCGGAATCAACGAAGGACCTCGAACCCCGGGGAGGATTTACCGTGGCGGGCTCCAGTTCATCCAGTACATCAACTTCAACTGCAAATCGTTCATCGACGAAGTCGAAGGAAATCGATGTGCGGGACGACATCGATGCGCTCAAGGCCGACTTTGAAGACCTGAAGACCGACCTGCGGACGCTGATGAGCGATCTCGCGGGCGCCAGTAGCGCGGCTGCGGTCGAGGCGCGCGATCGCGTCGCGCAGAAGGTCGGTGAAACGAAGGACGCCGCGGCGGCGCGGGGTCATGACGCGAAAGACTATGTCGAGACGCGCATTCGTGAGAAGCCGTTCGAGAGCATGGGCTTCGCCGTCGCCGCAGGCATGGTGCTCGGCGCCTTCCTGTTCCGGCGAAGGAGCTGACCTCTGAACTCGATCGGTCAGATCATCGCCCGCGCGGCGGATCTCGCCGAGGCGGAGGGTCGGCTGCTTCGCGAGCATCTCGTCCGGCTCAGCGGACTCGCGGCGCTGCTCGTTATCGCGGTGTCGCTGATTCTGGCGGGCGCCGGTCTGTTGTTGATCGCCCTGTTTCTGGGTCTCATACTGATTGTTCACCCGTCGATCGCCGCCGCGATCTGCGGGTTCATCTGCTGCCTCGGGGCGGGAGTGCTCTGGTGGATTATCAAGCGCCAACGCGACCACGACGGATGACGCCGCTCGAGATGCGGCGGGCGGAGGTCGATCTCGCGAAGAGCCGGCTCGTGACCGCTGAACCGGCGACCACGGTGATCACCGAGCGCGCTCGCTCGTTCGTGAGCGAGCATGCCCTCGGGGTCGCCGCCGGAGCCGCCGTAAGCGCCATCCTACTCTCGCGAATCGGGATCATGAAGGCGATCATTCCCCTCACGATCCTCGTTCGATCGAAGTTCGTGCAGCGCGTCGCGTCGCGTCTCGTCGCCGAGAAGCTCCTGGTTCGCCGGACTTCTACAGGGCAAACTCCAATGGTGAACGAAGACTACTACAGCGCCCACCGTCACGGCTCGTCGCGGTCTCGTTGACGCTCGTCCTGGAGTCGATGCACCTCGTGCCGCAGCTCCTGGACTTCGCGCATGAGTTCTTCGAGTCGGTGGAGCACGCGTTCCGAACGCTCATGATCGCCTGAGTCTCCACGCCATTGATTGCGATCGTTCGCGGCGTCTCGCCGCTCCTCGATCTCACGCATCACCAAATCGGCGAGATCATGGGCTCCTGCCTCGCGCAGATGGTCAGCCGCGATGCTCATCAGTTCGAGCCGCTCGAGTTCGCCGCGTTCATTCCCGAACTCACCATGACGCATCTCATCACGCTCGGCCTCAATTCGACGCCAGAGTTCCCCGGCTTCGCGAACCCTTCCGAGTTCTTCGAGACGATGAGCGTCGCGCTCGAGATCGCGCATTCCGCGTTCGTGGTCGAGACGCACGAGTTCCCGCTCGATGGCTTCCCGGCGAGCGTCGAGCGCACGAACTTCGTCGCGGCGACCCTCGTTGGCGGCGATCTCTCGGTGGTGTGAAAGTTCATCCATGGCGCGCTCGAGTCGCGCCCGTTCGTGTCTGAGCTCCGCGTCAGCGCGCTCGTGATCAGCTCGCTCCAGTTCGAGATGGCGTCGCTCGAGATCTCTCGCGAGTTCCTCGGCCTCATCCGCGCGACCGGCGCGTTCGAGGCGACGGAGTCGACCTTCATCGCGCATGAGGGACTCGTGACGCCCAAGCATTTCGAGTTCATGCGCGAGCGCTTCGTAGTGGCGCCGCGCCTCGACGGCGTCTTCACGGTTCCCCGTACTCGCCGCGTACTCAGCGCGGCGCCGCGTCTGCTCAATCTCGTGCTGCAGACGGAGTCGTTCCTGCTCGACACGATGCTGATCGCGCGCGAGGTTCTCATCGTCGAGTCGGTGGCGACGGGCTTCAATCTCACGCCACACCTCGGCGGCGGATTCCAATTCTCCGCGATGCTCACGCGCTTCCGCCTCACGCTCCATCCGATAGAGCGCGAACTCCTCCTCGATCTGCGCGATCTCGTGTCGAAGCTCATCCCGATAGAGCTCGAGTTCGTGCGCCTCCTCTCGCGCGCCGGACTCAATGGCGCGCTCCATCCGGCGCCGGACCTCGTCGAGCTCCCGCTCGACCTCGTGTCGGCGCCGCTCCATCTCGCGCCGTGCGTCTTCGTGACCCTGGTCGGCGCGTTCCCGTTCGATCGAGGCCATTTCATCCCGAATGAGCCGAATCTCGCGTTCGAGCGCTTCGGCGTCTTCGTGCCGCTCCTCATCCACGGCGCGCCGCAATTCCATAGCGAGCTCGTCAACATGGCGTGCACGCTCGGCCAGTTCATCGTCGCGGTCCGGCTGGAGGTGATGGTGATCCGCGACAACCGCCTGAAGCTCAACGGCGCCGGGCGGCGCCGTCTCGCCGCTGACCGACCAGGAAGTAATGACGAACAATCCTGCCGCGAGCAAGACTTGAATGCCGCCGATGCGGTCGGTCGCGTGCGAGCGGGAATGAATCTGGTTGGGCAGATTGCCGGTCATCGCTCTCCTCCTCCTTCATCGCGGGCGCTTGCGTTCACGAATGGCTCTCTAGAGAATACACGCTCGACACAGGCTGGCGATAGATTGACTCTTCATTGGGAGGGATTCGAAATGGGTTCGACCAGGCGTGCGATCCGGAACCGGGTTCAGATTCTGCTCATCACGGCTGGAGTTCTGGTGTTCGCTCATCCCCGCGCCATGGGGCAGGAAGTCGAGTTGCCTTCGGGATGGAAATGGGAGTTCGAACCGCAGGATGTCACCCGCTCAATTCCCGACAGCGTATTCTCCCGCCTGGTCGGCACGGGCGCCGTCACGCTTCACATCTCGCCCAAGGAACTCGCGGTCATCCAGCAGTTCCGGATTGTCGGTCCGGATGAAGCGGGGTCGAAGAAGCCGGAGTTTCAGCCCTACCTGTTGACCGCCGAGAATGAGATGATCAGTGGCGGCTCCCGGAGCAGTATGTCGAACGGACACACTGAACTGACGACCTGGCGGATCAATCCATCGGACGCCGGGGGTGTCAACGCGATTGCGCGTCTCGGGTTCGCGTCGCTCGATTTCGAAGGGAAGAAGCAACGCGCCGCCGAGGCGTCCAGACTCGCCTCCGCGGATGGCGCGTCGACGCTCCCGCTCCCGGTCGTTGGCGAGCCGATGAAATTTGAACTCCCGCTCATGGATGGAACGGTCATCCGATCCGACGATCTCCAAGGCAAGGTGGTGCTCATCGACTGCTGGGCCACCTGGTGCGGCCCCTGCATGGCGAAGATGCCGGAGCTGCGCGATACCCACTCCGAGTTCGCGTCAGAAGGGCTCGTGATCATCGGCGTCAACTTCGACGAAGACATCGCGCGCGCCCGAACCGCGATCGAAGACGAGCGTCTCGACTGGCCACAGATCCACGCTCCGTCAAGTGCGCAGGGAAAAGAGTACTGGGCGGAGATCACGGGGATTTCGTCACTTCCGCGTCTCTTCCTCATCGATCGCGACGGGATGCTTCGCCACGATTTCTACCCGCACAATCTGCGTGAGACCGTCGCCGAGGCGATCAAAGTGTCGAAGCAAGCCGACGGCTAACGCGGCGCCGCGATCGGCCACGCGACCGGACTCCGAAACCCGGCTTCGTCGTAGGAGCGCACGCCGAAGAAGTAGTTGTCTTTGCTGAGAGGGAGCGTCGTCTCCGTCGCGTCGCCGACATCGTCGGAATGCGTCCACACCGGACTCGTGGTTTCACGCCACACCACTTCGTACCCGGCGACATCCAACTCGGGCGCTGCGTCCCAGCGGAGCGTCGTGTCGTTCGACAGACCCGCGGTGATGATTCGCGCGTTTCCGGGCTCCGAAGGCGCGTTCGCCAGACTGGCAAGCGTGGCGCCGTTCAAACGCGTGACATTCGCGAGGTACGCCATATCCACATGGTCAACCGTGTCGCCATATTCGACGCCGTCCTCGGTCCGCAGATCCTGGTGCTGGCGCGTGTAGTTCTCTTCGACCTCACAGAATCGCACCGCTGCGAAGCCGGCGTCGTTGAAGGCGCTATGGTCGCCGCCGCGCAGGAAACGATCGGGTCGAAAGACGAGCATGGGTCGGACTGGAAGCTCATGCCACTCGGCGATCTCTGCGATGTACCGCGCAAGCTGACGCGAAGAAGAGTCGTGCTCACCGGCGAGCGATCGAAGGCGCGCGAGCTCCGAGGCGTCGGCGCGTCGAGGAACGCCCTCCGAGAACACGCGAACCCGGGTGTCGTGCCGCGCCCCGGACGGCGCCGTGGGATCGCCGATGATGTCGTTCGACAGCACGGCGCGAATGTCGAGCCCTTCCTTCGCGGCCCGGTCGGCGTGGAGTCGAGCGCCGAGAAGCCCCTGTTCTTCGCCCGCCGTCGCCATGAAGACGAGGGTCGCATCGAACTGGAGCCTGGACATGACGCGCGCGAGTTCCATCGTCGCGGCGACACCGGACGCGTCATCGTTGGCGCCGGGAGCATGCGATTCGATATCCATCGCCGACGACGCGCGGCTGTCATAGTGACCGATGATGTAGTACCGACGCGTACGCGCCTCAGGCATGACGCCCGGGACCTCCATCACGACATTCACCACTTCAATTGGCCGATCAACGCGCCGTCGGTCTGGTCCGTAGTCGTAGGAGTCGAAGTAGACCTGTATCGCTTCCGGCCCTTCGTCCGATCGACCGCTGTCCGCCGCATACCTTTCAAACTCCGCGAAGATCCATCGACGGGCGGCGCCGATTCCGCGTTCGTCCGACTCGGTGTCGGAGAGCGTGTGTCGCGTTCCGAACGCCGCCAGACTGGAAACGATGTGATGCAGATTCTCTTCGGAGACCTCGTCGAGCAGGCCCGCGATGGCTTCCGTGGGGGGCTCAGGCGATTCGAGCGACGCCCCGCAGGTCGTCGTGTCGATCGCGATGCCGAAGAGGAGGGTGAAGACGATGCGAAGGGAAGGAGTCATGCCACGAGTGTACCGAAGACTGCGGCCCTGCGCAACGCGGCCCCCTGGTCGCGTCGAGCGTTCAATCCTCCGAATACAATGAGCGTGATCTGGGGGATCGGATGACCACCTCGACCGACATCGAACCCGCGCCGACACCGATGAAGGGCGTCATTCTTGCGGGCGGCGCCGGGACGCGCCTGCTGCCCATGACCCGCGTGACGAACAAGCATCTTCTGCCGGTCTACGACCGACCGATGGTGTACTACCCGATTGAACTCCTCCGACGGGCGGGGATCGAAGAGATTCTCCTCGTGTGCGGCGGGAACTCCGCCGGATCGTTCGTCGATCTGCTCGGCGCCGGCGCCGAGTTTGGGCTCAAGGAGCTCGCGTACGCCTACCAGGAGGGGCCGCGGGGGATCGCTGACGCCCTGAGGCTGGCGGAGGACTTCGCGGACGGTCTGCCCGTCGTCGTAGGCCTCGGCGACAACATCGTACAGTATGGGATCCGGCCTGCGGTCGAGGCCTTCGCTCGGCAGCTCGAGGCGAACGCCGGGCGCGGCGCGCGCATCCTGCTCAGTGAGGTGAATGACCCTTCTCGCTTCGGCGTTGCTCGATTCGATGAACAGTCGGGGCGGCTGGCGGAGATCATCGAGAAGCCCGATTCGCCACCGAGCCGCCTCGCGGTGATGGGGTATTACCTCTACGACGCTTCCGTCTTTGAACTCATCGAATCGCTCGAGCCATCGAAGCGGAACGAGTACGAGATCACGGATGTGAACAACCTGTACCTCGAGCGAGACCTCCTCGAGTGGTCTGTGCATCCCGGATGGTGGACCGACGCGGGCACAGTACGCAGCCTTTACCGGGCGACCCGGCTCGTCGCCGAGTCGGGAGCTAATCATGACTACCCGGACGACGGCGCCGCGGATTCGGCCGATGATGCGACAATCGTTGAGCCCTCGGAGTCCCGGCGAAGCCGCGCCTGAAGATTCGCCGGACCATGCGTGAGAATGACGGAAGTGGGGCCAAACGCCGCGCTTGCTGTCCCCGGGCGACCGCGCCGCTATCATCGCTCGACCATGGCCAAGAAGCTGCCGAAATCGCTTGCCATTCTCGATGAGGACCTGTGCACCGGGTGCGAAGCCTGCGTCGCGGTGTGCCCGGTCGACTGTATCGACACCGTACCAGGCCCACGGTACGAGATGGTGATGCAGCATTGCCACATCGACCTGCCCCGGTGCATCGGATGCACGCTCTGTCCGCAGGTCTGCCCCTGGGATTGCATCACCATGGTTCCGTCTGACCAGGTCGTTCAGGTCGAAAAGTACGCCCAGCAACTCGGTCGATAACGAGGTGTGGCTCACCCGGCGCCTTCTGCATGTCCGTCAAAGTCGGACGAATTGCGGGTCGGGGGCCTTGCGTGGCCCGGCCGCTCTCTGAATGATGTAAACCAAATCCCTCAGGCGCGCCGATAACAGCGATACCCATGGACCATCATTCTCGACGATCGTTCCTGCTGCTCGGGCTCGGATTCCTTGCGGGGTGCGCCGGGCAGTCCGCTTCACGATCCACCGCCTCCTCGTCAGGCGGGGGTTCTGTCCGCGGCCTGCCTGAGGCGTATTCCCCGTCGCCGCGGCCGCCCATCTACCGGCCGGGGACGGGCGCCTCGGGAAGCTCCGCTTCGGTCGGCTCACCGTTTCCCGGAGTCATTAGCCGCACGCGCTGGTGCACCGGCGACCCGATTCCCTCCAAGATGGACCGGCTCACCGGCGTCCGACTCGTCACCGTGCACCACGACGGAATGTCGCCCTGGTACGCCAGCGCCGAGAATGACACCGGGGCGCGAATCGACGCGATCCGTCGGTCCCATCAGCAGTCGAACGGGTGGGGTGACATCGGCTACCACTTCGTCGTCGACCGGGCGGGTCGAATCTGGGAAGGGCGGCCCCTCGTCTATCAGGGCGCCCATGTGAAGTACCACAATCCCGGCAACATCGGCGTGCTCTGTCTTGGCAATTTCGATCGCCAGGATCCAACGGAGCGGCAGGTTGCGGCGCTCGAGCGGCACCTGCAGGCGCTCATGAATCATTACCGTGTCCCGGTCAAGCTTGTGCACACGCATCAGGAGTTGCGGCCGACCGCATGCCCGGGCCGAAGCCTGCAGGGGGCGGTGAACTCAATGCGCTGGAGTGGGCGACTCGCCTGATCGCGCGAACAACGCGACCGCTCAATTCCAACTTAATCCCTTCGGCCAGTCGCGGCTCTGGGGCTCTACAGCGCGGATCTCGCGTTCGAGTCGTCTGAGTTGATCTTCGACAAACTCGGCCCGCTCGACGGCGTCGGACTCCGAAAGCAGGTGGTACCGGCGCTCGGTATCATCGGCGCTCGTCATCAGCAGATGACCGACGATCTCGATGAGCACATGAGACGGAATGTCATCGCGCTCGAACCATTGCACCACATTCGAGTGGTACCGGAGCCGCTCGAGCGCCTCGTGATCAAGCAACTCGCGCATGCGTGACCGCCAGCCGACGAGCGACGGCTCGTTCATCTCGGGGTTCGGCTCGAGCGGAGTGAGCTTCACCAGCCGGTAGAGCCGACCCTCTTCGGGCATTCGCTCCTCGGTGACGCGGGCGCGGCAGATTCCCTGCAGCAGAATGTTGTACCGGCTCCCCATGACGCGCTCATGGCGCTCGATCTGACCGACGCAGACGATCGGGCGGATGGGCGGGTTTCCGTGATAATCCTCGCGCCACTGTCGCCCACGGAACAGCGCGAGCGCGATCTGCCGACGCGCACGCCGATCCGCCCGCCCGTTGCCTTCGTTCTCAGTGTCGAGTTCGTCATCCGCGAGATCGGCGAAGGTACCAAACTGCTCCGTTTCGCCGACCACCGGGCCGTCTTCGTCGGCGTTGATGCCGAGCGAATCTTCGATCATCTGGACGAAACGCGGCTCGAAGATGTGAAGCGGAACCGACGCATGCGGCAGGAGACACATGCCGGCGAGCGGAAACACCGGAAACCATCGGTTGAAGTTGATCTGAATCATCTCGGCCATGCGGCCAATTCTACCGGAGCCGACGCGTTCCGCGTCCGACAATTCCACCAGCGCTTGCAATGGCGAGAGACTGGTGGCAGAAGGTCAAGGCGCCGGCTTACGATCACCCGTTGTGTCCCAATGCGAGTCGGGCATCGCTGAAATGTGTGACCAAACGAAGTGTCGAGAGAAGGAAGTGAGGGTGGATATGCGTTCGATCCGATTATCTGTCATCGCCGTTTGTGCCGTTGTGTTGCTTGGTGGTTGTGCGACGACAGAGCATGCGAATCAATGGGAAGGCGTGAACGAGGCCGTCGCAGTCATTCACTCCACTGAGGGGCACGCGGTCTCCGGCGTCGTGCGATTCACGGACGCCCCGAATGGTGTCCGGGTGGTGGCGCGCGTCGAGGGACTGAATCCCAACCAACTCCACGGCTTCCATATTCACGAATTCGGTGACTGCACGGCGCCGGACGGAACGAGCGCGGGTGACCACTACGACCCGATCGGTTCTGCCCACCACGCGAAGCCGAATGCGGAAGACGCTCATCACGCCGGCGATCTCGGGAACCTGCAGGCGAACGCCCAGGGGGTCGCCGAGTACGACCGGGTCATTGAAGATATTTCCGTGGCTGGTCTCATGAACCCGATCATCGGCCGCTCTGTGATCATTCATGCGGAGCCGGATTCGTTCATCCAGCCGACCGGCGGCGCGGGCGGACGGATCGCCTGCGGCGTCATCGGTGTGGCGAATCCCGGTTCGAACTGAGGCGGCCGGATCGCTCCGCCGGCCAGGTCTTGAATCAAGCGCCCCCGGCGCCACGCCGGGGGCGTCTCCACTTCTCCAATTCCATGGTGAGGAATTTCTAAGAGTTGTCGGTCGTCGAGCCGCGATACCGTTGTTCACTGCCACAGGATGTGGCGCTGATTGACGCGACGAGACTCGGCCATGACCCGGAACACAGTCGTCGGTGGACGCAAAGCGCTTGTTATCTGGAACCCGAACGCCGGCCGGACCGATGAGTCGGACGCGTGGCTTCGGGCGCTGACGGACCGACCGAACACCACCATTTGCCAGCCCGAGAATGAGGACGCCGGTCGCGCCTGCGCTCAGCGCGCCATCGACGAAGGATTCGACCTCCTCGTCGCGGCGGGCGGCGATGGCACGATTAATTCGACGCTCAATGCGATCGTTGGGGCAGGGTCACCGATCGCGCTGACGGCGCTTCCCCTCGGCACCGCGAACGACTGGTGCCACAGCCTCGCGATGCCGACCGACATCGAAGAAGCGGTGAAGACACTGGACTCGGGGCCGACCCGCCGATTCGACATCGTCGAAACGAAGGGACCGCGAGGATCGCGATGGTATGCGAACATCGCGACCGGTGGAAACGGGCGACGGGTCACCGAGTCGCTGACTGATGAGACGAAGAAACGCTGGGGGGCGATGTGTTATGTCCGCGGCGTGATTGAACTGCTCGATGACCTGGATAGTTACGATGTGCGGCTCTCGTTTGACAATGGACCGCAGGAGTCGTTCCACATCTGGAATATGTTCATCGCAAACGGGCGCACAACTGGCGGCCATGTCGAGGTGGCGCCCCGGGCCGATCTCGAAGACGGATTGTTCGATGTCGTCGTTATCGAGAACGGCTCTCTTCTCGACATGGCGGAACTCGCGACACGGCTCGCACTGAGCGACTACACCAAGTCCGATCATGTCGTGTACCGCCAGGCGCGCCATGTCAAAATCGATTCGACACCATCGCTCGGCTTCTCCGTCGACGGCGATGTGCTCTCCGACGAACCGATGGAATTCGTACTCCATCCTCAGGCGCTTGAAGTCGTGGTTGGTTCGAGCTACGAGCGCAACCTTGAGGGGGACGGCGCGTCCGGAGGCTCGTCGACGGCAGAATTCGTTGGCGCATGAGTCTGCTACAACAAGCACAATCTCCGTTTGGACATGTATGGCGCCAGTTGCGGCAGGAGCCGTTGACTCTCGCCATCATCGTCCTGCTCGCGGGCGCCGGCTGGGGCTTCGCGGAACTCGCCGACGAAGTGACCGACGGCGATACGCACGAACTCGATCGATCGATCCTGCTCGCATTGCGGAACGCGGATGATCCCACGGATCCGATCGGCCCGCGCTGGCTCGAAGAGATGATGCGCGACTTCACCGCGCTCGGCGGGATATCGGTGATGGTGATCCTGACGGTGACGGCCGTGGTCTATCTTGCGATCGATCGCCGACTCGCGATGGCGTTCGCCGTGCTGCTCGCGGTGGCCGGAGGCTTCCTGCTCAGCCTCGCGCTGAAGTCAGGCTTTGACCGCCCTCGTCCGGACCTCGTTCCGCATGGGTCAATCGTGTACACACGGAGCTTTCCGAGCGGGCATTCAATGACGGCCACGATCGTATACCTCGTGCTCGGCGCCATGGTCGCTCGTGTTCAGGCGCGGCGCGCAATGAAATGGTTCCTCATGATCCTCGCCGTTGTGCTGTCCGTCGTCGTGGGAGTAAGCCGGGTGTACCTTGGCGTGCACTGGCCGACGGATGTACTCGCGGGATGGGCCGCCGGCGCCGGATGGGCGTTGGCGTGGTGGCTCGTGATCACCAAGGTCCGCGACTACCTGAAGTCGAAACATACGCCTGAGTCCGAGGCGATCGCGTCTGAGCTCGAGGCGGATGAGGAAGAGGTCGCAAAGGAAGAGGCGCTCGCGGCCCAGAAACGGAAGAGCGCCACATGAAATGGCTCGTCGTCTTTGTCGTCGTTCTCGCAGCAGTCGCCGGTCTCTGGGCGCTGCTGCCAGCCGAAGAGTACCTCCGTCGAATCCTTCAGTGGGTCGAGTCATTCGGCGTCTGGGCGGCGGTCGCCTACTTCGCCGTGTTCTTTGTGCTGGCTGTGATTGCATTCCCGACGACGCCCCTCACGATCGGCGCCGGACTGCTGTTCAATCTGTGGGTCGCCATCGCGGTCGCTTCGAGCGCCGCGCTCGCGGCGTCCGTCGCGTCGTTTCTCTTCGCCCGGCATGCCGCTCGAGACTGGGCGCAGAAGAAGATCGAGGGTTCTCCGAACTGTTGCGCGATGGTCGAAACCGTCGAAGAGGAGAGCCTCAAGATCATCATCCTCCTGCGACTCAACCCGTTCATTCCCGCGAGCGTCAAGAACTACTGTCTCGGTATCGCGGAGATCTCGCTCTGGACTTACATGCTCGGCACCGCGATCGGTCAGACTCCGATCGTGCTCGCGTATGTCTATCTCGGATGGGCCGGATCGGAGACGCTCGCGTCCGGCGACGAGCCGCTCGGACCGATGCAGATCGCCTTCATCGTCGGGGGAATCATCGTGAGCGCGGCGCTTCTCCTCGTGATCACCTGGTATGGGAAGCGACGCCTCGACTCGGTTCGTCCGGCCTAGTTCGACGGCGGCGGCGGTTCGGTCGAATACACTGAGAACCCGCGGATCGCCGGTTCTCCAACCGCGTCGCTCACCCGGAGTCGCGCCTTCGTCGCCTGGATGGGATCAACGCGCACGATCCGTTTATGGCCAATCGCCCGGCCATGCGCGATCGGACGCCATTCGCCGTCAACAAACGCTTCGATCGACCAACGCCTGACACGCTCGCCGAACGCGAGATCCTCCATGAGGATGATCGCGTCGAAACGGGCGTCTCCGCCGAGTGCGATCTCGTGGACGACACCGAGCCCGCTCGTCGACGCGAGCGGCCGTCCATATCGACGCCGAATCTCGGCGCCGAATTCCGCCACTCGCTCAACCTCGGCCGACGGGATGGCGCCGGTCCGATCCGGGGTGAGGTTAAGAAGCAGATTCGCGCCGTGGCCAACAGACGCGTGGTACATGGCCATGAGGTCGTCGACACTCTTGATGGTGTCGACATTGTCAGTCCGCCAGAACCAGGAGTCGCGCAGTCTGGCGTCGCACTCAATTGGCGCCCATCGGTCTCCCCTCGGACTGCTGTGCCGCGCCGTCATACGACCCCATTCGGTCTCGTCGTATTCGACCGCGTTCCACGAGTCAGGCGGGCAGACGCCTTCTTCGTTCCCGACCCAGCGGATCGTCGCCTGGGGTCCCTGGAAAACCATCGCGCGAGGCGCGTGCCGTCGGAGAATGTCACCCACATCGAATACGAGCGAGCCATCGAACCAGACCTCCTCGATCGGACCGTAGTTCGTAAGGAGTTCGGTCAACTGCGTGCGGTACATCGCTTCGTACGCCGCCTGTCGATCCGGATCGTCCGCCGTCCCGCCCACCCCAACACCCTGCGAGCGGTCGGCCGGCGAGAGGTACACGCCGAGTCCAAGGCCGGCCCGGCGGCACGACGCGGCGAGGTCCGCCATGAGGTCACCTTCGCCATTCTTCCACGCGACATGTTTGACCGAGTACTCGGTCGTCTCGGTTGGCCACCAGCAGAAGCCGCCGACATGCTTCGCGGTGAAGACGAGGTATCCGGCGCCCATCGCTTTCGCCGCGGCGACCCATTCATCGGTATCAAGCGCTCTCGGATTGATCTCCGACAACGGCGTCGTGAGGTCATCGGCCTCTTGATCCTGCCAAGTATTCGGTGCGAAGTGAATGAAGACGCCGAGTTCATGGTCCTGCCAGGCGAGCTGCGCGGGCGTGGGCTTTGCGAGCGACGACTCCTGGCCGCTTCGATCCGGTCCCGCAGCCGACCGAACGGCGATCGTTGACCCAACGAGCAGCGCGAGCGCGCTGGCGAATCGAACTGGTCGTGAGTGTCGCGTGTGAGGCACGAATCGTCCTTCCTGTCGGGGAGTCGAACTACCGGCTTCGCATGAGCCGGCATTGTATCGAAACCGCCGCCATCTCTAGGTTTGACTTCCGGATATCTGGCGTTTCCGCGGGCCGGGCGGTCACATCGGACGACCGGAGTGAACGCGTCGGTCCGAACGCCGGCCGCCTATCATCCGCCCGTGTTTTCCGCCGTCGTCATTCGTCGGCGCGAACATTTGAGTCACGGAGGAGATCCGGCCCGATGCCGATGACCGAGCCAGTGCTGACGCGGCGGATTCCCACGCCGCCATACGGGGACACACGCGACCGGCGAATCGTCGATTACGACGCGTATGTGAAGACCAATGGCTATGAAGGTCTCCGTCAAGCGTTGTCCATGGACCCGTCGGCCATTGTCGAGATCGTAAAGGAATCCGGACTTCGCGGTCGTGGAGGAGCCGGTTTCCCGTGCGGCCTGAAGTGGACCTTTCTCCCGAAAGAGGATGGCGACCCGCGCTACCTCGCGGTGAACGCGGATGAGTCCGAACCCGGTACCTTCAAAGACCGGCTGCTTCTGGATTACGACCCGCATCTGCTGCTCGAGGGCATCGCGATCACCTGCTTCGCGTGCCGACTCAACACCGCCTACATCTACATCCGCGGTGAATACCACCACCAGGCGAAGGTCCTCCAGAATGCCATCGACGAGGCGTACGCGAAAGGCGTATTCGGCGGCAAGGGCCTTCTGAACGGCGCGGTCGATTTCAAGGTCGACTGCTATGTCCATCGTGGGGCCGGCGCCTACATCTGCGGCGAGGAGACGGGCCTGCTCGAGAGTCTCGAAGGAAAGCGCGGCTGGCCCCGCGTGAAGCCGCCCTTCCCGGCCGTGAAGGGGCTCTTCGGCCGACCGACGATCATCAACAATGTCGAGACGCTCGCGTATGTGCCCGACATCGTGCAGCGCGGCGCGGACTGGTTCAAGACTCTCGGGACGGAGTCATCCATCGGAGGTCCGCCGAGCTACGGGACCAAGCTCATGGGCGTATCCGGCCATGTGAATACGCCCGGGGTCTTCGAGTTTGACCTTGGCATACCTCTTCGAACGCTCGTCGAAGAACACTGCGGCGGCATTCGCGCCGGTAAGCAGTTCAAAGGGGCGATTCCAGGGGGCGTGTCGATGGGCGTGCTTTCCACCGACCAGTACGAGGCGGAACTCGACTTCGACATCGGTCGGAAGTACGAGTGCCTCGGTCTCGGAACGGCCTGCCCAACAGTCTTTGATGAAGACACGGACATGGTCATGGTGGCGCGGAACATCTGCCGATTCTTCAAGAATGAATCGTGTGGCCAGTGCACTCCGTGCCGCGAAGGTTCTGGATGGATGTACCAGTTGCTGTGTCGAATCGAGGCCGGGGAGGGGCGCGCCAAAGACCTCGATCTCCTGCTCGAACTGGCAGGATCGATGGGGGCCATGCCCGGGACGACCATCTGCGGCCTCGCCGACGGAAACAACTGGGCCGTGCGCACGATCGTGAACAAGTTCCGCGGAGAGTTCGAAGACCGCCTCAAGCCACAGTTCGTGCCGGTTGAGATCAGCATCGGCGCTGCGAAAGAGCTTTGAGGTCGGTCAACGGATTGCTGCCGCGACGCCCAGTTCCGGAGGATTCTCGATGAGCGAGTCGAAGCGATCTCCCCGACTCCTCGGAGTCCTCATGCTCGGGGTCACACTTCTTGCGGTCTCCTTCGCGTCTCCCGCAGCGAGTCAGACGGTCAACGAAACCTCAAAGACGAACGACACGATCGAGTCTCGCGGCGAGGTCGTCGATGTCGTGGTCTATCCCGACCGAGCGGCGGTGACTCGTCAGGTGGATCTCGAACTCGGTTCGGGCCGGTATGTCGTGCGCGTCATCGGGTTGCCGGCCGGCCTCGATTCGCAGAGCGTTCGCGCGTTCGCCGGTCCAGGGGCGAGTATCGACGGGGTCGAGGTGCTCCCCGTGCGCAATCGAAGCCTGTTCACCACCGATCAACCAGTGTACATGGAGCGGAGACAGGCGCTCGCGGCTGAGATCGCCGGAATCGACCAGGAAATGGAAGTTCTGCGTAAGCAGGGTGAACTCTTTGACGCGATCGCCGAACGCACTGCGCAGGGAGTCGCGGGAGATCTTGGCGGTGGCGAGGTCGATCTCGACGAACTCACGCGAGTCAGCGAGTACCTCGCCGAGCAACAGCGGAAACTGCTCTCGTCCCGCCAGGGACTCGAGGCGCGGCGTCTCGAAGCTTCAGACGAACTCGCGACAATCGATTCGGACTGGGCTCGCCGAATCGCGGAGGACGCCACGATCCTCGCGGCCGAGATCACCCTGTCGGTCACCGAACTCGCTGAATCAACGACGCGGGTAAGTCTCGCCTATCTCGTGACCGACGCGGGATGGACACCGTCGTACACCATTCGCGCGACGCCGGAAGATGGCCAGGCCCGCGTCGATTACGAAGCGCTCGTGCGCCAGTCGTCCGGCGAAGACTGGATCAACACGGCGCTCACGCTCTCGACAGGTGAGGCGATTGTTCCAACGCGGCCACCTTCGCTCGATCCACTCTACATGCGAGCCACGAAGGCCGGTTCGGCGCCATCGAGCCGAGACGCGGACGAAGTATTCAGCGGAGTACTCGGGGGACGAACTCCCGACACGAACAAGGTCTCGGCGCCGTTGACGAGCTATCGCTCTCCCGGTCGGGTGTCGATTCGAAGCGCGGCGCCCGAAGCGGCCCGCATCCGGATGCTGTCCCTTTCGAGCCGGCCCGATTTTCATTATGTCGCAGCGCCGTTGCTCTCCGAACACGCCTACCTCCGTGGCACGATTACGAATACGAGCCGGGCGCACTTCCTCCCCGGCGAGGCCGCCGTCTTTCTTGGGGACGAATACGCGGGCGCTACGCGGCTCCCGCATGTGGCGCCCGAGGAGAAATTCGAGCTCTTCTTCGGCGCCGACGACCGGGTGACCGCGCACCGGGTCATTCGGCGGGAGCGCACACGAAACACCGGTCTTCTCGGCGACGGACGGGAGACGACGACCGACATACGACTCAGCCTTCGAAACGAAACCGGTCGGCCGATTGAACTCGAACTCTGGGACCGGATCCCCGTGTCGAGGGACGATCGGGTCCGTCTCTCGGTGACGGATATGAGTGATCCGTTGACCGATGACAAGGTCTATCGCGACGAGATTCGACCCCTCGGGTTACTCCGATGGGATGTTCGACTCGGTGTCGATCCGGCGGATCGCGCCACCCGGATCGACTACACCGTCATGGTGAATCACAAGAAGGATGTCGAGCCGGTGCTTCCGAGCAGGTGACGGAGCGCGCCGACTCCGCCGATGTCCACTACATCTCCGCGCGGACGGGTTTCAACCCGCGCCATCTTGTGGTATAGGATTGGCCGTGATCTGCCCGTATTGTGGACAGAATGAAGACCGGGTCATCGACAGCCGTGCGACCGACGGCGGTCGGGCGATCCGCCGTCGCCGGGTCTGCGAGAAGTGCGAGAAGCGGTTCACAACCTACGAGCGGGTCGAGGCCGGGGTGCGGCTCATGGTGATCAAGCGGGACGGAAGCCGTCAGGCGTTCGATGCGCAGAAGATGCTCGCGGGAATCGAGGCCGCGTGCGGGAAGCTGCCGATTACGGCCGACCAGAAGCAGTGCATCGTGGACGAGGTCGAAGAGGAGTTGTATCGCGATTTCGATCGGGAAGTGGCGACGGATGTCATTGGAGACCGGGTCGCGGCGCGCCTGCGTCGGCTCAGTCAGGTCGCTTATGTCCGGTTTGCAAGCGTGTATCGCGATTTCCATGATGTCGACGACTTCATCGAGGCCGCGTCCGAGTCCAAGGAGCGGGCGTCGCGGGAGACTCCCGGCCAGACCGGGCTCTTTGAAGCCGAGTGACCTTGGACGGGTCGGGCCCGATTCGCCTTGCCCCGCCTACGATGCAATAATCGGTATTCGCGATCCAATCGCAGCCGCCGAACTCAGATCAGCACAGCCAATACAGGGATATTTGACGCATGTCCGAAGACGCGATGGAGATGCTCATCGGCGCATCCGGTGAGACCGTGACCCGCGATGAAGAGGCGAGCCGTTCCCAGTTCCTGACCGCTGAGAACGCGGAGCGTCTCGGCGACCGGGAGGGCGCGGTGAACGCGTACCGAAAGGCGCTGCAGTTCGACCCTGAGAATGTCGAGGCCGCCTTCCGACTCGCGTACAACCTCGACCTGGTCGGCGAGGAGGATGAGGCTCTCGCGCTTTACGAGCGCTGCGTCGACCACTCTCCGCCGCACATCAACGCCCTCATGAATCTCTCGGTGTGTTACGAAGACCGGGGTTACTACCGAAAGGCCGAGAAGTGCCTTCGTCAGGTGCTCGACACGAGCCCGAATCATCCGCGCGCCCGCGAATACATGAAGGATGTCATCGCCTCCTTCGATATGGAGATTGACGAGGAGCACGAGCGCATCCTCGTGAAGCGAAATGCGTTGCTCGACACGCCCGTGACGGACTTTGAACTCTCCGTCCGCGCCCGGAACTGCCTCAAGAAGATGAACATCCGGACCCTGGGCGATCTCCTGCGCACGACCGAAGCCGAGCTGCTTGGGTACAAGAACTTCGGCGAGACGAGCCTGCAGGAGATCAAGGAGATGCTCTCCTCGAAGGGCCTGCGACTCGGTCAGGGTCTCGACGAACAGCACGACATGGTTCGACGCGAGGTCTACGAGAGCCTGAAGGGCAGTCCGCAGGAACATCTTCTGCAGAAGCCGGTCAGCGATCTCGACCTGTCTGTCCGTGCCCGTAAGGCGCTGCAGACCCTTGGATGTCAGTCCATCGCCGACCTGTGCGCCCGGACCGAGGCGGAATTGCTCGGCGTCAAGAATTTTGGATCGACGAGCCTTGTCGAGATCAAGGAAAAGCTCAACGAGCTCGGACTTGGTCTCCGTGAACTCCGCGCCACCTGAGTGACGACTCTTCGATCGTTCGATGGTAATCTCGAAGCGGGCCGACGACTCGTCGGCCCGCTTTTGCATGCGCGTTGCGTCGCCGGCAGGCGCGGGTTAGTGTGGAGGCGCCGTGACGAGTGGACTCTTTCAACGCGATGAAGACCTCGACGGCGTGCTCGTTCGCGTCGCGCCGGAACGGGCGATCGATACGGCTCCGCAGGGCCTGACCTACCTCGCGCCATCCAGCCTTGGCGCGATCGAGATCGGTGACCGGGTCATCGTGCCGCTGGGCCGCGGCGATCGGGCGACACCTGGGATTGTCGTTGAAGTCGGGGTCGAGGATGCGCTCGACCCCGCGAAGTTGAAAGCGGTGCGGAAGCGCGATCCGCACGGCGGGCGACTTACACCGGAGTTGCTCGAACTCGGCCGATGGATGGCCGGCTATTACTGCTGTCCGTTGGGCACGGTGTACGCGGCCATGCTGCCTGCGGCGGTCAAGAAAGGAACAGGACGGGTCGTACGCTGGCTGGTTGATGTGAGTCCGAAGGGCCGGGAGGTGGCGGCGGCGGAGGCGGCGCCGACGCCGGAGCTCAAACTCACGAAGCAGCAGCGTCTGGTATTGAACTCGATGGCGGAGTCCGAGGTGCGGCCCCTCGACCCGCGCGATCTCGCTCGAATGGCCGGCGCGAAGACCGTCGCGAGCGTCAATCGCCTGGTCGAGTTGGGACTTCTCGAACGGGTCCGCCGTTCGACGGTCCATGCGTTGTGGGACGAGGCGGCGACCGAAGCGCGGAAGCATGTCGAACTCACCGGGGACCAGCTGAGCGCGATTCGTGCGATTGATGGCGCCGCGTCGAAAGGTTTCGGCGTTCATGTGCTCTTCGGCGTCACCGGCAGCGGGAAGACCGAGGTCTATCTGCACCTCATCCAACGCGCCCTCGAACGCGGGCGGCGATCAATAGTCCTCGTGCCGGAGATCTCGCTCACTCCGCAGACGAGCCGGCGTTTCCGCGCCTGGTTCGGTGATTCAGTCGCGATCCTTCACAGCGGGTTGACCGCGGCGCAGCGACATCATCAGTGGGACCTGATACGCCGCGCCGAGGCGCGTGTGGTCGTCGGCGCTCGCTCGGCGGTCTTCGCTCCGTTTGACGATCATGCGCTCGGCTTGCTCATCGTCGATGAGGAACATGATGGCGCGTACAAACAGGATCAGGCGCCGCGCTACCACGGCCGCGATGTCGCGATCAAGCGCGCGCAGCTCTCCGGCGCCACGGTCGTTCTCGGATCGGCGACGCCATCGCTTGAAACCTACTACAACGCGAGAGCGCGCCGCGCGTTTGACTGGCATGAGCTCCGCGATCGCGTTCCGGGCGCGCAGCTTCCCGAAGTGACCATTGTCGACCTTATGCGGGAGCGTCAGGCTCGAGGATGGACCGACAAGCAGGTTCATCTGCTCGGCCCCACGCTGGAAAGCGCGTTGCATCACACACTTGAAGTGGATGGCCAGGCGATGCTGCTCCTGAATCGCCGTGGGTACGCGAATTACATCTCCTGTCCGGATCAGAACTGCGGCTGGGTGATGAGTTGCGACCACTGTGACGCCGCGATGGTCTTTCACAAAGACCGAGCGTTGCCCCGGGGCGGTCTCGTGCGGTGTCACCACTGCGAAGCCGAGCAGAAGCTGCCGGAGCGGTGCCCGGACTGCAGCAAGCGTGTGAATACCTTCGGACTCGGAACACAGCGAATCGAAGAGGAACTTACCCGGAAGTTTCCGCGACTGATCTCCGGCGAGACCATGCTGCGCATGGATTCCGACACGATGCAGTCCGGGCGACATTACCACGAGGCCCTCGAACGGTTTCGGCGAGAGGAGATTCAGGTGCTCGTGGGGACCCAGATGATCGCCAAGGGTCTCGACTTTCCGAATGTCCGACTCGTCGGAGTCGTCAACGCCGACACCGCGATCAACCTCCCGGATTTCCGGGCGGCGGAACGGACCTTTCAGGTCGTCGCCCAGGTCGCCGGCCGGGCGGGGCGGGGCGCCCGCCGCGGACGCGTCATCGTCCAGACATTTCAGCCCGAATTCTCAGCGATCCGGTATGCCGCGGCGCATGACTATCCGGGATTCGCCGAGCAGGAGCTTCGAGACCGGGGAAGCGCGGCGCTTCCGCCCATTGGACGCATGGCCCGGGTGGTCATTCGCGATCGCGACTACACCCGCTGCGTGAGGCGCGCCAGCGAACTCGCTGATCGACTCCGTGAACTCGCGGGGACCGCAATCCGGGAGTCCACGACGCTCGGTGTGCCGCGACTGCGCATTCGCGGTCCGGCCCCGTGTCCGCTTTCGCGCGTCGCGGATCATCACCGCCAGAGCCTCGAAGTGCTCAGCGCCGAAGGGCCGGCGCCGATTCAGTGGCTCCTCACCGCGGCGCGGAACGAAGGACTTGTCAAGTCGGACGCGACGGCCGCCGTCGATGTCGATCCGATCGATCTGCTCTGACCGCGGCTTAAGGCTTGACGAGATTGCTTGTTCGACAGCGATCGATATCAATCGCCTGAATCACGATCGACCCACATGCATTGGACGGAAGCATCGCGTCAAAGCGTGCGACGCCGTTCGAATCGGAGCGCGCCGTCCCGCCAATCCGGGCCGTGCGATCGAGCCCGGTCTCGATCCCCGTGCACGGGAATCCGGAAGGGATGATGAGCGATCCCTGTCCAAACGCGAAGGCAAAGGTGACCCGCGCCTGTGGGGCATTCTTCGAGGCGAGCAGAGTCGCCGGACCCGGGCATCGGCCTTGTACCCGTAGCGTCGGACCAGGTGTGAAGCTGTCGACCCAGTCGGTGGGCCCGAGTCCGCTTCCCTGGCCGCCGCCGGGAATGAAAAGGCGCCCGTCGAGATTGACCGCGGCAAGGCCGTGCCTCGGAAAGATCATCGGCGCCTGTCGTGTCCAGTCGTCGGCGGCCGGGTCATAGATTTCGGTGACGCGATAGGCGCCGCCGCCCACACCGGGCGCCCGCGTGCCACCACAGGCGACGATCTGGTCGTCGATCACCGCGCACGCGATGGCGGATCGAGCCGTGGGCATAGGGGCGAGCGACACCCATTCATCATTGATCGGGTCGTACCGTTCATGGGCGTCGGTTTCGTCCGGCGCCCGACCGCCCAGCACATGGATGAACCCATTCAGCGCTACGGCGTTCAGATGTTCGCGGGGTGTCGGGAGGTCCGCGCCCTGTGACCATTCGCCCGCAATGGGATCGAGGATGTAGGTGGTTGACGCGAGAGAACCGCTTGCGCGCGTTCCGCCGAAGTAATAGATTCGGTCAGCGACCGTGACCGCCCATCCGGCGCCGCGCGCTTCGGGAAGTCGCGGGCCGTCGGCCCACTCTCCGGTGACGGTGTCGAGCACCCAGACCGTGTCGCGTTCCAGGAAGTCACCGTTGTATCCCCCGATGACATAGACATGGTCCCCGAACGCCGCCACGCCCATGTGGTCGCGAGCCTCGGGCATCGCCGGCCCGGTTGACCAAGTGTTCGTGTCGGCGTCGAAGATCTCGACCGTGTCCGTCGCGACCCATGGGAACTCGGGCAGCAAACCACCGAACACATAAACGCGACGATCGACTTTCACAGCGCCGGTTTCCTGTCGCTGGATGCTCAGGCGCGGCTCGATGGACCACTCGCCGCCCGCGTCGGCTGGGGTGGATGTCGTCCACGCGCCAGCCATGGTCGCTGCGATCAGGATCGTGATGGAACGAACATTGAGCATCGTGTTCTCGGACGCGGTCAAACAGGCGAAGTTCACCATGGAGTGTACCTCGGCGGTCGGACGGCGCGAACCGTTTCGCGCGCTTTCGAAGGTACAATCGTCGGCCATGGCGAAGACGAAGGCGCAAGTTCGGAAGCGGGTCGAGGAACTTCGGCGTGTGATTCGTGAAGCGGACCGGGCGTACTTCATCGACGCCGATCCGACTATGGCCGATCCCGAATACGACGCGCTCGTCCGAGAACTTCTCGACCTCGAGGAAACCCATCCTGAATTGCAGTCGCCCGACAGCCCGACCCAACGCGTGGGGGGCGAACCGATCGATGGCTTCGAGACCGTTGCGCATGCAGCGCCGATGATGTCCATCGACAACACCTACAACGAAGATGAAGTTCGCGACTGGGCGCGACGCGTGCGCGATCTTCTCGGAGACCGCTTTCCGGATGAGTCGGTCGAATACGCGGTCGATCCCAAGATCGACGGCGTCGCGGTGAGTCTTCGCTATGAGCGCGGTGAACTCGTTCAGGCGCTCACGCGCGGAGATGGAGCCCGGGGAGACGACATCATCAACAATGTGCGTCGCATTCGGTCCGTCCCGCTGCGACTCGATACGGGCGAGCCACCCACAGTGGTCGAAGTTCGGGGTGAAGTCTATCTGCCTTTCACCGAATTCGAACGGATCAACGACGAGCGCGCCGGCGACGGACAGCCTCTGTTCGCGAATCCGCGAAACATGACCGCGGGCACGCTCAAGTCGCTCGATCCGCGACTCACCGCCGATCGAAAGCTCAAGTTCATCGCACACGGCAGGGGAGTGATTGACGGCCTCGACATTCTCACGCATCGCGACTTTGTGGAGCACCTGCGACGATGGGGAACTCCTGCCTATGAGGTCCGGGTCAGCGAGTCGATCGATGAGATTCTCGAGTTCATCGATGAGTTCGACGAGGCGCGTCGGGAGTACGAGGCGCCGACCGATGGCGTCGTCGTCCGCGTCAACAGTTGGCCCATGCAGGATGCGCTTGGTTCGACAAGCAAGGCGCCGCGCTGGGTCATCGCGTACAAGTACCCGGCCGAGCAGGCGACGACGCGTCTTCTCAAAGTGGACTGGCAGGTCGGGAAGGGCGGTACGCTGACGCCGCGCGCGACCATGGAGCCGGTCTTCGTCGCCGGCACGACCGTCCAGCACGCGACGCTTCACAACATTGAAGAGATCGAGCGCAAGGACATTCGTGTCGGCGACACCATCTTCATCGAGAAGGCTGGTGAAGTCATTCCGCAGGTGGTGAAGGTCGTCGAATCGAAGCGGCCGAAGGGGGCGAAAGCGATTGCGGCGCCCGAAAAGTGTCCCATCTGTGAGACGCCGACGGAGCGCGAGGGACCGAAAGTCTACTGCGTCAATCCGGAGTGCCCGGGGCAGATCGCCGAGCGACTCAAGTGGTTCGTCGGCCGCGATCAGATGGATATCGACGGACTTGGCGAGAAAACGATCGATCTCATTCGGGATCAGACCAACATCCCGCTCGAACACTTTGCGGACATCTTTCGGCTCGGGAAGTACCGTGACGAACTTCTCGAACTTGACGGCATGGGTGAGAAGAAGGTCGACAAGATGCTCGACGGGATCGCTGCGGCCCGCACTCGCGGATTGCGGCGCGTGCTCTCGGGACTTGGCATTCGCCACATCGGATCAACGGCGGCGCGAACGCTCGCGCGAAACTTTCGGAATGAGAGCGACCTGCTCCGCGCGTCACGCGAGGAGCTCGAAGCGCTACCCGACTTCGGACCAGTAACTGCCGAGACGCTTCATGTCTGGCTGCAGTCTCCCGCCGGGGCGGAGACCTTTCAGCGGCTGCGTGACGCCGGCGTGTCGCTTGAGAGCGAGGAGTTCGGCGACGACGACGCGGTCGCGGCGGCCGATTCCCCATTCGCGGACAAAACCGTGGTTCTGACCGGCGCCCTCGAGTCCTTCGAGCGCAAGGCGTTGAGTGAGGTGCTCGAGCGACACGGAGCGCGCGTCAGCGGCTCAGTATCCAGGAAGACCGATCTCGTCATCGCCGGGGAAAAGGCGGGATCGAAGCTCGATAAGGCGCGGGAGTTCAAAGTGGAGGTCTGGGACGAAGCCCGCCTTCTCGAGGTGTTGAAAACGCTCGACGAGGCGTGACCGCGTATCTCGGATACTTTTCAGTTGAGCGCGCTCCAGACGAGATAGCCCGCGTGGCCCACGATCACCGTTGCGATCAGCGTAGCGAAACCGAGCGCAAGAGCCCGCTCGAAGCCGTGGGCGCGTGTCTGTTCTTCCTCTTCGAGCTCCGCGATCATTCTATCCGGATCGGGCGCCAGCCCCTCCATTTCCGCGTAGCTGCGCGGCGGGCGCTCATCCCAGTCACATCCGCAGGCCGGACAACCGGTCGGTCCACCCGGGAAACCCGGCTGATTCGCCTCGCGACCATCGTAACCGCATTGTGGACAAATGCGACGGAAGAGGAGTTGAAGCTGTCTCGGTCGGACACGAAGCATCACGCCGAGTATAACCACGGGTCCGGGGGCGGCGGCAAGTGAAAATCGGACACGCCATACGCGTCGAATACGAGCCCGATGAGCACACTTCACGAGACTGATCGTCGGCGCTGGATCGAGCACCTCCGCCATCTGGCCGACCCGGTTCTGTCGCGCGAGGATGGTGATACCGCGCTGAACGCGGCGCTCGGCCGTCCGTGGAGCGCTGAAGCTCCGCTGATCGCGTGGCGTCTCGGAAAGACGAGGGCGTCGGCGCCCGCACGAATAGTCGGCCATGGGGATGTTCGATTGTGGTGGGCGCTCCTGCGGGACGATCGCGAGGCCGCAGCAGCGCTCGTGGCTGTCGAAGCGGACGGGCCGATCTTCGACCTCGACAAGTACACGGCGGTGGAAGTCTGGACCGAGTCAGAACTTTGTGCGCTTCATGCCTTGTCTTGGCTGCGGGGCCGCATTCATCCGGAACAACTCAACGAACGGATCGAACGCGCCGTCGACTGGCACATCGAGCGGACACAGCCTGACAACGCGACGAACCACGCGTGGGGGCTGCATGTCTTTCTCATGCGGGGGTCCCCTGAGGGTCGACACTTCGCCGAAACCCTTCTGACAAACTGCATGGCGCTGCAGGGCGAGCCAGATCCGCTCAGCGCCTGGATCTTGAGTGACGCGGCGGCGGCGCTCGAAGAATTGTCAGGATGAGCCGGAGTGTGTCATCGCCGAAGCATCGCCGCCGTCTCAAGGGCGGTAAAGAGGCTCTCGACGGCCGCGGGCGGTCCAACCTCTGAGTCCCACCGCCAGGCTTCCTCGCGGTCAAACGAGCGAATCCAGATCAGGTAGGCGACCCCTGCCGCCGGCGGCGCCTCCGCGGCCAGGTAGTCGACCTCATCGCCGCCGAGTTCGCCCTGCCGCACTTCCGCCGACGCGTTCCAGATGTTGAACATCTGGCGGCCGGTCAGCTTTCGAACCTCACCGGGAAGCCGCCCCGCCCAGGCGCCGGAACCGACGCGGGCATGAAGCGACCCGTCCGCGAGCAAGACATAGTGAACGGCGTCGACTCCGGCCGCGTCCGCGGCGTCCGACGAGGGATAGACGACCGCCTCGACGCTGAAGTCATCCGGCATTCCCTCGTATCGATTCGCCGTCGCGCACCCGACGGTGGTGAACGCGGCAAAAACGACAGCGACCAGAAGCATGATCCGAGGACGGCGCATGAATCGTTCCGCCTTTCCGCGTCGACTACATGGGTCGATAGTGATCGATGATGCGTTTGACTTCGTGTGGTTTCGGGACGGAATGGACCTCGATCTCGATGGCGCTCTGTCCCGAACTCGAGATTCCGATCTTGCCCACATTGAAGAGTCGGTTCAGAAAGCTCTGCTCGATCTGAATGTTGCGTACATGGTCGTGCATGACCTCGGTCGTGCTCTTGCTCAACAGTCCGCGGCGATAGATCGTCCGCTTGTTCGTGATCTGCACGCGATCACCGAGATGCTTGAGCCACAGAATGAAGACGCCGATGCCGAGCGTAAAGATCGCGAGAAACGGATGGGCGCGGGACATCCCCGGACGGAGCACGAGAACATCGCGTTCCGGGCCGCTGTCCGGCGGCAGGCCGGCGATCGCGGCCCGGTCTGGCTCCGGAACCCGATTGATGTCACCGCAGTGGGGGCACGCGACTTTGGCGCCCGCCTGATCGTCATCGAACTCGAGAGTTCGCTCGCAACTGTCACATCGTTTCGTGATCACTTCGAGATTCCCCGGCCACGGAATGGCGGCACTATACACCAAAGTATCTTGGGATTCCGAGCGCCGCCCGTCAGGCGCCGCGTGACGGCGCGCGAAACTTTCCGTACGCTTTCGCCAATGTAGTTTCCGTCGAAGGAGACGATGTGGCTGACCCGCCAGGGCTATCCTCCATGATCGAACCGGCCGCCCTTGGGTTCGACCGCTGGGAAATGTGCGCGCGGGTGGAAAGTGATCGCTACTGCGAGGGTTGCGGTTACAACATTCGCTCGCAGCCCGTCCGGCGCGATCCGCGGACGGAGATTCTTCTCATCCGCTGCCCAGAGTGCGAGCGATTCGAAGCCGCGCGCGACGCGTCACTCGCCGGCCGGACCTGGATGCGGCGCGTCGGGGGCGTCATTCTGGTCATCTGGATCTGCACCCTGCTCTGGCTTGAGTTTGGTGCCGTAATGGCCCAGGTCGGCATGAGCATGCTCACGCTCGACGAGACCACGAACTGGACTCAACTTTCGGATGAAGTAGTGAACGCGCCTGGCTTCAACGGACGAAGCTGGCGCCGCGTGGTGTCGATCTCAGCGCCGGAAGATCATTATCTCATCTGGTTCGCCCGCGCGATGATGGGCGCCATCGCCTTCGCGCACATCTGCATTCTCGCTGTGGTCTTGCCGCATTGGCGACGCGTCTGGCTCGCCGCCTGGTCCGTCGGCCCCCCGATTCTGGTCGGGCTCGGCATCATCTACCTGCTGTCGCGTAGTGAGCCGGACATTACCGGCTGGATTTCCCGCGTGGCGCTGGGGATTACAGCCTGCTCGATCTTGGGCGGGCTCATCGCGGTGGTCATTGGTCGCGCACTCGCCCGAGGGGCCGTTCGCACACTGCTCCCGGCGGGACTCCGGTCACCCTTCGCATACCTGTGGGAATGCGACGGTCTCGAGGCGCCAACAGTCGCGCGAACACTCTCATGAATCCGACCTGACGGAAGACTCATGGGTCGTCCTCAGTCGTGCGTGCGGAGAGTGTTCGCGAACGCTGGACGCCAAGCGAGGTGGGACGCGTGATCAAAGTTTAATCGCAATCGGGCGAGACTCCGACGACCATTCAACCCGCGTCCCGCCGCTCTTACCTTTTTCTGACGCAAATGGTGGTTCGGACGACGGTTGGACGCCCGGCTTTGCAAATGCTTTGAATACAAGCGGCCGTCCGGACTCCGTTCCGGCGTGTCCTCCATTCATCTGCTGCGGGTTGACGCCTAAGCGGTTTCGGACTAGCCATCTATTGCAAGGACCAGCGTTCCATGCGTTGTGAGTGAAAGCGAAGCGTCCCTTCGATGGGTGTGCGGCATCAAGTATTTCATCCGAGCGCGAACAGCATCGCGCGGGCAAGTCTGTTAGCGCTTGGGGGAAGCCTCATCCTGCTCGCGTGGATCGGTGTCTTCGTCGACCGATCGCCGTACACCACCAATGTCGGTGTCATCCTGACGCAACCGATTCCGTTCAGCCATAAGCACCATGTTGAGTTGCTTGGGATCGACTGCAGGTATTGCCATCAACATGTCGAAGACTCGTCGTTCGCCGGGATCCCGCCCACCGAGACCTGCATGCACTGTCACTCCCAGATCTGGGCGGACAGTCCGATGCTCGAGCCGGTGCGATACAGCTACGAGACGAACACCCCGATCGTCTGGAACCGGGTGCATGACCTCCCGGACTATGTCTACTTCAACCACAGCATTCACATCGCGAAGGGCGTGGGATGTGTGACCTGCCACGGTCGGGTCGATCAGATGCCGCTGACCTGGCGGGCCCACACACTCCACATGGAGTGGTGTCTTGACTGTCACCGGGCGCCGGAGAAGTACCTCCGCCCTCGCGACCAGATCTACAACTTTGAATGGGCGCCTGAAGGTGACCAACTCGAACTCGGCGAGCGGCTCGTCGAGGAATACGGCATCATCAAGAACGGCCTCACGGATTGTTGGACCTGCCATCGATGACGACGCCTGACGCCGCAAACCCGAGGGCCGCCTCGACCGATCTCGAGTCGCTGCGACGCAAACTCGAGAAGAGTTCTGGACCGACCTTCTGGCGCAGCCTCGACGAAATCGCGGACACAGACGAGTTTCGAGCATTCCTTCATCATGAGTTCCCGGCCGGCGCCACCGAATGGCATGACGGTCCGAGCCGCCGTTCATTCCTGCGCCTCATGGCGGCGTCGTTCGCACTCGCCGGTCTGCATGGCTGTCGTCGTCAGCCTCCCGAGAACATTGTCGCGAATGTGAGGGATCCGGAGAACGCCGTTCCTGGGAAACCAGAGTATTACGCGACGGCGTGTACGCTCGGAGGATTCGCGAACGGCGTTCTGGTCGAGAGCCACGACTATCGGCCAACAAAGATCGAAGGAAACCCGCTCCATCCGGCCAGTCTCGGCGCGACCGACGCGAGGACTCAGGCGGATGTGCTCACGGTGTACGACCCGAACCGATCTCAATCGCTCCGCTACCGCGACGGTATTCGCACATGGGACGCGTTTGTGGCGGAGATTCGGTCCGCCATGGCCATGCAGCGATCGCGGGGTGGGGCAGGGCTGCGGATACTCACGGAAACCGTGACCTCACCCACCTTCGGCGCGCAGATCGCAGCGCTGCGTGAGTCGATGCCGAATCTCCGCTGGTATCAATACGAGCCGGTGAATCGTGACGCCGCGCATGCGGCCGCCCGACGCATGTTCGGACGCATCGTCGACCATCGCTGGCGGATCGATCGGGCGCGGCGCCTTGTGAGCCTGGACTCCGACTTCATGATGGGCGATCCGGGCGCCGTCCGGTATGCGCGCGAGTTCGCCGACGGTCGACGCGTGCGGCGCGGTACGACGGAGATGAACCGACTCTATGTCATAGAGAGTCAGTTGACGGTTACGGGAGCGTCCGCGGATCATCGACTCGGAGTCGCTGGCCGCGATATCCCGAGGTTCGCCGCAGCGCTTGCCGCGCGACTCGGACTCCGTCTGAGTGCAGACGAGGCGATCGATGCGAGTTGGGAACGATGGATCGACGCCATCGCCGCTGATCTCGACGCGCACCGAGGGGAATCGTTAGTCATTCCCGGATTCCGCCAGCCACCGGTCGTCCATATGCTCGCGCATGCGATCAATGAATCGATCGGCGCCGTCGGCGCCACTCTCGAACCCATCGAACCGGTCGCTCTCGAGCCCGCGATTCAAGGTGAATCCCTGGCGTCGCTCACACAGGAGCTGAACTCGGGCGCCGTTGAAGTCCTGCTCATCCTGGGCGGCAATCCCGTGTACACGGCGCCGGCGGATCTCGAGTTCGGCGACGCCATCGCCCGTGCGGGGCTTTCGGTCCGGCAAGGGCTTTTCGAGGACGAGACGAGCGAACGGTGCGACTGGCATGTGCCGGCGTCACACGAACTTGAAATGTGGAGCGACGCCCGGGCCTTCGATGGAACGCCCACGATCCTTCAGCCGCTCATGCGACCGCTCTACTTCGCGAAATCCGCCCATGAGATGCTCGCAATGTTGACCGACGAGTCGTCGGGAAGCGGCTATGAGATCGTGCGGGAGCATTGGCGCGTATGGTTCACGAGTCAGGGAGGCGGTGAAGCCGGATTCGAAGACGCGTGGAGGACCTGGCTGCATGACGGTGTGGTTCCCGGCGCCGAAGCAGCGTCGGCCGAGGTCAGTGCGATTGCTCCGGAGCGTTGGGACTGGAACTTCGATGAAACAGGTGACGAGCGGACGGGCGATCGGGATCTCGAGGTGCAGTTCGCGCCGGACCCGTCGATCTGGGACGGGCGCTATTCGAATAACGGATGGCTGCAGGAACTTCCGAAGCCGCTCACGAAGCTGACCTGGAGCAATGCGGCGATCGTGAGTCCGACGACCGCTGAGCGTCTTGGCCTTCGCAATGAAGAAGTCGTTCGAATTGAGGTGGGCGATCGGGTCGTCGAAGGCCCGGTCTGGATTACGCCCGGTCAACCCGATCAAACGATACTGCTCTCGCTTGGATATGGCCGGCGCGAGGTTGGTCCCGTCGGGCGGGCGCTCGGGGTCGACGCGTATCGCCTGCGCACCGTCGAGCACCCGTGGTTCGCTCCGATCACGGAGATTCGCCGTGTCGGGCGGGTCGAAGAACTCGCCTGCACGCAGGAACATCACAGCATGGAGGGGCGACACCTCATCCGCGTCAAGACGATCGACGAGTTTGAGATCGATCCGAGCGTCGCCATCCACGCGTGGGAAGAAAAGCCCCTTCTGTCCCTCTACCCGGGTGGACAGATGGACGCGCGGCATCAGTGGGGGATGTCGATTGACCTCACCGCGTGCATCGGCTGCAACGCGTGCGTGGTCGCATGTCAAGCGGAGAACAACATCCCCGTGGTCGGACCGGAAGAGGTTCGACGCGGCCGCGAGATGCACTGGATCCGGGTCGATCGATACTTCGAAGGCGACCCGGCCGATCCGCACGCTCATCTTCAGCCCGTGCCCTGCATGCATTGCGAGAATGCGCCGTGCGAAGTCGTCTGTCCGGTCGGCGCGACCGTGCACGACGAAGAAGGCCTCAACGAGATGGTGTACAACCGGTGTGTGGGCACCCGGTATTGCTCGAACAATTGCCCGTACAAGGTTCGTCGCTTCAATTTTCTGCAGTATGTCGACCCGGAGGTGGAATCACTCAAACTGCAGCGCAATCCCGATGTCACCGTACGGTCGCGTGGCGTGATGGAGAAATGCACTTACTGCATTCAGCGCATCAACAGCGCGAAGATCGAAGCGAGAAAGCGCGGTGAGCGTGTCGCGGACGGAGCGATTCAGACCGCGTGCCAACAGGTCTGTCCGACCCGCGCCATCATCTTCGGCGATGTGAGTGATCCGTCGACCGAGGTCTCGCGCCTGAAGGCGCAGCCACATGACTACGGACTGCTGACAGAACTCACGACCAAGCCGCGCACCACCTATCTGGCGCGGGTTCAGAATCTCAACCCGGCGCTTGCGCCAGCGCGCTCCGCGGATCCTGCACACGCCAATGAGCACGAGGAGGGCCACCGTGGCTGAGCCCTCCTCGGGGAGTCCGCGTCGCGTCGGCATTCATGTGATCCAACCGGGTCATACTTACGCGTCGATCACGGACAAGATCAGCTCGGCCGTGCTCACCCGGCGCGTGCGCCTCTGGTGGCTCGCCGGATTGATGTTCGCCTTTTCCCTCGCCATGGTCGGTTTCGCGTCGATCACGGTGCTTCTCGCGAAAGGCGTCGGCATCTGGGGATTGAACATCCCGGTGGCCTGGGGATTCGCGATCATCAATTTCGTGTGGTGGATCGGGATTGGTCACGCGGGAACCTTCATCTCCGCGATTCTGCTCCTGCTTCGTCAGGACTGGCGAACTTCGATCAATCGGTTCGCCGAAGCGATGACCATCTTCGCCGTCGGTTGCGCCGGGTTGTTTCCGCTTCTGCATCTCGGGCGGCCGTGGCTTTTCTACTGGTTGCTGCCCTATCCGAACACACTCGACTTGTGGCCGCAGTGGCGGAGCCCGCTCGTGTGGGATGTGTTTGCGGTGAGTACCTACGCGACCGTCTCGCTCGTCTTCTTCTACACGGGCCTCGTGCCGGACCTCGCGACACTGCGTGACAAGTCGAAGTCAAAGTTCGGGCGCGTCGCGTACGGCATTCTCGCGATGGGATGGCGAGGCTCGGCGAAACATTGGCAGCGATATCAGACGGCGTACCTGCTCCTTGCCGCCCTCGCGACTCCGCTCGTCATTTCGGTGCACAGCATCGTCGGACTGGACTTCGCGACTTCGGTGCTGCCGGGATGGCACAACGCGCTCTTTCCTCCGTACTTCGTGGCCGGCGCCATCTTCTCCGGATTCGCGATGGTGCTCACGCTCACCATTCCACTTCGCGCCATCTACGGACTGCACGACTTCATCACCGAGAAGCATCTCGACAACATGGCGAAGGTGATGCTCGCCACGGGTCTCATGGTCGCGTACGGCTACCTGATGGAAGTGTTCAACGCGTTCTACAGCGGCAGTGAATTCGAGTTGTACATGGTCGAGAATCGCGCCGTCGGACCGTACGCGACGGCGTTCTGGATGCTCATCGCCTGCAACATCGTCGTACCGCAACTGCTCTGGATTCGACGGGTCCGGCTCAATGTGCCGTTGCTCTTCGTGATTTCGATCATCGTGAACATCGGGATGTGGCTCGAGCGGTACATCATCGTCGTCACGAGCCTGCACCGCGACTACCTGCCGTCGTCGTGGGGGATGTACGAAGCGACGATCTGGGACTGGACGCTGTACATCGGCACGATCGGCCTCTTCCTTGCGCTCATGTTCCTGTTCATTCGCTTCCTGCCGATGATCGCGACCTTTGAGATGCGCGAACTTCTTCATGAGACGCAGTCGCATCACGGCGACGCTCCAGAGGAGACGAAGGGATGACCCGGGTGTTTGCGCCAAATCGAAGTCAGATGGGCGCCGGCGCGTCGGGGCTTTATGGTCTCATCGCCGAGTTCGACACACCCGAAGCCATCGTCGCCGCCGCGCACGCGGCCGGGGCGGATGGGTACTTGCGATACGACGCGTACGCTCCGTTTCCCGTCGAGGGATTGCCTCAGGCCGTCGGGAAGCGCCCGACTCGACTGCCCTGGATCACGCTCGCAGGAGGGCTCTTCGGAGCCGTGGCCGGATACAGCCTGCAGTATTATGCGAGCGTCGTGAGTTATCCGCTCCTCGTGGGCGGGCGACCGCTCCACTCGTGGCCGGCGTTCATTCCCGTCACTTTCGAGTGCACGATCTTGTGCGCCGCGCTCGCGTCGATCATCGGCATGTTCGTGCTCAACGGCCTGCCGAGGCCGTACCACCCAGTATTCAATGTGGATGGATTCGAACGTGCTTCGCAGGATCGGTTCTTCCTGTGCATCGAATCGATCGATCCGCGTTTCGAACTCGCCGAGACACGCGCGTTCCTCGAATCACTCGACCCGATCTCAGTCTCGGAGGTCGAGCCATGATTCGTGTGTTCGAAGTGAGGCGATCTGTTCGAGTTCCCGCGGGAGTCATCGTCGCCGCGGCATTCCTGATCTTCGCGCTCGGCTGCGGCGACGACATGGCAGACCAGCCGCGGTACGAACCGCTCGAGGAAAGCAGCTTCTACCCAGACGGTCGATCCACCCGCGAACCTGTCCCGGGTACCGTCGCGCGCGGCTCGCTCGAGTTTCTGCGGTTCGACCCGGCCAACTTTGAAGAGGGCGGACTTCCAATTGAAGTCGATCTCACGACGCTCAACTACGGGCGCGAACGCTACAACATTCACTGCTCGATGTGCCACGGCGGCGCCGGCGACGGGGTCGGTATCGTGCCGAGTCGCGGCTACACGAAACCCACCTCGTATCACATTGAACGACTTCGCGAACAGCCGCCGGCCTATTTCGTCAAGGTCATCATCAACGGGTATGGCCGGATGCCGGACTACAAAGCGCAGGTTCCGCCCTTCGATCGCTGGGCGATCGCGGCATACATCAAGGCGCTTCAACTCAGTCAGCATGCTCCCGCCGGTGAACTCAGCGCCGCTGATCTTGCCGCGCTGGATCAGGATCCGTTCGCGAATGTGGAGTCCATGAACGAGGAGGCTGATCCTTGACGGCGCATGACGCCCAATCCGGTCGTCTTGATCGCTGGTTCAAGGTGTCGCTCGTCGTGGGCGGGACCGCGACGCTCGTGGCGCTCATCGCCTCGATCTTCGATTTCCACAGTTCGGCGCAGGGATACCTCATCGGATTTCTCTTCTGCCTGACCATGGGACTCGGGGCGCTCGGACTGCTCCTCGTGCATCATGCCGTGGGAGGTCCCTGGGGCGACGCGCTTCGACCGATTCTGAACGCGGGAGCGGCGACGGTTCCAATAGTTGCGATCGGAGTGATTCCCGTGCTCCTGCTCGTGACCACGCTCTACGACTGGGCGGGAGAGCACGCGCACCTGCCGGGAACGCGGGGTCTGTATCTCTCCGTGCCCTGGTTCGTCGTCCGGAGTCTCGTGGCGGTCGCCGTCTGGACGATTCTGACCGTGCTGCTCGTGCGCGGCGGTTCGAGTCAGCCACCGAGCGCTCACGCCGTCCGTCGTGTCGGTGTGGGCTCCGTCGGGCTCGGGCTCTTCATTCTCACCGGGACTTTCGCCGCCGTGGACTGGATCATGTCGCTCGACCCGCACTGGTTCTCGGCCGCGTTTGGTCTGCATGTGCTGCTCGGGTCGGCGCTCACCGCATTCATCGTTTCCGTCATCGCGGCGAATCAGATGTATCGAGATGCGGACGGATCCGTCACGATCCCCCGAAAGACGGTGCGCGATATCGGCAACCTCTTCCTCGTCGTGGTTATGGCGTGGACCTATGTCGGCTTCGCACAGTACCTGATCATCTGGTCGGGCAATCTGCAGGAAGAGGTCGGCTGGTTCATTCCACGCTCGCGCGGCGGGTGGATGATCGTCGCGTTTACCTTGCTTGCGCTCAATTGGGCGCTCCCGATGCTCGCGTTGTTCTCCGGTCGCCTCAAGGAAAGCCTTTCGACGATGGCGATGCTCGCGCTCTTTCTCTTCGGGTTCCGGTTCGTCGAGATGCTCTGGCTCACGACCCCGGCGTTTCCGGAAGAGGGCCGAGGCGTGAACTGGCTCGACTTTGTCTGGCCGCTTGGTCTCGCGTCACTGTGGATCGCACTCTTTACACGAACGCTTCGGCGGCAATGGCCTCCGGCGGCGACCTGGGCTTATCAGCCCGTGGAGGGCGGCCATGGGTAACACGCAGAAGCCAAAGGGGCCCACAAGAGAGAGCGTCGCGCGGGGACATGAGGCCGATCATCCCCGGATCGGGTTGATCTTCGGCGTCTCCGCCGCCCTTGCGGTGGTGGTGGTCGTGTCAGCGGTTGCGGTGAGCGTTCTCGTCGATGCGCTCGCGACCGGACGCGGACGAGAACTCGCGCCCTCGACGGCGAGGTTCGGCCTCGTGGAGCCCAGCGAAGAAAATCCGGTCTGGGACCTCGGGCTCGAAGCGTTTCAACTTCACGCGGAGCAACGGCTGGCAGGGTACGAGTGGGTTGACGCCGAGCGCGAGTTCGCGCGAATCCCGATTGAGCGCGCCATGGAGATTGTCGCAGAGCAGGGCGTCAGCGCAGCGACGCCCGCAGATTCGAACGGTGAAGGGGGGACGCCATGAACCGTCCCTCCCGAATCGGATTGCTCTGCACGCTGTCAACAGCGGTGTGGTTCGCCCCGGGCGTCACGACGAACGCACAAGTGCCTCCGCCCGCCGCAGTATCGGAAGAGGTCGACTTTGTTCAGAATCTCGGCGCCGTCCTGCCGCTCGACGCGGAGTTTGTCGACTCCACGGGCGAGTCGATCACGCTGGGCGATCGTTTCGGTGATCGCCCCGTAATCATCGCGCTCGTGTATTACCGGTGCCCGATGATGTGCAATCTCATTCTGAACGGCCTCGTTGACGCGCTCGCCAAGATCTCGCTTGAGCCCGGCGTCGACTACGAACTGATCGCGCTGTCGATTGATCATCGGGAGACGCCGCAACTCGCCGCGGAGAAGCGGGCCGTCTACGCCGAGCGATACGAGCCGTACTCGGCCGTCGACGGATGGAGCTTTCTCGTAGGGGATGAGACCGGGATCGCTGAAGTCGCCGATGCGATCGGATACGACTTCGTCTATATCGAGGCGACGAATCAGTTCGCGCATCCGAGCGGTTTTGTCATCACGACGCCCGACGGTCGGGTGTCCAAGTATTTCTACGGCGTGAAGTACGCCCCGTTCGATGTACGCCTCGGTCTCGTCGACGCGTCTGAGGGAGCCATCGGATCGGCGGTCGACCAGTTGCTTCTCATGTGCTTTCAGTACGATCCGACGAAGGGGAAATACGGCCTCGTCATTATGAACTCAATTCGGGCGCTGGGCGCGCTGACTCTGGCGCTTCTCGGCAGCGGAATCTGGTGGATGCTTCGGCGTGAGCGATCGACGCCTGATCCATGGCGAGCGATCAATGCGACCGGGAAGGACGGATTCGCGAGATGATCGGCGACTTCCGACTCTTTCCGGAACAAGCCTCGACCGTCGCGAGTCGCGTCGATGCGGTGTATCTCTCACTTTGCGCGTTCGGCATCGCCACAGCGCTGCTCGTCGCTTTTCTCATCGTGTTCTTCGGGATCCGATATCGGCGTGGCGCCAATGTGAATCGAACGAGCGGAGGAGGGCCCGGGATCGTCATCGAGATGATGTGGTCGATCCCGCTCTTCGTCATCTCGATCTCGATCTTCGTCTGGGCGGGGCAACTCTACTTCGACATTCGTGAAGCGCCTGAAGCGACGCTCGATATCTTCGTGCTCGGCAAGCAGTGGATGTGGCAGATCGAGCAGCCCGACGGCCGTAGAGAGATCAACGAACTTCATGTACCGGTCGGAGAGACGGTTCGGCTCACGATGACCTCGGAGGATGTCATTCACAGCTTCTACATCCCGGCCTTCCGGGTGAAGATGGATGTCCTGCCCGGCGCGTACAGCCAGGCCTGGTTTACGCCGACGAAGACGGGCGAGTACCACCTGTTCTGCGCAGAGTACTGCGGGGTTGAGCATTCGCTCATGGGCGGACGCGTCGTGGTGATGGAGCAGTCGGAGTATCAGGACTGGCTCGGCGGCATGACCGGCGCGGCGCTGACGCCGGAATCACGCGGGCGCCGGCTCTTTCAACAGTTCGGCTGCGAGACTTGTCATGTGCCCGACGGTGTAGTCGACGCGCCGATGCTCGCCGGCGTCTATGGCGCCGAGGTCGCGCTCGAGTCCGGCGAAGTCGTCATCGCCGATGAGGAATATCTGCGCGAATCGATCCTCCGTCCGAACGCGAAGATCGTGCAGGGTTATGAACCCGTCATGCCCTCGTTCGAAGGACAGATCCAGGAAACCGAACTCCGGAGCCTGATCGAATACATCAAGTCGCTTGCGGACGAGGAAGTCGAAACCCAGGAGGGCGCCGAGGAGCCTGAGCCGTAACGCCATGAGTGAACAAGCGACCCACCAACCCGGTGTGAACTATCTCAATGCGGCGTTCACAATCCGCTCGTGGTTTCTTACCACGGACCACAAGCGCATCGGCATTCTCTACCTCGCCGGGGTCACGGCTTTCTTCCTCATCGGTGGGGCCGCCGCCGTGCTCATCCGGCTCGAGCTTATGACGCCGGACGGCGATCTCGTGAAGGCGGAAATGTACAACCGTCTCTTCACAATCCACGGCATCATCATGGTCTGGTTCTTTCTGATCCCGTCGATTCCGGCGGTTCTCGGAAACTTCCTCATACCGCTCATGGTCGGCGCACGGGATCTCGCCTTTCCGAAGTTGAATCTCGCGAGCTGGTATGTCTGGATGGCCGGCGCCGTTCTGGCCCTCTGGGCTCTCGTCGCCGGCGGTGTCGACACCGGATGGACTTTCTATACCCCGTACAGTTCGACTTACGCGAACTCGCATGTCGCGCTCGCGGTGCTCGGGATCTTCGTCTCCGGCTTCTCGTCGATCTTCACCGGGATCAATTTCATCGTGACGGTGCACACGATGCGCGCGCCGGGCCTGACCTGGTTCCGGTTGCCACTTTTCGTGTGGGCGCATTACGCGACGAGTCTGATCATGGTGCTCGCGACGCCGGTCCTCGCCGTGACGCTTCTCATGGTTGGCCTGGAACGGCTCGCAGGGTTCCCGATCTTCGATCCGAACATCGGCGGGGATCCAATCCTCTTCCAGCATCTATTCTGGTTCTACTCGCATCCCGCGGTCTACATCATGATCCTGCCCGGTATGGGCGTCGTGAGCGAAATCATCGCGTGTTTCGCCCGGAAGCAGATCTTCGGGTACGCCGTCGTCGCCATGTCGAGTCTTGCGATTGCGGTCCTCGGCTTCCTCGTGTGGGGCCATCACATGTTCGTGAGCGGCCAGTCGATGTACGCCGGAATGGTGTTCTCGCTGCTCAGTTTTCTGGTCGCCGTGCCATCGGCCGTGAAGGTCTTCAACTGGACGGCGACGCTCCATAAGGGATCGATCTCCTTCGAAACTCCGATGTTGTACGCGCTCGGGTTCATCGGGCTCTTCACGATCGGCGGATTGACCGGGCTGTTCGTCGCGTCGCTCGCGGTGGATGTGCATGTGCACGACACCTATTTCGTCATCGCGCACTTCCACTACATCATGGTGGGCGGCGCGGTGATGGGTTACCTCGGCGCGATCCATTTCTGGTGGCCGAAGATGACCGGCCGTATGTATCCCGAGGGTTGGGCGCGCTTCTCGGCGATTCTCGTCTTCGTCGGCTTCAACCTCACCTTCTTTCCGCAGTTCCTGCTCGGCTATCTCGGGATGCCCCGGCGCTACCACGCCTATCCCGAAGAGTTCCAGGTGCTCAATGTGATGTCGTCCGCCGGCGCCTCGATTCTCGGCGTGGCGTATCTGTTTCCACTCACCTATCTGATCTGGTCCCTGCGGTACGGCAAACCGGCGCCGGCGAATCCGTGGGGCGCTACCGGGCTCGAGTGGCAGACGCCGTCACCACCACCGACACACAACTTCGCCGCGACGCCTCTTGTCGAGCACGACGCGTACGAACGGTTCGAGGAGGAGTCCGATGTCTGAGGCGGCCGCGGCCCGCGGCGCCCGGACGCCGCAGGTCGCACACCATTTCGACACGCTCGAGCAGCAGCAACACTCGGTCACCCTCGGGATGTGGACCTTCCTCGCGACGGAAGTGCTCTTCTTCGGAGGGCTCTTTGCCGCGTACACACTCTACCGAGCCGCGTATCCCGAAGGGTTTGAAAGCGCGAGCCGGCATCTCGATGTCATCCTCGGAACGGTCAACACGACGATCCTGCTCGGAAGCAGTCTCACGATGGCGCTCGCCGTACGGGCGACGCAACTCAACCGGTCGAGAGCGGGCGCCGGATTTCTCGTGGCGACGGGGGTGCTCGGGATCGTCTTCCTGGTCATCAAGGGAATCGAGTACGCGCACAAAGCGCATGAAGGGCACATACCCGGCGCCCATTTCCAATACGAGGGTTCACACGCGGCCTCCGCCGAGTTGTTCTACACGCTGTACTTCGGAATGACCGGGTTGCATGCGACGCACATGATCGGTGGACTCGTCGTCATGGTCCCGCTCGCGATCATGGGGTTTCGCAACCGGTTCGGGTCGCATCGCTATGCGCCGATGGAGATGTTCGGACTGTACTGGCACTTCGTCGACATTGTCTGGATCTTCCTCTTTCCCATGCTCTACCTGATCGATCGAACATGAGCGTTCACGAACCCCATGTCGTTCCGCTGAAGTGGTACCTCGGCGTGTTTGTCGCGCTGCTCGTCCTGCTCGTGGCGACGGTCGCCGTCGCGTTCGTTCCCCTTGGGGGATTGAACACGCCGCTCGCCCTCATCATCGCGATAACCAAAGCGGCGCTCGTCGGCGCCATCTTCATGCATCTGCGCTACAACCCGTGGATCGTGATTCTCTTCGCGCTCTCGGGCGTGTACTGGCTCGCGATCCTCATTGGATTGATGATGAGCGACTACCTGACGCGGTGATCAGGTCAGGCCGCGGCGGACCGCTGACTGTCGCGGTGCAGATCGAGCAGGAGATCGTACTTTGTAAGGTCGACATCGAGCATCGCGGCCGCCATCGCGGGGTCGAACTGAACGCCGGCGTTCGTGCGGATTTCCGACAGTGCTTCCTCGCGCGAGAGAGCCGGTCGATAGGACCTCGTCGATGACATGGCGTCGAATGCGTCGGCGACCGCGAGCACGCGCGCGACGCGTGGTATCCGGTCGCGCTCGAGATTGGACGGATAGCCGCGCCCGTCCCACCGCTCGTGGTGATGCAACACTCCCGGAAGCATCGGGGACAACTGCGGCACATCGCGCAGAATGTCGAATCCGACGCGCGGGTGGCGCTTGACGATCTCGTATTCGGCGTCCGAGAGTTTGCCCTCTTTGCAGAGCACCGCCTCGGGGATGCCGATCTTTCCGACATCGTGCAGAAGTCCGGAGATGCGCACCACCTCGAGGTTATGACCGGCCATGCCGAGGCGCCGGGCGATCTCGACGCCGAGCCACGAGACCCGTTCCGAATGACCGCGGGTATAGGGATCCTTGGCGTCGATGGCGGAGGCGAGGGCTCGAACGCTGCCGACGAACAGCGATTGCTGCTCGGAATAGAGCGTCCGATTCTCGAAGAAGATCGCGATCGATTCCGCCGCGGACGAGAGCAGGCGTCCCTCGCCACTCTCGTAGTCGGGGTCGGGCCCACGCTTGCCCGCGGCGATCATCGCGCCGGCGACGAAGCTGCGGGTCACGATCGGCTGCACAATGATCGGGAGTCCCAATCGCTCGATGGCCGCCGTCTCTCCGTCGGTGGTTAATACCGCGCCGGTCTCGTGCTGCGCCTCGGTCCACGACTCAATAATCGCCGCGATGAGGTCTTCGCAATCGCGATCGTCGTCACCGGTCGAGAGCACAAGCGGATCTTCGATGGCAAGCGTCTCGGCCATCGACGGTTCGATGATGATGGCGAGATGCCGATACCCGAGCACGGCCCGCGTCTCGTTCGCCATGTAGTCGAGGAACGATTGAGGCCGGTTGATAATCGCCTTGGTTGACGACGCGCCGACCATGAACTGAAGCGATCGATAGAGATCGGTGCTGTTTTCGGTGAACTGCGCGATCGCGGTGCGCGCCTGGTCGACTTCGTTCAGGTCGCGCCACATCTCGCTCAGCAGGTTGGCCCACGGCCCCACATCTCCGTCGTCGACAAGTCGGGCCGAAGGGACCGCGACGACGAGCGCCCCACCCCTGGGACTCGACTGGTCAGGAATCGCAATCGCAGCGCCGGCTTCGAGGAGTTCCATCGTAACTCGACGACGCTCGATGCAATTCAGTCCGGCGGCGCGGAGCTCCGCCGGATCGAATTCGGCCGCCGACTCCGAGTTCGCGGGCGCCTGCTCCTTCCCGAACTGGTCAATGATCCGCACCCCAAGCCCCATCGCGCGGCAGCGTTCCACGAAGCGACCATTGGCGAGTTCGGATTCGTCGGGACGCACAGTCACGCGGCGTTCTCCCGGGACGATCCATCGGCGAGCAACTGCTCGACGGTCTCGATGAATCCGCGAGGGCTGAACGGCTTATCGAGCAGATGTCGAATGTTCGTCTTGCCGATCTCGGTCGGGTCAACTCGATGGCCGCGCGCCGTCAGCATGATGACTGGAATGTGCTCCGTCATCGGATTGTCGCTCAGGCGAGACGCGAACTCGAGGCCGTCCATATACGGCATCTGATAGTCGGTCACGATGAGGTCGGGCGCGTGCTCATTCGCCATCTTGAGGGCCATGGCGCCGTCGTTCGCTACGAGCGTCTCATATCCGGCGCGGCGGAGGTTGTACTCGAGTACGAGCGTGATGTGCACTTCGTCATCAGCAATCAGGATTCTGGCCATTCGGGAACAACTCCTCCGCAAGGCTGCACCGAAGCGCGCTCGTCCGCCTATCCATCGAGGTCTGAACCGATCTCTTATCGAACCCGGTGGCCGGGGACTTCATCGAAAACCCGGGGCGAGATCACCTCGCGGACCAGGCGGGTCCGATAGCGATCAAGACCATATGAGGACGCGAAGTGTGGCGAACTTTGACGCCTCTCTCGTGTCCGCCGGCTGAACCGGACCAGGAATTCGCCGATATCCGATGAGGCGACTTCCGGTTCACGGTCCGGGTTCGCCTTCACGGTTGACCGGTCAGATTGGGAATTCCCATGACGAATGGAGTAAGAACGAAGAGACTGCGACTCTTCGCCGGCGAGTCGATCGCCGGAGCGGTGGGGCTGATGACGGCGATCGTCGTGGTCGTCGCGCTTGCCTGCGCAGGATGGTGGTCGGCGCAGACCCTGAGAGCGAGCGGCCTCTCGGTGGCCGAGTCAGAGCGATCGAGACTCGCGTCGCTGCTCGCCGACGCGGTCGGTGAGGCGCTCGAATCGCAGGATCTCGAACTCGCCCGCGCGCTCTTCCAGTCTGCCGTAGCCGGTCAGGGCTTCCGCGAGATTCGACTCGTGGCGGCCGATGGCGCCTCCTTGATCACCGTTGGGTCGAAGGCTCCGACCGACGATGACATTCGGCGGGGAGCCATCGGCGAAGGACAGACGATTGAACTCGCCCTATCCAGTTCGGGCGGTGAACGGCTCGTCTGCACCTTTCAGCCCCCCGACTTCGGCATGGCGATGATCGAAGTCCAGACAGGGATCTTTCTCAGCGTACTCGTCGGGCTCTTAGGAGTGTGGCTTGTATTTCGGCGTGTGCGTGGACAGTTGAAGGGGATGGAGGCGGTACGGGAGGCGCTCGCGACGCTCGAGTCTTCCGAGGCGACTCCTCAGATCCTGAATCTCAGTCCGGCGCTCGGCCCTGAGGCCAGCCACTGGAATCGACTCGTCGAGCAACTACAGGATCTCCAGGAGAATCGACTTGCCGAACGAGTCGAACTCGCGACGGGCGATCGTCGCCAGCCACAGAGCGGTGGACTGCTTTCGGCGTATGACTCGCTGAGCCAGGGCCTCATCCTTGTTGATCCGATGGGCCGCGTCATGATGGCGAATGGCGCCGCGACCATGTTCCTCGGCCGCAGCCGCGATGAGATCGTCGAATCCGACGCCGCATTGCTGATCGAGAATGAGAAGCTTCGCGACGCGATCAAACTGGCGGTCGAGGGCGAACTCAACCGTGCGGTCGTGGTCGAACTTGAAAGCGAACCAGGTGAGTCTTCCTCGGTCCTCCGATTCAGCGTGCGGCGTATGCGCAACTCGGACGACGCGTCCGCGCTCATCATGATTGAAGACATCACGCAGCAGCGAACGGCCGAACGGGCGCGACAGTCCTTCGTGGCGCACGCGACCCACGAGCTTCGCACGCCGCTGACGAATATCCGGCTGTCGGTCGAGACCGCGATCGAGGCCGCGGAATCCGATCCGGTCATGCGTTCGAAATGCCTCAATGTCATCAATCAGGAAGCCCGGCGACTCGAACGGGTGATCGGGGAGATGCTCTCGCATTCGGAGATCGAAGCCGGCGCATTCCGCCTGCGTCGTGACGAGGTCCCGATTGTCCGCATCGTCGAGCAGCTTCGTGAAGACTTCGAGTCGCAGGCGACACAGCGGGAGATCGATCTGCAGTTCGATCTTCCGCCGAAGTTCCATCTGGTCACGGGCGACAGTGAGAAGCTAACGCTCGTACTTCACAATCTTCTCGGCAACGCCGTGAAGTACACGCCGGGCGGTGGAACCGTCACCGTAAAGGTGGAGTCGACCGAGGAGGAATTCGTGTTCTCGGTGGCGGACACCGGGATTGGAATGACCGAGGATGACGCGAAGCGTGTGTTCGAGCCGTATTTCCGCGCGTCGGACGAACGGGTCGCGCAGATTCCGGGGACGGGGCTCGGGTTGCCGCTGGCGAAGGAGATTGTCGAACGACACGGCGGCGTGATCGAGGTGGAGTCGACGCTTAACAAAGGCAGCGTCTTTCGGGTACGGCTTGCCCAGAGGGCGGCGAAGGAGGCGGCCTGACCGATGAAGTTCGAAGACAGTCAGCACGGAGCGGTCGTCGTCGTCGGGCCGAAAGGCGCCCTGACCCGCGAAACGGCGGAGCGGTTCACAGCGCACCTTCTCGAGATTCGCGCGCAGTCCATGGGACGACTCGTCCTCGATGTCACGAATATTCCGCTCGTGGATAGCCGGGGCCTCGAGGCCCTCGTCGAGGTTACCGAGACGATGGCGGATTCCGGAGCGCCGCTAAAGCTGTGCGGCGCGAACGACACGCTCCGCGAAGTACTCGAGCTCACCGAACTCACTTCACTCTTCGACTACTTCGAATCGAAGACCGACGCGGCGCGGAGCTTCGCATGAGCCGACCGGCCGACCCATCTCGACTCCGCGACTCGCTCCTCGAGCAGGGGGTCGTGACGGCCGAACAGTTCGAGCAGGCGATCTCCGCGCAGGCGAAGTCCGGGCTGAGTCTCGAGGAATCGCTCGTCGATCAGGGGGTTATCAGCGGCGCCACACTCGTCAAGGCGCTCGGTCGAAGCATGGGCGTTCGCGCCTGTCATCTGCGCCACGGGCTCGTCGATCCGGAGCTGCTCGAACTCATTGGACACGAAGAGGCCGAGCGGCTCAAAGTGCTTCCGATGTTCGATGTCAACGGCACGCTGACCATCGCGATGGCGGATCCCCGATCGCTTCCGGTCATCGATCGCCTCCGACAACTCACCCAGCGAAAGATCCGACCGGTGCTTGCGCTCGAGGCGAACATCCTCGAGTACATCGCGAAATACGCCGACGGCTCGGTCAACATCGATTCCTTTCTCACTTCGCTCTCCGAATCGGACCTCACCGTTGTCGAGCGCGAGGCGGTCGACGAAGGCCCGGCGACCGACCTCGACAATCTCGTCGACGGCAGCCCGATCGTCAATCTCGTGAATCTCGCCATGCTCACCGCCATTCGAGAGCGGGCGAGCGACATCCATATCGAGCCGTCGAAAGGCGGTACTCGAATCCGCTACCGGGTCGACGGGGGCTTGCGCGATCTCATGAACCCGCCCCCGGGAATGCACGCGGCGATCGTGTCACGCATCAAAGTCATCGGGAAGATGGACATCGCCGAGAAGCGCCTTCCTCAGGAGGGCCGGGTCCGCCTCGTCGCCGAGCGTCGCGAAGTCGATCTGCGCGTTTCGAGCATGCCGACGCTTCTCGGTGAGAAGCTCGTGATTCGAATTCTCGACAAGGCGAATCTCACGGTTCGTCTCGATGACCTCGGACTACGCGAAGCGGGCATCGAGAAGCTGAACCGGATTCTCGAGCAACCCTACGGCATCACTCTGGTCACCGGCCCCACGGGCAGCGGCAAGACGACCACCCTCTACTCGGCACTCGATCTGCTCCGCAGCCCGGAGAGAAACATCGTGACGGTCGAGGACCCGGTGGAGTATCAGCTCGACCTCATCAACCAGGTTCAGGTGCAGGAATCGATCGGACTCTCGTTCTCCCGAGTCCTCCGGTCGGTGCTGCGGCAGGACCCGGACATCATCATGGTGGGCGAGATTCGTGACGAGGACACAGCGCGCGTCGCGGTGCGGGCCGCCCTGACGGGCCACATGGTGCTCGCGACCCTGCACACGAACGACGCGCCCGGCGCCGTCGCGCGATTGCTTGATATGAACATTGAGTCCTACCTGCTCTCCAGCGCCGTGAATGGAGTCGTCGCGCAGCGACTCGTGCGCCGAAACTGTGCGACCTGTGAATCCAAGTACTTTCCGAGCGAGGAGACGCTCCGCGACGCCGGCTTGATCGAACATGTCGGACGCCCGTTCAAGAAGGGCGCCGGATGCGAGGAATGTCGACGGACCGGCTTCCAGGGCCGATGCGGCATCTACGAGATCATGGAGGTCACGGGCAGTCTGCGACGAATGATCCATCGTGCGGCGCCCGTCCACGAACTCCGTGACAAATCGAGCGAACTCGGCAACCTGACGCTTCGAGAAGAAGCGATTGAGCTTGCTCTGAGCGGACGCACAAGTCTGGAGGAAGCGCTCCATGTGACCTACCACGATGATGAGGAGACGGCTGACGCGCCGGACATCACGGACACTCAGCCCGACACGGCCCCCAGCCTCGGGGAGGCCGCATGAAGATCGCCTACAAGGGTTACGACCGATCGGGCCGCGTGGTGTCCGACCTCATCGAGGCGCCGAACGCGGAACAGGCGCGGGCAAAGCTCGCCGCGCAGGGACTGTTCGGGGTCGAGCTTCAGAAGTCCGGTCGGCGGACACGATCATCCGCCGCTTCAGGCGGTCGGCGAAAGGCGCCCTTCTTCGGACGCGGGACACGCCTGCGTCATGTCACGCTCTTCTTTCGTCAGCTCTCCATTCTCGTCACGGCGGGATCACCGCTCATCGTCGGTCTCGAAGCGATGACAAGGCAGGCGAAGGACCCGCAGTGGAACGCCGTCGTTCGTGACATTCGTAAGCGAGTGGAAGACGGCGAGGCGTTCTCCGAGGCGATCCGTGCGCATCCCGCGTATTTCGATCAGGTCTATTGCAGTCTCATCGCCGCCGGCGAGGCAGGCGGCTCGCTCGCCGAGATGCTCAGACGACTCGCCGAACTGAGTCAGCAGCAACTCCGGATCCGTGGATCATTCCTGGGCGCCATGATCTACCCCGTCGTGCTTCTTAGCATCGTGAGCGTCGTACTCGTGATCACACTCTGTCTCGTCGTGCCGCGATTCGGCGAGATGTTCGAAACGCTTGGGGCGCCGCTTCCACCGACGACCGAAGTGCTCCTCATGCTGAGTGAATGGTTGCGGACGAACTACCTGCAGGCCGCCGTCGGGGTCGTCGGGCTCGCGTTCGGCGTGTTCTTCTTTCTTCGTTCCGCGGCAGGTGGTCGAGCCCTCGACTGGGCGGCGATCGAGACGCCGCGAATCGGCAAGGTCGTGCGAAGCGTGATGGTGGCGCGCGTGCTGCGCGTGCTCGGTGTCCTCGTGTCTGCGGGAATTCCGGTTCTCGAGGCGTTGAAGCTCACGAAGGGCGCGGCGCCGAACCAGTATTACAACGGACTGCTCGAACAGACCGAGGACGCAGTTTCCCGCGGAGAAGGCGTAAGCGAGGTGTTCGAGCGCAGCGGTCTGGTGAATGACTATGTGTGCCAGGCAATTCGAAGTGGTGAAGACAACGGACAGCTCGGCTTCGTGCTCGTCAACCTTGCGGAGTTTCTCGACGAGGAGAACGAACTCGTGGTCCGCAACCTGACCAAGGTTCTCGAGCCGTTCATTCTGATCATTCTCGGGGTCGTAGTGGGTGGAGCGGCGATCAGCCTGTTCATGCCGCTCTTCGATCTCTCAGCGATGACTTCCTGACGGAGCGTCGGTATGCGGATTCTTGGCGGAAGAACGCTCTCACCCATCGGCGTCGAACTCGACGGTGAATGGCTGCATGCCGCGCAACTTGAGCGAACCAACGGCTCCTGGAGAACGCATGCGCACTGCTCCATTCCGGTTGGGAGCGAGAACGACCTCGCGCTCGGCGTAGCGGCGCTCGAGCGGCAGGGCTTCGTCGGTCGGCGCGCCGTCGTCGCGGCGGAGCGTGCACGACTTGTATCATCCATGGTCGAGGCGCCACCTCCTGATTCTCCCGCTCCGCGCGACGAGATCATCCGTCACGAGATTGCCCGTTTGGCCGAGTGCGGCGCCGAATCGATCGAAGTCGGTTCATGGGCGATGAACGCGGCCGCCGACGGAGCCACCATCGCCGTCGCCTACCGAAAGGCCGACGCCAACCGCTGGATGGATCGATTCGAATCCGTCGGTCTCGATGTGCAGGCGATCGACTGCGAATCTCTGGCGATTCACCGAGCATGCGAATGGCTTTATGACTCGGAGCACCCCGGAGTCGTGATCGTCTGCGTCGGCCATTCATCGTCGCTCGTCATGGTGACTCGATCGCATGGGGTCGTTTTCCAGCGTGTGCACGACGGATTCGGGCGATCGATCTGGCGGGACCAGATTCGTGAGCAGTTCAACATCGACGAAGAGGTGGCCGATTACATCCTGGAGCGGGCGTTCGAGAATTCGGACGCGTCCGAGAACGATGCCGGACGATTCGCACGCCGATGTCTCCAGGAGCAGGCGCGAACATTGGGGCGGGAGATCGTCGAGTCGGTCGAGTATGTCGACCGTTATCTCGGTGACGGATCGACGACACAGCTCTGGATGACCGGCGTAGGAGGATCGATCGGAGGTCTCGCGTCGGCGCTCGGCGCCGAGACCGGATTCGCAGCGCGGACCGTCACCCCGAGCGATTGTGTGTCGGGCGGCGCTTTGGCGAGCGGCGACGCGGGTCAGGTCACGGCGATTGGGTTGGCGATGCATGGGAGCGGAGACGGATGAGACCTGCGGTTAACCTCATACCGATCGAACGCCGACGCGAGAAGGCTCGACGCGTTCGCGCTGGACTCTGGACCGGGGTGACTCTCGTCTACGGCGCTGTGCTCATTGGCGTGTTTACCGTCGCCCGGAGCCGCTGGGGGGCGGACCCCGGACGAATCGACGCCGAGATTCAGCGTCTGTCTGTTCAGTCGACCGCTTCGAACGAACAAATAAAGTCGTCGAAGTCAGAGCTCGAATCGCTCCAGCGGACAATCGGCGCCATGCGCGCCGTTGGCGACCAGCCGGACTGGAGCGCCCTGCTCGGATTCGTCTCTCGAATGGCAGGATCGGAGATCGTGCTCCGCGAGGTTTCGCTTGTTCTCGATCCGAGCCGTGATGTGCAGGGTCCGGGCGCCTTCGCTGCGCTCCCGGCGAATTCTCTCGCCATGCAGGGTTTTGGTCGTACCCAGCCGGATGTCAATCAATTCATTCTCAAGCTTGAGCAGGCCGGCTTCTTCCGGAGAGTTCGACTCACCGAGACGAATCGACAGCCGTTCCTGGCCGGGTTTGCGTTCCAGTTCAAGGCGGTCTGCAATCTTCCGGTGGACGAACCGCCCGCGGGAGATGATTCATGAGCGCGCGGCTGTCCTGGACTCGAACCTACCTTCGCCTCGATCTCGCCGGAGTGGTGACGCTGCTCGGACTGAGCTTCTTCATGTATGTCTTCGGCGTGCGCCCACTCTACATCGCGAACCGCGAATCCGCGACGAAAGAGGCGGAACTGACGGCCACCACGGCGCAGGCGGACACCCTCCGTCGGGCGGCGGTCGATCTCCATGAGAAGTTGACCCGCGCCCGCGAGATCGCCGGGGAGAACCCGATCCAACTGCACGGCCTCGATCGACTCAATTTGGAGCTCGCCCAAGTTACCGAACTCGCCGTGGACTGCGGACTCGCGACCGAGATGATCCAGAGCGGAGACCCGATCATCGCCGATATGTACGCGTTCGTGCCGATTCGACTCACCGCAAAGGGCGAGTATCGAGACGCCGTGCGATTTATGCATCGGCTGCACCGGGAATCACGCGACATCGGACTGAACGCGTTCAAGCTGTCGGGCAACCTGCTGCAGCCGAACCAGGCGTCGTTCGAATTCGGATTGCTCTGGTACACCTTACCGAATGAAGCCGCGAGTGAAGAACTTGCGGTCGCCGGCGACTGACTCTTCGCGGCGCTCGAACGGAGTCGTTCTCGTGGAACTGACGAAGCAACACAAGTTGTTGATCGGGGTGGTGGGCGCGGCGGTTCTCGTCGTCGGGGCGGATCGAGTCTTCTTGTCGGGAGCGTCCGGACCGGAAGAAGCCGAAGCGGCGACGCCGGCCGAGCCATCGTCGGCGGCGAACTCACTGGCATCGATCGAGTCGTTGCGCGCCTGGACCGTCGACGGAGAGACGCTGGCGGATCGGGTGCTCGCGCTCGCCGCGCCGGACGATTTCGTGTTCGACGCAGTTGCGGATCCATTCACTCCCGACGCCTCGTGGTATCCCGAGGAGACGGAGTCGCCGGGGCCCACACCGAACGCGCTCAGCGAAGAAAACGCCCCGCCTCCGTCCTTCCAGCTCGAAGCCGTCATGGCGCGATCGGGTGGCGGTCAAGCGATGATCAACGGCCGAATCCTTCGCGTCGGGGAATCGATTGACGGCTACATGCTTACGGTCGTGCGCGCGGGGAGCGTGACGCTGGAGTCTGATAACGGCGAGATCACGCTACGGCTCGACGACCGCCTGCGGCTCGAAGAGGGCGATCGGGTCGAGGTGGGTCCGAAAAAGCCCCCAACGCCATGATTGACATGTCCGGATGCGTTCGTTCCCGAGCGGAATCGAAAGACTTGAACGGATTCGTCCGATGATCACGGGGCGACGCCATGGAAGCGGCGTCTGCGAATTGACAAACCACGGTTCTGTTTCATGTAGGGGTGTATGGCCATGAACCTCACCATGCCTCGGCGTTCCAGGGCGTTCAGCCTGGTCGAACTCATCATCGTGCTCGTGATCCTCGGCGTGATTACGGCGATCGCGATCCCGCGCTTTACGAAGGGCGCCGACGGCGCTGACGCGACCGCCACGCAGGCCGACCTCGCCGTCCTCCGCAACGCGATCGAGCTCTACAAGCTCGACCACGGCGGCACCTACCCGACGCTCGCCAACTTCACGGCGCAGATGACGGGCAAGAGCGACGCCGATGGCACGCCGAACAACGCGACCGGCCTCTACGGACCGTACATGGTCTCCGTGCCGAAGCTCAAGGTCGGGGCGAACAAGGGCAACAACACGGTCGCCGCGCCCGTGACGGTTCCGCCCGTCGCGGAAGTCGCCGGCGCCGGATGGCTGTACGACGCCGCGAGTGGCTCAGTGTGGGCGAACGCCACCGGCCACTTTGACAAGTAAGACTTTGCGGGCATGACTCCGGCGGCGCCAACGACCAGATCCGGTCGAACGGCGCGGCACACAGGGGAGTCGCCTGGCACCCCGAACGCGACTGAGCCATCCGTTCTTCGTCGGCTGCGACGAAGGTCGGATGGCTCGGTCCGTTCCAACGCACGAGGGCGGACGAGGGGTCTTGGTCCATGCCTGAAGCGCGCCGACACTTCCGCGTAGGTGGCGTTCACGGTTGGCCGGCGTTCTCGCTGGTCGAACTCGTGATCGTGCTGGTTATTCTCAGCGCGATCTCCGCCATCGCCATCCCGCGCTATTCCGATCAGGTGGACCGATACCGTCTGGACGCGACGCGCAATCGCATCGCGGCGGACCTCGAGTATGCGCGATCCATCGCGCTTGCCGAGAGTCGCTCGGTGAAGATCACTTTCGATGAAGCCGCCGAGTCCTACCAGATCGACGGCGCCGCCTCCCTCAAGGGCGCCGGGACCGCACATCTCGTCGATCTCACCGAGGAACCCTATCGAGCGGATATCTCCGGCGTGAGCTTTGATGACCCCACTGACGGCGCCGATCCACTGAACGAATTGACCTTTGATGGATTCGGCCAGCCGGACAGTGGGGGAAAGCTCACGGTTCAGGCTGGAGGCGTTTCAGGTGATGTAGTTGTTGATGGGGACACGGGTGAAATAACCGTTCCCTGATCGAGGCGCAGGAGTTGTAGTGATGAGTCGAACTCCGGGCTTCACTCTGGCGGAAATGCTGATTTCGCTCGTGGTCGTCGGCGTCATCGTCGTCGGACTCGCATCCACACTCGTGGTGACCTCGCAGACGCTCCCGGGCGCCTCTTCCGTCGCCGCCGAGGAACAGGCCACCTCCGACGCGTCAGCTCTCCTGGCCCGAATCACGGGCGAACTCGCGTTCGCTACTTCGGTCACGACGGCGACACCGACACAGGTGACCTTCACCGTCGACGAAGGCGGCCAGACGGACACGATCACCTATTCCTGGAGCGGCACGGCCGGCGCGGCGCTGCTCCGCCAGGCCGGGGGCAAGTCCGCAAAGATCTACATCGATCAGGTGAACAGTTTCGCGCTTGAATATCTGACCGAGCAGACCGCGGGATCAAATGAGGCGCCGCTCCTCGAGAGTTCGGAATCTCAGCTTCTTCAACTCGATGCGACTTCATTGAGCGGCGGAACCGCCCTGAACTTCGAAGTCAGTGGAAACAATCGCGTGGCCCAGCGTTTCCAGCCGTCGCTGCCGCCCGAAGCGACCGAATGGCGCATGACCCGGGTGCATCTCGACCTGAAGAACGCCGCGAAGAAGAACAACAAGGATTCGTTTCGAGTCAGCGTCGCCGGCGTTACCGGCAACGGTCGGCCGGGCAACGCGATCGATTCGGTCACCCTCATGCCGGAGGCCATCGTCGATAACGCCTGGAATGAGTTCGCGTTTACGAACGCGAGCGGTCTTGATCCGACGAAGCCGTACTGCGTGCTCGTCGATTCGCAGGGTGGCGGAGGTCAGCCGCTGGTCAAAGTGAAGTATCAGGACCTGAGTTCCGGCCCAGCGAATACAACTTACTTCGACGACACCGGCGGAGGAACCTGGGGCGAGAATACGGACCGCGATCTCTACCTCTGGGTGTGGGGACGCTACTCCTACCCGGACGCAAGTTCCGATCCCTCCGGACCGGCGTACATCACCGGCATTCAGCTGACGCTCGACGCCGGACCGAAGAGCGGCGCTTCGGTCGCGACCGCGGTCGCCACGCTCTACAACGAGCCGGAGGCGCCGAAATGAAGCAGCGGGGGGTCACTCGATCTCGGCGTCGCGGCATCTCACTCATCGAGAGCACGATCTGCATCCTGATCGTCTCCACGATGATGATCGCGGCGCTCGCCACGGTCGGTTCGGCGCGCGTGAGTTCGCAGCGCGAAGCTGATCAGGCGACCGGTTTCAACCTGGCCCAGGGTCTTATGAATGAGATCCTCGGCACGGTATATCAGGACCCCGCGAACCATGCGGGCGCCCTGGGGCTCGAGTCCGACGAGACGGGAGGAGCCGGCCGCGCGAACTTTGACGACATCGACGATTACCACGGGTGGTCAGCGAGGCCTCCCGTCGATCGTGATGGAAAAGGCATCGCGAACGCAGAGGGGTTTACCCGGTCGGTCACGGTGGAATGGGTCGATGCCGCTGAGCCCGGGAAAGTGTCGGCCGCCGAAACCGGTGTGAAGCGGATCGTGGTTACCGTTTCGCGGGATGGCGTGGCGTCGACTGTGGAGGCTCTGCGAACCACGGCATGGCCGGAGCGGGTGGTGTCGTCCGACCAGCGGCTCAAAGTCTTAATGCTTGTGACGAGTACATCCGTTCTCACCGCACAGGAGCAGGCTCGTAAGACGATCCTCGAGTCCTTCGACTTCATCGTTCAGCTTGAGAGTGTCGCGGTAGTCAAGGCGGATCTCATCCTCGCGGCGTTGTCGGCGGATGTCGTCTACTACCCGGAGCGGAGTGGCGATACCGCGTTCGGCTCGAAGCTGTACGATCTCGCCCAGGGCGTCGTGAGCGAAGAGTTCGCGATGGGCGTCAAGTTGTCGCTCGCAAAGGAGCAGGACCCGACCGATCTTCGGACGGATTTTGTCGTTACGAATACTTCACACTACATCACTGCGAATCTCAGTTCGGGGCCAGTTGAGATTTGCAAGACAGTGTCCCCCCTGGGCACGCTGACCGGAAACACCGCGGCGGGACTCCAGGTGCTCGGACTTAACGAGGAAACCGGCATCGCGCTTGCCCTCATCGAGAAGAGCGGAACTTTGGAGGACGGCACTCCGGCGGCCGATCGACGCGTCCAACTTCCCTGGGGCGGACTGGGATTCGATATCAACAGCTTGAACGCGACCGGCCTCGAGATCCTGAAGCGATCACTCGAGTGGGCGGGAGAGAAGGAGCAGGCGCCATGATCCGTCGCTCGGTCTCCGCCAGACGAGGGTCCGCATATGTGCTCGTGCTCATGATCTCCATGCTTGTCGTCGTCACGGGCCTCGGGGGCTTGCTGACGAATCGCGTGCGTCGCCAGGCGCAGAGCACGGTCCGCGACATGGAGACGGCCCGCCGCCTCGCGATTTCGGCGATCGATCTCGCGCTGCTCGAAGTCGCCACCACGAACTGGCGGTCGACCCGGTTGAATGACACCTGGACGACTCCCCAGCCGCTCGGCGCGGGCGATATCTCCTACAAGTTCGTAGACGAGATCGATGGCATTCTGGCCGATGATGCTACGGAACCGGTGAAGTTGATCGGTCGAGGAGTTATCGGGTCGACGATTCAGATGTCGAGTGTTCGGCTTGATGACGGCAAGGGCGTGTTCTCCTCGACGCCGCTCAACGGATCATGGCGTCGCGAGGTCAACCCGTAGTCGAAGGGAAGGCGGAGGGGTTCATGAGTTTCGATCGCTGCCAGGCCCTGATCATCAGTCTCGAGAACGCGCGCAAGCTCCCGACTCCGCCAGGCGTGGCGCTTCGTGTCGTCGAATTATGCCGTGACGAGGATGTGCCCCTCGACGAGATCGCCACGATCTTCGAGTCCGATCCCGCCCTGGCCTCGCGCCTGCTCAAGTATGTCAATTCGCCGTTGCTCGGACCGGGTCGATCGATTCGCACGGTTCGTCAGGCGATCTCCTACGCGGGACTCAAGGCGGCCCGGTCGATCGCCCTCGGGTTCACGCTCTCTCGGGCCGACTACCCGATCGAATGTCCGCGGTTCAGCCTGAGCCGGTTCTGGAAGGAGAGCTTCGCGACGGCGGTCGTTGCCCGCCAGGTTTCGGTCCTCCAGCACGCGGCCGACCGCGACACCGCCTTCATTACCGGATTGTTGTCCGGCATCGGACGACTCCTTCTCGCCATCGGTGTGCCGCAGGCGTACGCCCAGGTCTTCGAGCGGCTCGATCTGGGTGAGCGACTTCTCGATGCGGAGCGCGAGATCATCGGCGTGGATCACGCTCAGTTCGGCGGCGCCCTGCTCCGGAACTGGGGACTGCCCGACGAGATCACGCAGGCGGTCGCGCACCAGTTTGCCCCCGAGAGCGCCGAACCCAAGCATCATACGCTCGCCCGGACGGTTCGAGAAGGCCGGGCGTTGACTCCCGTCTTCGTACGCGAACGCCCGCTCGCGGGTGAAACCCGCGCGCGCATTCGCAATCTGGTCGAAACGGAACTCGGACTCGACGAGTCGTCATGGCCCCCGGTCGCGAAGTCGATTCTCGAAGGCCTCAGCGAGGTCGGCGATATCTTCGATGTTCGAATCGAGGATACGAAGGCCTGGCTCGACATCTACGCCCAGGTTCAGGACGAAGAAGAACGCGAAGCGGCCTGACACCCGCTGAAGAAAAGAGCCACCGAAGGGACTCGAACCCTTGACCTGTTCATTACGAGTGAACCGCTCTACCAACTGAGCTACGGTGGCGCTGCGGCGTCGCCGGGAACGGGAAGAACCCCGTCAATCGGCCGGTCGCGCGGCGGCTAGTGATAGTCGCGTCATGCTTGAGAGGCAACCGGTTCTCCGTCCTCGCACGCCGCTTACGGTGTGATTCCTGCACCAATCGTGACGGTCCCGCCGATACGGGCAAGGGCGGCCGCGGACCTCGTTCCGGCCCGCTCCAATCGTTCAGCACGCCTACTCAGGAGGAGAACCGCGTGACCACGCACTCGATGGCCATCCCGGCGCCCACACGGCGGCCCGGCGAACGTGGCGCCCTGTTTCCCGGCTATGACCGCATCATGGATCGCGCTCATGAATGCCTGAGCCGGAAGCTCTTCTTCGTCGCAGGATGCCAGAAGTCGGGCACGACCTGGGTCGAGCGGCTGCTGAACGGACATCCGGAAATGATCTGTCGCGGCGAGGCGCGGTTCACCGATATGCTCCTGCATCCGCTCGCGAAGACGACCGAGATGTACTCTCTCGAGCAGAAGGTCGGACCCCAGGGGCAATTCAGCCGCGACCAGTTTCTCGCGTTGTACGCGAACGCGATCGGGATGATTCTCTCGAACTGGATCGGCGACGAGTCGGCCCCTCCGCTCATCGGTGAGAAGACCCCCCAGAACGCCCTCGCGCTGCATTATCTCGGTGAGGTCTTCCCCACCGCGCGGTTCATTCACATCATCCGTGACGGCCGCGACGGCGCCGTGTCCGGCTGGTTCCACAACCTCTCCAAGGACAATCCGGCGTTTCGCGAGACCTTTCCGACCTTCGCCGATTATGTCCGCTACTTCGCCAGGACCCATTGGGTGCGATACATCGAAACCGCCCGGAAGTTCGGGCGAGCGGACCCCGATCGATACCTCGAGGTCCGTTATGAGGAATTGCACGCCGACCAGCGAGCGGTCACGCGCGTGATGCTCGAGTTTCTCGCCGCGGACGCGTCGGACGAGTCGGTCGACTCGTGTCTGCAGGCCGGCGCCTTCGAGCGACTGTCGGGCGGACGCCAGCGCGGCCAGGAAGATTCCCGTTCGCACTTTCGTAAGGGCGTCATCGGTGACTGGCGCGATCACTTTGATGACGCGGCGATCGCCGCGTACATGGAGGTCGCCGGCCCGCTCGCGTCGGAGCTGGGGTATATCTGAGTATCGACGGCGGTCCGTTCGATCACCCCGGCGTGTCGCTCGCGCTCTCGAGGGCGAATGAATCGATCGTGGCCACGCCGCGAAACTCTTCGACCGTTTCGAGATCGATATCGCCGGCTCGAACACTTGTCGTATTCGCGCTTGCCGCGGCGATGCCCTCGCGGAGGGCCTTGACCCAGTCCGTCGAGCGAAGCCATTCGTGCAGAATGCCGGCGAGGAGTGAATCGCCGCACCCGACCGTGTTCACGACGCGGCCGGGATGCACGCCGGCATGACCAATCCAGCACTGATTGCCTGCGGCGAGCGCGGCGCCATCGGCCTTGGCGCTCACCGTCGCGACGCCAAAGCTCTTGGCGAACTCCGTCGCTGCGCGCGCGGCCGACTCTCGGTCGGCGACTTCGATGCCGGTGATGAGCCGCGCCGTCGCGCGGTTCGTTCGAAGCATCCAGAACGGAATGTCCATGACGGCCTGGAGCGCGTCGGGTGTTGTGTCGACGACCACCTTCGCGCCGGCGTCGACCGACCGATCAACCATGTCGCGGAAGGTGTCGAGGCTCATTCCGGGAGGCGTCGATCCGCAGAAGCAGATGACGGTATCCTCCCGCGCCATGAGTCCGATCTTGCTCCGGATCCGTGCGATGTCGACTTCGAGCGCCTCGAATCCGACATCGCGAATGTAGGTGTCGACATCGTTGATCGGGTCGACGATGGTGATGTAATCACGGGTCGGCCCGTTGACCCGGAGCAACTGCGAATGCACCCGACGGTCGCCGCTCTCGTTGAGGAAGCGTTCAAAGAGCGTGAGTTCCTGCGCGCCGACGAGACCGGTGGCGATGTTCCGCGTGCCGAGCTGGGCGAGCACACGCGACACCGTGATGCCTTTGCCGGACGGATACACATCGATGCGACGGCCGCGGAAATGGGCGCCCGTCGCGAAGTTCGGCACCTCGATCAGACGATCGATCGCCGGGTTGAGCGTGACCGTGACGATGGTGGTGGCGGCGAGCATGTCGGGATGAGTCTACCCTGTGAGGAGCCGGCCGGGTGGATCGCGCCGCGCCGATCGAAGGGACTTGCCTGTTGGCGTTGACGCTGGGCGAATTGATCTTCTGTCTCATCACCGGCGCCCTCGGCGGGCTGCTCGGCGGATTCCTGGGAATCGGCGGCAGCCTCGTGATGATTCCGATGCTCGCCGTCTATTTCGGCCCGGAGGACCAGCATCTGTATCAGGCCGCGGCGATGATCGTGAATCTCTTCGTCGCGCTTGCCGCCGTCATCCGACATCGACGCGCCGCGGCGGTGCGCGTCGACGCGCTCAAGGGCATGATCCCGAGCGCGATCGTCCTCATCATCATCGGCGTCCTCGTCAGCAATCAGTTTCCGGGCGAGATCCTGGCCCGCCTGTTCGCCATCTTCCTCGTGTATGTGATCCTCATGAACACGCGGAAGCTCATTTACCGCTGGCGCCATCCGCTCCCGAAGGGAGTCCGACGCAATGCGACGGAAGACGCGAAGGAGAATCCGATTCCGCTTCCGAAGTCAGTCTTCGTCGGATCGGTGATGGGATTCATGGCGGGATTGCTCGGGATTGGCGGGGGAGGCGTGGCGGTGCCGATGCAGCAGGTTGTCTTCCGCATTCCGCTCAAGCAATGCATCGGGACTTCGACCGCAGTGATTTGCGTGACCGCGGGCATCGGCGCGTTCGTGAAGAATCTCACGCTTGATCAAGCCGGGGCGGGTTTCTCCGTCGATCGCTCACTCCTGATCGCGAGCGCGCTTGTACCCGGCGCGATCGTGGGATCATTTCTCGGCGCCATTCTCACCCATCGGCTTCCGAATCAACTCGTCCGCCTCGTCTTCATCATCCTCATGATCGTCGCTGCGGCGAAGATGTCCGGGCTCTGGGACTGACCCGCGTCAGTCGAACCCGTACTCGCGCCAGCGGCGGTCGACGCGCTCGCGGATCTCGTCCGACATACGCAGGAGCGGTGGATAGTCACGGACGGGAAGCCGGTTGATGGTCTCACCGGAATGTTTCGCCGTCGCATCGAACGCAACCCGCGCGCCTCGCGTGACGAGATCACGGCTCGGGTCGTGGTTCGCCGTCCAATGAAAGAGGGCGCTCTCGGTGTCCGTCGCATCAACGCCATCATTCAGGACGATGAACAGCTCCGGCCATCCATCGTTCGATGACTCCGCCGCCTCGAGCAGACGCGTCGCCATCGCGCGGCCGGCGCCGGGAGCGTTTGACGCCGTAGTCACGAACGCGAGGCGCCCGAGCCCCGCCGGCGGCGACGACACGGATCGAACCCCCTCGAGTTCGCGAAGGCCCGCGTCCACTCCAGCGCGGCGCGGAAGCGCCGGCGCAGCAATCGGGGCGCCGCGCACCTCTTCACCGGGAATCTTGCGGGTCGCGTCAATGCCGATCTTTCCGCCGGCGCCAAGATGCGGCGCCGCATGATCGAGGATGTCGAGCGGACCGTGCACGAGTTCAAAGTCTCGATCAAAGCGGCAATTCCTGGCGATCGCCTCCAGTACCGCGTCGAGACGATGCACATCAACTTCGCGATCAACGACGATCACGACCTTCGTCCATGCCATCTGCCCCGCGCCCCAGACGGCATGCATGACCCGTCGCGCCTGAAGTGGGTACTGCTTGTCAATCTGCACGACCGCGCAGTTGTGAAAGCAGCCGAAGAGTGGAAGGTGGTAGTCTTCAATGTCGTGGACGATCGTCTTGAGCAGCGGAAGGAAGATGCGCTCCGTCGCCTTGCCCAGGTAGTAATCCTCCTGGGGCGGCAGGCCAACGATCGTGGTGGGGTACATGGGGTTGCGACAAGTCGTAATCGCGGTGACATTCACGACCGGATAACGATCGGGCAAGGAATAGAAGCCGGTATGGTCGCCGAAGGGACCTTCAAACACGGCGCCGGGACCGAGCGGCTCATCGGTAGACCGGGGATCGAAACCGATGAAGCCGGCTTCGGTCGAGACCAACCCTTCGATCACGATCTCCGCATTCGCGGGAACACTCAACGGCACGGTCTTGCATCGAACGAGTGGAATTCCGCCGCGATTGAGGAAGCCGGCCATGAGCAGTTCGGAGATGCCGGGCGGAAGTGGCGCCGTGGCCGCGTAGGGCAGAACGCTCTCGCCACCGAGCACGATGGCGATCGGCATCGGCTCGCCGCGGCGTTTCCAGCTGCGCCAGTGCGCGGCGCCGTCATGATGCATGTGCCAGTGCATGGCGAGCCGCCGCTCGTCGATGACTTGCGCGCGGTACATCCCGATATTGCGGCTCGCCGGCCGGGCGACGCCGGCGTCGTCCGCGTGAATCGTGTACATGCCCGCGAAGGTGATGAACCGGCCGCCGCCGAGGCTGAGGTCAGGTTGCCCTTCGGGTCTGGGATATCCGACCGCGGCAAGATCGCCGTCAAGTGGCCAGCACTTGATGATCGGCAGGTCGAGCAGGTTGACGGCGGCGCCGGTGCGGACGATCTCCTGACAGCGGCCACGCCGAACCGACCGCGGAGGAATCCGCAGGAGGGGGAGGAACTGCCCCGCCTTCGAAATGATTTCGCCGAGACCGCGCGGCGGCTCGGGTTTTGTCAACTCGGCGATACGGCGACCGATCGCGTCAAAGCCGCCCGGCGTGTGTCCCTCCTCGTGGCAGCCGAGCGCCATTTCCATGCGTCGGTAGCTGCCGAACAGGTTGATCGCCACCGGCAGGTCAGATCCCTCGACACGCTCGAAGAGAAGCGCGCGACCGCCGAGCCCATCGTGATCCGGATCGCTCCGCCGACCTGTATCTCCGATCGAAGGCGCACGCGACTTCGAGACCCGATCGGCGATCTCGGTGATCTCGAGAATCGACGACACCGGAGCCGTCACGCGGTGGAGCTCACCCGAAGCGTCGAGCGCGGTCAGGAATTCCGGCAGGGTTCGATACATGTCCCCGCAGAATAGCCCCAGCGCTCACACCGGACCGCCCCGAACGGATTCTCGAGATCAGGTGATCGTCATTCGAATCGCGCGGTAAGCACTTCGCTTGCGACACAACTTGTCTGATCAACGACCTGGAAGAGCACATTCCGGCCCGCGGCGGATTGCGGGACGAACCCTTCGATACTCGCCACGCCGGCGGCGCTGGCACGGACCAGCGCGAGCAATTGAGGCGACTCGATCTGCAACGAGATTGTCGGGCAGTTCTGCGCCGACCCTTCGCCGCGGCGGAAGCCGTAATAAATCCGCGCGAGTCCGTCCGGGGTGAGCCCGCCAACGCGAACAGTGTTGAACTCGCCGGCTTCGCCGGGCGTCGGAGCGAGAACGCGGGGACGCAGCGGGGTCAGAAGGAATCCGTGCTGCTCACCGCGGAACACGCCGAGGCCGGTGATCTGACCGAACTCGTTGATGTCATAGGCCGACTCGAGCCACCAGCCGGATCGCGGCGGAAGAAGCTCATTTAACGCGACCATCCCGGAACTGTCGCGATGTATGAACGCTGTGCGCCGCAGCTCGTCGTTGAAGGAATAGCCGACGACGACACCTTCGTCGTTGATCGAATAGGCATAGCTGTCCGCGAAGCCGAGTGAGCCAAGATCCACCATCACCCCGTTGCTCCAGCGGAAGGCGTGGTAGAAGCCGCGGTCTGTCGTCGAGTAACCGACGACCTCGCCGAGGTCATTAATCCCCTCGGCGGAGCTGTTGTTTCCGCCGAGGACACCAAGATCCTGCATGACGCCATTCGTCCAGATGAACGCGCGCTGGCCGATCTGCGGAATGAGCGAGTACCCGACGACTTCATTCGTGTTGTTGAGATCGCGCCCTTCGCTGTACGGCGCGCCAAGGTTGCCAAGTCCGATCATCTGGTCGTTGTACCAGAGGAACGCCTCGCCCACCGCGGTCGTGCCGGATGAGGCGCCCGTGACCGCGCCGAGATCATTGATCGCGTACGCCACACTCGACACGGCGCCGGGCAGGACGCCGAGGTCGAACAACCGCCCGTTGCGCCAGAGCGCCGCCCGATCCTGTTCATTGATGTTGCGGCGTGCGACGCCGACCGTATCGCCCGCGGCGTTGATCCCGTTCGCGATTGCGTGGACGAGTCCGAACCCGGTCGTAATATCCGCGATTCGTCCGTCGTCCCAGGCGAACGCGCGCGAAACGATCGGCTTTTCGATCCCATCCGACTTTCCGACGACGACTCCCGATTCGCTCGCGCTGTAACCCACGCTCAACGCGTCATCGTCGAGCACGCCGAGATCAATAATGAACCAGGGCCCTTCGCCGTCGGCCATGGCCGATCGCGTCGTGAGCGAGGTCGACGCCGCGGCGATCATGACCATCCCGGTGGCCACCCAACCCTTCGGTGCGCGCATCATTCTTATTCTCCCATCCGGTCGCGTGCTGACTCCGCGCTTTGATCGTCGCGTTCCCGGGGGAATCCCGCGAGAAGCGGGCGCCCTTGTCATCATCGCGTAAGAAGTTCTCTGCCCCCATCGGATCACCCGGCAGCGACGCCGCCGGGTACACGGGCCCATAATAGCGGGAGCCCGGTTGTAAAGCAGCGCTGAAACCCGGTATGAAACCGGCCATCTCAAAAATGAAACGACCCCGATCCGTATGGATCGGGGTCGTGTCGTTTCAGTCTACGAACTCGTCGGTCGCTCAGGCGCGACGACGACGCGTTCCGAGAGCTCCGAGGCCCATAAGCCCGATGACCGCCGCCGACGGCGACGGGATCAGGATGTCCGCGAAGAATTCGGCTTCACGGGTGCGACGCTCGGTGTAGAACAGGTCGAAGTCGTAGGTTTCGCCCACGACGAGACCGAGCGCGGCGGCCGAGGTGCTGTCCAGGATGAACTGCGCGTTCGCGGCCCGACGGACACCGCCGAGATCGATGATGCGCTGACCGTTGATGAACACCCACATGTCATCGTCCGAGCGGTAGCGAAGCGTAATCGGATCGCCGCCGCTGTAGACGAACTGCGTGTGCAGTTCAACGGTGAAGTGGTAGTTGTTCGAGTTCCCCTGGTTCCCGAAGCCCTCGTTGTCGATCGGGAAGAAGGTCGCGTCCTGATAGGTGTAGACGCGGGGGTCAGCCGTGATCGTGTTGTCAAACTGGAACGCGCGCGCCAGGTTGACATTGATGTCCTCGACATCCTTGTACCACTGGGCGAAGGTCTCCGGCGAAGTGATGAAATCGAGCGCGGCGCGCTCAGGATTCAACACCGGCTTGCCGTCGGCGCCCAGCGTGGCCTCGACCACATCAGTCACCACACCGCCCGTGACGCCATCCGGCTGAAAGTCCGGATGCTCCGTCGCGAAGTCGCGGATGACCATGTTGACATCGACGATGTCGGCGGTGGCGATCCCCGTCATCCCCGCAGCGACAACCGTCGCCGCTATCGCTCCCTTGATCTTCATTCTCAATCCTTTCTCTCTCGCTGTGGCTCGTCCCGCCTCGCGGGCGCTCCCCTGGAACCGTCGCGCGTCTCGTGTCATCGTGGGCGAGTACGCTTCGATTCAGCCTGAATGCGACACAGCTCTGCAGTCAGGGTTTCCCCGATGTTCGAATGTCTTTCTCCCGCGGCGCTGACACATGCCCGTACGCCGCGACTGAGCCGACAGCTCCCTCCAGTGACGCCCGGAAACCTGCTGTCCCAGTTCCCGGTACAAAAAGATATCACGATTTAACGGCTCTTCAACTCTGAAAACACGATCTTTAGCAAACGGCCACCTGGGACCGCCTGACCAACCAGAGATTCGTCACAGATGTTCCATCCGGTTCCAGGTCATCCCCGAAACTCATGAAAGCAGGGGAGATATCGGTCCGCCGCGAAGTTATTGGACCTTGACTCGCTTCGACTCCGTCGCGGTTGATTCCTGACCTTCGGGACCTACACTCAGCGGCCCTTCACGAGGGAGCCGTGGTTGACTGGCGGAAACGCCGGGCCTCCGCATGGGGCGATCCGACGCGGCGTGGATCGCTTCCGCTCCAGAGGGGTGACGCCGCGGATCTGGCCGCTGCGACGGACTCAACCCCGTCCACCACAGCGCCGTCAGGCCGCGACGATTGGACTGGCTTGACGAGCCGTTGTGGCGATCGCGGTCGCGGCGGCGGGAAGGGCGGCGGACCTCCGACTCCTTCTTTCCCGTTTCCCGTCTCGATACCACCTTGGCCCGTGGTGTAATCGGTAACACAGCAGGTTTTGGTCCTGTCGTTCCAGGTTCGAGTCCTGGCGGGCCAGTTTCCTCCTTGTCGACCGGTGGTGGATCGAGACACTCGTGACGGCGAACGCGTCCCAATCTTCATCATCGACGGCGCCCGCATCGAACCGCGGTCTCGTCGCCGTGCTCCTTGCGGCCGGGCAGTCGAAGCGCATGCGCTCCGACCTCGTCAAAGTGCTCCATGAGGTCTGCGGCCGGCCGATGCTCGAGTGGGTCATCGACGCCTGTCGGGACGCCGGATGCGAGCGGATCATCGTCGTGGTCGGCCATCAGGGCGACCGGGTGCGGGACGCGTTCTCGGATGACTCGCGAGTTGAGTTCGTCGAACAACGCGAGCGTCTCGGGACCGGGCACGCCGTCATGCAGGCGGCGCCGTATCTCGCCGGATACGAAGGCGATGTCTTCGTGCTTGCCGGCGACGGGCCGCTGCTGCGATCGGAGACGCTTCGGATTCTGCTCGAGACCCATCGCGCGAAAGCTGCGGCGGCGACGCTCGCCACCGCCGAGGTGAACGATCCGACCGGCTACGGCCGCATCGTACGCGATTCCGGGGGCGCCTTCGAAGCCATTGTCGAAGAGCGCGACGCGACCCCGGCGCAGCGCCGGATTCGGGAGATCAATCCGAGCTATTACTGCTTCCGGACACCTCATCTGCTCGAGGCGCTCGACGAGCTCTCGAACGAGAACGCAAGCGGCGAGTATTACCTGACCGACACGCTCGGCGCCCTGCGGGCCCGTGGCGAGCGCATCGCGCTCGTCACCGCGGTGGATCCCGAGGATGTCTTGTCCGTCAACACCCCGGAACAACTCGCCGAGGTTGACGCGATTCTGGCCCGACGCCTGAAGCAGCAGCAGGAGGCGGCCCCGTGAGCCATTCCGACGCTGAGGTCCTCAAGGTCTTTTCCGGCTCCGCGACGGAGCAGTTCGGGGAGCTCGTCTGTCGTTCTCTCGATCTGCCGGTGGGGCGATGTTCCTGCGAGCGCTTCCCGGACGGTGAAATCATCGTCAAGATCGATGAGGATGTGCGCGGCCGCGACTGTTTCGTCGTGCAGTCGACTTGCTATCCGGTCAACGAGAACCTGATGGAGCTGCTGATCTTCATTGACAGTCTCCGTCGCGCGTCGGCGAAACGAATCACCGCGGTCATGCCGTACTTCGGTTACGCCCGGCAGGACCGCAAGGACGAGGGTCGCGTTCCGATCACGGCGAAACTTGTCGCGAACCTCATTACCCAGGCCGGCGCCCAGCGCGTGCTCACGGTAGATCTGCACGCGGCGCAGATTCAGGGGTTCTTCGATCTGCCGGTCGACCACCTCACCGCGGCTCCCGTGTTTCACGAGTACTTTCAATCCCGCCGCGAGGAGTTGGGGGACATCGTGCTCGTCTCGCCGGATGTGGGCAATGTGAAGGTCGCGAACATGTTCGCCAGCATCCTCGGAGGGGATCTCGCGATCATCGATAAACGACGCCGATCGGGCAAGGATGTCGTCGCGGTCAATGTCGTCGGCGAAGTGAAGAACCGCACGGTGCTCATGGTCGACGACATGATCAGCACGGCGGGGACGATGTGCGAAGCAGCGCAGCTCGTCATGGATCGCGGCGCAAAGCGTGTCATCATCGCCGCCACGCACGGCGTACTCGTTGGCCTCGCCATGGAGCGTCTGGCGAACGCGCCGATCGACGAGATCGTGCTGACCGACACGATTCCGCTTGGGGCGCGGTGCAAACCGATTGCGCACAAGCTCACGGAGCTCTCGATCGCCGGTCTCATTGGCCAGGCGATCCACCGAATACACCACGACATGTCCATCTCCGCGATGTTCCGCGGGGGATATGGAATCAAACGCTGAGAGGGGTTGGTCTCCGGCGGTCCGACGGGCCGGCGGAGCCGGACGAGAACTTACGCAGCACCTACCTGCATGATGGGACGAAAGCCATGAGTAGAGACGCAGTGAATCTGAAAGCGCAGAAGCGCGATCGACTCGGGAGTCGTTATGCCCGGCGCCTTCGCGCGTCCGGCCAGTTGCCCGCCGTGATCTACGGGCACAAACAGGACCCGGTCCCCGTGTCCGTTGACCAGAAAGAGACGCTGACTCACCTCCATCACGGGGTGCGGCTCTTCAGCGTCGAGGTCGACGGCGAGACCGAGAACTGCCTCGTCCGTGACCTGCAGTTCGATCACCTCGGCACGGATGTCATCCATGTCGACCTCGCGCGGATCGATCTCAACGAGGAAGTCACGGTCAACGCGACGCTCAAGTTCATCGGCGAGCCCGAGGCGCTCAAGACCCCGGGCGCCATCTTCCGCGTCGTCAATGAGACGATCGAAATTCGATGCATCGTCTCCGAGATCCCGGAAGAGATCCCCGTCGATGTGACGAATCTTCAGGTCGGCGAACACCTTTCGGCGTCGGACATCCAGATGCCGGAGGGAATCAAGCTCGAATCGGATGACGATCTCGTCATCGCGCGGGTCGCCGTCGTCCAGGAAGAAGAAGAGGCGCCGGAAGAAGACACCCTCGACGAGCCCGAGATCATCTCCGAGCGCGGGGACGACGACGAGGACTCCGACGAGGACGAGAAGAAGTCGAAGGGCGACAAGGAATGAAGTTGATCGTCGGACTCGGCAATCCGGGACGCGAGTACGCGGAGACGCGTCACAATATCGGCTTCATGGTCATCGACCGTGTGGCCGAGCGTCTCGGGGTCGCCGGTCCGGCGCGAAGCCAGTTCCACGGCGCCTGTGTCGACGCCCGTCATGAGGGCGAGAAAGTCACGCTCCTGAAACCGCTCACCTATATGAATCGCTCCGGATTGTCGGTGTCCGAGGCGGCGCGCTTCTACAAGATCGAGGTCGAGGATCTCCTCGTCATCGTCGACGATGTCGCGCTGCCACTCGGAACCGTGCGTCTCCGGGCGGGAGGGTCCGCAGGAGGACACAACGGTCTGACGGACATCGAACGGGCCCTGGGGGGCGATCAGTATCCGCGCCTCCGCGTGGGGATCGATCCGCCCGGTCGCGTTCCCCAGCGGGATTATGTCCTCGGCCGCTTCTCGCCCGAGCAGCAGAGCCAATTGGGCGACGCGGTCGCCCAGGCCTCTGACGCAGCGCTCGTATGGGTAACCGACGGCCTGACCGAAGCGATGAACCAGTTCAATCGCCGCACGCCGGCGACCAATGAAGCGGGTGAATCGCCTTCCCCGGGCTCAAACGAATCGAACTGACCAGACTACGCTTCACGCAATAGATCGAACGCGATAGGAAACCACCGATGTCAGATACGCAGATGAATCCTTACGAAGGCTTGTTTCTCTTTCCGCAATCGGCGTCATCGAAGCTCGCCGATGCGGCGCAGCACATCGTCGATATTCTCGAACGCGCCGAGGCCGACCTCGTCGCGCTGCAGAAGTGGGACGAGCGCAACCTCGCCTACTCGATCAAGAAGCAGAAGCGCGGCGTGTTCCTCCTCGCCTACTTCAAGGCGCGGGGAACCAAGCTGGCCAACATCGAACGCGACTGCAATCTCTCCGAAGACATCATGCGGTACATCATCACTCGATGTGACCACATGACGGCCGAGGAAATGGAGGCGGCGGACGATCGGGATTCGCTGCGCGTCGAGGCGAATCTGCGCGACGAGTCCGACTCGGCGACGGATACGGCCGACGAGTCAATGGCCGAGCCGGTCGCCGCCGGCGCGTCGGACTCGAGCGGAGACGGTGACGAATGACCGATGCGCCCGGACCGGGCGCTTCGGAATTGTTGAACTTGAATACGACTCTCAACGACAGGCGCCGACATGTCATCGTTCAACAAAGTTCTCCTGATGGGGAATCTCACGCGCGATGTGGAATTGCGGTTCACGCCGAACAATCAGCCCGTCGCGAACATCGGTCTCGCCGTAAACCGGCGCTACACCACCTCGTCCGGCGAGAAGCGCGAGGAGACGACCTTCGTCGATTGTGAGGCATGGGGCCGCACGGCGGAGGTCATGAATCAGTACCTTCGCAAGGGCCGTCCCGTCTTCATCGAGGGTCGCCTCAAACTCGACACCTGGCAGGATAAGGACGGTGGGAATCGCTCGAAGCTCCGGGTCGTCGTCGAGAACTTTCAGTTCATCGATGGCGGTGGCGGAGGGGACAACGGAGGCGGCTCCGGCGGGAGCGGCGGACGCAGCGGCGGCTACGACGCCGGCGCGCGGTCCTCGGGAGGTGGTGGCGGTGGGGGACACCAGCCGCTCGACGAGGACGACATTCCGTTCTGAATGACTCCATCGCGGGGTCGGATCGAACTGCTCGAAAACGCTGCGGCGTCATTCGGACGCCGCTAACTTCACTCTTGATTCTGAAGGACAACGAGATGCCGAAGAACATCGAACTCCTGCTCACCGAAACCGTCGACAATCTGGGAATCGTCGGCGATGTGGTCCATGTGAAAGCCGGATACGCCCGGAACTTCCTCCTGCCTCGCGCGATGGCCGTCGAACCCACCGATGCGGCGAAGAAGGCGCTGGCGGATCGGCGGGCTGCCGAACAGCAGCGGCTCGCGGCGCTGCGCAAGGAAATGGAGCAGGTCTGCGAAAAGCTCGAAGGGTACGAGATCACACTCGAGCGGTCGTGCAACGACAACGGATGGCTCTACGGATCGGTCACCCAGAACGACATCATGGAAGCGCTTCACGAAGAAGGCTTCGAGCTCGTGCAGGAGCGACACATTCGGATCGGCGCCGCGATCAAGCGGGTCGATTCGTATGAACTGCCGATCCAGTTCGACCAGGATCTCAAGACCGAGATCAAGCTGTGGGTGGTGCCCGATCGCGAGATCCCGGCCCTGCGAACCGACGAAGAAGAGCCAACGGGAGAAACCGGCGAGGAGCCGGTCGAGGACTCGACGGAAGCAGGGTCCGACGAGTCGATCGAGAAGGACGAGACCGCAATCGCCGAGTGATCGGCGCCGCGGCTTGAGAACCATGGCGAACGCCCGTGCGATCTGCGCGGGCGTTCTCTCTTTGCGCAGGCGGTCAGGTCACGCTTCGCAGAATGCGGAACGCCTCCTCGATCTGTTCGATGGTGTTGTAGAAGTGCGGGCTCAGTCGGAGTCGACCGCCGCGCACGGCGACATCGACACCACGATCACTCATGGCTCGTTCGAGAAGGTCAAGTCTGACTTTGGTTCCCCCCGGCCGCAGCGTCACGATTCCGGACTGTTCCTCCGGGCGGAGTACAGGATCCTCGCGCCAGCCCGCTCGCGCCGCCTCCTCCCGGATGCACGCGGTCATTTCGCGGACGCTGCTCCAGATCGCATCCTCCCCGACTTCGAGAAGCAGCTCAAGTGATGCGGCGAGTCCGGTCAGTCCGGCGACATTCCAGCACCCGGGCTCGTAACGCCGGGCGCCTTCACGGTACTCGAATCGATATTCGAGAAAGTCGAACGGTTTCGTCATGCTGAGCCAGCCGGCGATCATCGGCTCGAGCGTGTCGATGAGATCCTTCCTGCAGTAGAAGATTCCAGCGCCTTCGGGACCAAGCATCCACTTGTGGCCGTCCGCCGCTGCGAAATCGACCCCGAGATCGGACGGATTGAATGGGAGGAGTCCGATCGTCTGGATCGCATCGAGCGCGACGAAGCCCCCCAATCGGTGCGCTTCGTCGGCGAGAACCGCGACGGGCGCAAGTTGCCCCGTCGAGAACTGGGCGTGACTGACGGTCAATAGATTCGTTCGTCCGTCGACAAACGAGTCGCGCATGGCAGTGATGACAAAGTCGAAGTTGATCCGCCCGTCCGCTTCAGGCTCGACGGCGACAAACCGTACTCCGTGGCGTCGTTGCAGCGCCTCCCACGGATAGCGGTTCGCCGGAAACTCGATTGCCGTGGTTACCACGGCGCCGCCGCGCGACCAGTCGAGCCCGTGCGCGATCAACCCGAGTCCGGTCGTCGTATTGGGAACAGCGGCGATCTCGTCCGGCGAGGCGTGGATGAGTTCGGCCGCCCGGGCGCGAAAGGCGCCGGCGCGGCGGTAGGCGTCCGGTTGCGATGGTCGGCGGCTCGTCGTCTCTGCGTATTCGACCATCGCCCGCGCGGCAGCGGACGGGAGCGGGCTCACATAGGCGTGATTGAGGAAGATTCGCTCGGACAACACGGGAAACTGCAGGGCATCGCCTCGAAGCGATCTCGAATGCGGCAAGGGGGGCCTCCGTCCGACCGATCTAGACTTCTACGGGAGATCGTAAGCGGGAGCTGAAGGAAGTCGTGGAACCGACACACTCGAAAAGAGGCTCACGGATGGGCGTACGCCCCGGCAACCGATCGAAGCGAACCATACTGGCGCTGGCCATTCTCTTGTTCGTCATCCCTGCGAGCGCCGCCCAGGAATCGCCTGCGTCGCTGCTCGTTCCGACCGAAGTCGAACTTGGCCCGGTGGCCCGACGAGCCGTCGACGCCGGATTCCTCTCGGAAGATGAGCGGGCCGAACGAGCGATCTTTCACGGAGTCTGGGACGAATCGCACCTGACAAGTCCGAGTCGGCGCGCCGCCGCCGCGTTCTGGACGGCGAAATACTTCGACCCGATCTTCGATGATCCGGCGACGCCGGTCATATGGCGCGCCGCGGCGTTGATTGAACGAGGGGAAATCACCGAAGCGCTCCGGCTTCTCGAGGATCCTGAAACGATCCGCGGACATCGACTTCGCGCCGAGGCGCTCGAATGGCTGGGGCGCTCCGAAGAGGCCGACTCGGCTCTTGATCCGATTCTCGGCGGGACGGCTGACATCGATTCCGATTCGGTCGAGGAGCGAACGCAGGTCGCTCGAGCCATGTTGCAGCGTGCCCGGCTGAGGGGTGAGCCAGCGTCGCATTACGAACGCGTCATGTCCCTGCTCGGTGACATTCATCAACGACAGGATCGACTCTATTGGCCGGCGAAACTTGTCGAAGCGGAGTTGCTCTTTGAACGAGACAACCCAGGCGCGGCGGCGCAGGCGTACCACGAGGTCCTGCAGCTCAATCCGAGGGCGGCCGAGGCCTGGTACGGACTCGGGCGTATCGCGCTTGACCAGTTCGATTTTGATTCGGCGACTCGCGCCATCGACACGCTTCGCGAACTCGATGCGGACAGTGTCGCGGCGACACTTCTCTCCGCGGAAACCTGGTTGCTGCAGAACATGCCCGACGAGGCGGAGCGAGAGCTCGAGTCGCTCCTTACCCGCGCGCCGGGACATCGGGAGGCGATCGCGCTCGACGCGGCCGTGAGCGCGGTGCGATACGACCTCGACGGCGCCCTGAATCGTCTCGACGACTTTGATGATCTGTCTCCCGGCCATCCTTGGGGTCACTACACGGTCGGTTATCACCTCTCCCGGAATCGGCAGTATGACGATGCGGCGCGTGTTCTCGCGGAAGCGATCGAGCGCCAGCCCACCTGGTCGAAGCCGCAGGTCGAACTTGGTCTCATGGAACTGCAGGCAGGTCGAGACGACGAAGCGCTGCGAACTCTTCGTGAGGTCGCCCGGCTTGACCCGTACAACGCCCGCGCGGCGTTCAGTCTGTTCCTGATCGAAGACCTGCAGACCTATGACACCCTCGAGTCCGATCATTTCATCGTGCGCTTTGACCCCGATACGACCGATCGAGTGCTCGCGCGCGAGATGCTTCAACCGCTCGAACGGATCCACCGGGAAGTTACCGCCGCGTTCTCTCACGAACTCGATCGAAAGACACAGATCGAACTCATGCCGAATCACGAGCGTTTCGCCGTGCGCATTACGGGCGTGCCGGCGATTCACACCATCGCCGCAAGCACCGGGCCGGTCATCGCGCTCGAGTCACCCCAGGATGGGCCGGGGCATTTCGGGAACTTTGACTGGAAGCGTGTGATCCGTCATGAATTTGTTCATACGGTCACGCTCAGCCAGACGAAGAACCGCATTCCCCACTGGTTCACGGAAGCCGCCGCCGTCTGGCAGGAACTCGCTCCGCGGGATTACTCGAAGGCGCTCCAACTCGCGGCCGCATACCGCGAAGGGGGGCTCTTCACCCTCGACGAAATCAACTGGGCGTTCGTGCGTCCGAAGCGACCGGGTGATCGCGGTCTCGCGTACGCGCAGGGACACTGGATGTTCGAATTCCTCATCGAGCGGTTCGGTCGACACGCGATGATCAAGCTCATGGAGGAGTACCGCATGGGACTGCCCGAGCCGGTGGCGATTCCATCCGCCCTCGGAGTGTCCCGAAGTGAGTTCTATGAAGCGTTTCTCGAGTGGGCGGCAGACGAGGTGCGTGACTGGGGGCTGGCGCCCGAGCCGTCGTTCGATGCGATCGTCCAGCGGTGGCGTGACGAGCAGGGCGCCGATGCCGACGCCGGCGCTCCCGCCATCACCGAGGACCTGATCGACCGTTGGCTCGTGAAACACCCTGACCATCCCGATCTGCTCGAACTCAAGATTGCGCACGCGAAGAGCGATCCGATGGGTCGAGTTGAATTCGTCAGCTTGCTCAAGCGGTACATGCAGGCCCGGCCGGTTGACCCGATGCCGCATCGAGAACTCGCGCGACTCGCGATTGATTCGGATGATCCCACGGCCGCGATTCCGTACCTCGAGCGGCTGGATCGATGGGAGCAGGACACCGGCGCCATCGGAATCGAGCTCGCGAAGCTCTACCGGGCGGATGGGCGCTTCGACCTTGCGCTCTCGAGGGCCGAGCGCGGCGTAAGCGTTGAGCCGTTCAACGCGGCGTACCGGGAACTCGCCGCGGCGATCGCCATTCAGGCGAAGCAGTATGAGCGCGCCCGCTGGCATCTCGAAGCGCTGACGATGCTCGAGCCCGACCGTGACCACCACCGCAAGCGACTCGACGCCTTGAACCGTCTCATCGAGCGGGGTTGACCTCGCGCGTATCGGCCTGACGATACCAGCGTTCGAGAGACAACTGCTCGAGCTTCAGGAGGTTCGATTCCGATGTCCTTTCGCTACTTTGTGAGCGTCACTCTTGTGCTCTTCCTGTTCGGAGGCGTCGCTCCGGCCGCCGCGCAATCCGTAACTCTCGAGTCGCTCCTTGACGAGATGATCGATCGGGAAGCGATGACTCGATTTCCGTACCCGCCTTACGAGACGGCGCAGGCGAGCAGCTACGACCGGGAATCGACCTCGCCCGATGATTCGGAGTCGTGGTTTGCGAATCGTGACGCTGATCAGTTTGAACGCGTCGAGGAACGAGACGGTCGAACCGAGTTTGTGATGCTCGATGTCTCGGGTCCCGGCGCCGTGGTCCGAATCTGGTCGGCGAACCCGGCAGGAACGCTTCGAATCTACCTCGATAACGCGGATGAGCCGGCGCTTGAGCAGTCGATGCAGGATCTGCTTTCCGGAAAGGGTGTGTTCGAGGGGCCGTTGTCGGCCGTGCGCTCCCGCGGATGGAATCTCTATGTGCCGATTCCGTTCTCCGAGCGTTGCGTCATCACGAGTGACGAGCGGGGCTTCTATTACCAGATCAACTATCGGCGGTATTCCGATCTCGTCGATGTCGAGTCGTTTACCCTCGAGACCCTCGAAGCGAATCGTGGGCGGCTTGCTGAGGTACAACGAACGCTTCTCGATCCTCCGCGACCGGAGGGTGAGGAAATCGGCCTCAACTTCACTCTCGAGACGCGCGAACTCGTGACCTTGTGGGAAGGAGCCGGTCCGCAGGCGATCAGCGAATTTCGGGTACGGCTCCACGCCGACGATCTCGCCGTCGCGCTGCGAACGATGATCATCACGATGGAGTTCGACCGCGAGTACACCGTTCGGGCGCCGCTCAGTGACTTCATGGCCGCGGGACCCGGGCTTGTCGCATACGACTCGTGGTGGATCACCGTAGACGATGATGGATGGATGACCTGTCGATGGCTGATGCCGTTTCAGAATCTCGCCACGATTCGAGCGCGAAATCTCGCTGAAGAAGAGGTGCGCCTGGAGGGCTCTATCCGGGTTCGCCCGTACGAATGGGACACTCAGTCGATGCACTTCTACACCGTGTGGAAGACGCAGCCGAACATCCCGACGCGCCCGATGCGCGACTGGAATTTCGTCACGATCGCCGGGCGCGGAGTCTTCGCCGGCGATGCGCTCACGGTCTCGAATCCCGTCGAGCAATGGTGGGGGGAAGGTGACGAGAAGATCTATGTCGATCACGAGTCGTTCCCCTCGCACTTCGGAACGGGCACCGAGGACTACTACGGGTACGCCTGGTGCTGCCCCGATCCGTTCGAGGCGCCGTTTCACAATCAGGTGCGCTGCGACGGGCCGGGGAACTTCGGAATCACCTCACTCAATCGATTCCGCACACTCGATGCGATTCCGTTCACGACGGGCCTGAAGTTCGACATGGAGGTCTGGCATTGGGCGGAGACGCAGGTCACCTATGCGGCGACGACCTACTGGTACGCACGGCCGTTCGCCCGGATTCCGCAGTGGTCGCGTTTCTCGCCGAACATGCTGCGCCAGCTTCCCGATCCACCGCCGTTGCCGCCGCCTTTCCAGATCGACGGCGCCGTGGAGGGTGAGGCGCTCGAGATCGTCGGAGTCACCGACGGTCTCGTCACCGGGCGACAGGATCTCTGGAAGAAGCAGACCTTCAGCGGCGACGCACACCTCTGGCTCCAGGCGAGATCCACCGGCGATTATGTAAAGCTGAAGCTGCCCGTCGATGCGCCCGGCGAACATCGGGTCTCGATCTATCTCACGAAGAGCTGGGACTACGGCGTAATCCAGCCATACATCAACGGCGAAGCCGCCGGTGAGCCGATCGACACTTTCAACACGGAAGGTCGCGAGATCGCGTCAACCGGCGCCATCGAGCTCGGAGTCTTCGACCTCGAACCGGGCGCCACGCTGCGGCTGGAAGTCATCGGCACGAATGCGGCGTCAGAGCCGCCGCACTACTTCTTCGGACTCGACGCGGTCCGTGTCGTTCCGGCGGGGTGAGCGAGCAGAATGTGCGCGAGGCCGGCGAACTCGGTCTCCCGTTCTTCGATCATCCCGAGCTTGCGCGCTACGCCGAGCGAGGCTTCGTTCTCCGGCCGTATGACCGCGGTGAGTCGGCCGAGTCCGAGCTCATCGAAGGCGTAGGTCACGCACGCGGAGGCGCCTTCGTATGCGAACCCGCGTCGCCAGTGCGGACGATTCACGATCCAGCCAAGTCCAACCTCGCATTCGCCACCGGGTAGCTCGGTCGTCATGAGCCCGACGGCGCCGACGGGCTCGCCGGTCGCGTGTTCGATCGCGAGCCAGTACCCGAAACCATCGGTCTCGTAGCGTGAGCGCTGCTTCGCGATCCAGCCTCGCGCGTCATCCCGGCTGAACGCTGCGGGCCAGAAGCGCACGACTTCCGGATCGCCGAGCATCGAAGCAACGAACTCGAGATCGTCGAGTTGGACTTCGCGCAACGAAAGCCGTTCAGTCGAAATGATCACGCGACCTGGCATGTGGCATTATCGATCCGCGCGATTGAATTGAAAAGCCCGCGGCGAATCGCCGCGGGCTTGAACGGACCAAGATGCGAGTCGCACGGAGGCGAATCAATACCGGTAGTGATCCGGCTTATACGGTCCTTCGACCGGCACGCCGATGTAATCCGCCTGCTTCTGCGTGAGCTTCGTGAGCTTTACGCCAAGCTTGTCGAGATGGAGCCGGGCGACCTCTTCGTCGAGCTGCTTGGGCAGCATGTAGACCTGATTGGCGTAGCTTGAGTGATTCTTCCAGAGCTCGATCTGCGCCAAGACCTGGTTCGTGAACGACGCGCTCATGACGAAGCTGGGATGACCCGTTGCGCAACCGAGATTGAGCAATCGGCCCTCCGCGAGAATGAGCACGCTTCGGCCGGTATCCGTGAAGCGGAATTCGTCGTACTGCGGCTTGATGTTCTTCCGCTCGACCACGCCCTTCTTCTCGAGCTTGTGGAGGCCGGCCATGTCGATCTCGTTGTCAAAGTGGCCGATGTTCCCGACGATCGCCTTGTCCTTCATCTTCCGCATGTGCTCGGCGGTAATGATGTCGAAGTTTCCGGTCGTCGTGACGAAGATGTCCGCCTCTTCGAGGACATCCTCGAGCGGCTTCACTTCGTAGCCCTCCATCGCCGCCTGCAACGCACAGATTGGATCGATTTCCGTGACGATGACGCGGCAGCCCTGACCGCGCAGCGACTGGCAGCACCCCTTGCCGACTTCGCCGTAGCCACAGACGACCGCCACCTTTCCGCCGATCATCACATCGCTCGCGCGATTGAGACCGTCGATGAGCGAATGACGACAGCCGTAGATATTGTCGAACTTGCTCTTCGTGACGGAGTCATTCACATTGATCGCGGGGAAGAGCAGCGTGCCCTTCTTCGCCATCTCGTACAGGCGATGAACGCCCGTCGTCGTCTCTTCGCTGACACCCTTGATCGACGGCGCGATCTTCGCCCACTTCCCCGGCTCGTCCTTCTGCAGGCGGCGGATCAGCTCGAGAATGACGCCCCATTCCTCAGGCTCGTTCTCCGCGTCGAACGCCGGAACCTTGCCCGACTTCTCGTACTCGTATCCCTTGTGAACAAGCAGCGTCGCGTCGCCGCCATCGTCCACGATGAGGTCCGGACCACTCCCGTCGGGCCAGGTCAGCATTTCATTCGTGCACCACCAGTACTCCTCGAGCGTCTCACCCTTCCAGGCGAACACCGGGCATCCCTGGAGATTGTCCGGCGTTCCACCACGGCCGACGACCACGGCCGCCGCGGCGGGATCCTGGGTCGAGAAGATATTGCACGAACACCAGCGAACATCGGCGCCAAGGTCGAGCAGCGTCTCGATGAGCACCGCGGTCTGGACAGTCATGTGCAGCGAGCCACCAACCTTCACGCCCTTAAGCGGCTGCTCGTCGGCGTACTTTTCGCGGAGGGCCATCAGTCCGGGCATCTCGTGCTCGGCGAGTTCGATCTCCTTGCGACCGAGTTCCGCAAGATCGAGGTCCTTTACCTTGTACTCGAGTGGCGTCGTGGCGCCGCGCTGGGCGGACTGACCCTTCGGAGCGGTGGCGGTGGTCATGATCGCGTTGTCCTTGCGTGAAAGTGGTAGGTCGGGATCGTACATCGCTGCGGACAAACGATGCGCGAGAGGCATTCATCCGTCTATCCGGATGAAGCGTAGAATACCGTTCCGGGGCGGGCAACCAACCTCGAGACGATTCGGGCGAACTGAGATGAAATGGGGGAGTGACCCCGGCGGGCCGAGAGAGATCAGCCGCGGCGTCCAGTCGTGGACGCCTTCGTTCCAGCGCAGGCGAAGAGCTCCGGACCCTTCGAATCCGGCTCGCCGGGAAGACGCCAGAGTCGGACATCGGAGAATCCCGCTTCGCTCAGCCACCCGGGCGCCACTTCTTCAGCGAATCCGAGCCAGCGGTGACCCATGGTGTGGCGGTATTCGTCCCGATCGTGTTCGAGCATGTCAATGATGAGCATGCGGCCGCCCGACTTCACGATGCGTCCCGCCTCGGCGATCGCCTGCTCCGGGTCTTCGATGTGATGAAGCACGAGTGAGATGACCGCCGCATCGGCGGCGCCTTCCGGGAAGGGCAGTTCGAGGAGATCGGCTTCGTGAAAGAAGACATTCGACACCTCGGCGAGGCGATTTCGGGCCGCGTCGAGCATGGCCGACGACATGTCAACCGCGAGCACCTTGCGCACATGCGGCGCGAGCTTCGCGGTGAGTTCGCCGGTCCCGCAGCCAAGGTCGGCCACGATCCATTCCGCTGGTAACAGGCCGAGCAGCGCGTGCTCGAAGAAGCTTCGGCCGAAGAGCGCGGCGCGAATCGCGTCCCATTCGGCGCCGACCGATCCGAAGTAGCTCGCCGTGTCGATCTCGCGACCGCTCAGTATCTCATCGAGCCGATTGAGGTCCTGCCGAATCTGCGGCGTATCGCCAAGTTGCTCCCTCGTCAGCGCCCACAGCGATGCGGCGGCCTCGGGAAGGTCATCAACGACGAATCGATACCGGCCGGCGGTACCGATGGAGCGGCGGGCGATCCAGCCGTTCTCGAAGAGCGTTTTGAGATGCCGACTCGCCGTGGACTGCGGAAGTTGCAGTATCGTGGCGAGTTCGCCCACGCTGAGTTCATCACATTCGAGCAGCCGGAGCAGGCGCAGCCTCGTCAGATCGCTCAGAGTCGAGAGCCATTCCGTGACCGAGCTGTCGCGAAGCGACGGCGGCATTACGCGTTCCAGAAAAGAAGGAGCGCTGGACCTTAATCGGGTGGCAGCGCCAGTGAGGGACCGACGACGGCATGCCGCTCCCGCAGCTTCGCGATGATCTCGGCGTCATGCGGAGCGATGCCGTACGCCTGTCGGAGTCGTCGGTCCGCCGCCGAAGCGTCACCGATCGAATCGTAGAGCAACGCCAGCTTGTAATAGGGCTCCGCGTCGTTCCCCTCCGAGAGCCGGGCCGCCGTGCGGTACGCCAGCTCCGCGGAATCAGGATCACCGAATCGCATCGCGTAATCGCCCCATCGCACATAGTCACGCGACTCACCGGTCGTCTCGGCGCGATCACGCAGTAACTGGAAAAGACGGTCAGTATCACTCCCCTGCGCCATCGCTTCAGCGAGATAGCCGGCGACCGCGTAGGACTCGTTCGGGTGGTCCCATGAGTGCTGGTAGGCGATGGCCAGATGTGAGCGCGCCGGCACCGTTTCGCCGGCGGCAAGAAGGGCTTTGCCGAGTCCGAGGTTCGCCTCCGGATCTTCGGGCCGGCGTTCGAGCACCTGCTCGTAGAGTGTCGCGGAGCGTTCGTAATCGCCGCGCTCATACGCCAGCGCCGCATCGCGCCGCGCTTCGACATTACTCTCGCAGCCGGACGACAAACTGAGCGCCGCGCCGAGCAGCAGCCCGAGAATCGGCATGGCATGAAGGTCTCGAATTCGCATGGGCGGTCGCTCCTCGATCAATCGATCTCGTCCACCGTCTATCGGGTGGATCGGGCAAGAAGCCATGATATCAGAGCGGATGCGCGGAGCCAGCGACGCGGTCGGCGCGGTTCAAGCGTTAGAATGGACCACTCGGCCAGTCTCGGAGCCTGCGCATCATGTCGGAACTCCGGACCGCACTCCTGCATCACATCGGGGCGCCGGGAATCGGCGAGCATTACGACTGGCTGCTCGCCGTCGATGAGCCGGCCTCCGAGCCGCTTCTCGCCGCCCGATGTTTTCGTCGACCGGACGAGGTCGGCTCCGACGAGCGACTCGCGTTTGAGACGCTCAATGCGCATCGCGTCATGTACCTCGACTACGAGGGCCCTATCTCCGGAGGCCGGGGGCATGTGCGTCAAGTCGCTCACGGACGATACGAGACGCGGCGTCCGCGTCCGGCGTCCACCGACCTGTTTCCGCGCGAGTTCCGCGTTCGATGGAGCGGCGGAGTCGTCCAGGTCTGGCGGGTTGAGAATGAAACGACGCTGCACTGCCTCGAACGCGGCGCCGAGTGAGCCCCGCCTTGTGATAACCGTCCAAATGTGGTACAACGGCATTGGCAGTTGGCCGACTCACGCTCTCGCGTCGGGCCAGTTCAACAGTTCTTCTTCGCACTCGGAGGACGGCCCGCTCGCGGCCGCGCCGAGTGAACGACCGATCGTCAACCCGACCGCCACGCATCTACGGAGGCGTTCCACATGCCCGAATCCGACCAGAACGGTAACGGCGCCGGATCCCCGGCTAGTCCCAAGATTCGATTCAACGCGCCATCGTCTCTGGGCGCCGGAGGTGGCGATGGAAACGGGAATGGCAACGGCGCCAGCGACTCCTCCGCTTCAGAGACTTCATCGGGCGGCGCCACGGTCATCGGAAGTTCCAAGATTCGCACGAACGAGCGCGTCCGGCATGAAGATGTCTGGAATCGCACGCCGAACCAGAATGGCACGGGCGCCATGCATGTGCGCACCTTCCATTCCAAGCTGACGGATGAATCGCTCGTGTACCTCGACCAATCAATCAATGAGTGGCTCGACAGTCACCCCGAATACGAGGTGAAGCTTGTAACGACTTCGATCGGCACCTTCACCGGTAAGACGAAGGAGCCGGCCCTCATCGTGCAGGTCTGGGTCTGAGCGGAATCGCCGGGGACGCGGCCTGTTTCGGCGCGGTCGATCAATCTGAGGTACGATGGCGCTCGCTGATTCTGAGCCGTCGTTGGAGTTCCAGTCATGGCCGCATTCTCAATGACCAAGCGAATCGAGGCGCCGGTCGAAATCGTCTTCGAGGTCTTCACGGATCTGCCGCGCGCCGAAGAACGCATTTCCGGGGTCAAGAAGCTCGAGGTGCTGAGCGACGGGCCCATCGGGACCGGGACGCGGTTCTCGGAGACACGCGTCATGTTCGGGAAAGAAGCGAGTCAGGAGATGGAGATCACTGACTTCGAGCCGAACCGGGGATACACCGTCGCCGCGGATTCCTGTGGCTGCCATTGTCGCACGCGTTTCGACTTCCTGCCCGACGGCGAAGAGGCCACGAAGGTGAATGTGGTCTTTGAGACGAAACCGATGAGCTTCTTCGCCAAGCTCATGTCGCCGTTCGGGAAACTCATGATGGGCGCGTGCGCAAAGGCCTTCGAGCAGGATCTCGAAGAGCTGCGCGTCGCGTCCGAGACCCTCGCCGTCGAGGCGTCAACGACGCAGGTCTGACTGAGAGCACACACTTGCACCCATGCATTCGGTCATTCGGCTCAGAGGCCGAAGACCTGGCTCGTGGCGCAGGTTCCTCCGTCAATCGCCTGGACAAACACATTGCCACACGCCGCCGGTGGGACATTCGTCGTCACCGACGCGTCGCCATTCGCGTCCGCCGTTTCGACGGCGCCGATCTGCACCGACGAATCAAGCCCGAGCTGCGTACCGGTGCACGGCCCTCCAGGGATGACGAAAGATCCCTGATCGAACGCATAGAGGAATGCGACCTGCCCGTTCGGAGTGGCGCCCGTCACGGAAAGCGTCGTCGATCCGGGGCAATCGCCCTGTACAGTCAAGCTGAACTGGCTCGCGGGAAAGGCGAACTCGCCGGCAAGGGCGTTCTGGGTCGACATTCCCGGTACGGCGATGCGCTGGAGGCGCACGCCATCCCGTGTCCATTGCTCGAAAGTGCCCTGTGTCGTGCGATCGTGAAGCCAGAGCGTTCCGTCAGCGTGATCGTACGCGAGCGCCATGTTTTGCGTATGGCCAGTCGAGAACGAACTCAGAATGATTCCGGTCATCGTATATTCGGTGATGTCCGTATCGCCGAACGACGAGACCCACATCGTTCCGTTCTCCAGATCGAATGTGAGCGAGCCGATACCGCGCGGGGTGGCGAAGAGCAGCGATTCGTTCGTCCAGTCGCGGTCGTAGCGATAGACATCTCCACTCGAATCGATGGCGTAATTCGAGACGCCATCCGTCGTGCCGTCCCACGCGCGGCCTGATCCGCCCAGCGGATGGGTGTACCGTGATCCGAGATCGACGCCATCAACCGAATACTCGGCGCCGATGTCGCCCGCGTTGGCGCCCATGGTCCGAACGGTGTCGATGACGACGATCGGATATTGATACTGGGCCGTGCCCGACGCGGTGCCCCAGGTTCGCAACCGCGCGCCGCCCTGCAACACACTGAAGGTCGCCTGATCGCCCGAGTTGACGAAGTACTCGCTCGTTTGTCCGGTGACCGTAGACCCGAGCGCGACGCTCGCGATAAGCGCGGCGATCCCGAAATGGCGTGTCATCACTCTCTCCTTCTTGACGGGCATTGAACGCCCGCGATGAATCATTCCACACTCACTCGAGCGCCAATGCAAGCGTTTTCAGCGCTGGATTCGTGAAGGGTCAATGAGAGCCTTGCCGACGGCGCCCGTTTCGACCGCGGCGATCGCGTCGTTCGCCTCATCAAGTCCGAAGCGCTCAGTCGAGATGCCGGACCAGGCCTCCGCCCGTGCTGGATAGCGCAGGATGTCCACCGCCCGGTGGAAGTGTGAATAGTCCGATCCCCAGCACCCGTAGACCTCGAGGTGCTTGCGATTGAGATTGAGATGCGGATTGATCGAGACTTCACCGTGATCGGTGTATTGGCCGACGATGACCACCCGCCCGGCGTCGCGCGTCCATTGCAAGGCCTGGGCGACGGCCGCCGGGGCTCCGGTCGCCTCGATCGTAATGTCGGCGCCGCGCCCGCCGGTGCGTGTCCGGACCCAGTCGCCGCGGCCTGCTTCATCGCATTTGGTAAAGTCGAGTACTTCGTCCGCGCCGACGCGTCGGGCGATCTCCAGCCGGTTTCCCGGCGCGCCGATGCAGAACACGCGACCGGCGCCGGCCATCTTCGCGAAGGCGATCGCCGACCATCCGACCGGACCGCTTCCGAGAACGAGGACGGTGTCACCGATGCGAATCGCGGCTCGATCGACGGCATGAAGCGCCGTCGGTAACGAGCAGCCGCCCGCCATAAACCCTTCGGCGTCGACATCATCAAGCCGAAGGACGAAGGTGCCCGGCTTGAGGTACAGTTTCTCAGCCCACCCACCGGTCAGCCCGTCATCGAGCCCGTAAGTGATGCCGTAGACCTTTCGCCGTGGGCACCGGGTGCTTGCCTTCGCTACGAGGCAATGCCAGCACGCATGACAGGTGCGATGGACATCGAGGAAGGTGACTCGGTCGCCCTCCTCGAAAGCCCTTCCATTGATGTCGCGCAAATGGCCCCGAATCTTCTCGAGTCGACCCACCGTGACATGACCCGGGATGAGCGGATAAGGGACTCCCGCGAGTCTGCCTTGCTGGAGGTGCACATCAGTGCCGCAAACTTCACTCAGTTCGACGGCGAGCAACGCGGAGTCGGGCTCGAGCGTCGGCTCCGGGAGTTCACGCGTCTCGATCGGCCGACCCGGAGCGGACATGACCGCCGCTCGAACAGTAGGGGACATTCGATCACATCCTCTCGCGATGGAAAAGGTCGCGGAGGCGAGCATACCGCGATCACAAGAGTTCGGCGCGGAATGTGCCGGGCGACGGACGAACGATCCGATAGCTCAACCTTGAGCCCGAACCGAAGCGGAAGGACCGGACGCGTTCATGTGCGGCATCATCGGCGTCATCGCGCCACCCGGAGAGAGACCCTCGATCGATCGATCGACCTTTGAGTCGATGCGGGACCTCATGTCATTTCGGGGCCCAGACGGCGTCGGACTCGTTGACGAGGGCCCGGTCCTCTTCGGACATCGGCGCCTGGCCGTCATGGATCCGAAGCATGGCGACCAGCCCTGGCGCTCGCCGGAAGGGCGATTCCTGCTCCTGTATAACGGCGAGCTTTACAACGACGCGGAACTCCGCGCGACGCTCCGGTCGGACTATCGCGTTGAGTTCCGTACGACTTGCGACACGGAAACCGTCGCCCACGCTTTCGCGGCCTGGGGAGTCGACGCATTCCGTCGAATGCGCGGCATGTACGCGCTCGCGGTGTGGGATTCAAAGCTCAAGACACTTACGCTCGCGCGCGACCCCTTGGGCATCAAGCCGATCTATCTGGCGAGCGTCGGCCGCGAACTTGTCTTCGCCAGTCATCTTCCCTCCTTGCTCGCTCACCCCGGAATCACTCCGCGTCCTGACCTCGCGGTGGTCTCCGCGTACCTCACCACTCTCAAGACGACGCTCGGGGAGCGCACGCTTTTCGAAGGGGTGTACACGCTTCGCCCCGGCGTTTTTGCGCAGGCGTCGTACGAAGACGGGACGCTCGACCTGCGGATCATGAATCACTGGCGCGAATCGACGGACGCTCCGCGGGAGCGGTCACTCTATGATGCTGCGGGCGAATTGCGATCGCTCATGGTCGATTCCGTTGAGCGACATCTTCGGGCAGATGTCCCCCGATGCCTGCTGCTTTCCGGAGGTCTCGACAGCGCGATCATCGCGACGATCTGCCGTCAACTCGGCGCCGATGACGCCATGCGGACCTGGTGCGCTGGGGCGCCGGCTGAGGGGGAAACCACCGACCTCGAATATGCGCGGCTCATGGCGGACCAACTCGGCGCCGAACACCACGAAGTGCTGCTTGATGAGGCGCGGTTCGATGAGCTTTGGCGGCATCTCACGGCCGAGAATGGCCTCCCGTTGACGACACCGAACGAAACCGCGATCTACGCAGTCGCGGCGGACCTCAAGTCGCACGCGACGGTCGCGTTGAGCGGCGAAGGCGCCGACGAACTCTTCGGGGGCTACGCCGGGCCCATGCTCAGCGCCATCGACTGGATTCGGGCGACGGCGCCGGAGCATCGCTGGCCCGCTGATCCGAATGACGGCGTACGGTTTCGCTCTGAACTGTCGGAGCAATACGGCGTCGCCGATCTGGGCGATGAGGTCTCGCACTGGTTCCGAAGCCAGTCGTGGGCGCATCCGTCGGTGAAGAGCCAGCTGTTGTCCGGAGCGTTCATGTCGGCGATCGACGATGATCGTGCGCTCATCCTCGAACTCGCGAATCAGTTCGTCGCGGACGGCGACGAGATCGATCCGGCGGAGCGATGGCTTCGCGCCCAGCGCAGAATCAACCTGACGGGACTTCTCGGTCGCCTGGATACCTCGACGATGCTCGCAAGCGTCGAGGGTCGAACGCCGTTCGCTGATGTTGAGGTCGCGAACTTCGCCGCCCGCCTGCCATTTGAACTCAAGCTCACTCCTTCACCTTTCGACGCCGCGGCGTGGCGATCGAGTCGCGAGTTGCTCCTCACGAACGCGTACGAGACGAAGCGGGTCCTCCGCCGGGCGTTCGCCGATGATCTGCCGCAGGATGTGCTCGATCGGGGCAAAGCGAGTTTTCCGCTCCCGTTCCAGCGCTGGATGGCCGGCGGCGTCGATGATTTCCGTTCCAGTTCGTTGATCGGCGAGTTCGTCATCCCGGAGGTCCGTGACATCCTCGCGCAGGATCCCGCGTCGAACTGGCAACTCGCGTGGCCACTGCTCAGCCTCGGACGGTGGGCGAAGCGGTGGTGGGGCTGACGCGGGCTTACCTATCATCGGGTCGGGGCCCCGCCCCAACCGGATTCGAAGGGCGTTGACCCCGGGATGGCCGGGTCTACAGTCCGTCTCAACTCGCAGCGACCAGGAGCGATGGATCGTGGCCGACCGGTTTCACTGCAGCCTCGTGACCCCCGAGAAGAAGCTCATCGACGAGGAGGTCACCTACGCGTCGATTCCCGGCTGGGACGGCCAGATCGGCATTGCGCCCAAGCGGGCCGCGCTTCTGGTCAAGCTTGGCGTCGGGTCTCTCCGGCTCGATTTTCCCGAGGGTGGAACGCGCTGGTACCTGATCGAAGGCGGGTTCGCGCAGATGCTGGGCGATCGTCTCACGATCCTCGCGAACCGCGCCATGCCCGCGGAAGCCGCTATCGAGTCGGACGCGCAGAAAGAGCTCGATTCGGCGCTCGAGGTTGTGGCGACGACGGATGAGGAAGCGCGCGACAAGGATGAGGCGGTTCAGGCCGCCCGTGAGAAGCGGCGGCTCGCTCGTCTGGTCGGTCAGCGCGGTATCTGACTTTGTCGTGGTCTCGGGTCCTCAGCCGTCATTCGGACCACGCTCATATCGCAGTTCGACATCATCGCCAAGTCGACGCGTCCGCCGAAGCACGAACGGAGTCGCGTTGGTGATTGAATCGATCACCCGTCCGCGGGCGGGCGCCATCGCCTCGGCGTCCCCGAGCACCTTTGGGGCCAGATAGACGACGAGTTCATCGATCAGGCCGCGCTCGAGGAGCGCGCCGATGACGCCGCCGCCGGCTTCGACGAGCACATTCGTCGCGCCATGCTCCGTGACGAGCTGGCGCAGTGTCGCCTCCGCCAGCGCGCCGAGAGAGTCGTCGTCAGACCCGATCGCCCAGATCTCCACGCCGGCGCCGCGGGCCTCGGTGACGATCCGCTCGCTCCGAGTCGCGACGGCGCAGTTTGTCACCCAGATCGTCGGCGTGTCGCCTGCCGTGCTGACCAGTCGAGAGTCCGCGGGCATCTTCATCCCTGGGTCGAGCACGACTCGGCGAGCGACACGATGGTGTCGTCGCACATCACGGGCCGTCAGCATCGGATCGTCCGCGAGGACCGTTCCCACGCCCGTGACGATCGCATCCATCCGCGCCCGCAATCGATGGACTGCAGCGCGACTCTGCGCGTTCGAGATCCACTTGCTGTCGCCCGTTCGGGTCGCGATGCGTCCGTCGAGTGTTTGCGCCCACTTGACGATGACCCAGGGGAGGCCGGTCGTAACCCGCTTCACGAATGGATTCGTGAGTCGCCGGGTCTCTTCAAGCTCGAGAGTGTCTACCGCGATTCCGGCGGCGCGCAGCTGTTCCGCCCCGCCGTCCGCGACAGGATTCGGGTCTTCGCGACCGATGACAACGCGCTTGATACCGGCGTCGATCAACGCGTCAGAGCAGGGCGGCGTGCGACCATGATGGGCGCACGGCTCAAGGGTCACATAGGCGACGGCGCCTTGCGGGTCCCGACCGCGGCGCCGGCAGTCATTCAGAGCCGCAGCTTCGCCGTGATGGGAGCCAAGCTCGGCATGATACCCCTCACCCAGAATCGTGTGTCTCAGTGGATCGACGAGGACGCATCCGACGGGAGGGTTCGGCGCCACGCGCCCGATCCCGCGCCGGGCGAGGCGCACGGCGCGGAGCATCATCGCGCGATCGAATGCCGGGTCGGTGTCCTTCGCCATGGATGACAGCGTAGGCCCCGATCGTACCTAGGATGCGGCGCCGCGTTCCTGTCCCGGGGCTAATCATGTTCGTTCGTCGCATCGCCGCCGCGGTCTGCGTACTGCTCACGCTGCAGGCGCTGGCCGACGACCCGTTTCGTATTACCATCGTGGATTCGCGCACCGGGCGGGGCGTGCCGCTCGTGGTCCTGGCGACGACGAACGGTGTCGAGTTCATCACGGATAGCGCCGGGGTCGTCGCATTCGACGAAGCCGGCCTGATGAACACCCGTGTCTTCTTCCATGTATCCAGTCACGGGTACGAGTATCCCGCCGACGGATTCGGAATACGCGGAGTGGCGCTCGACATCACGCCGGGAGGCGCCGCGACGCTCGAGATTGATCGAAAGAACATCGCCGAGCGACTCTACCGGATCACCGGCGCCGGAATCTATGGACACAGCGTTCGCCTCGGTGATGAGGCGCCGGTCGCGACGCCGCTCATCAACGGCCTCGTCACCGGGCAGGATTCGATTCAGTCGATCGTGTATCAGGGACGCGTGCACTGGTTCTGGGGCGATACGAGTCGACCCGCCTATCCACTTGGTAACTTCCACATGTCCGGCGCTGTGTCACCTCTTCCCGCGGATGGCGGACTCGACCCGTCAGTTGGAATCGACCTCGAATACTTCGTCGACGAGGCCGGCTTCTCGCGCCCGATGATTCCGATGTCGAAACCCGGCCCGGTCTGGGCCGACGGGTTCATGATCATTCCGGATGAAACCGGACCCGAACGAATGGTCTGTCACTGGATCCGCGTGAAGTCTCTCGGCGAGATCTACGAGCGCGGGCTTGCGATCTATGACGACGAACGCGAGATCTTCGAGTCGTTCCAGAACCTCGAGATAAACGAAGCACGACGGCCCTCGGGTCATCCGGTCGAAATCAATGCGGGGGACACCCGCGAGTATTTCTTCGGCGCCCCCTTTCCGGCGCTGCGCGTAGCGGCCCGCCTGCACGATGTCAGCGAACCGTCTGCGTACTCGGGATTCACACCGCTTGGAAATGACCTCGAATCGATTGAGCGCGGTCCGGATGGCGAGATTGAATATGCATGGAGAACCGGTGTGCCTCCGCTCCACGCGTCCGATCTGAGGTCGCGATCTCAGGCGGGAGAACTTGAGCCGAGTGAATGGTGGATCGATCTCCGCGAGGTCGAGACCGGGCGATCAATCTATCCGCATGGTGGTTCGGTCGCCTGGAATCCATTCCGGCGACGATGGATCGCCATCGTGCTGGAGTCCTTTGGGGAGCCGTCGTTTCTCGGCGAAATCTGGTACGCCGAAGCGCCCACGCCACTTGGCCCCTGGGTGTGGGCGCAACGCGTCGTGACGCACGATCGCTATTCGTTCTATAACCCGAAGCATCACCCGTTTCTCGATCAGGAGGGCGGTCGCAGAATCTACTTCGAGGGCACCTACACGAAGATGTTCTCGCAGACCGAAGTTCCAACGCCGCGCTACGACTACAACCAGATCATGTACCGGCTCGACTTGGGCGATCCGCGCACGCACCTGCCGTTTCCGGTGTACCACAGGACCGACCCGGACGGACGGCCGAGACTCGATCGCCAGGCGCGATCCGAGTTGGTCGGAATCGCGTTCTTCGCCATGGCGCCGGGCGACGAATTGGACGGGATGGCGCCGTTCTATCAACGACCGAACGGCGCGCTGGTCTCGAATCCGTCGACTCCCGATGAAGCGCCGCTCTTCTTCGCCTGGCCGACGGATGATTCCGGAGTGACCGCAACGGCCACCGCGCTTCGGCCGTTGTACGGCTTTCGAAACGAAGACGGCGCTATCCGGTATTCGACCGCCGATTCACTCGGACCGGAGTGGATGCGTGACGACCAGGCGGTCGCGCTCGTGTGGCCGAATCAGATGCAGGATGCGGTCGCTCGGGCCATCATCGTGAATGGCGCCGAATTGGGTGAGAGGAATTGAGCGGTTTATCGCCGCCGGACGAGGCGACGCCGGTCGAGCCGATGTTCGCGCAGGAGCGGCTCGATGTCCCGCAGGAACCGCGCGCCGTCGCCGTAGTATCCGGCGGTTGGTTTCAGTTCCGGATTGAGCTGCCGAAAGAAGCGGTTGAATCGGAGCATGAGAAGTTCGCGCACATACTTCGCGATCATGGACGCAAGCGCGACCGGGAAGTGATCCGCGTCTCCATCCTCCTTGAAGATCACATTCATTCGACGGCCGTCGGCTTGGCGAACCTCGTAACAACTCATGGACGGACTCTCGCCGAGGATTCGAATCTCGGCGTCGGGAAACACCCACGCCAGGGGTTCGACATACTGACTGCGGCCACCCTGCCGATCGACCACCACTCGCGGATGGTCGTCGCCGAACTCAGCCATGATGGATCGCAGATGACGGCCGACGAGCGCGAAGTTCGCCGCAGCCTTTGAGCCGTATCGCTCGACCCGTTCGTTGAATTCCGGCTCGGTGAGCAATCGACAGGTCAGGTCGACCTGGGAGACCCCGTTTCGCTCGAGAGCGCGTCGTAATGCGTTCGCTGCGACGGAGAGCTCGTCGACCGAAGTCGCGACGGGCGCCTGGCAATCGGGCCCGCAGTACCACGGCAAGGACTCGAATGCGTCAGTCAGATCGACCGAGAGACCGTCGAAGAAGGCGGAGTCGGTCGTCGGCCAGCAGATGGTGTCCCGGCGACATCCGTACCCGAACGCCCAGACTCCGCGCTCGAGATGCGTAAGCGGGTGCCGGGCGCCTCCGTTCGGAAGCTTGAGCTTCTTCGAATCGGCGACGACGAGGCGACCCTTGCTCGACTTGAGGTCGCGGGCCACGGCGCCGCGCAGCTTCGACCACATCTTCGGCTCGCCGTCGGCGGGGTCGTACTCGGGGAGCACCATGCGGGCGCAGCCGACCGTCAGCGGCCCGAACATGGGCCCGTAGCCGGCTTCATCGATTCCCGCGTAGACGAGCATGGGGAGCCAGTGTACCGGTCGCGCTCTAGACTTGTCTTCATGGCGCACGGAAAAGGCAAAGTTCTCGTCGCGATGTCGGGAGGCGTCGACAGTTCGGTCGCCGCAGCTCTATTGCTGCGCGAGGGTTACGAGGTGGTCGGTTGTTTCATGCGGCTCGGGTCACCAGGTGAGTCGTTCGATGAGTTCGAGCAGTCTGACGAAGACGCGCCCACCTGCGACGCCTCTACCGTTCGAATCGGCAAGCAGGGCTGTTGCTCGATCAACGACGCGGCCGACGCCCGGCTCGTCGCCGCGAAGCTCGGCGTCCCGTTCTATGTGTGCAATTTCAAGAAGGATTTCGGGCGGATCATCGACTATTTCGTCGGTGAGTACAACGCCGGTCGAACGCCGAACCCGTGTGTCCGATGCAACGACTGGCTCAAGTTCGGCCGGCTCCATGATTACGCCCGGCAGATCGACGCCGACTTCGTGGCCTCTGGCCACTACGCACAGATCGGGGCGGCGCCGGAAGGTGGGCTCGCTCTCCGTCGCGGCGTCGACGAGCGCAAGGATCAGTCCTATGTGCTCTTCGGGGCGCCACGCGAGCGTCTCCAGGAGATGCTGCTTCCGGTTGGCGGCTACCGCAAGACGGACATTCGCCGTCTTGCGGAGGAGTTTGATCTTCCGGTGTTCGACAAGCCGGACTCCCAGGAGATTTGTTTCATCCCGGACAATGACTACGCGGGACTCGTCGAGCGCCGCACGCCGGATGAGGTGTCGCCGGGTGAGATCATCGACCCGGAGGGCCAGGTCATCGGCGAGCATCGCGGCCACCAGCATTTCACGGTGGGGCAGCGGCGCGGCGTGGGGGTCGCGCTGGGATACCCGATCTATGTCGTCGATCGCGATCCAGTGGCGAATACCGTCAAAGTGGGTCCGCGCGAACTGCTCGCGTCCGACGGCCTTCATGCGACCGAGACGAACTGGCTCATCGATGAGCCGCCACTCGACGAGCCGGTCAAGTGCTCCGTCAAGATCCGGTACAACGCGCGACCCGTCCCGGCCACCGTTCGACGCACGGGCGCCGATTCGCTCTCCGTCGAATTCGAAGAGCCCCAGGAAGCGGTCGCTCCCGGGCAGGCCGTCGTGTGCTACGACGCCGATCGCGTACTCGGAGGCGGATGGATCGAGCGGGCATACTGACCGTGATTGGGTGACCTCGGGGTCGATCGCTCGATAAGGCGTTGCCCGGAGACCCGGCGGTCGAGTATTCTGAGTGGCGTCTCTTTCTCGACCGGTCAGGCGGGGAGCATAGTCGTGGTTTCTAACGGCACGGAAGCGTTCGATGTCGCCATCATCGGTGGTGGGCCGGCGGGCAGCACCGCCGGCAGCCTGATTCGCAAGTACAACCCGAAGGCGCGGGTCGTCATTCTCGAGCGGGAGAAGTTCCCGCGCGAGCATGTCGGCGAGAGCCAGCTTCCCGTGATCGGGCAGATCCTCGATGAGATGGGATGCTGGGATAAGGTCGAATCGGCCAACTTCCCGATCAAGATCGGCGGGACCTACCGCTGGGGCTCGAGTCCCGAACTCTGGGACTTCGAGTTCATCCCGATCGACCGATTCTCCGATGAAGAGCGACCCGCCCCGTACCACGGCCAGCGTCTCTTCACGGCGCTGCAGGTGGAGCGCGCGATCTACGACGACATCCTTCTCAACCATGCGGCCGAACTCGGCTGCGAGGTTCGAGAGGAAACCAAGGTTACGAAGATTCACCGGGACGGCGACACCATCGAGGGGATCGAACTCGATGGTGGGGGCATGGTCAGGGCGAAGTACTACCTCGACGCGTCCGGCGCCGCGGGGATCATCCGTCGGACGATGGACATCCCGGTGTATCAGCCGAAGCACCTCAAGAACATGGCGATGTGGGACTACTGGGAGAACGCCGACTGGGCGATCGAAATCGGAATCGGCGGCACCCGCATTCAGGTACTGAGCATTGGTACCGGGTGGGTCTGGTTCATCCCGCTTGGACCGACGCGCACGAGCATCGGGTTCATCTGTCCGGTCGAACATTACAAGGCGAGTGGGAAGACGCCTGACGAGCTTTACCACGACGCGCTCTCGAAGGAATCGCGCGTGCAGGCGCTCACGCGTAATGCGACGAGCGAAGGAAAGGTGCGCACGACAAAGGACTGGTCCTATGTCGCCGAGCGTCTGGCCGGGCCGAACTGGTTTCTCGTGGGCGAATCGTCAGGATTCGCCGACCCGATTCTTTCGAGCGGCATGACGCTCGCGCAGCGCTCGGCGAAAGAGGTCGCGTACACGGTTCTCGAACTGCTTCGTGACCCGGGCGAACACGACCCGAAATGGCTGCGCGAGCAGTACGATGTCTCCAATCGGGGTCGAATTCGTCAATACATCCGTTTCGCCGAATACTGGTACGCCGCGAACGGGCAGTTCACTGACCTCGAGAGTTACTCGGCGGAGATCGCCCGCGACGCCGGCCTCGATCTTTCGCCGAAGCAGGCGTTTCGCTGGCTGAGCCAGGGCGGCCTGAGCCACGAGGATCAGTTCTTCCCCGGAATCGGCGGCCTCGATCTCTTCGCCGTGAAAGAACTGTCGAAGCGCTTCACGCCGAATGCGGACGAGAGCTGGGAAGTTAACAAATACAATGTGCTCAAACTGAATCTCGTCGGGGCGAAGCGCGACACGGTGGCGCACTTTCATAAGGGACGGATTCATCGCGTCGAATGCTACCGAAAGGGCGGACACATCCTCCCGCTCTTCGGCGCATATAAGCCGGTCGTGGAGTTGCTCAAGCGAACTTCCGATCTCATGACGATCTTTCAGAAGCTCGACGAAGCGACAAAGTCACAGCCGGCGGATTCGATCGCCCCGTTCAATCTTCAGGCGATCGCGTGCATCGAGACAATGCTCTCCGAAGGTTGGATTCAGGGCAAGATCAACAAGAAGCGGCCGCGCCCGACTTTCTCCGATAAGGGGCGAGTCTCCGGCACGCTCTTCCACGACAACACCGATCCGCTGCCCGCCACCGGGACCCCGCGCCGAGGCGCCAAAGCGCCGACCCCTGCCGCGAAGTGACGGAGATAGGCTCCTCGGCCGGAAAGTTCGTTCGATTTCCGGTGGCGTCGATCTGCGATTGCCGATAGATTAGCGATCAGCCCCGGTGCAGTCGGGCACGGGTTCGCGTGTGGTTTCGCAGCTCTCTGAAGGCTCATCTCTCGAGTCGTCCCGTGTGTCTCCCGGCTCACTTTGCGGGTAAGTTGTCCCGTCGGTCCGGTTCGCGCGTGGGCACGGCGTCCGGCGACAAGATGAGGTCTGCGTTGTGGGTTGTACTCACCTCGACGCTGAGACTTGTGATGTGGCGATCATCGGCGGAGGGCCGGCCGGCTCGACCGTGGGGGCGTTCATTCGCAAGTACGATCCGTCGGCTCGCGTATTGATTCTCGAGCGCGAGAAGTTTCCCCGGGATCATGTCGGCGAGAGCCAGTTACCGGCGATCGGGTCAATCCTTCACGAGATCGGCGCCTGGGACAAGGTCGAGGCCGCGGGCTTCCCGATCAAAGTCGGCGCCACCTACCGCTGGGGATCGAATCCGCAGTTGTGGGACTTCGAATTCATTCCTCCTGAACGGTTTCGGGATGAGCCGCGTCCCGCAAAGTACGAAGGCCAGCGCATCGCGACCGCGTTCCAGGTTGACCGGGCGATCTACGACGACATTCTCCTCCGACACGCCGAATCACTCGGCTGCGAAGTTCGCGAGGAGACGAAGGTCGCGAAGATCCATCGCGAACACGATCGTGTGCGCGGCCTCGAACTCGACGGCGGTGAAACGGTCACCGCAAAGTATTACATCGACGCGTCGGGCGCCGCCGGTGTGCTCCGCCGCGCGATGGACATTCCCGTTCAGGCGCCGAAGCGCCTTCGCAATATGGCGATGTGGGATTACTGGGAGAACGCCGAGTGGGCGGTCGAGATCGGTGTGGGCGGGACGCGCGTCCAGATCCTCTCGATCGGGTCCGGATGGATCTGGTTCATCCCCCTTGGCCCGACCCGGACGAGCATCGGTTTCATCTGTCCGGTTGAGTACTACAAGGAACGCGGCGTCACTCCGGCCGAGTTGTATCGCGAGGCTCTCGAGCAAGAGCCGCGCGTCCGGGCGCTCACGAAGAATGCGATCGCGCGAGGTAAGGTCGAGACGACCAAAGACTGGTCGTACTACGCGGAGCGGCTCGCGGGTGAGAACTGGTTCCTCGTCGGAGAGTCGGCCGGCTTCGCCGATCCGATCCTGGCCAGCGGCATGACGCTCGCGCACAAGGGCGCCAAGGAGGTCGCGTACACCCTCCTCGATCTCCTGCGTGACGAGCCCGACCACGATGCGAAGTGGCTCAAGTCGTCCTACGAAGAAACGAATCGTAATCGGGTTCGGCAGTACATCCGGTTCGCCGAGTTCTGGTACGCTGCGAACGGCCAGTTCAAGGACCTCGAGAAGTTCACCGCCGAGATCGCGAAGGACGCGGGACTCTCGCTCTCTCCCAAGGCCGCGTTCCGGTGGTTGAGCCAGGGAGGGTTCGGCCACGAGGACTTCTTCTTCCCGGGCGTCGGTGGTCTTGATCTGCTCGCCATCAAGGAGGTCACGCGCCTCTTTACGGTCGAAGAGGGCGCGGGTTGGGAGATCAACAAGTACAACACCTTCAAGCTCAACCTCGTCGGCGCCAGGAAAGACCATGTTCCGATCTTCCAGGGCGGCCGCATCGTCCGGGCCGAGTGCTACCGGCGGGGCGGTCACATCCTTCCGCTTGTCGGGGCCTATGGAGCCGTCGCGAAGATCGTCAAGGAACAGTCCGATGGCCACGCGATTCTCGATGAGTTTGATCGGCTGACGGCCGGGCAGCGACCCGGCTCCGTGCCCTTTGCGCCGCAGGCGATCTCGAGTATGGAGTCGATGCTCCTCGAGGGATGGATCCAGGGCAAGGTGAACAAGAAACGACCGCCGCTCAATTACGACCATCTCGCCCATGCGCCCGTGCACAACTTCCACCCGAACGCGGATCGGATCCCCGGCCTTGAGCACCCGGCGACCGCGGGATCGACCGGGCCGGTGGAGGACACGGCCGCTTGACTTGTCGCAAAAACATCGGACTCAGGCGTCGACACGAGTCGGCGCTACGCCCCCGGATGACGGACCGGGGGCGTTCTTTATATACAAACTTCCGTTTTCACGATCTTGCACGCCCGGGATTGTGGTGATACAAGCGGAATCGGGCCGATATCGTGCCAATCATGGCATGGGGCGAACGGCCGCCCATTCCCGGTTTCACTTCAGGAGCGTCGATCCATGGCAAGTTTCAATGAGATGCAGGACGCTACGGCGGGCGGGGTGGCCTACGCCGATGTCAACACACGGGCGACCTTCATCGCGAAGACCTACTTCCACCTCATCGGGGCGGTGATCGCGTTCACCGTGCTCGAAATGATCTTCTTCACGAGCGGAGTCGCCCAGACCATGGCGCAGGCCATGCTCTCGGTGAACTGGCTGTTCGTCCTCGGAGGATTCGTCGTCTTCGGCTGGATCGCCACGCATGTCGCGCACCGTACAACCTCGCTGCCGGTCCAGTATCTCGCGCTCGCGGGCTATGTCGTGGGCGAGGCGATCATCTTCATCCCGCTCCTCTGGCTTGCCCAGACCTATGTTGGTGAGAATGTGATCGCGAGCGCGGCGGTCGCGACGCTGTTCGGCTTCTCGCTGCTCTCGCTCATCGTGTTCTTCACCCGGAAGGATTTCTCCTTCCTCCGAGGTCTTCTGTTCTGGGGTATGGGAATCGCCCTCGTGTTTATCGTTTGCGGCGCCATCTTCGGATTCACCCTCGGGCCCGCGTTCTCCGTCGCGATGATCGCGCTCGCAGGGGGCGCCATTCTCTACGACACCTCGAATGTACTGCATCACTATCCGGAAGACCGATATGTGGCGGCTTCGCTCGAACTCTTCGCTTCGGTCGCGCTGCTCTTCTGGTATGTGCTGCAACTGTTCATGTCGCTGTCGCGCGAATGACGGTCCTGTACGGCATGACCACCCAAAACCGACCGCGGCCCCGGAATCTCCGGGGCCGCGTTTTGTTTTCGAGTGGTGTCCCGTCAATCACCCATTCCATGACCGACGGGCGGCGCCGGTGTACCGGCTCAGCGGGCGAATGAGTTTGTTGTCGCCGTGCTGCTCGATCACATGGGCGCACCAGCCGGTGATCCGCGACGCGACGAAGATCGGTGTGTACTGCGGCACGGGAATCCCCATCGTGAAGTAGGTCATGCCGCACGGAAAATCGACATTCGGGTAGATGCCCTTCTCATCGAGCATGATTTTCTGAATGGCGTCGCCGATGTCGAACCACTTCTTGAACTGCGGCTTCTCCGCGGCGAGCTTGAGACCCCAGTCGCGGAGAATCGGCGCCCGATGGTCGCCGTTCTTGTAAACGCGGTGGCCGAAGCCCATGATCTTCCGCTTTGTCGAGAACGCATTGTCCATGAAGGAGCGGACCTTGTCGCGCGAGCCGACCTCCTTGAGCATTTCCATCGCGGCTTCATTCGCGCCCCCGTGCAGGGGACCCTTGAGCGCTCCGATGCCACCCACGATCGCCGAGTGCATGTCGGAGAGCGTGCCGGCGATGACGCGGCAGGTGAAGGTAGACGCGTTGAATTCATGCTCCGCGTAGAGAATGAGCGACACATCCATGACCTTCGCCGCGAGGTCGCTCGGCTTGTCGCCCGTCATGACATAGAGGAGGTTCGCAGCGTGATCCAGTTCGGAATCGGGCTCGACATAGTCGCCGCCATCGATCGCCCGCTGGCCGGCGCCGATGATCGTCGGGATCTTGGCGAAGAGGCGGCGTGACTTCCGCTTCTCTGCTTCGACCGAGTTATCGCCGGTGTCCGGATCGTGATGGCTGAGGAGGCTGATGCCCGTTCGGAGCGTATCCATCGGATGGGAATTCGGGGCGACGCGCATCACGGCGTCGCGGACCTCTCCGGGAATCTCGCGCTCTGACTTCAGGTCATCGCTGAATGACCGCAACTCCGACTCGCTCGGCTTCTCACCCTCGAGCAGAAGGTACGCGACTTCCTCGAAGGTGGCGTGCTCGGCGAGATCGTGAATGTCGTATCCGCGGTAGAGCAGTTGTCCCTGCTCCACCGAGGCGACCGAGGTCTCCCCGGCGATCACGCCGGCCAATCCCTTCGCTTCAACTTCGGACATGGTGTCGGATCCTTCGCTCTTCGTCCTGGGGGAATGTTCTGAGATGACTGGGCGTCCGCCTCGCCGAATTCGAACCTATTCGGTGAGGTCAGCGCCGGCGCGGCCGGGGTAATCCCACTGGCGACCCGGAGTATAGTCGAGCAGCCGATAGAGCTCTTGCCGCGTCTGCATGCCGTCCACGAACGCGTCGACCGAGCCGTCTGCGCGCAGTTTCTCGAGCGCCGCGATTACGGCGCCCATCGCGACGCGCTGCATCGTGACCGGGTAGATGACGAGTTGGTAACCCATTTCTCCGAACCGCGCCGCCGGGATCGACGGCGTCTTGCCGAACTCGGTCATGTTCGCGAGAAGAAGCCCGGGCGAGCGCTTCGCCATCTCCGCGAACTCCTGTTCGGAGCCCAGGCCTTCCGGAAAGATCATGTCGGCGCCGGCCTCGCGGTACGCGTTCGCCCGTTCAACCGCCGCATTAAAGCCGTCCACGCCACATGCGTCCGTCCGCGCGATCACGATGAAGTCTTCGCTCAACCGCTGGCTGGCCGCCGCTCGAATCTTCTCGCACATGTCGTCCGTCGTGATCAGCGTCTTGCCGTCGAGATGGCCGCACCGCTTCGGAAAGACCTGATCTTCGATGTGGCAGCCGGCGGCGCCGGCCCGCTCGTATTCGACGACCGTCCGGATCACCGCCTCGACTTCGCCGTATCCCGTGTCGGCGTCGACGATCGTCGGCACACCACCGGCCTGCGTCACCTCTCGAATCGTGCGACACATTTCCGTAAGCGTGATGAGCCCGATGTCCGGATACCCCGCCGCGTTCGCGGTCGCCCCACCCGAGATGTAGCACGCGTCAAACCCCGCGGCTCCGATGGCGCGGGCGACCAGCGCGTTCCAGGCGCCGGGCGCCATCACGACGCCGCGCCGCATCTGTTCTCGGAGTTGAGCTCCGGGGTGGGCCGCCATTACTCGAAGGCTCCGCGGTCGATGATGTCAAAGTCGTACACGGATGACATGTCGCTCGAGGACTTGTCGGCGAGGTCGAGTCGTTCGACGACCTCGGCCGGCCGGTCGACGGCGAGCCCGCCGAGCATTTCAAACTTCTTCTCGAGCATGGCGTCGAGGTCGGCGGTGGTGTTCCTCGCATGACCAATCGGATACATGACCAATCCGCTGTCGTGAGACCGGCCGTCGGCGGCGGTGACGATGACGGAGGTCGGAATGCCGTCGGGATACTTCGCGTCGTACTCGGGCCCGCCGTGCTCAAAGGCGATCTTCTCCATGATCGCCCGCGTGCGTCGATCGTCGATGGCAGCCGGGCTGTAGTCGTGGGGGGCGAGCATCGTCGCCTTCCAGAGTTCCTCGCTCGATTCGGCGACGCGTCCGCCGCCTCGTTCCTTCGCGAGATCAAGCGCCTTGCCCAAGAGCGTCGCGATGATGTACACCATCGAGTGGTCCGCCGACTGACGGGTGCGCGGGTCGCGTTTCGCCGGGTCGCCGATGATTCCGAAGGCCGGCTCGTACGCTCGGATAACGATCTTCCTGATGGCGTCGCCGTCCGCATCCTCGAGCAACTCCGGTGACTTCGTCACAAGATCGAGCACCGCCTGGATGGCGCCGGCCGATTGATGCTCATACATCCCGAGTTTGAAATGCATTCCCATCACGGCGAAGTCGGAGCCACTGTGCGACAGGACGAGATCAAACGGAGCGCGATCACCCTTCGTCGGCTCGAAGAGCCGGAAGATGGCCTGCGGATTCCGGAAGATGTCCTTCGGACCGATGAAGCCGCGCATCGAGCGTTGCGTCGCGAGGATCGCCGCCTCGGTTGAGATCGCCGCGGACGCCCCCTTCGAATCACTCAGTTGCTTTCCGGCGCGGATCGCCCGGAAGGGAATGTAGTGGGCGACCGTCATGCCGATGGCGGACTCGATCTGCTCCGGCGTTGCGCCCATCATGGCGCCGAATGTCGCCGCCGAACCGATGGCCCCGTGCACGACATGGTCGATCTTGTAGCTCTTGAGCGAAAAGACTTCGGCGAGACGACCACGAATCTCATCGAGCAAAAGCATGCCGCGCAGCGCCGTGGCGCCGTCAAGCCCTCGCGCCTGCGCCGCGGCGATCACTACGGGATAGAAGTCGTTGTGGCCGAACTCGCCCGCGGTGTGTCCGAGTTCGGGGTTATAGCCGAAGTTCGTTCCATTCGAGTCCCATTCGCGCACGGCGGATGCGTTCGCGACGATCGCCTTCTCGAGCTTGACGCGCTCGCGTGAGCCGAAGACGCTCGCGCCCTTCGCATCCGGGTATTCGAGCGCCTCGTCGCGCAGAACGGTGGGGGCATTGGTTCTCAACGCCAACGCCGAGAGCCCGCAGAAGACCGAGTCCGCGTGGAATTGTCCGACGCGATTGAGCGCCGCGCGATCCGGCTCTCCAATCCTCCCGTTCATGAAATCCACCGCGAACCGGCCAATGCCGAGCGCCTGGTTCGAGTCGGCGGCGAGGTGGGTCTGCGACGCGGAATCGACGAGCATTCGAATTCTCCACGAGGGACGGGCGGGGGAGCTTGACGGTGGCGGCAGTCTATCGAAGGACCCTTCAGGCCGCACCCAAGGGCCCGACCTGAATCCCCGGCTCGGAGGTGGTCCGGAGCGTCGGGAGGCGATCATATAATGCGTATTCCGTCTCTGCGAAAGCCTGCTCAGATCGCGTAAGGAAGGGTCTCGATGTCGAAGAACACGCCCGTCATTGTGTCTGCGAAGCGCACCCCGATCGGACGGTTCCTCGGTGGCCTGTCCCGCGTGCCCGCCGCCGATCTCGGATCGATGGCGGTGAAGGCCGTGCTCGACGACGCGCCGGCGGCGCGCGAGCACATCGACGAACTCATCATGGGGTGCGTGCTCCAGGCGGGCGTCGGCCAGAATCCGGCCCGTCAGGCCGGGCTCAAGGCCGGGCTCGGCAACGACCTTGTCGCGTTTACAGTGAACAAGGTCTGCGGCTCGTCACTCAAGGCGGCGATACTCGCGGCCCAGGCGATCAAGGCGGGGGATGCGGAGTGCGTGCTCGCCGGCGGCATGGAGAGCATGTCGCTCGCCCCGCACCTCGCCTATGTCCGGAATGGCCTCAAGTTCGGCGATGGCCAACTCGTCGACCACATGCGGTATGACGGACTGCATTGTGCCTTTTGCGACTGGGGAATGGGGAACGCCGCTGAACACATCGCCAAGAAGCACGGAGTGACGCGCGAAGATCAGGACCGCTATTCCGAGCGGTCACATCGACTCGCGGCGAAGGCGACCGAGAAGGGGTGGTATCGAGAGGAAATCGTCCCCATCCCGGCCGCGGACGCGAAGCAGAAGCAGGACATCACGCAGGATGAGGGCATCCGGGAGGACACGACCGCCGAGAAGCTCGCCGGTCTACGTCCCGCGTTCGAGAAGGAAGGAAGCGTGACCGCGGGGAACGCGAGCCAGATCTCAGACGGCGCCGCGGCCGTATTGATCATGACCGAAGCGAAAGCCGAATCGCTCGGACTCGAGCCGCTCGCCCGCATCGTCTCCTACCACACGCACGGCGTTGAGCCAAAGGAGCTGTTCATCGCTCCAGTGGAAGCCGTGCGGACCTGCGCCCGGAAGGGCGGCGCGGAGCTTGGTGATGTCGACCTCTTCGAAATCAACGAAGCGTTTGCGGCCCAAGTGCTCGCCGATCTCAAGGGCCTCGAGATCAATGAGGATCAGGTGAATGTCACGGGCGGCGGCATCGCGCTCGGACATCCCATCGGCGCCTCCGGAGCCAGAGTGCTCACGACGCTCGTGCACCAGATGCGTCGACTCGACAAGAAGCGCGGCATCGCGTCCTTGTGTCTCGGTGGCGGGAATGCGGTCGCGATGATGATCGAACGCGACTGAGCCGTTTCTGAACTCCGCGCCCGTCGGTGAAAGGGTGGACCATGCGCAGCGTGACCGGATTCGTTCGTGGAGCGATAATGCTCCTCATGTCGGCGATCATCGCCGGTTGTGATTCGCCACCGGATCAATCCACGGCGAGCGACGATGCCGCCAATCCGGCGGCGCCCGGATTCAACGCCGCCGAATCCGATCCCGAAGCGATCGCCCTGGCCGACCGTGTCATGGCGACGATGGGCGGTCGGGACGCGTGGGACGCCACTCGCTATATCGGCTGGCGCTTCTTCGGGGTGCGCGAGCACTTGTGGGACAAGCATGAAAACATCGACCGGATTGATTACACCGATCGCGATGGAGCGAACTGGGTCGTAATTGTCGACCTCGATACGAAGGAAGGTCTCGTCTTTCAAAACGGTGAACGGATTGACGATCCGGCGCTCGAGCGAGAGACGCTTGAGCGTGGATACGAGATGTGGATCAACGATTCCTACTGGCTCGTCATGCCGTACAAGCTCAAGGACACCGGAGTTACACTGAGGCGCCTCGGTGACGGCGCGCTGAGTGACGGTCGTCCCGCGAAGAAGCTCGAACTCACTTTTGAAGGCGTCGGTGTGACGCCGCAGAACAAGTACGAAGTGCTCGTCGCCAGCGACACCGGGCTCGTTGAGGAGTGGTCCTATTTCGCGAACGCGACGGACGCCGAACCGCGGATGACGACTCCCTGGGAAGACTGGGGCTGGTACGGGGAAATCATGCTAGCTCCGGGGCGAGGCGAGCGTGATCACACGAAGGTTGGCGTGTACGAGTCAGTTCCTGCCACGGCCTGGACTCATCCGGAGCCGGTCGCTCTCAATCCGAACGACGGCGGCTGACGGTTGGTCTGTTCGACCGCAGGCAAACGCTTCATGGCGCGCGGAAGGTGGCGCGTTCGGTCCACACCGGATCGTCGCCGATGATGTTCTGCGTGTTCTCGTGCACGACGACCGTCGTGTCGATTCTCGGAAGCACGAAGATTCCGTAGGGACGCGCTGGCTCGCCGCGGTCGGTTGCTCCGATCGATGCGGTCTGGTAAGTGACCGTGTCGTATCGCACGACCAATCGCTCCGACTCGAGTTTGATCGATTCGATCTGCTCGCCGTTCGCATTCACTCGGTCGCCCGAAAAGATCGCCAGGACCATGCACAAATTGAAGTCGACGGTCGGAGTGAGGGGCCAGCCCTGCCCCGCGCGTTCGATCCGGTCACCCATGTGAGATCGCCACATCTCGTCGAACGATTCCTGATCCCGGATGAGCAGGAGCCGCCGGTCAGTGATCGCCGAGACTCGACCGGAGTACGAGACATAGGGGTGTATCGCGTCGTTCTTGCGTGGCTCATCCCAACGGGTCAATCCCGCGGTGAATACCAGAGCGAGAAGAACCGCGACGCCGCCGAGGGCCATTCGAAGCGCGCGACTTCGTGTCATGAGGTCTCTCCTTCGATCTTCGATCAGCGTACCACGAGTGCGGAATCACGGCGCAACACCGGTGTAACACCCGATCGTCCACCGTGATGGTGGCGTGCCCCCGAGGCGTCGCTATAGATTCGCCCGACTCGTACCCCTCACGCTCAGGAGCGCATTCGACCATGTCCGAATCGGAGATCAAGAGCATTGTCGTCATCGGCGCCGGAACGATGGGATCCGGCATCGCCCTGACCGCTGCGATGGCGGGTCTCGACGCCTGGCAGGTCGATATCGCGGAGCCGCAACTCGATCGGGCGCGGGCGAGCCACACGAAGATTCTCGATCGCAATGTCGAGAAGCAGCGGATGACCCGGGATGAAGCCGACGCCGCGTCTTCGAGGATCACCTACGCGACGAGCCTCGCCGACGCGAAGGACGCGGACTGGGCGGTCGAGGCGGTGCTCGAGAACCCCGAACTCAAGAAGACGATCTTCCGAGAGATGCAGTCAACCCTGCGGAAGGATGTCGTTCTCGCCACGAACACCTCGTCGATTTCGATCACGGACATCGCGACGGCGGTGGGCGCCGACGCGTCGCGCGTCATCGGTATGCACTTCTTCAATCCGGTCCCGGTGATGAAGCTCGTGGAGGTCATCAAAGGACTCGCCACGAGTGACGAGACGACCGCCCGGACAATCGCACTTGCGGAGCGGATGGGCAAGACGCCGGTGCCCGCGAACGACCGCGCCGGATTCGTCTCGAATCGTGTGCTCATGCCGATGATCAACGAGGCGTTCTACGCCTGGATGGACGGCGTCGCCGAGCCAGAGCATATCGACTCGATCATGAAACTCGGGTGCAACTTTCCCATGGGCCCGCTTCGTCTTGCGGACTTTATCGGGCTCGATATCTGTCACGACATCATGATGGTGCTGTACCGGGAACTCGGAGATCAGAAGTACTTCCCGTGCCCAAAGCTGCGTCAACTCGTCGTCGCCGGGCGGCTCGGTGACAAGGCCGGGAGAGGGGTATTCGAGCACGGCGGCCGTTGATCGGCGTCCGGGATCAATCGAAGGTGTGCCGGACGAGATTACTCATTCGGCAATCCATGATCTCGACGGCTTGCAATAGAACGGTCCTCCCGCGGGCGCTGCCGGGGACGAATCGACTTATGATGCGACGCCATTGGCGTCGGCTGTTTCGATCGCGACGAACGACGGGTCGTTGATCTCAATCACCAGGCCACCACAGGAAGGCACGATCGCTTCGCCTCGCTCAGAGCCTCGGAAGAAGTAGACCCGTTCGCCCGGAGTCGCGTTCCGCACGCCGATTCGGTTGACCGTCCCCGCCGAGCCCGGGATGGGTCCTTCGAGCGACAGGTCATCGGCCGTCGTGCGACCACGAATCTCGAACGCCCACTCGTTGTCGACGAATCCAGAAAACACATCCATCGTGACCCACTCGCCGACGATGGCGCCGTCGGTGAGGACATCGAAATTCCAGAGTGCGCGTGTGTCACCATTCGTCCACCGCGTCGTCATGGCGACATGCTTCGAGCTGGGCGCGCCCTCGAGCGTGATCCATGAGCGAAAGGCGAGAAAGTAACGCCCGGGGTCGAGCTCGAGGTCCATGGGAAACGTGCGATTCGAGTAGATCGGGCCGAGCGCCTGGTTCACGAGGCCGGTGTCGAATCGGTGTGACACGGCGCCGGGTTCCGCGTAGACGAGGGACTCCGGAGCGGTCGTTCCGGAATAGATGTACAGGTCGGCGCCGAGCACGATCGGGTCGTTGAGTGGAATCGAGAAGAACTCCACGGTGGAGATTCGAGTTCGTTCACTCAGTACGAAATCGTCTGCGGCGATCCGGTACGAGACGAATCCGGGATCCTCGACTCGAACCGCGCTCCACGCGTCGCCCGTCGCGATGAGGTCGTCCGGATACTCGTCGAGATTGAACTAGGAGTAAGGGACGGCGCCCGCCCCCCACGCGTACACGAGCGCTGCGAGCGCAGCGCCACACGATCGGACGACTTGTGACATGGGCCTCATCCTCCAGTTGGACCGAAGATACCCTCGCGCGGTCCAACTCATCCAGTATGACGAGGCGTGAGACGATCGCAACAGGATTCGCCGGTCGCCGGTTTCTCAGAAGTGACGCGCAGGTTTCTTATCCGGGAGAGTGACATATCCCGAAGACTTTCGGTATATTGCGGCCGTCCCGGCGCGCGGCGCATGGTGGTCGTGCTCAAGTGCGTCGCCCCGAATCGATGGAGAATGCCGTCGTGAGTCTTGCGAAAGTAATCGGATTCGGAACGGCCGCGGGCGCGGTCGGAGCCGCCATATGGGCTGGCGTAACCCTGGCGACTGATACCGAATGGGGAATCCTCGCGTGGGGAATCGGCGGGCTGGTCGGATTCGCCGTGTACGCCGCCGCCGACGGGGAGGCGGAACAGCGAAACGGCGTCGCCGCTGCGATTATCGCAGTGCTTGCCGTGCTCGCCGGAAAGTACGCGGCGGTGAGCCTTCTCCTCGATGAGTTCGTCGAGGAAATGAACGCGACCGATACTTCGTTCACGGCAGAATGGGATGAGGAAGACTTCGTTGTCTACATCGCCGACGACATCGTCATGGAACTCGAGGACGCGGGAGAGCCAGTGAACTGGCCCGCGGGTATGTCCTACGAAGAAGCGGACGAACAAGACGACTATCCCGCCGACATCTGGAGGGACGCGTCCGAACGGTGGGCGGGCATGTCCGAGTCGGAGCGCGAGGAGTACGCGGCGGAGATCGACGCGTTCATGGCCGCGATGTTCAGCGGCGTGAGTTCAGACATAAAGTCCATGGTCTTCAAGGACAGTTTCGGTCTCTATGACCTGCTCTGGGGCGTCCTCGCCGTCGCCACGGCGTTCAAGCTCGGCAGCGGATCGACGGCCGAGTGATTGACTCCTCCCTAACTCAAAAACGACAGCCGGGCGCCCTGCAGGCGCCCGGCTGTTTCTATTCGAGAGTGAACCCGTCGCCGGCTTACTGCACGACCGTTGAATTGATCGTGGAAGTGCGACCGACATGGGCCGCCTGCATCCACACGCGGAAGCCCTGCGCGAACGAGGGCACAAACGGACTGATCTGCGCCACACCGCCGCTGTCCGCGACCGCTGAGCCGCCAAGCGTCGGCGACCGGAGTCCGAGCGTGATGCCGAGCGCGTCGACCGGGGTCTCACCGAGTCCACCGGTGCTGTACACGAAGTAGACGGTCTCGCCCGCGGAAATGCCCGAAGCGCTGATCGTCGTGTTCTGTCCGGCGATAAGCACGGCGCCGTTCAAGTTGAACTGGCTGCAGATGCCGCGCGGCGAATCCATCGCATTCTGCCACGAGAAGTTGTTGAACCCGGTGCCGTGGTTCGCGCCACCGCCGGAGTCGCAGCCGGCGTGGGTATGCACGCCGATGGCGACATCATCGGGTTCGAGGATGACCGGCGAGCCGGAGTTGCCGCCGGTCGTGTCCGTCTGGTAACGAAGGGTCGACCCGCTGAACGAGTAGTAGGGACCCGCATGGGTCTTCTGTGCACGGTTCCAGGTCGGATCAATGGGCCAGCTCGTCACGCCGTTGCCCGTAATCCGAATGTCCTGTCCGTTGACCGCCGGCGGCTCCATGAGGTCGAACGCCGCGTCCTGCTTCTGCCACGCCGTCAGGCCGGTCTCCGAATTCGGATGCAGGCCGTAATACGCCCAGTCGTTTCCAATTCCACCGCCCACGGCGTGAATGGAGCCGCGATCGACCGGATACTGATCTTCCGGGTCCGCACGAACCGCGTTGCCGTTCGGGTCGGAAAGCGGATAGTTGAACTCGATGACCGTGAAGGTGCCGCTGCAGTGTCCCGCCGAAATGATGCAGTGATGCTGATCGTGAACGAGCCAGTGGGTGCAGCCGTCCACGCTACGGCCGACCCGCGGATCACTTGACGGAATTCGGTCATCCGTGGCGCCGCAGATCGACTCCGGAATCCCGACCGGAATACCGGCGTGAACGAGGCCGACGGACACCCGGCTCTCGAGGCCGTTCGGCGGGGCGATGAGTTCGAGCACGACCGAGTCGCCGTTGAAGTACGCGGTGGTGTCCTGCCAGCGATTCATGTTGAGCGCGTCGAGATGCTGGCGGGCGCCATCCCACAGTGAGGTCACGCGAAGGACGGCGGACTCTCCAGTCTCCGGATCGACGGCCAGATCGGCGACATCGAAGAAGACGCGGACCCAGTGCGAGTCCGGCGCTTCGACGAGACCGGTCCAGACGACACGCGGCTCGTGGCCGAAGTTCGCGACGGCTCCCGAGTCAAGAGTGAACTCCACCTCGCGGTAGGGCTCCGGTTCGGCCGAGACCGGCGTGGTGAGTGTGACACACGCCACCATCGCGGCGGCGGACATTCCGAGGCGAGGCGTCAACATCGTCCTGAGTCTCCGTGGAGTGCAGCGATTGAGAATGGACCTTCCGACGGCGAATGCGCCCCCGGTCGAATCGATACCAGCCTACCGGAAGCGGGCTGCCGCCGGAACCATTAACCAGTGGAATTCCTTGGGTATTCGCGCCAGATCGTCAGAAATTGACGACCGCTTCGACCACCTTGGACGCTCGGCCCACCGTCACGCCCTGGAGCCAGATCCGTCGCCTGGCCGCATTCGTGGAGATCCGCTGGGTCAGTGACGCGATTCCGGCTCGATTCGTCAGCGCCTGGCCCAGGCAGACCGGATCGAGCAATCCCAGATCGACGCCGAACTCCGGCGCCGAAGTCTTCCCCGGCCCGTCGGTCGTGTAGTAGAAAGTCACCACGCTGCCGGGCTCCACACCAACCGCCCGCATCTGACAGAGCTGCCCGGCGATGATCGGACTCACATCGAGGTCATATGGTCCGCAAAGCCCGAGAGGTCGCGTCATCGCGTCCTGCAAGCCGGGATGCGTCACGGCCGTGCCACCGTTCGCGCCGCCAGTCCGGGTGCACCCACCGTTCGTATGCACGCCGATCGCGTGGCCACTCGCCTCATCGATCACCGGCGAGCCCGAGTTACCCGTCGTCGTGTCGGCGGTGTATTCGAGAATCGTTCCCTTGACATTGACGAGCTCGCCAAGATGCGTCTTCTGAGCTCGGTTCCAGGTCGGGTCGACCGGGTCACTCACCATTCCATATCCCGTGAGACGGATTTCCGGGTTCGGACCATCGGGCGGAGCGGTGAGCTTGAACGCGCTGTCCTGAGCCTGATAGGCGGTGAGACCGGTCTCCGTGTTCGGAAAGAGGCCGAAATACCCCCAGTCATCTCCGAGCAGGTAGTAGTACGACTGCACGCTCTCCGGGTCGACGGCGTACTGGTCCTTCGGCGCCGGATGACGGATGTTGCCGAACTGATCGGAGAGCGGCACATTGAATTCGATGACGGTGAACGCGTATCCGCAATGGCCCGCGGAGATAAGACACCGGTGGGCGTCTTCCACGATCCAATGGGAGCAACCACTTTCTCCCCGGCCGATGCGAGGATCGCTGGAGAGCACGCGATCGTCGCGGTCGCCGCAGATCGTGTCTCGCCCGTCGAAGAGAAGTCCAGCGCGAACGCGGTCAAGCTTGACCCGGCTTCGACCGCCGTTGGCCGGGGCGAGAAGCTCCATGACGACGGTGTCGCCGTTGAAGTAGGCGCTGGTCGATTGCCACTGCGACGCGGTGATGGCGTTCAGCGTCTGGCTCGCGCCGTCATCCATCGAGGTCATTCGAAGACGAGCCCCTTCGAAGGTCTCCGGGTCAGTTCCGAGGACGAGATCATCGAAGAAGAGCCGAAGCCAGCTCGAATCGGAAGTCGCGACGATCGTTGACCAGATGACCTGCTCCCCTCCGGACGACGGATGGGAACGCCAACCGGAGTCGATTGGATAGTCGACATCGCGCGCCGGCCAGGGCGCCAGTTGTGCCGCCGCGGGTCCGACTGGTCCTAAAAGGATGATCAGCAGGGAGATAGATGCAAGAAGGAATGCCGGTCGAGAAGTGGTCTCACCGCGATGAAGCCGCAAGCTTCGAAAATCCACGACGGTTCCTTGTCAAGAGAGGCCCACGACGCCACACCGCCCGGCGGGTCCATCCGTCCGCCGGACGGCCGCATATTAGCGAATCTTCACGAACCCGGAACCCCCCAAATCGGCAGAGAAGCGGAGAATTGATGATCTTTGGCGCGGAATCGGTTCGGTCTGGACCTGTTCCGGGCGCTCGGAATGAGCGGTTTCGTCGTTCCTCGGTCAACCCTGGTCATGAGTGGGCCGACTAGCCCGATGGCGTCGCAGGAGCGGCGTCGGGCGACGAGAACCGGGGGCTGGCGTTGAAGCCGATCAAATACCTGCTGGGTGGATTGACGGGCGGTCTCGTTGGAGCGGCGATCTGGGCGGCCGTCTCGCACTACTTTCACTACGAGATCGGTTGGATCGCATGGCTCGTCGGGGCGCTCGCCGGAATCGGCGTTCGCGCCGTCGCCGGCGACGATCCGCCGCGTTTATCCGCTGGCTTCGCGGGCGCCTTCGCCGCAGTGCTCTGTATCGCCGCCGGAAAATATGCTGCCGGCGTTCTCGACACGCACGACTATCTCAACGACGACGACCTCAGCATCTCCTATATCGCTGACGACATCATTCTCGAGTATGTCGAAGCCGGCCGACCGCTCCCACCGATTGGAGGCGAGGAGAGCGAGGCGCTCGACGCCGAATGGACCATCGCACAGGACTATCCCGAGACGATCTGGAATGAAGCGATGCGCCGCTGGGACGCGCTGACGGTCGAAGTACAGGACCAGGCGAAGACCGCTCCCGGAATCATCAGTCGCACCTACATGGTCGCCTTTCTCGCCGACTTCATCGTGACCGAACGCGAACAGCGCGGCGAAACGATCGACTGGCCCGACCCGATCGAGGAGTATGAACTCGCGTTTGTCACCCATGGGTATCCGCCGGAGATCTGGTACGAGGCGCTTACCCGCTGGAATGACGCTTCGACGACCGAGCAGGGAGAACTCCGCGCCCTCGTAAAGCAGCGGGATCTCGGTTCGTCCGCGCGGTACTTCACCTGGGTGAGCGTGCTTGCCTTCCTGTTCAGCATCGGTCCCTGGGATGTGCTCTGGATCATCCTGGCCGTGGGCACCGGTTTCAAAGTGGGGTACGGCGGCGATGAGGAGGAATCGACGGCGACCGAATCGAGTATTGCGGCGCCCGTCGAAAGCGGAGACGAATCTTCCGTGGGGCCGAAGGGCTTCTACTTCGGCCCCGGGTCGGCGGGTGAAGCGAACGACGCGACCGATCGCGATGCGGCCTAGTCGATCGAACTCGAGTCGGCCGTCTACTCTTCTTCAATGAAATCTGAAGCGGTCCTCCTCGAGCGTCACGGGAATGACGGTCCCGTCGTCTCCATTCGCCTCAATCGTCCCGAGCGTCGAAATGCGCTCAACGAGTCCATTTTCCACCGCCTGAATGAGATCGCAACGGCGCTGACTAACGACCAAAGCGCCCGCGTGGTTGTTCTCTCGGGTGTTGGAGACACCTTCTGCGCCGGGTTCGATCTCGATTCGGCGCTCGAAGACCCGGGTCTAATGCGGCGCTACATCGAACTCCTCAGTGAAACGGTGCGTCGCTATCGACGGCTGCCGCAGATCGTGGTGGCGTCCGTTCAGGGCGCCGCGATCGCGGGCGGGTGCGCGCTCCTCGGCGGCGCGGATTTCGTGATCGCCACGAAGGACGCGAGGTTCGGCTATCCGGTGCATCGGATCGGAGTGTCTCCGGTGGTCTCGTTGCCGTCGCTGCGCGCATCGATCGGCGATGGCGAGGCGCGGTCGCTCCTGCTCGGAGGTCATCTCATCTCCGCCGCCGAAGCGAAATCGATTGGACTCGTATGGCGACTCGCCGGTGACGCCGACACACTCCGATCGGAAACGGACGATCTCGCCGTCGCCTTGCTGGAGAAGGGGCCCCGGGCGCTTCGAGTGACCAAGAGATGGTTGAACGAACTCGATGGCTCGGCGACCGATACGGCGTTCGCAGCGACAGCGCAGGCGTCGGCCGCGCTCTGCGAGGGCCATGAGGCCATCGAGTACCTTCGAGCGGTCTGGGGGCGCGACCGTAAGTCGTGAGGTCATCTCATGAGCCCGGCCCCGCACCGGTAGAATGCGGAGCCATGTATGAAAATGAACTGGTTGAGATTCGTCGACACGACGACGGCGCCGTGGTTGAACTCCTGCTCAATCGACCCGACGCGAGAAACGCGCTCAATGCGGAGCTCCTCTCCGGGTTGGAGGAAAGCATCGGGCTCGTCGGCGCCGACCCCGCATCCAGAGTCGTGATTCTGGGTGGGGTCGGGAAGGCGTTCTGCGCCGGGATGGATCTCAAGTCCGTGCGTTCAGAGCCGGATCGACTGGGCAATCTGCTCCACGCCATCAGCCGCGTCGCGCGTCAACTTCGCCGGTTGCGCCAGCCCGCGATCGCGCGGGTGCAAGGCGCCGCGATCGGTGGGGGGTGCGGCCTCATGTGTGTCTGTGATTTCAGCCTGACGCACTCGGAAGCGAAGCTTGGCTATCCCGAAGTCGACCTGGGGGTCTGTCCGGCGGTGGTCGCCCCCTGGCTCATTCGAAAGATCGGCGCCGGACGCGCGCGTCAACTTCTGTTGTCCGGGGGTGTTATCTCCGGCGCCCGTGGACACGAACTCGGCCTCGCGACCCATCTCTATGACCGCGACGAACTCGAATCCGAAACGCTCGCGCTTGCCCGGTCGCTCGCGAAGGGTGGTCCACACGCCATGGCGACGACCAAGGCATGGCTGAACGAACTCGACGGATCGCTCAATGACGATCTTCTGGACAAGGGCGCGCGTCTTTCGGCCGAGGTCGCCCGCGGGGCCGAGGCGCAAAGCCGGATCGCCAAGTTGTTTGGCTGAAGACCGCACAAAGCCGTCTCGCTCAACGAGATATTCACCATTCGTTTGGGGGCTGTACCGGACCCGGCGGTTCCGACGGTTGTGGTATCATTGCGGCAGCCATTCCACGGCGAACCGACGCGTGGAACCTCGGCCTCTTCAGGCCGGACCGAAGCGAAACGGCCGGCTGAACCCGAACTGCGAGAATCCGGATCCACGATGGACGCGGCGTTGCGATACGAACGAGATTCCGATGGTGTCGTGACGCTGTGCATTGATCAACCGGACAAGTCGGTCGTCGTTCTCGATTCCGCCCTGCTCGATCAGATCACCGCAGCGCTCGACGCGATCGAGCGCGACGGGGAGCCGAGCGGCCTCATCCTCACATCGGGCTCGGATCGTGTGTTCATCGCCGGGGCCGACCTCAAGGAGATTGGCGGTCTCGACGACGCCGGCCTCGACGCCTATCTCGCCCGCGGACAGAATCTCTTCAATCGGCTCGAACAATTCTCATTTCCGACGGTCGCATGCATCAACGGCGCGGCGCTCGGGGGTGGACTTGAAATCGCCCTGGCGTGCCGGTATCGAGTCGCAGCCGACGCAAGCCGCGGCTACGAGATCGGGTTGCCGGAGGCGCGGCTTGGGATCCTGCCGGGTTGGGGCGGAACCCAGCGTCTCGCCGCGGTCATTGACCCGGGAGTGGCGCTCGGTCGAACCATGACCGGCCGCCCGTTCAGTCACCGCGCTGCGGCGCGCCTCGGCCTCGTCGACGCGCTTGCTCCTGCTGATCGGCTTCGCGAGTTTGCGCTCAAACTCGTACTCGACGACCCGAAATCAAATCGGCCACGCACGATTCAGGATCGCGGCGAGGAAGTGCTCGGCGCTCTCGAACGCATCGCGGTCATTGATACGCGGCCGGTGCGTCGTCTGCCCGCAGCGCGCCGTGTCCTCGACGCCGTTCGGATCGGACTCGCTGAAGGATTGGATGCGGGACTCGAAGCGGAGCGACGATTCCTTATCGAACTCCGCTCAACGGCTGAGAGCCGGGGCATGTTGTCGGGGTTCTTCGCACGAGGCGGCACAGCGCGATCGGAACTCAAGAAGATTGGCGTCGAGCCGTCAGCGACGGATCGCGTGGGTGTTTTCGGTGAGGGACCGATCGCCGATCAGATCGCCGAACGACTGGGCCGCCGGCACACGGTCGAACGACTCGGATTCGAAACCACGAGCAGCGACGCCGAGTTCTTCATCGAGGCGGCGGGGGATTCGCGGCAGGAGCAACTCGCCGCGCTTCGGGCGATCAGCGCCTTCGCCTCGGATGACGCTGTCATCGCGACCACTTCACCGGTGCTTGGGATCGACGAGATCGCGGAGAGCGTTACGAATCCATCCCGACTCGTCGGCGTGGCGCCGGCGCGGCCGGTCGCGAATCCGGCGTGTGAGATCATCGCCGGCCGAACGACGAGTGATGAAACGGTGGCGGCCGCGTTGATTATCGCGCAGAGCCTCGGCCGCGTACCGATCGTTCAGCGGGTGGGTGGTCCCTCACTCCTGACGCGGCTCTTCGGTCAGATCGTTCTGGCGGCGCTCGAAGAAGCCCGACGGACCGGCGACCCGGCCAGGGTCGATCGGGCTGCACGGGCCGAAGGGCTCAGCGTTGGTCCTCTGCGGTCGCTCGACGCCGTCGGCGTTCGAAACGCGGCGTTCATGGTGGGCCGCGGCGATCAACTCGTCGGCGTGACGCGTATCTATGAGGACGACGGCTCGATCTCGGACGAATTCGCCCGGTGGCTTGGCGCCGCCCAGGAGGGGGCCGACGACGAGCCGGCTCGGGCTGATTTCGTCACGCGCGCGCTGGTCGACGCCGGCTCTCGAGCGATCGAAGACGGCATCATCGAATCGACCGAAACACTCTGGCTCGCCGCCGTCTTCGGCCTCGGGCTCGGGGCGTGGCGACGCGACTGGCTGGAAGAAGTGCGAAACCAGGTGACGGTAAGCGGAGGCGTGGAGGCTGGCCGCTGAGACCGGCCTCCCGACCCGGATGGCGGCGCTTGCGGAGCGCCGCTCAGGATCTGTATACCACTCCTCAAGGAGTTTCTCGATGGCGACGAGCGCGGCCGACAAACTGAAGAACATCTCCGAAGCCGATCGCAAGCAGATTCGGGAAGCCGAAGAAATGCTCGGCCCGGATCCCGAGACGATGGGCCTCGTCAAGAACTTCTTCTGGGGCAACATCCGCGAAGAGCTCGCATTTCCCTATCCGCAGATCGGCGCCGAAGAAACGGCCCGGTGTGATCAACTGCTCGCGGAACTCGACGAGTATCTCCGCAACGAACACCCGGCAATTCAGATTGATCAGGAGCAGGAGATCCCCCGCTGGGTCATCGACCGCCTTTTCTCGATGGGCGTCCTCGGGATGACGATTCCGAAGGAGTATGGCGGCGGCGGTTTCGGCATCACGAGCTACAACCGCGTGCTCTCACGGATCGGCGAATCATGCGGATCGACCGCGGTGCTCGTCTCCGCGCACCAGTCCATCGGTTGCAAGGCGGTCATGTTGTTCGGTACCGAGGAGCAGAAGAAGCACTGGCTGCCGAAGATGGCGCGGGAGATGCTCTCCGCATTCTGTCTCTCCGAGCCGAATGTGGGCTGCGACGCCGGCGGACAGGAGACTCGCTGCGAACTGAGCGACGACGGCTCCCATTACATTCTGAACGGCGAGAAGAAGTGGGCCACTTCCGGCGCCCTTTCCGGCATGTTCACCGTGATGTGCAAGCAGCGTCTCGTCGACCCGAAGACGGGCAAGGAAAAGGACAAGGTCACGGCGCTTCTGTGTACGCCGGACATGGATGGAATCGACATCTTCAGCCGCAACCGGAGCAAGAACGGCATCCGGGGCACCTGGCAGGCTCGAATCCGATTCAACGAGGTCAAGGTCCCGAAGGAGAACCTCCTGCACAAAGAGGGCCGCGGTCTCAATGTGGCGCTCTCGTGTCTGAACTACGGACGCTGCACGCTTTCCGCCGGAATGCTGGGTGGCGCCCGGACGGCCTATCTGCAGGCGGCGAAGTGGGCGCAGACGCGGTACCAGTTCGATCGTCCGATCGGGGACTTCGAACTCGTGCAGGATTACCTCGCGAAGATGGCTTCGAATGTCTACGCGATGGAGTCGGTGCTCTACCTCACGACGGGCATGCTCGATCGCGCCGACGACGACATCATGCTCGAGACGGCGCTGTGCAAGGTATTCTGCTCGGAGTGGGGCTATCAGACCGTCGATCACGCCGTGCAGATCATGGGCGGCGAATCGCAGATGACGGAGAACGAGATCGAGCGCATCTGGCGGGACAGCCGCCTGAACACCATCGTCGAAGGCGCGAACGAAGTCATGCACTCCTTCGTGTTCGCCTATGGATCGAAGCAGCTCGGTGAGAGCATGATGGCGGTCAAGGACAATGCGACAAATCCGAAGTTCTGGGGGCGCGGCATGAAGCTCGGCGCCGAGCTCTTCCTTGGATTCCGAGAGCCCGCCCCGTCGGTCACGAAGCTCAGTCCGCAGCTCATCGAATTGCAGACGATCTACGAGAATGGAATTCGTGAGCACAGCCACCAGGTCAAGCTTGCGATGAAGGATCACGAGGAGCAGATTATCACGCGGCAGCTCGTCCAGCGACGGCTCAGCCTGAACGCGATGTGGCTCTATGCCATGACGGCTGTTCTTGGCCGCCTCGATCAGGCGGTCCGTGGCGGAAAGGACGGAGACGAGCTCGACTACGAACTCAAGATCGCCACCTATTTCATCAAGCGGGCGGATCGAGAGATTCAGAACAACATTCACGAGTTGCGTCACAACTGCGATGAATCGACGCGTTCGGCGGCGGCCGCGGTGCGGAAGTTCATCGACTCACGCCCGAACAGTGATTTCATCATCCCCGAAGCGAGTCCGTCCGCGAAGGGGACCGGCCGTCAGCCGGACCAGTCTGCGATCAAGCAATTTGGATCCGGCTCCATCGCGGTGGAAGCGAACGAGTCGGCGAACGCGTAAGTCTGCGGTTTCAGATCGAGAGAACAACCACCACCGGATCCGGTTTCATGGATGGATCCGCCTGATCGAACGAGGAGAGACCCGATGGTGTTCAATGAGATGATTGCGCGAGGGCATGAGCGGGTGCTCTTCGTGCAGAATGCGGATGTCGGCCTCCGGGCGATCATCGCGATTCACAACACGAAGCTCGGATCGGCGCTCGGCGGTGTGCGGCGCTGGCACTACAACTCGGAGGCCGACGCCCTCGAAGATGTGTTGCGTCTGAGCGAGGCGATGACATACAAGGCGGCGGCCGCCCACCTTCCCATGGGCGGCGCGAAGAGCGTCATCATGCTCGACAAGGAGCGGGCCGAGCCGCGTGAGGCCGCGGCGCGGGCGATGGGGCGTGCGGTGGACACCCTGCGGGGTGATTACATCGCCGCCGAGGATGTCGGAGTCGATACGCAGTACATCGACTGGATGGCGGAGGAGACGCCCCATGTCATGGGCGGAGAGACGATCTCACGCGGAGGTGATCCCTCGCCCTTCACCGCCCAGGGTGTCGTGAACGGGATGCGCGCCGCGCTTCGTTTCTGCGGCGAAGAGCCGGCGTTCAAAGACAAGATCGTGGCGATTCAGGGGCTCGGTCATGTCGGTTGGCACATCGCCCGGATCCTCATCGACGAGGGCGCGAAGATCAAGGCGTCCGACAAGTACACCGATAAGCTCGAGAAGGGGAAGGAAGAGCTCGGCATCGAAGTCGTGAATGTGAATCACATTCTCACGACCGATTGCGACATCCTCTGCCCCTGCGCTCTCGGCGGTGTGATCAATGGTCAGAACATCGCCGACATTCAGGCGCCGATCGTGTGCGGCGCCGCGAACAACATCCTCGGAGATCCCGAAGAGGACGGCGCTGCGCTCAAGGTCCGCGACATTCTCTATGCCCCCGACTTCGTCGTGAATGCGGGTGGTCTCATTCGGCTCGCCGGGCTCTGGCTCAACTACGGTCCGGAGCAGCTTGATTCGAAGATCGCGAACATCGAGCAAACCACGATGTCGATTCTCGATCGCGCCCGTGATGAGGCGTCATCGCATCATGCGGCGGTCGAGTACGCGCGCAACATCATCGAGAACGGCATTCCCGAGATCAGCGAAGGAACCGTGCATGCCGGTTAAGACCGTCTACACCGCAGAAATCGAGTCCGTCTCCATTCTGGATGAGAATGGCGAGTTCGACGAGAAACTCGGGAAGGATCTCATTCCGATCGACGATGTCGTGAAGCTCTACGAGCGCATGAGCGTCTATCGCGAGTTCGACATGGTCGCGTTCAAGCTGCAGCGATCCGGTCGCATGGGCACCTATCCCCAGAACTGGGGGCAGGAGGCGACGAGCCTCGGCGCGGCGTACGCAATGAAGGATCGCGACTGGCTCGTGACCGCCTACCGCGAGAACGCGGGAATGTTCTGGCGCGGGCTTCCGATGGAGTACATTCTCTGGCACTGGATGGGCGACGAGCGCGGCAACCAGATTCCTGACGACCTGCGCATGACACCCATTTCAGTCCCCATCGGCACGCAAATGTTGCACGCGACCGGTCTGGCCTGGGCGGGCAAACTCCGTCAGGAGAAGTCGGTCAGTGTCACCTTCTTTGGCGACGGCGGATCGTCGGAGGGAGATTTTCACGAAGCCATCAACTTTGCGACCACGCTCGAGATTCCAGTCGTCTTCTGCTGCCAGAACAACGGCTGGGCGATTTCGACACCCTGTGGTCGGAACGGGGCGTTGCAAACCTTCGCGCAGCGCGGACTTGCATATGGAGCGCACGCGATTCAATGCGACGGCAACGACATCTTCGCCTGCGTGAAGGTCGCTCGTGACGCGATCGAAAGAGCGCGGTCGGAGAATAAGGTCACCTTCATCGAGTTTCTCACCTATCGCATGGGAGATCACACCACCGCTGATGACGCGCGACGGTATCGCGATCCGGCGGAGGTCGAGAAGTGGGCCGGCCGCGATCCTCTGCTCCGAATTCGCAAGTATCTCACGAAGCGGAAGAAGTGGGACGATGCAAAGCAGGAGAAGCTCGAAGCCGCTGCGAAGAAGGAAGTGCAGGAAGTCGTGAAGCGGGCGGAAGGCGTCGAGAAGCCGACCACAGATGATATTTTCGACTACACCTTCGCGGATCTTCCCGAGGCGTTGAGAGAGCAGCGGGCGACGCTTCGGACGGCTTCACTCGCGATGAATGAGGCCAAGAGCAAGGCGTGACCCGCGGGTCGGGCTCGCCCCGCGTCGTGAAATGTGGTATGCTGAGTGCGTACCTAACCCAGATTCCTGCAGGGCCTTCGGTCAGAATTGATCGGAGGCCCTGTTCGTTTTCCCGACCGCGCGGTCAGGATCGAAGCTCATTCGAGAACGATTGGTAGGCCGTGGGATCGGCGACGCCGGCGTCGTGAAAGCCGCGCTTTCGCAGAAGGCAGGAGTCGCAGCGACCACACGCGCGACCCTCGCGGTCCGGATCGTAACAGGAAAAGGTCAGCGCATAGTCCACGCCGAGTTCAATGCCTCGACGAATGATGTCCCGTTTCGTCATGTGCAGAAGCGGCGCGGCGATTGAGAACGAGGTTCCTTCGACACCTCGCTTCGTCGCAAGGCGCGCGAGCCGCTCGAAGGCCTCGATGAATTCCGGACGGCAATCCGGGTACCCCGAGTAATCGAGCGCGTTCACGCCAATGTAGATGGTGTTCGCGTCCTCCACTTCCGCAAGCCCGAGCGCAAAGGCAAGGAAGATGGTGTTCCGCGCTGGGACATAGGTACTCGGAATGTCGACGCCGCCGATTTCTTCCACGCGGTCATGCTTCGGGACGGCGTGATCGTCACTCGTGAGAGACGATCCGCCGAAGGACCGCAGATCAATCGTCAGAACGACATGGCGATCGACACCGACGGACTCGGCGACCTGCTCCGCCGCTCGGAGTTCGAATCGATGGCGCTGCCCGTAATCGAAGCTCAGGGCGACGATGCGGGCATGCCCGGCGTTCCTCGCGATTGCGAGCGTCGTCGCGCTGTCGAGTCCTCCCGAGAGAAGGACCACGGCGTTCGAGGTCTCAGTCATGCGACACCTTAGGGGAGGTCGAAGACGCCCGCCGCCGGCGCGTTGAGCGGAGATACGACGGATCATTTGCTAGAGTGCCGCGCATGAACACTCGGTACTCGAATCCGTTGCCCAATTACGATGACGCGCTCAACCGGGCGCTCGACGGTGTTGGGCCGGTTGGCACAGAATCTATCGCCTTTGAACTTGGCATGGGTCGGTCACTTCGCGAGTCCGTTCTTGCCGATCGTGACCTGCCGCCGTTCAATCGAAGCGCCATGGACGGGTATGCCGTCCGCGCTGAAGACATCGGCCGTGTGAACGCATTCGAGGTCGTCGGCTCGATCGCAGCGGGGGAAGGCGCGGAGTTCTCGATCGCAGCTGGTCAGGTGGTGAAGATCGCCACGGGGGCTCCGGTTCCGTCTACCGCGGATGCGGTCATCCCCCATGAACTCTCCGACCGCAAGAATCCGGTTCGATTCACGGTCGAAACCGTCGAGCGCGGAAACAACATTCACCCGCAGGGCGCGGACGCCCGGGCGGGCGAACAACTCATTCCTGCGGGAACGCTTCTCGGCGCCCAGCATCTTGGACTTCTGGCGGCTGTGGGGAAGACCACGGTCGCGGTCTCGGCTCGGCCTCGTGTGATCATCATTACGACCGGCGACGAGGTTCGACGACCGGCCGAGGCGGTGGCGCCTCATCAGATTCGCAATTCGAATCAGCCGATGCTCCAGGCCGCGGCGACGGCCATGGGCGCGGAAGTGGTGCGCGTCGAACACACGGCGGACGATCTCGACGAAACCCGTGGTACTGTCGACCGGGCGATCGACGACGCCGACCTCATCCTGACGACAGGGGGCGTCAGCGCGGGCGAACGCGACTTTCTGCCGTTGGCTCACGAGGCGTTTGGATTCGTGACACGCGTGCGCGGCGCCGCGATTCAGCCCGGCAAACCGATTCTGATCGGTTCGTTTGAACGGGCGGGCCGGCGCGTCGAACTTGCCGGCCTGCCGGGTAACCCGGTGTCCGTGCTCGCGACGGCGCATCTCTTCGCCTGGCCGATCCTTCGTCGACTTCTCGGAGCGCGCCAGCCGCTGCCCTGGCGTTGCGCGATTCTCGGGGAACGAGTTACGCCGAATCCGACGCGCGCCGCGTTCCGACCAGCCCGGATTCTGTCGGACGGTCGCGTATCGGTTATTGAATGGCGGGGAAGCGGTGATCTGGCGCATACGGCGAACGCGGATGGGCTGCTCGCCCTTCCGGTTCAGGCCGATCCGCTCGCGGCCGATACCGTCGTTTCGTTTCTTCCCTGGGCGTGGTCAGCTTGATGCCGCGCTGGACGGAGCGACCCCGGGCTCTACCACGGCGCCGGAAGTCGGCCCGCCTGCCTCGTCGGCCGAGCGGCCCAGACCGAACGCGGCGTGCACGGCTTCGAGGGCCTTGCCGCCGTTTGGTCGATCAATGATGCAGGAGATCTTGATCTCGCTCGTGGTGATGTTCGAGATGTTGACGCCAATGTCACCGAGCGCGGCGAACATCGTCGCCGCGACGCCAGAGTGACTGCGCATTCCCAGTCCGACCACGGAGATCTTCGAGAGCCCGACATCAATTACGAGCTTGCCCGCGCCGAGCTTCTGAAGGACCCGCTCGGCGATCGGCTTCACATCGGCGAGGTCCGTGTGCTCCACCGTGAACGAGATGCTCGCGCCCTTCTCCGACTCGGTCTGAATGATGTCATCAACGAGAATGTCGGCGTCGGCGATCTGCTTGAACAGCGCGCCGGTGACGCCCGGGGAGTTTGGGAATTCGAGTAGCGTCACTCGACCAAGGTCTTCCTTGAGCGCGCATCCGATGACAGTGGATTCCTCCATCTCCGGTGACTCCTTGACGATCATCGTACCGGGATCGGGTCGGTGACTATGCCGCACATGAATCGGGACACCGTACTTCTTGCCGAATTGCACGGCGCGCGCATGCATGACACCCGCGCCGAGAACGGCGAGTTCGAGCATTTCGTCGTACGAGATGCGACTGAGCTTACGGGCGGACGGAGCGCGGCGAGGGTCGGCGGTATATACGCCGTCGACATCGGTGAAGATCTCGCACACTTCGGAGTGGAGCGCCGCGGCCAGCGCCACCGCCGTCGTATCCGAGCCCCCGCGCCCAAGCGTGGTGATGCTGCCAGCGTCGTCCACACCCTGGAACCCGGCGACGACCACAATGCGGCCGGCGTCGAGTTCCCGGATGATTCGCTCGGCGTCGATCGACTTGACACGGGCGCGGGTATGCGTCGGGCTCGTCTTGAGTCCGACCTGGCCCCCGGTAAAGCTCACCGCCGGCCGGCCGAACTGGGCGAGAGCGATCGCGAGGAGGGCGATGGAGACCTGCTCACCCGTCGAGAGAAGCATGTCGAGCTCCCGATCCGGAGGATCGGGCGTCAACGACAGAGCCATCCGCACGAGCTCATCCGTCGAATGTCCCATGGCGCTCACGACCACGACCACCTGGTGGCCTTCGGCGGCCCGCTGGGCCACCCGGCCGGCGGCCCGTCGAATCAACTCGAGGTCCCCGACCGAGGTGCCGCCAAATTTCATAACAATCAGGCTCATCCCTGATCGCTCCCGTCGAGCAGCGTATAATGAGTCGATTATACGGACCATGAATGTCGACACTCGACGCCTCGGGCATTCACAAATCTTGTGCACGGCGAACTTTTCGTCTTCCGTAGGGTGGGATCCCGAGGTATATTGTGCATGACGCGTAGTGGGAGAAGCCCTTTGAAGCGAGGCCTGACACTCGTAGAACTTCTCATTCTGCTTGCACTTATGGCATTGCTCATCAGCATTCTTCTGCCGTCGCTGATGCGCAGCCGGGCCCTGGGGCTCGCCATGGAGTGCACTGCGAACCTTCGTCAACTCGGTGTGATGCACCAGGCGTCGCTCGACATGGGTCGCTGGGGATCGTCCGCGTACGACCTCAAATCGGACTCAAACTCGGGCGGCGACGGAACCGCTGGCTACGGCAACCGGAACCCACCGGTACGCGCCGATCAGCGAGGCGCCCATGCGCCCCTCAATGGTGAAGGGTTCTCCGAGGGGATGGAGTTCGAAGCCCGCGACCAGCCGCGTCACTGGGGTCTGCTCTGCACCGTCGGATATCGCAATGACCGGAACTCCTACGGCATCGCCTATACCGCCCGGCAGCAGCCGTTCGAAATCCTGACCACTGACGATGTCGTCATGGGCTGCAGTGACTACCTCGTGGTCGATGTACCGTCAAACTTCGCGCTCCGTCACCAGGGCGAAGCGAGTTTCCTCTTCGGCGACCTGCACGCGAATACCCGTCGACTCGACGAGGTCTTCGACGAGAGTCTCATCGATCTGCAGTCGAACCGACTTCCGCCTCGTCGACTCGATCGCTGAACGAGTCCGGTCTACGGTCAAACCTGATTCGACTCCAACGCTCACCTCCTCGAGGTGGGCGTTTGTCGTTCTGTCAGGCGGGAGGCACGATCATCGATTGCGTTCGCGACGAATCCAGACCCGCTCAAACGCGTCGATCCCGCCGAAGTGTCGCTCAAAGTCCGCGACATGATTGATCGTGTTCGGTCCCGGCTGCCCCGAACGACGAAGGGCGGCGGCGAGATCATCTCGCTGGTACCGGTAAAGGTATTGAAAGAGCGCGTAGCTCTGCTGATACATCACGCTCGCGATCGCCTGGTCCTCGTTCGGAACCGATTCGAAGCTGACGAACTGGGCGAGCGGGAGAATCTCTCCTGAGTCGAGCAGCGCTTCGAATCCTTCGCGACGGATAGGCTGTTCGTGTGCGGGCCCGAATGCTTGTTCCGGTCGTTGCGTCTCGAACGCGGTCGCGAGTCCCTCGGTGAGCCAGAATGGATGGCGCCGGTAGCGACTCATGACCCCCATGTTCGCCGCGAGAAGGTGAACGGCTTCGTGAATCGTCTTCGACGCCGAAGCGTTACGCGCCGCGTCGTCGATCATCTGCTCATTCGTGGCCAGCGCCTGTTCGAATCGTCGTAACTCCGACCGAAGATGGTCCGCGTAGTCGTGCTGCCGCTTGAGCTGCGCATCGCGGAGTTCGCGCTTGATCTCGGTGATCTGGCGACGCTGCTCGTCGACCTTCCGGCCGGCGTCGGCGAACGAGGCGCCGTTCGCCTCGTTGAAGAAGACGACATAGTTCTCTTTCGGCGCGTAGTAACCGGCGATCCATCGCGCTTCGATGCCGTCGTACCGGCGGGCAAATGCCGCGTACTCTGTCTGGTCATCGAAGAGAATGCACAGCAGCCTCTGGCCGAGCGGTAACGGATTCAACTCGAGCTTATGGCAGAAGCGGGTGAATTCGTCTTCGGCGCGTTCGAGGCGACCCGCCTGCCGCTGGGTCCACGCGTCGTCCGCATTCGAGTAGATCACAAAGTTCGGCGTCACCAGCCGGCGGAACGAGCGACCGAGCCGGTCGCGCACGATGCGCTCATTCCCGGGGTAGCCGATGAGATCAGGATGTGACTTGTGAAGGCGACAGAGCGCCTCATAGGCGGCCGTATGATTTCGATCGACCTCGAGCAGAATGGACCGATAGTGCCCGTCGGCGTCCTCCCAGCGCTCTTCCGATTCCGCGAGACGGGCCATGCTCAATCGCCGCCGGATATCGGTCGATGAATCGAATGTTCCGGCCTCATTCGTCGTCGGTCGGGCGCTGACCGCCCCCGTCGCGGCGGACGAGCCTAAGCCCGATCCGGTGAGTACGGCGATACCGAGACCGAAGCCCGCCACCGCCAGCAGGCGGGGCGTCCAACGAGGTCGTTGCTCAATTGACGCGTCATGCATGGCTCAAATTCGCCATCGGCCTTCTGGCCTTCACGGTTTACGGCGGACTCGCTGCTGCCTGGGCGCAGGCGCCGGTCATGCCGGCCGCCGACGCCGTCCGAGCGAAAGCAGACCGGTCATTCATGCCGATGCGCTGGGACCATGAATCCGGCGTTCCGCTCCCGGTTTTTGATGCCGCCGCGTCGAGCGTCGACGACTGGATTGTGCTCACCGGAGGATTCGACGCGAATTACAGGACCACGGGCGCCATTCAAGTGCGGCATCCTTCACGCGGGTGGCTTCCCGTCGGCGCGTCACTCTGGCGGCCACGAGCGAGACACATCCAACTCACGCTGGCGGACGGCCGCGTGATGGTAGTCGGCGGGATTGAAGGTTCGCTTCGCGAGGAGACGACTACTCCTCTGGCGTCACTTGAACTCTTTCATCCGTACGATGCGCGGCCTCAATTCATTCCTCTGGATGAGCCGCTCGTGGGTCACTCCGTGACTGCCTTGCCCGATGGTCGGGTGGCGATCGCCGGTGGGACTGCGGTGCGCGTGTTCGATCCGCGCTTCGACGCTGTGGTCGCGTGGATTCCGCTGCATGAGTTTCGGCAGGGTCACTCGGCGGTTCTCGTCGAGGCTGACACGGTCAGCGCGAACGGGGGCGCCGAACTCGTCATCATGGGAGGCGATCGGCACGGGTCGATCGAGTCCGTCTGGATCGACCAGGCGCGAGCCGAATTGTGGCCCTTCTGCTTCGAGGCGCCACGACGCGACGGCGCCGCGGTCGTCGTCGGTCCCGACCTCATTTGGTACACCGGCGGCTATGACCCGGTGAGCGGCGAGTCGGTGAACGACTGTCTCGTCGTCGACCTCGCCACCCGCGACCTCCAAACAACAACGCCATTCGACTTCGAGAATGGAGTCGCGGGACACCGTTTGGAACGATCGGCGGACGGCCGACGATGGCACATCTTCGGAGGTGAATCACGCGGAAACGGTCGAGTGCGCTCGGCGCCAACCGGTCGCCTCATCGACTACGAGACCGGACGCGTTTGGACGACTCCGACGCCTCCCGGCGAGTTCACCCGCCGCGCCTGGCTGACTTGGAACGGTCGGCCGGCGGCGATCGGCGGTTATAGGTTCGTCGACGCGAAGACCGCCGCGGCGCAGGGCATCCGAGCCGGCGCCTCGATCGGAGACACACTGTCGTGGGTCGGCGGGTTGCCGCTCGGCGTAATGGTCGAGGACTGATCGTGCACGGCGCGAAGCGCGCGCCGATTGCGGTCGTCCGTCAGGAGATCATCTGCTCCTTCGCCGCCGCAGGCGGCGGGCTCGTCTTCCCATTGCCCTTGATGGCCTGCGCGTGCGACTCTTCCCAGCTCTTCGGATACGCCGGATCGTCCATCGCGAGCGCATGCTTCGTCGGATAGAGCGGACGGAAGGTATCGCACATCACCGCGAGTTCGTTCGTGAACTCGGCGCCGATGGATTTCTCGACGGTTCCGGGGTGCGGACCGTGCGGGATGCCCTGAGGGTGTACGGTAATCGAGCCGACATCGATTCCCTTCCGCGCCTTGTAGTTCCCCTCGACATAGTACAGCACTTCATCCGAATCGAGATTGCTGTGGTTGTACGGGACGGGGATCGCGTCGGGATGCCAGTCGAGCGTGCGTGGGCAGAACGAACACACGACAAAGTTGTGCGCTTCGAATGTCTGGTGGACCGGCGGCGGCTGATGCAGCTGACCGGTGATCGGCGCGAAGTCGTCGACATTGAAGCAGTAGGGGTAGTAGCAGCCATCCCAGCCGACGATATCGAGCGGGTGATGCTTGTAGATGTAGCTGTGTACGCTGTCGCGCGCCTTGATGCGCACTTCGAAGTCGCCGAGTTCGTCGTAGGTGAGCGGGAGATCGGGCACTCGGAGGTCGCGCTCGCAGTACGGTGAGTGCTCGAGAAACTGCGCCGTCTTCTTCGAGAGATATCGGGGCGGCGGCAGGATGTGGGAGCCATTCGCCGTTTCGATGACAAGGAAGCGCGGATCTGGCTCGTCGTCAGTCGCCTTAGGCTCGAACTCCATCTTGTAGATCGTGCCCTTCGGAATCACGATGTAGTCCTTCGGCCCGAACTTGAGCGTGCCGAAGCTCGTGTACATCGTTCCCTTGCCGAAGTGAATGAAGAGCAACTCGTCTCCTTGACCATTTTTGTAGTGATAGTCCATCGGCTCAGCGGGGACGCAGATGCCCATCTCGCAGTCCGCATTGGCGAAGAGCACCTTTCGACCGGTGATCGGGTCGCCCTCGGCTTTCATTGGCACGGTCTTGAGGTGCCGCATCCGCATGGTGTCCGCTTCGGCGAGCTCGACTTTTGTCGAATAGAGCTTCTTCCACCCGGTGACCTGGGTTGGAGGATGGATGTGGTACATCGTCGAGGTCGGTCCGACGAAGCCCTCGGTTCCGAAGACCTCCTCTGAGTAGAGGCCCCCGTCCGGGCGACGAAACTGGACATGGCGCTTCTTCGGAACGACGCCAAGTTTCATGTAATACGCCATCCGACAACTCCTTGAGTCGTTCGGTCTCGAAACAGTGAACGGACGGCGGGACTGGCCCGCCGCCCGTTTTTATTGTACCACGGTCGGTGTGCGACTCGGTTGGGAACCCGCCCCAAAGCGCGCGAGGCGAATTCGAAGGGGCGTCGTCTCGGACGCCGGACGGATGCTCGACCCTCGAGTCAGGCGAGGGCGTCTTCCGGAATGACGATCCGGTCGCCTGGCAGGAGCGGCGTCAGCCTCGACGCCGACCGGCCGTTGATGGTCACTGCGTTGAGCAGGTACGCGAGTTCTTCGTCGATTCGCTCGAGCGCCTGCTGCAGGGTCGACCCCGGTTCCAGTACGAGCGGAGCCTCGGCGCCATCTCCGTAGCGCACCCGGACGATCATGCTTTCGTGTGAAGCCTTCATGGCGTGTCCATTCATGTAACTTTCGAGAGCGCCTTCTTGAAGCCCTCGAACTCGCGGCGATGTTCCTGTTCGTCCGCGAGAAGTGTGATAGCTATGTCTTCGGTGACCGGATCGGAGTCGCTGCAGAGTTCGATGATCTTTTCGTATCGCTCGATGGCCTGCGTTTCGGCCTCGATGACACCGTTCACGACCTGCATGAGATCCGTCGACTCGTCCGGCGGTTGCATTGACTTCTGATCGAACTTGAGCGCGAGCGACCCGGGGACCGTGGCGCCGAGCACGCGGAGCCGGTCGGCCAGAGTTCGCGCATGCCCGAGTTCTTCCTCGACATCGCTGCCGAGTGATTCCTTGATCGGTTCGGCCATGACTCCGTCGAGGTTGACCGAATTCGCGATGTAGTTCGCGACGGTCTCGAGTTCCGCTGTGTAGGCGAGAATGAGTTGACGAACGATCTCAGTTTTCTTCTTCTCGTCGAGTGGCATGTGGCTGACGCCCTCCATCCTGGTGGGGTGATTCGGTTGGTCGCCTATGTCTTCGACGACCGATTCACTTCGGATGATAGTGGTGGCCAAATTCCGCGCGTTCGAATCGGCGCGTGGGGAATCAACCGTATTTGCAGTGTGAAAGGACTCTTAGACGGTTCGGTTCGGCGACGGCTCTGGCGGTGTGCGAAGCGCTAAGTCAGTCCGGGCCAGTCAACTCCGGACGCCGATTCGGCGTCTCGGAAGGACGAGCGAATTCGCTCGACCTTCGCCTCGCTCAATGGTCCCTTTCGCGCGGTTTCCACATTGTCCTCAACATGGTCGGCGTTGGTCGATCCGATGATGAGCGAGTGAACGCCCGTCTGCGCGAGTGTGAACCGGAGTGACATCTCGACCCAGTTCGACGCATCATCCGAGACGAACCCGATGTCGCGTGGCGAAACTTTCATAGCGCCGAGGCGATCGGAGTAATCGCTCGCGTAGTCGCCGTAGAAGCCAGGCTGGTCCGCCGCGTTCTTCCACGCTGCGTTCGCAATCGGGCGTTTCGCAAGGACACCCATCGAGCGTGCGGCGGCGCGACGCAAGGCGCCGTCGATGTTCGCCTGATCGGCGACGCTGATCGAGGTTTCGAGAACGGCGAACGCATCCTGCTGTGTCGCCCACTCGGCCGCTTCGTTGTCGCCGGAATATCCGATGTGAGCCACCTGACCACGCGCCTGCGCTTCGACCAGCGCCTCGATGACGCTGCCCTCCCGTAGCTTCTCGAGATCGCAGGAATGAAGCAGCGCCACATCGATCTCGTCCGTGCGCAGTCGGCGCAGGGACCGCTCGATGGACTTCCGGATGATCTCGGGTGTCCACGCCTCTTCGTCGAGGTCAGGAACGCTCGGACCGACCTTCGTAACGAGCACGAACTCGTTCCGCAGTCCGTCTGCGTGGAGCGCGTGGCCGAGCAGCGTTTCCGATTCACGATACGCCGCCGCGGTGTCGAGCAGATTCACACCCAACTCGTGCAACCGCCGCACGAGTTCGTTCACTTCATCCTGACCCCGCTCGAGATATCCGATCTGGGCCGCGCCGAAGCCGATGGGTGTCACTCGAAGACCCGTTTCGCCGAATGGTTTCGCCTGCATGGGCGATCGTAGGCGTGACGAGGATTCACATGGTCGATTCGATCCGGCAAGCATCCTTGCCATTGACGGAGCCGATCAGTTCTGGCATGCTGCGTGGTGTGCAGTACAACGGACCATCTTATGGACGACGCTACGGTTCGCAGACGCTGAAGATCGTTGGACGCGTCGTTCTACCGCTTCTGGTATTGTGGTTCTCGATTTCAGAGAACGCCATCGCCGACGGAACTCGGGCGGGCAAGCACGCATTCACACTCATTCCGATTCGTCCCGCGCAGGAAGTTGGGTATCCCGCCGGATCTCTCGTCGATGTCATCAGCATCAACGACAGAGGCGACATTCTCGCGGTGTTCACCGATGAGTTGGACACACCGTTCGCATACCTGCGCAAGGCGCCGGATATCCACGCCGACGCACGCTGGAACGATGCTCAGTGGATTCGCATTAGCGATAAGAACAATGTGGCCACCCTCGGGCACGATCTCAACAACGCGGGAGTCGTCGGCGGCGGAATCGATTCCAACGGCGTCATTCGCGGATACGAATGGAGCCCTGATCGCGCCCTTCAATCTCACTTCCCAGATTCAACCGGCGAAGTTCACGGAGTGAACAACGCGGGAGATCGAATCGGATGGACCGCCGGCGGGCCGGTGCGATCAGTCGCTCTCGCCGCCGGCGCGATGGGCGAGTGGACCACTCTTGAAGATCCTCCCGGCTGGACGAGCCGAGGCGCATTCGCCATCAGCGGGCGCGCCCGGAGCGGCGCCGACCTCGTCCTTCACATTGCCGGGATCGCCGACAGTCCAGATCCATCCACTCCGATTCGCAAGATCGTCGTCTGGCGATTCGTAAACGGCGTGGGCGCCTGGGCGCAGCTTCCCGGCGGCGTGCCCGCGCGGGCGAACCGCGGCCCATGGGTGACGGGGATCAACTCCCAAGGGGTGGCGGGCGGCTGGTTCGAGACCGATGCGGGAGTCCGACGAACCAAGGCGTGGGTCCCCACGGCGCCCGGAGCTCTGTCCTGGACCTCCTACACCTGGCTCGGCGATAACGGCGCGGATTCCATCGGGCTCGATCTCAATGAGCGAGGAGAGGTCCTCTCCGAGAACGGACTCTGGATATGGAACGGTCGTTACGGGAGACCGTCGGGCGACCCGCCCTTCGTTTGGGTTCCCGTGCGAAACCATGTCAACACACCACTCGGCAGTAACGCGGCGTCCCTCAAGCTGCGGGCGATCAATGAACAGAGGACGATGGTCGGCGTGATGAGTCTTGATGGCTCAGGAAACGAAGCCGACACCATCGTGGTCATATACCCGCACGATACCGACAACGACGGAATTGCCGATTACCGTGAGATCGTGGCCGGCGTGGAAGCGGATCAGAATGGCGACTGGGTCATCGATGACGCCGAGGATTTCCGCTCCGGTGTCTATGCGGTTCCGACCTATGCCATGTCGCAGCTGGCGGGCGTCGATCACATTCAGATCCTGCGTAAGCACATTGACCAGCATGATCTGCAATCCTGGGTGTCGAATCCTGACGGGTGCATGACCGTGCGGTCGTTGCTCGCCGACTATCAAAGCGACCAGTCGCAGCAGCGCGAGATCGTGATCATGTTGCGTACCCGCTTCCAGGATGGCGCGAAGGATTATCTTCCCTCCGAGGCTGAACAGGAGTTGATCGCGACGAATGTCGAGACCGTCATGGCGTGGGGCGGTGACCTTCTCGATTACCTGCAGATCGGCAACGAGGTGCACAGCGGTCCGGGTTTGTGGCTCTTCCAATCCGACGACGGACTGTCCTGTATACGGCGTGATACTCCGGTCGATGAGATCGATGACGAAGCGTGTCTCGTTGAGGCGCACGACGCGATGTTCGCGTACTACGAGCGCCTGGCCGAGGCGGCGCGTAAGGGATCGGTCGCCGGAGGTCACCGACCGATTCGCATCGTGGCGCCGGCGCCGGTTGCCCTCAACATGATCGAAGGCAACCGGGGCGTGATCGGCGCCGGGGGGACGCTGTCCGAAGAGAGCAAGCAGGCCGTCTGGATCTGGCGCACGGTCCTCTACGCGAACCAGGTTTGTGATTTCACTGATGTGCATCTTCACTTCTCTGGATTCAACAAGTTCATCGACGCCGCAAACCTTATCGCGCACGAAGGTGTCGGCGGGACGGGGCCACCCTGGACCCGCGCGAATCCTCCGGCCGTTCCTGAGCAACTCGTGTGCACGGAGTGGGGCGCGATGCCGGCGACTTCCCCGGACGGGGTCGAGGTGACCTGGTGGGCGTCCGTCGGTGAGCAGTTGACGGCGCTCTTCTATGACGATGATCCCGCGAACGATCCGGCGCCGTCGTGGGATCACTGGATTGAAGATTGGCGGACGACCGATCGAATACCGTCGCCGGACTTCCATATGACCGAGGCGCTTGACCATCTCGACGGGCTCGATCCGAAGGGATTCGTCTTCGCATGCTACGGCGGTTACCACCAGACCGGCAGCCGGCAGCCTCCGTCGAACAAGTTTCAACTCGCCGCGATCGAGATCAACTACACGCGCGCCTACCGCCAGGGAGAAGCGTTCTTCTCAGTACTCAAAGACGCTTACGAAGCGGCCGTAGTCGATCCGCGCGAGAGCCAGCTGATCCCGGACTTCACGCCTCATCCCGATCCTGACCCGAATTGCCGATAGCAAGCCGGCGTCGATCAACGCGGGTCGGCGCCCGAGGGCGACGGGATGCAGGATCGGTCCGGATCGGTCTTGCACTGATAGAGGCGATATCCGATCCAGACGAAGAATGCGAGGCCGAGCCCGCCAAAGACGATGGCGCCGAATGGTTGAAGCCATGACTCAACCTGTTCGTATCGATCACCGAGGAAATGACCTGCGACCGCGAGAATCGCGGACCAGACCACGATCCCGGCCGCCGAATAGAGAGTGAACCGCGCGAGCGACATGCCCTGCATCCCGGCCGGAAGCGAGATGAGTGAGCGCACACCGGGAATGAGACGACAAATGAGCACGGACTTGCCGCCGTGTCGATCGAACCAGTCCCCGGCGCGATCGACTTCGCGTCCTGAGATAGTCAACCATCGACCGTATCGATCGACGAACTGCTTGAGTCGCTCGTGACCGAGTTTGTGGCCGACCCAGTAGATGGGGTACTGTCCAAGCACGCTGCCGATCGATCCGGCGATGATCATCCCCAGGAGAGTCGAATCTTCACGAGCCGCGGTAAATCCCGCCAGCGGCATGATGAGCTCCGACGGGATCGGCGGAAACACATTCTCGAGAAACATGAGGAAGGCGACGCCGATATATCCGAGGGTGTCGACGAATTGCGTGATCGTGTCCTCCACGCGCTGAGTCTAGTCGTACGCGTATGAGGCGCTTTTCACTCGCAGGCGGACACTGGGCGCAGCTCTCGTCATCTAGACCTTGAGGAGGTCCGGGGCTGGATCGAATCGATCGCCAAGGATCGCCCTCGAGTTGACACCGAGCCAGTCGTCGAGCATCGCGGCGTAGATCGAACGGAAGTCGATGTCGTGTCGCACATCGCCTTCAGCGAGATCGCCGAGGTCCGGGGCATGGCCGTGCACGCCGGCGTTCACGGCGCCGCCGACGAGGAAGAGCGGCGCCGCGGCGCCATGATCGGTTCCACGACTGCTGTTCTCCCCGACACGGCGACCGAATTCGCTGAAGGTCATCAGCGTGACGCGGTCTCCGAGTCCACTCGCGGTCAGGTCATCGGAGAACGCCGTCACGGCATCGGAGAGTTCACGGAGCAGGCGCCCGTGTGAGAGTCCCTGTCCGCTGTGGGTGTCGAAGCCTCCGAGCGAAGTGTAGTAGACGCGGGCGCCGAACTCCGACTTGATGAGCGCTGCGATCTGATTGAGCCGTCGTCCGAGACCTGTGCCCGGATACGACCCGCCGAATTCCGCGCCGTCTCCCTCGGCGATACGCTCGATCCGTCGCGCGTTCCGGCACGATGACAGAGCGACGCGTTGCACGAAGAGCAGATCATCGTGCGCCGCGTCGCGCGCGGCGCCGGCGATCGATTCGATCTCGTCGGCCGCGCCCTGCAATCGAAACGCGTCCAGGGAGCGAATGGATGGCGTAGGCTGCTGGTTCGAACGAAGGGCGAGCGGAAGCGCCGTCGAGTCGAGATGAAGCGCCGCCGGAGCCGCGTCTTCCGGGCACTCCATCGAATCGACGACCCGGCCGAGCCATCCGGTCTCCACCCGCTCCGGCGCCAGCGAAGCGGTGTGCCAGATGTCCATCGATCGGAAGTGCGACCGATCAGGATTCGGGTATCCCACATTCATCGCGACCCCGAGACGCCCCTCATCGTAAAGGCGCTTGAACCCGACCATGTCGGGGTTGAGCCCGAGCGACTCGTCGAGTTTGAGAACGGCGTTCTCCGCGATGCGCAGCGTGGGGCGCGCCCGGTGATAGCGATCATCCGCGTAGGGCACGACGGTATTGAGGCCATCGTTTCCCCCCGACAACTGCACGAGCACGAGAATGCGACGGTCGCGCTCCGGCGCCGAGGCGCGAGCGGTTCGGTTGAGGAATCCGGGAACCGAAATGCCCGTCGCAAGCAGTGTGGCGCCGCCGAGCGTCGAGGTCACGAATTCGCGTCGGTTGAAGAGCGGCATGTCGAGTCCTTTCGAGGACGGGGCGCAGCCTCAGACGAGTTGGTATTCCGGCGCCGTCATGGTCATGCGCAGCGTCGTCCGAAGCCGCTCCGGACCATCGGAGACTTCAACTTCACGGAGCTGTCGCACCAGTGACTCAGGGGCGTGCCCGTCAAGCGTGAGTTCGATCGCAAAGCGGTCGATCTTGTCGTTCGTGTCGAGCGCGTATTCGTTCAGCATTCGTTGCGGCGCGAACTCGAATGCATCATTGCGCAACGCCTGCGCGACCGTGTTGAGTCGGACGAGCATCGTCGCGGAATTCATCCAGCTCCGATGGCCTTCCCATCCGGCGACCGACGGTGGTTCGAACAACGGCTGCCCCATGTTCGACACCGCCTCCGCGAGGGTCGTCGCCGGGATGCGGAGGTCGAGCGACCGGGCGATGCCGAGTACGAACTCAACCGGCGACTTGATGCGCGTCCGCACATGACTCGGGTCGAACATCGCCTCGCTGCCGAGAAGCGTTCGCATGGACTCAAGAATGTCGAAACCAGTCTCGCGCAGCCGCCGGGCGAACGAGTCAATCAGCGATCGCGTCGGATGCGGGGTGATGAACTCATGGATGAGCTTGGTCCCGATGAAGTGTGAGCACGCGGGCCGGGCGAGCGAAAGGCGCACGATATCGTCGCCGTCGAAGCGTCCGGAATCCCCGAACACCGTCTTCAATCCGCCGTCATGGTTCAATGTCGAGTACCGGAATCGTCCGCGATGCTGACCCCACCCCGTGAAGGCCCGGGCCGCTTCCTTGATGTCCTGTTCGGTGTAATGACCGACGCCGAGCGTGAACAACTCGAACAGTTCGCGCGCGTAATTCTCGTTCGGTCGCCCCTTCACATTCTCGTCGCCGTCGAGCCAGATGATCATCGCGGGATCGCGTGAGATCGCCTTGACCATTTCTTCGAAGCGGCCAAGCGCATATCGCTCAAGTGTCCGCATCTGCCCGAGCATGAGGGAAGCGCTCTGGACCTTCTCATCGCTCGTCGCGAAATGGTTCATCCAGAACAGTGTGAGGCGGTCGCGCAGCGGTCGGGACGAATGCCGCATGCGCAGGAGCCACCACCCTCGTAGCGCATCGATGTCGTTCTGCGCGGCGATGCGATCGACAAGCTCGTCGAGTTCGCGAACACGATCCGATTGCGGCGTCTCCTCGGAGACGATCCGGTCAACCGTCGCGGCCGCTCCGTCGTCCAGAGCTCGAGTGATTTCCTCCGGCGTTGGGGCGAACCCTGCGGCGCGAAGGAGCCTTCCCGCCGCTGACCGGTCCCACGGTCGCTGAGCGGTTGGCGAGAAGGGTCGCATTGGATCGAATCGAGTTCTCACGGGATCTGGTCGGCCTCTCCATCCGTTGGATGGCTCTCAATCGGCGTCGCCGGTTCGCTCGCGAATCGCACACCCGCGGAGAGCCGCCAGACGCCATCTTCGTGAACAGTCGTAAAGTCCATTCTTTCGACCAGCGCGAGCGCCTGAATGAACGCGCGAATCTCGCGGTCGACCATCTCACGACCCTGATCGGTCTCGAGCATGCGATTCGTAATGAGTTCGGTCAGGTTCGCCTGCAGCAGCGAGGTGACGCCATCCATTTCGATCGTGAACGAGTCGGTGATGGGCTCGAGTCGCTGCTCAATGGATTCGTCGGCCGACTTCACGACATCGATGATGTCGCGGAGCAGGTCGGTTGAGGTCGTCACGATGTACTCGCTGCCGACGATCGCCGCGGACGGAGCGAAGTTGTACTGCACGCCGACGGCGTCCTTTGATCCGTCGGTGGGCGACGCCATGCCCCCGCCCATCATTCCCTCTCCTTCGACCTCGGGATACCAGGTCGTGACGACGCGTTCACCATCGTGGATGTCGACTTCGAGGAGCATGGTGGGCTCGCCCTTCTGCGCCTGGTCGAGCGAGATGATGGAGAAGACGGTCTGCGTCGCGGAATAGAGGCGGCGTTTGAAGGTCGGATCGTCAACGCCGCGCAGCGGAGTGATCATCGCAAATGCGGGCAGCTGCGGCGATGGGGTGTACGACTCGTCTTCGAATGACTGTTCGCACGCAATGAATCGAATCGGTCCGGAGATTCGCGGCAGGTAGTCTTCCGCATAATCGAGTCCGCCCATGAGCGTCGTCATGGTGTTCGTGAAATCGACGACCTGGGAAGCCGCCTCGAGCGTAATGAGCGACTCGCGTTCGGCGACGAGCGCCGACCAGTCACGAAGCAGTCGTTGTTCACCGATGAACCCCGGGAGCTTCTCGGCGGACCATCCGGCGGGAATCCAGTCGGAAACAACGAATCCACGATGGGTCGCGGGGAGGGGCTCGTCAGTGACGATGCTCGAATCGAACCTCCATTCCCGTTCCGAGACGGACACCGACGCCGAGACCGCTTCCGCGTGCAGGAGCGCGTGCCAGAGTCCACCCAGGAGAAAGCCACCAGTCGGATCCTCGAGCTTCAGCGGGAGTGAATCGTCGCCGTTCGCGGCCTGAATGAGCGCGCGAATGCGCGCCGGCTGCATTGAGAAGGAGATCAGTGACGCTTCAGAGTCGGTCGCGGTCACGAACCATGACGCATTTTCGAGCGAGGAGTGACCGTCATCGCTCGCGATAGCCCGGTTCATCAGACCCGCCGTGGACGCGAGCAGCAGGGTGTCGTCGACGCGGACATATCGGAGTTCATCGGTTGGAGCGAAAACACGGATCTCATTGACGAGCGTGACTCGGTCCGGATCAAACTCGCCCCGACGCTTCATGCCGGTGAACGACTGAATGCCTTCGAGCATTCGATCGACGAGTTCGGGCTGCCGCAATCGAACCGCGACGAGCACCGAGCCTTCATCCTGCCCATCCTCGAGGTAAAGGCCGGCCGCGGCGTCGCGACCAAGAAACGCGCCCACCGCGCCCCAGGAGTCGGTCCCCGCCGATGCAGCAAGGCCCATCAGCGCAAGTCGGCCCTGCGTGAGCTCCGGATTCTCGTTGAGAAGGGCCGCGAACTCGAGATCGTGCCATCCGAGATCGAGAAGCGCGTCGCGGAGTCGGGTGACCGCATGATCGCCGTTGCGAACAGAAAGCGCGACGAGGGCGTCATCCGGCAGGTACGAACCAGGACTGCGGCCGTCCGCGTCAACACGACCCGCGAGCATGATCAGGAGGGATAGGGAGATGATGAACGGCAGGACGGATGATCGCTTGACCATCATGGCGGGTCTCCTCACGGGGCGGCCGAACGAACGACACTCGCCAGGCTCAATCCCTTATTCCCTTCGAACCGACCCGTGTTTCGTCTTTCGACCCTTCGTGGCGGCGGTCAACGCGCCTGTACCATCGTTTCCTCAGTGGGTACTTCGGGAGGTCTCCCCGACATGAGATGTTCGAGTCGCTGCCGATCTTCATCACTCGGCAATCCCCATCCGGCCTCGTAACCGAACACCTCCGTCACACTTCTCGTCCCGAATCGTCCGTCGATGATCTCGAGCCGCTCCGACGAGACGAGGGCCGGATGCACGACGCCGCAGGCGCGGCTCAGACGCAGAAGCTCGTTGCGCAGGTTGACCACATAATTCGCAAGCCGCGCCGACTTGAGCCGTGGATCGAGCCCGCGCATGAGCCAGCGGTTCTGCGTCGCGACCCCCGTCGGACAATGCCCGGTATGACACCGCTGGGCTTGGATGCACCCGATGGCCATCATGGCTTCGCGACCGACATGAACCATGTCGCATCCGAGCGCGAAGGCGAGAAGCGCCGACTCCGGGAATCCGAGTTTGCCCGAACCGGCGAGGACGATCTTCTCGTGGAGTCCATGCTCATACAGGATGGGATACACACGACTGATCGCGAGCTTGAACGGCAGGGCGACATGATCGCTGAACGCCAGGGGCGCCGCGCCGGTGCCGCCTTCGCCCCCATCGACCGTGATGTAGTCGACCCCGCGATTGCCGCTCTCCATCTTCTCCGCCAGTTCGCGCCAGAACTCGAGTTGCCCGACGGCTGATTTGATTCCGACCGGCAGGCCCGTTTCGCCGGCAAGCGTCTCGACGAAGTCGAGCATTGAATCGACATCACTAAACGCGGAGTGTCGCGCGGGGCTGTAACAATCCTCGCCGACCTGGATGAGCCGGATGCGCGCGATCTCGGCGGTGACCTTCTTCGCGGGTAACATGCCGCCGAGACCGGGCTTGGCGCCCTGGCTCAGCTTAATCTCGATCGCCCGGATCGGATTCGCGTCTACGACCTCTTTGAACTTCGTGAGATCGAACCGACCGGCGCGGTCACGGCAACCGAAGTACCCGGTCCCGATCTGCCAGATGAGTTCGCCACCATGCTGGTGATAGGGGGTGACGCCGCCCTCGCCCGTATTGTGGAGACATCCCGCGATGCCGGCGCCGCGGTTGAGCGCCTCGACCGCCGGGCCACTGAGCGACCCGAAACTCATTCCCGAGATGTTCACGACCGAGGTCGGTCGGAACGCGTGCTTTCGCCCTCGCCAGGCGCCGAGTTCCTTTGCACAGGGGATGCGGTAGTGCGCGTCGTACGCTTCATCTGTCTTGCGTGGCGAGGCCAGTGGAAACGCGGAGTGCCGGATGATGAGATAGTTCGGACTCGTCTCGAACTCGTTATCCGATCCGAATCCGAAGTAGTCGTTTTCGCGTTTCGAAGACGAGTACACCCATCGTCGCTGGTCGCGACTGAACGGTCGCTCTTCGTTGTTGTCGGTGACAATGTACTGACGGAGCTCGGGCCCGATCGATTCGAGCCAGTAGCGGAAGTGACCGATGATTGGAAAGTTTCGCAGAATCGCGTGGTGACGCTGAGTGATGTCGTAGATCGCGACGAGGAGCAGAACTCCGACGATGACGCTGACCACGATGACCCAGACGGGGGGCATGTGCTGAACTCCGGACGCGGCGTTCCCAATGAGTGTATGAGCCGCGGACCGCGGATTCAGGATGGCGCGGATGTCGCTACAATCGTCGCCACACTGGTTCAGTCATGAGAATCGCTGTTCTCACCAATCCGATTTCCGGGCGCGGCCGCTCCGCGAAACGCGCGCGAAGTGTCGTAGAACTCGCGAAGAAGCGTGGCCACGAAGTCGTCGTGCGCGAAAGCGGCGGACCCGGTCAACCCGAAGCGATCGCGCGAGATCTTTCGGACGATTCGTGGAACGCGATCGTCATCGCCGGCGGTGACGGTACGGTCAATGAATCGCTCAATGGATTCGTCGATCCGACCGCCGTGCCGCTCGCGCCCCTCGCGTGCGGCACCGCGAACCTGCTCGCTCGGGAGTTGATGCTTCCCTGCGACGCGGCGCCGTTTCTTGACATGATCGAAGCCGGCGTCACCCGCCGACTCGACCTGGGTGTCGCGAACGGGCGGCGATTCCTTCTCGTCCTGAGCGTCGGATTCGACGCGATGGTCATCGATGAGATTCATCGCTCGCGCAACGGCAAGCTCGGATTCCGCGGCTACATCAAGCCGGTTCTCAAGACGCTCTCGTCCTATCGGCGCCCGCGCATCACCGTCCGGCTCGGCGCGGAGGAGGAGCAGATCGCCGGCGAAATGGTCGTCGTCAGCAATGTGAAGCATTACGCCGGCGTTCTGTCGATCACCGACCGGGCCCTGTGCGATTCCGGTGAACTCGATGTCTGCATATTTCCCAAGGCGAGCATTCCGAAACTCGTGGGGTACGCCATTGCCGCGCGCCGACGACGAGTGTCCACGCTCAAGAGCGTGTGCTATCGCTTCGGGACGCGCGTCGTCATTGAATCCGAAGAGCCGGTTCCCGTTGAAATCGACGGCGAAGCCTTTGGAATGACGCCCGTCGAGATTGATGTCCTTCCGAAGTGCGTCCCGATCATGGTGCCGGCGGCGCAAGTGGATTGTCCCTGTTGACTCAGTCGCGCGACGCCTGATCGGCCGCAGCGGGGATCGCGTTGAGCGTGTAGTACGCTTCAGCATGCAGGAGTTCCTCGCCCTCGATCGAACGCACGCCGTCGAGGTGCAACTCGTGCACGAATCCCGCGCGCAGGCCGTCGACGAGCAACCGAACGGTCAGGCGATCCTCGCTCACCATCGCGTCGGTGATGTTGAGCGTCTCCCGGTAGAACTCATCGCTGCCGTACGGCTCGTGATAGAGGTAGGTGAACGATTCCATCGAGTACGACGCGGGGTCGCCGGCGGTTGACGGATCGACCGGTTTGGTGAACTCGATCTCGAAGCCGTCGGACTTCGCGCGCATCTCGAGTGGCTCGAACGGGGTCTTCCCTGACCAGACGACCCGCTGCAATCCGTAGGATTTACGGCCGACCGATCCCCAGCCGCGATCGGTCATCCCGACGAACATCGATCCATCCTTGCCCCAGCACATTCGGTTGACGCCGCACTCGAAATTCCATCGGAACGGGAAGCAGGCTCCCTGGTACTCGCCGTCGACTTTCTCAAGGAAGACGCGGGTGATCATGCTGGAGAACTGGTCGCCGACGAAGAGCTGGCCTTCAAAGGGTCCGAATTCGCCACCGGTGTCGTCGAGGAGAATGTCACTTGCCGAGCGACCCATGCGCACGAGCGGGAACCAGACCGCCGGCAACTGCAGTGTCGGCATGGCTTCCTTCGCCTCGTGCATAGGGATCGGACCGTCCGGCCCCGCCGCGGGCTTGCCCGGATTCGGGCCCGGCCCGTCCGGATGATCAAACCAGCGGTTGCTCGACGGGTGTCCGTGGGTCACGCCGCGCTTGAGATGGCTGAGCTTGTTCGTGCCGACCCAGTCGCCCTGGTTGTCGGTATAGAACATCTCGCCGTCTGCGTTCATCCCGAGTCCGTTCGGCGAACGCATCCCGCCGCAGACCGGCTGCATTTCGCCGGTCGGCGTCACCTTGAGCGCCCATCCACGCCAGGGGACGACACTCTTTCCGAGTGCGCCGCAGAACCCGACATTGAGCGACACCCACATGTCGCCGTTCAGATCGAACTCAGGGCCGAACGCGAATTCGTGATAGTTGCCGCTTACACCCCAGTCATCCGTCACCGTCTCATAGAGGTCGGCCTGGTCGTCACCGTTCGAATCGACGAGCCGGGTGAGTTCGGGACGCTGTACGACGAAGAGTCCATCTTCTCGGGCCGCGAGGCCAAGCGGCTCGTGCAGCCCGGAGGCGAAGCGCTTGAACTCGGCGAAGAACGGCGGATCTTCGTACGCGCGTTCGACGATCCAGACATCTCCGCGTCGGGTCGAGACCGCGGGGCGACCGTCCGGCATCGTGTCGAGTCCGCCGACTTCGAGCACGACCTCGTCCGGCACGGGGATCGTCAGGATGGGATAGAACTCGTCCTCTCTCGAGCGGGGAAAGTCCTTGTCCAACTGGTACTCGAGCATTGTGTCGATCATCGGGTCGATCGTGTTGCGATAGCTGAACGAGTAGTTGAATCCGCCCATGTGCTCGCCGACTTTGGCGAGCAGGTGATTTTCGCCAGGCTCGAGCGGCAGCACGACGCGGTGCTGGTCTCCCGCCCACCCGCGCAACACATCGGCATTGACGACGACACGGCCGTTGAACCAGACCTTGAGCATGTCGTCCGATCCCATCGTCACCTCGAGATCGACCGGCTCGTCGACTGAGATCGTCCGGTAGAGGTAAACGATGAGGTCATCCTGAAGCGATTCATCTTCATAGAGGTGAAGGTCCATCGCCGAGTTGTCCGGGAGATCCTCGCGTTTCTCCCAGCGCACTTCGAGCCCGTTCTTCCCGATGTAGACGGCGTCCGGGTCGAATCCCTTCTCGGGGAGTAGCGGACGATTGAGGAGGCTGTATCCGCCGTTCTCATGGCCCGCGACCTGCGTCCATTCGTTAGCGAACGGTCCAACGGTCCACCAGGGTCCGAACTTGAGACCGGCGGGCAGGTACTGATCGAGCGTGGCTTCCCGCGTCGCCTTTCGCGTCGACTGCTTGACATAGCGGAGCTCGGGAAGATCCGCAGCGGATGATGGCGCCTCTTGTGCAGACACCCCGAGCGCGGGTCCAATCGCAATCGTCGCCAGCACCAGCAGCGTACGAATCGAAATCGAGCGGAAAACTCGTTGGCTCACCATTTCATCTCCACCTCGAATGCCGTGCTCTGATCGATACGATCGTCGCCGGCGGGGATCTCCAGCAGGAGTTCATCGCCCGCTCCAGTCTCACGAACAATCGTTCGCCAGTCTTCCGGAATACGGAGCTCGTATTCGACGCCATCGTCGGTCACAAAGGCGTGGCGGTCGGACCGGTCGATGGATGACGCCTTCGCGACGCGCAGCCACAGCGGCTGATCGATGTCAGACGGGTTGTACCGAAACTCGCGGGTAAACGAAGCGCCATTCTCATTCAGTCGTGCGATTGGTCGCTCTTCGACCGGAGCGCCGAAGATCGTGTAGCGAAAGATCGGCCGGCCCTCATCGTCGAGGCGATACCCCTTCATCCGAAGGCCCGCGAGTTCACCGGTTTCGTCCGGCCAGGCCTCGTCGAGCGTATCGAGACGAGCGAACGGCGCGCCGTCGGGCATAGTTTTCGCGTCGCCGAGGGGATCGACCGCGGAGCCACCGCGTCCCGCCCACGCGCCTGAGGCGCTCAGGAAGCGCCCTCGCCAGACTGCGGCGAGTCGAACGGCGTGCGCGTCGAAGACGCAATGAATCTGCTCGGGGAATCCAACCGCGATCGCGCGCGAACCCGCGCCATCGACAAAGGTCCGAAAGACGACCGGCTCATCCCGGACGACGAGTTCATACCCCTGTTCGGCTTCGACGCCTTCCGGGAGAGGAGCGAATTCACCCAGGGAGAGGTACGCCCAGATCGCATCGATCTGTCGATTCATGTCACCTTCGAGTAGATCCGGAAACGCGCTTCGGCCTTCCGGCCAGAAAGTCGGCATGCGCGTGCCCGGCCGCGTCTCGTAAGGATTCTCGAGCCACTCATGGAACCATCCGCTCCGAATCCGCTCGTGCGCGGTCGCGAGGTCGGGCCCGGGAGACGCGAGGGATTCGTGACCGGCGAACGAGTGACAATCGATACATTTGAGTCCGTTTGCGCCCACGAGGAATCGGCCGGCGTCGGCGAGTGAACGATTGAACTCGTCTTCGGCCGGTCCTGCGTCACCGAAGTCCACGGCCTCGAACCGCCGGGGAAGGTCTCGGACATTCTGCGCGCCGAACTGGGGCATTCGCGTCCCCATGTACGGCCGAACGGCGGCGCCATGCTCAAGGACCTCACGAACCCAACTCGTATGCAGCTTGGCGCCGACCCCAGACAATGTCGGTGGGATTCTGCCCTCGTCGCCCAGGTCGGTTTCTTCCAGACTCATGAAGTAATGGCGGCGACCCTCTTCGGGTCCTCCGAGCTCGTCCCGATCATGACACGCGAGGCAATTCAACGCCGCGAGACGAGTCGCGATCCATTCGTCGTCAGACGGTGGCGTCTTGAACTCCTCAAGATTGGCGAGCACATCGCGTATGGCGGTACGCTCGTCCGCCGTCAGGTCGTAGCGCGCCCGAACCGGCGCCGGGTTCTCGCCAAGGCAACCGTCCGGCGCCGCCGGGTCGAGCGCCTCGAGAGGACGCGCCATGCCGTGGGGCGCCGGCTCGTCATCGGCGTTCATGGTGTGGCACGCGGCGCAGCCGATCATGTCGTAAATCTGTCGACCCTGCTCAACCTTGGCGGGATCGATCTCGAATGACGCTTCGGACCACGGCTCGTCTGGCCGATCGCGCAGGAGGTATGCGGCGATGGCCCGCGCTTCGTCACGCGTAAGTTTCATTGACGGCATGTGACCGGATGGTCTTGTCGCCAGCGGATCAACGAGGAACTCGGTGAGCTGGGCCACATTCGTCTTGAGCCCGAGTTCCCCGAGCGGCGCCGACGGGCGCGCGAGATCGGGGATCGTGTGATCCGACTCATCAATGACGCCGTACTCATCTTCCGCCTCCACTACGAAGGCGGGTTGCAACACCGACGGAGGCTCCTGCGGCGCATGACAGGCCACGCAGCCGACCTGGTGGTAGAGCACGCGGCCATTCTCAATGTCGACCTCGTTGAATTCCTCCTCTTCGTGCGGCATCGGTCCGCCCAGCGAGACCAGATAGTGCACGATTGGCTCGACCATCGCCGGCCGAGGCGCTGAGAACAGTCCGGGCATCGTCGTTCCGGGCTTGACGGCGTGGGGCGCCATGATGAACTTGAGCATGTAGCCCGGGTCCATACGGGCCCCGATGTCATCGAGCAGCGGCGCCCGCTTCACCACGAGACGATCGAGGATCGCATCGTCCGTCGCATGGCATGCGACACAGTTGAGTTCGCCAATGAGATGCAGACCGAAGTTGACCTCGGATGGGATCGGGGCGCCGCTGAAGCGATCGACCCGCGCATCGTCCGACTGACCGGTCGTGACTTCCACCGTCTCGACGGGGCGTGAAGCGATCATGAGTCCTGAGAGGCCGGCGATTGAGGCGCCGGTCGCCAGCGCCGCCACCCAGGCGCCGCCGCGTGTTCGTCGTCGCATTCCTGATCTCCATCCATGTCGCCGACGCGCGGCGACCATCGATCATTCGTCAACTCCAGCCGCCCAGCGAATCCCGCCGAGCAGGTGACGAATGAACCGTTCGTCGTTCCAGACTTCGGACCGATGGCCGAGCGCCGTATAGAAGACCGGACCGGCGCCGGTGCGCCGCGTCCATGAAGTCTTCGGATACACCCCATTCGCCCGATCCTCGACCGACTCGGGATCGAGTCGAAGAAGGACCTGGCGATCAGGATTCTCGTTCTTGAACATGTAGATTTCGTCCGTAATCACGAATCGATCGCCGTCGAAATGCCGGGTCGACGGATGCGCGCGGTCGTCGACCAGAATGCCGACTTCTTCGTGCCACGGGTGGCCGTTGAAGCTTCCCCCGATGTGTTCGACATACCAGGGCCACTGGTAGAAGGTGTCGGTGGCGCTGTGGACGCCGACGAAGCCGCCGCCACTCTCACAGAACTGTACAAACGCCGACTTCTGTTCCTCCGTCATCGGCAGTTCACCGGTCGTGTAGAACATCACGACATCGAGCCGCTCGAGCGCCTCCGGCGTGAGATCGGCGATGTCATCCGAAACGGTGACGCGCAGCCAGTCGTGCTTCTCGCCGAGTTTCGACATGATCTCGCGCGTCTCAGGCAGGACCGGATGACGAAAGCCCGCCGATTGGGTGCAGTAGAAGATGTCGACCGCACCGTCGGCCATCGCGTCGGGGCGGGTTCGTCGCGGCGTCGGCTCTTCTTCGGACGCCGGCTGGTTCCCGAAACCGGCGATAACCAGGCCGGCGGAGACGAGAAGGAGCGATCCCGACAAGTGGATTCGATTGCGCATATGCGGGGATGATACTGGCGCTTATGGCTTGCGCCAACATACTCAAGTGGGATTGGGCGTCGATGGACCGGGCCACCTGCGCCCCCGTATGCTGCCGTCACCGATTCACCATGCAAGACCCCACCCCCGATTCTCCGATTCTCTCAGTCGAGCGCGTGACCAAGGACTTTCCCGCCGTCCGCGCGCTTGACGATGTCACACTGTCGTTCCGTCGGGGCGAGGTGCACGGCATCATTGGCGAGAACGGGGCGGGCAAGTCGACGCTCATGAAGATTCTGAGCGGCCTCACAGCGCCAAGCGCGGGCGCGATGCGAATCCGCGGCGAACTCGTGGAACTCCGGGGGCCACGGGAGGCGCTCGACCGCGGCGTCGCGATGATTCACCAGGAGCTCAATCTCATCGATGAGCTCTCCGTCGCCGACAACATCTTCCTCGGCCGCGAGCGGAGTCGACGCGGCTTCGTTGATCATCGACGCACGAACGCAGAGGCGCAGGTCTGGCTTGAGCGCCTGCGGTCCCGCCTCGCTCCATCGCGCAAGGTCGCCACGCTGTCGATCGCCGACCAGCAGTTGGTCGAGATCGCGAAAGCGGTCTCGTGCGAAGCGTCCGTGCTCATTATGGATGAACCTACGGCCGTTCTCACCGAGCGTGAGACGCAGGCGCTCTTCGAACTCGTGGACTCGCTTCGACGCGAAGGTGTCACGATCATCTACATCTCGCACATCCTCAGCGAAGTGCGGCGGCTGTGCGATCGAATCACCGTCATGCGTGACGGAAGAGTGGTGAAGACCGTAACCCCGGACGCGGCGGATGAGGCGGAACTCGCCCGACTCATGGTGGGTCGCCCGCTCGAAGATGTCTACCCGGAGCGGCGCCCCGCGCCGGGCGGACCACCGGCGCTCGATGTGCAGGAAGTCGCCGTACCAGGACATGTCGAGTCGGTCTCGCTCGAGGTGCGGCCGGGAGAGATCGTCGGTCTCGCCGGCCTCGTGGGCGCCGGTCGAACCGAGACCGCGGAGGCGATCGCAGGGTTGCGGCGACGCTCACGGGGCCGAATCACCATCCGCGGGAAGGAGGCGTCAATCCGTTCACCCCGCGACGCCGCGTCGCGCGGAATCGCCTATCTGTCCGAGGATCGCAAGGGCCGGGGCCTCATCCTTGACCTGAGCGTGGTCGAGAACACCACGCTCGTCACACTTCGTCGATACTGTCGAATCCTCGTCGATCGACGAAAGGAGCGGGAGCGCACAGAGCTGCACACGGCGAACCTCGGTGTACGCGCTGGAGATCTCCGCGCGCCGGTCCGGACACTCTCCGGCGGCAACCAGCAGAAGGTCGCCATCGCCAAGTGGCTCGACGCCGAGCCGGACATTCTCATTCTCGACGAGCCGACGCGGGGGGTCGATGTCGGGGCGAAGCGCGAGATCTATCAGCTCATCGCCCGACTCGCCGACGATGGTCGAGCGATCATCGTCATTTCGTCCGAGCTTCCCGAACTGCTCGGGCTGTGTCATCGGATCATCGTGATGCGCGACGGCCATATCGCGGGCGAACTGTCGGCGGAAGAGGCTACGGAGGAACGGGTCATGCGGTACGCCGCGGGAGTCGACAAGGCGGGAGCGAGATCAGCATGACGAACCCGGCGATCGCCAAGCCACAGCGCACATTCGACTGGCGCCTGTTCCTCGAAAACTATGGCGCCCTTATCGCCTTCGCTTTTCTCCTGGTCTTCAGCGGCTACTACGCAGGGGCCGACTTTTACCGGCCCGAGAATCTTCGAAACATCATCAACCAGAACTCTTTCGTCGGCATCATCGCGATCGGGATGACCTTCGTCATCATCTCCGGCGGGATCGATCTTTCCGTGGGCAGCATGCTTGCGCTCGTCGGCGTCGTCTCGATCATGACGATGAATCGCGTCATCGCCGGCGTCGAAGCAGAAGCGATTGGCGTGGTCGCCGCGGTGGGCGTGGCGCTCGCGCTCGGCCCGCTTCTCGGCTTCATTCAGGGAGTGCTCATCGCGAAGGGGCGAGTCGCCGCGTTCATCGTGACGCTCGGCGGCCTCGTGGGGTTTCGGTCCGTCGCGCTGACGCTTGCGGATGGTGGCGAAGTACGCTCCGAGAGTCTCGAACTGTTCCGCAAGATCGGCGGAGAAGGCATTCCTCTTCCGTTCATCGAGGTGATTCCAGGGCGCCCGCTCGTCATCTACTGGCCGATTCTCGTGTTCATTCTGTTCGCCATCGCCGGGTCGATTCTCCTCAATCGAACTCGCTACGGCCGCTATGTGTATGCGGTCGGATGCAACGAGACGGCGGCGCGGTACTCGGCCATCGCCGTCGATCGGGTGAAGATCTGGACCTATACGCTCATCGGGTTCTGTACCGGGGTCGCGGCGCTTCTTCTCGCCGCCCGAATGAACTCGGTCGGGGCGTCCACGATGGGGAACCTCTACGAGTTGGACGCGATTGCGGCGGTCGTCATCGGCGGCACGCGGATGGAAGGGGGGAAGGGCCGCGTCTGGGGGACGGTCATCGGCGTGCTCATTCTCGGACTGATCAGTAATATGCTGGTGCTCATGAATGTCCCGGCCTATCTGCAGGGCCTCGTGAAGGGAATCGTTATCATCGCGGCGGTGCTCGTGCAGCGCACCCGATCGACGAACTGACACCGCGCCGGCGGAATCGAATGGCGCGGAAAGGATGAGGAAGGACGAACCATGCGTCGGATGAGTTTTCGAGTGGTGGGCGGGCTGGCGCTCGTGATGGCTATCGCGTCGTTCGCGTTCACTGGATGCGCCGAGGAAGCGACCGAATCGAACGGCTCCGCGGCGCCTGCGTCGCCAGCGATGAGCGAACTCACGATTGGCGTGTCGATCCCGGCAGCCGACCACGGCTGGACCGCCGGCGTGAAGTGGTGGGCTGAACGCGCAATGGAGATGTACCCCGAAATCAACTGGAAGCTCGCCACGGCGCTCGACCCGGCGAAGCAGATCTCGGACATCGAGACCATGATGGCGCAGGGAATCGACGCGATCGTCATTCTCGCGACGGAAAGCGCGCCGCTCACGCCCGTGGCGAAAGAGGCGCACGAGCGCGGAATCTTCATCGTCAACGTCGACCGTGGATTCCTCGAACCCGTCGCCGACCTCTTCATCGAAGGTGACAACGAGGCGTTCGGCCGGAAGAGCGCCGAGTTCATGGTCGACAAGCTTGGAGGAGAGGGGAAGATCGTCATCCTCGAAGGAATTCCCAGCACGGTGAACAGCGACCGCGTGGAGGCTGCGCTCGAAGTCTTCCATGCGCATCCCGAGATCGAGATTCTCGGACAGCAGCCGGGCAAGTGGAATCGGGAGACGGCGCTCGCCGTCATGGAGACATTTCTGCAACAGCACGACGAGATCGACGCGGTCTGGGCGTCGGACGATGACATGGCGCTCGGGGCGCTGCAGGCGATTCAGGAGGCCGGTCGCGAAGACGAAATGTGGATGCTCGGCGGCGCCGGCATGAAGGACATCGTGAAGCGGGTCATGGAGAACGATCCGATGTTCCCGGCGGACATCACCTATCCGCCTTCGATGATCGCCACCGGGATTCATCTGTGCGTATCAACCATGCGGGACGGCCAGAAGGACCGGGTCATGCAGTTCATGCCACGGCATCTCTTACTCGATGTCGAATTGATCACTCCGGAGAATGCCGAGGACTATTACTTCCCGGATTCGGTATACTGATCGCGGTCGCGCGTTGACGGAGCGCGCGATCGCAGGACGGGGCGACCAGCCGGTCGTCCCGTCTCTTTTTTGAATCGGCGGATTGACGAAGCGGGTTTGTCCCCGCTACAGTCGCCGCGAACTCATGACGACGACTCGATCCAAGTCGATGCGAATGCGAATGGTCATGCCCGGGCCCACCCCGGCGCATCTTCCGTTCGCGGCATGATGGATTGAGAATCTCGAAGCTTCGTCTTCCCTCCTCAATCAAACTAGACGCGAACGCATGATGACCCCCGCGGTGGGCCTGTCCCGAATGAGGCCGTTGCTCGCTTTCGCGCGGTGACGGCGTCACTTCCTTGTTCATCACGCCTCAGGGGAACCGTCATGGCTTCCACCGCGCTCATCGCGCAGGACATCATTGCGCCTCGACCCCGCGACACTCATGCGGATTCGCGCTTCGAAACCCAGTTGATTCACGGCGGACTCGCGCCGGACGCCGCGACCGGCGCCGTCGTGACACCGATATATCAATCCACGACTTTCGCGCAGGAAGGAGTCGGTCGCGATCGCGGATTCACCTATTCGCGTACTGGCAATCCGACCGTCGCCACGCTCGAGTCGCATCTCGGCGCCATTGAAGCTGCGCTTCCGGCCGCAAGCTTTTCAACCGGCATGGCCGCCATCACGGCGCTCTGTCTGACGCTGCTCGAGAATGGCGACCGCGTGGTGATCTCCGATGTCGTATATGGAGGCACCACGCGACTTCTGAGACAGGTGCTCGGGAAGTTCGGGGTCGAGGCGGTGTCCGTCGACACCGCGGACATTGATCAGACGCGTGAAGCGGTTCGCAGTATCCGGCCGAGACTCACCTTCGTTGAGACGCCGGCGAATCCGACGCTGAAGCTCACCGATATCGCAGCGATAGCCGCCATCGCCGACGACGAAGGCGCCATCCTTGCGGTCGACAATACCTTTCTGACTCCCGCGCTTCAGAGGCCTCTTGATCTCGGCGCCGCCGTCTGCGTGTACTCGACGACGAAGTACATCGAAGGACATAACGCGACGGTTGGAGGAGCGCTGGTCACTCGCGATGAAGCTCTTCGCGAACGATTCAAGTTCGTGCAGAATGCAGTGGGATTCGCGCAGGCGCCGTTCGAGTCGTGGTTGACGATACGAGGGCTGAAGACCCTTTCGCTGCGACTGGCGCGACAGAGCGAGTCTGCGCTTCGTATCGCCGCGTGGCTCGAGGCCCATCCGCGCGTGGGCCGCATCTCCTACCCGTTTCTCGACTCATTCCCGCAGGCCGCGCTGGCCCGCCGGCAACAGCGTGGGGGTGGAGGGCTGGTCGCTTTCACACTTCGGGGAGGATTCGAAGCGAGCGTCCGCTTTCTCGAGTCACTGCGACTCTGCATCCTTGCCGAGAACCTCGGGGCGGTGGAAACGATCGTGACACATCCGGCGTCGATGACGCACGCCGAGGTCCCAGCGGAAGATCGTCGGCGCGTCGGCCTGGACGACGGACTCATTCGGCTGTCCGTCGGACTCGAGTCACCCGAGGATCTACTCGCTGACCTCGACCAGGCGCTTTCGTCCGCACACGAATGAACGAGCTCCGAGCGATACGCCGGTGAAAAGGGAAAGGGAACACTGCAGTGAATCAGGAATCAATCATCATCCTGAAGTTCGGCGGATCTGTGCTTCAAGACGATCGGGATGTCGAGCGCGTCGCCCATCACATTTACAAGTTCGTTCGAGAGGGCACTCAGCTTGTCGTCGTGGTGTCGGCGCTCGAAGGACGCACGAATGAGCTCTTTGCCGGCGTATTGCGGAATGGCGAATGCGACTCGTCCTCACGGATCGCCGCGGCGCTGGCCTGTGGCGAACACGAGTCTGTCGCTCGACTGACGCTCGCCCTCGACCGCATCGGGATTGATGCGGTCGGCATGGACGCGCGCGAACTCGGTATCCGGGTTCGCGGTGATCACCTCGATGGAACGCCGTCAGGAGTCGATGTTCAGCCGTTGCGACGACGGCTCGCAACGAGTCCCGTGGTCGTGGTCCCTGGTTTCCTCGGTGTACACGAGGAGGACGGATCCGTGGCCACCTTCGGGCGGGGCGGCTCCGACTTGACCGCGGTTCTGCTGACTCACGCGCTCGACGCCCGCCGCTGCATTCTCCTCAAGGATGTCGATGGTCTCTACGAGGCCGATCCGCGCGGCGCGCATGGGTCGCGTCCCGGGCGGTTCGTCTCAGTCTCCTGGGAGGACGCGACTCGCCTGAGTGGTGAGATTCTGCAGTCGAAGGCGGCTCTTTACGCGTTCCGACACCGATTGCGGTTTGAAGTGGGTGGACTCGGCGACCGGGCGCCTACGCAGGTTGGACCAGGCCCCACGCGACTCGATCTCAAGTCGTCCGACAGTCCGTTGAATCGCCCGATACGAGTAGCGCTTCTCGGCTGTGGCGTCGTCGGCCGCGGTGTCTACGAGCTCTTGAACTCGGCTCCGGATCGGTACGAAGTCGTCGGAATCGCGATCCGGGAGCCGACGAGGCATGTCGCATCGGCGATTCCAGAGCGTCTCCTGACAACTGATGCCGAGGCGTTGATTCGACGCGGGCTTGATCTTGTCGTCGAGGCCATCGGCGGCCTGTCGCCGGCGACCGAACTGGTTGGCGGGGCGCTTTCGCACGGCATCGGTGTCGTCACTGCGAACAAGGCGGTGGTCGCGAAGTTCGGCTCCGTCCTCTCCACCGTCGCCCGGCGTCGCAGCGCTCCGTTCGCATACTCCGCCGCCGTCGGCGGCGCAACACCGGTGCTCGAGACCGTGCGAAGGCTTGTCACCCGGACGAGACTGCAACGCATCGACGCCGCCGTGAACGGAGCGACGAGTTTCATTTTCGATCGGATCGGTTCGGGATGCTCCGTCGAGGACGCGACGGAGATCGCCCGCGAACGGGGATTCACCGAGTTCGACCCGACCGATGATCTCTCCGGCCTCGACCTAGCCTACAAAGCGGCGATTCTCGCGGAAGCGTCATTCGGCGTATGGGTAGATCCTGATCGAATCGTTCGCTCCGGACTTGAATCGATTGACATCGCCGAGGTTCGCCGCGCCTATCAGCGGGACGAGCGCGTACGACTCGTCGCCACCATCGTGGAAGAGTCGGATGAGCCGTCGATTCATGTTTCACCCCGAGCGATCGCGCGGACGAATCCACTTGCGCGGCTTGGCGGCGAGTGGACCACCGCAGTCCTTCGTACCGCCGGGGATGAAGTGTTCAGCGTCACGGGACGAGGCGCCGGGAGAAGGCCGACGAGCGCGGCGGTCTTTGCGGACATCGAGGATGTCCGACGACAACTCCAATCCGGCATTGGCGATGGATGGAGTCGCCATGAATCGACTCTATCCGATCTGAGGTCGCTCCTGACTCAAGAAGGGGAGGTCGCGGCATGCGTCCGCTAACGAGAATCGCGCGCGGTGATCGCGATCGGGTCGAGGACCCATATCGGGCTTCGTCTCCACCGATCTACCAGACCGCGACCTTCGCGCAACAGTCCGCCGAATCGTTCGGCGAATTCGACTACTCACGGAGTGGCAACCCGACGCGGGCGAACCTCGAACGCGCCGTCGCCACCCTCGAGAATGCTTCGCACGGGCTTGCGTTCGGGAGCGGAATGGCGGCGCTGGCCGCAGTGACTCGGCTCGTCCGGCCGGGCGAGCGGATCGTAGCGTCGACTGATCTCTATGGAGGGGCCTATCGACTGCTCAGCGAGATCGTTGAGCCACAGGGTGTCACCGTCGAGTATGTCGATCTCGACCAGCTCGAGATCGCGCGACGCGCCCTGAGCAAGCCCGCGCGGCTCGTCCTTTTCGAGTCACCGACCAACCCGCTCCATCGCGTCATTGATACCCGCGCCATCTCTACGCTGGCGAAACGGGCCGGGGCGCGGGTCGCCGTCGACAACACGATGTTGTCCCCATATCGGCAGCGGCCGCTTGATCTCGGCGCTGATCTCGTGGTGCATTCGGCGACCAAATTCCTGTCCGGTCATGCGGATCTTACCGCCGGCCTCGTACTCACCAACGATCCGGTGATCGCGGAGCGACTCGAGTTCATCCTGAATGCGGAAGGGACGGGACTCGCGCCCTTCGAAGCGTGGTTGCTCCAGCGAGGCTTGCGGACTCTCGGCGTTCGGATGGATCGACAGGAAGCGAACACCCGCGTCATCGCGGAATTCCTTGCTGCGCAGCCTTGGGTGCGACGGGTGAACTACGCGGGGCTTCCAGGGAGCCCGGGACACGAGTTGCTGATTGCACAGGCCACCGGGGCCGGATCCGTGCTTGCGTTCGAGACGGGCGATTACGAAACCTCGCGCCGATTCGTTGAAGCGCTCGAACTCTTCTCGATCACGGTGAGCTTCGGCAGCGTGTGCTCGCTCGCGAGTCTCCCTTGCCGGATGTCGCACGCGAGTATTCCGGAGTCCGTTCGAAACCGCCGCCAACTGCCCGAGGACCTCGTTCGACTCTCAATCGGCATTGAAGACGCGAATGATCTGCTCGATGATCTCTCGAGGGCGGCATCCATCGCACTTCGCGAGACGGAACACGCGACGGATTGCGCGGACCTGGCATCGGTGTAGATCAGGCGCCGAGTCGCAGTCGCTGCGCGAGCATGTCGGGAAGACCGACCTCGCGCATCGCCTGTTGCGTCGCCGCGATGTTGTAGGGCACCCGATGGACGGAGAAGGTTCGCGAGTCCGGTTCGAGGATCGCGAAACTTGCATCGGGGTTTCCGTCGCGCGGCTGACCGACGCTGCCGGGATTCAGAATGTATCGGAACTCGGGATTGAGTTTGAGCGCCGAGGCGGGCGGGAGGAACGCGAGTGAGACATCCTTGGGCTCGACGGTCGCATATCCCATGTCGCGGGTCGCGAACGCGGCGGGCACATGCGTGTGCCCGACGATGAGGCAGGGGGAGTCGAACCCTCCGAACGCGCCTGCCGCGACCGTCTGGTCATGGATGTAGTCGGTAGGGGCGTTCGGATCGGGCGACGCGTGACATACCGTCACTTCGTCCAGGTCACCGATGAACGGCATCTCCGCGATCTGCCGCGCATGCTCCTCGCGGATGACATCGCGGGTGTATTCGATGCCCATTCGCGCCGCGAGATTGAATCGGCCGGCTTCGAGTTCATCGATCACCGCGAGGTCGTGATTCCCCTGCACGCAGAAATCGCAGCGCTTGCGGACGAGTTCGAGACATTCGACGGGATGCGGACCGTAACCCACGACATCACCGAGGCAGATGATCGTATCGACCCCGATGCGTTCGATTTCCGTAAGCACGGCTTCGAAGGCCGGCAGATTGCTGTGAATGTCCGAGATGAATGCAAAACGCGCCACGACGGGATTCTCCACGAGCATCGAACATCATCGTTCAGAGGCTCCGTCGACCTCTCTTTCGGAATTTCTATCGGCTCGTTACGCGCCGCCCGGGCAAACTTCAAACGAAAGAGACGCAAAACGATTGCAGCGGAAACCGGGCGCAGAATGACATCGCCGCTGCGGTCTCCGTCATGCTTCGAATTCGCAAAGCCGGAAGAGTTTCCGGCGGACGATCAGTCAGTCACCTTGCGGACTCAGTCATCACCGACGCTGGCCTTTTCAGCGACGGTCTCCTTTGGAGCCGATCGCTTCGCCTGCTGGATCTTCGCCTTGTCGGGGGCGAGGATCATCATCGCGCGGCGACCATTGAGTCGCGCGGGCATCTCACACTTCGCGATATCCTTGAACTTCTCCTCGATCTCGCGAAGACGCTCGACACCCATGTGCTTGTGCTGCATTTCGCGGCCTTGTATCGGCTGCACGAACTGCACCTTGTGCCCCTCGAGAATGAATTCGCGCGCCTTGTCGAGACGCAATTCCACATCGTGGGGATCGATACGAAGGGAGCGGCCGAGTCGAACTTCCTTCAACTCGCTCTTCTTGGATCCGGCTCGCTGCTTCTGTTCCTTCTTGGACAACTGGTACTTGTATTTCCCGTAGTCCATGATCTTGCAGACCGGGGGCCGTGAATCGGGCGATACCTCAACGAGGTCGAGGCCGGCTTCCCGTGCGAGTCGTTTCGCTTCGTCCAGCTCGATGACTCCGAGCTGCTCGTTGTCCGGGCCGATGACCCGCAAAGGACTGATGCGGATCATGTCGTTGACGCGCGTTCGCTGAACTGACATTTCCCGGCTGCTGATGAATCGTCGGCGAGCTATGGGTCGTTCTCCTCGATCCCGGACACAAAAAGTCGATTGGCACGCGTGCGGGCGGGTCCGGGGCCGCGCCGAGCCTGCTCCTACGAGTATAGACGATGACATCGGCGGGGGCGGTTCGCATTCATCAAAGCGAAACGCAAAAACCCCCTCAATTCACCACTCCCCGGGGTCACGGAAGGATGAGCATCGCATCGCCGTATGAGTAGAAGCGATACTCACGGGCGATGGCTTCCCTGTAGGCTGCAAGGAGCCGGTCGACCCCCACCATGGCCCCGACGAGGGCAAGCAGCGTCGACCGCGGAAGGTGAAAGTTCGTCATAAGCCCATCGACGAACCGGAATTCGTAGCCTGGCGTGATGAGCAGTCGGGTCTCGCCGGAAGTCGTGACGGAAGGCAGGGGATCGGGTAGCGACTCGAGCGTTCGGACGGTGGTGGTCCCGACGGCGATAACCCGGCCGCCTGCGACGCGCGTCCGGCGGACGAGTTCCGCGGTCTCCGCCGGGGCTTCGTACCACTCGGCATGCATTGGGTGCTCGTCGACGAACTCCGCATCGACTGGCTTGAATGTTCCGGCGCCGACATGCAGCGTAACGCGGCCGAGCGCCACGCCACGGTCAGAGAGCCGCGCCATGAGCTCGCTCGTGAAGTGCAGCCCGGCGGTCGGAGCGGCGACGGCGCCCTCCCTCCCGGCGTAGACGGTCTGGTAGCGCTCGCGATCTTCACGGTCCGTCAACTGGTTGAGTCCCGCCTGTCGGGATCGCGCCTTGACGATGTATGGTGGCAAAGGCGTGTGGCCGGCTCGTTCGAGCGCGGTGGGGCCATCGGCCGGCGCCTTGACATGCACAAGCCATGCGGCGTCGCTTCGCGACTCGAGCTCCAGTGACACACCGCTGGGCCCGCCATCCGGCGCCTGCAGGTCGATGACCAGACCGGGTCGAAGACGGCCGTTCGACTTGAGAAGGCACTCCCATCGCGACGCCTCCCGGCGGGCGAGGTAGAGCCCTTCGATCCGACCACCGGTATCGGCGCGACGCCCCACCAGACGCGCAGGCGCCACCCTCGTGTCGTTGACGACGACCGCATCCTTGTCCCCGAGGAGATCTGGAAGATCGCGCACGCGCCTGTGTTCGATTTCGTCCCTCTGGCGCCGCATCACGAGGAGGCGGGCATCGTCTCGACGGTCCGCGGGCCGCGTAGCGATGAGTCGGTCTGGCAATTCGTAATCGAGATCGTCGGTCCGAAGCATGGTGTCGCGCTGGCTCCCCGGTCAATGTGGTGAATCGGCGACATGGCGTCGTGTCCGGACTTTCTGATCGACGCGGTCGGCTCGTCCGGTCCGCGAAGTGTCCGCGCAAGCCGCCGATTATCGGTCGCTTCGGAGCGGAGGTCGAGTGGCGCCTCCCACGCTCTTCAGAAGCGTATGAGAATCGAAGATTCGACATTTGACCGCGGCGCGGTTCTGCTCGGGATTGTCACGAATCCAGAGACTGACGGGCTCGCATGTGCCGCATCGGCACATGATTCGGAGTGTGGTCGCGACCGCTGTGAAACGGAGAGCGATCTCTCGCCGGCCCGGCGACTCGAAATCAGTTGGCTTCTTGGCGCCGAGTTCGCTGCCGAGTGGCGCCTTGCAGCGCTCCACGCGGAACTCGCTGATCTTGAACGAGCGGCGCGCGGAGAATCGAAGGAGTCTGACGCCCCGCTCTATGCGATTCGGATGGAAGAAGAAGCCGCCTCGCCGGCGCCCCGACGCATCACCGAACGCGAGATTCTGTTCATCTATCGGTCGCTTTCGCCGTCCGGGCGCCTCGTCGACCTGCTCATGTAGACGCCGGTCACATGCGATGGGCTACTAGCAGCAGGACTTCTCATCCGTCTCGGCGCGAAGTAGGCGCTCGCCCTGCTCCGGAGTCATCGAACCCTCGGCGACATATGCGGCGATGTCCCGCCGCGAGCGCTCGCGGATCGCGGTCTTGAGAATCGACCGAACCGTTCCGAGGAGAATGGCGACGATGGCGACGGCGCCGAGTCCACCGAGGACCAGAACTTCCTCGTGACGGTCCAACAACTGCAGAACTTGTTCAAACTCAGTCATCGCTTTGCTCTCCCGGTCTTCGGACGGAGCGGGGGCGCCGTCCTCCGTCCCCTTTCTTATTGGGGGTCACACGCCCGCGGTTTCGTTCAGAGTAAGAATGACCGCCTCGGCGGCGGTTGTCATGTCGGAATTCGATCGGAGTCGGACGGTGACGGCGAGGTCGTGTTCGGCTATTGTTTGCTCCAAGAATCGCCGTCATTTGGAACACTCGACCGGGGCAGGCCTGTCGATGGATCGAACACTTCCGCCGTCATCCCCGCTGGTACCCGCTGATCTCGACGCGGGCGATTGGAGCCAGCTTGCTCCGCTCTTCGACGACCTCCTGGAGCGACCGCTCGAGTCGGCGTCTGATCTCGAGCGCTGGCTCGTCGATCGAAGCGAGCTCGAGGCGGCCATCAGCGAGGCTCTCGCCGACCGGTACATCGCGATGACCTGTCATACCGATGACGAGGCGGCGAAGGCCGAGTACCTGCGATTCGTCGACGAGATTGAGCCCCGCGTCAAGCCGATGATTTTCCGGCTCAATGAGCGCTTCGTGAAGTGTTCAGCCCGGGCCGATCTCGACGAGGAACAGTTCCGCGTCCTCAACCGCGACCTCGAGGTCGAGGTGATGATCTACCGCGAAGAGAATGTCCCTCTCGAGACCGAACTCTCGAAACTCGATCAGGAATACAACGAGATCTGCGGCGCCATGACCTGCGACTTCGACGGCAGGGAGCGGACGCTGGCGCAGATGAGTCGCTATCTCGAAGAGACGGACCGTGAGACGCGGGAGACAGCCTGGACGAAGATCGCCTCGCGGCGGCTCGACGACGCGGATCGCATCGAATCGATCTTCGACCGAATGCTCATGACGCGTCAGCGGGTCGCGGAGAACGCCGGGTTCGAGAATTACCGCGATTACATGTTTCGCAAGATGCGCCGCTTTGACTACACGCCGGCGGATTGCATCCGGTTTCACGACGCGTGCGAACAGGAGATCACGCCGCTCTATCGCGAACTGAACCGGCAACGACGGGAACTGCTCGGAGTCGATGATCTCAAGCCGTGGGATCTCGTGGTGGATGCCCGGGGGCGGCCTCCGCTCCGGCCGTTCGAGGACGCGGACGATCTCGTCGATGGGACCGAGCGGATCTTTGGTCGCATGGATCCCGGGCTCGGCAAGCTCTTCAGCCGGCTGCGCGAACCCGGTTGCCTCGACCTCGATTCGCGAAAGGGCAAAGCGCCGGGCGGATATCAGTACCAGCGCGACCGCTCGCGGAAGCCTTTCATCTTCATGAACGCAGCTGGCCTCTCGCGCGATGTCGAGACGCTGCTTCACGAGGGTGGGCACGCGTTCCATTCCATGCTGTGCGCTGATCAGCCCCTGCTGCACTATCGCGAGGCGCCGACGGAATTCGCTGAGGTCGCCTCAATGAGCATGGAGTTGACCGCGCACCAGTTTCTTGACGAGTTCTTCACGACGGAAGACGCCGAGCGCGCTCGACGGCGCCACCTCGAATCCATCGTGCAGTCACTTCCGTGGATCGCGCAGATCGACGCGTTTCAACACTGGTTGTACACCCGCGTCGGACATTCGCGTGATGAGCGCCGCGACGCGTGGCTGGCGCTCGACGCGCGATTCGGACCGGAGGTCGACTGGTCAGGCTTCGAAGAGTATCACGCACGCAGCTGGCAGCGTCAACTGCACCTCTTCGGCGTGCCGTTCTATTACATCGAGTACGGCATCGCGCAGCTCGGCGCCCTGCAGATCTGGTTGAACTATCGCGACGATCCCGATCGAGCGATCGATCAATACAAGGCCGGCCTTTCACTGGGAGGCTCGCGTCCGTTGCCGGAGCTCTTCGACGCCGCCGGCGCCGAATTCAATTTCGGACGCGACTCCGTACGACGACTCATCACCGAAGTCAGCCGCGAACTCGAGTCGCTTCCGGCGTAGCGACACTGGAGACTGATTCCATGCCGACCGAAACCGACTTCGTCCCGCCGGAGATCGACTGCCGCGACTGGAGCCAGATCGAGCCCCTGGTCGATGACCTGCTCGATCGTGAGTTCGACTCGGCCGAATCTCTCGAGCGGTGGCTCGTTGAGCGAAGCGATCTCGAGTCGTACATCTACGAGACGAAATCTCGACTGCATGTGCGAATGACCTGCCATACGAACGACGAAGACGCTCAGGCCGCGTACCGGGCGTTCAACGAGAACATTCAGCCAAAGTTCAGTGAGGCGTCGTTCAAGCTGAATCAGAAGTACTACGAGTGCCCGTTCCGCGATGAGCTCGACCCGCGGCGCTACGGGGTATTCGACCAGGGTGTCGCAGCGGACATTGAGATCTTTCGCGATGAGAATGTCCCGATCGAAACGGAACTCTCCGCGCTGGGTCAGGAGCACCGAAAGATCACCGGCGCCCAGACGGTCGAGTTCGAGGGTGAAGAGCGCACCTTCCCGGCGATGGCGAAGTTTCTTGAATCGCCGGAGCGCGGTCGACGGGAGCGAGCCTGGCGGGCAATCGAAGACCGCCGATTGAGCGATCGGGACGCCTTGCGCGAGATCTTTGATCAGATGGTCGAGCGCCGGCATCGAATCGCGCGGAATGCGGACTTCGAAAACTTCCGTGATTACTCGTTCATCGAGAAGCACCGATTCGACTACAGCGTCGCGGAATGCGAAGCGTTCCACAAAGCCGTTGAGCGACATGTCGTACCCGTCGCGCGCACGATCAGCGAGGTTCGGCGAAAGGCGCTCGGAGTTTCGTCGTATCGCCCATGGGATACGGCCGTCGATGTGAAGGGACGCGATCCGCTCGATCCATTCGACAGCGATGTCGACCGGATGATCGAGGGAACGCAGAAGGTCTTCCGCGCGATGGATCACGGGCTCGGTGACCTCTTTGATCGACTCCGCGGCCCGGACAGTCTCGACCTCGATACGCGCGTCGGCAAGGCGCCGGGCGGATACCAGACCGTCTTCGCAGTGGAGCGGAAGCCGTTCATCTTCATGAACGCGTCTGGCGTCGGCCGCGACATGCGGACGCTCCTGCACGAAGCCGGTCACGCGTTCCATACCCTGCTGGGCGGGAACGATCCGCTCATCAACTACCGCCACGCGCCCATCGAGTTCTGCGAGGTCGCGTCAATGACCATGGAACTCACCGCGTTGCCCTGGCTCGACCAGGTCTACACGAGCGACGAAGAGGCGGACCGCGCACGCCGGGTTCAGCTCGAGGGAATCATTCGTATCCTCCCATGGATCGCGCAGATCGACGCGTTCCAGCACTGGATCTATACGAATCCGAATCACTCGCACGACGAACGCGAGGACACCTGGCTCGACCTCGAGCAACGATTCGGAAGTGGCGTCGACTGGTCCGGACTCGAGGATCATCGGCGGGAATCGTGGCAGCGACAGCTGCACCTGTATCACTACCCGTTCTACTACATCGAGTACGGCATCGCGCAGATCGGCGCCCTGCAGATCTGGCTGAACTACCGCCAGGATCCGGAGTCGGCGATTGCGCAGTATAAGGCCGGACTGGCGCTGGGCGGCTCTCGACCGTTGCCCGAGTTGTTTCAGACCGCCGGCGCCACCTTCGACTTCGGATCGTCCACGATCTCCGAGGTGGTTACCGAAGTGCAGCAGGAACTCGAGAAGCTTCCCGTCTGAGTCGGGATTCCCGCAGGGGGGGTTTACCTCAGACCGCGTACGCGTCCGCAACCTTGGCGACCGCCTCAGTGATCTGATCGATCTGCTCGTCAGTCAGGTTCGGGTGAACGGGCAGGCAGAGGACCTCGCGCGCCGTCCGGACACAGACGGGAAGATCGGGCAAGTCGTCCTTCATTCGCTCCTGAACCATCGGCTGTTCATGCACGGCCGTCGGATAGTGCAACGCGTACCCGACGCCTTCGGCGCCGAGGGCGCGGGCGAACTCATCGCGATCGACGCGAAGCGCATCGAGGTTCAGACGGATCGTGTACTGGTGATACACATGCTCGGCGCGTTCCGTAGGTTTCGGTGGGATGACCGCATCGACCGATTCGAGCCGTTCGGTAAGTCGGGCCGCGTTGCGCTGGCGGCGACGCGTCCGCTCGGTCAGTTTGTCGAGTTGCTTCAAACCGATCGCCGCGGCAACATCATTCAGCCGGTAGTTGTACCCGAGCGCGACATGGTGGTAACGCCGGCCGGGCTCCATGCCGTGATCACGCACGAGTGAGAGCTCGCGGGCAAGGTCGCCGTCATTCGTCGTCACCATCCCGCCTTCACCGGTCGTCATGTTCTTCGTCGGATAGAACGAATAGGTGACGGTGTCCCCGAAGGCGCCGATGCCGCGCCCGTCGTATCGGGCGAGGTGCGATTGCGCAGCGTCATAGATGACTTTGAGGCCGCGCCGCTTCGCGAGCGCTTCGATCGCGGCGATGTTTGCGGGATTGCCGTATAGATGCGTCACCGCGATCGCGCGGGTTCGATCAGTGATGCGCTGTTCGGCGTCGTCCGGATCGATCGCGAAGTTGTCCGGATCAATCTCGCAGAGGACGGGCCGGGCGCCACGCGCGAAGACCATCGACACCGTCGCAATGAAGGTATACCCCGGGCAGAGGACTTCGTCCCCCGGCTCGAACAGCGGCTCGTACGCGAGTTGCAGAGCCGTCGTGCCGTTTGAGGTTGTCAATGCGAACTGCGCCCCCGTCATCGAGGCGAACCGGGACTCAAACTCAGCGCATACCGAGCCCTGTCGCAGCTGGCCGGAGCGCATGACTTCGACCGCCGCGTCGATCTCATCGTCTTCGAGGCGGGCGGACACGACGGGGATCGTCTCGGCGGAGACGGGAACGCCTCCGTCGATGGCAAGTTTCCGAGCTGACGCCGTGGCGCCCATGAACGATCCCTCTCGCAGAGTTACTTCTTCGTCTGCTGGCTTTGGTGCTGCTGAATCCGCTGCTCGCGCTGCGCGATGACCTGCTGGAGGGCCGCGGCGAAGCGCATCGCCGAGTTCGGCGAGAACACAATTCGCGATCCAATCTGGAAGCTGATCGCCTGCTGGTTTCCGACCTGACGCGGTACCTGCACGCCAAGGTCACAGATGATCTCGTCCTGACCGGCGTTCATCTGCCATGCGTTCGCATAGGTCGTCTGCGCCTTCGTCTCGTCCACATGCACCATCATGCCCTGACCCTGCTGACCAGGCTGCATTCCGGGCTGAGTCGCGTTGGCGTTGTCTTTCTCTGCCACTTCGATCTCCTTCCAAGCCGAGTGTTCGGCTGAATACTGGCTCTCTGTGTTTGAAAGTCCCGAATAGTAGCCGCGGCCCGGCATAGGCCAACGGATTCTCCCGGGTTTAGGACCAGCGAAGCACGATCTTGCCCATCTGCTCTCCGGACTCGAGTCGGGCGTACGCCGCCCGAGCGTCATCGGCCGCGAACACCTTGTCGACCACGGGACTCAAGTGACCGGACTCGAACAGCGCGACCACTTCGCGAAACTCCCGCATATCGCCCATCGTCGATCCCACGATGCGCAACTGGTTCCAGAAGATCCGGGCGAGGTCGGTCATCGCGTCGGGCCCGGTGGTCGCCCCTGGCGTGACATAGGTTCCGCCGCGCGCGAGCGACTTGAGCGCCGGCAGATGCGTCGCCTTGCCAATGGAGTCGAGCGCGATATGGACGCCGCGCTTCCCGGTCGCGGAACGAACTTCGCGCGACCAATCCGAACCGTCATCGAGAACCCCGGCCGACGCGCCCATCTCGATCGCCCGATCAAGCTTCCACTGATGACGGCTCGTCACGATGACTTCGCATCCGAAGTGCAAGGCGATCTGGAGGGCCGCGTTCGACACGCCGCCGCCGATGCCGGTGATGAGCACTCGATCTCCCGGACGCAATCCCGCGCGCGTCACGAGACAACGCCAAGCGGTCAGCGACACGAGGCCGATCGCGACCGCTTCCACCGGATCGGTCTCACCGGAGAGCGGAAGCAGGTTGCTGACGGGCGCCGTAAATTTCGCGGCATGAGCGCCGTTCGTATGCTCGCCGATCATGAGAATCGCCGGAAGCGTGCCGTCATCATCCGGACGCGCGCTTTTCGTCTGCGGGACGGCGGCGTTGAGCAGAACTCGACGACCGATCCACGAGTCGTCAACGCCATCACCGACCGACTCGACGATTCCGCAGCCATCCGATCCACCGATTCTCGGGTACTCGAGATCGATTCCGGGCAAACCACGACCGACCCAGAGGTCCAGATGGTTGAGGGCGGACGCTTCGGTTCGCACTATCGCCTCGCCCGATCCAGCGCGAGGCTCCGGCCAATCCGAAACCGTTTCGACCGCCTCATGCACGGGCTCGCCTTGTCGCGCCACCGTAACCGCTTTCATGGTCGATCCTCGACAGGAGATTCACTGTGACCAATGGGTGAATGCGTAGCGGAAACCAGGCCGCGAATCCAGCGCGCCCGGTCTCAGGGACTCCGAAGTGAGGGACTCACCCCGCGGTCTCACCGGCCCGCGTCAGACCAAACCGCATGAGAACCGGTCCGAACACCTCGTGCATGGCGATAATGGCGAGCAGAAGGCTCGCGAGCGCCTGACCCCACTCGTACTCTCCGAACGAGTTCGAGACCGTTACCGTGAGCGCGATCGCGACCCCAGCCTGGGGAACCAGCGAAGTCCACAGCCATCGTCGGGCGGGCAACTCAATGCCACTCAACTTAGCTGCGAATGTCGTGCTTCCCCAAACCGCGACGAGTCGAACGCCGACGACGAGCAACGCGGCCGGCCAGAGTTCCCAGACGACCTCCAGATTAATACGGGCGCCGGCGAGGGCGAAGAACACGCAATACACAGGCAGTGACAGTTCTTCGATGGTGTGAAAGAGCGGCTCGCTGTGTTCCGGCCAGAGGTTCGCCAGCGTGAAGCCCGCGGTCAGCGCGACGAGCAGCGGCTCGAGATGCGCGGCTTCGGATACAAGGGCGATGCTGATCGCAGTCACGATGACGAAGACCGGCATCCGTCGTCCCATTCGGCCGAGGATCATCGCCATAGCGACGCCGACGATCCCTCCAGCCACGATGGAGCCAAGGAGATGCCAGGCGAGGTCGCCGACGAGCGACGATGACGGCTCATTCGCTTCGCCGGTCGCGAGCATCCCGACCCCGATCGCCATGGCGATCGTGACGAGAACCACGAGGCAGAGGTCCTTGCACACCGTGATGGCGAGACTCGTCTGCGCGATGACCCCCTTTGCGCCGGTCTCAATGATCATGGCGACGACCACGGCCGGCGAGTTCGCAATGGCGACCACGGCGATCATTCCGCATACGACGAATGTCTCAATGTTCGGAAGCTCTGCGAGCAGTGCGATCCGACTTCGAAAGACAAACAGCACGCTGAACACCGCGAGGGACACGGCCGCCATTTCGACAAAGGTAATCGTGAGAACGCGCCGGAGATCCTCACGCAGGAGGTCAATACGAATCTCACCGCCGGCGATGAGCCCGATGAGCGCAATCGCGAGCGCGCTGACGAGCCGGAGATACCCGATCTGTTCGAGGCTCACCAGAGGCGGCCATTCCGTCGTCAGAAGGGGGGTGAGATAGGGTCCGACAAGCACGCCGAACGCAAGGTAACCAGTGATCTTCGGCAGCGAGAATTGTCCGAAGATTCGACCCGTGAGCCACGAGCCGAGTAGGAGAAAGGCGAGCGCGGTCGCCGTTTGAAGCAGGTCCGTGTCCGGCGCCGCGTACGACTCGCCGAGCGCGTCGACCATCATGTCACGCTCCGGCGTGAGCAGCGGCCCACCGGCGCGGAGCGCAATCATGGCGAGGACCAGCAGCGCCCAGGTGACGAACTGTCGAAAGGTAACCTTCATGCCCGCGCCGCTCCTTTCGGCGAGGACAAGGTCTCATCCGGGTTTTCTTCCGGCGCCGGCGCGTCCGCCCGAGAGAACGGCGCGGGCCGGACTCCGCCGACGAAGGTAAGTACGAACGGAAGTATCTCGCTCAACAGTGCGACCATGACGATTACGGTCAGCAGACGACGATTGAACAGCGAGGCGTCGGAAACGACGAGCGAAACCGCGATCGCGACGGCGACCAGCGACTGACGGATTGGCGCGACATAAAGCGAACTCTTGGCGGGCAGCAGTTCGGGCGATCGTCGCAGGGTAAACCGGGTAAGGAGTGGTTTGCACGACAATCGGGCCGTCGTAATCATGGCGACGAGGAGCCATCCCCAGCCTCCGATGGACGGAATGACGAGGATTCCCGCGAGAAGTCCGAAGATCGTTCCTGCGGTCTGTTCGGCGCCGAGAATGAATCGCTCGAACTCTCTCAGTTTCGTTCCGCCCAGGTTCGCGATGACGAGTCCAGCGAGCATGGCGGAGAAGAGCGGCGAGAAGTTGAGCTCCGCCGCGACACCAGCGACGATGGTCACCATGGAGAAGAAGATCACGAGCATGTCCGGCCGTGATCGTCCCACCTGGCGCAGAAGATAGCGGCCGACGAAGCCGATGCCGACGGCGAGAACCACCGAGGCGATGAGACGGAGCGCCGCTTGTGGGATGACGAATGCAGCGTCATCTGAAGCGTTTGGATGCGCCCCGGTCGAGACCAGTCCGAAGACAAAGATCGACACGATCGCGGCAAGTCCCGCGGAACCCTGAATGACGGCCGCAAGTCGGAGCTCTTCCTGTCCGCGATCGCTCATGAGCGATCGCGTTTCGGCGGCCCACCCGATGCTCGCGGCGACGATCATGCCGACCGGGGCGACAATCCATGCGGCGCCGTCGTGCACGATCCATGATGAGACGATGAACGCGGTCGCCACACCGAATACGACGGCGGTCACGATCGCGTCGACGACGAGCCATTTCCATACAACGCCGGGGATTCTGGCGATAAGTTCGCGGCGCGCCTGCATGCCCACAATCGCGCCGATCCAGCCGAGTCCGACGATGAGCAGAGGTCGCACCTGCAGAATGATGTTTTCATCGAGGACACGGAAGCCGGCGGGTCCGAGGAGGATCCCGACGCCGATTGCCGGCCAGCCGCTGCTGATCAGTCTGGCGAACAGGTGATATCGACGAAAGCGATAGAAGGTCTTGCTCGTGGCGAGCAGGCCGAGGCCGAGGATGAGCAGCACGCCGCCGAGTACGCGGAGATTGCCGCCGGCGCCGCCGTCCTTCGCGGCGAGCACATATACGGGCCACACGGGAGTGGTCGGATCGACGAAATCGATCATGAACGGATTCGGCTCCGCCGTCTTTCTTCTAGTCGGTCGGGAACTGGTTCTTGGACCACGACGCTTCGACTTGAACGACGATACTCAGCGGCTGATCGTCGGGGTGCATCTCTCCCAAAAAACGATTGAGTCGTTCGATATGATCGGGAGTGGTCAGTGAAAGGACGACGCGGCTGCCGGTATGCTGAGGGAGAAAGCTGGCGAGACCGGCGAACATCGGCATCTCCTGCCGCAGGATGGCGCCGAGACCTTTCGACTCGATCACCGTCGCGCCCGTGATACCGACATCGAGCAGACCGGTCACGATCTCGTCGAGCGCCGATTCGCTTCGCGCGACCATGATGAGCAGGCGTTGGCTCTGGCTCTCCTTCGCCTCAGCCATGCGAACGATCCTCGGCCAGGAGTCGTTGGTAGAGATCGGCGGCGTCGGAGGCGCCCCGCAACTTCGACCGCGCCTCGTCCGATCGGACGATTCGCGCCAACCTCGCGAGCAGTCGAATGTGCTCCCAGGGATCCTTCGACGACCCGAACATGCAGAAGATCAGATCCGATTTCGGGTGATCCGGCACGCCGAAATCAACGCCCGACTTCAATCGAGCCGCGAGAATGAAGGTCTTGTCGATTTCCGGCGCGAGCGCATGGGGAAACGCGACGCCTTCGGGCGTTGAGGTCGCCATCTGCTCTTCCCGGGCTTCGAGACGACGCTGAAGTGTCTCGCCGTCCAGCGCTTCCACGAGTTCATCGACCGCCTGTGCCATGAGCTCGAAGAGCTTCGACTTCGACTCGACGCCATCGAGGACGAAGGTAAGCTCGGGGCGGATGTAGGGTTCAAGCGCCATGACGGACGGAGCATAGCGGACGGCGTCGCCGTTGAACAGTCCCCCGGAACGACGATTGAGATCTCAGCGCGAAGAATCGTCTCATCACTGATCGTGGCCGATCATCTCGGGAAGCGAGTGTCCGGCGTCAATCAGCGTCCGCTCGCGAGCCGCGAGTTCGAGATCATGCTCGACCATCATCCGGGCAAGTTGCTCCACGGACACTTTGGGCTTCCAGTCGAGTGTCTTCCGCGCCTTTGAAGGATCTCCGAGTAACTGCTCGACTTCGGCCGGGCGAAAATAGCGCGGATCAATCTCGACAAAGTCATTCATGTCGAGTTCGACCGCGGCGAAGCACATTTCACAGAACTCACGGACGGAGATCATCTTTCCCGTCGCGATGACGAAGTCGTCGGGATCGTCGAGTTGCAGCATCCGCCACATCGCGTCGACATAGTCGCCCGCAAATCCCCAGTCGCGCTGGGCGTCGAGGTTGCCGAGATAGAGCTTCTTCTGCAGACCGTGCTTGATGCGGCCGACCGCGCGAGTGATCTTCCGGGTCACGAAAGTCTCGCCGCGACGGGGCGACTCGTGATTGAACAGGATGCCGCAGGACGCGTGCAGGTCATACGACTCACGGTAGTTGACGGTGAGCCAGTGAGCGAAGACCTTCGCCGCAGCGTACGGGCTTCGCGGATAGAAGGGGGTCCGTTCCGTCTGCGGCACCTCCTGTACAAGTCCGAACATCTCCGAACTTGACGCCTGGTAATACCGGACCTCGCGTCCGGTTCGCTGCTGATGATCACGCACCGCTTCGAGCAGCTTCGCGGCGCCGGTCGCCACCGAGTCGATGGTGTAGAGGGGCATGTCGAACGAAACGCGCACATGCGACTGAGCGCCGAGGTTGTAGACCTCTCCCGGCTCGATCTCCGCGACAAGCTTCGAGAGCACATTCGCGTCCGTGAGGTCACCGTAGTGAAGAAAGAGCCGCACATTCTGCGTGTGCGGGTCTCGGTAGAGGTGGTCGATGCGGTCCGTATTGAATGAACTCGACCGGCGGATGATGCCGTGAACCTCGTACCCCTTGTCGAGCAACAACTCCGCGAGATACGACCCGTCCTGGCCGGTGATTCCGGTGATGAGCGCTTTCTTCGTTCCACCATCCGCCATTCGACGCCGGTCCTTTCATAGGCTCGTTCGGTCGTTCGCCGCCACGCGGGCGCCGAGGTCCTTAGTCTATCGACCGCTACCGGTCGTCGTCCTCTCGTAGCTCGACGGAGGAGCGCCTGGAATAGTCACCTTACGATGCGGGCATGATTCATACCTCCTCGACGGCCCGGATTCTCTTCCTCCTCTCGATAGCGTTGGCGACGAGCCTGCTCCACTCGACTGCAGACGCCGACGAACGAGCCTACCTCGGTCTCGCGACACGCGAAGTCCCCGAAGCCGAGGGCGTGATCGTGGGGTGGATCTATCCGGGTCCACTCGAGGGAACGGGGCAGACGAGTCCCCGGATCGACCGAGGCGACATACTGCTTCAGGTCGACGGCGTTCGTGTGGAGTCGCCTGATCACCTCGACGACCTGATCGCAAATCGATCGGCGAATGAGGAGATCACGCTTCTCGTCCGACGCACGCAGGGAGACGCGTCCGCGTCCGTTCCCACACCCGGCGTGGGTACGGAAGAGGTGGAGATCCGCGTGACGCTTGCCGACCGTGCGGCATGGATCGGCCCCGTGGGTGAAGTCATCGATGCAGGGGATCGTCCCAATCTGAGCCATCTCACGGGCGAAGCGGACCAACCGACCGCGCTTGAAACGGTTGTGTTCGAGCAAGCCAACGCGCACGAACAGCACGAGGCGATTGAATGCCTGCGGCAGTACTTCCGTGAATCGCTTGATCGGTCGTACGGCGCGAACATGTTGTCGCGGGTCGCCGCCGCGTTTGTTGAACCGACTCGACTCGATGTACTGCAGGAGTCGATCACCTCATCGCTTGATGAAGTCGTAGAGGATCCGCAACTCATCCTCCGTGAAGCCGCGCGGAACCTCGACGCGACGCCGCCGCCCCTGGAAGCGCCGCTCGACCTGACGGATGCGGAGCCGCTGCTGAACCGCTTGACAATCATGCTTCGCCGCAGCGACACGGCGCTCCAAAACGCATTCGCCGAATGGGAGATCGACGACCACGATCGTGCCCGCACACGCATGCCGGAGATCGCCGAGTTCGTCTCGAACGGCTTCTACATCAACTCCCATCCCGAAGTGTCTGACCTCATTCGCACACTCAACTCGAGCGGACGAATCGACTTTGATGCGCTGTTCAACAGTGCTTCGTCATTCAGCCCGGCGTTGATGCCGCACGGCGTTCCGGCCTGGGGCGACGATACGAGAGAGGTCCCCGAACAACTCGCCGATTCCATCGAAGGTTCGATCGTGGCGGCGCTCGAAACCCCACAAGGATGGATCGTGCTCGGCGGACCTGATGCGAATCGATACGACCTGTCGCGCCTAGCGGTCGTCGTCGATCCGGGTGGATCCGATGATTACCACTACGCGGACGGTGACCGGCCCGCGACACAACTCGTGATCGATTTCGCCGGAAACGATTCATACCAGAACAATCCCGCACGCGGCCTGCTCGGAGTGAGCGTACTGGTCGATCTCGCGGGCTCTGATCGATACGGCGGCGACCTCGCCGGCGTCGGCGCCGGCCTGATGGGGGTCGGTCTGCTCGTCGACCACGCGGGCGCGGATCGGTATACCGGTGAGGTCTGGTCGGTGGGCGCCGCGTTCTACGGCGTCGGCGGCGTCCTCGATCTCGGCGATGGAAGTGATTTGTACGAGTCGCACCGATTCTCACAGGCGATCGGCGGCCCGCGCGGATTCGGCTTCCTCATCGATGCGAACGGCCGCGACCTCTACCGTGCGAACGGCCCGTCCGGCTCGGTTTACGGAACGGACGCGGTCTTCGTTGGCGTGAGTCAGGGAGTGGGATTCGGAATCCGCGGGTACGACACCGGAGGGATCGGCCTCCTCGCCGATCTTGCGGGCGCCGACCGCTACGAGGCGGGTGAGTTCAGCCAGGGCGGGGCTTACTACTGGGCGATGGGGGTGCTCTATGACCGGTCAGGCCGCGACCTCTATTACGGCAATCGTTACGGCCAGGCGTTCGCCGCGCACCAGGCGATCGGAATCCTCGCTGACGACGGTGGCGACGACACGTATTGGAGCATGACCGCGGCGAGTCAGAGCGGTTCATGGGATGTCTGCTCAACATTGCTCATCGACCGGGGCGGAAACGACAGCTACCAGGCCGACGGCCTCGCGCAGGGAGGAGCGTCCCAGCAGGCGATCGCCTGGCTGGTCGACCTCGACGGCGATGACCGCTACTCGGCGCCCGGAGGGGCCACAATGGGGCAGTCGGGCGGCGATCGCTACCACTTTGACGCAACCGGGTGTTACAGCTGGTCTGTCCTGCTCGATCTCGGCGGCGGCCATGACCTCTATTCGCGCGGAGACCGCACGAACAATGTCATCCAAGCCACCGGCGCCCCGAATGAGAAGAACCCCGAGAACTCGAGCGTTCACGGCCTCTTCATCGATTCCGCGGAATCTCTCCCCACGCCGTGAGCCCTTGAGCGGAAGTAATGCGGCGGTTCCCCGACCACATCGTCCGAAAGATCGCGCGTACTGTTACGAGTAAAGGTCCGGACGCGCAGGATCCGACCTCGAGAGGGATGCTTCACACATGTGGTTCGACTGGTTGTACCTCGTCATTCTGGCGCCGGGGCTGCTCCTCGCGCTCTGGGCGCAGTTGTCGGTCAAGTCGGCGTACGCGCGTGCGAGTCGGGTCCGCGCGCATTCAGGCCTCACCGGCGCCGAGGCGGCCCGCCGGCTTCTCGATCGAGCGGGACTGCGTGAAGTGGGAGTCGAGGCGGCACAGGGGTTTCTCAGCGATCACTATGATCCGCGAAAGAAAGTGCTCCGGCTGAGTCCGGAAGTGCACCGTGGTCGTTCGCTCGCTTCCGTCGGCATCGCCGCGCATGAAGCGGGGCACGCGTTGCAGGACGCCCAGAACTATGCGCCGTTGACGATCCGCAACGCGGTCGTGCCGGTCGCCGGACTCGGGAGCAACCTGTCGTTCGGCCTGTTCTTTCTCGGCCTGATCTTCGCGCTCAAGCCGCTTCTGATCGCCGGGATCGCGCTCTTCTCCGGTGTAGTCTTCTTTCAACTCGTGAACCTGCCGGTTGAGTTCAACGCGAGCGCGCGGGCGAAGCGTGAACTTGTCGAAGCGGGCATCATCATGCCTGAGGAACGGAAGGAAGTGTCGCGAGTGCTCAACGCCGCGGCGATGACCTATGTCGCCGCGACGCTGACCGCGATACTCACGCTCCTCTACTACCTGCTTCGATCCGGGCTTATCGGCGGCAGACGCTGACTTTCCGAGCTTGTCGAGCCGGGCCCGCGAACGCTATCGTCGCACTCTTGTTCCTGCGGCGATAAGGATCCGTTGTGGCGAAACCGGTCAGGAAGAGGCGTTGGGTTCTGCGCATCGCGCTCGCCGGCCTGCTGGTCCTGGTGACCTACTTTCTGGCGTGGCCGACACCAATCGACCCCGTCGGGTGGAACCCTCCGGCAGCGCCGGCGCTCGAAGGGGTGTTCGACCTCAACACAGATCTGGCCGACGCCCGACTCATGGGCGTTGGCGTCGGTCGCGGACCGGAAACGGTCGCCGTTCATCCGCATTGGGGCGCCTTTGCGGGGTACGAGGACGGCCGCGTCATGCGCTTCCCGCATGATGATTCGGCGCCCGTCGAGATCGTCAACACTCAGGGCAGACCACTCGGACTCGCGTTCGATCCGGATGGGCGCCTCGTCATCGCCGACGCCTGGCGTGGGCTTCTCCGATTCGATCTCGAGACGGAGACGCTCGTGACACTGGCGGATCGTTTCGGGAATGAATTGTTTCGATTCACGGATGATGTCACCGTCGCCCGCGACGGAACGATCTACTTTACCGACGCGTCAACGAAGTTCGCGATCGATGAATACATCTATGACTTCCTCGAGCATCGGCCGCACGGACGTCTGTACGCATTTGACCCGACCACGGCTGAGACGCGCCTGCTGCTTGACGATCTCTACTTCGCCAACGGGGTGGCGCTCGCGCCGGATGAATCATTTCTCGTCGTAAATGAGACTGGCGCGTACCGCGCCCGACGGCTGTGGCTTTCCGGTGAGCGGGCGGGAGAAACGGACACGCTCATCGAAAACCTGCCGGGATTCCCTGACGGAATCAGCGCCGGCGCGAACGGCGTGTACTGGATTGCCCTCGTCAGCCCGCGTGACGCAGTCGTCGACTGGTGCGGGCCCCGGCCATTCGTACGAGAGGTCTTTGCGCGTGCGCCCGCCTGGGCTCAGCCCGCGACGCGACGGCACGGATTCATTCTCGGCGTCACCGCCGACGGCGAAGTCGTCTACAACCTGCAGGATCCGACAGGTGAACGCATCTGGACCATCAGCGCCGTCACAGAGCACGAGGGATCGCTCTATCTGGGCACGCTCGAGATGGACGCGTTCGGAATTCTCGCCGTTCCGTGAACGGTTAATGAGAACGACTCCGGGCTGGGCCCGGAGTCGGTTCAGTTCATTCCAATACCGATACACTTCGCGGATCAGAGATTCCCGCGCCGCTCCTGCTCGAGTTCGAGCGCTTCAAAGAGGGCCTTGAAGTTGCCCTTCCCGAAGCTCTGCGAGCCGCGTCTGGAGATGATCTCGAAGAAGAGCGTCGGACGATCCTGCAACGGTTTCGTGAAGAGCTGGAGGAGATAGCCCTCATCGTCCGCGTCGACGAGAATTCCAAGGTCGCGGATTCGCTCGTGGTCTTCTTTCACCGGCTCGTGGCCGTGTGCGATGAGCGTCTTGTTCACGCGGTCCCACACGAGTTCGTAGTAGGTGTCGGGCAGTGAGAGAAAATCGACGCCGCGACGACGAAGTTCGGCGACGCTCGAGAGTTCATCGTCCGTGCGCAGCGCGAGATGCTGGACGCCCGGCGTCATGTCATGCCACTCGAGGTACTCCTGGATCTGGCTCTTCTTCTTGCCCTCGGCCGGCTCATTGATCGGCATCTTGATGAGATGATTTCCCGAGGCCATCACCTTCGACATGAGGGCTGAATACTCCGTCGAAATGTCCTTGTCATCGAAGTGCTTGAACATCTTGAACTCGAGGACATTCTCGTACCAGCTCACCCAGTGGTTCATCCTGCCCTCTTCGACATTGCCCACACAATGGTCGACGAACTTGAGACCGCAGGGGTGCTTCCGGTTGTAGTCGTTGAGCGCGAAGCTCGACATCTTCGCGAACCCGGGCGCGAAGGGGCCGCCGGTCTTGACTTTCTCGAGCGCATAGTCGCCCGTGCGGCTGACGAAACTGTGCACGGCGCGCCCGTAGGTCTTCACGCCGGCCATCGTCACCGATCCGCGTTTGTCCTTCTTCACCACGGGCTCGTAGGCGGACTCGCCGCCGTTGCTGATCGCGCGCTCGTACGCGGCCTCGGCGTCCGCCACGGTCAGCGCGACATCTTTCACGCCGTCGCCGTACTTGAGCACTTCGGATTGCGCGGGATGGTCCTTGGTCAATCCGGTGGTGAGCAGAATGCGGATGTTGCCCTGCGTGAGAAGGTAATTCGCCTCGGTGCGGCTGCCCGTCGTGAGGTCGGCGTACTGCTCGACCTGAAACCCGAAGGTATGGGCGTAGAAGTACGCCGCCTGCTTCGCGTTGCCGACGAAGAACCGGACATGGTCAACATCGATGAGCTCGAGCGGATCGAGACCGGTCTTCGCCGACCGATCGGTCTGGGTGGTCGTCATCGAAACTCCTCCTGCTAAGGGTCGGACGCCGGCGTTCGGCGACACCCCATGATAATCCCGCGAGGCGGATTGTCCAGAGACAAGTTCTGTCGCCACCGCATATATCCGAATAATATTCGGAGTTGAAGGGTGAATTCCGACTATTCTAAAGACAGAGTTCGGATACCTCAGGAGATACCCGCATGGCGCCGAATACGGACGCGTTCGAATCCGCCTCAAGCACCGCCGCTGAGACCGGTCGGCTCGACGAGACGGACCGGTCGATCCTCGCCATTCTTCAGCGCAACTCGAAGATCACGAACGCCGACCTCGCCAAACGCGTCGGCGTGAGCCCGCCGACCGCCCTCGAACGGGTCAAGAAGCTCGAGCGTCGGGGAGTCATTCGTGGCTACACCGCGCTCGTCGACCCCGCCTCAGTCAACAAGACGACCGCGGCGATCGTTCATCTCTCCTTGCGCGAGCACGGCCGCCAGCCGCTCAAACAGGTGCGCGCCAAGCTGATTGAACTCGACGAGGTGCTCGCCTGCTGGCACACCGCGGGGGAAGAGGATTTCATTCTGAAAGTGGTCGTCGCCGACATGGCGGAGTACGAACGATTCGTCACGAACAAGCTCTCCGCCATCAAGGGCGTAGGCCGAATCCGTACGACCTTCGTGCTCAACACTTGCAAGGAAGAGACGCGGCTGCCGCTCGACAGCGTGCCCACCTGAATTTCATGCGACCGAGTGGTCAGCCGTCGGCGACTGCGGTCGGATTCTTCTGCGGCAGATACTCGTCCTCATACCACTGCTTCCATCGATCGACATCGAAGCCATAGTCGACGCGGCGGCCGTAGTCGTCCTCGACGAGCCCGACGAGTGTGTTGTGCACCGGCCAGCGCCGAAACTCCACGATCGCGTCCTGGATCACCATGACGGTGCCTTCGCGAAGCGGGCTGAGCGTGGGGTCGAAGCCGGCGGAATTGTCGCCGACCACCGGCTGCAGATCGCTTACGAAATAACGCGTGGTTCCGACCTGGATCCACGCGAGGTCGCCGTTTCCGCTCGTTGATCCCGCCGACGCGCCGACCTGCGCGGTGATGAGCTGCGGAATCATCTCGGCGAGTTTGAGTTGACCAACGGTCAGCGCCGCATTGTTGACGACATTGTTGTTCGGAGATCGCAGCGAGGTCCGGACGACCCACTTCGTCCGGTCGGTCGCCGGCTGGGCGAGACGCGCGCGGGATTCCTCGCGGAGCCAGGTATCGTCGTCATAAATCGAGAGATACGCGAGGGTCGCCTGGCCGTACTCGCGGTCGATCCGCCCCCGAATGTGATCTAGTAACCAGCTGCGGACATCCTCCTGTTCATCCCGGAGTACTTCGAGCAATGGCTCGACGGCGACGGGGTCGGTGAACTGCTCGAGTTCCCGAAGGCCGCGCTCGCGATCGGGCTCGAACTTCTTCGAGCCGAGATAGCGGGCTCGGATCTTGCGGATCTGCCGTTCATACTCGCGCTGGGCGATAATCTCAGCGCGCGACTTCTGGTCGTGAACGACGGGCGCCGCCTTCGGAGCCGGGTCATGATCGAGTCGGAAGGTCAACGACGAGCCGCCCGAGTTCTGGGCGTGTGCGACACCCGCGAGCATTCCGAGCGCGGCGCATCCGAGCATCAGGAGGGCGAGTGGGTGTCGAGCGATTCGCGAGCGTGCGTGCATCGAGAGCTCCTTGCTCGGACCAGCGGGGGCATGGCCCACTATCCGCAGAGGTCGTCGACCCGGTTCCGAATCGAACCGGCGGCGACTCCAGGGCAATTGTACAGGCGTCGTCCCGGGGTTGAGACGGGTCGTCCATGCCTCTCCGGATGCGCGGAATCGGGGGTTCCGGCGCCTTTGCCGCTGTTCATCCCGGACCCTACCATGCCGCCACGATTCACGGACGGAGCTACGAATCGCCATGATCGCCGACATCGCCAGCATCCTTTCGGACTCCTTCGGCGTCAGCCAGTGGGTCGCCATCGCGCTCATTAAGACGATGATCGTCGCGACGGTCTTCCTTCCCGCGATCAGCGTGCTGGCCATGCTGAGCATCTGGGCCGAGCGTAAAGTCGCCGGCCATATTCAGGGGCGGCTCGGCCCGAAGCATGTCGGTCCGTTTGGACTGTTCCAGTCTCTGGCCGACGGCGTCAAACTGCTCTGCAAGGAAGACATCGTGCCGCAGGGCGCCGACCACTTCCTTTTCCGTCTCGCGCCCTATCTCGCGTTCGCCCCGGTCTTCGCAGCGTTTCTGGCCATCCCCTTCGGACCCCAGTTTGTCTTTGAAGACGCGCTGAATGTCGGCGTGCTCTATCTGCTCGCCGTGCTCAGCCTCGAAATCACCGGCGTCATTCTTTCGGGCTGGGCGAGCAACTCGAAGTGGGCGATCTACGGCGCTATGCGCGAAGCGTGCCAGATGGTGAGCTACGAGATTCCGCTCGGCGTCGCCATTCTCACCGGCGTCATGATCGCGGGCTCGCTCAACCTCGTCGAGCTCAGCTTTCTGCAGGGTGGCGGGCTTCACACCTGGTTCATCTACCACAACCCGTTCCTCTTCGCGGCATTCTTCATCTACTTCGTCGCGAGCCTCGCCTCCGCCAAACGGGCGCCGTTCGATCTTCCCGAATCGGAATCGGAATTGGTCGCCGGATTTCACACGGAGTACTCCGGCCTGCGGTGGAGCTTCTTCTTCTTCGCCGAGTACTCAGGCATGTTCGTGATCGGGTGCATTCAGGCGATCCTGTTCCTCGGCGGATGGAACAGTCCGCTCGGCCCGATTGATCCGATCTATGCATTGCTTGGCTACGACCCGGTTTGGGTTGGCGAGATGTACCTCACGGGGCAGCTCTTCCTCGAAGGCTCATGGTCGGAGATGGCCGTCGCGATGACGCCAGAGGGCGACGGGCTTCTCGGCGGGGCCTTTGGAATCGCCATCCTGAATATGTACGGGATGAGCTGGCTCATTGGAAAGGCCCTGCTCGTCGTCTTCCTGCATATGTGGATTCGGTGGACCTTGCCACGGATCCGCATCGATCAGGTTATGCATGGGTGCGTCAAGGCGCTGCTCCCCATCAGCCTTGCGCTCTGGGTAGGCGCCGCCCTGTGGCTCGTGCTCATCAAGCCGACCGCCGATTATCAGGGCGTCACGCCGAATGTCGCGCACCTCACCGGCGAGGTTCCGGCGGTGCAGGTCATCACGCAGATTGTCCTCACCGCGATCGGCGTTGTGCTCTTCGGTTTCTACTCGCTCATTATCTTCGGCGCCGTTCTCTCGCGTCGTTCGGCGCCGAAGAAGGGCATGTTCGAGGATGTCATGCCCGTCGGACAGACGGCGTTCACGCGGGGGTCGGAATATGTTCCCGATTCCGAGCGAAGCCTCGCACAGGAATGACGGGCGCCGTCATCTGAACAAAACTGAAGCGGCCCGTGATCCGAGATCACGGGCCGCCTTTCGTCGATGCCATTAGACCGTACTTACTGAACGGTACGAGTGACCACACCGGAGTTGCACGGATCTGGACAGGTCTCGGCGCCGTACGCCTGGAAATACACGGTACGACCCTGCGCCGCGATCGGAACCGGTACGGTGCACGAGAACTCTCCGCTCGAGTTCGCGACACCCTGGCAGACCAGGAAGCTCTGCGGATTCCCTTGAATACGCAATTCGACATTGGCGCAGAAGTCACCGGACTGCCGGAAAGTCGATGGGGCGGTATCGAACGCGTACAGGATGACGATTCGCTGTCCACTCTCGGCGCCGGAGACGGTGAAATCAGCGGGGACACCGGCGGTGAGGGCCGTCACATCGAGCGTCAGGCAATCACCGGGGCCGGTGAATTCGATCCCGCGAACATCGCTGTAGCCGCCGCTTCCCACGACGGCGAGGCTGCCCGTTGTCGTGTCGATCTGATAGAGACTCGCCCGGGCGCCATAAAGGATCCCATCCGGTCCAAACGCAAGTCCCTGTACCTCGTCGCATGTTCCACCAATGGCGCCATTCACATCAGAGCCGGCGCCAGTCGACGAGTTAAGGATGATGAGGCCATCGCCCACGCCAGTGCCGGCGCCGCAATCCCATGCGTAGAGCTGGCCCTGATCGTCGGCTGCGAGCGCCTGAATTCCGAAGAAGCCGGTGTCACCGACGAGGCTCACACCGCCGGTTCCCACATTCACCGTATAGAGCTTGTCGGGCTGGCCGTCCTCGATGACGAAGAGCGTGCCGGCCGGGTCGAACGCCATCCCACGAGGACTCAACAATCCGGTCATATTCGCTGCGAAGCTCGCGATTCCGGTCGTCGGATCAATCGTGAGAAGCGTGCCGCCGGAATGGGTGTAGATTGTTCCGGTCGTCGGGTCTTTCGCCATTCCGTTCAGAGTGTTCCATCCACTCGGACCGAGCAGGGAGCCGGTCCCGGTCGACGAGTCCATGGTGTAGACGGAGCCACCCCAGTTCACCCCGATCATGTCCTGGGCCGAACCGGACTGGCCGCAGACCATCGCTCCGCACGCCACCGCCACGAGAATCCCACAGGTACGCATTCACTTACCCTCCACGAATGGAAGAACCTAAGAACGAAATGGATGCTCACCGTCAGAGCAGCCAAGAACCCAATCGCCAGCGTATCAGCAGGGCCAGATCGTTGTCTAGCAAGAAGTCACGGCGATTCGTGGCGGCGCCGCGACCCGGCCGATAGGTAGGCCATTGCGACCGCGAGCAACTGGGTGAAGATGGCCGAGCACGCTGAAGAGAACTCGACGACAGGATCTTTTGTCCGCCACGCCTGGACCGTGAGCGGTCTCACGCTCGTGAGCCGCGTCGCCGGTCTGGCGCGAGACTCTATCTGCGCGAAGTATTTCGGCGCCGGTCCGGTCTGGTCGGCGTTTGCGCTCGCCTTCGCCATTCCGAATCTCTTTCGTCGCCTCTTCGGCGAAGGCGCCTTGAGCGCCGCCTTTCTGCCCGAGTACACGCGACTCTCCGATCACCGACCGGACCTCGCGCCCGTCTTCGCGACTCTCGTACTCGGAGGGCTCGCCGCGCTGCTCGGGTCGTTGACGCTCCTTGCCGAGATCGCCCTGTGGATGGCGCTCTCGCTCACCGGCGATGACGCACCGGCGGAGCGGGCGCTCGCGATTCGTCTCAGCATGATCATGGCGCCGTACATGCCCCTCGTCTGTCTGGTGGCCATGGTCGGCGCCATGCTTCAGGCGCGCGGCCGGTTCGGCCCCACGGCTTCGGCGCCGATTCTCCTCAATCTGTTCATCATCGTCGCCGCCGTAGGCGCCGCGTTCATTCTTCCTGAATCGAATGAACTCGACTGGGGCCGGATCACGGTGGTGGCGATCGCCGTCACGGTCGCCGGCGTGGTTCAACTCGTGTGGTCACTCGTCGCGTTGCCGGGTCCTCGAGCGTTTCGCTGGAGCGTCGAGAGTGAGTTGCGCGCCGAAGCGTGGCGCCGTACCAAGAGCATGATCAGAGTCGTGACGCCAATGTTGCTCGGGCTCGGCGTCCTTCAGTTCAATACCTTCCTCGATCAACTCATCGCGAGCTACCCCATTGCGGTCGGCCCCTCGATCTTCGGCGTCGATTACCCGCTCGACAAACAGTCGGAAGCGGTACTCTACTACGCGAATCGTCTCTACCAGTTTCCGCTCGGTGTATTCGGAATCGCCATTGCGACGGCGATCTTTCCGACGCTCGCGCGCACCGCGGACGATCGACAACAGTTCGGTCGCACGCTCCGCGACGGACTGCGCCTGTCGATGTTCATCGGCCTGCCGGCGTCAGTGGGGCTTGTGCTGGTCGGGCGCTACCTGACCGCGGTGGTCCTCCGCGGCGGCGCCTTTGAGTCGGACGACGGCGACCGAGTCACCTGGACACTTATCGGATACGCCCCTGCCGTGTGGGCGTACTCCCTTAATCATGTCCTCGTCCGCGCCTACTACGCGCAGGGTGACTCGATGCGCCCGGTCCGCATTGCACTGGGCATCGTGGCGCTCAACCTCTCGCTCAACCTGACTCTCATCTGGCCCCTCGGCGAAGCCGGACTGGCCTGGTCGACGAGCGCGTGCGCCATTACGCAGACAGTCTTTCTTCTCCGCGGACTGCGCGACCACGCCGATCGGCCCGTCGATCGATCGACCATAGTGGGGTGGGGCAAGTGCGCGATCGCGACCGTAGCCATGGCGATCGTCACGATGGGCGTACGCCAGTTCGTCAACGACGATAACTGGACGCAGGCCTTCCTGGCGCTCGTTGCGGTCACCGGCGCCGGCGCCTTGAGCTACGGATTGATGGCCGTCCTGCTGCGGATGAAGGAGCTGAGTTGGCTCCGGCGCCGCGAGACTTAGAAGGCGGAATCGCCGTAGGTCACCTTGACCTTGGACGGCGACTTTCCATGCTCCTCGAAAATGAGCAACTCGTTCGGCTTATCGTCGTGCAGCCACACGGACGGAACGAAGTACCTCAGTTGCGGCGGAGTCGCGGTCCCCGCAGATGTGGCCACGAAGTATCGACCGATATTGTGTCCATTGACATAGAGCTGACCCTTGGTCAAACCGGTCGGCTCGATCCAGCACGGGCGATCGATGGAACTCGAGTTGAAGTGGGAGCGATACCACACGGGGTGGTTCGTATAGTCCGTCTTCTTGACCTCATCGAGCGGTACGAAAGCCGCGTCCTTGGGTTTCTCCCACTTCGCAAACGCCCAGGTCGCCTGTTCGGTCACGACATTCGTTGACTCGTAGATCTTGCACGCGCCAACCAGATCCGATTCCTCGGCGGGCACGAGCGGTGCGATACGAACTTCGTTCTTCCCACGACGGACCTTCGCCTCGTCGAGAAGCAGATGAAGAAACGGACGGCCGGTGCGTCCAAAGTAGAACGCGATGGGCTCCTGATTCAGCACGATGACCGCGGGGGTCTGAGCGCCGACGATCTCGAGAATGAGTTGCGACTTGCGGCGATGTTCGAATCGCCACACGATGTCCTGGCCGGCGGTTGTTGCGCCGCCGTGCAGTCCTTCGATGAATCCACGGTAATCGAAGGGGCGAATCGTCGGCCCTTCCTCGATGTGCGTTCGACCCATCTTGATCGGCTTGACCTCGTGCAAATGCGACACGAGACCTTTGCCTTCGTTCATATCGTTGCCACCGCCGTATCGGCCGAGGTTGTCGATGAGCGCGACGATCTCGGCCTTGCTGCGCGGAATGCTCAGTTCAAAGAGACCTGCTTCGGCGCCCGGTCCAAACCCTACGAGCGCTTTCGGCTCGCCATCGACGAAGAACTGGACGCGATCGCCGATGCCCGGACAGAGAAGCTTCATTTTCTTGCCGGGGCCGCGGGCGAAACTGAGACGGATGAAACCGTAGCCCGAGCCGGCGGCGCAGCTCTCCTGAGTCGCCGGGCCATCGATCGTCGCGTACCGTGGCGCCTCGCCGGTGAGGTAGTCGCGAATCGTCGCGATCTCCCAGTCCGCCGGGGCCGAGGTTGGTGGCCGACGAGGAATCGACGGATTCGCTACGCGAGTGAGTTCGCCGTTCGAGTCGATCTCGTAGCGCCGCTTCCACCCGCCGCACGGAATCGGCTCCCCGTCGGCGTCAAAGCCTTCGATTCCGACATAGACCTTGCCCTGACGCAGGTGCGTCGCGTCCACCATCGGGCCGTTGCAGACCACGATGTTGATGTCTTCGTGCTGAATCACGGTCGGAGTCTGACCGCGCGGCACTTCGAACTCGATCTGTCCCTGATTGACGCTCACAATGCCCGGCTGCCCCGCAGCGCCGAAGAGCACGAGGAGTCGGCGCCCGTCGCCGGCGAAGACATTGAGATTCGTGTAATCGAGGGTCGCGCGTCCACCGACATGCGTGTTCATGAGCAGCCAGGCGACCGGCTGATCACCGAGAAAGACCGGGGCCGACATGCCATCCGGCATAAGCAGCCGCACGCTCTGATTCTTCTTGTCTTCTTCGCCGAACACAAAGACGACTTCACCGTGAGCGCCCTTGAGATGCGCAACGGACGGCGCGGATCGCGAGACCTTGCTCGAGCCTTCCTCACTTTCCGGATGGTCAACTGCGGCGATCGTCGCGGCCCCGTCCGGCTCGAGGGCGGCGAAGACGCGTTCGAAGTTCGACGCGAAGGTGCACACGCGTCGGAGCGCGTGATAGAGCTCGCCTTTCTCGCCTGCTTCACCGAGCGGCGCGCGGGAGTCAGCCGAAGTCGTCGAATACCGGTCCACGGCGCCGGCGATCCGCGCGGCCATGAATCCGAAGTTCGTGCCTCCGTGGAACGGCGCCAGGTTGTACTGGCCGCCCGCGGCGAGAACCTGGGCGAGCTTCCGCTGCATGCTCATCGGCGGCGTCGCTTCGCCGCGCTCTTCATTCCAGATATCAGGGCCGCCGATCCAGTAATCGCCGACGATGAGCGGAGTATTGGGATGAATGACTCGGAGCTGACGAAGATGGGCGAGCAGATCATCACGGCCGGACCAGGTGTCGATCGTCTCCTCGCGCCGCTGCCATAGGTTGTTCGTGTTGAGCAGCGGGAGATCGAACCCGTGCTCGCGAATGAACCGTGCGATTTCGAGGAGATAGATCTCCGCCTGAATCTCGTTGCCGCAGTACCACTCATGTTCGCACTGGACGGCGACCACGGGACCGCCGTTCGTCCCGGAGAATGATTCGAGGACCTTGAGGAGCTTGCCGAAATACCGACTCGCCGCCTCGAGGAACGGCGCGTTGCCTTCCCGGACATGAAGATCGGGCTCCGCGAGAAGCCAGGACGGCATGCCGCCGAGGTCGAGATCGCCCCCCACGAATGGACCGACGCGCAGAATGCAGCGCATTCCGAGATCCCGGATCATCTCCACGAACGCGGCGACATCCTGATCTCCCTCGAAATCGAAGTCGCCCTTGCGCGGCTCGTGAATCGCCCAGGGGCAGCGCACCATGATCGTGTTAAGACCGGCTTCCTGAGCCGCGCGAAGCCGGTTCAGCCAGAGGCCTCGGGGAACACGGAAGTAGTCGATCGAGCCGCTGACCAGCCAGATTCGGCGTCCGTCAATGAGAAGGCTCTGCGCGTCGTGAGTAATCGTCGCCATTGAAAAAAAAGTCCATCAAATCGATAAACGAGTCCACATTTGATCGGAGGATGTTCGGTGAATTCCACCCGCCTCCGGAAGTCTTGATCGAACACAAGTGTTGTAATCACATGGATTTACAACAAAAATGCGGTCGATTGACCTGGGCGTTAGCATAGGCGGCGTTTGAACGCCGTGAAGAGCGAGTATTCAAATTTGTGCGAACGCCCCTTGATTCGGGGGCCTTTACCGGAGATCGAACCACTCGTTCGACTCGGGCCCGAACCACCCCACTTCGAGTCGCCGATGCTCCTCCGCGGATGCGCCATACAGGTTTCCCCGCGTGTGGGCCAGCGTTCTCCCGTCAACATGTCCGTCCGCCCAGACGACGGATGCGGCGCCGCCGTGTCGGAAATGGGTCGAAGGGTCGAGCCAAGCGTCCGGCTGTGATCGCGCCCGCGGAGGCTCGACGAAGCTGTACTCCGCAAGGTGAGTGGTCGGCATGACGAGCACGAACGCGGTGTCGGCGAATTCGACGGTGCGCGCCGGGGCGGTGATCGCGGAGAGGGGGGCGCCGATCGCGTCGTCCAGGTCGAGGCCGACGCCGAGGTAGGCCATGTTGTACCCATAGCCGCCGGCGCCGGCTTCGAAGTCGACGCCCGGTTCGCGGGACACTCGCTCGAATGATGGGCAGGATCGAACGAGTCCATCGCCGCCGAGATAGGGGGTCAGGGCGCCGCCTTCGGGCACGAACGGTTCATACACCGACGAACGCGAACCGTGCCATCGATGCAGATTCTCTCTGAAGTCAGACGCGCCGGGCGCCAGGTCGCCCCGATGATCGCCGGCGAAGGCGCGATTCGCGGTCGACAGTTGACGAATGTTCGACGCGCACGCCGCGGTTCGCGCCGATTCGCGCGCCCGGAGTAAGGCCGGGAGAAGGAGTCCGAGGAGCACGGCCACGATTGCGCACACCATAAGCGACTCAAGGAGTGAGAACCCGGCGCGGGCGCGAGATTCGACGAGGCTGCGACGCATCATCACCGCCGCCTTATCTCGTTCGGCGTTCTCAGCGTTGGCGCAGGCGCGGAGGTGGGGGTCGGACGAACCGCGGCGACCGCGCTGATCTCCACCGAGATCTCGCCGAACGGGAAGTTCTCGGCGTCGACCGCAGTCGTAATGCGGATGAAGTCGAATCCATTGAGATTCGCCGGCTCTCCCGTAGTGGGATCGATGGCCCAGGCGATGTCGAACGCGTCTCCGCCACCCGCGGACAACGAGATCCCCACCACGCGGGGATCATCGGGCGTCGTGTAGAAAATCGAAGGCGACATCAGCGGATCGTCCACGATGTTGTCGCCGTCGAGATCGCCGAGGATCAGCGTCGGACTCAGATCGGCGTAGCCGAAGACGAACTCGCCGCTCGCCGGATCCCGATTCACGATCGGTGGTCGGCCGAACGGGTCATCCGGCAGGATGAAGATTCCATTCCGTCGTTGGGCGTTCGGATCGGTGAGATGCGATCCGGGGATGAGATACCACGCGTCATCAGGTTCACCGTTCCGATTCGTATCGAGACTGATCTCAACGACGCCCGCTTCACCCCAGCGACGCGCCGGGTCATTCCCGGTCCACCACGCGTTGCCGTACACGATCGCATCGAGCCCAGATGGATTCCGCGGATCGTCATGAATCGTTTCGTCGAAGCCGAGGGTCAGCGAGCCGCCGAATCCACCAAGCGTCACGACTTTGGAGAGATCACCCGACGCGGTCCCCCCGCCGACCGGGGCGCCGAGCGCGCGGAGCGGGTTGTTGAACTGCGGATCATTCACGAACTGCCCGGGCGCCGGGTCGTACTCGAGAACGCGCGTGGCGAACGGGGTCGGATTCGCGAGCAGCGCCGCCGCCGCCGTGAGACTGGCAAGGATTTCAGTCATCGCGGGGCCTCCGTCTCCGCGTCGCGACGAAGAGCGCGAGCATCGCCACGCCGCCGGCCGGCGCCGGTATGAGCCGGTAGTGATACAGAAATGGATCGTCGAAATTCGAGACGATCCATTCACCGGTCACCGCGTTGTATTCCGCACCGTAGAAGCTGAAATCGAGCGCGTTCGGATCGTCGGTGAATGCGTCGTCGATACCCGCGGCGACGCCCCCGGCGATCGCTTCCCGGACCGCCTCGTCGTCGAGTATCGCGAAATACTCCGCATCGCCCGCGATGAAATCGCCGCCGCCGACAAAGAGATGTCCGTCCGCGTCGAAGCGCAGGCTCGCCGCGCTGAGGAGGTCGGTGACGAGAGCACCCGAGCCAAATGCGATCGGACCGATCCTGCCCGCGAGCGCATCATCGATCAGGGAAGACGCAAAGGAGCGGACTTCGCCGGTCGCTCCTCCCACCGTGTCGAATCCATTGCCCACGAGTATTGAACCATCGCTGGCGAAGGTGACGCCGCTCGACGCGCCGTCGATGTCGATGAGGCTGACGCGGTCGCCGCTGAGCATGTCCAGAATGGTCACGCGGCCGAGAAAGCTCACCGGGTCCGCGTGCGAAATCGCCAGTTGATGATTGTTCATCCAGGCGGCGTCGAAGTTCTCCTGTACGAATGACTGCGGTGATACGATCCCGCCCGAAAGATCCGCGACTTCCACCAGGTGCACCTCGGCGGATCCGAAGCGGCCGTCGCCGATAGCCAGACGAGATCCGTCGGGACTCACGGAGACGAAAGACGCACCGAACTCGGAGATCGATCCGGCCGGAAGCAGCCCTCCCAGCGCATATTCGCCCGCACCGGCAGCGAGTTCGATCAAGATCTGGTCGCCGTCCACGGCGACGAGGCGTCCATCATTCAATGCGTCGAACACCTTGCCCGGCCGATCGCTCACGCCGACGAACTCGAACATTGGCGCGTCGCCGGCGACCGCGGAGCAGAAAGATGCGACAACTCCGGCGCAGGCGACCGCGCGAAGCACGATGATTCGGCTTGAAGTCATTTGAACGCAAAGATCCATCATTTGGAGAGCTTTCTGTCGACGCCGACCCTTTCGCGAGGTCGGGCCCCCGAGACTTCCGAAGAGTCCGGCGGCCGCGCGGAAAACGCGCGGCGGAGGAGTCTGTCGGGGGATGAACAGACCGAAAGCCGCGGCGCCTGAACGCGAGGACCGCCCCATTCGCTTCAGGCAGGTCTTCCGGCTTCGGGTCTCCGACTCGGTCGCCTTCCCGCTCATTCGTCGATTTGGAACGACGAATGATCTGCAGTGGCGTCGTTGACCGGTCGGTCGAGACGACTTCTCAATCCGTCTCGCAACCCTTCACGGCGGCGCGTCCGCGGTGGATTCTCACCACGCTTCCCTCTTGCCATCCATCGCGGCCGAGGCCGCGACGGATACCGTCAGCGCTCGAAAGGTACCCGCGATCGTGAACGCATGTCAAGCGATGTGGAGTCGCCCGCACCCCCGGCATGACTCCAAATGCCAGCGGCCGGGCCGCTTGTGAATGGATCGGAGGCGTTGACACCTCATTCACGAGTCGATACATTCCGGCTGGCGATCCGGCGGCCGGTTTTCCGTGGATTTCGCGCCCGGCGCAAACGGCTTCCTAAGATGCCACGCCGCCGACTCCCCGGCCGCACTGACGCCTACCCCGCGGGCCGTGCGCTCGCCCACCTTGCCTGGACTGGAGGCTTTCCCGTGACGAATCGTTCTCCGCGGTGGCTATACATGCTGATGACGCTCCTGGCGATGGCCATGGCGGCGCCATCGCTCGCTCAGGACGCCGACCGCGACGAGCAGGCTCAGTATCTCGAAGACTTCATCCACTATGTCTTCATCGCCCGCCCCGACCTCGCCGCCGCCCAGGCCGAACAGCTCTTCCAGTCGGGCGTTGCGGACGCCGATCTCTATACCCTCGTCGACGAGTTCGATCTGAATCGCGCCGGTCGACTCGACGAGGCGCTCGATCGCGCGACGCGGATCCCGGAACTCGAGCCGGTCGCCGGCGAGATTCGGCGTCGCCTTCGTGACGGACGGGTTGCGCTGGCGCGGGATCCAAACGAGATCGACCGACACATCCAGAACCTCGTGGGAAGTCAGCGTGCGCGGCTGATCGCTCGCGAAGCGCTCGTGTCGGCGGGCGAATACGCCGTGCCGCAGTTGCTCGAACGACTCGAGAACCGAGGCTCGCTTGAGTTGAAGGACGCGGTGCGCCGGGTCCTCGTCGAAATTGGCCGCCAGGCGGTCACGCCGCTCTCCGTCGCTCTACCGTACCTCACTCCGGAGACGCAGGAACTCGTCGTCGACATCCTCGGTCAGATCGGCTACGCGCACGCCCGGCCGGCGCTGGCCGAACTCATCATGGCGGATGCCACGGAGCCGCGCGTTCGTGACGCGGCGGAACGGGCCTACCAGAAGCTCGGCGGCGCTTCGAACGCGTCGATCGTGGACCAGTGGCTCGGACTGGCGGAACAGTACTGGGTCGAGGCGCGCAGCCTGATCGCGTGGCCCGACGAGGACATTAATAACATCTGGAATTACGAGTCGCGGCAAGGCCTCGTCGCCGTGTCGGTGCCTTCAAGCATCTTCTCCGAGATCATGGCCATGCGGATGTCGGAGAATGCGCTTTCCCATAATGAGAACAGCAAGGCCGCGCTGAGCCTGTGGATCGCCGCGAATTTCCGTCGCAGCGATCAGCTTCCGAGTGAAGCGACCGATCCGACTTATCCGGACGACATGCGGGCGCCGATCTTCTTCGCCGTGGCCGCGGGTCCGGAAATCGGTCAGCGGGTGCTGGCGCGAGCGAATCGTGACCTTAACGCCCAGCTCGCCCGTCATGCGATCGAAGCGCTCGAGCGCACCGCTGGCGGCGCCACGCTCTGGACCGCTGAGGATCGTCCCACGCCACTCATTGAAGCGTTGAATTTCCCCGAGCGACGCGTGCGCTATGACGCAGCCCTCGCGCTGGCGAATGCGCTTCCCACCGAATCCTTCTACGGCGCCGATCGGGTCATTCCGATTCTCGCCTCCGCGATTCGCACCGGCGGCGAATCGTTCGCCGCGGTCATCGCGTCGGATGAAGAGGATCGGCGCACGCTCGCGGCCTCGCTCCGCTCGATGGGCTTCTCGGTGCTCCCGCCCCGCTCGAACTTCGAAGATCTACGCGTCGACCTGACTGATTCGCCGGGCGTCGATCTCTTCGTCATCCTCGACGACGCGATGCGCACCGTGGAGCCGGTGACGGCGATCCGTCGTGATCCGCGGTTGTCGGCGAGCCCGGTTCTCGTCATGACTTCCGGAGCGGGTGTCAACCAGGCCCGTGACCTGTACATCGACGACCGCCGCGTCCGCGTGGTGTCGCGCACGATCACCGAGGATCAACTCGGAAACGCGGTGGACGCGATGGTCTCCGATACGCTTGGCCCGCTCATGAGCGCGGACGAGGCGGATGCTTACGCTCTCGAGTCGCTGCGAGCCCTGCGGGATGTCGCGATCAAGAACACCCCGTCGTTCGAGGTCATCGACGCCGAGGCGGCGCTCCTCGAAGCGTTACAGAACTTCGATGGCGAGAAGCGACTCATTGCGGCCGAGACGCTGAGCTGGATCGATAACCCGGATTCTCAGCAGGCGCTGCTCGACGCCTCGCTCACCGAAGGCGATGAACTCACGCAGGCGACACTCCTTGGATTCGCCGCGGATTCGGCCAAGCGGTTCGGGGCGTATGCGAGCGATCGGCAGGTCAATCGCCTGCTCGAGCTCGTGCGCACGGGCTCCGGGGTCGTCGCCACGGCGGCCGGCCAGGCGCACGGCGCTCTCGATCTTCCGGCGTCGAATGTGACGACCTTCATACTCGACCGCCGATAATCCGGCTCATCATTTCAATGACTCGACGAGGCGGGACGCGTGAGCGTCCCGCCTCGTTTCGTTTGTCGCGGGTTCCTTCCGGACGGGACAGGCCCGAACGGCACAACCGTCAAGGTCGTCCCTTCGAATAGACGATCGAGTTGAAGTCCTGACGCGGCTCAGACGATTGGAAAGCAGTCGCCTCGCGTCCCGCGCCCCGGAGGGGTGGCGCGATCGCAAGGCGGCCGAAGATCTGATCTTCGTGCAAGGGACAAGGACGGCGCCGAGCGGCGCCATGCATGAGCCACGGTTCGGTCTATTCAAGGAGTCATCGATGACGCACGGACGACGAACACCAAGACGAGCCTTCACGCTCGTCGAAATTCTGATCGTGGTGGTGATCCTCGGGATCCTCGCCGCGATCGTCATTCCTCAGTTCACGAACGCGAGCCAGGAAGCGTCGGCCTCATCGCTGAAGTCGATGCTTCAGACGGCGCGGAGCCAGATTGAACTCTTCCGCGTGAAGAACAACGGCACGCTCCCGGGCTTCGGCACGGCGGGCGCCGCGGCGGACTGGGATCCGCTCGTCGACCCGGTCGACGGTTCGGGTACGGCCTGGAGCGCTGGCGGTACGGTTCCCCCGTATCTGCAGGCCGCTCCGGTGAATCCCTTCACGGGCTCGGCCGGCATCGGCACGGCCGACGCGACCACCATCGGTTGGGTGTGGGACGCGGCGCTCGGTCAGATGACCGCCCCGTACTTCGACGAGACTACGAACAGCTACAACCCTCCGTAATCTCGATCGTGCTGACCTGACTTGCTGACAAGGCGGCGGCGGAAACGCCGCCGCCTTGATTTACGATGACCGTCGCCGGAACGAAGCCTCCGTTCGCTCAATACCACCCCCGGAACTCCATGATGGTCTCGAGGTCGGTTCAATCGCGCGGCTTCACGCTCGTCGAACTGATCATTGTCATCCTGATCATCGGAATACTCGCGGCGATCGTCATGCCGCGGTTCACTTCGGCGTCTCAGACCGCCGCCGGCGCGGCGCTCATGCAGGATCTGAGATACATTCGCACACAAATTCAGGTGTATGCCTCGCAGCACCACTCCACGCCGCCCGGCTATCCGAACGGTGACATGTCGGCGTCGCCGAGTGAATCCGTCTTCCTCGCGCAGATGCTCAATCCGACTTCCGCGGATGGCCAGGTGGGGACCTCGAACTCACCGATCTTTCGCTTCGGGCCATACCTCGCCGAGATGCCGCGCAACCCCGTGAACCAGGAGTCGCTCATCAAGGTGCTCGGCAACGGGGAACTGATGCCGCCCACACCGCCGACCGGTCCGACCTCGTTCGGTTGGATTTACAAACCGTCCACCGCCGAGTTCCGACCCTATGTGCCCGGTCAGGATGAGAATGGAACCTATTTCTACGACTACTAAGAGCCGGGGGGCCGAACTGCTCTCGAGACTCCTCGCGCCCGACGCGCTGGTGTTGAGCGCCGTATCCGTCTCGATTCTGGCCGTCGGGGCGCTCGTGTCTCCCCGCCTGCTCCAGGGGGCGGTGTCATCCGATGCGGCGAACGAGTCAGAGCTTTCGCCGGCCCGGCAGGAACAGATGCGCCTCTTCGACGGCGTGCTGTCGTCCATGGCTCACACGGTCGCAGTGGAAACCTTTGAAGACGGCGCCGTCGAATCGATCGTGCTGCTTCAGCACACGGTTTCCGGCGCGGACCGTCTCAATCCTCGCGAGGCGCTCGTGCTGCAGTTCAGCCCGCTGCTTCAGAGCGTCCGCGCGTACACGATCGACGAAAACGCGGACTCGACGGACGGGCCCGGGCATCGCGTCATGGATATCGGTCCGGAATGGACGCGTTCATTCATGAGTCACCGTGACACGGTCGCCCGCGTCATTCTTGTCGATGTTCGGGATATGCGGATCGTGACGAATCCGCCCGAGCACGATGACTCGTCGTCGATCACGCCCGGGTCAACGGGATGGATTGAACTTACCTGGGTCCCCGAATCCGCCGATAGGCCAGCAAAGACGGTGGCGTCGTCTCCCTTGCCGCCTGCGCCTGCGTTCCGGTAATCCGCCGGCGGGCACTCGGGAGCGCGTCGCGACGAGAAGGAGCGCTCCGATGCGGCGAACCCGAACTCTGCACACCCTACTCACGCTCAATGCGATCCTGATGGCGGCGCTGATCTGGACGACCGTCGCGGAGCGACCGCTTGTCGCGTCGGCGGAAGCGACGGGTCCGAAGGGCGGCATACCCGATGCGGGCAGTCAGCGACTCGAGATGATCCGCGAGCTCCGGCGCCTGAACGACAGCGTTGGCGAGCTCGGCCAGCGGCTCGACAAGGGTCAGTTCAAGGTCGAGGTCACGAAGATGCCGCGTCAGGAGCCGACGGGCGACGAAGGCGGCCAGTAAGCGGCGGGGAGCAGCGAACGAATGATCAGCGGACGCAAGGCAATCCGGTTTCGACCTCGAGCGTGGATGATGCGATCGCGCGGCTTCACGCTGCTCGAGATCATCATCGTCGTCGGGATTCTCGGCGTCGCGGGTTCGCTCGTCATTCCGTACATGAACCGTCTCGCCGACTTCAACACCGAAGGGGCCGTCCGACGCATCGTCTCGGACCTCACCTTTGCTCAGTCGGATGCGATGTCTCAGCAGAGCCGTCGCCGAGTGATCTTCAATGTCGATCCGAACAGCTATCGACTCCTCGCCGACCCGTTCGACTACGACACGGATGTTCTCTACGACCCGCTCGCCTACACCGGCGACGGACGATACATCGTCGATTTCAATTCCGATCCGCGCTTCAGCGGCGTGACGATCGAGGACGCCGACATCGACGGGGGATCGAACTTCATCAGCTATGACGAGATGGGTGGACCGATCGCGCCGGATGGAACCGCGAGCGCAGGCGGCGTCATCACCGTCGCCGGTCCCGACGATCGGTACGAGATTCGGATCGCGGCGTTCACCGGCCGTGTGTCCGTGGTGGATGTCACCGGACTCTGAATCCGTCGCGGAATCGCCTTGCATCTCGAAGAGAGGGGACAGGAGTGGGCTTTTCGTTCTGGCAGCGAGCAGCGAACCCGATCGGCGTCGATTTCGGCGCGTCGGGTGTCAAGCTGCTTCAATTGCGGCACGGGCGCGCCGGCCTGCATGTGGTCGCGGCGGCCCGGCAGGACTATCCGGAGGACCTCTCCGAGGATCCGGCGACCCGTCACCGACAGGTCGTCGAGACGCTTCGCGCCGCGACACGGTCGGCGCCCTTCGAAGGGCGGGATTGCGTGTGCTCGCTGAGCGTCGGCGATCTCATGCTTCGGGCGACCAGGTTCCCGAAGCTCGGCGCCGACGAACTCTCCAAAGCGGCTCACTGGGAAGCGGCCGATCGATTCAACATTCCGGTCGAGGACCTTCAGGTCGACTGGATTCGCGCCGGTGAGGTTCGTCAGGGCGAAGAGATCCGTGACGAGGTGCTCCTCATCGCGGTCCGCCGTCCGATCGTCGAAGCGCACCTCAACGCGCTGATTGAGTGCCGCCTGCGTCCCATCGCGGTGGACGCGCCCTTCGCGGCGACGACACGATGCCTGAACCGCGCCCTCCGCCGGGCAAGCGATTCGGAGACCGTGCGAATGATCGTCGACATCGGCGCCGCCGGCGCCACGGTCATGATCACGCGCGGCCAGGGAATCGCGTTCCTCAAACCGGTGGATATCGGTGGCGCGCAAATGAATCGAGCCGTAGCCGCGGCGCTCGATCTTGATGTGAACGCTGCGGCGCAGCTCCGCCGAGAGCGGATGCGCCAGTCGGCCGAACGGGGGGGCGAACTGCTCGATGACCGCGTCGACCGGGCGCTCTACGAAGCGGTCCGACCGCTGCTGCACGATCTTGCCCAGGAAGCGGCTCTCTGCCTCCGGTACTACAGCGTGACCTTCCGTGGTGTACGGCCGGAGCTCGTGCTCGTGGCGGGCGGGGACGGCGCCGAGCCGCATATGTGCGAAGCGCTCAGCCAGGTGCTCAAGATCGAGACCCAGGTCGCGCACTCGCTCGAGAACATTGACACTTCCGCGGTCGAGCTCGGAGTCGATCGACGGTACGAACGGTGCCCGCAGTGGAGCGTGGCGACCGGACTCAGCCTGCGCGACGACCCGAATGAAGCGCCCGAGCTGGAGGCGCAGACGGATGGGAGGGCCGCCGCTTGAGTCGCTCCATCAACCTCATGCCGTCGGCGTATCAACATCGCATGGGCGACCATCGCGTGCGCGGCCGGTACTTCATCGCCTGCGCGGCGCTCGTGACCGCCATCGCGGGGACCACACTGACCCTGCGGGGACGCAACCTTGATCTCAACCGGCGGGCGAATGATTTGAACGCCGAAGTCGCGCAGCTCGAAGCCCTGCGCACCCGCCTGCAGCAGATTGACGCCGAGTCGTCCGTCATCCGGACGAAGCTCGCCGAATACCAGCGTCTGGCATTGCCGATCGATGCGACCACCGTGGTCGCGACGGTGGGCGAACTCATGCCCGACGCGACGGTGCTCACGGAATTCAAGCTCTGGGTGACCGAAGAAGCGCCGGCGAAATCGGCCATAGAGCGCATCAAGGCGAACCAGAAATCACAGGATGAGTTGTCGGCGCTGGCCGAACTCAAGCGCACCCTCAAGGCGGAGATGACCGGACTCGCCGAGTCCGGGCTCGATGTCGGCGTGTTCTTCGATCACCTCGACAAGCATCCGCTCTTCAAGAAGGTGAGCATGGACTTTTCGCGGGTCAAGACGGTGAACGATCGTCAGGTGCGCGAGTTCCGGATCAGCTTCGAGATCAATCTCGACGCCCGGTATGTGACGATCGATCCGACGACAAAGGGAGAATCGATGTGAGTCAGATCCTCGCCCATCTGAAATACCTGGGCGTGCTCGTGATCCTCGGCGTCGTCGGAGGCGGAGTGTTCATCTGGCCCGCGTACACGCGAAGCGTCGAGCTCCATTCCACGATCGCGAGCCTGAACGAGCGCAAGGAACTCGGACAGGACGAGCACACCCGCATCGAAAACGCCGCTACAGAACTCAAGAGTCTCAATCGGCGGTACGCGGAAGACCTGCGCGTCATTCCGGATTCGAGCGATGCGCCGTGGTTGTACGAGAACATCAGCGCGGATGTCGAAGCGCTCCCGCTCCGACTCACGAATTTGACCTGGGGGCAGGAAGCGCCGGCGGGAACGAAGATGAGCCTCGGCGTGAACATCGAAGCGAGCGGCGCCTTTGACGGCGTGTACGAACTGCTTCAACGCATCGAGCAGTGGCCCCGCCTCGTTCGGGTCAACGAGCTCACGATCAAGCGGGGCAAGGATCCCGCAGCGCTGGACGAGCTGACGGCGACCGTGAAGCTGCGGGCGTTCTACAGCCCGTCGGCCGATGGCGCCAACGGCGGCTCGGAAGGTGGTGACCAGTGAACAAGGCCCTGCGCACTCTGTGGATTCGCATGACCGCCGACAAGAAGAAGTTCGGCGTCATGTGCGGCCTCCTTGGCGTCGGTCTGCTGCTGTGGGCGCGACTGCTCATTCTTGAAGATGTTCCACGAACGAGCTTCGCTGATCCCGCGGCCACGGGAAACGCCACGGCCGGGGCTGCGGCGACGGGCGCCGTGAGCCTCGATGAATTACCGGTCGTCGAAGTGGAAGCCTCTCGGACCTTGGCTCGAGATCTCTTCGCTCCGCAGACTGAGTTTCTCGCGCAAATCGGAGAAACGGAATCGACGACCCAGCCTTCGGTCAATTCTGAAACCGATCCGTCCGAAGATCCATCCGAGGTCGAGCGGCGTCGAGTCGCGGCGATCACGGAGGCCGCCGAGTCGCTTCGACTCGAAAGCCTGATCCGCGGATCGGCGCCGATCGCCATCGTAAATGGCGAGGTCCTCCGGCTGGGCGGACGGATCGACGGCTTCACGCTGATCAGTGTTCACGATCAGCACATCGTCCTTGAGAAGGACGGCGTACGGGTGGATGTGGAAATGGAGACACCGGCGACGAAGCGGTGAACGCCGGCCGGCTCGCTCGAGGAGGCAGGAGCACACAATGATCACGAATCGGGATGCTCAAGGGCGATCGTTCTGGACCTGGGGTTGCGTTTACGCGGTCTGCGGCGCCTTGGCGACGCCGGCGATCGCGCAGGACTTTGGCGATGATCCGGAGTTCGCGACGGATCCAGCGTTCGGCGGAACGGAGGACGAGATTGACGGAAATGTCTCCGTCACCGAGTTCCTCACCGTCGATCTGCATGTCCAGGACACGGATCTGGCGAAGGTTCTGCAGATGCTCAGCATCCAGAGCCAGAAGAACATCATCGTCACGAAGAATGTCGCGGGGTCGGTCACCGCGCACCTGTACGATGTGACCTTCTACGAGGCGCTCGACGCGATCCTCAACGCGAACGGCTTCGGGTACATCGAGGAAGGCAACTTCATCGAGGTGTACACCCTCGAAGAGCTCGCGCAGATCGAGCAGGCGAACCTCCAAATGGTTCACCAGCGCTTCGAACTCAGTTACCTCAACGCGTCGGACGCGGCGATCTTTGTCACGCCGCTCCTTTCCGACGATGGCAGCATCGCGATCAACGGCGAGGCGCCCGACGGGTTCGATCCGGACGAGAGCGACGGCGGCCGCGACACCTGGGCGTTCTCGGCGACGCTCGTCGTGAGCGATTACCCGGAGAATGTCGAAGCGATCGCGGCGATGCTCGATGAGCTCGATACACGGCCGAAGCAGGTGCTCGTCGAGGCGACCGTGCTCCAGACCACGCTGACCGAGGACAACGCCTGGGGCGTGGACTGGAGCCTCGTCGGTGATGTGAACTTCTCGAACTTTACGAATCCGCTCAGCGGCGTCGATGACTTGCTCGCCGGCTCCGACGATGGTTTCCAGCCGTCGGACAACCAGGCGTGGAATGTCCGGTCGAACGCCGGCCGCACGAGCGGTCCCGGTACGCTCAAGCTCGGCGTCGTCTCTGACGACATCTCCGTCTTCATGCGGGTCCTCGATGAGGTTTCCGATACCACCGTCATGTCCCGTCCGCGTGTGATGACGCTCAACCGGCAGCGAGGCGAAATCCTCATCGGTCGTCGAATCGGCTACCTGTCGAGTACCTCGACGGAGACGAGCACCACGCAGACCGTGCAGTTCCTCGATACCGGTACCCAGCTCATCTTCCGACCGTTCGTCGGCAAGGATGGGTTTATCCGCATGGAACTCAAGCCGAGCATCTCCGAGGGCGTCATCCGCGATGTGACGGGCGCCAGTGGCGACACCATTACCGTTCCGGACGAGATCACGCAGGAACTCACGACGAATGTGGTCGTCCACAACGGTCACACGATCGTTCTCGGTGGCCTGTTCCGCGAAGAGACGACGCTCTCCCGCCGCCAGGTCCCGGTCCTCGGCGATATTCCGCTCGTCGGCGCTGCGTTCCGCGGCCATGACGACTCGACCCGCCGAAGTGAAATCACCTTCCTCATTACGCCGTCGATCATGAATGACGAGGTTCTGCTCGCCGACGGTCGGAATGAGCTCGAGATGGTCGAGCGGCACCGCATCGGCGCCCGCAAGGGTGTCCTTCCCTGGAGCCGCGACCGTCTCACCGCGCAGCACAACATGAAGGCCGAAGAGGCCATGCGTGAAGGTGACCGCGAGCTGGCGCTGTGGCACATCAACCAGTCTCTCAACCTCAACGAGAATCAGCCGCGCATTCGGGAAATGCGGGAGCGGATCACCGGCGAGACTGAAGAGTGGATGAACGGCGCCATTTTCGACACCATGCTCCAGGACCTCATGCGTGAACGCGCCATGCGGTCAGAGCCGATCGTCGACGCGGAGGAAGAGCTCGTTGATCCGCTCGCCCAGGAGTTCGCCGCGGCCGAGTCAGACGAGAGCGAAGTGGTCAGCGATGAAGACTTCGAAACCCCGGCGGAGCTCGCGGAAGCGATCGAGCCGGCGGACGCAAGCCTCGAACCGTCGAATGAGCCGAGCGTGGACGAATTCGACCACACGACTGGCGCCGCCGCGTTCGCGGGGGACGAAGGCGATTCTGAAGGCGTCTCGGTCAATCCTGACGACCTCCTCGCCGAACCGACGGCCGACGATCCCGGCTCGGTCGACGAAGAGTTCAAGGAGCCCGTCGAAGCCGGCGTCGAATCCGCAGCGCCGTCGTTCGACTGGAACGAGCTGAATGAGACCAACGAACTCGAGGGCGACGCCGCTCCCGGCCCGAGCTTCGATGATCCGTTCGAATCGATGAACCAGACCGAACCAGCCGCCGACACGCCGGGCGAACAAGACGCCCCGCAGGCGCAGAAATCGACCGGCGGAATCACGGCCGGATGGCATCGCTTCCAGGTCGCGTTCGGCCTTCGCGACGATGCGTCATTCGCGGGTGTTCAGACCTCGAAGTAATCACGATCGATTCATACGCGTCGTCGGGAAGAAGTTCCCGACGACGCCTTCGCACACCCCTCAGAGGAACACCAGATGCAGAAGCATGCAACGCTGGTCATCGCCGGATTCATCGGGGCCACGCTGGCGGGCGCCGGACTGACCGGCTGCGGCGGACCGACAAAGGCGGGTATGGAAGCCCGCGAGGAACTTCGGGCGCGTCACCAGGGTAATCTCGCTGATCTCGCCGCCCAGCAGGCGCGACAGGATTTCTCCGTAGGCAATCTCGACGACGCATTGAACGCCTGCGATGTCGCGATCGGCTACCAGCCGACGAACATCGAGCATCATGTGCTCCGCGGTCGCATTCTGATCGAGCTGCACAAGCTGGATCATGCGATGCGCTCGTTCCAGCAGGCCATCACGATCAACGAGAATCACGGCGACGCCCACTACTACGCGGGTCTCGTGCAGCAGCGCTGGTCGAACGACGATGCAGCGCTCGTCCACTACGACGCGGCGTTCGCTTCCGATCCAATGAATGTCAATTACCTCATGGCCAAGGTCGAGACGCTCATCACGATGCGCCGGCTCGACGAAGCCGAGAAGCTCATCTTCGATCGACTGCCGTACTTCGAACACGATGCTTCGCTCCGGCGGGCGCAGGGTCATCTTGAACTCATGCGGCAGCGGTACGACGAAGCGGCCCAGTGTTTCGAGAAGGCAGCGCTTCTCGCCCCGGACGAGTATGTCATTCTCGAAGATCTCGCGTATGCCCTCTTCATGGACGGCCAGTACGCGAAGGCGGACTATTACCTCGAGCGACTCATGTCCGAGGAGAAGAACGCGGACCGTCGCGACCTGCGTCAGTTCAAGGCGCGGTGTCTCGTGGCTATGGGTCGGCTCATCGACGCGCGATTCATCTACCTCAAGCTCGTCAACGAGCAGCCATCCGACCGGACCGCCTGGCACGAGCTCGGGATGGTGGCGCTGCAGCTCGGCGATATGAAGCGTGTGCAGCAGGTCAGCGCCCGCATGATCTCGAACTGGCCGCACCGTCACGAGGGGTACCTCATCCGCGGCCTGCTCGCCGAGCGAGCCGACGATCAGATGGCGGCCCAGCGTGATTTGCGAAAAGCGCTGTCGCTCGCTCCGGCGAATCCGGAAACGCGTCTCGTGCTCAGTGTCGCGCTCGACCGCGTGGGGCTCGAGGCCGAAGCGCGTCAGGCGCTTGCAGGGGTTGAGGGCGTCGGACGCGACTACGCGACCGTTCCCGTGAGTCAGGACTGAGACGAGGCGGAAAGGCAGGGGAGTCCATGCGACTCGTACGAATCGCATGCTTGACCGCGATCGTGACGACGGCTCTGTCAGCGGCGCTGACAGCGCTGGCGATCGACATGCTGCCTCAGTCTGCGAGCTGGCCGACCTCGGCGAAGCTCGGACTCGCGGCGGTCATCGCGGTCTCCGTGCTTGCGGTGGCGTTCATTCCGTTCGCGACGAAGGGCGATCGAGCCTGGACCATCCTGCGACGGGCGTTGACGCAACCAAATACGGCCGAAGGTCAGTTCAGCGCTCTCCCGCCGGTGACTCGACGAGTCCTGGCGCCGGAGGTCGAAGCCATCGAACGCCGCGTCGAAGAGATGCGGGAACTGCGCAACTCGGTCCGATCGCTGGAAGTACAGAATCGCGTCGCCCATGCGGCTCAGCGTCAACTCGAAGGCATTCTCCATTCGTTGCGAGATGTCGTTCTCGTCACCGACGGGTTTGATGAACTCGTCATGGCGAACGAGGCCGCGGGTCAGCTCTTCAACTTCGACCCGGAGGGCGCTGCGAATCGTCCCGTCGCAGATGTGGTGACCTGCCCGGAGGTCGTCCAGTACATCAACGAGACACGGGAGAGTGGCAATCTCGCGACCCATCGAACGGTCGAGGTGATCATCGAGTCGCATGGTCGCCCCCGCGTGTTCGAGGTCATGCTCTCCTGCCTTCCGGATCACAACGAATCCTTCGCCGGCGTCGTCACGCTGATGCGCGACATGACGCGGGAGAAGGAGATCAGCGAGATGAAGACCGACTTCGTCTCGAAGGCGAGCCACGAACTCCGCACGCCGCTGAGTTCGATTAAGGCCTATGTGGAGATGCTCATCGACGGCGAGGCGCCGGACGAGGCGTCCCGTCTGGACTTCTACCAGATCATCCAGAACGAAGCCGAGCGCCTCGGACGACTGATCGACAACATGCTCAATATCAGCCGCATCGAGGCGGGCATCATCCAGGTTGAGTGGGAGACCGTGGACCTCTCTGAGCTCGCGAGCGATGTCGTTGAGCTCACGAAGCCCCAGGCGAGAGAGAAGAACATCACGCTCAATCTCAAGACGAACGACGCGTGCGTGGTTCAGGGCGGATCAGATCTGCTCCGTCAGGCGATAACGAATCTCGTATCGAACGCGATCAAGTACACGCCTGAGGGTGGACGGGTCACGATCGCCACCGAACTCGCGGACTGCAATCGCTCGGTTCTGGTGAGCGTCTCAGATACCGGACTCGGAATTCCGCCCGACGCCTTGCCCAAACTGTTTGAGAAGTTTTATCGGATCGACAATTACAAGCGCGTGGCCAAGGGAACGGGACTCGGGCTCAATCTCGTAAAGCAGATCGTCGAAACGGTCCATAACGGAGAAATCGGCGTTGAGAGCCAGCTGGGCATGGGCAGCCGGTTCTGGTTCATCGTTCCCAGTGAGCGACCGAGCTGATGGACTCCAGGGAGGGAGGAGAGCACATGGAGCAGCGGACGGTGCTCGTCGTTGACGACGAGGCGTACATCCTCCATGTCGTGAGCCTGAAGCTTGCGAACGCCGGCTACCAGGTCATTACGGCGAACGACGGTGAGGAGGGGTTCGAGCTCGCCACCGAGCATCGCCCCGACATGATCATCACCGACTTCCAGATGCCGTACCTCACCGGCCTCGAGATGTGTCAGCGCCTCCGCGCGCAGGACGCGACCGCGAACATTCCCATCGTGATGCTGACCGCCCGGGGATACGCCCTCGAAGAGGATGATCTCGAGTCGGTCAACATCGTCCAGTGCCTCAGTAAACCATTCAGTCCTCGAGAGCTTGTTTCCTGCGTCGAACGCGCGATGGCCGCGTGATCCGCCGCCGGTTGAATCGGACACTATGAACCCGATGCTTCTGGACAATCCGATTGATCCGCCTCTGAGCGATCTGCGCGAACGCTATCGCTCGCTCGGACTCGATCTCGTCCTGATGAATGGTCTGGGCGCGATTGACCAGAAGTCCATCCCGGACGACGGCCTGCTCGGAGTCATGCTCAAGAGCGAGGAGTTCCGTCTTTTGTTGAACGGTGTGGCGCTCAACGCGGCGAACCACGATCGAGCCGTCGAGTTGACGCCCGGCCTCTTTGTCATCGTGACGCCGCGACTGCGCCGACGTCGCATCGTCGGATTCGCGGTCGGTGTTCTCGGAAGTCATTCGCTCAAGACGGAGGCCGATGCGCTTGCCCGCCTGCGGGACTGGTCGGTCAATCCCGACCATCTCAGCGAGTGGCTCGTCGATCGACCGAGTACCGATACGCTCGCCGCGCATGCGTTCGCCCTGCGGTGGTCGCTCGACGACCTCTCGCGACTCGCTGAAACCGGCCAGGAGATTCGCAGCTTCGGGAATCAGCTCAGCGACGCCTACGAGGAACTGAGCCTGCTCCACAAGATTGGCGAGAACATGAATGTCGTCATTCAGCCGGAGCGGTTCATCGAGCTCGTCTGCCGCGAGTTGCTCGAGGTGCTCTCCTTCCGCTGGATCGGCGTGAAACTCATCGAAGACGCCGCGTCCGCGCAGCTCTCCGGCATGTTCACCATCCAGGGAGATACTCCCGACGGATCGCAGAAGGTCGACGAACTGAGCGAGCGACTGCTTCACGAACGCCCGCCGCTGAGCCCGATCGTGATCAACGGCGGTCGTCGCGCCACGACTCAACCCTGGGCGACCATCTCACCGTCACTCCTCGTTCACCCGATCATGCGGAGCAACAAGGTCGTGGGAGTCGTCCTCGCCGCAGAGAAGGACGCCGAGGCGGGTGATATCAGTTCGGTCGACATCAAACTCATCGCGACGATGACCTCACAGCTCCAGATCTTCCTCGACAATGTCGGCCTGTACGAAGATGTGCAGCTCATGTTCCTCGGAACTCTCGAGGCGCTCTCTTCTGCGATTGACGCGAAAGACCGCTACACCTGCGGTCATTCCGAACGCGTCGCGTTGCTCAGTCGCGACCTCGCTCACGCAATCGGTCTTGGCGACGAAGTGGTCGAGCGCGTTCACATTTCCGGACTCGTGCACGACGTCGGCAAGATTGGAGTTCCGGAAGCGGTACTCTGCAAGCCGGGACGCCTGACGGACGCGGAGTTCGACCTCGTCAAGAAGCACCCGGAGATCGGGGCCCGGATCCTGAAGGACATCCCGCACTTTGACGACATCATCCCCGGGGTCATGTTCCACCACGAGAAATATGACGGGCGGGGTTATCCGCACGGTCTCGCAGGCGAGGACATCCCGCTCTTCGGGAGGATCATCGCGATCGCGGATAGTTTCGACGCCATGAGTTCGACGCGGACCTACCGGGCCGCGCGACCGCGCACGGAGGTGATCGAGGAGATCGCCCGCTGCGCCGGATCGCACTTCGATCCGGACTTCGCCAAGCTGTTCATCGAACTCGATTTCAGCGAGTACGACCGGATGTCGGATCAGCATTCGAATGACTACCGGGCGGATCGGAGTGAGGCGGCATGAAGATTGACTTCGAAGATCATGACCGTGTCTCAATCGTGTCGGTCCTCGGCGAACTGTCCGTCGACCAGATCGATTCGTTCCGACGCGGAATTCAGGATCGGCTCGATCGAGGCGTGCGGGACTTCGTCCTCCGCGTCGACGAGATGACCTTCATCGACAGCGCCGGACTGGAGGCGTTGCTCTGGCTGCAGGACTCCGCCGCGGAAGAGCTTGGACAGGTCCGCCTCGTGGCGCCAAGCGCCGATGTCTCGAAGATCCTCGAGATGACGCGCCTCTCGGGTCAATTTGAAACGCACGGGGAAGTGACGGACGCCGTCCGGAGCCTCAGGTAACGAGCATGCTCAATATTCGCGGTAACAATCCGAGCTCCGGCGGGGCGCCCGCCGGATCGCCGAGCGGTGGAAAGACGGCCGAGCCGTCGCGCAAGCAGGTCGGCGCGCTACTCGTCGAGCAGGGACTGCTGTCCGCCGAACAACTCGAGCAGGCGCTCAACTATCAGCGCGACCAGGGGCACCGAAAGCTTCTCGGCGAAGTCCTCATCGAACTCGGTCTCGTCACCGAAGAACAGGTGCTCGAGGCGCTCGCGCGAGCCTACGGCGTCCCGTACGCCAAGGTGAATCCACGCATCGCGGATCCGAAAGTCATCGAGTCGCTGCCGCGGGACTTCCTCGAATCGCAACGCGTGCTCCCGCTCTTCCTCGTGCGGAGTCGGTTGACGGTGGCCGTTTCCGAGCCGGCCAACCTCTTCCTCGTGGAGGAGATCGCGCGACTGAGCGGCTACGAAGTGCAGGTGGTCGCGAGTACGGCGACCGATATCGAGAGCACGCTCCGCCAGTATCTTCCGAACGCGAATGTCTTCGTCATCGACGACATCTACGAGGACCTCAATCCGAACGACTTCAGCGTCGTCGAGAAGCAGTTCACCGAGATCGAGCTGCTTGAAGAGGTCGCGGGTCATTCTCCGGTCGTCAAGCTCGTGAACTACATCATCTATTCCGCGGTGCAGGACGGCGCTTCGGATATTCACATCGAGCCGGATGAAGGCCAGTTGCGCGTTCGTTACCGCGTCGACGGTCGGCTCTTCCAGAAGCTGTCGCCGCCGCCGGCGATGCAGGCCGCGATCGTCAGTCGAATCAAGATCATGTCCGGGCTTGATATCTCCGAGCGTCGCGTGCCGCAGGACGGCGACATTCATGTCATGCTCGACGGGCGACCCGTCGACCTTCGCGTGTCGACGATGCCCGGCAAGGCCGGCGAAAAGGTCGTCATCCGAATCATCGACAGCGCCAACGCCGTAGTCGGACTCGAGCGACTCGGGTTCAGCGGCGACATGCTCTCGAAGTGGCGCCAGATCGTGAGCCAGCCGAACGGTGTCGTGCTCGTCACCGGCCCGACCGGCAGCGGAAAGTCGACCACGCTCTACTCCGTCATCTCGGAGATGAATTCCGAAGAGCTCAACATCAGTACGGTCGAGGACCCGGTCGAAGCCGGACTTCGGGGCATCAACCAGTTCCAGGTGAATGAGCGAGCCGGATTCGCCTTCGCCGACGCGCTGCGCTCTCTGCTCCGCCAGGATCCGGATGTGCTCATGGTCGGTGAAGTTCGAGACACCGAAACGGCGCGAATTGTGTCACAGGCCGCGTTGACCGGCCACCTCGTGTTGAGCACGCTTCACACGAATGACTCGATCAGCGCGGTCACCCGTCTTATCAATCTCGGGATCGAGCCATATCTTGTCGCGGCGATTCTGCGCGGCGTGCTCGCACAGCGACTCGTTCGGAAGATCTGCGCGCATTGCCGCGAAGAATTCGAGCCGGATCAGTTGGCGAAGAACCATCTCGAGCCGAAGTTCGGCGAGATCAACACGCTCTACCGCGGGCGCGGCTGCGGCAAGTGTCGCAACACAGGATTCAGCGGTCGGATCGGTATCTTTGAGCTCTTTGTGCCGGACGGCGACATCCTTGACGCGATCAGCATGGGCGCCACGCTCCACGATCTTCGCGCGCGACTGCACCAGACCGATTTCCAGACGCTCCGCATCGACGGGCTCTCCAAGGCCATCAACGGCTCTACCACCATCGAGGAGGTCCTCTTCGTCTCCGCGCTCTAACTGATCCCATCGAGCGCGACTGACGACGCAAAGGCGCCATGGCCGTATTCACCTTCGAAGCCCGAGATACACGCGGCGAACTCGTCGCCGGCACGATCAACGCCGAGTCGATCACCGAGGCGAGCCGCCAGCTTCGCAACGAGGGCAAATATGTCCTCGAGATCACGCGCGGTGTGCAGCGCACGCGGAACGACGAGATCGAATCGATCATGACCGTGGACGCGGCGAAGCGCGTGAAGCGCGACGAGGTGATCGACTTCTGCCAGCAGCTTTCGGTCATGATCGAGACCGGAGTCCCGCTCATCGCAGCGATCAAAGGGTTCAATCAGAATACGAAATCGGTCAATATCCGGCGGATCACGCAGGCGGTCGAAGATGAGGTCTCGAGCGGATCGAGCCTGTCCGCCGCGATGGCCCGCTGGCCCCGGGTGTTCCCGCCGCTCGTCGTCAGCCTTATCGAGGCGTCGGAGGCGTCGGGGACCATGGGTCTCATGCTCAACCGAATCGCCAAGTACCTCACGAAAGAGATGAAGACGGCGAAGCAGATTCGCGGCGCGCTCACCTATCCGTGCGTCATGATGACTTTCGCGATGGCGGTCACCGTCTTTCTCATGACCTTTGTGCTGCCTCGATTCGCATCCATCTATGCGAATCGTTCCGCGGCGCTTCCGACCCCGACGAAGATCCTCATGGCGATCAGCAGCTTCTGGAGCGCGCACTGGATCGCCATCATCATCGCAACCGTCGTGGGACTGGTCGGGTTGTACTTCTTCGTCCGCACGGCGCTCGGGAAGCGCGTGCTCGACTGGTTGCGGCTCAACACGCCGGTGCTTCGAAATATGTACCAGAAGCTGTACCTGACCCGGGCGGCCCGAACGATGTCAACGCTGATCGCGGCCGGTGTCGATCTCCTTGAGACGATTCGAATCACCCGGGGCGTGACCGACAACATGTACTACAAGGATCTCTGGAACTCGACGATCGAAGGTCTCGAGGGTGGCATGCAGTTGAGCGATGCGCTCAAGGTCAGCGACCTCATCCCGGGAAACATCATCCAGATGATCAACGCCGGCGAGCGCGCCGGCCGCCTTGGCCCGGTCATGGAGCGAATTGGCGAAGTCACCGAAGAAGAGCTCGATGAGGCGGTCACGAAGACGACGCAGTTCATCGAGCCGGCCATGATCACGATCATGGGCGCCGTGATCGGTTTCGTGGCCATTTCACTCCTGCTTCCGATCTTCACGATCGCCAACGCGATGAAGTGACCAGGCCGACGGTGCGCGGCGGACGACGACCACCATTCCAATGAGCATCAGCGCGGCGGCCGGGGTCGGCTCCGGCCCCCTGGTGTACGACAGGTTGTCGAGCACACCGTACCGAGCGGAATAGCGCAGGAGAACGATGTCCGCCGTCGCGCGATTGAACCCGAGGTATTGTCCTTCGTTCACGCCCCCCGGCGTCGAGATGGTTGTCGAGAATCGCTCGAGCACACGGCCGTCGGCGCTGATGGCTTCTACGGCTGGGAGAGCCGAGCCGGCGAGTGGCGCGTAGTTCACGAACGCGATGACGCCCGAGACGGGTTCGTCGAAGTGAATCTCCATCCAGGCGTCGGGCGCGTTGACCGCAGCGAACGCCTTGCGTTCCCGGTCCCAGACCCCATTGTCCCTCAAGCCGACCGCTAGATCACCGACGGCGCCGGCCGCCGACGCCGACCAGTGGACGCCGGCTCCGATCTCGATCGGTCCGTTCGTGAACTCAATCGCGCCGATGAACTCCCGGAAGTCGATCGTCTTTCGCCGGCCGGGGAGTTGCGAGGGATCATCGACCACATCCGCCAGGAGACGAGGCGCGAAGGCAGCGATGACTACGAGAAGAAGAGTGAGATGGCGCATGGCCGAACTATCGGCCGTGCGGAGCCGGAGGGATGAAATTGGAAAAGACGCCGCTCCGGAATCGATCCGGAGCGGCGTCGAGTCAGACTGCAATTGTCGCGACGGATTCAGCCATCGGACTCGTCGGAGTCATTCTCCGAGTCGTCGTCGCTCGATTCTTCAGCTTCAGCGCGACGCGGCAGCAGCGTCGGCGCGTTCGCCAGATTGAACGCCGTAATGGCCGTACAGGTGGACGACTGCACGAGGTACTCGGGGATCGCCTGGTCGTACTTGTCGTTCTGTGTGTGCCACGCGTAGCCGTAGTTCGCCCGGCCGACTTCGTCCCAGAAGAACCCCGGCACCCCAGCCCGGTTGAACGACGCATGGTCGCTCCCACCGCCGCGGGGCATCTCGTCGCGCGTGTGAATCTTGACCGGCATGTCGGGAAACGCGAAATTCACCGGTTGCGTCGCCCAGGAGAGCATGGGCGCCATCTCCTCGATGCACTGCAGGCCACCTTCGTAGTTCGTTCCTCCGTCGTCCACGAACACCGCGGAGATCCGAGCGCGTTCCTCGTCCGACAGCGAATCGACATAGGCTCGCGAACCGAGCAGGCCCTGTTCCTCGCCCGTCCACAGGATGAATCGGATCGTTCGCTTTGGCTTCGCATTGGCGGCCATCAGAATCCGCGCCGCCTCGAGCGTGACCGCCGAGCCGGTACCGTTGTCAACCGTGCCCTGCGATCCCGGGCCGTCCCAACTGTCCAGGTGCGCCGACACGATGACGACTTCTTCGGGAATCTCCGTCCCCGGAATCTCCGCGACGGTGTTGTAGCATGCGATCGGACCGGGAACGAACTCGTGCTGCATGTCGAACTCGACGACGACTTCCTCGTCGTCCGCCAGCCGGCTGTTGATCGAGTCGTAATCGCTCCGGCGCACTCGGACGGCGACCTCGTCCGGAAGATTGTCGGGATCGAGTTCCCGCCAGCCGCGGGCGCCACCGGTGTGTACGCGTTCATCGCGTGACGCCGTGATCAAACCGGCGATGCCCGCGGCGTAGAGCTCGTCGAGCAGGTCGGTCGGCTGTGCGCCGCCCGGATCCACGACGCCGCGGCGCGACCCGCGACGGGCCGCCCGACGAAGCACCCAGGCGCCGTCGAGCTGATCCCGCATTGCCTCGAGTTCTTCTTCGGTCTCAGGCTCGTGAACCACGGGACCGCGAAGCGGGCCATTCGTCCCCGCGGACCATGCGCGGGATGAGAATTCCATTTCGCGCTCGATGGGCTCGACGATGCGAGCCGTGCTCGGGCCTCGATTGAACTTGACCGAGATCGTTCCCCATTCCCAGAGATGGGTGTTCTCGAGTCCCCAGTCCTCGAAGCGAGATTTTGTCCACTCGTTCGCTTCATGGAGCCGGTCGGACCCGGTCAATCGCGGCCCGATCTCCTGCGTGAGGTAGCGCAAGTGCTCCATGACCTCGTTCCGCTCTTTCCCTTCCTCGATGATTCGAAGAACGGTCGCCATGTGCTCTTCGCTCATCTCGAACGAGGTGGCCGATTCGTCGACGAGCGTCGCCCAAGCGGGAAGCGCCGTCGAGGCCGCAAGGAGCCCGCCGAGAGCGAGAGCCTTGAGCAGACTCGTGGAGGGGAGTCGGAGGCGGCGGGCAGGGGGGCGGATTCCGGTCATCTGTCGATCCTCTTCTCAGGTCAAAAGGAAAAGCCGCGGCGAAGCTCGATCGCTCCGCCGCGGCATTGTACCGACAGGGTCGGATTTCGCTGCCGTTCGCAACCCGAATCTCAGACGATGCGGCCGAGGAAGAAATCGTCGCTCGTGTCGTTGTCATTGAACGAGTCGTCGTTCTTGTTCTTGACCTTGCCCGACCCGGTATCGAATTCGATCTTGTCGATCTCGATCGCAGCGATGCCGAATGGGACGCCCCCGTTGTCGCCGTTGACCATGCCCAGCTTGAGGTTGTTGAACTCCGCGGCCGCGAACACCGTGCCCTCCATGTCCCAGGTCTCACCGCGGACCCCGGTCAGCTTGACACTCTTCACCTTCGCGTCCGTGTTCGTCACAAGCGCAAGGTCAACCGGAAGACCACTCACCACCGAGCTGTCGAAGCCGATGTAGAAGTTCGAATCCCGAACGGCGCCGAGTTTGATGTTGTCGACTCGATCGTGCGCCTGGAACAGGAGATCGGAGACGATTCCCTTCGCCTGAATCTTCTTCGAAGTCTGGCCGAATCGCGAACCATCGTGGGTCATGTAGAGAGAGCCAGTCCAGTCGCCCTTCACATCGAGCTTCGTGACCGCGAGGGCGTCTATGTCCGCGTCGAGGCTCTCCTTGATCTTGATCTGAGCGATGCGTCCGGTCGCGTCGATGACGAGACCTGACCCGGCGTCACCCTTCACATCGAGCTTCTTGAGCGACTCCTCGGAATCGTCGAGGTCATTCCAGAAGGTCCAGACGCCGCCCACGATGTTCTGCTTGATTTTGATCGTGGCGCTGCTCGCGTCGAGCGCGTCAAATCGATCGACCGTGATGTCCTCCTTCACATCGAGCTTCTTGAGTTCGTCGAAGACAAGACCGTCCGCCGTCAGGGAATCCGCGTTGAACTTCTTGGTCTCGCGGCCGAAGACAAGATTCGACCCGTCCGAAATGGCGTCGAAGTCGTACGAAGCGCTCGTTCGGTCGTCCGTGCGAACATTGAAGTCGGCGCCGTCGACGATGTTCTCCGCCTTGACCGTCGCGGCGCTCGCAAGGTCGGCCCCGAGCCCGCCGATATGGGTGTTCTTGAGCGTCAGCTTCTTGAGTCCCGATCCAAGCAGGCCGCCGAGCGTGAACTCCCCGTCCCCGCCGGCCTTCTTGCTGACGCTGACGGTGAGGCTATCCCGACCGCCGTCCGTTTCGGCGAGGGTGATGACCCAGCCGGCGTCGGATTCTTCGGCAGTGAACAGACCGCTGAACGAACTCAGCTTGATCGTGACGCGATCACCATCGACATCGTCGAAGCTGAAATCGGTGTAATACACCGTGGTGTCGGCCGCGTCGGTCTGGACGAGCGAGGCGGAACCCTGGAAGAAGGCGCCCGTCCCGACGAACTCCCAGAGTCCGATGAGTGAAATTCGCGCGTCATCGGTCACCGGTGTGAACTGGCCCAGGTTTCGCGGCCCAAGGGTTTCGTAGTCGTGGAATCCGCCGCGACGGCTCGCCGCGGTGATGACGATCTGCGGATCCTGACCGGCGTAGTCGGTGACAAGGACAAGCTCATTCGTCCAAGTCGCCGCGGAAGTCGTCACCGCCCGGGTGTGCTTGTCGCCGATGATCGTGAACCGCGCATCGAAGAGATCGTTTCGCGTCGGGCGCGCCACAGTCCAGTGCGCCTGATTGAGCTGGCGGGCGTCCGTCCATGCATTGCGGATCCCCAGATCGCCACTCGATGACCCGAGGTTGTCGAGCAGAATCTGGTATGCGTTCTGCTGCGATCCGAATGCCGGAATGTCGCCCCAGCCGTCGCCGAGAAGCGTGTGCGCGTCGTCCTCAAACATGGCCCCTCGTAGCGCAATGTCCTCGGCCATGATCGAATTCGTGAACGCATTGCTCTCGGCGCGCAGTCCGAGATTGCGTCCGATGTAATGCGACATCGTGTTGATCAGGTCGGAGTAATCGAAGCCGTCGCGGGAAATCTGCTCCGCGAAGATGACGGCGATGTCGTCGTGCACCTCGTTACCAAGATCAACTCGATCGGCGGCGCCGTACGAAGTCTCCGAACCGTTCGCATTCCGGAAATTGAGATAGTTGAAGAACTCTTCGAACGACGGAGTCGTGCCGATCTCCCGCGTGAGCCACTCCGTCGTATTACCGCTCTGAATGGACACCGTATCGCGGTTTGCGCCACCGACGATCACTCGCATGAAGTCGCCCTCGGTGGGCTCCGAGGTAACGAACTCAATGTTGAAGTCAGCGAAGATCGCTTCCAGATCGGCCGTGATGACATCCGCAAAGTCACTGCCGAGACCAAAGTCATTCGCGTCGAACGACGGGAGGGAATAGGACATCCCCGTCATGAACCAGTCGGTCAGCGTCTGACCGTCGAAGTCGAGGAAGACCACCTGCGTCGACTCGAAGCGCACATGGTCGAGCATCGCCCACGCGTCGAGTTCCGCATCGTTCGAGTCCTGAATGGTGATCGTGATATCGAGCGTCGTGACGCCGTCGGGAACAGTGTACGAGATCGAAAGCAGGTCGCTGTATTCGGTGCCGATTTCGATGCCGTAGCCCGGCGCGTCGTCAGCGAGATCCGGATCACGCTCATTCGTGACATATTGACCGCCGGCCTCAATCCGCCCCGCGTCCGACTCGGCGATGTTGACGCCGTTGATGATGACATCGAAGAAGTCGCCGCCGTCCGTGTTCTCGTCCGACGAATAAAGGAAGTCGATGAGGAGTCGCTGGTCGTACGCCGATGCGGGAACCGTGAGCGTAAAGCTGATCGTCGCGAAGTCGTCCGAGGCGCCGGCGACGCCGAGGTCCCGGTAGCGCGTCGTGGCGTCCCGCGACGCCGAGTCCGTCGTGCGCACCGCGTCGAACGGATTCCCCGTGCTCAGCACAAGGAAGTCGCCGTCGGGCCCGGACGGCATGCCGAGAATTCCGTGAACCGTGTAATTCTCGTAGACGCCGGCCGCGTCGGCGTGGCCGGAATAACTCACCACGGTTCCGTCAGGCAGGTCGAGCGCGGCGGCGATATCGGCCGGTGTCACGCTCAGAAGCTTGCGCGGCTCGAGGCGCTCGAACCGCGCTCGCGCCGTGGCGCGTCGAAGAGGTCTGACATACCGCGAATGGCGGAAAGTCATCGTGACACTCCGTGAAATGTGAATCCGATCCCCGGCGTTCCTGTGCTGGGAACGCCCAACTCCCCACGAATCCGGCGACCCTTCGCCGGTTCGGTCAATGGCTCGGCCATTCTAGGTCCCGCCTCGGTCGATCAAGCACGAATCCCGAAAGATCGACACACTCGACGCGAAGGAATTCCGCGTAGACTTCGCGGATCGTCCATGCAGATTCTCGGCCTCGCCATTCTCGCCATCGGACTCCTGTCGCTGTCGCTCGCGCTCGTCCGCGGCGTAGCGCCAAAGGTCGCGTGCGAGTCCGGACCGACCCGTGCCGCGACGGCCTGGATCGACCTCTGGATTCCCTTGATGCTCGCGCTGCCCATGGGGGCGGCGGCGTTCTTCGTACACCCCGAACAGGCTGATCCGTTCGCCGTGTGGGCGGCCGCCGGACCGTCCGTTGCCGTGGGCGCCATCGTACTTGGCGTCGCCCTCGCCTGGCGGGGAGACTCAGAAGCCTCCGCCGGCTCACCGTGGCGCGGGTTGAGCCGCCGGCATGGACTCATGTTCGTTGGTCTCGGCGGCGTGCTTCTGTTCGCGGCCGAATCGAACCGGCTCGACCCGCGGCAGGGTCAGTTGCTGCTTACCGTCGCCGTCGTCTGGCTCTGGGCCTGCTCGGTTGGGCGGCCTCCCGAGCGCAACGGAGGACCCGGAGTGGGGCGGCTCATTCTCGACTGGGCCGAGCCGCTGCGCCAACCAATCGGCGGTCTGACGAAGTCGGTCGCGGGGGTTGCGGTCGTCCTCACCGTCGCGGGATGCTGGCTGGTCGGGGCCTCGGTCGACTTTCTGTGGGTCGTCGGGGCAGTCGCGGTCACACAGCTCGTTGTCCTTCTCGCGATGGTGGAGAGTTCTGGACGCCTCTGCGCCCAGCGGACCGTCGGATCGACGCTCATCCTCAGTCTTCTTCTCGGTCTTGGGGCCGTCGCGATGGCACGCCATCCGTGGCTTCTCGCTGCGCGAATCCCGCCATATGAGTTGATGGGGACGAGCGTTCTCGGCTTGTCCTCGCTGCGTGGCGCCGCAATCCTGCTCCTTGGAATGGGAATGCTCGGCCTTCTCCGCTTTGATCGGCCCAGCTTCTGGTCCGGCGTATGCACCGGAGCGCTCCTCATCGTGGGGGCTCTGGTTGTACTCCTGACGGGGTGGAACCAGGCGCTGCAACATATCGCCGACGCCGTGAACGCGACCCTCTATCAGCTCATCATGTTCTACCATTCCCAGACCGGGACCGGCCCCTGATGACCGCGCGGTCAGTCGACCGAAGGAAACCGACCATGACACAGACGACGACCCGTCGCAATCTCCCCGAGACCCGGAAGTCCGTGACCCACAAATTCTCGATCAATGGCCACGAAGGCTATCTCACGATCGGTCTGCACGATGACGGGATGCCGGGCGAGATCTTCATCAAGATGAGCAAAGAGGGGTCGACGCTGTCCGGTCTTATTCAGGCGTTCTGCCGCGCCTTCAGCCTTGCTCTTCAGTACGGACTCACGCTCGAGGAAGCCGTGCGACGCTTCCGTGACATGCGATTCGAGCCGATGGGCGCCACTTCGAATCCTGATATTCCCGAGGCGAAGAGCATCGTCGACTACACAGCGCGTTACCTTGAGCTGAACTACGGGCGACGAACCCGGACCGAGGCGTGATTCGACCGATTCAGTTCACGCGCCGCTGCAATACATTGCTGACGCGACCGATCTGCGCCGCCTGCAGCCAGACATGATTCGGCGCGTTCGACGGGACCGTCACCGACCAGGTGGCGACGCCATTTTCGTTCGCTCGGGTTGTATCGAACAGCACCGCGTCGTCGAGGCCGATCGTCGCGCCAATGCGAGGCACGAACACTCGCGCCGGACCGGACACGCTGTACGCGAGTCCGACCAGCTCGTCCGGTGTGCAGTTCGTCAGTCGAATCGTCGCGTCTTCGCCGCGCTGAAGTGTCGTTGTTTCGAGGTAGATTCCTTCCGCAGGGTTCCACAGGTCGAACCCGTCGGGCGTGCTCGAACCCGTGCTGACCAGATCGGTCCCGATCATTGAGAAGCGACCGTTCGTCGGATCGATCTCGAAGGCGTAGATGCCGCTCTTCCCGTCAGCCGCCGTCGTGTTGTCCGTGACATAGAGGCGCGAGCCGAGTGTATCGGCCTCGCCGAGCGAGCCCTGCATGCCCACATCGAACGCGAAGTTTGCCGAGACGAGCGAGCCGTCCGGCTGCACACTGAACGACCGGAGGGTCGCATCGCTGCCATGGCTCATGAACGCCCATGACCCGGTCTCCTCGACATCGACCTCATTCGGCGCCGAGCCGGGCGAGGTGTAAGGCGATCCGGGTAACGGATCGAGTTGACCCGTCGTGAGGTCGAACGCATACCCGATCGCCTTGCTGCTTCCGGAACTGATCCCGCAACCCGCGTAGAGCGCGGTTCCCAGTTCGTTGAAGCCGAATCCGAACTGATAGAGCCCACCCGTGGGCTGTGTCCAGACGGAATCGAGTTCGCCGTTCTCGAGAATCTCGAACACTCGAATGACATTCTGCGTCGTGTCGTTTGCGACCAGGAAACGGCCGTGTGGATGGCGAAGGATCTCACTGTTGAACGATCCCGAGTCTTCGCGGTCGATTTCGGTCAGCGTCTGAGCGATCGCGTCCCACCGGTAGACGCCAACCGAATTCGCGCCGGAGAGACTCGTCTTCGTCACCGCAAGCGTGTTGCGGTTGAGCCATTCCATGCTCAGCGGCGAATTTGGAACGAATCCGCTGTAGAGATGCACGAGCGACGCGTCGGGATTCACACCAAAGATATCGATCGCTTCTTCGATCGTGTTCGCGGTGCCGTGAGCGACGGCGACGAAGTGCCCGTCGGGTGAGAGAGCGATCGCCTGCGCGCCGGTGTCAGCCGTGGGGTACGCGGCGACGAGCGCCGGCGCCCCGTCCGGAGCGATGGTGAGCGACGAGACATACCCCTGCGCCGCGTTCGGATAGGTTCGGACGAAGACCGCCGGATCGGTCGATTGGCCGACCGCCACGGTCGCGAGGCCGGTCGAAAGCATGATCGCCATGATCGTCGAGCGCCGATCGGCGCGAAGAGAAAGTGCCCGCATCAGTTTTCTGCCCTCAGAGAGTCGATTGTGGTCTGCTCATCGGCCGTCGAATGCACTGCTCCCGGACGAACCGTTCCGGCAGTGTATCAGGCGTGTAATAGAAGTGGTACCCGAAAAGCGACGGGGCTGAGCGGACCGTGTGCGAATGTCAGGGCGTCCGTTCGCCGTCCCGTTTCAGGCGCGTGACCTCGATGCGCCATCCCGAGCCGACATCCGGAGATTCAGTCGCGAACATCGATTGGTCGACACCGGTGTCCCGCCGAAGGTCGGCAAGATCCACGGTGCTGATGTCACCGCTCTTCTCCACTACGACCGCCCGCAAGGGAAGCAGTGTGGTCGAGTCGTACCAGAGATCAACCTGCTCGAGGTCCTCGAGCTCATTCGTGACATCTCGAGGGGTGAGTTCAAGGTGATGATGTCCCGCGAGCCGGCCGCTCGATTCAGGAGGAAGCAGCCGCGCGTCGAATCGCTTGAGAATCTCGTCCTTCCGTTGACCGATCGGAAGCGGGAATGGGCCGTCGAGCGAGAGCGCATCGAACGAATCACCAGGCGCGACGACCTCGCGCTTGAAGAACTGCTTTTCGTCGTTCAACCTTTCGACGAGCCATCGACCATCAAAGACATAGTCCTTCGACGACGACTCGATCTTCTCGTCGACTCGGAGCTCCTTGAAGTGGATGGCGAACTGGCGAGTCTCGCCCGCCGGATCGACCCTATAGAACAGATCACCGGTCCGAACCTGTACATTTCCGAGCAGACCCTGCTCGGTCGTGTAGCGAACGAGGCCGCGCAGATCCCGAAGATCGGACTCCGACCGCTCCAGCGCTTCGAGGAGCGCTTCGGCGGAGTCGATCGAAGTCGTCGCAGCCGGAGTCGGCTCGGCCGGATTCGCCGATTCGTTCGGCGCGACCTGGCAGGCGATCAGGATCCCGGCGCAAAGAAGATTGAGTAGCATCGCGGTCATTCGTGATTGCTCCCGGCGTGCCCCGAATTCGTGGCGCCCAGTCGTTGCTCCCGTGCGGTGGCGACCGATTCCGTGATCTCACTTGTTATGACGCTGTTCGCGACGATGAATTTCCACTCTTTTCCGATCGCCCACAGATTGATCAGAATCGCCGCGTAGGCGCCGAATGCGGCCCAGAGCGGCCGGATCGCGTCGTCGCCCCGAACCGGACTCGCGGCAAAGTACAGGCTCACGGCGAGCATGAGGCCGATCATGCCGATGAACGCATACCGAAACGCCTGAATCTTGTTCCGTTTGATTCGCCGCTCGGCTTCAGGATCGGGATAGCCGTGCTCTTCAATGGCCGTTTGCGCGAACTTTCCCGACGCGATGAAGTAGGTGTAGACGATCGAATGCACGAGGATTCCGAACACGGTCACGATCACGGCAAGCACATCGAAGGCCGTCAGTGCGTCCGCCTCGTCTCGAGGCACGAAGTGACCCCAGACGGTCACAATGAGAAGCAGAGTGACCAGCGCCGTGGCGAGGTTTCTGAAGAGCGCTTTCATGTCGCGCAAAGGGTAGGGGAGACGGGGCGATCGTTCCGTCGCCTCAGCCATCTCCCGAGACGCGGTCGATGTAATCCTGAAGGATGGACGCGGCGGCGAGGGCGTCGCGTCGCGCCTTCTTCTGCTGGTGCGTCAGCCCGGTGCGCGACATCCGCTGGTCGGCCGCGTAGCTCGACAATCGCTCATCCTGCCATTCAATCTCGCAGGAGATTCGTTTCGCAAGATCGGTGGCGAAGGTCCGGAGAAGCTTCGCCCGAGGCCCCTCGGTCCCGTCCATGTTGAGCGGAAGGCCGAGGATGACGCGTTCGGCGCCGTGCTCTTCGATCGCGTCGACCATTCGGGCGACCAGCGCCGCTCCGCAGGGGACCTCGAGCACACCGACCGGTGTGACGAGGCCGAGTTCGAGCGAGCCCGTGGCGAAGCCCGTCCGCTTGTCCCCGATGTCGAAGGCGATGAGTCGCATGGCGTCGAGTCCGCAGATCGCCGTCAGCGGCGGGCGAGATCGCATTGTTCGAGTCCGAGACGCCGGCTCGCGCACAGGGCGATCGCGATTGCGTCGGCGACATCGGCGGGTTTCGGTGTCTCATCGAGTCCGAGCTGAGCCCGGACCGACTCCTGCATCTGTCGCTTGCTCGCGTGGCCGTTGCCGGTGATCGACTTCTTGATCTCGGTGGCGCCAAGCTCAGCCAGTCCGACCGATCGGACCTGAGCGGCGAGAAGAATGACGCCGCGCGCGTGCCCCATCCGGATCGCCGTCGTCGGATGGGCATAATGCGAATACAGCTTCTCGACCACCACCCGGTCCGGCGTCAGATGGTCGAGAATGGCGCCGAGGTCTTCATACAACTCCGCAAGCCGCGCGTGAAATGAATCGCGCCCGTTCAAACGAATCACCCCAGCCTCAACCAGCTTCGGGTCGCCACCGGACGCCGGCGACTCGACGCAGCCATAGCCGGTGATTCGTGAACCGGGATCGATTCCGAGCACGCGCATCCCTGCGGCTCCGCTGAAGTGGAAGTCTCAATCGACGGACGCCAGCACACCGGTCCGCCGGAGTGTCTCGTCCGATTCGATGCCACCGTCGTGCAGGCGGACAATTCGCTCGCACCGATCGGCGACATGGTCGTCGTGTGTCACCATGATAATCGTCATACCGCGGCGATGGAGTTCATCGAAGATGTCGAGGATCGCTTCGCCGGTCACTGAATCGAGGTTACCCGTCGGTTCGTCCGCCATGACGATCGTCGGCTCGTTGACGAGAGCCCGGGCGATCGCGGTCCGCTGCTGCTGGCCGCCGGAGAGCTGGCTCGGTCGATGTTCGAGTCGATCAGCGAGTCCGACCAGGGAGAGCTTGTCCCGGGCACGGTCGCGCCGCGCCTGCCGGGAAATGCCCTGGTAAAAGAGGGGCACTTCAACATTCTCTTCGATCGTGAGGGCGGGGATGAGGTTGAAGGCCTGGAAGACGAATCCGATCCGTTGGCCGCGAATCGCCGAGAGCTCGACATCGTCCATGCTCGCAACATCGATTCCGCCGAGAAGGTACTGCCCCGCCGTCGGGCGGTCGAGACAGCCAAGCACATTCATGAGCGTCGACTTCCCCGACCCCGAGGCGCCCATGATGGCCAGATACTCGCCGCTCGGAATATCGAGATCAATTCCGCGCAAGGCTTCGACGAGCACACTTCCATCCGGCTTGTAATAGATCTTCTTGACGCCGCGCAACCGCGCTGCGATCGCGCCGGCAGCGCCGTTTCGATCGGTGTGCGGATCCGAGGTGGGCTTCATTACGCTGTTTGGCGACATGCCAGAGGGTATGGCTCAGTCGTGGGCGAGTTGCAGGGAGGCGAGCGCCGACGCCTTGTCGACCTCAAAATTGAAGAGTCGATCGAGATTCGAAGTGAGGAGCACCGACCAGACTCGCTCATTGACCGAGCACATGCGCATCAGGCGCCCGCGATCCTTCAGTTCTCGACGCAGACGGATCAACTGGGCGAGATTCGAACTGTTTACATACGACACGGCCCCGAAGTCGAGGACGACATCGGGCGGCTCCGTTCCCGCAGTAACCCGCTCCGTAATCCCATTCAGATCGTCGCTGAGCTGCGGCTCATCCTGCAGATCGGCGACGATGATTCGTTCTGACCATTCCGATACCGCCATCACGATTACTCCTGGCGCCCCCGGCCCAGATTACCAGAAGTCCATCGCTCGCGAAAGCGGTCCCCGGCAATGATCAGGCCACTTCAGTCGCCGGACTCGTCGTCAGCGCCCGCGGGCGCTTCCGCTTGGACCGATGCGACCTCGTCCGGCTCGTCCGCATCGTCTTCGACCACACGGGCGACGGAGATCACATGATCTCCGGTCTTGAGATTCACGATTCGGACGCCCTGTGTATTGCGACCGATACGACTGATTTCGCCGGCGGGGGTGCGCACGATCATGCCCTGCTCCGAGATGACCATGATGTCATTCTCGTCGCTGACCGAGCGGACCGCGACGACCCGGCCGTTTCGATCGGTGGTGCGGATATCAATCCGGCCCTTTCCACCGCGCGACTGGGTCCGCGTCGAGCCGTCTTCAGAGTGGACGAGGTATTCGGTCATCGCAGTTCGCTTGCCGTAGCCGTTCTCGGTCACGGTAAGAAGGTCGCGATCGTCCTCTGCCCGGACGAGTTGCACGACTTCGTCGTCCGCAGCAAGCGTGATGCCCTTGACTCCGGACGCATTGCGCCCCATGACCCGGACATCCTGCTCGTCGAACCGGATCGCCATCCCCGTTGCGGTGACGAGCATGAGGTCGTTTCCGCCCGAGGTCTCGACGACATCGATGAGGCGGTCGCCGTCGCGAAGGTTGATCGCGATGATGCCCGATCGATTCACATTGCGGTAATCCTTGAGCGCGGTTCGCTTCACGAGGCCGCTCGAGGTCGCGAACGCGAGGAAATTCTCACTCTTCTCGAAATCCTGAATGTTCAGAAAGGCGCGGGCGCTCTCACCGGGACGCAATTCGAGCAGGTTGACAATCGCACGCCCTTTCGCGGTCCGACTCATGAGCGGCGCCTCGTACACCTTCATCCGGAATACGCGGCCGGTATTCGTGAAGCACAGCAGGTCGTCATGCGTCGAGGCGACGAAGAGATGCTCGATGAAATCGTCTTCCTTCGAATCGCCACCACGAATGCCGCGACCACCGCGTCCCTGGGCGCGGTAGGTGTCGAGGGGCACGCGTTTGATGTACCCCTCATGACTGATCGTCACGACCATCGTTTCCTCGGTGATGAGGTCCTCTTCGTCGAGGTCGTTGACCGCTTCGCCAATCTCCGTTCGACGCTCGTCGCCGTACTTGTCGCGCACTTCGCAGATGTCTTCGCGAACGATGTCGAGCACGAGGCGGTGATCAGCGAGGATCTTTTCGTATCCTTCGATCTCCTCCACCAGGCTTCGGTAGTCACTCACGAGCTTCTCGATCTCGAGGCCGACGAGCTGAATGAGCTGCAGCTTTCCGATCGCCTCCGCCTGAACCCGGGTCAGGCGGGCGCCATCCGCAGCTTGCGCGGTGTCGAGCAGGCGTTTCGGTATGCGCGGGGCATAGGGATGATCGGGTGCGATACGGAAACCCCGATCCATGAGGCGCTCGATCGCCTCTTCGCGTGTTTCGCTGCTTCGAATGAGGGCGATGACCTCGTCGATATCGCTCACCGCGTAGATCAAGCCCTCGAGAACATGCGCCTTTTTCCGGGCTTCCTGCAGTTTGTATTGCGTCCGCCGACGCGTCACTTCGACGCGATGGTCGATGTAACAGTCGATCATCTGGCGAAGCGTCAGCGTGCGCGGCTGCCGGTTGACCAGCGCAATATTGATGATCGAGAAGGTGCTCTGGAGCGGTGTGTACTGGTAGAGCTGATTCTCGACGACCGTCGGGTCAGCGCCCTTCTTCAGTTCGATGACGACGCGCGTGCGGCTCTTCCGGCCGGATTCGTTGCGGACATTCGAGATGTCCTTGATCCGCTCGTTCTTGACCGCGTCGATGATCTTCTCGATGAGGGTGTTCTGAGCGAGGTGGTAGGGGATCTCGTCGATGACGAGTTGTTCCCGATCGCGCCCGAGTTCCTCGACATGGACCTTGCCGCGCACGGTGATTCGCCCGCGGCCCGACGCGTAGGCGCGTCGAATGCCGCCGCGACCGCAGATGATGCCACCCGTCGGGAAATCCGGACCGGGAACGATCTCGAGAAGCTCCTCGATCGACAGATCTGGGTTCTGAATCACCGCTTCGATCGCATTGCACATCTCGGTGAGATTGTGCGGTGGAATCGACGATGACATGCCGACCGCGATTCCGGTCGAGCCGTTGACGAGCAGATTGGGAAACTTACTGGGCAGGACGACCGGCTCGGACCGCGTATCGTCGTAGTTCGACTTGAAGTCGACGGTGTCGAGTTTGAGATCCTCGAGCATGTCGGACGCGGCTTCGGTCATCCGCGCTTCGGTGTACCGCATCGCCGCCGGCGGGTCGCCGTCGATCGACCCAAAGTTGCCCTGCTTGTTGACGAGCATGCACCGCATCACCCAGTCCTGGCCGAAACGGACGAGCGTCGGATAAATGACGGCCTCGCCGTGCGGGTGGTAGTTGCCGCTCACATCGCCGCAGATCTTCGCGCACTTCCGGTGCTTCGCGCGCGGCCCGAGATTGAGGTCGTTCATCGCGACGAGAATGCGACGCTGGCTCGGTTTGAGTCCATCACGGACATCGGGCAGGGCCCGGTCCATGATCGTGCTCATCGCATAGGTGAGGTAAGAATCCTGGAGCTCGCGCTCGATCTGGAGGTTGACGATCCGCTCGGATCGGGGCTCCTCAATCGGCATTGCGGACTCGGATCCGTTCGTCGAATTCGCCATGGGGCGCCGGTCTCCTGAAGGGGCGATTCTGGCCCGGAAAACGCCGCGATGAGGGCTCTTCCGGCGAGCGGAATCGTATGCGGGCGAGGCCTCGAAAGCCTGCGGCGCCGCCGCGGAATATGCCCACAGACGGGGTCTTGAGAACCGTCACTCGGGCTATAGTTCGCGACCATGAAAGTCCCGGAAAACGCCGACCTGAGCGTGGCGCTCATTCACGATGTGTTCTTCGACCGAGACCCGGCCAGGAGACTGCGCGATCGCCTGACCGAAGCGAAGGAGAGGGGGGCCGATCTGGCCGTCCTGCCGGAGATTCCTTGCAATCCGTGGTCGCCGGCGAGCCGTTCACCCCGCGACGACGACGCGGAAGCGCCCGGTGGACGAAGGCAGGCCATGCAGGCGGAAGCCGCCGCATCGGTGGGCATTGGACTCGTGGGCGGCGCGATCATTTGCGATCCGGAGTCCGGCCAACGACATAACACGGCGTTGATCTACGACGAACGGGGACATCTCGTCGGAACCCATCGGAAATGGCACATTCCGGACGAGCCGGGATTCTGGGAAGCGGACCACTACGAGCCGGGGGAGCAGCCGCCGCAGGTGATCGATGCATTTGCGATGCAACTTGGTGTTCAGATCTGCTCGGATGTGAATCGGCCGGAGGGATCCCATCTCCTCAGCGCGCTCGGCGCCGAGGCGATCATTGCTCCGCGCGCGACCGAGCAGGCCACAATTCATCGCTGGCGGCCGGTCTTCATGGCAAATGCGCTCACAAGCGCCTGCTATGTCCTCTCGGTGAATCGACCGGGGCCGGAAGACGGCGTCCTCATCGGCGGTCCGTCGATCGCGATCTCGCCACTCGGTGAAACACTTCTCGATTCGATCGAGCCGGTCGCGATCGTCCATCTCGAGCGGCGGGTCGTCGAGTCCGCAAGGAAGGCGTATCCGGGCTATCTGCCGGTCCGCGCTGATCTCTATCGAAAGGGATGGACCGAAGTGATCAGCCGGTCGGAGGCACAGTCATCTTCAGCGCCAACGGCGTGACGATTACCACAGATCGTCGACACCGACAGCTCCGCGCGCCGCCACGATGCCGACACTCGATTAGGTGGCGTGAAAGGAACAGGCCCACCGGGATCGATGGGCCTGCGCGTGTTCATAATTCATCTGAACACCGTACTGCGGTCCGTCAGCGGGAAGGCCGAATCACCAGTCCACACAGGGTCCTACCACACCTCCGGCGGCCTCGGTGAACGGCACGGGCGTTGGCCGGACACACCCCGTGAACAGCAGTTTCAGGTGCATCGAGCAGGTTTCGGGTTCGCCTCCGTTGACGCTGTACTGAACGGTGATCTTCTTGTGAAGCGGCCCCGGGTCGCACTCGATCGGTCCCTCACAGCCGTCACCAATGTAAACGACTCGCGCCGTCGGATCGATCGCTTTGACGAGCGCGCGAACGGCGCCCGCGCAATCGTTGTTCACCACCAGGCACTCGATCTTGTATTCGCACTGCTTCCCATCAAGCCGGCCGAAGTTCACCAGCGCGACGCCGGACGAGGTGCATGTGGTTACATCCAGCGCCTGGACGAATACGCGATCACACGCCGACGCCGGAAGGTTCGCTTCAATGACGGCGACGCCGTTGGCGTCGGCCCGCGCCACTCCGCCGAGGATGGGATTGCGAATGCCCAGTTCCGTGCCGGCGCATGGTCCCGACGGAATGATGAAGTCCTCCGCCTGGAATCCGTAGACGAATGCGACCGTGCCATTCGGAGTCGCGTGGCTCACTTGGAATCGACCTCGCCCGGGACAGTCACCTGACATTTCGAGCAGTGGCAGATTCACGAACTGGTACCGGGTGATGCTCACATTGTCAAAGGCGATGATGTTGCCCGCTCCAGAGCCGCCGACGAAGAGCCGGTACGCGGTGGGCGCCGGGGCGCCGGCGGCGCCGCCACGCAGAAATCGATCGGGCGGGTCGTAGGTCACCGTCTCCTGCGTCGAGAGATTCGTGACCCAGACGCTCAGGATTCGATTGCTGATGAGATCGATCAGGGTTCCGCGCTCGTACCACTCGTTCGTGGAGAGATTCTGGAAGCCGGGGTCCGGCGCCTTTTCCGTCAACTGGGTTCCGACCGAGTCGTACCAGATGTAATCGGCGTCCCACCGATCCGCAGTGTTCGGATCGGTCCAGGTCGAGAGCGCGATGAAGGTCGCCGACACCGTCGAATCCTGAGACGACAGGCTTCCAACATTCTGCGTCGCCGGCAGCCCGCCGTCGTATCGGACACAGGTGTCGTAAGTGATGATGTAGTAACCGGGATTCCAATTCAAATTCCGCTGGGCGCGCAGGAAGAAGCCGCCACCCGGACCCGACCCGCCTACGAACACGGCCCCGCCGCGCGGATTATCCGGTATGCCCAGAGCATTGCCGGCGTAGCTGTACGCGAAGGCGTGCTGGCTGCCGTTGACATTCGGAAGGTAGTACCCGTCCTGCCCGGTGAGGATCTCCCCGCCAGGCGAGGCGTTCAGGGTCTCAAAGTCGGTCGCGTACTGTGCTCGCGCGGGAGTGAAGGACAACGCCATGATGGCGACACCGAACGCGATCCGCGGCGAGGCGCCATTCAGTTGTGAGCGGCGAATGCGTCGCATGATCCACCTGCCTTTCTCGAACAAAAGGGGAAAGACGAGCGAAGGAACACAATCACCTCAGCGATCCGCATTCCCGGATGAGCTTCACCTCCTCTTCACCGCGGCGGCATACCGCATGGCGAGTCAAACCCCAGTTCCATGGGGACCGCGTAGACCATGAGAGCGCACGACATGGGCCGCCGTTTCTCTCTCTGAAATTGAAGTCGACACCACCTGGACCGGGACGCCGCGCCGGGCGATGGGGCAGAATCCGGCGCCGAATGATCGAGCGCGGCTGCGCTTCGAGGATTCGGACTCGTCGAAGTATGCTCGATGATTGCCGCTTGGCAAACGGGCATGGCCCGCGGGTCATACGCCTCCGGGGTCGTGCGGATCGATCGCCGGCTCGCGCACGATCAGCGCCAGGTATTCGACATTCCCGCTGCGCCCACGGGATCCGCCGCCTCGGATCGGCGAACGAATCATGTTGAGAACCCTCGCGCCGAACTGCGGAGCCAACTCGGTCGTCGACTCGGCGATTCGGAGAGCCTCGTCCTCGCTCAACACCGTTCGATTTCGTCGCCCCGAACGCTCGCGATCACTTCGCTCGTAGTGAGGCTTGATGAGCGTGACAAGTCGTGCCATCGTCGAATCCGACGCGAACCAGCGAAGCGCCGCGGGGATCACAAGTCGTTGCGGCGTCCATCCCATGTCGGCGACGACGAGGTCGACCCCGCCCGCCGGCGGGGTCGCATGCAGCGCATTGGTGCGTTCCATGACCGTCACGCGGTCATCGACGCGTAACCGATACTCGAGCGTGCCGTACGAAGTATCGACCGCGTACACGAGACGGGCGCCGTGGCGGAGGAGACAATCAGTGAAGCCGCCGACATTGCAGCCAAAATCGGCGCAGCGGAGGCCATGGGGATCGATATCGAACTCGCGTAGGGCGTGCTCGAGCTTGAGTCCGCCCCGACCAACATAGGGGTGCTCGGGGTCCTTCATGCCGTTCCGGAGTCCGCGTCGACGCCAACGAGCGCAATGCCGAGTCGATCCGCGAACTCGACCATCGCCGGCTTGTCGACCATGATTACCCGACCGACGCCCAGGGCGAGCGCCCTCCCGCCGGCCTGGTGGAGGCGTTCGAGCGTCTGCAGCCCGACGGTCGCCACATCCGCCCTCATGTCGTGACTCGCGGCGCAGGTCTTGAGCAGCGCCCAGGGTCGCGCCTGGCAGAGCCGGCCGGCCCGTTCGATCATCGCGTCCGTCCCTTCGGCCGCCTCGACGGCGATGACATCGCGGTTCCGCACCGCGAGAGACTGTCCGACACCGAGTCGGGTGGCTTCAGACAAGAGCGGCCAACCGAATTGGATGTCGTGGTCGAGGTCGGTCGATGGCGTCGTTCGACCCATGACGCCGGGGCTCGCCAGATGCTCAGGGATGAAGGCGCGATTGTCGATGAGTCGTACTCCACTCCGATCAAGTTCGTCCGCCAGCGCGGTGAGCAGGGCGCCGGTCCGGCGATCGTGGCGCAGCGAACGATACCACAACCAGAACGCCCGCCAATCGGGAGCGTAGCGAAGCAGTTGCCACTTCGCATACTTGCGGTCGTGCGCGACGCCGCCGACCATGACGGCCTCACGGACGCCCCATCTCCGCAGGACTCGAATCCATCGACCAATCCGCGCCACCCCGACGGCCTCAAAACGGTCGCAATGATCGGCGAGTTCCGGGAGGTACTGGTTCGCAAGACCGATCGCGTAGACCGGCCGACCCGCAGCGCGGATGCCGTCGGCGACCAGGAGTGGAAGCTGCGAGTCGCCCGCGATAAGACCGACCGGCTCAGCGGGGTCCCCTTGAGGCGAATAGGGACCGTCAGGCGCCATGACGAGTCGGCGCCCCCCCGCGACAGGGAATCAAGTCCGAGTCATCCGGACGACCCGCCGCCGCGCCGTTCATGATGATTTCAACTGCGGACGACGGGTCATCGACGAGATGAATGAGTTGGAGCACGCCGGGCCGCATGAACCGGGCTTCGACGCTGCGTTCCAGCAATTCGAGGAACGGATCGTAATACCCCGCCACATTGACGAGAACGATTGGCTTCGCGTGCTCGCCCAGAACCTTGGCGACCATCATCTCGAAGAGTTCTTCGAAGGTTCCGAGTCCTCCGGGGAGCGCGATGAACGCGTCGGCGAGCTCCTCCATGCGAGCCTTCCGATCGCGCATCGTGGGCGTCACCTCGAGTTCATCGCACTCGTGACGGGCCTGTTCGAGGGCCACAAGGCGCTCCGTGATGACGCCGTGCACGCGTCCCCCGTGCCGGTGCACGGTCTCGGCGACACGGCCCATGAGTCCGACGCATCCGCCGCCGTAGACGAGCATGACGCCGGCCTTCGCGAGCGCCTGACCGAGTTCCTCGGCGGCCCGGGCGTAGACCCCGTCGATCGAGTCGCTGGAGGAGCAGTAGACCGTAATCGTTTGAATCGGGGCGGTCACGCGGGCATGGTAGACCGGGACGCCCGAAGTGTCGTGGCCGCTTGATCATGAGAGCATCCGGACTACCGTTGGTTGATCCCCGCCCGAACCCGGAGCCGATGATGAGACGACGATGCGCGATCCGCCTGGCCGCCCTTGTAAGCGGCGCCGTCGTGACGATGGGAATCGCGGCCTGCCAGGAACGCGTCGTAAGGACGCAGGGTATCGGCTCGGACGAGCTTCACCCGCAGCGTCACGAGCCGGCGCCGGACGATCGCCTTTCGAACTGGATCTACGGCGATCAGAAGCGGAATTGAGACCCGCGCTACCCGACGGGCGATATGCTCTGATGACGGACTCATCTCCATCGCGAAAGCGCTGAACCCATGGGCATCGAAGCCGCCCTCCCGACCGACAACATCCTGACGACGAGCTTGAAGCATGTCGTGAACTGGGCGCGTCGAAGCTCCGTCTGGCCGCTCCCGTTCGCCACGGCATGCTGCGGTATCGAACTCATGGCGACCGCCTCAAGCCGATACGACCTCGCGCGGTTCGGAGCCGAAGTGATGCGCTTCAGTCCGCGGCAGTCGGACCTGCTCATCGTCGCGGGGCGCGTCTCGACGAAGATGCTTCCCGTGCTTCAGAGGATCTATCTCCAGATCACGGAGCCGAAGTGGGTCGTATCCATGGGCGCGTGCGCCTCGACGGGCGGCGTGTTCGACACCTACGCCGTGGTTCAGGGAATCGACCAGTTCATCCCGGTGGATGTTTATGTGCCCGGCTGCCCGCCGCGCCCGGAGATGCTGATCGAAGGCGTCATGGCGATCCAGCGCATCATTGACGAAGACGGCATCCCGCCCCGCGGTTCAGATGGGAAGCGGCGGCCGCTCCAACTCGCCGTGGAGCCAAACTACGCGCCGCGCCGCCAACCAACATCGGTGACAATCGGCGCCACCTGACTCACTCCGATTTGCCCTTCTCAAAGACGGCTGCCCCGCATTCGGGGCAGACGCTTTCATCGTGCGCCGTCAGGTCGTAGCCGCAGCGAACACACCGATTCTCACGAGATCGCCGGTTGCGGCGGACTGATGCAACGCGTTCGTGCACCCAGAGCCCCAGGCCGCCGACCAGCGCGACGGCCGTTACCACCGGCGGAAGGAATTGAGTCCACGATGCGGTCTCGCCCGGCATGGACACGAGCACCAGCATCGTTCCCACGAAAAGCGCGACCGTTCCCTCAACCACGGTGCGACCGCTGCAGAGGTCTGTTGTCGTTGTATCCCAGCGAGCGAGAAGGGCGAGCCCCACGCTGTAGGCCGTGACAACCATGAGGAAGGTAAGGCACTGGAAGAAGATCAGACCGGGACCCGTCTCCATGAAGAACCGTAGCGTCTCAGGGCATGATTGAATCCGATCGTTCTCGATTCGGTAGCATACGGGTGAGAAACTCGAGTCGCGGATGGCTGTGACACCACGACTGGACAGCTGAGAAAGGGAATCGAAATGCAGTGGAGCAAGACCATCGGGGCGGCGACCGTCGCAATCTTCACGACGGCGGGCCTCATCGGGTTCGCATCCGGTGAAGAAGCGACGACGACGGGACAGGAATTCACCGCAGAGTCGGTGGTTGAGAAGGCGACCGTTTACACCGTCGACCCCGTCCACTCGTTTGTCGTCTTCCGGATCAAACATCTCGATGTGAGCTATGCGTACGGACGATTCAACGAGATGTCTGGCGAATTCAATATTGACGACGCCGATCCCGCCGCGAGTTCGCTCGAGATTGAGATCAAGACCGAAAGCGTCGATACCGCGAACACGAATCGCGACGAGCATCTCCGAAGTCCGGATTTCTTCGATGTCCGCCAGTATCCCACGGCGAAATTCAAGAGTACCGAAATCCGCTCGGTCGGCGAGAACCGGTATGAGGTGAAGGGCGACCTCTCGTTTCACGGGGAGACGAAACCTGTCACGGTCACGCTCGTTCATGTTGGCGAATCCGACACGCGGCGCGGCCGCCGCTCCGGTGTGGAGTCCACCTTCACGATCGACCGGGGCGCCTACGGCATGGGTTTCATGGAGGGAATGCTCGGCGATGAGGTCACGGTGACGGTCGCGCTGGAGGGGATCGAGAAGAAGTGATTCCATGCCCCTGAATCGAGGTCGGGCATGGAACTCTCCCTCCTCACGCCATTCATCGTCGCCGCGGCGTTGACCGCGGTCGTCGCGCTGGTCAGTTTATGGACGCGGCGCGCCCGTGGCGGGTGGGGCCTGACCGTGGCGCCGCTCATCCTCGCGGGCTACGCATTCGCACACTGGCGAATGGCGGGAGCGCTTTCGCGTCCAGTTGATTCCGCGAGCGAGTTCGTGCTGCTCTCGATCATGCTGGGCGGACTTTTGCTCGCGGCGGTGGAATTGAGCGAGCGGCCACAGAATGTGGTCAGATGGCTGATCCGTTTCGGTGTCGCGTCGTTCGCGATTGCGATGATTCTGAGTCGATACGCTGAGTACTACGAATGGCGTCGGGCGGAACTGGTCGCCATCGCGATGATCGTCGGCGCCATCGTCACCGTGTCTCAGGCGGCGGCGCTCGGTATCGGGCGTCGCCATCGGGGCGCCGTGGTCCTGGCGATTCTCACCGGCCTTGGGTGCGCATCGGGCGCCGTCTTCGGCCTGACCGGCAACGCCAAAGTCGGCATGCTTCTTGGCGTGCTCGCCGCCGCGCTCACACCACTGGTCTTCGTCGCCCACCGGATGCCGCCCGGGGCGACTCGAAGCGTGATCGTGACCGCGGCGTTTGCATTCGGCATGCTGTGGAGTTGGGGCGTCGCCGGCGGAGAGACTCCAGTCGGCATGGCGGCGTTGCTTGCGCTCTCGCTGTTCTGCGGTTACTTCAGCTCACGCCTCATCGAGGGAAGACTCTCACGACGCTGGGCGCAGGTCTCGGTCGTCGTGTTCGCGACGGCGGCGCCACCGATCGCTGCCAGCGTCTGGGCGGCGCTCGACTTTCTCAATGAAGCCGAGTCTGAGACCGATTACTCCGATTACGGCTATTGAGCTGGACGCGTTAAACGACAGCAGCGCGGACAGGCGTCCGCGCTGCTTCAGGAGACGAATCTCGATCGGAATCATCTAGGTTCGAGCCAGCGCATCTCCACATTGCTCTTCATTTCCAAAGCGGCATTTGTCGAGTCCTGGGCCGCCTGAATCATGATGCGTCTCCGCTCGGCGATGTAGGGCATCCGGACCCGCCAGGTGCGCAGACCACCGTTGTCCGCTGTGCCGGTAAGAGCAAGCACGCAATTCCGAATATCGAGCACGACTCCCCACTCGGGGATCGCACACTCGCCCGGGCCGCGAAGGCTGTAGAACACATGAACCTCTTCGTTCGGGATGCAGCCCGCGACATCAAAGTTCGCGAACTCGCGGGAACGAAGGGGGTCGGTGACGCCGAGTCGGAGTGGCTCGCCGATCGCAATCATGCCACCCAGCGTGCTGATCCGGCCGTAACCGAAGTTGTCGTCGACGCCACTTTCGCCGAGATCATCGCAGCCATCCTTGATCGCCTGCATGACCTGGTCCGGCTCGGCGCCGGGTTTGTACGACCACATGAGCGCGGCGAGCCCTGCGGTGAGCGGGCAACTGAAGCTCGTTCCGCTCGCCGGGCCGTAGCCACTGTTGCCGGAATGATTCGTCGTGTAGACATCCACCCCGGGCGCCACGACATCGACGAACGGGCCGTAGGCGGAGAAGCCGGCGAGCCGATCGTTCCGGTCCGTCGCGCCGACGACGATAATGTCGTCGTCATCGCGATCACCAAGCGTCAGTTCTCTCGAGTCGTTTCCGGCGGACCAGATGAGCAATCCGCCGAGATCCTTGATATAGGTCGCCGTCGTGAGGTTCGACTGATTGTCAACGCCGCTGTAGCTCACGCTTGCGACACGGTCACCACTCTCGACCGCCGTTCGCGCGGCGTGCTGGAGCGTCGAGAGGCTCGCGCCGCCGCTCGGATCGTTGCTCACCTTCATGATGCGGTGACTCAGATTCCAACCGACGCCGGCGATACCGATTCCGTTGTTGCCGTTCGCCGCGGCGCAACCGGTGGTCGCGGTGCCGTGGCCGTTGATGTCAGAGATGTCGCCGCCCGAATTCTCCCAACGCTGGTCAACCGCGTTGTAGCCTTCGAGGCGGTAGAGCTGAAAGTCCTCGTGGCTCGCCCGGAGCCCGGTGTCGCAAATGCCGACGGAGACTTCTTCCGAGCCCGTGAAATACTCCCATCCCGCGCACGAGTTCATGATGTCCTCGCCGTGGTGCCACTGCTGGCCGATGCGACTGTCGTCGGTGCAATCACCGAGGGGATACACGATCCAATCGGGCTCGACATACTGGAAGAGTCCGGTCGCCATGAGCGACTCGGCGAGTTCATTCTCAGTCCGACCGTCGGGGACTTCGACAATGTATTCGTCGGTCTGCCAGACATGCTCGCGCACCGGCAGCGTCGCGACGAGATCGCGCGCCGAGTCAACACGGCGCTGCGCTTCAACATTCGAGAAGCCGAGCGCCCGCTGGGCGTCGAGTTGGATCGGGCGCACGATGACGCGGCCGGAGAACTCCCACCGGCCGTCGGCTTCGACGAAGCGAGGTTCACCCTGGACTCGTCCATCCATCCCGGTGATCGCCGAGGCGGGTTGGGCGAGGAGGGCGAAGGCGCCCGGCAGCGCCACCATTAAAAGGCCTGTGGTTCGAATCATCTTTTCCATTCCTCGTGTCTATGAAGCTCCATCGCCGGACGATCAGCTCGATCGACCGCTCAACGACGCGTCAGGATCAATGTAACGGCATCTGTGGCCAACCGGAGCGAAATTCTGCTCGGGGCCCGTTCGATCGACAACGCGTATCGATCGGATGGATTCTTCCGGTCTGATAATTGTCGTTCAACTACCGGGGCAACAGCCACCGGACAATTGGGTCGGTTTTCTGCGGCGTCTCGAGTCCCGTCGAATCCTGCGCGGCCTGGAGCAGGATGGGTCGGCGCGACTGGATGTACGGCACATCCACGCGCCAGGTTCGCACCCCCGCCGAATCCGTCTGTCCGGTGAGCCCGAGAATGCAGTTCTGCAGGTCGAGCTGAACATTGAATTCAGGAATCGAGCAGGATCCGGGCCCGCGCAGACTGTAGTACACGCGCACTTCCTGGTTCGGGAATCCGCCCGTGACATCGACATTCGCACGCTGCCGAGAGATGAAGTCCGTGGAGCCCAGAACGAAGGGGTTGTAAACCTCGAGGCAGTCGAGCGTATCGCGGAACGAAGTGATCGCATTGATCGACGCCTGACCGAACGCGGTCACATCTCCCGAGCAGCCGGCGATACAGGGACACATGATTCGACAGTCCGACCCGCCCGAGCACGACTGGTTGCAATGTCCGGAATCCCAGTTGTGACCGATCTCGTGCGCCGTAAGGCCCACGCGCTGACTCAGGTTCGAAGTGAACTTCGACTCCGAGAGTCCGTATCCAAATGACTGGTTGCAGATCACTCCGAGATACGCCAGGCCGATGACGCTTCCTTCGAGCGACTTGCCTGTCATGAGGTGCGCGACATCGCGAACGACTCCGCTTTGGAGGGTATTCCACTCGGCGCGGAATTCGTCGAGCAGACCGTCGGCGGAAGTGCTGTTGTACGGGTCGGGCTCACCTTCGCGGATGACGATCGTGGTGATCTGATGGCGAATGAAGCAGTCCCGCTCGTAAATCACATTCATATCGAGCGTGATCGATTCGATATCCGCGATCACATTGTCGATCGACCGACCATTCCGGTTGAAGAACTCGAAGTCCGCGTCGTACGCGAGTTCGGCGAGCATGATGGGATCGGCGTCCGGTTCGACGACTGGCTCGGTTTCCTCGGAGTGGACATGCTCGCGGGCACGGCCGCGAATCGGATGATCGAGATCGAAGAGCACATTGCCGCACAACCAACCATCGACTTCCGCGTCTCGGGGGTCATAGACCACATGAATCGACTTCGGCGCGTCGGGCAGAATCTCGGCGAGGGGGACGACATCCCAGCGCTCATCGCGGTCGCCGAGACGAACGATCATGCGCCAGCCATCATGGACGCGGGCCGCGCTGATCTGCGATCCCGGTGAATCGATGAGTTCGCCCAGATAGGTCGCGGGAGCGGGCGGCTCCACAACGCGAACGGACTCGCCGTCGACCGCGAGCACGCGGAAGTCAGGCGCCCGTACCGAATGCGGCGACAACGCGACCAAATGAGCGCGTCCGCCGAGCTCAACCTCGGTGACGAATGGCTGGTCAGGGGAAACGGGCGACTCGAGCTCAATGAGTGAAAACGAATCGACCTGAAGTTTCGCTTGAACGGCCTCCGTCGTCTCGTCCATCGTCGGTGTCGCGACGGCGAGCGACGCGGCTCCAACGAAGCCGAAAGCAACGAATCCGAGCCCGAAGACCTTCGTCCACTGTGCACGCATGATGATCATGACCTCCCGTCAACTTACGGGTCGGAGCGAGCCCGGAACGGTGTCGTGTCCCGCCGAGCTCGATGGCCGGCGTTTCTCGGCGCGAGAGGGGCGCCGGCGCGGTAATCCCCGAACATCCTCCGACTAAACAGCATAACCGAACGGCCATCCTGACGCAATAACAACCTCTGGCAGGGGGGCGGGGATTCCCGAAACGACGAAAAACAACCCGCCGCGGCAGGGCCGCGGCGGGTGTCTTCTTCTCCACCTTCGTGATGAAGGCGTTCAATTATGGATTGAGCTGCGTCAGCACGAGATTGCTGATCACATCCGGCTGCGCGGCCTGAATCCAGAGGACCACCGCCCGGTTCACACTGGGCATCCGCGAGACCCAGCTCTCGCTGCCGCTGCCGTCCGTGACGCCGGAGAGGCCGAGCACGCACCGGTCGAGATTGAGCGACACGCCAAATTCGGGAATGAAGCAGTCGCCTTCGCCGCGGAGGCTGTAATACACGCGAACGACCTCGTTCGGTGTGCCGTCGCTCACCGAGAAGTTCGCGTTCTGCCCCGAGTTCAGGTCGCCAACCTCGAGCAGAAGCTCGAAGTACGGATCGAGACAGTTCCGGCTGTTCCGGAAGTTCGTGATCGCGTTGATCGAAGCCTGACCGAACCGCGTCATGTCGCCGCTGCATCCGCCGATGCACGGACACATGATCCGGCAGTCAGTGCCGCCGGAGCAGCTGCTGCGGCAATGTCCCGCATTCCAGTTGTGACCGAGTTCGTGCGCCGTCAGGCCGACACGCCAGTCCCAGCGCGAGGTGAATCGCGACTCGGAAAGGCCGTAGGCGACCGAGCGGGCGCAGATCACGCCGAGATATGCGACGCCGATCGTGCCGCCCTGAAGATTCTTGCCGGTCATCAGGTGGGCCACATCCCGCTGCACGCCGCCCTGGTTCCGATTCCATTCGCTCTGGAACTGGTCGAGGAGCGTGCCGGCGTTCGTGGAGCTGTACGGGTCAGGCTCACCGGTCCGCACGATGATGGTCGTGATCAGGTACGCGACTTCGACATCACGCTGGTAGATCACATCGACATCGTTCATCACCGCTTCGATGTCGGCGATGGTTCCGCTCACGCTCTGCTGATTCCGGTTGTAGAACTCGACATCCGCATCGAAGGCGATCTCGGCGAGGAGAATGTCATCGATGCCCACACCGGGGTCGTCGGAAACGAACCCTTCCTGTCCGTGCGAGTGCAGATCGCCGGGATGATCGCCGAATCCGTTAAGCGCGTCGTTGCCGCAGATGAATCCGAGCGGGAGCGAATCGTCGGCCTCGAGAATGAGGTGCGCATCCGCCGGAGCGCCGTCGACGACTTCCATGAGCGGAGTGATCGAGTACGCCTGATCGTCACCGAAGCGAATGATGCCGCGAAGTCCGCCGTCGACGATGGAAGCGCTCACGACACTGTCGGCGATCTCAACAACGGAGCCACGATAGGTCATGGGCGCCGGCGCGTCCCAGGATGTCAGTTCGCCGGTACCGTCGTCGACAAGGACTTCGAAGGCGCCGCTCCGAAGCGAATGCGGCAGAAGGTCGAGGGTGTATTCCGCTCCGTCGATCTCCGCGGCGACGAAGAACCCGACACCGCTTTCGCGGGGAAGTTCGAATGATGCCAGATCGAACTGCTCGGCCCCCAGTTCGGTCTTCACGATACGCTTGAGATCCGCGTTGTTGAGCGACTCGAGACCGGAGCCGGCCGCGGTCACCACTGGTCCAACTCCCATTCCAACAGCGATCGCCAGGCACTTGAGCCATTGCTTCCTCATACCGCACGCCTTTCCGAATGATCTCGCCATGAGACTGAGTAGGGTGGCCAAAAAGAAACCCACGCGCGAAGAACCCAGGAATCGGGCCTTCCGCTGTTTGCAAAACCGGGGCGCCTGAGGCGCTATTCCACGATTCGCCACGCCAACGCCACTTTCAAGCCCTCCGGGACATACGGCTCAGCCGACTCTCAGCGAGTCGGCTTAGATCCCGCATGGTCGACAACCGTCGAACGGCTGAACAATCGCCAGTGAGAATCGTTTCCGCTGATCGTCCACCAACGACGACCTCCCGATTCGAGCCTTCCAGCCCCGCCCCGAGACGACGAAGCCGGGATTCGAGTCCTCGCTCCCGGTCGAGCGGACGGCTGACGCTCACCCAGATGAGATCGGCCCTGAGCGTGTTCGCTGCGGCCTCGATGGCTCGCAACGGGGTATTCGGCCCAAGATTGACCGCTCGGTATCCCGCTTCCCGCAGCGTCAGAGCGGCGCCGAGCGTCGGCAGCGCGAATGGATCGCCTTCCGGCGCTCCTCCCACGGCGACGGGAGAGCTCGAGTCGATCGACGGGAGGAGACTCTCAAGCTCGTAGAGGGTCTGACTGCAGATATCCGTCGCCCGGTGCTCGATCGCGATCGACGCGGCCCCACCCGGCTCCTTCCACAGGGCCCCGATCTGCGCCATGGCCCCGCGGATCGGCCCGTCGACGAGAGCCGCGATGCTCTGGCCCTCGAGATAGCTCGAAAGCACAAGGGCCCGGGACTCAACTCCGGACCCATCTTCGAGAAGCGCTGCGAGCGCCGGTTCGATCCCGTCGAGCCGTCCGGCCGTGACGGGGGATGCATCCCCGTTCGGGAGTCCGAGTGACCCGGGATCGACAAGCGACAGACCGTTCTCTCGCACAAAACGAATCGCTTCGGACCTTGCGATTCGACGATGACCGCCCGCCGTCCGTTCCGCGGAGAGACGGCCATCATCCGTCCATCGCTTAACCGACGACTCGCTGAACCCGAGAGCCTTGGCGAGGGCTCGGGGAGAGACATAGTTCGGCGCGCCCATAAGTGATTCTCGTGTGACCGATTTGAACGAATCTAACCGGTGGGAATCAGTCTGTCGAGTCGGAAAGGTGGAATCGGAAGTGGATCGGGCGGCGAATGAAGAAGTGTCGTGGAGGAAAGGACCCGTTCCATGAGCCAGAAACGCAGTGACAGCCGTTTTCGGGACGCCGGCGCCTTCGTCATACTCGGGGCGGCGGGCGGGATCGGATCGGCGGTCGCTCGGCGACTGGCGTTCCACGGAGCGCCGCTCGTTCTCGGCGGCCGAACCGTCGGTCCGCTCGAAGAAATCGCGGCTGAACTCGACGCCAAGGCCGTGGTTATGGACGCAACGAGCTTTTCGGAGGTCAACAACACGCTCGAGGCCGGTCTGCAACTCAATGGTGGACACATCGCCGGCTTCGTGAACTGCGTGGGGTCGATCCTCGTGAAGCCGGCGCATCTTACCACTGAGGAAGAATGGGCGGACACCGTCGCACAGAACCTCACTTCTGCGTTCGCCACGGTCCAGGCCTGCGCCCGTTTCATGAAGAATGGCGGTTCGGTCGTCCTTCTCGGCTCGTGCGCAGGCGAAATTGGTCTGCCGAGCCACGAGGCCATCGCCGCGGCGAAGGCCGGCGTCAGTGGACTGGTACGAAGCGCGGCGGCGAGTTATGCAAGGCGCAATCTCCGCGTGAATGCAGTCGCGCCCGGTCTCGTCGACACGCCGCTCGCGAAGTCGATCACGAAGAACGAACGCGCGCTCGAGACCTCCCGCGCGATGCATCCGCTCGGACGGATCGGAGATCCAGAAGACATCGCGTCCGCCATTCTCTGGCTCCTCGACCCGGCGAACGACTGGATCACCGGCCAGACGATCGGGGTCGATGGCGGTCTCGCCCGCCTTACCGGAAGAAGCGCAGGATGAGCATTCGTCGATTCAAGCGATCGGTTCACCTGCCCGTCACGGCTGCGGAGGCATTCGCCTGGCACGAGCGACCGGGCGCGTTTGATCGGCTCGAACCACCGTGGGCTCCCGTCGAAGTCGTGGAGAAACGGGGGGGCATTACAGACGGATCGCGCGTCGAACTTTCCGTTCCGTTCGGTCCGGCCCGGCTTCGCTGGCGCCTTGAACATCGAGATTACAAAGCGGGCGAGCAGTTTCGTGATGTGCAACTCAGTGGGCCGTTCAAATCATGGGTGCACACTCATCGCTTCAAGGAGAACGGACAAGGGAGCGAACTCACCGATGACATCGAGTTCGCTGTTCCTCTCGGCGCCGTCGGGAACGCTCTCGCGGGCGGTCGAATCGCCCGCGATCTGGACGCCCTCTTTGTGTACCGCCACCACATCACGCGTCACGACCTTCGCGTAGCAACACGATTCCGGGACGAGCCACGACGAACGGTCGCCATTACCGGCGCCTCCGGATTGATCGGATCCGCGCTGGCTCGGTGGCTCGAGTTTGAAGGTCACTCCGTGTATCGACTCGTGCGGCATCCGGCGCGCGGCGCTCAGGAGATTGAATGGAACGCGGAGACGGGCGTCCTCGCCCCCGACCGACTCGCTTCGGTCGACACGGTCGTGCACCTCGCCGGCGAGAATATTGCGCACGGGCGTTGGTCCGAGCGAAAGAAGCGCGCCATCCACGAGAGCCGGGTCCGGGGGACCGCCATGCTCGCCCGTTCGATGACCGCCGCGTTAACCCCACCGTCGGCGCTGGTGTCGGCCTCGGCGATTGGCTGGTACGGCGACCGAGGAGACGAAGCGCTCGATGAGTCGAGTTCTGCCGGGACGGGATTCCTCGCCGGGGTGTGCCTCGACTGGGAAGCCGCGGCGGCGCCCGCTCGTGATTCAGGGCTGCGCGTCGTGCATCCCAGAATCGGCGCCGTGGTGACGCCGCGCGGCGGGATGCTGGCGAAGTTATTGACGCCGTTCAAAGTCGGCCTCGGCGGTCCGGTCGGCTCGGGAAACCAGTGGGTGAGTTGGGTGAGCCTCGATGACTGCGTGATGGCTCTCTACGAGGCGATAATGAATAACGGGCTCGAAGGCCCGATGAATGTGACCGCGCCGAATCCGGTGTCGAACCGGGACCTTGCCAGGTCGCTCGGACGAGTACTGCATCGCCCCGCGATCGCGCCGCTGCCGGCCGCCGCCGCGCGCGCCGCGTTCGGTGAGATGGCGGATGAAATCCTGCTCGCCAGCGGCAAGGTTCTTCCAACGCGACTCGATTCGGCGGGCTTTGAGTTCCGTGATCCAGATCTCGAGCCGTACCTTGCCCGCGTTCTGGGCCGCGCGGAAAGCGAGGCGGCGTAATGAGTGACCGATCGGAACATTCGGCCCCTCGATGGATGGGCCCCGTCCTCTGGCTTGCGGCGCTCTACAACTTCGCCTGGGGAGCCTGGGTCGTCCTGTTTCCGGATTCGATTTTCGAACTTACCGGCGCGAGGTCGCCGGAGTACCCGCAGATCTGGCAGTGCGTGGGCATGATCGTCGGTGTCTACGGCGTGGGATACGCCATCGCCGCGTCCAATCCACTTCGCCACTGGCCGATCGTCCTCGTCGGGTTTCTCGGCAAAGTTCTTGGCCCGATCGGATTTGTCGGAGCGCTTGCCGACGGCGTGTTTCCACTCGCGTTCGGCTGGACGATCGTGACGAACGATCTCATCTGGTGGATTCCATTCGGAGCGATCCTCCTCGCCGCAGCGCGGTCGGCGTCGGAAGAGAGATCACGCGTCGTCGATGATGAATCGTCGGAGCCGTCGGTCGATCTCGCGCAGGTGAGAACGAACGAAGGCCGATCGCTCGAGGAAACCTCGCGGGATCGACCGGCTCTCGTAGTATTTCTTCGCCACGCGGGTTGTACATTTTGCCGAGAAGCGTTGTCGGATGTCGCCGCGCGTCGCGAGGAGCTTGAACGACGCGGCACGACGATCGTGCTCGTACACATGAGCGACGATTCGTCAGCTCGCGATTTCTTTCGCGGGTACGGTCTCGATGACCTTCCTCGAATCAGCGATCCAGATCGATCACTCTATCGCGCCTTTGGTCTCAGCCGAGGACGCCTCGTCCAGTTGTTCGGGCCGTATGTCTGGTATCGCGGGCTGATCGCGGCGATCGCCGGCCACGGCCTCGGCGCCCTCGCGGGCGACGGTTTTCAGATGCCGGGCGCCTTTCTGGTCCATCGAGGCCGCATCGTTCGCGCCTTTCGACATCAATCCGCAGCCGATCGGCCAGATTATGACGCGATCGCATGCGGAATCGCCTGAGAATATGGTGAGCGCCATGACCGTCCAGCCGAACACCGCACCGCATTCGACGAAGAAGCCCATCTTCCTCACGGGGGCGACGGGCTACATCGGAGGCCGGCTGGCGCCGCGTCTCCTCGCCGACGGCTATCGCGTTCGATGTCTGACCCGCTCAAAGCGGAAGCTACTTGGTCGCCCGTGGGTGAACCAGGCGCGCCTCGAGGTCTGCGAGGCGAATGTCGGTGATCACGCGGAGCTCGCTGAGGAGATGCGCGGCTGCGGCGTGGCGTATTACCTCGTTCACTCAATGATCGCGGCGGGCTCAGACTACGCCGAGCAGGATCGTCGACTTGCGCTCTCGTTCGCCATGGCGGCGGAGCAGGCTGGAATCGAGCGCATCATCTACCTCGGCGGACTCGGTGAAACCGGCGAGGACCTGAGCGAACACCTGCGGTCGCGTCGCGAGGTAGAGACCGCGCTCGCATCGACCGGGATCCCCGTCACCGTGCTACGCGCCGCGATGATCATCGGCTCCGGCTCGGCGTCGTTCGAGATCCTGCGTTACCTCGTTGAACGACTTCCGGTCATGATCACGCCGAAGTGGGTACGCACCGAATGCCAGCCGATCGCGGTACAGAATGTTCTCGAATACCTCGTGCGATCAATTACGACCCCGGAGACCGTTGGACGAACGCTAGATATTGGCGGTCCGGACGTGCTCACCTATCACGAGATCATGCGCATCATGGCGGAGGAAAGGGGGCTGCGATCCCGCGTCGTCCTGCCAGTGCCGGTCCTCACGCCGAAATTGAGTTCGCTCTGGATCCATCTCGTCACGCCCCTCAGCAGCCGCATCGCGCAACCGCTCGCGGAAGGTCTTCGCAATCGGGTCGTCTGCCGAAACGACGAGGCGGCCCGCCTCATGCCGCAACGGCTTCTCTCGGTGCGCGAATCAATCGACGCCGCGCTGAATCAGACCGATGAACGACAGGTCGCCACCAAGTGGTCGGACGCGGGTGTCATTCCGGGAGATCCGGACTGGGCGGGCGGGACGACTTTCGTCGATCGTCGGCAGGTCAAGGTAGACGCCTCGATCAAGGAGACTTTCGCGGCGGTATGCGAACTTGGCGGCGAAACCGGATATCACGGCGGCGACATGCTCTGGCGACTTCGTGGCGTCATGGATCGATTCGTAGGCGGCCCGGGCCTCCGCCGCGGCCGACGCCACCCAAACGAGGTCTCCTACGGGGACGCCATCGACTTCTGGCGTGTGACCGATGTCGACTCGAATCGCCGCCTCGAACTCCGCGCGGAAATGAAGCTACCCGGAATCGCGACGCTCACCTTCGACATCGAATCGATTGATGCCGCGACCGATCGCTGCCGACTCGTGCAGACGGCTCGATTTCAACCGAAGGGGCTCGTCGGCCTCGCATATTGGTATGCCGTCGTACCCCTGCACGGCATCGTGTTCAACAGCATGCTCAACGGCATTCGGAAATCGGCCGAAGAGCGATCGAACACGAAGACGAATGACAATCGTCAGCACGCGGCAGTCGCATGACCGAAGCCGGCGAGATGATTCTGCTCAGCGCGCATGCCGCGACGACCCTCATGATGACCGGCCTCATCTGGTTCGTTCAGGTCGTGCATTATCCACTCTTCGAGTCCGTCGGCGAAACCGGATTCTGTGCGTACGAATCGCGCCATCGACAGCGCACCACGCTGGTCGTGGGCCCGTTGATGTTGATCGAACTCGTTACGGCGGCATGGATCGCGATTGATCCCCCGGGAATCGTTCCTCAAAGCCACGCCTGGCTCGGTCTCGGTCTTGTGCTCATACTGTGGCTCTCCACGGCCATAGTGCAGGTCCCACTTCACCGGCGCCTGTGCGATTCATTTGATGCGACGGCCTGGGGTCGACTCGTCATGACGAACTGGATTCGAACCATCGGCTGGTCGGCGCGAAGTGTGCTCGCCCTGGTCTGGCTCGCCGGGGGAACCGGATCATGACCCGTCGTCGCAAACGCCAGTGCGACTTCCGAACGATTCTCAAATCCGCGGATCGGACGGCGACCCGCGGGAACACGGATCACTTGATCATCGTGCTTGGCGATCAGCTCGACCGGGACTCTCCGCTCATTCGCGACGCCGACCCGGAATCCTCAACCGTGCTCATGATGGAAGTGCGCGACGAGTCCACCGAGATACCAAGTCACAAGCAGCGCACGACACTCTTCCTTTCCGCAATGCGGCACTTCGCTGCGGATCTCATCGACGCAGACCGAGCTGTCCGGTACATCACGCTCGACGACGACGAAAACACGCAGTCATTCGAGAGCGAGGCGCGTCGTGCGATTGATGATCTCGCTCCTGACCGCGTCTCATTGCTTCGCCCGGGAGACTGGCGCGTGTACCAGCTCGCCGAGTCATGGGCAGAGGGCTTCGACGGAGAATTCGAGATCGTCGAGGATCCGCACTTCTACCTCACGCCCGATGAATTCGAGGATTGGGCGGATGGCCGGAAGGATCTCGTCCTCGAGTACTTCTACCGGATGATGCGAAAGCGCTTCGGCGTGCTCATTGACGGTGACGATGATCCGACCGGAGGCGAATGGAACTTCGACAAGGAGAATCGGGAGCCGTACGACGGACCGATCGACGATCTTCCATCGCCACGAGTCTTCCGGGCGGACGCAATCACGGCCGAGGTAAAGGATCTTATCGAGTCGGAACTCTCGGACCTGCCCGGCTCGATCGAGTCGTTCGAGTGGCCCGTGACTCCGCATGAAGCGCGTTTGGCGTTGCGCCGTTTTATCAAGGAGCGGCTTCCCCGCTTCGGAAAGTACCAGGATGCGATGCGCGAGGGCGCTCCGTGGATGCATCACTCGCTTCTTTCGTCCTCACTCAATCTCAAACTGCTCAATCCCCGCGAGTGCGTATCCGCCGCCGTCGAGGCCTTTGAAGCGGGGGACGCGCCGATCAATTCGGTCGAAGGCTTTGTCCGTCAACTGCTCGGCTGGCGTGAATTCATCCGCGGCGTGTACTGGAAGGAAGGACCGCAGTACGGAGAACGAAACGGCCTGCGCCAGCACGGTACGCTCCCGTCACTCTACTGGGACGCCGAGACCGAGATGCGATGCATGAGCGAGTGCGTCGGCGAAGTCATCGAGCACGGCTACGGCCACCACATTCAGCGCCTCATGGTGACCGGGAACTTTGCGTTGACTTCCGGCGTTCACCCGCGCGAGATCAGCGACTGGTATCTCGGCATGTATGTCGACGCCGTCGACTGGGTCACGCTTCCGAACACGCTCGGCATGGTCATGCATGCCGATGGCGGCGTCGTCGGAACCAAGCCGTACGCGTCGACGGGGCGCTACATCGACCGAATGTCTGACTACTGCGGCGAATGTCGGTACGACCCGAAGAAGCGGGATGGCGACGACGCCTGCCCGTTCTCGGTCTTCTACTGGGACTTCCTCATCAAGAACGAGAAGCGTCTGAAGGGTAATCGCCGCATGGGATTCGCGATGAAGAATCTCGAACGGCTGGACGCCGACGAGCGTCGTGCGATTCAGCGGCGGGCCGACGCGCTTCGCGAGGAGAGCGGAATTGAGGATCGTCGACGAAAGGAAGAGAACTGATGCGACCGCTCGTCTGGTTTCGCGCCGACCTCCGGGTCGAGGACAACACGGCGCTCTACCACGCCACGCGGCGAGCCACCCGCGGCGTCGTCGGTGTCTTTATCATCGCGCGAAAGCAGTGGAAGGATCATGACTGGGCCGACATCAAGGTCGAGTTTCTTCGCCGCAACCTGCTGGAGCTCGATGATCGCCTGAACACACTGAACATACCGCTCGTCATTCTCGAAGAGGACTGGTTCAAGACGGCGCCCGAATCGCTGATGGACCTCGCCAGGAAGCACGAGTGCGATGCCCTCTACTTCAATCGTGAGTACGAGGTAAACGAAACGCGGCGAGACGATGCGGTCCAGTCGAAATTCGAAGAGGGCGGTCTCGAGGTCCACGCGTTCACGGACCAGGTCGTCGTGCCGCCGGGATCGCTCCGAACGAACGAAGGGAAGTTCTACACCGTCTTTACGCCGTTCAAGAAGTCGTGGATTGCGCGGTTGGAAGATGACGGTCGACCAGTGTCGCATGGAAAGCCAAAGAAGCAGGCCTCGAAAGTGACGGCGAGCGACACCATTCCGGATGAGATCGTCGGCTTCAAGCGACGCGCTCACCAGTACGACGATTCGATCTGGCCTCCCGGCGAGAGCGCCGCGAAGCGCCGTCTGAGCGCGTTCGTACGAGAACCAATCGACGACTACTCCGATCAGCGTGACCTTCCGGGGGATGACGGAACGAGTCGGCTCTCCGCGTATCTGACGCTCGGGGTAATCTCTCCTCGACAGTGTCTGGAAGCTGCGATCGAGGCGAATAACGGTTCAATAAATGGTCGCAAGACCTCCGCGTCCGTTTGGATCAGCGAACTCATTTGGCGTGAGTTCTATCGACATGTACTCGTCGGATTTCCCCGCGTCAGCATGCATCGCGCGTTCAACAAGTCAACGGAGAGCATCGACTGGCGGGACAGCGAATCGGATTTCGAGAAGTGGGTGAACGGCGAGACGGGATATCCGATCATCGACGCCGGTATGCGTCAACTCGATTCGGAGGGGTGGGTCCACAACCGGGTGCGGATGATCGTCGCGATGTTTCTCACGAAGGATCTGCTCATCGACTGGCGGAAGGGCGAACGCCATTTCATGCAGCGACTCATCGACGGTGATCTCGCGAGCAATAACGGAGGCTGGCAATGGTCCGCGTCGACCGGCACGGATGCGGCGCCGTACTTCCGGATCTTCAATCCACTGAGTCAGAGTAAGAAGTACGACTCTGAGGGCGATTACATCCGCCGACATGTTCCGGAGCTGCGCGAGGCGCCCACTGAGTTACTTCACGATCTTGATCGCTGGTCGGACGACGATCGAAAGCGGTTTGACTATCCGAAGCCAATGGTCGACCACGCCTCCGGGCGCGATCGTGCGATCGAGGCGTTCAAGGCGCGATGATGATCAGATATCAGGCGGGTTCCGCATTCGCACGAGCCGGATGGCTCCACCGCGGCACATGAGCGTGTCGCACCAGCGCGCGCCGTCGAATCGATATCGGATCTGCGCCGCGACCGCCTCGCCGCTGCCGATAGCGACAATGACGCGGTCGAGCCGATCTTCTCCGTCCAAGCGCTCGTCACGGCCTCCGGCGCGGATGCGAACTGACTCGATGTCGACATGCGCATCGAGATCGCGCTGCAATGCGGCGAGATCGTTCGCGTCGAGTTCGGCGACACGGACCGGAGGCTCCGCCCCATCATTCGACTCGTTCGGCGATCCAACTCGGTCATCGACCATTAGTCCGCGCTCCGTTCAGCCTCACCAGGACGCGACGGCCGCCGAAGCGCAGGCATCGAAAGAACGGCGTTCGACGGCGCCGGACAGACATAGCGGCACACTCCGCACCCCGTACAGGAGTCCTCGACGACACGCGGGCGGCCACGATCCGTGACGATCGCGCCCTCGACTGGACAACGCTCAATGCACACGCTGCACCCCGGTCCGGACCAGGCGAGGCAAGTCTCCGGATTGATTTGCGCTGTGCCCATGATCGGCGTAATCTCACGCGTCAATACGCCGGGCTCGCACGCGTCAATGCATGGCCGGTCAGCGCACATCCAGCACGGCTGGCGGTCTGGATTGATGACCGGCGTGCCCGCGGCGACGCGGAATCGATCTGGAGCGAGCACGATTGCTTCGTACGGGCACGCCGCGATGCAGTCTCCGCATCGCGTGCACTCCGCCAGAAACTCGGACTCCTCAATCGCGCCGGGCGGTCGATGGACCGGGATCGTCGTCGGGTAGCGATTCGGCGACGGCGCGCCATGGGGATCGGGATAGCGCGCCACCATCGAGGATTTGAAGCAGGAACTCGATGTGATCGGTGGAGGATCGGCGCGAGAAGGTGACTCGATGTCCTTCGAGACCCGGTCGATCTTTCGCCCGACTTGTTCCATCCGATCGGCCACTGAATCGAGCAATCCACCGAGCAGACCGCCGGAGAGCAGGTCGCGGCGCGACATCCGATCGTCTCCCGGCGAGTTGTCGCGGGTCGCGCGCGTCGTCATGGATTCGTGGACTCCTCAGACCGTGGCCAAGCCAGGAACATGTTCTCCACACGGCTGGGCGCATCGCCTTCCATAACGGACGAGGAGACATGGCACTGGAGGCATTCGGTCCGCCACGGATGGGAGGTGCGGAGACCGGAGTCACCCTGCGGGCCGTGGCAGCTCAGGCAATTCTGGCGCATGAAGGTTGTGTGCGGGATGACCGGCGGCGCGCCGGTCCAGGCGCGATCGCCCGCCGGAGGATCCGTAACGCCCGCGAACCGATTCGCCGACAACGGTTCATCCCCCAAGGTCGGTGTAAACTCGGGCGCATGACATTGGAGGCAGTTTGTCATGAACTCGTGGGGCAGGGAAGACGCCACAGCGTCGCCGATTCGAACCGCCGCACCGTGGCACGCCATGCATGAACTCGCTGATGCGAATTGATCGACCGCATGCGGCACGGACGGGGGCGCGCCGGCGTACGCGCGATTTGACGCGCGAGAGGCTAGCGACTGGACCTTCGCCTCCGGCGCCGCCGCCTCGTCCGGCGAGGGCGGCTCTCGATCCCACGCGCGGGACAATAGGTTCAGATCGCTCCGCCACGACGCGTTCGGGCCGATGTCCGCCTCGCGCATCTCCGCATAACTCAGGGCCGGCAGCGCGGCGCCGGGAGGAACATAGACGCTCGCTACTCGCGGCTCGGATTCGGGCCGCGGCACACCCTGTCCGATTCCAATGAAGAAGCCGATAAAAGCGACGACGATCGCTCCGGTCAGAATCAGGTGCCCCACGCGTCCGATGGGGAGACGCTCCGAACTTGCAGGTTCGGTCGTATTCATGTCTTCCCCCCCAGCTTGCGAATACGCGCCGCGCATTTCTTGTAGTCCGGCTGCTTCGAAAACGGATCGACGGCGTCGAGCGTCACCGTGTTCACCAGCTTCCGCTCATCGAAGAACGGCACGAAGATCGTTCCACGAGGCGGGCGACCCCGTCCGACAATCCAGACCGGGAGTTCGGCCTTTCCGCGTCGCGATTCCACGACGACCACTTCACCATCTCGCAGATTCAGTTCCCGCGCGTCGTCCGGATGCACTTCGACATAGGCGGTTGGAACAGCGCGGTGGAGTTGAGGGATTCGACGCGTCATGGTCCCCGTATGCCAATGCTCGAGGACGCGACCGGTTCCAAGCCAGAATGGATACTCTTCGTCCGGCGTTTCGGGTGGCGGCGCATACTCGTGGAACCAGATCTGCGCGCGCCCGTCACCCGTCGTCGAGTGGTAGAAGTCGAATTCTTCGCCTTTGGGGACGAACGGATCATCGAACTCAGCGAAGCGATATCTGGTTTCGCGCCAACTGCCGTCGTCCTGTTGTACGACGGGCCAGCGCATCCCTCGCGTCTTGACATACTCGTCGTACGGCGCGAGGTTCTTGTGTTTGAGCTTCGTGAAGCGCCGGTACTCCTCGAAGAGTGCGCGGTCGACATTCACATCGTAATAGTGTTCCCACTCCCAGATTGGAACCTCGTCGCCGGCTTCATCATCGACCCGAAAGATAGAATCGCCATCGCGGTCGCGCATACCCGGGTGACCCAGGTCATAGAGGCGTCGCGCCAACGCGATCGTCATCCAGCAGTCGTCGCGCGCCGCACCCGGGGGATCGACCATCTTGAACCATTGCTGCGTGCGGCGCTCGGAATTGCCGAAGATCCCGTTCTTCTCGACCCACATCGCCGCCGGAAGGATCAAATCAGCGAGTCGCGTCGTCGCCGTCGGGTACACATCCGCCACGATCAGAAACTTGTCCTCGAGACCGTCTTTCCGGTTGAACAGCTGATTGAGATTTGGAAGCGTCTGACCAGGATTCGTCACCTGCACGAAGATCGTGGAGATATCGCCCCCGTCGGCCGTCGGCGTCGTGAACTGTTCCCACATCCTCACCGTGTGATGTCCGGGTGTCGGATTGATGCGCCCTACGGGGAGCCGCCAGATCTCCTCAGCCTGACGGCGGTGCTGTTCGTTGGCGACCACCCGACCTCCCGGCAGCGCGTGGGCCAGGGTGCCCACTTCGCGCACCGTTCCACACGCGGATGGCTGACCCGTCAGGCTCGTGGGCGCATCGCCCGGGCGACCGAAGTGACCGCTGAGCAGATGCACGCCGTGCACCAGCGCATTGATTGCGGTCCCCATGGTGTGTTGATTCATGCCCATGCACCAGAGGCTTGTGATTCGGATGTCGCGCCGCCCGAACAGGTCGGCAAGCATCCGGAGCTTCTCCGGCGCGATCCCGGCGAGCTGCTCGACATGCTCCGGCGTGTACTTCTCGAGACGCAGGCGATATTCGTCAAACGAGATCGCCGTTCCGAAGAGGCTCGGATTCTCGTCTTCAAGCGCCCGAAAGTTGCAGTGGGCCCCGACGAACTCGCGATCCCAGGTCCCGGTTTCGAGCAGAAGCCGCGCGACGCCAAGGGCGATCGGGACATCGCCGTGCGGTTTCATGAGCAGGAATTCGTCCGCGTGCTCGGTCGTACGCGTCTGTCGGGTCGCGATATCGATGAGCGTCACCTTTTCGCCCCGACTTCGACGATCGATGAAGCGCGAGAAGAGGACGGGGTGCATCTCGGCGGCGTTGTTGCCCCAGGTGATCAGGACATCGCACTCGTCGAGGTCCTGGTAGCACCCGGCCGGTTCGTCGACGCCGTAGGTCGCAATAAATCCCGTTACGGCGGAGGCCATGCACAGGCGCGCGTTCGGATCGATGTGGTTGTTCGACAGACCGCCCTTCATGAACTTCTGGGCGGCGTATCCCTCGGGAATCGTCCACTGGCCCGAGCCGTAGAAGGCGAAACGATCCGGCTCGGCGAGGATTCGGCGCGCGATGATATCGAGAGCAGCGTCCCACGAGATTGGCTCAAATCCGTCCTCCCGCCGGAGCAACGGCGTTGTGAGACGGTCGGCGCCGTAGAGGGCGAGCCCGACGTGGTACCCCTTGACGCAGAGCAGCCCTTTGTTGACCTCGGCGGCCTGGTCGCCGGCGATGGCGACGACGCGGTTGTCCTGCACGCCGACCTGCACATGACACCCAGTGCCGCAGAACCGGCACGGCGCCTTGTTCCATTCGACGCCATCCCCGTCTACCCGGCCAAGCGGTGTCGCGGCGCCGGCGCCAGGCGGCAGGACGGGAAGCGCCATGCCCCGATCACCCAGCAATGCGGTGGTAGCCGCCGCCATCGCGGTCGACTTAATGAACTGGCGACGATCGGACTCAAATATCGTCATGGCTCAGCGTTTCCGTGCGAGACACCGACTCGGCGTCGTCAAAGTGAACATACACGACATCGACTCGGGCGACGCCGGGCTGCGAATTCACCTGTTCCCACGCGGCCCGCGCTTCTTCAGCACTCACGGTCTCAAGAACGACGGCGACACGCGGGCCAACCCGGTCGCCAATCGTCACGCGCCAATCGCGACGAATTGATTCGATGACTTCGGCGATCCGAACATGATCACTCGCCGCCGCATCGATGGAAACGATGAGTCCGCTGACTGACATGCGACCCTCCGTGCGATTCGACAGCGTACAGGTGCAGCGGCAATCACATCTCTAGGAATCTCAACCGATATCGCTTGAACGGAGTCGATCGCAACGGCGATCGCATTGTTCAAACATAACGCTCGACTATCCTGTCGCCTGTGACATTGATCCGGCAGACGACAACTTTGATCAGCGGGTTGATGAAGTTCGTATTCGTCTTGACCCTGATTGGCGCCGGCGTGGCGATGATGCGCTTTCTCGTCCTTCTCCCAACCTCCGCCGGAGAATCGTCCGAAAGCGTCGTGACCGTCGACTCTCCCGCAGCCTCACGAGTCTCCGTCCATCCTGTGACCATCAATGCGCCGGACGGACCACCGCGGTTGAATCTCGCCGCGAAGGATGAACAAGGCCGACCGATGTCGATCGCCTGTTCGACCTGCCACACGATCAAGGCGTCCGATCCCACGAATGCGACGAAGGCGGATCTCGACGAGTTTCACCAGGGACTCACGATCGCGCATGGCGGGCTCTCGTGTCTGTCCTGCCACAACGCCGATGACTATGACACGCTGCGTCTTGCGGACGGCCGATCCGTGCCGTACCCGGAAGTGATGACCATGTGCGCACAGTGCCACGGGCCGCAGATGCGCGATTACCGACATGGAGCGCACGGCGGGATGTCAGGGTACTGGGATCTCAGTCGCGGTCCGCGCGTGCGAAACAACTGCATCGACTGTCACGATCCCCATGCGCCAGCGTTTCCGGAGATGTATCCAACCTTCAAGCCAATCGACCGGTTTCTTACTCCAACGGGTCCCGAAGTCGAGGAGATTCATGGCGACGAACTCGAAGGATGAGCGGCGGCTTTCACTGCCCGTCGTCGGTCAGGCGTCCCGGCGTACGGTGCTCAAGGGCGCCGGCGCCACGCTGGGGCTCGGCGCCTTTGTCGCCGCAATTTCACCCTTGCGCCAGTTCGTCTCGGATCTCTCCGTCGAGGAGTTCATGCAGTCGCATTACAAGGAACTCTCGGACAAGGAACGGGACGAAATCCTTGCCCGCCTCGAGCAGGAGACTGCGGACGAATATGGCGCCGAGGTTCATATCGGCGACGATCGGCCGATCCCCGGGGTCAAGTTTGTGTACGCGATCAATCTAAGCGTTTGCAATGGCAACGGGAAGTGCGTCGAGGCGTGCCACCGTGAGAATAACCACGATCGAGCGACGAACGAGTCCTACATCCGCGTCCTCGAATTACCGAAAGGGTCGCTCGGACTCGACGACGCGAACTCGACCTATCAGCATCCGGTGCCGGCGGACGACAAGTTCTACATGCCGGTGCAGTGCCAGCAGTGCGACGAGCCGCCTTGCACCGATGTGTGTCCCGTCGAAGCGACCTGGAAGGAAGAGGACGGCATCGTCGTGGTCGATTACAACTGGTGCATCGGCTGCCGGTATTGCGAGGCGGCGTGCCCGTATCACGCGCGACGCTTCAACTGGAAGAAACCGGAGATCCCGGCGGATGAAGTGAATCCCGATCAGAGTTACCTCTCGAACCGGATCCGCCCCGCCGGCGTCGTTGAGAAGTGCCACTACTGCCTGCATCGAACACGGCGCGGCAGGCTGCCCGCCTGCCTGGAGGCGTGTCCGACCGGCGCCCGGGTATTCGGCAACATCCTCGACCCGGATTCCGAGGTCCGCTGGATACTCGAGAACAAACGCGTATTCGTGCTTAAAGAAGAACTGGGAACGAAACCGAGCTTCTTCTACTTCTTTGACGCGTGATGATGCACCCGTCCACAAGAGTTGCTGTCTCATGAGTCAGGCCCGAATACATTCGTCCCACCCGTCACGAGAAGCGTGGATGAGTTATCCACGCTTCATTTGGAAATCGCTCGTCCTCGCGACCGACGGTTCCCTCATGTTCTACGCGTGGATGAGCGTTCTTACGGCTATCGCCCTGGTCGGCGCGAACGCCTGGGCGAATCAGGTCGCGGGCGGCATGATCACGACGAACATGACCGACCATGTGAGCTGGGGGCTCTACATCGCCAATTTCACCTTTATCGTCGGGCTCGCGGCCGGCGGAGTGATGATGGTGATTCCGGCGTATCTGTACAACGATCGCGAGATGCATGACCTTGTAATCATTGGTGAACTGCTCGCCGTCGCCGCGATCATCATGTGTCTGCTTTTCGTCACCGTCGATCTCGGCCGACCTGATCGATTCTGGCACCTGATTCCCGGCATCGGACGATTCAACTTTCCAATCTCGATGCTCACCTGGGATGTACTCGTGCTGAATGGTTACCTGATCCTGAACCTGCACATCTGCGGTTATCTCCTCTACATGCGATTCCTGGACCGGCGTCCGAATCCACGCTGGTACTTTCCATTTGTGATGCTGTCGATCGCATGGGCGATCTCGATTCATACGGTCACGGCGTTTCTCTATTCCGGGCTGGGTGGGCGGCCGTTCTGGAATACGGCGCTTCTTGCTCCGCGCTTTCTGGCCTCGGCGTTTGTTTCCGGACCGGCGTTCATAATCGTCACACTATTCATGCTGCGTCGGATCGCAGGCATCCGCATTCCGGATCGTCCGATTCAAACGCTCGTGTCGATCATCCGGGTCACGATTCTCATTAATCTCTTTATGCTGGTGTCCGAGATCTTCACCGAGTTCTACACCGGAGGCTCACACACGAGCTCGGCGCAATACCTCTTCTTCGGTCTGCATGGCAAGGATGCACTCGTCCCGTGGATGTGGACCGCGATCGCCCTCAACATCGGCGCGGCGGCGCTCTTTCTCCATCCTGCAGCAATGGACCGCGCGGGGCCGCTTGTGCTCGCCTGTGTGCTGGCCTTCACGGGCGTCTGGATCGAAAAGGGAATGGGTCTCATCATTCCCGGCTTCATACCGAGTCCGTTGCACGAGATCGTCGAATACGCCCCGAGCCTCGTCGAGTGGAAAGTGACGGCCGGTGTCTGGGCCTTCGGACTCATGGTGTACACGATCGCGCTCAAGATCGCGATCCCGATCCTGAGCGGCCGCGTCAACATGTATCACGACTGAATCGCCGCCGGCCGCGGCGGAACGAGATTCGAATGACCAGGACCGAGAAGAATGACGGGACGGCGCGAAATCGAAGTGGGCGCTACTGGACTCGAACCAGTGACCCCCGCCGTGTAAAGGCGGTGCTCTAGCCAACTGAGCTAAGCGCCCCGACGCCGACGGTCATGTCGGCGGGACGAATGGTAGCCCGCGTGCGATGTCAGATGAAGCCGCTGAGGTGGTCGCGATACCATGCCGGGATGGAGCCCGTTGATGGATACATCCTCGCTGGCGGAAAGAGTTCGCGATTCGGCTCTGACAAGGCTCGCGCCGAACTCGACGGAAGATCGTTACTCCTTCGACAGATCGACGCGACGGAACTCGTGTGCGCCCGCGTGACCGTAGTCGTGGATCGAATCGGCCGCTACGCGGATCTTGATGTCCGCGAGATCGCCGACCGGCGTCCCGGGGGCGGGCCGATGTCGGGACTCGACGCAGCGCTCCACGATTCGACGACGGAATGGCTTCTCGTGCTCTCCTGCGACCTCACCCATTTTGACCCGGCGTGGCTCGATGACCTGCTCAAGTCGAGATCCGCCGAGGCCGACGCGGCGGCGTTTCACCACAACGACCGGTGGGAACCGCTCTGCGCGATCTACCACCGGCGATTGATCTCCGTTGTCGACGAACGCCTCCGATCGGGCGATCGGTCGCTGCAGGACCTGCTCAATTCGGTCGCCGCAACGAAGCGTCCGATGCCATCCAACTGGCCGAGTGTCGCACAGGTCAATACACCGGACGATCTCGATCGGGCGCGAGCGAGATGACGGGAGAGCTTCCCGTCGAACTCGTCCGCGCCGTCCCGTTGCGCCGCGACACCGACCGAGGCTGAAAGAGGTAATGCGAGACGATCCACTCGTCTCCGCCTCCATATCCCCACAACTCGGCGCACGCCATAAAGAACACACGCCATCGGTTGAGCCATCGACTCGCTTCGACGCCATACGCGTCATGCAGAACCGTCTCGATCTCGGCCCGGCGCGCGTCGAGGTTCGCAAGCCATGCGTTCGCCGTGCGCTCGTAGTGTCGGCCGTCGACTCTCCAGTGATCGACGAGTTCAATCGAACGCTGAAAGTGCAGCAGGAGGTCGTCCGACGGCATCTGGCCACCCGTGAAGAAGTAGCGACCGATCCAGTCGTCGCGCTCGTAGTGGTACGCGACCTCGCGGTGTGTGAAGATATGGATGAAGAGCAAACCGGACGGTCGGATCCAGGACGCGACGCGATCGAGCAACGCGTCGTAGTTCTTCATGTGCTCGAACATCTCGACGGAGACGACTCGATCAAACCGCTCGGGTTCGAAGCTCAGTTCGTTCGCATCGCCGGTGACGACTTCGAGGTTCTCGATCCCGAGACGATCGCGCTTTCTCTCTATGTAGCGTCGCTGCAGTCTTGAATTCGACGCGGCGACGATTCGTGCGTCCGGATATCGCTCGGCGATCCAGAACGAGAGTGATCCCCAGCCGCAGCCGAGGTCGAGGATGGTTTGTCCGTCACGGATTCGCGCGCGCGAGCAGGTCAGTTGAAGCATCGCTTCTTCCGCTGCGGCGAGCGAGTTCACGCCGTCCGGCCAATAGGCGGAGCTGTACTTGAGCCGCGGTCCGAGCGCCAGCTCGAAGAACTCCGCGGGCAGTTCGTAGTGCTGTTCGTTCGCCGCGTCGGTTTCAACCGCGATCGCATCGGTCCGAAGGCCTGCGAGAAACGCTCGGAATCGCTGGTCGCGTTCTTCGAGGGCTCCGACGCGCTCCCTCTCAAGGCGAGCCCTCAGACGACGACGAATGCCCGCTCGAATGAGGAAGTCGGGGAACATCCCGCGATCGAGCCACGGTTCATACCACGCGATCCTCATCACTTCGCCTCCTCCTTCGGCGGCCATGGCACGAAGGCGCTCGTCGTCCTCTGATACGCGCGATACTCAGCGCCGCGGCTGCGCGCGGCGCGCGCCTCGGTCGGGGGAATTCCCGACACTTTGAGCACTAGGAGCAGCATGAGCGCCGGCGCGCTGATCGCGAGCCAGCCCCATTCCGCCGGGAGCGCAATGGTCGCATACGCGACCCACATGAGCCATTCGAAGAAGTAATTCGGATGCCGGCTGTAACGCCAGAGGCCACGCTTGCAGACGCGACCCTTGCTTTCCGGATCCTTCTTGAAATGGCGCAACTGCCAGTCGGCGATCGCCTCACCCACGATTCCGGTGACCCATATCACGATCGCGAGCACATCGAGCGCCCCGACCGGTTCGACCGCCGAGGCCGCGAGCGCGAATGGAAGCGCGAGTATGCCCACGAGCAGCGCCTGAATCTCGAAGAAGCCGAGAAAGACGATCCATGCCTTCTCGCCGAGTTTCTCCCTCATCATGAGATAGCGCCCGTCTTCGTGCTCGGCGCCGATCACGCGGTCGGTGAGGAGGTGGTACGCGAGGCGGAACCCCCATACGCCACCGAGAACGCCGACAATCCACCGTCTCGTCTCGTCACCCTCGCCCGTCAACGCGCAGAAGACGGCCGCGGCGCCGAGGGCGAACGACCAGCCCACATCGACGAGGCCGGCGTCCTTGAGTGGAAGATGAATGAGCCACAGGACGAACATGAGACCGATCGCCGCGCCCGTAATCCAGAGTAGTTGGGAAAGGACATCCATCAGGTTGTTCCTTCAGTCGCGTCGGAGCGCAAGGCTCTCCGGACTCGTGAGGCGATGAGAAGCGCCAGCGGCAATACGATCGCCCACTCGATGGATAGTGCGATCCACGAGAGGAACGGTGGATCACCGAACTCCAACGCGCCGAGCGCTACGCCTCCCCGGTAGGTCAACGGACCGAATACGCCACCGAGAAGAAGCGCAAGAATGAGCCACGGCTGCAACCACCGCAGCGAAGTGTTCAAGGTCGTCGCGAAGTTCGCCCAGAACGCGATCCAGCAGGCAACGAAGCCAAACGAAACGATCGGCGCCGCCGGGAAAACGATGACGCCAGACTTGAACAGGGCGGCGTCAATCGCGACGCCGACAATCGCAATTCCGAGAATCATCACCAATTCCCGCGCGCGTCGGTTCACCGGCGTATTCACGAGAAGGTGAAACACGAGAGCCGCGGAGACGACCACGGGGCCGAGCCACAGGGCATCCCACGCCGAGCCGAGGACACACGCCCACCAGCCAAAGTTGAACGCGATCGCGTTGCGAACGATGATCACGGCGCCACCGCCTCGCTGAGATCGCCGAGCACCGGACTTCGGCCGCTCCTCGGTCGCGCGAGTAGCAGTTGAACATCGCCGACATGTCGCGCCCGGAACGCGCCTTCGCAATACCCGAGATAGAACATCCAGAGTCGTTCGAAACGATTATCGAATCCAAGTGACTCGATTGCGTCACGATTCTCGTGGTAACGGGATCGCCAGTGGGAAAGTGTGGTCGCGTAATGCGGGCCTATGTCCTCGAGGTGCGTGATCTTCAGCTCGCTCGTGCGGCTCATGGCCGTGCTGAGCGCGGTGATCGAAGGTAGACAGCTCCCCGGAAAAATGTACTGCTTGAGGAAGTCGCGCCGACGCTTCGCACGCTCGTAGAACTGGTCGCGAATCGTGATCGCCTGGATGAGGGCGAGCCCGTCACGCTTCAGCAGGCGATCACATACGCCAAAGTATTCGCCGTAGTACTCCCAGCCAATCGCTTCGATCATCTCAATGGAGACGAGCTTGTCGAACTCACCTTCGAGATCACGATAATCCTCTTCGAGCACGGTGACTCGATCACTCAACCCGGCGTTCTCGATACGGCGCTGGGCGTACTCGAACTGTTGCGGTGAGATGGTCGTCGTCGTGACCCGGCAGCCGTAGCGCCGTGCCGCGTACTCCGCGAAACCGCCCCAGCCGGTTCCGATCTCAACCACATGGTCGTCTCGATTCAGATCGAGCTTCTGGCAGATGCGCTCGAGCTTCGTCCGGGACGCGTCCTCGAGCGTCATGTCGGGACGATCGAAGATCGCGCACGAGTACATCATGGTCGGGTCGAGCATACAGGCGAAGAACTCGTTGCTGAGGTCATAGTGCGCCTCAATGTTCTTCCGAGCCCCGTTCCGAGAGTTGCGCTCGAGTCGATACGAGATTCGTCGCCAGGGTTCGCCGAGCCATGAGAAGGCCGATTCGAGACGGACAAGCGCGTCGTAATTGAGCAGGAGCAACTCAATGAGCGTCGCGAGGCTATCGACATCCCACTGGCGCGCGATGTAACTCTCGGCGGCGCCGTTTGATCCTCCGAACACAATCGAGGCCCAGGCCCTGGGATCATGCACCGCCACTTGAGCGGCGGGTCCGGCGCCCGTACCGAACCGGTGTTCCCCTTCATCGTCTCGTACCACGAGCGTTCCAACGCTCATTCGAGCGAACGCCGATCGAGCGAGTGATTTCGCGATACGGTGAAGTCCTGGCACCCTTGCAGCCAGAGGCGCCGCGCTTCGGCCGGCGGAGGCGATCGAAGTCATAATGTCGTCTCCGTGGGGCGATTCAGTTCGGCGCGTCCGGGATGCTGGTACCGCGAGGCGCCCTTGAGCGTGAGACGCAACGCTTCGAAGTAGATGCGAGTAATGACCTGCGCGGACATGAGCGGATACCTCGCCAGGCACCATGCGAGATTCCTCGAGGAAATCTCTTTCCTCCGGAGCGACATCGTGGCGCGAAAGATTCCACTTCCGTGTCGAGCGAGGTCCATATCGACGAAGAGACGCGGGCCTGGAGTCGTGAATCGCCAGGCATAATCAAGGTCCATCGGGAGGAACGGCGAGATATGAAACACTTTCGCGAATCGACGCGACGAGAATCGGCCGCTCGTCGTTCGCGCGTCGATGAGATATGACTTGCGTTCACCCCATGGGGTGTTCGTAATCTCCGCGAGAATCGCTTCGACCTGCGATCCGGAGGCGTCGAAGAAGTAGTAGAACGAGACCGGGTTGAAGCTGTATCCGAAATACCGCAGATGAGTGAGCAGTCGGACCGGGCCGGCGGGCCGGAATCCGAGCTCGCGCTCGCAGCGGTCGCGCGCGACCTCATCAAGAGGTCGTGCGTGCGGCTCGAGGTAATCGCCTCGCCGGAACCAGGCGAGGGCGGGACGGTCGACTGACCAGAGCCAGTGGTCGTCGAAGAGGGTCGGCGCCTCGCCGAGGTCGAGGTACATCATGAAGAGTGGGACACGGAACTCATGCGGCGTGTCATGCTCCCGGACATGCCGAACGACACCGTGATAGATGGAACTCGCAAGACTCACAACGCCACTCCAAAACGGGCCCCGACACGCAGGGCGCTGACCACGCCGTCTTCGTGAAACCCGTTACCCCAGTACGCCCCGCAATAGTGAGTGCGATTTCGCCCGCTGACTTCGGCGTGACGCCTTTGCGCTTCGAGACCGGCTTCGGTGAATTGCGGATGGCTGTAGTTCAACCGCTCGTGTACGAGTCTCGGATCGATCGCATCCGTCCGATTCAGCGTCACACTCAGCGGTCGTTCGCCCTCCAGGCTCTGCAGGATCGACATGTTGTACGAAACGGCCACGCGCCCGGGGTCGTTCTGTGAGAGGTGATAGTTCCAGCTCGACCATGCCCGGCGGCGACGCGGGAGGAGTCCGGCGTCCGAGTGCAGCACGGTCTCGTTCGCCTGGTACGGAATGGCGCCGAGTATGTCACGCTCCGCGCGAGTCGCGTCGCGGTCGAGAATCCGCAGCGCCTGATCGCTGTGCGTCGCAAACACGACCTCGTCGAATCGTCGGCGTTCACCACCCGGCAGTATCGCTTCGATGAACTCGTTGTACCGGCGCACACGAAGCACCGGCGTTGAAGTCTCGATCTGAGAACGGAACGGCCGCGTCAATCGAGCGACATACTCACGAGAGCCTCCGACGACGGTCCGCCATTGCGGCCGGTCCCGGACTTGGAGCATTCCGTGATTGTCGAAGAATCGCACAAAGAAACGAAGCGGGAAGTCGCGCATTGAAGCGAGCGGCGCCGACCAGATCGCGGAGCCCATCGGAAGCAGGTACTTCTCGACGAATAGAGCGCCGTATCGCTCTCGTTCAAGATACTCACCGAGGGTCGCCTGCGCGGGGATGGCCCCGTTCGCCAGATCCCCCGGCGCTCGGCGATTGAATCGAAGGATGTCGGCGAGCATTCGGTGAAAGCGGGGTCGAATGAGATTCCGACGCTGGGCGTAGAGCGCCCTTATCGAAGAGCCGCCGTACTCCATATTTGACGCGTCGCAGCGAACGCTGAACGACATCGGCGCAGGCTGCGTAGGGACCTCGATTCGACGGAAGAGACGGGTGAGGTTTGGATAGTTTCGTTCGTTGTAGACGATGAAGCCGGTGTCGACCGGTGTGTCGCGCCCGTTGTGCGTCGCCGTTACCGTGTTCGCGTGTCCGCCGACGCGTGCGTCGGCCTCGAAAACGGTAATGTCATGGTCCCGATGCAGAAGGTGCGCGCAGACGAGTCCGGAGACTCCGGATCCGATGATCGCCACTTTCACGATGCGCCCCGATCGCGGGAGCGGCGGTGTCCCGCCGCAGCCGCATAGACGCGTCCCGGGACCCTCCGCACATCCCAGACCACCCCGAGCCACGAAAGCCCGAGAAGCCCGTAGTAGGTGAGATCGATCTCCCACCAGTAGAACCCCTGTCGAGCCGAGCCGGGAAAGTAATGGTGATTGTTGTGCCATCCTTCGCCGAGCGTGAGTAACGCCAACGCGAAGTTATTTCGGCTGTCGTCATTCGTATCGAAGCGTCGACGGCCGAAACGGTGGGCCAGTGAGTTGATCGTGAAGGTCGCGTGATAAAGGGCTGTCGTCGAAATGGCGAAACCCCATACAAGCATCTGCGGCCCGTTCGTTCCGAGAGCGGGCGCCCAGCGCTCCAATGCCACGCCGAGGCCGTACATCGCGGCCGCGAGAAACAATGGTCCGAGCATGTGCCAACGGTCTACGAAACGCAGTTCGGGATACCGCGCCAGATCGGGTACGGCCTTGAGGTTCGTTCGTCGTCCCAGATCGGAGAGAAACCACAGCGTGTGGCTCCACAGCACGCCGTACCACGCGGGGGAATGAAGATCCTCCGGCTCGTCCGAGTGTCGGTGATGCTCGCGATGATGCGCCGCCCACCACAACGGACCACGCTGGGCCGCCGTCACGCCGAGCGCTGCGAACACGAACTGACCGACTCTCGAGGTGCGGAATGTCCGGTGTGAGAAGTAGCGGTGGTAAAACGCCGTGACCACGAACATACGACCCAGGTAGAGCCCTAGGGCCATCGCGACGGCGAGCCAACTCCAGCCAACCCAGATAGCGCCGAGACAGAGCGCGTGTATGGTGAGGGCGGGGAGTACCGCCCACCATCGGATCGGCGATCGCCCGACCGCCGCAGGCGTCGAAATGCCCATGTCCGAAATGCTTGCGGAAGTGATGGAAAGAGGAGTGGGGGGCACCCTGCGGTCTCCTTCGGAGCAAGATCCGAGCCCGACGGGCCGCCGAATTGGCGACGGGCTCGAACTCTCGTTCGGCGGCACGGGGGCGTCGGATTCGATCCCCCGAGGTGAAGATCGCGCGGCGAGGCGACGACTATCGGACGATCGGCCTACCAATCGGTATGAATGGACAGGGTCGACGCCCGGCGGCCGGGTTCGGGCTTGTCACCCTCGAGAGGCCGAGTACCTTCAAAGCAAGGGAGATGCGGGGCTCGAGCGCATCGAGCCGCGATCGGAGCGAGAGGAGGAGGAGGAGTAGGATGAAAATGCAGGGACGAATGATCCCGGGGGTCGGCGCAGGCATTGCGGCCCTGGTCGGGTGTGGTCTGCCTCTGACGGCGTTCGCCGGTGGTGGACCGGAGAATGTGCTGCTCATCGTCGATCCAGCGAATCAGGAATCGCTGTACATCGCGAACTACTACCGCAGCGCCCGCAACATACCGGACTCCCACATTCTCTACATCAATCCGGATGCTGCAAGTTACGCCTGGTTCAACAATCTCAATCGCACTGCGGTGTTCGGCGAACTCGAGCGTCGCGATCTCGAAGACATCATCGATTACATCGTCATCGCCGCGAACGACGCCTTCTTTGTTCCCGCCACCGGCTATGTAACGGACGGTTGCTCGCCGGTCACACGATTCGGCCTGTCGACCGCGTACCACAGTCTTTTCCTCGCGGACGAGATCCTTGGCGGGGTGAATGTCAGCATACAGAATCGGTACTTCTCGACCACCGACCTCGCACGCGGGTTCGACAGTGAAACGACATGGTTCGGCGGAGAACCGAGCGACGATCCGAACGCCCGCCGCTATTTCCTCGGCGCCACCCTCGGCTACACCGGTCTGCGCGGCAATACGGTCGACGAGATCAAGACGATGATCGACCGAAGCGTGGCGGCCGACGGCGCGCGGCCTGACGGACGCTTCTACTACCAGGAGACTCGCGACGAGGCCAGAAGCGGCCCCCGTGACGGTCTCTACGACGCGGCCGTAGCCACGATCATTGCCCTCGGCGGGAACGCCGAGCACAACTGCTGCAATCCCATTCCCGTGGGACGAAACGATGTGCTCGGTCTCATGACGGGCGAGGACACCGTTGACATTCTCAATTCGACCTACACCCTCGAGCCCGGCGCGTTCTGCGACCACCTCACGAGTTGGGCCGCGACCTTCGACATCGCGTCGCAGACGAAGATGTCGGAATGGATCACGAAAGGCGCCAGCGGAACCTACGGCACCGTGGAAGAGCCGTGCAACTACTCCGCGAAGTTCCCGAACCCGCGCATGCATGTCTACTACTACCAGGGACTGTCCCTCGGTGAATCGGTCTACCGCAGCCTCGCCTGGGTTCCGTTCCAGGGCCTCGTCTACGGCGACCCGATCACGCGACCCTGGGCGTACATTCCCGAGGTCACCGTCGTGGATCCGCCAACGGGGTCGGTGGCTGGACGCATCGACCTGCGTCCGCAGGCGATGACAAACGATCCGCGGGCGCGGATCGACGGCTATGACCTGCTCATCGACGGGGTCGTTGTGAGTTCGATCGATCGGGGCCAGGAGTTCCGGATCGACACCCGACGCCTGAGCGATGGCGTCCACGATCTGCGAGTCCTCGCGTACGACGACTCTCTCGTTCGAAGTGTCGGTCGGTGGATCGGCGAACTCGAAGTCGACAACCACGGGCGGAGCGGTGAACTCGCGGTGACGCCGGCGATCGGCGATCTTTCGACCGCGTTCGACATCACCGTGACACCGGCCGGTGGAGTCGTGAACGAGATTCGCTTGTTCGCCAATGGACGGATTGTCGCGTCGACGACGACGCCGCAGGACCCGATGACCGTATACGGCGCCACGGTGGGGGCGGGCGAAGTCGACTTCGTCGCCGAGATTGAGTTCAGTGATGGGGAAGTCGCCCGTACGCCCGTCGGCGCCGTGACGATCGACTTCGACAACGGTTCGCCGAGCGCTGCGGCGCCAATCGCCTATGACTACACCGCCACCCTGCTCCCCGGCGTTTCGAGCGTGATCTCGCTTCCGGGCACCTTCGACGACGCGGACGAGACGCTCGACTTCCGTATTCTGAATCCGCCGACGCAATCGCGCGTGGAGCCCGGACTGACCGGAGCGTCGTATCGAGTCATCACCCCGTTCGACACCGCGACCGGCGCCGAAGAGTTGAGCTACCGCGTCACCACAACGGGAGGTCAATCAGCGGACGGGGTCATCACGCTCGTGTATGGCAACTGCGCCGGCGCGGGCCCGGAGCTTTCAGTCGGTCCGCTGCGCGGAGGAAACAACGGCACATTCGTCGTGAACTGCGCGTATCCGCGCGAAGCGACCTATCTCGCCTACAGCCTCGACGGCGTCGGCTCGACTTATGTGCCGCAACTCGGCGTAACGCTTGACCTCGAGAATCCTCAGCAGGCGGCGCCGCCGCGCGATTCCAACCGATCGGGTACGGTGCGTTGGGACATCCGGGTGCCACCGGTAAACCGGAGTCGCCTCGTCTGGTTCCAGGCCGCGCAACTCGGAACCGTCTCGAATGTCGTCGCGACGCAGATTGATCCGTAAGAGATGGGCTACGAATAACGCGAGTCGGCCGCCGGGCGAGAGTTGAACTCTCGCCCGGCTTGACTTTTGCCGGCGACGCGATACTTTGTATGCCATGAACATATTTTTTGATAACGCAAAATCAAGAGGCGAACAGCGGCTTGTTCTGGCATTGATCGTGGCCGTGACGGTCGGGGGGTCGTCTACTTTCACGCACGCGCAATCGACTCCGGCGTCCGACGACTACCACCTCTTCAATCCGGTTCCGGACGAGCTCCTGCGACCGTTGAGCGCCGACCGACCGGATGTGACGGAGAGCCCGTACACGGTCGACGCGGGCCGTGTGCAGATTGAATCGAGCATTGTGTCCTTCACGAGTGACTCGGAGGGAGCCGATGTCGACGAATGGGTGGTCGGATCGACCAACCTCAAGCTCGGACTGACCTCCGACATGGACATTCAGTTCGTCTTCGATCCGTACATCAATCGGGACGAAGAGGGCGCCGCGACCGTCGATGGCTTCGGCGACATGCAGATCCGCCTCAAGATCAACCTGTACGGGAACGATGGGGGGGAGACGGCGCTCGCGATTCTGCCTTTCATCACGCTACCGACGGCCGCTGACGACCTCGGACATGGGCATGTCGAAGGTGGGATTGCGGTCCCGTGGGCGAAGGAGCTGGGCGACGGGTGGTCGCTCGGGCTCATGGGCGAACTCGACGCGCTCTACCGGCCGACGGATGACGACTACACGGTCGAGTTCCTGCACACCGCGGCGCTCGGCCGCGAACTCACGGAGTCGCTCGGCGCCTACGCGGAGTACATTGGGGTCGCCGAGTTCGAGTCGGACTCGGACTATCGAGCGCTCTTCGGCGTTGGTCTGACCTACGCCGTCAACCGTGACACCCAACTCGATCTCGGGGCCAACTTTGGATTGACCGACGAGGACACGGACGACCTGACGGTCTTCACTGGATTCACCGTGCGTTTCTGAATCGACCAGGAGCAGAGGCAATGAGGAGTGAATGGAAGAAGCCGATCGCCATTATCATTCTGTGGTTCGCGGCCATAATGGCGATCGCCAGCTGCGACGCGGCCGACCCGGCCGCGAGCGCGAATGACCAGCCGTATGTCGTCTGCACGACCGGCATCGTCGGCGACACGGTTCGCCGCATAGCGGGGGAGCACGCCCGAGTCGAGTCGCTCATGTCGCCCGGCGTCGATCCGCATCTCTACAAGGCCACCGAGAGCGATGTGCGGCGGCTCGCGGACGCCGATCTCATCATCTATAACGGTCTCCATCTCGAAGGGAAGATGGCCGACATCCTCGTCAAGATGGCGCGTCAACGACCGGTGGTCGCGGTCACCGACGGACTGCCGGAGAATCGCCTTCGTGAACCGCCCGAATTCGAAGGCCAGTACGATCCGCACATCTGGTTCGATGTCGAACTGTGGTCGCAGACGCTCGACACCATCGTCGAGGCTCTCTCCGAGATCGATCCGGACCATGCCGCCGACTATGCCTCGAACGCCGCGGCCTTCCGCGATGAACTCATCGCACTCGACGCCTGGGTCAAAGAGCGGATCAACGAGATCCCCGCCGAGCGGCGTATCCTGATCACGGCCCACGATGCGTTCGGCTATTTCGGCGCCCGCTACGACATCGAAGTCATGGGACTGCAGGGGATCAGTACGGTGACCGAAGCGGGTCTGCTCGATGTCGAGCGCATTGTCGATACGGTCGTCTCCCGTGGCGTCCGGGCGATCTTCGTCGAGTCATCGGTTCCGAAACGCTCGATCGAAGCGGTGCAGGAGGCGTGTCGGTCGCGTGACTTCGAGGTCGCGATCGGTGGAGAGTTGTTCTCCGACTCCATGGGACCGGCCGGCACGGAAGAGGGGACCTATGTCGGGATGGTGCGGCACAACGCGAACACCATCGCGGACGCATTGCAGTAAGGACGAGGGGCACGGATGTGAATCGCGAATCGAGCGCACTCACGACGAATACGGACCTCGCGTTCGAGACGCCAGTTGGTTCTCCAGACGAGCGTCGGGCGCCGGCGATCGAGGTGCACGATCTCACGGTCGCGTATCGAACCCAGCCGGTATTGTGGGACATCGACATGGCCCTTCCGGAAGGGCGGCTCATCGCCGTCGTCGGGCCGAACGGCGCCGGGAAATCGACACTCCTCAAGACCATCCTCGGTCTGACTCCGCGCATGACGGGATGGGTCAAGGTCTTCGGCGAGCCCTATGAACAGCGTCGGAGCTGGGTGGCGTATGTTCCGCAACGCGAGAGCGTCGACTGGGACTTTCCGACGAACGCGCTCGATGTCGTCCTCATGGGAATGTACGGACGCATCGGCTGGTGGCGTCGACCGAGCCGTCGCGATCGTGACACCGCGATGAAGTGTCTCGAGCATGTCGGCATGTCCGAGTTCGCGAGTCGCCAGATCAGCCAGTTGTCGGGAGGCCAGCAGCAGCGAGTGTTCATCGCGCGAGCGCTTGCGCAGGAAGCGCGTCTCTACCTCATGGATGAACCCTTCGCCGGCGTGGACGCCACGACCGAACGAGCGATTCTCGAACTCCTGCAGGAGATGCGGGAGAACGGCCGGACCGTCGTCGCGGTCCATCATGACCTGCAGACGGTCTCCGAGTACTTCGATTATGTGGTCATGCTCAATCTGCGTCTCGTCGCGGCGGGACCCGTCGCCGAGGTCTTCAACGAGCGAAACATCCACCGCACCTACGGCGGTCGATTGACGGCGCTTTCCCGGGCCGCGGAGGCGTTGCTCGCGAAACGGACGACCGAGGACACGAACTGATCGCGTCGGCGCCGGATCGATGAACTACGAAGCTCTCGGCATCTCGTACACCGTGTTTCATGTTCTCGTGGGCTCCGCGCTTCTCGGGGTGCTCGGCGGGGTCCTCGGGTCGTTCGCGCTGCTTCGCCGACAGAGTCTGCTCAGCGATGCGCTCGCGCATGCGGCGCTGCCGGGCGTGTGCTTCGCCTTTCTCCTGACGGGCGCCCGCGAGCCGGTCCCGCTCCTCGTCGGAGCGCTCGTATCGGGTCTACTCGGCGCGCTGCTCGTGCTCGCCGTTGTGCGAACGAGTCGGATCAAAGAAGACACGGCGCTCGGGATCGTCCTCTCGGTGTTCTTCGGACTTGGGATCGTTCTGCTGACCTACATCCAGCATCAGTCGCCCGCCGGGAGCCAGGCCGGGCTCGACAAGTTTTTGTTCGGTCAGCCGGCGGCGCTCACGACGAAGGATCTTCGTGTGATGGGCGTGCTCGGCGCCGTGGTGCTCGGCGTCGTGATCATCCTCTACAAAGAGTTCAAGCTCATTTCCTTCGACACGAATTTCGCGGGAAGCCTCGGCCGACCGACGGTGCTCGTCGAGGTCATCCTGACTGGTCTGCTGGTCGTCGTCATCGTCATCGGGCTGCAGACGGTCGGTGTCGTCCTCATGGTGGCCACGCTGATCACTCCGGCCGCGGCCGCGCGACAGTGGACCGATCGATTGAGCGTCATGCTCGTGCTCGCGGCGCTGATCGGCGCGGGATCAGCCGCGGGCGGCGCAATCTGGAGCGGGTTCGCGAATGTGCCGACGGGGCCGGCGATCGTCCTTGTCGCAAGCGCCCTGCTCGTCGTATCGCTCTTCGTGGCGCCACAACGAGGAATCGCATGGGCATGGTTTCGCCAGCGCGCCTTCCGAGTCCGCATTCAAACAGAAAACCTCCTCAAGGATCTCTATGAGCTCGAGGAGCGACGCGGCGAACGAACGGGCGGCGTCAATCTCGCCGACCTCATGGGCATGCGGGGGCAGCGGCCCGGGGAAATCCGAAGCCTCGTGCGACGATTGCGACGAAGAGACTTCGTCGAATCGATGGATCTTGAACGCGTGCGGTTGAACACGGTCGGCCGCGCCGAGGCGGAGCAGGTCATCCGCCGACACCGACTATGGGAACTCTACCTCACAGAACGCATGGCGCTCCCGAGTGACCATGTGCACCGTGACGCTGAGGATATCGAACATGTCATGACCGGGGAAATGGCCGATCGGCTGGCCGCTCAGCTCGGTGATCCGAGTGTTGACCCCCATGGCCGGGCGATCCCGCCGGATCGAGACGGGGGGATGGCGTCATGATGTCGATCATCGCCCCGGAGACCTGGGTCATACTCGCCGTCGGCGCCATCGTGGCGACGAACTGCGCCCTTGTGGGCTCCTTTCTGGTCCTGCGCAAGATGGCGCTGCTCGGGGACGCGATCAGCCATGCCGTGCTTCCCGGAATCGCGATCGCGTTTCTTCTCAGCGGCAGCCGCGCGCCGGCGCCCATGCTGATCGGCGCCGGCGCCCTCGGCGTCGTCACCGTTGCGCTCGTCGAATTGATTCACCGGAGTCGACGGGTGTATGAGGATGCGTCGATCGGGGTCGTCTTCCCCGCATTGTTCGCCATCGGCATCATTCTCATCAGCCGTTACGCGGCCCAGGTCGATCTTGACCAGGACTGCGTGCTTTACGGTGAGATTGCGTACGCCCCGTTTGACGAAATCACCCTCTTCGGCGCCATCTTGCCGTACAAGGCGATATGGGTCGGGGCGGCGGTGCTCATCTTCAACCTCGTTCTGGTCGTTGGCCTGTATAAGGAGTTGAAAATCACGACTTTCGACGCCGAGCTTGCGAGCTCGCTCGGCTACGCGCCAAGACTGATGCACTACCTGCTTATGACCGCCGTTTCGATCACGGTCGTGAGCGCGTTTGAATCGGTCGGCGCCATTCTCGTCGTCGCGATGCTCATCGTCCCGCCAGCGACCGCATATCTCCTGACGAATCGACTATCGCTGCTGCTCGTCGGATCCGTGATCATCGGTGTCGCCGCATCATCCTGTGGCTATCTCGTCTCGAAGCCCTTGAACTGCTCGATCGCGGGCGCCATGGCGGTCACGGCGGGGGCATTCTTTCTTACTGCATGGATTGGATCTCCTCAGCACGGGCTGCTCGCCCGGCTCGTGACGCGTCGACGGGTGCTGCGCGAACTCGACCGTCGACTTCTGCTCTACCACTTGAAGTCCGAAGGCGGCCGCGGCGTCTCGGATTCGAGAATTCTGCCCCGGTTCGGCTGGACCTCATCCAAGCTTCGACGCGTGGAGAGCGAGTTGCGCCGGCGGGGCTATGTTGAACGAACGAACGGCGCGCTCCGACTTACCGCCGCGGGTGAGGCCGCCATCGAACGAGCGGGCGCGTCGGAACTCGTTCACCGCCTCGCAGCGAGCTCGTAACGCCACGCGTCAAGGTCGTCGTCGTCATTTCCACTTGATATTGCAGCCCATGCTTGGCTTCTGATCGCCAGGAACTTGTCGGCCGGCAAGCACCGCATCGATCGCAGCGCGAAGATCGCGACCGGTCACCGGTATTCCTGAGTTCGGCCGACTGTCGTCGAGTTGACCTCGATAGACGAGCTTGCGGTTCTCGTCGAAGAGAAAGAAATCCGGAGTGCACGCCGCCCCGAAGTCGCGAGCGACCTCCTGAGTTTCGTCAAAGAGATACGGAAAGCTGTATCCGGCCTCTTTGACTTCCTCGCGCATCCGCTCGGGCGAATCCTGAGGGTAACTCGCGACATCATTCGAGTTGATCCCGACCATTCCGACACCCTTCGGCTGATAGTCACGACCAAGCCGGGCGAGTTCATCGCGCACATGAATCACGAACGGGCAATGGTTGCACATGAAGGTGACGAGAAGGGCCTTCGCGTCATCGAAGTCGGACTTTCGAACGAGATGCCCCTCCGTGTCGGGCAGCGCGAAATCCGGAGCCTCGGTACCGAGTTCGACCATCGTGGACGGGGTCAGAGCCATCTCCGCCTCCAGAGGATTGGGTGTGAGTTCGATTCGTTGATGGCCCGATTCTACGGGCGCCGTGAACGCCTGAACGACCTCCGGCCCGAGGCGGCCGGACTTGCGTTCTCATCGGACGGGTCTGATAGAAACCCGCCGCAGGACCGCCACATCGCCATCCTATTTTACATAACAGTCATTATAGGACGCGATAGGGGTGTCGCGGCTGAGTGACGGACGGCGCCACAGTGAACACTCCTGGTGGCGTCCAGTCCCGGCCGGTCTGAATCATTCTGTATGCGACGCCGTCGCTTTGCACGGTTGTGTACAGATTCAAATCAGACTCCGCGAAATGTAATGCGCACGCTCATCGTTGCAGTTCGACACTCGAGACGGATCCGATCAGAATCGCGTCCAGGGGGCTGGCATTCGAACTTACGGCCTGGTCCTGGGAGCCATGTGGCGCTTCGTCCGCCTCAACTCCTGCTGAACGCGAATTCATATCGAACTCGTCAGACGAAGTTCCGCGTCCTGAATCTCGTGCTCGTTCCGAATGACCGTCGCCGGTCATCGGTCGACTAACGGTCCCCGCCCGGGTTTGAATCTGCGCAAGCTGACGGTGGTCGAACGGTTGGGAGGTTCTCCGTCAGCGTTCGCCGAACTTTACATAACGCCTAGACGCCTCGTCGATGTTCGGTCACCGGCGCCTCCTGCTGATGCGCGATGGGCGGCGGAACTCAGGCGAGGAGACCTTCGAGCAGTTCCGGCACGCCCTTCCCGCGGGTCGCGATCGTCTCGAAGATGGGTCGTCCCGCGGCGATGTCGAGGAGGTCGCGGACTAGATTCGACTCGCCGGGGAAGTCCGCCTTGTTGCAGACGAACAGGTCGGCGATCTCGAGCAGGCCCGCCTTGTCCATCTGGACCGCGTCGCCCATACCCGGCGTGAGGGTGACCGCGGTGCGGTCGACGAACTCGCGGATCGCGACATCGTTCTGCCCCGCCCCCACCGTTTCAACGATGACGGTGTCGAAGCCGGCGCCGCCGATGAGATCGAGGATTCCTGGCAGGCTCGCGTAGTCTTCGCCGGTGATCGCGAGACTGCGGTAGAAGACGGCCTCTTCGAGATTGTTGAAATCGACGCGCAGCCGATCGCCGAGCAAGGCGCCACTGGTAATCGGGCTCAACGGATCGAACGCGACGACCGCGAGCCGGCCGAGGTCGCGACGCACGAACTCACCGGCAAGCGACGCGACGAGGGTGCTCTTTCCGGCGCCGGGCGATCCGGTCAGTCCGATCACCCGCTCCGGCCGCTTTCGGGCGACGCCGCCGTCGTCCTCGAGGCGACCGTCATGCGCGAGACTGATGTTCCGCGCAAGTTGCGCCGTCGCATGCCCGGACTCAAGTCGCGCGGGGTACGGTTTCGTGGCGCGGCGCACCGATTCGACGATGTCGAGCATGCCGACGCCGGTCCGATGGACCTCGTGAACGCCCGCATCGTACATCTTCTGGATGTCTTCCTGCGGAATGATGCCGCCGATGTTCACGACCATGTCGGGTCGTCCCACCCGGGCGCACTCTTCAATGAGCTTCGGCACGAGGGCGAGGTGACTGTTCGACATCATGGACGCCGCGATACAGTCCACATCTTCATCGCGAGCGGAGATGGCGAGCGACCGGGGAGTCTGCCACAGGCCCGAGTAGATCACATGAACACCACTGTCGCGAAGGGCGCGTGCAATGAGCTTGACGCCCCGGTCGTGTCCATCGAGTCCCATCTTTCCGAGTAACACACGCGGGCGATGATCGAGATCACCGCAGCGGTCGGTCTTCTCGAGGGCTTTCGTCGGGTCGGTCGTCGGCGTCGTCATCAATCAGGTCCGGTCGCGGATTGGTCCAAGAGCGAATACTCGAGATCCGGGGCGTCGGATTTTGGAACGCCCGGCGACCGAGTCAACCTGACGACGCGGTTTCGGGGTCCATGCCCGGCTGACCTCCGGTCACCTCGCTCGCCATGGTCTGGATGATCGACCAGGCGTTCTCGACATGCGATCGCTCGGTGGTGGTCTGCCCGACACAGAGTCGAAGCGTGAACCGATCGTTCAATCGCGTATGAGTAAGGTGCATCCTCCCGTCCGCATTGATTCGATCAAGCAGCCGGCGATTGACCTCGTCGCCACCCCGAAGTCGAAAGCACACGAGATTGAGATGCTGTGGAGAAACGAGCTCGAAGCGTGGATCCTGCTCCATCCAGATCGCGAATTCGCGCGCCAGCTGGACATGCCGTCGAATGCGATCGCGAAGCGCTTCCACACCGAATGTTCGAATGACGAACCAGAGCTTGAGCGCCCGAAAGCGCCGGCCAAGCGGCACATGCCAGTCACGATAGTTCACGACATGATCCGCCTGACTCGCCTGGAGGTATTCTGGGTCGATCGAAAGCGTGCGCACGAGCCGCTCGGGATTCCGCACATAGAACGCGTCGAGATCGAAGTTCGTGAACATCCACTTATGGGGGTTGAAGCAGAACGAATCGGCGAACTCGAGACCGTCGGCGATCGAGCGAAACTCCGGGCAGAGCAGCGCCGTCCCCGCCATCGCCGCGTCGACATGCAGCCAGATGTCGTGCGCACGACAGATCTCACCAATCGCACGAATCGGATCGCTCGCGAGCGATGAGGTGGTTCCGAGCGTAGCGGACACGAAACACGGCCGCCGCCCGGCGTTCAGATCGTCTGTGACCGCGGCCTTGAGCGCATCGGGTCGCAGCGCAAAGCTCGAGTCGGTGTCGATCAGACGACAGTTTCGCCGTCCGACGCCGGCGATCATCGCCGCCTTTTCGATGGACGAGTGCGCCTGATCCGAGGTGTACACGACGAGTTGGGCGTCGCACGAACCGAGGCCCCGCACGTTGCCCGCCCATTCGAGCGACTGCTCACGCGCCGCGAGCAGCGCGCAGAGCGAGGCGCTCGACGCCGTGTCCTGTATGACCCCCCCACCTTTGAATGCTTCGGGCAGTCCGAGAAGATCCACGAGCCAGTCGAGGACCCGTTCCTCGAGTTCCGTACACGCCGGACTCGTCGACCAGAGCATCCCGTTGACCCCGAGTCCTGCGGACAGGAGTTCACCGAGGATCGCAGGAAAGGAAGTGTTCGCCGGGAAGTAGGCGAAGAATTGAGGAGACTGCCAGTGCGTCACGCCTGGAAGGATGTCGCGCTCGAACTCCCGCCAGATCTCAGCCCAGGCCTCGGGCTCCTGCGGCGGTCCACCGACGGACGCGGCGATCTCACCGGGATTCGCGCGTGACAACACCGGAAAGGCCGTCACTCCCCCGTCGAGATAGTCGGCGATCCAGTCGATCATCGCATGTCCCGCAGCGCGAAAGTCCTCAGCGCTCATCGGTCCGGTATCCCTCATCTTCGTTTCTCGCTTCCCGCTCGCGGAAGGATCATGACGAACTCCCAACAATACGGCGCCGTGAACGCCGAACCGATTCGACTCGATGCTTCACGAGATCGCCGTCGTGCGCTCGTTGCGCTCGCGCTGCTCGTTCCTGCGCCCACGATCGGGACGGTCATGGCGATGGGCGTGGCGCCCGGGCCGGTCGGTCAGTCGATCTACTTTGCGTCGAAGCTGTGGATTCTGCTGGCGCCACTGGTCTGGCATCGACTCGTAGAGCGCGAACCGTTGGGCGTCGCCCGGCCGTCGAGGCTGGGTAACGCCGCCGGATTGGCGACCGGCGCTCTCATCGGCGCGGGCATTTACTCCGCGTATGTGATCGCCGGTGGTGTCATCGACGCCGAGGCGCTTCGCAGTGCGGCGTCGCAGAACGGCATCGGCGATCCGGCGCGCTACATCGCGTTCGCGGTGTATCTCTGCGCGGTGAACGCGCTTCTCGAAGAGTATGTCTGGCGTTGGTTCGTCTATCAACAATGTGAGGCGATCGTGGCGCCGGTCCCCGCCGTGGCGCTTTCGGCGACGCTCTTCACCATCCATCATGTCATCGCCCTTCGACTGCAGGTGGGATGGACGGTCACCATCCTCGGATCGGCGGGCGTCTGGATCGGTGGCGCCATCTGGTCGTGGCTGTACCTCCGGTACCGCTCGATCTGGCCCGGCTATGTCAGCCATGTCATCGCGGATATCGTCATTCTCGCCATCGGATACGAGCTCATCTTCGGCTGAGCGAGAATGACGGGAGAGCGAATGACGATTCCAACCGACTTCGAAGCCCGCGCCGCCGACCTCGGCGTGGCTTTCGAGCATGGAGACCTCGATCGGCTCGATCAGTTTCTTACGCTCATGCTGCGCGAAAACGAGCGGATGAACCTCACCGCGATCACCGACGAGGCGACCGCGTGGGAGCGGCATGTGCTCGACAGCCTCACACTGATTGGACCTCTGGTCGGCGCCGAAGCCCGTAGAGTCGCCGATCTCGGCTCGGGCGGCGGTTTCCCCGGAATCCCCCTCGCGATCTGCCTGCCCGAAGTCGACTTCACCCTGATCGAAGCCACGGGCAAGAAGGCCGCGTTTCTCCAGCGCGCCATCGAGGCCCTCGGACTTGAGAACGCGAGAGTCGTATCCGAAAGGGCCGAGACGCTGGGACAACAGCGCCACGATTATCGCGACCGATTTGATGTCGTCGTCGCCCGTGCGGTCGGCCGGCTCAACACGCTCGTGGAGTTGTCGATTCCGCTCGCGCGCGTGGGCGGCTTTGTTTTCGCCGTCAAGGGCGCCCGCGCTCCCGAGGAGATCGAGGAGGCGAAGGCGGCCCTCCATCGACTTCACGCCCAGGTGGTTGAAACGATCGAGAGCCCGACCGGCCGAGTCGTCATTCTTCAGAAGAACCGAACGACGCCGCGGATCTACCCCCGGCGACCGGGCGAACCGAAGCGGGCTCCACTGCGTTAAGTTCTTGTATTGGAGCGATTCCCGTTCGACTCCTAGAATCTTTTGCGGCGGGTGTCCGCCCGCACGCGTCATTCTGTCCCGGTACCACAGGAGATCCCGGTATGTTGAGGACCTGCCTCGTAATTGGAGTGGCGGCTTTCGCGCTCGTCTTGACTGGATGTTCAGGCGAAGAGACTGAGGAGAGCGCTGCGACGACGCCGGCTGAGTCCGCCGTTCAGACCGTCGCGTTCAACCCGAACTGTCCGATGATGCCCGAACATGAGGTCGACCCCGAAGCGGAGACCGCTGAATACAACGGTGTCGTCGTGGGATTCTGCTGCGGCGACTGTCTGGCCGAGTGGAATGAAATGAGCGACGAGAAGAAGGCTGAATTCGTCGCGTCCGTGAACGCCGAAGACGCTGGAGACGAAGGCGGCGGCTGAATCCGCACGCCGTAGTCATCGCGCCAGATAACGGTAGCGAGCCGATCGCAAGTGCGATCGGCTCGTTGCGCTTTTGAAGTCAGCGTATAGCGTCGAGCATTGGCAGAAGTGAGTCGCGCACGATCGAGTCCCATCCCATCCGGGATGCGACCTGGCTTCCGGTCTCGAGGAGTCGCCGTCGATCTTCATTCGTCAACGGCAATCTTCGAAGGATCTGTTCGGCCACGATCCGCGCGACACTACTTTCGATGTCGTCCCGTTGCCGTTGCGACATGGACTTGAGGTCGTCGATCGACCACGGTGAATCAAGCGTGGTGTAATCAGCTACGACGAGGTTCGGATGGTCGTCGGCGGTCATACCGACCGACTCAGCGGCTTGCCGAAATGCGCCAAGGCATCCGCAAACCGAACTGATGACACAAATCGCGCCGCTCGACAGCGGCTCGACCTGCGCGATCCCGAACGGCTCGTAGATCGATTGTCCGAACTCGAGGTCGGTCGCGCGGCGAAGGTCCGAGAAGGTCGCGCCGGCGTCGAGCGACGACCCCAGACGATCGCGCGACCAGCCGAACTGGTTCACGAACGCGACCTGCAAACGGGTGTGCGTCGCGTTGAACGGTTCGATGGCGTGCCATATCTCCGTTTCAGGTCCCGACAGGTCGGGAAACCCGGTCCGGTGGCGCATCGGCCATCCGTAGTCACGCGACATCTGTTCGACCTGCTCGAATGACCGATGCGGCGCCCCACAGGTCAGGATAATGAGCAGCGCCCGCTGTTCACGCTCCGCCAGTTGGGCGTCGAGATGAGACGCCACCTTGAGGTCGCGCCAGAAGCCTTTGCTGACGACCGGCCGCGCGACATGCGTCATGAGCAGGTCCGGTCGAAAGCCGGCCACCCGTTCAGCCCAGGCGTCGATTCGTGAGCGGCTGTCGAGTTTCTCCTCCAGCGACACCGCCCGGGCGGGTGTTCCGTTGTACACGACCTCGACCTTGGCCTGGGCGAGTTCGTCGTTAAGAAACCGGAGTTCGTCGGCGGTGTAATCCCCCACCGCCGCGACCGCGTCGAGATGATGCACACGCGAGATCAACGCATGCCGCATATTGCTCGATTGCGAGCCAAAGACATCTTCGAGAAAGAGTCCGCGTTCCCGGGCTTGCCGCATGATGTTGTAGAACGCCGTGTCATGGCCGATCTCCCGCTCGACGATGGCGCGGGCGGTCGAGCATTCGTGGGCGTGGAAGACGGTGCGGAAGGCGTCGTTTCCATCCATCTCCGCCTTGTAACAAGGCGGCAGACCCATGAACTCATGACTGAAGAGGAAGCACGGCAACTCTTCATCGCGCAGGAGCGCTGAAAGGGCGTAAAACGAGGGCTCCGCAAGGCGGCTGTATTCCTCGAATCCCCAGTCGCGCTCATATCGCGCCGCGTCGATCCCATACCGCTCCCAGAGCCGACCCTTGAATCGATTGTGGCGGGCGGTGTTCGGATTCGAGACATCGATGAGCAGAACTTCGGAGTCGCCGACCCGGTTCTCGATGTCTTCGTGGTAGCGGCGCACTCCGTAGGCGATACGGACATCGAACGCCCACTCGATCGGCCTCAACCGCCGTCCGAAGCCATCCTTGTCGATTCCGTCGATCGACGAGTAGAGGAGGCGTGTCGTCGATCCGAGGCTCTTGTAAGGGCTCTCGAGATAGTGACCGCCCATCGATCCGACCACGATGGAACGGCGCACGGCCGCCTGGTACTCCGGGCTTGTGATGAGCCCTTCGAGTACGGTTCCGATTCCTCCGACCTTCTCCACCGCTTCATGAGTGACATGAGCGATGGTGAATCGCTTCGCGTTCGTCATACCCTCTTATCGGCGATCGGCGTCACGCGTCGAAGCGCCGTCTCTCCCCGTACACGAATCTGACGAATTCCACAACGAACGACGGATGTTATCCGGCGTCGACGACTTCCGGCGCGAGGGTGCCCTCGATGAGACCGGGCTGCCAGATCTCGTCCAGATCCTGATCGTCGACGACCTTCCGGAGGAGGAAGTAGATGACGGTCCACGCCGCGTAGCTGAAGCTGAACAGGTAGCCCGCAACGAGGCCGGCGATGATCGTCTTCCAAAGTCCGATCAGGGCCACGGCCGCGCGCCCAGTCGGCGAAAGATCGAGTTCCGATCCGTAACCCGAGAAGTCAACGAGCGATCGCGCCTCCGCATGTTCGAGTACCGCGCTTGATTCGAAGAACATCGAGGCGCCATACGCGGTGAGGTTGATCGTAAGCCAGGCGAGACCCGCCACCACGACGAAACCAAGCCACCCGATGATCGACGCCAGCACGAGATACCAGAGGAGGTGCAGCGGACGATTCTTCACATAGGCGAACGCCCGTGAGATCGCGTCGGGCGCATCCGCGGATTCGACCGTCACCGCCGGGACGAAGAGACCAAAACCAAACACGCCGAGCACGAGAATGATGGCGAGCAGAAACCCGCCGAAAAGCGCCGGGCCATACAGCAATCCGCCCAGCACATCGAGCGCGGGTATGCGGAAAAGCAGACCTCCGATGGCGAGCAGCAGGAGTCCGATGACGATAGCGATGGCGGGGAGGAGCGCGGTTGAAATGAGTGTCAACGATCGCTTCAACGCGAATGCGAGCGCCTCTGTCCACGGAATGTACTGGGTGATCGCAAACTCACAGGCCACTGACCGTGAGATCATCGCTCCGCCAATGAACACGACAATGAAGAACCAGAGCCCATAAACGGCGAGAAAGACCGGATGATCACGCCAGAGCGCAAGAATGAGCGCCGGTTTGAATTGCGTCGCGAGAACCAGTCGATCGGAAAGATCGAGGTTGGGATCCGGGCTGATCAAGGCCGCGAGCACGACGCGAGTTTCATCGACCGTCGCCTGAAAGACGCCGCGGGGTTCAATCGCTTCGAGTCGTCCGAGCGTCCGGTCGATCTCAGGACGGGCTCGATCGCGCCCGTCTTCGTCGAGAGCGCGGTACCACTCAATCCACGCAGCGCGAACATCTTCGACGGTGAGTCGCTCACGGGTCGAGAGTTCCCCTGCGATCGCCGACTCTCCAAACGATCCATCCCGAGCGATCAAACGCAGTTCTGATTCCAGCGCGTCGGCGTCGCTGAGGTCCGCAAGTCCCGCCGGCCCGACGGTCGGCCCGGCCACGGCGTCCCAGAGACTTCCGCCCAGCATGAGCACGGTAACGATCGCAAGTCCCATGAGGAGTCGACCGGGTTGCGCCGCCATGGTGAACGCGGAAACGATTCGAGGGAACAGGAGCGCTTCGCGCCAGTTGATCTCCGTGACGATGACATGACGGTTGGATCTCATCTCGCTCATCACGCGTGCTCCCGGGACTGCTGGCGCTTCTGCCGCCGATCGTACCTCATGTCGCTTTGACCGCAACTGGAGTCAGACCGTCGGCGAGGCGCTGAATGGAATCGAGCGTCCTTCTCGATCGACGGCGACGAGCGTCATCGTGGCCATCGTTACATCAACGATCGATCCATCGCCTCGCTCGGCTTGAACCGCGACCTCGACTGAGACGCTGCTCATTCCCGTTCTGAGCGTGCGGGTGAAGAAATTGACGACATCCCCGACCTGGACCGGCGCCTGAAACACGACTTTGTCCATCGCGACCGTCACCCAGCGATGGCGCCCATGCTTCCTCGCTTCGATGAATCCAGCCTGATCGATGTAGCTCAGGATGACTCCGCCAAAGATCGTGCCGTACGGGTTGGTATCGCGCGGCATGGTCACGATCCGGAGCGCCGGACATCCGGTATCTTCAGTCGATTGATCGGCCACAGACGATCCTTCAGGCGATGTCGATGCGAGGGTCAACCCAGCGGTAGAGCACATCAACGATCAGGTTGAACAAGACGAGAAGCGTCGAATAGGTCAGCACGACGCCCATGATGACAAAGAGATCCTTATTGAGGACCGAGTTGACGAAGTGCTGTCCCAGGCCGGGGACATTGTAGACCTTTTCGACGACAAACGACCCCGTCATGACCGCGGCGGTCGCCGGACCGAGGAAGCTCAACACCGGCAGGAACGACACCTTGAGCGCATGTTTCAGGATGACGCGCCATTCCGGTACGCCTTTCGCGCGGGCCGTCCGAATGAAGTCCTGGTTGAGCGTATCGATCATGCCGAGTCGCGTCAGTCGCGCAATGTAGGCGGCGTACGGCAGGCTCAGGGTCAGCGCCGGGAGAAACAGATCGCTGAATCCTCCCCAACTCGCCACGCGAAATACGGGAAACACAACCGCGAACAGAATGAGCAGGCCGGCGCCGATGACGAAGGTCGGGAGGCTGACACCGATGAGCGCGACGAGGAAGGTCGCGAAGTCAGCGAAACTTCCGGGACGGACGGCGCCGACGATTCCGGCGGTGAGTCCGATGACAAGGGCGAAAGTTATCGCGGCAAGGCCGAGCGTCACACTGACCGGAAGCGCGCTCCCGATAAGTTCGTTCACCGACCAGTCCTGATACTGCAAACACGGTCCGAAGTCGAAGACGCGATCCGTGTCACCCGCGAGATAGGCGAGACCCGATGCGTCGTACAGATACGAGAAATAGAACTTGACGGGGTTGTCGAGGTTGTACTGGGCGGACATCGCCTCGATCACCGCAGCGGGTGGGCGGCGCCCTTCGGGCCGTTCGAGCGGGTTCCCGGGCAGGAGCCAGGCGAGCACGAAGGTAATCGTGTAGATGGCGAGGATGATGAAAGGCAACTGAAGCAGTCGCCGGACGACCATCTGCGTCATCGCGTCACTTTCATCTTCCAGAGGTACTGCACAAGCCGCGGGTGCTGCGAGATTCCACTCAGCTCGGCCGGGTCGTACTGGTAGAGCGTGACATAATGGAAGATCGGGAGGAGCGGCAGTTCCTCATCCATTACGAATCGCTCGGCCTCTTCGAGAAGTCTCATGCGCTTCGCCGGATCGGTCTCCCGATCGGTCTCCGCCATGAGCGTGTCGAAGTACTCGTTTGAGTAGTTGCGATCGTTGTTGCCGTTTCCGGTTCGGAAGAGATCGAGGAAGGTGGTCGGGTCGCCGTAGTCACCGTACCAGCCGGCGCGTGAGACCATGAAGTTGTGGTTCTTCAGATCCTCGGCGAAGGTCTTGCTCTCCTTCCCGACGGTGTGCGCGCGTACCTGCAGGTCCTGTTGCCACATGGACGCGATGGCCTGCGCCGGGTACTTGTGATCCCCGTTCGTGTTGTAGAGAATCTCAATATCGGGAAACGGCTCGCCCCTCTCATTTTCAATGACGCCGTCCTTGTCCCGATCCACCCATCCCGCCTCCGCGAGAAGCTCGCGGGCGCCGGCGGGATCGTACGGAACGCCCGCGGGACTCGAGTAGCCGGGGATTGAACCGGGCGGAATGAACACTCGCGCCACCGGCTGGTTGAGCCGGGTGACCTTCTGCACGATCGCGTCTTTATCGACCGCCATGGTGAAGGCTCGACGAATGCGCGCATCGGCGAATGGGTTCATCGCGCCGTTGTTGAGCCGTTCGGAGCAATTGAAGTTGTAGAAGTAGGTGCCGTACGAAGGAAACGCGTGAATGTTGTTGCGTTCGCCCTCCTGAGGAGGCGACTCTTTCGCGAGGATCGCGAGTTGATCGTCGTAGTCGGTGATTCCTTCGGCCTCGAGTTCGGAGATTCGGGACGCGTTTCGATCGAGGTAACGATTGAGCTCGACGAGCATGTCAGCTTTGTAGTCAGCCTCGACGGTGCTCAACCAGTCGATTGAGCCCGTCTCAAACGCCAGAATCGCAGTCGACGGATCATCGATCGAAACCGAAAGGATCGAATCGGACTGCGCAAGATCCGGGTTCCAGTAGTACGGGTTGCGCTCGAGTCGCATGTCCCGCATATAGCGCCAGATCGTGAGCTGGTAGGGTCCGTTTGACACAAGGTACGGCGGCTTGGTCCAGCCGAAGAGTTGCTGAATGGCGCCGGTCGTCGCGTCAATCTCGATCCAGCCGTCCACGGTCGGCGGATGCACCGGGAAGAACGGCCCGAACGCGAAGAGGTCAAGGATGTAGGGCGTGGGACCCTCGAGCGTGACTTCAAGCGTGTGATCGTCGAGCGCCTTGAGACCGACCATCCGGTCAAACTCGTCGAACGCTTCGTCCCGAAGGCGAGTCGCCGCCTCGACACTCGGCGTTGACTCACCGGCGCGATAGGATTCGAGTTGCGTCGACCGCCAGTTGAAAAACTCCTCAGCCCCTTTGATTTTGAAGAAGAGATCGGAGTAATCGGCCGCGGTATCGGGTAGCAGCGCCCGGCGCCAGGAATACACGAAGTCCCCTGCGGTCACCGGGTCGCCATTTGACCACTTCGCTTCAGGTCGAAGATGGAAGGTGTACACGAGTCCGTCGGGCGACACCTCCCACGACGACGCGACCGCGGGCTCGATCTCGAAGGTCTCGTTGTTCCAGCGCACCAGCCCCTCGTAGAGGTTGTAGGCGATACGCAGATCCTGCATCCAGCTCATCTTCTGCGGATCGAGCGTGTGGATCTCACCTCGATTGACGAAGACGAGATCGGCCGGCTCCTGCGGACGGTCCGCCAAAACGGCGCCGAAGAGGAGGACCAGAAGGATGAGGAACGGAACGATGAGCTTCATGCGCGGCGCCCCGGATTCATGCGAGACGATTCACTCAAGGCTCAGGGAAAGAGCCGCGACTCCTCGAAGTCACCCGCCGCGAAGCCCCAACTCGACTGACGCAGGATCGGGCCGCTCGAGTCGAGCCAGCGGCTCGCGAGCACCGTATTCGCCTGCGCATAATCGCTCGACGAGAACGCCTGTGAGATGCCCGTCGTCGATTCGGTCTGACCGGTGACGACCACGAGCACGCTCTCCGCGGTCCGCGCCAACTCCGCGTACGCCGTGCGTTGTCTCGGAGTAAGGTCACTCTCCTCCGTCGCATCGTCAATCGCGAGCACAAGAGACATGACTGCGGTCTGAATCATGAGCTTCTCCAGGTTCGCCAGATTTGGAGCCCCCTCGAGTTTGAGCTGGAGGTATTGGTTGAGGCTGCGCTGTAATGCGTCCTGGAAGCGCGCTATTCGCGCATCAGGACCCCCGTCGTAGACATCGCGAAGCTGATCCTGCAGACCTCCGCTGAGATACTCGACCGCATCGGTCGCATTCGAACTGGCGCCGAGCGCTGCGAACTGGGCGTGCAGCGGCAGGTCGTTTCGCTCTGAAGAGATCGCCGCCTTGAGCCACCGAGCGAGGTCGAGTTCTCGCTGGCGATTGTTGCTCAACATGGCCTCTCCTTCGATGATCCGAGCGAAGGCGCGTTGGGCTGCAATCGCGGCGGCGTACCGAATCGCTTCCTGATCAGCGACCAGAAAGTCCTGGAGCGCGGCCGTGGACCGGTCCGAGGCGATCGCCCCGAGGAGATGAAGCGCGGCGACGCGAGCATGAATCGGGCGTTCACCGTCCTCGATCAGGGCGATGAGCCGCGGGGTAAGTACATCGTCGTAGACAAGCCGAAAGGTCCGACTCGAACTGCGCTGGGTGAGTGGCGACACGAGGCGTCGACGAGCCTCGGTCGACGCTCTTGGATCGCGCTCGGCGAGGGATTCAACCTGCGCTTCCGCAAACGCTTCCACCTCAGCCCGCTGGTCGGCGGTGAGGGGCTGCGAGGCGTCGAGGATCCGGCTGCTCAGTTGCCCCATGGTCGGGGCGCTCAATGCGAAGACCATCGCCAAGGAGCAGCTGCCGACGAGAGCGCGGAGACCGTTTCGAGTGATTCGCATGAGACCGTCCGTTGCTCATTTCAAGAGTGATTCCGGCCAATTGAGTCGCCCGGAAGGTAGCGCGAACGCTACCAATGGGTGGCCGGGGTGTCAATCGAATGGCGCGGTACATTTCGGCGTACGCGTCGCTTACGATCAGCCGCCCACCCTGCGGAACGGGCGAACTCGAGGGAGATCGAATGAGGCCTGGAATCCGAATCGCGCGCGGCGGCCTCGTGGTCGTCGTCTCGTTGCTCCTTCTCAGAGGCGCCGCGGCGTCAACGGTATTGGCGCAGGGTATACAGGACGATTCGGCCGACGCCGTGCTCGCACGGCGTCTCGTCCAGCTCGCCGCCTTCCGCGCCGCCGTGGGTGACGAGGCCGGTTTTGAAGAATCCGTCATCTACCTTCGCACGGCGCACGAGCTTACCCCCAACGACCTCGAGATCGATCGACGCCTCGTTCGGGCCGGGCAACGAACCGGAGACGCAAAGGCGGAGTTCGAAGCGCGTCGACGAATCCTCAAGAGGGACCCGGACGACCATCGGAACCTGTTGCATGTGATTCGACAAGGAATCAGCGAACGACAATCGGTCGCCGAGCGTCTGGCCGCGTATGACCGATTCCTCGGTCCCTCCGGACGGGCGATTCCAGCGACCGTCCGGAGTCGACTCGCCTATGACGGCGCCGTCCTGCAGCGCGAGCACGGGAATGAGGCGGCGTTCCTCGAGTGGCTCAAACTCTCGCTCGCGCTTGATCCGTACTTTCGGGAGTCCGCCGCTCTCGCCGCGCTCATCGTGGACACGCAGAGCGGCGATCCTGTCTTGACCGCGGAAGCCCTCGTAAAGGTGCTGCGGACGGACCCCACGAATATCGCCGCGATCGACGATCTCACGGTGCTCTTAATGGATGCTGGCGCGTACGGCTCCGCCCGTGTTCTGCTCACCGCGATGCGGGAGATCCCCCCCGCGCTCTGGGGGAATCGTGCCCAGTCTGGACTGAGTCTGCGGGTTCGACTCGCGCTCGCGACCGCTGGGGCGGAAGGTCCGGCGGCGGGACTCGCGATACTCGCCGGGCTCGATCAGAGTTTGCAATCAGGCCAGTCCGCGACGGGCGAAGCGTCGAGAGATTTCGATTCACGACGATTCCTCGTGAATCGAGCCGCGGCCATACTCGGAGACGCCGCTGGAGATGTCGACGCCAGAACGGCCGCGCTGAACGCGCTTTCCAGCCTTGTCGACGATGCGGCGGAAGCGCCGCACGACGCTCGGCTGGAAGTGGCGATACTCCGGGTCTGGCTTGAGAACGATCCGACACTGGCGCGCGAACTGCTCGGTGATGAGAGCGCATGGTCACCGTCCGACCGGTCTCTCCTGACCGGCTGGAGTGCGCTGGTCGACGCCGGGCCGGACTCTCATTTCGGTTCGGACGACCTCGATGAGGTCTATCAACTCCTCGGGACCACCCTCACCCAATATGCGTCAGGCCGCCAACAGGCGGCGGTTCGCGGATTGGCAAATCTGTACGCGGACGATCCGGCGTCTGCAATCGGCCTCTGGGCGAAGTTCCGCCTCGAGAGTGAACTCGGACGATCATTCGCCGCGAGCGACCGGGTCAGCGCACTCGCGGCACTCGTCGACGGTGTCGCCGATGAGTTGCAGGTCTTGTACACGAATCCCGACTCGATGGTCACGCTTCGCGTATCGACCTCGACCGACGATGCGGCGCCACTCGATCCGATCGTGTTGACGATCGACATCCGAAACAACTCCGAATGGTCGCTTCCGATCGGCGCGAATGAATACCTTCCCGAATCCGTGATGATCTGGCCTTCGCTCACCGTGTCTGGGCAACGGACCGCCGAGCAGCCGCTTGTCGCGGATCTGTCCCGTCGATTTCGCATTGCGCCCGGCGAGACGATGACGATTCGCACACGGATCGATCTCTCGCAGCTCGGTCTCTCACTCGATCAGTCACCCTTCGTTCGTTTCAATACTCGTTACCTCGCAGTGTTGAACGCAGGTATGGACGCCGAGGGACGCATGCGTTCAACCCCTCTGACCGTGTCGCGAGAGGTCCGCGGAGGCGACCGGACACCATGGGCCATGACGCAGGACGAGCTGCGTTCCCGGCTCGAGTCCATTTCGTCCGGGGACGCTCAGGCGCGGATGGAAGCCATAACCGCGCTCGCCCAGTTCGTGGTCTATCTGAGTCGACTCGAGAGAAGCGGCGCCGTCGCGACGGTCGAGGACTGGAAGAGCGAACTCGCCGAACAAGCGATCACCACGATTCGAGAACGCTGGCCGAGCTTCAACGCCTCGACGCAGGCGTGGACGGTCCTGCACTTTCGATCCGCCGAATCGATCAGCGATCGGTTTCGTCCACTGCTCGATGATCTCGATGACACGATGAGCCGAACGACGGAACCCATCGTCCTGCTCGCTTGGATTCTCACGCGGGCGCCGTCGGACGAGAACCCCGCCTGGCTCGCCGCTCGACGCAGCGAGCACGCCGGGGTGCGTCGCATCGCGGAACTGCGGACGCAGATCATGGAGGAAGTCGAAGTGACCTCGGGTGATCAACCGCCGGACGGCCAGTAGCGGCGACTCGGTGTCTCGTTGAAGTAGATCTCCTCCCACACGAGCTCACTCACTCGCCAGTCGTTGTTCGCGTCGCGTCGCCAGCGAATTCGCCACTCATTCGGGACCGGACGGCCGAATCTCGTTCCCGTCGTCTGGGCGAAGGCGACCTCGCCGATCCCATTCTCCCCCACTCCCGCATCGATCTCACGGATCCGGTTCGACTCGATGACGGACGGAATGACGACCATGAGCGCGAGCAACTCACCACGACCGCCGGGGATCTCGTCCCGGCCGAAGGTAATCTCGACCTGGTCGCTCAGGAAGGCCCCGAACTGGTCGGAGTCGCCATTGACCGCCGCGTCGACGAGCGACCGAGTCACGCGGATGAGTTGCTCGCGACTGCTCTCGATGAACCTCGCCAGAGGCAGAAGCGCGACCGCAGCCAGGAAAATGATGGCGCCGCTTATCCGGGTTCTCGATCCTCTCGTGAGGCCCCACCGATAGACGCCGAACCCGACGAGGGCGAGTCCGATCGCCAGAGGCCACGGATTCTCGATCGTGAAATGGACGAGAGGCGCGGTGGGCGGGACATTCATGTTGCAGCCACCTCCGTCCAGATTCCGATAACACGAGCGGGAGACCGGGGTTCGGCCCGGGGATCGAGCGAATGGTCGCCGTTCCGCAGAGCCGCCGCAAACGGTACGGAGAACCAGTGCCTCACGCCATCTTTGAAGCGAATCTCACGGCTCTCGCGAAACGGAACCCGCGGCTCGTGGAGCGGTTGCGTTCGGCTGCGCCGGCGGACACGGTCGAGTTTCTCGAGACGCCGCAGGAGGCGCCCACCGCCCGCTACGACGGCGCGTATCTCGCGAGCCGGCATCGACCCGTCGACGAGGCGACCCGATTCGCCGAGTCGGTTGATGTGATCGAGCATGCGGTCGTCGCCGTGTATGGCTTTGCGCTCGGGCATCATGTCCGGCGTCTCTGTGAACGAATGGCGGGAACCGGGGTCGTGGTCGTCTACGAGCCGGATATTCCGCTCCTTCGCGCCGTGTTCGAGCAGATCGATCACTCCGCGTGGATGCGCGAGGCCATGCTCGTGATCATCGACGACGCCGAGGACCGACCGGAGCTGTCCGCGCGGCTCGACGGCGCGGCGCCGCTCTTCGCCCAGGGCGCGACCATGGTCGAGCACCCGCCAAGCCGTCGTCGCCTTGGCGCCGGCTCGGCGACATTTGCGCAAACCTTCGCCGAAATCGTACGGGCGAGCCGCACGACGCTCGTCACCACGCTCGTGCATTCGGTGACGACCTGCCGCAATCTCTCACTTAATCTGGACCGGTACGGCGCTGGAGACGGAATCGCTCCATTGAAGGATTGGGCGCGAGGGCATGGCGCCATCCTTGTCGCGGCCGGCCCGAGTCTCTCCCGCAACATTGATCTGCTCGACGATCCGGCGCTTCGTGAACGCGTCGTGATCATCGCCGTGCAGACGGCGCTCAAGCCCCTGCTCGCCCGGGGAATCCGCCCGCACTTCGTTACGGCGCTCGACTATCACGAAATCAGTCGCCAGTTCTACGACGGACTCGATGCCGACGCGCTTGAAGGCGTCACGCTCATCTGCGAGCCGAAGGTGAACCGGTCGGTTATTGACGCCTACCCCGGGCCGATCCGTTGCACCGGGAACGACTTTCTTGACCGAGTGCTCGGTCCTGATCTCAAGCGGGAGATGGGGCGGCTGAAGCCCGGCTCGACGGTCGCCCACCTCAGCTTCTACCTCGCCCAGTATTTCGGCTGCGATCCGATCGTGTTCGTCGGACAGGATCTCGGCTTCTCGGATGGTCTGTACTACGGACCCGGCGCTGCGATCCACGAACAGTGGGCGCCCGAACTCAATCGGTTCAATACGCTCGACATGATGGAATGGCAGCGTGTGGCTCGAATGAAACGCACGCTTCGGACGGCGCCGGCGCAACACGGGGGATCGGTGTATCTCGACGAACAGATGTCGACTTACCTGCAGCAGTTCGAGCGCGACTTCAAGGAGGCGCCGCAACGGATCATCGACGCGACCGAAGGAGGCACGGCGAAGAAGCACACCGAAGTCGTGTCCCTCGCGCGGGCGATCGACTCCATGTCAGCCGATCCACTCACGCCGTTGCCTTCGGCGACCGTCGACCCGGATTCGCGTCGGCTCACCGCCGTCAGGGACCGGCTGCAAGAGATTCAACGAGGTGTCAAGCGACTCCGGGAACTCAGTCAGTCCGCGGATCGTCTCATCGATCGCATGCTCGAAGATCAAGCTGACGCGGTGAAGATGGATCGTCATTTCTCGAAGATGGACTCCTATCGGGCCGAGGTCGATGAGCTCTTTCACATCTTCGACCTCGTGAACGCGTTGAATCAGCTCGGCGCCTTCAACCGGATGAAGGCGGATCGACGCCTCGAACTCAGCGAAGGCCTGGACACCCAGACTCGGCAACGCCGGCAGCTCGAGCGGGATCAGGTCAATGTGCGATGGCTCGCCGATGCGTGCGATGAGTATCACCGCATTCTCGAAGAATCGCAGGCCGTCCTCGGTGGCGAATCGGTCGACCCGAGAATCAGCCGGCGCACCGCCGAATCGGTCGCAAGCCACCTGAACGCCGAGCCGCGCTCGAAACGGCGCGTCGCCGCGTTGGTAGCCGTTGATCCCGAGCGGAGCGGCGCGGGACTCATCCGCCGGCTTGACGACCTCGTCGACGAGCGTCGGACCGTACTGCAAGCGACGCTCGAACGACTTGCGGAGACCCCGGGCATCGAGTCGATCGTCCTCCTGGCGCCGCTCGGGTTCGATGTCGATTCGTTGATTGACCGGGACGCTCTTGCCCTTCCGACGATCGTCGAGCGCGTTCCGGAATCGCTTTATGGTTCGGCGCAGCAGGTCATCGCGGCCGCACGGCGCTGGAGCGGCCCGTGCTGGCGTGGCGGGATTGGCGGCATGACGATCTTCGACGAAATCGTCGCGCCTGTCGAGATGCTCGCCGTCATGGACCGACTCGACCTCGACGCGGCCCTCGTCGTCGGCGCCGACTGGCCGCTTGTTGACCCCTCGATCGAGACTGGATGTGGCGCCCTTGTTCAGCGCTATCACGAACACCCGGACGGACACGAGTTCGTCTTCAGCCAGGCGCCGCCCGGTCTCGCAGGATGCGTCGTGTCCCGTTCGTGCATGGCGAATCTGGCGACTCGCGCGCGGCCGTCGACGCTCGGCGCGCTGCTCCAGTATGTTCCTCAGGCGCCGCAGACCGATCCGATTACCAAGGAGATGTGCGTCAAGCTTCCTGCGGCGATTCGTTCGACGCAAGCTCGGCTCACTTGGGATTCGCCGGAATCGCACGACCTGATCCGTCGAGGAATCGCGTTCGATGGCGATCCCGCTTCGATGCTCGCGTCGCTTCGGTCGTCCCCGCCGCCTCCGTTTCCGCGAGAGATTGAAATTGAACTGACGATGGATCGCGCCGTCCGTGGTCCCATTACGCCGCATACGAACGAAGTGACGGAGAGAAGACAACTGCCGACGGAGCGGGTTCTCCGTCTTCTCGATGAGGTCGCCCGCGCATCCACGACCACCGCCGTCTCATTTGGAGGCGTCGGCGATCCACTCCTCCATCCGGACTTCGAAATCATTCTGAATCACGCGGCCCGAGTCGGACTCGACACGCTGCACCTTGAGACCGACCTACTCGTCAGCGCAGAGGTCGCCCGCTCACTCGCGGCGTCGGCTCTCGCCGCTGTGACCGTGCGGCTGAATGCGGATACCGCTGAGACCTATCGATCGACGATGGGCTCGGACCGATTCAAAGAAGCCGTCGGCAACCTTGAAGCGCTGATCAATGCACGGGCTCAGAGAGTGGGTTCACTCGGGGCGTTGGCGCTCCCCTGGATCATTCCGTCCATGCTTCGATGCCGGGCTACGCTCGAAGAGCTGCAGGGATTTTTCGATCGTTGGGTGTACTTCGTTGGCGCCGCGATGATCTCGCCCCCCCTTCCCGGCGATGGAATCGATGACGACCTCATCACCGTTCGAGAGCCTGATTCAGTCGCCCGCCGTTTTGCGGCGACGCGTCTCCTCGTTCGAGCTGACGGCGCCGCGCTCGTGAACTGCAGCGACTGGTTGGACGGCGCGACAGTCGGCTCAGTCGGCGAAACGGCGCTGCCGGAACTGTGGTCCCGGGTTCTCGAGCAACGAGGGTTCAAGTCGATGACCTCGCGAGCGCCCCTGGATGAAGCGATGGTCGGAGCTCGCTGAGAAGGAGCGATCGCGTGGCCGCGGATTCTTTCGAAGAAAACCCTCCCGTCTCCGTGACCGCCGTGATCATCGGCCGCGCGGGCAGCAAGGGGCTGCCCGGCAAGAACGCCATGGCGCTGCTTGGGCGCCCGATGGTTTCCTATTCGATCGAGGCGGCGCGCGAATCGGAGGCGGTGACGCGCTTGATTGTGTCAACCGACTGCGCGGAGATGCGCCGGGCCGCCGAGCGAGAGGGCGTGGAAGTCATCCAGCGGCCGGAATCGCTCGCCACTGACTCCGCGACCGTCGACGCCGCCGTTCGGCACGCGGTCGAGTCGGACAACGCTCCGTTCGTCGTCATTCTCTATGCGAACGCTCCGGTACGGCCGCGGGGCCTGATCGATCGGGCCGTACGAATGCTGATCGAATCACGCGCCGACTCCGTGCAGAGTTACGCCGGCGTCGGGAAGTATCATCCTTACTGGGAGTCGCGAATCGACGAGGAAGGCCGCGTCACGCCGTTCATCGAGAACCAGGTCTATCGGCGACAGGATCTTCCGCCGCTCTTCATCCCGGATGGCGGGGTAATCGTCGTTCGACGAGAGGCGCTCCTCAATGCGGAGCCGTCGGAGCCTCACTCGTTTCTCGGCCGCGACCGGCGCGGGATCCTGAACGAGCCTGGGGCGGTGGTCGATATCGATACGAAAGCCGATCTTGTGCTGGCGGAGATCCGCCTCCGCGAGCACTCGGCGGAACTCGGGGCCTCGCGCCACTGACGGGAGTCATTCGTGCGAATCGGATCGCGAGAGATCAGCGACTCGGCGTCTCCGTATGTCATCGCGGAGATCGGCGTGAATCACGACGGATCGGCCGAGCGCGCGATCGAACTCGTGGACGCCGCGGCCGCCGCCGGCGCCGATGCGGTCAAGTTTCAGTACTTCGAAGCGGAGCGCCTCATGGGAGGCGCCGCGCCGCTCGCGGATTACCAGCGAAACGCAGGTGAGTCAAACGCGACTGAGATGCTCAAACGCCTCGAGCTCTCGCTCGGCGACCTCGAATCGATCGTCGATCATGCCCATGATCAGCGTCTGCATGCGATCGTGACCATCTTCAATGTCGAACTCGTCGTCGACGCGACGCGACTCGGTTGGGACGCGTTCAAATCCGCCTCGCCCGACATCATTCATCTGCCGCTTCTCGAGGCGATCAGCGCTCCCGGACGCCCCGTCATTCTGAGCACCGGCGCGGCCACCCGGGATGAGATCGGGTGGGCCCTGTCGCGGTTCGGCTCGGCGGCCCTGCACTGCATAAGCGCCTATCCCACACCGGACGACGAGGCGAACCTCGGCGGAATCGCCGCGCTCCGCAGCCTTGCGCAAGAAACGAGGCGCTCGATTGAAGTCGGCTATTCCGACCATACCCCGTCGCTCGATACGGGCGCTCTCGCGGTCGCCGCCGGCGCCGTGATTCTTGAGAAGCACCTCACGCATGACCGGCACGCGCCCGGTCCCGACCACGCCGCGTCGCTCGAGCCCGATGCCCTTCGGGTCTACATCGAAGGCGCCCGTCGCGCCCATCGCATGCTCGGGGTGCGTGAACTGACCGTCCGGCCCATCGAGGAGGATGTGCGCCGCGTCAGCCGCCAGTCGATCGTCGCCAGTCGCGATCTCCCGGCGGGTCATTGTCTGACCAGGAGCGACTTGACCTTTCGCCGACCGGGTGACGGCATCCCGCCCTCCGAGTGGGGCGCCATCGTCGGACGCTCCCTGCAAGCGCCCATCCCTGCCGGGAAGCCGATCCGGCGAGAGGATCTGACCACGCCGGCGAAAGTTCGAGAGTTTGCATGACTCGCCCGGACGCTGCATGGCGTATTGCGGTCGTGACGGGCTCTCGAGCCGATTTCGGGCTCCTTAAGCCGGTCATGGCGGCAATCCTCGCCATGGATGCACTCGAACTCCAGGTTGTAATGACAGGAACGCATCTGCTTCCGGAAGTCGACTCACGAGTCGATGTCGAAGCGGAATTTGAGATCGCCGCCCGGGTCGAAATGCAACGAGTCGGGCGGACGGGACGGACCGAGGACGCCGTAGCGCTCGGCCGCGGGATTGAAGGTCTTGCCCGCGCATTCGAACGGTTGCGCTCCGATGTGGTTCTGGTTCTCGGTGATCGAATCGAAGCGATGGCGGCCGCGTCCGCCGCGTCGATTGGCGGGAGGCTTGTCGCCCATATTCACGGCGGCGACCGCGCCGAAGGCGTTGCGGACGAAGCGATGCGGCACGCGATCACGAAGCTCTCGCACATCCATCTCACCGCTACCGCAGAGAGTCGCGAACGAATACTCCGCATGGGTGAAGACCCGGAGTGGACTTTGCAAGTCGGATCGCCGGCGATCGATGACCTCGTGTCGATGTCTCCGCTCCCGGACGAAGAACTCATCGCATGGGAAATCGATCCGAAGCGTCCTCTCCTTCTCGTACTCCACCATCCATCGGGATTGCCGGAGCTTGAGGAACGCCGAACGATCGAGGCGATTCTCAAGGCGACCAATCCGCGTGACGACGGAGTGCAACGATTACTCCTTGCGCCGAATCACGACCCTGGTCGAGAAGTCATATTGAAGGCAATTGGAACGCTTCCAATGCTTGGGCATCTTGATCGACCGCGTTTCGTAGGACTGCTGCGTCGCGCTGCAGCGATCGTCGGCAATTCATCGGCGGGCCTCATCGAAGCGGCCGCGCTCGGCGTTCCGGCCGTGAATGTCGGGCCGCGACAAGCCGGTCGCGAACGGCCGGTCACCGTCGTTGATGTCGCGGGCGCCGACGCGGAGGAGATCCGGCGCGCCATCAATCAGGCGATTGGTGATCGGACGGACTCCGTCGCGCATCCTTACGGTGACGGACGATCATCCGATCGCATCGTCGAGGTCTTGCTCCGGGCGCGCAAAAAACCGCCTTCGACCCGTAAGCGATGCCAGTACTAAGTCGAAGGCGGGCTGAGAGTCTGCGGTGCGGAATAGTCGCGGCCGAATCGGCCGAGGTCAATAGACGAGGGCACAGGCGTCTTCGATCGATTTGATCACCTGCTTGATATTGAAAGGCTTCTTCAGGAAGCCGTCGAACCCGGCGGTCCGAAGCTGGTGCGCCTGCCCGTCGGTCAGTTTGCTGCTCATGCCGATGACCTTGGCCATCTGAAGGTCATCTTCTCCCCGGATGATCGAGCAGAACTCGCGACCATCGGCGCCGCCGTCGAGATGCAGATCGAGCAGGATCGCGTTCGGGCGGAAGCGCTCGCACTCGATGCCGGCTTCGAACGCGCTTGTCGCGGTGCGAACTTCGTAATCCGCATGCTCGGTCAGGAGCTTCTGGATCACGGTGACAATCTCATCCTCGCGATCGCAGACGAGCACACGCGTTTTGCCGGAGACGAGGCCGTCGAGCGGAATGCCATGCGCCTTCATGAATTTGATCAGCGCGTTGAGCGGGATTCGCCGGTCTTTCGATCCGGGAATTCGATAGCCTTTGAGCTGTCCGGAGTCGAACCACTTTGACACAGTGCGCGGCGCCACATTACAGATCTTGGCGACCTCGCCCGTGGTCAGGACATCCTTTTCGCGGGGCATGGCGTCATCCTTCTCCTCGGGTTCCCTCCGGCCGCGGCCCCTCCGCCGCGATCCGGTCTCGTCATCGGTCGAAGGAGACGGCGCGTTTACTGCAACGCGCCTAAACCGTTGAACCGGCGTGGCCTGCATGACTGTTGCGATGGTGATGGGACCCAGAGTCGCCTTATCGGCTACCGGTCAGCGTCGACGACGATTCCGAGGGTCTGAGAACGCGGACGGGCGTTCGTCCGCAGGTCTGAGAATCAGCCGCCCCGCTCGCGCCGCCGGGTTTGAATATCGGCGGTGTCAATGGCGCTCTGTTCCATGATCCGATCGAGTTCGGCCGGAGTCATCCACGGCAATTGCTCGAGCCGGCGGCGCAAACTCGAGGGGAATGGCCTCGCCTCGCGCTCATGGCGCGGCCGAGACTTCCACCGACGATGCACCCAGAAATACTCCGCCGGCGCTTCGCGGACCATGTTCTCCATGGCGCGGTTGTATCGGGCCGTCACATAAAAGAGCGGATCGGGCTGCGTCGTCCACTCCTCCGGCCGGATGATCTCCCGTGCGTTGATTTCGTACCGGAAATGATCCGGTTCGATTCGTTTCGCATGGCCGCAGACGATCGGCGCGTTGTATCGGATCGCGAGCAGTCCGATCGACTTATACGCGCTGGCGAGTCGTCCGAAGAACGGGACGAAGAGTCCCCGGTCACCGGCGTTCTGGTCCGCGATGAAGGCGACATGCTCGCCGGACTCAATGAGTCCGGGAAGCTTCTCCATGGCCCCGAACTTCGTCATGATCTTCATGCCCCGTCGCTGCCGAATGTCGAACAGCCAGTCGCTCACCCGAGGCAGGTCAAGAGGGCGCGCCAGCGCGGTCAGCGGATACCCTACGGTCGCCAGCGTAAATCCGAGCACTTCGAAGTTGCCGCAATGCCCCGTGATAAAGAGCGCAGGGCACCCGGACGCCAGGATTCTGAGCGCCTCATCGACCTCGCCGAAGCGCACATACCGATGCCATGTGCTCGGGGTGATCAGCCGCGGCGCCGTAAAGATCTCGACCACGAACATCTGGAGCAGATGTCGCATCGACAGGCGCGTGAGTTCGAGCGCCTCCGCCTCCGAGAGGTGCGGCAGTGATCGACGGATGTTCCCAAGCGCTCGCGTGCGACGGCGGACATCGCGCTCGAACCACATATCGCCCACGCGCCCGATCACCGCCATGTTCTGATCGACGGTGAACTGGCTCAGGAGAATGCCGAGCCCACGGACGCCGCCGTAGGCCAACGCATTGACGATCGCAGATTCGTTTCGCGCCATGAGGAGGAGAGGATACGAAAGCGGCCGGCCTCGCGACGAGACCGGCCGGCTCAGTGATCGATCAGCAATCTGATTACTGGTTGTAGTACCCGATGAGCGTGAGCAGTCGATTCTGGTTCAGGACTGGAATCGAGAGATCACGAGCCCGCTCGAGATACTCCTGGTACTGCTCGTAGTTCTTCTGCTCGGCGATCCAGTTGCGAACCTCCGGGGGTGTCGCGCCGGGACGCAACGGGCCGGGCTTCTCCGGCGCCACGCCGAGGACGAGGAAGTCGATATCGCCCGAGAATTCATCGCGAATGGCGCCACCCCATTCGCGAATGCGGGACTCGATCACTTCGTTGTCCCGATCGCCCGCGCTCGAGTCGCCGGTGATATCGAAGTCGCCGAACACGAAGAACGAGTATTCCTTGTTTCGGTCGTAGATCGCATTGACGAGGACATCGCCTTCGACGACGGCGCGGCCGGCGGTCGAACGAATGACGCGGGCCGTCGATACATTGTCGTTGATACGAACGAGTTCGACCGTGGCTTTGCCCCGCGGCACCTCGCCGGCGGCGTTCGGACGAATGTCGGCCGCGCTGCCGTACACCTCAAAGGTCATTCCGAGGACGACATGATCCCGGCGGCCGAGGTTGACGAAGACTTCGTTGTTCTCGAGGGTGCGGATGATTTCGCCGTCGACCAGCGCATCCTCGCTGCCGATTCCGACATTGACGGTCTTCAACCGCTCCTGCAGCGACTGCACCGCGTCGGCGAGTTGCGCCGAGTTGCCCTGCTCGGTCTCGAGCCGGCGCGTGAGATCGGTGATCTCCTGCTCATAGCGGTTCCGGATATCGGCGACGCGGTCGTCCATCTGCTGTTCGGCCTGCTCGACCTGACGCCGGTAGGAATCGGCCTGGGCCTGAATCTCGTCGATCCGCACATTGAGTTCATCAACGGTGCGCTGATGCGAAGTCTCAAGGTCTTCGCTGCGGCTCGTCTGCTCTTCGGCGATCGCCTTCGCGACATCGCGCTCTTCGGCGAGCACGCGGGCATTCTCCTCAGCCACGCTGAGTTCCTGCCGGAGCTGCTTGATCTCTTCGATGAGCGACTCGCCTTCATCGATCCCGAGCGCGCGGGCCTGAGCGGTGAGATCGTTGAGCGTCAGGTTCGGGCTGCCGCCCACCCGCCGCATGATCGAGTCCTGCTGCTGCTTGAGGAAGGTCACGACGCTCGCGTTGTCGCGCTCGGCGTCGGCGGCGATCCGCTTGATGTCATCACGGTTCTTCTCCGCCGCTTTCACATAGAGGCTGAGGTCCGTCTCCGCCTGCTTCTGCTGGGCGAGTGCTTTCTGCTGCTTCGTGTAGAAGAGCATCGTCGTCAACAGCAGAGCCATGGACAGCAGGATGAAGATGACAAGCGCCACCAACACACCCATGCCGCTGCTCGATCGTGAAGCCATGCTGGGTTTCCTCCGCCGGCCGGGGGTCTGGCCGATCGTAAATCGCAGTTCCTTGCGGGGATGGCTGCGGGCGCCGACCGCGCGTCAGCGCCTTTCGCAAGCTCGCGGGTCCGGCGACGCCTTCGCCGCCGCAATGTCAGGCGAGAGTGTCCCGCGAAACGCCGCGTGCGTCAAGTATAGGCGGGCGGTGATTTTCCGGCATTCGCCCGACGGGCCTCACCCACCCGGGAGGAGAAGGCCGCGAAAGAAGCTGGCCAGGCCGAGAAAGGTGAGGAAGGACATCGAATCGGTGATCATAGTGAGGAAGATCGTGGACGCCGTCGCCGGGTCGAACTTGAGTTTCTCGATGAGGAGGGGCATCGACGAGCCGACGAGACATCCCACGCCCATCGACCCCGTCATCGCCACCGCAAACACCCAGCCGAGCTGAGGCGGCACATCGGAGACGAGATTCGTCGCCGCGACGGTGAAGATGATCCCTGCGACCGCGGCTCCGATCATCGCCCCGGTCAGCAGTCCGAGAACGAGCTCGCGCCAGACGAGAGGCCACACGCGAGTTGATCGCATCTCTCCCAGCACGATGCCCCGCAATGTCACGGCGAGCGACTGCTGGCCCGCATTGCCCGCCTGATTTGCGATCACCGGCATCAGGACCGCCAACGCGACCACACGGCTGATCATCTCGTCGAACTGAAGCACCACCATCGCTGCAATGAACGATGTGAATAGATTGACGAGAAGCCACGGGAATCGCCCCCGAAATTTCTCCCACACGCTGCTGAATACCGCTTCGTTCTTGCCGGCGCCGACCATCTTGTAGGCGTCTTCGGTGTTCTCCGCCCGGATCGCGTCGAGCACATCATCGACCGTCACGATTCCGATGAGGCGCTGAGACCGGTCGACCACCGGCAGGACGGTGTAGTCGTATCGATCAAACGCCGAAGCGATCTCCTCCTGGTCCGTGTCCGGTCGAAGGTAGTCGAGCTGCCGGTCCATGACCTCTTCGACTGGGGTGTCGACCGGAGTGAACAGAAGCGTCCGGAGTTCGACATTGCCGACAAGTCTCTCGTTTCGGTCGACGCAGTAGACATAACTCTGATCCGCGTCGGCTTGGCGACGCACGGCATCGATCGCCTCTCCGATCGTCATGGTCATGAACACCTTGACGAAATCGGTGGTCATCATGCCGCCCGCCGTCTCCGGATCGAATCGGGCGAGTTGTTCGAGCTGAACCGCCTTGTCGGGCGGCAGAGCGTCGAGAAGACGCTCTCGCAGGTCGTCCGAACAGGCCTGGAGGATGTCGACCGCATCGTCCGGATCCATGCGGCTGAGGTACTTCGCCGGCTCCGCGATCCCATGGTCGATTTCGAGATCCTCGAGAATGAGAATCGCGAATCGAGCATCCATGTTCGCGAGGTCGTCCGCCGACTGGGCGTCGGCCATCGTGTGGAGCAGATCGGCCGCTTCTTCGGCGTCGAGTTCTTCGAGCACATCCGCCGCGTCGGCCGGATCGAGCGCCTGCACGACCGGCGCGAACGCCGCGACATCGATCGAGTGCTCGAGCATCTCCGCGACTCGCGCGTCGTCTGGAGAATCGGCGGTCACATCCTCGAGTTGCGGACCATCCTCGCCGGGAGTCGGCGCGGCCACGCCGTTCACCGCTCCGGGAGTGGATCCGGTCGGTGTATCTTGAAGATCGCGCTCGTCACGCTCAGGCGTCATAGGCACTTTCGTTCGGACCGATCGCCGAGCAAATCAACCGCCGCGACCCGCCCGCCGCCGGTTGTGGGGCGCTCGGCGACGCGTCGCTGTTGATCCTATTGTTGCGTCTCATGCGAGCGAGAGCGATCGGTCAATACGGAATCCTCGGCGTCGTGCTGGGGCTGCTCGGGGTCTTCCTTCTCTGGCCGATCGCGCTCACGATCCGGGGCGGGTTCATCGATCCGGTGACGGGTGAATTCTCCTTTGACGCGATCCGCCTCGTCTTCCTGGACCCATCGCTGCGCCGAGGACTCCTCAACGCCGCGCTCATCGCGGTCGCGACGACCTCGCTGTGTCTCGTGATTTCACTTCCGCTCGCGCTGATCTCTGCCCGCTTCTCGTTCGCGGGCCAGGGCGTCTGGAACGCGCTCATTCTCACGCCGCTGATCCTCCCGCCGTTCGTCGGCGCGATCGGGATGCGGCAGCTCCTTGGCAGGTACGGCGCCCTCAACGCGCTGCTCGGATCCGAGTTCGACTTTCTCGGCGAGGCACGATTCTGGGGCGTCGTCATCGTAGAAGCGCTGCACCTCTACCCCATTCTGTTCCTCAACACGGTCGCGGCGCTGGCGAACCTCGATCCGACTCTCGAGGAAGCGGCGGAGAATCTCGGGGTCGGTCGGGTCCGACGGTTCTTCTCGATTACGCTTCCACTCATTCGACCCGGCATATTCGCCGGCGGCACGATCGTGTTCATCTGGTCGTTCACGGAACTCGGAACGCCGCTCATGTTCGATCTGTATGAGGTCACCCCCGTGCAGATCTTCGGCCGGATCAAGGAGATGGATAATTCGGCGGCGCCGTACGCGCTCACGGCGGTTATGCTCGGCGCGTCGGTGCTGTTCTATGTTCTCGGTAAGCTTGTCTTCGGGGGCCGCGCGTACGCGATGTACTCAAAAGCGTCCGTCGCCGCGCGGACGCGTCGACTCGGAGTCCTCGGGTCGATCGGGGCGTCGCTCGTCTTCGCTACGGTCACCCTGCTCGCCGTGCTCCCGCACATCGGTGTGATCCTGACAAGCTTCGCCGCGGAAGGTCAGTGGTACGGAACGGCGCTCCCATCGGTCTGGACTTTCGACCATTACGAAGATGCGTTGAGCCATCCGCTCGCGCTGGGCTCGATCGCGAATTCACTCAAGTACGCGACGCTCGCCATGCTCTTCACGATTGTGGTCGGAATCGCCATCGGACACCTTGTCGTTCGAACGCGCGTCTGGGGGCGCGGCTTTCTTGACGCGCTCTCCATGCTCCCCCTCGCGGTCCCGGGCCTCGTCATGGCGTTCGGATATGTCGCGTTGACACTGACCTATCCGTTTACGATTACGCCGGAAAGTGCGAGCAATGTGTTCGAGCGAGCCTTCGCGCCGATCGCAGGCATGTTCGATGTGCTCGGTCCGGACGCGAACCCGATCGTCCTGCTCGTACTCGCGTATTCGGTTCGCCGACTGCCGTACATGGTGCGTTCCACGGTGGCGGGACTCGAGCAGACTTCACACGAACTCGAGGAGGCGGCTCGAAATATGGGCGCCGGTCCCCTGCTCGCGCTACGCCGCATTACGATTCCGCTCATCATGGCGAACCTGATCGCAGGCGGACTCCTCGTCTTCAGTTTCTCGATGCTCGAGGTCTCGGACTCGCTCATTCTCGCGCAGCGTGAACAGCACTATCCCGTCACGAAGGCGATCTACACCTTCTTCGAGCGTCTCGGTGACGGCCAGTACATCGCGTCCGCCATGGGCGTCTGGGGGATGGCGTTGCTCACGGTCACGCTCGTCGGCGCCTCCGCTCTGCTCGGCAAACGCATGGGCGCGCTCTTCCGCGTCTGACCGCTCCTGCTCGAAAGCGCGCGGCGGAATACCATCCCCGCGTCATGCCAGACCTCGACGACCATCTGCAAACGCTGCTGCGCGGAACCGCGGCGGTCTACTCCGAGGATGAACTCAAGCGCAAGCTTGCGAAATCGGACAAGACCGGCAAGCCGCTCCGCGTCAAACTCGGACTCGATCCCTCGAGTCCGGACATCCACATCGGGCACGCCGTGGTGCTTCGGCTCATGCGGCGGTTCCAGGACCTCGGCCACAAAGCGGTGCTGATCATTGGCGACTACACCGCGCGGATTGGCGATCCAACCGGCAAGTCCAAGACGCGGCCCATGCTGACGCCCGAGGAGATCAACGCCAACGCCGAGACCTACCTCAGCCAGGCGACGAAGATCCTCGATGATTCACCGGAACGCCTCGAACTCCGCCGGAACAGCGAATGGCTGGGATCGATGTCGTTCGCGGATGTCATTCGACTCGCCAGCCAGATGACCGTCGCCCAGATGCTCGAACGCGACACCTTCGAGAAGCGGTACAAGGCGGGCCAGCCGATCTCTGTCCACGAGTTTCTCTACCCGCTCATGCAGGGCTGGGACTCGGTCTGTGTTGAGGCCGATGTCGAACTGGGGGGAACGGACCAGACCTTCAACAATCTCGTCGGTCGCGACCTTCAGAGCGCCGCGGATCAGGAGCCGCAGGTCGTCGTGGTCTGCCCCATTCTTCGCGGTCTCGACGGAACCGAGAAGATGAGCAAGTCACTCGGGAACTACATAGGCGTGACCGATTCGCCGGACGATATGTTCGGGAAGACGATGTCCATTCCGGATGCGCTCATGGAGGAATGGTTTACGCTCTGCACGGATCTCCCGGCGAGCGAGATCAAAACCCTTTGCGACTCGGCGCGCACCCATCCCCGGGACGCGAAGGACAAGCTGGGGCGCGCCATCGTCAAGGCGTACTACGACGAACGTGCCGCCGACGCCGCGTCGCAGGAATTCCGGTCACGATTCGCCGAGGGCAATCTCCCGGCGGATCTCGAGTCGAAGGTCGTGGATGACTCTCCGATCGGCATTGTCGCGCTCGTCCGCGCCGTCGAGTTTGCATCGAGCAACAGCGAAGCACGACGGCTCATCCAGCAGGGCGCCGTATCGATCGACGACGAGAAAGTCACCGATATGAACGCGGAGATTGATCTCCAAGATGGCCGCGTCTTGAAGGTCGGCAAACGCCGCATCTGCCGAGTCGAACCGAAAGGGTGAGCGATGAGCATTCGAATCGCGACGACCGCCACCCGATGGCGACGCATCGAGAACGCGATCGCTCCGTTCATCCTTCGAGAACACGACGATGGGACGATATCAACGGACTGGATGTATTCGTCGACGGGTGAATCACCCGGGAACGAAGACACCGAATTGCGACCTGAGATCGTGGATCGTCTCGATCGCTATTTCGCCGGTGAAGTCGCGATCGCATTCGAAGACATCGAGAGCCCGGGTCCGTCCTTTCATCGCGCGTGCCGCGACGCCTGTCGCCGCATTCCTCCGGGTGAGACCATGTCGTACGGCGAACTCGCGCTTCACGCGGGTGGCCGCTCTGGTGGCGCCCGGGCCGCGGGTCAGGCCATGCGACTCAACCCACTCTGTGTCATCATTCCCTGCCACCGCGTCGTCGCGGCGAGCGGCCGGCTGCACGGCTACGGCGGAGACACTGATGACCAGAGCGAAGCCCTGCGGATCAAACAGGCGCTGCTCGAGCACGAGCGAAGAAACGCTTAGCGCCGCTGTCTCGCTCAATTAATAACCCCGCCGACGCAGGCGCCGGCGGGGTCTGGTCTCGTTCCGGATCGCCGTGGGGGCCACGACCCGGAGACGAGTGATCGCATTGCGGGCTTACTGAATCGTGGTCCGCACCACATCGGAGACGACACCGTTCGTGGCGGCCTGAACAAAGATGGTCACACCGCTCGCCGCGCCCGGCACGGTCGCGCTGAATGAGGCGACTCCGCCGGAGTCCGCGACGGCGCTGCCGCCAAGCGAGGGGTTGAGAATCGACAGGACGACACCGAGTGGTGCAATCTCAACCGGTCCAGTCGCCGCGCCATAAACAAAGAAGACTGTCGATCCCGCATCCGCGCCCGACGCGGTGAGTGTCGCCACATCGCCGGCGACGAGGGTCGGAACGGTCAAGCTCATCGGAGTCGAGACGGCCGTGCTCGCATTGACAAGGCCGAACCCGAATGAGCGGTCACGACCCGGGGCGCCGAGGTCGATCGCGGTCGCGGCGAGACGATCCCGGACCTCATCGTTTACCCGACCATTCAAGTTCGTGTCCTCGATCGATCCGCTCGCGAGCGCAAGCGCCGCGGCCCCGGAGACATGTGGCGTCGCCATTGAGGTTCCGCTGAAGAGATCGTACCGCCCGTTGCGGATCGTCGAATTCACATCGACACCGGGGGCCGCGAGTTCGAGTTCCGGTCCCGTATCCGAGAACGCCGCCTTGCGATTCTGCTGGTCCGTGGCGCCGACCGCGATGAGTGACTCATAGCGCGCCGGGTAACTTACGCCGAAGAGCCCGTAGAAATTCCCCGCGGCGGCGACATGCAGCACGCCGGCGTCATACGAGTTGTCAAACGCGTCGCGCATCGCCTGACCAGAGGGCAGAAAGCTGCCCCAACTGTTGCTCGTGATGTCCATATCGTTGTCGGCGGCCCACTGAATCGCGGCGATGAGATCGCTCGTCGAGCCGGACCCCTGCGCGTTCAACGCTTTGAGCGCATAGATCTCCACTTCGGGAGCGACGCCGACCACACCGTTGCCATCGAGAACCGCGGCGATCGTTCCGGCCACATGCGTGCCGTGGTCATGGTCGTCAATCGGGTCCGGATCGTTGTTGACGAAGTCGTATCCTCCCGCGACGCGGCCCGCGAGATCGGGATGGTTGTAGTCGACGCCTGTATCGATCACGGCGACCTTGATTCCCGCGCCGGTATGTCCCGCCGCGTGCGCGAACCCGCCGCCGACCCGTTTCACACCCCACGAGTTCGTGAGTTCGTCTCCCACAATGTGGTGAACCCGGTCCGGTTCGACATAGGTCACCGCGTCCGCCCGACCGACGAAGTCGATCGCGCCGGCAGGAAGGCTCGCCGCGATCGCATCAATGAGGTGGTAGGCGTACCGGACTTCGCCGCCGAGCGATTCCACCCATGCGACCTCGTCGACGCCCACAGGATGATCGAAACCGATGAGAACCGCTTCTCTCGCTTCGGTCGCGCGAGGCGCGGAATCGAGCGGAGCCGCGTACACAGACGCGGCCGGGCCTTCCACTCCTGCGATACCCGCAAGGGCCGCGAGCGTCACGGTCGCGTGCAGTCGATTGATCATGGGCGACATCTTCTCCTTCAACGATCGAATAGGCTGAGGTGGAACCGGGGCGACGAACGCCGGGTGTCGGCGTCCTGTCCAGTGATACCATCCCCCAGGCCGGGCGTTTCATTCCGGAATCGTTTCCAATGGACGACAGATCGGAATCAATGAAGCCGGGTCGATCGCCGCTCCGCGTTTGGGGAACATCCGTCGATCCGCAATCCATCCAGCAGATCGAGACCGCCTGCGCTCTTCCCGTCGCGGTGCGGGGCGCCCTCATGCCCGACGCCCATGTCGGTTACGGTCTGCCGATCGGCGGCGTCCTGGCGACCGAAGCGAGCGTGATTCCGTACGCGGTCGGCGTCGACATCGCGTGCCGTGTGAAGATGTCCGTGTTCGACCTGCCGCCGAAGGCCCTCGAGTCACAGACCGATCGGCTGACAAAGGCGCTCGAAGACGAGACCCGATTTGGAATCGGCGCCGAGTTCAAGAGTCGAGCCCGCGAACATCCCGTGCTCGAGGCCGACTGGTCCATCAGTCCGGTCACGAGCCGATCGCGTGACAAGGCGTGGCGGCAACTCGGCACGAGCGGGTCGGGAAACCACTTCGTCGAATACGGGATTCTTCGGGTCGAGGCCGACGGTCTCGGCCTCGACTCCGGCTCGTACCTCGCCCTGCTGTCGCACTCCGGCAGTCGTGGAGTTGGCGCCGCGGTGTGCGACCACTATTCCCGCGTCGCGATGCAGTTGCATCCTGAACTCAAGGGAGAAGCGAAACGACTCGCGTGGTTGTCGCTCGACCATGACACCGGCCGCGAGTATTGGGCGGCGATGTCGCTCATGGGTGAATACGCGTCGGCGAACCATGCGGTGATTCATCGGGCGATCGCGAAGCGGCTCGGCGCGAAGGTGCTCGCGGATTTCGAGAATCACCACAACTTCGCGTGGAAGGAGACTCACGACGGTCGTGAAGTCATCGTCCACCGGAAAGGCGCGACCCCGGCCGGACGAGGCGTCATCGGTGTCATTCCCGGTACCATGGCGTCACCGACTTTCGTCGTCCGAGGACTCGGGGACGCGGCGTCGATGAACTCCGCTGCGCACGGCGCCGGCCGCGTGATGTCCAGACGAAAGGCGCGGCAGTCGTTTCGCTGGAGCCATGCGCGTCCGCTTCTCAAGGAGCGAGGCGTGACGCTCCTCAGCGCCGGCATCGATGAGGCGCCGATGGTGTACAAGGACATCGAGCAGGTGATGCGCGAGCAGGATGACCTCGTCGAAACGCTCGGCCGCTTCGACCCGAGAATCGTCAAGATGGCGCCTGAGGGTGAACGAGCGGAAGACTAAGCCGGTTCGACTGTCCACTCCGGATCTACGGCTACGCGGGTCCAGCCTTCGACCGGTCGCAATGCGGCGCCGTAGGGAGCATCCCAGAAGTGGATGCGCAACGCCTGACGATCCGGCCGACTCCCGAGGAGCGGCGGATGGAGTTCCGCGCTGAACGCCGCACGACCGGGCAGGACGCGCACGAGTTGAGGGAAATCCTCGCGAACTCCGCCCTGCAGCGACAATCCCGCGTCAATGAATTCCGAATGACGGTGGGGCAAAGCGCGCCACGCGAACCAGAATTCCTGAATTGAGGTCAGTCGGCTCCCCAGCGGCGATTCTTCAGGGGAGTCGGTCGCGATCGGACGCCAGAGCGTGACGCTCGATGCGTCCGCGTCGTAGGTTTCGCGCTGTCTCGGCGCCTCAGCGATCCGATCATGGTGTGTCGCCATGAACTCGTCGTACCGCTCCGCGTTGAGCCAGAATCCGACGATGATCGCCCGGTCGGACTCGCCCGGCTCGCGGGACCATCCGCCGAGCTGCCCTCGGAATCCGTCGATGCCGCGAAGGTCCGCCCATGCCTTCTGGGCATTTGAAAACGCTTCGCGCGTCGAGTCAGACAGTTGGCAGTCGATGAGTTTGAGAAGCACGCGGTGATTGTAGAATGACGGTGACCGCTGCGCTCAAACCGGTACACTTCCTCGATGCGAATTGATCAGATCGTTTCGAACAGCCGTCCCACGATCTCGTTCGAGTTCTTTCCGCCGAAGTCGGACGACGCGGCCGATCAGCTCTTCGATCGAGTACGAGCCGAGTTTGAACCGCTGCGGCCGTCGTTTGTGACCGTGACCTATGGCGCCGGAGGATCGACGAGAGAACGAACGCGATCACTCGTGCTCCGCCTCAATCGGGAAACGGATGTCATGACCGCCCCGCACCTCACCTGTGTCGGCGCATCGTGCGACGAGTTGGCGGGCATCCTTCAGCAGTACGCCGACGCGAAGATCGAGAACATCGTGGCGCTGCGAGGCGACGCGCCAAAGAACGCGACGGAATTCACTCCGGCCGCCGACGGCTTCGCGTATGCGAACGAACTCGTCGAGTTCATCAAGCGCGAATTCCCCCAGTTCGGCGTCATCGTCGCCGGTTACCCGGAAGGCCACCCGGAGACGCCAAACAAACTCGACGACCTCGACAACCTCAAGCGAAAGGTCGACGCCGGCGCGGATGTCATCACCACGCAGCTGTTCTTCGACAACCGTGACTTCTACGACTTCGCCGAGCGTTGCGAGATCGCCGGAATCCGTGTCCCCATCGTCGCGGGCATCATGCCGATCCAGTCGATCAAGGGAATCACGCGAATGGCCGGCCTCAGCGGCGCCCGGATTCCGGCCCCCCTCCTTCGCGCTCTTGGCCGGGCTGGTCAGGACGAAGAAGCCGTGCGCAAGGTCGGAGCGCACTGGGCTACGGAGCAGTGTCGCGACCTTCTCGATCACAAGGTCGCGGGAATTCATCTCTACACGCTCAACAAATCCGACGCGACCCGACGAATCTACGAATCACTCGGGATCGCGAACACCGACGCCCTTCACGCGTAGGCGTTCGAGTGGATCGACGCTCGAGCGCGGCAATACTCCCGCATGAGCACGCATCGATCCGCCGTCTCCAAAGCTGAAGAATTACTCAATCGGCTCGGACTCGCCGAACATCCGCGAGTGGTCTCACCCAGTGAAGCCGACGACTCATGTGTCATTTCGACGAATCCGGCGACGGGTGAACCCATCGCGGCGGTGAGGCTCGACTCGGGCGACGACTACGACGCCGCCGTACACCGCGCCGAGAGTCGTTTTCGCGAATGGCGCATGACGCCGGCGCCGGCCCGCGGGGAGATCGTTCGTCGAATCGGGCTCGCGCTTCGGGCACAGAAGGAACCGCTCGGCGAACTCGTCACGCTCGAGATGGGCAAGATTCGTGCGGAGGGTCTCGGCGAGATTCAGGAATGCATTGACATCGCTGATTTCGCCGTCGGCCTGTCGCGACAGCTCTATGGGCTGACCATGCATTCAGAACGCCCGAACCATCGGATGTATGAGCAGTGGCATCCGCTTGGTGTCATTGGGATCATCACCGCGTTCAATTTTCCCGCTGCGGTGTGGGCGTGGAACGCCATGATCGCCGCCGTCTGTGGCGACACAATGGTCTGGAAGCCGTCGCTCGTGACACCACTCACCGCAATCGCGATGACCGAGATCGTTCGATCAGTGACGCGCGACGAAGGAATCGACGGTGTCTTTGAACTCGTCATCGGGACCGACGCCGAGGTCGGCGAGCGAATGATCAGCGATCGCCGACTCCCGCTCATCTCAGCGACCGGCTCCTGTCGCATGGGTCGCGTGGTCGGCGAGGCGGTGGCGAAGCGACTCGGCCGCTGCCTTCTCGAATTGGGAGGCAACAACGCGATTATCGTCATGGACGACGCCGACATCGATCTCGCGTTGCGCGCGGTCGTTTTCGGCGCCGTCGGGACCGCCGGTCAGCGCTGCACCACGACCCGTCGACTCTTCCTCCAGCGTGGTATTGCGGACGAGTTCATCGACCGACTCAAAGGCGCCTATACCGCCGTGCTTGATCGAATCGGCGATCCGCTCGATCCGGAGACGCTCATGGGACCGGTCATCCACGCCGAGGCGATCGACGCGATGGCTCGCGCCATCGAACAGGCGCAGGCGCAGGGAGGTGAATTGATCTTCGGCGGCGATCGGCTCGACCGCCCCGGTCACTTCGTCGAGCCGGCGATCGTGCGTGGCCCGATGAGTATGCCGATCGCGCACGAAGAGACCTTCGCGCCACTTCTCTATGTCTTTGAGTTCGACGAGATCGATGAGGCGGTGATCGCTCACAACGCGGTGGCGCAGGGACTGAGTTCGGCGATCTTCACGGACAGCGTCCGCGCCGCCGAAGTCTTCCTGAGTCATCACGGATCGGACTGCGGCATTGCGAATGTCAACATCGGCACGAGCGGGGCCGAGATCGGCGGCGCCTTCGGGGGCGAGAAGGACACGGGCGGCGGGCGCGAGAGCGGTTCGGACGCCTGGAAGGCGTACATGCGGCGGCAGACCTGCACCATCAACTGGGGGCGCGATCTTCCCCTCGCTCAAGGCATTGAGTTCGGCTGATCGCCGCGGTTCGATGTGATCATGGAAAGAGAGGTTCGTCGTGAGTGACGCGGAGACACCGGCCTACGGAACAATCGGATGGATCGATCTGACGGTCAACGACGCCCGCAGCGTCAGGGATTTCTACGCCGCGGTGGTCGGCTGGAAACCCGATCCGGTCTCCATGGGCGAGTATGACGACTTCAACATGTGCGAGTCCGGCGCCGGTGAACCGGTCGCGGGCGTTTGCCACGCGCGAGGATCGAACGAGGGACTTCCGGCCCAGTGGCTCATCTACATCGTCGTAGAAGACCTCGAGCGAAGCCTCTCCGAGGTCGAGTCCCGCGGCGGCGAAATCGTGTGTCCCGCGCGTCCGATGGGAGGCGCCCTCTTCGGCGTCATACGGGATCCCGCCGGCGCCGTCGCCGCGCTATATCAACCCGCCTGAAGCCACAGGCGACTTCCGGTACAATGCGAGGCGGCGGGCGAACCGACGGATGAATGTTTCGCGTTCGACCGCGCCAGATTCACATCCTGCCCCCGAATACTCCGGGCAGGAGGAGTGTCCCCATGGTCGGCCCCCCCGGTGATGAGTTGAAGGGCGGCGACAGCCCGCGGTCGGTCAATTCCGACAATGGTGATGTCGCGTTGACCGAAGACGCCAGACCAGTCCGGGTCCGCGACGAAGACCGCCCCGAACGGATCGGTCCCTACCGGATTCTCGATGTACTTGGCGAAGGCGGGATGGGGACGGTCTTTCTCGCTGAACAATTCGAGCCGGTCCGTCGACGCGTCGCCCTCAAGGTGATCCGCCGCGGGATGGATACAAAGTCGGTGATCGCGCGATTCAACGCGGAGCGGCAGGCGCTCGCGATGATGGATCATCCGAATGTCGCGCAGGTGTTCGAGGCCGGCGAGACGAGCGACGGACGCCCGTTCTTCGCAATGGAACATGTGCCCGGGGTCCCGCTCACCGACTATTGCGACCGGATGCGCCTCAGCACGAATGATCGACTCGAACTGCTCATCGAAGTCTGCCACGCCGTGCATCATGCCCATCAGAAGGGTGTGATACACCGCGACATCAAGCCGACGAATGTCCTCGTTATGACACGGGATGGTCGCCCTCATCCGAAGGTCATCGACTTCGGCGTGGCGAAGGCGACGAACCAGCGACTCACCGAACAAACGATCTATACCGAGCACGGCCAGCTCATCGGCACTCCAGAATACATGAGTCCGGAGCAGGCGGAGATGACCGGGCTCAATGTGGACATCCGAACCGATGTCTATTCGCTCGGAGTCCTGCTCTACGAACTGCTGACCGGCAAGCTTCCGTTCGACAGTGACGAGTTGCGGCGCCGGGGCATTGTTGAAATCCAGCGAATCATCCGCGAGGAGGATCCACCGAAGCCCAGCACACGGCTCAGCAGTCTGAACGCGCAGGAATCGGGCCGCCTCGCAAAGCAACGGCATACGAATTCGGGCGAACTCCTCAAGTTGCTGCGCGGCGACCTCGACTGGATCACCATGCGGGCCCTCGAGAAGGATCGAACACGGAGGTACGGGTCCGCCGCGAGTCTCTCCGAAGATCTCCGTCGGCACCTCAACAACGAACCGGTCGCGGCGGGTCCGCCCACCGCGATCTATCGAATGCGGAAATTCGTTCGTCGGCATCGGGCTCTGGTCGTGTCGGCGATCATCGTGTCCTCCGCGCTTTTGGTGACTTCGATCGTGAGCTCCGCCGCTGCGGTGACCGCGGCGAGAGCCGAGCTCAGAGCGAGGAACTCGGAGAGCGCCGAGCGCGAAGCACGATTCCAGGCCGAAGCGATCGCTGACGAAGCCATGCGCAGCGCCTATCTCGGACGCCTCGCCGCAGCCAGCGCGGCGTTGCAGGCCGGCGACCTCGCCGGCGCGCGAAGACACCTTCTCAAAGCGCCCACCACGCTCAGAAACTGGGAATGGCATTACCTCTGGGGACTTCTCGACGACAGCCTGGCCGTCAACGAATCCGCCGAAGCCGCGGTCAACAGCGTCGCCATCACGACGGACTATTCGCTGATGGCCACGGGCGATTCGACCGGCGAGATCGTTCTCTGGAATCCCCGGCGGCGAACAGCGCTTCATCGATTCACCGTGAACTCGGATGTCTATTCGATCGCGATTGATCCGACTGGCGAGTATCTCGCGGCCGCGGCGCTCGACGGTATCTTGCGAATCTGGCGATTGCCGTACACAAATCCGGCGCCCGACTTCACCTGGAACGAGGGGAGCGGGTACCTCCAGGATGTGCGTTTCAGTCCGGACGGCACGCGCGTCGTGTCGTCGTCCCGTGACGGGAAGGCGATCGTTCGAAATCTTCCGGCGGGGACCATCGCGCGCACGATTGAAGAGCCTGACACTGAGATCCTCGAGGCCCGATTCATCGGTGACGCGGACCACCTCATCACGGTCGCGGACAATGGTCGGGTCGCCGTCTGGGATCTCACTACGGGCGCCGAGGAGCAGGTCTATGAGATGAGTGAAGCACGGCCGGCCTGCGTGGCGATCAGTCCTGACTCGACGGTGCTCTGGCTCGGCGGGCGTGATGGACGGATTCACCGAATCGACCGCCAGTCGAAGGACACGCCGATGACCTCGGCGAAGCTCAACGCGACGATCAAGGCCATCGAACTCAGCCCCGACGGTCGCCTCGTGGCGACGGCCGGGTCATCGGATCGATGTGTCCGTCTGTGGGACCCGGCGACGCTCGAAGAAATGGCGATGTTCCGGGGTCATACCGACTTCGTTGAGGATGTTCGTTTCTACGACGCCAACGGGCGGCTCGGCGTGATCTCCGTATCGATGGACAAGACCGTTCGCTGGTGGCCTTCCGAATCCGTCGAGAAGCGCCGTCGTCTGCCGAACGAAGGCATGTTGTCACGAGTCTTCATCGATTCGACGAACAATCAGATCTGGGTGTCGGGACGAGGTCGCAGCGAAGCGGGAGTCGTGACGCGGTGGAACGCGTCTACGGGCGCCCAGTCCGCGTCCTACGAGACGGGATCACCGTTCGTCTCCGACATGCTGCTCAACCCCGCCGGGGATCGTTTGCTGACCTGTGCTCATGACGGGATCATTCGAGTCTGGAATCCCGTGACGAATACGCCCATCGAGACCATTGAGGCGCCGGAACGAATGGCCATTCTCGCGCTCGCTCATCATCCACGCGACAACTTGTTCGCCGCGTGCGGCGCAAATGGCGTCGTCTACCTCTTCAGTAACGATGGTGGAGACCCGATTCAGATCTCGGCGCACTCGAATGAGATTCATCGCGCGCAGTTTTCAAGGGATGGAGGCCGGTTGTTGACGGTCGGGAAAGACTCGTTTGCGCGGCTGTGGAATGTCGCCACGAAATCCGTCGTCTGGGAACAGCGCACTGATTCGCACTTTTATCTCGACGCCGTGTTTCACCCGATACGGGACTGGGTCGCGCTCGCTGATGCGAACGGCAAAATCGAACTGCGTCAGACATCCGACGGACAACTCGTCATCCCGGCGCTCGAAGGTCACCAGTCGCCGGTGTCCAGTCTCTCGTTCAGCCCTGATGGCGCCCGTCTCGCCTCTGGAGCGTGGAACGGGTCCGTCATGATCTGGGACGCCGGGACCGGCGAAGAGATCGTCACCCTGCACGAACATGCCCGGCCCGTCACGGCCGTCGCGTTCAGCGGCGATGGCGCGCTGCTTATCAGTTCCGGACAAGGTGAACCGACGGTCGTACGGCGCGGCAAAGCCCGCGAGAACGAGCCCTGATCAAACGCGTTCGTGCTGCTACCGAGGAGACCAATCGGACGAGCCGCCTCGATCACCCTGGCCGAACGCCGAAGGTGGAGGACCGTCGCCGTTCGCGCGACGCCGCGATCCGGATTCCCCACCGCACTGCACCGGGTGCCAGTGGATTGAGATCCGATGAAACGCGAGTCCGTTCGATTCACACTTCTCGCCGTCGCACTTCCCGGTCGCCGGGTTGTACCGCCGGTGGGCGCCGTCAGGTCCGACGCAGCACAACTGGTTCACCGGCATACGACGCAGCGCATCTTCCAGAATGCCCTCCATCCGGGTCGACAGGTAGTCGTAGCTCAACGATTCGCAGCGGGCGCACAGGGCCTCGGTCAGGCACTGCGCAAACAACTGCTGCTCGAGCTTCGCGGAGTTCGCATGATCGTTCGTCGGGTTACCCATGACGCCGCTCCCTACCCCGGGTCTTTCGTCGTTTTCTTCTCAGACCCCCGCTTCTTCACGGTCACCTCGGGCGACTTGTCGTCGTCACCATCGTCAGCGAACGAGATATGCTTCGACACCAATCGTACATACGGATAGTCGAGTGCGCCGCACGGGGCGCCGTTGCACTTGTTCCCGGTCCCGAGCCGGCGCGTCTCGCCCTTCGACGAACAGCAGAAATAGCCGTTCGGCATATTCTTGAGCGCCTCTTCGATGGCCGATCCGAGATCCGGAACAATGCGTTCGGAGTACATCTTCGGATTCCGCTGAATCAGTGCGTCTCCGATGAACTTGGCGAGTGTCTGGGCCGTGAGGTCGTGCCCGCACCCCGGGTCCGCGTTCGACGATCCGCCCGTCTTCGATTGCCCCTTGCTCATTCCGATCCGCCTTTCGTCTCCACTCAGAAGTACTCGCGGCACACCGGGCGGGTGACGATCCATCGTGCGTCCGGTGGCGACGATCTCAAGTCACCGTAAAGGATCCTTCGCATCGTCCTGATCGCCGTACTCGTCGCCTTCCGAATTCACGGGCACGCGGAAGTACATTCCGCCCATCGGGCCACACTTCGGCCCGGTGCATTTCCCCTCGCGACCGAGACGGCGGCTCTCGCCATACATATCCGTGCAGCAGAGCAGGCTCTCAGGAATCAACGCGAGAGTCTCTTCGACGACGATCAGCATCTCATTTCGGAGCCACTGCTCGTCGAGCCAGGGCTGACGCGCGAGCATGACATCCGTCAGGTATTTCGCCATCGTCTTCGGATCGAGGTCGTCACCACACCCGCAATCTTCGTCGGAAGCGTCAACCTGAGCCTTCGGGTCGGCCGCGTCACTACTCATGCGGAGCCCCTTCGTCGAACACTTGGTACTCAGACGGAGAGCCCGCCGAGCATGCATTGACCACCGCCGCCCAGTGTACCGGAACCTTCGAATTCCGCAAGGAAACTCGCGGAGTCAACGGGCTGCGGACTCGACCCGGGCGCCGTTCATGAGGTGTGCGTGCGCGTCGAACGCGGACTCGTCGAAGAGCCACCCGCCGACAGGGCCGTCCATATTGAGCAGGAGAAGGGTGTCGTCATCGGTCGCTGGACGACGAGCGGGCTCGAATCGGTCCCCCGCATAGCGGGCCGACGACGACACTCGAACCCCGTCGATCTGACCGTGAAAATGCGACATTGCGTTCCCGGACCCGTTCACATCAGCGCCGATGAGGAACGGCAGTGCATTGCGAAGTCGCTTACCCGCGCGCGCGGCCGTTGCGACGAGTTCACCGTCCACATAGAGCCGTGATTCGCCGCCGTCGAAAACGCCGGCGACATGGGTCCAGCGCCGCAGTTCGAGCATCCTCTTCGAAGCTCGCGCTTCGGCGTACCGACCGTCCAGAAACACTGAAAAGCTCGGCGCGCCTCCGCTCGCGAACACTCCAAACTCTGAATTCTCCGTCTTCGCCAACAGCCCGACCCGCTGCCCGAATGACTCGGCGAACAACCAGCCCTCGACGGTGAGCGGACCGTCGGGCGCCACAAGAAGATCCGTCGGTACGAGCGCGTAATCGTCGACGCCGTCGAGCGCGAGCGCCATCTCCTGCGCGGGTCGAGCGGGCTGCGGGAGATCAAGGCGCAGCGGGACTTCAAAGCGTCGTATCGGGAGGGGAATGCGAAGGTGGGCGCCGACATATTCCATGGCGACGACTGCGTCCAGGGATCGAAAGCTGGAGTCGACCGGGCTGTCGACTCGTTCCGCTGCGAAATCGAGCGTTCGCGTTTCGCCCGGCGCGAGGGTGATGTGGTGGTGATCGGGCGAGGCGCGCCAACGGCTGTCGCCGCTCTCCAAGTGGACGGTCGCGTCGATCTGTGCGTCGATCGGATTCGTTATCGACATGGAAATCTCATCCGCGCACGCTCCACTCTTCGAAACCAGGAGTCGACTCGAGAACTCCGGAGTGATCTTTGACAGTTGTGCGACCGCATCGCTCACGGCGCCGGTAATCCGCCGCACATCGAGGACTTCGCCCACAGGAATCGACGCGAGGGCGATGCCGTCGGGCCGGACGGAGACGAGATGGAACTGGTGCAGATACCCCGCGGCCGGCGCCGCGCCCGACTGCCCGCCGCCGACCGTGGCGAGTGTGACATACTCGATCCCATCGCGCACTCCATCGTGACGCATTCGATGAATGTGTCCGGCGAAAACCGCCCGAACATTCCCCGCCGTGACAAGCGTCTCGTGGACTCGGTCCCAATCGTCGCCGTATCCGCCGCGCAGCCACCGCGGATGGTGCAGAAAGACGAAGGTATGCTGCGCTTCGCTCGCGAGTTCCAGCGTTGACTCGAGCCAATCGAGTTGCTCGTCACTCATCCGCTGCGCTGCGGGCTGATTGAACGCCTTGACGCCCGTCTTCGGATCGCCCTCATCGGAGTAGAGCACGATGAACCACGCGTCCTTGTGCCGAAACGCGTACCACAATGGACCGAAGTACTCCTCGTAGTCGCTCTCGTGTTCGCCGACGGGAGGATCGTCCCCCCGCCAGTAGATGTCGTGATTGCCGGCGACCGGATACCACGGCATTTCCAGACCGTCCATGACGCGCTTGAATTCGCGCATCTGCGACATCCATTCCGGCCGCTCGTTGTAGCCTTGAATGAGATCGCCGACGGTCATGACGAGATCGGGATCAATGAGGTTTGCATCCTGGACCGCCTGCTTCAGTACCTCGATGCCCTCCGGAGGCCCGCCGGTTCGATCACCGAAGACCACGAAAGTGAACACTGGCTCTTCTGAAGGAACTTCGAGCGGCGCACTCGATCGGCTGGTCACGAATCGGGCTTCGCCCGCCCCGTCGCCGATCTCGCCCTCTGGCTGGCCATACAGGGATCCTGACAAGAAGACGAACGCCGTGCCGACGGCGACGGAAAGTTTCGTTCTTCGACGCATCGATTACAGCCTGCGGATTGAGTTCGATCTCGAGCGTTCACGAGACGGAATCAACGATCGGTCGACGGTTTGGCGTCGTCCGCGGAACCGACGTAAATGACCGCGTCGGCCATCCCCTGATCCTCGTCGCGCAATCGGTCGGACCATTCATCGATGATCGCGATTGACCATACAAGCAGGTCATCCGGATGATCAGCGAGCAGGCCGGCGATCCCTTGACCTCGAATGACATGGAACTGACCGACCACCTGGGTCACGGGCCGGGCGCCGGCGGCCCTCGCCTGAATGATGGACTCTGTCATCGTGGCGTCCCACATGAACTGCGCCCGGAAGAAATCGTCGACCGACATTCCCGGCGCGGGCGAGTCGCTCGCGTGACCCATCGCGGTGGCGAACGCATCGCGGTAGGGTCCGTCCGGGAGCGATTCGGGAATCGCGAAGAGACGACGCTGATCCGCGGTCAACGCGCGAAGACGGTCGTACCCCTCGACGCGTGCGAGTTTGACATAACGACGCGGTGCGTTCGACGCAATGACCGGCCGATCGAGTTCGCGAGCCGTATCGATCATTCGCCAGTGTTCCTCTGGGAGATCGCGCTCGCGCCCGGACCGCTCGACGAACTCGGACCGATCGGCGACGCCCGTGAGGTAGTCGTCGATCAGTGCCTGCTCGTCCCGCTCGAGAAACTCGAGCGACAACGCGGCGTGCGGCGCCCGTCGCGCCCCCTCGTCCCAAAGATCCGCCGCAAACATGAGACCGAGCGGGTGGCCGTGCAGTTCACCAATCAGAATGACATCCGCTTCGTCAAACACGCTGACGAGACGATCGAACGACATCGCCGCACCATTCCGTCCGTTGAAGATCTTCGGTGGTGAACGGAATCGGGTCGTTCTGGGCGACGGCGTCGGCCTGGCCTCCGTCTCCGCAGCGAGGCGCTCGCCGTTCGCCGATTCGTCGCTTCGACAACCGAACGAGGCGAACGCAGTCAAAACGCCAAGGAGCGCAGCAGAGGAGATCGCGAACGACGGGGACTTGTACCGCATGGCGAACAGTCGCCATCCGAACCGGGCGGGTCAACCCGCGCGACTCGAACGAAGCACGCGTTCGCCGCGCTCGACCAGCGCCGCGGCCTGATGATCCGCGTGGTAACTCGACCGCACGAGAGGCCCGCTCTCGACCACTTTGAAGCCGCGACGCAAGCCCTCGTCCTTGTATCGGTCGAATGTCCCCGGTTCGACCCAGCGATGGATCGGCAGGTGATTCCGCGTCGGCTGGAGGTATTGGCCGATGGTCAGCACATCACAGTCCGATCCTCCGACGACATCGTCCATCAACTCGAAGACCTCGTCGTCGGACTCGCCGATGCCGGCCATGATTCCGGTCTTCGTAATCATGCCGGCGTCCTTGCATCGCCGCAGCAGCTCGATTGATCGGTCGTACTTCGCCTGTGGCCGAACGACGCGATACATGCGCCGGACGGTCTCCATGTTGTGGTTGAGCACTTCCGGCGCCGCGTCGATCACCTTCTGGAGCGCATTCCAGTCGCCGCAGAAGTCAGGGATGAGCGCTTCAACCGATGTTTCAGGACAGGCCTCGTGGACCGCGCGGATCGTGTCCGCCCAGATCCCCGCCCCTCCATCGGGCAGTTCGTCTCGGTTTACCGAGGTGATGACGACATAGTTGAGCCCCATCAGACGCACCGACTCCGCGACTCGCGCCGGCTCATCCAGGTCCAGGACCGGCGGGCGGCCGGTCTTCACATGGCAGAAGCCACAGGAGCGGGTGCACACATCGCCGAGGATCATGATCGTCGCGACGCCGCGTGACCAGCACTCGCCCAGATTCGGGCATCGCGCTTCTTCGCACACCGTGTGAAGGCGGTGCTCATCAATGTTCGCGCGCAGCTGGCGATACTCCGGCCCACCCGGCAGCTTCGCCCGGATCCAGCTCGGCTTCCGCTTGCGGAAGTCGAGGTCTCGATCGGTCAGAATCATGCTGGTGAGGCTGATCGTGGGCATGGCCTGAGTCTAGGACGCGAGGCTAGCTTTGTTGTGTTCCGATAAGGAGTTCAAGGGGAGCTCCCCAACCGGTCGACTCGTTGACAGATATGCGTGTCCTGCTACTGTGAACGCGGTTCGCGGACGATCTGTTGAAATGGACCGTCTCGTTCATGTCGGCGGATAATCCAGCGACCATGACCCGTCCGTGAGAGAGAGGCGACGGTGAAGAAGACAGCGGCGCATCGCCACGCATCCACGCCGAGCCGGGCCGCCGGTCGCGGCCTGCTCGCCGCCGCGCTCGCCGCGTCCCTCGTGGGCTGCAAGTTTGATTCGTGGATGGATCCAAGCGTCGTCGGACGCTGGGAAGATACGCCCGCCGTCGCGCCCATCCTCGATCGCCTCGATGTCATCGAGACGCCGGAGGAGGACTACATCTCGACGAGTGAAGTCCGTGCCGAGGACCTCATCCCGCAGCGGCTCGAGTATCAGGTCGGCGCCGGCGACCTTCTGACGATCGAGATCTTCGAGTTGTTCGCTCCAAACACGCCGTATCAGGCGACCCGCGTGGTCGACCAGACCGGGCAGATCGGCCTCCCGGCGATCGGCCGACTCGAGGTCGCCGGCCTGACCGAAACAGAGATCCAGCGGGCGATCGCCAACGCGGCGATCGACGCCGACATCTTCTCCCCCGAAGATCCGCCTGAAGTCAGCGTCATTGCGGAGTCGAAACGACAGAACAGCTTCACCATCATGGGGCTCGTTCGGACGCCGAACCGCTACAGCATCCCGGAGGCCGACTTCCGACTTCTCGACGCTCTGGCGGTCGCTGGCGCGAACATCGAACAACTCGACCAGCTCTATGTCATCCGGCAGGCGCCGCTCGACGAGTCCGTCGTCACCGGCCACGGCGCCCCGACTCGTCGCGGGCCTCAGGAGCCCGGCCGGGGCGACACGATTGAGGACCTGCTTCGCGAGACAACCCCTGAAGTCGACGGTGAACCAGGCGATGAGGGCCTCGACGATCTGATCGACGAACTGCTCGAGATGGACCCGGAGTCCGATCCAACAGACGCGCCGCCCCCCTCCCCGCTCCTCTCAGTCGTCAGCAGCCAGCCCGAGAGCGACGCCGCCGAACCGGTGCTCGAAATCCCGGCCCCCGTCGAATCCGACCGAGAAGGAGACCGCGCGCGGTGGATCTATCTCAACGGCGAATGGGTGCGTGTCGCGACCAGAGACAACGCGACGGCGGAAATCCCCCCGGTCGACGACCTGCTCGCCGGAGGACCTGAACTCTCGAATCTCGTCACGCAGCGGGTCATCGCCATTCCGGCGAAACCACTCCGCAAGGGTGACGCACGGTACAACATCGTGATTCGTCCGGATGATGTCATCCGCATCCCGGCGCCCCAGACCGGGGTCTTCTATGTCGAAGGGCAGGTCAACCGTCCTGGCACCTATGAGTTGCCGAACTTTGGACGCATGACTCTGCGACGGGCGATCACCTCGGCGGGCGGCCTCGGGCCGCTGGCCATCCCCGAGCGGGTCGAGATTACCCGGACGATCGCCGGCGATCGTCAGATTACGGTGCTCCTGAACCTCAAGGCGATCTACGACGCCACGGCGCCGGATGTCTACATCAAGCCGGAAGACCAGATCAATGTCGGTACGACCTGGTACGCGGCGCCCCTCGCCGTCATTCGCAACGGATTCCGCGCGTCCTACGGATTCGGGTTCCTGCTCGACCGGAATTTCGGCAACGATGTCTTCGGAGCCCCGCCGACGAACCGCTTCGGGAACTAACCACCGGCACTTCCTCTGACGCTATCCGCGGCTGTGCCTAGCATAAGCTGTCGCACGACCATGATTTGGCCGATGTTCGGTCGTGTATCGTCGTTTTCGCCGGAGGTGGGAGGCTCCAGCGCCACGATGTCCCTGGCTGTCACCGCGCGACAACCCGAGCCCGCACTATCGAGACAGGCTGCGCTTGAGATTGGCGCCCTCGCCATCGCTTTTGTCGCATTCTTCTGGGCGTTCCTCTTCCGCCAGGGAAAGTATTCGCTCGATCCGGACTGGAGCCACTCGTTTCTCGTCCCGCTCGTCTCCCTGTATTACATCTATGAGCATCGGCGATCGATCTTCCGTGAGCCGGTCCGAACGAACTGGCTCGGACTCGCACTCATTTTCGTGGGAATGGCCGGCTACTTCATATTCACCCTTCGCAATGTCGGGAATCACACGGCCCAGGGATGGTCGATGATTCTCGCGCTGCTCGGCCTGACACTGCTGCTTCTCGGATTCCGGATGTGGAAGGCGCTGCTCTTTCCCCAGTTGTATCTCGTGCTCGGGGTGACGGTCTCGCCGCGCGCTCTAGGGCTCATTACGCCGACGCTGCAGCGATGGGCGGCCGCGGGTTCGTATTACCTGCTTAATGTCCTTGGTTTCGATACGGACATTTCGGGGAATGTGCTCACGGTCCATCGAGGCGGCGAGTCGTTCCCGCTCAATGTCGCCGAAGCGTGCTCGGGAATGCGGATGATCGTCGGCTTCGTTGCGCTCGGGGTCGCCGTCGCGTTTCTTTCCTGCCGCTACTGGTGGCAGCGTCTCCTCGTAATCGCGTGCGCGATACCGATCGCCATTCTGGTCAATGTGCTCCGTGTCGCCACAATCGGCGTCATGACGACGGTCGACCGGGACTGGGCGGCGGGAGATGCGCATCTCGCCATTGGCATGGTCTGGCTGCTTCCGGCGCTGGCGATGTACATGGGGCTGGTCTGGATCCTGAAGCGACTCGTCATTGAGGGTGAGCCGGCCTCGAGGGGAGGCGCCGCATGAACCGCAACGGGATGACGATGCACCGCGTTGCATTCGGCGTGGCGATGTTCGTCTTCGTCGCCGGCGCCGCCACTTTTCATGTCGCCCAGGACGCCATGGATGTGGTGCTCTTCAAAGAGGCCGCCCCGTTGCGTCGGCCGCTCCGCGAACTTCCCACTGTGGTCGGGGCCTGGAAGCGCGTGGGGACTGACGAAACGCTGAGCGCCGAGATCATCGAAGAACTCGGGACCGAGGAATACCTGTCACGAACCTATGCAGTTGATGGCGATCCTTCGAACGGGCGTCTTACGCTGCACATCGCGTACTACACGGGCATCATCGACGCCGTGCCGCACATTCCGGAACGATGCTTCGTCGGCAACGGGCTTGAGACGGAACAGAGCTTCACCGCCCTGGACATCGGGGTCGATCAATCGCGCTGGTGGGTCGCGTCCGCGGAGGAACTCGCGCCGGAAGGTGACCCCGAATACATGACGGTTTCGCGATCAGGCGAGATCGTTCGCCTGCCGGACCTTGACGACGGCGCTGTTCGGATGAACGCGGCGGAATACTGGTTTCCCGATCGGCCCGAACATCATCTCGCCGCGGGATACTTCTTCATTGCGAATGATGCGCTGACGCCCCGGGCGGCGAATGTCCGCGCCCTCGCGTTTCGACCCAGCGAGCGATACGCGTACTACTGCAAAGTCCAATTGACTTATGTTCATCCCACGAAGTCGGTCACGCGGGACGACCTCGCGGAGGTCGCAGCTGGCTTCCTCGATCAGATGCTGCCGGAAATCATGCGGTGTCTGCCCGACTGGGCCGAGATCGAAGAGGCGGAGTCGATGCGCCGCGCGGAAGGATAACCGCGTCTGGGGTTCGACAAGGAATACTCGAAGAGAGGGCATCGAATGGCCGCTCGCGTCAACACGAAACTTCTGCTCATGCTCGTCGCCGGCTTGCTCGTCGTCGCGATCGGCGCCGTGGGCCTCGGCATGTGGGCGATCAAGAACAGCCCCGCGCGCAATGTCGCGCGAGGCGACGAGATGGCCGCCGCCGGAGACTACCGGGCCGCCGCGGACGCATACTCGCGAGCCGTCAATAAAGATCAGACGAACATCGACTACATTCTCCTCTGGCTCGACGCGCTCGAGAGCGTTACGCCGCGCGATCAGACTGAAGCTGCGGAGATGTATCAGAAGATCAGCGGTCTGCGCCGAAAGCTCACGCTCATTCGGTCTACGGATCCCGACCTGCAGGAGCAGTGGCTCGACAGCGTCTATTCATTCGCTCGATCACGCAACCTCGATCAGCGTCGACTCGAAGATTTTGATGCGCTTGCCGACGCGGCCGAAACGGCGGCGCAGGCGCTCCCGACCGAAGGTTCTGGTGAAACGCACCCCATCGCGCTGAAGTACCGCGGGCTCGCGAATGTGAATCGAATGCAGCGCGGCAAACTCACTCCCGCCGAGCGGGACGGGGCGCTCGTCGATCTTGAGACGGCGTTCGCCAGCCGTCCCGACGATTCCGACATTGCGATGGGCATCTTGACCTGGCGGGTGGCCGAGGCGAATCGCCTCGCCCGGGAGAACAATCGGGACGCCGCCGCGGCCATGATCCAGGGGAACGAGGAAACCGAGGGCGCCGTGGCGTTCGCGCGGTCGTTCGCCGAGAGACACCCGGACGATCCGATGGGCTGGCTCGGCCTTCTTGAAGTGCAAAGGCTCGAAGCATCCATCGATGGCGAGATCAGCGACGACGAGCGTGAACAACTCTACCTGACGGCAGAGAAACTCGAAGAGTCACTCGCGAGCGGACAGCCTGACTGGTGGACAAGCATTGTCAGCGCGCGTGCGATAGCGCAAATCGACGAAAGTCGGCGGGCCGGGAACGAGCGCGGGCTCCGCGTCATGCAGGACATCGCCGGTCGCGTTGACGGAGATCCCCATCCTCGACTCACCTTCGAGATCGCCAGCTTTCACCGACAGCTCGATCGAGACGAGGACGCGATCGCGACCTATCAGCAGCTGATCGACCGTTCAAATGTGCCGTCGAGCTTTGACTCGCTCTGGCTCTTCGCTCTCCGGCGTGAAGCGGCGGCGCGCCAGTTCGAGATCGCCTTCGACTCCTGGCGCAAGATCGACAAGGAAGTCGACCCGCAGGGATGGGAGAACGCAAAGGCTGAGGCGCTTGATCGACGGCAGGGATTCGCTGCGTTTACCCACGAGGCCGACCCGCAGCTCCTCTTCATGGACGGCCGCATGGACTTCATGGCTGAAGACTTCCACAAGGCGGCCGAGAAGTTCAATCAGTACGCGGCCCGGACGCAGTCTCAGGACATTCCCTTTTATCTCATCGCGGCCCAGACGCAGCTTCAACTCCAGAACAACGGCGTGGCCTATGACCTGCTTCGCGACGCGAACAGCACCGTTGAAGTGCGTTACGGGCAGGAGAGTCCTCCGCTCCTGATCGAAATGATTAAGCTCGATCTGACCACAGGTCGGGTGGAACGGGCCCGTGAACTCTTCGCGCGACTCGAGCGGCTGGAGACGGGCTCCTACGCGGCTGAGGTAGACGCGTTGCGTGATCGTCTTGTGCTGGCGCAACAGGGGATCAGTCGTGAGGCGTCGGAGCAGATAACGAATCCAAGCCTGCGGGCCGTCATCGAGGCGCTCTCGCTCGCGAACGAAGACGGCGACTCCGCGGCCGCTATCGCGCGCCTCGAACAGGAAAACGCATCGCGCCCGGCGGACCGGATCATCGTGCCTCAGCTTGTCCGCTTCTACATCGACGCGGGAGAGAGCGATAAGGCGCTCGATCTCATTCGGCGAGCGCGCCAGGCGGCGCCGGATGAGCCATTGTTCGCCATGCTCGAAGCGGAAGTCGACCCGGCGGTCGACATGCTCGACCGCATGGCGGAGATCGTCGAAGAAAGGCCCGGACTCAGTCCGGCCGAAAAGAAGCTTGAGCTTGCGAGGATCTATCTCCGATATCCGCGGTCGATTGATGACCGTGACGGACGGAGCGGGCAGCAGATCGCTCAGTCGCTCGTCGATGAGGCGGCGGCGCTTGAACCACAGAATCCGGAGGTTCTCGAAGCCCAGTTCGTGATGACGCTCGCCAATTCGACACTCGATCCCGGGGCCCGCGTGACGCGCCTCGACTCGATCGCGCAGCGGGCGGTCGACACGAACGCCGACCGTGCGAACGGCCTCACCTTCACCGGCCGTCTCAAGCTGGAAAAGGGTGACATTGATGGCGCGATCGCCGACCTTCGACGGGTCGTCGAACGAAACCCGTACGACGCGACGGCCCACCGCTTTCTCGCCGTCGCCTACCGCCGCGCCAACCGGCTGTCGAATGCGCTCGAGTCGTTCGAGAACGCCATCCAGAGGAAACCGGACGATGTCATCAGCCTGCGCGAGTACGCGATGCTCATGGTGGAGCTGAACCAGGGGCAGGCGGCGATCGAGAAGGTCGACGCGGCGTTGGCCATCAGTCCGGCGAGCCTCGAACTTCAGAATCTGCGGCTTGATCTGCAGGCGCAATTCGGCGACCTCGCGGAAGCGCTCGCGGTGCGGCAACAGCGGTACGAGCGCGATCCGGGCAACTTCGCGAACGCGGTCCAATATGCCTCGATGCTTCTCGAATCAGGAGAGTTCGAGATTGCGGAGAGGGTCATCTTCGGGCTCGAGCCCGAAGCCGGCTCGGAATCGCAGCAGCTCGACCGACTCAAGGCGATCGCGGGGTTGCACAGCGCGCGAGGAGAGTATGACAAGGCGTTCGAGGCGCTCGAACCCGAAGATGCGGAGGCGTTCTCACCCGCCGCCCAGCTCGATCTCCTCTTGACCCGCGCCGGCCTGCACGCCCGCCTGGGCGAGAACGATGAGGTCGTCGCCAACCTGGAAGCTGCGCGACGATTCCAGGATCCCGACCGTCTCGAAGCCGACTTGAGCCTGGCCCGGCACTACGAAAGTCGTCGAGAGTTTGAACGGGCGCTCGAGATCTATGAGTCGATGTTCCGCGCCAATCCCCAATTGGAAATCGCGAGCATTAACATCGCCCGAATGCATCGAACGCTCGGTCTCGAAGCTCGACGCCAGGGCGACGACGCGGCGCAGCGCGGTGAAGCGCTGGCCTCGCATATCGAAGCCCACGAGGAGTCGTTCGGCGCGTCGGTCGAGACGCGACTGCTTCGCGCCGCAGCCGCCGAGATGCGCGGGCAGGTCCAGGCCGCCGGCCAGATGTACGACCTCGCCGTGGAAGACCATCGAAGCGATCCTCAGGTCTATCTTGCCCGGGCGCGGTTCCACGGTCGCCGCCTCCTTGAGAACGGCGGGGCGAGCGATTCGTTCACCCGAATCGTCAGCGATATCAATGAAACGCTCCGACTTTCGCCCGGAGATCAAGCCGCGTTGTTCGTCCTCCTCGAAGCCGCGAGAACGGTCGACAACCGTGAACAGCAATTGATCGCGTATGAACGGCTCGTCGAGCAGAATCCGAGAAGCCGCGAGTATCGCCGCGAACTCATTCAGTATCTCCGTCGCACGGGCGATTATGACCGCGCCCGCAGCGAGGCGGAGAAAGCCCTGGCGATGGAAGCTGGAGCACAACTTGCAGGTTGGCACGAGATCCTCGGCGATATCGCCATCGATTCCAATCAGGGGACGCAGGCGGCGCTTTCCGAGTATCAGAAGGCGTACGAACTCGAGCCCACGCGTGACCGTCAGCTCAAGATGGCCCAGGCGCTGACGGAGGCCGGGCGACACTCGGAGGCGATCGAGCTCCTCAATAAGAATGAACAGCGACTCGAATCGGATGCGCTGCTCCGAATCTCACGAGCTCAAGCGCTACATCTCTCGGGACAGAAAGATGCGGCGATTGATGATCTCCGCGCCGCGTTCGAACTCATCCGGGCGAGCGAACCCGACGCGTCCGCCAGTGACGCGGTGAAAGTCGCAGCTGCGGATGCGCGTCGAGCTGCCCTTCGCGCCTGGACGAGTGTGCTGACGGCGGCGACCGGCGCTCTGGACGAGGCGGACACGATCATCGCGTCGCTCCCCGACGGACCGTCGTCGACATGGGCTCAAATCTACCTCCTGCAGCGATTCTTTGAACAGGGTGACGCGGCCCGACGCGAAGACGCGGTCGCTCGACTCGAACAACTCGAGTCTGAGTTCGAGTCGGCGGCGACCGGGGCCGACGATCCGGACCTTCCGGCCCAGCGTCTGACGGTGGCGTCGATGCTCGCCGCCGCGCATACGGCGAACCGCGAATGGGAGCGATCGGTCGACGCCTGGGCGACGGTGATCGAACTCAACCCGAACGACGCGACGAGCGCAAACAACCTCGCCTACATTCTGGCCGTGGAGTTGAATCGCCCGAGGGAGGCGCTCGAACCCGCTGAACTCGCATACCGCGTGCGGCCGCGGGATGCGAATATTCTGGATACCTACGGCTATGTGCTCTACTTGAACGACCGATTAGAGGAAGCGGAGGATATCCTCAACGAGGCGATCCAGATCCGTCCCCTCATCGCCGCGTATGTCCACCTCGCGAAGGTGTATGTCGCGATGGAGCAATGGGATGCGGCCGGCCTCGAGATCGCCCAGGCCCGTCGACTCATGGAGCGGACGAACGACACGCGGTACGCGACCGAGATCGACGAGATCGAGATTCGCGTTGCGGAAGAGGCCGGCGCCGACCGATAATCAGAGGCGCCCGGGTGGCCTCGGAGGAAGACTCGCATGAACGCTCAAACACCGACACAACTCCGGCCCGCGTCGACGCCAAATCGTCGAAGGCCACAACATGGGCCTGGGGACACCGCCTCCATCTCGAGCGTTGATCCGATTCGTGTCATCCGCCAGTATGTCTGGATCATTCTCGCCAGCGCTGTCATCGGCGCGGTCATCGGAGTCGTCGCGAATTTCCTCATTCCTCCGGTCTACACCGCCGAAGCGCTCTACCAGGTCAATCCGCCGAATGTAGATCCGAACGCGATCAGCGATCCGAGTCTCCCGAATCCAGACTACTACGAACTCCAGCTCGCGACCTTGGCGGCGTCAATGGTCCGTCCCCCAATCTTGCGCGATGCGGCGACCGCCCCTCCTGTTAAGAATACGGAGTGGATCGCGGAATTCACCGATCCCGCGACCGGGGATCTCAACATCGACGAAGCGATCGATGATCTCGCCGAACGCGTTCGGGCGATCCCGTATGGTGAGACCTTCCTGATTCGTCTGACGGCGACCGGCTCAAACCCCGGTGATCTGAAGCGCATTCTCGATGCGGTGGTCTATGCGTATGACGAGCAGATCCAGGCGGACAAGGTCTCCGAGAAGAATGCCCTCGGCGCTTCGTTCGACGAACGCCGCGACAAGCTCAGAAATGAGCGGCGCCGCGTCGAGGAAGCGATCGACAACATCCGTCGCAGCGACGACTTCTCCGTCGATCCACTGAACACCTCCGCCGCGATCGAACTCGCAACTCTAAATGAGCAGATCATTCTTGATCGCCAGGCGTACTCGCAGAGCCAGGGCGCTCTCCGGTCGCTTCAAACGCGGCGTCAGCAGGAGCCGATCGAATTCACCGAGGAGGAGCGTCGAGCGGCGGAACAGAACCGAGAGGTCATGTTCCTAAATACTCGTGTCACGGAACTCCAGACGCAATTGCGTCGATTCCAGTCGCAATACGGATCGAATCATAAATATGTCCGTGACCTCCAGCGGCAGGTCAACGCGGCGATTGACGAGCGCGAGTCGACGCTCGCGCGCGTCCTCCGCGAGAACCTCGACATCGAAGAGGAACGGCTGGTCGGCGGCGTAGAGTCGCTCCAGAAGAAGATCGGGGAAACGGAATCGGCGATCGCCGCGCGACAGCAGGAAGTCGATCGCCTCATCGCCCGCCGTGAGAGTCTCGTCGCCAAGGAGCGCGAACTCGAATCGCTTAATGTCGCGATTCAGGAGACGGAGCGCCGTCTCTCGGATCTCGATCTCTCCCTGAAGCAAACACGCACGGATCCGGTGAAGAGGATTCAGGATCCCGTGACGCCCCGCAATCCAGACTTCCCGCGCCTCACGATGACCGTACCGCTCGGTGTCGTCCTCATCGGCGGCCTCACCACCGGACTCATCTTCCTTCGTGAACTGACGGACAAGCGTGTGAAAGGCCCGGCGGACATCGCGGTTCTCCCGAACGGACATGTGCTGGGCGTCGTCCCGCACGCGAGCGAAGATCCGTCGAATCCGAAGGACATCTCGCTGGTGACGCTCGACGCGCCGCGAAGCGTTCTCGCCGAATCGGTGCGCCAGCTGCGGACGCCGATTCTCCAGGCGCTCGATCAGGCGGGGCACAAGTCCCTGCTTGTCCTTGGCGGTCAGCCCGGCGCTGGTTCGACCTGGTTGACCTCGAATCTTGCGGTCTGCATCGCGAACAGCGAGCGCCGTGTACTCGTCCTCGAAGCGAACTTCCGGCGTCCGCGGATCGCGTCGATCTTCGGAGTCGATTCGGAGCCCGGACTCGGCGATGTGCTCGGGGACCATGCCGTGCTTGAGCAATCCGTTCAGGCGACTTCGGTCTCGAACCTCGATGTGCTCGTCGCCGGATCGGGTGAGCATCGGGTGGTCGAACGCCTGTCCACCGAGAAGTTCCGTACGGTCATCGCGCGACTGCGCGCGATGTACGATGTGATTCTCATCGATTCTCCGCCGGCTGTCGTCGCCGGCGAGAGCATGCTGCTCGCGCAACACGCCGACGCGACGGCGCTTGTGGTACGGGCGCTGCAGGAGGAGCGCGGGCTCGTGACCCGGCTGACCGGTCAACTCGAGAACTCAAGGGCCGAGCATCTCGGAGTCGTGCTCAACGCCGCTCGTTCCGCCGCCGGCGGATACTTCAAGCGAAACATCCGCCACATGGAGTCGTACCGTCACAGCGCTGGCCGATGACGACGGTGATGACGCCCAGCGGCGCCGGTCGGAGAGGGCTGGCCATCCTGTGAAGCGCGCAGACGAACCGCGACGGATCCTCGTCACTGGCGGCGCCGGTTTCATCGGCTCCCATCTGGTCGAGCGCCTTCTTGCGCAGGGCGCCCTCGTCACCGTGGTCGATGATTTCTCGACCGGACGGCGACAGAATCTCGCTGCCGTGCACGACGCCGATCGACTCACGATCATCGACTCCACCGTGAGCGCGGCCATTGACGGTGGCTCACTCCCGGCATTCACCGAGATTTACCATCTCGCCGCCGCCGTCGGGGTTCGGCTCATCCTCGAGCGGCCCATACAAACGATTGAGACGAACATCCTCGAGACGGCGTCGGTGCTTCGATTCGCAGCGAAGGACGACACCCCCATTCTCATCGCCTCGTCCAGCGAGGTCTACGGCAAGTCGACCGCGACGCCGTTCGCGGAAGAAGACGATGTCGTGTACGGCCCAACCTCGAAGACTCGATGGTCATACGCCTGCACTAAGGCGATTGATGAGTACCTCGCGCTTGCGCACTCCCGCGAAGAGACGCTTCCCGCCGTCATCGTCCGGTTTTTCAACACGGTCGGACCCCGGCAGGTGGGTGACTATGGCATGGTGCTCCCCCTCTTCGTACGAGCGGCGCTCGAGCACGAGCCGCTCCGCGTCTTCGGCGATGGTTCACAGGTCCGATGTTTCTGTGATGTTCGAGAGGTGGTCGAGGTTCTGCCGAAGCTCCTCCGGACGCCGGGGGCTTACGGTCGCGTCTTCAATCTTGGCCGCGACGAGCCGATCTCGATTCACGACCTCGCGCGGCGGGTGATCGAAACACTCGACAGCCGGAGTTCGATCGAATTCGTACCGTACGAAAACGCGTACCAACCGGGCTTCGAGGATCTCATGGCCCGCGTCCCGGACATCGGAAGGATTCGCGAGACGGTCGGCTTCGAGCCGAAGATGAGCCTGGAACAGACCATCCTTGATATTGCGGAGTCTCTCGGCCGGATCACCGCTGTGGAAACCGAGTGCGGGGACGGTCGATCGTGCTGATGCATCGCTTCCAACCCGAACCCATTCCGACGGGTGATTCGTCGGTCGAAGTGCCCGAGGTGTCACTCGACGCGACCACCGATCTGCTCGGGTTCTCGACGGACGGCCATGATCCGTTCTCGCCGAGCGCGATCGTCCACGGTTATCTCTTCGTCTTCGTGATCGCGTTTCTCGTCACGCTTCTCCTCACGCCGCTCGTCCGCAAGCTGGCGTTCCGGGCGGGAATTGTCGACTGGCCCGATTCGAATCGCAAGATGCACCGCGAACCAGTCGCGTACCTCGGCGGTGTCGCGGTGTTTCTCGGCTTGTTCGCAGGGATCGCCGGGAGCTACCTCTTCGATGGTTATGTGCCCGGCCTGACGCCGATCCCGCTCCATGTCGTCATCGCGATGGTCGTTATCCTGTTCACAGGCCTTGCCGACGACATCCTGCATTGGGACCCCTATACGAAGGTCGGCGGGATGTTCATCGCCGCCGCGGTGCTCGCCTGGGACGATGCGATCGGCGGTCGTGTCGCGGAAGGTCTGCTCGCACCGTTCCAGTCGCTGCTCGAAGCTTCGTTCGGAATCGTGGTTGACTTCCACGCGCTGCCGATCATCCCCGGCGTCTGGGACATTGATCTCGTCTATTGGACGGGCGCCTTCATTATCGCCGCGTTTGTCCTCATCGGCTGCAACGCGGCGAACCTGCTCGACGGGCTCGACGGACTCTTGACGGGCAGCGTCTCAATCATGGCCTCCGCCCTCCTCGCGATCTCCGTGCTCCTTGCCGCGAAGAACTACGGCGAGTTGACCGGCGCGCGGGTCGCGCTGTGCTTCGCGCTGCTCGGCGCCACGCTTGGTTTTCTGCCGCACAATTTCCGACCAGCGACGATTTTCCTCGGCGACGCCGGGTCGCTGCTGCTCGGGTTTTCCGTCATGGTCATCGTGTTGCTCTTGGGCGAGAACGGTCAGACCCATCTCGTGTTCGCTGGGCTGATCGTCTTCGCGCTCCCCCTGATCGACATGACGCTCGCGATCATTCGCCGGCGCCTCGCCGGTCTCCCGATCTTCACCCCCGACCGGGACCACCTTCACCACATGCTCAGTCGGACGCGCCTCAGGGTCGTCGGGTCAGTCTTCGTGTTGTACGCCATCTCCGGCGTGTTCGCCCTGCTCGCGGTCACGCTCGTCTTCATGCGGGCCCGGCTCGTGTACGCCATCGGCCTCGTCTTCGCCGGGTTTATTGTGGTCACGGGAATCAAGGTCGCGCGCCGGAGTCAGCGGATCGCCGAGATCGAACGAATCAAGTCCCGGCGCGACGCGGAGGCAACAAGCGCCGCACCAACTCCCTCAGAATCTCCCCGACCCGCGTCCGCGAAGGACCCCGCGCCGGCCGAGGTCTCGGCGGCGAAATGATCGCCATCCGGCTGGCGAATCAAGTGGGCGTTCGTTTCCGCCGATAACACGACTGTGTTCTCTCCCTCGAGCATCCTCGGCCCGAACTGGCCCATCGTCGTCGGCGTGGCGGTGACCGCGTTCACGATGATTCTCTTCACGCTCGCGCGACGCGTTCAGATCGTGACCCATGTGCACGATCTGAGGGTCGATACCCATCGACTTCGGTTGAACCTCAAGACTGAAGCGGCGCGACGACGGCTCGCCGAGTATCGGCATCGTCAGCTCATGCATCTGCGTCGACTCGAGGCGATCGACCCGAACGCGGACGCGCCACTGAATTCACCGCTCGATGACGATGTCATTGAAGTCTTCGAGGTCTCGGACGAGCGCGCCCATTCCCGTCGCGCCGCCGCCTGACTCATTCCCCGCCCAACTTTGCGAACTCACCGAGAAGCACGATGTGCGACTGCGCCCCCATTTCGAAACAGCGCAGCTCGAACTTCTCGTTCGGCGAGTGCACGCGATCATCGGCGAGACCGAATCCGATGAGCAGCGTATCGAGCCCGAGGGTCTGCTTGATGCTTTCGACGACCGGGATTGATCCGCCGCTGCCGATGTTCACCGGCTTCACGCCGGTCGCCCGTTCAAGACTCGATCTCGCCGTCTGGAGATAGGGAGAGTTCGGTTCGACGCGGTACGCCCTCCCTGACCCGTGACTCCGCCATTCCGTCTGGAGTCCACGAGGAAGCCGCGATTCGAACCACTGCTTGAACGCAGATTCGATCTTCTCCGGTCGCTGATCTGGTACGAGTCGAAAGCTGATCTTGGCCGAGGCGTGGCTTGGAATGATCGTCTTGGCGCCCACACCGGTATAACCGCCGTAGATCCCGTTCACATCACAGGTCGGCCGCGCCCATTGACGCTCGAGTGTCGAGAAATCTCGCTCGCCTCGTGCCTCGGACACACCCATGTCGGACAGATAGGCCGCCTCGTCGAATTCGAGTGACGCCCATTCCCGTCGCTGTTCGGGCGTCAGTTCCACGACATCGTCATAGAACGCGTCGATCGTTACGCGACGATTCTCATCGTGAATCTCGCCGATGACCCGCGCGAGTTCGTTCGCCGGATTCGGGACCGCGCCGCCCGCCATTCCCGAGTGCAGATCATGACTCGGGCCATGGACCGTGACCTCAAGGTACAGGAGTCCCCGCAGCGAAGTCGTGATCGCCGGCGTGTTGATATCCCACATCCCAGTGTCGCTGACCACCACGAGATCGCACGGCTTCGGGCGCGCTTCGTTTCCGACGAGACGCGCTTTCGCCCTCTCGAGAAAGGCGTCGAGGTTCACGCTCGCAGACTCTTCCTCACCTTCCACGATCACGGTGACCGGGCAGGGAATGGAGCCGGTCGCGTCCTTCCAGGCGCGCAAGGCTTCGATGAAGGTCATGACCTGACCCTTGTCGTCCACCGCTCCGCGCGCAACGACCCGCTTTCCGTGTGGTCCGTCGACAATCGCCGGTTCAAAGGGAGGCGACTTCCACTTCTCGAGCGGGTCGGCGGGCTGCACATCGTAATGGCCGTAGAAGAGAATGTGCGGTCCGTGCGCCTCCGGATTCGTCGTGCGCGCCCACACGATCGGATGCCCCGGCGTGGTCTCGAGCTTCGCGTCGAGTCCAATCTCCGTGAGCTGGTCGACGAGCCACTGTCCTCCCCGACGGCATTCATCTCGGTATGCGGGGTCCGTACTGATACTCGGAATCGACAACCACTCGACGAGTCGATCGACTCCGTCGTGTCGATTCGCCGCGTATGCCTCGAGCGCCTTCTCGATGGTCACGATCATCTCCTCGTGCAGGTCGAAGACGATAGCGACGGGCGCGCCGTGCGAAAAGAAAACGGCCACGGACGATTCATCCGTGGCCGACTGAGAATGCTGCGAACGCCCTTGATTCAGTAGCGGAGGTCTGCTTTCACGAGGTTGGTCTTGACCGCGTCGCCGTTCGCCGGCGCCATGACCGCCTGAATCCACAGCGGGCGCGGGCTGAGGTGGTCCGGAATCGAGCGAACGATCGAAACGGTACCGTTCGAATTAGCGTAGCCGTGGCCGCCGCGGTAGATGGGTCGCGAAAGATCGACTTCCATGCCGATCGATGGCACGAAGGTCGGCCCGGCGCCGAACAGACTGTACGCGAACGCGACGCGCGCGCCAGGCTCGGCGCCCTCCACGGTCATCGTGGCGACCTCGCCGATCACGAAGTCGCTCGTGACGAGGATCGGGCCGCCATGATCAACCGTCGCATAGACGGCATAGACGACCCGCCCCGCGGTGGTCGGCGGCGCGTTCGCCGGCTGGTCGGCCACGACGCCTCCGAGGTAGTACCCCAGGAGCGTCTCGCCGGCGGGAATTCCATCGAGCAGAATCTGTCCGCCCGCGTTGGTCGGAAGATCCGGATTGACGACGAACTCCGCGTCGACGATCGCCTTCGGCGCTTCCCCGATCACGGATTCGTCAACGAAGAAGCCATTCTCAACGGTCAACTGCGTAATCTCGTCCACCCACGGGATGGCGAAATTCGGCACGAAGTAGGCCCCGTCCCACATATGCGACGAGAGGCCGCCGAAGGTAAGCAGGCAGTTGCGGCCGAGCCGCTCCGAATACAGGGAAACGCGGGGAGCGGTGTACTGATTCATTCGCTGATAGAACGCCGTGTCGAGATAAGGAGTCTGCCCGTCCGCATAGAGAATGGGGTAATCCCAGGGGAGCGGCGCGTCGGGTTGAAAGACGCCCGTGTGGACGGCGAGGCCGGGCGTTGGCGTCCCACCGACGGGAATCGTGATCGGCGACGCGTTCATGTCCCGGCGTCGCAGCTCCGGGTCGCTGAACACTTCGACCGGAGCCGTCCAACTGACCCGCGGATCGAAGATCTGGAGTTCCTTCCGGTAGGTGTTCGAGAAGTCGTCCCTCGTGCCGTAGTTGCCACGGAACTTCGAGCCGCCGATCAGCGCGAATCGCTCGCCGAGCCGCACAATGGCGGCGCCGGCGACCTGTGCGGCTTCGGACGATATGATGGAGAACGCGGACGCGGGAACCGCGGTACCGCCGACCACGGCGTCGTGTACGGCCACAAGGTCAATCTCGGTCACGGCCGGTCGGGTACCCCAGTTCGTGCCGTCGAGATTCGGACCGTATCCGCCGTAGAGGTAGAGATGATCGCCCTGCTGAAACGCCGCGGCATTTGTGACGAGTAGGGCGAGTTGAATGTCGTCGGGAAGTGTGGCGGTCGACGCGCTCCAGAGCGATCCGGTCGCCAACTCATACACATGGATGGCTGGGTTGAAGACTTCAATCGGAAAGGTGATCTCACCGCTCTGGTTGAGACTGTGCATTCCCATCTTCGAAATCCCGCCGAAGAAGATAAGGCGGTCGGCGTGCTCACCGATGCAGTAGGAGTGCAGCGGGATGAAATCGGGGTCGTGCACTTCGACCCGAACCTCGGACAATTGCCCGATCGTGGTTGCCGGGAATGTCATGATGAGGAACAGCACGGCGGCGGCCGCCGCCACGCGCGAGAGTCTGCCAAGGCACATCAATCAATCTCCCACAGATCAAGACTCATTCGTCGGTCCAGCCAACCCCGACCACCGTCCGTTCGAACGAATCGGCGACCGGGTTTCATGGGATCGACGAGTAGGACTTTGACGCGCCCCGTTACCAATCATGGAGGCGCGACCACCGCGACAATTCTACATCAAAGTTCGGCCTCGTCCCGCCCCGAATTCAGCCGGAGATTCGAGGCGACGACGAGCGCAGGGCCTGTCGGGCTTCCTCGTAGACCCGGACGCATCCTTCCGCCGCCCCCTCCCAGGTCAGGCGACGGATCTCGAACTGTCCGTGGTATCGAAGGGTCTGGCTCAGCGGCGGGTGGCGGAGCACGGCGATGATCTTGTTCGCCATCTCATCGACATCCCAGAAATCCACCTTCAACGCGTGCGTGAGGACCTCAGAGACCCCGGACTGCTTCGAGATGATCACGGGCACATCGTGGCTCATCGCCTCGAGCGGGGCGATCCCAAAGGGTTCGGAGACGGAGGGCATGACATAGCAGTCCGCCATCTGGTAGACGCGTTCGACATCTTTACCACGCAGAAAGCCGGTGAACAGGACCTTGTGACCGATCCCCATCTTCGCGGCGAGTTCAATGATGCGCGTCGCCATGTCGCCGGAACCGGCGACGATGAATTTCACATTCGAGATCTTCTCGAGCACCCGCTTCGCCGCGGCGACGAAATACTCCGGCCCCTTCTGCATCGTGATGCGACCAAGGAAGAGGACGATCTTGTCCGTCGAGGCGATCGGCTCCAGTCCATTCGCGCCTGACGGCAGATCAACGCCGTTCCAGACCACATGCACTCGTGACGGGTCGACACCGTACCGGCGGCAGACGATCTTCTTCGTCCAGAAACTGACCGAGATCACGCGGAGAGCGCTGTGAAGTCCGCGCCGTTCGATCTCGTAGATTTGTGAATTGACCGACTCCCCGGATCGGTCGAACTCGGTCGAGTGAATGTGAGCGACCAGCGGTACCCCAGTCGCCCGGGCGATCGCCATGCCCGCCGGGTAAGTCATCCAGTCGTGCGCGTGGATGACATCGAACTTCATGGAACGGGTGAGTTCGAGGCAGAGCGCCGCGTAGCGCCGAATATCGGTCAACATATCACCGGCGTAGTCGCCACCCATCGTCGGGCGGCCGAGACCGAGGAATCCGGGAGTCGGTCGATCCGCGGTCTCGATCAGCGCTTCCTCGACCTCGGTCTTCCGCCGCTCCTCTTCCCGTTGACGAAGCCGCAGTTCCTCGATCTCTTCCGGAGTGAGGGGCGCCGCATCACCGTAGGGACTCGACAGTCCGGTACCCGAGGGCACTGCCTGAAAGGTCACATGCTCGAACTCATCGACCTGGTACGACTCGACCACCTCGCGGGAACGCCGGTCGCGCCGAACTCCGCCACTCGACGACACGACGGCGCCCTCGTGGGTCGCGCGTTCGTCGAGCGCTTCCGGGCTCAACAACTCGACATGCGAGGAGTGCGATCGATCAACGGCCTTGGGAAGCACAAAAGTGATCTCGTGGCCAAGACGGTCGAGCGCCTTTGTCAATCCGTAGCACGCGGTGCCCAGCCCGCCCGCGATGAACGGCGGGAATTCCCAACCCAACATGAGAATCCGCATGGTCATGGCCCCGATCGATTCCTCATCCCATAGTCGTCGTGTCAGGCCATCGAGGGGTCTTCGCCCGACGCGATGGAACGGAACGACCAACCCGCCCGATTGATTTCGCCTCTTACGCGCTCCGGATGAGGGCCGGAAGGGTAGACGGGTCCTCGTGCGCCGACCATGAAAGATTGCCGCGCGCCCACCGAACACTTGAAGAATCAGGGTAAAATCGGCCGTGCCGACGAGTCCGTCCACCCAATCTGAACCCTGGACTACGCGTCGACTGCTCGATTGGATGACCGCGCACTTCGAGAAGCACGCGGTCGATGCGCCCCGGCTCAGCGCGGAGTTGCTGCTCGCGCATGTCATCGGATGTGAGCGACTTCGGCTCTATATGGAAGCGGATCGTCCGGCCTCCCCGATCGAACGCGACGCCCTCCGCGCTCTGGTTGAACGCGCCACGGCTCATGAGCCAATCGCCTACCTGCTCGGCGAGGCCTGGTTCTTTGGACTCCGGATGACCGTCACGGCCGACACGCTCATTCCGCGACCAAGTACGGTCACGATCGTCGAACACATTCTCCAGAGGCAGCGCGCCGGCGCCGGCGCCTCGGCGCCGCTTATCGCGGAGATCGGCGTCGGCTCCGGAGCCGTATCCATCGCCATCGCCAGGCATCTTCGCACGGCTCGGATCATTGCGACCGACATCTCCGACGCGGCCATCGAGGTCGCTCGCGAAAACGCGGCGGAGCACAAGGTCGCGGATCGAATGGAGTTTCGAACGGGATCACTTCTCGAGCCGCTCCGTGGCGGTCGGGAATGGAGCCGATTCGACTACATCATCTCGAACCCGCCGTACATCTCGGACGCGGAGTGGACCGTCGTCGATCGAAACATCCGGGATTATGAGCCGCACTCTGCCCTGCGTGGCGGGTCGGATGGACTCGAATTCCTGCGCCCGCTCATTCAGAACGCCCCGACCGGGCTGGCGCCCGCCGGACAGGTCGTCTTTGAGTTCGCGGCGTCACAGAGAACTGCAATCCTTGCGCTCACCCGCGAACAGAGCGACCTCGTTGAACCGCACATTCTCTCGGATCACGAGAATCTGCCACGCGTCCTCGTGGCGACGCGGCGTTCATGATTCGCCGGTCGTCTTCGGCTTGGGTGTCGACTTTGACTTTGACTCTGACTGCTTCTTCGTCGAATCGGTGGAACTTTCCTTCGCGGCGCCGTTCTTCGACGCGTCCGCCGACTTGTCGGCTCCGGACGCAGTGTCCTTCGACGCCGGTTTCCCGTCCGAATCGGCCGCCTTCTTGTATGAGTCCGACCGATAGTCGGTCTCGTAGAAACCGCTTCCCTTGAAGATGACTCCGGCGCCGGCGCCGAGTAGGCGCTCGAGTTGGAGTTTGCCGCACTCCGGACACTTCCGCTTCACTGGAGCCGACATCGACTGAAAGAGCTCGAATTCGTGGCCGCAGGCGCGGCACGCGTAGTCGTAGGTTGGCATGACTCCGATTCCTTTCGTTCGCGGCGGCCGAGCCGCGCTCCTCAAACCCGCTATTCCCCGGTGGAGGGGCGCGCCACGCTGACCTTCGCCGGTCGAAGGATAATGTCGCCCATTCGATACCCGGTTTGCAATTGCTCCACGACATGATGCGGATCGATCTCGTCCGACGGAACATGCATCATCGCTTCATGCCGATTCGGATCGAACGGCTCACCCGGCGCCGCTTCGAAGACCTCGGCGCCGTGCCCGGCGAGAGCTCTGAACAACTCGTCCCGAATCAGTCGAATGCCGTCGTGGAATCGCTGGAGATGATCGCCCTCGATCTCCTGCGTGAGGGCGAGATCCAGATTGTCGAGCGCCGGCAGGAGATCGCGCACGAGGTCCGAGATCGCCTGCATGCGGGCGCGTCGCTCGTTCTCCACACTCCGGCGCTGGAAGTTCTGGTAATCGGCGAGGGCCCGCTGGTAACGGGCGATGGCGTCATCCCGTTCGCGTACGAGCTCTTCGTGCCGCGCGGACTCACTGGATGTCTCCGCCGATGACGCCTCCTCGGGCCCCCCCGTGGCGCCCGCCTCGACGGACCGGTCGTCCTGACGATCTCGTGCTTCGGTGTTCATAATTCATCCCTCCGCGCCAGAAACGCCCGGATCTTCTTCCAGAACCCGTGGCTCTCGGGCAGGACGAGGTTGTCTTCGGTGTCGGCGAACTGTCGCAGCAGCGACTCCTGTTCGTCCGTCAGTTTCTTCGGTATCTCAATTGAAACACGGACGACAAGATCGCCCCGTCGTCCGGAACGCAGGTTGGGGAGTCCGCGGCCGGAGAGCCGGAATGTCCGTCCGTGCTGCGTGCCCCGGGGAATGGTGATTTCCGCCTCACCGTCGAGCGTCGGCGCGTTGATCTCGGCCCCGAGCGCGGCCTGTGTGAAACTGATCGGCATCTCGAGGAGAAGATCATCGCCTTCCCGCTGAAAGACTTCGTGCGGCGTCACTTCGACGACGACATGTAGGTCTCCGCGAATGCCCTGTCCGGATTCGGACGCTTCCGGCGGAGGCGGCTCACCTTCCCCGCGGATCGCGACGGCCTGGCCCGCCCGGATGCCGGGCGGAATCTTCACTTCGAGGCGTCGTCGGGTCGGCACCCGACCGGCGCCTCGACACTCCCCGCACGGTGACGTCACCACCGTGCCACGCCCCTTGCACTGCGGACAGGTCGTGACCATCCGGAACATGCCGCCGAGTCCGGTCTGCGCGACCTGGCCGTGACCGCCGCAAGTCGAACACTGCTCGCGGTCGGTCCCCGGCTCAGCTCCGCCGCCGTGACAGTGCTCGCAGACATCCAGCCGCGTGATATCGACATCGACTTTCGTGCCTGCGAAGACATCCTCGAGCGAGATCTCGACTTGTGTCTCGAGATCAAACCCCCGGGCTACACCGCGCCGTCGCCGCCCTCGCGCTCCACCCATCCCCCCGAAGATCTCGTCGAACATCGAGAAGATGTCGTTCGGATCCATCGAGCGGAAATCGTGCCCCGGCGTTCCGCGGAGCCCCGCATGGCCGTGCTGGTCATACAGGCGACGCCGCCGCTCATCGGCGAGCACTTCATAGGCTTCCGCAGCTTCCTTGAACTTGACCTCCGCGTCCGGGTTGTCCGGATTGCGATCCGGATGCCACTTCATGGCGAGTCGGCGATAGGCGCGTTTGATTTCGTCGCCGTTCGCCGTGCGCTCTACGCCGAGCACTTCGTAGTAGTCGCGAGTCGTCGCCATCCGTGGTCCTCAAGGTCCCGTGTGCGATGCGTTCCCGGCGCGAGGCGAGCCCACGATAAGCGTGGGCTCGCGCCAACCGCCGCTCCCTCCGCGCTGCCGACTCGAACTTATGCGACGGCGCCGGCCGCCGGATCTTCGTCGTCGTCCACTTCCGTCACAAGGACATCGGTCGTGAGCATGAGCGCCGCGACGGACGCCGCGTTCTGGATCGCCGACCGGACGACGAGCGCCGGGTCGATAATGCCGGCCTTGACGAGGTCGGTGAACTCACTCGTCGCCGCGTTGTAGCCGAACGCGTTCTTGCCTTCGCGAATCTTCTCGACCACGACATCGCCGTCGACGCCGGAGTTCTCCGCAATCTGCCGCGCCGGAGCCTCGAGCGCCTTGGCGAGGATCTCGAAGCCGTACTTCTGATCACCGCGCGCCTTGCGACGCCCGCTCTCCACCGCGTCGATGACCCGGAGCATGGCGACGCCGCCGCCCGGCACATAGCCCTCCTTCGCCGCGGCGCGCGTCGCGTGGAGCGCGTCGTCCACGCGATCCTTCCGCTCCTTCATCGCCGTCTCGGTCGCCCCGCCGACATTGAGGATCGCCACACCGCTCGTGAGCTTCGCCAGCCGCTCCTGCAGCTTCTCGCGGTCGTAGTCACTGGTGGATCGCTCGAACATGGCGCGGATCTGGTCGGCCCGGGCCGTGATGTCCTTCTTCTTTCCGGCGCCCTCGATGATCGTCGTATGGTCCTTGTCCACCACGATCTTCTTCGCACGGCCGAGCTCGCCGATCTCGATCGATTCGAGCGTGCGTCCGAGGTCCTCCGAGAAGAACACGCCGCCGGTCAGGGTGGCGATGTCGCCAAGCATCGCCTTGCGACGCTCGCCGAATCCCGGCGCCTTGACGGCGCAGATGCGGAGCACGCCGCGAAGCCGGTTCACGACGAGCGCGGCGAGCGCTTCGTTCTCGACATCCTCCGCGATGATCAGGAGCGGCTTACCCGAGCCCGCGACCTTGTTCAGCAGCGGCAGGAAATCCGTGAGGTTGGCGATCTTCTTCTCGTGAATGAGCACATACGCGTCTTCGAGCACGCATTCGGTCGTCGCCGCGTCGGTCATGAAGTACGGGCTCAGGTAGCCCTTGTCGAACTGCATGCCTTCGACATAGTCGAGCGTCATCTCGGCCGTCTTGCCATCCTCGACTTCAACGACTCCGTCGGCGCCGACGCGGTTGATGGCCTCGGCGATGAGTTCACCAATCTCCTGGTCGTGATTCGCCGAGACCGTCGCGACCTTGCGGTAGTCATCCTTGCCCTTGCACTTCACGGCCATGCCGCTCACCGCATCGGCGGCGACTTCGGCCGCGGCGAGGATGCCGCGCTGAATCTCGACGGGATTATGTCCGGCGATGACAAACCGCCGGCCCTCGCCATAAATCGATTGCGCGAGAACCGTCGCCGCCGTGGTACCGTCACCGGCTACATCCGAGGTCTTCTTCGCGACCTGAGCGACCAGCTTGGCGCCCATGTTCTCGAACGCTTCTTCGAGTTCGACTTCCTTCGCGACCGAGACACCGTCCTTGGTCACCGTCGGGCCGCCGTAGGACTTCTGAATGACGACATTGCGTCCAACCGGACCCATCGTGACCTTGACCGCGTTGGCGAGCCGTTCGAGACCCTTGTTGATCTCGTTCTGCGCCTCCTGGCCGAACATCATCTGCTTCGTGGACATGACTGTTCTCACTCGCTTTCGTGTGCATCGTTCGGGGCGTCGATCATTCCCCGCGTCTCTCGTATTGATCTACCAGTTCAGATCCTGCTCGTAGCCGAACTCAATGAGCGCCTCGCCGGCGTGACGCTTGAAAGTTTCTCGAAATCGGTCATCCGCGTGGTCTTTCCAACCGCCCGACTCCCCGCGTCGCGAAAGCGAATGAGGCTGCTCGCGATCGAATCCGGCGCTCGTCTGCGACTCCGGCGATAGCGCTGCCGCTCGCGAGGAATCAAGCGAAAGGAACTCATACATTCGGTTCCGTTCGCGTTCAGTATTCGCGTGAATATCTTCGTACCGAACAACCTGGCACGCTCCGCTCCACTCACCAGACGCAAATCTCGCCCGTCCTTCTTCGTCTGAACGCATCCGGTTCGACCAGGCCGCGGCAAGGACGCCGAGCCATTCCGAATCCGCGAACAATCGGTCGGGATGCCGCCGGAAGTAGTCCGGGTCCGCTCGAAATGCCTCCGCATGTTCCTGCATCGTGGTTCGAAACGGCTCCTTCCACGGCCCGCCCATGCGCATCTGGTGATGGGCCCGACTCACGACGACATCTCGACCATCCCGAATGACGAGGAAGTGCCTCGCATCCGGAATCAACGGCTCAAGCGGACGCGGCGTTCGATCTCCAACCCATCGCGCTTCCGGCGCCTCATGGCGCAGGTCGTCGAGCGTCGATCGGACGAATTCCTCGAACCATCGCGTACTCTTCGAGGCGAGCGGCTCGTGCGCCCCGAGAGCGTTCGGGTTCCGGGTGAACTCGGTCACCCCGGAGCGCAATCGTTCGAAATGAAACTCGCCGTGACCTCGTACCGCCGGATGCAGGTTGAGCAGCCGGCAGGTCCAGTTCGTTCCCGAACGGGCCTGACCGACAACGAAGAAGTACCCGCGATCCTCGCCGCGGAGTCCCGCCGCGACGCCACTCATTTCTCCTCGAGCACGCCGAGCAGTTCACTCTCGCGGAGGATGAGGTGCTTCACGCCCTTCACCTCGATCTCACTTCCCGCATACTTGCCGTACACCACGGTGTCGCCCTTTCGCACGCCAACGGCGGCGCGCTTGCCACCCTCGAGAAGACGACCCGGTCCCGTCGCGACGACCTGCCCCTTCTGAGGCTTCTCCTTCGCGCTTTCCGGAAGGTAAATGCCCGACTCCGTCTTCTCTTCGGCGTCGATCGGCCGAACGAGGACACGATCGTCAAGCGGTTGAATCGCCATGGTCAATGACTCCTTGGAACACTTGTCATGCGGTGACCGGACGGGCCGGCCCCGGTTGATTTCATTCATGGACTCAGCGACGGATTAGAAGCCCATTCCACCCATGCCGCCCATGCCGCCCATGCCACCCATTCCGCCCATGCCTCCCATACCACCCATGCCACCGCCGTGGGCGTGCGCGTGATCGTCGCCATCATCCTCGGAAGGCTTGTCGGTCACAATGCAGTCGGTTGTCAGCAGGAGCGAGGCGACGGACACGGCGTTCTGCAACGCAGTGCGGTCGACACGGGCCGGCGTCAGGACGCCCATCTTGAGCATGTCGCCGTACTCTCCGGTCAACGCGTTGAACCCGAAACTGCCCTTGTTCTCCGCGACCTTGGCGACCACGACGGCGCCCTTGGCGCCGGCGTTCTCGGCGATGGTCCGCAGCGGCGTGAGCAGCACCTTGCCCAGGAGTTCGACGCCGAACTTCTCGTCGCCGCGCGCCGCGTTTCTCGCCTTGTCGAGCGCCGGCAGAGCGCGGATAAAGCTCACGCCACCACCGGGCACGATGCCTTCCGCGATCGCAGCGCGAGTCGCGTGGAGGGCATCTTCAACCATCGCCTTCTTCTGCTTGAGTTCGGCTTCCGACGCGGCGCCCACATTGATCTGCGCCACGCCGCCCGCGAGCTTCGCGAGACGCTCCTGCAGCTTCTCGCGATCGTAATCACTCGTGGTCGCGTCGATCTCACGACGGATCTGCTCGATGCGCGACTGAATCGCCTCGGTCGAGCCCGCGCCTTCGATCACGGTGGTGGAATCGTTGTCGATTTCGATCTTCTTCGCCATACCGAGCTGGTCGAGTTCGACCTGATCGAGGTCGACGCCGAGGTCCTTCATGATCGCTTCGGCGCCGGTCAGCACGGCGAGATCCTGGAGCATCGCCTTCCGACGGTCGCCGTACCCGGGCGCCTTCACCGCGGCGACCTGAAGCACGCCGCGAAGCTTATTGATGACGAGCGTGCTCAGCGCTTCGCCCGTGATGTCCTCGGCGATGATGAGCAGCGGCTTCTTGGCCTGCTGAGCCTTCTCGAGGAGGGGCAGAAGCTTCTGCACCGAATCGATCTTCTCTTCGTGGATGAGAATGAGCGGCTTCTCGAGCACGACCTTCATCTCATCTACATTCGTGATGAAGTTCGGAGAGAGGTAGCCGCGGTCGAACTGCATGCCCTCTACGACATCGACGAAAGTCTCGAGACTCTTTCCTTCTTCGACCGTGATCACGCCGTCCTTACCGACCTTGTCGAACGCGTCGGCCATGATCTTGCCAACCTCGGCGTCGTTGTTCGAGCTGATCGTGGCGACATTCCGGATGTCTTCCTTGCCTTCGACGGGACGGGCGAGCGACTCGATTTCCTTCGTCGCCGCTTCGGCGCCGCGACGCAGGCCGCGCACAAGGGCGTTCGCGTCGACGCCGGCGGCGATATATCGAAGCCCTTCCTTGAAGACGGCTTCGGCGAGCACCGTCGCGGTCGTCGTGCCATCCCCCGCGTCGTCGCTCGTCTTCGACGCCGCCTCCTTGACGAGCTGCGCGCCAAGGTTCTCGAACTTGTTCCGCAGCTCGATCTCCTCGGCGACGGTCACTCCGTCCTTGGTGACCGTGGGGCCTCCCCACGACTTGTCGATGACGGCGTTCCGCCCGCGCGGGCCAAGGGTCGACTTCACAGCGGCGGCGAGCTTCTCGACGCCGGCGAGCAGCTGATTCCGCGCGTCGGTGTCGAACGCCAATTCCTTCACGGCCATGGATGAACTCTCCAGGGGTTAGTGTCGATCGAGTCGAATCCGGTCCTGCCCGCCGCGTTCGACAGGTCGGAACCTGTAAGCGCGGCGATATCCTGCTCCGAACAGGACGCAATCCGGGCGCCGTCCAGCGCCAGTTCGCCGGAGTCGATAAGCCTCATAAATAGAGTGTCTTATGGCGATCCATCCGGGTCGACGTCGCGACCCGGACTTGACAACTCGTCGACTGGGTCCGCCGACGCCTGCCACGCTGGCAGACCCGATCCCGGCTCGAGCAGTTCATCGAGGGTGTAGGCCCGCCGGTTCATCCCTCGACGAAGTCGAAAGGCGTCGAGCAGAACGCTCGCGAGAGCGAGGGTGACCATCGCCGCCCCGATGAGGATGAGGATGAGTGATCCGAATCCCAGGGCGGTAATGACCGAATCGGGCGCCTTGCGCTCTTCGAGCGTGGCGACGACGAGCCGGACGAGATCCCCGCCCCCAACGACAATGAGCGCCAGCGTCATCGCAGCAAACCCTTGACGGCTTACCCGACCAGTTCGATGGCTCAGGCTCCGAAGCTCCACGAGCCGCACGACCGGTTGGATGCCGCTTACCGCCAGGATGGCAGTCGCCGTGAGCGCAAATCGGAGGCCGGTACGAGCCAGATCGATCTCGTTCACTCCGAAGGCCACCGCAGTCGGTGGCGACAACTCGAGGTCGTAGATGGCGAGGGCGAAGAGAAGGAAACTCCAGCCGAGAATCCCGAGCCGGAATCGTCGCAGGCCACGGTGGTATTCGGAAGGCTCGGCCTCCGCTTCGAGCGGACGATGAAGTCGGGCCGCCACGAGCACCGCGAAGATTCCGCAAGCGCCGGCGATCGCGGTGAGAATCTGCGCGCGTGAGGCGAGATCAATCGCGCTTTCTTCCCATCCTCGCGCGTACGCCTCGATGACATGCGGGGACCAGAGGAGCAACGCGGCCAGATAGATTAGTCCAGCGATGACGATCAGCCGCCGCCCGGCCGCGGCGGGGTCTCTCAGGGGCGCAATGCGACTGCGCGCGGGATCGACGACAAAGAGCAGCGTCCGCCTGACTTCAAGCCCGCACTCTGGACAGACGCCGCCCGCTTTGAGACCGCGCAGGTCGTATCCACAGCGAACACACGGCAGGCCGACCGCGACCGTTCGCCCGACGGCCGGAGTGGCCGAGGACTCCTCGTGTTCGGAAAGCTCATGATTCATGCGCAGGGGTGACGGTGAGGCACTCATTGACTGGCTTTCGACCCGGCTTCACTACTATGGCGACCTTCGACTCGGCTTGCAAGTCGGTTGCCGATGACGCGACGATCATCCGACCGGCGTCCCTATAGTCGCGGACCATGTCACCCCCGCCGTCCGGCACGGAACTTGTCGATTCGTCTGAGGCGGTTGAGGACCCCGCGCCATCCGCTCCTGCGCCCGGCGCCATTCGAGGCGGGCGACTCGCCGGCAAGTCACTTCCCGTCGCCATTCTCATTCTCGCCTTGCCGGTCCTGCTCGAGCAGTTTGCGAACGCGCTCGTTCAACTCGTCGACAAGGCGCTCGCCGGACATCTGCCGGGCGACATGGCGACGCCGGCGCTCGACGGCGTCGGCATCGCGGGGTATCTGAGCTGGTTCATCAGCGTCGCCATGGCTGCGATCGGCATCGGAGGCATGGCCCTCATTGCGCGAGCGATCGGCGCCGGCGACCGGGACCTTGCGCAACGAACTCTCGGACAGTCGGTCCTCTTCGCGATCGCGTGGGGATTTGTCGTTGGAATCGTCCTGTGGTTCATCGCCCGTCCGCTCGCGTCGCTCGCCAATCTCAGTGAGGAAGCCACGCTCTACTGCCTGCAATACACCCGCATTCTCGCCCTCGGCATGCCGCTTATCGGTTTCCTTTTCGTCTCGATCAACTGTCTTCATGGCGCCGGAGAGACCACACGACCCTTTCTCATCATGGTCGTCGTCAATGTCGTCAACATCCTGGCGAGCTGGATTCTCTCAGGGGTGTCGATTCCGCTCCCCGCGATTGGTGTCGTGATCGAAAATCCGTTTTCGTTCGACCTTCATGTGGTCGGCATCGCTCTCGGGACGGTCATCGGCAAGGCGGTCGGCGCGGTCCTCATTGCGCTGCTCATGCTTCGCGGTGTGCATGACCTGCGGCTGGAACTCCCCGCACTCCGTCCGAACTGGGAGATCTTCCGCCGGGTCGTGCGCATCGGACTTCCAAGCTTTCTCGACGGCTTCGGCATGTGGGCCGGTCAGCTCATCGCCGTCTTCTGGCTGCTCGGGATCATCGTCGAGAAGACCGGTCAGACCGAGGGACTTCTTGGCGCCCACATCATCACGGTCCAGTGGGAAGCGTTCAGCTTCATGCCGGGCTTCGCGCTCGGCGTCGCGGCGGGCGCGCTGGCCGGCCAGTATCTCGGCGCCGACAACCCGCGCATGGCGACGAGAGCGATCGCGGCATGCACCGTGCTCGGCATGATTCTCATGGGACTCGCCGGCCTCGTGTTCATCTTCGCCGGTGAGTTTCTGACCTATCTCATCAGCCGCCAGCCGATTCATCTCGAACTCGCTCCGCAACTCCTCATGATCTGCGGCTTCGTGCAGGTCTTCTTCGCCATGGCGATGGTGATCCGGGGAGGCCTGCGCGGCGCGGGCGACACCACCGCGTCGATGCTTCTTACCTGGGTGACGACCTGGGGCGTACGGATCCCACTCGCGTGGTACTTCGGCGTGGTCTTCCGCGACGGCGAACTCGGTCTCGTGGGAATGTGGATCGGACTGTGCGCCGAACTCGGTGTCCGCGGCCTCGCGTTTCTTGCGCGTTTCCTGCACGGCGGCTGGCGCACAGTGCAGGTCTGACCCGGTTCTCAGTTGATGACTTCCCGCACCGCCCGACCGTAATCAACTTCGATCTCGGGCGGCGCCGGCGCCCACTGCACACGCGACGCGCCGAGCACCGTGCCCGTCGCGAAGGCGATGTCCACGCGGGCGATCTCGTACTCGGTGATCGCACGGATGAACGCGAGTTGGGCGTTGGCAAAGCGAGACTGCGCGTCAAGCACATCGGTGGACACGCGGAGACCAAGCTCGAACTGCCGCTCCTCCGCGGAGAGTTCGCGTTGCGCTGCGAGCACCGCCTGACGGGACGCGAGCACGCGCTGCCAGTTCGCTTCGAGTTGATCGACGGCGTTGAAGACTTCCTGCCGAATCGCCGTCGCGCGCTGCTCACGAGTGGCGTACCGCTGCAATCGCTGCAGGACAGCCTGGCGGAAGCGACTCTCGGCCGCCTCATTCCCAAGTGGAATTCGGACCTGTAGACCGAACACATGGTCCTCGAAGCGGTTGTCGACGAGGAGGTCGAATGAGTCGTTCCAGGTCGGACCGAGGCCGTTGATGTTGTAGCTGTAGGTGAAATCGACGAGCGGAAGAACCTGGTTCCGGGCGAACGCGATCTGGCTGTCATCCTGAGCGAGTTGGATCTGCAACTCGAGCATCTCCATGCGCTGCTCGAGCGCCGCTTCGGCGAGCGCCCGCGCCTCGACGGCATAGCGCACCGGCGTGGGCTCGGTCGACGGAACGATGATCGTCGACGAGCCGAGGTCGAGTCCCGGCCGGTTCATGATGCGTTTGAGGTCGCGCTCGCGGTCCCGTACGGCGTTCTCGGCGAGGATGATTCCCTCGACGCGCTCCGCGACCGCGGCTTCGGCCCGAATGACTTCTACCTCCGCCGCGTCGCCGGCGTTGACGCGCCGTTGTGCGCGCTCGCGCTGGGCGACCGCGAGGTCATACTCATCCTTGCGCACTTCAAGTTCACGGCGCGCCGCGTAGAGACGCCAGTAGACTCGATCGACGGCGGTGAGCACCTGGATGAGCTGCAGCTTCGTGCGGGCCTGCGCCGCGTACGAGCTGTATCGCGCGATGCGGATGGCATTCGTATTCGCCCGTACACCGGCATTGCGCAGAAGTGGCTGGCTCAGCGAGATCGCGAGGTCGGTGGCATAGGCCGGATTGAGCGTGGAGAAGATGTTGTTCGTCTCGAACTGATTCATCGGCACGCTCACCGAAACGGAGCCACCTGTGCGCAGCGGCAGCTCGAAACCCGGCTCGACGCTCAGGCTTTCCGTCTGCGAACCGGAGAGCGTGCTCGAAGTCGGCGAATCCGTATTCGCATAGTTGATGTTCGAGAAGAAGAGCGCTTCGAAACGAGCTTCCTCCTCGCTCACCTGCTCCGCGGCGATAAGCGGATTGACGAGCTCGACTTTGAGATCGAGGTTGTGCTCGAGCGCGATCGCGCGACAGGCGTCGATCGTAAGCGGGAGCGGATCATCAGGATCCTGGAGATGACGCGCGTAGGCGTCGATGTCTACTTCCTCCGGATCGACCTCGCGCGCCCGTTCGCGGGTTTCCAGATCGAGTGTGTCGACTTCGCGCACCCGGTCGCGATCCACCTCGAGCCGCATGAATCGCTTGTCGTCGAAGGGACTCCGCTGGCAGCCGGGACCCAGGGCCAGAATCGTCATCACGCCGACGATCACGAAGATCGCCGACGCCCACCCACGCGCCATTTCACTCATGTCGAAGTGCCTCGATCGGATCGAGTCGGGAAGCTTTGAGAGCCGGGAACATGCCGAAGACCACTCCGACAAGGCTCGAGAATCCAAAGGCGAGGACGACCGCCAGCGCGGGAATATACGCCTTGTCGAGGTTGGCCCCCTCGATATTCTGCATCGCCATGGTGATCGCCTGACCACCGGCGAGCCCGACCAGTCCGCCCACGAGACAGAGCGTCACCGCCTCGACGAGGAACTGCATGAGTATCGCGGAGGGTCGGGCGCCCACCGCCTTGCGCAATCCGATCTCGCGCGTGCGCTCAGAGACGGAGACGAGCATGATGTTCATGATGCCGATCCCGCCTACGAGCAACGAGATCGCCACGATTCCGGCCGCGACCGTCGTAATCGCCTGCGAAATGTTCTTGAAGTCCTCGAGATACTCCTGCATCACTTCCAGACGGAAGGTGTCCGGATCATCCGGCCGGAGCTGACGGTTGCGACGCAGCAGGGCGCGAAGTTCCGCCTTCGCATCTTCGGAGACCTCGGGCGTGGCGCTCGAGGCCATGGCCATCATCCATCCCTCATTCATCTTCCATGCCGTCGAGAATGGAATGTAGAGTTCCGCCTCGGCGGACGAATCCTGGAACATGCCCCCCTGCGGCTTCGGCTCGATGAGTCCGATGACCGTGAACCGACGATCATTGATCAGAATCGATTGACCCGTGCAGTCCCGGTCCATGCGCAAATCATCGCGCAACTGAGTCGAGATGATGCAGACCTGCAACGCTTCTTCTTTATCGGTGAGGTTGAAGGTGCGGCCCTGGATGACCAGGCGATTCTCGATCTCATGCCAATCCGGCTCGATCCCCGTGAGTCGAGCGTTCTCGACCGTCCGTTCGCCATAACGAATGACACCGCCGATCTCGCGAATGCGTGTGAGCCCGGACACCGACGGACAATACTGCTCCCATCCCTCGAAATGTTCCGGCATGAATCGGATGACACGCCAGGAGGCGTGCGCGAGACGACCTTCGTCAGGCCAGCGCGGCATCATGAAGATCTTGTTCGTGCCGAACGACTCGAACTCGTCGAGTACAAAGGTCTTCATACCGGTGAGCGCCGCGATCACCGCAGTCACCGACGCGACGCCGATGATGATGCCCAGCGTCGTCAGCGTCGAACGGAGCTTGTTCGCCCAAATCTGTCCCACGGCGAGATTGAGACTCTGAACGAAGAGCCGCACGATTCGAAATGGGAAAGCGACGAGTTTCACGCCGAGGCCCCCTCCGGCCGCGGCGTCGATCGGCTCGCGCCAGCCGCAAGGGAAGACGGCCGATTGCCCGACGCGCCGCTCCCGCGCGGAATGACTGATACGGCGCCGGCGGAGGTGACCTCGTCGGTCAGAACCTTTCCGTCTCGCATGGTGATGACGCGTTTCGCGCGGGCCGCGACATCATCCTCGTGCGTCACCATGATGATCGTCTGACCCTCGGTGTGCAACTGCTCGAACAGGCCGAGGATCTCCTCGGTGGTTCGGCTGTCGAGGTTCCCGGTCGGCTCGTCGGCGAGAAGTATGGACGGCTGCGCCACGAGCGCACGGGCGATCGCGACCCGTTGCTTCTGACCGCCAGACAACTGATTCGGACGATGGCTCATCCGATCGCCGAGTCCGACCCGGGTCAGGGCCGCCTTGGCGAGCTGGCGGCGTTTCAGCCAGCCATGATTCGAGTAGATCAGCGGGAGCTCGACATTCTTGAGCGCGCTTTGACGCGACATGAGTTCGAACGATTGAAAGACGAATCCGATGCGCTCATTGCGAATCTGCGCCAGCGCGCCTCCGCCGAGCTTGCTCACGAGCTTCCCGTCAAGCTCATAACGACCTTCCGTTGGCTGATCAAGGCAGCCAAGGATGTTCATCAGCGTGCTCTTGCCTGATCCGGAGGCGCCCATCACCGCCACAAACTCGTTGTCGAAGACCTCCAGGTCTACGCCGTCGAGCGCGCGAATGGTCTCCACTCCGACTTTGTAGATCTTCCGCACGCCCTCGATTCGAATGACCGGGCGGTCGCCAGGCGAGGCGTGAATCGAATTCGGGGCGTTACGAATCGACATTGGCCGTCGCTTCCTCGTCCCCCTCCTGATCCGACGCCGCCTTTTCGAGTTCGGCCTGTCGCTTCTCCTCGGCCGCCACCGCCTCGTCCTTCACTTCGCGATCGTGGGCGAGTCCCTCGAGTTCCTTGAATGGCCCAATGATGACGCGATCGTCGTCGTTCAACCCGGTCAGGACCACGGTATGCGTGAGATCGCTCGCCGAGATCGTCACCGGTGTGACCGAAGCCTTTCCCTCAAGGAACCGGTACACGACGGTGGCGAAGGTCTTCGTCATGTCGACATCCGGATTGTTCTTGCGGACCTCGAGCGGCAGATCGTCAACCGGGCGAGCGAGGATCGCCTGGCTCGGAACCTTCAGGATGTCTTCGTGCCGTCTGGTTTCGATCTCGACATCGGCGGTCAGACCCGAGTAGATTCGCCGTCCGTCGGTATCGATGAGGATTTCCGTGCGGTAGTACTTCGAACCATCGTTCGCGGTCGAATTCGTCAGAGCGATGAAGTCGACGACACCCTCGAACTCACGATCGGGATAGGCGTTGATCCGAATGACGGCGCGCTGTCCGACCTCGAGCGCGCCGATATCCGCTTCGTCGACCTGCGCGACGAGGAGCATGGTGTTCAGATCGGCGACTTCGAGAATGACCGTGCCGGGATTGTTCATCGTCCCGGTGATGACCACTTCGCCGACCTCTCCATTCAATCGAGTCACGATTCCGTCGATGGGCGTGCGGATGGTCGTGTAACTGAGCTCATCCTCGGCCTGGGAGATTTCGGCGTCGGCGACTTCGAGGTTGTGCCGCATGACTTCGAGATTGAGCGTGTCGGCGTTGAGGGACGCCTCCTGTCCGGCGAGCTGCGCCTTGAGCTGATCAACCGCGGCGAGCGCGCTGTCGACCACGGACTGACTCACATCGCGCGACTCGAGAAGCCCGGTCTGCCGGTCGAAGTTGAGTTCGGCTTCGAGCAGCGCGGCCCGGGTCGAATCAATCTGGGCCCGCTGCGACTCGAGCCGCGCTTCGGCGACCCGGATCCCGGCGTCCTGGGCGGCGCGGCGAGCCCGAGCCGCCTTGAGTCTCGCTTCGAGATCCGCGGAGTCGAGACGAACCACGAGGTCGTTCGCCTTCACCCGATCGCCTTCGTCGAAGGGGAGTTCAACGATCCGCGCGGAGACACGCGCGCTGATCTCGACATTCGTCTTCGGCTCGATCTGTCCGGGCGCCTGAACTCGTTCGACGAGGTCTCCGCGCTCCGGCTCCTCCAGTCGAACGAGTGTCGGCTCCCCTTCAGGAAGCCGATCACGGATTCGCTCCACCGCGAGCGGTCCAAGCCAGGCGGCGATCGCGAGAAGCGCGACCACCAGAATCAGCACCGTCACTATCGCCTTCAATACGGAACTCCGTCGGAGGTGGGGCAAGAAGGGAGTCGAGACTGCGAACGCCACAGCATAGCCGCAGCGCCACGCGGCGCCCCGCGACGACCGGGCGGAGCGGCGTCGTTACTTATTCGGTTCAGAGAGGGCAAAGTTGCCCGGACGACGCGGAATTGGGGCGGAATCCCGGCTCAGGCGGAATGAGACATCTCGAGCCGCTTCACCGCTCGCTCGAGCGCCGGCTCCGCGGTAGCGAGCGAATCGACCGACTCATCCGTGACCTCATCGACCGCCGCGGACCAGGCGCGGTTGAGATAGCGTTCCGCTTCCGCGAGCGGATCCATGATCTCCGCATAGCGCGCCATTCCAACTCGTTGCAGTAACTCGCCCCGGCGATCGGCGAAGTCCTCGAGCATGAACGAGATCGAATCGCCGATCCCCCCGCGAATGAGACGAAGTCGCTCCGCGTCGGTCGACGCGTGCGCCACCTCGTCGCGCAACGCCCGAACCGCGTCGAGCGCCTGGCCGAGCGACGCATGCGGACCGCGTTCGCTCGACGCGGCGTTTGGAGAAAGGCCCTCCGCCGCGCTGGACTTGCGAAGGAGTCCTGCAGCAATGACGAGTCCAGCGCACGATGCGACGAACCACCATCGCGATTGCCAGTTCGCGAATTCGAAGGTCTCCAGACGAACATTCTCAATTTCATTCGCTTTGAGGATCGCAAGCGTCGGCGGATCGATCGCAGTTCCTGCCGCGAATAACGGAGCCGATCCTTCCCCGGTCGTCGCGGCGACCTGTCCGGCGGGCGCTGAGAGTTGCGGCCACTCGGGTTCAGGGTCGGCGGCTTGCTCTTCCACTATGAGTTCGAGCCGTTCAATTGAGACGAGATAGGCCGTCGACGCGGCGATCCCACCGACGATCATGGATGCGATGATGAGAAGGTTGGCGATCAACTTCATGATGGTCGTTCCTGTTCGCGATCAGCCGGCGGAAGCGAGCAGCACATAGGAGTTCACGCCCAGCGCAAGGATCGCCTCGCCGACGATGAGCCCGGCGCAGAATGGAATGCCCCAATCCTCGGCCCATCGTCGTCCCTTGACCTTCGTCACCGCGAGATTGACAAGACAGCCGAGGCCGTAGGGCAGAATGTAGACGATCGGCAGGTACATCGAGAGTCCGACGAGCACGCCGAGACCTGCGAAACTCCCGAGACCAAGAAAGAGGCCGAGCAGCGCCCCGGCGCCGTAGAGGGCGTAGGGCACGGCGCCGCCCTGCACCGCTTCGATGACGCCCTTGAGCGCCACCGCCTGAGGCGCGATCGTCGGCGTGCCTTCGCCCATCGGAATCCCGAACTGCTTCGTGTTCGAAGCGACGATGAGCGCGATTGTCGCGAAGGTCACCGCCGGCCCGAGCGCCGACGCGAAGATCTCGACGAACTGCTGCCGCTTGGGCTTGGCTCCAACGATGTATCCGGTCCGCAGGTCGGCCATCATGTCGGCGCATTCGGTGATCGCGGTGCACAGCGCGGCGCCGACGAGAACTGAGGCGACCACCTCGCTCGTGCCGGCGAGAAACATGACAAGCACCACGGTCAAAAGCGCGAGGCCGGAAATCGGCGACCAGTCGGTCATGCCGGTGCACTGTGCGATGATGATCCCGGCGAACCAGATCCAACCGGTGCCCACGACGGCGATGAGCGCGCTCTCGGCGATCTTCGGCAGCCCACTCAGGAGGCCGCCGCTCTCCGCCCCGATCGCAAGGTGCGCCGTGATGAAGAGCACCGCGAAGGCGACGAGAATCGCGACCGCGAGAAACCCGAGACTCATTTCCTCCGAGCCCGGACGGCCGGACGCGGCGCGCAGACTTTTCAGCGCCGCCTTCAACGCGGGGAGCGCTGCGAGAATGCCCATGACGGCGCCGCCGAGCAGAAGTCCGATTCCCAGCGGCTGGTTGTAGAGGCTGCGGCCAACGCTCCCGACCCCGGCCGCCTCCACCGACTCGGGAAGCCAGCCCAGGTTGAAGGCGATCGGATTGATAACCAGGTACGCAAGCACGCCGCCCGCGAGAACGACGAGGCCCGCGCGACCCGTCAGATATCCTGCGCCCAGCGCAAACGGCGCAATCGCGAAGATGAACTGCATCTCGGCCGGCAGCCCGATGATCATGCCGACATCGATCGTCTCGTTTCCGAGCCACGACCACCCCAGATTGCTGAGCGCCACTTTCCCGTCGGTGAGCACCGGCAACTGAGTCGGAAGAAAGATGAGCGCCGCGACGAGCATGCCGGCGACGAGGACGAGCGACTTCGTTACGCCGGCCCCGGGGGCCTTGAGGATGGCGCCAACCGCATAGGCGCTCGGAAAGCGCAGCCGCTCGATATCGATCATCTGCTTTCGGGTCGGGATGATGAACGCGACTCCGAGCACGGCGCCGGCGACGCACGCCGCGAGCATGAGCCAGATGTTGAATTCGACGCCGAGCAGGTAGAGCGCGGGCACCGTGAAGATAATGCCCGAATTCGAGGTATTCACGGAGGACGCGACGGTCTGCGTGATGTTCGTTTCGAGGATGGTGCCCCGCCGGAGCACGCCCCGAAGGATGCCGAATCCGAGCACCGCGGCGATCGCCGAGCCACCGATCGTGAAGCCGATCTTCAACCCCGCGTAGGTGATCGCAGCGTTCATCACCACGCCGAGCAGGACGCCGAGAATGATCGCCGAGATGGTGACTTCCCGGTATCGCGTCTGGAAGACATCTCGAAGAAGTCCGCCTTGTTCATTCCCCGGCGACTGGTCCGACATGGATCGCTCCTCACGAAGGGCGCCGATATCCTGCCGACTTTTTCCGTGGAACGCAACCGCGCAGCCTCGGATCGAGTCGCGTGAAACGAATCGAAACCGTTCCGGTATGAGCCCCTTGAACCATAACGGGGCGCTATCCTGTCGGCCCCGTCACTTGATTTCACCGTCTGGAGATCGCTGATGTGTCGTTCATGGTCCCTCGCCGCAGCCGGCGCCGTCGCATTGTTCGGATCGACTTCTCACGCCACGGCTCAGAATTCCGATGAGCACACACCCGACGCGGTGATGCTCCGATTCCCCGATGTGAGCGCATCGCACATCGCATTCGTGTATGCGAACGACATATGGATCGCTCCGAAGGAAGGCGGCGTGGCGACTCCGCTCAGCTCCCCCGCCGGATCGGAGATCTTTCCGAAGTTCAATCACGACGGCACGCGCATCGCGTTCTCTGGAAACTATGACGGCAATGGCGATGTGTATGTCCTCGACATCGAAGGCGGAGTTCCCGAGCGGCTCACCTGGCATCCTGGCTCGGACCGAGTCGTAGACTGGGCGCCGGACGGCCGCGTGATGTTCAACTCCGGCCGTGAAGTCGGACAGGGCTGGTCGCAACTCTTCTTGACGACCGCGGGCCGCGCGCTCCCCGAGCGGCTGCCGGTTCCGTACGGCGCCTTCGGGCAGATCAGTGAAGACGGACGGTGGCTCGCCTACACCCCCTATTCCTCGATCTGGAGCACCTGGAAGCGTTACCAGGGAGGGAACGCGCCGGATATCTGGCTCTTTGATCTCGAGACCTACGAGAGCAAGCGGATTACGACGCACGAAGGCCTCGACGATCTGCCGATGTGGAGTGGCGACTCCGTCTATTACCTTTCCGACGCCGGTCCATCGAGTCGGGCGAATCTCTGGTCCTACAACACGCGCTCCGGCCGTCGCGAACAGGTCACGCACTTCACGGATCACGATGTGAAATGGCCCTCGATCGGCCCGGACAGCATCGTGTTCGAGCACGCGGGACGGCTGCACCTTCTCGATCTCGATACGAACGAGCATCACCCGGTCGAGATTCGGATTCCCGGCGACCGACCGTCGATCAAGTCATCGCTTATCGATGTGTCGAGCAATCTGATGGGCATGCGCGTTTCGCCCACCGGTAAGCGCGCCGTCGCCGAAGTGCGCGGCGACATCTGGACTCTGCCGGCTGAGAATGGCAGTCCGCGAAATCTGACGCGTACTGATGGAGTCGCCGAGCGCGACCCCGCGTGGTCTCCCGACGGACGGTGGATCGCCTATTTCTCGGATGAGACCGGGGAATACGAACTCATGATCACGCAGTCCGACGGACGCGAAGAGCCGCGGCGTCTCACTTCCGATGGAAGCGCGTTCCGGTATGACCCGATCTGGTCGCCAGACTCGAAGCACATCGCCTTCACGGATAAGACTGGCGCGCTCTACCTGCACACCGTCGACTCCGGCGAATCGAAACACATCGACACGGACGAATGGGCGAATTCGATCGATCTCGACTGGGCGCCGGATTCGAGTTGGATCGCGTACGCGAAGACGGCGCCGAATCGCAATCAGGTGATCGTGCTCTATAAGGTCGACGACGGACAGAGCGAGCAGGTCACCTCGGACATGTTCAGTAATGGCTCGCCACGGTTCGACCGCTCCGGTGATTACCTCTGGTTCGCGTCGAATCGATCGTTCACCCCAGTCTACGGCGACATGGACTGGTCGTTCATCTATCCGAATTCGACCGTCCTGCTCGCCGCCACGCTTCGCGACGACATTGCGTCGCCGTTCGCGCCGGAGTCGGACGAGGAGGAGTTCGAAACCGAGGAGGAGAAGGACGAGTCCGAGGACGAAGACTCCGACTCCGACGAGGGAGACAACTCCGACGAGACGGACGAAGCGGACGCGGGCGATGACGAAGAAGGCGACGCCGACGACGGTGGCGAAACAGATGAAGAGAACGGCGACGAAGCCGACGAAGAGGAAGAAGAGGAGGAGGCGCCGCTCGAGATCGATCTCGACGGGTTCGAAGAGCGGGCGATGATGATCGCGATCGCCGCGGGCAACTACGGCTCCATGGCGGGCGGTGAAAGCGCCCTCTTCTATGTGCGGTATCCCCAGGCGGGCGTCGACGGCGCCGGCACGCTCTATCAGTACAAGCTCGACGACCAGGAAGAAACGAAGATCCTCGACGGCGTGAGCGGCTTCATGCTCTCGGCCGACGGCCAGAAGATGCTCGTAAACGCGAACGGCGCCTGGGCGATCGCCGACGCAGGTCCCGGCGCCAACCTCGAGAAGCGCGTCCAGACGAATGGGCTGCTCGCGCATATCAGTCCGCGGGCGGAGTGGCGTCAGATTCTCACGGACGCGTGGCGCATTCAACGCGACTATTTCTACGACCCCGACATGCACGGCGTCGATTGGCCAGCGATTGGCGAGCGTTACATCGGACTCGTCGAGTATGCGGCGAATCGGGAGGATGTGAACTACATCCTCGGCGAGATGATCGGCGAATTGAACTCATCGCACGCCTATCGCTGGGGCGGACCCCTCGAGAGCGCATCGTCGATGAGCGTTGGCATGCTCGGTTGCGACTTCGAACTCAGCGAAGGTGAGGATGAGGCGCCGGCCGCATTCAAGATCGCGCGCATCTATACCGGGGGGCCCTGGGACGCGGACGCCCGTGGACCATTGAGCCAGCCGGGAGTTGATGTCAACGAGGGCGACTACCTCGTCGCGGTCAACGGTCGTCCGCTCGATACGACGCAGGAACCCTGGGCGGCGTTCCAGGGACTCGCTGGCCAGGCCGTCACGATCACGGTCAGCGAGAGTCCCGACGGCGCCACGAATCCACGCGACCTCATCATCGAGCCAATGAGCGATGAATCGAATCTCCGTTACCGTGCGTGGATCGAAGCGAAGCGTCAGTATGTCGACGAGCAGACGGACGGTCGCGTTGGTTACATCTATGTCCCGAATACCGGGTATGACGGTCAGAACGACCTCATTCGACAGTTCATGGGCCAGCAGGAGAAAGACGGCCTTGTCATCGATGAGCGGTGGAACGGTGGCGGGCAGATTCCGGATCGTTTCATCGAGCTGCTCAATCGCCCGGTACGCAACTACTGGGCGCGCCGCGACGGACGCGACTGGCGCTGGCCGCCGGTCGGACATTTCGGGCCGAAGGTGATGCTCATCAATGGAGCGGCCGGCTCGGGCGGGGACTGCTTCCCGTTCTACTTCCGGCAGTCTGGACTCGGCAAGCTTGTCGGCATGCGAACCTGGGGCGGACTCATCGGGATCTCCGGCAACCCAAGTCTCATCGACGGCGGCTACACCTCCGTCCCGACCTTCGGCTTCTACGAAGTCGACGGCACCTGGGGTATCGAGGGATACGGCGTCGAGCCCGATATTGAAGTCATTGACGATCCGGCGAAGATGCGCCACGGCGCCGATCCGCAACTGGATCGCGCGATCGAGGTCGTCCTCGCCGAGGTCGAGGCGCAACCATTCCGCGATACGCCGAAGCCGGTATACCCGGATCGCAGCGGCTCGGGCGTCACGGACGACGATCGCTGATCCCGGCATAGCACCCACAATCGACACGGGGCGCGGCGGGAGCCGCGCCCCGTTCCTTATGCGCGGGTTTCCCCCGATTCGACGGGGCTCGAACCATGCGAGTTCGCCTTCATTCTCCCGGCGCTACACTTGCCATCCCTGTTCGTCGGGCCCACCTGGCGCCCCGGACGGTACACGACTTAGAAGGAGTGGCTCGTGACCTCGTCGCTTCGCGCGTTCATGCTCAATCTCATTGATTACGCCGGGCTGTTTCCCCCTGCCGGTCTCGACATGGAGACCGCGGTCAAGAACTTCGCGTCGTACCACTCAGGACCCCACGCCGAGTTTCTCGGTCGTTTCATCACTCCGTTTGATCGTCTCGACGAATTCGAAGCGGCTGCGGCGTCGTTCGAAGAGCGCGGCGAGATCTCAGCGGACCATCCATGGCAGATCTCGGCGCTCATCAAGGAAGAGGCCTACGAAGATTCGATCGACCGGCTTGAGAACTTCGAGGACGAGCATGACCATCGGCTGATCGTCGCTTCCATCGAAACGAAGACCGATGATGTCAACTTTCTCGACGAAGTGTGCGATACGCTCTCGCCGGCGATTACTCCGTACTATGAGCTCGCGCTCGACCGTGACTACCGCGGGTTCATCACGGCCATGGGGAACTCCGATTCGTCCGCGAAGATCCGGACCGGAGGCCTGACGGCGGACCTCTTTCCCAGCGTCGAATCGCTCGCGCAATTCCTGCATCATGCCGCGGTGAACCGCGTGTACTTCAAGGCGACCGCGGGACTTCATCATCCTGCGCGTCATCGCAATGAGAAGATCGGCGTCACCGAACACGGCTTTCTCAATGTCTTCGGCGCCGGAGTCGCGGCGATCGCCCATAAGCTGACCGCCGACGAGATTCAGGCGATTCTCGAGATCGAAGATCCGCGCGAGTTCAAGTTTACCGAGGACGAGTTCGAAGTGGCCGGTTGGAAGATGTCGACGGGCCAGATCATCGAGGCGCGGCGGTACGCGGTCTCGTTCGGGTCGTGCTCATTCGACGAGCCGGTGGACGCGTTGCGCGAACTCGGCTGGCTGTGACCCGAAACTGAGCGAAACGAAATGGAGCGTGGCGATGCCGGAGACCACCGACCCGAACGCGCGCAGCTGGGTCCAGTCCGCGAATGACCCCGATTCGGATTTTCCGATTCAGAATCTTCCCTACGGCGTCTTTTCGAGAAACAGCGGTCCGCGCGAAGTGCGACGGGTGGGCGTCGCGATCGGCGACTTTGTTCTCGATCTGGCGGAAGCCTGGCCGGAGTTGTGTCCTGATCAACCGCAACTCGGGGAAGAACTCTTCGATCAGCCGGCGCTCAACGAGTTCATGTCGCGCGGCCGCAAGACCTGGACGCTCGTTCGCAACCGGGTGTTCCGCTGGTTGCTCGAATCATCCGGCGAACTGCGCGACCACGAGGAACTCAAGCGGCGAGCCCTCCTGCCCATTGATTCGGTCACGATGCATCTGCCCTGCGTGATCGGAGACTACACCGACTTCTACGCGTCGGAGTTTCACGCTTCGAATGTCGGACGGATGTTCCGTCCGGATCAGGCGCCTCTGCTTCCGAACTGGAAGCATCTTCCAGTCGGATATCACGGCCGGGCGAGTTCGATTGTCGTGAGCGGCACGCCGATCCCTCGTCCCGTCGGACAAACGAAAGCGGACGACGCGGACGCGCCGACGACGGGCCCGTGCCGCCTGCTCGACTATGAACTCGAAGTCGGTTTCCTCATCGGTCCCGGGAATGAGTGGACGCGCTCGATCTCCGTCGACGACGCGATGGACCACATCTTCGGCCTCGTCATCGTCAATGACTGGTCCGCGCGCGATATTCAGAAGTGGGAGTATGTGCCACTCGGACCGTTCCTGGCTAAGAACTTCGCCACGACGATCAGCCCGTGGGTCGTCACGATGGATGCGCTCGAACCATTCCGTGTCAAGACCGAGCGAAAGACGGATGATCCGGCCGCCCAGCCGTATCTCGATGGGGCGTGGAACTGCGGTTTCGATGTGAACCTTGAAGTCGCGATCGAGAGCGAGCAGATGCGCCGGTCGAATACGGCCCCGGCGGTCATTACGCGTTCGAACTTCAAGTACATGTACTGGAACATCTGCCACATGCTCGCGCACCAGACGCGAACCGGCTGCAATGTGCGTCCGGGCGATCTCTACGCGTCGGGCACGGTGAGCGGACCGGACAAGGACAAGCGCGGCTGCCTTCTCGAACTGACCTGGCGCGGAACTGAACCGGTGAGTCTGCCGTCCGGCGAAGAACGCAAGTTCCTCGCGGACGGCGACACGGTCATCATGCGCGCCCACGCCGGAGGCGACGGCCGACCGCGCATCGGCTTCGGCGAATGCCGCGGTCGCGTCCTGCCCGCCGTTGAATCGTGACCGCACTTTGAACGCGTCGCTCCGGCGGTTGAGCCGAAGCGACGCCACCGATCGAGTCGACATCCGGTGCACGCAAGGCGTCATTCCTGTTGACGCCTCAACGACGCCTGACTACTCGATGCGGGCTTCAAGCACTGGGCTGGCGCAACATGCCTTCTCGTCGACGGCCTGGAAGAAGACATCAACGCCGACGCCGACCTTCACGACCTGCGTCTTCATCGACGCCCGACCATCATCGCCCGCCTTGCTTGATCCCATGAAGGTTGGCTGATCCAGCCCGAGTTCGACGACGCACGGTTTGACGAGCGTTGAGTTTCCACGGGCGGCGCTGTAATAGAACGACACATTCGATCCCGCCGCGGCTCCGTCGGCGACGAGCTGGTGATCCGAGCCTCCTCGGATGACCGAATTCGTATTCTGCATCGTCAGCGTGCACTTTGATGCGCAGCAATCCGAGATGGATCCGTCTCCCTTTCCGCTGCTGCCGATTCCCGTCACCGTGATCTCGAACTCTCCGGTCTCGGGATTCCAGACGATCCGAATCGATCCCGTTGGTGTCCGCCACGCCCATCCGTAATGAAGGATGCAGCAGTTCCCCTGTTTCTCGGTGTGGCATTCGATCTGCGCATCGCCGAGCGCCATCCAGGCGCTGCAGTCATGCTCACAGATGATTCCTCCCTGTCCGTCACTGACGCAGGTAACGCTCCACCGAATCTCGCCGCGAACGCTACCCCAGATCCAGAGAATGTCGACGCCGCCACTCGCGGTTTCGATGATCTGCGGCACGACGATGGTCGAAAGCATCGACCCGAAGTCGATCCCGGCCGCCGTTCCCACCGTCGTCGTGGTGAAGGCGTCACCCGTGTCCATGAACTGCCAGTCGATAATGAATCGACGCTGTCCGATGACGACATTCGCCTCCACGGTTTCCGTCCACTCCGAGATGTCGCGAAGTGTCCCGGCGCCCAGAAGGGCGGCCGTGATCGACGACGGATCGAACGGATCGCCGGCGGTGATGTAGGTTGAGGTCGGATCGGTCAAGGCGGCGATCGTCGCGTCCCGATCCGCCGGCGTGCTGATCGGCGCGATCTCGGTCCACGCGATCGCCATCACATTCGCCGAATAATTCGCGTTCCAGTTCGCGAGCGCCGCATCGAGATCGTTCTCGATCTGAGCCTGAGCCACACCGCTCCAAAGCACGGTGATAGCGCACACGATAAGGCCAATGCAAGTCTTGTGGAGTGTTTGCTGGTGCATTCGTCGTCTCCTCAAACAAAGGGGAAAGGGAACGAAAGAACATCCGCGCGCACCGGAGGCGCCCGAGTCTTTGCAAGACGCATTGACCCCTGGAGACTTGTCTTCTTCAGTTTTTTGTGGAGCGCCGACCCACGCACTCTCTCGACATCGTCAACATAAAGCGCATTCGAATTGACGCCAACGAATCTGTCGACTGCACTGCGTTTTTCTTGATAATGCGCGAGGGCGCCATTACTTTGCCGACGGCGTCATCGCGAGCGCCATCGTGACCGACGCAGCGAATTCGAGCCCTGACGCGATCTCGTCGGGCTGGGCGAATCGGTCAGGCGCATAGAAGATAATCCAGTGAAGATTCGCTTCGACGCTGGTCTTCTCCCGGGTTTCGAGCAATCCGATGGCGCTACTTGTAAAACAGGCGCGCACCCGATCTTCGTCGTCTCCGACAAGTCGAAAGCGTTTTGAGAACGACTCTTGATCCAACAGGTCGATGTCCTGCAGGCCGAACCACTCACCGATCCGGTGATGCCAGCGCTCACGGCTCAAATGGAATCGCGGGAAGGCGAGGTGCGCGGAACTCAGAGCCACGACGGTCTGCGCTCGATGACGACGGCTCTTCCCCCGGCCGGTATCGAACTCGTAATCGAAAAGGTATGCCTTGAGGTCGGCGATGCGACCCGACAGCACATTCCTCACCGTTCGCCCACGACCGATCTGGAAGAGCCGGAATCCGCTGCAGGACCGTTTGAGCCCATGGCGATCGTCCCGGTGGAACTCGAATTTGAGACACGCCGCGACCGATTTCAATGCGCGAGCGCGGCGCCGCGCCTTCCAGGAGGTGAACAGGATGGACACGGCGGCGAAGCTGACGAACAGGCCGACGATTACCCAGTCATCGATTGACATGCGATCGAGGTCCCGAGCTTCAATGAGGCGGCGCCCCCAAAACCCGACGCGACCCGACCGCGCCCCTTCGACTCGAGGTCGAATGGCGCGTTCGGGTCGCGTTGGTCACTCGGAAGCGGCTCGACGCATCGACGCCGCTCTCGAGGTCAGACCATTTCCTTGAGGTTCTTGAGCGGACGAACCTTGACGACATTCCGGGCGGGCTTCGCCTTGAACATCATCTCTTCGCCCGTGAAGGGATTGACGCCCTTCCGGGCCTTCGTCGCCGGCTTGCGCTGGACCGTGATCTTCATGAGTCCCGGCACGGTGAAGATCTGCGGCCCGGACTTCTTGAGGTCGTTCGCGATCAACGACTGCATCGTGTCGAAGACATTCGAAACCTCTTTCTTCGAGAGGTCCGTCTTCTCCGCGATGAGGCCGTAGACCTCACTCTTCGTGCGCGGCTTCTCGGCCTTCGGGAACCGGGCGTTCGCAGTCGTGGTCTTCTTCGCCGGGGCCTTCTTCGTGGTCTTCTTCGTCGTCTTCTTCTTTGCCACTTCGAGTCTCCATCCTTGAGCACTCAGACGGGAGCTGTAACCGCACCCACCATTTGGATGCGGCCAGTGTTGTACGGCGTTTGGTCCGAAAAAACAAGGGGTCCCGGACCCCCCAACGCGAAAAAGGCCGAAAAACACAGGGGTTTTTCGGCCTTCGTGTCCGGGAATGTCGGCCGGCCCGAAGTATGGGCCGACTCGCCGCGTCAGAGGAGTTCGACGGCGAGGCTCGCCAGCTCACTCCGCTCGCTCCGCTGAAGCGTGCAGTGGCCGGTGAGTCCCTCGTACTTCATCCGCTCGATGAGGTAGCTCAATCCGTTCGACTCCGCATCCAGGTACGGGTTGTCGATCTGTGCGACATCGCCCGTCAGCACGAGCTTCGTCCCGTCGCCCACGCGCGAAGCGATCGTCTTGACCTCATGCGGCGTCAGGTTCTGCGCCTCGTCCACGATCATGAACTGATGCGGGATCGAGCGGCCGCGGATGTAGGTCAATGGCTCGAGCACGAGCTGGCCATCCGCGATGAGGCGCTGAATGCGCTGCTCGGTCGTGTACGACTCGGGCAGATTCATATGGCTGCCGCGGGTCGAGAGGAGGAACGAGAGGTTATCGAAGATCGGCTGCATCCACGCCGTGAGCTTCTCGTCCTTGTCACCGGGCAGGTAGCCGATGTCGCGCCCGAGCGGCATAATCGGACGCGCCACGAGCAGTTTGTCGTAGCGCTCCTCGTTGTAGACCTTCATCATGCCCGCCGCGAGCGCGAGCAGCGTCTTTCCGGTTCCCGCCGTGCCGATGAGGCTCACAAGCTGAATGTCATCATCGAGCAGCAGATCGAGCGCCATCGTCTGTTGCACATTGCGGGCCATGATGCCGAACACCGGACGGCGCGGTCCGGTGATCGGGATGAGGTGATTCGTATCCGCAAGCCGTCGCGCGAGACCGGTATGCGATTCATCCTCGAGATCGCGCATCTGAACGAATTGATTCGACACGACATGATCGACGATCGGATCGCCGTGCTCGTTCTCGCGCGTGAGGAATGGTTCGAGTCGGTCGATCGGCAACTGGCGCTCGGTGTAGAGCTCGTCGATCACCTCGCCCGGCGTGGTGATCTCCATGTAGCCGGTATAGAGCGATTCCGCGTCGACCTTCTGTGACTCGAAGTCCTCTGCCACGAGGCCGATCGCGTCCGCCTTGAGGCGCGCGTTGATGTCCTTCGTCACAAAGACCGTGCGATGTCCCTGCTGCGACAGCGTCCACGCGGTGGAGATGATCCGGTTGTCAGGGGTGCCACCCCGCAGGTGCGGGCAGACTTCCGGCGGATCGAGCGCCACCCGCACGATGCCGCCGCGGTCGTTCCACTGCACCCCGTCGACGAGATGTCCCTTGCGGCGGAGCTCGTCGAGACGACGAATCGCGGCGCGTGCGTTGCGGCCGATGTCGTCGCTGCTGCGTTTGAGGTTGTCCAGTTCCTCCAGAACGGCGAGCGTGACGACGACTTCGTTGTCGTCGAACATGAACAGCGCGTTTGGATTGTGAATCAGGACATTCGTGTCGACGATGAAGTGCTTCTTCCGGGTCCCGACCTGATCATCCGGCTTGGCGTCAGGACGGTCCGCCACACGGGTCGAGTCGTTCAACCCAGGCCTCCTTACCCGGCGTCCAGCGGGCCGGACGCCGATCCTCATACCGAGTGTATCGGCTCTCTCCGGCGCCGATAACCGGAACGGACCCAAACTCGTGCAAATTTCACGCTTCCCGATCCGCCCCGATCGCTCCGCTTCGACCGATAGCAGCGCCCTCGGCAAACCTGACTCAGGCGCCGGGTCGACCCCGCCGAAACGACTAGTATTCCGCTTCCCCCGAAGCCCCCGGAGCGAAGACGATGCCCGAGCCGGCCGGCGTCACGCCGGAACCGATGATCGACGAGGAATGGACGCCGATGTCCTGGCAGGCTCGGCCCGCGCTGCAACAGCCGGATTACGAGCGTACAGAGGAAGCCGAAGAGGCCCTCGTCAAGCTGCGCTCGCTTCCGCCGCTCGTCACTTCATGGGAGATCGAGACGCTCAAGAAGCAACTCGCCGAGGCGACCGTCGGCAAGCGGTTCCTTCTGCAGGGTGGCGATTGCGCCGAATCACTGGCCGACTGCACCCCCACCGTCATCGCGAACAAACTCAAGATTCTCCTCCAGATGAGCCTCGTGCTCGTCCTCGGCGCCCAGAAGCCGGTCATCCGTGTCGGCCGCATCGCCGGTCAATACGCGAAGCCCCGTTCGAGTCCGACCGAGACGCGCGAGGGTCTCACGCTTCCGAGCTACTTCGGCGATCTCATCAACGAAGCGGACTTCAGCGAGGGATCCCGCCGACCGAATCCGCGACTCCTCGTGCGCGGATACCAGCACGCAGCGATGACCCTCAACTTCATCCGCGCGTTGATCGACGGCGGGTTCGCCGATCTCCATCACCCGGAGTACTGGGAGATGCGGCGGTTCGATGATCCCGAACTGCATCGCGAATACCACGACCTAGTTGAGCGCGTGTCGGAATCTCTCCGCTTTATGGAGATGGTCTCGGGGTCGACGATCGACAAGCTCTCCCGCGTCGAGTTCTTCACGAGTCACGAAGGACTCAACCTTCTCTACGAGTCCGCGGCGACGCGCACGGTTCCGCGCCGCCGAGGGTATTACAACCTGACGACCCATTTCCCGTGGATCGGCGATCGAACACGACAGCTCGACGGCGCGCACATCGAGTACTTCCGCGGAATCCGCAACCCGGTGGGCGTGAAGATCGGGCCGAACGCGATCCCCGACGACTTGCGGCGCCTCGGCGAACGACTCGATCCCGACCGTGAGCCGGGACGCCTCGCGTTCATTCATCGAATCGGTGTGGATCAAATCGAAGACAAGCTCCCGCCGCTCGTCGACGCGATGCGCGACGAGGAACGCGCCGTGCTCTGGGTGTGCGATCCGATGCACGGCAACACGAAGGTCACGAGCGACGGCCGCAAGACGCGCGCGTTCGACGACATCCTCGGTGAACTCACCGCCGCGTTCGACCTGCACGAACGACTCGGCTCCGTACTCGGCGGCGTGCATTTTGAACTCACCGGCGATGATGTCACCGAATGCACCGGCGGCGCGAGCGGACTTTCGGAGCGCGATCTCGACGGCAACTATCGGTCGCCTTGCGATCCGCGCCTGAACGCCGAACAGTCCCTCGAGATGGCCTTCCTTATCGCCCGTCGGCTGCGCGACCGGCGACGCGAAGCGAACGGCGACGGCGCGTCGTCCAACCCGCCCGACTATAATCAAGGCTGACTTCGCGCCGACGATCCCGGAACCCACGATTCATGCTCGTACTGAAGATCATCGAAGGCCCGGACAAGGGCAAGCGCTTCGAGATCCCCGAATGGGAGCCGCAGCTCATCGGGCGTTCGAGCGAAGCCCTGCGCATCAGCGACAAGACCTGCTCCCGTCGTCACGCGGAGCTCACGCCGGACGATGGTGAGTGGTTCATCCGCGATCTCGGCTCGGCGAACGGCACCTATGTGAACGGTCGGCGCATCGGCTCGCAGCGGGTAAAGCTTCGCCTCGGCGACCAGATTCGCGCCGGCTCGAGCGTGTTCGTCTACGGCAGCCGCAAGTACGGGCCGCACAACAATCCGATCCGTACGCTGCAGCCTGAGTTCATGGATGCCATCGTCGAACAGCGCGTCCCGTCGAACGACGACTCTGTTATCATGGCCGTCCCCGACCCGACCGCCGCCGCGGCCGAGCACCTGCGCATCATCTACGAACTCACACGGATCACCACGCAGGTCATGGACCGCGATGATCTCCTCGAACTCGTGATGGAACTCATCTTCGACGAGTTCGAGCCGGAGCGTGGTTTTATCCTCATCAGCGACATACCCGGCGCGGCGCCCGAGCCCGTCGTGGTGAAGTACCGCACTCCGCCGCGCACGCAGGAGGAAGGCCAGATCCATGTGAGCCGCACGATCGTGAACCATGTCATGGGCACGAGCGAAGGCGTGCTTTCATCGAACGCAATGAAGGACCGGCGCTTCATGGCCGGCGACTCCGTGCAGAACTACGCCATCCGATCCGCGATCTGCGTGCCGATCAAACATCACGATCAGGTCTACGGCGTCATCCACATCGACACCTCACTCGCGAACTACACCTTCAGCGACAGCCAGCTCCGACTCATGACCGCGATCGGTCAGCACACCGGGCTCGCGATCTCCAACCTCGGGCTCTATCAGAAGCAGTTGCAGAACGCCCGCCTCGCCGCGGTCGGCGAGACGGTGGCGTCGCTCTCCCACTCGATCAAGAACATCCTTCAGGGACTGCGCGGCGGGGCCGATGTCGTCGGCATGGCGCTCAAGAAGCAGGATCTCCGCCTCGCCCAGGGTGGATGGGACATTCTCTCGCGCAATCTCGATCGCATCTACGCGCTCACCATGAACATGCTGACCTATTCGAAGCAGCGCCGCGTCGAGATCGAGTTTACGAAACTCGGCGCCCTGCTCGACGAGGTCGTCCAACTCATTCAGCCGCAATGCGACCGGCGCGGCGTGGCGCTCATCACCGACTTCGACCGGGAAATGGCGCCGATCCCAGTCGATCCGAACACGATGCACCAGGCGCTCATGAACCTGCTCACGAATGCGGTCGAAGCCGTCGAGCCAAACAAGGGGGTCATCACGCTCGGCGCCGAGTACGACGCCGAGAAGAACGAGGTCGAGATCCGCGTGAGCGACAACGGCCCGGGCATTCCCGAGGAAGAGCAACCGCGCGTGTGGATTCCCTTTCACTCGACGAAGGGGCTGCGCGGCACGGGACTTGGCCTTGCCGTGTCGAAGAAGATCGTCGAGGAACACCGCGGGGAGATTCTGCTCTCGTCGACCGAAGGGGAAGGCGCGACCTTCACAATCCGACTCACCACTGACCCGGCGAAGATCATGGACCCGTCGGAGACGATCGCCCCATCCGCCGCGACCTCGGCCGCCGGCGCCGACCAGCCGGGTTCCATCCCCGACGCCCAGCGCCGCGGTTATACGCCGTACGATGTGCTCTAGCGCGAGTCGATCGTGGCTCGTTTCGAGCCGGACGATCGTTTGTCAAGGGGCGGGTCGACCGGACCGATGACCATCCCTATCCTTGGCTCGCGCCGAGGGGGCCGAGCCCCGCTCGACCGCCATATTCCGGGGTGTAGCTCAGCTTGGTAGAGCGCTGTGTTCGGGACGCAGAGGTCGCAGGTTCAAATCCTGTCACCCCGATTGCCGCGGAGCGGCAATAGAGAGGAGAGAGTCGACAGGAGAGAGGCGATATTGGCGCCACGAGCGTCTGGCCTGAACCCGTCGACCATGTGCAGCGAAGGTCCACTCTCCTCGGTCTCCTCTCTACTCTCTCCTCTCTCCCGCGGCCCCCTCGGGTCGACGCGTCCTTGTACAAAATGAACAGCAACCCGGCGGCGCACGCGCCCGCGGTCTGACCGAATGATCGTGTCAACGATGTTCGACAGGCAGGATTCCAGACACCCGCCATCGCTTCCTTCTAATACAGCACGGACGGCCAGAACGCCCCCTTCGGGTCGTTGTACAGGCCGATTGACATGAGCGTCATCGTCTGCACGACGCGCAGGCCCTGGTCGAGACTCCAGCGGAAGAGTTCCGTGTTGCGCATCGGGAGCAGCAGGCCCGGGCCGGCGATCTCCGTCGCGGCGCCAATGAGCGCCTTGAGGTCGTCGTTCGTCTCGCCGACCGCGTGACCGAAGAAACCCACCATCGTCGTGTACCCGCTGATCCGGCCACCGTTCTCAACGACCATCGCCCACTTCTGGTCGATCGCGCCGGCGAGTTCGCTCGCGCGATCGTGGCCGTGCACCGCGCGGCAAAGCGCGATACAGGCGCCGAGATCGGTCTCTCGGGCCTCGCGCACCTTTCTTGCCGCGACCTCCCGGTCGCGCACCGAACCCTGCACGCACGCAAGCGGCTCGCGCACCTCGAACCCGAGCTTCGCGTAGAGCGCGAGGGACCGACCGTGGTACGCCGCCTGCACGAGGCGCACTCCCGCGGCGCCGCGCGACTTCGCCCGCTCGAGCACATCGAGCATGAGCCGGCGCCCCACCGTTCCGTTCTGCGCGCCCGGGTCGACCGTGATCGGCCCGACGCCGGCGATCGGCCCGCCTTCCGTGAGAAAATTACTCCCGACGACGCGGCCGTCCTCTTCGGCGATCACCGAGTACACCTGCGGGTTGCTCAGCATGAATTGCATGAGCCCCACGGCGACATCGGGCGACGGAAAGTCAGGCGGAAAGTTGTGCGCCTGCGCAATGCTCGTGAACGCGTCATAACAGATCGCCGCGCACGCGTTCGCATCGGCGACCGTACCCGGCCGGAGACGCAACGCGGATTCCGTCTTCACTTTCACTGCGGGCATCTCACTCCCCCTCTCTCCAGCGTGCACAGGAAGGCGCCCGTCAGATATGCGGCGTCATCCCGTACTTCGGCATCGCGTCGAGAATCTTCCGGATCTGCATTTCCGTCGGCGGGCCGGCGGGCTCATCCGCATTCGTGACCGGGTCGCCGCACGCTTCGAAGAACTTCTCGAAGCCGCCGGGCGAGGCGAACATGAGCACGCGCGTCGGCGTGTCGCGATCGTTTCGGAAGCCGTGCGGCTTGAAGCGCGGCGCATACATCCATGAGCCGGGGCCGCCGCGCATCTCCTGACCGTCGACGGTCGCGATGAACTCACCCTCGAGCACATAGAACGCTTCGTCTTCAAATTCGTGCGTGTGCGGCGGCGGTCCGCCGTCATGCGGCGGCACGACGATGTCGAACAGGCTGTACGCGCCGCCCGTCTCCTCGGACGAAAGCAGACAGGTGATGCGCAAACTGCCCACCGCGAGCGCGCGACGATCACGGACCGTCGGCGCCGCCACCGGACGCTTCATCGTTTTCATGGGAGGAATTCCACTGCGGGATCGCGCCGCCATTTTAGCTCCACCCCGCGCTTCCGCGTCAATCGACGGCCGTGACGGTTCAACAAATTCTCACCGACGGGCGCGCCGCCGCCACCGCTACCATCGGCCGGGGACGAATCGACTCAACCGCCCGACCGAGGGGGAAGGAATGACCGCGATGCCCGAAACGACGAGCGCCACCGAGAAGAAGCTCGACGAGCTCTACGAACTCATCGACGACATGGAGATCGCCCTGCTCACGACCCGCCGGCCCGACGGCATGCTCGTGACCCGGCCGATGGCCACCCAGGACCGCGGCCCCGACGCCGACCTCTGGTTCGTCACGAACATCGAGACCCACAAGGTCGACGAGATGCAGACCGACCCAAATGTCTGCCTCGGCTACTACAACTCGAAGACCTACGAATGGGTCTCGGTAAGCGGGACCGCGTCGATCACCCAGGACCGCGCGAAGATCCGCGAGCTCTACGAGCCTGACTGGAAGGCCTGGTTCGGCGACGAGGGCGGCGACCGCGACGGCGGGCCCGACGACCCGCGCCTTGCGCTCATCTTCGTCGACGCCCATGCCGTGCACTACATGAAGGCGAAGCACTCGCGCCCGCGCGCTCTGTTCGAGGTCGCGAAGGGCATGGTCACCGGGAAGCAGCCCGACATCGGACGCGAAGAGCACCTATCCTCGCGCGAGCTTGACTGACGCCGCCGCGCGACAATCGTCCTCCAGTCCCGCCTCCCGCCCGCGACTGGAGCACGAGCATGCCTGAGATCAACCCGTTCCTGATGTTCGACGATCAGGCCGAGGAGGCCGCGCGCTTCTACACCGCGATCTTTCCGAACTCGCGGATCACGAAGATCACGCGCTATCCCGAGGGCGCCGGCCCGCCCGACGCGCCGATCCCCGCGGGTACGGTCATGACCGTCGAGTTCGAACTCGACGGTCGCCGCTTCGTCGCGTGCAACGGCGGCCCGAGCTTCTCGTTCAGCCAGGCGTTCTCGATCTCCGTGCAGTGCGAGACCCAGGCCGAACTCGACAACTACTGGGCGGAGCTCACCGCCGACGGTGGCGAGGAAGTCATGTGCGGCTGGCTCACCGACAAGTTTGGCGTCTCCTGGCAGATCAACCCGAAACGCCTCATGGAAATGCTGAGCGACCCGGACACGACGAAGGCAAGCCGCGCCATGGCCGCGCTGATGCGGATGGTGAAGATCGACCTCGACGCGCTCGAGCGCGCGTGGGATGACAAGAACAACGACCAGGGCGGCCCGTCGTGACGCGGCGCTCGCGCCCAGGCGACTCCATATGCGTCTCCGCCCCCTCCGCCTCCTCGCCGTCCTCTGGGCCTCGCCCTATACGGCGATCGGGCTGGCGATCGGCGCCGTCGGACTCCTCACGCCCGGCGGGCGGGCGCGGCTCGGGCCGGGGATCATCGAGTTCCACGGCGGCGCCGTGAAATGGTTCGTCGCGCATCTCCCGCTCGGCGCCTCAACGCTTGCGGTCACGCTCGGACATACCGTCCTCGGACAGACGGCCGCGTCGCTCGACCGCGCCCGCGCACACGAACTCGTCCATGTGCGGCAGTTCGAACGCTGGGGTCCGTTCATGGGGCCGGCCTACCTGCTCGCCTCGCTCATCCTCTGGATGCGCGGCCGGCGGCCGTACCGTGACAACCCGTTCGAGCGCGAGGCGTATGACGCCACGGGCGCCAAGACAACCACCAACTCGGCGGCGCCGCCGCCTCGACGCGCCGACGACCACCGCGACTCGAGCGCCCGTTTGACCGAAGAGACCATCATGCCCATGACCCCCCCGACGCCCTCGTTCGATCTCCAGCCGACGACACTGCGCGGCGAACTCGTGGCGCTTCGCCCGTTGCGCGATGATGACGACGACTTCCAGGCCCTCTTCGCCGTCGCGTCCGATCGCCAGATCTGGGAGCAACATCCCGAATCCGACCGGTACCGCGAAGAGGTCTTCCGGCGGTTCTTTCGCGGCGGAATCGAATCGCGCGGCGCCTTTCTCGCGCTCGACGCGAAGACCGGCGCCGTCATCGGCTCATCCCGCTACCACGGCTTCGACGCGATGAAGCGCGAGATCGAGATCGGCTGGACCTTCCTCGCCCGTTCGCACTGGGGAACCGGCCACAACCGCGAGATGAAGGACCTCATGCTCCGCCACGCCTTCGCGTCCGGCGCCGTCGACCGCGTCCTCTTCCTCATCGGCCCGCAAAACTACCGCTCCCAGCGCGCCGTCGAGAAGATCGGCGCCACACGGTCCGGCACGCGGATCACCGAAGACGGTCGCGAGAGCGTGATGTATGTGATCGAGAAGGCGCCGTCCGGGTGATGGCGCGGGGAGCCTTCCGTCTCGAAAGAATCACCTTCTGTTCGTGTGCAGCCCGCACAGCAGCGGCCGGCGCCGTCGAGATGCTTGCGGCCTGACGGGCGGCCTCGTATCGTGATCGTCATGGTCAATCACCCGCTTCGGATGTATGACTACCTCACCCTCGCTCGGCAGAACCTTCTCGCACAGATTCGACCGTTGACCCCGGAGGAGTACGGGCGCGAGTTCGCGATCGGCCCGGGGACGATCGGCCGCACGCTCACGCATGTCATGATCTGCGAATGGTTCTATATCGAGCGGCTTCAGGGTCACACCGTTCCGCCGTACGCGGAGTGGCCGATTCAGGATGAGCATCCTCCGCCGTTCGATGCGCTCGAGGCGAACTGGACACGACAAGCCCGCGAGACTCGCCGCGTCCTCGAACAGGAGCGGGACTGGGACGCCACGATCGAGTTCCCGGCGATCGACATCGGTGAGGGTGACCCGCGGATCACGATCACGGCGACGAACGCCGACCTCGTCACGCAGCTCGTCCTCCACGAAGTCCACCACCGCGCCCAGGTCCTGAATATGCTCCGCCAACTCGGCGCCCCGGCGCCCGACCTCGACTTCAACACGCTCATGTTCACACGGCGGCCGAGCGGGTGATACGAGTCACTTTGGTTGACACCGGCAATCTGCGACACAACAATAGACGTTGATTGCTTTTATCAGATCGCGCGATCGACTACCCACTTCTGGCGAACATGCTATACCGTTCAAGAGCAAAGCCATGAGTCCCAAGAAGACTGACTCTGTTGTCGATGGAATCACAGTTAGAAATAGCATCATCGAGTGGTTCTATCGTCACAACAAAAGAGGGCGCGCCGCGTTGGGAATGCGCGATCTTTGCAAGGGAATCAAAGACGAGCTTGGCTACAAATCCCCGCTCGTAAAGGAGCACCTGACCTATCTGGTTGATCTCAATTATATCTCTAAAGAAACGGTGATGACGAAAATTCAGACGGGCCGCACCTCGCGTGACCAGCCTCGGACTAGCTATCGAATCAGCGCGAAGGGGATCGAGTACATCGAAGGACGCTCTGACCTCTCGGAGAAAGATCGGTACCCGGGGATAAACATAACTGCTACGGGTGGGTCCAATGTCGTTCTGGGAGACGGGAATGTTGTCAACTCGCAATACACAACACTACACCACGAGTTGACAAAGCTCAGCCACGCTGTCGCCGATTCAACTGAACTCAATGACACGAGCAAACTGATCGCCTCCGTAAATATAGAAACGATTAAAGATCAGCTTGCATTGCCTGAGCCGGACCGAACGATTACGGAGCGAGCATGGGATACTATTGAGAGGATGTGTACGACCGCGAACCTAATCGAGCATGTCGCGCGAATTGCACCGCTCCTAGGCTCTATCTTCTAGTCATCTACGGTGGCAAAATCGAGTAAGATTGACTTTGCTTGGAGTTTGCGATCGCAATGCATACACTCGAACGCATCCTCGTCACGGTTCGGACATATCCGACACTCAGCACCAAGTATATCGAAACCGTTTGCACCGGCGGAATAAATGATCGCGGCGAATGGCGGCGGCTTTATCCAGTCCAGTTGCGGCATTTGGATGATTCGCAGCAGTACCGGACCTTCGACATTATTCAAGTGCAGCTCGGAAGCAATCCAGATGGCCGTGTCGAGAGTCGGCGGCCCGACTGTTCCACCTTGTCGATCTTGGGTCGTGTGAAAAGTTGGCGAGAAAGATGCGACTGGGTACTTCCGACAGCTCTTCCCTCGATGAGTGCCCTGCGTGCTTCTGATCGTACGCTCGCTCCAGTCGCGGTCGACAAGGTCCTAGAGTTCATCGCCAACCCAGTTGACGCGGAGTGGAGCGCGAAGCAGAAAGACCTACTCCGACAGGCCGGACTGTTTCAAGGTCCCGAACCTCTGGAGAAAGTTCCGTTCGACTTCCGGCTTCGCTGGCGGGATGAGGAGGGAGAAGTGATGGACTCAAAGTTCATCGCCTGGGAGGTCGGACAGACATGGCGCCAATTTCGGCGACGCTACGCGGATCCGATCGGGGTAATGCGGGAAAAATGGCTTTCAGATCTCTTCGGGCCAGAGCGGAAGGCCTGGTTTTTCATGGGAAACTTCGCGGAGCACCGACAACACTTCGGCGTCTGCGGTGCATTTACTCCCCCAAAGAAGGAATGTGGAATTGGCTGTCTCTGGTAACGCGAATAGACGCCGACAGCGAAACTCGGCAGCACTCAAGGCCTTCGGCGCGAATGCGCAGAATGGACGCAAACCAGTGCTATGCAGAGAGATACGACATGGTGAGAGTCCTGTATGTATTTACACGGTTGGCTACGAACGCAGAGATGGCGACCAACTGATCGACGCCCTCCAAAACCTCAACATCGAACATCTCGCTGATGTGCGGGATCGGCCGATCTCCCGAAAGCCTGATTTTCGGGCAGCCGCACTTTGTGCACGCTGCGAAGCGGCAGAAATCGAGTACTGGTCATGGACTGAGCTGGGCTCTACTGAACGACAGCGAGAGCGGCTCCGAGAAACAGGCGACATTCGCTATTTCCATAAGGTATTCAGGCAGTATGCGACGCGGAGCCTCACCGAGGATATTGATCGGTTGGCCTCAATCGCAGCACGCAAATCAGTTGCCTTGTTGTGTTATGAACGAGAGCACGACGAATGCCATCGTCGGACGATAGCCGATCTGCTCGCAGACCGGTTAGATGCTTCAGTGATTGCGATACTTTAGGATTCACAAGTCATGCTCTTGCCGCAAGTTTGGCTAGGGGATCGAAGCACGACATTGGGGCCAGTCGTCGTTTGCTGCGCCGCATTGTCTCTGTGAACGCGGCAATGCGACGGGGCGCGCCGTGAATACGCTCGATCATGCGGTGAATCGGCGTGAGCGCGCCGGGATCGGGCCCGAGGACACCGCGAACACGCAGTTACATACGCCGAATCGGCGATTGGAGACGCTCAGAGCGTCATCGGGCGCGTTTGAAGCGTCAGCGCAACCCTTCACTCTCAAGAGTGACGCCGTCACCCTCGAGGGTCGTGGAGATCCCGGCGAGGGTCAGTGAAGTCGCGTTGAGATGGGTTCGGGTCGCCCCGAGAGTGGCGAAACGCCCCGTGAGGGGCGTTCACAGGCCCGCGAGGGGCGATCGGCGACCGCCGACGGGCGCGCTGGGCTCGATGACGGGCGCGGGGGTCGAGGGGCGTCGGCGAGATTCCGATAAAGACCGATGACCGCTTCGCCGACGATGGGGTCAGGCCATCGACGGGCGCCGGCGGACCCGTCCGCGCACGGCCGCCGGTGTTCGAGATGTGGTCGTCGAAAGGTCATCGGTGTCCGTCATCGCCTCTCTTTGGACGGTGATCGCCGAGTTGTCCAGGCTGGCCGGGCTCGGTCCGGCGTCTCCCGTGAAGGCGACCACCACACAGTCACACGCACCCGCACGAACGAGGCTTGGACCGGAAACTCCTGCCTGCACGAAACGAGGTCGACCATGGGCGCCACGAAGAAGTTCATACCGGACGCCGACCGCGATTTCGCCTCGATGGCGCGGGTGTTCGCGACGCAGATCGCCGAGGACCCCGCCCTGTATTCATTGTCGGCCGATGACGCGGCGGAGATCAGCGCCATCGTCGCCGCGTACCGCGACGCCCTCGCCCTGGCGACCTGGCCCGGCACGCGGACGACCGTCACGATCATCCGCAAGGACACGGCCCGGGCGAAGGCCGAGCGGATCATCCGCCGGCACGCGAACGCGATCCGCATCGACGACTCGATCGACCCGGTCGCGAAGGCGCGGATTCTCGTGCGCGAGCGGCCGAAGCGCCTGAAGCGCCGTCGTTGCCCGCAGGACCCGCCGTACCTTCGCTTCGTCCGCTCGGAGCGCGGCCGGGTGCATGTGCTCGAATCGCGCGCCCACTTCTGCGCGAAGAGCCGGGAGAAGCCGCACGGCGCCGCGCGGCTCGAACTCTTCGTCGAGCTGCTCGCGCCGGGCGAGCCGGTCCCGTACGAGCCGGGCGACCGGCCGTGGTACCTGCGGTCGTTCACGACGAGTCCGATGCGCGTGAAGTTCCCGAAGCCCGACGCTCCGCGCCTCGTGGTCTACTGGGCGCGCTGGGCCGACACGCGCGGCGAGGTCGGCCGCTGGTCGCCGACGGTTGTCGCGGGCGTCGAGGGATGGCCGATGGAGGTGGCGACGCGGGCAAACGAAAACGAACCACGCGTCGCGGCGTAACGGCGTCACCAACGATCTCTAGCCTACTCTTCAAACATGAAGGGCCTGATGATACTTATCATGCGGCGTCGCTCGCTCTCATTGTGCTGCAACTCGTCGTGCCCCCACCCGCCTTCTCTATTCTTGACGCAGTCGTTCGCCAACTCCTCCCCGATCCTTTCGTAAGGCGCCAGAAGTATGGACTTAAGCTTCTCCGGAGTACTTCTCGATCCGACTACAAAAATACGACTCTCCAAATCGGTCGGAATATGAGAAGTGAATTGGGCCGTTCGAGCCACTGGATCTCCGTCAAAGTCAATTAGCAAAAGAAGGTGCCCATCATTATACCGACGCAACAGCCCTGCATACTCGTCCTGAAGTAAGTCGCGCACTCTTGGCCAACCCCCGGATGGGGGCATAAGCTTCACGGAATTCGCGATCACAGCGGGGTGAAGAAGGAATCCCTGAGCAATCTGCCGATTCCTTTCGTCCTCTGGAAGAATGTAGAGATGCGGCCTGTACTTATTCACCTCTATCCTATGACCTCATCTCGAATCAATGCATGAATCAGATCACCTGAGTAACTATACGCGGACAACGGCTTTATTACCGTCGGGCTCAAATGAGAATCACGAGATAGGATGAGCGTGTTCTCATCCGAGAATTTTCGAATCGTCTCTGGATGATGTGTCGTCGCAATGAATTGACCGCCTTTGGAAACCATCTTTCGTAGGGAGACGATGAAATGCCCTACTTCAGAAATCGAAAGATGGTTGTCTGGCTCATCCCATACGCAGACGACTGGTGGACCGACATTGTTTACAGCTACGATGTAGGCCGAGAGCAGAAAACACTTCTCACCGTCCGACAGTTGATCAAAGTCGAACGATACCGTCTTTGATGTTTGTAAATCTTCGAAGGTTACAACCAGCTGGCTGCCGCCCTCGCTACCACGTTCGACATTCTCTATCGAAGAGAAGTCCGGCAACACACTCTTGACATATGTATCAAAAAAACTATATGCCTTTGGCTTTCTTTGTAGCAGCGCCCTCAAACATGATGCGTAGTTAAAAGCATATTTTTCCAACTCTGATGTGGGCTCGTCAGAGAAGCCGCCCATCATCTGCGGGATCGGTGCAAGCATCATCGTCCCGGCGAAAAAGGCTTTCACATCTTGAATCGAATGCGCTGGAGGCTTCTCGTTTACTACAGGCAGCGCGAACGCATGCCAGTCGAGGCCGAATGTATTCCCTCCGCATAACTGTACCTGTCCTTGTTGACGTGTGAATACTTCGGTTCCGTTTCGTAATAGGTTCTCTTCATAGATGCGCGCCTCGTAAAAGCCATCAGGCCATTCGAACGATACGGAGTAAGTGAATTGGTCACTTAGCAGTCTGATATCAATCTTAAACTGCATGATAATGTTTCGATCCCGACGCGTGAAGTCACTTGCGCGGATCACACTCTTTACACGGTTGGGCTCACGACAGATTCCTTGGAGCACTCTCAGTGCTTGGAGAACCGTGGACTTGCCTGCTCCATTCTTACCCACAAGCAATGCGGAGGACTTCGCCGAGAGGTCGAGTGTGAAGTTCTCAAGACATCGAAAGTGATGAACATACAGGCGTTCTATCATGTCGCGTACCCAGTTCTTGCTTGAAGCATGGTTTGAAGACTACCAAGTAGATCATGTCGTATCAACTGTCGAGGCTATCTGCCGCAAGTTGAATCAGATTGTCGCCGCCTAGGGTGTTCCCCATTGCCCAAGCTCCCTCATCGCATTCGGTTTCCACCGCGGACCGTCACTCGATCAGAAAAAGTTTACCACGCGTCTGCGCGTGACGCGGCAGTTGTCTCGTTTCACGGCCTGGAAGGAGACCTCGACACCGCGCGGCGTCGGTGGCGAAGCGGAGCAGGCTCGCCACGCCGTTCGAATCGGCTCCCTCGACGCCGGTGATGTTCGGCGCGTCGATGTCGATGAACAGGTCGGGGCAGACAGGTACGGGCGTGGTCAAGTCCGCGCGTCCTGAAGATCTGAATACGCCATCTGCCAACTCAAGCCGTCGCCGCCGGGCGGTGCGTAGTCGTCGACATGCAGCACCGTCTGCGCGGCAACACGTGGACTAACACCTGTTTACCACAGCAGCAAGAATGGGTGGAATACTCTCTCACATGGTATCTACATCAATCTATCCTCCGGTTCTATCGACGACCTTCACCCCTGCGGGCGTCAGGTATCTCATCGGCCACATAGTCAGCGCCGCACGAGAGTGGACCGACCTCAACTCGGCTACGCGCTCGCGACGCCGATCGGCGTCAGCGATCTTCGGAGGTTACCCGCTCACCCTCCCGCGATCGCGCCGATGACCATGAACGGTTCGTCGCCGCGGAGGATGGCGGGCGGGAGCGGGGTCGTCTCGGGCGGGGCGAGGGAGAGGTCTTCGCGGCAGGCGTAGTAGCGGAGGAACGGCCGGCGCTCCCTGGTGACATGGTCGCGGATGGCGCCGCGCAGGACCGGGTACCGCGCTTCGAGCGCGTCGAGCACGGCGCCGATCGTCGGCGTCGGCAACGACGACGACTCACCCCCCACCTCGACCGTCACCTCGTTCCCATCCACCCGCGCGAGCGTGCGCAGATGGAACGGGAGTTGAACGCGGATCATCATTCTCCTGGATCATCCATGGGCGGCTCCGGCCAGTTGCGGGCTCCGTGAACAATCGCCACGATGAAGATCTGGTCCTCTTCAATTCGATACATCACGCGATAGGCTCCGACGAGAATTTCCCGCCTCGCCTCGTCCCCCAGTTCCGGGATCACCCGACCCATTTCGCGAGATCGAGCAAGGAGTTCCGATGCTTCGAAGAGGCGGGTTACGAAGAGAGCAGCACGATCGGAGGAATCACGGGCAATGAACTCGGCGATGGCGTCCGCATCCGCCAATGCGGATGGCGCCCAAATCACCCGCCCCACTTGCCGAGCCTCTTCCTCGCCTCGTCATCCGAGACGCCGGCGCCGCGACGAATCTCGTCTTCTCCGCGGTCAAACTTCGCCTTGAGATACAAGGCGTGGATGATGTCGTCCAACGATGCGTCTTCCGGCAACGCCTCAATCACCTGCTTGGCCGTCTCTTTAACCGTCATTCTGACTCTCGCAGTGATAAGGATCGCTTCGCCTTTCTGCAGATATCGTACCATTCCATCTTGGGCGAGGATTGCTCGAAGGTCACACAACGGACTCAGTCCGGAATCACCTGCGCTTCCACGCTCAACACCGCGGGAAGGTCGCGGACGAGTGGCGTCCACGCGTCGCCGCCGTCGGATGAGCCGTAGACCTGGCCGCCGGTCGTGCCGAAGTAGACGCCGCAGGGGTCGAGCGTGTCGACGCACATCGCGTCGCGCAGGACATTCACGAAGCAGTTCTCCTGCGGCAGTCCCTTCGTGAGCGCCTCCCATTCGTTGCCGCCGGCGCGGCTACGGTAGACGCGGAGCTTGCCGTCGGGCGGGTAATGCTCCGAGTCGCTCTTGATCGGCACGACATAGATCGTCTCGGGTTCGTGCGCATGGACCTCGATGGGAAAGCCGAAGTCGCTCGGCAGGTCGCCGCTCACCTCATGCCACGACTCGCCGGCGTCGTCGCTGCGCATGATGTCCCAGTGCTTCTGCATGTAGAGCGTTTCGGGCTGGTCGCCGTGCAGCGCGATGCGGTGGACGCAGTGGCCGACCTGCGCTTCCGGGTCGGGGATGTACTCGGACTGCAGGCCGCGGTTCACCGGCTTCCAGTTCTTCCCGCCGTCGTCGGTGCGGAAGACGCCCGCGGCGGAGATCGCGACATACATGCGGTCGTGGTTCGTCGGGTCGATGAGGACGGTGTGCGCGCCCATGCCGCCGGCGCCGGGCGACCACTGCGGCCCGGTCCCGTGGCCGCGCAGTCCGGCGAGTTCATGCCATGACCGGCCGCCGTCGTTCGAGCGGAAGAGCGCCGCGTCTTCGACGCCGGCGAAGATCGTGTCGGGATCGGTGAGCGACGGCTCGATGTGCCAGACGCGCTTGAACTCCCACGGGTGCTGCGTGCCGTCGTACCACTGATGCGTGGTGAGCGGCGCGCCGGTCGCTTCCGAAGTGTCGTAGACGAACTTGTTGCTCTCGCCGGCGGGCGCCGCGCCGGGCTCGGGCGTCTTCTCCCCGCCGGGCGTCGTCCAGGTCTTCCCGCCGTCATCGGAGCGCTGGATAATCTGCCCGAACCATCCGCTCGTCTGCGAGGCGTAGATCCGGTTCGGATCGACGGGCGATCCCTTGAGGTGGTACATCTCCCACCCGCCGAAGAGTGGGCCCTCGACCTTCCACTTCTTCCGCGCGCCATCCGAGGTCAGGATGAAGGCGCCCTTCTTCGTTCCGACGAGCACGCGCACCCGGGTCATGCGTCGCCCTCCTCTTTCTTCTTACGGGTCGCTCGCATTGTACAGACGGAGCGCGGACGCAGGCGACGGGGACACGCCCGCGCCCGGGACCTCCCGGGACGGGTTGAAGGCGATTTAACCGATGAGGGCGCGTGGCGCCGGTTATCGTCGCTCGGGGCGCTGGTCCGGACACGGTGGCGGCGCCATCGCATATACGGGTAGACCATTTGACCGGGGAGGACGAGCGGCATGGCGTCGAAGAAGAGCGCATCAGCGAAGCGGCAGACGAAGAAGGCCGGCGCGACGAAGTCGAAGTCGCGCTCGAAGTCGGAGAGCAAGTCGAGCTCGAAGTCGAAAGCGGATTCAGCCGGCACTTCGCGCAAGGGTGAGCGGGCGAAGTCGCCGCAGATGCGTCACGAGCCGGAGCCGCTGTTCCCGAAGCAGCATCAGAAGTCGCCCGGCGTCGAAGCGAAGATCCGGCCGCGTCCGGAGTGGCAGGCGCCGCTCTACAAGCCCGCGGGGAAACTCGACGGCAAGCGGGCGCTCATCACGGGGGGCGACTCGGGCATCGGCCGCGCCGTCGCGTACCTCTATGCGCGCGAGGGCGCCGATGTTGCGATCACCTATCTGCCCTCCGAGAAAGTGGACGCCCGCGAGACGAAGAAGGCCGTCGAGGGCGAAGGTCGCAAGTGCGTGCTCATCGAAGGCGACCTCACGAAGGTTGAGTTCTGCAAGAAGGCCGTGGATCGCACGCGGAAGGAACTCGGAGGGATCGACATTCTCGTGAGCAACGCCGCGTGGCAGAATCGCAAGGAGGAGATCACCGACCTCACCGACGACGAACTCGACCGAACGATGAAGACGAATGTCTATGCGTTCATCTGGCTCGTGCGCGCGGCCGTGCCGCACATGAAGCCGGGCGCGTCGATCATCGTCACGGGATCGGAGGTCGGTCTCCAGGGAAGCGCGAAGCTGCCGGATTACTCGGCGACGAAGGGCGCGATTCACACACTGACCAAGACGCTTGCGCAGAACCTTCTCGAGAAGGGCATTCGCGTGAACTGTGTCGCCCCGGGACCGGTCTGGACGCCGCTCAATGTCGCGGACGAGGGCACGACGGCGGAGGAAGTGTCGACCTTCGGCGAAGGGCTCGGCGAATCGGACATGGGTCGCCCCGCGCAACCCGAGGAGTGTTCGCCCGCGTATGTCTTCCTCGCGTCGGACGCCGACTCGAGCTACATCACCGGGATCATCCTTCCGATCATGGGCGGTCCGGCGTAAGAAACGCGCGTTCGCGAGTCAGTCGGCCGATCAGTCGTCAGGCGAAGTCGATTCGCTACGATGGCGCCATGGCTCCACCGACTGATCAGCTCACGAATCCGCCGCGCCTTCCGCTCGTGTCCGCTTCGATTCTCTCCGCCGATTTCGGCCGCATGGCGGAGGAGTGCGCTGCGGTCCTCGACGCCGGCGCCGACATGCTCCATCTCGATGTCATGGACGGCCATTTCGTGCCGAACCTGACGATGGGCCCGGACATGTGCCGCGCGCTGCGGCGTCACTTCCCCGACGCCTACCTCGATGTGCACCTCATGGTGACGCATCCGCAGAACTATGTCGACGCGTTCGCCGAGGCGGGCGCGAACGCGTTCGTGTATCACATCGAGGCCGCGACGATCGGCGGGTTCGACCCGGTCGAGCTCGCGAAGCGCGTGCGTGACGCGGGCATGGCGCCGGGACTCACGATCAACCCCCCCACTCGGATCGACGAGTTTCCGATCGATCTGTCGCCCTGGGACATGATCCTCGTGATGAGCGTGAACCCGGGGTATTCGGGACAGTCATTCATCGCCGAGGTTCTCGACAAGACGGAGGTCATCCGCGAGCGCCTGCGTGACGATCAGCGTCTCGAGATGGACGGCGGCATCAAGCCGGCCGAAGCGGCGCAGTGCCGCGAAGCGGGATGCGATGTCATCGCCGCGGCGTCGAGCATCTTCAAGACAGACGATTACCGCGCGGCGATCGACGCGCTGCGAGGCTGATTCGCGACTGACCTCGACCTGATTACTTGAGTTCGACCGACCAGTACGCGTTGTCGAGGAACGCCTGCCAGCACGCATACTTCTCGTGACCGAGGCGCGCTGAGATGAGTGGATTGCGCCGCGGCTCGACGGGCGGTCGAACGAGCGTGAGGTTTGCCTGATCGGGAGTGCGTCCGCCCTTCCGCGCGTTGCAGCGCGTGCAGGCGCAGACGAGGTTCTCCCAGCTGTCACCGCCGCCCTGGCTGCGCGGCGTGACATGATCGATGCTCAGTTCGCTCGTCGGGAATGAGCGGCCGCAGTACTGACACTGGTTGCGATCACGGGCGAAGATGTTCCGACGGTTCAGCTTCACATGCTGCCGCGGCAGTCGGTCATATCCGAGCAGGCGAATGATCTTCGGCACGGGAATGTCGAAGCGAACGGTGCGGACCCATTCGTAGCCGTCGACCGCCATCTCTTCGCGCAGGCGCGTGAGATCGGCCCAGCTTTCGAAGTCGTAGTTGAGATACTGGCCGTCGGCGACATCGATCACCTCGGCGAGATTCTTGACGAGGAGACGGAACGCCCGCCGCGCTGACACGACCCGGATGGCCATGTACAGGCGGTTGAGAACGAGGACCTTACTGTCGAGAGCCGTGACGACTGCCGTCATCCCCGAACACCCCTCGGACCTCGCCGCCGCGCCGCGTGCGCGGCGGTCGGAACCCATAGTAGTGATCGGCGGATATGGGGGCAATGCTTCGCCGGAGCGTCATTTACGACCGGTTAAGGGGCCGTTCAATCAGCATGCCCGCTTCGCGCGGTTCGCCTTGCGGCGTTCCCGGAAGAAGTCCTTGAGGAGCTTTGAGCACTCGCCGGCCATGACCCCGGAGACCACCTCGACCCGATGGTTGAGCCGGTGGTCGGTGCAGAGCTTGTAGAGGGTCTCGACGGCGCCCGCCTTCGGATCGGAGGCGCCGTAGACGAGGCGGCCCACGCGACCGTTTACGATCGCCCCGGCGCACATCGGGCAGGGCTCGAGCGTCACGACGAGCGTGCAGTCGTTCAGACGCCATTCGCCGAGCTTATCGGCGGCCTCGCGGATCGCGATGATCTCGGCGTGGGCGGTCGGATCGCAGAGATCCTCGCGCAGGTTGTGGCCGCGTCCGAGAATCTCATCGCCCCGATAGACGAGGGCTCCCACCGGGACCTCGCCAATGCTCCAGGCTTCTTTCGCGAGATCGATCGCGGCGCGCATCATCTTCTGATCGTGAGCCGATGCGCCCGCTCCATTGTTTGAATCCGACAGTCGCAGCACGGAGGTCCTCACCCAACTCAGACAGCGACGGATTCGCCGCTGACCCTCGATTCGCTGACGCAGGAAGTGGAGCGCCATTCGCTTCTCACTCCGAGTTGGGGTATCGGGAATAACCTGCCGGACCGTGGGCGCCTGATCACTACGACCGGAAAAAACACACACTTACTCGTTATCCGGCAACGGACTTATGGACCCAGCCGGTGGTTATCAGTCACGCGCCAAGGTTATGAGTCGGTCCACTTCATTATTCGCGCGACGCGCCGGTCACCTTCGGCGGCGCTCCCGGAGACGGCCAGATGCGGAGGAGCACCATACTCAACTCGTACAACGCGAAGAGCGGCGCCGCAAGCGTGAGTTGCGAGATGAAGTCCGGCGGAGTCAGAACCGCGGAGAGGACCACGATGCCGAGGAACGCGTACTTCCGGTTCTTCCGCAGCGTGGCGATATCCACAATGCCGACCCAGCCGAGGAGCAGAATGACGAGCGGCAGCTGAAACGCGATCGAGAACGCGAGCGTGAGGACGAAGACGAGATTGATGTAGGACTGCAGCTGGAACTGCTGGCTGATGAGCCCGTCGAGGCGGGCGTCGATCGCGACGATGACCTCCTCGTCCGTCCTGATCCGCAGTTGACGGAGGGTCGTATTGAAGTACATCTCCCCGATCGCAAGCTCGGGCGGGTCGGCTGGGAGAAGTGGGATGGTCGGCATTTCGACCCCGGCGACCACTTCGGGCGCGACCTGCCCGACATCGGGCTGCTCGAACCCCTTCGTGAAGCGGATGAGCATAGCGAGCGAGATCGGCAGGACGATGTAGTAGAGGAAGAGGACGCCGATCGTCGTGAGAACGACGCTCATCGGGACGAGCAGATGGGCGAAGCGGCGTTCGTTCTTGTAGAGCCCCGGCGCGATGAACCGCCAGAGCTGATAGACGAGAATCGGGGCGCCGCCAATGACCGCGACGAGGATCGCGATCTTCATATAGGTGACGAAGGTCTCGACCGGCGAGAGCGCCTGGAGGCGCGGAGGCAGCCCGTTGTTGAGAAGAGCCTGCTCGACCGGGTGCACGAGCCAGACGAGGATCTCCTTGCCGAAGATGAGCGCGGGGATGACGAGAATCAGGGGCGCGATCAGGCCTCGGAGCAGACGGGTCCGGAGCTCCTCGAGGTGGTCTCCGAACGACATCCGATATTCTTCCGGGCTGATCTCCATGGCGGACATGATACGCGGCGACGCGCCGGCGACCGGTTCGCGCCGGGGTCGGTGTGTGGTACGATCGGCCAACCCGCCCGCATTCGGCGCGACCGGAGCGAACCGCGCCGATTTCGTTCAATCCGCCCTCCTTTTGTGCCTGAGACCCCGTCATGGTTCGTCCTGATGAAGTGATGCCTGATCACCCGGTGGACGGGACGAATCCCGAGATGGACGCCGCGATCGCCGGCGATCCCGGGGCGCGAAACGCAATCTGGCGGAGACATCGCCGCTGGCTGGCCGCAATTCTGCTGGCCCACAAGCCGCGCGAGATAGATATCGAGGACCTTATGCAGGAAGTGGCGGTGAAATTCGTATCCAAACTTCACACCCTTCGCGACCCGAGCGCGTTCAAGCCATGGTTGAGACGAATCGCGCTCAACGCGGCGCGGGAAGCCGCCCGGGGTGTCAATGTGCGGCGTCGACAGATCACTGACGCCGATGAGGGCCAGTTGCCGGGGCGGCCGAACGGCGTCGGCTCGATGACGGACTCTCTGACGCGCGACGAGGCGCATGGCGTGCTTAAGCATGTCATGACGCTCCCACCCGACTTTCGCGAGCCGCTGCTCCTGCAGACGGTGCAGGGACTCGGGTGCAAGCAGATCGCCGAAATCCTCGAACTGCCTGTGACCACGGTGGAGACACGACTGAGTCGGGCGCGGCGGATGTTGCGCGAAGAATGGCGGGCGCGGCTGAACACGGAGACGGGCCGGACCCCGGAGGCGAAGCGCCGCCTCGCGCCGACGCAAACCTGAGGATACGGACCGCATTCGCCGGCGCCCGCGAAACGGTCGCCGGAGGAGATGATGACATGGCTACGCCGAACCCGGAAACGCTCGAACATCTGATTGACGCCCTCGTGGATGGCGAAGGTAGCGACGCGGAATTCGCACGGTTCGATCGACTCGCGGCGGACTCGGCCATCGCTTGGCGCGATCTCGCGACCGAACTTCACCTCGCGCGACGGCTCGAGTCCGACGCCGGCGCAGCGCTTGATCGAGCCGAAGCCGTGGAACTCGACGCGTCACGGTCGAGCCGCGAGGCCGGCGGCCCGCTTCCCGTCTCATTTCGGGTCACGAAGTTCGCCGGATGGGCCGTGGCCGCGGCGCTGGCGGTCGCCCTGGTCGTCTCTCAGAAACCACAACCCGTGGCCCCCGCGCCGGCGACAACCCAGGCGTCGCTCGCGCCGAGCGAGGCGCTCGAACAGTATCTCGAGGCGCCGCATGTACTCGGTCAGCTTGAACCCAGACTCGTGCGGTCGTCAACCACGAGCGATGGCGCGGAGGTCGTCTATATCCGGTCGATCATCGAGCGGGCCCGGGTCGACGAGGTCTACGAACCGTCGTGGTACGACGGCTCGAACCTCATCCTCAAGCCGGCGGACACTTCACAGGTGATCCGCGCGAGTTACTGAACCTTCTGGATTCGAGTCGAGACTTCATCATGAACGCTCTCCTGAGAACATCGTCGATCGGGCTTCTCGTCGCGGGACTCGCCTTGCCGCTCGCCGGTCAATCCGATCCGTCCCGGGATCAAGATACGACGACCGAAGTGCTCACGAAGATTGCGGTGGACGACAAAGGGAAGGACGCGCTGGGTCCAAACGAGCGCGCGATCTCCGTCATCGTCGAGCGGGTGGATGACGCGAATGGATTTCGCGTGAAGTTGAACGGACGCGAGTTCACCGGCGCCACGCTGACCGAGATTGAAGAGCGCGCGCTCGCGGACTTTCCGGGTCGCCCGGTCAAGTTTCTCAACGAGAAGCACGAGTTGCTCCGCATCGCCCCGCCGACCATGCTTGGCGTGCTGCTCGAGCCGGTGGACGGCGCCCTCGCGAGCCAATTGCGACTCGAGCCGCGCTCCGCGGTGCTGATCACCGAAACCTACCAGGAGCTCCCGGCGGTGCGGGCCGGCGTTCGGCCGTTCGATGTGATCGTCGAGTTGAACGGCGCCCGGCCGGTCACTCAGGAAGTCGTGGCCCGCGTGCTCGGTGACTCGGCGCCCGGTGACCGGCTCAATCTCATCGCCATTCGCGAAGGCGCACCCGTCGAGATCGAAGTCGAACTCGAGGCGTACCGCCCCGGACTCATGAAGTCTCCCGGCGAACTCGATGAACTTGCCGTCCTCCACATGGACACGCGGTCAGGCGACGCTTTCTCGAAGTACTGGACGGTGTACAGCGAACAGGGCCGTGCTGATCTCGATCTCATCCTCGAGGCCGAAACCACGGACCAGTGGATTCCCGTCCGCCGCGAACAGCGTCAACTCGAGATCTCTGGCGTCGTGACGCCGCGCGAGATCGAACTCGACCGGGTCGAGGGACTTCTCGAAATGATGATCGAGTTGCAGAAGAGCCAGGATGCGCACATTCGCGAACTTCGAGACCGTATCCACAGTCTCGAAAACGCGATTCGCGCCTCCCGGTCTGACTCGGAGGAATGAGTCCGTCTTCCGGCCTCGTCCCTGCGGGGGCGGGCGCCGGTCTGAATACTGGCTGCATTTGAGAACTGAAGGAAGAGTGCAATGCATCGCAAGAATTCAACCTGCCGTACGAAGCTCGCCGCGATCGCCGGTCTGACCATCGGGGTCGGCGCGACGAGCAGTCTCGTGGCTCAGCATGAATCGTCCAACGACGCGAAGGTCGATCGCGAAGTCAAAATCGAAGCCCGCGTCGAGGATGGCGAACAAAAGATTCGGGTGTGGATCGATGGCAAGGAGCATGAGCTCGAGTCGATGGACGCGGTTCACGAACTCCTTCACAAAGACGGAATGTCCGACGAGTTGCACATCGAACTTTCTCCGATGGTTCGACACGGCGGCGCCGATGCGAAGGTGCTCAAGGATGTCATCGTAAAGCGGGTCGGCGGATCGGATGACGCGGCGGAATGGCGGGCGGACACCACGCCGCGCGCCATGCTCGGGCTCATGATGGACACCACGCCCGAGGCGCTCGCGCACCACTTCGGATTCGATGGCGGGAAAAGCTTCATTGTGACCGATGTCGTCGGAGAATCCGCCGCCGCGAAGGCGGGCCTGCAGAAGAACGACCTCGTCGTGGCGCTTCGGGCCCACGGTTCGGGCGAGTTCCGATCGTTGGGCGTCGAGGACACCCGGGCGTTCATCGCGAAGCTGTCGCCGGGCGACGAAGTGGAGATCAAGGTCCTCCGAAAGGGCGATTCGAAAGTCCTGAAAACCCGTCTCACCGAGTGGAAGGGAGAGGAGTTCGGCGTCGTCGAACAGCAGGACCACGCATGGATGATCGAACGCGGGGACGCGGCCGGGGGTGGCGGCGCCGGCGGCTGGATTGACCTCAAGGCCGACGATTCCGACGCGGATCGCAAGTACCGGATCTACAAGTTCAAGGGCGACGGCGAAGCCGAAAGTGACTCGGTACTCAAGCTCCGGAAGCTTGATCAAGAGGCGCCCGGCGCCGGGGAGATAAGGAAACTCGAGCTTCACAAGCTCGACCATGACCAGTTCGGTGATGGCGCCCACATCCTCAAAAGGAAGAGCGACAGCGGCGAATCGACGCACGGCAGAATCGAACTCCAACTCGACCCGCACGCGCCGAAGCACCTGTTCAAGCTTGAGGGTGGCGGCGGCGACATCATGTTCGGCGAGCTTGAACTCGATCTCGATACCGATGCGTTCAAGCACATGGGCGACGGTGATCATCCGAAGATGCTCGTCGTTCCGCACGCGTTCAAGTTCGATTCGAAGAGCGGCGAACTTCACCGGCTCCATGGCGACGGCGACGGTCATCACGGCGACGATCTCGACGCGAAACTCGAGGCGCTCGAAGTTCAGATGAAGGAACTTCGCAAGGCGATCGAAGCGCTCCGTCAGGAACAGCGGCGCCGCGACCGCTGAGTCGACGAGACCGTTCGTATCGATGACAACTTACAGGGCTCGCGGCGGTCGCCGCGAGCCCTGTTCGATGACTGGGTCAACCGGTCGTCTCGTAAAGTTATTCAAACTCCGGAACGACGAAGTTGATCTGGTTCCGGTCGAGGATGACACCCATGGCCGCGTAGAGATTCGAAAGCGAGATCTGGTATTCAGCGATCGCCCGCGCTTCCTCGAGTTCCGCGAGCGCGAGCGCTTCCTGACGATTGAACTTCAGGTTGAGGAACTCCGGCGTGAGCGCCGCCTGGAATTCTTCCTTGACCTCGATCGTGCGCAGGTTCTCGGCCGCGGCCAATCGTGCGTCACGCGTAGGGACGAGCAGGTCGTAGTTGAGCCGAACATCGCGCAACGAATCCTTGATCTCGCGTGTGACGAGCTGAATGACCTGCTGATACGAGATCACGGACTGAAGCCGGCGAAGGCGCGCCGCACGGTAGTTCGCTTCGGCTTCTCGATTGCCGATCGGCTGCTCGACGCTCAGGCCGACGAGATAGCTCACGAACTGGTCGTCGGTCGCATTGCCGTAGGAATCTCCGAGTTCGCCATCAAGTCCGGTGAACTGAGTCTGCATCGTGAGGTCGAGCCGGGGGAGGCGCAGATTGTCCGCGAGCATCTGGCGGATCGACGCGTCATCGATTGAAAGAAGCGCCTGACGAATCTCTGGCCGTCGACGAACGCCGGTCAGGATCGCGTCGACGAGATTGAAAGTCATCGGATCCGTGGGAGCCGCATCAGTAGGGACGATCATCATTTCGGAGCCGACGCTCAGCTCCGGCGCGTTCATGAGTTGCTTGAGCTCGTCGGAAGCGCGCAGCACCTCCGTTCGCGCGCGAAGGACATCGACCTCACGCGTCTGGACGCGAGTCAACGCGTCGGAGATCTGTGCGCTCTCGACATCGTAATCCTCGCGGGCGATGAGCTTGTCCCGTGTCTCCGAGCCGCGATCGAGCAGCCTCTCCCGAATTCGAAGCGCCTGCCGCGCGAGCACGAGATTCCAGTACGCGGCCTCCGTTCGCTGAACCGTCTCGATGAGCGCGTTGCGAAACTCTTCGATCTCGCTTCGTGTGGAGTTCCGCTCGAGTCGAATCTCAGCGAGCGCGACCTCAGACCCGAAACCCTCGAGGAGCGGCTGGGTGAGGCCGATCTGGATGTTCGAAAGGTAACTCGGGTCCGGGAAGCTTGTCACGCCGGGCGCCTGGTTGTCGACTCGCGAAACGCCGGTCGCGATCTGAGCCGTTCCGCCCGAGATGAGCCGCTTCTCGATACCCGTCGTAAAGTTCACTGACTCCCGGGCCGAAACTCCCGCGCTCACCGGCACGCCGCCGACCACCGGCGTCACCGCGGGCTGGTCGAGTTTCTCCCAGTTCAAAGTTCCCGTCCACACGGCGTCAAATCGGGACTCGGCGATCGCAATCTGAGACTCGGCGATACTCGGCGAGACCGACGCGATCTGCACGCCGAGGTTGTGCTCGACGGCGCTGAGCACCGCTTCTCGGAGGCTCACCCGCACGCCCTGTACGGGGAGGCCGTTGAGATCCTCACCGATCATCACCTCGACCAGTTCGTAGGAGTTGGGGCCGCCCATTCGCTCGAGTTCGTCGAGTCGTTCACCCTGAAACCGCTCGGCGAGATCGCTCGGCGCCGGCTCGAGTGTGATGTCGCGACGCGGAGAATCGGCGAGTTCCTGCTCGGTCGCGCGGGTGACCGCATCGCGCAGCTCGCGTTCCGATCGCGACTTCACCGGCGAATCGCACCCGGTGACAACGATCGTGACGAGGCCGGCCCCGGCAAGGACGAGGCGGCCGTGACGGTAGAGACTCGTGGTATTCATTCGCTGCGCATTCCCGGTCGGAGTGAGGGGCAATCTAGTCCATGTGCGTTTTGAGGTCAAAGATTCGCCACGGCCTCCCCGCGCCTGATTTCCGTCCGGCGTGGGATCCGGATACTGTGCAGGGACTGAACCGAAAGGAAGGCCTCGTCATGCGCTGCAACCGATCAACTCGCGCCGGAATCGGATCGGTCCACTGGGTGGCCATTCTAACCGCCGCCGCGACCCTCTGGGCGAGCCGCGCGAATGCCCAGAACGGTGCGGAAGAATCCTGGGCCGGCGTTGTTACGGCGGAGTCGCTCAGCGTCCGCTGTGCACGCTCGCATCAGTACTACGAAATCGCCCGGCTGCGACAGGGCGATATCGTCGAGGTGCGCGAGGTCAATCAATTCGACTGGGCGACCATCGCCGCGCCACGAGGCGTCAAGGGAGTCGTCCGCGTCGTCGACATGGAAGTCGCGGCAGACGGATCGAAGGCGACGACTCTCGGTCCCGTTCGAGTCTACTACCTTCCACTCGATGACGAGATCGATCCCTGGAAGGGAACGACGATTCCGGACGGTGTGTCGCTCCGCATCACCGACCGACGAACGACGACCCACGGCGAATCGCTCGTCGTCGAGATGCCGAACTCGGTGAACGCGTATGCGCCGGCGGAGTTCATCCGCCGCGCGACCGCGGAAGAGATCGAGGCGTTCCGCAACCGGCGGACCGACGAGAGAGAGACGACTCCCGAGGTAGAGGCGGCCGAAGATCCGGAGACGACGCCGAATCAACCCGAAGCCGAGGCCGAGGCTGAAGAGCCGACCGATGACTCGGTATCGGCGGACGCGGAGGAGACCACCGGAGATGGTGAGGTCGGCGCGGTGGACGATACCGACACGCCCGAGGCCCACCCGGAGGATGAACTCGATGAAACCGTCTCGGACGAGATGACGGACCAGCCGATGGACGAGACGACCGGCGAACTCCCGAGCGGTGATGATCTGGAAATCGCCGAGGACGAATCCGAACCTGTCTCGACGCCCGCGTTGCCACGCATGTCGATTGAGAAGCTCGAGGCGCTCTTCGAGCGCGATCGTCGCGCCTCGCTCGACGAAATTGAACTCGAGCCGATCATTGCGGGGTACCGTGAGATCGCCGCGGACGAATCAGCGTCGGACCAGGTTCGGCGTCTCGCCGAGTTGCGCATCGAATGGCTTGACCTGCGTCTCGAAGCCCAGCAGGCGCGTCGTCGGCTCGCCGAGAGCCTGTCGCGTGCGCAACGGAGCGCGGACGAGGTCGCGCGCGAAGCTCAGATTGATCTCAAAGCCGGGGACTATGTGGTAACCGGACGACTCGTCGCCTCCCATTTGTACGACGGGTCCGATCTTCCCCGGCTCTATCGTGTCATCGATCCACTGACGAATCACACGCGCGCCTACCTCATCGAGAGTCGAGAAGTCACGGCGAGCGGTCACCTCGGAGACTTCGTCGGAGTGCGCGGCGAGGTCAATCAGGACCCGGCTCTGGGCGGAGTACTCGTGGTCCGCCCCGTTTCGATCGAGTCGATTCCCGAACCGACGAATCGCTGATCGATTCGAGTGACCTTCCAAGTTGTGTCCTCTACTCCCCTTCCGTACACTGAGCACGGACTGATTTCCATTGCGCCGACCGCCGAATCATGGGACGACAAGACAGCGCTGAGCCGCGGGACCTCGACGAACGACGGGCGTTCACCAAGCGTCTTCTCGCTGACCTTCGCGCGCTCGAGCAGATGATTGACGGCGGACAGATCGAGTCGGGAGTGCGACGAATCGGCGTCGAACAGGAGATGTTCCTGATCGACGCGAATCGACAGCCCGCGCCTCGTTCGATCGAAGTTCTCGACCGGCTCGATGACGAGCACTACACGACCGAGCTCGCCCGATTCAATCTCGAATTCAATGTCGATCCGATGCTCTTCGGCGGAAGCTGCTTATCGCAGATGGAGTCCGATCTGAATCGCTTTCTCGCGAAGGCCCGAGCCGCGGCCGCCGAAGAGCAGGCCGAGATCGGTCTCATCGGAATCCTGCCCACGCTCGGAAAGGCTGATCTCGAACTCTCGAACATGACCCCGGTGCCCCGCTACTTCGCGCTCAACGAGGCGCTCTGCCGAATGCGGGGCAGCGATTACGAGTTCCGGTTTATTGGAACGGACGAGCTCATCATCAAGCATGATTCAGTCATGCTCGAAGCGTGCAACACTTCGTTTCAGGTTCACTTTCAGGTTGCGGCCGACGAGTTCGCGCGGTTCTACAACTTCTCTCAGGCCGTCGCGGGACCCGTTCTCGCGGCCGCCGTGAACTCACCGATCCTCTTCGGCAAGCGACTCTGGCAGGAAACCCGCATCGCCCTGTTTCAGCAGGCGCTCGATATTCGGTCGTCGAGCGCCCATGTCGAAGATCGGAAGCCGCGTGTCTTCTTCGGTGACCACTGGGTGCGCGAGTCCGCGGTCGAGATCTTCCGGGAAGATATCGCGCGCATGCGGGTCGTGCTCGCGTCGGAAACCCGTGAAGATCCATTCAAAGTTCTCGCCGAAGGCCGGGCGCCCAAGCTCGAGGCTTTGCAACTCCACAACGGCACGGTGTACCGGTGGACACGCCCCTGTTACGGCGTAACGGATGGTAAACCTCATTTGCGCATTGAAAACCGGATCCTCCCCGCCGGTCCCACGGTGATTGACGAAGTCGCGAACGCGGCGTTCTGGTTCGGACTGATCAGCGGGCTGCTCGGTCGCTACGACGACATTACCCGGGTGATGGACTTCGACGACGCGAAGACGAACTTCCTCGCCGCGGCCCGCCGCGGTCTCGGCGCCCAGTTCTCCTGGATCGACGGTCAGACCGTGCCGGCGCGCGATCTCATCCTCCGAGAACTCATTCCGATCGCGCGGGACGGTCTGACGAATTCGGGCATCGACGCAGGTGATATCGAGCGGTTCCTCGGGGTGCTCGAGCGACGCGTCGCCTCGGAGCAGACCGGCGCGCAATGGATGCTCCGCTCGATGAGCCGCCTCAAGGAGCGTCCGCGAGGCGAGCGGTGTACGGCCATCATGGGCTCGATGTTGCGGCAACAGCACGCGGGACGACCCGTGAGCGAATGGAGCCTGGCGGACGCCACCGACGCCGGCGGATGGGAACGCAACTACCTGCGGGTGTCGCAGTACATGACCACCGATGTGTTCACCGTGACGGAGGATGAGGTCGTTGATCTCGTCGCGTGTGTCATGGACTGGGCCCACATTCGACACATCCCCGTTGAAGACGATGAAGGCCATCTTGTCGGAATCGTCTCGTACCGGTCGTTGCTCCGGCTGCTCGCACGCGACGGAGCCGGACAGAACGGCGTGTCGGTGGCCGTGAGCGAGATCATGCACACGAATCCGATTACCGTGGCACCCGACACGCGCACGATCGACGCGATCGATCTCATGCGACGGGAGCGAGTCGCGTGCCTCCCCGTCGTCAAGGATGATCGACTCGTCGGAATCATCACGGAACATGACTTCACCGATGTCGCCCGCCAACTGCTCGAAGAGAAGCTTCGCGACGCTTGAGACCTGAGATGACAAATTCGGACGCGGCCCGACTCGGGGCCGACGGTCTCTGCGACCCGGCGCGGCATGTCGTCGGCGCGTATGGCGATGACGATGAGGGGCGACTTGTCATCGCCGTCGCGGGATTGCATGGAAACGAACCGGCGGGCGTCGAGGCGATTCGTCGTGTACTCGCTCGACTTACACGCGACCGCGTCCCGATGAAGGGACGGTTCGTGGGGATCGCGGGGAATGTCGCTGCGCTGGACGAGCGGCGACGGTTCATCGACCTCGACCTGAATCGCGCCTGGACGGAGGATCGCGTCGAGCGGCTTCGCAATGGTGAAGCGGCGAGCGCTTCATGCGAAGATCGTGAACAGCGCGAACTGATCGAATTGCTCGAGGGGCTCGTTCGATCCGCCGGTCGAGAGGTGTATTTCTTTGACCTGCACACGACCTCGGCGCCGAGTCCACCGTTCACGCTCATCGGCGACACCCTTCGCAATCGCGCGATTGCCCGCCGCTGTCCGGTCCCCACCGTGCTCGGCCTCGAGGAGCAGCTCGACGGAGGCCTTCTCGAATGGATCAACAACCTCGGTCCGGTCGCGGTCGGGTTCGAAGCGGGGCAGCACGACGATCCGAAGTCCATCGACTATCACGAGGCATTTCTGCTGCACATGCTGATTGGTTGCGGACTCGTCTCCGCGGCGCGGGTCTCGCAACCGGCGCCGCCGATAGATCTTCTCCGTGCGGCGACGCGCGGCCTCCCGTCATTCGTCGAAGTTCGTTATCGTCGAGGCGTGACGCCCGACGATGAGTTCTCCATGAATCCCGGCTACGCGAACTTCACGCCGGTCCGCGTCGGCGAAGCGCTTGCGACGGATCGTTTCGGACGCATCCTCGCACGGGAATCTGGTGTGGTGCTCCTCCCCCTCTATCAACCCGAAGGGAGCGACGGGTTCTTTCTCGGACGCCGGGTTCGTCCACTCTGGCTCGGGATTTCGTCGATTCTGCGACGGCTTGGAGTAGGCGAACTCGCGGGCGCATTGCCGGGCGTAACGAGGAAACCGCACGATCCGGACAGTCTGGTCGTCGATCCGCTCGTCGCCCGATGGTTCACCTACGAGATCTTCCATCTCCTCGGATTTCGAAAGAAGCGACCGCTCGGAGATCGTCTTGTCGTGTCACGCCGCCGGCATGACATCGGCCCCGCTTCTCCGAACTCGACCCGGTGACGAAACGATCTGGACATCCTTGTACAACCTCGGTCCCCCGCGCGAAAGCCGCTGTGACGAACAACCAATGAGGTAAGATGAACGGACGCAATGTCGCCGACGGATCCGGGAGTGTGGCAGTGGCGCGACCAGCGGAGCAGGACGAATCCGTGGACCCTCGAATGATCACGCGCCCGGACGAAGCGTTGCTCGTCTACTACATCATCGTGTCGTGCTTTGGCGTCGTGTTTTTTCCGTTCGTGTTCATCCCCTGCTATCTGAAGTACCGGACCCTCCGTTACGAGATCGACGATGAGGGCGTCTCGATGTCATGGGGCGTCTTCTTCCGCAGAGAAATCTACCTCACCTACCGGCGTATTCAGGACATCCATGTCACCCGCAATCTCGTCCAGCGCTGGCTCGGACTCGCGTCCGTGGCGATTCAGACCGCGTCGGGCGCCTCGGCGGTTGAAATGTCGATCGAGGGCGTTCGACATCCGGAGCGGCTCCGCGACTTTCTCTATTCGAAGATGCGCGGCGCCCGGACCGACGAGGACGAAGTCGGTTCATCGGCCGATACAACAAAAGAGGACTCGATCGAAGGTCTGCTCACTGCGATTCGCGACGAACTGCGCGCCCTGAATTCAGCCCGCGCAACGACGGATGAGGCGACCCCATGACCCGTGTCGCCGCAGAACGAGCCGGCGCCTGGCTCTACCGGGGAATCTGGGCGAAACTCGTCGAGTGGTTTCGTGTTCCGGAAGCGCCTCCAACACTCCCCGTTCGCCCGTCGGAACACCTCGTTCAGTTCCAGCCGGCGCCGGGCTTTCTCAAGTACCTCAAGCTCCAGTTCTGGATCTGGCTGTTCCTCATTGACGGCGCCATCGCGATCGCGTGGCTCTTCGTTACCGTAAACATTCCGCCGCTCGGCGCGGCGCTTTTCATTCCCGCCGCGATCGTCGCCGTCGTTCCGGACATCCTCGCATACATCGCGATCCATCTTCGTTATGACACCACCTGGTATGTCATGACCGAGCGGAGTCTGCGCATCCGCCGGGGAATCTGGACCATTCACGAGATGACGATCACCTTCGAGAATGTGCAGAACATCAAGATCACACAGGGTCCATTGCAACGATTCTTCGGTCTCAAGACCATTGTCGTCGAGACCGCCGGCGGCGGCGGATCGGAGGAATCAGGCGCGACGAGGCATCAGGGCATCCTCGAAGGGCTGCGCAACGCGGAAGAGATTCGCGACACGATTCTCGCCAGACTTCGGGCGTCGCAATCCGCTGGACTCGGCGACGATCGCGATGAAGCGACCCTGGTGTCGCGATCGTTTGCCCGCGACGCGACCATTCGCCCATTATTGAATGAGATTCTGGCGGAGGCGCGCACCTTGCGCCGGATCGGCCGCGGGTTGGAGTGACCGGACGGAGGATCAACATGGGACTTATGGTCATCGCGGCGTACCGACCGAAACCCGGGAAGAAGGATGACCTTCTCGCGGTCGTCCGGGAACACATGCCGACGCTGCGCCGTCAGGGTCTGGTTACCGATCGCGCCGCAGTCACCATGGAGGCGAGGGACGGAACGATCGTGGAGGTCTTCGAGTGGAAATCATCCGATGCCGTAGATCGCGCGCACGAAGACCCCGTCGTTCGGGCGATGTGGGATCGGTTCTTCGAGGCCTGCGAGTGCGTGCCGCTCGCTCGCCTCGACGAATCATCTGAGATGTTCGCACACTTTGCGCCACTCAAGGTCGATCCATGACGGAACGCGCGGCCTATCACGCGCGAATGGCCGCCCTCGTAGGAACTCGAGATCACTTTGCGGTGCTCGAGACCACACCCAGTCGTCTGCACCACCTGGCGCTCACCTATCCGGCTGTGGTCTGGCGGACGCAACCGTTTCCGTCGAAGTGGGCGCCGCGTGAGATCGTGACGCACCTCGTCGACCATGAGGTGGTTATGGCGTACCGGCTTCGACGCGTCATTCTCGAAGGCGCAGCACGAATTGACGGATATCCGCAGGAGCGGTGGATCGCCTGCCGTGGCGAGGACGGGCGCAGCCTCTCGCGCCTGCTCGAAACCTTCGAGAGTCTTCGCGCCGACACCCTTTCCCTCTGGCGCATTCTTCCGGAGGGTCGACTCGACGATCCCGTGACGCGGTCGGACGGCGCCCTGGAAACCCTCAGCCTCCTGCGAATGACGCACGCCGGTCATGATCTGGCGCACCTCGAGCAACTCGAGCGCTATCTGAACGCCGCTCACGGAGAGCAATCATGAGTTCGTCACCGCCATCCAAGGTGAACCTGGCCGACCGATTCGGGGCGTTCAACGAGTACTGGACACCGAAAGTGGTTGGCGAACTGAATGGGCAGCATGTTCGACTCGCCAAGCTCGAGGGGCCATTCATCTGGCATTCCCATGAGCACGAGGACGAACTGTTCCTCATAGTGAAGGGCCGATTGACCCTCGAATTTCGGGACGGGGCCGTCGACCTCGAACCGGGTGAGTTCATCATCGTGCCGCGCGGCGTGGAGCATCGGCCCGTCGCTCGACCCGAGGCGGAGGTCCTTCTCTTCGAGCCGGCGGAGACTCGGAACACGGGCAATGTCGAGAATGAACGAACACTGAACCGCCTCGAGCGGCTGTGCGACGAATCATGAGTTGAGGAGTTCGCTCGCCTTCAGTTCATTCGCACACGGTGCTCCCGACTCGAGTTTCGTGAGGTTCTCGAGCGTCGTTTCGGCGATACTGGTCAGCGCTTCCGTGGTAAAGAAGCCCTGATGGCCCGTGACGAGCACATTCGGAAAGGTGAGAAGACGGGCCAGCGCATCGTCCTGTATCACGCGATCCGAAAGGTCGCGGAAGAAGACATCGCCTTCCTCTTCATACACATCGATGCCGAGGTATCCGATCTGGCCCGATTTGAGCCCGTCGATCACCGCGCGGGTATCGATCACCCCGCCGCGACTCGTATTGATGAGCATCACGCCCGGCTTCATCCGCCCGAGCGCCGGCGCGTCAACGAGGTGATGCGTATCCGGCGTAAGGGGACAATGCAGCGTGATGATGTCCGACCCGGACCAGAGCGCATCAAGTGGGACGAACTCCACCCCGGCGTCCCGGAGTTCCGGATCGGGAGCGAGGTCATACGCGAGGACCCGGCATCCGAATCCGAGCATGATCCGCGCCACCAGACGGCCGATCTTTCCGGCGCCGACGATCCCCACCGTCCGTCCGTGGAGATCGAATCCGACGAGGCCTTCGAGCGAGAAATTGCCCTCGCGCACGCGGGCATGCGCGCGGTGAATGCGACGATTGAGCGTGAGCATGAGCGCGACGGTGTGCTCCGCGACCGCGTGGGGTGAGTAGGCGGGCACACGAACCACGCGGATACCCAGCCGTTCGGCGGCGGACAGGTCGACATGATTGAACCCCGCCGAACGCAACGCCACCGCTCGAACGCCGTGTTTCTCGAGCGTCTCGAGCGTCCCCGCGTCGAGCGTGTCGTTTACGAAGGCGCAGACGCCCTTGAATCCCGCGGCGAGATCCGCGGTCCGCGCCTCGAGCCGGGTCTCGAAGTACACCAGTTCGTGGCCACGGCCCTTCTCGTTCGCGGCGTCGAAATACTCACGGTCGTAGGAACGAGCGCTGAAAACGGCGATCCGCATGATCCTCTCCATCGCCACTCGGGATGACGGTGACGGTATGAACGCGTCGGCCGAAGATCGAAGCGACTCACCGCGCTTCGCGGATTCCCGGTGTGATTCGCGGAATATTCCGGTAGGATGCCAACATTAGTGAGACGGAGAAGGCTCCATTGAGAGCCCTCGCCGCGCGCCGGGGAGGGTTTCGGGGTCCGTGCCGTTCGCTCGGCCCTCGTTCATCGTCACACCGTCACCGTATCGACCACGAGAAGAAGTAGAAGAGGAGATTCACGATGAATCTGGGCCGCAGCTGCCTGATTGCGATCGGCGCCGTTTCGCTCGGAGGGGCGTCGGCGATCGCTGAGAATGGTCCCGCCATGGCCGGGGCGTCGGAATATGTCGAGATTCCCGGGGTGAAGGAGTTCTCCGGACAGATGATCGTCCGGCCGGTGCAGATCGCCGACTGGGAGCGTGAGGGCCTCTCCCCCGCCGCCGCGGCCGAGCGGATGCGGGTGGCCCGCGTGATCGTCGCCGATCTCGAGGTCCTGCACTATGTCTGGCAGACAGACGAGTACATCGTTCGTGTTCCCGGCGGGATGACAGAGAACGATCTTGCCAACCGACTGCTTCCGAGCGGTGTCTTCCAGTATGTCGAGCCGGACTACATCGTCTTCCCGCTCGATTGTCCCGATGACAGCCAGCTCGGCAGCCAGTGGCACCACAACGCCGATCGCATGCAGTCCTGTGACGGCTGGGACATCCATACCGGAAACCCGAGCGTGTCCGTCGCGATCTGCGACACCGGCATCCGAACGACGCACGAGGACTTCCAGCTTCACCGCCTCGAAGGCTACAACTCGGTCGATCAGCTCTGGGAGAGCCAGGGTGGCCAGATCGTCGACATCAACGGCCATGGAACCGCGACGAGCGGGTGCGCCGCGGCGAATGGCGACAACGGCGTCGGCATCGCCGGCGTCGGCTGGGACCTGAGCCATCGCATGGTTCGGGTGAGCAACTACACCTCCGGCGGTTCGACCTACAGCTGGATTCAGCACGGCGCCCGCACCGCCGTCGAAGCGGGCGATCGCGTCGCCAGCGTGAGTTACAGCGGCGTGGACGCCTCGTCGAACCTGACGACCGCGACCTACATCAAGTCGATCGGCGGACTCCTCGTCTGGGCGGCCGGCAATGAGGGTCGCAACCTCACGCTCAACGATCGCGACGCGGACGACATCATCGTCGTCGGCGCTACGGACGAGAACGATGTGAAGACGGGGTGGTCGAACTACGGCATCTTCGTCGATGTGACGGCGCCGGGTAACAATGTCTACACGGCGAGCTACAGCAGCGACAGCTCGTACGGACCCGCGAGCGGCACGAGCTTCTCCTGCCCGCTCACCGCGGGACTCTGCGGCCTGCTCTTCTCGAGCAATCCCGCGCTTACGCCGGATGAGGTCGAAGACCTGCTCAAGAACGGCGTTGATGATCTGGGGTCGAGCGGAATCGACGACACCTACGGGTACGGCCGTATCAATGTGTTCGGCTCGCTCTCGCTGGTCGGAACGCCCTTTACGCTTGATGTCGACCCGCTGATCGCCGGCTCGGACGCGACGCTTCGGGTCAACGGAGCTACCCCGAACGGCGAGGTGTACTTCGTGTACAGCCTCACCGGCCTCGGCAGCACCTTCGTGCCGGCCCTCAATGTCACGCTCGATCTTGACCGACCCCGCCTCGGTGGTTCGGCGACCGCCGATGGAACCGGGTTCGCGGACATCTCGACAACCATCCCGCCCGCCGGCGCCGGACTCAATGTCTGGATTCAGGCGGCGGAGATCGACAACACGACGAATGTCGTTGCGACGACGATCAACTGACGCCATTCATGGCGGGTCGAGTCAAACGAATCGCCGCCCGGGAGTGCTCTTCCGGGCGGCGTTTTCTTTTCAGCCGCGGGCGACTCAGAGTTCGGGCCAGTCGCTCGACCGAGATTGAAGTCGATCGAAGAACACCGAACGAGATCGTCGCTTCGAGCGACGCGGAACCGGCTCGTCTTCGGCCACCGCGAGGGTCTTGAAGTGCGGGAGCAACTCGAACCGCACGGTCTGAAGAGCCCCGACGAGCTCGGCGATCCGAGGTTGGGCCCGGCGCGACTCTCGCCAGGCCCATCCGACGAGTTCGCATGCCTGGCCGAGGCAGGCGTCCATCTCGAACAAGGTCGACGGTCCGGGCTCCTGGGTTGTGGTTTCGGTTTCAACGGTCTCGCAGTCGCCGATGGCTCGCATCGCGACATCGAGCCGTCCTTCGATGTCCCCGACCAGCCCCAGCAGTGTGCAGGGCGGATCATGGGGAAGGATTCGTCGGGCTTCGTCTAACCATTCCGACGCATAGCCGAGGGCCTCTCTCACTCTGCGCATTTTGGACCGTCTCCGTCATGTTGGGACTTCGACGATCCCACGCGCACACCCCCAGGTCTCACGGGCGATTCCCGACCGGAATCGACTCCAACCATGTCCGCGCGGGTTCGGCTCCGTCCTCGTCTTTCGTGGTCCGCCGAGCGGCGTTCCATTGACCACCAATGACAACATGACCCCCTTCGGATGACGAAGCCAATATACCCGATGAGCCGGGCGGCCGGAACGAAAAGCTCGCCCAAATTGGAATTTTGTTAGGGAAAAGTAACCGGGGGTCTCCGGGCAAGGCGGGCGATTCTCGCCCGCCGGCTTCGCGCTGCGGCGTCGAGCGAGAAGAGTAGAAGACCGGCCCAGATCAGTCCGAACGCCAGGAGTCGAGCGGGTCCGAACGGCTCGTCGTACACGAGCACGGCGAGGAGAAATTGACCCGTGGGCGCGATGTACTGCAGGAACCCGAGCGTCGTCAGCGGAAGCCGACGCGCGGCGTTGGTGAACCAGAGCAGCGGCGTCGCCGTGACGACTCCCGCGAGCGCGAGAAGCAGATCCTGCTCGATGCCCCCCGAGAACAATGCTCCCTCGCCGCTCACCTCGAGCGCTAAGAGATAGACGACCGAGAGCGGTACGAGCAGCCAGGTTTCGAAGGTCAATCCGACGAGCGCCGGGACCGGTGCGATCTTGCGAAATAGTCCGTACAGTCCGAACGAGCACGCGAGCATCAGCGCCAGCCACGGCGCCGACCCGACCGCCATCGTCATGACGAGAACGCCCGACGCCGCCAGCCCCACGCTCACCCACTGCCACCTGTTCAATCGCTCGCGGAGCACCACGAATCCGAGCAGGACATTGATGAGCGGATTGATGTAGTACCCGAGACTCGCCTGCAGAATCTGACCGGACGCGACGGAGTAAATGAAGAGAAGCCAGTTGAAGCCGACCAGAATCGTCGTCACGAGCAACACGCTCATGAGGCGGCGTGATCGAAAGACGGCGACCGTCTCGTTCCAGCGGCCACGAATGATGACGAGGAGAGAGAGCAGGATCGTCGACCACACGATGCGATGCGCCAGGAGTTCGAGCGGTGGCACATGATCGACCGCTTTGAAGTAGATCGCGACGAATCCCCAGAATCCGTACGCCGCAATCCCGTAGAACACACCGACGCGCGTCTCGCGCGCCGATCGGGCGAGATCGAGATGAACCTGGTCATTCATTGCCGAGGCGCCGTCCTTCGGGGGCCCGGATCGTATTCACGAGGTCGGCTCGCCGGTCCACTATGATCGTGAGCCATGCCACGACGATCGCGCGACCAGTCGCAGCTTCGCCTTTTCATCGCAATCTATCCGCCCCGTGAACTGGCGGAGGCATGGCTCGGCGCCCTCGCGCGGTTTGACCTCGCCGACCACCGCCTCATCAGCCCTGAACACATCCATCTCACCGTCCTCTTCGTCGGGAGTTTCCCGCCGCGCCGGCTTGATGAGGCGGTGGAGAGCGTTGAACGCTCGGTCGCCGGCGTGCGCCCGTTCGAATTGCGACCGGAGCGAATGCTCACGCTTCCAGACGACGGAGCGCTCCCGAGACTCGTGGCGATCGAAACGGATCTTCCGGCCGCGCTGCGAGAATGCCGCGATCGGCTTGTGCGGCGATTCGCCCGGCACGCGCGACGGCGGCCGAGTGAGCGATTCCGCCCTCACCTTACCCTCTGCCGGTTTCACCGGGACGCGACGCCGACATCGCTCGACGCGCCTGTGGATGGCGTCGAATCGGCGCCGTTTCGCGTCGAAACCGTCACCCTGGTCAAGAGCACACTTCATCCCAAAGGCGCGCGGCACGAGGTCGTGCATCGCGCGCCATTCTGCGAAAAATGAACGCGGCGTCCCGTCTTTGGACGGAGACGCCGCGTGATTCGCACGCCTTCGCGAATACCGATCAGTTGATCTGCGAAAGCACCACATTCGAAACGCGACCGAACTCGGCCGCCTGAATCCAGACCACCGTGAGCGCCGATCCGGAGGGCAGCGGATCCGAGGTCAATTCGGCGAGGCCGCTCGCGTCGGCGACCGCCGAGCCGCCGAGACGCGGCCGGTCGAGATCAAGCGTGACATTGAGCGAGGGAACAAAGGTCGAGCCTTCACCCGTCAGGCTGTAGATGAAATACACGGTCTCGCCCGGCGTGCCGTTCGGCGTGCGCATCGTCGCCGAAAGACCGGCGAAGAGCGCGTCGACTTCCAGAACCATCTGGGCGCACACGCTTCTCGGATTGTCGAGCGCCGCCTGCACACCGGTGTTATTCAATCCGGTTCCGCTGTTCGCGCCACCGCTTCGAGTACAACCGGCGTTCGTATGTACACCGATCGCTTCGCCGGTATCGTCGTTGATGACCGGGGATCCGGAGTTTCCACCGGTCGTATCGGCGCGGTATTCGAGCCGCGTCCCGAGACGCGCGTGGTACGGGCCCGCATGGGTCTTCTGGATCTGATTCCACTGCGGATCGATGGGGAAGCTCGTCGTGCCGTAGCCCGTAATGCGAATGTCCTGACCACTGACCGCCGGCGGGTCGGCGAGCGTGAACCAGTCCTGCTGGACCTGCCACGCATAGAGCCCGGTCTCGGAATTCTCATAGGTTCCGAAGTATGCCCAGTCGTCTCCGATCGTGGTCCAGCGATCCTGCATCGAAGTGAGATCGACGGAGTACTGATCCTCGGGCGGTGGGTGACGAATGGCGCCGTTGCTCGCCGACATGGGCACATTGAACTCGACCACGGAGATGCCACCCAGCGTGACACAATGCCCGGCCGAGAGGAAGCAGTGCGCGGGATCGTCGATGATCCATGCGGTGCAACCCGAGGGTAGTGCCCGCGCGGCGCGGGCATCGTCCGACGGAAGTCGATCATCGGTGTCGCCGCAGATCGAATCGGCGTTTACCGGCGGATCACCGGCGGTGACCTCGTCGATGACTACCCGACTAGCCCCGGACGCCGGGCCGGTCAGTAGTTCGACCGAGACCGCGTCGCCGTTGAAATAGGCGCTCGTGTTTCGCCATTGTCGAACCGTTCGCGCGTCGAGCGTCTGCGTCGCGCCATCTTCGAGTGAAGTCACACGCAGAAGCGAACCCTGCCCGGTTCGGCGATCAAACGCGAGATCCGCGATGGCGAAGTTCAGACGCAGCCACTCGGCGCCGGGCTCCTGAACGATCGTGGACCACACGGGCTGAAGTTCACCGCCCGAGGCGCGGTGCGTCCCGGAGTCGATGAACATGCGGACCGGGTGGCTCGGAATCGGCGCGTTATCGAGATCCTGCGCGCTCGCGTGCGAGGCGACGACGAGCGGGGCGAGAACACCGGCGCATGCGAGCGCCAATCGAGACCGATGACCTTGTCGGGCTCCTGAATTCATCACTTTCCTTTCCTGACCCAATGTGCGCGGAAATTGAGAGGAGACAGATTGAAGTTACCACCGGAGGCGATGGTACCAGACAACCCTCGGCGCCGGGGTTCCATTCCCGCGAGTGGTCGAATCCCGCCATTGACCATTGACAAGAAAAGAGCCCGAGGCGGCGCCTCGAGCTCAGAGAGAGACAGATCGATTGCATTCGAGCGGGTGGATACGCGGTTACTGGACCTTCAGCACATTCGAGGTGTTTCCAGCTTCCGCCGCCTGAATCCAGATGTCACGCCCGCCCGCCTGCGGAGGCACGAACTGCGTGATCGACGCGACGCCCGAGTTGTTCGCCACATCGGAGCCGATGAGCGCCGGGTCGTCGAGCGCCACGCTGACTCCGAGCGGCGGAACCGGGGTCTCGCCCGTGCCGGAAAGACTGTACCCGAAGTACACACGTTCTCCCGCGGTCGCTCCGCCGACGGTAAGAGTGACATTCTGACCGGGCACGAAATCACTCGAGCTCAGTCGCATTCGCGTGACGACCTTGAAGACCTCGCCGCCACCGTCGACGATGTAGAGTTCGCCGTCCGTATCCTCGCCGAATGAAGTGATGCTCCGTATCGAGAGCGAACCGTCCGGATCGAGTTCGCTCGTGCGATCCGTGAACTCGTTGACATTTCCGTTCTCGTACCGGAAGGACCATATGTTCGCCGCGCAATAGTCCGCGAAGAAGTAAGTCCCCTGCAGAAGCGGAATCGATGAGCCGCGATAGACATAGCCGCCTGTCACCGAACAGCGGCCGCTTCCGTGCGAATACTCGTAGATAGGGTCGGTCAGGCCGCCGGGATCACAGTTCGTCGGGGGATTGAAGCAGTGGTTTCCTTCCTTCAACCGCCACCCGTAGTTCTCGCCGCCAGCGCTGTTCGCGGGCTGGAAGTCGATCTCTTCCCAGAGGAACTGCCCGACATCGCCGATGTACATGTCGCCCGTGCCGCGGTCGAAGCTCCATCGCCAGGGATTGCGCAGCCCGTACGACCAGATCTCGTCGAGGAAGTTCGGGTCGTTTACAAACGGATTGTCCGCAGGAATGCCGTAGGGCGAACCGCCGTCGACATCAATGCGGAGCATCTTGCCGAGCAGTGAACTGCCATCCTGCGCGCGGTTGCCCGGATCACCGGCGCTCCCGCCATCGCCCGTCGCAATGTAGAGGTACCCGTCCGGTCCGAACGCGATCATGCCGCCGTTGTGATTACTGAACGGCTGGTCGATCGTCATAAGGATGAATTCGCTGTTCGGGTCGGCGACATTGGGATCGCCGGTGACATTGAATCGCGAGACGACGGTGTCGCCGGAGTTGTTCGTGTAGTTCAGGAAGAATTCGCCGTTTGACTCGTACTCCGGGTGGAACGCGAGACCGAGGAGACCGCGTTCACCTCCGCCACTCGCTCGCGCGCCGATGTCCAGGAACGGTGTCGTGAGCAGTGAGCCATCCTCGACGATACGAATTCGCGCTGTACTCTGCTCGAGGATGAAGAGTCGGTCGGAATCGTTCGGGGCGCCGGTCGCGAACAATGGCGAAGACAAGCCCTGGGCCACCGGAATCGTGGTGAGTTCCTGGGCGTCGACCGCTGCTCCCGTGAGTCCGGCGGACACGAGAAATCCGGTAGTCAGAGCCGCGCGACGCAGGAATCGTCGTCGAATCATTTCGGTTATCCTTCTCATCTCGGAGTTGAGGTCGAACGCCGCCAGACGGCTTCGACCGCATAGTCGTCCGCACGCGAACCGCGTCCGGCGCCGCCTCGATTCACCCCATTCCGGGCGCCATGCGGGCCATTCACATCCTCTGGTCAACCCGGAGCCTCGGACCGCTATTCCGGCCGCTTCTCCTCTGAACATATCCCGAAGCGAACAGGGACGGTTGCAAAAAGAAGCGAGCCGGCGTCTTTCAACGCCGGCTCAGCGGGTTTTCGAGGGACGAAACGCGCTTATTCGGCCCCTAACGGCCCCGGATCGCGGAACGGCTTCGTGGTCATGGTATTCGTGACGAATGAGAGTCCGACCACAACGATGCCGAGCAAAAACGCCCGTGGAAGCGGCCAGACGCGGTAGGCGTCCTCCGCTTCGTCGGCGGCGACCCGCTGCTCGATGGCGAGACGATTCGCGTCCCAATAGTCGGGACTCGCCGGACGCTTGGACTTGCGAGCGAGGCCGGCTTCGTACGCTTCTTCGTACTCCGGCTTGACGACCGACTCATACTCGTCCCAGAGTTCGGCATAGATCTCATCCGCCCCGGTGACGCGATAGAACTCGAGGAATCGAGAATCGTTCGGCGGCTCGAGGCGTCCCGAGGCGGTCGGCCCGGGTAGAAGGCACATCGGCGCCGCAATCGCGAACGGCAGGACGAAGACGCCGGCAAGTCCCCACCAGATGCGGAGACCCGCGCCCATGCCGACCCAGAAGACGAGCAGCATGATGGGAATGAAGTTCGGGATCTGGAAGAGGGATCCGATGAAGCCCACGAAGACCCCGGTCGCCAGGAATGCGGTAAATCGTGCCATAGGCAGCCATCGTAGCCGGGCCCTCCGATTGGACAACCTGCGCGACTCAGCCATCCGACCCCGTAAACCCCCCGGCGTCCCGAATGAGCATTTGAACCGAAATTGGGGGTGCGAGCCGATTCTCAGCAACACCTCCCGATTCTCCGCATATCGAATTAATAGATGAAGTCCTCTCGTCATCGTGTGACCGTTCAAGCGGCCCTGGCGGCCGCGATGGTCACCACAGCCGGCGCGAACGCCGATACCCTGCGGGTCCCGTCTGACTATCCGACGATCCAGGCGGCGATCGACGCCGCGGCGATTTCGAATGATGAGATCGTCGTGGCGGACGGCGTCTACTACGAATCGATCGACCTTCTCGGAAAGGCGGTGCATCTCCGAAGTGAGAACGGCGCCGCCCGCGCTGCCATTGATTCGACGCTTCTCGGCGCAAGCGCCGTGCACATGACTCGCCGAGAGGATCTGACGACGGTCATCGAAGGATTCACTCTCACCGGCCGAGATCGAAGGTCAGGCGCTTGCTCCGAAGGGTTCGGGGGCGCCATGCGGTTGCTTGGCGCGAGCCCGAGCGTCCTCAACTGTCGATTCGTCGACTCGAGCGCGGAATGCGGCGGCGCGGTCTATATCGACTCCGGATTCGGGGTCTTTGTCGGATGTGAGTTCGTCGACAATGTGGCGTCGAATTCCGGCGGCGGAGGTTTCGGCGGCGCCGTCTTTATCACGGGCCGGAGCGAGCCGACCTTTCTCGATTGCGAATTCGAGTCGAACGCAGCGCGAGCCGGCGCCGCGATTCGATCGTATATGAGCGAGCCGCGGCTCATCTCGTGTACCTTCGTCCAGAATCGCGCGGACCTCGCCGGCTGGGGGCTCGGCGGCGCCCTCGATCTCGTGGGCGGCGCGTATGCCCCGCTCATTCACGAATGTGCGTTCCTCGGGAATATTGCGAGTGGAGCCGGCGGCGCCGTGCGGGTCGGTGGCGACGCAGGCGCGCAGATCTCACGCTCGATCTTCATCGGCAACCATGCCTCCGAAGGCGGCGCGCTCCGGGCGTACAGCCGTCTCGTCACCGCCTCCATCGATCGGTGTGAATTCTCGGGGAATACGGCGGACACGCGTGGGGGAGCCATCGCCTCGACCGACGGACCGATTGCCCTCACCCACTCACGCTTCGTGCGGAACACTGCGAACGACGGCGGAGCGATGTATCTCGAAGATGGCGCCGTCGCGATCACCGGATGCGAGCTCGCGGCGAACCTCGCGGTCTCGTTCGGCGGGGCCGTGCTGATCCATCAGGACTACTTCGTTTCGAGCGCCACTATCGTGAACTCGACGATCGCGAACAACGCGGCCGGAATCGCCGGGGGAGGCGTGTACTCGGGTCCCGCGAATCCACACGAGATCGATGGATCCATTCTGTGGGCGAACGCGCCCGACCAGATCAACTCGCCGTCGCATTTCACGGTGGCATACTCCATCGTCGAGGGTGGTCTTCCGGCGGGGACCGGCGTTATCGACGAGGACCCTCGATTCGTCGATCCGGAGAAGTTTGACTATCGCCTGTCGCCGAACTCGCCGGCGATCGACGCCGCCGACAACTCATCCCTTCCGCGAAAAGTTGAACTCGATCTCGTTGGCGCGCCGCGTTGGCGAGATGATCCAGGGAAGCCGGACTCTGGCCGGGGCACGGCGCCCATGCTCGACTGCGGCGCCTGTGAGTTTCAGGGCGTTTCGTTCGGCGTGGTGAAACCGTCACCGGGTCGAGCGGGCGCTCGGAATGCATTCCGGGTCGTCGGCGCTCCGCCGCACGGGGTAGTCGTTCTGGCGGCGGGGCTAATGGACGGCGTCTCGAACGCGCCGGGGTGCCCGGGAGTGACGATCGATATCGACGATCCCCGGTTTCATGCGGTCCAGGCGAACGGTCAGGGCGAGGTCACGCTGACTGAGTATGTTCCGGCCCTTCTCCAGGGGGTCGAAGTGTTCATGCAGCCATATCTCCCCGACAGTTGCCGGGTCGGCGAGCGACTTGCCTATCGATTCGAGTAAACCGTCGCCGCGACGCCGTTCAGCGCAGTCGAATCACAATGGACCCGTTCGAAGTGTTGATCGTCGACTCCGGTCCCCCTTCACCGTCGGACAACTGAATCGTCGCCGCCTTCTTCGAGGCGCTCAGCCCCGCGGCGGATTGACCGTTCTCAACGGAGACCGATCCGTTCGAAGTGTCGGCGCGCAGCGAGCCGCCGATCGAGACGGGGAGATCAAGCGTGACCGAGCCATTGCTCGTCCGCGCTTTGACGGGGCCGGACGCGGCATCAGTAAGGCTGCAGCGGATGGCGCCGTTGCTCGTGCGCGCTTCGACGGGGCCGGCGGCGTCGACGACCTCGATCGCGCCGTTCGATGAGGACGCGAACACCTCGCCGATGCTCTTCCCGCTGATGCTGATTCGGCCGTTCGAGGTTTCGGCCCGCACGGCGCCGGCGTGGTCGCGGACAGTAATAACCCCATTGGAAGTTTCAAGGTTCGCCGGTCCGGTGACGCCCGTTACGGTCACCGCCCCGTTCCTCGTCACGATGGTCGCGGCGTCGGCGGCCGGGGTGCGAATCGTGAAGGAGCAGCCGTCGCCGCTCCTCCGCTCGTCGGCGGTGTCGACCCCGAGGACGACGACCCCCTCGGCGGTCGTTTCGATCGTGACCGTGATCAGGGCAAGCCGGCTCTCAGCCTCCTCCATAGTGGCGCCAGTCGCCTTCACCTCGGCAGTGATTTCCGCGGTCGTCAGCGTTGGATCGACGACGAGATCGACCAGGCCATTTGTCGTGGCAATCTCGAACGCGGTCGCCGAGGCCATATCGACCTGGTAGGTTCGCGTCTCAGTAGCCTTCTCGTAGGTGAGAAAGCAGCCCGTCTGGAAGCAGGCGACCAAGAGCAGGACGACGAGGCTGACGATCGATCGGGAAACGCGCATGAGGTTCTCTCCACGACATCGAGCGGACCGGGGACTCAGAACGGGTTCTTTATACACCCGACATGAGCATTCGTGAATTGCCGCTCCCAGTTTCGCGTCCAGTCGATAGACTGTGAGACTCGATGATCCGGTCACACCGGGAGACGGACTTACCATGCGTCGGTATCCATTGAATCCATTCCTGGTCGTAATCCTGTTCGCGGCTGGCATTCTTTTCTGCCCTCAGACCCGGGCTCAGGGCGGCCTCGCCGGCGCCGGGGCGCTGTCGACCCGTCTCGATCACGCCGAGATCGAACGCCTGGCGGACTTCTTCGACCTCGACGAACTTGAGCGCGAGACGCTGGGCGTTCTGTACGACGGCTATCTGCAGGCTCGTGATGACGCGTTTCAGACCTACCGCGATGAACTGCGTCGAATCACCGACGACGCGAGACGGACTCAGGAGTGGTCGAACCGGGGCGAACTCATCCAGGCGGCTCACCGGCGATATGAGACCCAGGACACGAGCCTGCTCCGCCGATTCTTCGAAGACGCAAGGACCCTTCTAGATTCCGAGGAGCAGCGGCGCTGGCCCGGCTATGAACGCGATCTCCGTCGACGTCAGACGCTCGTCCGTGGCGCCCAGCTGTCCGGCGAGGGAGTCGACCTCACCGATCTGGCCGCATCGATCGACCTCGCGGACGAATCAGCGGAGCTCATTGCGCCCACGCTTGATAGCTACGAGATCGAACTCGACACCGTGCTGGTCGCGCGAAACGAGGCGATCGAACGGCATTCCGAAATCTTCCGCGACCTTTCGAATCTTGAAGAGGGTGATGAACTCGATCAGCGTCGCCGCCTGCTTGAGCGAAGGCGGAATGTGCGGGACCTGAACACCCGATACGCCGAGGCGATCGCGGCCCAGCTTCCCCTCGATGAGTCCGAGCGCTTCCGCGCCGAGTTTCAACGCCGGAGCTTCCGAAGTCTCTACGAGCCTACTCGCGCGCACCGGTACTTTGAACGCGTGCTCGGCCTTGACGATCTCACCGAGGCGCAGCGGTCGGCCGTCGAGCAGGAGCAGGCAGGGTTCCTCGGGCGCTTGGGAGAGTTCAATGAACGGCTTTCTCGCCTGCAGCGCGAACGGGAAGAGCTGCTCGGAGAAGCTTCGGCCGCCGGCTGGCGGGTCGTGCGTCGAGGGTCCGAGCGGTCGCTCGGGCCCGAAGAGGACGAAGACGCGAAGCAGGCCGTCGAAGCGTATTTTGATCTGTTTGAGCGGCGAAACGACCTGATTAACGCCACGATCGACGCCGTGTTCGCGAACCTCACGCCGGAGCAGCAGGTCCTGGCGCCGAAGCCCGTTGATCGATCGCTCGAGAAATCAGGAGAGTTCGGCGGCGAGCGACCCATGTTCGCGCCGCGGAAGTGACGATCCGTCGGATTACGGGTGGACTCCGCTCACTTCTCGCTTAACCCGTTGCCGTAGCCGGCCGACGCTTCGACGAGACGGATCTCATCTTCGTCGTCGCACTCGACGACGCCGAGTTCGAGCAGCGCGTTGAGGGCCGCCTTCTGCTCGGCCTGCTTCTTACTGCCCGCCCACGAAGACTCAAAGCGTCGGTCGCCGATCTCGACGCAGACCTCGAAACACTTCGCATGGTCGGGCCCATTCTCGTCGAGCAGCAGATATGCGGCGGGTGATCCGATCTCACGCTGAGCGTACTGCTGAAGTATCGACTTGAAGTTCTGCTGATGGCCACTGTCCGCTGCGCGTTCGATTACGCCTTCCATGTGCGTGAGGATGAAGTCGCGCGCCGGCTCGAATCCGCCGTCGAGATAAATGGCGGCGATGATGGATTCGAACGCCGCGGCGGCGAGGCTGCTCGGAAGGTCGTCCCGATTCGACATGCCCTTCCCGAGCCGGAGTAGTTCCTCGAGACCGAGGCGCCGCGCGACCTTGGCGCAAGCTCTTCGCGAAACCGCGGCGGATTTGATCTTCGTCAGATCGCCCTCGAGCAGATCTGGATAATGCCTGAAGAGATAATCGCAGACGACCATGCCGAGAATGGCGTCGCCAAGAAACTCGAGTCTCTCGTTGCTCTCGAGCCTCGAATCGGCCACGGAGGCGTGAGTGACCGCCTCTTCAAGATAGTGCGGAGATTCGAAGGTATATCCGAGGAGTTCCTCGGCCGTCCGCCGGAGCGCCGGATCGATCATGCGTCGCGGTCCCGGGATCGCCGGACCGGGCGCCAACGCGGAACCTCGGCCATTGCGATCGGAAGGTTTCGGAATCAGCGACCGGATCGGGCAGGCATTCTTCGGCGCCGGGAGTGGCTCGCGGCACGGAAGAACACACGCCCTTGCTGGTCATTCATAAGTTACGCTCGGAAAGGCTTCTGTCAACGGAATCCGGTCGCCGGGGACGCGATCGGGTGAAGATTGACCGCGCAGTCGGTCAGGAACCGCCAGAATCTCATCCAGACAGTGGTTTTCGACCCGGATGCGACCTATGGTCACGCTCGCCTGGAGGGCCGCCTCCGGCCCCTGAATACCATCTGGACGGACGACGACGATGCATTATCCACGACGCGTGAGCAAGATGAAGAGACGCCGGAAGTTCGGCTTCCGGGCGCGTATGGCGACCAAGGCCGGTCGTCGGATCATCAACCGCCGCCGCCGCAAGGGCCGTTCGCTCAACTTCAAGTAAGCCGAGTCGAACCGGGCGCCGCCGCGACCCGATGATCATTCGCCTCTCTACACATTGAAGAGAAAGTGGCAGACATCCCCGTCTCGGAGGATGTAGTGCTTTCCTTCCGATCTCATCTTGCCGGCAGACCGGATCTTTGATTCGGCACGATACTCCTGCAGGTCGGTGACGCTGTAGGTCTCGCTGCGGATGAAGCCGCGTTGAATGTCGCTGTGAATGACCCCTGCCGCCTCGGGCGCTGTCGCGCCCGCCCGGACCGTCCACGCGCGGATTTCCTTTTCCCCCGCCGTGTAGAAGCTCTGCAGTCCGAGCAAATCGTACAAGGCCCGCGCGACGGCGCCCAGCGCCGGCTCAGTGAGGCCGAGTCCCTGCAGCATCTCTTCACGATCCGGTTCATCGAGATCCGCGAGTTCCGCCTCAATGCTCGCGCAGACGCTCACGACCTGACCCTCGGCGCCGCCCTTGGCGACTACGGCCTGACGGAGCGCGGACACAAGGGCGGAGTCGCCCGTCGGATCGTCTTCACCCACATTCGCGATGTAGAGCACTGGACGCAGCGTGATCATGCCGAGGGCGCGCAGGTCCTTCAGCTCCGCGTCCGTCCAACTGGCGGACCGGAGCGGTCGCTCATTCTCGAGGACTTCGGTGGCGCGAGCGCAGAGGTCGACCCGCTTTCGCGCTTCGGCGTCGCCGGTTCGCGCCCGGCGCTCCGCGCGCTCGCTCGCGCTCTCGAGCACCCCGAGGTCGGCGAGCAACAACTCGGTATCTACGGTTTCGACATCGCGGACCGGATCGAGGTCGTCGAACTCGTGAGCCACATCCGGGTCGTCGAAACATCGAACGACATGGGCCAGCGCATCCACCTGGCGGACGGTGTCGAGAAAGGCGTTGCCGATGCCCTCACCCTTCGAGGATCCCGTGACGAGGGCGGGGACATCGACGAGATCGATCGTCGCCGGCGTCAGCTTCTTCGTGTCGATGAACTCGTTGATGATCGCCAGCCGCGGATCCGGTACCGGCGCCGTGCCGCGCGTCGGTCGGGTGGTGGTAAACGGGTAGTTTCCCACCTCGACGGCCATCCCGGTAAGCGCCTTGAAGAGCGCGCTCTTCCCGACATTCGGCAATCCGACAATCCCGATTTCCATCGCCTGCCCGCCCCAAGAAAGTCCCGTCCGGATGAATCGCCGACGATGGTAGGCCGATGCGTCTGGCGCCGCGCCAGCTCGACCGGGGCAGGTGGAGATGCGATGGATGGACGAGGGGGACTTACCCTGGCCGCCGCTCACGGAGCCGGACAGGGATCCGAACGATGGGTTCGGGTCGCAACGCGTCCGCGAGCCGGGATGCGAGTTCGAAATCGGCGGTGGGATTCCGCCACCAGTGCACGACGCGGCTCAGCTCGGCGACATCAAGCGAAGGTCGACTCGGCCGCGGCGCGAGGAGGCGAGCGTCGGACCCGGCGCCCCATTGCAGTTGCGCGCCGCTGCGGTCGAGTGAGCGCAGGAGTTCCCGAAGATGCGAAGGCGTCCCGACGAGAGTGATCTGAAAACCCTGCCGGCCCCATTGCGACTGCTCGTCAAACGGAAGCCAGCGATTCGGACCGATGATGAGATCATCGCTCGGCATGGACGATTGCCGATTCGGACGACGGCGGCCGACGGCGTCAAGGCTGGGCTCGAATCCGTTCGCGTTCGTCGTCGCCCACCCGATCTCAACGGACGAATCGGCGAGCGATGTCGGTGACACTTCCACGAGATTCCAGACCACGGCGCCGCCTGATGCGCAGGCGAGGTCGTTCGCGTGTCGCAATGTCTCCGCGAGGTCGTCGGCCGTCACGCGCAAGGTCAGCCCCAGGTCAACGGAATGAGCCGGAGGCGGCTCCGTGATCACCGCCACCGACACGGGCGCCACCGGCGTCGGATCGGTTCCGCGATCATCCTCGCCGACTTCGTTCGCGCTCTCAGCGGATGCGACCAGAGACGGCTCGTTGGCGACGGCGCCATGCTCCTCGGCGACACGCTCCGAAGTCGGCAGATCGTCGCGGAGAACCGGATCGTCCAACAATTCGGTTGGAGATTCCGAACCCGTGCCCAAAGGAGACTCAACCTCGTCATTCGCGTTGTCGAGCGCGATCCAATCGTCAGCGCCGGCGTTGAGCCACAGATTCTGGGCAAGGAAGCCGACGGCTCCGCCTACGAGCAGCACGACCGCCGCGGCGACGGCGACTTGTCGCCATACCGTGGCGCGGCGACGCCTCCATGGGACCTCCGGCGCCAGCGGCGCATCATCGAGCAGCATCGACCGTTCGGCGACCGCGATGGCGTCGTCGATCAGCCCTTCCGGCGCCGTCACATCATCGAGTGACCGGAGAATCGACCGATCCTCGCGCATCGTGCGAAGCGTGGCGAGCCGCGCCGGATTTGACGCGAGTCGAGCCTCAATCTGCGCAGCCTCCTCGGCCGACGCCTCACCTTCGATGTAGGCGAGCAGTCGTTCCTGATCTGAATCGAACTGTCCGTTTCCGCCGTAACTCATGTACTGCTCTGACCTGATTCGTCGCTCACCGGAGCGAGCGCCTCATTCGTTCCCGTGTCGCCCCCCGCCTCGAGTTCTCGCCGCAGGGCGAGCCGCGCGCGAAAGAGACGGCTCTTGACCGTCCCGACGGGACTCTCGAGCACCTCGGCGATCTGCCGGTAGTCGAGCCCCCGGACATCCCGGAGGATGAGGAGCGCCCGCGCCTCATCGGGCAGCCGGGCGAGGGCTTCGAGGACTCCGCGTCGCCGCTCATTCCATTCGACGCGTGAGCCGGACCCAGGTTCCCCACTTTCCCCACCACCACCACGGGGCTCGCCGTGAATTCGATCGAGATCGACAGGAGCGTCGTCCCAGACATGTGCGGAGCGCGTCTTCCGCCGGCGAAGATGACTCAGGGAGGTATTCATCGCGATTCGATACGCCCAGGTCGAGAACGCCGCCCGCCCGTCATAGCGGTTGAGGTTCATGAGCACCTTGGTCAGGGCGTCCTGAGTGAGATCCGCGGCGTCCTCGGGCGCACTCACCATGCGAAAGCACACGGAGTACAGCCGGTCGCGCAGGCTCTCGAGAAGCTCCGTGACCGCGTCGCGGTCGCCCGCCTGCGCGCGGACGACAAGGGCCGCCTCGTCATCGGCGCTGAGGTTGCTCGAATTGGTCCCGCGATCGGCGTTCATGAAGGCTTGCGGACTTCCAGGGCTACCATGACCCTCCGTCCGCGTGAGTCAACCGCGGGATGATAGATCAGTCATCATTGTTTCTTCAGAATCACAGACGCATGAGCCGCGAAACAGTTTCCCACGAGTCGTACATCTCCCCCCTGGCGACCCGTAACGCGTCGCCCGAGATGCAGCTGATCTGGAGCCCGCAGCGGAAGCATTCGACCTGGCGTCGTCTGTGGCTCGCCCTCGCCGAATCGGAGCGGGAGCTCGGCCTCGATATTTCGGACGAGCAACTCCGTGAGTTGCGAAACCATCTCGACGACATCGATTTCGAGCGGGCGGCGGAGTACGAATCGAAGTTTCGGCACGATGTCATGGCGCATATTCACGCGCTGGGCGATGTCGCTCCGAACGCCCGGTCCATCATCCATCTCGGGGCGACGAGCCAGTTCGTGAACTGCAACACGGAACTGCTGCAGCTCCGTGACGGCCTTCGCCTGATCGCCGAGAAGCTTGCGAACACGATTGACGCTCTCGGTCGATTCGCCGAGGAGCACCGAAGCCTTCCGACGCTCGGGTTCACCCACTACCAGCCGGCGCAACCGACCACCGTGGGCAAGCGGGCCTCGCTCTGGGCGTACGACCTCGCCCTGGGTCTCGAAGAGATTGAATCCCGAATCGATCGGATTCGCCTTCGCGGCGTGAAAGGCGCCACTGGCACTCAGGCGTCATTCCTCGCGCTCTTCGACGGCGATCACGACAAGGTCGAAGAACTCGATCGACTCGTTTGCGAACGGCTCGGTTTCGATCCCGAACGCCGCTATGTCGTCACCGGCCAGACTTATCCGCGCCTCGTCGACGCCCAGACGCTCTCGAGCCTGGCCGTCGTCGCGTCCGCGATTCACAAAATCTGCAACGACATCCGGCTTCTCGCAAATCGAAAGGAAATCGAAGAGCCGTTCGGCTCGAGCCAAATCGGATCGAGCGCCATGCCGTACAAGCGAAATCCGATGCGCTGCGAACGAGCGACGGGGCTCGCCCGGTTCGTGATGGCGCTCGTGGCGAACCCGTTGCAGACCGCGGCGACGCAATGGCTCGAACGCACGCTCGACGACTCCGCCAATCGCCGGCTCTCACTGCCCGAAGCGTTTCTCGCGCTCGACGGGGCGCTCGACCTCATGCACAATGTGAGCAGCGGACTTGTGGTCTATCCGCAGGTCATCCGCGCGAACCTGATGGCGGAGCTCCCGTTCCTCGCGTCAGAGAATCTGCTCATGGCGGCGGTCCGCGCGGGCGCCGACCGACAGGAGACCCACGAGGTCATTCGCCGGCACAGCCAGGAGGTCGGTGATCACATCAAGAACGAGGGCGCGTCAAACGACCTCATCGATCGCCTTCGCGGGGAGCCGGTCTTCGCGGCCGTCGATCTCGACGACGCGATGGATCCCGCGCGATATGTCGGGCGCGCGCCCGAGCAGGTGGATGCCTTTCTTCGCGAGGTCGTCGAACCGATCCGCGCCCGGTACGCGGAGTCGCTGCACGAGTCGCGTGAGCCCTCGGTTTAGCCGGCCGGCGCGTTCTCGGACCTAGCGCAGAGCGCCCCGTCGAAATCACCGGTCCAAGTCCATCGCCCGTCAAGTCCGGGCGCCTCATCACCGATAAGCGAGTCCGGGAGCGATATCCCTCCCCCACGCGACCACAGTGAGGAGAGCCGGGAATGTCTTCAGTCACAGCGGAAGGACGGGAAGCCGCCGTCAACGCCGCGATCGCCGACATCAGTCACATCGCGACGCTTCCCGAGATCACCGAGAAGATCATTGATCTTGTCGAAGATCCCACTTCGACGGCCCATGATCTGCACAAGATCATCACGAACGACCCCGCGCTCTGCAGTCGCATCCTCAAGGTCGTGAACAGCGCGTTCTACGGTCTTCCGGGTCAGATTGGTTCGATCAACCGGGCGATCGTGCTGCTCGGACTCAATGCCGTCAAGAACATTGCGATCGCGACGAGTCTCGCGAAGCTCTTCCGTGGTGGCGAGCTCTGCCCGGAGTTCTCAGCCCGTGACCTCTGGGTGCATTCCACCGGAGTCGCCGCCGGCTCAAAGCTCATCGCCGATGGCCTTGGTATGGGTCTCGCCGACGAAGCGTTCCTGGGCGGACTCATGCACGACATCGGCATTATGGTCGAGATGCAGACGAACCGGCACAAGCTCATTGAAGTGTTCGAACGGGTCAAGACCGGTGACTCGTTCCTGGTTGCGGAAGATGAGATCTTCGGCGCGAACCATCAGGACTTCGGCGCCGGACTCTGCAAGCGCTGGAAGTTCCCGCAGAGCTTCGCGTTCGTCGCGGGATTCCACCATCGGCCGCTCGAACTCGATCAGTCCAGCCGTACCCTGACGGTCATCGTTCATGTCGCTGACAAACTCGCGAAGGCGCACCACTGCGGCTTCGGCCGTGATGTCGCGTCGACCGAAATCGATCCGGCGATTCTCAGCGAACTCAATATCACCGCGGAGAAGATCGAGGAGATCCGGCAGGATCTTCCGAAAGCGATCGACGAAGTGCAGGGGCTGCTCACCTGACCCGATCGTTCGAATCGACATACGGACGAAACGACAGGCCGGCGCAAGGACGCGCCGGCCTCGTTTCATTCCGAATTCAGTGAATGAATCGCAGCTCGCCGAATCCCGGCAGGAATCGTCGCGAGTTCGTCGTCAGGCCCTCCGGCGACGGAAAGTACACGAAGAACGCCTTTCCGAGCAGTAACTCCCGCGGCACGATTCCGTCGTGCTCATTGATCCGGCGGACCCAGGGAAGCGGCTCCGCCCAGAGACGGCTGTCGTTGCTCGACGAGCTGTTGTCCCCGCACATGAAGAACTCGTCGGGACCGAGCGTCAGAATCGTCGAGGGCGCCGTCGCACGCGCCGCGCCGCGACGCGTCCGAGTCGCCACATCGAAGAACTCGTCCGGCTGGTAATGAATGTCACGGTCGAGTTCCACGCGATGCATGGAAAGCGGCGAACCGCGGAATCGCCACGCCGGGCGCGGCTGGCGCGGAAGATACTCCGAATCGACATATGGCTGTGTGGCGTCGCCGAGCTGCGCTGCGGCGTCCCCCGAAAGACCCGTCGCCCACGCGAGTCGGTCATTCGCGCTCCAGTCGTATTCGGCCCGCGCGACGAGGTCGCCGTCGATCCAGAGCCACAGCGCCTGGTCGACATGCCAGAATTCGACCTCCGTAACCTGGTCCGCCGGAAACGGCGCCGCTTCGACGGTGATCATCGACACCCACTCGCCGCCGACTGGACGCATACGCAACTCCACTCGCTCGTCGCTCACTCGGGCTTCGAACTCGTGATCACGCGTGACGATCGACACGGCGGCGTCGAGTCCCGGCTCGTCGGGCTCGATCGCAGCGAACATCCGAAGATCGGAAACCGCGAACTCCCGTGCGCGGTGTCCCGTGCGTTCGAGCATCGGCTCGTTGTACGGCAGCGCGTCGGTGATCGGTTTGAGATCGGCGCGGAACTCGAGCGTGGTCTCGCCGGCGCCGTCGAATCGATACGACGGTCCCGAATCCGTATCCCAGCCTTCCCCCTGCCAGGGCGCGTTCCACCGCGGCGAGATTCGATCCGGATCAACCGGAACGAACTCCGAGTGGTAGACCGGCAACCAGAGTTCACGCTGAATGTGCTCCGGTTTGCGCTCGATCCGGAATGAGTCGAGATCGTCACGGTTCGACGAAGTGAAGATGTCGCCGTCGGCGAGCCAGATTGATTCGTTCGGCAGTCCGCAGATTCGCTTGATGAGGTTCATGTGCGATTCGTGCGGCCCCTTGAACACGGCCACATCGAATCGCTCCGGTTCGAAGAGCAGGTAGAGGTACCGCAGAACGAAGATGCGATCGCCCATGCGCAAGCGATAGTTGGAAAACTCAATGGGAGCGGGCCCCTGTGCGGATCGGCCGTATCGGCGATTGTCGAGCATGGGATCATCGACGCGAATCGGCGGCGTCTGCCGCGCCGGCGCCTGGAGGGGATAGGGCGCCTGTGTTTCGCGATCGATATCGCCGTAGCTCACATGCAGTCGATAACCCGTGTTCGGCCCCGTCCCGACCATGTGCGCGCCGAGGAGCGTCGGCGCCATCGACCCGGTCGGGATGACATAGACCTCGGCGACGAAGTGTTTGAAGACGAAGGCGACAATGAACACGATGATCATCGACTGAAGGTTGCCGATGATCCCGTCGTCCCGATTGCCATCGAGCCTTGGCTCGGTTCGATCCCGATCACCCACCGCTGCCACTCCTCACCGAATCTTCGGGAGCGGATGATAGCGAACGACGCGGGGCGCGCCGCGTCGATCCGGCACATCCTCACCGCAGATTGCCGTTGCGCAGCTCGACGACACGGTCGGCCTTCGCCGCGATCGACGCGTCGTGCGTCACCATCACAATGGTCTGGCCCTTCCGATGCGTCCCGGCGATGACCTCGAGAATCTGGCCGCCGGTCTCGGCGTCGAGATTGCCCGTTGGTTCGTCGGCGAGCAGCGCATCGGGCTCGTTGAGCAGCGCTCGTGCGATCGCCACGCGTTGCCGCTCGCCGCCCGAGAGTTCAGCCGGACGGTGCTTGAGCCGATGTCCGAGCCCGAACAAGTCGAGGAGTTCCGTCGCGCGACGGGTGACTTCGGCGCGGTTCGCGCGATACCGGAACCGACCGAACCGGACCATGGCCGGCGCCAGCGTGTTCTCGAGGACACTCAATTCGGGCAGGAGGTGGTAGAACTGAAACACGAAGCCGACCGACTCGTTCCGGTAGCGGTTCAACTCGCCGTTCGTAAAGTTCGCGAGATTACGATCGCGATAGTGAATCTCTCCGCCGCCCCGGTCGGGTCGATCGAGGCCGCCGAGCAAATGAAGAAGCGTCGACTTGCCCGAGCCGGACGCGCCGAGCACGGCGACCCATTCTCCTGAACGCACTTCGAAATCGACGCCGCGCAACACCGGCACCGGCACTTTGCCGAGCCGATAGGTTCGATGCAGATTCTTCGCGATGATCAACGCCGGCATCGTTCCCTCGTCGTAGTCGTTCACTCGTAGCGAAGCGCGTGCACCGGATCGATCTGTGCGGCCCGCCAAGCCGGTATGAGCGCCCCCGCGGTCGCGAACAGGACGCCGCCGAACATGATTACCGCCGCCTCGACCGGGTTCACCTCATTCGGGACTTCGCCGAAGTAGTACACGCTCGGATCCCAGATCACGATGTTGAACAGACGCCCGACCGCTTCGTGAATGGGGTTGATGTTCCAGACCACGGCGTAGGCGATCGCCCCACCGAGGAGCGTTCCGACGACGCCGAGCATGACACCGTAACGAAGAAAGAGCCACATTACGCCGACCCGGGAGGCGCCGATCGCGCGGAGAATCCCGATGTCGCGCGTCTTCTGCTGCACGATCGTCCAGAAGATAGACAACACGAGCACGATCGAGACGAAGCTGATGATGACGAACAGCGTCGTAACGAGCATCTTCTCCTTCTCGACGGCGCCGATGAACTGGGCGATTTGCTCCTGCCAGGTCAGTACCGTTCGTCCGTCGATGTACGGCGGCACATCTCCGGGGTACTCGGCCCGGACCGCCCGATAGATCTCGATCACTTTGTCCTTCAGGTCGAGCGGCGTGACACCTTCCGCGGCGCGCACGACGATTCGCGTGGCGCGACCCGGGACCTCGCGGCGCTCGTACACCGGATCGCCGAATGCGTCGAGAACTGGCTGTCCGCTCTCATCAAGCTGCGGCCGCGTTCGGTCTTCGGCTTCCTTCGGCTGCAGCCGCACCATCCGTTGCAGCAGATCAAAAGGTACAAAGACATAATTTGAGTCGACATCGAACCGACCGACGAAGAACTCGTTGAGAACATCGAGCTGACGCGATTCGGGATCGAGGATTCCGCCGCTCTCGTCAATCGGCAGGACGCTGAGCGTGACTTCCTGCAGGGGCATCCAGAGCCCCCGGATCGAGTAGCTGCCGAACTGTTCGCGATAGTTGTATGGGCTGATCTCGATGCCGAGGACGGCGCCGGGTTCGCCATTCGAATTGCGCAGCGCCCGTCCCTCCCGCTCGAATCGGTCGAGAAACGGCGTCAGATCGTCGCGCGTGGCGCCCGGTTCGGTGTAATCCGGGTGGCGCGGATCCTCGATAGACAATTCGTGAGCCGCGTCGTCGTCGACATTCTTCCAGAGCATCGTGTCGCCAAAGCCGGTGACCGCGTCGTAGCTCTCCGGTTCGACGCCGTGCACAACGACCGTGATGACCTGATCGTCCGGAAGCTTGACCAGGCCGTAGGCCTCGATCATCGGCGCGGCGGCCTCCACCTCGGGCAGGGCGCGGAGGCGATCGAGAATCTCCTCGTAGCGGCCGACGCCCTCGACCGCATGCTGAATGGCGACATCGCCGACGAGCTGGCGTCCGGCCCGCTTCGCCATCTCGAGGAACCCGCCCATGACGGACAAGACAATGATGACCATCGCGACGCAGAGCGCGACGGACAACATCGCCAGCATGGGAATGACTTTGCGAAGCAGATAACGGCGGGTAAGGACGGCCTGATACACGCAAGCTCCGGACTTTGATCGACAGGCTCGCCCGTCGGATGCACCGGTGACGGGCCGGCGGCGCGGCAGAGCAGAGGCTAGCCCTCCCCGGCCGATCGCTCAACTCGGTGTTGGATCGGCCACTGTGGGTCCAGACGCTATTATCTCGACACCCGCGGCGTTCAGGGGTCATTCGTCGACGCCGGATGGAACAAGGGCAGCCCTTGCGGGTCTGAACTCGTCGGAGGAGTGGAACCATGACATCGACAGGAGCAGGTATGACCGAGCAATCGGAAACGAAGTTCAATCGCGGCCAGGGTGTGGCGCGTCTCGCCATGCTCGCCGGCCTGACGGTCGGAATCGCGACGGCCGCGCCCGTCGCCGCGCAGGATGATTCGACGGCGGGCCAGCCCGACGCCGCGGCAGCTGCCACGAACTCGCCCGCAATCCCGCAGCACGATCCGTCCCGCGAGCAGAATCTGGGTGATGGTCTCATCGCCGTCGATCTTGTCGAAGGATCCGGACCCGAGGTCGTCGAGGGAACGCTCGTCAAGGTCGACTACACCGGGTGGCTGGCGGACGGCGGCGTGATGTTCGACACCTCACGGTCCGATGACCGCGAGCCGTTCTTCACGAGCATTCCCGGTCGCCTCATCGAGGGTTGGAATCGCGGACTGATCGGCATGAAGGCAGGCGGTAAACGCAAGCTCATCATTCCGTCTGACCTCGCCTACGGCGCCCGCGGCGCCGCGCGGATTCCGCCGGACTCTGAGCTCATCTTTGAAGTCGAGCTTGTCGAAGCCTTTCCTCCGCCTTCGGTCGATCCGAGTCAGGCGCGAAAGACTGACGACGGCGCGTTGATCGCAGATGTAAAGCCGGGCGAAGGACCCGAGCTCTCGAACCAGGGCTTCGGCAAGGCGCACATTATTGTGTGGGGCGCGGACGGTCAGTTCGTCGGGTCGAATCGCGTCCCCGCGAACGAGCCGCTCCTGGTGCGTCCAACAGACGATCGTTACTGGGTGAAGTACACCAGCGGCATGAAGTCGGGCTCTCGTCGAATCGTCGAGCTCGATGATCCGCGCAACCTGCCGGCGAACGCCGCCGGTGGAGAGAACGGCGCTACCGACGAGGAGAAGGGCCGCTGGCACCTGCAGATCGATATGGTCGAGGTCACGCCGCCAATCGTGCAGACGCCGCACAACCCGGAAGACGAGATCGAACTGCAGGACGGGTTGAAGATCGTCGATCTCAAGATCGGCGAGGGCGAGACCCTGCCGGAGCACGCCATTCCCGTCATCGATTACTCGGGCTGGCTGTCCGACGGCACGCTCTTCTACAGCACCCGGATGCCCGGCGAGGAAGCCGCGTTCGCCTCACCGGGACTCATAATTCAGGGCTGGGAACTCGGCCTTGAAGGAATGCGTGTCGGTGGAAAACGCAAGCTCTTCATCCCGGCGCAGCTCGGGTACGGGGAACGCGGTTTCCCACGATACGGTGTGCCCGCGAACGCCGATCTCGTGTACGAAGTCGAAGTCGTGCGCTACGAGATGCCACTCTTTCTCCCGGTCGACCCGGGCGATGACCTCGACGGATTCTCCGATCTGTTCAAAGAGGTCGAGGAGAGTGAAGGAGGCGAGGACGACGGTGACGGTGACGGCGACGGCTGAACGCGCCATAACCGGAATCTCATGCTCAGTTGACGGGCGCTCCAATTCGGAGCGCCCGTTTCTCTATTGAATCAGTTGGCCGGCATGAGTGACTGCGGCGCCTCGGGCGCCAGGCGCAAGGGAAGGAGCAGGCTGAAGGTCGCTCCCTTCTCCGGCTCGCTCTCGACCTCGATGTAGCCGCCGAGCAGGCGGGCAAGCTCCTGACTGATCGCGAGGCCGAGCCCCGTTCCCTGATGCTCACGCGTGTGACTCGCATCCACCTGTCGGAACTTCTCGAAGATCACTTCGAGGTGTTCGGGCGCGATTCCGGGTCCGGTGTCCGATACGGAGATGCGAATCATCTCACCGCGTTCGCGGGTCCATTGCCGATCGGCCGCAAGTTGGACGACTCCCTCGGGCGGCGTGAACTTCACGGCGTTCGAGAGAAAGTTGAACACAATCTGCTCGAATCGGCCCGGATCTGTCTCGATCGTCGGGAGCGTGCGGCCGGTCTGCACTTCGAGTCGAATACGCTTCCGCTCGGCCTGTGGTCGGATTAGGGTCGCCAGTCCCTCGCAGACATCGCTGACACTCGTCGGTTTCACATCGATCTCAATGCGACCGGCCTCGATCTTCGCGAGGTCGAGCAGGTCATTGATGAGTTCGAGCAACGCGCGACCGGAGTTGACGATGTTCACCAGGTAACGAGCGCACTTCTCCTTCTCCGGGCCGGCGTCCGCGCGTTCGTTGAGCTCCTGAATGACCTCGGCGAAGCCGAGAATGGAATTGAGCGGCGTGCGCAGCTCGTGAGAGACATTGGCGAGAAACTCGCTCTTGAGTCGATTCGCCTCCGCGAGCAGCGCGTTCGATTCGGTGAGCTCGTTCAGGCGCAGGTCGAGGCTCTTGTTCACTTGCCGAAGCTGGTCCTGGCTCTGCTTGAGATTCGCAAGCATGAGGTTGAAGGTGTCGGAGAGATCCTCAAACTCATCGCCCGTCGAGATATCCGACCGTACATAGATGTCGCCGTGGGACACACGCTCCGCCGTTTCGCGCAGCACGCGGACGGGTGACAGAATGAGCCGGGTCGTAATGAAGTAGAACACGAGGATCGCAAGGGCGCCCGCCAGCAATCCCGCCAGGATCAGGTAGGTCCGGTTGATGAAGAGCTGGCTCACCGCGGCCCCCGCCTCGCGTTCGACAAGCACCATTCCCCAGAACGGACGATCGGCGCCTTCGGCTTCACCATTCTCCGGGTTCAGGCCGGCTCGCGCCGCGTCGAGATCCGCGCCCCGAAGCGCGCGCGCGTAGCGTTGCCGAGGTTCGGCTCCTGTCGCTTCGAACCACGCCGACCGCTCAAGGGCTTGCGGGTCCCCGCGCATGGACTCGAGGGCTTCGGCGATGAATTCGTCGCTCATGGCGACGGCCTGCGCTTCGTCTTCGCTCAGGACGAAGAGATTCAACGGGCGGCCGGGGACGGCCGCCGCATCGGCGGAGATGGCCCCCCGGGCCCACGCGTCCACAATCTGCCGAGCGCTCTCCAGTTCGCCGGCCCGCGCCATGCGTGGCATGCGATACCAGGGCACGGAAAGGGCCGCCGTCAGAATGAGCAGCACCGCGAGTCCGAACAGCAACTGGCACTTGTTGGCGAGCGATATACCGCGGGACCGATTGTTCGCCATGGTTTATGCGTCGGGTTGGGCCGGGCCCGCGTCGTCGTCGCGCTTTGAGGCGCGTGAGGGCCGCTCGCGGCGCCACTGGATGCGCGGCGCATCCGCCCAGAGATGCTCGAGATCATAAAACGCGCGCGAATTCGGCTCGAAGAGGTGAGCGGTCACATCGACAAAGTCGACGATGACCCAGTTCGAAGACCGATCCTGATTCGCGCGAAAGACATCGTGACCGTGGTCCTGCCCGAGCTCCCCGATGTCCTCCCCGACGGAGCGCATCTGCCGTTCCGAAGTACCCGTTCCAATGATTACGAAATTCGTGACCTGACTCAATCCGCGGACATCGAGCACGATGACATCTTCGCACTTGAGGTCCGACATGAGCTGCGCGACTTCGACCGCGAACTCGCGGGCATCGGTCTGGGTGGTGGGCATAGCTCTCGCTTGCGCTCGGTGTTTGATCTGTCCGACTCTACCGCGCGAGGACCGGGGTCGCCATACCGACTTCGGGAATCAGGCGCCGTTACCAGTTGAGGTCGTCTTCATACCCGAGCTTGATGAGCGTCTCCCCCGCCATTTCCTTGAAGCGATCCTTGAGCTCGGGCGTGAAGTGATTGATCCAGTCGCCGACGACCGCCTTGCGATTGAACTGCGTCGGGTCCTCCTGGCCGGGGTCCCGCCCAGTCTCACGCCGAAAGCTGTGTCGGTCCACGATCTCGTGTACCTTCGACTCTGGAAGATCGATGCCGCAGTGCTTGTAGATGCGGCTCAATTCGTGGTAGGTCTTCCCCCGGAGGTCCTCGTAGCACACAATCAGGCCTTTTTCCGGATTCCGCCGGGCCTGCCAGTTCTCAACCCAGAAGATGAACTCGGGAAGCATCGTCTTCATGTACCAGTCGAGCCGCTCCTGAATCGACATCGGCTTGTACATGTGATGGAGGCGGTGGTGTGGTGTGTTGCCGACATAGAAGCACCAACTCACCGCGACATCACGAAGGTCGCGCAGCAGGATGATGTAGTTGTTTCCCGTCTGCTCGATGATCTTGATGTTTTCCCAGGTCGGCCGCGTGTGCGTCTTCGTCACCGTATAGCCCGGGGCAGGCTTCAGACAGTACTCGTAATGGAGATCGTGCCAGAGGAACTTGAGGTAGTTCGGCTCCCAGTGCAGATACCCGGGTACGGCGCGCAGCATTCGGAAGAGCCAGCTCGAGCCAGATTTCGGCAAGGAGACGATGAGGATGTTTCGATACGGATAGTCGTAGACGCGCTGATAGACCTCGCGCTGAATACGCCGTATCGGCTTGCCATGGAATGGGTTACGGATTCTGATCCGAGGTATGACGGCCATAGGCGCCTAGCATAGGGAAGCGAGCCAGAATGGACAACAATCTTTCACTCGACCCTGGACGCGGATGGACGATTCGGTGACTTCCCCGTTCCGTATAATGCCGGCGACAAGGAGAAGTCGTGGGTAACAGCATTTTCGGCCTCATTATCATGGTGCTTGCCCTGCTCGGGCCGCAGATCGTGAAGGCTCTGTCGTCGATGGCTGAGCAGAAGAAGGCCGCCGAGGCGCGCCGGGCCGGCAAGCGGCCGGAGTCGGGCGCCGCAGTGGATCTTCACGATCGCGAGCAAGCCGATCGACACCAGTCCCTGGCGGAGAAGCGGCGGGCCGAACTCGAAGCCTGGCGGGCTCGACAGGTCGGATCCACGAAACGAGCACAAACTCAGACGCGGGTTGGCGGGACGCCGGGAACCGCAGTCGTCCCTCCAGCGAAGCCGGCCCGAGGAGGTGATCTGCGAGCGGAGCTGGCGGAGCGGCGCCGCGCTGCGCTCGAGGAGATCCGCCGCCGACAGGACATCGGCGTCGGACCCGAACAATCCACGACTCCCCCGAAGTCGAGCCCGCCCCGGAGTTCTCGACCCGTCCGTCGCGTCACTGGTCCCTCGATTCGAGGATTGCGCCCCGCGAGCTCGACCCCGACACGAAGAGAACCGGCGCCGGGCGATGACGCCGTTTCACGGCAGTCGAGTCCGCCTTCGGCGGAACCGCTCGCGCCCGCGCTGACCGCGAGGCGTCGACGGTCCTCGGTCATCGTGCCGTCATCACCGAACGCGGGTTTTCGCGGCATGGCGCTCAACCAGTCCAGTATTCGACAGGCGTTCATCCTGAAGGAATTGTTCAGCGCCCCAGTCGGATTGCGCGACGATCTGGAGGCGCCGCCCGGCCTTCGATTCTGACCGCCGGCTCATCTGAGAACGAAGCCCCAATCTTTGCTCTGGTCGTTCGCACAGCGGTCGAATCCACCGCATTGACGGCATCGTCCGTCTATGATGCGACCCGCGTCATCCGGTGACGCGAACGCCCCGAGTTTCGAGCGAGGAGAGAGCGCGTTTCATGGCCAAGCTCAGCATTGAAAAGGTGGATGTCGCGGGCAAGCGGGTGCTCGTCCGGGTGGATTTCAATGTTCCCATGGAAGACGGCCGGATCACCGACGATCGTCGCATTTCGGCGGCGGTACCGACGATTCAGTCGATCACCCGGCGCGGCGGGCGTGTGATCGTGATGTCGCACCTCGGCCGGCCAAGTGGTTCCGGATACGAGGCGGATCAATCGCTGAAGCCCGTGGCCGCGCGACTCGGTGAGTTGCTGGGGCAGAAGGTCGAGTTCCCGAGCACGGACTGCGTCGATGATTCGGCGCTGAGCGCTTCGTCGTCTCTCGCGGACGGCGAGGTCCTGCTTCTCGAGAACCTTCGTTTTCACGCGGGGGAAACCAGCAACGACCCGGAGTTCGCGGCGAAACTCGCCCGCCACGGGGAAATCTTCTGCAACGACGCTTTCGGCGCCGCGCATCGCGCCCATGCGTCCATCGTCGGCGTCCCATCGGCGATGCCGAACGCGCCGAAAGCGGCGGGTCTGTTGATGCTCAAGGAGCTGCGATACCTGTCCGACATTCTCGAAGATCCCGAGCGGCCGTTCGTCGCCGTGCTCGGGGGGGCGAAAGTCTCCGACAAGCTCGGCGCCATCCGTCGACTCCTCGACCGGGTCGACATCGTCCTTGTCGGCGGTGCGATGGCCTACACCTTCCTGCACGAACTCGGCCGGCGCGTCGGCTCGAGCCGAGTCGAATCGGACTGCTTCAGCGACGCCCGCGCGATCATCGATAAGGCTGCGGAGCATCGAGCCGACATGTTCCTGCCCTCAGATCATGTGTGCGGCAAGGGGATGACTGAGCAGACGCCGATCGAGGTCTTCGCCGATCACATCGAAGAAGGTTGGGCCGGCTACGACATCGGACCGAAGACCCAGGCGTTGTACGAAGAGAAGATTCGCAGTGCGAAGACCATTGTGTGGAATGGACCCATGGGCGTGTTCGAGGTGGGTCCTTTCGCCGTTGGAACGGAAATGATCGCCCGGGCGATCGCCGAAGCGACGAAGCGCGGCGCCACAACGGTTATTGGTGGTGGAGACAGCGCCGCCGCCGTAGAACGGTTCGATCTCGCCGATCAGTACACGCATGTCTCCACCGGCGGTGGCGCGAGTCTGCAGATGCTCGAGGGAGAATCGCTCCCCGGGGTCGACGCGCTTACTGACGACTGATTCAGAACGAATCAACCTCGTACCTTGTCCAGCGCATGTCCGGACTCCAGGCGCCGGTCGACAGGCCCGCCTTGCGTCGCAATTCATCGACGAAGCGCGCCGGGTCTGAAAGACTCGCCCACACGCTCGGGAGAAAGGTGGCGCGACAATCTCCGGACTCGACGATGACCCCGTCACGATGGGGCCGCAACGACTGAATGAGTTCCCGGTTCGATTCGACTTCGAGCCTGCGGAAGCTGTGGAGCACGGAAATCGTCACGCGTAACCCCGACCAGTTCGCACGGTTGACGCCGTCGGTTCGCGGGTCATGAAACGCGGCGCGAAACGCGTTTAGCGAAACATCAAGGACGAGTGGTCGCCGGGCCTCCAGACCACCGATGCATCCGATGAGATCATCGTCCGCCGACTTGATGGTGACGAAGGAAGCGTCGCGGCGTTGCAGGCGATCGGAGTATTGTTGCGGATCAAGGCGCGCGGGTTCACGATACTGCAGACCGTGCTCAATGGCGTCCCGCGCGACACCGCGCAGCGTCACGCGATCGTCGTCGTCGAGCGCGGTGTGGTTCGAAGCCTGATCAGCCAATGAGAAACGCTCCGTATCCCACCACGCGATCCCGCGGCCCGGCGGTGGCGCCGGAGTTGCGCAGATCCACGCATTGAACGCGGAGCCGTTCTTCCCGAACGATCTCGAGCAACCCTTGAATCGCCGTCGATCCACACGCCCGCCTCGAGTGAATGGACTCCGGTCTCACTCGCTCGATCAAGTCGGCCGTTTCGCGATCGACCTGTCGGGCTTCGTCGTAGTTCAGAAAGTGACTGAGATCAGAACTGATCGACACGAGCGTCCGTTGATCCCAGAGCGATCGAATCGCGCGCGCCACGAGATCGGCGGTCGCCTCGCCGAACAGAACTGGAACGATCCTCGGCGGTTTCTCAAAGGCGACCTGAAGGAAGGGCAGGTGCGTTTCGATGGCGTGCTCGTCGATATGAGCGGCGTCGAACTCGCGGACGCCATCAATTGATCCGAGTCTTGAGATCGCCTCCCGATCGACCGCGACGGGACCGAGCGGGGTTTCGAACGCGTCGACCGATACCGTCGCGAGCCCGGAGAACGGAACGAAGTGGGAAGGGCCTACGATGACGATCCGTACCGCGTCTTCACGCGAGTCAGCCCAGGCTCGAAACGCCGAGCCCGCGACCGGGCCCGAGAACGGGTATCCGGCATGGGGTGCGATCACCGCTCGAACCGGTCCGAAATCAGGCGGCCCGGCTTCGCCCGCGGCAAGGTGGCCCTGAACCACGGCGCGGAGTTCTTCGGGGTCGGCGGGATAGAAGCGGCCCGCGATCGCCGCTGGTCGTACCGTTATGGAAGACTCGTTGAAGGCCATCCGTCTGATCGATCCTAATCAGTCGCGAAGAGGCCATCGCGTCGTTCGACAAAATCGGCGAACACGGACCCGACGCCGAACATAATAAGAACGCGAATGCGCTACGAAGACGAAGAGTTCACGGTTCCCACGCGATACTGGCACGCCCTCGATGATGGGCGCGTGCAGTGTGATCTCTGTCCGCGCTTCTGCCGTCTCCATGAAGGTCAGCGCGGTCTCTGCTTCGTACGCCGGCGCCAGAACGATGAGGTCGTGCTGACGACTTACGGCCGGTCGAGCGGGTACTGCGTCGATCCGATCGAGAAGAAACCGCTTAACCACTTCCTGCCGGGAACGCCCGTGCTGTCCTTCGGAACCGCGGGCTGCAATCTCGCATGCAAGTTCTGTCAAAACTGGGACATCTCGAAGTCGAGAGAAACACATCGCCTGACCGATCGGGCGACGCCGGACTCGATCGCCCTCGCGGCGCGCGAACTGAATTGTCGAAGCGTCGCGTTCACATACAACGACCCGGTGATCTTCCTTGAGTACGCCGTCGATGTCGCGCGCGCGTGCGCGGCCCGCGAGATCCAGACGGTCGCGGTCACGGCCGGCGAGATCTGCGAGCAGCCGCGCGTCGAGTTCTTCGAGCACATGGACGCAGCGAATGTCGATCTCAAAGCATTCACGGATCGCTTCTACCGAAACATCTGCGGCGCCGAATTACGACCCGTGCTTGAGAATCTCGAGTATCTCAAGCACGAGACGGATGTCTGGTTCGAACTGACGACGCTCCTTATTCCGGGTGAGAATGATTCAGAATCCGAGATCGACGAGATGACGCGCTGGGTGGTCGAGGAACTGGGGTCCGATGTGCCCATGCACTTCACGGCCTTTCATCCTGACTGGAAGATGCAGGACAAGCCGCCGACTCCCCCGTCAACGCTGACCATGGCGCGAGAAATCGCCATCAACAATGGCGTTCAGTTCGCGTATACCGGGAATGTCCACGACGAGCGGGGCGGCAGCACCTACTGCCCGACCTGTGGGACGAAGGTCATCGGTCGCGACTGGTTCCGCATCACGCAATGGGCGATCGACGAGAATGGCAGGTGTCGCGGGTGTCGCGGCGCGATTCCCGGACGATTCGAAGCGGAGCCCGGGACCTGGGGCGCCCGACGCCTTCCGGTCCTGATCGACCGGTTCAATTGAGTCCGCCGCGCTCCCCACGGTCGACCGTCGAACCGCAGCGTCGAATCTGGTATAACGGACCTGTCTCAAGTCACGGCTCCTCCTTTGTTCCTTCTTCTCGAGGACCGACACATGCTGCAGGGTCCGCTTTCCATCGATCGGCTGCTCGCCGGGATGCGCAAGTACGGCGCATCCGACCTTCACATCCGGACCGGCCTCCCGCCCTTCTACCGAGTGAATGGATCGCTCAGCCAGGTCAATGTGCCACCTCTTACGGCGGAAGAGGCGGATGAACTCATCGAGCCGATCATCCCGGAGATGATGCGCGCTGACTACGACGAACACGGTGGCGTGGACTTCGCGAAATGGGACGATGAGGGTGACCGTTACCGTTGCGCCATCTTCAAGGCGGGAGGCCATGCGAACGCCGCGATACGCCGGGTGAATCCGGAGATCCCGAGCTATGCGCAGCTCCATCTTCCGCCGATCTACGAGCGACTTATCTCAAAGACCTACGAAGGTCTCATTCTCGTCGTAGGCGTGACGGGCAGCGGAAAGTCCACGACGCTCGCCGCGATGATTGATCAGATCAATGCAACCCGTCATGTGAACATCATCACGATCGAAGATCCCGTCGAATACCGCTTCGTCCCCAAGCAGTCGATCATTGCGCAACGCGAGATCGGCATTGATGTCGACGATTTCAAGCTCGCCCTGCGTCATGTCGTTCGAATGGACCCGGATGTCATCCTCATCGGCGAGTTGCGCGACCGGGAAACGGTTCTCGCCGCCATCCAGGCGTCGGAAACCGGCCATCTCGTGTTCGGCACCATGCACACGGCAGACACGATGCAGTCCTTCAATCGCATCCTCGAATTCTTCGATCATTCCGAGCACGGATTCATTCGCAGCGCGCTGGCCAACACGCTCAAGGCGGTGTGCGCTCAACGACTTCTCCCGGCGATCGAAGGATTCGAAGTGGGACGACTGCCCGCGACCGAAGTGTTGCTCACCTCCCCCACCGTCCGTCAGAAGATCCGCGACGGTGAAGAGGACGACATCCCGGCGGTCATCAACCAGAGTCGTGAGGATGGCATGCACAGCTTCACGCAGTCGCTCGCCAGTCTGGTCGAGCGCGAATGGGTCACGAAGAAAGCCGCGATGGAATACGCGCCAAATCAGAATGCGCTCGACAGTGTGCTCAAGGGTGTCGAGGTGAAGTCGCAGGGACTCGTGAACCGGATTCGCTCGCACTGAGGATGAACGAGCGGCTGGGTGGTCGGTCCGCGATTCCACCGCCGCGTCCGTGCGGCGGAGCGGTTCGCGGTCCCGACGCGGCGGGCGTCCCTGCCAGCCGCGCCGCATGAATCAGCAACGCATCGACCTCGTGGTCGAGCGATCGCAGACGAGCGTTTCGCGCCGCCATCCTGGGGCGCCGCTCAATCCCGCGAATCCTGTGGGCCGTCCATGCCCCCATCCCGACTCGAAACGGTCCTCGACGCCGCCGACGAACGCAGGCGCCCGAAAGATGTCGCGAAAGGGAGCCGGCGCGTTGGCACGGCACGCGGCTCCCGAAGGAGAGTGAGTCTCGAGAGAAGACGCCCCGGTCCGGCGAGGAATTGTCATCGCGGCTCGACGGCGTATGGGTCATGAATGCGATCTCCCGAAATCGTGCGGCAGGCGCTGGCCCGCCGCGGTCGATTGGGAGAAGTCGCGCTACATGCGTCTCTTTCGACTCGACCCGAGAATTCGGAATCTTTCGAAAAATGAACGATCGGCATGAGGCGAATCGGGTCTATCCCGCATTATCATGTCCGACACTTCTCGAACTCTCCCGGGCCGGAGACTGGTGGGACATTCTGACGGCCCGTTCAATCTGGAGGTAGTGGTGGTCTTCGGCCGTCGGAATCGGTCGAATCATGAAATCAGGATGCTCGCCTGTCCATGATGACGGTTAGGCGCGCGTTCCGTTGGTTGAACTCAGGTTCCGCGAACCATGATTGTTCGAGGGGCGAAGTTCAAAGCAAGGAGCGACGAGGTGGGCGTTGTCGAGGTGGAACAACGGTCGGAGGTGGTCCTCAGTTTATTCGAGCAGTATTACACGAGGGTGTACGCGTTTGTTCGTCGGTCGACTACGGCCGACACCGCGGAAGACATCGCTCAGGAAGTCTTCGTTCGACTGCTTGAACGACCGAATATTGAGAAGATCGAGATCAGTGTGAGTTATCTTCTCAAGATCGCAGATAACTTGATCAAGCGGCGGTACCGGCGATCACAGCGGGCGCGTCAACTCATTGACGAGCGCGCACGGTTCATGCCGCGAAGGGCGCCATCGAGGAATCCGAACGGCCGACCTCCCGCCGCGCGATCGGCGGAGGGCACGGCCGCTCTCCTCGACAAGCTGAACGGAAGGGAGCGGGATGCGGTCCGGCTGATCGTGTGCGAAGGCTTGAGTTACGATGCAGCGGCGCGTTCCCTCGGGGTCACCGTATCGACCGTGAATAATTGGAAGTATCGCGGTCTCAGGAAGCTTAGGGATCATGCTCAACCACACCGATCACTCGATTCATCTCCTCCACGGACCGTGCCCTCGGGTTGATGAACGCGAAGCGCGTGCGAGTCAGGATCGCGTCCGTCCGAGGCTGCTCGCCATCGCACAGCAACGATTCGCAGGCGGCAGCGCGGCGGCTCTTCCGGTTTTGCGCGACTTCGTCGCCGACGATCGATCCTCGGCGCGGGAAGCGACCCGAACCTGACAGAAGAAAACGCGGCCGACCGGATGCCCGGTCGGCCGCGCGGTTTCGCGGTCGCATTGACTCGTACTCAGCCGCCGAAGTCGGCGTCGATCCGCGCCGCCTGGCCCGGCTCGACCGTGACCTCGAACTCACGCTCGCCGAGTCGTTCGTGGACAAGCACCACGGTGTAATCACCGGCGGGCAGTCCCTCGATCTCGAACACACCACGCTCATCGGTCACCGAATGGAACGGGTGATCGAACACATGGATGAGCGCTCCCATCCAGTTATGGACATCGCACTTCAGTCGCATGTTCATTTCCGGAGTCGAGAATGAGGTTCGGTGGATCATTCCCGCCACCGGCTGGCTGACATTGAAGCCGCTGTTACTCTCCGGCGCGATGTTGAGATTGTGGGCGAACGAATCGCTGTTTCGAATCGCCAGTGTTTCGCCCGCGGTGAGGGACTTCACATGCGGGATGTACACGCACCCGTACTGATCAATGAGATCTTCCGGGCCATCCGGAACGCCGCCAAAGTCATCAGGCGCGTTCCGCACATACACGAGGCAGTCCTTGAGCGTGCGGTTGTCGTTCTGAATGAGGTCCTGCTCGACGAGCCGCGTGCCCTCCTGCTGATGCACCTGATTGCAGTCAGCGTTGCCGGCGACGCGTCGCGGGCGCACGGGCTGGTCGAAGACGACGACGCCGGCGATCTTGCCGTACCCTTCGGTTTCGACGGTCATGACCTCCGACATCGCGGCCTCGCGTGACGCCGCCGCCTCTTCGGGCGGGAGAACGCCGCGCGAAGTCGGCGGACGACGAGTCGGCCGCTCCTCAACTTCCGGCTTGGGCTCTTCGACGACCACCGGCGCCGGCTCGCCGGCCTCCGCCGCGCGACGCGCGGCCTCTTCGGCCCAGCGGTCGCGCGTCGCCTGCGCTTCGGAGTCGAGCTTCGCATCCAGTTCGGCCCGCTTGGCGACCGCCTCCTCCTTCGTCGGCTCGTCCGCGAGCTTGTACACATCCTTCGTGAAGCGGCGATCACCCGCGACGATGAGCCAGTCGACGATGAGATTAATCTGCTCGTCCGCGGTCCGACCGTACAACGCCTCCTTCTCGGCTCGCAACGCCGGGGGGAACGCTGCGAACGCGCTCACCGTGCCGTCCGGGCCCCAGTGATACGGCATCATCGTCCCGGGCATGATCGAGCCCGGTTTGCGGAGCCACTGGACAAGGTACTCCGGCTGGAGCCGCTTGTGCGACAGGGCGAGGTTCGGCGCCGAGATATTGTCGTAGAACGAAGGCGCCGTCGGTCCATCGTTCGCGTCACCGTACGGATCTTCCTGGGCGACATCGGCGTACGCGTCGTCGGCTCCATACGGGTCCTCTTCCGCGCCGTACGGATCCTCCTCGGCGCCGTAGGGATCATCTTCAGCCCCGTACGGATCTTCCTCGGCGCCATACGGGTCGTCCCCGTATGGATCGTCGCCGTAGGGGTCGCCGCCCTCGTCCTCGAAGGCTCCGGCCGCCTCGAGAAGAGCCGCCTGCTCTTCGTCGAAGATCCGTTCGAGCAGGTCGTAGTCGCCGAACGCGTGACACTTCAGGCACCCGAGGTCCTCAATGATTCTTTCGCCGCGCCGGAATTCGAGCTCATCCATCTCGGGAGCGTTGATTTCGACGAAGGGATAGTTGATCTCTTCGTAGGTCTCCCGCAGGAAGCTGAGGTCATAGAAGCCCTGGGCGTACTTGATCGCGCGTTCCTCATCCGACATGTCCAGATTCGGCAGCTGATTCGGCGGGAAGAGCTCGTAGTCGGTCATCATGTCGCCGATCGCATCGCGCACCGAATCGAGAACGGGTGTGGCGAGCATCTCGCCGACAGCGCGGTTCGCTGCAGTCTTCGCGACGAGGTCGGCCTGCAGTTCGCCCTCGCCGGCGGCGAGCGCCTTCTCGAGCTCCGCCCCGTACACGGTCAGGTAGGTCGCCCAGAGCTGATCGCCCGCGTCGCCCATTTTCTCGTCGATATGACGGCCGTCCGTCTTTGTGGCGCCCGCGAGATAGTTGACGAGATGCGTCGTCTGCTCGCCGTTCAGATGGAAGCTCGGCATACGCACTTCGAGCCACGGTCGAATCATGACGACATTGTTGAGAAATCCATAGAACCAGTCGTGCTGGGTCTTGGCGCCGTTCCCGATGAGGCGCGGCGGCGCATTGACCATGTTGGCCACGGTCTCCGAGAAATTCACGCTGCCGTCGTCGCGGCGCACCGTGTAGTACTGCTCGATCGTGGTGTAGTTCCGCTCAATGTTGTGGCAGCCGAAGCAGTTGAACGCCTGAGCCATGAGTTTGCCGTCGGCGCGGAGTTCGCCGGCTTCGTCCTTCGTGTCCTGAAGAGACTCGTCGACGAGTGGCGGCATCTGGCTCGTCACATAGGTCACGAGCGCTTCAACATCGGAGGCCTTGAGGAAGAAGTTCGGCATCCGAAGCTTGAGGTACGGCTTGCCGACATCGAGTATCTCGACATCCCGGGCGACGAGGTCGGTCTCGGCGCCGGTCTCGAGGTCAATGTAGACACCGTCCCGTTCAACAAGCCGGCGCGTACGGGTTTCGACATCCGTGAGAAGCACCTCGCCGGTCTCCGCCATGGCGCCTTCATAGCTGCCGCGGTACCGATCAAAGATGCGCGTGTCGTGCAATTTGGCCTCGAGGTAGCCGCGCCGGTCGACATGCACATGCTCCCAGGGCACTTCGACCTGGTACAGTCCGTGCTCTCCGATCGAATGCTCGTCGATCGCGACCGAGTCCGCATCGGTGCCCCACCGGTAGGTCTTCCAGATCTCCGCGGTCTTCGGGCGATTGTCGTCGTACGGATGATCGAAGAATCCGAAGTCGAGCTTGTGCGGGTCGCGCACACCCCAGGAGGTGATGTTCGCCGAGACCGCCATCGTCGAGTCGAAGCCCGGAATCTCATGGCATCCGTAGCAGCCGTAATGCTGGATCATGCGGCTGCCGAGATCGAACTGCTTCTCCTCGAGCGTCATCGCTCGGACTTTGTTCCGCGCCTCCTGCTCTGAGATCGCATTGGCCTGCAGGTTCACGAGGAGGGCGTCCGCCATCTGCTCGTCCGCGGGGAAGCTCTGCACCTCATAGTTCGGATGCTCGAGTGTGAGCAGATAGGCGGTGAGATCCATCGCCTCCGACTCGGTGAGTCGCAGGCTGGGCATGATTGTGTAACTGTTGTAATGACTCGGCTGCCGCAGCCAGTTGTAGAGCCAGCCCGTGGCCTGCTCTTCGCTTCGATCGTGGCGAAGCTTCGTGCCAACGGCCGACAGATCGGGACCCACGCGGGTGTACCGATCGGGCTGATAGGTCATGAGATACCACTGCAGGCGGTTGTACTGCTCCGGACGGATCGTGCTCGTCGGGACTCCGTTCGCCGCGAGTTCGAAGAAGCCGACATTCGTCGCTTCGCCATCCGCGTCGAGCCCGTGCGCCTCGATTTCCGCCGCGTCTTCCGCCATTCTCGCGTAGGCCTCCTGGCGGTCGAGGCCGAATCGCTCCTGGAGGTCGAGCGTTACCCATTCGAGGCCGTGCTCGTTCACATTCGCATGGCAGGCGAGACATCCGACCGTATTGAAGATCTCGCGCCCCTTCGCCGGGTTCCCCGACAGCGGCGCGCCATCGTCCGTCGTGGGAAGTGGCTCGAACCCGGGGATCGCGACCGTCTCGGCTTCACTGCTCTCAGGATTGATGAAGTCGCCATTCTCGTCGACATTCGCGAGGTAGTAGGAGATGGCGCTCACCTCGGCTCTCGATCGGCGAATGTCGATCGGCGAGGAGTTGTTCTCGAGCATCCAGAAATGGGGCATCCGCGTGTTGGGCCGGAACGCCTTTGGCGACCAGGTCCAGGACGCGATCATGTCTTCGCTGAGCTTGTGGCGCACATGCGTGAGGCTCGGACCCACCTGGCGCACATCGGGTTTTCCGGGCAGCCCGGCGACCGGGCTGCCGAGTCGATCGTTCGCGTGGCAGTTCACGCAGCCGACCTCGGCGAACAGGCGTCGGCCCTTGGCGAGCGTCTCGGCGTGCGCGTCGACATCCACGATGTCTTCGTGGCATCGAGCGCAGGACGATTCCACGAACCGAAGTTCGTGCATCGGACGCTCCCAGTAGTGGTACTTGATTTCCTTCCAGCCGTACTCGGCTTTCCACCAGTACTTCTGCTTGGTCGCGGTGACATGGGCGCCGTTCGCCGGATCCATGTAGAGCGCATAGTTGTCATGCACTTCCGTAGGAGGTCCGTACGGATCCGGGGCGAAGGTGTCGTTTGCGAAATACAGATCGGAGTGAATGCGTTCGCCGACGGCGTGATCGTCGTGCGGACCATCGATGTGACCGGGAGCATGCGCGCGATCAGCTGCGACGACATCGACGCCCTCATCGGCGCCGTGCGCCTCATCGTCCATCGCGGCGCCGGAGCCCATGCCGAGGCGAACCACCTCGACTTCGCTTCCTCCGCTCGTACCCGGCGCCCGGGCGGTATCTCCCGCGCCCCCGCGGCGCATGCGGGTAATGTCGCCCTTCGACCCGATGGCGTCGACGAGGAAGTCGGGGACGAGCATTCCGGTGCCTGAATCGACCCAGATATCGCTCGGCACATGCGCCGAGTGCAGGAACTGGGTCTCCTCGCCTGAACCGGCGTGGCAGCTCGTGCAGCCCATAGTGGCGATCGGGTGCTTCGAATCCGGATGCGCGTAGAGATCGAGATCGGGATGAGCGAGCATGAGCCGGCTCGCGCTCAGCGTCCGACGGTTCTCATCGCGTCCACCCGCGTTGTACGCGTCAACGAGCGTGTACCGATAGGTGTCAAAGAGCGCGCGACGCTCATCCTCATTGATTGACTCTTCGGCGATGACGATGAGTTTCTGGCGATACTTCGAGAGCGGCGCGAACCACTCGCTCCAGTCTTCCGCGTCGGTCTGGCGTCCGCGAATCGCGGCGAGCATCGACTGGAGGTCGTCCGCCCCGCCAAGCGACGCCGACGCTTCGCCGTCACCGCCCGTGAGTTCATCCCAGGCGGCCCGAACGGGATGATTCGCGTCAGCCCGCGCAAGCAGTCGGTTGTAGGAGCTGATCGCCTCCGCCTGAGCTTCGCGCAGCTTCTCGCCCGGCTGCCCGTCGAGCGAACGGTCGTCAAGGCGCGTAACGACGCGCTCCCAGAAGTCGAGCATTACGACCGGCTGGCTGTCGCCCATCATGAGCACGCGCTCGCCCTCGTCGACCGCGATCTGCTTCTCGAGGAACCCGAGAACACGGTCCTCCGCGTACGCCTCGTTGTCGATGTTGATATGGCAACTCATGCAGCGATCGAGCGAAGCGACCTGTTTCACATTGAGTTCGGTGTACACGCCTTCGACGAGTTGCTGCTCGACGCGGATCGACGGGTTCATCCAGTCGAGGAGCGGAGCATTCTGCAGCTTTTGCCCGAGCCCGAGGACGAGGCCGGGATTCAACTCGTGGAATCGCTCGGTCGCCTTGTCGACCTTGACGCGCTGCGCCGTGACCTGCGCCTCGAGGTCGGCGATCGGCGCGAGCAGATCGCGCCGGCGATCCTTCAGGGCTTCGACCTCGTTATCGATCTCCCGTACGCGATTCTCGCCGACGCGCTTTTCTTCGAGGTAATACGCGAGTTCTTCATTGAGCGCCACGAGTTCGTCACGAACGGAATCGTCGATCTGCTCAAGACTGTTCAGCCACTCGATGCGCTGCTCGACGGGAGAGATATTTCCCGTAATCTGGAGTTGGAGCCGCTTCGTAATGCGATCCTTCTCATCGCGCAGCTCCGCCATCTGCGCTTCGATCTCCTGGTACTCCGGGCTCGCTTCGATTCGCGCCGTCTCCTCCTCGAGGCGCCGGGCGAGGGCGTCGAGGTCCATCTGATCCTTCTGGAATTCGACGACTTCGCGGTCCCAGGCCGCCCGGGCGCCCTCCCAGACGCGGGCTTCGACCTGCGGCTTCCGATAGTCGTTCATCCAGTCTTCGATCACCGCGATCATGGTCACGCCCGCGAGCGCGACGGCCGAGATCGCGAAGACCCAATGGAGCTTGTTCTGGTTTCGGAAAGTCTGAGTCGTGACCGGCATTGGCGCTTCTTTCCGATAGAGCGTCTCGAGGCGCGAGCGAGGCGGCGAAGCCACCGGGTCGCCGCGCGGGGCGCCTCCTGCAACCCGCGCGCGAATCCATGGAGAGGCAAGTATATCGGGGGCCGCAGGCCGCTCCCACGCCGGCTCGAACCCAATTTGTGAAAAAAAGCACGAGCCCTCCGGCCCGGGCCAACGCGTCCGCGCCGGGGTCGGCGACGCGTCACTACGATGCCGATCATCGGAGTACCCCCACCATGCCCGACCCGCCCCGGATGATCCCCCTCGACCCGTATGTGCCCGCCACCGACGGCCTCTCCGCCGCGCGCGAATTCTGCGCGGTCATGAAGCGCCGACGGACGGTCCGGAGCTTCTCGGATCGACCAGTGGCGCGCGAACTCATCGAGACCATCATCCGCGTCGCCGGCACGGCGCCAAGCGGCGCGAACAAGCAGCCCTGGCGCTTCGTGGCGGTGCAGGACCCCGCGATCAAGCGGGAGATTCGAGTCGCAGCCGAGGCCGAGGAGCGGGAGTTCTATGAGCACCGGGCGTCGGAACGCTGGCTTCGGGACCTCGCCGCGCTCGGGGTCGACGAGCACAAGCCGTTTCTCGAGATCGCGCCCTGGCTGATCGTCGTGTTTAAGAAGGTCAAGGACGATGATGGCGGCCAGGTGTATTACACCGATGAGTCGGTTGGGCTCGCCGTCGGACTGCTGTTGACCGCCGCCCATCTCGCCGGCCTCGCCACGCTCACCCATACGCCGAGCCCGATGAAGTTCCTCAGCTCAATCCTGCGCCGACCGGCGAACGAGCGGCCATTCCTTCTCATTCCCGTCGGCTTCCCGGCCGAGGGTTGCGAGGTTCCCGACATTCAACGCAAATCGCTCGATGACATCATGGTGATCGATCGACCCGAGAAGTAACCGCGCTCCTTGTAGAAAAAAAAAAGGCTCGACCCGGTTCGTGGCCAACCGGGCCGAGCGCGTGTTACCGGTGATTCGAATCGACCCGCGCCGTGATTCGGCGCGCGTGGGGTCGCGCCGAACAAGCTGGCATCCCTGCGGGGCTCCGAATCACCCGGATCTATGGCGAAGAACTTGGAGGCGGCCGGTGTGGCTGCACGTCTCGACGGAAAAGGGGGTAAGCCGACTCCGTTCTTCGACCGCACATTCGTTCGCGGCGTATGGCCTACTGGTTCCAGCGAAAGAATGAAAATCCTCGCGATCGGGCTCTCCGCGCCGATTCCGGAGTTCGGTTGATTCGCCTGAATCGAACCGTGGCTCGAAGCGGACCGGGGGCCGAAACCCCCTACCATTCGTTGACCTATGGACGCTAAAAAACAGGCCGGACCACCACGAGGCTCCGCCTTTCGTCACCGAATGGGAAAAACGGCGAACCGCCTGACGGGCGGTCGACTTCAGCGCGCCGCGACCCGAACCGATCCCCGACTCGTTCACCACGAAATCACCTGTCCGCTATGGCCGGCCGCCCTCGATGGGCTCGTAGTCGGGCATGTCTCGGACTTTCACCTCGGCGAACTCATCAGTCTGGACCAGAGTTTCGATGTGCTTCGCCGGCTGAAGGAATGGCCACTCGATCTCCTCGTCGTGACCGGCGACATCATCGACTTTCATCCCCACGGCGCCGAGCCGCTGCTCGAGGCCCTCGCGTCCTACGAAACGACCCTGGGGACCTGGTCGGTGCTGGGAAACCACGACAAGCTCGTCGACGAGCGGATCTATCTCGACGCCTGTGAGCGAGCCGGGCTCCGAACCCTTATCAATGAGCGGATCGATCTCGAGCATCGCGGCGGCCGCATCCGTCTGTCAGGCATTGACTGGGCGCGTCGGCCGAGCGAGATCGATCATCTCGTCGATCAGGTCTGTGAGCCCTGCCCGGAGGACGGGCACATCCTCCTGGCGCATCATCCGATCGCATTCGACCGGGCGCGCTCCAAGGGCGTTGATCTGACGCTCTCAGGACACACGCACGGCGGCCAGTTGAATCTCACGCACGGTAAGCCCTGGAAACCACCCGTCGGACTCGGGAGCCTCGCCCACAAATACTGCTGGGGCGTCTACGAGCGCGACGACTCGGTCCTCCATGTGACCTCGGGGGTTGGATCGTGGTTTCCGTTCCGCGTTCGTTGTCCCTCTGAGATCGCGATTATCACGGTCCGTTCGGGGCGAACCGCTTCGGATCAAACCGACGCGTGAGGAATTCGCAGAATTCTGTATAATGCTCGCGGCCACGACTACGCGGAGCGTCCCCCGTTCGTATCCGACCGGAGGAGGGGCGGATACGACGGAGCGCTTCGGCGTGGCCTCATTTCTGAACCGCGCACGCACGGTGGCGCCTGCGGAGTTCCGGATGATGGCACGCGAATATCGTAATACGGTTCTGGTTGTCCTCCTGCTCGTCTTCTTCTGCTATCTGTTCTGGGCATACTTCTGGAGCGAGTCGAACCTCCATCTCATCGCGTCGGCGACACTCTTTCTCGTCGCGGGAGGGATTCTGCTCTGGTCTCTCAAGTTTGAAGACAAGCTGCCGGATACGCTCGCGCGATACACGGGCGGTATCTACTACGAACAGGACGGCCTGTGCTTCATGCCGGTCATGCGCAAGAAGGACGAGCAGGCGTATGTCTGTATCTACTTCGAGAACCGGTTCGACAGCGTCTGCAACGCCGTTGTTCATCTGCGTCCACCGGCGAACTCAATCCAGCATCGGCCCGACGGACGCGATATGCATTTCGCGTTCACCTGTCCCGGCGGCGGCGTAGGGGTCATTCAACAGCCGGTCGCCGTCCATCCACGCTTGCAGGGGCAAGTCATCGATGTCGAAATGGGCGCCGCGGTGAATTACCCTCAGGGCAAGGGCGCCGAAATGCGGTCGCATCGTGGACTTCCCTGCGGCACCTTCAAAGTCGACTGGGGGTTGAGTTTCCGCACCGGTATTCATGAGTTGTCGACGGAGATTGAACTCCTCGACGCCATCACCCTCCATATGCCGATTCCGCGGGGGGTGACGAATCGAATCCGCCGCGATCAGGAATGGCGCCAGGAAATGCTCGCGACCGCGTGAGCCGATGCCTTCCTTTCACAAGCGAAATCATCCCGTCCGGCTTGCCGGGACCCATCCGAGTGGGGACACTGCCCGCATGACAGCCACGACGCCGACATTCTCCGGGCGCACTTCCGTCGCGTGCGCATTCGTCCTCATCACTCTCCTCGCATGGGTCTGCGGTTGCGAATCGGGCTCGGCCCAGCGATCCGACGCCGCGTCGACCGACCCGGCGATCGAAGAGGTCGCGGCGACCGATTCCGACACTGTCTCGACGCCCGAGATGGTCGCCGTGCATGAAGACGAGGAGGAACGCCCCTCACTCGACGAACTCGCCGAGCGGGCGTCCGGTCGTGAGCCGGCCGACGAAATGGAAACCGAACCCGGGGTTGAGACCGACGAGCGTCGGGCGGCGGTGGAGATCGATCGCGAGCCAGACGCCGGGGATGCGGCGGCCGAGGCTGTCGATCGAGCGGATGCTCGGAACGACATGCAGGACTCCCCCGCGATCGAAGAGGTCGTGGCCTCCGACGATGAGCCGATGGACACGATCGTCGTCGCGGAAACCGACGCGGCGGTGGTCGAAGTCGAGGAAGTTGACGCGTCGCCGATCCGCGATGACCTCACGGCATCGGCGGCGATGCGTCCGACGCCGTCAGTGACGATTGCGTCGCGCACGATTTCAATCGACGGAGATTTCGCCGACTGGTCGGACATCGACCCGGTATCGGGAAGCGAAGTGGAAGGCGGCGAGAGGGACTCATTCATTGATCTCAATCGAGTATGGCTCGCCGCTGACCGCGACTGGCTTTACATTCGATTCGAGACCGGCGCCGAGACGAATCTGCAGGCGCTGCCCGGCGCGTCCATCGCGCTCTTCTTTGATTCGGACGATCGGGTCTCGACCGGTGTCGAAGTGGTCGGACTGAGTGACGCAGCCCCGCTGGCGGGCGCCGATCTCATCCTGCGATTCTCGCCGAGAACCGATTCGGGAGTCTTTCGCGGTTGGAACGCAGCGATGATCCACGAGGACGATTCGTTGACCGCTTTCAATCCGTACGACCTCCACGCCATCGCCGCGCCGACGCACGCGAGCCGAGAGTTCGAAATGCGGATCCGCCGCGGCGCCTCGACGACGGCGATCGACCGGCTGCTGCTCAACCGCGACGCCATGGGGCTGAAGATTGTCGCGATGGATGACGGTGGGTCCCCGTACGACGAGACACCGGCCATTCGCGCCGCCTTCCCCGCGGCGACGCGGTTTACCGCAACGGACGGCAAGGAAATCGATCTCTCGCGATCCGGACGCACCGACCTGCGACTCATGTCCTGGAATGTTGAGAAAGGCGCGTTGTTCGAATCGCCAGACGCATTCGCACGAGTCTTCCAGGCGATTCGTCCTGATGTCATCTGCTTCCAGGAACTCGGTGACGCGGTTGATCTTGAGGAGCAGCTTGCCGAGTGGCTCGGCGTGCATCTGCCCGGCGAATGGGAACTGCAGATTGACGCGGAAGGCGCGGTCGGAATCGCGACCCGCCGCACCGCGCTCCCGATGCGCGTGAGCCGCCGCGTCTCGACGGTCACCGGAAGGACGCTGCGAGCCGTGCCGCTCCTCGTCGCCGCCGACGGACGCCGCCTGCTCATTACCAGTGTCCACTTCACCTGCTGTGGGGCGGCCGGCGACGAGCGCGATGCGGCCCGGATCGGCGAGGCGAAGGCAGTGCACCAGATGCTTCGGCGCCTCCGTTACCTCCATAATCCAAGCGGCGTCGTCATCATGGGTGACTTCAATCTCGTCGGCTCGCGCGAGCCGCTCGACACTCTCGTCACCCTCAACGACCTTAACGCGAGCGACCTTCTCGATGTCGCGCCCAAAGTGACTGGCGACGAGACGAATGTGACCTGGCGCAATCCCGAAGAGTCCTTCCCTCCGGGTCGCCTCGATTTCGCACTCGTCTCCGACGCGACGCTGCAGGTGACGCGAGCGTTCGTACTCGACACCTCGAAGTTGAGTGACGAAGTGCTCGAGCAGTACGGACTCGAGTCGACCGATACGACGATCGCGTCCGACCATCTGCCGCTCGTCGTCGACATTCGATGATCGATCAGACCGCACCGGCGTCGTGATCCAGGCGCTCCCGGGTGATCCGGATGGCGTCTGAAGAGATGTCGCATCCGATCCAGCCCCGATCGAGTCGCTGCGCTGCGACAAGGGTGGTTCCGCTACCGCAGAAGAAGTCCGCGACGACTCCCCCGGCGGGACATGCGGCTCGGATCAGCAGGTCGAGAAGTTTGAGCGGCTTCTGTGTCGGATAGCCGGTGCGCTCCCGCGCCATGTTGTTGAGTGTGGGAATGTCGATGACATCGGTCGCCTTCTTCAGCTGCCCGCGCATGCGGGCGCTCGTCGCCGGAACGCGGGGAGCATCGAAGAAGTACGCTGTGCTGCGACCGTAGAAGAGAATGTCGTCGTGCTTCCGCGCGAATCGGCGAGGACTCGAGCCTCCGAGTCCGTACGACCAGATGAGATGGTTGATGAACGCGTCGGCGCCGAAGAGATCATCGAGCAGCAGCCGCAGATGATGGCTCGAGCGCCAATCGCAGTGCAGCATGAGTGAGCCCGTGGGTCGAAGCAGCCGGCGCATCTCCCGCAGGCGCGGTCTCATGAACTCGAGGTAATCGTCGACCGTCAGCCATGAGTCGGGATATTCGCCCGACGCATCGCGACGACGACCCCCGGTGTTGAAGGGGGGATCGATGTAGACAAAGTCGATCGACGCGTCGGCGAGCGATCGCATGAACGGCAGATTGTCGCCGGTCTCGAGCGTTCCGCCCCGACGAGCGCCGTCATGACCATCGTTCGACGGCGGCGATTTACGCTCCCGCTCAGTGCCCATGCCCATGATCGTGGTCGTCGTGGCCGTGCGCGTCCGCGGGGTCCGCCGGCTCGGGGCCGCGGGCAATGACGGCGAGCGATCCCAGCGTCGCGGCGAGGACGAAGAGCGTCGCGATTCCGCCGACGACCCAGCCGTACCACGACGGAGGTTCGCCGACGGCGAGATTCGCCGCTGCGATCATCCCCTGATCGTGATGTCCACCGTGTTCGCCGTGGCCGTCGTCGCCGTGCTCGTCGTCTTCAGCATGATCGCCGACGAGAAGCCCGTGGTCGATGTCTTCTGCGGCGTGAGGATCCGCTTCCGGCTGGCCCGCGGCGTCGTGCGCCCCTTCATCCTGTACGCCGAAAACGGCGCCCGAGGTGAGGCCTGAGGAGACGAAGAGAGCCAGGATGGCCACGATGGAGAATGAAGCAGTGCGCATCGGGCGGCAGTATATCCGCCACCGCCGCGACCGTCACTTCACGCCGACACGGGGTCGCACGGTCTCGCGGCCGATCGAGATGTAAGTGAAACCCATCTCTTCCAGGTGCGGACGGCGATAGAGATTCCGCCCGTCGAAAATGACCGGACTCGCGAGATTATCGCGCATGCGGTCGAAATCCGGGTTCTTGAACTCGTCCCAGTCCGTGCAGATGACGAGGGCATCGCATCCCTTGAGGCAATCGTACATGCTCTCGACGATGTGGATCTTCTCGCCGAGTTGACCCTTCGCGTTCGCAGCGGCGACGCGATCGAACGCCCGTACGGCGCCCCCCTGCTCCGTGATCCAGTTGATCAGCGTGATCGCCGGCGCCTCGCGAATGTCGTCGGTTCGAGGCTTGAACGCGAGACCCCAGAACGCGAAGGTCTTCCCCTCGAGTCGACCGTCAAACTCCTCACTGATCTTCGAGAAGAAACGCTCACGCTGCCGCTGATTGACATCGTGCACGGCCTGGAGCAGTTGCGTCTCGAATCCCGCAGCGCGTCCCATCGAGATGCAGGCGAGCGTGTCCTTCGGGAAGCATGATCCTCCATACCCGAGACCGGGATAGAGAAATTGCTTGCCGATGCGCGCGTCCGAGCACATGCCCTCGCGCACGCGGTTCACATTGGCGCCGTACGCCTCACAGAGGTTCGCGATTTCGTTGATGAAGGAGATCTTCGTCGCAAGCATGGCGTTCGAGGCGTACTTCACCATTTCGCTCGAGAGGATGTCCATGATGAAGATCGGATTGCCCTGCCGAACGAACGGGTCGTAGAGGTCCTTCATGAGTTCCCCGACTTCCTCGCTCTCGACGCCGCACACCACGCGATCGGGCTTGTTGAAGTCGTTGATCGCGTCGCCTTCTTTGAGGAATTCGGGGTTGTTCGCGACATGGAACGGGCAGTCCGTGTGTTCGCGGATGATGTCGCGCACCATGTGGGTCGTTCCGACCGGTACGGTCGACTTGACGACGATGACCTTGGGACGCTGCTCGGGTCCGAGTTCCTCGATGACCCTGGCGATCTCTTCCGCCGCCGCCCGAACGAACTTGAGGTCGGCGTTGCCTTCGGCGTCCGACGGCGTCCCGACGCAGATGAAGATCATCTCCGCCGTCCGGTACGCCTGGTCCTTCTCGGTCGTAAAGAGCAGGCGCCCGGCGCCGACATTTCGGGTAATGAGTTCATCGAGGCCCGGCTCGTAGATCGGGACTTCGCCGCGGTTGAGTCGGGCGATCTTCTGCTCGTCGACATCGAGACAGGTCACCGTATTGCCCGTATTTGCGAAGCAGGTCCCGGTCACCAGCCCGACATAGCCCGTTCCAACCATCGTCAACCGCATGAGTCTCGATCCTTTATGGGTCGGGGCCTTCGGAACCAAACGATCGCGCGCCGCGGCGGCGCCGCCGCGACCGGCGAAAGCCAATTCGTCGTTACCATCGGAAGGTTCCACGCGCGGGTCCAGCCGGGGCCGGACTTCCGATTCCAAGTCGGCCATTGTAGCCGCTCAAGACCCCGTGCCGGACATGCGGCGAATGCCCGATTGACGCCCTTAATCGAATCGCTACGCTGACTGCTTTCACACCCCGAGCGTCGGGTCGATCCTCGCGCCGAGGGAGTGGCGCTGCTCCCGATTCCCCCGCTCATGACCCACTCCATTCCACCCATCGCGACGGACGCCGAAGAGCCAGCCTCCGGCGTCTTCGACGACTTTCTGACGGCCGTTTCGGACCTTCTCGGCGAACCGGTCCGATATCGCCCGTCCTCCGAAGAACCGGACGAGACGACCGTCGCATGCGTTGTGGAGTGCGCCGGCCGACCGATGGGATGGCTCGAACTCGATTCGAGTTTGAAATCCGTAGAGGCGCCGTCTCGAAGCCGGCTCGAATCCGCCGCGAAGATCGTCGGCCGGCTGCTCGACTTGTCCACCGAATTGAGGCAGCGCGTCGCCGAATTGGACACGGTCTCGCGCGTCTCCACCGCCGTCGCCGGCCTTGACCGAGTGGACGCCATTCTCGACTCGGCCCTGCGAGCCGTGATCGAAGTCATGGGTGTTGCCGCGGGCGCGATTCGACTCTGGCGTCCGGATTCGGACGAGCTTGAACTGGCGGTCTCGGTCAACATGAGTCGCGCCTACTTCGATAAAGGCCCGGTGCTCGCCGGAGACAGCGGGATCGATGTCCAGGCGCTCTCGGGCGAGATCGTCTATGTCGAAGACCTTCGCGCGGATTCGCGCGTCCGTTTCCCCGAGATCGTCGAGCGTGAAGGCATCCGGAGTCTGCTCTGCGCCGGCATGCGTTTTCGCGGTCAGCCGGTAGGCGTCATTCGACTCTACACGAAGACGCCTCGCGCCTTCACCTCGTTCGAGAAGAGTCTCGTGCGCACGGCGGCGCAACAGGTCGCCACAGCGATCGTGAACACCCGGCTCATCGAGTCGCAACGGGCGGCGCGAGCGACTCGACGACAGCTCGAGCTCGCGGCGGAAGTGCAACAGCGCATGCTTCCTCAGCGGTTCCCGACGACGCCCGGTCTCGACATCGCCGCTCGATGCGTGCCATCACTCGAGGTCGGCGGCGATTTCTACGACTTCGTCGAATTCGGGCCGAGCGTCGGCGTCGGCGTGGGCGATGTCGTCGGCAAGGGAGTCCCCGCTGCGCTCCTCATGGCCTCCGTTCGTGCCAGCCTCCGTGCGCACGCGCTCGATGTGTATGACCTCGATCAGGTCATCGCCCGTACGAACCGGGACATGGTCGCTGACACCCTCTACGAAGAGTTCGCCACGCTGTGGTACGGTGTCATTGACCGCCGATCGCTCCGGCTCACCTATTGCAACGCCGGTCACGAGCCGACACTGCTCGTGCGTCCGGCCCCCGGCGGATTCGATTTCCGGGAGTTGTCGGTCGGGGGCATGGTCATCGGGATCGAACGCGAACTCTCGTTCCGCAAGGAGGTCGTCGAACTGCGGCCGGGCGACACCCTCGTCGCCGTCAGCGACGGCCTTCCGGAAGCCCTCGACTTTGAGAGCCAGGCGTTCGGAAAGCAGCGTGTCCGACAGGCGATCGTCGACTGGCTCACCATGAATCCGGATGGTCAGGCGACCGGGCTTGTCAATCACCTCCTCTGGGAAGTCCGCCGGTTCGTCGGTCTGAATCAGCAGTCCGACGACATGACGGTGGTCGTGGTCCGGATCGCGTCCGATTACCGGGTCTGACCCGGATATCAGGCGAAACGGGAAGGTTCTCGGACCGAGCCGAGTCGTATTTGCGGGGATCGAACTCGATCTGACCGACATTGGCCAATGCCATGACCGGATTCGTTGGTCCCATTCAGGCCGGTCTCGCCGGTACGACGGGCGCCCAGGAGGCGTCGGGTCGAGTTCAAGGCAAGCGCGAGCGTGAGAAAGCTGAACGAAGCCGGAGATTCGAGGACGCGCTCGAGATGCGCGTGTCCGGCGTCGAAGAAGTGAACGCCGCACGAGAGGTCGACAGCCAGGACGCCGATCGCCAGCGGCACGACTCACCGCAAGACTCATCGCCGGACGAGCCGAATGAGAATCCGGACGATTCCGGCCCTCGCCTCGATGTCACCGGTTGAAGTGATTCGGCGCTTAGAACCCCGGCTCGGGGATCGCGACAAATGCGAAAAGCCCGTCTTCGGTTTCCATCTCCGCCTTCACAAGCGGGTCGGGCTCATAGCGGGCGAAGAGGCCTCCACCGCGAAATGCTTCGCCGTACTCGTCGTGGAAATCGAAGAGCGACAGCTCGATCGACTCACCCGCGGGCAGGACATCAATTTCGTAGACGAAGCGCTCGTTCAACCACAAACGGAAGTCCATAAAGGTGTCGACGGTATGGTTGAAGACCTCGATCTTCGGCCCGTCGCGAAAGATCTGGACATCGAGCGTCGCCATCGTGTCCCGGTCGTAGGGGTACACGCGGCTCTCGTCGGGGAGCGCGCTTGTCGGGCCTCGATGACAGCTCATCGGTCCGGTCAGCACGACGATGAGCGACAGTACGGCGCCGGCTCCGAGGTGAATCGATCGGTTGGTCATCATCCACGCCACTTCCGTTCGCAGAGTTCCGCTGGTGTGCCTCTATAATCGCAGACGAGTGGCGATTGGACAACCGGATGAACTCAGAAGCTCGGCATGATGGATGACGCTCCCGGCGAACGCGTTGAATTGACCTTGTCCCCGAGCGAACTCGGCGTGGTGGACGATCGCGTTCGCCGTGCGGTTCCGGCGTTCGACGCCCCGTTCTTTCAGGCTGGGCTCGCGGGGTATTCGGACGCGGCGATGCGGATCATCGCTCGCCGCCATGGCGCGCCGTACTGCGTGACCGAGTCGCTTCTTGACCGGTTGCTCATCCAGGGCGGCAAGGGCCGGGCGAAGGCCGATCTGGACGCGCTCGCCGCGAATGTCCCGGGGGGCGAGGAAGACCACCCCATCGCGGGTCAGATCATTGGAACTCATCCGGACGAGATGGCGGAGGCGGCCGCGCTCCTCGCCGGCATGGGTTACGACACGATCGATGTCAACCTCGCCTGTCCGGTGCGCAAGATCGCGCGAAAGAATCGAGGGGGACACTTCCTGGCGCATCCGATCGACGCGCGCGAGGTGCTTCACGCCGTGCGCGAGGCCGTGCCTTCGTCGATTCCGACCACCGTCAAGCTCCGCCGTGGATATGACGATTCCGCCGAGTCGACCGATCGGTTCGAGCGGATCTTCAATTCGGTCTATGAGCTCGGCTACAGCTGGGCGACTGTGCACGGACGGACGGTCGAACAGAAGTACATCGGTCCGAGCAACTGGGAATTCCTTCGTGATCTGTGTTCGCGCCATCCCGACAAAGTCATCTTTGGGTCGGGAGACATCTGGAGCGCGCTCGATATCTTTCGGATGATCGAGTACACCGGTGTGAAAGCAGTATCCGTGGCCCGCGGGTGCATCGGGAATCCGTGGATCTTCCGTCAGGCACGACAGCTCATTGCCGGATCGAAGCCGACCGAGCCCTCCATCGCCGAACAGCGAGATACGCTTCTCGCGCATTTCGAACTCTCGGTCGCCGAACACGGCGAGCAACTCGCCGGCCGCCTTATGCGCAAGTTCGGAATCAAGTTCAGCGCTCGGCACCCTCAGGGTGAAGAGGTCAAGATGCGGTTCATCCGGGTCAAGAGCCTCAATGACTGGCGCGCGGTGATTGAAGAGTACTACGACCCCGGCCGTCAATTCATCGCCGTCCCGGGTACCGCGATCGATGACGCGGAGAATCGCTGCGGCGCCCCAACGATGGCGTAGAACATCCGTCGGACATTGGCGGGAACCCCGGCCCGTCGCTACCCTGTCGCTCGTGTCGCGAACCTACATTGTCATTCCCGTCTACAACGAGGCGCCCACGATCGATCTCGCACTCGATCGCGTGGAGCGCGCTGTAGGCGCGAACCGCCTGACCGCTCACCTCATACTCGTCGACGACGCCTCAACCGACGAGACGCGGGCTCAGCTCGAAGCGCGTCGATTTGAGACCGAAGTCACGATCCTGCGTCACGAGGTGAATCGAGGCAAGGGCGCCGCGTTACGGTCAGGCATTGACGCCGTGCTCGCCGATCCGGCGATGACTCTGGATGACATCGTGCTCGTGCAGGACGCCGATCTCGAATACGACCCGGCGGACTACCCGGCGCTTCTTGCGCCATTTCAGGATGCAACCGTCCGCGTCGTCTACGGCGCCCGTTTCGGCGCCCATCGCGAATCCCGGCGTTTCGTGGAGCGACTCCATGCCTGGGGGAACCGGTGTCTCACCGAATTGAGCAATCTCGCGACGGGATACGATCTGGCCGATATGGAATGTGGGTACAAGTTGATCCGCGTCGACGCGCTCCGGCGAGTTCGGCCGCAGTTGAGTGAAGATCGATTCGGCGTTGAACCGCAACTCACCGCGGCGCTCGCCCGCCTCGGCGAGCGAATCGTCGAGGCGCCGATTCGTTACACGCCGCGTTCGTTCAATGAAGGAAAGAAGATCAAGTGGCTCGACGGTGTTCGGGCAGTCTGGGTCATCTTCCGTGAGTGGGCGCGAGGTCACGAGGTCCTGAGTGAATGAAAGTCAGTCGATCACTCCGAACGGCGATGAACGCGTCGGCCTGAATCCGACGCGGGTGGCGATCCAGATCATTGGCTTCGCCGTGGGAATCGCGCTGCTTGCCTGGTGCGTCATCCAGGCGCTGCGCAGCGGCGACTTCGAGCGGTTGCGATACGCGCCCCCGGGCCTCATCGCAGCCTTGATGGGGTGCACCGCGGTCACGGTGGTCGTCAACGGCACGATCTTCTGGATGCTCATTCGCCCGGTCGTCCGACTCGATTTCTGGCACATTCAGGCGCTCAACGGTGTCGTCAACCTGCTCAACTACGCCCCGATCCGGCTGGGCATGCTGACGCGCATCGCCCACCATCGCAAAGTTGATCGCGTCCCACTGTTCCACCTCATCGCGTGGTACGGCGCGATCGGCGTCCTGACCCTCGTGACCCTCGCCGCCCTGCTGCTTGCAACGCTCCTGCGACCGGCGGTCGACTGGATCTGGGGAATGCTTCTGCTCGTGATACTCGCGTGCGCCGCCGCCGCCGTCGTCTGGGTCGCGCGGCACCACCTCATGACTGCCCGACTGCGCGGAGCCGAGCGGATGCTGGACCATCCGCTCCAGGTATGGGCGTGCGTGGGACTGCGCCTCGTCGACATGACCGCGTACGCCGGCCGCCTGTATGTCGCCTTCGCGATTCTCGGAATCGAGCTTGAACTGCAGGAAATTGTGTATCTGTCCATCGTGAGCATGATCGCGAGCCTCTCACCGGCCGGCTCTCTGGGAATCCGCGAGTGGGTCGTAGCGATGCTGGCGCCCATGCTCGCGGGCGGCGCCGGAACGGATGACGCCGCACTCGACGCCCTTCGATGGCAGGCGGTCCTCATCGACCGGGCGGGTGAAGCGATCGTCTTCGTGCCGATGGGGATCGTTTGCGTAGTCTGGATGGTCCACACCTGGCGTCGTACGAGTCGCGCTGACCTTGAACGACCCGTCGAGGCCATGACTGCCGAGTGACGCGCAACTCTTGCGCCCGTCGCGCTCCGTCTTTGTACCCAAACCGCGATTCACGCCCCCGGATCCGGAATCCGACGCGGCACGATGGTTGCTTCATGTCTCGTGAAGGACTCGTGTCGTGGCCATGGATGGCCGACGATCGTTCGAAACGAGACGAGCACCAGCGCCGCTGGCCTTGGATGAATGCGACGGCGCACGGCACCCGGCAATGTGGAGAGCAGATCATGTCGACCATCAACATTACCGTTGGGAATTCGAACGCCGGCGTCACGATCGATGTCGAACGAATGACGGACCGGCTCAACATGCTCAAGGATCGATTGCAGTCGGCGATCGACCGCGGGCTCGGCGATCCCGACGAGCTCCAGGATCGCATGAACAAGATCGACAGCCAACTCGAGCGAATCAACCAGTACTCCGGACAGGATGTCAATGTGAGCGCTGGAACCGCCGCGAAGGAACTCGAGCGCGGGATCAACCAGCTCGACGACGGCATGCGATTCCTCGGGCATCTCGGCGACCAGGTCGAACACGGCGACGCGCTCGGCGAGAAGCTGAAGCGGTGGCAGGAGACGCTGTTCGATCACCAGGGCCGGCTCAATACTTTCGGTTGAACCAACCCGGACGAGATTGATGATCACGATGACCCGGCGTTGCCTGACGCCGGGTCCTTCGTTTTTCGCACCGGCGCGTGGCCGGCGTGCAGGCAGAGTCCTTCTCTGCTACATTGCGCACGCCACTCGGAGCCGCGTGACGGAGAAAGGACGACGAGATGACATCGATCAATCGACGAGAATTCATGGCGGCCGGCGCCGCCCTCGCCGCCGTAAATGTGGCGACCGGATCGAGCCAGCTGACTTCGCGCCCGAAACGGCGGTCGACCGTCCATCCGGGTGACGACCATCGCGGCGTCTGCGCCATCTCGTCCGCCAACGGTGAACGCGCGACCGACAAGGCGATGGCGATGATTCGAAACGGCGCCGATCCGGTTGACGCCATCGTCGCCGGAGTCAACATCGTCGAGAACGATCCGAACGATCGTTCGGTGGGATACGGCGGGCTGCCGAACGAAGAGGGTGTCATCGAACTCGATTCATCAGTCATGCACGGGCCGACGCACAAGGCCGGCGCCGTCGCGGCTCTGCGGAACATCATGAACCCGGCGTCCGTCGCGCTCAAAGTGCTGCGACGCACGGACCATGTACTTATCGTCGGCGATGGGGCGCTCAAGTTCGCCCGGGCGCACGGCTTCGAAGAGACCGATCTCATGACGCCCGAAACGCGAGAGATCTGGCTGCGATGGAAAGAGAATCTCAATCCGAACGACGACTGGCTCGACGATGATCAGCGCGATCTTGAAGACCGGAACTCAGCGCGGGTCGATCTCGATGCGGAACAGCTCTTCACTTACGGCACGATTCACTGCTCGGCGGTGAACGACGGTGGCGATTTATCCGGCGTAACGACCACAAGCGGGTTGAGCTACAAGATCCCCGGCCGCGTGGGCGATTCACCGATTGTCGGCGCCGGCATGTTCGTCGACAACCACATCGGCGCGGCGGGGGCTACGGGACGCGGTGAAGCCGTCATCCAGAACTGCGGTTCATTCGCCATCGTCCAGGAGATGGAGCGAGGGGCGACGCCAACGGAAGCCTGCCTTACCGTACTCGAGCGAATCGCGCGGAACACGCGGCAGAAACGGCTCCTCGATTCGGAGGGGCGACCAAACTTCAATGTCGTCTTCTACGCGGTGCGAAAGGACGGCGCCTACGGATCCGCGTCGATGCTCAGCGGATCGAGTTTCGCCGTGCACGACGGCGAAACGAATCGGCTGCTCGATTCGGCCTTCCTGTTCGAGCGGGGCTGATCGGCGGTTAGATGTAAGATCGACGGCAGTACACCCACCATTCGATCAGGACGACAAGAAGCGCCGCGGCGGCGAGCCAGGGCCAGAGCGCCTGCTTGCGCAGCGCCCGGTCGTCGTCGATCGTCGCGACCTCGTCCATGCCGAATCGGATCGCCTCGGCGGGGGCCACCCGACTCTCGCGCTCGTTGAAAAGATTCACTGCAAAATCGCGGGCCTGCTCACCGTCCGTCCCGGGGACCGTCCAGAGCAACCGGTAAACGCCCACCTGGTCCACCGGACCGTACACGGTGCGCGTCGGATCACCCGGCGCGAGCGGAATCGGGTCCTCGTTCGGATCCGGCAGAGCGAGTCGAATGTCGGTCGCCGACGCGGGCAGGCGGGCCGAGATCGCGTCGCCCGGCCGGAGCGACGACTCGGTGATCGCCTCGCCGGAGTGACCAAGGTAATCGACGAGATTCTGCATGAGCGGGACGAAGTTCACATCCCAGGCCCAGTTCGTCTTGAGTACCGGAAACGGAACGATGATGGCGTGCGCGCCGCCCGTGTTGATCTCCGCCATCATGGGACCATTCGCTCCCTCGACGAGCACCGTTCCGGCGTCGGGCACGCTCATCTGTGGATGACGATCGACGAGCAGCGTGTCGTAGCTGACATACTGGTTGACCGGATGGCGATCGTCCGCTGCGAGCACGACATTCGCCGCCTCGACTTCGGTCATCCCAAGCCCGTCGATCGGCGGGAGCGCTCCAATGGTGAGATAGCGTCCCGGTCCGAGCGTTGATGGCGCGTAGTCGTCGAAGACGACGAGGTCATATCGCTCAGTCTGACCCGCCGAGACGAGCGATTCGTATGCAGCGCCGGACATGCGCTCGATTCGCTCCACATTGGGAAGACCCGCAAGCACGGTCTCGAGGACGAAACTCTTCTTCTCGACAAGCGCGATTCGAAGTTGTTTCGACGGGGGAACCACGACGAAGGCGGCGTTGTCGGCGGAGAGCGGATCGTCAGTGTCGATTTCGACGGCGAGCGTCACGCCGCGCGGCTGGACGAGGCTGAAGGTCACCTCGCCGACTCCCGGCCGCCACTCCGGGTCTCCCGTCTCCTCGTCCTGTTCGTCATCGACGGGATTCAGGGGGTATGCGGGCGGAACCCGCACGGTTGAAGACTTGAGCAGCTGATCCCCGGCGGAGAGAAACACTCCCGTCGACACTTCACGATCGGACCAGTTCGCGAGGCGCGCATAGAGCACGATTTCATTCTGATCCTGGTAACTCCGCCGCGCATCGAACGCGACGATCCCCACATTCCCTGCGGCCGCCGGGTCGCCGATCCGCCGGAACTGGACCGGCTCCTTGGCGACCTGTTCCTCGAGATCTTCGATTCGCCCGTCTGAGAAGAGCAGCAGATCAGCCGGCGTATCAATCGGAGCCCCGGGACCCTCGACATTCGTTCGAATCGAGTGGGCGCGGGCGAGTTCGAGCGCTTGTCCGATTCGGGTCGATGCGTGCGTCGGCGTAATGGCGCGCACGGCGTTCAAGAGTTCCGCCTTGCTGTTCGAGAACCCGGAGTAGATCTGCGCTTCCTCGGCGAAGCCGATGATCATGACTTCCTGTGACCGTCCGGCGGACCCGAAGAGCCCGCCGGCGCGGATCTCTTCAATGAATTCGATCGCCTGCCGTTTCGCCGACTCGAGCCGCGAGGTTTCGTCCTCGATCGCCGTCATGCTCGCCGAGCGATCGATCAAGAGCACGGTCCGAACCCCCGGAGCCGAGAGCGCCTCCCACTCCGGTTGAGCGATCGCCAGCAGCAATGCGGCGAGCGCGAGCAACTGCAGAAACAGGAGAAGGTTCATGCGGAGACGCTGGAACGGCGCATTCGCCTGCATGTCCTGCACCGATTGCTTCCAGAGAAGCGTCGACGGAACAACGCTCTCACGCCGTCGCAACTTGAGAAAGTAGAGCAATATCAGCGGTGGTATGAGGCACGCGGCGACCAGAGCCGCAAGACCGGGGGTTACCCAACTCATGCGCCGCGCCTCCATTGATGAGCAGGACGGCGCATCACTTCAGCAGCCCTCGCTTCCGGAGGTATTCGAGGAGGAGCGTTTCCATGCTCATGTCGGTGCGCAGTGTCATGTGCGTCATCGACCGACGGACGCAGTAGTCTCGAAGGGCGCCGCAGTACGCGTTCAGATTCTCCTTGTATCGTTTGATGACCGCCGCCGAGAGCGTGACCTCCGCTTCGTGCCCGTCCTCCACATCGACGAGTTTCAGATCGCCGCTCAGCGCTCCGGTCGCCGCCGGATCAATCTCCTGCGGGCTCAGCGCCTGAATGACGAAAGTGTCATATCCGCCCCCCTGGAGGTAGCGGAGCCCCTTTTCGTATCCGCGCTTGAAGAGAAAGTCGCTGATGATGACCATCACGCCACGACCCTGCCGGCTCAGTGCAAGAGTCTTCATCGCCGGTTCGAAATCGGTGTCGTCCCCCGGCTCGAGATTCAGCAACCACTGCCCGATGTCCTGCGTTTTTCTCCGTCCTCGAAGGTTTGGCAAGCGATCGACGAGTCCGGCTCCGAACGCGGCGAGGGTGACGCGGTTGTAGTTCACGAGGCCGATGTAACCAAGCGCCATGGCGAGCCGTTGCGCGAAGACGAACTTGCTCGGATCGCCGTAATCCATCGATTTCGACACATCGACCACGATGTGGAGTGACAGGTCCTCTTCCTCGAGAAAGAGCTTGAGAAAGAGCACATCGAGTCGCCCGTAGACATTCCAGTCGATGTATCGGAGGTCGTCACCGGGCACATAGTTTCGATAGTCGGCGAACTCAACCGATTGCCCGCGACGCTTCGAGCGCCGTTCACCCTGCAGCTTTCCGAGAAAGATCTTGCGCGAGACGACATCAAGTTGATTGAGCTTGGTCATGAGCTCGGAATCAATCAGCTCATCGATCTTCGTCGGTCGCCTGGCGACGCCGACGAGATTCGGCTGGGTCGACGCTCTCGTCATGACGCTCCCTCGAGCGCCCGGTCCGGCGCTTCATGTGGCACGATGCGGATCAATTCGTCGAGGACATCATCGCTCGTCACGCCTTCGGATTCCGCCTCAAAATTGACGAGAACGCGATGGCGCAAGGCGGGCTTGACCGCATCTTCGATGTCGCGGAATGAGACGGCGTATCGTCCCGCGATTAATGCGCGGGCCTTTCCGACGAGAATGATCGCCTGGGCGCCACGCGGACTCACGCCAACCTTGATGTAGCGCCCGGAGACTGATGGCGCGAGCTGGTTGTCCGGATGTGTCGCGAGCACAAGTCGAATCGCATAATCCTGCACATGATCGGCGACCACGACGCGGCGGACGAGCCGCTGCGCCTGGCGGATGCGCGTTCCGTCGATCACCGCTTCAATACTCGACGGACGGGTCGAAGTCGTGCGTTCGAGTATCTCGATCATCTCGCGCCGGGTGGTGTAGGGGACCGTCAACTTGAGGAGGAACCGATCGAGCTGCGCCTCCGGAAGCGTAAAGGTCCCCTCCTGCTCGATCGGATTCTGCGTCGCGAGCACGAGAAACGGCTGGTTGAGTTCGTAGGTATGACCGGAGACCGTTACTCGCCGCTCCTGCATCGCTTCGAGCAGCGCCGCCTGTGTCTTCGGCGTCGCGCGATTGATCTCATCGGCGAGGATGATCTGCGCGAAGATCGGGCCGGGACGAAACTCGAGACTTCGTCGACCCGTCGATCGATTCTCCATCACGACATTCGTGCCCACGATGTCCGCCGGCATGAGGTCGGGAGTGAACTGAATGCGCTTGAACGGCAACGCGAGCGCCTGCGAGAGCGTTCGCACGAGCAGCGTCTTCCCGAGACCCGGCACCCCTTCGAGCAGGACATGACCATCGGCGAACAGTCCGATGAGGGTGTCTTCGACAATCCGCTCCTGACCGACGATGACCTTGCCGATCTCGTGTCGAAGTCGATCGAAGACCGAGCGGAATGCGGCGCACCGCCTGGTGACTTCGTCTGGATCATTCAAGACGAGATCGAGTGGTGGCAGATCGGCGAAGTCATTCATTCGGCCGATCCTCCGTCCGGCGGCTCCGATTCACTGTCGCCGCCTTTCGCCCGCCGCTTCGCGCGGAGAAGACGAGAGGTGTAGCTCTCGTCGCTTTCGCCTTCCGCCGCCGGTTCCGCGCGGGTCTCGCGCCGGGGCTTCGACTTGAGGCCCGGCTCGGGATCGCCGGTCGCGTCGAGGTCGATGGGCGTCGCCACGGACTCGTCCGCGTCGAATGTGGTCGACGCGACGCGCTTCGACTCTCGCGCATCGCGGGGTTCGAGCTGATCGCGAGCTTGTCCCCGCGCCTCCTTGAGGCGATCCATCCCGGCGCCGGCGGATGAGGCGCGCGATCCCATGAGCGCCGCGAGCCGGCCGCGCATGCGACGCGGGTCGATTGCGAGGCGTCGCGTCGCCACATCGAAGAGGAAAAGGGTCGCCGCGATGATCGCGAGCAATGGCCAGAGATCGGTCAACGCCGCCGGACGCGGAAGATTCTCGCGCCGGAAGAGCTGCGCCGATTCCGGCTGTTCCGGAAGGATCACCCCGCCGGTTCGTTCGGCGACTTCGGTCAGGAGCGCGACATTATCCTCCAGATCTCGGAGCTCCTGGCTGTAGGGATTCGAGATTCCGGCCTGGATCGGAGTCTTCCGCCCATCCTGATCTTCGCGGACAAGATTGACGACATAAGTCCCCTGCTCGTCGACCGGAGTCTCGGCGCGCCACTGTCCCGGGCCGACCTGCTGCAGGCGAATCGGCTTCGCATCGAGTGAAGGCGTCACGAGGACGCCGCTCACAGTGCCAAAGGTCGCGAAGGAGCCTTCCGCGGTGAGCGCTTCGACCTCAATGACGGCGCGATCGCCTTCGAGCCGCGTCTTGAGGAGGACATTCGACGGAGCCGCCGGGCGCATCGTCCAGCGCACCGTCTGTTCCAAGAACTGCTGAAAGCCACTCCATGAATTCCAACGACTCGACCAACGGGTCGTCGCGTCGCTCGTAAAGGCGATGGAACGGCCGACGCCGTACTGCCAGAACGCGAGGATCGGATCACCATTCTCGGTCACCAACTCAGGATCGTGTCCGGGGCGAGGCGCCGTGAGCACATACCCGTCAAGAGTCGGCAGGTTCGCCCACCGACCGACAAACGGTCCGGGCTTCACGCTCAGTCGATGAATGGGCTGGTAGACCTCGCCCTCGACAATGAGCGATCGTTTGATGACCATCGCCTCTTTGATGAAGATCTGCTTGTACTGATTCGGATTCGTCGGGTTGTAGAACTCGCCGCCGGTCGTCGTCGCGATCCACTGCATCGTCTGGGCGTCGGCCGGGTTGCCGTGCCCTCCGGCGACGACCGTGGAAATCGAAATCTTCGAATCCACGAACTGCTGGAGCATCTGCTGGGTCGGGCGTTGCGGATCGCCGTCAGAGATGATGATGACATGCTTCTGCCCGGCGTTCGCCTGCTGAAGCGCCTGAAGCGCCATCGACATCGCCGGCGGGAAGTCGGGCATGTCGCCCATCGTCATCTTCTTGATCGCATTGATCGCCGCGGTCTTGTCGCCGACCTCCTGGAGCGGCACCACCCAGTCGCACCCTGCGTTCACTCCGGGGCGCCCCCAGTCAAAGTCGATCACACCAGCAAGATCAAGGCGGCTGAGCGCCTCAATCGCGCCGATCGCGCACTGCTCCGCCCAGTAGTTTCCCTGGGGAATCTCGGATGAGTGCATGATGCACACAAGCGCTCCGCGCGGCATTTGAGTCTTGTCCGGCGGGTCGAGGCGCACGGGAAGCGCCTTTTCGAGATCCGTATCGATCCATCCTCCGGCGCCGAATGTCTCGGGGCCGCCGATCATCACGAGCCCGCCGCCGATCTCGTGCACATAGAGGCGCAGCGTCTCGTGCATCTTCGTCGGAAAGACATGCGCCGGAATGTTCGCGAGAATGATCGAGTCGTACCCGGAGAGCACCATGAGATCATCAGCGACCGACGAAGGCTCCACCGCGTCGACCTTGATCTGCGCGTCGGTCAACGCCTGCTCGAGCGCCGCCGATTCCGTCGGCGAGGAGCGAACGAGCAACACGCGGCCCTCACCGCCCACGATGACGACGGTCTCAGCGCGGTTGTTTGACGCGATCGCGTCGTCTTCGAGAATGTCCGGCTGAAATTCAGCGCGAAGCCGCTGAGGTCCGGGACGATCCATCGGGATCGTCGGCCGAAAAGTATTGACTCCCTCGTTGAGATTCACCGCAAGCCCGACCGCCGGCGATTCCGGATCGAGATCAACCGGCTCGTCGTTTCGGAAGAGCACGATCTGCCCGGTCGTCGCGCGTCGCGCGCGGAGGATGAGGTTCAGCGTGACATTCTGACCCTCGCGCGCCTGCGATTGCGTTTGGATTCGGTCGAACATGACCTCGTTCGTGTGGTCGTACCGCAGAGGCAGAACATCGACCGGTATGCCGTTCGCCCGCGCAATATCGGCCACGGCCATGACATTGTCGATGTTCTCGTTCCCGTCGCTGACGAGAACGAATCGGAGCGATGAATCGCGGGGCGCCACGGCCATCGCCATGCGCAGGCCATCCGCCAGATTCGTCGCGTCCTGATTGATGACCGGAGTCGTCAGGTCCACCACCGTCGCCCGGTCAGCCATCTGCTCGACGCGTGCTTCGGCTCCGATGTTGATGATTGCGAGCCGATCTTCCGGTTTCCGATCGTCGTTCTTCTCCGCCGCTTCGACCGCTGTGCGCAGATATCGGTACGCCTCGGCTTCGAGCGGACGGGAAATCGACCGCGTGCGATCGATGAGCATGACGAGCGTGAGCGATTCGTTCCGCTGCTCCCAGCGTGGCTCAGCGAGCGTAAGAGCCAGCCCGATCACGACCATCGCGCGCACGCCACAGACGATCGAGCGCCTCAAAGGCGCCTGTCCGGTCAGCGTTCGCCACCCATACCAGGTCATCGGAATGACGAGGAGAATGAGGAGCAGCGCCCACGGGTTGTCGAATCGGACAGGGAAATCCACTGGGTTCGACGCCTGCGCAGGTCATCATTCGAAGGAGCGGCATTGTAACCCAATATCGTTATTCGTGCGCGCCCCGTGCGGGTTTCGGGCGAACCGGAAATGCAAGACGACTTCGCGCCCGTCGAAGCGCGAAGTCGCCATCAATTCTGGAATGTCCGAACGGATCAGGCGGTGACCGGCGCCGGGATTGGCATATCGAAGTCACGCGCCGGGCGCTTCGAGCCCTTCGGCAGGCCCATCGACTGCTCTCGGATCTTGTCCTGCAATCGCATGAGTCCCTCGATGAGCGCTTCGGGCCGCGGTGGGCAACCGGGGACATAGATGTCGACCGGAACGACCATATCAACGCCCTTGACGACATGGTAACCGTACTTGAAGTACGGTCCGCCGCCGACGGTGCACGCCCCCATGGCCATGACATACTTCGGATCGGGCATCTGTTCGTACAGCCGCCGGACGCGTGAGGCCATCTTGTAAGTCACCGTGCCGGCGACGATCATGAGATCACTCTGCCGCGGGGTCGCCCGGAAGGCGCCGGCGCCGAATCGGTCGACATCATAACGCGACGCGCCGAACGCCATCATCTCGATGGCGCAGCACGCGAGACCGAAGGTCATGGGCCAGATGCTCGAGCGGCGAGCCCAGTTCACGGCCCAGTCGAGGCTCGTGATGATCAGGTTCTCTTCGAAGCGATTCTCGATCCAGCTCATCGGATGATGCGTCCTCGCGATAGTCGATCCGCGCCTCATGCGCAGGCGGCCAATGGTACTGTCGGTGGTCGCCCGAAGCCAATGTCTTGACGGGTCTTCCGCGATCCGGCACGCGAAAAAACACGCGAGCCGTCGTCCGACGGCTCGCGATGAATTTCAGTCTGTGCGATCAGGGATAAATCAGCCGCCGGGACGGCCGCCGCCCCCACCGCCGGAGGAGATGACCTGGCCTCCGACGAGGATCGGGACTTCGAACTGATCAATGTCCAGAAGCCGTGATGTTCCGAATCGGCCGGTCAGGGTGACATACCGGGGTCCGCTGATCGAGGCTTGCGAGCCGGTGCGTACGACCGCGGGGCTGAACGGATAACCGGCGACCTGACGGTGCAGATAGTCGGACGCGTTGATGATGAGATTCCCGCGGAAGTAACGGATGCTGCCGCCCTCACCACCATTCCGCTCCCACTGGAACTGATCGACCAGCGTCGTGATGATGTCGATGAGTTCGTCCGCCTGATCCTCTTCGTTGACGCGCTCCTGATCGTCCTCTTCCTCATCGTCGAAGATGTTCTGGCTGATCTCACCGGTCTGACCGCCGGAGAGCACCGCCTGAAGGTCGAGTTCGGGGGCGCTGTCGAAGGTGGGCGCCACAAACAGAAGCTCGCGAACCGGATAGATCGCGACATACTTGTCGTTGTTGAGCGACTCTTTCGTCCCGAGCACGACGAACCCGTCGCCGAGCGACCACGAGGTCTCCTCTTCGGTCGCCTGCTCGAGGACGAGGTCGATGATCGTGGCAAGGCGGGTCTCGTTCGTCAGCGCGAGCGTGACCTTGGCGGTCGGGTCGAGGCCCTCGCCGAAGGTCGCGTCATCCGCCCACTTCACAAGGATGTCGATATCACCGAGTTCGGACAGGAACTTGACCACATCGCGGAGATCATTCTCGTTGAAGTCCGCGGTGAGGTAAGTATTCATCAGCTTGCCGTACACGACGGGGCGAGAATCGCCGCGCTCGGTCGAGAGGTCGACCTGGGCCTGGGTCAGCGCCGTCATACCGAACAGTGCGGCGGCGGCGGTGAGATTCATCAGCATTCGTCGCATCCTGAGCTCCTTAGTTTCTCAACCCTTACCGGTCTTTATCGGCCACCGGCGCGGGCAGTGTACAGGCTCCATTCATCATAGACGAGCCCCCCGCGACCCTCTGGCCAAAAAAATCGACCTCGACCGTCGCTCCCGGAACCAGGGCTACTCGCCGCGAAGGCGGGCAAGGCTTTCAAGCGCCTCAACGACGGCGACCAACGACATCGCCGAAGCACCGACCGGCTGACGCGCGCTCCATAATGCGGACCGCACGCCTCCATGCGCCTGCTCGGAATTCGCCACGCGGTATCGATCGGCGTCCCGGACGCTCAGCTGACGCAGGAACCGGAGCCCTCTGCTGACTCGGACGACCTCTTCAACGGTCTCGGACGCGTCCGTCAGTCGCAGATCCGACATCATCGTGGCGAGGAAGGCGAGCGGCTGGGCCGTGTTCCAGTCAGGCGGTCGGCCGCCGAGGTACGCAAGCCCGCCGCGCAGATCGAGGGGAGCGGGATCGGCCGGCTCATGATCAACCTGCGCGTTCCAGATTCGATCCCGGAGAGCCCGCAGTCCGCGGCCTGACGACACGGCGTCGGACCCTGCGGCAAGATTCAATTCCGCCCACCCCAGCCAGGGCAGCAACATCGGCTGCGCCGTCGCCGAGGTCGCCGACCAGGCGCCGTCGACCGCTTCGCGTGAGCCGATGACATAGGCGCACAGCGCCCGCTCGCTTGCGCCCATTCCGCTCTCGAATCCGGTCGACGGCGAGAACGACCGATCAACAACTTCAGCGGCGCGCTTCTCGAGCACGCGCCATTGAGATTCGGTCTCGCCGCCAAGGGCCCGGCAGGCGACGACAATGAGGGCTGCGGCGCCGGGGTTCCGAGCGAGGTCATACGCATTGCTTTCGACCTGGACCGCGAGGTCACTCAGAACCGAGGACGCCGCTGCCCGTGACGCTTCAGCCCGGGCCCGGTCGACGCCGGGAAGACTTGCGAACCGCGCCAAAGCGAACGCGGCAAGCGCCTGCTCCTCAACCGGCGCAATCAACGGCTCGAATTGATCGAGGTCCGCGCGATAACCGCCCAGCATGCCAAGCGGTTCATCTCCGGGCCAGAGTCGCGATTCGAGGTGGGCGGCGAGTTCGTCAGCGAACACACGGAGCGTAGATTCGTTGATCTCCGATTCCGGGACGACGAGCGAACCACGGTAGAGAAATGTCGGATGCAATCCTGGCGCCCGCTGGGCGAGGTGATCGACCTCGAAGCTCCAGACTCGGGCGGTTCCGCCGGCAAGCATGGAGCTGAAATCGGCGACACCGATGTTCGCTTCGAGCAGCAGACCGAGCATGGCCTCGTCGGGGGTTTGGCCTGAGGCCAGCATCTCCCCGGGAAAACGCGCGTACACGCGGTCTCCGTGACGGAGCGCGATGCCCTGCAGTCCGGGAGATACCGGTTCGACCACGCGGTTGAACTCGGTCGCACGCAGTCGTTTGAGTGAATGCGCGAACTGCAGTTCCACACTGAGCGGCGCGGCGCCAAAGGCTTCGACACGCTCCGCCTGTTCGAGTGGATCCCCGCTTCCCCGCGCTCGATCTTCGGCCCGGCCAAGCGCCGCGCGAACGATTCGTGGGAGCTCCGGCGCGGCCATGGCTCCGGCGAGCAGACCGTCCGAGCTTGCGGCGTCCCCCACGAGCCGGCCGCCTCGTCGCACGGCGACCCAAGCGCCCACGGCGCTCTGAGGCGCCGCGAATTCCTCCGGTGTTTCCCGTTGTTCGACCCAGCCGGCGATCGAGTTGAACGCGTCGACGGCGGTCGCTGGTTCGATCGGGCCAACCTGATCGGCGTTGACCGCCGACGACGGCTGAACCGAGAGGAACACGACGACGATGACGAAACGCCACAGGCCGGCGCAATCGACGCGAGGTTGACGAGGTTCTCGGACCTCATTCCCCGGCTGAGGCCGCCGAACTCTCGAATTCAGCGACAACCCAGTCGCCGCCAGCGTTCTGGCGCCGCAGTTGATGCTTCTCAGTATGAACATGTGGAGACCCGGAATGCTCGGCATCTTTCTTCTGACTCGAAATCGGCGTCGACTCCTGCTGCTGACGCTCTTGTGCTTCATCAGCCTCTGCTGATAATGACTCAGCCGTCGCTCGAGGACTGATCACTCTCACCGCTCAGCGCGCCGAAGCGGCGTCGTCGCGAGGCGTAATCGCGTATCGCCGCATGGAAGTGACCGACGGAGAAATCCGGCCAGCACACATCGGTCACATGAATCTCCGCGTAGCTGATCTGCCACAACAGGTAATTGCTGACGCGCATCTCACCCGCCGTGCGAATGAGCAGATCGGGATCCGGCAGGTCCGGTACATAGAGATGGCGGGAGATCGTCTCTTCATCAATTGAATCCGCTGACAGCGCGCCATCCCGGACTTTTCGCGCGATCGCTCGAACGGCGTCCGTGATCTCGGTTCGCGATCCGTAGTTGATCGCAAGCGCCAGCGTAAGTCCAACGCAGCCCTTCGTGGCCTCGACCGTCTTGTCGAGTTCCCGCAGGACATCGTCCGGCAAGCCTTCCCGCCGCCCGCATTGCACGAACCGGATGTTGTTGTCGATCATCTCGCGTCGCTCGTGCACGAGATAATCGATGTAGAGTTCCATCAGGAAGTCGATTTCGGTCGCGGGCCGCTTCCAGTTCTCCATTGAGAAGCTGTAGAGTGTGAGCGCATCGAGTCCGAGGTGCGCCGCCTCCGTGACCACGGCCCGGACGGCGCGAGCCCCGCTCTGGTGACCGAAGACGCGCGGCTTGCCCTGCCGGACAGCCCAGCGGCCATTCCCGTCCATAATGATCGCGACATGCCGCGGCAACCGCTCGACCGGGACATCCGGGAGCCGGACCTGCGGCGTCGGGGCGGGAGGGGTCGAGGCACGACCCGTCTCGGAACTGGATGGGGTCATCGGGTTCATCGCTCAGGCGCAGAAGGGTAGTCGCTTCGCGCGCACGATTTGCATCGTTGCGAAAATCGCCGCGGCCGGCGCCTGCGAATGCCCGCGGTCATTCGAGGCTCGCAGCCCCGCCGATGATTTCGGTGAGTTCGGTCGTAATCTGCGCCTGACGCGCCCGATTGAATGTCCGCCGGAGCGACTTCGACAGCTTACCCGCGTTGTCCGTGGCGGCCTTCATCGCCACCATTCGCGCGACATGCTCGCTCACCACCGCGTCATTGAACGCCTGGAAGAGCGTCGTCTTGACGGTAATCGGCAGCAAATCGGTCAGAAGCGACTCGGGGTCTGGGCTGAACTCGTACTCGACATTGGCTTTCGGCTCGGACGAGTCGGCCTCGGTGGGCGGTTCCAGGGGGAGGAGTTGTTCAACCACCGGCTTCTGTCGGCCCGCGGAGAAGAACTTCATGTAACAGACCGAGACCCGGTCGTAGCGGCCGGCGACAAAGTCGCGCATGTACCGCTCGGCGAGTTCTTCGATCTGGTCATACTGGGGCTGATCGCCAAAGTCGGTATGCCGGTGGTCGATGTCGACGCCGGCGAACCGGAAGAACATGACGCCCTTCTTGCCGGCGACTTCGAGGACACCGCGGTCCCCGAGTTCCCGCAGTCGTTCCATCGCGGTGCGAAGCACATTCGCGTTGTAGGCGCCGCAGAGGCCGCGATCGGAGGTGATCACGAGCACGAGTTCCCGGCCGGCTGGCGGCTCGGGCGCCTTGAAGAGCGGATGCTCGATCTCACCCGCGGACGCGGCGAGCTCGCCGACGAGCCGCCGCACCATCTCGGTATACGGCTTGGTGGCCGTCGCCCGATCGAGCGAAGACTTGAACTTGGCGGTCGCGATCATCTGCATCGTGTTCGTGATGCGCTGGATGTTCTTGACCGCTTTGATCCGCTTCTTAATTTCGCGCAGCTGAGCCATAGGCGGCCATCGTAGGGCCGCGCCGTCGGGCGGGCAACGCGGCGAAACGCCTGAAGAGATGGCTTCGGGACGATGCCTGATCCATCTGACTTCGTCAGTCGAGCCCGCGGGCTCCGAACCGCCCGAGACGGGTCAGGAGCGTCTCGGCCACTCGATGGACTGAGAGTTCGAACTGATCGCCGCTCTCGAGATCCTTCACGACCACCCGATCGCTCTCGAGTTCGTCACCGAGGATGACGGCGAATCGCGATCGCGCGCCCGCGGCCTCCTTGAGAAGCTTGCCGAGGTTCCGCGTGGAGCGATAGGACCGCCGGGCGTGCAGGCCCGCCCCCCGGAGATCATGCAGCATCCGGGGCAACAGCCGCTCGGCGTCTGCCCGGCCGAGACTGAGAAGAAACGCGTCAGGCGCGGGCAGGATTTCCTCGGGGTCTGGCTTGAGCCCGTGGTCTTCGAGCATGAGGCTCAGGACAACATCACCCATGCCGAAACCACACGCGGACATTGGCTGTCCACCGAAGGTCTCGATGAGCCGGTCGTACCGGCCACCGCCGGCGACGGCACGTTCCTCGCCCCCGGCGTCACGGATCTCAAAGACCATTCCGGTGTAATACGCCAGGCCGCGCACGATACCGAGGTCGTACTCGCACCAACCGGCGAGGCCAGTCGAGTTGAGAATCTCGTGCAGGGGTCGAAGATCGGCGAGATCGTCCTCTGGCGCGCCGAGATGAGCGAGCACCTCTTCCCACGGACGGTCCGCAGTGGTCGACGACCGCGAGAACGCATCGAATCGCTCGATCGCCTCCGAGGAGAGCCCGAGGCCACCGGCTTCGGACTGAAACACTTCAACCGGAATCTTGTCGCGCTTGTCGAGAAGCGCGAACGCCGCATCGAGCGCGTCGTCGGAAAGACCGAGCGTGCGCAGAAAGTTCGACACGGCGCCGCGGTGGCTCACCTTGACCCGCACGAGTTCCCGCGAAAGTCCGAGTTCGGCGAGCAGGTCGATCGCGACCCCGAGCACTTCGCAGTCGGCCTGCGGAGAGTCATCGCCGAGCAGGTCGACATTCCATTGGATGAATTCACGGAGGCGTCCGCGCTGAGGTCGCTCCGCCCGATAGTGCAGCGGGATCGCGAACCACTTGATCGGTTTCGGATAGGCGGCGCCCTGCGCGACGACCATGCGGGCGAGCGTCGGAGTGAACTCGGGCCGGAGCGCCAGGTCGCGGCCGCCTCGATCCTGAAACGAGAACAGCTCGCTCACGATGCCTTCGCCCGACTTCACGGTGTAAAGCTCGAGTGACTCGAAGGTCGGTCCTTCGATCTCGTCGAAGCCGTGGCGGATCGACACGCGGCGCCAGACACGCTCGAGGTACCGGCGCCACGCCATTTCCGCCGGGAAGAAGTCACGGGAGCCTTTGGGCCCCTGAAATCGCTTTCGGTTTGATTCGGCCGCCATGACCGGGAGCGTAGCGAAACGGCCGTTCGAAATCGACACGGGCGGACGGCGGAGACTCGATCTTGAGGATGCGGTTGCGGATCACCCGATTTATCTGATACCTTTAGAGTGGTCTCCGTGGCCATTCGGCCGCCTGTCACCTTCGAGGAGCGACACCATGCTCGTTCGTCGCCGCCAGGGATTCACACTGATCGAACTGCTCGTTGTGATTTCGATCATTGCGTTACTCATCGGCCTCCTGCTGCCCGCGCTCGGCAAAGCCCGCAAGGCCGCTGAGAAGGGTCAATGCCTGTCGAATCAACGACAGATCGGGCAGGCGATGCATTACTACTCGACCGACTTCAAGGGGTATGTGCCGCGCGAGGGTCACTATTACGACGGTCGCGCCGCCGCGAGTTCGTACGGCTACCGGCACCTCAACCCCTCGACGATTCCCTGGGCCTTCGCGTTCCGTCCGTATCTCGACAACAAGAAGAATGAGTCGTACTGGTCGAAGCACACGCGGCCGGTCCGGGAGGAAGATGACAAGTACGAATTCATCGAGGTGTACCAGTGTCCGGCGTTCCCCCTTCAGAAACGCGCCGACCTGTGCCACAAGATCACTTATGTCTGCAACGGCATTCGATTCACCCGTGACGGATTCGGTCAGGCGATCTATGCGACGCCGATCACCGAGTTCCGGGCGCCGTCAGAGACGATCTACCTCACGGCGTACACGAGCGATGAAGCGGACGCCTTCTGCAACAACAATTACAACGCGGCGTACAACTCGTACGGCGAGCGGGGCATCGCGGCGTGGTACGAGGTGTGGAACAACAGCCACATCACGAATCCGTCGAGCGCGTTCCTCACTGGACGCCGCCTCGAGGCGTATCGCCATCGCACGGGGTCGAATGTGCTCTATACCGACGGGCACGGAGAGTTTCAGGACGCCGAAGTGATCTACGACCTCAAGTCGTGGGATGACCTCACGCCGATCCGTCAGTGATCAAAGGTCGTCAGTGTGAGCGGCATCCTGTGATTCCCACTCCATCATCCCGCCTGCACGGGGGATGAGCGGCGTCTATGATCGCCCGTTCCGCCACGACGGAGTCGCCGGCGGGAATCGAGACACCCTCCAGCGGACGGACGCCGATGCCCTCGATCAACATCAACGGGAAGGAATGTGAGTTCGACGCCGGCCAGACGATCCTTCAGGTCGCTCTGGATCACGGAATCGAGATCCCCCATTACTGCTACCACGAGGGTTTGTCGATCGTCGCGTCGTGCCGCATCTGTCTCGCCGAGGTCTGGGCGCCGAATCCACGGAACAACGGCAAGCTCGAGGCGATCCCGCGGCTCATGCCCACCTGCCAGACCGCGGCGGGCGACGGCCAGGTCGTCTACACCGACAGCCCGAAGTCGATCGCCAATCAGAAGGCGGTCATGGAGTACCTGCTCATCAACCATCCGCTCGACTGCCCGATCTGCGATCAGGCGGGCGAGTGCTATCTGCAGGATTACTCGTACGAGTACGGCCGCGGCGTCTCACGATTCGAAGAAGAGAAGATCAAGCAGCCGAAGAAAGACCTCGGGCCGAATGTCTACCTCTATTCCGATCGCTGCATCATGTGCAGTCGCTGCGTGCGCTTTACGCGCGAAGTGACAGAGACCGGCGAGTTGTGTGTCGTCGGACGCGGCGCGAAAGAACAGATCGACCTCTTTCCCGGCATGGCGCTCGACAACGAACTCGCGAGCAATGTCGTCGATATCTGCCCGGTCGGCGCGCTTCTCGATAAGGATTTTCTCTTCGAGCAGCGCGTCTGGCTGTTGACGAGCACGCCGAGCATCGACGGCGTCACGGCGTCGGGTGACAACATCTACATTGATCACAACGAAGGCCGCATCTACCGCGTTAAGCCGCGCAAGAACATGGAGGTCAACAAGTGGTGGATCTCCGACGAGATCCGCTACTCGTGGAAGTTCGTGCATTCCGACGACCGCCTCACCGCTCCGGTACGACAGCAGTACGGCGAAGCGATCGAGACGAACTTTCCGACCGCGTCCGAGGAGATTCATGACGAGTTGACCGCAGTTCGAAAGAGAGAGGGTCGCCTCGCCGTCCTCGTCAGCCCCATGTTGAGCTGCGAGGAAGCCTTCCTCGCCGCGCGCTACGCCCGGCATTGGGACGATGACGCCATCCTCGGAGTCGGCCCGGTCCCCATCGACGGTGAGGACAAGACATTTCCGCCTCACGCCGGCGCTGATGACCCCAAGGCGTACACCATTCGAGCGGAAAAGGCTCCGAACGCGCGCGGAGTTCGGCGGGTACTCGGCGCCACGGGGCGTACACCGCTTGAGTTCGATGAATGGGTCGAGGCGATCAAGGATGCGGACGCGGTTGTGATTACCGGCAATTACCCCAGTGAATGGTCGCCGAAAGAACTGACCAAAGCATTGACGAAGAAGTTCGTGGTTCTCGTCGACACGCTGCCGAATGATCTCGCGAAGAAGGCGAATGTGATCCTTCCCGCCGCCACCTGGACGGAGAAGGCAGGGTCATTCGAGAACGCCAGCGGCCTCATCCAGGCGTTCGAGCAGGCGATCCGACCCATCGAGGGAACACGAAGCGAGGGTCAGATCTTCACCGATCTTCTCACGCTTGCCGATGGCGGCCGATTCGCCGAGGCGCCGCGCTACAACGCCGCCGACACACGCGCCCGGATGGCGGACGAACTCGATCTCCCCGAATTCGTAACCGAGGTTCGGATGCCGGGGCCGCGAGAAGAGATCGAGGCCGACATGGAGATCCTCGAACTCTGACGACCATCGCTGACGCTCCGGCGCCCGGTACAATCGTCCATGCCGCACGCTCTCATCATCCGCACGGCCGGCACGAACTGTGACGAAGAGTTGCAGTATGCCTTCGAACTCGCGGGCGCTTCGACCGAGCTCATTCATCTCGACCGGCTCACCGATGATCCCGGGATCTTCGAACGATTTGATCTGCTCGGTATTCCGGGTGGATTCAGTTACGGAGACGACCTCGGCGCCGGGAAGATCTTCGCCTTGCTTATGGCGAATCACCTGTATCCAGCGTTTCGTCGACTCATCGATCGCGGCGTTCCCATTTTCGCCCCCTGCAACGGCTTCCAGGTTCTCGTCAAGATGGGGTTGCTTCCCGGCCCGCTCGACCACACCGCCTGGCCGACCGAGCGCCCCCCGGCGCAATGCGTGACGCTCACGCACAACGCTGGCGGGCGGTTCATTGACGCGTGGACACGAGTTGAGATTGACGAACACTCGCCGTGCGTCTGGACCGCCGGCCTCGAAGTTGACGCCGACCTCGCCGTCCTTCCCATCGCGCACGGCGAAGGACGATTCGTGACCGACGACGCCACGCTCGAATCGATCGAACGAGCGGGGCTTGTCTGTCTCCGGTATGCCGAAGGCGACAATCCAAACGGCTCGATGAACCGCATCGCGGGATTGTGCGATCGAAGCGGCTTGATCTTCGGTCTCATGCCGCATCCCGAACGGTTCACGCGCTGGGAACACCACCCGGCCTGGACTCGCCTCGACGAATCGACGCGGACGCGCACGCCGCTCGGCCTCCGCATGTTCGAGAACGCCGTGCGCCACGCCGAGTCGATGGTGACGACCTGAACGATCGCGACGAGGGCGGGCGGTCAACCCGTGGCGAGTCGAGTGGAGTCCGCTCGCGGTTCTCGCTCGCGATCGTCTTCCTCGCGTTCGCCTTTCGGATACGCGACCCGGCTGTGGTAGATTGCGTTGAGTGACTTGATGAGCGAGTCTTCGATGATGCGCAGCTCCCGAAGGGTGAGGTCACAATCGTCGAACTGATCGTCGAGGAGACGCTTCTGGCTCAACCCGCGCACGAGTTGTTCGATCCGCGCCGGCGTGGGATCGGTCATCGCGCGCGACGCCGACTCAACCGCGTCGGCCAGCATGAGGATGGCGACTTCCTTCGACTGCGGTCGCGGGCCCGGGTACCGGTACTCGACCTCTTCCGGCTGATCGTGCGTTTCGCCCGCTTCGCTCTTTTCCTTCGCCGCGTAGTAGAAGTATTCGACGAGGGTCGTGCCGTGGTGCGCTTCGATGAAGTGGTGAATCGCCTTGGGCAGGGTGTACTCCCGCGCCATTTCGATTCCGTCTTTGACATGGCCAACGATAATGAGGAGGCTCATCGCCGGACTGAGCTTCTTGTGACGGTTCTCGCCGCCTGACTGATTCTCGACGAAATAGCCCGGCTTGTTCATCTTGCCGATGTCGTGATAGAGCGCGCCGGCATAGGTGAGCAAGGAATCGGCGCCAATCTCCTCCGCCGCCGCTTCGGCGAGGTTCGCGACGAGGAGCGAATGATTCCATGTTCCGGGCGCGCGCTGTTGAAGTTCTCGCAGCAGTGGCTGTTTCGGATCGCGCAACTCGACAAGCGTGAGGCCCGTCGTCACATTGAAGAGCCGCTCGACGGTCGACAGGATTCCAAGCGTGAAGATGCCGACGCCGAGCCCCGCCGCCGCGCCCCCGACCGAATCAGTCATTGCGGATTTGAGCCAGGCGAGCGGGTCGGTGATGGGCCGGTCGATGGCGGCGTAAATCAGCGCCCCGATCGCGAGCGCAAGTCCCGTCAGCGCCCCGGCGTGCACAAGCCGGTTGCGATCGCGAATCTCGCGCAGGCGCGAGACGGCGACCCCGACGCCCAGCAGAGCGAGCACCGCCAGCGCGAGCCGAGCTTCGAGTGCGAAGCACACGAGCGCGATATACGCGCCGCCAATCCCGATCGCAAATCGCTGGTCATAGGCGACCACGAGCACCACGCCGCAAAGCACGGCCGGCGCCGTGACGAGGAAGACCAGACCAACGGGCGCCGCGCTCGTCGTCATCACCGTGAGCACGAGCATGGCCACCATGAGCGACGCGATCGTGAGCAGTCGGGCGGGCTTCACGATCAGGCGTCGATAGAAGACCGCGATGTATCCCCCCATGAGGAAGGTGATCAGCGCGATGAACCCGATGACCGCGACCCGCTCCGCCCAGATCATGGCGGGCGTCGCCGCATCAAGATACTGCTCGTGCTCCGCCGCGAGAAGCCCGACCTGATCGGCGGTGAGAATGTCGCCCCGCCGGTAGATGAGTTCACCGGCGCGGTAGGTCTCGAACTCGTCCGGCACTCGGGCGGCGGCTTCGTCCTTCTCGACGCGCGTCGCCTCGGCGTCAAAGAGAAAGGTCGCCTGCTGGCTCCGTGAAAGTCGAGCGCGCACGGCGGGACGCAACGCCTCCGGAAATGGACGCACCAGACGATCGATGGTGTCCCCGATCGCCTCCCCTCGCACATCGACGAGTGAATCGACGGTCGTTGTGAGCGTCTCGCCGTTCTCGAGTTGGAGACGAATCGGCGCGCGCATGAGCGTGAGTTCGACCTGCCAGCGTTCCCCGTCGATCAATGGCGTCCGGTAGACCTGGGTCTTGAAGAATCCGTCGATCATCTCGCGCCATTCCGGGGTCGCCTCGCCCTCGGCATCGACGAAGCGGGACAATTCGACGAGCGTCTCATTCGTGAGGTTAAAGTCGCGAACGAGTTCCGGACTTACCTCAGCTACGGAAGTCTTTCCGGCGACCGCGACCGGGAGCCCGGTGAGAGCCGCACGAAGTTCCTTGAGAAACGCCGAGTTGACCTTGTAGACGCGCGGCGCCTGCATGCGCGCCATGTTTCGCGCCTCTTCGGTGCGCTTTCGGTCGAGCATCTCGACCTCGACGCGCGCCGCGTAGGACGCGCCGGCGATCTGACCCTCTCCGATGAGCGGCCGTCGCCGCGCCCACATCGTGACGCTCGACGCGGTGATGACGAAGATGATCGCGATGAGCAGGCAGGTATAGGTTTCTCGGCGGACGAGCAGCGCCCGCCAGGTCCGCGGTTCGCGAGGCAGCGCGCGACGAACCCCACCCCGTCGCGTGATGACAGGCGTCTTCGCCGTCGCTTTCCCCGTCGCCGTTTTGGCCATTCGCTGGAACCCCGTCAGGCGTCACCCGCGGAGGGCGGGCTCTCATCTGTCATCGGCGACCCGGAGGGACGATCTTGCGTCCCATAAGCGTCAACAATGCGCTGGACGAGCGAGTGTCGCACGATGTCCGATCGATCGAGGGTAATGAAGTCGACGCCGGGAATGCGATGCAGTCGCCGGGCCGCGTCAATGAGCCCCGAGGACCGCTTGTCCTCGAGATCGATCTGGCTCACATCGCCGGTGACAATCACTTTGCTCCGCCGTCCCATTCGGGTCAGGCACATCTGCATCTGACCCACAGTGGTGTTCTGAGCCTCGTCGAGGATGATAATCGCGTCGTTCAGGGTACGCCCCCGCATGAAAGCGAGGGGAATGATCTCGATGACATCATTCGTCATAAACCGTTGCAGCGTCTGATAATCGAGCATGTCACCCAAGGCGTCGAAGAGCGGCCTGAGGTATGGGTTCACCTTCTGCTGCAAGTCACCCGGGAGGAAACCGAGTCGTTCTCCGGCCTCGACCGCCGGGCGGGCGAGGACGAGCCGCTTCACCCGACCGATTCGGAGCATGTGAACCGCCGCCGCCACGGCAAGGTAGGTCTTTCCAGTGCCCGCGGGGCCAATCCCGAAGACGAGATCGTGAGTGCGGATCGCCTCGAGATAGGACTCCTGATTCGCGGTCCGCGGACGGACCGGCCGGCCGCTCGCAAAGACATTGAGCGCCCCGTCCCACGACGGCGCGTCGGACGGATCGAGCGTCGGATCATGCGTTGAGTCCATCGGCGCCGATACGATGGCGTCGAGGACTTCCTCGCGATCGAGGATGCGCGATCGTCGCCCGGAACGACTCGTGAGCTGCTCCAGGACGGCGATCGCGCGCTGGGCCGGCTCTTCGTCGCCGCGCACGGTGATCGTCCCGTTGCGGCTGAACAGGCTGACGCCGAGGGCTTCGCGAATGATCTTGAGATTCCGGTCGCCGGGACCAAGAAGCGCAGTCCGATCGGCGCCGCCGGGAATCACGAAGGTGAGTTCAACCAAGGACCAGGTCTCTCCGCTACCGTACAAAAACCGATCAAGGACTGACGGTCGCCATGGAAGAGTATAAGCGAATCGCCCGAGCCCGTCCCCTCATTCCGCTGTTCGTTCTCTGGACCGTCGCATTGATGATTGCCAGTGGGTGTAAGACCGCGCGGCGCGACTTCGAGGCTCCCCCGCCTTCGGTTCCCTCCGAGGTCATCGCGTTCGAAGCGGCGCCGTGGGGCGAGGTTGATCGGGCGGTGAACGACGCCGCCGCGGAAGTCGGCATGGCGGTGATCGAACAGGATCGCTGGCGCCTCGGCGTGGTCTACACACTGCGCACGGAACGGGGTCAGCCGGGAACCCTTCTCGTCACGGGAGATCCCGAGCAGGGCGCCGCCGCGGCCGAGGCGCGGGTCGGTCGATTTCGTCGCGCGGACCTTGAGATGGCGCTGCTCGAAGCGCTTCGGACGGCTCTGCAGGAGCGGTAACCGTCGTGTTTCGACGGATCGGTGATGGCGCGAAACTCAGCGTCTCATCTGGCCGAAACGAGTTGCCTCGAAGTAGGCGACGAATATACTCTTCGCCGCCTGCCAGGCAGCGTTTGCGGGTGTAGCTCAGTGGTAGAGCGTCACGTTGCCAACGTGAATGTCGTCGGTTCGAATCCGATCACCCGCTTGTTCTTCCGCCGCTGACAGTTTGCTGTCAGCGGCGGGCTTTCGTTTTCGGGACCGCCACGCCTCAACCCTTCTCCGCGGTCTTTCTTGACTCGTCGATCTTCTCCCGAGCTTCGGAGTCATCCTCGGGCGCCGGTTCAGGCTCCGGCTGTTCGTGCTGGCATTCGGGCGTCAGCGCAAGGCGGATCAGGATGGGGAAGTGGTCCGAGCCGAACGCCGGCAGGCGGCGAATCTCGAGGAGCGTGAAATGATCCGAGTGGAAGATGTGATCGAGCGGCCAGCGAAGCAGGGGAACTTTCGCGTTGAATGAATTGAACATGCCTCGACCTTTCCGGGGATCGAGCAGGCCGCTGATCCGCTGAAAGAGGCGGCTCGTGTGGGACCAGGCCACATCATTGAGATCGCCGGCCACAATCGTCGGCTCATCCCGGTCTTTGATCTCGCGACCGACGATGAGCAGTTCCGCGTCGCGCGGGTTCGAATCATCGACGCCGGTGGGAGATGGTGGCCGTGGATGAATGCCGTGCAGATAGACCAGATCACCGCTTTCGAGCCGGAGGCGCACATGCATGGACGGGGTTTCCGGCTGCACGATGATCCGGATCTGCCCCTCCTCGAACGGCAACCGCGAATGAAGCAGCATGCCGTAGCAGTTGTCCTGCGGTTGCTTCAGGGTGTATGAGTATTCGCGCTCGAGGACTCGGAACTCCCGCTCCCAGAATTCATCGGGCTCGCAGGTCAGCACCACATCCGGATCTTCATCTCGAATGATCTTGATGAGGCGCTGGCTCCCCCGGTTGTGTTGCAGGACATTGGCGATGAGCACGCAGATCGAACGATCAGCGGCGCTTTCCTCCGCGTCCCGAACTTCCTTTGGCCAGAGCGGCGTATACGGCAGGATGCGCCAGGTCTGCCAGACGCACGCGAGCAGGACTGCGATGACCAGCCACAGCCACGGAAACGAGCGCCCGGACGGCCACGCAAGCATCCCGGCGATGGCAATGACGCCGAAGAAGACGAATTGCGGGCGCGGAAAGTCGAATCCGCGTATCCACCATTCGGGACGCCGACTGAACGGTACGAGTGTCCCGAAGAGTACGAAGACGGCCAAGCCGACCGACGCATGGAACAGATACTCAATCATGCCACTTGATCACTCGAATCCTGCATATGACCCTTTGCGTTCCCACGGGCGCCCCTGAGTCGCGCGTCCTCGACGCCGAAGACGCGTCCTGCGTCGGCCCCACTGAATTCCTAGCGCTGCTACCGGACAACTCGCCTCCCTATGGTTCGCCCGTCATGGGAGAAGCGACCGAGCATCTCGACGAAGCCCTGGAGATGATTCGCGTCGAAGGACTCTATAAGTCTTTCGGCGACACCGAAGTGCTGCAGGATATCTCGCTGAGTATCCGGTGCGGCGAAATCGTCGCAATCGTGGGCGGTTCCGGATGCGGCAAGACCGTGCTTCTCGAACACCTGATCGGACATCACCGACCCGACGCAGGCCGGGTGCTCGTCCGGGACTTCGATTCACCGGATCGAGGCCTGCTCGACATCGGCGCCATCTCCGGGGATGAACTCGATCGCCTACGCGTTCACTGGGCGGTCGTGTTTCAGCGGAACGCGTTGTTCACCGGAAGCGTCTTCGAGAACATCGCGCTATGGCTCCGGGAAGTCCGCCGGCTCGACGATGAGGCGATTCGTCCGATCGCCGAGTCGGCGCTTCGCTCCGTCGGTCTGGACCCCGGCGAGACGATGAGTAAGGACCGGGATGAGCTCTCGGGCGGCATGGCGAAACGGGTGGCCGTCGCCCGCGCGCTCGCCATGGATCCACAGGTCATCTTCTATGACGAACCGACGACCGGCCTTGATCCAAAGCACGCCGCTCAGATACACGACCTCATTCTACAGACGCACAAGCGACCGACGCGCGATGGAATGCGGCGCACCACGACGATCGTGACCCATGACAAGGATCTATTGCGTCGACTGCAACCACGCATCATCATGTTGCACGAAGGCCGCGTGTACTTTGACGGCGCCTTCCAGAAGTTTCGTGATGCGGATTCGGAGATCATCCGCCCGTATTTCGATGAGATGGACGGACTGCACGAGCGACCGGCGCCGTCGTAGTCAGCCCAAACGCTCGCCGCTCGTGCGATTGATGGAGGACCTATGGCAGACCTCTGTTCAAACGGCGCCTTCCGGCTCGCCTTGAGTCTGGGGATGCTGGCATTTGGCGTTGGTCAATCGCTCGGCCAGAGCGAAACCGAAGTCATCGAAATGCGGGAAGCGATCACGACCGACGGTCGAGTCGGAAGCTGGGGACGGTCGGCGACACACACCGACAAGATTGAACACTTGCTCGTGACCGACACTTGGAAGACGCCGTCGCCTGGCGACCCGGTCGAGGGCGGAGTCTCCTGGACCACCATGCCCGCGCGGGACAACGGTTGGCTCGAGGACGCCACTCTGCGCGGGGGGTACGCGCTCTGGAAGGTAGTTTCAGAGCAAGACCGCGTCATGGTCCTCGAGGCGAGTGGTCACAGCATGGTCTATGTGAATGGCATACCCCGCGCCGGCGATCCGTATCGGAACGGCTGGCCGCGGATCCCAATTCGACTCAAGGCGGGCGAAAACGAGCTTCTGTTCTCGACCAGCCGAGGCGGCGTGCGGGCCCGCCTCGTTCCTCCGACCGCAGAGTGCGAACTCAACCTTCGCGATATCACGGCTCCCGACCTCGTCGTCGGTGAGGTTGTGAACAGCGTGCTCGGGATCATCGTGATCAATACGACGCCGGAACCGCTCGAGGGCGTTCGCCTCACCGTGACGCTCAATCCGCGCGTCCCGGTCACCATGCGGCTTCCGACCTTGCCGCCTCTCTCCACGCGCAAATTCGCCACCGAACTGCGCGGTCCGGCTCCGATGGAAACTGGAGTCGCGCCCGTCGAGATCACGCTGACCCAACTCGTCGAAGGCGACATCATGCGGCCGTTCGCGTATGAGACGATCGACCTCCGCGTGGTCGAGCCCGGTGAACCGCACAAGCGCACCTTCCAAAGCTCGATTGACGGAAGCGCTCAGTACTACGCGGTGCGCCGTGGAAACCTGACGCCGGAATTCGAGGAGAGTCCCGCTCTGTTTCTCTCGCTTCACGGGGCGAGCGTCGAAGCGATCGGCCAGGCGAGTTCATATGGCCCGAAAGATTGGGGCCATGTTGTCGCGCCGACCAACCGCCGACCGTTCGGTTTTGACTGGGAGGACTGGGGTCGACTCGACGCGCTCGAGGTGCTCGACCTGGCGACGACACGCTTCGATCCGGATCCGAACCGCGTCTACCTCACCGGCCATTCGATGGGCGGACATGGAACATGGCAGATCGGCGCCACGATCCCCGATCGATTTGCAGCGATCGCGCCGAGCGCCGGGTGGATCAGCTTCTGGTCCTACACCGGAGCGAGCGAGTTTGACGACGAAGACCCGGTCTCCGCCATTCTCAAACGGGCCACGAATCCGAGCGATACGCTCGGCCTTTCGCGCAATTACCTGCATCACGGTGTCTATGTCCTCCACGGCGATCGTGATGACAATGTCCCTGTCGAGCAGGCTCGGGCTATGCGCGCCCACCTCGGCGGTTACCACGCCGACTTCGCCTACTACGAGCGGCCGGGCGCCGGACACTGGTGGGGATCGGCGTGCGTCGACTGGCCTCCAATGTTCGACTTCCTACGGGCGCATACGCGACCGAACTCACGCGATCGGGTCGAGTTCGTCACGGCGAACCCGGGGATCTCGAGTCAATCCGCCTGGGTCTCGATCGAGGATCAGATTCGTCCGCTCGAGTTCAGTCGAGTGGAGTTGGCCTACGCGCCGCCCCGCCATGCGACGGACGCGAAGGAAGAAGTTCCGGCGACGATACGAGGAGCGACCGAGAATGTGCGGCGCGTCCGCTTCGATCTCTCGATGCTTGACAACGCCCCGACGCTCGCGGTTCAACTTGACGACGACGATCAGCGACTCATCGACATGCGTCCCGGGACGGACTCAGTGTGGCTGAGCCGGACCGCCTCGGGTGGGTGGACACCCGCACTGGAGCCGGCGCCGGTGACAACGAAGGGACCGGCGCGATTCGGTCCATTCAAGGAGGCGTTTCAGAACCGAATGATCTTCGTGTACGGCTCGCAGGGCGACCCCGACGAGAACGAATGGGCGTACGCGAAAGCCCGGTACGACGCGGAGACCTTCTGGTATCGAGGGAACGGTTCGGTCGACCTCATGAGCGACGAGGAGTTTCTCGCCTCCACCGACACGGCTGGCCGGAATGTCGTTCTGTACGGTCATGCTTTGATGAACGACGCCTGGCCGGCGGTCCTCGAGAACGCGCCCTTTGATGTCGCGCGAGGGGAGGTCCGGGTCGGAGATCGAGTCGCCACCGGCGATGATCTTGGACTGCTCGCGTGCGCACCACGACGAGACGACGACCGGGCGCTCGTCGCGGTCATCGCGGGGTCTGGTCTCCCGGGAATGCGGGTTACCGATCGACTCCCCTACTTCGTCTCGGGCGTCCATTATCCGGATGTCTTCGTGACATCGGCTGATCTCCCTCGCGAGGGCGTGCCGGCCGTCGAGGTCGCTGGATTTCTCGGCAGCGACTGGACGGTCGAGCGCGGTGATTTCGCCTGGCGAGATCGATTTCTTGAAGAGTCACGCTAACGGTCGGCCGCCGAGCGGCGTCTTGGGTGCGGACGCGGATGGTCCGCGTCGTGCACACTCTTCAACTGGGAGAGACGCCATGTCCGTCTGGATCCGCCGTATTGTCGCCGCCGGGCTTGTCACCGCCGCATTGTCAGCCGCCGCCGCGGCCGGACCACCACTCATCTGCCATGAACTCGAATGTGGCTCGTCGAAGGTGCTCGCAATACCTTCCGGTGAACGCAACTACATCGAATCGAAGCTTCAGTCCGATCTCATCGCTCTGCTTCAGTCTGATACTCCCCTGCTCGCCCGGATGGAGTCCATGCGTGTCGCCACGATCGCGGTATCGGAGCGACCGGCCATCGCGATGTCGATTCTCGCTGAACTGCAGGGACGCGCTCTCAACGCGAATTCGAACGATCGTGCGCATGCGCTGGCGCTCTTCGACGCCGGCTATCTCGTCGAGTGTTACCGCGTGTACGGGCTCGTCGACCGTGATAACACGACGCTCGACGGCTATGGATGGGCGAAGCGGGCGCAGACGATGTACGATGGCGGTCCTGAGATGGAGTTCGGTCTCGCCCTCATGACCTTCGATCGCGACCGGAGCCGCTTCGCGGAACATCTCGGCCGAGCGGTTCACGGAACGAACGGCGATACGCTCCTGGCGACGAACATCACGCGTCAGTTTCACGGTTCGCTCGAGGAGCTGCGCAATCGATACCGGATCAAGTGACGGATCGACCCCGTCGCTGAAATGTACGCCACAGACGGTCCTCGCCGAGGCGTCGCACGACGCCTCGGCGACCGACCTTCCGTCAGCCTGCGATCGCGCAGCCGAGCGAACCACGGCTGAGCTTGTGCGCGCCGCGCGGGACGGCGACCGCGACGCCATCGGCGATCTGTATCGCCAGTTCGCCCCGATGACGCATGCGATCCTGCTCTCCCGGGTCGGTCCGCACGAAGCGGAAGATCTCGTTCAGGAGGTTTTTCTCATCGCTATGCGACGATTGCATCGATTGCGAAAGGCTGATTCGTTCGGACCCTGGGTCGCCACCATCGCCCGGAGACAGGCGGCGTCCCATTGGCGACGACGACGCTGGATACCGCGGCTCGATCAATCGAGCATGGTCGCTGACCCCGCGCAGGATCGTGTGCAGGCGTTGGAAGCGCTCGCTGCGATTCGTTCACTGCCCGAGTCTTATCGGGAGACGCTTCTCATGCGACTTGTCGCCCGGATGAGCGGTCCGGAGATCGCCATGCGCACCGGGATGACTCCCGGATCGGTTCGCGTCAACCTTCATCGGGGGATGAAACTGCTTCGCGAGCGCCTGGGAGTAGAGGATGACTCCAATGGGTAAAACGCGGGACGGCGACCACCTCTGGTCCGGCGAGGGAGTTCCTGATCACGCGACGGGCGAGATCATGGAGTCCCTCCGCGCGTGTCGACTGTCAACGACGGAGCCGCCGGAGGCGCTCCTTCGCGGCGAGACGCCGGCTTCGTACCGCCGCAACCGGGTGATCACGATCGCGTCGCTCGCCGCCGCGGTCGCCGTCGTCTCCGGCGTTTTCTGGTCAATGGGCGCGGGCGGCGGGCTCCGAATCTCGCCGCTTGAAGGGCGGCCAATGGTCGATGGCGCCGCGCTTCGTTCCGCATCGACGATCGATGTGGGCGAAGGTGTCGTCACTGATGCGCAGTCTCGCGCCCGCATCGACATCGACGAGTACGGATATCTCGATGTTCAGCCCGGCACGCGACTCGGCCTTGTTGATCGCACGACGGAGCGGCGCTTCCGACTCTCGCGCGGAGCGATCGAAGTCGCGGTGACCGCCCCGCCGCGTCTGCTCGTGGTCGAAACACCGAACGCGGTCGCGGTGGATCTTGGATGCGCGTATACGCTCGAAGTGACCGAAGACAACGGCGGACTGCTCGCCGTGCAGTCCGGGTGGGTCGCCATCGAAACGGCGGTGCGGACGAGCTTCATTCCGGGAGGGGCTCGATGCGTCATCGAGCCGACCCGGGGCCCCGGCCTTCCTGTGTTCGACGACGCGACGCCGAAGTTTCGCGAACTCGCGCAGTCGTACGACGAGACGGCGAACCCGGAGTTGATCGCGGGCCTGCTCGACGCGGCGCGCCCGAGGGACACGCTGACACTCTGGCATCTCGTTTCGCGCGTCGATGGCGGCGTGAGACCGCAGGTTGTCGACCAGATCATCGACTATGCCGGCCTTCCGCGCGACATCCGAATCGAGTCCATTCTCGCGCTCGAAGAATCAGCGCTCGAGCAATGGCGTGTCGCCCTCTCCGCAACCTGGTGAGGGACTCGGGGTGTTCGACTCACTCACCCGGAATCGAGGTGACGACACCCTCCCAGGGACTGCTCGCCGTCGCGTACAGCCGCTTGGGAATGCGCCCGGACTTGAACGCGAGTCGACCTGATTCACAGGCGAGTCGCATCGCGCGCGCCATGTCGATCGGTCGAGCGGCGTGCGCGATCCCGGTGTTGAGCAGGACCCCATCGGCGCCGAGCTCCATGGCGACCGTGATATCGCTCGCGGTTCCGACGCCCGCGTCGACGATAACGGGGTACCCGGTGTCGCCGTCCTTGAGGATTTCGAGAATGATCCGGATCGCCGCCGGATTGGCGATGCCGCGACCGGATCCGATCGGCGAGCCGGCCGGCATGACGCTGGTCGCGCCGGCGTCTTTAAGACGCGACGCCGCGATGGGATCGTCCGAGGTGTAGCAGAGAACCTCGAATCCGTCCGCCACGAGTTCACGACAGGCCTCGAGGGTGCCGACCGGGTCGGGAAGCAGCGTCTTCTTATCCCCGAGCACCTCGAGTTTGACCCAGCCCTGACCCGGGTTGTCCATCTGCTCGAGCAGTTCGCGGCCGAGACGAGCGACGCGGATCGCATCCTTCGCGTCGAAGCAGCCGGCGGTGTTCGGAAGAATCGTGTAACGATCGGTGTCGATGAAATCGAGAAGCGACCGTCCCTGCTCGTCGACGAGGCGTTCGCGACGCACCGCGACGGTGATGACCTCGGCCCCGGAAGCGTCAAGCGCCGCCTGCATCGTCTCGTAATTCTCGTACTTCCCGGTGCCGACAATAAGACGCGACGAGAGCACACGCCCTCCGAGAGCGAGCGGTTCTGGCGACGCATGCTTCTCCGTTGTGACGCTCATCCGCCCCCCACCAGAGTTACGAGTTCGATTCGGTCTCGATCATTCAACGCGTGATCTCGGTGCTCGCGCTTCGGCACGACCTGCTCGTTGACCTCGACGGCTACGGGCCGTCCGGTGAATCCGAGTTCACGCAGCAGGTCCTCTATGGTCATCCCGGCGGGCGCTGTTCGCTTCTGTCCGTTGACAATGACTTCCATCGCGGCAAATCGTAGGGCGATCCGTGCGGATCATCTGCCCGTCTAACCACCAATCGGGGTCAGGATCGGCTTGTGTACAAGGATGAACAGGTACCAGAAAATGACCGCGAAGATCCCGAGCGTGAGGCCGACCTGCGCCTGCAATCGCTGCATTTGAACCTCGTCGCTTCGCATCGTCTCGGGTGTGCCGCGGTAGATCCACACCGCAAGGTAGCCGGTCGTGAGCGTCCCCGCGTAGAGAAGCGTCTCGACCACGACCCAGGCGTCCGGATTTGGAGTGAACCAGAGCCAGCCGTCGACGGCCAGCGCCGCGAGCCCGAACCACACCGAGCCGAACGCGAGGACCGGAGCCGCCGAAGACTCCGTCGTCGGCTTCGCCGGGAGTCTCCAGACCCACCACAGCACGCCGAAGATAATGAGAAGGCTGACGATGACCTGCAGCGACAGCCGTAACGCTTCGTCCATAACCTGGGTCCCGATCTTCAACCGGCTCGTAACGATTCCCGTGGAGAAGCGTATCTATAGGCGGACGAGTCACAAGGAACCGACCTCATGACGCTTCGACGAACCGCTCGAAACATCCTCTTGCTCATCTGCTGCGGGCTGCTCGCCGGATGCGGTCGTCGTGAATACGACCAGAGCACCCCCGACGCGGTGATCTACTCGCTGACCGCCATGATCGAGAACGGCGATGTCGGTCGGATTCCGGAACTCGTCAAGGCTGACGATGAGAACACGCAGCTACTCCTCGCCCGGACGGGCGACCTCCTGCGTCGAGTTCACGCGCTCTCTATCACGGTTCGCGAGAAGTACCCCGACGAAGTCGCGGACCTGCTCGAGACCGCGACCGAAGAAGGCGCCCGACTCGCCGACGAGCAGGGCCGACAGCGTGGCCGGTCGGACTGGGAAGACCGGTTCCTCACCATGGTCGCCGATCCGTTCGCAACGATGCGTGAGGAAATGCTGCTCGTCGAGGCCGTTCCCGTCGCGGACGATATGTACGCGATCACTTACGACGACAAACCGATCTTCGGCGTTGGTCTCATTCTTGAACTCGACGACGACGGCAAGTGGTACATCGCCTGGCCCGAGAACATTCCGGGCTTGAGAACTGCGATGCCTCAGACGGAGCAGGAATGGCAGATCATGCACAGCATCTTCCAGATCGTGGCGAACGGAGTCTCGTTTGCTGAAGAGGCGATCGCCAACGACGAAGTGAAGTCGCTTGATGAGTGCACGCGCGAGATCATGGAACAGGTCGCGCCGAATCTTTTCTTCAGCTGGATGCTCTACGAGCAGGCGGTCGACAATCGGCCTGAATCCGCATCGACGGATCCGGAGACCAAGCCTGCGGATGATGCGACATCCGAGTCCGACGGGTGAGGCGGCGCACAAAACAGGCCGGGATCGACCCGGCCTGTCCGATTCACCTCAGGTCATCGCAATCAGCGACGCGTTCAGCGCGCCTTCGCCTTCCGACGCCCACCCGATTTCCGACGCGCGGAGGGAGCCGATCTTTTCTTGCCGGACTTCTTCGACCCGTTTGACGCCTGACGCTCCTGGATGGCGGCCTGCGCGGCGGCGACGCGGGCGATCGGGACTCGGAAGGGCGAGCAGCTCACATAGTCGAGCCCGACATGGTGACAGAAGTGCACCGAGCGCGGGTCGCCGCCATGCTCGCCGCAGATTCCCAGCTTGAGGTCGCCCTTCGTCCGACGCCCGCGTTCGCACGCCATTTCGACGAGCACGCCGACGCCCGATTCGTCGATCGACTGAAACGGATCAACTGGGAGGATCTCCTGCTCGAGGTAGTCGGGCAGGAACGAGTTCACATCGTCGCGACTGTACCCGTAGGTCAGCTGCGTGAGATCGTTCGTGCCGAAGCTGAAGAAGTCCGCGTGCCTGGCGACTCGGTCGGCGGTGATCGCGGCTCGCGGAATCTCGATCATGGTCCCGACGAGAATGTCGAGGTCACCATCGAACTTACTTTCCTGCTTCACGCGAGTAATCGTCTCGATCGCAAGATCGCGCAGGATCTCCAGCTCCTTCGCCACGCCAACCAGCGGAATCATGATCTCGGGCTGCGCGTCGATCTTCTTCTTGCGGCAATTGATCGTCGCCTCGACAATGGCCCGGACCTGCATCTTCAGAATCTCGGGGTAAGTGATCGCGAGTCGACAGCCGCGGTGCCCGAGCATCGGATTCGCTTCGTGCAGGGCGCCGACACGACGCTTCACATCGTTCTTCCTGAGCCCGAACTCATTCGCCAGCGCCTTCTGGGCGGCGTCATCGTTCGGGAGGAACTCGTGGAGCGGCGGGTCGAGGAGGCGAATCGTGACGGGGAGCCCCTTCATCGCCTTGAAGATGCCTTCGAAGTCACGCCGCTGGAACGGGAGAAGCTTGTCAAGCGCCGCTGTGCGGTCGGCTTCGTTCTCCGAAAGAATCATCTTGCGCATCCAGCTGATGCGATCCGGCTCAAAGAACATGTGCTCAGTGCGACAGAGGCCGATTCCCTGGGCGCCGAAGTCGCGCGCCCGCTTCGCGTCGGCGGGAGTGTCCGCGTTCGTCCGGACTCGGAGCGTCCGGGTGTCGTCCGCCCACTGCAACACCCTCTTGAGGTCGCCCGAGAGCTTGGGTTCGACGCGATTCATTTCGCCGGCGAACACCTCACCGGTCGAGCCGTCAATGGAAATCGTGTCCTTCGGTCCGAACACCTGTCCGTTGACGCTCGCCTTTTTGCGGGCGGGATCGATGTGAATCTCGCCGGCGCCGGCGACGCAGCACTTGCCCCAGCCCCGCGCGACGACGGCCGCGTGACTTGTCATGCCCCCGGTGCTCGTGAGAATGCCCGCGGCGGCGTGCATGCCTTCCACATCCTCCGGGCTCGTCTCCTTCCGCACGAGGATCACCGCCTCGCCGTCGTTCGCCCGTTTCGTCGCGTCCTCCGCGGTGAAGGCGAGCCGACCGGTCGCCGCCCCGGGCGACGCCGGCAGGCCGCGCGCCACGACCGGATGTGACTTCTTCGCGGCGGGGTCAAAGCTCGGAAGAAGAAGCTGCGTGAGATCCCCCGCGGGAATTCGAAGCAACGCCTCGTCCTGCGTGATCAGCCCTTCCTTGACCATGTCGCAGGCGATCTTGACGGCCGCGGCGCCGGTCCGCTTCCCGTTGCGGGTCTGCAGCATGTAGAGCACGCCCCGCTCGACCGTAAACTCGAAGTCCTGCATGTCCGCGTAATGCTGCTCGAGCGTCTCGCGCACCTCGCGAAGTTGCTTGTGCATGTCGCGGCGCCACTTCGACATTTCGCTCACCGGTCGAGGCGTTCGAATGCCGGCGACGACATCTTCACCCTGAGCGTTGACGAGAAACTCGCCATAAAGCTTGTTCTCTCCGTTCGACGGATTGCGTGTAAACGCGACCCCGGTTCCCGAATCATCGCCCATGTTGCCAAACACCATCGCCTGCACATTGACGGCGGTGCCGAGCAGTCCGGAGATGCCTTCCTTCTGCCGGTAGGTGCGCGCCGTGTGCTTGTTCCACGAACGGAAGACGGCCTCGATCGCGTCCGAGAGCTGATCGTACGGATCTTCCGGAAACGCCGCGCCGACATGCTGCTCGTAGACCGCCTTGTACGCGTCACAAAGCTCGCGAATGCCTTCAGTCGGCACCTCGGTGTCGATCGACGCCTTGTACTTCTTCTTGATCTTGTCGAAGGCGGCTTCGAAATGCTCGTGATCGACTTCCTTCACGACATTGCCGAACATGTTGATCAATCGTCGGTACGCGTCCCACGCGAACCGTTCGTTGCTCGTGGCCCGCGCGAGGCCGTACACCGAGCGATCATTGAGCCCGAGATTCAGGATCGTGTCCATCATCCCCGGCATGGACACCGCGGCGCCCGAGCGGACCGACACGAGCAGCGGATCGTTCTCGTCGCCGAACCGGCGCCCCGTGTGCTTCTCGATGAAGCGAACTCCATCGTTCACCTCGTCCATGAGCCCGGCCGGCAGCTTCTTGCCGCGCTTGTAGTACGCGTCGCAGGTTTCGGTCGTGATCGTGATGCCGGGAGGAACGGGCAGACCGATGCTCGTCATCTCGGCGAGGTTTGCGCCTTTGCCTCCGAGCAACGGCTTCATCGATCGGTCGCCGTCCGCCTTGCCGCCGCCAAAGCGGTAGACCATCCGGTCGGCGGCGGCGCGACGCGCCGTTTTCTTGCGGCCGGCGCCGCTGGATCGCGACTTCTTCGAAGTCTTCGTTCGGGTCGTGGAACGCTTCGCGGTCTTCTTGGCCATCGGTCGAGAATTCCTCGTCGTCTTCAGGACGCGTCGTTCGGTGTTCGTTGACATGGGAGAAGGACTGGCGCCGCCGGTCGCGGCGGTTTGTGGTCCGGTGTCACGCAGGGCGCTGGCCGGATGAGCCGCTATCGTAGCGGGGCCAATCGGTCCTTCCAGCGCGACCGCCAGGCGCCGCGCTTCGATCGTGTGAAGCTTCGTCCTCTCGCACTGTATCATTGGGCCGTGATTCACCGGGCGCCTGAGAACCTGGCCGAGATCGTCGCGGATCCTCTGAGCATCCTCCTGCGCTGGGCGACGGACCGCCCGGTCTGCGTTCTTCACTCGGGCCGACCGCACGCCCGCTGGAGTCGTTGGACCGTGTTCGGCGCCCCGGCCGCAATGCTTCGCCGATGGCCGGACCGGCTCGAATGGGAACCGACCTCGTGGGCGAACGAATGGACGCCCTCGGTGTTCGCAGGCTCAGTCTCCATCCCCGTGAGCAACGAGGATGACGGGCTCGAGACGCTCGAGCGGCTCATCGCCGAGTCGGCCCGCGAGGTCGATTCGACGGCGCTGTCGGGATCTTTCGGCCCCGGTTGGTTCGGCTCGTTCAACTATTCGCTGGGCCGGGTTCTGGAGCCGCGCGCCGCGGCGAAGAACCGAAGGCGCCCTGCGGAGCGATGGCCGCTCTACGAGTTCGCCTGGTGCCCGTCCACGCTCGTGATCGATCGCTCCGCGGGCCTGATCCATTCGGCAGGCCCCGACGGTGTCGCGCTCGGAGACCTCGTCCACCCGCGAGCGAACCCCCGATCAACGGGAAAGTTCAGCATGGACCCGTGGGTCCCTGACCGACCACGGGCGGAAGTCGAGGGGGCCATCGAACGCGTCATCGCGCATGTGCACGCCGGCGACATCTTCCAGGCGAACATCACGCAGAGGTTCCGAACGCGATTCGGCGGATCGGCGCGCGAACTCGCGATCGCCCTCATCGAAGCAAGCCCCCCGTGGTACGGAGCGTACTTCGAGTTTTCTGCGGATCGCCGACTGATCTCGTTGTCGCCGGAGCTCTTTCTCGATCTCGACCCGCGGTCGCGACGCGTGCTCACGCGTCCGATCAAAGGCACCGCGCCGGCGAGCGACGATCCAACCCGTTTGGAGCGAAGCGACAAGGACGCCGCTGAACTGCACATGATCGTCGATCTCATGCGGAACGACCTCGGACGCGTCTGTGAGTTCGGCAGTGTGCGCGTAACCGAATCGCGCGCGATTGAGTCGCATCCCACGGTCCATCACGGGGTCGCGACCGTCGAAGGACGGTTGCGACCAGGCTCCGGGGTCGCCGATCTCATTCGGGCGACCTTCCCTCCCGGGTCCGTCACCGGCGCCCCGAAGATTCGTGCGATGCAGATCATCGACGAGGTCGAGAACTACGACCGGGGCCCGTACTGCGGCGCCGTCGGGTTTCTCGGCGTGGACGGCCGCGTCGCACTCAATGTGGCGATTCGAACGCTTCTGCTCGAAGAGACCGAGGCCTCGTACTTCGCCGGCGGCGGCGTCGTCGCCGATTCGTCGCCGAGTCGCGAATACGACGAGGCCATGGACAAAACCGCCGTCGTACGCGTGTTCGAACCGGAGACGGCGGATGACTGAACCGAACGGCCCGCGCGTCCGGACCGATCTCATTGATGTGTATCTCTTCCGACAGTTCGGCCCCGGAGACGCCCAGTTTCTGCAGATGCGACGGTCGGCGGCGGCGGCGGTGGCGCCGTTGATGTGGCATCCGGTCATGGGTCGGATTGAGTCCGACGAGACCGCGATCGAGGCCGCCATGCGGGAAGTTCAGGAGGAAGTCGGGCTGCGGATCACGGAGGCGCTCGGTTTCTGGCAGCTCGAGCAGATCCATCCGTTCTACCTCGCCGAACGCGATGAGATCTTCCTCTCTCCCCGGTTCGCCGTGCAGGTCGACGGGAGATGGTCGCCGATCCTCAACGAAGAACATGAAGAGTACCGATGGACCGCCCTCGACCGGGTTCCGCACGACTTCGTATGGCCTGGTCAGAAGGCGGCGATACAGGAAATCATGTCCGAGATCGCCGGAGTCGAGGCGACCGGTCGCGACACGCTCCGCATCCGAATCTAGCGATCCTCGAAACGATCGGGTTGGGGTCCCGCCGACGCGTGGTACAATCGAACGCGGCGCCGGAAGCTCCGGCTCGAACGTCCAATCGCCCGTCCCGCTAACCGACGAGCGCTGCAGCTTGCTTCAGGATCCAGGTTTCTCCAATCCGAACCGCAACGGAACTTCGGTCTACTCGCTCGAGAAGCCGAACCTCCCCGGCCGTGTCATCGTGGCCGAGACAGTCGAGGCGTTGACGGAACTCATGGCCGAAGATTTCGTCGGCCACAGCCTGAATTGCGTCCGTTCTTTCGGCGATTTTCATATCGCGCTCTCCGGCGGCGAATCGCTCGTACCGTTCTATCGCCGGCTCATGATCGACCCCGCATGCCGGCTCGCTCCGTGGCGCAAGACGCACCTCTGGATCGTCGATGAGCGTCGCACCTCGTGGGACGATGACGAATCACGCTGGCAGACCGTGGGCGGATTCATCGGTGATCACGCGGGGATTCCCGCGTCACAGCAGCATCCGATGCCGGCCCTTTCGGACGAGGTCGAGGAGGAGTACGAGCAGGCGCTGCGGTCGGCGCTCGAGTGGCGTGAACGCGGTCACGATCGGCTCGACTATGTGCTGCTCGAACTTGGACCGTCGGGTGAGGCGGCTGGACTCACGCCGCAGAGCCCGGCCCTGCGCGAGGATCGACGGCTCGTCCGGATCAACGAAGCCTCGACGAGTCCGCGCGTCACGATGACCTACCCGCTCATCAACGCGGCCCGTTTTGTCGCCGTGGTGGTCACCGGCGCGAAGAAGCGCACGCTCGTCGAGCGGATCGCTTCCGGAGCCGCAAGGACGGACGAACTCCCGATTCTCGGTGTGCAGCCGTTCGGTGGCGAGCTCCGGTGGTACCTCGATCGTGACGCGTGCCCGACCAGTTGACGCCATGAAAACGGAGTCGTCCGCCGCTTGAATTGCGGCGGGCCGGCGTTACCCTTCCCGGCGCCCGATCCCGTCGAGCGCGAACGGTTGTAGGTGTAGCTCAATTGGATAGAGCACCTGACTACGGATCAGGAGGTTGGGGGTTCGAGTCCTCCCACCTACATTCTCTTCTCTCATTCGCTTTCCATCGATCTTTGACGAAGTCGCGCTCCCGGTTCGGATGATCCGCCCTTCGTCCGCCTCGAAAACCTCCGCGAAATTGAAACTTAGCGGCCTCTGCCGCGTCCATGTACTGTGGAGTGGCGACCGATCGCTCGATCGGTAAACTATTCGTGCGTCGCGAAGTCGTTGGCCGATATCTTCTTGCGGCCGGTCCGAGTGGACGGTTCGCCCCTCTCAACGAGGCTTCGCAACACCGATTGCGACCGATCCGTCGTCGGGTGGTATCGCTATCGAGTTGGCCTCACGGAGGTTGGGTGGTTTGCAGGACGCCTCGCTGAATCCAGCGCGGGCCGTACTGCGATGGAGCACGCGACGGATTGAACGAAGGAGCTCCGCCAGGCGCCGGTCGTCACGGCGTGGCGGAGGCGGAGAGCTGGATGGCTCGGTATTCCGACGACATCAACGACGGATGGGGCGGTCGTACCGGGCGACTTCTGCGCCCCTACATGGGAAAGCTCCTCCTCGTCATCGTTCTGCTCAGTCTGCTGGCCATCACGAACATGGCCCTGCCCTACGCGATCAAACTCCTCATCGACGATGTCTTCCCCTCTCAGCCGGGCGGAGACGGGCGATGGGGACTGCTCTGGCTCATCCTGCCCGGACTCGCGCTGATCTATGTCGTTCGAAACGCGCTGTTCTATGCGAGCCGCATGCACTCCGTGCGTATCAGCGAGGACCTGTGCTTCTCCCTGCGCAAACGATTGTTCGAACACCTGCAGCAACTCAGTCTGCGCTTCTACCGATCCAATCAGCCGGGCAAGGTGAGCTCGCGGGTGATGGACGACACCTACAAGATTCAGTCGTTCATCCAGGAGAAGCTTCCGACGCTCATGCTGAGCCTGCTCATGTTCCAAGTGCTCCTCGTCGTGCTGTACGCGGTGAGCGTGCGGCTCGCGTTCGCGAGCACGATCGTTCTGCCCCTGCACTTCGCGACCTACCGGTACTTCAAGCTTTCGATCAAGCGCAGTCACAGCGAGGCGCAGGAGAACCTGGCGAGCGCCTATGGCAGCGTCGTCGAGAAGTTCCTCGGTATCGAAGTCGTCAAAGGATTCGCGGCCGAGCGGCGCGAGAGCGCCACCTTCCACGAAGCGCTCGACGCGAGCCGCCAGAGTCAGATCAAGACTTCCCGTTTTCAGTTCGGCCAGAAGGTCGTCGCGGATCTGCTCATCGGACTGGGTACGGTGTTCCTCTTCGGATTCGGCGCGCGGGAGGTCATGCAGAACCGCATGACCGCCGGTGAATTCTTCATGTTCTTCGGCTATGTCGGAATGCTCTATCCGTCGGTGCTCGAAGTGCTGAGCGGTCTTGCTCACCTTTCAAAGACCACCGCGAGCGTGGATCGTGTATTCGAAATGCTGGACGAACCCGCGCGCGAGCACGCGGTGCACTCCGATGCGCCGGAAGACGCCGCCGAGTTCAAGGGCGAGATCGCCTTCTCCGGCGTGAGTTTCGCCCATGACGACTCGAAGCGAGTCTTGCGTGACCTGAGCCTCGAGATCCCGGCGGGGCAACATGTCGCCATCACGGGTCCGAGTGGCTCGGGCAAAACCACGCTCATCAGTCTCATTCCACGCTTCATCGAAGCGGACGAGGGAGGCGTGCTCGTGGATGGACGCGAAGTGCGTGAACACCACATTCGCGCCTTGCGGAACGCGGTCGGCATCGCCTTTCAGGATGTCTTCCTGTTCAACGCTTCGATCGAAGAGAATCTGCGCTACGCGAGGCCGGACGCGACTCCCGAGGAGATTCTCGAGGTGGCCCGGCTCACCGGCGCCCACGAATTCGTGAAGCGACTGCCCGACGGTTATCGCACACGAATCGGCGCCGCGGGCGCCGAACTCTCGCGCGGCGAGAAGCAGCGTCTCACACTTGCCCGCGCCCTGCTCAAGAATCCGCGCATTCTGATCCTCGACGAAGCCACGGCGTCCATCGACAGCCAGTCCGCCCGGTCGATCATTCAATCCATCTTCGAACGCATGCAGGGCCGCACGGTCATCATGGTCACGCACGAGACCGATCTCCTCGATCTCGCCGAACGGGTGGTCACGATCGCCCAAGGCAAGGTGACCTACGACGGCGATCCGATTGGATTCGTCGGCTTCGATCCGGATACGGACACCGACGGAGAATCGGGCGATCTCACCGCGATCGACGCCGACTTCCTCGGGCTCTCGCGTCGAGAGTCGGCGGGTGATACTCGAACGGCGATCTCGTCCGAACCGAAACCCGGCGGTCGCGGCGGGTCTGGACGGCATGGGGACGGTCGCTCGATTCCGGGCCGCACCCTTGGCGCCATCGGGCTCGCGGCGCTCATCTTCGTTGGTTGCGTTTCGAACTCGCAATCTACGAAATCGATCGCCATGGAACATCCTCGAACCACGCAGGGTTTGATGACGGTCGAGTCGGACACGGATTCGATCGCTGAACTCGAGACGGCCTGGCGGGAGAAACAGATCGCCGAATTGACCGGGCGAACGCATCCGGCTGACCTCGAGCCCGGGTTCGACGCGGATGAATTTGCGAGTCGACTCCATGATCGATTGAATGAGTTTCGCTTCGGCATGGTGAGTTCGCTCGACGCCGGAGAACAACCGGCGAGCGACGCCGCCGGCGAATTGGCCGACGCGGACGGTGAGGTCGAATTCGTTCTTCCATCGGCGTCGGCGATCACGACCTACCCGGACAACGCCGGGCGCCTCGTCGATCTCCCTCGCATGAGCACGACGGAGATTCGCGAACTCATCGACGCGATCGCGCTCACCTACACAGCCGAGCGAGGCTACGAGACCATCCCGGCCGGCTCCATCCCCGGCCATCCCGACGCCCCGCCGGGCGTGACGCCGGTTCTCGCGCTCGTTAAGAGCAGCGTCGAGTCGGGCCAGCAAACCATTCGACTCGGATACCGCCGCTTTCTTTCGCAGCCTCCGAAACTGTGGATGTACGGCGTCACCGAGACCGCGGAGACCGTCGCCGTCAATGTCGACATTGATGAACTCGCCGCGATGGTCCAGCCGACGCTCGAGTCGATGAACGCGATGAGGCAGGGACTCACTTCGCAGGACCTCGAGGCGAAGGTCATCCAGCTCAACTACACGACTCCGGCGTCCGCGATGGCGGCGCTGAAGGGCCTCGGAGTGACGACCTTCGACAACGCGACGGCGATTCCGGCGACGATGAACCTCGACCAGCTTCCCGTCGCCGTGGTTATGCCCGAGGTCAAGCCCGAGGATATCGGGCTCGTCGGCGAGAAGAGTTCGGGCGGGTCGGAGTTCGGGCTGTCAATCTCCCCCACGACCGCGAGCAGCCTGAACGCGAACACGATCGGCTCGCCCGTCAACGAGATCCTCGTCCTGTTTCACCCGGCGCACCCCGCGCAATTCAGCCGCGTGAAGACGCTGCTGCGCGATGTGATCGATCGGCCGGCGCGACAGATCTTCGTCGAGGGGATGGTGCTCGAAATCAGCGAAGACGGGCTTCGGGACCTCGGAATCGAATGGTCGTTCGAGGAGGGCCCGATCGAATGGATGATCGGCTCGCTCAGCGCGGGGAGCCTCACCGACACGCTCAATTTCTCCCGACTCGATTCGCGCGATGTCAGTCGGGACTGGGGTGTCGAAATCCGGGCCTTGCTCCGCGACGGAAAGGCGGAGATCCTGTCCCGGCCGAGCGTGCTGACGCTCAACGGGCGGCAGGCGACGATTCGCGTCGGAGAAGACATTCCGATCGCCACGAGCCAGGAGGGATTGTCCGGCTCGTCCAACAAGATCGCCTTCAACTTCAAGTATCTCGCGACCGGTATTCTGCTCAATGTGCGTCCGCGCATTACGGAAGACGGCTCCGAGGTCAATCTCCTCATTGACACCATCGTGTCGGCGACCGTGCCCGGGCGCGACCTCGAGATTCGTTCGACGGACGGCAACACGATTCTCGCGACGGCGCCAACGGTCTCGACCCGGCGCGTACAAACCTACGCGCGGTTGCGAAACAACACGCCGTTCATCATCGGCGGGCTCGTAAGTCGCGACCAGACGGTGACCCAGGACAAAGTGCCCATCCTCGGCGACCTTCCGCTGATCGGACCCGCGTTCCGCGCGGAGCGCACACGATCACTGAAGCGCGAAGTGATCATCGTGCTCACGCCGCATGTCCTCGAAGACAACAGCGATGTCGCGCGCTCGCTTCCGAAAGACGCCGACGCGTTCGACAGCTTCGGCAACGAACTCTTCCGCAGCGCCTACCGGATTCGCACGGAGGATGTCTTCGACCTCACCTTCCTTCTCGAGAACCGACGGCTCCAGGTTTATCGACGCGCTGCGGAACGACTCATCGACGAGAACTTCCGACTCGCAGGTCGCGAACCCTTCGAGTCATTCGCCAACGGCGGATTCCCGGGCGAGAATGTGCTCGTCCACCGGATGGTGTACGAGGTCATCAAGCGCCTCGGCGTCGACGAGCAGATTGATCCGAACCGGCTCATCTTCTTTGCGGATCAGCAGGCCGGCGGATACGAAGTGCGATTCCTCGACTCCACTCTGGCGAAGATCGGAGATGGCCGGACCGCGGAATCCTTCTTTGAACTCAACCCGAACAAGGCGCTCGCGCTGACCTTCTATCGCGATCGGGATTCACTTGATCCGGACAAGCTCGCGAGCGAGCCCGTGCCGGAACTGTCGTTGATTGATTGCGCCGATCGGGACTCCTGGAACACGCTCCTGTGGGAACTCAACCAACCGGTGGGTGAGCGGCAGCGCTACACGATTCTCATCAAGGATGCGGACGATCTCGTGCGTCTTCGCCGTTCGGTCATGCTCAAGCGCATCATCGGTCTCAACGGCGGCGAGGATTCGATGACGCTCCAGAACTTCAGTATCGGCAAGGTGCTCCTCATGCCGGAGGTCAAGCCCGGCCAGGCGCATGTCATTGATGTCGATACGGCTCAGCTCTTCTTCCACACCGAGCTTTACTACGCTGCCGCCATTCAGCGCATCGACGAGACGCTTCGACTGCTCGACCGCGTTCTGCGTCGCGCGGGTCGCGCCGACCTGCTCGACGAGATCAACGAGGCCACGGAGGACGACGCGGCCCCGCCCGGGTAACCCCTGACGGGTTCCCTGTTTCGACGCGCTCCGCCCTTGCAGGTAGAGTGTGCTCGTGCCTCCGGCTCACCTCTGTTTCCGGTGCGGTTTCGATCTCAGCCACCTCCGCGCTGCGGTCGATGCGCACTATGGTCTCATGCTGGTGCACTGCCCGGGCTGCGACCGGATGTGCTGCCGTCGCTTCGTCGAAATGCGAAAACGACGCCGTCGTCGCCGGCAGTTCATTCGCTCGGCGCTGGCGCTCGGACTGCAGCTCTTCGTCGCGTTCTGGTTCGTGCTCGGGCTCGGGGCGATTGGGAGCTTCATCAAGACTGAATTCGCCGAAGTCGCTCAGGTCATCGGCGATCGCGGATTCCTCGCCTTGTTCGGTGGGCCGCACACCGATTGGTTCGACTCACCGGCGGCGGGCATCTTTTATCTCAGCTTCGGCCCGGTCTGTTTCGGACTCTGGGTCAACGCGACGCTCGGACACCTGCGTCCCTGGCCACGCTGGCTCCTCGCCGCGACAATGGTCTTCGCCGGCGTCGTTGTGATCTACTTCCAATCGGCGGATCTTGCATCAGTTGAGCGCGTCCGGCGGACGCTTCTATCCTCACTCGCGGGCAGGCAGCTCGCGCACAGCAGTATCGGCGCCGCGATCATCCTGGCCCTCGCGCTCTGCGGCGCGCCGCTCGGGACCGCGACGCGTCGAATGTGGACTCACGGCCGCCGACAGAAATATCGCCGTCGCCTTGCGCGGGCGCGTCGCCGGAGGCGAAGCCATGCATGACCCGAAGCCCTCGGCGGAAACGCGTTCGTCCTCGGAACGAGTCTCAACGGCGCTCGGAGATCGCCTGTGCATCCGGTGCGGTTACAACCTCTGCGGTCAGCCGGTCGTACGCGAGCCGCATTACGACATGCTCATCATCCGGTGTCCGGAGTGCAGCACGGTCGCCTTGCTCGAGGAGTATCCGACGCTCGGCAAGTGGGCCGGTCGCTGGGCCGCACTCTTCGCCGCGCTGTGGTTCGTGGTCGTGCTCGTCGTCATCGCGGGCGCCGCGGGCATTCTGTTCGGGTATGCCTCTTTGGTCACTGAACTCGCCGTCGCGCCCTATGTCGCGACGCTCGGCGAGAGTCACCGCGTCTGGGTGCACGAGCAGGCGGCGGCCGGTGACGCCGGCGCTCAGCAATGGGTCGACTGGTACGCGACTTCAACTACCTACGCGACGAGTTGGGTGCAGGTCGACGAACGCTGGTACGGCAGGATTGATCCGGAAGCCCTCATCGCGCAGACGGGCGGATTCGGCGGCGCCATCGACTGGTCCGCCATCCGACTGTGGATCATGATGACATTGGCGCTGTTCCCCTTTGCCGCCGTCATCGCGGTCGCCGCATTACACCTGCGCCGGCGATATCTCGTTCTCACCGCTGCGCTGGTCGTCGTAATCGCCTTGGCTTTCTACGCCGTGGCGTACACGAGCCTGTCAAGCTCGACGCTCTCGCTCTACGGATACCAGACGATCGGCGGCGTCGCCCGGGCCCATGTCGGATGGGCGCCGATGCTGGCGACTTTTCTGTACGGATTCGTCGCGCTTGCCGTGCTCATGTATTTCGCCCGGCCGATCGTGCGGTTTGCGGCTCACCTGCTTCTGCCGCCCCGGCTCCGAAGCGGCGTGGCGATTCTCTGGATCGCCGAGGGACTCGATCCACCGACGCGAACCTGGCTCGATCAGCCGCTCCCGCCTTCGTATCCGAACGCAGCGAGAAACGGCCGCAGCGATTCCTGAGAGTTCGCGAACGACTTCTCGTATCGACGCCACTTTCCCACCGCTCGACCGTGAATGGGTTCAGCGACGGCTTCGAAGCTGGGCGTGGAGATGACCCGGTCGGCCGCGCGTTCATGAAAGCGCATGACCTCGTCACTCCACGACACTCCGAGAAAGTCGAGCAGGCGTCGAATCTGCTCTTCAAAGCAGACGACCGTGTCCTCGTACCGGAACTCAAGATACGACGCCGGTAGATGTTCGCGCGTCTGGAGCCAGAGCCCCATGACTTCCGTGTAGTACTCGACCGAGCGCGGGAGCGACACGAAATTGATCATCGACGAGTTGATGCGGAAGTCCTGCATGAAGCAACTCAGACACACATCTCGGGGGTCCCGGAGCGCGACGAGCAGCTTCGCATCCGGAAAGATCGACGCGATGAACGGGGCTTCGACGATGTTGAGCGGCAGTTTGTCGAGGAATCGTTCCTCCGGCTCGATCGGCGCGCCGCGCCAGTCTTCGACCTGTGTCCAGTAGAAGGTTCGCGCATCACGAACGAGATCGGCGGAGAGCTGGTCGAGGAACGCGGGAAGATCGTCTCCAACGCCGGCGCGACGCAGCGCGAACTCGCGCGTCGCCGCGATGAACGGACGCTCTTCCGCGGAGACGATCAGCGGATGCGCCGCGAGCGCCTGCTCCATCATCGTGGTTCCCGAGCGGGGAAATCCGATCAGGAACGAGGGCGCCGGCGTCTCGAGATCGCCAAGTTCAAGCGACTCTACCCGGGCGAGTCGCTCCGGCGTCAGGCCGGTCCGGTACTGCTCGAGCCGCCGCGACCAATGCCCCCTGTCGAACTGCCGCGCGATGGGGAGCGACATGGCGACCCGTCCCGCATCGCTGATCGCCTCAAACGCTTCTTCGGTGCGATCGAGCGCATCGAGGATGACGCCTCGCTCGTGCATGCCGCGTTGCAGCGCCGCCGGCGGACTGTCGGTCGCCTCGAGCACACCGTCGATCACCGAGAGCGCCTCGTCAAATCGCTTGCTGCGACGCAGAAGTCGCGCACGCAGGAGTCGCGCATGTAGATCCGAGGCGTTGAGCGCGAGGGCGCGATCGACCGAACGGAGCGCCTCGGAGTATTCACGGCGTTGTTCGAGACACGCGGCGATGACGCAGTGCGCCATGGGCGTTCGCCGATCCACCTCCAGCGCCGTCTCCGCGGCCGTGATCGCCTCATTTGATCGTCCCGACATGTAGAGCATGTCGGCCAGCGCGACATGACGGCGGACATCGGTCCGGTCGATTGAAATCGACTTGCGGAGCATTTCGATCGCCGGATCGAGCCGTCCCTGCTGCGCGAGGACCTGGCCGGCGCCGAACATGGCGCGGGATTCCCGGGGATCGAGATCGAGAGCCTGGCGATAGGCGGCGAGCGCTTCGCCGAGCTTTCCTGCGCGGTGCAGCTGCGCGGCGCGCATGATGATCGCCTCGCCGCGGGACCGAGGTCGCGGCGCGGAGCGCTCGGTCGCCTGCTTCCGCGCACAACACTGTTTGTACTTCCTGCCGCTCCCGCACGGACAGGGATCGTTTCGTCCAACTTTGGCTGGCGCCATGGTGTCTTCTTATCCCACTGCCATGCTTGCGTGGTCCGTTTGCGGAACATCGTACCGTCGTCGAGAATGATCCGAGAGGGAAATGGCGTCGCGGGCATCGCCCGGCGATCAGGGATCGGCCTCGGTCTTCCATGACGGCGGTTGTCGCCTGTGAGCATGATCAAAACCAGGAAATTTCGACAAACACCTGGGAGACATCGTCGCGGTTCTCGCTTCAGGACTGATGAGGAGACCCCGCAACCAGATCGGTGGCGCCGGGATCATCGCACTCAGCCCGTCGAGGAGAACAACGAATGTCATGCCGAATCGAACGATTGATCCAGACATTGGCGATCACGATCGCTTTCGCGACCTTTGCTTCGGCGGCTCACGCCCAGTGGTCAGAGTACGGCGATGACATCGTCTACTCGGATGGAAATGTGGGGATCGGGCCCGTTCCGAGTTACCCGCTGCATGTCAACGACTCGGACCATTTGATTACCGCCCTTGTCGCGAGTTACCGGAACGGCGCCACGGCGATCAAAGGCAAGGCGGCTGGACTTGATGGCGGAGGGATCGGCGTCCATGGATACGGACTCGGAGACTACTCCGAGGGTGTCTTCGCCGAGGTCAATGGTGACAACAGTTTCGGGCTGCGCGCGGAAGCCACCGGTTCGAGCGCCGTCGGCGTGCTCGGCGTCAGCATGGACTGGATCGCATGGAACAACAACATCGGGGTCAAGGGTGTGGTCGACGGTCTCGACGCCATCGGTGTCTACGGCGTCAACCACTCCGACGATGGCGACGCGTACGGGGTGTACGGCGATAGCTACTCGCCCGAAGGATACGGAACGGTCGGCCATGCGCGATCCACCACCGGCGCCAACTTCGGGGTGTTCGGACGCTCCGACAGCAACGCCGGGTTCGGAGTCTACGGCTGGGTCCCGTCGGGCACGGGAAACACGGCGGGCGTCTTCGGCGACTCCGACAGTTGGAGCGGCCGTGGCGTCCAGGGTCGGGCGAACCACCCCAGCGGGGTGAACTACGGCGTGTACGGGGAGTCCGCGAGTCCGACGGGCTACGGCGTATTCGGAGTCTCGCCATGGACCGGGCTCAATGGCCTGGCCACCGGACCAAACGGTCGTGCCGTGTTCGGAAGCGCCGCGCTGTCGACTGCGTACGCGGGCTATTTCGATGGGCAGGTCGCGGTCGATGGTCATGTGGGTATCGGACGGGATACCCCGTTCAACTCGAACACGATGCTCTCGATCTGGTCGGACACGAACAACTGGGCCGGAAGCTACATCGAAACGACCGGCGCCTCCGGGCGTCCCTTCTATGGATACTCCGCGGGCGGGAACATCGACGCCTACCACTACTTCGACGGCCAGACGAACCAGTGGCGCCTGTACGCAGGCGGGGAACGAGTGACGGTGAGCGCCTCGACCGGCAATGTCGGCGTCGGGACGACCAACCCCGCATTCCTCATGCATGTGAACGGATCGGCTGGCAAGCCGGGCGGCGGCTCGTGGTCCGTCGCGTCGGATCGACGACTGAAGAAGGACATCCGGCCGCTCGACCGATCCCTCGATCGCCTGCTTTCACTCCGCGGCGTGTCCTTCGAATATCGCGACGCCGCGGCAATCAACGAGTTGTCCGGCCGGCAGACCGGATTCATCGCTCAGGAGGTCGAGCAGGTCTTTCCCGACTGGGTAGAGGAAGGCGACGACTCGTACAAACGACTCTCGATCCGCGGCTTCGAAGCCGAGGCGGTCGAAGCCATGCGTGAACTGCGGGCCGAGAAGGACGCGGAGATCGCCGCGCTGGAAGCGCGCGTCGCCCAACTCGAACAACTTGTCGAGGCGGCGCTCGTTTCACGCAACCAATGATGAAACTACTCGGGCGCTCGATTCGTCAGCGATTGGAGCGGACCTCAACGAGTCGTTCCGCTCCTTCAAAATGCAAAGCGGGTTGTCCTCGTTCGACGATCGCAGTCGCAGAACGAAGACAACCCGCCTGAAGAAAGTGGAGCCGGGGGGATTCGAACCCCCGTCCCGGATAGTCGACCTGTCGCTTCTACGCGTGTATCCGATGGTTTAATCTCGGCTCAGTGAACGATCATCGGCAACCTGCCACCGAGCCACACCGCGAAAAGTTCTCGCTCCTCAACCTCGCGGCCGAGTATTGGAGCCAGCCCGCAAATCATCAGTCTGATCCCGCTGCGGGCGGGCCGAATCAGACTGCACGGCGTTAATTACGCCGCGAGAGCATACTGCGTGTTGGCAGTTATGTGTGTGCACGCTTGATAACGCGGGCCGCGTGCGCCGCGACGCGCCACGACAAACCTGCTCTAACCGGTCGAAACCAGTCGGCCCCAGTTGTCAAAGAACGGCGCCCGGTTCGGACGCCAGTGCAATTATACGGCGATCGAGCGTCGCTCGTTCAGCGAAATCCGTCGCTATCATGCCGGCGCCATGAGGATCTGCGTCATCATCCCCGCCGCCGGCAGGAGCGAACGCTTCGGCGGACGCGACAAACTCGCCGAGGATCTCGGCGGACGGCCCGTTCTGCTGCGCACCATCGAGCTCTTTACGAAGCGAGACGAGGTCCAGTCGATTCTCGTGGCGGCGCCGCCGGACAAGCTCGATGAGTTCAAGTTCAAGTTCGGCGATCGACTCGCGTTCCACGGCGTTCGAGTCGTCGCCGGTGGCACGATTGCGCGCTGGGAGACGATCCACAACGCCCTCGCCGAGGTCGCGGACGACATCACGCATGTCGCAGTGCACGACGCGGCTCGCCCTGCGACCTCTTCGGACCTGCTCGACCGAGTCTTCGAGGCGGCGCGAAAGTTCGAGGCCGTCATCCCGGTGGTTGAGATCGCGTCGACCGTCAAGCGGCTCAGCCGGGAGGCCGAATCCGCCACCGAAGCTGATCCCATCGCGGCGGCGATCCTCGGAGACGCGGGCGCCGACGCGAACCCGGCGCGACTCGTCGTCGAGACGATCGAACGCGGCGGGCTCGTCGAAGCGCAGACTCCGCAGGTCTTCACGCTCGAGCTCCTGCGCCGGGCGTACGGACAGTCCGACTTGTCAGGCGCCACGGACGACGCCTCGCTCGTCGAGCGGCTCGGGGAGCCCGTCCGAGCTGTCGAAGGCGATCCTCGAAATCTGAAACTCACGACGCCAGCGGATCTCCCGCTCATTCGATCCGTTCTCGGTGTGCGACCACCCAAAGATCGCCCCGTCCACAAACGCTTCTAATGGCGTCGCTACGGGATGTCCGAGATGAGAATCTCGGCGACCCGGACGCGCGTCTCTTGATCAGTGGGAATCTCCGTCCAGGCGAGGAGCAGCTTATCCTCCGCTCGTGCGGCGCGCGGGAATCCGGATGCCCGCCCCCCCATGGTGGTCGCCAGCCTGGTCGTCACTCCTAGCTGGCCTTCACGACCGACTCGACGCATTCGAAGAGCGGCGGGCTGCGCTCCGTAGTCCGCGGCGATCGGCGCCGATCGATCCTGGTCGAGCCACAGAACAAGCGCATCGCCCGTGGTCGGATCAATCTCGACATCCACTCGTCCGATCGGATGGCCGTCGGAGTCCGGAGAGTCGATCACGATGGACGGCTCGAAGTTCAATCCGCCGTCGAATGACCACGCGAACCGAACGCGTGGCGTCTGGTCCGCTTCGGTGAACCATGCGACCGCCACGGCTTCTCCCGCGGCGGCGACCGCGGGGCCGTTGACCGGACACCCGGGAATACGCCACCCGTCGTCGGCTATCGGAGTGGCCATCCTCCATTCGTCTTCCGTCCATCGACCGATGGAGATATCGCGTATCTCGTCCGGCGATCGATCTCGATACACCACGAGCGGGCATTCGCCAACCATCGTCGCCGCGGTGCCGCAGCACTCGCACACCTGCTCGTCGAGCGTCTGGCGATCTGAGATGCCGTCGCGCTCAATCACGGCCGTACGGAGACTCATGGCGCCGTGTCCGTGTCCGTGTTGCTGCGGGTCATCGTGGCCATCGGCCCCCGCCATCGCCTGACCATCGAGCCAGAAGGCGCGAATGCGACCGGCGCCCTCCTCCGCGTAGCTGACGAATCCGTGTTCAGTCGGCGAATCGTCATCATGAAGACGCTTCGGCGAACTCCAGGTTCGGCCGCGGTCGACTGATCGACTGAACATGATGTGATACGCGTACGGCGCTTCGTCAACCTTCTGAAGCCAGTGCGCGACTAGGAGAGCGCTGTCGGAACTGGCGCCGATCGCGGGAAAGTCCGCCCAGTTGATGAACAGATCACGCCGCCTTGTGATCTCGACCGGGTCCGTCCATGTTCCGTCGATCCAAGAGGAGACGAGCACAAGCCAAGTGTCGGATTCAGGGTGTGCGCGCTCCGACCAGGTCAGGTATCGATCGCCTGACGCGGTCACGAGCAGGGACGGGTATCGACTGGTTGGTCCGCCCGGTGAATCGAGCGCGGTCAAGGGGTCGGCGCCGAGAACGGCGCTCATCGAGCACGCGCCCGCGAGCAAGCCGACAACGAGGAGGCGGAACATCGTTGACGACATTCTCATTTCACCAGGCTCAGCAACTTCCAACCGGTCGGAAGGAGAGCCGTGGCGAGTCCGATCTTCAAGGCGGCTCCCGGTAGAAAGGGTCCGACGCCCATCGTCCAGACCTGATCAATGCCGACGAAAAAGGCGAGCCAGGCGGCGCCACAAAGGAAGATGACGGCGGTCGCGATCGACATCGACAGAATGGTCAAAGTGACGCGTCGATCCCAGCCGCGCTCCGCGAGCGCCCCGGCGACCGCCGCAGCGAACACGAAGCCGATGAGATACCCTCCGGTTGGCCCGAGCAGATGGGCGACTCCCGCGCCCCCTCCGGCGAAGACCGGCAGGCCCGACGCGCCCTCGAGCAGATAGACCAGCATCGCCCCGGCGCCACGCGAGGCGCCGAGCAGCGTTCCCACAAGAAGAACGGCGAAGGTCTGTCCGGTGATCGGCGTCGGCGTCCACGGCAGACGGATGACGAACTGCGCGGCGACGGCGACGAGCCCGGCGCCGAGGATCATCAGTGACAGGTCATACAGAATCGCCGAACGGCGAAGCTCAGGTCGCCAGAGTCCACTCAAAGAAGTCGTCGTCATTCGCTATGGCTCCACTCGCTCGGGCTCAACGCACGATAGTGCCGCGCGATGACGCGGCCAAGCTCATCCACCGGCGCTCGTGACGATGCTGATTTCATGGGAGAGCGTCCGATGCACCGGACACTTGTCGGCGATCTCAATGAGTCGCTCGCGCTGCTCGAGCGTGAGCTTTCCTCCGCGTACCTCGATCTCCCGGTAGATGCGCGAGATCTGACCGTCTCTCGAGTCACATGACGCGCAATCGATCGCATGGATGCGGTCATGCCGCAGGCGAATCGTGACCCCTTCGAGTGGCCACTTCTTCCGGTCCGCGTACATGCGCATCGTGATCGCCGTGCAGGAGCCCAGCGACGCGAGGAGATAGTCGTATGGCGAGGGGCCAAGGTCGGTCCCGTGCATCTCGACGGGTTCATCGGCAAGGTAGCGGTGGCGGCCGGACTCGAGCTCCGTGCGGTAACCCGACGCGCCGATCCGGCTGATCACGGAGAACTCGCCGCGACGATCCGGATCCCCCACTTTGTTGTCGTCGGTCATTTCGGTCTCCCCCGTCGTCGCCGGATCACGGTTCCTCGCCGGACGCGCCGGTCGCCGACCGGAGATGAAAGACGAGGTAGTTCGCCTCGCGTTTGCGGAGGCCGCGCACCGCGACTTCCCCGTCCTCCGCGCTTCCCTCAGACTCGACGACAATGCCGCCCCAGAGCGGACCCGGAACACTCCGTACGCGGCGGATCTGATGAAGCGGAATCGAACGCTCCGTGAAGGTGAGGCCGCCGAGCGCCGGAGTAAGCACGCGAAGCGTCGACTCACGGGCGAGCACGCGGGCCGGCCGAACGAATCCGGGGAAACTCCCGGCGTCGAGCAGCGACCCGAGGCGGGTGGCGCGAATCTCGAGATCGAGTTCGACCGGCTCGTCGACTTCGATCACGGCGGCGCGACGGACCCGCTGCGTACAGTGCGGACAATACCGGGCCGCAGTCGAAATGGGCTCTTCGCATTCCGGGCAGAGGGCGAAGTCGACCGCTCGTCGGGCACAGTGCGCGCAGTACTTGCGGCCGTTCTCGATCGCGGCGCCGCAATGGGGACAAGCCAGATCACTCATAGGATTGACCGCCGGCGTGCGGGGGCTCGGACCGGCGAATCGGGGCGACTGGATTCGAACCAGCGACCTTCTGCTCCCAAAGCAGACGCGCTACCAAGCTGCGCTACGCCCCGGTGGTGGCCGACAGTATACACGACGGGCGCGATCTCAGTCTCGAATCGCGACCATCTTCGACCGGTATCGTTTGCCCGACGACGCGCCGCCTCCGAGCAGACCGAGATCGAAGAGAACCGCGAGCACCACGACCACGAGGCCGATTCCGGTTACTGATCCCCCGCCCGAATGCCACGCCCACGCATAGGCGAGCGTCGTGAGCGGCATGAAGATGAATCCAAGCAACGGCCAGATCGTCGTCTGGTACGCGTCTCCGAGGTAATCACTGAAGATCACCACGAGCACAATCACGATGCGAGGGGTGAACAGCGCGAGACAGCCCAGAAGACATGGCATGTCAAAGGGTACGAGCTCGCTCCTCCACAGTCTCGACGACTGTGACCGCTCCCATCCGAATTTCTCGTCCGGCCGGATCTGGAGAGCGAAAGGCGCCCGCATACACTCCCGCATCTGACCGGAGAACGGGATGCCGACCGCCTCGCTCGCGACGATTTTCACGACCCCGCCGGACACGGGATACTGGCCGATCGCTCTTCTCATCGGGCTCGGCCTGATCTTCGCTGCGATCACGCTCACGCTGACGCATCTGTTCGGCCCGACCCGTCAGGGCGCGGTGAAAGGCGGAGCGTATGAGTCGGGCGTCGACCCCATTACCTCGGCCCGGCGGCGATTCAATGTCCGGTTCTACCTGCTCGCGATGACCTTCCTCATCTTCGATGTGGAGATCATTTTTCTGTACCCCTGGGCGACGACCTTCCGCCAGATCGAAGTCGACGGGCCGGCCGGCGACCTCTTTCTCGGCCGCATTCTGTTCTTCCTGCTGACCTCGGTCATCGCGTATATCTATGCATGGCGCAAGGGCGTCTTCCGTTTCGATTGATTGGAATCGAGCGAGGCGACGAACGGCGTGACGGCTCGTCGCGCCGGGTCCTGCGTGTTGTGGAAGAGTTGACGGAAACGAAGCAGCGATTGCGTCGAACGGCGTCGAACGCGAAATTGATCACGGACGGTCAGTCATGAGTCAATCAACAACCCTCGGCGGACAACTCGAATTCCCGAATGACGGCGGAGGACGACGCGGTCGCCGCCGCGCGCCGCGGGTGGAAATCGGCCAGCTCTTCGACAAGCTGCCGCCGCACGCGCTCGAAGCGGAGATGGCGCTGCTCGGGTCAATGATCATCGACGCGAATGTGATCGGTGATGTCATTCAGATCGTCAAGAGCCCGGAGGACTTTCACCGTGCGGCGCACGGCGCTGTGTTTCAGGCGCTCGTCGAGCTCTACGACAGCCACAACGCCGGTGACCTGACGATGCTCTATAACCGCCTCGCCGATCGTGGCGTCGCGGAAGAGATTGGCGGCCCTGAGTTTCTCGAGGAGCTCGTCAATGCCGTTCCGGTGGCGACGAACGCGACGCATTACGCGCGCATCGTCGCCGACAAGGCGATCGTTCGCCGTCTCATCGGCGCGGCGGGTGAGATTCTCCGCACCGCGTACACGAACGCCGGCGATGTGCGAGAGGTGCTCGATTCGGCCGAGAAGGCGATCTTCGATGTCGTGCAGAGTGGCGAAAAAGAAGGCGCCGCGTCGCTCTCCGCCCTGCTCGAGCTCACGATGCAGGCGATCGAGTCGCGCTCGCAGGGCGGAGTGCTCACCGGACACGCGACGGGGTTCACCGAATTCGACGAGATGACCTCGGGACTCCAGCGCGGCGACATGATCATCCTCGCCGCGCGGCCGTCGATGGGAAAGACGGCGTTCGCCCTCAACATGGCGGAGAATGTCGCGCTCCTCGGCCATCCGGTCGGAGTCTTCAGCCTTGAAATGAGCAAGCAGGCGCTCGCTCAGCGCCTCCTGTGCTCACGGAGCGAAGTCGATTCGCACCGACTGCGCCGGAACATGCTCAGTCGCGATGACTTTCGCCGACTCGGGCTCGCGATGGCGGAGTTGAATGAAGCGCCGATCTACATCGACGACACGCCCGGCATCTCGGTGCTCGAACTCCGCGCCAAGGCGCGGCGCATGGTGGCGAAGCACGATGTCGAACTCATCATCGTCGACTATCTTCAGCTCATGAGCGGCTCGAGCCGGGAGAGCCGTCAGCAGGAAGTCTCCGAGATCAGTCGAGGGGTAAAGGGACTCGCGCGCGAACTCAATGTGCCGGTGATCTGTTTGAGTCAGCTGAATCGCGCCGCCGAGAATCGCGAGGACCATCGACCGCGCATGGCCGATCTGCGCGAGTCGGGCTCGATCGAACAGGACGCCGATGTTGTGCTCATGCTGCACCGTGAAGACTATTACCAGCAGCACAAGGATGACTACGAGCCGACGAACATCGCCGAGCTCATCATCACGAAGCAGCGCAACGGACCGACCGGCACGGTGAAACTCGTGTGGGTCGGCGAAAGCACGAAGTTCAAGAACTACACGCCGATGCCCGGATCGAATTACGGCGGAGGCGGCGGCGAAGGATCAAGGCCCGAACTCTCCGCTCCGCGGCCGTCGTCATTCGGCGGAGCCGCGCATCCTGCGCCTTCGCCGGTCTCGAATGATCCGCCCGCGAACATCGACGACATTCCGATCTAGATCGGTCTGACCCGGCGCCCACCGCTTATCGGAACCGGGTCGGGAAAGCTGCGCCGATTATCCGACGGCGTTCCTCCACCGCCCGGAAGGGGCGGTCAACTCGGGTCGCGACCCCGCCGATTGGCTCTGATGCGAATCGATCTGATTCGGAAAGGAGCCGTCGCGGTGTATCCGAGACTGCATTGGAATCCCGAGCACGACGCGGACGACGATCCGGACCGCCCCATTCCGTTTCCGGTAGACGATGTCGACGACGAAGGGCCCGAGCCCCGGCTCTGGCGCGACCCGGCCGACGAAGCGTTTCGTCATCTCGACGAGCTTTCGACGACGCTCGATTCGTTCCGCGCCCAACTCGACGAAGAGTTTGGCGGAGACGAGGATGACGACTGGCCTCCCACCGCGGCCTGAGTCGCCTCCATCGCAGGCGGAATGATCGGCGCGGCCGACGCAGCGGCCAGCCCCTAGACTCCGCCGCGATGATCGACACACACTGCCACCTCACCTTCAACGGACTTCGCGAGCGACTCGACGAGGTGCTCCGTGACGCGGCTTCACGCGGCGTGCACGGCGCGATCACCGTGTCCACCACGACCCGAAGCGCACTCGACAACCTGGCCATCGCCAATGCGCATCGAAATGTCTGGTGCACGGCAGGCGTCCATCCGCTCCACTCGGACGAACCAATCGACTGGGACACGATGATCGCGGTAGCGAATGAGCCGCGGTGCGTGGCATGGGGCGAACTCGGTCTGGATCACCATTACCGTGAGCCGGCGCGCGATCTGCAACTCCGCGTTCTTCGAGAGCAACTCACGGTGATCGAACGAAGCGGTGTTGAACGGCCCGTCGTCGTGCACTGTCGCGACGCGTTCGACGCGTTGCTTCCTATCTTCCAGGCGTCATCGCTGCCTCCGGACCGATTCGTCTTTCACTGCTTCACCGGCGGACCTCAGGAAGCTCGAGCCGTCCTGGATTTCGGCGCCTGGATCAGCTTTACGGGCATCGTCACCTTCAGGAACGCCCGGGAGATTCAAGAAGCGTGCCGGCTCGTTCCGGACGACCGAATCATGATCGAGACGGACGCTCCTTTCCTGACGCCCGAGCCACACCGAAAGATCCGACCGAATGAGCCGCAGTACGCATGGGATACGGCCCAGTTCGTCGCCCGGCTCCGCGAGACCGACTGGAACGAGTTTCACGACCAGATCAATGCGAACGCCCGCCGATTCTTCGGGCTTCCCGATCATGCGGCATCGTGAACGAATTCCTCGGCATTCGCGTATCATTTCGTAATGCGATCGTACGAACAAACTGTTCGGGCCTTTCGCCGACGCCTCCTTCTCGCGCAGATGTGGCGCCGCCTCGGTGTGGCGATTCTGACGGCCTCCGCCCTGGCGTTGCTCGTACTCATTCTCGGGCGGTCGGTTGGATTCGCTTTCAATCCATGGTGGCATCCGATCGGCGTCGGGATCGTCGGCGCGCTTTCGATCGGGTGGTCGTTCGTTCGTTCCGTCTCGATGGATGATGCGGCTCGATTGCTCGACCTTCGGCTTCAGACGAAGAATCGGTTCGGCACCGCTCGGACCATCGAGCGCGACGCGGACGCGTTCGCTGAGCTCATCCGTCGCGACGCCGACCGCCGCGCGTCCGGGCTCGATCTGCGTCGAGCGGCGCCAATTCGATTCGGAGCCGCTGCCGGATGGGCGGTTGTGTGCGCAGGAGTATCCGTCGCCGTCTTCGTCTGGATGCCGGCATTTGATGTGCTCGGGAATCGGCAGAGAGAGCTCGCCCGAAACCAGCTCTCGGAGCGAGTGGAGGCCGCGAGACGGGAGATCGAGGAGGCGAGTTCGACGATTGAGTCACTCGTTGACGAGGTGGAGAACGAGGACTCCGGTTCAGAGGAGCGCGGAGGTAAGGACGACGCGCGAGCGCGAGAAACGCTCGATCGTCTTACCGAACAACTCGCTCGTTCGGACGCGTCGCAGCCGGAAGATGGCTCGGAACGCGTCGATGATCTCATCGCGGAAGCGTCGTCGGAGCTCGAGTCGCTGGCGGACGACCTCGAGAGCGAAGCGGCGCGGGACGAGCGTGCGCTTGACGAGCTTCAGGATCGATTCGCCGGAGTTACTCCTCCGGAATCCGGTCCGACCCGCGACTTTTCTGACCTCCTTCGCCAGGGTCGATTCGACGAGGCCGCCGACGCGCTCCGGGATTCGATCGATCAGGCGGACGATGTTGAAGAGCGGCGGGAGATCGCGCGCGATCTCGATCGGCTCGCCGAGCAGCTCGAACGGTCGCGCGCCCTGGCGCAGTCGAAGCGCGAGGCGGAACAGGATGCACTGGCCGAACAACTGCGGCGCCGAGGTCTGAGCGAGGACGAGATTGAAGGCTTCCTCGAAGAGCCGAACGAAGATGCGGTGCGCGAGGCGCTCGAGAATGCGGGCGCCGATCCGCTGTCCGTAGAGGAAGACGCCGCATCGGTCACCCGCAAAGCGGAGGATCTCGAGGCACGGCGACGCGCTGACGATGAGCTCGAGCAGACCGCGCGCGACCTCTCCCGCGTCGCGGATGAACTCGAGTCGGAGCCGCCTGCCGAAACCGATGATGACGCTCGTGACCCCGGCGAGTCGAACGAGGTCCCCCCTGCGGGTGAGAACGAATCCGACCCACCGTCGAATGCGGCCGCGGAGTCGGAACGCGATCGATCACTCGGTGAGAACGATCCGGCGACAGGTGATGAGACCGACGGGCCTCAGGAGTCGGCGGACGAGGAGGCGGGTGAGACCGGGGAACGCGCGACCGAGCGCGAGCGGTCGACGCCAACGCCAACCGAAGAAGGAACTGAGCCAAAGCCAGGGACTGATCCGAATCCATCCGACGCCGAGCCGAACGCGAACGAGCAGCCTCAGTCGCGCGATCAGGAGTCGGATCGCGGCAACCCGGACGCGGATTCCAGCCGACCTGAGGACACGCCTTCCGACGCGGGCGAATCGTCCGCCACGACCAGCGGGGAAGACGCGACGGAACCGCGCGTCCCTACTGAAGTCAGTGGGGACGAGTCTGCAGGCGAAGCGGCCGACGGTGAGAGCTCGGAAGAACCCCCGTCCGATCAAGCGCTCGAAGAAGCGCTTCGTCGTCTCTCGGAGCGGCGTGGCGACGCTCAACGGCAGCGCGAAGTTTCCGAGGAGCTGCGGGACCGCGCTCGACGACTCGCCGAGCAGATGACGCCGGAGCAACGCGAGCAGATCGAACGGTGGGCGCGACAACGCGCGGCGGAAGAAGAGCGTGACGCACGGTCAGGCGCCGCCGGCGATCCGAGTGGATCCGACGGCGAATCCGCCGGTCCCTTCGATCCGCTCGAGCGGCCCTATGACCTTGAAGAGGTCGACCTGCGGGATCCTGACACAGCGATGCCAGAGGACGAAGATTACACCGTCCTCGCGGAATGGCTCCGCGACAACGGTCGTGAGATGGCTCCCGGAGTGGATAATGACGCCGTTCGTAGCTCCGCGCGTCGCGCCGCTGAAGCCACGGAGCGGGCGCTCAACGAAGAGTCAATCGGACCCCGGTATCGCGACCTCATCCGGCGCTGGGCGGATCGGCTTCCCGAGACCCTCGAGAAGGCCAGTACGCCTGTTGAATCGGATGGGAATGGCTCCGACGGCTGATGTTCTTCCCGGTTCAGTTTCCGACGGTCGCCGTCTCCGTCTTCCCGTCGGGCCCTTCAATGACGACGGTGCGCGATTCGGGATCGATGGAGCGCACGGTCCAGCCCTCCACGATCGAATCGCCGACTCGCATGGGCTCGCCATTGATGAGCGCAAGCGGGCGGGTGCCCTTCATGATGGCCTGGACGATGATCGGCGGACGACCGCTCAACTCGGCCGTGGGATCAATGAGGTTGGGCGTCGGAATCTCCGTCGGCTCCGCAAAGTAGAATGGCGAGTCACCGACCGGCTCCTCGCGGACTCGTCGCGCGTGGGCGAGAGACTCGAGGTACGCGTCGTTGCGCGGAGTCGCAACCGCGGGAACGGCGACCACATCCTCTGAAGCGGTTGCGCCCTCGGTGTCCTCCTCGTCCGCAACCGCATCGCTCGGACCGCCGCTGAGCAGACACGCGAACGCGACCACGGCGAGCGGAGCGCCGAAGGACAGGATCGAACTCCATCGACGACGGGCGTCAATTCCGCTCATCGGTCTTCTCCTCGCTCGTCATCTCGCTCGGCGTCTCGAAGCGGAAGAACTCAATGTCGATCGATGCGGCAAGCATCGCGTTCGCTCGATCGGCGTTCTTCGCCGCGGACAGACGGACCGACATGGTCCGATGAAAGGCGTCGACGGATTCGAGACCGTCGAGGAAGTCGAGGATCTGTTCGAGCGTTCCGTCAAGGGCAAGCTGAAAGACGAGGCGATCGACCTTGGTGCGCTCGTCCGCGAGGTCGGTTTTCGGCGTCACGCGCTGCATCGAAACGCCGGTGGCTTCCCCGACATTCCAGATGCGCTCGTAGAGAACATCGCTCGCCATCGACCGCTGATTGCGGTCACTGAGGCTGGCGATTCGACTCTCGATCTCGTTCTGTCGCGCGGTCAGGCTCACCGGGTCAATCGAGAGCCGGGCCTGCTCGGCGAGGGAGTCTCGCGTCTCCAGGCGATCCTGCAGTTGCGCCAGTTGTGGCGTGAGCAGGAAATTCGCTGCGCCGAAGATGATGGCGCAGACGATCATTCCCTTCGCAACGAGTTCGCGGTCGTTCTGCTTCAAGGCCTCTCTCCCGTCATTGACGCGGCGAGCTCCCGAAGATCTTCCCGATTGAAGATTCGTGGCGTCAGATGCAGGTCGAAGCGCTGGGCCGGGCGTCCATCGAACATGCTTCGACCGACCGCCCCGCGCATGACCTTATCGAAGTACGGACTCTCCTTGAGGAGATCGACACAATCACGCAGCGGATCACCGTCGCCTGTGATGAAGCAGTATCCCTCGACCGTGATCGAGGGGGTCTCATCCTGCGAGAAAGCCGCGCGGGCGACGACCTGAGTGAGTCGCACCTCATCCGGAACGAGTCGTGCGATCTCGGCGATTGCGCCCGACCAGTCCGGCTGGCCGTCGACCATGGCGTTCACGCGATTCTCGAAATCGACGAGAGCCGCGTTCGCCCCGAGGACCTGCGTCCTCAAGGTGCGGATCGCCTCGACATCGTCGACCGTGCGCTCGGTCGATTCGAGCGCCGACTGAATACGCGCGTTCTCGAACTTCAATCCGGCGAATCCCACCACCACAAGGACGAGCGCGGCGACGGCGCCGACCATCATCGCGGATTGTGACCGTCGCTTGAGATCTTTCGCCACCGTCGTCCGCGACATGAGGTTCAAGCCCTCGCCCGACGCGGCGCGCCTGATCCCGATGGCGAACTCCGTCGCCGGGCCGGCGACTGAATCGCGACGATATCGTTTCGACTCTTCGTCGACCGTCACCTTCGACTCGAGCGATTCAGCGAAGAGTCGGTCGATGCCGCCGGTGGCGCCACCCGGCCCCATCATCTGAATCGAGAGTCGCATGCGCTGCTCAGCTTTCAGACTGAACCGCAGCGTCTGTTTGACTTCGACCATGAGCCGCTGGAGCACCGGCTGGAGAAGCGGAAGGACGCGCCACCCCTGAATGTCGCGCTCTTCGTCGATGACATCGTCTCGGCCGGGGACACCATGTTTGGCGAGAATCTGCTCGGCCTGCTTCCGCGTAAACAGAGGCTCGTCGTTCGAGTCCGAAACGCGGACCGATGCGATCGCGTCGACAAGTTGCTCGACGCCAACGGTAATCTGCCGCACCAGCTTGATCGTCGATGAATCACCCACCACGAGACAAGATCGATCGTGGCCGAGATAGAAGTAGCCGACCACCTCGTCGCTCGTCTTCGTCGCCCGATCGATCAGATCGGTGAGGACTTCAGCTTCGAGGGTGTTGAGTCGGTGTACTCGAAGTCCGATGCGCTCCACAAGTTCCGCCACCGCATCGGCGGCGTCAACGCGATCGTACGCGGCGCACACATGAAAACGAGAGAGTTCACCATCGCGGTCCCGGGCGGCGCAGATCGCGTCGACCACGACCTCGTCGAATGAATACGGGGACGCGCCGATGGACGACAGTCGCGCGGACTCTATCGCTTCTTTGCGCTTCTTCGTCGGCGCGGTATGGTGTTGACACGACAGCTTCGGACTGCGGTAGAAGACGGTCGCCGGCGCTCCCTGGAGCTTGAGCGACTCGACGACCTCGCGCAGCTGGTCTTCAAGCGAGGCGAGCGCCTCGATCCATTCCGTCGGATTCGTGGGCGCCGCGAAGGGAATGCAGATCGCCTTCGGATCCTCGACCTGAGTCGCGAGTTCGACGACGCGCGGCCCGATGCTGAGATACACCATTCGTCGCGAGTTACCGACCATGCAGCGCCGCACTCTCTTGCCCTGAATCGTCCGATAGTGAATGCGGCCGGGACGAGTCGCCGCATACGCATGCACTTACTATCGGTCAGCCTGAACGCCGCCTTGCGTGAGCCCGGTCCGCCGACCCTCAAAATGAGACGGGCGCCCGCACGATGTCGGGCGCCCGTCCTGGATGCGTCTCGCTATGGACCGATAGCTTCGGCCCTTACTCAGCGCCGTTCGTCTTCCCGCCAGCTCACCACGCGGGGAAGGGAGGCGCCGTCGAACGACGGGTGGTATTCGTACGCCCCGAGATCGGCGACCGGGGTACTGTCATCATCGCCGTCGTAGGGCCTCGTCACTCCGCGAATGTCCTCATAGACCGCGACCGCCGCCGTGCCGCTGTCAATCGCCGGAGATCCCTTGAGCAGTGAGAAGTTGCCGTTGTACGGATCGCGCCACTGAGGATCTTCGTCAATAATCACACCCGACACATTGCAGCCGTTCGTGTAGTACGGATGCGAGCTGCCGATGTTGTAGGTGAGCAAGCCGGAGATCGACGCGTTCCCCCGATACCGGTAGGCCATGGCGCCGTAGTAACAGTCAGACACGATGTTGTCGGCGACCGTCACGCTTCCGCGATACCCAAAGCCGTAGATTCCGTAGCGGCATCCGGCCACGGAGTTGTTCGCGATGTAGGTCTCGCAGTCGTCGCCAAGGCCGATGCCGTAGATGCCGACATAGTTATCGCTGACCACATTGTTCGTGATCCGGATTCGCGATGTGTTGCCACGACGGGCGTAGGAGTAGGCGATGATGCCGTAGTCCACGCTCCGGCGTCGGCTTGGCTTCGCCCCGGTGTACCAGGTCGAGAGGTACATGTCTCCGGTCAGCGACATCCGGTTTCCGGAGATATCCATGGTCCCGCTGTTCGAGTACGCGAGGATGGAGTGACCGGACGAATCGTCGCGTACGAGACGGTTGCGGAGGAAGTCGAGATCTTCGACGCGGTCGAAGTAGGCGCCGTATCCCGACGGCACATTGATCACGCAGTCGACGACCGCGATGCCCTGGCTGCCTTTCGCGTGAACACCGTAACTTCGCTGCTCGTCGAAGGTCAGCTTCTCGAACGACCAGTGGTCGGTGTTCTGCACTCGTATTCCATAGTGCCGGGCAAGATCGCCGTTGACAATGACCGGACCGGCGCCGTCGGTGGTCTCCGCGCCGGTAATGTCGCCGACGATCCGATTCGGATCGCCGTCGACTCCGTCCGGAGCGCTGCTCCCGTGGCCCCTTCCGAGGTTGATTTCCTCGAAGTACTCGCCCGGGCCGACATAGATGACATTGCCCGACCCCGAGCAGCGCCCGATCGCCGCCTGGATAGAGGCGAGCGCGGTTTCCGGCGAACGCCCGTCGGCGCTGTCATTCCCCGAAGTCCGCACATAGTAAATGTCGCCGGCCAGGGCCGGCAACGCGAGGGCGCCAACGGCCAGGGTCGTGACGAGAGCGGGGACACCACGATACAGAGTGGGCTTCTTCATATAGCGCCTATCGACCGCCCCCGGGACCTCGATGAGACTTGAGCGCGGTTTGCCGAATGACGCGACCCACCAGTCCGCAGGCTTACCCTCGAGCGCGTCAAGCGCCCAGAATTCCAACTGGTTCGATTCGTGCTGTTATCGGAGGTCAATACTCAAGATCAGCGGTAAGCCGGCGGGACGCTGCCCCCGAAGCCCCTTCACTGATCAGTTGCGTTACGGGCCCGACGACCGCCGTGGTTACAAAGGCGCTGGCGTCGCCAATCGCCGGGTCGGTTCTGGGATCACCGTCGTCCGATATCGATCCGACGCCCCCATCACCGTCCTCGTCGGCGCTGACCATCATCTCCCGCAGGCCCATATTGACGCCCCCTTCAGCGGCGTAGAACGAACGAACCGTATCGAGGCGGTCGATGCCCACGAAGATTTCGACGCCGGAACTCATCACCGCTCCGACGATGGCGAGATTGAAGAGAACAAAGATCACGACCACCGCGACCAGCACTACGCCTCGTCGTGACCCGTCGCGACCGCCTGGTCGTTGAAGAGCCGAGCCGATCATGTGCCGTCTCCGATCATCGAGCGAATGAAGACGCGAGTACGAAGACTCTCCGATCGCCCGTCCCGAGTGATTGTCAACGAGATCGAAACTCGGCGGATGGTCGGAAGATCCGCCGCCGGCACGGCGCCGCCCGACAGGAGCGCCGCGTTGTCTTCGTCGAAGTAGGCGAGCGAGAAGGCGGTGACATCGGTCGCGAGGACATCAAGGTTGGCGCCGTCAGTCTGAATCGAGAGCGTCGTACCAGTCCGCTCGAGGACTTTGCCATTCTCCCATTCGAGGCGACCGGATTCGGCGACCGTGATGTACGGAGCGTCACTGTCCGCCGGGTCGGGGTCGATCGCCCGGATCCCGCGAACGATCCGGTCGAGCGTGACGCTTCCGTCCGCGTGGATCCTGGAGTGCACCGAGGCGTCGCTGAAGGCGTCGACATTCTCGATGAGAAGCGTCGCCGTAATGGATCCGAGGATTCCGAGCACGACGATGACCGACAGCGTCTCGATCAGCGTAAACGCCCGCGTCCGGGATGTGCGCACTCGCGGCGTGCTCAAGGCGTCCACTCCGTCAGGACCGTGCTGATGTCGAGATCGCGCTGCACACCGGTGGCGTCGGTCCAGGTCAGCGTGACGGTGACGGTCTTGTATCCATCACCGGCGGATTGCAGGTCCGCCCCAGTCTCAACGATGTTGACGGCGCGTCGAAACGCGGGATCGGTTGGAATCGGATTCTCGGTTGGATACGACGCGTTCTCGACATAGTCGTAGCCTCGAGTCGCGCTGTACCGATCCGCGATGATGTCCTCGAGCTTCTCCGTCGCGAGCCATCGGGCGTGCGAGAACATCGTCGGTTGTACGCGGGCGAGCGTGGCCTTCCGGATCGCCGCCATCATTGGCGGAAGAGCGATCGCCAGAATGACCAGAGCGCCGATCGTCTCGATCAGCGTGAATCCGCGCTGCCCGCGGACGCCTGCGGCGCGTCGTCGCCTTCGTCGTCGCTCAGCGAACATGCCCGGTCCTCGCCGTCACTCGAATGACGCGGCCATCGTTCAATGTGACCAGACCGTCGGTCGCGATGACGGTCTCCTGATCGCTCAACGGCCGGCCGAGATAGTCGAAACCAATCTCGACACCGCCTTCGATGTCCGCGGCCTGAAGGCCCGCGTCACCGAAATCTCCCGCGTCGAAGTCCACCGCGTACGGCTTTCCCGTCGCCTGATCGACGAACGGAACACGGTTCGCCCGCCCGGGGTTCGCCGCGTCCTCGACATGAAGCGCATACGCGTCGCCCGCGACATCGAAGACCACCCAGGTGCGCGTGCCCCGTGCGACCGCGACCTGTCGGGCGATGTTCAGGTCGTGAATGACCTTGCCGGCGGCCGCTTCACGCCGGACGCCCCCGACCTGGGTGAGCGTCGGGACGATGACGGCGCTCAAGATCGCCAGGAGAACCATGACGACGATGAGTTCGACAAGGGTGAAGGCGCCGCCGGCTCGCTGGAGCCGGCGGCGTCTCGAAGCTTCGTGTGACCGACGAGTCACCGTCTGCTTACCACTCGTTCTCGCCGACATTGTCCGTGTTCGGCCAGAACTTTCCGGCGGTCGCGTCATAGGCCCAGCCTTCCGAACCGCTGACCGGCGGGTCCGCCGCGTCGTAGGTGCCGTCGGCGTCGCGCACATCGGGGCTGCCGTTGTACGGATTCTCCGGAATCGGCTCCTGAAGCACGGTGCCGACGGTCGTGAGCTGCGAGTAGGTCGGGTACGCCGGCGTGCCGGTGATCGCCGAGTTCGCATAGAAGTTCGCCACCGCGGCGCGAACGCCGCCGAGCGCGCCCTTCGTCGCGGAGACCTTGGCCTGCGCCGAGTAATCGAAGAACTTCGGCAGGGCCACGCCCGAGAGGATCGCGAGGACGACCATCACGGCAATCAACTCGATCAGCGTAAATGCTCGTCGATGTACATGTCGGGTACGAAGCATCGTTCAACTCCTTGAAGAAACGGTCCGAAGGGACCCCATCAATCCGTTCGCGGCCTTCGTGAACCGCGCTATTGCATCAGCGACATCATGTTCCACATCGGGAGGAAGATGCTGAGCGCTACGAACAGCACCACTCCCGCCATCGCCACCACCACGAAGGGCTCGATGAGTGTGGCCATGTTTTTCGTCAGGTACTTGAGCTCCCGGTCATAATGACGGGCGATAATCCGACAGGTGGACGACATCTCGGCGGATTGCTCGCCCGCGGAAAGTAGTCGGCGAGTAAAGCCCGTCACATAAGGACATTTCGTGAGGGCCTCGGCGAGATTCCCGCCTTCGGACACATGCGCCGCCATGCGGCGGGCGTCCTCCCGCATCATGGCGCGGCCCGAAGCCCGTCCGGACATGTCCAGGCAATCGATGAGACTGAGACCGCTGTCGAGCGAAATTCCGAACACATGCGCGAATCGCGCGAGCGCCGCGGCCTGCAGCGCCGACCGGATAACCGGAATGCGATGGAGCAGGCGATCCAGCACGCGGCGACCGTTATCGGTCCGGCGCAGGCGAAGCACTGCGCCGATGGCGACCGCGAGCAACAACGCGAACACCCACCAGTAGCTGTTGAAGATCTGCGTCATGCCGAGGAGAACCCGAGTCGGCATGGGCAGGTTGACACCCTGCGCTTCGAACATGCGGACGAAACGCGGCATTACGACGAGCATGACCACGACCACGGCCGCCGCGAGCGCCGTCAAGACACAGGACGGGTACATGAGCGCTGACCGAAGGCTTGCCTGACGGTCGATATCACGCTCGAGCAAGTCCGCGAGGTACTGCAGAATCTTCACGAGATTGCCGCTCTGTTCGGCCGAGCGAATCATCTCGACATACACATCGCCGAATACATGTCGATGCGGAGTGAGCGCTTCGGTGATCGTGCTTCCGGCGCCGATACTCGTCGCCACCTCTTCGATGACTCGACGAAACGCCGGGTTCTGCTCCTCGACCGCGATCGAGCGCAGACCTTCAGAGATGGGAATCCGCGCTTCGATCATCACCGCGAACTGGAAGGTGAACTGACTGATTTCCCTGCGGGTGATCTTCGACCGAGACATGCGGGCGGTGCGGCGCCGGCTCGCCTGGGCGATCTTGACCGGTTTCATGCCCGACGCCGCGATGCGTCGATACGCGTCCTCGCAACTGTCCGCCTGGGTGATGCCATGGTGCATCGACCCGTCCGGCGTAAGCGCTCGAAATTCAAAGGTCAACGCGCTCATGCGGATCGCCTCCGATCCTCCTGCAACTGCTCGACCTGCATGACGGAGGCGACCTTGGCCACCTCGTCGAGCGTGGTGAGTCCGAGGCGCGCCTTCTCGAAACCGTCCTGCCACATGAAGCGCATGCCCTCGGCGATCGAAGCTTCTCGAATGGCTTCCGTTGATCCGCCTTCGGCGATCGCCCGCTGGACGCTCGGCGTGAGTCGAAGCATCTCGTAGATGCCGACGCGGCCGCTGAAACCAGTGTGTCGGCAGGCGGCGCACCCTCGTCCCTCGAGAAATCCTTCCGCCGAGTCGAGTCGGAATCGCTTGAGAATGAACTCGGACGGTTCGGCGGGACCGGCGCATTGCGAACAGATCCGGCGCACGAGTCGCTGCGCCATCGCGCCCAGGAGCGACGCGTTGATGACAAAGGGTGGCAGACCGAAGTCGCGAAGTCGAGTGATCGATCCCGCCGCGTCGTTCGTGTGCACCGTCGAGAGCACGAAGTGCCCGGTGAGCGAAGCCTGCAACGCAATCGTCGCCGTCTCCTCGTCGCGAATCTCGCCGACGAGAATGACATCCGGATCCTGGCGGAGGATCGAACGCAGCGCGTTCGCGAAACTCATGCCGACTTCGTGGTTCACCTGAACCTGGCGGACGAGTGAGAGCCGGATTTCCACCGGGTCCTCGATCGTGATGATGTTCCGGTCGGGCGTATTGAGCTTCGAGATCGCTGTGTAGAGCGTCGTCGTCTTGCCGCTGCCCGTGGGCCCGGTGACGAGCATCATCCCGTGCGGCTGTGAGAGGACCGATTCAATCGTTTCCTGAACATCGCCGGGCACACCGAGATCATCGAAGTTGAGAATCGCCGTGTTCGTGTTGAGGAGTCGGATGACGACATTCTCGCCGGTGACCGTGGGGAGAATGCTCAGTCGAACATCCACGCGCCGGTCGCGCGACTCGAACCGGAACTTTCCGTCCTGGGGTCGGCGCGTCTGCGTGAGGTCGAGATTCGCCATGACTTTGAGCCGCTGCACGAGCTTCGCGTGCATGCTGAGCGGCGGACCCTGGCGCTTCTGCAATACGCCGTCGATGCGGAACCGCACATGCAGTTCGTTCTGATCGGGATTGAGATGAATGTCGGACGCTTTCGCTTCGACGGCGTCGCTCAAGAGCGTATTGACCGCCGCAACGATCGGACCGGCGTCATCCGCCTCGATGGGGTCGTCATCCCGGTCATCCCGGTCCACCGGCGCATGACTCGAGAGGCTGTATGCTCGGTCGATGAGTTCGCGCAGCAGCTTCGTCTCGCACTGAACCGGCTCGACCTCGCGCTTAAGGATCTGGCGCATCTGATCGAGCGCCGCGAGGTTGAGCGGGTCATCCATCCCGAGCGTGACGACTTCGTTGATGACAAACAGCGGGAAGACGAGGAACTGTTCGGCGACGCCGCGCGGCACAAGCTGACAATTCTCGAAGTTGGTCTCGAAGTGTGAGAGATCGACGAAGGCCGACTCACAGATCTGTGCTTTCGTCAGCGCGATTCGACGGCCGTCAATGAAGCCAAGCGTCGCGATCGCCTCGTCGATCGAGCATCCAACCTCGTCGGCGAGATCGCGGGCTTCGCGCAGCTCGTCCGCCTCGAGGAGGCCATCCTCGAGCAGCGCCTTCTCGAGAAAGTCACTCGTATCAAGCAAGCTCGCCCTCCTCCATTCGCCGGAGTCGCTCGAGGGCGACCGCTTGCAGCGATTCGCTGACCCGATCGATGAATCCATCGAGTACCGAGGCGAGATCGGCGGCCGGATTCTCGAAGCTCAGTCCGATGAAGTAGGTCGGGCCGCGACTGATCATGTCGCATCGGCGAACCCGGACCGGGTGGGAGAATGCGGGCTCGGGGGATGCGCCCGCAGCGGCGAGTATTTCCGCATCGGCGGGATCGAAGACGCGAACAACGCCTTCGGTCATCCGGGGAAGGAAGACCGGTCCCTGGACTCCCACGCCGCCTTCCGCGATGTCGCACATCGTGACGCGGACCGTGCGCGGATTGACCATCGCGTCCACGACATTCGTGAACTCGACCTGTTCGCGGCTCGATCCCATGACTTCGAACTCGGCGTCGAGAATGAGCTCGCGCCGCTCGAAGCGTCGAACCATCAGATCTATCGGGTCGCTCATAACCCCACACCTTCGGCCGAATCCGATGCACTGAGGGCTCCGCGCCGCTCGGACGCGGAGCCTCTGTGTGATCGGACATGTCGAAGGGGGAATTGAGGCGGACCCGGCGCCGGATCACGATTGCAACGATTGGTCGTCGGTTATCCGGCCGTCGCGGTTCAGGTTCAGACGGCGATCTCGGCGAGTTGGTCCGAGAATTCGATCCGGGCTTCGGTCTTCTCCCGAACCTCCTCGGCGTCGACTCCTGCCGCGAGTTCCGTGACGACGAAACGCCGTCGGCCGTTATCGGCCTGCATCTCCATGACACACAGGTCCGTGATAATCATGTCGACGCATTCCTTGCCGGTGAGCGGAAGGTCGCATTCCTTGAGGATCTTCGGCTCGCCGCGCTTGTTGCAGTGATCCATCGTCACGACGACGCGCTTGACGCCGGCGACGAGGTCCATCGCGCCGCCCATGCCTTTGACCATCTTTCCGGGAATCATCCAGTTCGCGATGTCACCTCGTTCACTGACCTGCATCGCCCCGAGGATCGCGAGATCAATGTGTCCGCCACGGATCTGACCGAAGGACGACGCGGAATCGAAGAAGGCGGCCCCGTCCACGACGGTCACCGTCTGCTTGCCGGCGTTGATCAGGTCCGGATCGACATCCTCGTCGAAGGGAAACGGTCCCATTCCAAGAATGCCGTTCTCGGACTGGAGCCACACCGTCATCCCATCGGGCACATAATTCGCCACGAGAGTCGGCATGCCGATTCCAAGATTGACATAGAACCCGTCCTGGAGTTCGCGCGCCGCGCGCCGCGTGATTTCTTCTCGCGTAAGAGCCATCGATGGTTCCTTCAGGATGAGCGTGGGGACGACTACGACTGCGGCCGGGTCGTCCGCTGCTCAATGCGCTTCTCGGAGGTCGTCCGCACGATTCGATCAACAAAGATACCCGGCGTGTGAATCTGGTCGGGATCGAGGGTCCCGCTCTCGACGATCTCTTCCACCTCGGCGACCGTCGTCTGTCCGGCGGTCGCCATCATCGGGTTGAAGTTGCGCGCGGTCTTCCGATAGATCAGATTACCCGCCCCGTCTGCTCTCCATGCCTTCACCAGAGAGAGATGCGCCTTGAGCCAACTCTCCCGGACATAGGTTTCGCCGTCGAAGTCTTCGTGAGGCTTGCCTTCGGCGACGACGGTGCCGACGCCCGTCTTCGTGAAGAACGCCGGGATTCCGGCGCCCCCGGCGCGGATCCGCTCGGCGAATGTGCCCTGGGGATTGAACTCGATCTCGAGTTCGCCGGCGAGGAACTGCCGCTCGAACTCCGCGTTCTCACCTACATAGGTCGAGACCATCTTTCGAATCTGCCGAGTCTGGAGAAGGAGACCGAGGCCCCAGTCGTCGACGCCGGCGTTGTTCGAAATCGCCGTGATGTCGCGCACGCCGCTGCCGCGCAGCGCGAGGATGAGTTGCTCGGGAATCCCGCACAGCCCAAAGCCTCCGACCATCACGGTCATTCCGTCAAAGGTGAGCCCTTCGAGCGCGCTGCCTGGAGATTCGAAGATCTTGTTGACCATGGGAACCGCTTCTCCCGCGAGGAATCATTCGACGCCGGTCCATCGGGCGGCTTCGGCCTCTCATCGTAACCTCGCGGCTCACGACGGCAACGCGGCGTCGCCCGGCTCCCGGCGCGCTGCGCTTCTCGCGACCGGGCTAGAGTTCCCGAGACTCGATCGGAGTAGACCGTGCCGCCACTCACCTATTCGACTTATCTCAAGATCGATGAACTTCTCGAACTGCAACAGCCGCGATCGAAACCGGCGGAGCACGACGAGACGCTCTTCATCATCATCCACCAGGTCTATGAACTGTGGTTCAAGCAGATTCTCCACGAGATTCGATTCCTTCAGCGGGCGCTCGAGGCGAATGACCCGCCCACGGCGCTCCATGGATTCAAGCGGGTTCTCACGATTCTGAAGACACTTGTCGCTCAGGTCGATGTGCTCGAGACCATGACGCCGCTGTCGTTCAATTCGTTCCGCGATTACCTCGAATCGGGGAGCGGATTTCAGTCGGCGCAGTTCCGGGAACTCGAGTTTGCGCTCGGTATTCGCAACCCGAAGATGATTCGGCATCATGCGAACACGCCGGCGGCGGAGCGGCTCGAGGCGCTTGCGGACAGCCCCACGCTCTATGACTCGTTCTTACGGTTTCTCAGCCAGAATGGACATGACATTCCTGATTCGATCCTGCATCGCGATTTCAGCGAGCGGTATGAGCCGTCCGAGAAGGTTCAAGATGCGATCATCGAGATCTACCGCCATCACCCGATCCACGCGCAGATCTGCGAGCGTCTCGTTGACCTTGACGAGGGTCTGCAGGAATGGCGGTACCGGCATGTGAAAATGGTGGAGCGCACGATCGGAACGAAGCCCGGAACCGGGGGCTCGCCAGGCGCCGAGTACCTGAAGACCACGCTCTTCCGCCCGGTCTTTCCTGATCTCTGGGCGGTCAGGACCCGATTCTGAATCCGGTGATCGTCCTTGAGCGCCAACACGGAGTGACCGCGGTCCGTCAGCCGGAGCACGCCCGGGTCGCCGCCGAGATCTGCCGCGCCTGGCGTCTGGAAGAGTTGGTTGATGACGACCCGGCGGTGCGGCGTCTCTTTCTCGACGCCGTGCGAAGGCATGACGATGGATGGATCGAGTGGGAGCGAAAGGCGCTCGACCGAGGCGCCCGCCGCCTGCTCGATTTCAAACGGATGCCCTCGACAGACCACAGCGACATCTGGCGGCGAAGCGTGGAGTTGGGCGCTCAGGACCATCCCTATCTCGGCGCGCTGATTGCGCTTCATGCCCATGGCCTGTATACGGATTCGGTCAAGACCGGAGACGAAGAAGACGCCGACGAAGTCGTTCGTCTGGTCGACTGGCTGAACGACTGCATCGACGACGCCGTTGAACGCCTTCGGAAAATGGACGAGCCATGGCGAGCATTCGATCGACCCGCGCTCGAAGCCGACCGGGTCTGGCTTACCGTGGCCGATGGACTGACGCTCATGATGCTCGAAGGTGTGCCGCGCAACGATCGCCTTCGCGCCGGAGGCGCTGACATCGAACTCCACTGGCACGCCGGGGAACGGGTGACCGTGACGGCTCCCGCTCGAATCATGGCGCGTTCCGTTTCCGTCGTATTCGAGACGATCGACGGCGATGACCTCAGCTGGACGGTCGAGCCGCCGCGCACCGGTCATTCATCCGGTTGATCAGCGGTCGATTCGGCCTCGGGAGACTCTTCGTTCGGCTCCGGGTCGTTGACGACGACGGTCCGAGCCGCCATATCGCCGAGACGCTGGCGGTACGGATTCATGAGCACGAAGAGGACAAGCGGAGGCACGACAAGCGCGATGCCACGCATGGCGTTCCGAACAAGGATCTGAACCGCCTTCGGTTTCGTGCCGTCGACACTGACCACATAACACTCCATGAACCACTTGCCAAGCGTGCGCGACCAGATGAGCTCCGCGATGGTGGTGTAGACCACGCAGATGGCGATCATCAGCAGGGCCGGCGCGGCGTCGCTTGGATCGCGAGTGACGAGCGGTGATCGGACAAGCTCCGCGAGCGGCGCCTCCATGATCGTCCGAACGAGAAGAGCGCAGGGAGCCAGGTCGATCACCATGGCGGCGAGTCGTCGCATCGGCTCGGCGAGGCGCGTCCCGGGAGGAAGGGTGACCCGCATCTTCGTCGGATCTGGCCGGAAGAGAAACATGACGAGGGCCGCGAGAAGAAGACCGCCGATGAACACGAGCGATCCGAAGTCCTCGCGACGAATCGTCGGCATCTCGCCGAGTTGTCGCTCCTCGAACACGGTCCCCGTCTCGATCGAAATCGCGGTGAGATAAGGCTCCGCCGATTCACCGCGGCGATGAAAGATGGCCACCTGTTCGCCGTATTCGAGCAGCACGCTCTCTTCCGCGCGAATTCGCAACTCGCCGATCGTCCAGAGCGCATCCGACCACAGGAGATGAAGCCTCGCCTTACCGGCGCCGAGATCTCCCAGAACGGCCGTTCGCGAACGCGCCGGCGAGGTCGACACAATCGTCGTCGGATCAAGCGTCCAATCGAATTCCCGCCACTCGCCGTCGCGCCATTCGAACGCTTTGACCGCGGCCTGCTCAGGCGAGCGTCCGACGGCGATCAGGATCGGGGTGGCGCCGTCGAGCAGTCGCCATGAGTGCGCGGCGCCGGCGTCGTCGATCTCGGGGAACTCGACATCCTGCCATTCACCGTTCCGGTAGACGACGAGGGTCGCGATCGGCGCTTCCTCTTCGCTCCCGCTGACCGATTCGGAAGGAAGAATCAAGGCCATCGGGCGTCCATCCGCGACGGCGACGCCGCCGAGTGATCCCGACCCGGGGAGGGTGGGCAGCACCCGCCCTCGACCCGGCGGAGAGAACACCCAGCGGCGCTCATTGAGATCGAAAACGGACTGAATGGTCTGCACTGTCCGGTACGACGCGCTCTCTCCGCTCGTCGCGGCGACCTCCGTCGGCGGAAAGATGAGATACAACGCACCGTCGCTCGCCAGGAGCGCTTCGGGACGCCGGCCGACGACGAGCGCCTGGCCCACGACGGTCGGGTCCATCCCGGGCCCGTGATGGAGAATGCGGTATTCGCCGCGTGTCCCCAGCGCCTGCGTATACCAGAGATGTTCACCGTCGGACGCCGCCTGCGGCCCATCTTCGATCAGAGTTGATTCGCCCCCGACCGAATCCGTCGTGTCCGGTTGCGCCGCGGACGCCCGGCTGGCCATCGTGAACGCGCAAACGAACAGCGCCGCGGCGAACATCAACAATGTCTGAACGGTTCCTCGAGCCATGAGCAGGCATCATACGCGATCACGAGATGAAGACGAAGAGTCGGCCGGTCTCTTCAACCGCCGGAGGAGGCGCCATCTCCGAGTTCCAGCGCCGGGTCCGGACACGCCGCGTCGAGAATGACGAGCCGCTTCGGACGCATGTTCCGGCGAACCGCTTCGAACGAGAACACGCGCGGGTTGAATGATCGCGCTTTTGGCGAATCGGCGGGCTCGCGCCCGGTCATCCGCACATACCCACCATCCTGTGATCCACCCGCCGCGACGACCATTCGTGTGGGAACGACCGGCGCGGCGAAGCGCGGCAGAGTCTCCATCGCAAGCGGTGTGTAATTCGCGAGATCGGACGCGACAAGTACCCGTTCGTCAACCGGGTCAATAAGTTCAACGCGAATCGGAAGCCACTCTTCGGGCTCGAAGTAGACTCGGCGCCCGCTGAAGCGGCCGGGTATGGTCACGACCCACGCGTTCCACTCGTCCGATGCCCCGACGACAAGCTCGTCGGAATCGAGTTCTTCGGAAGTCGGCAATTCGAGTATTCCGAACAGATCGAGCAGTTCGGACGGATGAGCCGTAAAGGGCAGTGGATCGGCGCAGGGGCTGAACGCATTCGCGTTGCGTCCCACATATCCCACCGACGACTCGCCACCTTCGAAGAGCCAGAAGCGATCTTCGTCACTCCCAGCCCAGAAGTAGACTTCACCAAGTTTCTCAAAGGTGAGGGCCGCGCGATCGGGACGCTCGAAAATGAAATTGCCGGCGCCTACCTCGGTACGCGCGTCGCCGTCTTCATCGATCCATTTGAGTTCGAGTGAGACGAAGGTCCAGAACCGTTCGATCGAGGCGACGCGTGTGTTCTGTCGTTCGACCAGATCGTCGTAAGTCGGCGGCGAGCCGTACTCGTCAAGCGTGGGCGATTTCGGAGACTGGGCGCAACCGAGCGCGTTGACGACGAGCAAACAGAAGATGCACGCGACCGCGATCCGGTCGCCGCCGGTCACCATTCGCCCCGAAGGACCTCGGACAACTGATCGGAGACCCCCCGCATCTGCTCTTCGTCCATCTGCGGATCGCGAACTTCGAGCGGTGGCGTTTCCGGCGGGTCGCCCTTCATTCGCACGAGCCATATGGCGCCGTCCTCCCGACGATCGATCGAGTCCAGCTTGAGGTACCGCTTGCGAAGCAGGAGCATTGCGACGGCGAAGCGATACGCGACGCGGAGCGGCTGCTCATCACCTTCCAGACGCTGGAAGAGGTTGAGCAGCGCGTCGTCATCGAACTCGAGACCCTTCTTCTCGTTCGGCTGGCGACGCTTCGTCTTCCAGTAGCTGAAGAGACGCGGCGGGCGGTCGCCCGATTCCCAGGCTTTGACCGAATAGTCGAACCGGTCGAAGCCGTCGTCCCCCTCGCGTTCGCAGAGCGCTGCGACATACTCTTCACCCGGCTCGATCGCGCGGCCGCTTGAAGCGCAGTGTCCCGTCATACGGGCAATGTCGTAAGAAGAGCCGAATCGTGTCATCGCGTCATCGTAGCCATCCGGCTCAGATCGGACGGGCCTCGAACATCGACCGGTCCGATCCTCCGGGACCGATCAACGCTCGGACCCGGGCGCCGCATCGAGGACAGCGCCCGATGTATCTCGTCCCGTCCGGCGTCCGGTGCGCCCGGCCGTAGGTATGGCAGCATCGATACCACACCATCAGAAATCGGCGCGGCCCGCGGCCGGACGGGCGTCGAGGTTGGGGTTCGTCGACGATATCCACGGCTCCAATATCGGCCGAGCATGCCGTCAGGGTTCACCGGAACGCCGCTACCCGGATCGTGAAGATTGACAGTGCGCGATGATGGACTCGGCCAGACTCGAGGTCGCGCGCAGAGCGTCTTCGACCTGACCCTCGTACCTCGCGCGTTTCGATTCTTCAGTGTCGAGAAGGGGAAGGTTCACGCGAACATTCCATGCGGCGGCGCGGTTCGCGGAGGCCAGCAGGTCGGCCGCGATCGCGAGATCGCTCAAGAGCCATTTCGAGCAGAATTCCATGACAGAATCGAGGTGTTGGAGAGCCTCACGAGACACCGTGACCGTCGCCATTGGCGCCGCGATGGCCTGTTCGACGGCCACTTTCCACCCAACCTGTCGCACTTCGTCATCTTCCGGAAGACGCTGGAGACGATTGAGTTCGGCGTATGCCCGCGCATCGTCGTCGGCGAGGTTGAGGAAGCGTGCTCGAGCCGCGACGAGGGATTCGATCGCCTGTCCGACTGAGGATCGGAGATCGTCTGGAGACGACTTCCTGATGGAGTACCGGAGCGCCATCTCACCGAGCGCTGCGCCCAGGGCGCCCGTCACAGAAGCGACCGCGCCGCCGCCGGGCGCCGGCGTCCGCGCGCCGATCGCATCAAGCAGGTCTCCGACCGTGGTCCGCGCGAGATCGAGCATGGCCGACTCCCAATGAGGCATGCGGAGGGGGCGACTATACTGCGCTGCGACCCCTTCAATCGAATGCAATCGAGGCGCCCGCATGGCCCTGGCCCACTTTCGAGCCATACTGACCGATTTTCATCACACCGGATCGGTCGCTCCCAGCTCACGGGCGTTCGCCCGCAGGATGGCCTCGGCGCTTCGCACGCCGCAGCGCAATCGGAAAGTTCTCGAAGTGGGACCGGGCGACGGACCCATCACCCGCGAGATCGTGGAGTGGCTCACTCCCGGCGATCGCTTCGATGTCGTTGAGATCAATGAGGATCTCGCAGCGGCGCTCGATCGAAATGTTCTGCAGGCGGCTCGTAGCCGACTCCCCGAAGTCGAGATCAATCTTATTGTCGGCCCGGTTCAGGAGGTCGCGCTAGACGGCCCCTATGACGCGATCATCTCGGCCCTTCCTCTCAACAACTTCGAGCCGGAGCTTGTCGTCGAGATTCTCGAGCGAATGGAGTCGCTGCTCGCCGACGGCGGGGAAATGTGCTTCTTTGAATACGCCTATTTGCGACAGTTGAAACAAATCTTCTCTACGGGGTCGGGCAGGTCGAGGATCCGTCGCATCTCCGAAATCTTCGACGACTTCGACAAGCGACCGAACACGGGCCGGGAGTTTGTCCTCTGGAATCTGCCGCCGGCGATGATGCGGCGAATGACGGTGAATCCCCGGTCATGACGGAAGAGCCAACTCAGTTAACGCGTTGACGGCGAACGGTTGAGGTTTGTCCGACTGTGGCCGCCTGCAGGACGATCAGTCTGTTCTGCAGAGACTGTGGTGTCATTCCCTGGATCTCGGCGACTCCATCCGCATCGGCGACCGCCGAATCAATGAGCCGTGGAGCGTCGAGGCGCATCACCACGCCGAGCGGCTCGATGATGGTCTCGCCCAGTCCCGTCAGGCTGTAACCGAAGTACACCGTCGCGCCCGGCGCGACACCGCTCGCCGTGGCGGTCGCAAGCTCGCCCGCGATAAGTTGGGAAACCGTCAAATCGAATGGCCCGCACACACCGCGCGGTGACGAAAGCGCGAACAGGAGGTCGGGATGATTGATCGCGGTCCCGATATTCGAGCCGCCAGAAATATCGCAGCCGCCGTGGGTGTGGATTCCAATGACTTCCATCGCCTCCTGGTCGAAGACGGGTGACCCCGAGTTTCCACTCGTCGTGTCGACGGTGTAGCGCACCACGGTTCCGACGACGCCGCGATAGGGTCCGACATGCGTCTTCTGAACGAGATTCCACTGCGGCGAAATCGGATTGCGCACCGAGCCGTAGCCCGTCACTCGAATGGACTGGCCGGTGTCCGGCGGCGCCATATCCCCGAGCGAGAGGAAGTCTCCCTGGACGAGGAAAGCGGTCAGCCCTGTCTCCGAGTTGAGCCCGCATCCGAAATACGCCCAGTCGTCCCCTTCACCGTTCGAGGCGAACTGAATTGATTCCGGATCGACCGGGTATTGATCCTCGGGAGGCGGATGTCTCGGGGTCCCCTCGATGTTCGAGAACGGCACATTGAACTCGATGACTTCTCCAACCGTCTGGAAAATTTCAGCGCAATGGCCCGCGGTGAGGAACTGTCGATGCCGGTCATCGATCATGAACGCAGTACAGGCCGACGGCCACGACCGACCGACGCGCGGATCATCAAGAAGGAGGCGATCATCGGTTGGGCCGCAGATCGACGCGGGTCCGAGCGCGTCGTCCATTACTCCGGCGCGGGCCCCGGTGAGATCGATGCGATTCCCTTTCGTTCCCGGCGCCGCGATGAGTTCGATGACGAGTCGTCCGCCATTGAAGTACGCGGAGCTTCCGCGCCATGAGACCAGTGAACTCTGGTCGAGATTCTGCGTCGCGAAGTCGTCGAATGAGCTGATGCGAACGACTGACGAATCGTCGGCGGCGTCAAGCTGTGTCGCCGGACCAAACCGGAGTTGAATCCAGGTCGCGTCCGGGATTTCGACTACGGCGGACCACACCACGGCTGCGCGGTCGCCGTCAGAGTCGATCGCACCTGAGTCGATCGAGAGCGGAATCTCTCGGAACGACGGCTCGCCCGGCTGCGCGGTCGATGAAGCGGCGCCAAGAAGAAGGGACGCCAGCCACACCACGGCAAGACATCGCCGATGGTCTCGAAGTCTTTTCATTGTCGATCCTCTGTGCTCGAGGATCGCACTATACCAGACGGCGACAAAAATTACTCTAGCGAATTCGGGAATCAGGCTCGGGCGGCGACCGAATCGTCCGCGGCGTCAACGCCGGGAATCGGCCAGTCGTGCCGGTCTTCGTAGCCATATCGAATGAGCATTGGTGTGAGCCACCGCCGCATCGTTTCGATCTGCTCCGGAGAACACTCCTGCGGCCACTTCACATTGCGATTCTCGAGCGCCTCCGGAAAAATCGAGACCGCCGCGTCATCCTGTCGAAGCTCGAACTGAGTGCAGATCTCCCGCATGATGTCACGCGTGCTGCGAATGAAGGACTCGTACTTCGTCCGGTAGATTCGTGAAGGGTCGACACCCGCCAGATCCGCCTGAACGGTCTCCTCGATTCCGACCCATTGGCGTGAGTGCGCCTCGTAGGGATCGGCCTGGTAATACTCCTGCCAGCCTGGTGGACGGGCGAACTGTCCCAGCGGCTTGTCGGACTTCCCCTGTCGCTCGACGACGCGAATCATCGAGCGCACGACGGCGCGACCGTCGCGGATAATGTGGACGAACAACGCGTCGGGGAACACATTCAACAACCAGGGAATGCGGAGCGTGTGACGCGGCAGCTTGTTCGTGAAGCGCACCTGCTCGATTCGCTGACGCCACGCGATGTAGCGGGAGAACCAGTAGACATTTGATCGGATTCGACGCCCGCCGAAGCGTGAATAGTCCGCCTCGGTCCAACGGTGCTCGTTCGTCTGACTCATGTAGGCGGGGTCGAAGAGGCAGTGTCCCTCCGACCAGTTCGCGAGCTGAGGATGCTGCCCGAACAGGCGACTGAAGACGCTCGTACCGGACCGCGGCGACCCCACGATGAAGATCGGACGATCCACACGCCCGTGCGGAAGAAGTCCGATGGCGCCGAGGGTGACGGGGTTCCGTCCCCAGAGTGTCTGCCAGGTCATCCGTTCGATTGGTTTAGGGTGTCGCATCGTGGTTCGGATCGTCAGGGGCGATCAGTCCGGCGTCAAGTAGCCGTGACCGAGGTGGGGTTCTCTTCGCGTTCGGCGCGGAGGCGTTCGAGCCAGTTCGAATCTGTTTCGTACCTCATACGAATGAGAAGCGGTGTGAGAATGTCGCGCATGATCTCGACTTCATCACGCGTCCGCTTTTCGAGCCACTTGTAATTTCGATTCTCGAGCCGCTCCGGCGCCGCCTCAATCGCGCCCTCGTCGATCGGGAGTTCACAGTGTTCGAACGCGGCGCGCAGCGTGCTGCGGCAATCCGTCGCGAACTCCTCGTAACGCACCGTGAAGACGCGGTCGCGCAGATCGAGCGAATCGAGGTCATCCAGGAGCGTCTCATAAGTCGCGACCACCATGCGGCTGAACCGTTCGACTGGAGTGGCGGCACGGTCGAACTCCCGCCAGCCCGGCGGGCGGGCGAAGGAACCCAGCGGAAGTCGCTGCCGCCAGCGCTCCCGCTCGACCTCGTGAATGAGGCTGTTCGTCACGGCGCGCGGATCACGCTCCACATGAATGAGGAAACAGTCCGGCCACCCTTCAACGAGAAACGGAACGCGGAGCGAATTCCGCGGATGCTTGTTGACGAAACGGCTCTTGCCTTTGAGCCGTGTGTAGAACGCGAAATTGTTGTTGATCCGACGAATCGTCGACGGAGTCGATTCCTTTTCGGTCCAGCGGTGATCGGCCTTGGGATCGCGATGGCGCGGATCCCACACCGTCGGCGCCTCCGACCAGTGCGCCAGGTCGCGGTGAGCTCCGAATCGATTGCAGAAGACCGAAGTCCCGGATCGAGGGACGCCCAGAATGAAGACCGGGCGATCGAGGCGAGGCTGGTTCGTCCTCGCGATAAGACGATGTGTCATCGGGTTGCGCATGTAGAACTGCGCCAGAATCAGCTTCGGAATTCGCTTGAGAGTAATGTCCAAGTCACGCCTTCCCACACCCACGCGGCTCGTGGACGCGGCATAATAGCCGCGGCCGAGACCGCACCATGGCCGTCAGTCGAGGTATCCGAGCGCCCGGAGGCGCTCTTCGACTTCGGGATCAATCTCGTTCTCGTCGCCCTCGAATACTCGTCGGTCGATCTCCGCCGCCGCCTCGCGCCAAATGGACCTGCGTGACTCGACTTCAGCGCAGAGTGCTTCGTGCGCGCGCGCGCGCATCCCGGAAAGCCCGCCCCGCTCGAGCAGGTTGACCGACTCCGTCGGGTCCTGCGCAAGGTCGAAGAATTCGTCGGGCTGATCATTCGAGTACACGATGAGCTTGTGCGATCTCGACCGTGCCGCGAGGGCCGCCCGACGCCAGTGCGGCGCCCGTTCGTGCAATCGCTGCTTGACCGCTGACTGACCGAACGGCTTCAAGAGTTCACTGATCGCCGCGGCTCGTTCCCCGTTGAGGATGTCGATCCCCTCGTATTCATGACGCGGCTCGACGCCGAGGAGTGCGCACACGGTTGGAGCGAAATCGGTGTTTTGAACGAGTTCTTTGCGCCGGCCATGAACTCCGATGTCCGCAGGCCACTTCACCAGCCACGGAATGTGCGTGAGCGCGTCGTAGACGACGAATTGATGACCAAGTACGCCGTGACGACCCAGACAATCGCCATGATCCGCCGTGACCACGATGAGTGAATCGTCAAATTCAGGCGTCCGGGCCAGGTCATCGAGAAGCGCTCCGATGCGGTCGTCGAGATACGCGATGCAGCCGTCGTAGAGACCAGTCAGAATCTCGTACTCCTCGGCGGACTGCTTGATGATGCCGACATCGTGCGGATTCGGCCGCTGGTTGATGGCGCCGAAGTTTCGGCGATGGAGTTCCGGCCGAATGAACCGCCGCCGGAATCGGTGCGGCGGCCGATAGGGCGCGTGCGTCTCCTGAAGGTGCACATAAATGAACCGTGGCTCCTCGCCGGGCTCTTTCCAGATTCGCCGTGCTTCGCGCAGGCATTGGTCGGCGCCGACATCCATGAGTCCGGTCATCCAGTAACGCGCCCGGGCGGTGAGGCCGTTGCCCGCGGTAACGGTGTGCTCTTCCTCGAGATCGAGGCCGAGGTCGAGTCCCTCGCGCATCGCGTTCGGACGATCCGCCACGCGTCGTCTCTTCAGCGTCCTCCACCATCGCCGGACCGCGGGAGGTGGTGGCTCGAACGCGTGCCCGAAGCCACGATCGAGTCCCGAGAAGTCGGATACATAGGGAACGGTTCCCGTCACCTTCGCGGTGCGGTACCCGTCGTCCTTCAGAAGCTCCGCGAGGGTGGTGAAGCGGCCGCTCAATCGATCGCCGTCAATGACGAGCCGATGGGTCGACGAGTATGTTCCCGTGAAGAGACTGGTCGTGCTCGGCAAGGTCCACGGGGCCGCGGTGATCGCGTTCTCGTAGATCGCGAAACGATCGGCATGGCGTTCGAGATTCGGGGTCGTCGGCTTGCCGTAGCCGTAGATGGAGAGGTTCTCCGCTCGCACGGCGTCCATGACAATCATCAGGATATTGGGTCGACGCCGGGCCATGAGCCTCCATGGTAGCCGTTCGAAGCGAGCGATCCGCATTATCGGAAGGCGCCGCCGACGGGTGAACCTTCACCCTTCTCATTCGGGGTTCGGATCGATGATGACTAACGCCCGATCGACCGATACTTCCCTCGACTGAACCGCGATTCGCCGGGGCTATACTCCCGCCCGCGTCGACCGCGTACACGCGTCGCCAATTCTGTTCGAAACCAGAGAGGTCAGTCCCGGTGCGCATTGCGTTCGTCTTTGGCTCGATTCCGACCCGCAACGATCAGGAAGCGGACATCAAGCGGGCGATCATTGAGAAGAAGGATTGGCTCGGTCAGGAAGCCGAGTCGGTGGCCAACGCTCTGGCGCGCCGTCATCCGGGCTCCGCCGTGTCGGTCCATCTCATGTACACGAAGGACGCCGACGAGACGCACAATGGCGTGCAATATGTCGCGACGCGACCGATGGACCTCATGTGCCGACGGTGGTTCTACCAGGGAAAGCAGTTCTCATGGAAGTGGATGCGCCGGATCATCGACTGGCGTCCGGACCTCGTGCACTGGCAGATGAACAGTTACCCGTGGTCCTTCCACCTTGCCGCCCGATCGCTCGTACGCCATGGAATTCCCTATGTGTACCAGCACCACGGGCCGCGGCTCGCCCGAAAGTGGCACATCCGCAAGGTGCTTCAATTCCCGCACGACCACGCCGAGCGAGGGATCTACCTGACCCGGTTTCATGAACGGCAGTATCGCGAGGGACTCGGGCTCGATCCGGAGAAGAACCGCATCATTCGCGTCGGGTACGACGAACGGTTCCGCAAGCTTGATCGGGCGGAGTGCCGCGCCAAGACCGGATTGAAGGGCGATCCCATCCTCTTCTGGGCGGCGGGAATCAACAAGCGCAAGGACCCGGTGACGGTTCTCAGAGCCTACGAACGCGTGGCGCCGAGCTTCCCGAACGCACATTTCTATCTGGCCGGATACGGTCCGCTCGACGCCGAGGTCAAAGCACTCGTCGAAGGAAGCGCGACGCTGTCGCGGCAGGTCACGATCATGGGATATGTGAACAACGCCGATCTGCCCGAACTCGAGAACGCGGCGGACATCTTCGTCATGGGTTCGCATGGCGAAGGGTTCTGCGTGGCGTCGATGGAAGCGATGGCGTGCGGGTTGTTTCCCGTGCTGACCACGCTTCCGTGCTTCGAGGAGCAGACGGATGAAGGACGACTCGGGCTGCTGTTCGAGCCGGGTGATGTGGACGGGTGCGCGGAGGCGTTGCGCAAGGCGATGGGCGAAGTGGAATACCGCGAGCGGGTTCGCGCCGAACTTCCGCGAGCGGTGGAAGAGCTCACCTGGGGCTTCGCGGCGGAACGACTCGTCGATCTGTACGAGGAAGTCCTCGCCGAGCGCGCCGCGGCGCCGATGGCGCATCGGCGCGCATCCTGACGGCGCACGCAGATAGTATTTTCGAGACGGCGCCACGACCGGTCGCGCGAATCGAGGAGAACCATGGCCGAACGCAAGCGTGTCCTGCTCATCGGACTCGACGGCATGACGCACGATGTGATGCGCCCGCTCGCGGAGCAGGGCGTCATGCCGTACTGCGGCTCGCTCATGGAGCGTGGTTCATGGGGCGTCCTCGAGAGTACCGTCCCGCCCGTCACAGGTCCGGCGTGGACGAGCTTCTCGACCGGCAAGCAGCCCGGCAATCACGGGGTCTTCGACTTCTTCAAGCCCACCCGGGCAAAGAACGCGGTCAACATGAGTCGTCGGCTCGTGAACTCGAAGGAGATCGACGGCAAGACGCTGTGGCAGATTCTCAGCGAGCATGACCTCACGAGCATCGTCATGAATGTCCCGGTGACCTATCCGCCGCGTCCGATCAAGGGCGCCATGTTCACGGGCATGCTCACGCCGAGCGTCGATCACGGTCTCACCTATCCTCCCGACCTGTACTCACGACTCAAGAATGAACTCGGTGAGTACATCATCACGGTGAACTGGCAGGGCTATTCCGACGCGACGGCGAAGGACTTTCTCAAGGACCTCATGCACTGCCAGGCGCAGCGCACGAAGTACTGCCTCCGCCTGATGGATGAGTACGACGACTGGACCTTGTGCTTCCCCTGCTACACCGGCACGGACCGAATTCAGCACGCGATGTGGCACTACATCGATCCTTCGGAGCGCGAGAAGCTTCAACGCGACGGTCGGTACGACGAGTCTCTCATGGAGACGATTCTCGAGTACTACCGCCAGGTCGACGACGAGGTCCGACAGGTGCACGAGAAGGCCGGGACGGAGACGGCGATCTTCTTCGTCTCCGATCACGGATTCGGGCCACTTTACGGAAAGTTCTACGCGAACAACTTCCTTCAGCAGAAAGGGCTGCTCGTCGCGAACCAGTGGAAGATCCGCCAGGCCATGGCGGTGCTCTTCGCCAAGAAGGTGTACGGCAAGACGCTCAAGACTGTCGGTCTCCAGAAGGCATGGCGCCGGATGATGGCGAAGCGCGCGCTCGATCGGCAATCCGCTTCCGCCCGGACCTTCTATGACATCTTCTACGAGTCGATCGACTGGAAGCGCACGAAGGCGTACATGGCGAGCAACACCGAGGGTGGTCTCTACATCAATGTGAAGGGCCGGCGGCTCTACGGGGACGACATCGACCACGGGTCGGTCGAGCCCGAAGACTACATTGAAGTGCGCAACGCCGTGATCGAAGCGCTGCAGGAAGTTCGGCACCCCGATACGAATCGTCCCATGCTCAGTCATGTCAAGCCGCGCGAAGAGGTCTACCACGGAAAGTATGTCGAACGGGCGCCGGATGTCGTGTTCTTCCTCGACCACGGCGAATGGATCGCCGACTTCTCGCTCGGCCGGGGCATGTTCAAGAAAGCGGACTGGCGCACCGGCTCCGGAACGCACCGCATGGAGGGTTGTTTCCTTGCGTGCGGTCCGGGCATCAAGGCGCAATCCGGCGTGGACACGAGCATCATCAATGTGACGCCGACGATCCTCGCGTATCTCGGGTTGCCAATCCCACGCGACATGGACGGTCGATTCATCGAAGAAGCGTTCACCGATGAATGGAAATCCTCGCACGAAGTCGTTTACGGCGGTGAGTCGAGCGAAGCGGGTAAGGGATGGGGCGAAGGCGCCGATGTCTATGACGAAGGCGACGAGGAAGCACTGCTCGATCGACTCCGCGGGCTCGGATACATCGATTGATCACTCGCGAGGCGCGTCGTCGTGATCGACCTCGATCTCGCGCACGATCGTCTCCCGCAGCGTCACCTTTCCCTCGCGACGCTCGGTCACCTTCTTGTCGATGATCGTGCGCTTCTTCGAAGGGTCATGACGGACCCCCCACCAGATATGACCGACGAACTCACCGAGTGAGCGCATCACGGACTTGCGTTCGGGGTTCGAGTCGGTCATGCGTTCACGCCTCCGACGCGACGGACGCGACCTCCGTCCCGGCTTCGTTCGACGAAGATCCAGGCGTCTCCCGCTCGCGAATCGAATCGATAAGTTCGTCGATTGACTCGATCGTCAAGAGATCGTGTCGGTCCTCATTCACCAGCGCACAGGGCGCGGTATCGCAGGCGCCGAGGCACTCCATGCATCGGAGCGTGAAGAGGCCGTCGTCCGTCGTCTCGTTCGGCTCGATGCCGAGCTTTCGCCGGACATGGTCGACGATGCGCTCGTGTCCCAGCGCCTCACATGCGATCGACTGACACACGCCAATCGTGTACCGGCCGACCGGTTCGAGGTAGAACTCTTCGTAGAACGAGGCGGTATCGAGCACTTCGGCCGGCGTGAGGTCGAGAAACGCGGCGACCTCTTCGAGCGCCTGAAACGGCAGCCACCCTTCGTGGTGCTGGACCTCGTGGAGCACCGGCAGGAGCGCCGCCTGCTTGGTCGCGTAGCGTGGCAGAATGTCACGCTCGAACTCCGACTTCATCTCGCCGGTGAGGTACGGATCCTCCCGACGAGGGATCTGAATGGTCGCCGAGTTCTTCGTAATCCAGGCCATGCGGTGGCTCGTCCTTCAGCGCGCGCTCGTCAAAGGTTCAGCGGTCGAGTTCCGCGGCGATGATATTCAGGCTGCCCAGGATCGCGACCGCATCGGCGAGCATGTGGCCCTCGAGCATCTTCGGAAAGACCTGGTAATTGATGAACGAAGGCGGCCGCGTCCGGGCCCGCCAGGGCCGCGGCCCTCCGTCGGCGACGAGGTAATACCCGAGTTCACCGTTCGCCGTCTCCTGCGCGGCATAATGCTCCGCGATCGGCGCTTTCCACCCACGATTCGTCATAATGAGTTCGAAGTGCTGAATGAGCCCCTCGATTGATCCGTAGACCTGCGACTTCGGCGGCTTTGTCAGCTTCGCGTCCGCGAAGGTGTCCACGGGGCCCGACGGAATGTTGTCGATGAGTTGCTCGACGATCTTCACCGACTCACGCATCTCGAACAGGCGCAGGAAGTAGCGGGAGAAGACATCCCCCTCTTCCATGAGCGGCACCTTGAACTCGACCGCAGGCGCCCCCTGCCCGTCCCAGTTATCCGCATAGCAGAGATACGGCTCGTCCTTGCGCAAGTCGCGAGGCACGCCCGCGGATCGCGCGACGGGTCCACTGATCGACCACGCAATCGCGTCGTCTTTCGAGATCACGCCGACGCCCTGAGTCCGATCGAGGAAGATCCGGTTCTTGTTGAGGAGGGTCTCGATGTCGTCGAGCGCGGGCGGCAACTCCTCACGGATGAATCGAGTCACGAGCGTCTTGAACGTCTCTTCGTCGGGCAGATCGCGCATCAGGCCGCCGACCCGCGTCCAGTCGGGGTGAAAGCGCTGACCGGAAATGTAGTCACAGATGTCGTAGATGCGTTCGCGTTGATTGAAGCCGTAGAGAAACCCGGTAAAGGCGCCGAGGTCAAGCGCTGCGGCGCCGACGCACAGAAGGTGGTCCTGAATCCGGGCCAGTTCGGCCATGATCGTCCGCAGCACTTTGCACCGCGGCGTGATGTCAATCCCGAAGAGGGCTTCGCACGCGTGATGCCACGCAATGTCGTTCGCGATCGGCGAGATGTAGTTCATCCGCGAGACCACGGTCACATACTGGTTGTAATCGTGATGCTCCGCGAGCTTCTCGAAGCCGGAATGCAGGTAGCCGATGTGGGGCGTGACCCGGGCGACCCGTTCCCCATCGAGCTCCATGACGAGTCGGAGTGTGGTGTGAGTCGCGGGATGTTGAGGCCCGAAATTGAGCACCCACCGATCGTCCGCGCCCTCGTGCTCCTTCAGATAGTCCGTGGTCTCGATATCAACATCGAAAGCCTCGTCTGATTTCGGCCTGATGGTGTAGGGCATGAACGCGCCGCTTCCTCACGCGAGAGCCGGGGTAGCTGGACCTCGTGCTATTGTTCACGAAGTCCGACGGGGATTCCATCAGCGTCCTCGACATCAATCACAAGAGAATACGCGCAATGGATTTGCCGGAATCGCCGGGATCCGAAAGCGATCGTGGCGAAGGCTCGGCCGACGCCATGCCTCATGTCGAAGTGCGTCGAGCATTGCGCATGATCCACGCGAGGTAGAAGCCCAGCACGATCGCGCCGGCGTACATCGCAAGGCCCGTCCACAACGCCGCGGTCATCCGCGCACCAGAATCCGCCGAGACGGCGTCGATCTGCTGGCGGACCGTGTCGGCTCCGCCCGCCACATCGTCGCTCGGAATGAAGTAGTGGTACAGTTCCCAGGTGCCATACCCGACGAAAAACACCATCGCGGCGATGATGAACGCCTTGTGAAAGGTCATGAGCGACATAATGGCGCCACGGTCTCCGCAGGAATGAGCAGTCGCAGGGCGATCGTAGCCCCGTGGTGATCCGCGCCGCGAGAAACCCGGTCATGGCGCCCGAAAACCCCCAATTCAACGACTCTTCACGCCTGTTTACAGGGGATCGGATAAGATATCCGAGTCCTTCCCGTTCCACATGATTGGACGATCGCGATGAGCATCATCAACGATCCGACGCGCTCCGGCGCCCCGACCGCTCCGGCCTCATCAAGAGGGATAAACCCTGACCATGTATCGATTTCGGGGTATCTTTTCAACCGGCTGTACGGGCCGGAATCGGCCGAGGCGCGGAATTGGGATAAAGAGGTCGGCGAGCCCGGTGAGTTCCCGTATACCCGCGGCGTTCACCCGGGCATGTATCGCACGCGTCTCTGGACGATGCGGCAGTTCGCCGGGTTCGGGTCGGCGGACGATACGAATCAGCGGTTCAAGTACCTGCTTGAGCAGGCGAAGGGGACGAAGGCGAATACTGGCCTCTCGACCGCCTTCGACCTGCCCACACTCATGGGCCGTGACTCCGATGATCCGCTGTCCGCGGGTGAAGTCGGCAAGTGCGGCGTCGCGGTGTGCACGATCGAGGACATGCATCGGCTCTACGCCGACATTCCGATCGACGAGGTGACGGTCAGCCAGACGATCAACGGTCCAGCCTGTGTGATCTGGGCGATGTACCTCGCGATGGCGCGCCAGCGCGGTATCGACTGGACGACACTCGGCGGCACACTTCAGAATGACATTCTGAAGGAATTCCACGCGCAGAATGAGTTCATCTATCCACCGGAAGCCTCGGTGAAACTTGTCGTCGACACGATCGAGTTTCAGACAAGAGAGTGCCCCCGCTGGAACAGTGTTTCGATTTCGGGATATCACATTCGCGAGGCCGGCTCGACCGCGACGCAGGAACTCGCATTCACGCTCCGCGACGGCATGGAGTATGTCGAAGCGTGTCTCTCGCGCGGCCTCGATATCGATGCGTTCGCCCCGCGCCTGAGCTACTTCTTCAACAGTCACAATGAGTTCTTCGAGGAGATTTGCAAGCTGCGCGCTGCTCGCCGCATATGGGCGAATGTGATGCGTGACCGCTACGGCGCGAAGAATCCGAAGTCCTGGCTCATGCGCACGCATGTTCAAACCGCCGGGTGCTCACTCACCGAGCAGCAGCCGCTCAACAACATTGTGCGCGTAGCATACCAGGCGATGGCCGCGGTACTCGGCGGGTGTCAGTCGCTGCATACCGACTCGTTCGACGAGACTCTTGGCCTGCCAACCGAGCAGGCGGTCACGATCGCCCTGCGCACCCAGCAGATTCTCGCCCACGAGACCGGGGTCACGCGCACCGTCGATCCGCTCGGGGGGTCGTACTTCGTCGAGTCGCTCACCGACAAGATGGAACAGGACGCAGTCGAACTCATCGGCGAGATTGATGAGATGGGCGGCGTCGTTTCGGGCATCAATCAGGGCTATTTCCGCCGCGCGATCGCCGAAGCGTCGTATCGCTTCGGTCAGGAGGTTGAGGCGGGTGACCGGCTCATCGTGGGCGTGAATGCGTATGTCGACGACAAGGAAGAGCGACCCTGCGACATTCTCTACATTTCACAGGAAGTCGAAGATCAGCAGATCGAACGACTCAAAGCGTTCAAGGATCGGCGCGATGACGATGGCGTGAAGCGGGCGCTCGATCGGATTCGTGAGGCCGCGCGCGACAATGAGAATGTCATGCCGGCGCTTGTCGACGCCGCCGACTCGAATTGCACGCTGGGAGAGATGGTTCAGGCGATGGCGGACATCTATGGCCGCTACACCGGTGGACCGGAGTGGTGACGCGGGTGTACCGATCGGGAGCGTAAGCTCGCGATCGCGAACGGCGCCCAGAGGGCTGAGAAGACAAGAATGGCGCCGCCGTAGAGAACGCCTACGCGCCATGGCCAGGGCCCCACGAACGAGACGGGGGACTCGAGGGCGCCGACATAGCCGTAATTCACCTCGAGCACAATATTCACGGGGATGATCACGGCGACATACACCGCCGTGGTGGCCAGCGCCACGATCAGATCTCGCGCGGTCGGGCGATACCCGAGCACCGCGACGAGATATACCGCCGATCCCGTGATCTGGGTGTGTTGAATCCAGAACATCCAAAACGCAGGATGGGCCACCCCTTCTTTCACCGCCGGCTGAATGAACGCGGCGATCGTAAGACCGATACCCCAGAAATAGAGCATCGACTTCGGCCACCGCCAGGCGCCGAGCAGCGCAAATGGCGCGAACCAGACGGCGAGATCGCAGACATGAAACGGGAGGCCGATCCGCTTGTCGAAGGTCGCCGGCCACAGGTAATAGCCCAAGGTCAGCGTCTGCAGAATGAAGAGCGAGATAATCCAGCCGACGCGCAACCGGAACTCGCGACGCGGCGCAGCGTCTCTCCATTGGCGACCCAGAACGCATGCACCGACAACGGCCGCGACGCAGATGGTCACCGTCACGACATGCAACGATGAACCAATCAGGAACTCGCGCGCTGGAGCCGACAGATCGACACTCACGCTGTTGATCTCATCAGTTCATGACCTTCCGTGCTCGAGTTCGTCGAGCGTGCGCGGCCACTCATCTCGAAGCAGACGGGAGAGAGATCGGTCCGCGAGAATGCGCCCCCCGGTCTGACATCCGGGACAATAGTTCATCTCGTTCTCCGCATAGACCACGCGTTGCACCGGGGCTCCGCAAATGGGGCACGGCTCGTTGAATCGACCGTGCACCGCAAAGCCCGGGCGGAATGCGGTGATCTCGCGAGCCCCGGGGAATCGATCGCCGAACTCACCGCGCAGCGTTTCGATCCAATGCGTGAGCGTCACCACGGTCGCGTCGTAAAGCCGCCGCATGTCATCCTCGGCGAGCGCAGAGCATCGTCTAACAGGCGAAAGACGCGCCGTGTGCAGAATCTCGTCCGAATACGCGTTGCCCACGCCGCTCACAATCCGCGGATCGGTCAGTGCACGCTTGAGCGTATGACCGCTTGTTCGAATCGCCTGGGAGAATTCGTCGTACGAGGCGCTGAGCGGTTCGACGCCTCCCGGATCGAGCGCTTCGAGGGCCGACCGTCCAGAGACGAGCGTCAATGAGGCGCGGTGCTTCGTGCCGGCCTCGGTGATGACCAAACTGCCCGTGTCGAATCGCAGCGCCGCGAGTTCGATGCGGGCGGCGGGCGTTCGTGGCTCGTCATACCACCGCAACCGCCCCGCGATCATGAGATGAAGGACAAGGAACGCCTCGCCTTCAAATCCAAACACAAGCCGCTTTCCCATCCGGGATATTTCGGTGATCCGGGCGCCGTCGATTGAGTCGAGCGGCGGATCGAACGAGCGAAGAAGAAACGGGCTCCTGATCATGATGCGCTCAAGGCGTGCGTTGCCGAGGCGATTGCGCAGCGCTGTGAGATACACCATGATGTCAGGCAACTCAGGCATGGAGCTCGCCGTGAAGGAGCCGCCCTTCCATCCCGCCGGACACCGGCAGGATCGCGCCGGTGATGTGTCCCGCGACCCGAGCCGACGAAAGGAACACGACGCTTGTCGCGATATCTTCAGGGGTCGCCACTTTCGACAGGGACATGGTGGCGAGGGACCGTCGACGCGTTGTCGAATCGGCGAGGTTCTCCGCGGTCATCGGCGTCGCGGTCCATCCCGGACAGACCGCATTCACGCGTCCGCGCGGGGCCGACTCGATGATCTCATTCTTGAGTGACGGAAGCACGCCGTAGACGAGCCCGGCCTTCGACGCCGCGTAGTCGGCGTGCCCCGCCTCCCCGAAGAGAGCCGCGGTCGATCCGACGAGCGTAATCGATGGCGCTTCGAGTTGATCGCGCTCGACGCGACGAAGAAACGCGCGACAACACAGAAACGCCGAGGTGAGATTCGCATCGATCGTTTGAACCCATTGAGCGAGATCCATCCTTCGGACCGGCGCCTCTTCGCGGACCCACACGCCCGCGTTCACGACCAGGTGGTCGAGCCCGTTCAGATCGTTGTCGATGTTGTCGAAGAGAGATTCGACCTGCCGCTCATCCCGGAGATCAGCGCGATACGCGCTCATGCGGGGTGATCCCTCGACCAGGGCCGCGAGCGCCGCTTCGTTGCGGAAGCCGTGGCACGCGACACGGGCCCCTTCCCGCGCGAACACGCGGACGATCGCCGCGCCGATTCCGCCGGAAGCGCCGGTCACGAGTACGCGCTGATTCTCCAGACCAAAGTCCATGAGGCCTCTCTCCTTCGGCGCCGCTGAATCGGCGTCTCGAAGTCAGTCGTACCCGAACTCTCGTCGATAATCGACGGCCTCCTCGTGAAAGCGATCCGCGAACGCTGAAATCCGCGGCGAATCCTGTGGTGGCGTGGTCAGACTCTTCGACGTCAGCTGACCGCCATGTTTCGCGACTTCGTCGAGGCGGTTGTAGAGTTCGAGCCCCCTCTCCGGCGCCCCGTCGAGCGGCCAGTCGAGCCACGACTCGAGATCCTTCCGGGCGGACTCGTCTGCGACCAACGACTCGAATCGAACGACCCTGAGCCTGTCGCCCGCCCAGGACCGGCGCAGATCGATCGCGAGCCGGGCGCTCTCGTGAAGACGCTGACGCCACCATTCATCGTCCTGATCGGCACGACGGCGCCGGTCGAGCTTGCGCAGGCCGCTCGCGGCCGCGGCGCGTGGATCACGGGTCGTGAGAATCAATCGGACCGGCCGCAGTAGCTTAAGGGCGTCGAGAACACCGGTCGGGTTGACCTCCTTGATCCCCCACCGTTCAAGCTCAGCAAGCCGGGGAGCAAGGAGTGAATCGAATCGATTCAGCGGCGACGGCTCCGCGTGCCACTCGCGTTCGTCCATGGTGAGGCCGAAATTCTCAGCCTGACGACGGACGAGCTCTTCCATGCCACCACGGGTAATACCGGGCTCGACGATGATCCAGCGTTTCGGAGGGGTCGTAAGCAGATTCGCCAACAGCGTCGAGCCGGACCTCGGCAATCCGAAGATGACGACATCAGCGCGCCGTCCATCGTCCGACGACGAGCGACCTTGACTCGTAGCTGCATCAGGGCTTCTGGGCATCAGGGAAACCGCTTCGCGTGCGTCAACGGTCGTATCGATCGACCCAGGCGCTGAACTCGGACCAGAGCCACCGACTCACTGGAATCCCCAGGCATGTGAGCGCCACCGAGAGTACGAGACCCGTGATGACCGTCCATCGCACACCAATCCAGTCCGGTCCGATGAATACGCACCAGACGACGAGCGGGGGAAACACGAGAATCATGTTGAAGGTGATCGCGCCGGTCATTTCGCCGTGTCGATCTTCGCGCCCCTCGTCCGCTCGATAGTCCGCCATAGATCGCCTTCGTGCCCCGGGGGCCGCAAAAGCAACATCGGGCGCGATCGGCGATCGCGCCCGATGTCAATTCGCTGTGGCGACCCAAACTCGGGCTCAGCCGGAGGATCGCTGCGACTCCGTCAGTTCTTGGCCGAGCACTCGCTCTTCGCGGCCGAGCAGCTGCTCTTCTTCGCAGCCGAGCACTCTTCCGAGCTCATCACGCCCGGATTCGCTTCAACGGCGTTCGTGTCCTTCGCGCAGCAGGAGGTCGAGTCATTGCTCGCGACCACACCCATATCGACATCGTCATCACCGTTCTCACAAGCCACCACGCCGAGACAGAGGCACAGGCTGGCCACGAAAACACACGCCTTACGCATAGCACTCCTCCTGGAGACGAAAGGAAAAGAGTCGAATCAACTCCTCGGGTCAACGGCCGGCCAACGGAGGCAGGCCGCGTGATCCTAGCCGAACAACGCCCAAGCGTCATTCCCGCAGGGTCGCGTCGAGTTCGACGCCAAATCGTTTGACAATCGAATCGATGACCGGATCGACCTCCTCATGCCGCAGTGTTCGTTCGGCGTGCCGGAAGGTCAGCCTCAGCGTAACGCTCTTTTTGCCCGCGCCAACCTGCTTTCCCCGATATACGCCGACGAATTCGACCGACTCGAGATCCGCCGGGTCGACTTCGGCGATGACATCCTCAATCTTCGACCAGGCGATCGGCTCCTCCACGACGATCGAGAGATCACGCGAGATCGCCGGCTGAGTCGCGAGATTCGCGACCTGCGGAATCCGACGAGTTTCCGACTCGAACTCGGCGAGATTGACCTCCGCGGCGGCGACGGGCGTCTGCAGATCGAAGACATCGCGAATCGACGGGCTCACGATCCCCATGGTGCCGACCACCTGATCGTTCACCAGCACCGCGGCGGCGCTGTCGGGCGCGTACCACCGAATCGCCATCGGCCGCAGGGTAAACCGTGCGTCACCGCCCGCGACGATCCGGACGACCTGCTCGAGAGCTGCGCGAACAACCCGTAATCCTTCCTGTTCGTCGACCGCATCGAGGACAAGGCCGAGATTGCGTTGCTCGAGTTTGTCGCTCCCCTTCATGCAGAAACAGGCCGCTCGCTCGAAGAGCCGTACGCGGTCACGCCCGGCGTCCTGATTGCGCTTTCGACACCGCAACAGCCCGGGAAGGACGCTGGGCTGGAGCACAGGCTCGGCTTTGCGTCGATCGTCCTGCACAAGAAGCAGGTCGAATCCCTCGGGCAGGAAGGCGTTGGCGTCGTTGATGGAACAGAATGAGACCGTCACGGCTTCGTGGAAACCACACGCCGCGAGCGTCTCGTCCACCTGCCGCCGATTCTCCACGAGCGCGTCGAGGCCGATGACCTCGAACTCGAGGCGTTCGCGTGGCTCGATTCGATGAAACCCGTAGAGCCGGACGACCTCTTCCACGAGATCGATCTCTCTCGTCAAGTCGAGCCGATACGGTGGCGCGACACAGACAAGTTTGGCGCCGTCACGGTCGAGACGAGGCTCGAGACCCAGCGTCGAGAGAATCTGGATCGCCGTGTCGGCCGGAATGTCGACGCCGGCGAGAGCGCGAAGCCGATCGAGGCGAAGCGAGATCGTCCGCCGCTCCGGCATCGGCGCCGCCTCGATGAGTGGTTCCGAGCGATACGACCCACCCGCGACTTCGGTGATGAGTCGCGCAGCGCGGTCCGCTGCGTCGTCGACCGTCGCAGGGTGGATCCCGCGCTCGAATCGATAGCTCGAATCGCTCATCAACCTGAGGCGCCGGCTCGTCGCGCGCACCGACGCCGGATCGAACACCGCCGCCTCGAGCAGGAGGCGGGAAGTACGCTCGCCCACCTCGGAGTCGAGACCACCCATGACCCCGGCGATCGCAACGGGACGCCGGGCGTCGGCGATGATCAGCATGCGCTCGTCGACTTCGTGCTTCGAGCCGTCGATGGCGACGATCGTCTCGCCCTTCTCTCCGCAGCGGACGATGATGGTCTGCTCGGTCAGCTTATCGAGATCAAACGCATGGAGCGGCTGTCCGAGTTCGTAGAGCACATAGTTGGTGATATCGACCACATTGTTCACGGGCCTGAGCCCGACGCCTTCAAGACGCTTGACGAGCCAGTCCGGACTTGGCCCCACCTTGACGCCCTCAATGATCCGCGCGCTGTAGAACGGGCACCGATCGAGCGCCTTGTTCTCCACGGTCGCCGCGTCGCTCGATCTGGCGTCGCCCGCCGGCGCCGCGCAGTCCGGCCATTGCATGGAGCGATCCGTCGCCGCGGCGAACTCACGCGCGAGGCCGACCACGGAAGCGCAGTCGCCCCGATTCGAGGTGATCTCGAAATCGAGCGCGGTGTCGCCATCGCCGATCGATTCGCGCTCTTCACAGGGGAATCCGGCCCGTTCGAGTCCGGCGACAAGCTCGTCGACGGTCGACGCGGGCGGATCGAGGTACTCGTTAATCCAGTTGAATGTGACCTTCATGACGGGTCAGGGTATGCGCTCATCGCCGAGCCGGTCCGGGACCGTATCAGAATGTCATCCCGGTTCAGGATGGCGTTTCGGATGCCGTGTCCAGATCGACCGGAGCCGGCGACTCCTCGTATTCGGAGAGCACGCGGAGCCGCACTCTCTTCACATGGGTGCGCTCGGCGTCGGAGACCGTGACTTCGAGCCGGCCTGCAGTAAACCGTTCGCCCTGATCGGGAATGCGGCCGAGGGTGGAGAAGACCCAGCCTCCCACAGTGTCGTAGTCAGCGTCCTCGGGAAGATTGAGATCGAGTTCATCATTGAGATCATCGATATGAATGCGCGCATCGACATCCACGGTGCCATCATCGTTGCGACTCATGGTCGGGTCTTCGACATCGACCGGCTCGTGCTCATCACGGATTTCCCCGACGATCTCTTCGACGATGTCTTCAATCGTGATCAATCCAGCGGTCCCGCCATACTCGTCGAGCACAATGGCCATGTGCACCTTGCGTTGCTGAAAGTCAGCGAGAAGGTCACTCACACGACGCGACTCCGGCACGAAGATCGCCTCGCGCAGGACATCCCGCAGCACAAAATCTTCCGCGTCCCGCCCCAGATACGGCAGGAGGTCTTTGACATAGAGGATGCCCTGGATCTCGTCGAGATTCTCACCGTACACGGGGAACCTCGAGTGCCCCTCTTCGACGACATACGCGCGAATAGCGGAGAGATCGTCCGTGTACTGAATGCCTTCAACATCGATGCGCGGGGTCATCGCCTCTTCCACCGTAACCGTGCGGAAATCGACGATCGCCTCGATCATTTCCTTCTCGACCTCGCCGATAGTGCCCTCGCGCTCACTCTCCTCCATGACATATCGAATCTCATCCTCGAGGTCATCGTCATCGGCCGCGACTCCGGCGAGTCGACGGACGACTTCGTTCAGCCAGTGAAGCGGCTCGGTGATCGGGCGTTCGAGGAGTGAAAGAAGGATGAGCGGGCGCATCGACCAGGCGACGACCGGCGTCGCGATGTGTTCGGACAGCGCCCACGCAAGGCCCACATGCACGAGCCAGAACCACGCGACGACGACGAGCGTCGCCGAGATGAGCGCGGCGGGGTTCGCGTCCTCCGCACCGGGCTCAAGCCAAATCGTGACCCCCAGCACAAGGAAGACCGAGCATCCGGCCCGCAACGCCGCCGTCATCAGCATGAGTCCGTCGAGGCGGGCCATGAGCCACTCGACGCGATCGCGCAACCGCAACCCGTCCAGTTTCGCCTCGAGCTTCGACCGCGAGAACTCCTGGAGTGAACGGCTGAGGGCTGAGAAATACCCCCCGAGAATGGCGGCGATAACGGCCACCCAGAACCAGACCGAAGTCACCATGCTGTTCGCGTCATCACGAGGTACCGAATCCGGCCCGTCGTCGTCGTCGTGATCCGACGCGACGGGCGACGCCACGGACTAGCTACTTGCCTCCGGGTCGAACTGGCGCCCGACCCCGATCGCTTCGAGGATCGCATCCTCTCGTCGATGCATGCGTTCGAATTCCTGCGGATCCTGATCGTTGTAGCCGAGGCAATGCAGGATCCCGTGGACGATGTAGAGCAGCAGCTCAGCTTCGACCGGTCGTCGATTTCCGACCTCGTTCTTGGCGATGTCGAAACATACGGCGATCTCCGCCTCGATGAAGCCGGGGGCCGCGGTTCCGTCCGTCAGGTCAAAGGTGAGCACATCAGTGGGTGAATCGAGTCCGAGGAACTGCGCATGCAGCCCCGCCATCTCCGCGGCGCCGACGATTCGCACCGTGACTGATCCCCGACTCAGACCGGCCTCGGTCGACGCTTCGACGGTTCGTGCGCGCAGCCATCTGAGGTCGAGCGAGGCCGAAACCTCGGGGCCGGATTCGATTTCGATCATCAGACCGGAATTCTGAGAACTTGAAGGTTCGGGAGGCTGCGCGGCCGCGTCCTCGTCGCCACCGGATTCGGTCGCGTCGTCGGTCGCTTCGGCGGATTCAATCACCTGTCCGGTCACCGTCGCCTTTGGTCGCAGTTCCCTGACTCCACGGAGAATAGCGTACGGGGGTCGGGTTGCCAACCTTCCGAATCCGAATCGACGAGATCACCGTTCCGCCCGGCGTTGAATCGTGATATCCTCGTCCGTCCGCGGGCAACCGGACAAACGCATAGAGGTACCATGGAGTGGCCGGCGCCCCCTGACGGGCGGCAGAAACGAGCATGGCATGAACAAAGGCCTTGAGCAGCAACTCATTCGTCGCGCCCAGTCCGGCGATGACGCCGCCATGGCGGCGCTCGTGCGAGCGCATCAGGAGTCGCTCTACGCCTTCATGCTGCGAATGACCGGCCGACCGGATGTCGCGGAAGATGTCGTGCAGGAGGCCTTCGTCCGCGTCCTCCGGAATCTTGATCGATTCGATATGAGGTACCGCTTCTCAACCTGGCTCTTCACAATCGCGAAGCGGCTTTATGTCAACTGGAATCAGAAGTTCCGGCCGGTGTACGAATCGGATCTCGTCGGATCACGCGAGACCGCATGGGACCCTCCCGAGCGACTCGTCGCCGGTCGCGAGCGACACGACCGAATGCGCGAAGGCCTTGTCGATGCGCTCGCGTCTCTCGGGGAGACGCAGCGAGAGATTGTCCTTCTCTTCCATCAACAGGGCTGGTCGATCACGGACATCTCCCAATACCTTGAGATGCCCGAAGGCACGATCAAGAGTCACCTTCATCGCGCCCGGCGCCGCATGCGGGCGCGAATCGAAGTGTCCTCGCCCAATCTGCAACGAATTGTGGAGACCTGGCAGTGACGCGTCCGCTGGATCATCTCGGCGAAGCCCCGACTTGGCTCGAGCGGCGGATCGACGCGTACCTCGACGGCGCCCTCTCTCCCGTAGAGGAAGCCAAACTTCTCGATCTGTTGAGCCGGCGACCCGCGGGGTACGCGCGGCTCGTGAAGGACCGCGCGTGGATCGACGCGCTCAACGAGCCCATCGAGACGCCTGATGTGTCGGTCCGGGTGCTCGCCGAAGTTGGTGGCGCCTCGACTCCGACGGACGATCACCTGGTTCCCGCACGACTCTCGCAGCCGGGTCGCAGCTCGTGGAGGCGCCCGGCGGTCGCAATCGCGGCCTCATTCGTACTGCTGATCAGCCTGCAATCGACTCCGGACGGCGCGTTCCGTGAGTACTCCGCTCCGACGCAGGTCGTCCCCATTCAATCGAGCAACTCGTCGGCGCCGGCCGATTTCGGAGTCCCCGGCTCAACGATGGTCGCTCAGTACTCGATCGTCGTCGACGAATCATCCGCCGCACTCGAATCGATCGATGAGATCGAAGTCGACCCGTCCCGTGTGCTTCGTGCGATCGATGTGTCTTCCCCATCGGAGCGAAACCATCTCCCCCATCATTTGCTCGATGATCCACTCCGCGCGCCGTTTGGATCCGCCGAGGTCCCTCCCGGCCTCGAACACATGTCGGCGTTCCAGACCGGCGGCTTCCTCTAAGGAAGCGAATCCATCGCGTCGTGGACTCAATCCACTCGGCACCGTCGCCCGGGTCGGCGCCGCGCGATCCAGCCGTAGACAAGACGACCTATCAAGCTGATCCCCGGAAGATAGAGGATGAGCGCCGCCGGAAGTCCGAGTGGAGTGTGCGCCAAGGCATGACGGACGCCGTCGAAGCCGATCAGCAATCGGCCTCCGCGCGTCCGAACTGGCATGCCGCGATCGAACACCTCGAACGGCGCGGGTCGATGGGCTGGTGGGATCTCGTGGTAGTCGCGCAGCTCGAGCCGATCGAGCCAGTCGAGCCATTCGAGTCGTCGGGCGCCGGCGCGACACCACCCGCATCGCCCGTCGAAGAAGAGCTCGACCTTCGCGCCATTCGGATTTCGAGCCGACTTTCGCTTCATCGCTCGGTCCGATTCCCGGTAGACTCACTTTAGTCAACCGCGTCGCCGCGCCGGGAGGACCCGAAATGAATTCGCGAAGACTTCGTCGAGCGCTTCCGCGACTCATACCGACCGACCAGCCCATCTTTGAAAGCCGGCGTCGGTTCATTCGAACGCTCTCTGGCGGCGCCATCGGTCTTGCGTGGTCCACGCCGGTAATTGCGATGGAATGCTCACAGCCTGCGGCGGACGAGAGCCAGATGCTTGAAGTTCCCTTCGCCCGACCGGAGGTCTTCCCGGCGACGCGCAGTGAGCGATTCAATCCGGCGAATGTGGAGATGACACTGCGGAAGACGGCGGCGAGCCACAACAACTTCTACGAGTTCCTTCCCGGCCGCGGCGGACCAGTGTACAAGTATGTCGAGGACTTCGAGGTGGCGCCGTGGACCATCGAGGTGACTGGCGAATGCGGAAACCCGCGAGTCTTCGATCTCGACGATCTGTTTGAATTTGAGCACGAAGAACGGGTGTATCACTTTCGATGCGTCGAGACCTGGGCGATGAATGTGCCCTGGACGGGTTTCCCGCTTTCCAGACTTCTCGACGCCGTGGCCCCGAAGTCGAGCGCGAAATTCGTGCGGTTCGTCACCGCGAATCGTCCGTCGCAGATGCCGGGAATGAAGGAGGCGCACTGGTACAACTGGCCGTACTACGAGGCGCTGCGGATGGACGAAGCGCGGAACGAACTTGCGATGCTCGTCACCGGCATCTACGGCGAGCCGCTACTCAAGCAACACGGCGCCCCGGTTCGGGTGATCTGCCCGTGGAAGTACGGATACAAGAGCCCAAAGAGTATTGTCCGCATCGAACTCGTTCGCGAGCAGCCCGCGACCTTCTGGAACGACTCGTCGCCACGCGAATACGGGTTCTACTCGAATGTCAACCCGAATGTGCCGCACCCCCGCTGGAGCCAGGCGCAGGAGTATCTCCTCGATGACCGCGACACCAAGCGGCCAACGAAGCTGTTCAACGGCTACGCGGGATTCGTGAGTGACCTCTATCCGAACGAACCGCGGGAGCCTCTCGACAAGGCGCCCGACGACCCGATCTGAATCATCCGCCGCTGACGGGTGGAATGAGCGCGACGGTATCACCCTGCTCCACCGTTCGATCCACGGTCGCGTAGGACTCGTTCACGGCGAAGGCGCACGCGTCTAGAAGTCGCGCTGCTTCGGGCGATTCACGGCGCAGGTGGTCAAGAACCGCGCCGACGGTAACCGGCGCGACGAGGTCGAGAACGAGTTCGGATCGACCGAATACTTCCGACGCCTGAGCGAAGAGAAGAACGCGAATCGAGGTAGGCGTTGACATGATCGACGGTATGTTCAGACTCGCGAAGGCGACAACATCGACCGGATCGGTTTCGTCATCGGACCTCATCGCGTAGAATCGGGCATGTCCGCTGCGCAGCGTCCCGCTCATGCCGTCAATCCAGATCCGGATCGTGAAGTCTCTCCCGAACGGGTCATCGACTTCCTTCGGGCGAACACGACCGGAGTGCTTCGTTACGCCGGCGTCATTGATCGCCTCAAGTTTGTTCTCGATGCCGACGGCCATCTCGTGTCGCCGGTCACGCCCGCCATGCTCGACGCGGCGGACACCGTCGTTTTCGTACCCGACGAAGGGTTCGACGCGCTCGAACTGCTCGTTTCCCTCGAAGGAATCGACGGAGAGTCTGCGGGGACGGACCGCTGGCGCATCTACCATGGCGATCCTCGTCCGGCCGGAGCCTTCGGGCGTTTCATCATCGAGGCCGGTAAGTTCTACGAGCATGTGTTCGATGGTGACACACTCGCCGAGCCGAATCCATTCGCATCCGACGAGCCGGCGCTGTGCCGCTGGATGAATCGCGAACGGATTGACGCGGTTCCGGCGCTCTGCCGGGAGATGGCGGGAGTCGAAGTGACCGCTCCGGTGGTCGTCGGTGTGAATTCGTCCGGAGTCGATGTCCGCGCGACGCTCGGGATCATCCATCTCCCCTTCCAACATCCGCAGCCGGAGACCGGGGCGGACGCGCGCCGTCGAATCGAGGACCGAATCGCAGCCGCGGCGTCGCGATCGCGCGCGGGGAGCGACGCGTGCGAGTCGTAGTCTCGAGGCCGTTACCGGGCGGACTTGGTCTTCTGGAGCAGGAACACTCCATAACTGATCTCTGGGTCAGCCCCGATTCGTACGGAGTCGATCGACGCGCATTCCTTGAGCAGCTCAGTGGAGCGCACGCGGCGATCGTGACGGTGTCGGAACGCGTCGACGCCGAGTTCTTCGAAGCGGCGGGGCCGGATCTTCGAGTCGTTGCGAACTACGCGGTTGGATTCGACAACATGTCGATCGCGGAAGCGACGGGCCGAAAAGTCTGGCTGACCAATACGCCGGACGCGGTCACTCCGTCCACGGCGGACATGGCCTGGACGCTCATGCTCGGTGTATCGCGACGCGTTCACGAGGGCGAAGCGGCGGTCCGGTCCGGCGCGTTCGCCAACACGCGAGGCTTCGACCCGTCCTATCTCCTGGGCGGCGACTTCGAGGGGCAGACGCTTCATATCGTCGGCGCCGGACGCATCGGATTCGCGGTCGCCATGCGTTCACTTGGCTGGAGCATGCGGGTCCTTTACACCTCCCGCACGGAACATCCGGAGTTCGAGAAAGCGCCACTCAGGGCGGAGCGGGTTCGACTCGAAGACGGCCTGCGCCAGGCGGACTATGTCTCGATTCATGTTCCCCTTACTGAAGAAACGCGTCATCTCATCGGCGAAGCCGAACTCAGGATGATGAAGTCATCCGCGTACCTGATCAACACCGCGCGTGGCCCCGTCGTTGACGAAACCGCCCTTGTGCGCGCGTTGCGCAATGGATGGATTGCGGGCGCCGGACTCGATGTCTACGAAGACGAGCCCCGCACGGCGCCCGGGTTGATCGAACTCGAGAACACACTGCTCATGCCTCATGTCGGAAGCGCCTCGCGGCGGCAACGGCCGCTCATGGCGGAGATGGCGCAACGCAATGTGGTCGCCGTCCTGCGCGGGAATCGGCCGCCGAACCCGATCAATGAACCGTCATGAATTTGCAAGGCGACGGCCCCGGGAATTGAGGACATCGCCCTAAACCGCACGACGAGCGAAGCTGGTACCCTGTATAATCGGACTGGACCGAGTGGAGGTTCGACGCACCCTTTGTTCGCCCGTTCATCGGGGACAGACTTCGTCCGGAGGAACCCATGCAACGCGACGGCTACAGCCTCAACGACGCGATGATCGAATCCGACGAAGCGCAGCGGGCTCAGGAGTACGCGAACAACTTCGGAAAGCCTGGGTATCGCGATCCCGGCAAGCTCTACATCCATCAGAATTACGCCGGGTACTCCGACGAGAACCAGGAGACCTGGCGTGTGCTCTACGAACGCCAGATGGATTACCTGAGCGATCATGCGAGTCGCACTTACCTCAACGGCGCGAGCGCCATCAATCTTCAGCCCGAAGCGATTCCCAATCTCGATGAGATCAACTCACGGCTTGGTCCGAAGACGGGATGGCAGTCGAAGGCGGTTCCCGGCTACCTTCCGGCGAAGGCTTTCTTCGCGTGCCTTTCCCGCCGAGAATTTCCGACGACAATCGTCATCCGGCCCAAGGAATCGATCGACTACCTGCCTGAGCCGGACATCTTCCACGACATCTTCGGCCATGTGCCGCTCCACGCCGACGCGGTCTTCGCCGACTTCCTTCAGACCTACGGTCAGGCGGCGCTCGCCACCGACGACGACTTCCACACGGAACGACTCGCCCGTCTCTTCTGGTTTACCGTCGAGTTCGGCCTGATTCGCGAAGATGGGGAGATCAAGGTCTACGGCTCGGGCCTCATCTCCTCGCCGGGCGAGTCACGGCACTCGCTTACGAGTGACAAGGTCGATCGTCGTCCGTTCGATCTGGAAACCGTCTGCGACACGGCGTTCGAGATCGACCACTACCAGCCGATTCTTTATGTGCTGGAGAGCTTCGAGCAGCTACGGGACGCGATGAATACCTACGCCTCGCGGATTCTCGACAACCAGCCCTCGATCGTGTCGACCTGAATCGCCCGGATCCCGGATTCGCGTCCGCGTGGACATCCGGTAGAATCGCCCCGTCGAGACTTCGCGAGGCGATGGCATGGCTTCGAATCGAGCGGTCTTCTTCGACCGCGACAACACCATCATTCACGATGAGGACGGCTACCTCGGTGACCCTGCCGCGGTGCGTCTCATTCGTGGCTCGGCCCATGCGATCGCCTCTCTGCGACAGCTTGGCTACCGGATCGTCGTCGCTACGAATCAGAGCGGCGTCGCACGCGGGTATTTCGACGAGAAAGCGGTGGACGCCGTACATCAACGGATCGCCGAGCTCGTTCACGAGACGAGCGGCGGCGTCATCGATCGCTTCTACTACTGCCCATTCCATCCGGACGGCGTCGTCGATTCCTACGCTCGTGAACATCCATGGAGAAAGCCACAGCCGGGCATGCTGCTCCAGGCCGCGGAAGATCTCGAGCTTTCGCTTGAAGAATCCTGGTTCGTCGGCGACGCCGAACGCGACATCGAGGCCGGACGCGCCGCCGGCTGTCAAACTGTCCTGGTCTCCGCGGAATCGTCCCCATCGATTGAAGCGGATTTTACGGTCTCCACGATCGCGGAGGCCGCGGCGATTATCGCGCAAAACCGTAATCGGGCGCGATCGAGATCGATTCGCGATCCGATCGTCGTAGTGCCGCCCCGGCCTGAGGGGAGTCGCCGGTCCGTGAGCGCGGTGATCCCGGCCTGCTCGGACGAGGACTCGTCCGAGCATCAGGCCATGACGGAACCTCTTCGGGGCCGCGGATCACTCGAGGCGGTCGAGGAGCAGGACGACCACGATTCGGATGTGACGACCGAAAACGAGACTGCAACGGTCGCCTCCTCCGAAGCTCCCGATACGCCCATCGCCGATTCCCAGGATGAATCTTCCCCCGCCAGCGTGATCGACGACGAACCGGATGAGCGCAGGGGAACGATTGGCGAATCCGAAGGAGCGGTCCGAGCACGCCAGGCTCCCGCGTCGACCGCCGACCGTGCTCCGGCGCCACCGAGGTCCTGGGCGTCGCGACCGGCGCGGCGGCCGTCGCCCGCGATGGCAGAGCTTGTCTCGGAGTTTCGGTCGTGGCGTCACGCGCAGCGTGAGTTCACGCCTTTTCGCATGCTCATGACGCTCGCGCTCCTCGCGGTGCTCGTGCTCTCCGTGCTTGCAGCGCTTTACATGGAGCCGTCACGCGCTCTCGCTTGGATCGGAGTGGCCGTCGTAACCCAGGCCACCATCATCGGGCTCTCGGTCCTGGGCGGGCGCGGCTGAAGGCCACGCCATTGGAGGCGTCATCGAATCCGAGCCGGAGATCAACGACTTTCGCTTGCGGGCAAGACGGGGCGCCCCTCTTTCCGATCGCACTGTTCGCAATATGATCATCGCGACGGCGCACGCGATCGCTGAACGGCAGGGCGTGCAGGTCATTTCCGTCGATGCGGACAACCAGTCGGTGACGGTCCGTATCCGCGGCTCGAAGATCGAGGCGCTCGGCCTCATCGCCGAATTGCGTCAACTGACGACGAATTGGTTCCGGCACAAGTTCGACGGTGACGAGCTCTGGGGGAGTTCCGGCCAATGACCACCTCGATGGCCGATTTCACGAGAGGCGTGCAGCGACTACTCGTCGTCATGCCGACCTGGATCGGCGATTCGGTCATGGCCACACCGTTTCTCCGCGCACTCCGTAGCCACCCGGATCTACACGACGCGTCGATCGTTACCTACGGGCGGTCGGGCATCGACGAAGCGCTCGCAGGACTTCCATATCTCGACGAGCAGATCGTCGGCCGGGCGAGCGGATTGACCGGACCGTGGCGTGAAGGGCGTCGACTCTCTTCTCGCCGCTTCGACGGGGTCGTCCTGCTACCGAACAGCTGGCGCTCGGCGGCGATGGCGTTCGCGGCGCGCATTCCCCGAAGACTCGGCTTTGCACGGAACTCCCGGGAAGGCCTGCTCACGCATCGCGTTGGATGCCCCAGCGCCGAGGGCTGGAAGGGAAGTATCTCTGCGGTCGACTACTACCTCGCCCTCGCGCGGGCGATCGGTGGCGTCAACATGGACCGCAGGCTTGTGCTTGAGTGCACCGCGCAGCAGCGCATCGCGGCCCAACGGCTGCTCGACCGAGTCGGGATCGATCCCGCGCGCCGCCTGGCGGTCCTGAATCCAGGCGCGAGCCGAGCAGAGAAGAGATGGCCGGTCGACCGGTTCGCGTCGATCGCCGAGACGCTGAGCCGTCGGCACGGGATGACCGTTCTCGTGAACGGCTCGCCGTCCGAACAGAGGCTGGTCGGCGCAATCTGCGCGGCGTCGAAAGCGCCGTGTGTCGATCTGACGGCCAGCGGCGTCACGATCTCGACGCTCAAGCCCATCCTGCGTCGAGCGCGACTTCTCGTGACCAACGACACGGGGACGCGGCATCTTGCGGTCGCGGTGAATCACGACGCGCCGTCGCCGATTCCGGTTGTTTCGCTGTTCGGTCCGACCGATCCGCGCACTTCGAGTATCGAAGCCGATCGAGAGCGCATCGTGACCTCGCCGGACGAGCACATGAGAGGGATTTCCGTCGAGGCGGTCGAATCCGCCATCGAGAGCGTTCTTGACTCCGATGATTCGCGACCCGATGTGGTCGTTCGTCGTTCGAAGAACTCGACGCCGCGCGTTTCCGCTCCTCCGGTCCCCGAGATGAATGATCCGCCATGACTACGCTGTTGATCGCCGTCCTCGCCGCGTTCGGATTCGTCGCCGCGTACCACACCTACGGACGCTGGCTCGGCGGCCGAATCTTCCGGCTCTCCGCGGAGACGGTGTGCCCTTCGTACCGGCTCGAGGATGGGACGGATTATGTGCCGACGAAGAAGGCGATCGTCTTCGGTCACCACTTCACCTCGATCGCCGGAACGGGACCGATCGTGGGGCCCGCGATCGCCGTGATGTGGGGATGGCTTCCGGCCCTGCTCTGGGTCGTTCTCGGCTCCATCTTCATCGGCGCGGTGCACGACTTCGGCGCGCTCGTCGTCTCACTGCGCAACAACGGACAGACGATCGGCGATGTCGCCGGCCGGGTCATGAATCACCGGGTGCGACTGCTCTTTCTCTGGATCCTGTTCATGGCCCTGACGATCGTGCTGGCGATTTTCGGTCTCGTCATCGCCGCGGTCTTCCGCCAGTTCCCCGCCTCCATTTTTCCGTGCCTCATTCAGATTCCGATCGCCGTCGCGATCGGTTTGTGGCTGCACCGCCGAGGCGTCGGACTCCTTCTCCCTTCGCTTCTCGCGTTGTCCCTCATGTACCTCACGGTCGTGTTCGGCGACCGGAACTTCGTTACGGACATCGCCTGGCTGCAGCGCATGACCGACGCCCTCAGCGACCTCAACTTCATGATGGCGCAGTGGCCGATATGGATCTGGGTCGTGCTGCTCCTCGGCTATTCGTACATCGCGTCCGTGCTGCCGGTGTGGACGCTCCTTCAGCCGCGCGACTACATCAACTCACTGCAGCTCATTACCGCGCTCGGTCTCGTCTTCATTGGACTCATCGTCGCCGGATTCGCGGGAGGGGCGCCCGTGGACGCCGGCGACGCGCGGCCGCCACTGGAAATCGTGGCCCCGCTCTTCCGCTGGGAGCCCGCGGGCGCTCCCGTAATCTTTCCGTTTCTGTTCATCACGATCGCGTGCGGCGCGATCAGCGGATTTCACTGCCTCGTCTCGAGCGGTACGACAAGCAAGCAGATCCAATGCGAGCCAGACGCACGGTTCGTGGGGTACGGCGGCATGCTGACCGAAGGGTTCCTGGCGACGATCGTCATCCTCGCCTGCACCGCAGGTCTCGGCCTGGGCGTCGCCTCGGATACGGGTCTGCTCACCGGCGTCGATGCATGGAACGCTCGATACTCCTCGTGGGCCGCGGCCGGCGCCCTGTCCGCCATGGTCGGCGCGTTCGTTGACGGCGCCGCGAACTTTCTTTCCGCAATGACGATACCGCGCGGCGTGGCGATCGCGCTCATGGGCGTATTCGTGGCGTCATTCGCCGGCACGACGCTTGACACGGCGTGTCGTTTGCAGCGCTATGTCGTTCAGGAACTCGCCTCGACCTTCGCCCCCCGAGTTTCGAGCACGGCGCTCCCCGCAGATGGATACGACCTCGAGTTCAATGTCACGCGCGAACATCCAGAAACGGCGTCAGCCAACGCGGTTGAAGCCGCCGGGCACGCATTGCGTCACTCTGCGCAACGCTTTCAGTGGAGCGCCAATCCGCTCGTCTGGCTTACGAACAAGCACGGCGCCACGCTGTTCGCCGTTGCGGTGGCCGCGATTATCGCGGCGATTCCACCAGTGGCCGCCGATCTCACGCTTGCCGAAGCGACATCGGAACACGGCGTCGCACGCGGGCTTCGAGTCTGGCTCGATACGAACGCCGGACGCGGCGGAACCATTCTCTGGCCACTGTTCGGCGCCACGAATCAATTGCTCGCCGGATTGTCCTTCATGGTCATCGCGTTCTATCTCTGGCGACGACGAAAACCGTTGTGGTTCCTCATCCTTCCGATGATGTTCATGCTCGCCATGCCGATGCTCGCGATGATCTGGCAGGTGTTCATTGGCAACGACGCGAATCCGAGTTGGATCGCGACCGAACGCTGGACGCTCATGGTCGTCGGCATCGCGACTCTCGTGCTCGAAATCTGGATGATCGTCGAAGGCGCGCTCATGTTCCCGCGCGTGCGCGGCGTGCTCGAAGAGCACGCGCTCGACGAACGAATTGAGCGAGGCGTCACCGCGGGATGATGTGCGACGGCGCGACGCTTGCGCATCGCTCGCGAAAAAGAAAAAACCGCCGTGCGCAGCTCCGACAAACGCACGGCGGGAAGACCACGGCCCGAAGGCCGATCGGTTTCAGCCCTTCACCTTATTCGTCGGCGGAATCACAAGTCAACGATGAATTCTCAGTCGGAACGATTTCGCGTAAGTCACTGCGAATACGATATTTGAGAAATTGGCCGATTCCAACGCCCCTTCTCCGCCCACTCGTTCGGTCACGCGGCCGCCGATACCGAACACAACCCGACTTCATCGCGCGACTCGGGCGTGCAACCGACGAGCCCCAAGATGATGTGTAGGGGCGCCGCGGAAGGTCTACATCTGGAGCGCCGGACCACTCAGGACACCCAGTTTCCACCGGTGTCCGCGAGTTGACCGATTCCACGCCCCTGCGTATGTTGAGGCCCCCTGTTCGTGTGAAATTTCACAAAGGCGCCGTCTCGTGACCCTTGCTCAACAAGCCGACGCGCTCAGCGGCATTGAGCCGTGGCTCTTCTACCCGTTCGCCCTTCTCGCCGTGATCGGGGCGCTCGGTGTCGTACTGTCGCCGCAGATCGTGCGGATGGCGGTCTATCTCCTGTTTACGCTCGCGGGCGTGGCGTTCCTCTACCTCTTCCTCGCCGCGGAATTCCTCGCGGTGATTCAGCTCATTGTCTATGTCGGGGGCGTGCTCATTCTCATCATCTTCGGCGTCATGCTGACGAGCAAGAACCCCTTCCTCAAACAGGTCGTTCCGTTCGGGCAACGAATTGCCGGGTGGCTGATCGGCTTGTCGGCCCTTCTGATCATGGGCTGGCTCGGAACGCTTGTCGCCGACGGCGCCCCGTCAGGCGCGAGTCTCAGTTCCGGTCCCGCGCGATACGGCGTCACCGAACTGGGCGTCAGCCTGCTCGGCCGCTATGTGCTGCCATTTGAAATCGCAGCGGTCCTGTTGCTGGTCGTCATGATCGGCGCCGCGTATATGGCCAAGGGGCGGCGGGTCGACCTGGAAGACGACGCGCCGACCCGGACGAAGGGGACCGCCGAATGATGACGATCGGCCTCGGGCATTTCCTCGGTCTTTCGGCCATCCTTTTCGGCTGCGGCGTGGCGACGCTTCTCACCAAGCGGAACGCGATCGCTCTGCTCATGGGCATCGAACTCATACTGAACGCGGCGAACATCAACCTCGTCGCATTCAATCGATTCAGCTGGAGTGGCGTTCCGGCCGGCGTCGACGCCGCGCCCGCCGTGGACGGCATGCTGTTCGTCGTCTTCATTATCGTGCTTGCGGCGGCGGAGGCGGCGATCGCCCTGGCGATCTTCCTCAACTTCTACAACAACTTCGCGTCGATCGACATCGAGCGGGGTCGTTTGCTCAAGGGCTGAGGCGAAGGCGTGTCCATGAGTCCCGAGAACCTGCTCGTTATCTCCACGATTCTTCCGCTCGTCGGATTCGGGCTCGTCATCTTCCTCGGATCGCGCTTCCGGAACCCGGATGTACCCGGCTGGTTTACCGTCGCCGTCATGGTCGCGTCGTTCGGGTGCGCGGCGCTCGCGCTGACCCAGTTCATGGCGCAACCCGTCCTTGAGAGCGGCGCGCGCGCCGCGATCAGCGTCGCATGGGACTGGTTGCCGGTCGGCGGAGGACGCTACCTGCAGGTCGGTCCGTATGTGGATGAGGTCACCGTCCTTCTCTTCGCCATGGTGACGCTGATCTCGTTGCTCGTCCATGTGTATTCGCTCGGGTACATGGAAGGCGACCCCCGCAAATCGCGCTTCATGGCGTACATGCAGTTGTTCACCTTCTCGATGCTCGGCATCGTGCTCGGAAACAGTCTGCTCCAGCTCTTCGTCTTCTGGGAGCTCGTCGGCGTATCGAGTTATCTGCTCATCGGCTTCTGGTACGAGAAGCGCGGCCCTCAGCTCGCCTGCAAGAAGGCGTTCGTGATGAACCGCATCGGCGACGCCGGGTTCCTCTTCGGCATGGGCATTCTCTTCTGGAAGTTCGGTGGCGATCTCGTCCTCCGCGCGGCCGAGCCCGGACAGGGCGGCATATTTGGCACGATCGCCGCGGCGGGTGGCATCGATCCACTTCACGCGGGCGCTGATGAATGGTGGTTGACGCTCGCGGGCATCGGCCTGTTCATGGGCGCGATGGGTAAGAGCGCCCAGTTCCCCCTGCAGACCTGGTTGCCGGACGCGATGGAGGGTCCCACGCCGGTCTCCTCGATCGTGCATTCGGCGACGATGGTGGCCGCCGGCGTCTACCTCACCGCCCGCATCTTCCCGATTCTGACCCCCGCTGCTCACCTCTTCGTCGCGACGATCGGCCTAGTCACCCTCATCATGGCGGCGCTTATCGCCTGCGTGCAGACCGACATCAAGAAGGTGCTCGCGTATTCGACGCTCTCCCAGCTCGGGTACATGATCCTGGCGCTCGGCGCCGGCGCGTATACCTACGCCCTGTTCCACCTCATTACGCACGCGTTCTTCAAGTGCTGCCTCTTCCAGTGCTCCGGCTCGGTCATTCATGCGGCGCATCACGAACAGGAGATGACCCGTTACGGCGGGCTGCTCAAGAAGATGCCGTTGACGGGTCTCGCGTTCGGGATCAGCACACTGGCCATCGCCGGCGCGGCGATTCCGCTCATGACCATCGGTGGTGAAGCGATCGCGCTCTCCGGGTTCTACTCGAAGGACGGGATCATCGCCGGCGCGGTGAACTACGGCGACGCGCTGCGCGAGCTCGGCATGAACTGGGGCGCGGTGTTCTACTGGGGACCGACGATCATCGCGTATGTGACCGCGTTTTACATGACGCGGGCGTTTACTCTGACTTTCCTGGGCAAACCGCGTGATGAGCGGCTGTACGACCACGCCCATGAAGTCTCATGGACGATGTGGGCGCCGCAGATGGTGCTCGCCGCCTTCGCGATCGTGATCGGCTGGACGATCTTCCATGTGGGGAAATCGATCCAGGTGACCGCGCCGGCGATGGCGCAGGGGTACGGCGAGAAAGATCTCGAGCACGGGTACCACTTCGTGCATGTCGCGCTGCTCTACGGCGGCGGATGGATCATCTCGGTTGCGATCGGGCTTGTGATGTACCTTCCCGGGCTCACGATCAGTTCGAAGATCGTCGCCATTCCAGGTGTGCGCCAGCTGCACTGGTGGCTCTACAACAAGATGGGATTTGACGGCCTGTTCGACATCCTCGCGGTGTCGCTCGGCAAGATGGTCGCGAATCTTCTCGGATGGTTCGACCGGACCATCGTGGACGGCCTGGTCAACCTCGCCGGATTCGCCACAAAGTGGACGGGCGACGCGATCGGCAAGTTCGACTTCGAGATTGTCGACGGCACAGTGCGCGGCGCCGGTCGTTCGGCGGTGCGAATGGGCGGGGTCTTCCATCGCTCGCAAAGCGGCAATCTTCGACTGTATGTACTCATACTCGTGACCGGTGTGCTCGCCGGTCTCGTTATGGCGATTCCATTCGCCCTTGGCTGGTGGCGATTCAGTCTCGAGGGGCTGAGTTCGTAAGTCCGGCGCGGGCGTAACGACTGAACGGCGCCGTGGGGCGCCCGAGAACGCGAAGAAACGACGAGGCGGCCCGCGAGGGTCGAAAGAACGGTGCCATACAACCTGTTCGTCGATCTCCTGATCTATGTTCCGCTGATCGGCGCTGCGCTGTGCCTGATTCCGCGGAACAATCCCGGGCTTTCAAAGATGATCGCGCTCATCAGCGCCGTCATCTGTCTGCTCATCAACCTGGCGCTGGCGTTCGACTACTACGCTGGCGCCGGCGCGGCGTACACGATGTTCGGCCCGGACTCGGTGGTGAAGCACATCACTGATTTCGTGTGGATCGAAAGCGTCAACATTCACTACATCACGGGCATCGACGGCTTGAGCATGCCGCTGCTGCTCCTCACGAGCATCCTCAATGTGCTCATCATCGGCGCCGGATGGAATGTTGAGAAGCAGACGAAGGGCTTCATGTGCCTTTACCTGCTGCTCATGTTCGGCATGTACGGTGTCTTTCTCTCGCTCGACTTCTTCCTCTTCTATGTGTTCTTTGAAGTCAGCCTCCTGCCGATGTACTTCCTGATCGGAATCTGGGGTGGGCCGCGGAAGGAATACGCGGCGATCAAGTTCTTCCTCTACACGCTCGTCGGTTCCGTGTGCCTCCTCGTGGTCATGCTGGGCTTCTACTTCCTCGTGCCGAATGTCGCGACGGGACAGGCGCTCAATGAAGCGGGCCAGGGATCGTTCAACATGATCGCCTTGGCGGAAGACGCAGGGTTCCAGGATGCGTTCAGCGCCGGCGGAACCTACTGGTCGACCGCCCGCTGGTTCTTCGTGCTGCTCTTCATCGCCTTCGCGATCAAGCTCCCCGCCGTGCCGTTCCACACCTGGTTGCCGGATGCGCATGTCGAGGCGCCGACGCCGATCTCGATGATTCTGGCCGGTGTGCTGCTCAAGATGGGCGGCTACGCCCTCATGCGCATCAACTACGCGATCTTCCCCGACGCTGCGCAATGGGCGTGGCTTCTCGTGGCGATGGTCGGAGTCGTCTCGATCATCTACGGCGCGTTCTGCGCGATGGCGCAGACCGATTGGAAGAAGCTCGTCGCGTATTCATCCGTGAGCCATATGGGCTATGTGCTCATCGGACTCGCGTCGATGACGGCGGCCGGCCGAAACGGCGCTTACTTCCAGATGATCGGCCACGGCGTCTCGTCGGCGATGATGTTCTATCTCGTCGGCGTCGTCTACGAACGCGCGCACCATCGCGACCTCAATCGTTTCGGTGGACTCTGGAACACGATGCCGGCGTACACGGGTCTTGCCGCGATCGGGTTCTTCGCCGGCCTCGGGCTCCCGCTTCTCTGCGGCTTCCCGGGAGAAGCGATGAGTCTTCTCGGCTTCTTCCAGGCGACCGAGTGGCTAGTAGGCGCCGAAGAGTGGGTCCCCTATTCCGGCCCCGGCGCGCAGACGCTCGTCATCACGATCGGCATCATCGCCGCGTCCGGCGTTGTGTTGACCGCCGGCTACATTCTCTGGATGTTCCAGCGGGTCTACATGGGCCCGGCGAAGCCGGAGTACACCTACTCCGGTCGTGAGGCGGTCAACGGGCGCGAGTACCTCGTCATGGGAACACTGGCCGTGTTCGCGATTCTGCTCGGCGTCTGGCCGCGACTCGTCTTCATGTTTACCGACGACACATTCGAGGCGGCGTTCGAGCGAGGCCGCGAATCAATCGAATCGGCGCAGGCCGCGCTGCAATCGATCGGGTTCTGAGACTGAACTGAAGGACGCGCCCGAATGGAACCCCTGATTCCGAACACGGCCGAGCTGCTGGCGATTCTGCCCGAGATCATTCTCGTGGTGGCGATGTGCGTCGCGCTGATTGTCCCGGTGCTTCCGCCGTTTCGAGCGACCTGTCGCTCTTCGCATGGCGCCATGCTGACCATCGCGGTGGCGGGCCTGCTCGGCGCCCTTGTCGCGGCTCTCGCCATGCTCGGTGGACGATTCGGCTTGAGCGTGCCCGATGCGCATGTCATGGCGAACATGCTCGCCGTGGACCGATTCGCCCTGACCTTCAAGGTCATCCTCTACCTGTTCACGCTGCTCGTCATCGGATTATGGGTGAGCGTGACCCGGAATGAAGTGCGCCCGCCGGACGGTCCCGATTATGTCACGCTCATCCTGGGCGGTGTGCTCGGCATGTCGCTCATGGCGTCCGCGACGAACTTTCTCATGATCTTCCTGGCGATCGAATCGGCGTCGTTCCCGTCATACGCGCTCGCCGGTTTCCGCAAGTCGACCCGACGCGCCTCTGAAGCGAGCATGAAGTATGTCCTCTTCGGATCGGCCTCATCCGCGTTTATGCTCTACGGACTGTCCATGGCGTACGGCGCCTACGGCACGCTCGATCTCTCTACGCTCGCCCTCTCCGTCGCCGACAGCGGCATGAGCGTCGGTCTCATGCTCGGCCTGTTCGGCTTCCTCATCGGCGTGGGATTCAAACTGTCGGCCGTACCGGTTCACTTCTGGTGTCCGGATGTCTTCGAAGGCGCTTCGTTTGAGATCACCACATTCCTGAGCGTCGCGTCGAAGGGCGCCGCGATCGCCCTGCTGCTTCGGGTCATGACGACCTTCGGTTTCTTCGCACCACCGTCGTCCGAAGGGATGCTCATCGGCATCGGGTCCTTTGTCGGCCTCATCGGCGCCGTCACGGCGACCTGGGGAAACCTTGCCGCATACTTCCAGACCAATGTCAAGCGACTGCTCGCGTACAGCTCGATCGCCCACGCGGGGTACATGATCATGGCGGCGGGCCTGTTGACGGCTTCGCTCAATCACCGGGCCCCACAGGAGCTCGCGTACGCGATCCTGTTCTACCTCATCGTGTACGCGTTCATGAATCTCGGCGCGTTCACGATCGCCGCGGTGGTCGCGGCCGATCGTGACGGGGACGAATCACTCGACGCATTCAACGGGCTCGCGATGCGGAGCCCGATGCTCGCGATCGCGTTCGGCGTCCTTCTCATGAGCCTGTTCGGCATGCCGCTGACCGGCGGATTCTGGGGCAAGGTCCGCCTGGGTTTCGAGATGTGGAACGAGCAGATGTGGTGGCTCGTGCTCATCCTCGTCATCAACACCGTCTTCAGCCTCTACTTCTATCTGAAGCCGATCATCGTCATGGTCTGGAAGCCGGCGCCGACGACGAGTGCGGCGCGCGTGCCGGGTATCGCGGCGGCGATCGTCGCGATCGCCGTGCTCGGTGTCGCGGCGACCGGTCTCTTTCCCGATCCGACAACCCGCTGGGCCGAGAGCAATGCGGTGCTCGGCTACTTCCCTGATCGCGAACCACCGATCACAGCGCCGGTCGATGAAGCGGTTGACGAGACGGCGTTTATTACGGCCCCGGAGCAATGAGCAGCGACATGGCGACCTCGAACCGTGACGACAATGTCCGCCTCGACTCGCTCATGCTGATCGAGTCCGACACTGCGGCTCCGGATTACCGACCCCTCGTCGAGATTCTGAACGATCTCTATGCCGCGGAGTCCCGGAGCGTCTTTCGCTATCTTCAGACCTGGAATCCCTACACGACGGCAAAGACGATCAAGCTTCGTCGCCTCGGTCGCGAGCTCATGCAGGCGAGCTTCGACCACAGCGACCGACTCGCGCGGCTCATCGAACGGTTTGGCGGTGTTCCCATTGAAGGCGCCTACGACAAGGACAACGCCGACGCGAATTATGCGGATTGGACGACGCTGCTCGTTCGTCTCATCGAGTCGAAACGAGCCATCATCGCCCGTTACCGCCGGGCGATCGAGCGTCTCGAAACCGTACCGTCCGACAACGACGCCCGCACCGTTCTCATCGACTTGAATCGAGAGAACACCGAGCATCTCGAGGCGCTCGAGTTGTGGCGCCAGAAGGTAGGCGCTGGACCGACGAGTACGGTTTCCGGTGAAGACCGCGACGCGTACTGACCAAAGGTCAATCGACGCAGGAAAAGCGACAGGCGGCTCGTGTGGACGAGCCGCCTGTTCTCTTTCCCTCCACTGGACTCACGCCAGCAATGTCATTATGCCGCCGCCGTCTTCGCGCGGCGCTTACGACCCACGGTGCGCTGGTCGGGCGTGGCGCGTTGGTCGGCGAACTCGACGAGGTCTTCGACGATTGTTTCGAGGTCGACGATGTTCAGATCGGCGCCGATCTCTTCCGCAAGACCTTCCGCTCGGGCGTACACACCCCCGCCGGTCACGATCTGCAGGTTCGGGCAGACTCCCTGATCGTGCAGCGTGTCGATGAGGTTGCGAATACCCGGAAGATCCGTCGCGGCGCTGCTGAAGAGAAGCAGGATGTCGGGCCGGTCCTCGCCGACGCGGGCCATGATTTCGTCCGCGGCGACGCCGCCACCGCAGTAGGTGACCTCAAAGCCACCGGCTTCGACGAGATCGGCGGCCATGATTGACGCGATCTCATCGGGCTCCGTTTCGCCGCAGGCGACGAGCACGCGCCGATTCAGTCGTGGTCGCCTGGCGAGACGAAGCTGCGCCTGATCAACGAGTGATCGAAGCAGTCGAGTCGCGAAGTGATGCGCGAGCGTCGTGAGCTGATCGGAACGATACAACTTCCGGATCATCTTGAGCGTCGGGTAATAGAGCCCTGTGAGCAGGCGCTCCGCCGGGACTTTCGCGTCCATCGTCTCCTGAACGATCTCCCGGGCGCCATTGCGATCGCCGTTAATGAGCGTCTGGAAGAATCGCTCGATCAGTACTTCCTGATTCACCGTCGAACCTCCGCCGATCTTGAGAACGCGTCGGGCTCCGCCGGCGGCCGTCTCCGTCTTTCTGAAGTCCGACGCTCCTCGTCGAACAGGTCGCTCACGCGGAGACTGTCATCGGGCCGTGGCGTGGAAGCGCTCAACGGGCGGCGCGGCGTCCGGTAATCGATGGGCGAGGTCCGAATATGGGAGGATCAGGTCGAGACGGTCGGCACCCGCCCGAGGTAGGCGACACAAATCCCGCAGGTCATCGCCTTCATGTCCATCGACTCGAAGCCGGCCCGACTCATGAGTTCACAGATCTCCGCGCGACCGAGAAAGGTCGACACCGATCGGGGGAGATAGCGGTAGGCGCCCGACCGGTCACGACTGAGCCAGGTCGCGGTCCGCGGCATGATGTGGTGAAAGTAGAAGAGGTAGAGATGTCGGAGCACGGGGTTCGTCGGCAAGCTGAACTCAAGGATGAGCAGGCGTCCCCCGGGCCGGAGAATCCTGCGGAACTCGGCGAGCGCGAGCGCTGGATCCGCCACATTGCGTATTCCAAATGCGATCGACACGATATCGGCGGAGGCGTCGGGGAGATCAAGATCCATCGCGTCACCGACCCGATAGACGGGCGAGGTCCAGCGGCGACGCTCGCCGCGAACACGCCTCGCAAGAGAGGCCCCGTCGTCCTGAACGGCGGCCTTCCGACGCGCGATCTCGATCATCTGAGGCGTAAAGTCGACGCCGAGCACGGACCGCGGCGCCCATTCGGCGAATTCCATCGCGAGGTCACCGGTGCCGCAGGCGACATCGACGACCTCATCCTCCCCGGGCCGGACCTCCGTCATTCGAACGGCGCGACGACGCCACGACTGATCCATCCAGAGTGAATGCACTCGGTTATTGAGGTCGTAGCTCCCGGCGATCGCGCCAAACATCTGATTGACACGACTCGCCTTATCGACCTCCGTATGAGGCGCCGCGAGGGATTCGTCCGTCCACGCGGGGAATTCGGATTGGTTTGCGGCGTCATTCACAAGGCGGATCATAGCGGTCGAGGCCGGGGACCGTGTCCGTCTGGATACCATTTCAACGGACGAGCGACCGTCCGAGAGAATGAAGTCAGTTTGAGTGAGAGAGGACGCCTGGATCATGAAATGCATTCGTAGCGCCATCGTCATTGCCGCCACCACCGCTCTCATCGCGGGGTCCGGCTGCTCACGCAATGAAGCGACGGGCCGCCTGCAGTTCGATCAGTTGACGACGAAGCAGGAAATCGCGCTCGGCGCCCAGGCGATGCCGGAACTCATCGAGCAATATGGCGGCGAATCGGATGACCGCGTTCTGCGCGAATATGTCGAGCGCGTCGGATCGAAGCTCGCGGAATACACCGAAGGCGAGAACCCGCAGTTGCCCTGGGAATTCACCCTCCTCGACAGTGATGTGATCAACGCCTTCGCGCTTCCGGGCGGAAAGGTCTTCATGTCCCGTGGTCTCATGGCGAAGATGACGAATGAGGCGCAACTTGCGGGCGTACTTGGCCATGAGATCGGACATGTCACCGCTGAGCACATCGACGAACGCATCAGCCAGGCGACGCTGGCGTCCTACGGCGTTGAACTTACGCAGATGCTCGCCGGAAGTGGCGAAGGCGCACTCGCACAGGTCGTACCGGTCGTCGTCGGAGTCGGCGGTCAAGGATTCCTGCTCAAGTTCAGCCGAGATCAGGAAAGCGAAGCGGACTGGCTCGGCATGCGTTACATGCGTCGCGCCGGTTATGACCCCATCGGGCAGTTGCAGGTCATGCGAATCCTTGACGAGGCGTCGCAGGGATCATCGGCGCCTGAGATTCTCAGCACCCATCCGCTCCCTTCGACCCGCATCGAGAATGTCCAGGAACTTCTCGATACGACCTTCAAGAACTCCCAGAACGACCCTGACCTCGGGCTCTACGAAGAACGATTTGAGCGGGTTGTAGGCGGAAGGTTGTCGGCGATACCGGTCGGCCCAGATTCGTTCGCTCTCTGGTGCGGCGTCTGCCGGGAACAGGCGCACGACTCTCAGTGAGTCGTCGGGCGTTTCACCGGTCGCCGGGGAAGGCGCCGGGCAAAAAAGCCGGCCCAGTTGACCCACGCGAACCCGTCGACCTCGCGGTCCGACCATCCGCGTCTCTTGAGATCGTCGAGAAGCCGCATGAGGTCGGACGGCTGATCAATTCCCTGCGGCATCCGGTCGGCGCCGAATCCACCGTCCATGTCGCTCCCGAGGCCGACGGCGCTCCGCCTTCCGGTCAGTTCGGCGATGCGAACCACATGGTCGGTCGTCTCCTCGATGGTCGCTCGTCGTTGAGTTCCGTCCGGCGTGAGAAAGGCGCTGAAGAGGTTGAGGCCAACGACGCCGCCCCGGTCTCCAATCGCCTGGATCAATTCATCGGGGAGATGCCGTTGATTCTGACCGTCGACGAGCGCCCGGCAGTTCGAATGCGACGCGATGACCGGTCCGCGAGTATGTTCGAGCAGCTCCCACGCCGCCCCATCCGGCAGGTGTGAGAGATCGTGTATGACGCCAAGCTCGTCAAGTTCGTCGACGAGCGCCCGGCCAAGCATGGTCAGACCGCCCGGCCGGGCGTTGCCCCCCGCGTACCGGGTGCCGCGTCCCCAGGATAGTCCAACAACGCGAACGCCCCGGTCGACCCACCAGGAAGCCTCGTCCGGCCGGCGAATGGGGTCGGCCCCTTCCATCAATATGGCGATGGCGAGAGGTTCGCGGCCCGGGGAGAATTCGAAGTCGACCCCGGCCTCGACGCGTCGGACGAGCCCGGCCCGCTCCCACTCCTCATAGACCTCGAGTTGGATTCGACCGGCCTGATGCGCCGCGTCGAGATCCTCACTTGACGGGTACCCGCACGGACCGGGCTCCTCAGGGGCGGTGAAGATCGTCGCGAGCGATCCGACGACCTGTCCCGCCCGAAGGCTCGGCAAAGTCACCGAGGCCGGCTGAGGCTCACCTGTCGCCTCCTCGACCGATACGCGCAGGTCGCGGCCTTCCACGGCGAGTGTGGCGAGATCGAGGTGGGCGTCAAACCAGTGCAGATCGTTTCGTGACACGCATTTGGCCTTTCATCGAATCGCGCGTGACGCGAGTTGACGAATCTCGCTGAACCTCGTTTAATGCGAGCGTTCGATAGTAGCGAGCCGGTTTCGGCTCGATAGGACAAACGGCGCGCCCGGTGGACGATCCGGGCCGAGAAGCCGATCGCAGCCGGTCGGGTGAACGAATCACCTCCGGCCCCGGCGCCTCTGGATGACGGAATCCAGCGTCGCCGCGGATAGATTGACCTGAGCTTTACCGCATGTGGGTTTGATGAGTACACCGAGGCGTTCGTCAACTTTCACGGGGGGTGAGAGGGATGATCGAGCAGGAGTTGTCTGACGCGCCCGCTTTGAATTGAACCCACATCGCGCATGCTCGCTCCAGTCAGTCCGACGGCTTGCTGCAGGCCCCGTCTGCGCCGGCGGCGTGATTCTGTCGGTCGCGGCGCTTCGGCGCAGCGTCGACCATAGGAGCGGCGTGCGGTGGCCATTATCCCCTTTCTGCTTGGTGTTGAACTCAATCCCGGATTGCTTGCAGCCCTTGTGGTCGGTTCGGTCGCCGCCGGCCTCGTGCTCGGCATCGTCGCCGTCCGACTCGTCACCGGCTCGACCGTCCGTCAGGCCCAGCGAGAGCGCGATCAGATCATCGAGAACGCGGAGTCGGAAGCGGAGAACATCCGTCAGCGCGCCGAGTTGGACGCCGAAAAGAAGGCGCTCGAGCGCCGGGAGAGGGTCGAAGAGGAGATCTCCCAGGCTCGCGAAAAGCTCGAAGAACTCGAGCGACGGCTTACGAAGCGCGAAGACAATCTTGACCGCAAGCTCGACACGCTTTCGATCAAGGAACGCTCACTCGATGAGCGGGCCGAGAAGCTGTCGGAGTCGGAGGCGAAAGTCGCCACGCGCGAGGAAGAGCTCGATCGCCTCATCATGCAGCAGACGGACAAACTTCACGAGATTACCGGCCTCAACCCGGACCAGGCCCGGGAACTCCTGCTGTCCCGCGTCGAGGAAGAGTGCAAGCACGAGGTCAACGCGATTGCGCAGAAGCGGTATCTCGAGGCGGAGGAGGACGCGAAGTCCCGAGCTCGTGAAGTCATCCTCGCCGCAATTCAGCGGACGGCGGCGGAAGTCGCTTCGGAATCGACCGTGCGATCCATTCCGATTCCGTCGGACGACATGAAGGGCCGCATCATCGGCCGCGAAGGACGCAACATTCGGGCCATCGAGCGCGCCACCGGCGTCGATGTGATGGTCGATGACACGCCCGGCGTCATTTCGGTGTCATGCTTCGACAAGGTACGACAGGCCATTGCGGCCGAGGCGCTCCAGCGCCTCGTCGAGGATGGACGGGTCCACCCGACTCGAATCGAAGAAGTCGTCGCGACGGTACGAGCCGAGGTCGAGGAACGCATCGTGCGCTTCGGGAAGGAGGCCGCGACCGAGGTCAAGATGCGCGGCCTCCATCCGAAGATCTCGGAAGCGATGGGGAAACTCCATTACCGTACCTCGTTCGGTCAGAATGTGCTGAGACACTCCATCGAAGTCGCGTTCATGAGCCAGATCATCGCCGACCAGCTCGGACTCGACGGCGCCCTTGCGCGGCGCTGCGGCTTCCTGCATGACATCGGCAAGGCGATGGACCACGAGATGGAAGGCGGTCACCCGAAGATCGGCATGGAGTTCTGCCGCAAGTATGGAGAGCGCGAGGAGGTCCTCAACGCCATCGGCGGGCACCACGGAGACATCCCGGCGACGAGTCCGTATACCCCCATCGTCATGGCCGCGGACGCGGTCAGCGGCGCTCGACCCGGCGCCCGGCGCGAATCGATGGAGCAGTACATACAGCGACTCGAACAGCTCGAATCGATCGCCAGGGGGTATTCCGGAGTGCACGAGGCGTATGCCATCCAGGCAGGTCGCGAAGTCCGTGTCATCGTCGACGCGAAGTCGATCTCCGACGCGGACGCGTTCGGGGTCGCACGAAAGATTGCGACGCAGGTCAGCGAAGAGATGACCTTTCCGGGCGAGATCAAGGTCACGGTGCTCCGGGAGACACGGGCCGTGGAGTACGCGACCTGACCGTGGCCGACGAAATCCGTCCTCACGACGGCGCCGCGTTAGACGGTCGCTCGACGCCGTAGGATCGCCAGCCTGCGGAGCGACCTGTGGATCGACCGAGTGACAATCGATCGAATCAAGCGCCGGCTGTGACGCCCGCCCCCCCATCCGCGCGCGGCATCGGCGCCGGCCGGCTCGCCGGACTGTCCATGTCCGCGGCGATCTGGACACTCTCCTGGCCGATCCTGACCCAGTCACTCCTGGACTCATGCGTCGGACTCGTTGACACGACCCTCGCCGCCCGACTCGGCGTCGAGGTCACGGACGCGGTCGGCAGCGCCGCGTACATCATGTGGCTCATCGGCGTCATCATCATGGCGGTCGGCGTGGGCGCCACGGCGATGATCAGTCGCGCCATTGGCGGCGGGGACACCCGACTGGCGGACCGATCGCTCGGGCAATGCATGGCGCTCGCGCTCATTGTCGGCGCGTTCGGAGGATCTCTCCTCGTCATTCTCGCTCCGTGGGTCGGCGCCGTGTTCAACCTGACGGACGAAGCGACGCGGTATATGCGCGACTACCTGTGGGCGCTCGGCGTCAGCCTCCCCTCCACCGTCATTACCTTCATCGGGATCGCGTGCATGAGGGGCGCCGGCGACTCGATCCGTCCGCTCTGGGTGATGGTCGTCGTAAACCTCATCAACATGCCGGTGAGCTGGCTGCTCTGCGGCGCCTCGGTGACGCTTCACTTCGGCGCGGAGTCCATCAACGCGCAGGGGCCGGAATGGATGTCCATGGGCGTCGCCGGAATCGGGCTCGGCACCGGTGTGGCGCGAACCGTCGGCGCGATTCTGATCATTCGGGCGCTGCGCGACGGCGCGAGCGGAATCCGGCTTACGCTCGGGGACATGAGTCCACATTGGGAAACCATGCAGCGGGTCATTCGCATCAGTGTTCCCAATCTCTACGAAACGCTTGGCATGTGGATCGGCAATCTCGTCGTCCTGCTCATCGTCGGTTGGATCGTGACCACGGCGATGGGTGAATCGGGTCTGATCGGCGTACACATGATCACGATCCGCATCGAGGCGTTCAGTTTCCTCCCGGGGCTTGCGATGGGCAGCGCCGCGGCCACGCTGGTCGGACAGTATCTGGGCGCCGGTGATCCCGCCTCGGCGCGGCGGGCCGCGCTGACATGCGCGACCGTCGCCGGCATCATCATGATCGGCTTCGGCTACGCGTTCGTTCGCTACCCCATTCAGATCGTTTCCTGGGTCAGTGAACAGCCGTTGCATCTCGAACTCGCGCCGCGCCTGCTCTGGATCATCGGCTGGGTGCAGGCGCCTTTCGGAGTGATGCTCGTACTCCGAAACTCGCTTCGTGGCGCGGGCGATACGAAGATGACGATGTACATCACCTGGATCAGCGTCTACGGGGTGCGAGTTCCGGCATGCGCACTCGCCGCGATGCTCTACCCTGAGCGAGGCCTCGAAGCCATCTGGATCGTGATGGGAGGCGAACTGCTCATTCGAACGGTGCTCATCGTCGGTCGATTTCTGCACGGCGGATGGATGCGAATCGAAGTGTGATCAGTTGAGGGCTCAGTAACACGACTCGAGGTCGAATGTCGCCAAGGAAAGACACATTGAAGGGACGCGTCTATCTCGTCGGTGATGACATCCGAGCCGACGCCATCGTGGCCCGCGCATATGCCACATTCGATCTCAATGATTCGGGCGAGCGGGCCGAACTCGCCGCGACGGCATTCGACTCACTGCGCGATGAGTACGGTCCGTTCATCGCCAGCGGCGAGACGCGGAGCCCGTACACGATCGTCGTCGCCGGCGAACTCTTCGGCGCCGGCGCGGGCGCCGCTCATGCCGCCGCGGCCCTCGGCGAGGCGGGCGTTCGCGCGGTGATCGCCGCGTCGTTCGGTCCCGAGTTCGAGCGAATCGCGGTCAACGAGGGGCATTTCTTTCCCCTGCGCGGTGAGGCGGTCGCGATCGACTCCTTCCGATCACACTTGAGCCGAGGCGACGAGGTGTCGATCAATCTGGAGACGATGACGCTGCAGTCGAACGACGGCGCGCAGCTGGCGCTGGCGCCGCTTGGAGTCGTCCGGACGATCGTCGAGGCCGGTGGACTCGCGGCCTTTCTGGAGTCGAACGAGCCGGTCGAGGGCGGTTGAAGCGGAAAGGAATCGAACGCGAATGCGGAATGTCGAGTATAAGACGGAGCTGCGCGATCTCGAGGCGGCTCGTGCGCAATGCCACGCGCTCGGCGCCCGCTTCATGGGCGCCTTCCAGCAGATCGACACCTACTTCCGTGTTCCAGATGGACGGCTCAAGCGCCGCGAGACGAGCGGACAGCCGGTCGAATTCATTCTCTATCGTCGTCCCGATCGACTGACGGCGCGCATGAGCGAGTATTCAACCTACACCGAAGAGCAGGCGCGCTCCCGCTGGGGAATGGTCTCGCTCAAAGAGTGGCTGACGGTAATCAAGAACCGTGAACTCTTTCTGCTCGAGAATGTTCGCATCCATCTCGATCGAGTGCGCGAACTCGGCGACTATCTCGAATTCGAAGCGGTTGTCCGACCGCCGTTCGGCGTGAAGAAGTGTCACGAGCAGGTCGCCGAGCTGCGTGAAGTGTTCCGACCAATCACCGGAGAAACAATCGCGGGGAGTTACAGCGATCTTCTCGCCCGACGAATCGAAACGCCGGTCGACGACTGAGTCATTGGACTGGCGTCCCCACCGCGGCGTCGAGATCAACCACGGCGCCGGGCGGCGTGATGACGCCTCTCCCCGGACGGAACTCTCGCAGGCATGCGAGCAGCCGGCGCAGATCGGCGGGCGCCGGGGCGAGAAACGAGACCCGTTCGCCCGTGATCGGATGACGAAACGCCAGCATGGTCGCGTGCAGCGCCTGTCGGTCAATGACCATCGAGTCGGGATCAGGCGCATTCGAATCGAACTCGCGCAGCTCGAGAGACCTCCCTCCGTAGAGATCATCTCCCACGATGGGCCATCCGAGGTGAGCGAGATGAACGCGGATCTGGTGCGTCCGACCGGTCTTGAGCTCGAGTTCGACAAGGGCGAATCCGTCGAATTGCTCGCGCAGACGATAGATCGTGGTCGCGGGCTTTGCGGACGAGTCGTGTCGCACCGCCATGAGTTCACGGATGCGCGGGTGCTTGCCGATCGGCGCCTCGATCGTGTCCAAGGGCGGCTCGACCGTCCCGTGAACGAAGGCGAGGTATCGCTTGTCGACGGTTCGCGCTTCGAACTGCTTCCCGAGTCGCCAGTGCGCGAGATCAGATTTCGCCGCCACCATGACGCCGGTGGTATAGCGATCGAGTCGATGCACCACACCCGGCCGCGCGTCCTCTTCGCCGACGCCGGAGAGTGATCCGGACGAGTTGTGGAGGAAGTGGTACGACAACGCGTTGACGATCGTTCCGGTCTTGTTCCCGCGCGCGGGGTGTACGATGATGTCGGCGTGCTTATTAAGCACGATGAGATGTTCATCCTCGAAGAGAATATCGAGGGGAATGTCTTCGGGCGGGATCTCGTTCGACGGCGGCGGCGGCGCGACCAGTGTGATTTCGTCGCCGAGACGAAGCCGGGTGGACGGCTTCGGCGTGCGGGCGTTCACCGTCACTGCGGACTCGCGGATCAATCGTTGAATCTGATTTCGACTCAGGTACGGAATCCGATCGATGAGATAGAGATCGAGCCGTTTTCGCAGGTCGCGCGTGAGTCGAAATCGAATGGTGAGCGCGCCGTCCTCATCCAGTTCCGAAGCGGCGCGAACGAGATCGGGATCGAGCTTTCCGCCGGCGTTGAGCAGTTCCGCTCCGGCGCTGACTTCATCACGACTTTCGTCGGCGCCCTCCGGTCCGCCCGGATTCACCTTCAGCCCCCGTCGCCGGGCGGCTCCGGCGTCTCCGGCTCTGTCGACTCGGGCGCCTCGTTCGCCGGACCCGATTCGTCGGCGTCCGATCCTTCGACGCCGTCATTCCCTTCGGCCGGCGCCTGCTGATCGTCGGGAAGTGCGGGGCCCGCTTCACCCGGACCGTCGGCGTTCGGAAGTTCCGGAAGCGTGTCGCGACCGAGCGCCCGGTTGATCATCTCCGTCACCGCGTCCTGCGGCGGCAGCGGCGTCGCGATCGCGGCGCGCTCAAGCGTGCTGCGCCGGTCGCGCGCGATCTCGGCGAAGGCCGGATAGACCCCTTCCATCTCCGATTCGATCGCGTCGTAGATCGACGACGCGGCGTCGAGGTCACCACGCATTTCGGCGACCGCAGCCTGGCCGAATCGCGCCCGGGCGAAGAGGACGACCTTGCCATCATCCTCTTGAGTCGTGGCGACGATTTCGCCGTAGAGTCGCTCGAGTTGCCCGAGGAGATCCGAGCGCTCATCGTCGGTCAAGGGCGCCGCCGGTTCGACAGTCTCCGGATCAGCCGTCTCAGGGTCATCAACCGTCGCCTGAGGCTCGAGCTGCGATTCGTCACGACGAAGCGTGCTCATGTGGATGTCCGCGGCCTGCAGCAACGCAAGTTCGCGAATCGCCCCGTACTTCGCATAATCCTCGGCGACACCCTCGAGCGACGCGGCGGTGTCAACGCCGGCGAGTGTCGCCCAGGCCTCATCCTCCTGCGCGGCCTGATACTTCTTGAAGCGGTCGAACCCCATAAAGGCGATGATGATGAGAAGAAACGCGAGCAGCCAGTTGACGCCACTCTTCTTCAGCCACTCCACCAGTTCGAGATTGACCGACGACTCGGTCATGTCACTGGTGCGGATCTCTTCCAATCGCTTGTCGGCCATTCCGTCGCCTTTCGCGGGTGTCCGGACGGGCTGAATGTCGCCCGTAATCGGTCGAGGACTATAGGGCGGACGGTTTCCGTTCGCCAGACGCCGGTGTCGCCAACAGCCGTTCGTCGAAGAGCCACCGGCCCGGGTGATCGAGCGCTGACCGAGGAACGAGCCGTTCGCGTACGAGATCGACCAGCGAGGCGATCCCGTCGCCCGTCACCACCGAGAGCGTGGCGTCATTTGGCTCCGGCCAGGATCGCCCGGGACCGGCGAGATCCGCCTTGAGTCCGATTCGGAGATCGGCCCGATCGGCGAGGTCGGACGGACCGCCGCCGGGCTCGGTGACCACGAGAAGCAGATCCGCACGATCGATGAGCGTGGTCGAGAGTCGGATCGCCGCCTGTTCGATCTCGTCATCGGACTCCCGACGCCCCGGCGTGTCGAACCAGCGGACCGTCAGTCCGCGAAGATCGATCATGGCGCCGACAGAGTCTCTCGTCACTCCCGGCTCGTCGGCGGCGATGCTCGCTTCGCGTCCGACCAGCCGGTTGAGCAGCGAGCTCTTCCCGACATTCGGAGGTCCGGCGACGACGACGAGCGGTGGCTCGAGCAGACGGTGGAGAATGGCGGCTCGCTCACGCAGACTTGCGTCGGACTCGTCTCCGAAGTCACTCCGCCAGCGTCGTGGCTGATCGAGCAGGAGATCAATGGCCAGATCACTCTGAGCGCGTGCGATCGCTCTGAGCATCAGCGCCTCGACGATATTCGAAGCCTCCGGATAGGCGACCATCGGATCGTCCGCCTCCGCGACCGGAATGGCGTCGAGTTCGACGAGCCGGTCCCGAAGCAGTTGCAGGACGCGCGGCCCGCCGTGCGGCATGATCTGCGCGCGGCGCCGATCGAGAAGCACGGCGATTCCCCGATCGACACCGCCCAGATCCACAAGGCGGAGTTCACCCGGTCGCCAGTTGGAGTATCCCGTCAGTCCCGCAAGCGTTTCTTCGACGCCTCCTCCCATGAGATCGAGAACAGCGATCGCGCCCGGCCGCATAGGTGTGGCGGCGGTGAATCGAGTCGTCGTCAACTCAGGTCCCCGCGATACGGGTTCGCGTCCGGAACGACCTGCGATTTGCGGGGGAGAAGGAGCACCATGGCCACAAGGGACGCCACGGCGAGAATCAGAAACTCCGGACCAAAGGCGAGAGCTCCCACCAGTCCGAAGAGCGCCGCCGCTTCGTTGACCGCCGTCGCGACGATCGATCCGGTCAGTATGGCGCCGCCGGTGGGCGACTCGAGCTGGTTCCGCCTCGCGCGGTTCCAGATCTGTCCGCGAATGACCGGACCTGCAAGGAAGCCCATGAGAGAAAGAACGACCCCGATGGCGAACAGAATGATTCGCAGTTGAGGATCGGGATTCATCGGCGCCCGTTGAGTCTGATACATCACGCCGACGATCACCATGAAAATGATGACCCCGCTCGCCATCGCGCCGGTGATGAACCGCGCGGTGAGAATCGCCTGCTCCGGCGAAAGCGACTCGGGCGACATGGGATCTTCGTCGAGCGGATCTCGCGGTGGGGTACCAGAGTCATTCATGATTCGTGGTCCGCGGTAAGCGCGACGCGCGCCGTGGCCGCAATTCCGAAGATCGTGAGGTCGTCGACAATGGTCTCGATGAGTTCGTCATCGTCGAAGAGCGTGTGCGCGTCACCACCGGTCGCGATGATTCTGGGATACGCCTGATAGCCCTCCGCGTACCGCTCAATGAGAAATCGCACCGCTCCGCGAATTCCGTAGTACACACCGTGGAGCATCGATTGCCGTGTGTTCGGCGCGAACCAGTCCGGCTCCGGCGGTTCAAACGAGAGCGAGGGAAGCTGGCTCGTGCCTTCGTGCATCGCCTTGAGTTGCATTCGCGCGCCCGGCAGTATGGCGCCGCCATGAAAGGTCCCCTGCCCGTCAACGAAGTCGACCGTCACCGCCGACCCCGCGTCAATGATGACGCACGCCTGCTGCAACTTATCGAACGCCGCGGCCGCGTTGAGAAGTCGATCGTCCCCTGGTGTGGCGTCTTCATCGAGCTGACGCCCGATCGGAATCGGGAGATCAACACCGACCCGGAAGATTCGATTCGAGGGCGCCTGCTGCTTCAGCCGCGCAAGAAGCGGCGCATAGACCTCACGATTGACAGAGGCGATCAGTATCGAGGCGGCCTCAAGATCCTCCACGGCCGACCAGTGGTCCCTGACCCTCGCCACCGCCGAATCGAGATCATCAAGCGCAAATCGATCGCTCGACTCGATCCGTCCAGACTCGACCCGAGCGACAGTGATTCGTGTATTGCCGACGCTCACCGCGACGAGATTCGGCCCGGTTGTCTTCTCAAGTGACATGGTTCATCAACGATAGGGTCCTTCGGCGGCGTATAGAAATACCGCGATCAGGCCTCGGCCCGAAGACGAGCCACCAACCGGCGATTCAACTCCCTAGCGAATGGGCCGGGGATTCCCTCCCCCACGCGCTGACCTTCAAGTTCAATGACCGAACCGACGAAGGTGCGCGTGCCAATGAGGAGCACCTCGCGCGATGATCCGAGCGAGTCTACTCGAATGGGCTCGACACGAATCTCCGGCGCGACCTCGAGGACCAGTCCACGAGTAATCCCGTCGAGGATGCGTCCGGCGCCTGCGAGTGGAGGAGTCCGGGCGATGCCCGCTCGATCGACGACGATGACATTCGTCGCTCCTCCCTCCGTGAGCAGGCCATCGCGGTGGAAGATCGCTTCATCGCCGCCTGCATCTCGCGCGGCCAGCTTTCCAAGCAAACCACCGAGGAGGCTGATGGATTTGATGTCTCCACGCCCCCAACGAATATCGTCATAGAGAATCGCCTTCATCCGCCGGGGCTCGCGGCACTCGTCGAGTGACGGCGTGGATTCGGCGTACGCGAAGACGGTCGGCGTCATCTCTCGCGCGGGAACATGGCGTCGCGTCGCCTCGACGCCGCGCGTCACCTGCCAGTAGATCGACGCGTCGCTGAGTTCTTCCCGCAAGAGCAATTCTTCACCGACCGGTCCGAGCAACTCGGCGTCGAATCCGGTGAGCTGAATCTCTCGCATGCTTCTTGCGAGTCGTTCGATGTGAGGGCGTAGCCGCACCGGCCGGCGATTGAAGTACCGGACGACTTCGTACACACCATCGCCGAAGAGAAACCCTCGGTCAAAGGGAGAAATGCGCGCCTGATCCGCCGGGAGGAACGCGCCGTTGAGATAGACGAGCATGTCGGCAGTGTAGACGGACCGCTATCATGGCGTCCATGAGCGCCACCACGGCCCAGATCATCAACGGACGATCGCTCGCGAAGAAGACTCGCCGCGAAATCGCCGAAACGGTGACCACCTTGAAAGCTCAGGGGCGTCGGGTGTCACTCGATGCGGTGCTCGCCGACCCCGAGCCTGATCTCTTTCAAGGCGCCTCCCCGGCGCGAACTTACGCGGAGAAGCAGCGTTCGACCTGCGAAGAGCTCGGCATCGAGTACCGGCTGCATCTCCTGCCGGAAAATGCGCGATACGAGGATATCGCCGGCCGCATACTGCTTCTCAATAACGACGACGAAGTGACGGCGATCATGCTTCACCTACCGGTCCCCGCCGGGATCGATCCGTATCGCCTCCAGTCGCTCATCGATCCTGACAAAGATGTCGAAGGCGTCAATCCCGCAAACATCGGCAATGTCGTCTACGGTCACTCTTCGCTCGTACCCTGCACGGCGCTCGCGTCAATGCGGCTCGTCGAATCAACCGGTGTTGAGCTCCGCGGAGCGACCGTGGTCTGCGTGGGAGCCAGCAATATCGTCGGGAAGCCAATCGCGGTGCTCATGATGCGGCAGGACGCCACCGTCGTCAGCTGCAACAAGTACACGAAGGAACTGGCGAGTCTGACGAGCGCCGCCGATGTGCTGATCGTCGCGGTTGGCCGGCCCGGGCTCATCACGGCTGACATGGTGAAGCCGGGCGCCGTCGTCATCGATGTCGGCATCAATCGCGTGACCGACCCCGACACCGGCCGCACAGTGACCGTCGGCGATGTCGACTTCGACGGGGTCGCCAAGGTCGCGGGTTGGATCTCTCCCGTACCGGGCGGGGTGGGCCCGATGACCGTGGCGATGCTCCTTCGAAATACGGTCGACGCCGCGTCCCGGTAGTTTCTCGAATTCGAGCGGTCAGCGACCGTCTCCCTCGTCGTCGCCGGTACTCGAACTCACAGGCGTCATCCATTCGGGCTTCTCGCCGGGAACTCGCGGTTCCGCGTCGACGAGTTCGGCGGACTGAACATACGGCATGTTCACCGGCCGGTCGGCCTGATCGGTTTCGACATTCCCGATCTCAGTGATCACCTCGACCCCCTTGATCGTCTGGCCGAAGGTCGTGTACTGGCCGTCGAGGAAGCTCGTCCCTTCGCGGGAGAGGCAGAGGAAGAACTGGCTCCCCGCCGTATTGACATCATTGCCTTCACGGGCCATCGAAATGACTCCGAGATCGTGCGGTAGATCGGACGGCTCAAGATCGATCGAATAGCCGGGGCCGCCCATCCCCGTTCCCGTCGGATCGCCGGCCTGAATGACGAATCCGGCGCCGGTGCGCGTCCGCGCCGGACCGATGACACGATGGAACGGAATATTCGTGTAGAAGCCGCCATCGACGAGCTCGAGGAAGTTCCACACGGTGTTCGGCGCTTCGTCGGGGCGCATTACGAGCGTAATGTCGCCGTTCGTCGTATGCAGAACCGGATACTGCTCGACATAAGCCCGGAATCCGGTAAACGCGAGTTGCGAGTCCGGGACCTCCTGCCAGCGCTCGACCTGCGGCCCGCGCGCCGTCCCGCGAAGGACGGGCCGAGGATACTCGCGCATCGGCTGCAGCACGATGGCAGGTCCATTCGGGTCGCCGTCGAGGAGATCCTGCAGGTAGTGCGTCTCGCGGTCGAAGGACCACAACTCGGGGAAGACCTCGGCGAGATCCACGACACCGTCACCGGTCGCCACCGACGCGCGGGCGACCTCCGAATTGTCGGCGGCGAGGAGCACGAGTTCGTGCGAGCCCGATCCCGTCAGCTTGAACGGCGCTTCGTGGCCGGTCTGGTAGTAGGTTCGCGTCGGCTCGACCGAGGCGATGGACGCAGCGGCGGTGACGGAACAGGCGGCGAGGATCTCGATCATCGAATCCACTCCTCAATCTGAGAGTTCGTCTCATGGCCTACGCTCGTGGCGACGAATCCTAGGATGGGACTTCTCATGGTCGATTCCAACGAAATCGCCGAACAACTGCTCGAAATGGCGACGGAGCTGGCGGACACGGTCGACGCCGCCCGAATCGTCGTGCCGCTCGACGCGCTTCCGGACGATCCCGCGCTCGATCGTCGAACGATCATCGTCACGCGCGGCGCGGAGAACGCCGAACGCGCTGAGAAGCTTGCGGACACCGCGGAAGCCGCAACGCTCGATGTTCCCCTCGTTCACCTCGACCGCCCGGGCCAGGTCAACCTCGCGATGGTGCTCGCTCTCAGCCAGGATCTGCTCAAACAGGATGACTTCGCCGTGTTCGTGCTCGGCGAGCAGGGTGAGCGGGCCGACACGATACATGTTCTTCGAGTGAATGATGACCTCGGACTCCTCTCGATGATGGAGAAAGTCGCGAAGAAGAAGGTCATCAAGCGGGCCGTTTTCCAGCGGGTGGTGACCGTCGCCCTCGCGCTCGCGGGCGAAGGCCGCGAAGGCCGTCCGGTCGGAGCGATTTTCGTCATCGGCGATACGGACAAAGTGAGCGACTTTACGGAGCAGCTCATTATCAATCCGTTCCGTGGCTATCCCGAGAACATGCGCAACATCCTCGACGACGACCTCCTCGAGACGATCAAGGAATTCTCAACGATTGACGGCGCGTGGGTCGTGCGCGGCGACGGCGTCATCGTGTCGGCGGGAACGCTCCTGCGCGCCTCGCTTGCGGACGAAGACCTTCCGAAGGGCCTCGGCGCCCGGCACGCCGCCGCCGCCGGAATCACGCGGGCGACCGATGCCCTCGCCATCTCGGTCAGCCAGTCCGACGGCGCGGTCCGTGTCTGGCGAAACGGTCGCATCGTCACGGAATTCGAGCGAGCGCGCCGACCTTGATGGATGGGTCACCGCCGTCGCAGAGTCACTGCGTGGAATGGTCGCCCCTCGCGACGGTACTTGCGCTCGAAGTTCGTCCCCACGACCTCCTCATCACCCGCCGACTCAGGACGATCGAAGGGCAGTCGCTCGAAGAGCGCCGACGCACGCGCAAGGCGCTCATCGATCCACGCCCAGTAGTCATCGTGATCGGTCACGATCCGAAGTTCGCCACCGGGGCGCAGCGCCCGGTAAAACACGGGAAGGGTCGCGTCCTGAACCGAACGGCGCTTGTGATGTCGCTTCTTGGGCCACGGGTCCGGAAAGTAGAGATGAATCGTGCGGCAGATCTCCGCGGGCGCCCGGTGTGTAAGAAACTCGATCGCGTCCGTGTGCAGCAGGCGGACATTCTCGAGGCCGCGGCGTCGAACTCGATCGGCGGCGTACCGATAAAACTCGCCGGCCCACTCGACGCCGAGAAAGTTCGTGTCCGGCTGAAGGACGGCCTGTTGTACGAGAAAAGTGCCTTTTCCGGAACCAATCTCGAGTTCGAACGGCGCGTGCTGACGCGCCGATCCGAACCACGCCCGCGGATCGATTACCGGCTGTTCGTCGAATTCCGGGAGATCCGCCTGGGCAAGGCCGATTTCGCCGGTATCAAGGGTGCGTCCTCTCGCAAGTCCGAAGCTCATGGAACACGATGATAGCGCACTCCGGGAACGACTCACATTCGGCGAGACGGTCTGGATCGATCAGGACACGCCGCCTCGTAATTTCGAGGGAATGGGCGCTGGCTCGGATTGTCCGAACGACCGATACTGGATGTTGGGACGAGCCGAAACCGCAGGCGCGCGCATCACGAATAGACCGCTGGTGTGGGAATCTCGCATGGTGATCCGACTCGTCTCACGCTGAGCCGCATCGTCATCGGCTAACGCTGGTGTCGACCTTCGCCGAGGATGGCGCGCCCGGAAGGCCCGATGGTCTCGCCCCCATAGCGACGGGCGGTCTCGAACTTCGGTGAGAGAGGATCACGGATGACCAGCCGCGACGACATTCTTCAACTCATCGATTCGCGCGTGAATCGCGAGCGCTTCCAGGAGCATCACTGGGAAGGCTCGTTCGACGACTATCTCGATCTCGCGATTCAAAGGCCTGAGGTGGTGCGAAACGCTTACCAGCGCGTGTACGACATGATCATGTCGTACGGCCACGAGAACTATCGCGCGTTCAAGCGCGATCGCGTGCGCTACCACTTCTTCTCCGACCCGATGGGTGAGGGTCAGGACGCCATCTTCGGTCTCGATGAGAAGCTCATGCAACTCGTGGATGTCCTCCGGTCGGCTTCCGAAGGGTACGGAACGGATCGTCGCATTCTCCTCCTGCACGGTCCGGTCGGTTCGAGTAAGTCGACCATCGCGCGACTCCTGAAGAAGGGTCTCGAACACTATTCACGAAGTGACGTCGGCGCGCTTTACAGCTTTGACTGGATGCTCAACGAAAGAGCCGAGGCCGATGGCGAGTGTCATCATCGGTTCCCGTGTCCCATGCACGAAGAACCGCTCCGACTCGTCCCCCGTGAAGCGCGGGCGGATCTGGTCAGCCGACTCAATGAGCAGTACCGGGAGCGCAGCGGCTCCGGCTCGATTCATCTCGAAGGAGATCTCTGTCCATTCTGCCGTCGGGTGTTCGAAGACCTCATGCGGCACTACGACGGCGACTGGCGACAGGTCATGTCGCATGTGCGCACGCGCCGGATCATCGTCTCCGAGAAAGATCGAATCGGCGTGGGCACCTTCCAGCCGAAGGACGAGAAGAACCAGGATTCGACCGAACTGACGGGTGACATCAACTACCGGAAGATCGCGCAGTTCGGATCGGACTCGGACCCGCGCGCATTCAACTTCGACGGCGAATTCAATGTCGCGAACCGCGGCATCATCGAGTTCATCGAAGTCCTCAAGCTCGATGTTGCGTTTCTCTACGATCTGCTCGGCGCTTCGCAGGAGCACATGATCAAGCCGAAGAAGTTCGCCCAGACGCACATTGACGAGGTCATCCTCGGACACACGAACGAACCCGAGTACAAGAAACTCCAGAGCAATGAACTCATGGAGGCCTTCCGCGACCGCACCATCAAGATCGATATCCCGTACAACATCCGCCTCGACGACGAGATCAAGATCTACCAGAAGGACTTCGGGCCGCATCGAGTGAAGCAGATTCACATTGCTCCCCACACGATCGAGGTCGCCGCGATGTGGGCGGTCCTCACGCGACTCGAGGAGCCGAAGAAGTCCGGCCTTACGCTGATGCAGAAGATGAAGCTCTACAACGGCAAGGCCATCTCCGGCTATACCGAAGACTCTGTTCGGGAGCTTCTCGAAGAAGCGATGCGGGAAGGCATGATCGGCATCAGCCCGAGGTACATTCAGGACAAGATTTCGAACACCCTCGTCTCCGCCCAGGCGATCAAGGAACGGACGATCAGTCCGTTCATGGTCATGAACGCACTTGAGTCCGGGCTTGATCATCACTCCCTGCTGACTGACGAGGACACGAAGAAGCGGTACCGCGAGTTGCTCGCAATGGTAAAGGACGAGTACGAGGACATCATTAAGAGCGAAGTGCAGCGCGCAATCTCGGCCGACGAAGAAGCGATAAAACGGCTCTGCGCCAATTACCTCGAGAATGTTCGGGCCTACACGCAGAAGGAAAAGGTCAAGAACAAGTACACCGGCCGCGACGAAGAGCCGGATGAACGGCTCATGCGCTCGATCGAAGAGAAAATCGATATTCCGGAGAGCCGCAAGGATGACTTCCGACAGGAGATCATGAACTACATCGGCGCGCTCTCACTCGACGGAAAGAAGTTCGAGTACAACACGAACGCCCGCCTGTACAAGGCGCTCGAGCTCAAGCTGTTCGAAGATCAGCGGGACACGATCAAGCTCAAGAACCTCGTCTCGAGCGTGGTTGATGATGAGACGCAGGCGAAGATCGATGTCGTGAAGCAGCGGATGATCAAGCAGTTCGGCTACAACGAGCAGTCCGCGACCGATGTGCTCAACTATGTGGCGAGCATCTTCGCGCGAGGCGACGCGAAGGGCGATTGAAACGAACGGCTGTGATGGCAGAATCAACGAGCCTCGATGCGAACTTCGTGTCGAGGCTCGTGGCTTCAATCCCGGCGCGGTTAGAATCGACCGATGAACTCCGCCTGGTCAGTCCTTCAAGATCGTCCGCTCGATTCGCCGCTTCCCGCCGCCTGGCTCCGTCCCGACCGGATCGTACTCGATGACCAGTCCGGCGCCGCGACGCTGCGCGAATTCGCGCGATGCTTCGGACCGACAGGCCCGGTCGCCGACCCGGACAAGATTACCATCGTCTCAACCGTGGAGATCGAGTCCGCGTGGGACGCGCGGCGGCGTACGCATGAGGCTCTTCAGGCCTTCGCCGCGTCGCGATCCATTCATTTCGTGCACGCGCCCGGAGGATGTCTCGACGCCTGCGCCATCGAGAGGCTCAGCGAACCGGGACAGGTGATCGTGACCGGCGGGTCCCACCGGTCGGAAATCACCGCACAGGGCGGCGCGCCCGTCCGGGTCACGCCGCTCGATCTTGCGTGCGCGCTCGCGACCGGCGTCGTCTGGTGGAGTCGACCTCCTGTGCAGCGATTCGCCGCCCGCGGTCCGTGGCCGATCGGCACGACCGCTCACGACCTGGCGATCCTGCTTCGGTCGCAGATTCGTCCCGGCGCCTGGGTCGATTTGGCGCTCGATGCTGCGGCGGCGACGCCGAACCCGGTTCCCACACTTGCGGCGCTTCTCATTCGCGAGTCGGTCGCCGCCGGTGTCACGATCGGTGAGTCGACTCAGCCCGTGGTCGACCATGATGTCGCCTCGATTGAGCTTTCGTCACTTGAGCCGATGCTGGGATTCGACCGGAGGTCGGCGGTTCGGGCGTCGGCTGCTCCGGCGGCGCCGGTCGATCGCGTATACATCGGATCGTGCACCACCGGCGGGACCCCCGACCTGCGGATCGCCGCCGAGGCGCTGGCGGGACGGCGTGTCGCGATCCCGACCGCCATTTCTCCGGCTACTCCCGTGGATCACGAGCGGCTTACGACGGAACGACTGCATGGATCGGACGGCCCAACGCTTGCCGAGGTCTTCGAGTCCGCTGGATGTGACCTGGCGCTTCCCGGATGCGCCGGCTGTGTCAATGCTCTCGCGGATGCGGCGGGCGCCGGACTGGACGCCGATCGCCCGCTCACCGTCGTCGCGACGGCGGTCGCGAATGTGTCGACTCAACGGCAGGCGCGTGTGTTCACGGCGTCGCCGGTGACGGCCGCGCGCATCGCCATTTCAGGTCGAATCGGCGCCGAATCGTCCGTCCGTGTTTGATGGCGTCCCCTATCATGCGGCCATCATGCTCGCCCCAATCCCCGAGATACTCGAAGATCTGAAGCGCGGAAAGATGGTCATCCTCGTCGACGACGAAGACCGCGAAAATGAGGGTGATCTTGTCGCGGCCGCCGAACTCATTACGCCGCAACAGATCAACTTCATGACGAAACATACGCCGGGCTACCTCTGTGTCGCCTTGTCCGGCGCTGACTGCGATCGTCTCGATCTCCATCCGCAGACTTCGCTCAATACGGCGCTGCGAGGGACCGCGATGGCGGTCTCCGTGGACGGTCACCCCAAGCACGGGGTGGGTACGGGGATTTCCGCCTCCGATCGTGCCAAGACGGCGCGCCTTATCGCGTCACCCGACGCTCAGCCTGACGATCTCGTTCGGCCCGGCCACCTCGTACCGCTCCGGGCTCGGGATGGCGGTGTGCTCGTGCGGACCGGGCAGACGGAGGGGTCGGTTGACCTCATGCGCCTGTCGGGACTCCGCGCCGCGGCCGTGATCAGCGAGATCAGCCGGCCGGATGGCGAGATGGCCCGAATGCCGGAACTCGTTGAGTTCGCGAAGACGCACGACCTCAAAATCTGCTCGGTCGAACAGATCATTCATCATCGGCTCGAGCGCGAGCGGCTCATCCATCGCATTGAACCGCAAGGTGGCACCCAGGTCGAAACCGACTTCGGCGCGTTCAATCTGATCGCCTACGACAGCCTCGTCGACCCGCTTCCGCACATCGCCCTCACGCTCGGTGGGATTGGAGATCTCGATCCGGCGGGACATCCCATCGAACATTCTGATCCGGTGCTCGTTCGGGTCCATCGTCGCAATCTGCTCGGGGACATCTTCGGCGACCGCTCTCAGCCGACGAATCGCACGCTCGCACGGTCACTCGAGATGATTCAACGCGAGGGTCGAGGCGCCTTTATCTATCTTCGGCCATCCGGAGTCGGCGAGGGCCTTCTCGGCCGGTTACAGACGCTTCGCGAGGGTGGACCGCGCGATGCGAATCAACCCGACCTCCGGAGCGCCGGCGGGGTGGGCAGCGCCGCGCTCCCGATGGATCAACGAGACTTCGGCATCGGCGGCCAGATCCTTCGCGATCTCGGGCTGACGAATCTGCGCATCATGACGAACAACCCCCGCCGGATGACGAATCTGCGCGCGTTCGGTCTCGAGGTCGTCGAAACCCTTCCCGTCGACCCTTCGGTGTGATTGCCGAATCGTTGTCGGCCTCCCGCGGGATCGGCCGATAACGAGGGCATGCCTTCCTCAACCCCCCGCGTCTCGATTCTCATCCCGAACTACAACAACGGCCGCGCGAGTTCGCGCGATGGCCGACGGGACTTCATTCTCGACCTACTCATGTCGCTCGATCGGACGCTCGCGGACGATCCGACGCCATTCGAGGTGCTCGCATTTGACGACGGTTCGACGGATGACTCGATTGACACGCTCCGTGATTGGGCGGAGAGTCGACGGTGGCGTGATGATCGTCCGTTCCTGCGACTGATGGAGGCTCCACACTGCGGCGTCCTCTCCATAACGGCGAACAAGCTGAGCGCCGCGGCGCGGGGTGAATTCCTCGTCCGGCTTGATGGCGACATTGTCTGTCTGACGGACCAATGGGTCACCCGCCTGTGCGAGGCGTTCGACTCCGCTCCGCCGCGACTTGGGGTGATCGGTCCAAAGCAACTCAAGGTGAACGAGAGGATTCATGCTTTCGGAGACTGGCTCCTCCATCCAAACGGGTACACCCACATCGGGGCGGAAGCGCACCGCCATTTCGTGACGCGGGCGATGGAAGTCGACCATGTCATGGGATGCTTCTACTGCTGCCGCAAAAGGGTGTGGGAAGAGCTGGGCGGGTACGACGAGGACTTCCTCCGCGGCCAGACGATTGACTTCGGTCTCCGGGCCCGGCTCGCCGGATGGTCCACGATCGCCATACCAAACATCGAATACATCCACGCCCATTCGGAACGCAGGCCCCGCTCGACGACTGCGGACACGCGCGACGGGATTGATCAGACTCGGAAGACCTTTTATCGAAAATGGGGATTCGATCGGCTGGCGCCGGATCTCGAAGTCGTCCGCCGCCTCTATTCGGGGACGCCTCTTCTCTGGAACTCGCGATGGTTCGGTCCCCAGTCCTGCGAAGATCTGATGGAGTCAGACATTGCCCCGACGCTCGAAGAAAGCCCTTGGGGCCGCTATTCGAACCGACCCCAGTTTCGGCAGGCCGCGGACTTTCGCCGGGCCGCTGCGATCGACCTCATCCGTCAGCTCAAGCCGGGCGGTCCGGTCGTCGAGTTTCAATGCGGCGCAGGACTCCTCGGCCATTTGCTCGCGACCTCGGGTGTGCCGTACATCGGCGTCGATCGTCGCGTGGGTCACCTCCGCCTGGCGAATTCCGCCACCGCGGCGCAGCAGTACCCTGCGGCGCCACCAAAATTCATCCATCAAGCCGACGGTGAGCGACTGCCATTCGATGATCAGTCCGTGGCGATGCTGCTCATCGTCGATGAACTCGAGCGTCATCCGAATCCGGTCCGGTTGCTCCGCGAAGCGAATCGCGTGCTTCAACCAAACGGCGCCGTGGTGGTCATCAGCCAACGGAAACGACCTTTGGAGGAGGCGCCGACGAACGCGACCCATCGCTATCTGCCAAATGAAATTCTTCAGCAGTTTATGGCCGTGGGCGGATTCTCGCTCGCCATCAATCCGAATGACATCGGTGTGCACAACGATCTGCTCTTCGTAGCGCGCCGGGACGGAGACTGTCTGAAGTGGGATGACCTCGTCGACACCGACCTGGAGTCGGATCCTCCTCGTCGAGTTCGAGTGGAACAGGAAGCCGCGATGACGGCGGCCTAGTTCATTCTTCTTCTGACGGGAGGATGGAATCGGCCACGAGCAGAATGTCGCGCTGCAGCGACGCCGCGTCGGCGTTCCATGGATCGAGAGGTCCCGTGACTTCGATCAGTTCCGGCCGCGTCTGCTCGATCATCCATGCGTACCGAAGCATCGCGTCATGGATGGACGCGGAGTCAGTTGACGCCAAGACCGTCTCAAGCGCCATCGAGTCATCGAGCAGGAAGAGAAGAAGCAGAAGATCGGAGCGAGGCCCCGGGGGCTCGTCGGAGTAGATGCGCCAGGCGAGGAGACGCGCTTCGCGGCGCGCCGGCGCGTTCGAATCGGGTTCACTGATCGCGTACGCCACCCGGGCCATCCGATGAGTTCTCTCTTCCGCAGTCACTGCGGCGAAGCTGCGAATGAGGTCAGCGTCTCCGGCAAGCGCCGCCAGTAGAACGCCGGCTCGTCGAGTCTCGCGTTCCAGCGAGTCGATCCATTGACGGCGGAGTTCCCTGCTCGCATCTGAAGACAGCTGCCGATGGGCGAGCATCGCCGCCGCCCAGACTGACGCATCTTCGGCGACGGGCGGATCGACAAGCTTGAGAATCGCATCGTCGGGCGCCGGCGTCAGCGCCCGCCACGCCGCCCACCGCGACGCGATCGCATCGGATGTTGGCCCGGCGCCGCCGAACCAGGCGAGCGCTCGTCGATCAACTGATTCAGATTCGTTGATGATCTGCCGCAGTCGACACCCGATCGCCTCGTCCGCATTGAGATGGGCGCACCGAAGCAGTGGCCAGGCGCCGGTCGCATCTGGACGAAGCGCGAACGCACGATCGAGGATTATGGAAGGCTCCGACGCCGTGCGCGCGACCGCCCAGAGGATCGCCTCGGCGACCGTCGCTTCTTCTTCGAGCCAGTTTGCGGCGAAGCCGGCGTCGGGTCGCAGGAGACCAACGGCGAGCCATCCCAGCCGACGCAGTCGCGCCGACGGGTGCTGCAACGCCGACTCAATCATCACTTCGCGTCCGCCGGCGGCGCCGTTGCGAAGTGATGATCGGAACGCCTTGGCGCGTCGCTCGTCGTCGGGCGCGGACGAGATCAAGCGAACATAGAGCGGGACCGTCGCCTCGTCGTCCTTCACTCGCGCGAGGTCGGTAAGCACGGAGTCGAACGCCTCCACTCCTCCCCGATCCAATACCAGAGAGATCCTGCGAATCCAGAGTTCGGTTCCGGTTTCGTCGACCCGCCACGCGCCGGTCGAACGCAGGGCGTCCGCGACTTCGATGAAGACTTCATCTGGAACCACCTTTAACGCGTCGACGATTCGACCACGAAGCGCATCATCCTCGACGACCCGAGGCGGCGAACCTGGATGAGAGTGAGTCAATCGCTCGAGAGCGAATGCTCGGGCCGTCGCATCAACGCCCGTAGCATCATTGACCAGGCGGCCGCGCTCCACGCTGGGCCGGAAGACGACCGCCACGACTGCTCCCAGAAGAAGCGCCATCGCGCCGGAGACGAAGAATCGCCGCTGAATCATGAGCTGCTTCGATTAGACTCAGGAAGCGGCCAGCCGCTGCCGTGGCGGAAGAACATATTCCGTCAGCGACCGGCACAGTCGCGTCGAGAGCCGGTCAAACTCGGCGTACCAGTTCTCGAGGTCGCGCGCGTACGCCTCTCGTCCGATCCCGGCGCTACGCAGCTCATCCGCGTAGCGCTCTCCCCACTGCTGGATCATGTCCGACTCGAGCTCGAAGTGGAACTGGAAACCAAAAGTGCGGAGCCCGACTCTCCAGGCCTGGTGCGCGCACAGTTCACTCGTCGCCAGTGGTGTCGCTTCGGGAGGTAACTTCGTTACCTGATAGCGGTGCCAGTGAAATTGCATCGAACTCCAGGGCACGCCGGCGAAGATCGTTTCGATCGTGCCGGGGAAACTGAGCCGGATACGCCTGAATCCAATCTCAGTCGCTCCGTTCTCGAGCGGGCCGACTTCGCCGCCGAGTGCGGTGGCAAGCATCTGTGAACCGAGGCAAATACCAATCACGGGGAGGCCTGCCGAATGGGCGTCACGCAAAAGTGCGATTTCGCGACTCATCCATGGCGTCGCCGCGGCGTCGCGCACATTCTCCTGGCCTCCGAGCACGATGACGCCGTCGACCGCGTCGAGGTCCGGCGGATACTCATCGCCTCGATCACTCCGCAGCACGCGCAGACGATGTCCATAATCGACGAGCACCCGGGCGAGTCGACCCGGACCACCGTCGGCGGAATGTTGCAGCACCAGAATGCTCATGGCACGCCGGAAGATAGTTCCCGGCTCGAGGCAAGACAAATCGACCAACGGCGGGCCGCGGGACAGGGTCGACCGGTGGGCGTACGCTTGGCCTGTCGACGCTCCGCTAAGAGATTGGAGAAGGCTCTCATGAAACGCATTCGTCAGTTCGGGCTCCGCCTCGCCGCGGTGGCCCTTCTCATCGGCGCCGCCGGCGCCGTGTCGCCGCTCTTTCCCATCGACTTCAATTACTCCGAGGTCCGTCCGGACCCGGCGAAGATGACCGAGATGCTCGAAGCGGCGCCGGTCAGCCTGGCCGAGGCGATCGGAATCGCCGAGCAGGCGGTCGATGGCCATGCGACTTACGCCGATGCGATCCCGCGAGGCGAACGATTCCTCTTCAACATTGTCGCCTACAACAACGACGCGGCGTTCATGGTCATGATCGACGGCGCCACCGGGACGGTTGTGCGCCGGCAGCCCGTGCCGCGATACCCGGGCGCCATGGTTGAGGGAGAGCCGGTCACAACCGAATCCGGGCTCGCCTACTTTGACCTCGAAGAGGGCGAGGGTGAAGTTCCTCCGAGTCCCGAAGCGACGGTCAAGGTGCACTACACCGGATGGACGGTGGACGGCCGAACCGTGGACAGTTCCCTGCGTCGTAACCAGCCCGCCGAATTCAAACTCAACGGGGTCATCGCCGGCTGGACCGAGGGTGTCGGATCGATGAAGGTTGGCGGTAAGCGCAAGCTCATCATTCCATTCGATCTCGCCTACGGGGCACAAGGCAGCCCCCCTGCCGTTCCACCGCGCGCCACGCTCATCTTCGATGTCGAGTTGCTCGAAATTGTCGACCCGGGGACGCCCGCGACCGACGATCCGGCCGGCGAAGCGGTCGAGCCAGAGTCCGGCGGCGGCGAGCCGGAAAGCGGGGACGGTGACGGCGGTTGATTCGTGCGGCCTCGATGCGTCGCGCGACGGAGTGGCCATCGATGATTGTCAATGTGCGCGGGATGCGAATGCGGTGTGTCGTCGAGGGTCCGGAGAACGGGGACCCCGTACTGCTCGTCCACGGTTTCCCGCTTTCGGCGGACATGTGGCGGCCGACGATTGCCGGATTGCGCGATCGATGGCGCCTCATCGCGCCGGACCTGCGCGGTCACGGGGAGACCCCGCCGAGCGACGACGCGACCATGCCAACGCTCGCCGACGATCTCGTCGCGCTGCTCGACGCGCTCCACGAGTCACGGGCGATGACCGTGGTGGGCCTGTCCATGGGCGGCTATGTCGCGTTTGAGTTGTATCGGCGTCACCGGACACGCGCTCGAGCGCTCGGCCTCATCGATACCCGCGCCGAGCCCGACTCCCCGGAGGCGGCCGAGGGTCGCGAGAAATCCGCGAGAGCGGCGCTCACTTCCGGCTCGAGCGCTGTCGTCGATCCGATGATGGAAAAGCTCTGGGCGTCCGCCACCTCACCTTCGGTGCGGGAGGACTGGCGGCGGAGAATGACGCAGAATTCCCCGGAGGGAATCGCCGCGGCGCTTCGTGGTATGGCCGTCCGATCGAGCGCCGTTGAGATCCTGGATTCGATCACGGTTCCGACACTTGTCGTTGCGGGCGGCGAAGATCGGATCACTCCACCGGATGGCGCGGCGAAAATGGCGAAGCAGATCCCCGGCGCCCGGTTCGAAGTCATCCCGGACGCCGGACATCTGCCGCCAATCGAGAAGCCGGACGCGTTCATCGCCGTGTTGCGTCAGTTTCTTCTCGGGCTTTGTGAAACCGGTTCGTAGTCAGGCGATCTCGGCGCCATCGCGTCGCCGCCGCCGTCCGATCGCCATACAGGCGAGACCAATCGCCGCGAAGGACGCCGGCGCCGGCACGAGGAAGACATGATCCTGCGCGCCGGAGTGGCTCTGCACAAGGAGTTCGGCCTGCGGGCCCGTGCCGTCGATCGAGGTCAGCCAGCTCTGCGCTTGATCAAAGGTGGCGTCGCGGTCTCGAAGCCGGAAGTCGCCGGACTCGAGCGACATTCCCTCGTCATGGGTGATTTCCCACACAGCCGTCTGGAACGCGGCCGCTTCGACAGCGTCAAAGCCTTCATCAAAGTAGCGACCAAAGAGTTCGCTCAATCGGCCCGCGCGATCGGCGCCCATTCCGGCGCCGGGCTGCGGCGAATCTTCGACTGCGCGCGTTTCAAAGGAATAGGTGTGGCCGTATCGGATGTACTGCGACAACTCGATGCAGAACGAAGAGTACTGCTCCGCGGCGCCGGGCCCGCTGTAGTCACCGCCAACCCGATTCCAATTGAACATCCCCGCCGAGGTGTAGTAATAGCGGCGGCCCGCGTCGATCGAGTACACGATCGTCCGTCCGGGTGAAACGCTCTCGAATCGAGATTCGATAATGTCGCCGTTCGCGGCCTCGGCGCCGCCGAGAGCGAGCAATCCGGCGGTGAGACCGATTCCAATGACGCTGCTGATCTGTCGCATGTCGCTTCCTTCCCCTTAGATTCCCGTCGAGCATCGCGTGAAACCGCGGTAACGGCGGGCCAGTCACACTCTCGAATTCGCTTCGCGCAATGGAAGGAAGGGGTACGCGAAGTCTGAGGGACCGCGATCGATTCTGACCGGTCGGTAAACTGGAGAGATGTGATCGACGGTTATCGGGAGCGAGGCCATGTCAACCGCTGGAGAACTCGGACCGAGAACGGTTGTACGGGACATACTCGTCCGCGCCGATCCCCATCGGGTATGGGAAGCCATCGCGACCGCGGACGGTTTATCGGCGTGGTTTCCGAGAGATGCGATTGTCGCGCCGGGCGACGGAGGCCATATCGAATTCATCTGGAGCGATGAGATGCGCTATCGGGCCTCCATCACCCGATGGGAGCCGCCGAGGCGTCTTCTTCTCTCCACCGCCGACCCCGCGACGAACCCGGAGGCGCCGCTTCCGTTCGCCATGCGCATCGACCACGAGATCGACCCGCGGAAGAACGGCGTGGTCTGTTTGCGCCTGACTCAGTCCGGATTTCCGCGCGACGCGGCGTGGGACGACTTCGTCGAGGGGTGCGAGCGCGGTTGGGACTTTCAACTGGAGGGACTCCGTCGATACCTGGAGCGGGGTCGGCGCGAGCATCGACAGCTTGCCCTGGCCGCGCGTCCGGCCCTGAATCTGACGAGGGAACACGCCTGGGCGCGTCTGATCGGACCGGAAGGATTCAATCTCGGCGAGAGGGATGCGCCCGCTGCGCCGCAAGTCGTCATGCTCGCCGTGATGGAACTGTCGCTTAAGATCGCGGTGGATCGCTTTGATCCCGGACGCGACCTCTGGGGGGCGGCGCCGAAGTGGGACGAGTCATGGTTTCGCGCCCATCTTGATCGGACGCCGGAGGGATGCATGGTGTATCTCAGCATTTCGCTCTACGGATCGGCGGCCGGCGACGCAGCAGAGTGGGAGCGTCGGTTCAACGAATTGCTCGAACATCTCTTTCCGAACGCGAACTAGATACGCCGGCGCGGTGACGCCGGTAGGATCGTGCATCTTCAGGAGCGCGATCCATGAGTCAGTCTGACGCGACCACGCGTGATGGATTGAAAGCGTCTCACACCCCGGCCGCGATTCGTACGCGACTTCGAAGGGGCCCGGAGCACAGCTATCTCAAAGACTTCATCTACGGCGCCATCGACGGCGCCGTGACGACCTTCGCAGTCGTGGCCGGCGTAGCCGGCGCGGCGCTCCCGGCCGCGATCGTGATCGTGCTCGGGCTTGCGAATCTCATCGCGGATGGCTTCAGCATGGCGGTCAGCAACTATCTTGGAACGCGGGCCGAAGACCAGTTTGCCGCACGAGTCCGCCGGTCCGAGGAACGCCACATCCGAGTCATACCCGAGGGCGAACGCGAGGAGATTCGTCAGATCTTCGCCGCGAAGGGCTTCACCGGTGACGACCTCGAGCGCGCGGTTGACATCATTACCGCCGATGTGGACCGTTGGGTCGACACGATGCTGCAGGAGGAGTGGGGTCTGTCGCTCGCCGGCCCTTCCGCCGTGAAGGCCGCAGCGGCGACATTCAGCGCGTTTGTCGTCGTCGGATTCCTCCCCCTTCTTCCCTTCGCGCTGAACGCACTGTTCGAGAATCTGCTCGTTCATCCATTCGGCTGGAGCGTCGTCCTGACCGGGGTGGCGTTCTTTGTCGTCGGCGCCGCGAAGAGCGCCTATGTCGACCGCCGATGGCTTCGCTCCGGGCTGGAAACGCTTCTCGTCGGCGGCGCCGCGGCGTCGCTCGCGTTTCTCATCGGGCGGGCGTTACGAGATCTCGCGGTGGGCGGGTGAGGTGTCGCTCTTCCACCGGCTCGGCGTTGACAGGCGGCGCGGGTATCCGGTACTTTCTTACGCATAAGTCTGGAGCGAAAGCGAAGCGGCGAATCTGGATGAAAGGAGCTTTCTGTGCATTGTTTCAAGTCCGCCGTGGTCGTTTTCGTGGGGATCGGCCTCTCATCTCTTCTTACGCTTACCGGCTGTGATGCAGGTGAGTCGTCCTACGAGCTCGCGAGTTCGGTCGAGGAAACCGACCGATTCGAGGAACGACCGGATCAGCCGATCAACGCGGCGGCGTTCCGATACGGCCAGCGCCTGGGCGAAGACGGCGCCATTCCGCCCGGCGCCCTGTTGCGCGCCAAGGAACAGCGCGACGCCCTCCTCGAACTCCAGGGCGACAACGCCGGAATCAGCCCCGAGTCGTGGGAGTGGATCGGCCCGGGCAACATCGGCGGCCGACTGCGCGCGATCGTCATTCACCCGGACGATCCGAACACGATCTGGGTCGGCGCCGCGAGCGGCGGCATCTGGAAGACGACCGATGGCGGCGCGAACTGGCGACCCCTCGAGGATTTTCTTTCCACCCTTTCCGTGGGCTGCATGATCATCGATCCGCGTGATCCCGACCGACTCTGGGTTGGAACCGGCGAAGGCTTCTTCGACACGCTTGAAGGCTCATCCAACACCGCGGCGGTGCGCGGCGCCGGACTCTTCCACAGTTTCGATGGTGGTGAGACCTGGTCGGGAAAGTACTTGAGTTCGGACTGGGACTTTGTGAACCGGCTCGCGCTCAGCCCGACCAACAGCGACACCCTTCTCGCTGCGACGAACGCCGGACTCTTCCGATCGACGGACGGTGGATTCGGCTGGACGCAGACCGCGAGCCTCCGCGCCTTCGATGTCAAATTCCATCCGAGCGATCCGAATATGGCCATCGCCAGCGGTGACCACCACGACTGGGGCCCCTACTACTCGACCGACGGCGGCGTGACCTGGTCGACGGCGGCCGGCATCGGTGAGTGCGATCGAATTGAACTCGCCTACTCGCCGAGCAATCCCGACATCATCTACGCCGCGGTGAGCGATAACTGGTCCGTCGACATCTGGCGGTCCACCGATGGTGGACGCAACTACACCCGCCGCGCCGCCACCGGTTTCCGCACCTACTCCGCATACAACAGCACAATCTGGGTGGATCCCACGAACTCCGATGTCGTCGTGTACGGGTCAGTCTGGCTCTATCGAAGCACGAATGGCGGCGCGTCCTTCACGCAGACATTCCGGGATGTCCACGCCGACCAGCATGTCATCGTCGAAGATCCCGGGTTCGATGGCGTTACGAACAGTCGGGTATATTTTGGCTGCGATGGCGGCATCTACCGAACGGACAGTGTCTACCAGGGATCGACCGTCAATCTGAACAACAACCTGGGCGTCACGCAGTTCTACGGCGGCGCCATCAACGACGAGACCGGCGTCGTGCTCGGCGGCACACAGGACAACGGCACGCTGCGCTACGGCGGTGATCCGCAGGATTGGCTGCACATGTTCGGCGGAGACGGGGGATATTGCGCTGCGGATCCGACTGATCCGAATTACTTCTACGGCGAGGTTCAGTGGGCGCGCATCTTCCGCAGCACAAACGGCGGGCTGAGCGCCAGCTACATCTACAACACTCAGAATCCCATCTGGGAAGCCGGCACGACGGATGTGAACTTCATCCCCTACTTCCTCCTCGACCCGAACGATTCGAATCGCATGCTCGTGGCCGGTCGCCATCTCTGGCGATCGAACAATGTGAAGGCGCCGTCGCCGGACTGGTTCACGATCAAGGATCCGATCGGCGGCAACGCCCCGGGCCAGAAAGTCGAACAGAATCACTTCGCCGAGAATTCGCCGTGGAACATCAGCACGATCACGGTCGCCGAAGGTGACTCGGACATCGTCTTCGTCGGCTACAACAACGGTCAGGTGTGGTACACGACCGACGGACTGGCGACGAATCCCTCCTGGACGCGCATTGACAACAACGGCGAGACGCCGCTTCCGGCACGGTGGATTTCGAACATTCGCATCGATCCACATCGTCCCGGGCGCGTGTTCGTGTCGCTCATGGGGTATGAGGCGGACAACCTCTGGAAGAGCGACTTCCCGTTTGAACGGTGGCATGTCGTCGACGGATTCCAGAGTTACCGGATCCCGTCGGTTCCGATCAGCGCCCTGGCGCTGCATCCAACCCAGCCCGGCTGGATCTACGCCGGAACGGATATCGGGGTGTTCACTTCGATGGACGGCGGCCGGTCGTGGAAGACGACGAACGACGGCCCCTCCTCGGCGCCGGTTGAACAACTCATCTGGCGAAACGACCGCGAACTGCTCGCCGTGACCCATGGTCGAGGCATGTACCTTGCGGAGGTCGAGACCGGTCTCACCCTCGAGCCGCCCACGCCGGGTCGCGCGGGTGAACGAAACACGCTCGTCGCCGGCGGCGGTCGTCCCGGAAGTTTCATCTACTTCGCCGCATCGAGCGAACTCGGTTCCGCATCGGTGCCGGGCTGCCCGGATTTGATCGTCGACCTCCAGGCGCCCACGATCATCGGCTCGACGACGCCGAATGACCGCGGAGAAGCCAGAGAGGACATTTTCGTGCCGGGACGACTCCGTGATCGAACCGTTCACTTTCAGGCGGTTGATCATGATTTCTGTCGAAAGAGCCCGCCTGTGAGCCATACCTTCAACTGACCGGCTATCGGACGCGCTGAACTCCGATGCTCCGCATCGTGATCGCCGATGATGGATGAGGTTTCGATACCTCATCCATGCATCGGTGGCGCCTCATGTGGACCACGACCAACGCCGGGAACGCGACCCCCGTCACGAAGACGCTGTGGCCGGATGTGCTCGGCGCTCTAGCGACCGGAATCGGTGTGATCGGCGCCGCCGGCGGATTGCTCACCATGATGGGCGGCGCGACAATGGCCGATGCGATCGGCTCGTCGAATTCGCAGTTCAGCACACGGCTCGACACTTTCTCCGGGGTCCTGATCGGCGTCAACACCGGGCTCGCCGTGGTGCTCACCGTCATCGGGGTCGGACTCTTGCGCCGCCGTCCCTGGACGCTGCGTGTCGGACGCTATTGGGCGCGGGCGAAGATTGGCGCGGTCGCCGTCACGCATGCGCTGGCGGTCATGGCGATGCAGGGTCGACTTATTGAGATTGCGACCTCGGAACACGGCGTGGATGATTTCGTATCGGCGCTCGCCGCCGGACCCGTCGGTGTCGCCGCGGCGGTATCGATCGCCGTTTCTCTTGTCCTCCCGACGAGCATGCTCGCGTGGTTTCGCCGGAAGTCGATCCAGGCGGAGATGAATGCCTGGCGACCCCGAGCCGCCGCAAGCCCCTTCGATGCGATCGATCGTCGGTCCGCGTGACCAACCACTCCCCGGAATCGTGATCTGTTACACTGGCGCCACTCCACCGTCTCTCAGGAGGCCGGCGTCATGTGGACTCGTCGAGCGTTCCTCAAACAACCGGCGCTCACTGCTTCCGGCGCTCTGGCGATGGCCGCGGCGGGTCGTCTCGTCGCCGGCGAGCGCCTGCGGTCAATCTGCGAGACGATCGCCTCCACTGCGACGGCGCCCGACGACGCGGTGGATGACGAACCATTCTGGGGTCTCGTCGCCCAGGCGTTCACGGTTGATCGCAGTCTCGTCAATCTCAACAACGGCGGTGTAAGTCCTTCGCCGCGTTTTGTGCAGGACGCGATGAAGCGACATCTCGACTTCTCGAATCAGGCGCCGCCGTACACGATGTGGAAAGTGCTCGAACCGCAACGGGAGGCGGTCCGCTCACGCCTGGCCCGGGCCTGGAAGGTGAGTCCCGAAGAGATCGCGCTTACGCGGAATGCGTCCGAAGGCCTGCAGATTCTTCAATTCGGGTTCGATCTCAAGCCGGGAGACGAGGTCCTGACGACGAACCAGGACTACCCGCGAATGATCAACACCTTCAAGCAGCGGGAACGGCGCGACGGAATCGTGTTGCGTCAATTCTCGATCCCGATCCCCGCCGAGGACCCGTCCGAGATCGTTTCCCGATTCGAGCATCACATCACTCCGCGCACGCGACTCATCCTGATGTGTCACATGATCAATCTGACGGGGCAGATCCTCCCGGTGCGGGAAATCACCGAAATGGCTCGCCGTCACGGGATCCCCGTGCTTGTCGACGGCGCCCATTCGCTGGCGCATTTCGACTTCGGTCTCGATGAGCTCGGATGCGACTACTTCGCGACGAGTCTGCACAAGTGGCTCTTCGCCCCACACGGCACAGGACTGCTCTTCGTGCGACACGAGCGAATCGCCGGGCTCTGGCCCCTCATGGCGGCGCCGGACTCGATGGATGAGGACATTCGCAAGTTTGAAGAGATCGGAACCCATCCCGCCGCGAATGCGCTCGCGATCGCGGAGGCCCTGACCTTTCACGAGTCACTCGGCGCCGCCCGAAAGGCGGCGCGGTTGCGATACCTGCGTCGATACTGGACAAGTCGAGCGCGCGAAGTCGATCGCGTTCGTCTGCACACGAGCGATCACGACGCCTATGCGTGCGGAATCGCAACGGTGCAAGTGGAAGGACTCGATTCCGGAAAGCTGTCTGACTGGCTCTGGAACGAGCATCGGATTCTGACCACGCCGATCAAACACGATGAGTTCGAAGGCATCCGGGTCTCGCCGAGCGTGTACACGACACTCGAGGAACTCGATCGATTCGGAGACAGTCTCGTGACGGCGGCGCGCAACGGAATCCCTGACGAGACATCGGCGGCTTCATAACAGCTATTGCCGAGTGTACCCGCCGCCGACTGATATCCGGGAGGACGGAAACGGTCGCTCGTACGAGTTGTAGTGCATCTCGCGAAGACGATTGAAAGTAGCGCTCTGCGCTCGATCAACGCCATCAATCTGAATCGACCAGCGAACATTGAGCCCGTCGAGATCGAATCGGCCGGGAATCTCCCCACCCGGAAACGGAAAGCGAACCGTGATGACGACTGATTCCCCCGGCTCGAGCTCAATCGTTCCGTCAGGTTCAGCGGAGGGCGGCGGAAACTCGCGAAGGTCCGCGGCGAATAACCGGCACTCCGCCGGGTTGACGGCAATGGCGCCGGCCGAGTGGTTCTCGAATCGAAGGCGAATCTCCACGGCGGGTGGAATCCCGGACTCGTCGTCCCCTCTCGAAACGCCCACCACCGACACGAGCACACGCGCGGCCTCTGCATTCTGCGTATCCGAACTGAAGACAGTTACCTCCTGAATCTCAGGGGTGTACTGATACGCGCTGATGTACATGGCGCACCCACTGGTCAAACCGGCGCCGAGAGTCGCGAGACCGATCGCTGCGAAGCGAACCGCTGTCTGAAGCACGACATCATCCCCTATTCGCTTTCGTCACACTGTCGCCGCTGGTGAGGATAGTCTCGATTCGATCGGCCCGAAACTGGAAGATCGCCTCAAGGTCCCGCCGAATGAAGAAGCGATGGATCAGCGCGCCACCCCGGGGGCGGTAGTGCACATCATCGACCATCTGGGTACCTTCGGGTGTTTCTTCGAAGGTGTGTCGGTGGACCCACTGACGGTACGGACCGCTGAGTTGCTCGTCGACGAACTCGAACGGCGGATCCCACACGGAAATGAGAGTTCGCCAGCGAATGGGAATGCCGTGAAGGCGCAGTCGATACTCGATACGCGCCCCCTCGCGAATATCGATCGGCTGCGGCGAAGTGATGCGGAATCTGAGCCAGGGCGGCGTAATGCTCTCGAGATTCGTGGCGTCGGCGAAGAATGAGAAGACCTCACCTCGTGGTCGCCTGATCAACTGCTCCGCCCGCAGGCGAAACGAGCCGTCGCCTTGAGTCGAGATCTGTATGTCGCCTGCGTGCATGTACAATCTCCCGCACCGACTTCGTTCCCGTGTCATCTTCGGATTCGTACGCAGTGGCGTATCCGACCACCCGCGCTATAGAGTCCGACAGAGATCAAGCTGGGAGGGATTGTTCATGACCGTACGAATTACCTTTCTTGGCCACGCCGGATTCCTCCTGGAGTCGGGAGACAATGCGGTCGCCATTGATCCGTTTCTCTCCGGGAACCCGAAGGCGAAGCATTCGGCCGATCAGGTCAAATGTAATGCGATCGCGCTCACCCACGGGCACGCCGACCATCTGGGCGACACGCTCGACATCGCTCGCGCCAATGGGGCCACGGTCTATGCCGGCTTCGAGCTCGCCGAGTATATCGGGGAGCAGGGACACGACCGGGTCGAACCGATGAATCCCGGCGGCCGGCTGCGCACGGACTTCGGCTGGATCGCTCTCACCCAGGCGTTTCACTCGTCGAGTTACGAGGGCCGCTACATGGGAATGCCGACGGGAGTGGTGTTGAACATCGGCGAAGTCACCTTCTATCACTGCGGCGACACCGGTCTCTTCGGCGATATGGAGCTCATCGGCGAGATCTACAAACCGAACATCGCCATGGTGCCGATCGGTGATCGCTTCACCATGGGGCCCGAACTCGCGACGCGCGCCGCCGAACTCATCCGGCCGAACGCCGCGATCCCCATTCACTACGACACCTGGCCGCCAATCGAACAGGACCCGAGTCATTTCAAGCCGAATGGCGTTGAAGTGAAAGTTCTCGCGCCGGGAGAGATCTGGGACTACGGGTAATCTGAGCGATCGGTCAATTGACGGCGTTTTCGTCCTCCGGGACAATGTGACCGCACGGAAGGACCTTACGCATGGCCAAAGCGATCGTAGACCCGGACGAACTTCGCCAGTTCGCGCTGGAACTCAAGCGTTTCAACACCGAACTTCAGAGTCGTCTCGCCTCGATGCAGGGACGGCTGAGCGCGCTGGGGCAATCGTGGCGCGATCAGGAGCACGATCGCTTCGTCGAAGAGTTTCAGGACACGATGAAGACGCTCGTGCGGTTCACCGAAGCCTCGGAGCGTCATATTCCATTCCTTCTTCGCAAGGCCGAACGAATCGACGAGTACCTCAAGCAGCGCTGACCTCGCATTGTTCGTGACGCCACTCCCACTCCTGATGAATCAACACGCCCGCATCACCTCGACCGATGAACTCAAACGCTTTCGCGTCGCGCTCGTCCAGTTCGTCGAAGAGGGCGAAGCCGGACTGATGGACATTCTCAGCGAGATCAATCGGGTTCGCTCGTTCATCGAACACGAGTCACTCGAACGCTGGCGCACGGAGGCGAAGCGTCGGGAGCGCGCCGTGGCGCAGGCGCGGGACGAACTGTCACGCGCCGAATTCGCCCAGCGGCGAACCATCGAGGCCAGACGCGATCTTGAACGCGCCAGGCGACAGTTCGAAGAGGCGAAGGCGAAGCTCGACATCATCCGGAGGTGGCGTGACACACTGAGCCGAGAGATCGAGCCGCGACTCGGCGCCGTGCGGAACCTCTCCGATACCTTCGCCAGGATCGCGCCGGACGCTATCGCGGGCGTCGACAGAGTACTGAACCAGATTGACGCGTATCTGAGCGTAACCCCGCCCGTGTCGGCGACGAAATCACACGATGACGCCGATGCGGAAGTTTCGGTGGCGCGTCCAATCGATGCCGCCTCGTCCACCGAGTCATCCGATGCCGATGTCGACACCGTGCTGCGCGGTCGAGGTGTCCCGGCGGACTCCCGGCGATCGCTCACCGGAATCGACTTCGACGCGTGGTCCAGCGAGCCCGACCAGGCTGACCAGCCGGACCCGATTCAGCTGCCGGAGGGAGTCACCCCGGTCTCGCCGCCTGATGAATCGATCGTCGTGGTCCACCCGAACGCCTTTCGCATACCGCAGGTTGTTTTCGAACGGGCGTCGAACGCTGATGCGTCTGATTCTGGATGGACCGTTTCCCCACTGGCGCCGCCAGAGACTCAAACGCTCTACGGTCGAACGACGATTGGCGAGTTGCGGCGCCGGTTTCCGGAATGGATGCTGATTCTGAGTGCGCCTCCCGGCTCGCTCGTGGTGATCGCGAACGGCAGCGTTGAGCGTTTCGAACCGGCGCCCAAAGGCGTCGCCCACGGCCGGGACGGAGCGCCGAATTCATGAGTATCTCGACCGGACGCGCCAAGCTGGAATCCGCCCGGCACAATCTGTTGCGAAGCTGGAACCGAGTCACGGCTCACTGGAACGATCCGGTGGCGAAGGATTTCGAGAGCCGGTATGTTGAACTGATGGATGAGCGCATCCGCCGCGCCCTGTCCTCCATCGAAGAGATCGCCGATGTCCTCGCTCGGGCGCGGCGTGACTGCGAGTAGCCAGGCGTCCATGCCATGAAAGGCTCAGGCCGAGTTTGAATGATCCCGCCCCGGCGACATTCGGTAGAGACTCGATGGCGAGCGCCAACCTGACTGTTCTCAACGCGGCGCAGATTCGTGCCGTCCTGCTCGACCTTTCGGCGACCACAGATGAACGCCGCGGCATTCGCGAATCGGCGACAGCCGCTCGCGAAGCTGCGGTCGAAGACATCGAGCGGGAGTACCAGAACGAGTGTCGTCGCGCGAACGAAGAAGCTGATCAGTCGCTCGCAGCGCTCGCCACGAGATTCGAATCCGAACAATCGGAGCTCGACGCCGACTGCCGCGCGAAGCGCGAGCAGATCAAGGCTGAAGAGCGGGCGGCCCGCGAAGCCGTGGACGCGAAGGCGAGCCAACTCGAAGAAGATGCGAAGCGGAAGTGGCAGGAAGAAAACTGGCTTATCGAGAGCGAGTACGAGAGCGCCGAACCGCTTCCTCGTCGTGAATTCGAAAAGGCGAATGAGCGCATCACCGCGCAGCGCAAAGCCCTTGAGCAGGCGGAGAAATCGAGCCGCGCGTTTCTCGAACGCGTCCGACTCGCCCGCGTCGCTGAAGCTGACGGCGCCTGGGAGACGCCTCGCGCTGACGCCGATCCCACGGCGTCACCGGATGAAACGCTCGAGTCGTCAGTCGCTCTGGCTCGCGAGCGGTCGGAATCACTCCAGAACCTCCGGCTGGCGCGATTCAGCGCTGGCGCGGGACCGGGTCTGCTCTCCGTTCTCTTCGTCATCGCCGTCGTGGTTGGGACTCTCTGGATCGAGCAGTGGCGTTTCGCTCCAACGGTGATTGTCGCGGGTGTAACGGCGGCGGTCGCGTGCGGATTGTGGATCTGGTGGATGCAGAGATCCGCCCGCGCGCGTTCATTGACGGTGTTTCGCGAAACGCTCGCCGCCGTGTCGAATGGTCGCGCGGCCGGAGAGCGGGCCTTGGCCCAAGCGGCGGAACAGAAGAACCGTCGCGAAGCCGAAAACATCAACCGTCGTGACCGCGAACTCGTCGACGCGAAGAAGAAGTATGCTCCCCGAATTGCGCACGCCCGATCCGAGCGGAAGAAGGAGAGCGCGGCGCTCAATGAGCACTATCCGAGTGAGCTCCGCCGTCTCGAAGCGGAATGCCGACAGCGTCTCGATGAGTTGACCGCGGCTCGGACAGCGGCGGAGCGTGACGCGAAGGCGACCCTTGAGGCGCGCCTTCGCGACGCGGAGATGATGCGCGATCAGAGACTCAATGAGGCCGAATCCGCTTTCGTCGGCGCGGTACACGAGTCCGATGCCCGGTGGTCGCGCCAGTTCGATCGGGCTCGGGTCACGCTCGGCGACGCTGCGGTCATGGCTCGAGAGGTCTTTCCCGACCTTTCCCGGTTCGACGCCGACTGGCCTCCACCGAGTGCAATCCCGCCCGCCATCCCCTTCGGAACCATCGCGATCGATCTTCGTGAGTTCAACGGCGATACGACCGACGAGCCGATCAGAGCGCCGATTGAGACGCCCGCCCTGCTGTCGTTCCCTGACTCGGCCTCCCTGCTTCTCGAGACCGACGGTCCGGGTCGCGAACATGCGATCGCGCTGATGCAATCCGTCATGCTCCGCCTCTTGACCGCGATGCCGCCGGGTAAGGTGCGATTCACAATCTTCGATCCTGTGGGACTCGGTCAGAGTTTCGCCGGATTCATGCATCTCGCGGACTACTCCGAGCAACTCGTCGGCGAACGGATCTGGACGGAGCCGCGTCATATCGAGCAGCGTTTGACCGACCTCACCGAACACATGGAGAGCGTGATTCAGAAGTACCTCCGAAACGAGTTTCAGACCATCGCCGAGTACAACGAACAAGCCGGAGAAATCGCGGAGCCATACCGGTTCCTCGTGATGGCGGACTGTCCGGTCAATCTGAGTGATAACGCGGCGCGCCGATTGTCGAGCATCGTCCAGACCGGCGCGCGGTGCGGGGTCTATGCGTTGCTCATGGTCGATCGTCGCCAATCGGCGCCCGGCGGGCTGCAAATGGAGGATCTTCGCCGCGCCTGTGTGCGGCTCGAGTGGGATGAGAATCGGGTCGTATGGGATGACGAGGCGTTCCGTCGCTGGCCGCTCGAGCCGGAAGCGCCGCCTGACGACCGGGTCGTCACGCGCTATCTCCAGCGGGTCGGTGAGGGAGCGCGCGAAGCCGGCCGGGTCGAAGTTCCGTTTGACATCATCACGCCCGATGAAGCTCAACGATGGAGTCGAAACAGCGGGGACGATCTGCGCATTCCGCTCGGTCGCGCCGGCGCGACGCGACTCCAGTCGCTCGTACTCGGCCACGGGACCTCCCAGCACGCTCTCGTGGCCGGAAAGACCGGTTCCGGCAAATCGACTCTACTCCATGTCCTCGTCACTAACGCGTCACTCTGGTACGGCCCCGATCAGCTCGAGTTCTACCTCGTAGACTTCAAAAAGGGTGTCGAGTTCAAGACCTACGCGACGCACGAACTACCTCATGCGCGAGCCATCGCGATCGAGAGCGACCGGGAGTTCGGAGCGAGTGTGCTTCGGCGAGTGGATTCGGAGATTCGCGCCCGAGGCGACCGCTTTCGACGGGTCGGCGCGCAGGATCTCGCTGCATTTCGCCGCCTTTCCCCCGACGAGCCGATGCCCCGCATTCTCGTCATTATCGACGAGTTTCAGGAGTTCTTCACCGAAGAGGACAAGATCGCACAGGACGCGGCGCTCCTGCTCGACCGCCTCGTGCGGCAGGGGCGCGCCTTCGGCGTGCATGTCGTGCTCGGGTCGCAAACCCTCGGAGGCGCCTACGGCCTCGCGCGGAGCACCATCGGTCAGATGGCGATTCGTATTGCGCTCCAGTGCAGCGAGGCGGACGCCTACTTGATCCTCAACGAAGACAATTCGGCGGCCCGACTGCTGTCCCGACCGGGTGAGGCGATCTACAACGACGGCGGTGGCGCCGTCGGCGCGAACAGCCCGTTCCAGATCGCGTGGCTCCCGGACGGATCTCACGAACGATCGCTCCAGATCGTTCGCGCTCTGGCGGACGAAACGGGATACCTCCCCGCCGAACCGCCCGCGGTGTTCGAGGGGCACGCGCCGGCCGATCTCCGGCGCCATCGCGCGTTGTCGCAGTGGCTCACGACGCCGCCCGCGAGCGCCCCGGCCGTGATTGAAGCGGCGCTCGGGGAGCCGATCGCGATCAAACCTCCGGTATCATTTCAGATTCGTCGTCAGGGTGGCGCCAACGCGCTCATCGTTGGCCAGCGTGACGAAGCGGCGCTCGGGATGATGGCGGCGGCGCTCATCACCATCGCCGCCCAGACACCGGTCGCGAACGAAGTCGACGCCCGAAGTCGAATCATGGTGTTCGACGGTGGATCGATTGACGCGGCCCATGCAGGGCTCCTGCCTCGAATCGCAAAAGGCGTCCCCCACGAGGCGACCAGTCCCGAGTTCTCAGCGGCGACGGAGGCGCTCAGCGAGATCGCATCTGAGATTGACCGCCGCGAATCGGGCGCCGCGTCGCCGGCGCCGCCTTGGTTCATTCTCATCTACGGCTTGCAACGATTTCGCGCGTGGAGACGCCCGGCTGATGAGTTCTCGTTCTCGCTCGACGAGAACACGGCGCCACGCCCCGATCGTGATCTCGCGCGCCTTGTGCGCGAGGGTCCCGCGCTTGGTATTCATTCGCTCATCTGGGTCGACACGGTCGCCACCGCGGAGCGGTTCTTCGATCGAGCCACGATGCGCGAGTTTGATACGCGAATCCTCTTCCAGATGAGCGCGGCCGATTCGAGTCAACTCATCGATTCGGCGGATGCAAGCCGACTGGGGTTGCGTCGAGCCCTCTACTTCAGCGAAGAGGCGGGCCTGATGGAGCGACTTCGACCCTACGCGGCGCCGAACCCGGAGTGGCTTGACGGCGTACTGAACACGCTCCGATCCCGCGACTGACATGTCCCACTCTTAATGTGGTCCGGTCCGGGACGGGGCGCTACAACCGTCAACCTCAGACCAGAGTGTGCTATCGCATCCATTTGGACGGGTCGTGCAGGAACCGTCCTTGCGTCTCCCACACTCATATGTGATCAACTCATTGTGCAGTCGCCGGCGCCGGTGCCGTTCTTTGGCGTCGAACGGATTCGAATCGCTCATGCATTGGAGGCCCCCCGGCATGGCTCTATCGATTCGGCGGCGAGTCCGCCTGCTTGGCGCTATTGGCGCCCTCATCGCTCCCCTCGCGTTCGCTTCCACATCGGTCGCGACGGTCGAACCCCGCATCGGACTTCACGGTGTCGGCGGCTCATTCCTCAAGGCCGCGCGGACCTACGCCACGCAAATCCGACGAATTGTCGATTGGATCGAAGTGGAGCCCGAGCCTGGAGTCTACGACTTCGAAGGCGCCGACGAAGTGCTTCGCGCTGCTTCGCAGTACAACCTCGACATCACGATCACACTGCGATGCAACTCGAATCGCTATACGCGGATCGAGATTCCTGAGTATCCCCAGAACAAGTACGCCGCGTATCCCACGGACATGGATCAATGGCTCGCGTACCTCGAAGCGGTAATCGAACGCTACGACGGCGACGGCTACAACGACATGCCGGGCCTCACGCGTCCGGTGAAGTACTGGCAGATTGAGAACGAGTTCCTCCACATGTGGCTCGACACGGAGGAATCCCTCCACGACTTCGTGCGGTTGTCCGCCGCTCATATCCGCTTGGCCGATCCCGAAGCGAAGATCATCTCTCCCGCGTTCACGAACTTGAACAAGTTCGCGCTCGCCGACGGAATCGATCCGCGTGACGAGATCGTCGTGGGAACTCCGTTGAGCCCGAAGAAGCTCACGAAGGAGAAGGCGGTCCGTTCGAAGTACAACCCGGATGGCAACTACCAGATGGCGGTGCGGCTCATCGAAGAAGTGGCCGAACATTGCGACATCATCGATCTTCACATGTATCCGACGACGCTCGATGACATTCGCTACTGGACCGGGTGGGCGCAGGCGACCATGGACAAGGCCGGGGTTGTGCGGCCGTTGTGGAGCCTTGAACTGGGCCTCCCCTACTTCCATTTCACCCATCTGCTGCACAACCAGCTCATGGCCCCGAGCCTGGCGACCGGCTTTGAATGCGGTCTCGAGCGGATCTATGTGAGCCATCTCGCCGAATCACTCAACCCGAACATGGAGCACCTCGTGCTTCTCGAGCCGGGGACGCGGAAGGAGACCTCGGCGTACTACAACTTCACCCGGGCGACATGTCATATCGACGGGTTCGTCGCCGTGACGGCACACCAGAACGGCGATCAGCGGGCCTGGGTCTTCGAGAAATCAAACGGCGATCTCGTCACGATTCTGCACTCGGAGTCGCCGTCAGTGGAGACCGTCTACCTCCCGGCGCAAGGCGTCGTGTCCATCTACGACATGATGGGGCCGACCGCGTCAGTCGCGCCCGTCGGTCGTCGGGTTCGTGCTCAGGGAGGTCGGATTCCGGTGATGGTCGGTCCGGATCCGATTGTCGTCGTCATGCCGAACGACGCGCATTCCGATCGCATCTTCGTCCGTGGTGGCGAGCGCCGAAGCCCCATCGAATGAAATCGCGTAAGAAAAGCCCCGTCGGTGAAACGGGGCTCGGAAGCGTCGAGCATTCGGGAGGGTGAAATCGGTCTCCGGCCGACTGGAAAAATCATCGTCGGCGCGGCGCTGATGATTGCCCGTCGGGCTCCCTCCGTCATTCATCGCGCTTCAACTCTGTGAGTCTAACACGACATTCGACAGGCGCCGTGGACGATCCGGAAGTTGATGCGACATGATGGGAGATTGAGTCGGATCGGGAGCCGACCGCTCTGTTACCGGTCCGAAACGAGCGCCACACGCTCGCCGCGGTCCGGCCGGAGCGGAGTTCCGAGTCCGCGCCGCTGCAACTCCTTTGTCAGAGCCCCCATGGCTCTTGATTCGCCGTGGACGAGGGCGGTGGTTCGGGCGCCGCTCTGGAAGGCCTCGCGCCAGGCGAGCAGTTCCTGCTGGCCGGCGTGGGCGGAGAATCCACCGAGCGTGTGAACCTTCGCCGCGACGGCGATCTCCTCGCCGTGAAGGCGGACTTCCGCGGCGCCATCAACGATCGCCCGGCCCGGGGTGCCGTACGCCTGGAATCCGACGAAGACCACATGGGTCTCGGGGCGCCAGAGGTGATGTTTGAGATGATGCAGAATGCGGCCGCCGGTGCACATGCCGGCGGCCGCGATGACAATCATCGCGCCTCTTCGCTCGTTGAGCGACATCGAATCCTGTGCGGTGCGACTGAGCCGCAGCGCCGGGAAATCGCAGGGCGCCTCTCCAAGCTTGATCGCCGCGCGTGTGGGCTCGTCGAACAGATAGCGAAATCGCTTGTACAACTCGGTGACCTGGATGGCCATCGGGCTGTCGAGATAGACCGCGTCGAACGGCAGCGTTCCATCATGGTACATTTCGTTGAGATGGTAAATGAGTTCCTGCGACCGACCCACGGCGAATGCGGGGATGAGCACCGGTCCGTTCGTTTCGCGCGCATCGACGAGAATCTCACGCAGTTCCTTGACCGTCTCCTCGCGCGACCGGTGATTGCGGTCGCCGTAGGTGCTCTCCATAACGATGAAGTCCGCATACTCGAGGCGGTCCGGATCACGAAGAAACGGCGCGCCGTTCGGACCGATATCGCCGGACATCACGAGCGTCACCTCTCGAGAATGTCCTCCGTCGAACACGAACTCCGCAATCGCGGAACCGAGGATGTGCCCGGCGTCGAGAAAGCGCAACGAGATCCCGTCGAGTATCTCGTCTCGGTCGTAGTAATTGATGCGCTTGAACAGCGGGAGCACACGCTCCGCGTCTTCGGATCGATAAAGAGGCTGGACGGGTGGTCGTCCCTTCCGCCGGTTCCAGCGCGATCGACGCTCGGCATCCATCTCGTGGAGGTATGCGGAATCCCGCAACAGGATCGCGGCGAGTTCGATCGTCGCGCCGGTCGCGAAGATCGGACCCCGGTATCCGTCGCGCACGAGTTTCGGCAAAAGCCCGCTGTGATCGAGATGCGCGTGGGACAGAACCACCGCGTCGAGCGACGCCGGATCGAATGAGAAGCGCCCGCGATTTTTGTCGCTCGCTTCCGGCCCGCCTTGAAACAAACCGCAGTCGAAGAGCACGCGATGGCCCATGGCCTCGATCAGATAGCACGAGCCGGTAACCTCGCGTGCAGCGCCATGAAAGGTGATGTACATGCCGTCTATCTAACCCAGTTGACGGCTTGCCGCCAGTCCTTCACGCGAAACTTCAGACTTCCGCGATGTTCTGAGTAGACGCCCAGTTTTCGAGTTCGATCTTGAGCGACAGGAACTGAAGAAGATCCTTGAGCGAAAGAACCCCGGCGAGGGCGCCGTCGCGAACCACTACGAGACGCGAGATGGAGTCGCGATTCATACGCTCGAGCGCGTGGAGCGCATCGGCGTCCGCGTCAATGGTGTTCGATTGCGTGCACTGGTGACACACCTCTCCCACGCGAACTGAGGCGCGGTCCGGCTTCGGTGTCCGCTGCACATCAGCGAGCGTCACACAACCGATGAGGTCGCCGTCGCGTACGACCGGAAACAGTTTGTGCCCGTACCGATAAATGTATTCGTCAACGAGTCGCTCGAGTGTCAATTCGGGGTCCACGACGATCGGGTTCTCCGTCATGAAGCGTGACACTCGCTCCCCTTCAAGGGCTCGTCGCACGATCAGTTGTTGATAGGCCATGCCGGCGGCGCCTCGAAGGAAGAGGCCGATCACCACCCACCAGATGCCGCCGATCATCTCACCCGAAATGATGAAGAAGACTCCGGCCGCGATGAACACCGCGCCGAATCCGCTTCCGATCGAAGAGGTAACTTTCGTCGCCCAGCGCAAATTTCCCTTGACGCTCCACAATACCGCGCGCAGGACTCGACCGCCGTCCAGCGGAAACGCCGGGAGCATGTTGAACGCCACGAGAATGAGGTTGACGGCGGCCAGATAACCGACCACGCCAAGAATCGGAGAAGGCCATTCATTCCCGCTTCCTACAACGGTGAACAGCAGGCACACAACACCGATGAGGACGCTTGCGATTGGACCGGCGATGGCGATGGCGAACTCGGCTTGCGCGCTCGGTGGCTCGTCGCGCATTTCCGCCACGCCTCCGAAGACGAAGAGGGTGATTCCTGCCATCTCCACACCGAATCGCCGGGCGATGAGGGCATGGGAAAGTTCGTGGAGGAGAATGGACACGAACAAACCGAGCGCGCCTACGACCCCCATCGTCCAGTACTCGGCGGGAGACCGATCGGGAAGATAGTGCGGAAACACACCCGTCGCGAGCGACCAGCTGAGGAGTGCGACGATGATGAACCAACTCAGATCGATCCGAATCTGAAAGCCCAGGATTCGAAAGAGATTGAACCGCGGACCGAACATACGCGAGACTCTATGACATGGGCGCGGGCTGGTTTGGGGCGATCAGCCGGATTCGAATCGAGGCGGCGATCAGCACCATTACATTGACCAGAAGGTGCACGGCGCCGAACCCGATAAAGACGGCGGCGTAATGGCTCGGGGCTGGCTCGTCTCCGCCGAGAAGCGTAAGCACGATCGAGGCGGTGACGGCCCCCATGAGGAAGCCCACATTTCCCGAAGCGTGATAGGCCGCCATGCCTCGGGCGCCGTGACGAGAGTGGGCGATCATAGTGAGTGACGCCGCAAAGAGTCCGGCGCCCGCGCCTCCAACCGCCAGGAGTACGGGCAATGAGATGAACATCGAACCGTCCACAACGAATGGAATCAGCATCATGCCGCCGGCGTAGATGAGCCCACCCCCCAGTCGCACGACAAGGGGACCGAATCGATCCACGACGAAGCCTGCCGGATAGGCGCCAACCGCGATCATCAACATCGCCGATCCGATCAACACACCACTCGTTCGCGATGACAGGCCGAATGAAGACGCGAAATAGATCGACGCCGTGGCCGCAAGAAGACTGGCGACGGCTCGATCAATGAACATCATGACGAGCGGCGGCCAGAGCAAGCTCGTCAATCCATTCGAATGCGCCGGTTCGACTGCTGGCTTCGAATGAGTCGTTGACTCCTTGGCTCGAAGATTCAACGCAAGCACCGCGACGCCGCCGCAGACCAGTCCACCGACCCAGAGACAGGCGAGCGCATCGAACGCGCCGATCTGTCCGCCCAGACCCACGCCGGCCGAGATGCCAAGCATCATGGCGGTCGCGGCGCCCCCCATTCGTCGACCTTTCGTCTCCGGCGCGCCGGCCCTCGAAATCGCGTGAAACAGCGAGGCGTACACGGCGACATCGGCTCCGCCCTCGACCGCTCGTACGGCGAGCATCGGGATGAATCCGATCGGCGCCGCGAGCAACATGAGCAGGCCGCCGTTCGTCAGGGCCGCAATCACCACCGCGTTCCGTGTTCCGAGCTTTCGAATCGCGAGTTCGACCCAGCCGACCACGGCGATGGCGCCGAGAAGATTTACCCACATGAAGGCATGGGCCGCCCCCACGCTGACCTCGTAGCGGTCAACGATGAGTTGCCGCAACACGGGAACGACCATGGCGTCGGGCAGCGCTGACAGGAAGAGCAGGAACGCTCCCCAGAGTACGGTCGCGCCAGCGGCTCCGTTGGGCGAGTTGGATCGCTCGAGTCGATTCATTTGGAGGAACACGGCTTCGACGCCGAATCGGATCGTAGCCGCTCCAGGCTCCGGCTCGATTCGGGAACCACTCGTATTCAGGGACGCTCAATCGTGAGCGACGGGACATCCGGACGATCCGGTCGCGGCATCCTTTTCGTCCGCTCCGCGGAAGATCTCGTGATGCGGTCGCGCGGCGAGCACATTCGACTGCCCCCACTGCGTCACCTGCCGAAACTGATCCGACGCGATGAAGGCGTTGAAGGCGTCTTCGTCGGACCATTCCGACATGATGAGATAGGAATGATCGTCGCGCACATCACGGAAGAGGCGCGTCTTCTGATGCCCCGGCATGTCAGCCATGACCTCGATGACCTTGTCGCACATGGCGACGAAGGCATCGTCTTTCCCCGGAATCACCTCGTAGTTCATGCCGACCGTAACCATGACGCCCTCACATTTCGTCAGAGAATCCAAACTACCACGAATGAGGGCATTCTACGGCCGGGTTGATCTCCGGGACTTCATCCGATCAGCGCCCGATCTTGCGCAGGTAGCTGTCGAGCGCCGGCTCGATGATGTCAGCCGCGCTTTCGCCGCCGCCCACATGATGGAGGACGACTTCGCCGTCCACACCAATCAGGAAAAAGGTCGGGATGCCGGTGACTTTGTACTTCTCCGCGACCGAATCACCTTCGACCAGAAGTCCGTAGTCAAAGCCATTGTCCGACATGTACGCCCGCGCCTTCGCGGTGTCGTCATTGATGTTGACGCCGAGGACCCGTACGCCCCGGCTCGCATACTTCTCGTGAATCGACTGGATTCCGGGCATCGCCGCGCGGCAGGGCGGACACCAGGTCGCCCAGAAGTCGAGCAGGACCACATCTCCCCGCGCCTCAGACAGCGTGAAGGTTGAGCCGTCCGCCAAGTCCAGGGTGAAGTCGGGAGCTTCGGCGGAACCAGCCAGGACGGATTCCTGCTGGTCACATGAAACGGTGGCGATCGAGAGCCCGAAAGCAAGAAGACCGGCAATGAGTAATCGCATGCGAAACTCCTGACTGAATTCGGCGCCATCCGGATTACGGCGTCTGCGGTCAACGGGTTCAACCCTTCCGCCACAGTCCGCCGCCGTACTCACCGATCTCATCGAGATCTTCCGCAATCCGGATGAGCTGGTTGTACTTCGCCGTTCGATCCGAACGGCAGGGAGCCCCGGTCTTGATCTGACCGCAATTCGTCGCCACGGCAAGATCCGCGATAGTCGCATCCTCGGTCTCGCCTGATCGATGGCTCATGACGGCGGTGTACCCGTGTCGAATAGCCATGTTCACCGTCTCGAAGGTCTCACTCAGCGTACCGATCTGGTTGACCTTTATGAGCACCGAGTTTGCACATCCGAGTTCGAGCCCACGCTTGAGAAACTCTCGGTTCGTCACGAACAGATCGTCGCCTACGAGTTGCGTCGAATCGCCGAGCTTTCTCGTAAGCGCCGCCCACCCCTCCCAGTCATTCTCCGCCAGCCCATCTTCGATGGAACGAATGGGATACTTCGATCGCCAGTCAGCCCAGAGATCGATCAATTCTGCACTTGAGAGCACGCGATCCGGATCGCTCTTGAACATGCAGTATCCGGTCTTCCCCTTCTTCTCCGCCTCGTTCCAGAGTTCGCTCGTCGCGGGATCGAGGGCGACGAAGATCTGCTCGCCCCACCGGTATCCGGCGCGTTCCGTCGCCTGCTCGATGACCTTGATCGCTTCTTCGTTGTCATGCAGGTTCGGCGCAAAGCCGCCCTCGTCTCCCACTGCGGTCGAAAGGCCGCGCTCGTGCAGGACCTTCTTCAGCGCGTGGTAGATCTCGACTCCGGCGCGGAGCGCGTCAAAGAAGTCGTCGAACCCCCATGGTTGAATCATGAATTCCTGAAAGTCGACTGTGTTGTCCGCGTGCTTGCCGCCGTTCAGGATGTTGAACATCGGGACCGGCAGGGTTCGAGCGGCGGACCCGCCAAGGTAACGGTAGAGCGGCAGGCCGCATCCGCGGGCCGCCGCTTTCGCCACCGCCATGGAAACACCCAGCGTGGCGTTCGCGCCGAGCTCTGACTTGTTCGAGGTGCCGTCGAGATCGACAAGAATGGCGTCGATCATTTCCTGCTCGCGTCCGTCGATTCCGGAAATCTCGGGACCGATTCGCTCATTCACATTCTCCACTGCTTTCATCACGGACTTGCCGCCAAAGAGCGACTCGTCCCCATCCCGCAACTCGACGGCTTCGTTTTCGCCGGTCGACGCCCCGGACGGAACGATCGCGCGGCCGACGGCGCCGCCGAAGAGCCCGACCTCCACTTCAACCGTCGGATTCCCGCGGGAATCGAGCACCTGGCGAGCATGGGTGAAATCGATTTCGAAGTCCATGAGGGCGGCCTCTCCTCCAGAGTCCAATCTGCAATCGAGAACGACGGCGCATCGTAGCCCGCGCCCCCGACGGGCTCACTCCATCGCTGAGGCGCCCACGGGATAGCGTGGTTCACGACCCTCGAGCACCGCCATGACATCAAAGACAACTTCGCTCATCCGCGCCAACGCTCGATCCGTACGGCCGGCGATATGAGGCGTCAGCACGGCGTTCGGCTGACGCAGGAGCGGATGGTCGGCGGGCAGCGGCTCGGGTTCGTGGACATCCAGAAACGCCCGAAACTCGGGAACGCGGGAAAGATGACGGGCCAGCGCGGGCGCGTCGATCACGAAACCGCGAGCGGTGTTGATGAGAATCGCGTCGGGCTTCATCATCTCGAACTCGGCCGGGCCGAGAAGCATCCGGTTCGAAGACCGTCCGTCCACATGCACCGTGAGGATGTCCGAGGTTCGAAACAGCGTTTCACGATCGACTGACCGGGCTCCCGCTCGGTCGGACTCGGGGACCTCGGCCACATCGAAGTACTGCACCTTCCCCCCGAAGGCCGACAGCGTCCGACCGACGCGCCTGCCGATCCGGCCGAACCCGAGCACCCCGACGATGAGCTCGTCAAGTTGTCGTCGCCCGACATTCGCACTGCGGAGCCGATTCCACTCGGCGAGAGGGAGCGGCGCCGTAACACGGCAACGCGGACGGATCGCGTCGAAAACGAGGGCGGTGATGAATTCGGTGACCGCCTGCGAATTCGCGTCAGGGGTGTGGACGACCGGGATACCTCGACGCGCGCACGCGGACAGATCGATGTTGTCAACTCCCACGCCGGCGCGGCCCACCACTCTGAGCAAAGGGGCCCGGTCCAGAAGAGCGTCATCGACCTGGGTATAGGTCCGGACCACGAGCCCGACCGCCGAGGAAAGGGCTTCGCTGAACTCGGTCGCGTCACTCGAGCAATGAATGACTCTCGCCCGGTCGGTCAGCCAGGCGGCCGCGGAGTCGTCGAGCCGCTCGGTCACCACGATGGTCGGTCGAGTCGACATGAGGCGGTATCGTATCGCAGCGCGTCGTCTGACCGCGATAGTTCATGGCCGAGGCGGTCTCTCGTCGATGACGAACCGGAATGGCCGCGCGCTTGCGTCGCCCGTCCTGCCGCACCCGAATATCCTGACGCCACCATGCCCAAACCACTCTTGATCGTCTGTACGCTCGTCGCCTTCGGCGTACTCCTCTCCGGCTGCCGCACGAAGGACGAAGCCGTCGAGCTTCGCCCGGATTACACACGGCCGCTCGACCCGGGTGAGAACGCGCTTCGTGAGGTGCGGGATCCGGCGCGATTCCGAGCTCTGCTCGAATCGGCCCATGCGTCCAATGACGCTCTGCTCATCGAAGCCGCGCGGCGGAGCGACCGCTGGTTCGAGAAGCCGTCAGCGAAAACTCATTTCCCCATCGCGGGAGTCTCGTTTGAACGCGCGGACGAGAGCGTCGACGAGATGCTGAAGATTCTCGAGAAGCGACCCGCCCGCGACGCCTTCGTGCGCGAGATCATGGACAAGTTCACGCTCTACGAGTCGGTCGGATGGGACGGACACGGAACGGTCCTTTACACCGGGTACTACGCCCCCGAGTTCGAGGCGAGCCGTGAGCCGAGCGGAGAGTTCCTCTACCCACTCTACAAGCGGCCGGCCGATCTCGTCACCGATCCGAAGACGGGGAAACCGCTCGGACGCCAGGTCGGCTCTTCGGTCGAGCCGTATCCGACGCGTCGTGAGATTGACGAGTCCGGCATGCTCGCCGGGACCGAACTCGTCTGGGTGAAGAGTCCGATGGACGCGTACATCATCCATGTGAACGGCTCCGCCAAGCTTCGTCTGACCGACGGCTCGACGATGTACATCGGATACGCGGGCAAGACTGATCGCCCCTACAAGGGACTCGGGCAGACGATGATCGAGCGCGACAAGATTCCGGCGGCGGGGCTGAACCTCACCGCAGTGCGGGAGTACTACGACGCGCACCCCGAAGAAACGCTCGAGATGATCTACGAGAACGAGTCGTATGTGTTCTTTACGACCTACCCGGCGGACAGCTGGCCGGCGGGCTCCCTTGGATTCCGCGTTACCGAGAAACGATCGCTCGCGACGGACAAGGCGATCTTCCCCCGCGGCGGCATGCTCATCGTCGAAACGCGAATTCCGAACTATCGCGGCGAGTTGCGTCCCTTCACACAAATGATGCTCGACCAGGACACGGGTGGCGCCATCAAGGCGCCGGGTCGCGGCGATATCTTCATGGGGCAGGGCGCCGCGGCCGAGCTTCTCGCCGGGCGACAGTACCAGGAAGGCCGGCTCTACTACCTCTTCCTCAAGGAATAGCGCCGGAGCGATCCGCGACGATCGACGCGTACACGCCGTCAAGGTCCTCGACCATCCGATTCGCGCTGAACCGATCTCGACAGAGATCGCGGCCGCGCTCGGCCATTTGCCGGCGCTCGGCGGGATGGGCGGCCATCCATTCCACTGCATGCCTCAAGGACTCGTGGTCGCCGGGCTCCACGAGCCGACCGGTCTCTCCGTCGATACAGACTTCGGGGGCGCCGTCGAGGTTGTATGCGATCACCGGAACACCGGAGAGCAGCGCCTGGGGCAGAGTGCGGGGCAGGCCTTCCCGATAGCTCGGATGCACTAGCACATCCATCGCCGCCATCAGCTGCGGAACTTCTTCGGGCGGAACGAGACCCGTGTGTATCACTTGCGCCTGCAGGCCGAGCTCTTCGACCTGCTGCATCAGCCGCTCGGTCCACCACCCGTCACCCACCCAGAGCAGTTTCCAATTCGGGTTCGCCCGGAGGTCGGCGGACAGCGCGTCGAGCAGATCATCGTGACCCTTCAGTTCGGCGAGTCGCGCAACGGTTCCGATCACAAAGTCGTCGGCATCGAGACTCAGAGCTTCCCGCATCTCAATCGACGACACTCCGGGATCAAGAAACCGCTCCGTCTCCATCCCGCTGTACACGGTGACGAACTGGCTCGAACGACCGACGCCGGCGGCGAGCGCCTGACGGGTCATCGCGTCGCACACCGACACGATGCGGTGACACCGCTTCGCCGCCCAGCGTTCGGACAGAATGTAGATCGCGTTGCGACGCTTCGTTTCGTAGGGGTGAAACGGAAGGCCGTGAATCGTGTGCACGACGCCTGGACGCCCGCGCCGCCCCCCTTCGCGCCACGCGGCGGCGCGACCGAGAATCCCGGCCTTCGACGAATGCGTATGAACGATGTCGGGTCGGACTGAGCGGATCAACTCTCGGCATTCACGAAGCGCTGCACGGTCACGGCGGGGCGAGAGTTCGCGCACCATGTTCGGCAGCGGGTGCGTCTCGATCCGCCGCCCATCTGTCGTCTCAAACTCTCGTACCCGGTCGAGCAGCGACCCTTCGGGACCGTAGATCGGACCGAAGGCGAGGTGAACCTCATGGCCGCGCTCGGCCTGTCCCTCGCAGGAAAGTACCGTGTTCTCCTGCGAGCCGCCAAGTATGAGCCGAGTTGAAATGTGGAGAATGCGCATGAGGCCGAAATGGGGAGAAGCATACCCGGCGGTTTCAACTCCAGTCGGTCGAACGAACTCACGATCGCCTTGAACGAACCGACCGGCGTTACGCCTCGTATACCTCCGGCTCGCCCGACTTTTGGACCATCAAGACCCAGTGAACACGATTCCGGCGACCGGCGCCGGCGTGCCTATCATTCTCCGAACATGCCCCACCAGAACAGACGAACCACCACCGATGACGGACGCCTGATCCGGGTTCGCGGCGCCCGCGAGCACAACCTGCGCAACATCGATGTCGATATCCCCCGAGACGAGCTCATCGTAGTGACGGGGCTGTCGGGATCGGGCAAGTCCTCGCTCGCGTTCGACACGATCTTCGCTGAGGGACAGCGGAAGTACATGGAGTCGCTCTCCGCGTACGCCCGCCAGTTTCTCGACCAGCTTCAGAAGCCGGACATCGACACGATCGAAGGGCTTCCCCCCACGATCGCGATCGAGCAGCGCTCGAGCGGCCACAACCCGCGTTCGACCGTCGCAACAACGACCGAGATCTACGACTACCTCCGCCTTCTCTATGCCCGCTGTGGAACACCCCGTTGCTGGCATGTCGAGAAGAAGGGTCGCAAGGAGGTCGAGTGTGGCCGCGTCATCGAGCGGCAGTCCGCGACCCAGATCGTCGATGCGATCATGGGACGGGCGGAGGGCACGCGCATCATGCTTCTCGCCCCGGTTATTCGAGGGAAGAAGGGCTTCCACCGCGATGTCCTCGAGACTCTGCAGAGCCAGGGGTTCGTTCGGGCCCGCGTGAACGGCGCCGTGGTCGACCTCCGAGAGGCGTTGAAGGAGGGCGGCGAGAATCCGCTCAATCTCGGCCGCTACGAGCAGCACACGATCGAAGCCGTCGTCGACCGGGTCATTCTGAAGCCGGACAGTCGCAGCCGGACCGTCGACTCCGTGGAGACCGCGCTCAAGCTGTCAGAAGGATTGCTCATCGCGTCGATGCAGGATCCGGACGACAACGACGGGTCGTGGACCGATCATCTGTTCAGTGAGCATTATGCGTGCCCGCTTCACCCCGAGTGCAGCCTCGAAGAGCTCGAGCCGCGCCTCTTCAGTTTCAATTCGCCGTTCGGCGCCTGCCCGGAATGCGGGGGCCTTGGGACGGTACAGGAATTCGATCTCGATCAGATCGTGGACCCGAATCTGACGATGGCCGACGGCGCGGTCACGGCCTTCGCCAAACTCGGGCACGCCTACCGCGCGTGGTTTACGAGCGTGCTGCGCAAGGTATGCAAGCGATTCAAGATTGATCGGCATACCCCGTTCAAGAGTCTGCCCAAAGACTTTCGGCGCATCATCCTCGAAGGCTCGACCGATCGCGACAAGAAGAAGTACGGCGCGAGTTTTCGCGGCGTGATCCCGATCCTCCACGATCGATTCGAGAATACCGAGAGCGAACGGGTCAAAGAGCGGCTGAGCAATCTGCTCAGCCAGACGCCTTGTCCCGCATGCAACGGTGGGCGGTTGCGCACCGAAGCGCTCCATGTCTTCTTACGAAGCGGCGCCGGCGACCGCGAGATCAACATCGGCCAGGTGACCGAGATGACGGTCGAAGAGGCCCGCGCCTTCTTCGACGAGGTCACGCTCACAAACGAGCAGAACCAGATCGCGGCGCCGATACTTCGCGAGATTCAGTCGAGACTCGGGTTCCTCGAATCGGTCGGGCTGAACTACCTCAATCTGAGTCGGCGCACCGGGACGCTTTCAGGCGGCGAAGCCCAGCGTATTCGACTCGCGACGCAGGTGGGCACCGGACTCGTGGGCGTCTGCTATGTTCTCGATGAGCCCACGATCGGTCTTCATCAGCGCGACAACGATCGCCTCATCCGCACGCTTCGCCACCTCGCCGACATCGGGAACACGGTCATCGTCGTTGAACATGATGAGGAGATGATCCGGGCTGCGGATCACATTCTCGACCTCGGTCCGGGTCCGGGCGTGCATGGCGGCCGGGTGATCGCCGATGGTGATTATGACGACATCATCAGCAACCCGAACTCAATCACCGGCCGGTATCTTTCCGGCGTCGCGACGATCGAGCGGCCGCATGAGCTGCGCGAGCTCTCGCTCAAGAATGCGGTGTGCGTCAAGGGCGCCCGCGAGCACAATCTGAAGAGTATTGATGTCGCGTTCCCCCTCGGCGGCGTCATATGCGTCACCGGTGTGAGCGGCTCGGGCAAGTCCACGCTCGTGAACGAGATTCTGCTCAAAGCGGGACGCCGTCACCTTCACGACAGCCGGCCGAAGCCTGGCGCGCATACACGCGTGACGGGACTGCCGAAGATCGATCGCATCATCGATGTCGATCAATCTCCGATCGGCCGCACGCCGCGGAGTAATCCGGCGACCTACACCGGCGTCTTCGACGACATTCGGGCGCTCTTTACCCGGACGAAGGAAGCGAAGATTCGCGGTTACAAGCCGGGACGCTTCAGCTTCAATGTAAAGGGCGGCCGCTGTGAGGCCTGTGAAGGCCAGGGCACGAAGAAGATCGAGATGCACTTCCTGCCCGATGTCTATGTCGAATGTGAAGTCTGCCGGGGGAAGCGGTACAACCGCGAAACCCTGGAAGTGACCTACCGGGGCAGGAACATCGCCGATGTGCTCGCGATGACCGTAGAGGACGCCATCGATTTCTTCGATGCGCATCCGAAGATTCTGCGCATGCTCGAGTGCCTCCACGATGTCGGCCTCGACTATCTCGAACTCGGACAGCCCTCGACGACGCTCTCCGGCGGCGAAGCGCAGCGTGTCAAGCTCGCCACTGAACTCGGCAAGGGCTCCACACTGCATGGACAGTCACAGCACACGCTCTATATTCTCGACGAGCCGACGACCGGGCTGCACTTCGCCGACATCAGCAAACTGCTCGCGGTGCTCGACCGACTCGCCGAACAGGGGAATACGCTCGTCGTGATCGAGCACAACCTCGATGTCATCAAGTGCGCCGACTGGATCATCGATCTGGGGCCCGAGGGCGGCGCCGGCGGCGGGACCGTGGTCGCCGAAGGTCCACCGGACGCGGTCATGAAGTCCGCGCGAAGTCACACGGGCCGATTTCTGCGCCAGCACATCGAAGCCGAACGCGCGCGTCAGAAGCCCGCAGCCTCGCTCGCCGGCTGACCGGCGAGTCGGAACGCGAGCCTTGTCGTCCTGATCAATTCAACCGGTTGAGTCGTCGATCAGCGTGCTGGTCCGTTGAGCATCCGCTCCGCCTCGTACCAGTTGAAATCCGCCTCCCCCCCGCGCGTCTGCCAGAGTTCGTACGCCTTTGCGGCGATCTGCTCCCGCGTCACCTTGCCGCCGGCCGAACGATTCGGCTTACGCTCGTTCATCTTCTCCGGCGACTTCGTCGTCACGGCCGGCGTCTCCATCGCCCGCGTCGCACGGGTGACGGTGGTCCGTCGCCGCGCCGTCGCAGCGCCGTTCGATTTGCGTGGCATAACGATCCCTCCCTGTTTACTCTGAGTTTCGGTCGCCCGATGGCTCGCCTCGCGACCGGCGGCCGCGACCCACTCGCGCTCCATCAAGAGATCGTGCGCGCGCTGCGACCGAGGGTCGAGCGCCGCTTGCCCTCTTTACCCAAATCTACATCAGGATTCTGAGACAGGCTGAATTCAAACGAGACACGCGATCAGAACTGATCGCAGATGGCGACGAGTTGGTCCACGCTGAGTTGTTCCGGCCGCATCGTCGGCAGCACACCGTCGGGCCAGGTCATCGACTTCGGCGTGAGCGACTTCAATTGTTTCCGTCGGGACCGGAAGATCATCGAAAGGCCGCGGGACAGTCGCGCGGGATCGATCTCGATCCGGTCGCGCGGCGTCAATGCGATCATCGCGCTCGTCACCTTCGGGGCCGGCCAGAAGCAGGACGGTGGCAGGACACTGACCCGCTCCACCCGGGCGAGCGCCTGACAGATGACCGTGAGTGGCCCGTAGTCCTTTCCCCCGGGCGTCGCGAGAATCCGATCCGCCACTTCCTTCTGAACCGTGACGAACAGCCCAACACACCGCGGGGTCGTTTCGTCGTTCGGAAGCGACGGATGATGCGCGGTGAGCAGCGTGGTCACGAGCGGGCTCGCGGCGCCGTACGGAAGATTCGCGACGAGCCGGAACGACGCATCGAGCGCTTCAACTACTGCCGGGTTCAGTGATCGTTTGGACGCGAGCGCATCACCTTCGACGATGGTCAATCGATCGGGCCAGTGCGGCGCGACATGGCGCGCGAGCACCCCCACCATGTCGTCATCGATCTCGCAGGCGACCACGCGAGCGCCGCTCTCGAGCAGCGCCTCGGTCAGCGTGCCAGTCCCCGGACCGACCTCGAGCGCCACATCCCCCTCTCCGATACCCGACGCCTCCACGAGCTTGCGCAACTGGTTCTGATCATGGAGAAAGTTCTGGCCGAACTTCTTCTTCGGCGTGGCGCCGGCTTCGTCGAGATACGCTCGGATCTGGGTGAGGGACTGCATCGAACGATTGTTGCCCGCCGACGGTCAAAGTGACAGGCGCATCGCGATTCGTTAGCATCATGTTCATGACCGAGATCGATTTGAATCGAATCGGATCGGACGAGATTCCGGTGGACGAGGACGGTCGCCTCGCCGGGGACTTCGGCTGTCACCGGTGCGGCTATAACCTCCGGGGCCTGGCGCCGGACGGCGTGTGTCCCGAATGTCGCACGCCAGCGGGCCGATCGCTGCGCGGCGACCTGCTCCGCTTCGCCGACCCGCGATGGGTTGAACGCCTCGCAAAAGGCACGAACTGGCTCATCGTATCGATCCTCGCCGGGATCGTGCTCGGGTGCGCGTCGGGGCTCGCGACCGATGCCCTCGCGCAGCTTGCGCTCGGGCTGACGACCGCCTCGATTACCCTCGTCGGCTACTGGCTGGTCACCGAGCGCGACCCGGCGCTCGCGAACCAGCCGGAAGGACGGCTCTCCGCCCGTCGTCTCGCGCGGGCCGGCGCCGTGGCGGGTTTGATCAGTCCCTTTGTAAGTGCATTCCTCGACTCGCCGCAGCTCGTGGGGAGCGCAGCGCTCCGGCCGCTCGGGATGGTTGCGCTCGGCCTCGCCTCGATTCTCGGCCTTATCGGGTTCTTCGCGCTCATCGTTCACGCGCGCCGACTTTCAATGCGGATCCCCGACCCCAAACTCGCACGGAACACCGTGATCGTCATGAGCGGGCTCGTGTTCGGCTACGGGCTCGTGGCGTTGATGGGCATGCTCGCGATCGCGGCGGTCACGACCACCGCCGGGGCTCCCGGCGGGCCGATGTTCGGCGCGATCGGCGCCGGCGTCCTGGTGGCCGCGGGGATCATCGCCGCACTCTTCGTCCTCGTCTTCGGCGTGCTCTCGATCCTGCTGCTCATCCGCTACCGCACGGCTTTCGCCCAACAGGCGACGCTCGCGCGCGAGACCTGGTTTCTTGACGCCATGGGCATCGAATCGGTCGAGAACGATTGATTCAGGCGGCGAACATCGATTCGATGAACGAATCGGGGTCGAAGGGCTCGACATCGTTCGGCGTCTCGCCGACGCCGACGAGCTTGACGGGAATGTCGACGGCTTCGCGGATCGCGATGACGATTCCCCCCTTCGCCGTGCCATCGAGCTTGGCGAGGAAGATGCCGGTCACATCGATCGCTTCCTTGAACTTCTTCGCCTGCTCAATCGCATTCTGGCCGGTCGTCGCGTCGAGGACGAGGAGCACCTCGTGGGGCGCCCCGTCGATTTTCTTCGCGACGACATCGCGAATCTTGGTGAGCTGCCGCATGAGCGGGTCCTGCGTGTGCAGACGGCCGGCCGTATCGATGAGCAACACATCGACGCCGCGCGCGAGCGCTGCTTCACAGGCGTCGTAGGCAACGGACGCCGGGTCGGAGTTCTGCTGGCCTTTCACGATCTCCACACCGAGTCGGTCGGCCCAGATCGTCAACTGGTGAACGGCGCCGGCCCGAAAGGTGTCGCACGCGGCAAGAAGCACACTCCGACCGTCGTCGCGAAGGTTCTTCGCGATCTTCGCCACGCTCGTCGTCTTGCCTGCGCCGTTGATGCCTGCGACAAGAATGACGGTCGGCTTCTTCGCCGCCGTGGCGAGACGCCGGTCCGCTTCCGGCCACATCGTCTTGAGCTTCTTCTTGAGGAAATCGAGGACCTCCTCGCCTTCCGTGACCCGGCCGGCCTTGTACTCAGCGCGAAGGTCTTCGATGATCGCGGTCGAGGATCGCACACCGACATCGGCCTGAATGAGACGCGCTTCAAGCTCATCGATAAGCTCGTCCGAAAGCTTCTGACCGCGCAGCATCGAGCGGAGCCCGGACACGAACGAGTCGCGGGTTCGGGTGAGGCCCTTGCGAATGGCGCCGATGGTGGACTTGAAGAGTCCCATTACTGTTCCGAGCTCCAGTACTCGGTGTGCTCGACTTCATCTGCATCGGGCGTTGCCGGCGTTTCGGCGGTCGCCGCGTTTGCGCTCCCGCCCTCTCGAAGGACGCGCCGCAGAAGCTTGTCGAGCACCCCGTTGAGAAACGGCGCGCTGCGCTCCGTGCCGAACTCCTTCGCGAGTTCGATCGCCTCGTTCACCGCGACCTTCGGCGGCACGCCGCCCTTCGTCATTTCGTACCAGCACAACCGGATGACATTCCGGTCCATCGCCGGCTGACGAGCCGTTGGCCACGCGGGCGCGACTTCAGTCGCGAGGCGGTCGGCCTCGTCGTGCGTCTCCCAGGCGCCCTGGGCGATGTCGAACGCCTTGCGATGCGCCGTTGGATCATCCACCGTCGGCACGCTCCAGGCGCCCTCGAACTTGCCGGAAGGATCCTCGGCCGCGGTCATCAGCGACTCCCGAATCTCGTCGAGTTCGCCGCCGCCGCACGCATCCATCTGATAGAGCATCTGCAGCGCCAGTCGTCGAATGTCGCGTCGATCCCTGCTCACTCGGAAGTTCTCCCGCTCCCCGTTTCGAACTGAACACGCCGGATGGCGTCGCGCGCCAGCGCCGACTCCACGACCGCGTCGACGGCCTCGGCGCCCTTGTTTCCGACCTCGCCACCGCACCGAGCCTCAACCTGTTCCCGATTCTCGCAGGTCAGGACTCCAAAACCGATCGGTAATCCGGTCTTGACGGTCAACTCCGTCAGCCCACGCGTCACCCCGTCGCAAATGTAGTCGAAGTGCGGCGTCTCGCCTCGAATGACGACGCCGAGCGCGACGACGCCATCGAGATCATCTCGCTCGCACAGCGCCGCGGCGACGGCCACAAGTTCCCATGCGCCACTCGCCGGCGCGACGAGCAGCGACGCTTCCCGCCCGCCGAGCGTCTTGAAGCGCTCGACGGCGCCGCGCAGCAATCGATCGGTCGCCCAGCCGTGGTACCGGCTCTGAGCGACGCCAATTCGAAGGTCGGACGCGTCGGGTTTGATTCGAATCTCGTTGATCGTCATGGACGGTGCGACTGTAGCGACAGGGCTCGAACCCTTCCACGCCGTCGGGCGCCGCGAACCGTATCATGGAATCATGCGTCCCGCGATCGTCAGCCTTATCTCTACGGTCCAGATCAGCCGTCTCGCGCACGCGTTCGCGGGTGTCGCGAGCCTGTGGTTCGTAATCCTCTGGGTGCGTGCGGCGCAGGACCTTGAACCGGCGAATCCGACGCTCCATTCGGCGCCGCTCTGGGTGCTTCTCGGTCTCGCCGCCGCGATCGGCGTCGGCATGTCGACTTACGCCGGAGCCTTGAACGATGTATTCGATTTTCGACGCGACCAGACCTTTGCGCCGTCCCGACCGATCCCGGCGGGCCGGGTCAGCGTGCGTTCGGCGACCATCGTGGGATTCAGTTCACTCATCGTCTCCATGCTCGCCGCGTCGACGCTCGGGGCGGCGAGCTTTCTAACCTGTGTCTTCTGCGCGTCGTCGATCCTGTTCTACAACACGACGGCGCGGCATGTCCCAAGTCTGGGATTGCTCACGGTCGCGCTCATCTACGGTTCTCACATGCTCATCGTGAGCCCGGGCATGCGCTTCATCTGGCCCGTGCTCCTCGTCATGATTCATGCCGCGGCGGTGAACGCCGCGGTCTATCGACTCGAGGAGAAGCGACCGAAGCTGACCGTTCTGACCGCGATCGGATTCGGTATCGGGTACCTTCTGCTCGCGCTGGCCGTCGTCTACCAAGCCGGCCACGAGGGACCGCTGTGGCGGAACGCCTATGAGTGGTACGGCCTCGTATGGCCGGCGTTCGCCGTCACGGTCTTCATTTACAGCGCATTCAGCAAGGCGCGCTTCGCGTCGAGTCCCACCTTTGCGGCCGAGAAGCTCCAACGCTATGGATCGTTATGGATTGGTCTCTACGGCGTCGCGTGGCTGCTCGGCGGCGCCCTCTATCGCGAGTCGCTCATTCTCGGGTTGCTCGTGACGCTCGGCATTCTCTGGATGATCTTCGTGCGCGACCTCGGCGCGTGGATCGAACAGCCGGTGGGTTACCGCTGGTAACGCTTCGGACCACTCACACCCATCCGGTCACGAAGAAGAAGGTCGTGAAGATCAGGTCGGCGAAGATGATCGACACGATGGACGCGACCACCGTGTCGGTCGTCGCACGACCGACGCCCGCGGCGCCGCCCGTTACCCGCAAGCCGTTGAAGCACGAGATCAGCCCGATGAGCAGTCCGAAGACGACCGCCTTGAGGAGGCCGGTCGTGACATCCGCCATCTCGACCTGCCACTTCGTGTTCTCCCAGTAGAGCGCCGCCGACACGCCGTGCACATACACCGATACGAACATGCCCGCAAGAACGGCGACGGCATCCGCGAACACCGTCAGGCAAAGGGTCGAGAAGGTTGTCGCGATGACTCGGGGCACGACGAGAAAGCGGATGGGATTGAGCGCATGAGCCTCGAGCGCCTCGATCTCCTCACCCACAACCATCGTGCCGATTTCCGCCGCGACCGCAGCGCCCGCGAAGCCCGTCAGAACCACCGCGGTGATCAGCGGGCCGAGTTCGCGGAAGACGGCGATACCGATGATGTTCGCGATCTTGTCGACCTGACCGAAGTCCTCAAGTGGCGGCTCCATCTGCAGCGCCAGGATCGCGCCGATGCAGACCGAGAGGAGCGTGACGATCCCGATCGATCGCACCCCGAGGCGCACTACCTGACTCACGATCGCCGCGCGACCGATGCGCACACGCCGGTTCGTGGCCGCGCGGGCGATCCAGTAGATGGCGTCGACGAGCAGAAACCAGACACCCCCGACACTGCGCTGAAAGCGCAGCCATCGGGCGCCGATCGCCTCAACTCCGCCGAGCAGCGGGCGACTCTGCGTCGAAGTGTCTCCGTCCGCTTCGCTCATTCCACCCCAGGCTCAGGCGCCTGTCCGCAGCAATCTCTCCGGCGCGGACAGACCGGTCAGACCGTTCGCGCCTTGTCGACATCATCCACGATGGTGAAGACCGTTTCGAGTTTGGCAATCTCGAAGATCGAACGAACGCGCTCCTGCATATTGCAGAGCACGAGACGATGCCCCTGCTTCCGCGCCACCTGCATCGCCTCAACGAGGGTGGCGACGCCCGAACTGTCCATGTACGGCACCTCATCGAGATCCACGATGAGCTTGCCGGGCTTGCGCGTCTGCGCCTCGTTGAGTCGCCGTCGAAACGACGGCGAACGACTCAGGTCAATGTCCCCCTGGGGTCGAAGAATGACCCCGTCGGGCGTGGACTCCGTTTGCACGACAAGTTCGTCGGCCTCCGCCATAGATCAGCTTTCCTTCACCTCGTCCGGCGACTCGTCGGAGCAACAGCGTCGCTTCTCCATCAACAGCGACATCCCCTTCTCCGGTCGCTGACGATACTCCACCCGGTCCATGATCCGGTTGATAATGTACACACCGAGGCCACCCGGACGAATTTCGTCGAGGTCGCGGGCCCGGATTTGTTCGGGATCGACCTTACGACCCTCGTCTTCAATAAGGATGCGGACGCCCTCACTCGTGTCGTTCATGGGCCACACGCTGATCCAGATACGGCCATTCGGATCGCGTTGGTACCCGTGGTTGATGACATTGCAGAGCGCTTCGTCGAGCGCCAGCGCGATCTGGCCGCAGTCACCCTCCGGGAATCCGAGTCGCTGCGCGACCGAGGCGATCATCGCCCGGGCGCCGGCCAGGTATCTTGGCTGACTGAGCATCTCGACCTTGAGGTGCGGGTCGGCGTTCATCCCGCTCCTCCGTCGGCCGGTTCCCGGGCGCCGCTTGAGCCCGACGGCTCGCCGTTCGCAAGGTCGCCCCGCTCGAACGCTTCAACCCAGAGTGAGACGGCTTCATCCCGCGCCCAGGGCGGATCGAAATGGCGGTAGCCGTAGGTCTCGCCCGTCATGCGTTCGAGCGTGTGAATCGACATGAACCGGATCGCCGGATCGTCGGAATCGAGTCCTTCAATCAGGTCGCGAATCGCGCCTCGATCGTTCTCCTGCGCGGCGCGACGGGTCGCATAGATCCGGGCGCCCGGAACCGCCGAGTCGAAGTCCTCTTCCGTCGCGGAAGGAGTGCATCCGGCGACGAGGACACCGAGCACGCCCAGCGCCATACGCTGAATCCGTGAACGCGATTGCTGGGTCAGGGAGATCGAGCCGGGCATCCGTCAATCGTAGGTCCCCGGCCGCCCGCTCGAACAGGCCACGACTTCACGAGTTGGGCGGCGTGGATGCGTTCGGTCGTCAACGCATACCCTTGTCTTTCACCCCGAAGGATCGCTCCGCATGACGGCCAGCCGCGACGACCAGTTCCAGACCCCGCCGCATGACGAAATCATCGTCATCATCGACTTCGGATCACAATACGCCCAACTCATCGCCCGGCGGGTTCGCGAGGCGGGCGCATTCAGTCTTCTCGTCGCCCCGGAACATGCGTTTGAAGCGGTTTCGAAGCTGAATCCGAAAGGGATTATTCTTTCGGGAGGACCGTCGAGCGTGTACGACGCCGAGGCGCCGCGGATTGATCCCCGGGTCTTCGAAGCCGGAGCGCCGATTCTGGGAATCTGTTATGGCATGCAGATCGGTTGCCAGATTCTCGGGGCCGAGATCAAGGCCGCGTCAAAGCGCGAATACGGTCGGGCGCATCTCACGGTTCGGGCCAAAGACGGAGGCGGATTGCTCGCCAATCTCCCCCGCGCGACGGCGGTCTGGATGAGCCACGGCGATCAACTCGACGACGCCCCCGATGGCTTTGAAATCCTCGGCTCGACCGAGACCTGCCCCGCCGCCGCCATCCGGTATGAGAAGGGTCGGTTCTACGGCGTCCAGTTCCATCCCGAGGTCACCCACACGCCTCATGGCGTCCAGATTCTCCAGAATTTTCTCTACCGCGTCTGTGAGTTGAAGCACACCTGGCGCATGTCGGACTTTCTCGACACCGAGTGCGCCCGCATTCGTCAGCAGGTCGGATCCGATCGGGTCATCTGCGGGTTGTCGGGCGGAGTCGATTCATCGGTGCTCGCGGTCATGCTCCACCGGGCGATCGGCGATCAACTCACCTGTGTGTTCGTCGACAACGGGCTCCTCCGCAAGGCGGAGCGCGAACTCGTCGAAACGACCTTTCGCGATCACTTCGATATCGACTTGAAAGTCGTCGACGCCGCCGATGAGTTCCTCGCCGATCTCGAGGGTGTCACTGATCCTCAGGAGAAACGCCGGCGCGTCGGCCATCGATTCATCGAAGTCTTCCGGTCGATGGCGAGTGAGATCGGAGACGCAAAGTACCTTGCACAGGGCACGCTGTACCCCGATGTGATCGAGTCGGGTCACGGATACTCCGGCGCCGCGGCGAACATCAAGCTGCATCACAATGTTGGAGGGCTGCCCGCTGAACTCGGATTCGAACTCATCGAGCCGCTTCGTGATCTGTTCAAGGATGAGGTCCGGAAGCTCGGTGAAGTGCTCGGCCTTCCCGACCAGATCATTCACCGCCACCCGTTCCCCGGACCGGGCCTGAGCGTTCGAGTGGTTGGCCCGGTGACGCGCGATCGACTCGACATTCTGCGCGAATGCGACGAGATTCTGCTCGAAGAAATCGTGGCGAATAACTTGTATCGATCGACGAGCCAAGTGTTCGCCGTGCTCCTGCCGATCCAGAGCGTCGGCGTAATGGGCGACGGACGAACATATGAGTCCGTGGTCGCCATTCGCGCGGTCGAGACACAGGACTTCATGACCGCGGACTGGGCGCGTATTCCGTATGATGTGCTTGCGACGATCAGCTCGCGCATCATCAACGAAGTGCGTGGCGTGAACCGCGTCGTGTACGACATCAGCAGCAAGCCTCCGGCGACCATCGAATGGGAGTAACGGCCCTCATCATGGTGGCGATGGTCTCCTTGACCCCGCCATTGTCGGAGGCCGCCCGGACCGCGCTCGATTCCGCCGTCGACGGGTTGAGCCTCCGAATTGACGCGGCGATCGAGATGTTGCTCCTCGAACCAACGCCCGAAGCGCCGTTGCCGCTCGATGAGGCTGACTGGGGTCGAGTCGAGGATGAGTCGCAGAATCTTCGCGGCGTCGCCTACCAGCTCGAGGGCGTGGTCGTGTCACGCGAAGCCGATGCCGAGGGATTCTCGAACGCCGAGGTCTGGCTGATCCGCCCGGGCTTCGGTCCGGACTACGCGGTGATCATCACCGCTCCGACCGCCGAGGCGCCACTCGAGCGTACGGTTCGCACGACCTTTCACGCCAGGTTCGTCATGTGGGCGGAGACGCCGGTCCGGGCTCACGACGGGGATCGTCAGATGCTCGCGACCCCGGTATTCGTCGGCTCCGTGGCTGCGGTGACTCCGGTTGACTCGATGTCGTACGAATCTCCGATATGGATCGCGTGCATTCTCGCCTGTGTGGCCGCGTTTGGGCTGGCGAAGGCATGGTCGCGACGATCGTCGCCGGCGGCGCCGCGCTTCACCGGCGTGGATGAATCTGCCGATGAGGCCTTCGTAGAGTTGCCCGAAGAGCCGGCCGAAGCTCTCGCCGAGCTTCATCGTCGATCCGATCCGACCTGAATCGAGGCGCGCTTGCCATCCATCGAGATTCACATCTCAGGGCGATCGTCCCGTTATGAAGTCGTAATCGGCCGAGCCGCGCTCGGCGAGGTCGGACCGCGCCTCTCCGCGGAAGCGTTCAGCCGCCGATCCCTGATCGTGGCCGACTCGGCGGTCGCCAAGTCCCACGCCGCACGCGTCGACGCGTCACTCCGCGCGCACGGATTTGAAACGCGGACCGTCACAGTCGAAGCGTCAGAGCGAACCAAGACGCTTGATACCGTGCACAACCTGTACCGCGCGATGATCGACGCCCGGCTCGAACGGCGCTCCCCGGTTATCGCCGTGGGCGGTGGAGTGGTTGGTGACACCGCCGGGTTCGCCGCGGCGACTTTCATGCGGGGCCTCCCCTTCGTGAATGCGCCGACGACACTCCTTTCGATGGTCGACGCCAGTGTGGGAGGCAAGACCGGGGTGAATCTTGAAGCGGGCGAAGCGCTGGGTATCGGGAAGAATCTCGTCGGCGCCTTTCACCAGCCGGCGCTGGTCGTCGCCGATGTCGATACGCTTCTAACACTGCCGCCGCGTCACTTCCGTTGTGGTCTGGCCGAATGTGTGAAGCATGCCCTGCTCGCCGATGCGGACTTGTTCCGTGATCTGGAGGAGCGCGCGCAGGCGCCGCGAACCTGGTCGAGCCCAGAGTTGATCGACCTCGTCGCCCGGAATGTCAGGATCAAGGCGTCGATCGTGGAAGCGGATGAGCGCGAAATCCGTCAGCGCATGCTTCTCAACCTCGGTCACACCTTCGCCCACGCGATCGAGACGAACGATGCGGTCGGTCTGTGGCACGGCGAAGCGGTGTCCGTCGGGCTCGTCGCCGCGGCGCGGGCCGGGATCGCGTCAGGGCATGCGGAGCCCGAACTGGTCCATCGAATCCGGTCAGTCCTTGAACGGCTCGAACTACCGGTCAGAGTCTCGAATCTTCCGTCGGACGAGACGCTCCTCGACGCGATGCGTCACGACAAGAAAGTGGATGCGGGCCACATTCGGATCGTTGTGCCCACACGAGTCGGAAACGCGATTATCATTGATGATGCGCCACTGGAGGCGATCAGGGCCGGATGGTCCGAAGTGCGGGCGTCCTGAGTTCTCGCCCAATGGCTTCCACGATGTTCCTGCCGTATCCTCGATGTACGCGGGCGAAGAGCCGCGACGGGAGCAGCATTCATGGCTGAAAAGAAAGATCCCCTGAAGGACGAACTTATTCTGATCGTCGATGACGATCCGGATGTCCGTGAGAGCGTCGTCGCCGCGTTTCGCTCCGCGGGAGCGACGACGGTCGCGTGCGGTGACGGCAACTCGGCGGTGAAGCTCACCCACGAGAAGAAACCGAGGCTTGTCATTCTCGACATGATGCTCCCGGGACAGAGCGGATTTCTCGTGCTCGAGAAGATCAAGGGGTACGAGGAGGCGCCGTTCGTCATTATGATCACGGCGAACGAGGGCAAGCGCCATCGCCAGTTCGCGACCGGACTCGGCGCCGATCTTTACCTGCAGAAGCCCGTGAGTCTCGAACAGCTTCTCGACGCCGCGCGTGAACTCGTCGTCCAGTCGCCTGCCTGACGGTGATCTGAGTCTTGGCCAAACGGACACTCATCATCACCGGCGCCGATCCATCCGGCGAACCGACGGAACTCGGCTCACGGCGCGAGGTCTACGAAACGCTGAGCCGCTTCAACACTTACCCCGACAAGCCCGGGGGTGAGATTCTGCACGGCCCGGGAATCATTGTGCAGGCGCCGGTCACCGGTCAGGACGACATTGCACAACTCCTCGTCACGCTTCTCACCGAAGACTACGCCTGGCCCGTGCTTACTCGGATCTGCCAGCAGTCCCAATGGCAGTTGCTCGATCCTGAGACGGGCCGCACACTCAGCTTTGGATAGCTCCGTTCAGATGCGACCGCTTTCGAGTTGCTCCCACAGTCGCGCAGCGAGATTGCGATCGTCCACTTCTTCGTTGAAACGGCGGAGCCACTTCGTAATCTCCGCGATGTCGTGCTCGAGCATGGCTCGCGCATTCGGATTCCAGCGCGGATCGACGGACTGGGGAAAGTCGATGATGCGGGGAGCTCGTCGCGCGTCGTCTCCGCTCTCGTCACATCCCTCGACAAGAATGTTGTACGGCGAGAGATCGGCGTGTACGAGGTGAATCTCGAACATGGCGATCACGGCGACCATGATCTCACGGTGAAAGCGTGACGCTTCGGTCGCTGTAAGAGTGGTGTCGATCATGCGTGGCGCCGGCCGCTCGAGCGTCGGCGCTTCGGGGATGAACTCCATGAGTATCGAGCGACCCCGCCAGCCCCGCGCCTTCGGTACGAGCGGAGTCGCCTCGGCGGCGCGCCGCATGGCCTCGAACTCGTGCCCGATCCATGCGTCGGCGGCGATGGCCCGCCCATGTCGACTTCCCTTCGTGAGGGCTCGTTCGTCCCGGGGCGTAAAGTACCTTCCCTGCAAGTACCGGGCGGATTTCAGGAATCCTCGGCCGTAGAACGGGCGGTATCGCTTGAGCGCCAATCGCTCCTCGCCGTGCTTCGCGAGATAGACCGTCGCTTCCTTGCCAGACTTGAGTTCCCCGACAAACTCGGTCAGAAGTCCTGCCTCGCGAAACGCGTCGACCTCGACTTGCAGTTCATCCAGCACGGGGAGCCATCCTCAATTCAATCCGGCCTCGCGGTTCAGGTCCGACCGAGGTTATGCCGATATTTCGGAAACCGTGCGCCCTGTATTCGCCTGAGGATCGTCCGTGACGAATGAATCCACGAAAACCGAACTGGAAGGCTCCGAGGCCGAAGCCGCCCATTCGGAGTCGCCCGACTTTCGACAACTCTGGCAGATTCCCGCGGCGATTCTGGCGATCGGGCTGCTCGGTGTGGGTCTCGTCATGCTACTGGCGACCCGACCGCCGGACGAGATCGACGAATCGCTCGTGCAGATCGAATCGGCGCTCGACGCGGGTCGGTACGAAGACGCGATGTCCTTGGTCGGCGATCTCGAGCTGCATGAGGAGAAGTTCGTCGCGGAGCAGCGCGCCCGGTACCGCGCCCTGCGGGGAGACGCCTACTACAGCCTCCAGATGACCGCGGACGGAAACGCCGAGACGAACCTTCCCCAGGTGATCCTCAACTACGAACTCGCGGAAGAGTCGGGCGGCGTGCTTACCCCAGCCCGCATCTATCGCGCCGCGGACTCACTGATCTCACTCGATCGGATTGATGAAGCCTTTCGCTTCTTCGATCGTCTGCCCGCGTCCGACCACGACCGCCGACATCGCCTCCTCAAACGGCTCATCGAACGCAACCTCGCCTCGACCGACATGAACTTCGAAGACGCGTTCGCGCTTCTCAATCGGTTTCTCAACGACGAGAACCTCTCCGCGGCCGACCGCGTCTGGGGCATCTCGCGCCGGGCCGAGCTTCAGCTCGAACAGGGATACCCGGAGGAGGCGGTTGAATCTCTGCTCGTCTCCATACAGCGACTTCGCGCCGGGGGCGCGAGCGAGGGTGATCTCGCGGAGCTCTACCTGCTCATCGGACGCGGCTACTACGACCAGGGTCACATGGACGACGCGGTCCGGATGCTCGAACGGGCTCGGCAACTCGTTCCGCGGTCGAGTCCGCTTCACGCGGCGATTCTGCTGCGTCTTGGTCAGATCGCCCAGAGCCAGAACACGGTCGAGCGGGCGTTCAATCTCTTCGACCTTGTCGCCCGCGACTTTCCGGGGGCGCCGTCGCATCTCCCGGCCCTCGTCGGCCGCGCGGACGCCTACGCGTTTCTCGGAGACTTCGAGAATGCGCGTCGAGACTACATCGAAGTCGTCAAAGCCCTCGACCTGCTTCGGCAGCGAAACGCCGAACGGCGCGATACGCCGCGCGAGTTGGTTATGAACAGTCTCCTCGGCTGGCATGACCGGCTCGTCGAACTCAGCCGCCACGAGGAAGCGCTCGAGTTCGCCAAGCTCGCGGAGAATCTCTACCCCGTCCTGGCGTCGCGCGTCCACGATGTTCCGGAGCCGATCCTGAGTCGCATCGCCGACACGAACTGGGCCCTCGCCGAAGCAAGTCTGAACGAAGCGTTCCGACTTGCGGGCGAACCGACGGACGCCGATCGCTCGGAGTACCTTGCGATCGAATACGACCGTCTCGACCCGGGCACGAAGATCGATCTGCAGTCCCGCTATCTTCAGGCGGGTGAATACTTCGAAGCGTTTGCGCGGGCCCGTCAGATCGATGACCCGGACGGGGCGGCAGAGTCCTTATGGGCGGCCGCCGAATCCTTCGATAAGGCGGGCGACCAGATTCGCGCCATCGCCGTGCTCAAGGAATTCATCCGACTCAGCGAGAATCATCCCCGACAGCTCAAAGGGATCTACCGGCTGGGGCGTTGTTATCAGGCCAGCGCCGACTACGAGGGCGCCATCAAGCAATTCGAGCGGCTCGTGGAGAGTGATGTGCACCGCTTCTCGCCCGAGGCCTATCGCTCCTATGTCCCCCTCGCCCTCGCGCACCTCAATCATCCGGATCATCCGAACGCGGGCGAAGCGGAGCGTCTTCTGCGCAGCGTGGTCGAGGGTGAGGCGCGACTCGACCCCGAGGCGGTTGAGTTCCGTGACGCCATGCTGCTCCTCGGAACCCTCTACAGCCAGGCCGAAGAGCACAATCTTCCGAATGCGGTCCCCTCGTACTACCCGCTCGCGATCGAGCGTCTGACCTATGTGATCGAGGCCTACCCCGACGATGAGACCTTCGGGGCCCAGCTCAATCACGCTCGGTACCGCCGGGCTCACGCCCACCGACTCGCCGCCGAAGCGATTGATGACCGGCTGGGTGAAGAAATGCCGTCGCACGAACGGCAAAGTCTGCTTGATCAACGCAAGCAGCACCTCGTCGCGGCGGAGGCCGACTTCCACGACGCCATTCAGGGCTACGAGTCGATCCCGGCGCGAAAGCGGAATCCGCTCGAGCGCGAGTCACACAAGGCGGCCGACTTCTGGTATGCGAACACCGTCTTTGAACTGGGTGAGTACGACCGCGCCGTCACACTGTACGGCTCCATTGCGGACCAGTATCCGAACGACCCGTCCTCTCTCATCGCCATGGTGCAGATCACGAACGCCTATGCGGCGAAGGGTGACTTCGCCGCGGCGAGGGCGGCCCGGAATCGCGCCCGCCGGAAGCTGCTCGAGTTTCCAGATTCGTCATTCGACACCGGTCTTCTCCCCTTGAATTCCGAGGCCTGGGAGCGGCTCCTCGAGTGGGATCCGATCCTCGATGAAACCGCGTCGGCGGCCGGCGCTCCCTGAACCGCTCCGCCCATTCCTTTCAAAGTCAGCGACGCAAATTGGCCGACAGTGGAATCGAAGCGGACTCCGCGGGACGTCCTGCGCGCCCGCTCATGCTTCGACCCGGCGGAGCCGGGCTCATCAAAGGACGGTCAGGATGACCAGCAAGAACCCCTCGTCCGTACTCAGCGATCTCCCGGCCGACTGGCCGGACCGCTTGCTCGGCATGCTCGAGCGGCAGCGCGATCTCTGCCATGAATTGCGATCGTGCAGTCAGGCTCAGCCGCAACTCATCAATGATGACGAGTCGGCGAAACTCCTCGAACTGCTCAATCGTCGCCAGTCGATCATCGACGAATTGAGCCGTCTCGCGAGCGCCATCGAACCCTATCGACGCGCCTGGCCCGATCTCCTCGGTCGACTCGACGCAAACCTTCGCGAGAGACTCAACGCGGCGGTCGAAGAAGCGCAATCGGTCGTCGACGAAGTCATGCAGCGCGATCGGGCCGATCGAGAGCGGCTTCAGGACCGACGGAACCGGCTCCAGGCCGAACTCGAAAGTATCGATCATGGCCGACGGACGAATCGGGCCTACACGAGCGCGAACGAAATGTCGAGCGCACCGCGCTTCAGTCGCTATATGGACGAAGAGGGGTGACTTCGATGACCGCTGCGGACTCGATCGCTCCTGAAGCGCCGGCGCCTCCGCCGACGGCGGCATCGCCCGACCTGGCTGGAGTCCTCTCCGCGTTCAATGCGGTCTCGGAGCGATTGCAGGACGCCCATGTGTCGCTTCAGGGTGAGGTCCGGCGCCTGAAACGGGAACTGCGCGAGACGAACGAACAACTCCGGCGCTCGCGGCAACTCGCCGCGCTCGGTCAGATGGCGGCGGGGATCGCCCATGAGATCCGCAATCCACTCGGCTCGATACGACTCTTCGCCACCATGCTCGCCGACGACCTCGACGACCGGCCGTCGTCTCGCGAGACGGCGTTGAAGATCGACCGCGCCGTCCGTGACCTCGATGTCATCGTGGGCGATGTACTCGCGTTCTCACGAGAGATTCGGGTCAATCCCGCGCCGCTGCCGGCATGCGAACTCTGTGACCATGCGATCGAGATGTCGCGTGACCTGATCGAAGGGCGCGACATCACCGTTCGGCGTGACGATCGAGCGTCTTCTCCACTCCGACTCATGGTGCGTGCGGACCCGCTTCAGATTCACCTTGCTCTGACGAATGTGCTTCGGAACGCCGCAGAGGCGGCCGGACACGGAGGAACGATCGCCATCGCAGCTCAAGCGAGTCGACTCCAGGGTGATGACGATGGCGATGATGACGACGCATCGATCAAGGCGGTCTCGATCACCATCAGCGATACCGGCCCCGGCGTCCCGGAAGAGCTGCTCACGAGCGTCTTCAATCCGTTCTTCACGACGAGAGATACCGGAACGGGGCTGGGACTGGCCATCGCTCACCGCATCGTCGACGCGCATGGCGGACAGATCGAACTCAAGAATCAATCGACCGGCGGGGCGTCCGTGACGATCACCCTGCCCGCTGCCACCACAGGTCAGGAAGGATCCGGAGAATGAGCCGCATTCTCATTGTGGACGACAAGGAACTCATGCGTGACAGCGTCGGCGCGATGCTGAGCCGGGAAGGTCACACCGTCGTCGCGGCGGCCGACGCGAAGTCGGCGTTACGGGTCGTCTGCGATCGCCGGCCCGACCTCGTGCTGACCGACCTCAAGATGCCGGACATGACGGGCCTCGATCTGTTGCAGGAGGTGCGCAAGGTCGACGAGGAACTTCCGGTCATTCTCATGACCGCGTTCGCGACCGTCCAGACCGCGATCGACGCCATGAAACACGGCGCCTTCGACTACCTGACGAAACCTTTCGACGGCGATCAACTCACCTTGACGGTCCGTCGCGCCCTTGATCACGCACGGCTCGTCAAGGAGAACTCGTTGCTCAAGACCTCGCTTCCAAAGGAAGCGAAGTCGGGGCGAGGCCGAAAGCCGATGCTCATTGGCGAATCGTCGAACATGAAGCGACTCAAGGATCAGATCAGTCGGATCGCGCCGAGCCACGGGACGGTCCTCATCATGGGTGAGTCCGGCGCCGGCAAAGAGGTCATCGCGCAGACCATTCATGCCCTGAGTCCCCGATCACGAGAGCCGATGCTTGCGGTGAACTGTGCGGCGCTCTCCGCATCACTTCTCGAGTCGGAACTCTTCGGTCACGAGCGGGGCGCCTTCACCGGCGCGGACAAGATGCGGAAGGGTCGGTTCGAACTCGCCAACGGCGGAACGCTCCTCCTTGATGAGATCAGCGAAGTGCCCCCCGCCATCCAGGCGAAGCTCCTGCGCGTTCTGCAGGAGCGCGCGTTCGAACGGGTGGGGTCGAGCGTGACGCAGAAGACGGATGTACGGGTTGTCGCCACGACGAATCGTGACCTGCGTCAAGCCGTCGCGGAGGGGCGATTCCGGCAGGATCTCTACTTCCGCCTTCATGTGCTGCCCATCGTCGCCCCCCCGTTGCGCGAGCGGCTCGACGATATCCCACTCCTATGCGAACATTTCCTCGAACTCGTCGGTCGCCGCGAAGGACGCGATCCAAAGCGCATGACCCCCGAGGCGATCGAGCGTCTGCAGCGCTATCGGTGGCCGGGCAATGTGCGTGAACTCTTCAACATCTGTGAGCGGGCGAGTATTCTTGCGCCGACCGATCAGATTGACGCCGATTTGCTCGACGCCTGGCTCGCCGGGCCGGACGCCACTTCGACGCCCGTGGGAGACCGCGAACTCGCCGCTCCGTCATTGTCGAATGGAGCGACGAACCATGCGTCCACCGGTTCGACGCCGTTCGCTCCGACGCCCGTGCAGAGCGGTGGCAAGCCGCTCGCCGAGATCGAGCGCGAAGTGATTCTCGCCACGCTCGACCGTTTCGACGGCCACCGACAGAAAACAGCGTCGGAGCTCGGCATCGGGGTGCGGACTCTGGGGCTCAAGCTCCGGAAATGGAAAGAGGAGCGTCTCGTCAGCGAAGATGTGTAGCTCGAGTGCGCAGGAATTGCGCCATCGGCGCCTCAACGACCCTCACTCCTGATCGCCAGCCCTGATCGATTCGACGGCGCCCAGTTTGCTCCACATCTGCTCCAGCCCTGACCGGGAGGTTCCATGCTCGCCGAGATCACCAGTTCGCACGGCCTTGATGTGCTCGAGCGGATGGTGCAGTTCGCCGGTCGGCGGCACGAACTGATCACGAACAACATCGCGAACATTTCGACGCCATACTTCCGCCCTACCGACCTTGACGCGGATTCGTTCCGGGCGTCACTCGGGGACGCGATCGAAAAGCGTCGTGACCGCCACGGAGGAGCGCGAGGACCGCTCGATCCGCAGGACACCCGCGACGTCGAATTCCGTCGGCACGGTCTTGCGGTCGATCCGCGACCGAGCGGCGCGAACATCATGTTCCACGACCGCAATGACCGCGATGTCGAGCGGCTCATGCAGAATCTGGCGGAAAACACCCTCGTCTTCCGTCAGGCGACCGAACTTCTTCGTTCACGCTACGCCCTGCTGACTTCCGCCATCCGCGAGCGACTCTAAGCGAACGGATTCTGGAGGACTGAATCGTGTACGGCCTGCTTGATGTCTCCGCGTCCGGCCTCGTGGCGAATCGAACCCGCCTCACTGTCTCAACCGCCAACCTGGCGAATCGCGATTCGATCGTTGGGGCAGACGGCGAGTACAACCCGTACCGCCGCCGATTCGCCGTACTCGCGCCGGGAGATCCGGTATCAGGCAACGCCGACGGAGTGCATGTGTCTTCGATCGAGATCGACGAGGGACCACTGCGCAAAAAGTACGAGCCGTGGAGTCGTTTTGCCGACGCTGACGGGTATGTCGGGTACCCTGACATCGATCCGACGGCTGAGACCGTCAACGCCATGGAGGCGATGCGAGCGTATGAGGCGAATGTGATGGCGGCGGAAGCGACGAAATCGATGATGTCGATGGCACTTCGTTTGCTCGGCTGAGTTCCGCCACCAAGGAGGCGTCATGATGACGGCCAGGCTACGCTCGACAGCCAGGGAGGATGATCAATGACCGATCCACTGGGATTGATCGGATCTGCTGGAGGCGCTTCGCCGATTCAGCCCGCTCGACCAGGCGGGCCCGGCGTCCCGGACGCGGCGGACGGACCCGAATTCAAGGACATGCTTCTCGATGAGTTGCGGGAAGTAAACAAGCTCCAGCAGGAAGCGACGCAGGCGGTCGAGGATCTTCAATCCGGCAAGCGGACCGACTACGACGCTGTAATGCTCGCGACGAAGAAAGCGGACGCCGCGTTCCAGATGCTCCTTCAGGTGCGCAACAAAGTCATGGACGCATACAACGAGGTCAAGCAGATTCGTGTCTGATCTCAAGCGATAGCTCGATTCCGGGCGAGGACGGGAGTGAGGCCAGGAGGGCCGACCACTGCCGTCTCGCGACTCGCCACGGCGCCGAATTGAGGCATGGAGGCCCGGCCGGTGCAACGACTTCAAGCAATCTACGAACTCATCCGCGAACAGCTCGGCCGGTTAACCCCGGCGCACAAGCTGCTCATCGGCTCGTCCGTCATCATCGGACTGATGTCGCTGTTCATCGTCGTGCAGTACGCCGGGCGACCCGACATGGTCGAGATTACGCTCGACGCGGACGGTCTCACGCGCGCGGCGCAGATCCTGCGAACGAACGAGGTTCGCTTCGAGCATTCGAACACCGGACTGCTCGTCTCCCAGAACCAGTACAGCTATGCGTATGGGCTTCTGGGTGAACACAACATCGGCGTGGGTTCGCACACCAAGACGAATCTCCATGAGATGCTCAAGGATCAGCCCTGGTGGCAGAACCGGCAGCAGAATCAGCAAAGTTACAATGTCGCGATCGGCATGGTGCTCAGCGATGTCATCGAGCAGTGGTCCTATGTGCGGAAGGCCCAGGTGATCATCAACTCTCCACTCGAGCGCCAGGGCCTCGGACAGGCCCCCCGCCGCGCGACCGCTTCGGTCTCGATCACGCCGAAGAGTGGACCGCTTGATCAATCGCAGATCGAAGCCGTGGCGAATATGGTGGCCGGCGCGGTGGACAACCTGAGCGCCGAAGATGTCAAGATCATCGCCGACGGCCGCTCGATGCGAGTGAAGTCGAACGACGAACTTGTCGCCGGCTCCTATCTCGAACTCCGGGCCAAGTGGGAGAACGACTACGAGGAAAAGATCGGCGAGCTGCTGCGGTTCATACCGAATGTGATCGTCGCCGTGAACGCTCAGGTCGATGCGGGTCGCGAACAGATTCAGGACCGGAGCTACAAGCCGGAAGGCGACGGGACCATCTCGGTTCCTTCGCGAATCGATTCTGTGTCGCAGGAGACCACGGGCGGAAGCCGCGGTGGTGAACCCGGGGTCCGCTCGAACGCCGGAATGGAAATCGGGGGCGGGTCGACGCGGGAGACGGCAAGCACGAAGACTCGTGAAGACACGAGCGAGTTCGACAATCACCCGGGTCTTCTCGAGATCTCCCGTCTCGATCCCGGCGGATTCGCGCGCAAGATCAACGCGACGATCAATGTTCCCCGGTCGTATTTCGTCGCCGTGTGGAAGAGCCAGAATCCCGACGCGACCGAAGAGCCGACCGACGCCGAAGTGGCGCCGATCGTGGCGTCCGAGACCGCGTCGATCCGGGCGATGGTCGAACCAATTGTCGACACCACGGCGCTCAACATGTCGTACGGCGGCGAGACGCCTCCCGTCCGCGGTGAAGTCAGCGTGAACATGTACCACGACTTCGCCATCGCGACGCTGATCGACGCCGGCGCCTCTCAGGGGGCTTCGATAGGGCCGTTCTCGATGCCGAACGGACAGTCGATCGGTGGCGTGGTTAAGACGGTCGCGCTCGGATCACTCGCCCTGGTCAGCTTGTTCATGATGTTCCGACTCGTGAAAGGCGCGACCCATCGCGAAGAGCTCCCGTCGGCCGCCGAACTCGTCGGGCTCCCCCCGTCGCTCCAGAGTGAAGCGAACGATCTCGTCGGCGAAGCGGACGAAGCGGAGCCCGCCATGGACGCCATCGAGATGGAAGATGAAGAACTCCGCGTGCGACAACTCTCCGAGCAGGTCGAGGAGTTGGTGAATGCGAACCCGTCCGAAGCAGGTCGTCTGCTCAATCGCTGGATGAACCCGGAAGGCTGAGACGATGGCGTATAAGCCCGGGCAACGACTTCCTGAAGATCCACGCGAACTCGATGGCCTTACGAAGGCGGCGGTGCTGCTCGTTTCAATCGATCAGGCCTGCGCGTCGGCGATGCTCCAGAGCCTCCCGGAAGAGCGGGTGTCGGAAGTCGCGCGCCAGCTCGCGTCGCTCGGTCCGATTCCGCGCGAGCTTCGCGCCGCCGTCGTCGAAGAGTTCTACTCAATGGTGCTCGCGAATCAGTATGCCGCGGAAGGCGGCCTCGACTACGCGCGCAACCTGCTGAGCAGTTCGCTCGATCCGAAGCTCGCCGATCGGATCATGTCGCAGATTCAAACGCAGGTGCAGAAGACGCCGTTCAACTTTCTCCAGAAGGCGGAGTCGGAGAACCTCCTGACCTTCATCCAGGAAGAGCACCCGCAGACGATCGCGCTCATCGTGAGCCATCTCGCGCACCACAAGGCGGCGGAAATCCTCGTCGGACTACCGGCGCAGAAACAGATCGAAGTCGTCAAGCGCATCGCGAACATGGAGCAGACGAACCCCGAGGTCATTCGAACGGTCGAGCGGGCGCTCGAGTCCCGTCTCGCGAGCATGTTGACGCAGTCGATGGAAAAGACCGGCGGCGTGGAAACGGTCGCCGAGATATTGAACCTGACCGATCGTTCGACGGAAAAGGGCATCATGGAGGGGCTCGAGGCGGAAGATCCGGATCTCGTCGAGCACATTCGTCGTCTCATGTTCGTCTTCGAAGACATCATTCATGTCGACGACAAGGGCATTCAGTCCATGCTCAAAGAGATCGACAACGACGAACTCGCGCTCGCGCTCAAGACCGCGAGCGACGACCTCAAGGACAAGATCTTCCGGAACATGTCGGAACGCGCGGCGACACTCATCCGCGAAGACATGGAGTTCATGGGTCCCGTCCGCGTGAGCGATGTGGAAGCCGCGCAACAGCGCATCGTCGATATCGTCCGCCGCCTCGAGGACGCCGGCGAAATCATCATCTCGGGTCGCGGCGGCGAGAAGGATCTGATCGTCTGATCCATCGGGTCAATGCGAACCCTCAGGAAGAGAGCAGGCCAGGATGGCCATCATTCGTGCGACACAGGCAGCGCCGCTCATGCGGGACGCCGTCGTCCTCGACCTTGGTGATCTGCACCACCAGGCGGAGCAGCTCAAAGCGCGGGCAAGGGCGGAGGCCGATCGGATTCTCGCGGAGGCGCGTCGCGAGGCGAAGACGCTTACGGAGGCCGCATCGACGCGAGGCTTCGAAGAGGGACTTCAGAAGGGTCTCGCCGAGGGCCGTGCTTCTGGAATCGAACAAGGTCGCGCCGAAGCGATGAAGGCGAACGAGACCGAGATCGCTCGATGTCTCGAACAGTGGTCCCACGCCGCAGACGAGTTTGACGCCGAGCGCCGCGACCTCATGGTCGACGCCCGGACGAACCTCGTTCGACTCGCCCTGCAGATCGCCGAGCGAGTGGTCCGGCAGGTCATCGCCGTCGATCCGGAGCGGGTCAACACGCAGGTCGAACAGGCCATCACGCTGATCTCCGAGGAAACACGCCTCGTCATTGCGATTCACCCCGACGATCTGCCCGTCGTCGAGCGAACAGTTCCGGAACTCGCGCAGCGGCTCACCGGCGCCGAAGAGATTCGACTTGAGCCCGACGAGACGGTCGAACGGGGTGGATGCGTCGTGCGCGGTCGCACGAGCGAGATCGACGCCCGACTGCAGACACAGCTTGACCGCATCGCCGACGCGCTCGTGCCGCGCTCGCCGGCTCGACCCGCGGAAGACCCGAACGACGCGGAGTCCGCATGAGTGCGCTTCAGAACGCCATGGCGATGACGCGACGAGTTCAACCGGTCGAAATGAGCGGCCGGATCGAGCGCATTCGCGGACTCACGGCCCATGTGCGCGGGTTGAACGCCGCGATCGGGTCACTTGTTCGCATTGATCCCTCGGACGGCGCCGCGCCATCTGCTTTCGGCGAAGTTGTCGGCTGCGATCGTGGAGTCGTGATTTGCATGCTCTTCAGCGCGATGCAGGGTCTCGGCCCTGGTGACCGTGTGATCGGCCTGCAGGCCTCCCCCACCGTCTCGCTCGGTTCGTCCATGCTCGGTCGTGTGCTCAACGGTCTCGGCCAGCCGATTGACGGTCTCGGTCCGTTGCACGACACCGTTCCATGTCCGCTCGCGCCGGAACCGATTTCGGCGCTCCTCCGGGCGCCAATTGAAGAACCGATCCCGACGGGCGTGCGCGTTCTCGATTCGATGGTCACGGCAGGCAAGGGGCAGCGGCTTGGCGTGTTCGCGGGGCCGGGCGTCGGCAAGTCGACACTCATCGGATCAATCGCCCGGAACACCGAGGCGGACACCAGTGTGATCGCGCTCATCGGTGAGCGCGGTCGTGAAGTGCGCGAGTTCATCGACAAATCGCTCGGCCCGGACGGGTTGGCCCGGAGTGTGGTCGTAGTGGCGACGAGTGATGAGTCACCGCTTCTGCGCACGCGTGCGGCCATGGTGGCGTCCGCCGCGGCCGAATTCCTGCGGGATCAGGGCCGCGATGTCATGCTCATGATGGACTCCATTACTCGATTCTGCCAGGCGCAGCGGCAGATCGGGCTCGCGGCCGGAGAGCCACCGGCGACGAAGGGGTATACACCCAGTGTCTTCGCCTCGCTCGCGTCACTGCTCGAGCGCGCCGGCGCCGTACAGGGTCGCGGTTCGATCACCGGAATCTATGCGGTGCTCGTGGAAGGCGATGACCTGACCGAACCGGTCTCCGACGCGGCGCGGGGTATCCTGGACGGTCACATCTCACTCTCCCGAAAGCTTGCGAATCGTGGTCACTTCCCCGCGGTCGATGTGCTCGATTCGGTGAGCCGGGTCGCCACGGATGTCACGACGAAGCAGCATCAACAGGCGCGAACCTCGCTGTTGCGCCTGCTCGCCGACTTCTCGGAGGTTGAGGAGCTCGTGAACATCGGCGCCTACGCGCGGGGATCGAACCCTGCGTTCGATGTCGCCATCGAGATGAAACCGCGGCTCGACGAGTTCTTTCAGCAGGGGGCGTCCGAAAACGCCGATTATGCCAAGTCGGCGGGCCTGCTGCTGCAACTCGCGGTTGAAGCGGGCGCTTCACTCGCGAATCGCCAGAAAGCGGCCCGACGGTAATCCACGGAAGGATGACGACGCGTGGCACGATTCACCTTCAAGCTCGACCCGCTTCTTCGCCTCCGGCGTCGCGAAGAGGAAGAACGCCAACGCGATCTCGCGGTGCTCCTGCGGCGTCAGCACGACATCGAGAATCAGATTCGTGACATTCAGCGGCGCATCGAGGAGGGCAAGCGCGAACTCGGCTCGCGACTCGCCGGTCGGGTCGACGCTCCCGCCATTCGTGCTCATGCGCAGATGACCATCGACCTTGATCGCCGCGCTCGACAGTTCGCCGTCGGACTTGCGGAGGTCTACCGCCAGATCGACCGGGCCCGCGGTGAACTCATTGAAGCCCGTCGCCGACGGCGAGCGCTCGAGCTCCTTCGTGAGCGTCGTCGGGACGAATGGCTGCGGAGCTACCGCCGCCGTGAAGCAAACGAGATCGATGATCTCGTCATGAGTCGATACGCACGAGTGAGAACTGAAGTATGAGAACCCTCTGGACCGCCTTGTCGATTCTCTCGATTGCGCATCTGCTCGCGCTCGCCGGATTCGCCGGCTTCCTTGCTGGCACCGGGCGGCTGAGCCGCGATCGAATCGACGCGACGCGTCGACTCTACCAGCTCACCGTCGCCGACGAACAGGCGAACAAGGAGGCGGCTGAGTCTGAGGCGGCGAGCGCGGCGGAGGCCGCCATGTATGAAGCGTCCATGAACACGCCGAACTTCGGCGCCGAGTCGCGGTCCGCCCGTGTGCAGACGGTCGATCAGGTTCTGCTCGATCGGCAGCGACGCGCCGATATGGAACTCAAGAGTCTCGAGCGTTACCTCAATCAGCGGATCGCCGAACTCGAGCAATCGAAGATCGATCTGCAGAACGAACGCGAAGCCTTTGAAGCCGAGCGCGATCGAATTCGCCAACTTGAGAGCGACACTCAGTTCAAGCGTACCGTAGAGATCTTCAAGGGACTCGGGCCTGAAGGACAGAAGACCGTCATTGATGAGTACCTGGCGGACGGTCGCGAAACCCTCGTCGTAGACCTCATCGACGCGCTCGATAAGCGCACCGCCCAGAATCTCCTGAAGCAGTTCGCCGATCCGGACGGCGGGCCCGTGGCAGCCCGTTTGCTCTACCTCCTCTCGGAACGCGGCGTGTCGACGCCGACCAGCCCCGAGAGTGATAATGAGCCCACTGGCGACGATCCCTGATCTTTCGGTTTCCCCGGCGACAATCGACTCGATCGCCCGCTCGACCAGAACGGGCGTGATCGAACGCAACTCTCTCGATTCCAAGACTTTCGTAGAGAGTCTCGAACACGAGAGTCGCCGCACGAGGGAACTGCGAACAACTCCCTCCGCCGACGACTCGACCTCGTACTCCGAATCAGCATCCGATGCTCCGGGCGCCGACTACGACGCACCACCGGCGCAACCGACGGACGATGAGGCGCAACAATCGCCGAGCCAGCACGCTGAGCGCGCATCGGATGGAGAGTCGAGCGAGCGTTCGGACGAGGATTCGAATCCCGCGCCGGAGCAATCAGGGCAAACGGATTCCGATCACCATCGTGCGTTATCCGAAGCAGCGCACGACAACGAGAACTCAGGGGCCGACCCCGACGCGTTACCACCTCAGGCCGTAGACGCAGGTCGTTCGAGCGCGGCTGATGGTGGATCGACCAGTTCCGGGGATCACGCGGCACCGACGCCCTCGTCGGTCGAATCCCGATCGGAATCGAATAATTCCAAGAATCGCGGCGGTGACTCGTCACCACGAGACGCGAGCGGGCGATTCGGCAAATCAACGGAAAACAGCCTCGAGTCACGCCGTGCTGACGACGGTGACGGTAAATCGTCCGGGCGCAGCAACTCAAGGTCGAATCAATCGGCGAACGGTTCGGCAGAGGCGCCGGGGGCGGCGACGAAGTCGTCTGGATCGACGACCACGGTTCGCGCCGTCGACCTGCCGGTCGAACTGACCAATGCCCGCCCGTCGATGGGACCACCGGCGTCGGCGACCGCTCCGACTTCATCCCCACATTCGCCCGTGATGCTCGCCGCGACTCCTGAGGAGCCGGTGGCGCCGCAGGTCGCCCGCGGCTTGTTCGCGTTGAGCGCGACCCGTGGTGGGGCCATGAACATCAAGCTCTATCCGGAGTCACTCGGCGCTGTACGCGTGCAGATGAGCGTCGCCCAGGGGCGTGTCGCGGTGCAATTCCACGCCGAGACCGCCGAGGCACGGGCCTTGCTCACCCAGTCGATGGACACCCTGCGGCAGGCGCTTGAGGGACAAGGGCTCAAGGTCGATCGCATGTCGGTGCAGGCCCTTGGTCGAAACGCCGCGGCGAACTCCGGTTCCGGCTCCGGGCAGGATGGAAACGATGGGTCGCCAAGGGAACGGGAACAGAGCAGCGGTGACCGAAACGCCGGCGAAGGACGCAGCCGCGGCTTCAGCGACGCGCAGGATGAGGCGTCTCGCCGACGGCAGAACCTGCGCGATCCGCGACAGTCCGGACACTGGTCGAGCGAGTTTCGCCGACTTCACGAAGAACGATCGCAATCCGAGGAGTTGAACCATGATTGATCCCATCGGAAACGGCGCCGGCGCCGGAAGTGGCGTCAACCGGTTCGAGAACATGTCGAGTGAGGACTTCCTCCGCATCATGTTCACCGAACTGACCAGCCAGAGTCCGCTCGACCCCCAGGATTCGAATCAGATCATGGAGCAGATCAGTCTCGTGCGCGACATCGAATCGAATGTCAAACTCATGGACAAGCTCGAGTCGCTCGTAAGCCAGAATGAGTTCGCGGCGGCGGGTGGATTGATCGGGCAGACGGTCGAAGGGCTCAACGAAGAGCTGTTCTCCGTTACGGGTCGCGTGACCTCCGTGAGCAAAGAGGGTGATTTGGTCATCCTGACGCTCGACACGGGCGACCGAATGCGCTTCAGCAACATGACCGCCGTGCACGAGAACCACCTCGGAACATGATTCCCTCGACGCCTTCATGAACTCGAAGCCGAATGACATTCTGAGACGGCTCGATCCGGCGGTTCCGCCGGTGCCGACGCACCGTCGTCCGACCGGCGCCGGCGGACGAACGGCCGAAGCGTTCTCATTCGGCGAACTCGTCAAGGCGGTCACCGATTCGCGCGTCGCCGCAACCGGGCGGCCCGTAACGACGCCGCCCGACCTCGCCCTCACCGAGGACCAGATGGCACGACTCAGCCACGCGGTCGACCTCGCGGAGGCGGCGCGATCGCAGCGCGCGGTCGCCATTCTCGATTCACATCAGTTCGTAATCGATGTCGCGAAGAGATCGGTGGAAGCGCCGGAGACGGAGGAGGCGAACGAGCCGCGTCTCATCGCCGGGGTCGACGCCGTCGTCGTCGCGGCGCCTGCGCCGGAGGATGAGACGACCGAAGCCGACACGGCGCGTCTTTATCGGCTCCTTCATCCCGGCGGCCGGCTTACGGCGCCCGGTCTCGCCGACGCCGCACCATCAACCAGATCGCCTGGAGTCGCTCGCGACCAGGCTGAACATACGGAGGACTGAGATGGCCTCGACAACCGCCCTCTTCACCGGACTGAGCGGAATCCTCGTACACAGTCGCATGCTCGATGTGGTTGGTAACAACATCGCGAATACGAACACGACGGCGTACAAGTCGAATCGCATTCAGTTCGAGAACAACATCAGTCGCAACTTTGGACTCGGCACGGCGCCGGGCGAGAACACGGGCGGGAGCAATCCGACGCAGGTCGGACTCGGCGTACAGATCGCAGGAACACAGCGCGACTTCAACAATGGCGCCCTCAGCGCGACCGGCGTACGCACCGACATGGCGATCGAAGGCGAAGGATTCTTCGTCGTCGACTTCGGGGGCGAGCGACAGTACACGCGGGACGGCTCGTTCTCGCTCAGCTCAGAGAACAAGCTCGTGTCGATCGGCGGCGGGGTCGTCAAGGGTTACGCGGTGAATGAGGACTTCGAAGTCATTCCGGGCGCTCTCGTAGATATGACGATACCGGTTGGCTCCATGACCCTCGCCGAAGCGACGCGCAATGTGCGCTTCACGGGCAATCTCAACTCGAGCGGCGCCGAAGGCGTGAACGGATCGCAGAGCGACTTCGCCGCATTGACCGTTCTCACCGGCGTCGTGTCGAACAATCCGCCCTTCGCTGACGCGACCACTCTGCTCACCGATCTTGACGATGGGTCGGGCTCAGCGATGTTCGCGGTGGGCGAGTCGATTCGCGTGAGTGGCGCGGAGAAGGGTGGACGCACGCTCGACGACGCCGAATATGCGGTCACGGCTGCGTCGACCGTCACCGACTTCATGAACTTTCTCGAAGAAGCGCTCGGCATCGACACCTCCGTCTCCGGTAACCCGGGCGGCGTGAGCATCGACGACACGACCGGCGTCGTTACGGTCGAGGGGAACTACGGCGTCGACAATTCGATCGAGCTCGACTCGTCCGATCTCGCTATCCTCGACACGAACGGCATCGCCGCCGGCCAGCCTTTCGTCATTACCAATACACAGCTTTCGGACGGCGAATCGGTCCGCACGACATTCGTGGTGTATGACTCGCTCGGCACGCCGCTCAATGTCGATCTCACACTTGTTCTTGATACGAAGGATGACACGGGAACGACCTGGCGGTACTTCGCCGAGTCGGCCGACAGCGTCGGTGTCGATCTGCGCCTTGGGACGGGAACGGTCAGTTTCGATACGACCGGAACGATCATTGCGCCGGCCGAATTCAATGTGTCCATCGACCGGACGGACTCCGGCGCCGTCAATCCGCTCAACTTCAGTGTGAACTTCAGTGACGGTGGCGAATCAGTCACGGCGTTGACCGACAGCCGCAGCGAACTCGCCGCGACGCACCAGGACGGCTCACCGATCGGCTCCCTCAGCGACTTCGGCGTCGGCGAAGACGGCATTATCACCGGGAGTTTCACGAATGGACTCCTGCGCACGATTGGACAACTCGCTGTCGCCACCTTTACGAATCCCGAGGGGCTCGTCGACGAAGGCAGCAACATGTTCCGGTCGGGCGCGAGCTCGGGCGAGGCGATTGTGACGACCCCCCTCACCCTCGGCGCCGGCCGCGTCGTCGGCGGCGCCCTCGAGCTCTCGAATGTCGACCTCAGTCAGGAGTTTGTGAACCTGATCCTCGCGCAGACTGGGTACAGCGCTTCGAGCCGAGTCATCAGCACGGCGAATGAACTCATTCAACAGCTCCTCATTCTTGGCCGATAACCCCTGACAACCGGGAGCGCGGCGCCCCCGGCGCCGTGACGCCCGAACGGAGTCGGTCATGATTCTGCTTACCCGCCTCAACGGGAAGCCCGTCGTCGTGCACGCGGAGAACATCCGCAGCGTCGAGGAGAATCCCGACACGACGATCACCCTCATCAACGGCGACCACATCCTCGTGCTCGAACCGATGAGCGAAGTCGTCGAGCGGACGATCGACTACGGGCGTCGACTTCGTTCTCTCTTCCCCCCGGATTGATTCCTTATCGGGCGCGGCGTTGTTCCGGCCACGCGCGCTTCGGCGTATTGGACTCAAGACCGGCGTGGTCCGCGTCGATGATCGGCATGGTGCGCCGCGCGGAGTGTCGGCGCGCCGGGAGGCTCGCGGGTGGATATCAACACACTCATCGGCTCCATCCTCGGATGGGTGCTCATCGTCGGCGCGATTCTCATCGGCGGATCCGGGCTCGCCGCGTATGTCGATCCCCCGTCGATGGTTATCGTGGTGGGCGGCATGTTCTGCGCGACACTCGTCGCCTTTCCGATGAGCAATCTCCTCCAGTTGCCCAAAGTGCTGCTCAAGACCGTCTTCGCGAAGTCGGAATCGGCCCAGGAGCTCATCGAAACGCTCGTGAACTACGCGGAGATCGCTCGACGCGAAGGCATCCTCAGCCTCGAGAGCATGACGAACGAGATTGACAACGAGTTCATCGTCCGCGGGATTCAGATGGCGGTAGACGGCACGGATCCGGACCTCATCGAAGCGATCATGGAGGCGGAACTCGAAAACCAGATCACGCGGCACCAGCAGGGCAAGGGCCTGCTCGATGCGCTCGGTCGTTACGCCCCGGCCTTCGGCATGATCGGGACGCTCATCGGTCTGGTGGCGATGCTCGCGAACATGGAAGACCCGTCGAAGATCGGCGCCGGCATGGCCGCCGCGTTGTTGACCACGCTGTACGGCGCCCTTCTCTCGAACCTCATGTTCCTGCCGATGTCGGACAAGCTCGCGCAGCGGGCCGCCGACGAGGTGCTGCTCAAGACGATCATCATCCGCGGCGTCATGAGTATCCAGTCCGGCGACAATCCGCGAATCGTCGCGCAGAAACTCGAAACCTACCTCCCGCCGTCGACGCGCCCGCAGGAGGACGATGAGGCGGCGATGGCGGCGTAAACGCCGCGCCGGCGAACGATCATGTCGAAGAAGTGCAAATGCAAGAAAGAGCCCGAGGGACCGTCCGTTCCCGAATGGGTCGTGACCTACGGCGACATGATGTCGCTCCTGCTCTGCTTCTTCATTCTCCTCGCCGCCTTCTCGGAGCTCAAGAAAGAGCACGAATACCAGCAGGTCGTCGAGGCGGTCAAGGAGGCGTTCGGCTACAAAGGCGGGGACGGCGTGGTACCCTCGCCCTTTCCGCCGACGCGATCCATGCTCAAGACGCTCGAGAGCATCTCACTCGAAAGTCGTATGAAGACCCGCGTGAGCCAGAACCCGACCCCGGGCATGACCGGGAAGCACGCGACGGTGAAGCGCATCCGGGAAGGATTGCTCTTCACCATCGGCGGGAGCAGCGCCTTCTTGCGCGAATCCGCGGAGCTCAACGACCAGACGAAGGACGCCCTCCGCGAACTCGCCCGCCTCTTCGAAGGACGGAATAACAAGATCATCGTGCGGGGTCATGCCGACTCGAAGACGCTCTCACCCGGCTCGCAGTGGACCGATCTGTACGAGCTTTCCTTTGCGCGGGCTCACAATGTCGAGCGATTCCTGACCCTCGAGATGGGGCTCGATCCGAAGCTCTTCCGGATCGAGGCGTGCGGCGACACCGAGCCGATTCAACCTCGATTCGGGGCCGTCATCGAGCAGCGGGTCAATCGCCGGGTCGAGATTATTCTGACCGAGACCCTCGCGAGTGACTTCAACCCGGACGCCGATTTCACCGATCCTGACAATGCTCGAGGAGGCTGACTTTCCATGCCGGACAAACCAGCCGAGAACGCGGAATCGACCGGGCGCAAGCTGCCGCTGAAGGTCATCATCATCGTCGTCGGGGTGGTCCTCATGGAGGTCGCCACGATTATCGGCGTGGCGATGTTCACGAATACACCGAGCGTCGAGGCCCGGGAATTCGAGATTGATGAAGCCGCGACCCTTAACCGAATCGTGGAGGTCCCCGTCCTCAAGGATCGCTTCCCGAACTCGAAGCAGGGCGTCGTCTACCTGTACGAGACCCAGATCACGGCGCAAGTCCGGGCGCGGGACCAGCAGGAGATCGAGCGGATCCTGACCGAGAACGAGGCGCGGGTGAAGACGATCGTGAGCGCGATCTGGCGCCAGGCCGAGCCGCGCCACTTCAACGAGCCCGAGTTGAGCACGCTGACACGACAGCTCGAAGAAGCGCTCGGCGAGGTGTTCGGGGAAGACCCGAACTCGAACGAGCCGCGCCTCCAAGGCATCCTCATTCCGTCGCTTACAGGATTTCGCTCCGACTTCTAGCTGAGCGGAATCTTCCTCCGCTCTCGTTACAGTTTCCGGCCCGGTTCTTCCGATAAGCCCGAAGCGACGAATCCTCAGGAGCGAGGTGGCCAGGATGGCCGAGCCGGAAGCCGAAGATCAACAGCAAGACGACGCGCCCGAGAGTCAGCCTGCCCCGGCAGGCGAGGCGAACGCGGCCGCTGAAGACAGTCCCGAGGCCGCTCTCGACGCGGCGACTCGCGCGGTCGAGGAGTTGCAGACGGACTCGGAAGCGCTGCAGCTCGAAGCCTTTGGGCAGACGGCGACCCCCGCCGGCGCCGCGGGAATCGAACTGCTCTCCAAAGTCAATTTGAATGTCCGGGTGGAGCTCGGGCGGACCCGAATGCTCGTCGAAGATGTCCTTCGACTCAATGAGGGCGCCGTGGTCGAACTCGACAAGCTCGCCGGTGACCCGGTGGACATCTATGTGAACGACCGCCTCGTGGCGTGCGGCGAGGTGCTCGTGCTCAACGACACTTTCTGCGTGCGAATCAGCGAGATCTTTGATACTCCGAGCCAGTCGGAGCCGGCGCCGGCGCGACAGGCGACCGGCTGAGAGAAAAACGAAACCCGGTCCGGGCGGAGCCCGGTCCCGTGACGCCGGAGCGCGTCACGAAGGCGCCAGGATGGCGACGCATGACGACGATCTCCCAATCTCTCTCCCGACCCTTCCGCGCGCGCCGAATCATCGTGGCGGCGACCCTGGCGGTTACGCTCGGACTCGGAGGCCTGGCGAGGGCCCAACTCGGTCCCGATCCTCATGCGGCGCCGACCTCGACTTCGGCAGAGTCCCTTGAAGCCCGCGCCCTCCCGGCCCGCTCCGCGGAAGCGGCTCCTCAGCACGAACGACAACCACTCAGCGCCTCCAACGGCGCCGGCGTCGGGTGGATGCGACTCGGTGGTGGCCTCTGCATTGTGATCGGGGCAATCCTGCTGCTCAAGATCCTCGTGCAGCGCTTCGGTGGCCCGCTCGCAGGCGGACGCGGGCCGTCAGGCGTCGTCGAAGTGCTCGGTCGCTTTCCGTTCGGGCAGCGGCAGTCGCTCATTCTGCTCAAGGTCGATCGTCGGGTGTTGCTGCTCTGTCAGACCAGCGCCGGGGCGACAACGCTGACTGAGTTCAACGAGGCCGCGGAGGTCGCGTCGCTCTTATCGCGTGTCCAGGACGACGAGAAAGCGTCCTTCAACCACCGATTGGAAGAGATTCTGCGCGACTCGCGCCAGCCGACCGAGGGCAGACGACGCGGCAAGTCGAACGGGGAAGAGACGGCGACCCCCTCCACGGTGATCGATCTCACTCGACGGCCGCGACCGGCGCGGGGCGCCGGCCGGCGTCGATCGACGCTGGAGGTTCGGGCATGAACCGGGCCGTCCCGTCGCGTCTCATTTCGACCCTCGCCGTGACGACGGCGCTCGGCGCCGCCGCCGGGGCCGTCGCCCAGAGCGGCGGCGACGGCGCCATCACCGACACGATCAATCCGGTCACCGTGCTCGACGATGCGTCGAAAGCCATACCCGGCTTCGAAGGTGGTCTCGTCGGCGCCATCAATATTGTCGTTCTCCTGACCATCCTGACGCTCGCGCCGGCGATCGTCATGATGACGACCTGCTTCACGAGGATCATCGTCGTCCTGAGCCTTCTGCGACAAGCGATGGGCACCCAGTCGCTGCCACCGAGTCAGGTCATGGTGGCGCTCAGCCTCTTTCTCACGCTGATGGTCATGGCGCCGACCTTCGAGCGGGTCTACGACGAAGCGATCGTCCCCTACCAGCAGGGCGACCCCGCCGTCCAGAGCCAGGTCGATGTCTGGTCGCGGGCCCGTCAGCCGCTCCGCGACTTCATGTTTGCGCAGATCGACGCGACCGGCAACTGGGACAGCGTGCTCATGATTCTCGAGTACCGGGGTGTCGATGTCAGCGAACCGAGCGACCTCAAGTACGCCGATGTCGACATGCTCACGCTCGTCCCGGCGTTCATGCTGAGTGAACTCAAGATCGCCTTTCTCATCGGCTTTCGAGTTTACCTCCCGTTCCTCATCATCGACATGGTCATCGCGAGTCTGCTGATTTCGATGGGCATGCTCATGCTGCCGCCGGTTCTCATTTCGCTCCCGTTCAAGATTCTCCTGTTCGTCCTCGTCGATGGTTGGAACCTCATCGTGGGCAACCTCATGACGAGCTTCGTGCAACCCACCCAGGTCGCGTCGGCGGTCGGCGCGATTCCCTACGCGGTCACCTGACTAACGAAAGAGTGCAAGCATGTTCGATGTCGGCGTTGATCTCATTCGAGAAGCGCTCGTCAACGCGCTCATCATCGCGGCGCCGATTCTTATCGCCGGCATGGTCATCGGACTCTGCATCTCTCTCTTTCAGACGGTGACGCAGATTCAGGAGCAGACGCTGACCTTCGTCCCCAAGATCGCCGGCATGATGCTAGTCGCGATCTTGATGATTCCATGGATTCTGAACCGACTCCTCACGCTCACGATCGATCTGTTCAACATCGGCGCGGTGTGATCCGCGGAGAGGACCGAATGACCCTTGGCGGCGTTCATGGACATCCTGCCGCATCTCACGCCGGCGCTGATGGCGCTCTTTCGCATCTCGGGCATCTTCATCTATGCGCCCGTGCTTGGAAGCTCGATCATCCCGCTTCAAATCAAGGCGCTCTTCGCCCTGGCCCTCACCGCCGCGAGTTACGGTGTCGTGTACCCGATTCTCCTGGAGAGCGGACAGCTGCCGCTCGAGTTCTCGTTCTGGGCGCTGGCGCCGGTCATGGCGAGCGAACTCCTCATCGGCGTGATGATCGGTTTTCTCGCCGGTCTTCCCCTCGTCGCCTGCCAGCTCGGCGGCCAGACGATCGGTCAGCAGCTCGGCGTGGGCCTGGCTCGGGCGTTCAACCCCGCCTTCGACGACGAGGCGGAAGTCATCGGCCAGATGCTCTTCTACATGGCGATGGCGACCTTTCTTCTCGCCGGTGGGGTCGAGATCCTGCTCCGCTTTACGCTCGATACCTTCGAGCATGTACCGGTGGGCGCGTTCATTCTCTCAACCGATCTCATTGCGGTCTGTCTCGGCGCTCTGACGAGCGCGTTCGAACTCGCGATCCGCATCGCGGCGCCCGTACTCGCGCTCATATTTCTGCAAACCTTCGCCCTCGGTTTCATCAGCCGGACGGCGCCGGCGTTCAACATCATGTCACTGGGTTTCCCCATGCGGGTGGTCGTGGGGCTCATCATGCTCATCGCGACGATCTACGCGATCGACGAGATCATCGCCGACGAGATGTTCGATGTGCTCGAAGCGATCGAGGAACTCGTGGCGAAGGGTTTCAACCTCTAAAACGCGAAGGAGTGACAGGGCTTGGCGGAAGATCTCGGCGACAAGACTGAACCGGCGACCCAGCGCCGCCGACAGGATGAGCGAAAACGGGGCAGCGTGCCACGCTCGCAGGATCTCGCGGGCGCCATCGGACTGCTCGGCGCCGTGCTGGCGATCATCGTCTTCGCGCCGGGCATTCTGCGCGACTGGCAGGCGTTCATGGAACAAACGCTGTCCGGCCGCATCAGCGCCGAGCCGTTTCACCACGAAGCCGCGCTGAATGACGCGGCGAAGGCGGTCGGACTCGCCATCAAGGTCGCCGGCCCGTTTCTGCTTGCGATGGTCGCCGTGAGTTACATCGGTCTTGTATGGCAGGTCGGATTGCTGCTGAGCTTTGAGCCGCTCCGTCCGTCGCTCAACAAACTGAGTCCAATGAGCGGACTCAAGAAGCTCTTCGGCGTCCGCTCACTCGCCAAGGCGGGAACGAACATCGGCAAGGTCGTCGCCGTCCTGCTCGTCGCCGCGCCGGTCATTGCGATGAACTTTCGCGAGGTCCTCGCGCTCCCCTACCTCGAGTTCGCCGAAGCCGTCGTTGTCGCGTCGAAGCTGGTCGTCGAACTCGCGTTCTGGCTCACGCTGACGCTCATCATCCTCGGCCTCATCGACTTCGCCTACCAGAAGTGGCAATGGGAACAGGACCACAAGATGACGAAGCAGGAAGTCAAGGACGAACTCAAGCAGCTGCAGGGTGACCCGGCGGTCAAGTCGCGCCAGCGCGGCTTCGCCCGGAAGATCATGCAGCAGCGGCTGAACCAGTCGGTGCCGACGGCGGATGTCATCGTCACGAACCCGGAGCATCTCGCCATCGCACTGAAGTATGACTCGACCTCGATGCACGCTCCACGGGTCGTGGCCAAGGGCGCCGACTACATGGCGCTGCGCATACGACAGATCGCCGCGCTCCATGGAGTTCCCATCATTGAGCGCAAACCCCTCGCCCGCGCCATGTACCCAGCGGTCGAAGTCGGTCAGGAGATTCCGCCGCAGTTCTACGCGGCGATCGCCGAAGTGCTCGCGTATGTCTACCAGCTCAACGGTCGCAAGGCCGGCTGACCTCGATGAGACGGCGCCGTGACGCGCCGGGAGACGATCGCCATGGCCCAGCCCGCGCTGCTCCAGAGCACGAACCCGTGGAGACGGGCGCTCACCCGCGCCGGTGGACTCATCACCCCGGTCGCGTTCGTCTGCATGCTGCTCGTCATCGTGGTTCCGCTGCCGACCTTCGCGATCGACATGCTCATCGCGTTCAACCTGAGCCTCTCCGCCATCATTCTTCTCACCACGGTCTACATCGAGCGTCCACTCGATTTCTCCGTGTTCCCGGCCTTGCTCCTCGGCGTCACCCTGTATCGACTGTGTTTGAACATTGCGACGACGCGACTCATTCTCACGGCTGACGCGTCGACGCCGAGCGAGGCCGTCGGCGCCGCAGGCCGCGTCATCGCCGCGTTCGGAGAATTCGTTGCGGGAAACAACCCGATCGTCGGCGCCGTCATCTTCTGCATTCTCGTCATCGTGCAGTTCGTCGTTATCACCAAGGGTTCGACGCGAATCTCGGAAGTCGCAGCCCGCTTTACCCTCGACGCGATGCCCGGCAAGCAGATGGCGATCGACGCGGATCTCACGGCGGGGATTATCGACGAGGACGAAGCGCGACAGCGCCGTCAGGACATCACGCGCGAAGCCGACTTCTACGGGGCCATGGACGGCGCCTCAAAGTTCGTGCGCGGCGACGCCATCGCGGGCATCATCATCACCGTGGTCAACATCATCGGCGGGTTCGCGATCGGTCTCCTCGATCGTGGGTGGTCCGCCGGCGAAACCCTGCAGGTGTTCACCCGTCTGACCATCGGCGATGGTCTGGTCTCGCAGATTCCGTCGTTCATCATTGCGATCGCTTCGGGCCTTACGGTCGCCCGTGGGGGATCGGAAGATGACCTCAACCAGGATCTCGCCCGTCAGCTTACCGGGCAACCGCGGGCCCTTTTCATCACTGCGGTGTTTCTCGTCGTGATGGCGTTCACCGGAATGCCCTTCGTGCCCATGCTTCTCTGCGCGGCCGTGATCACCCTCATGGGGACACTCGTGCACCGTGGGGTTCAGGCGGCGAAGACCCAGAAGATCGAAGAGGCGAGCGCGAAGCACGCCTCACAGGCCGCGGAGCCGCCGGAGATCGACTCCCTGCTCAAGATTGATCTGCTCGAACTCGAGGTCGGATATGGTCTCGTCAAGATCGTGAACCGGGCTGAAGGGGGCGATTTGCTCGATCGAATCTCAGCGATTCGGCGACAACTCGCGGTCGAACTCGGCCTGGTGCTCCCGCCGGTGCGGATCCGGGATAACTCGCAGGTCGATCAGCATGCGTACCGCATCAAGATTCGCGGCGCCGAGATCGCCGAAGGAGAAGTGCATCCCGGAATGTGGCTCGCCATGGATTCCGGCGCCACCACCGGCAAGCTCGATGGCATTCAGACGCGGGAGCCCGCTTTCGGTCTCGACGCGTGGTGGATCGGCGATCACCTCCGGTCGCGCGCCGACTCGATGGGCTACACGGTGGTCGACGCCACGAGCGTGCTCATCACCCACTTTACGGAGGTCGTCAAGGCTCACGCCGAGGAACTCATCACCCGCGAGGAAGTCAACAATCTCATCGCCAACTTGAAGGACCGCGCGCCGAAACTTGTCGAAGAGACCATCCCCTCGACCGTCAAGGTCAGCGATCTTCAGAAGGTCTTGCAGGCTCTCCTGCGCGAGCGCGTGCCGATACGCGACCTCGAAATCATCGTCGAGACGCTCGGAGACTGGAGCAGTCAGACGAAGGACATCGACATCCTCGTCGAGTATGTCCGTAACGCGCTCAAGCGAACAATCGCGGGGCAGTATGCGACCGTCGACTCGGAAGGTCAGAAGAAGCTCTACTGCGTGACCGTCGACCCGAATCTCGAGGATGTCGTCGCGTCGTATGTCGACCGCTCCGGTGGCGGCGCGACGATTTCGATGCCACCGTCCGTCGCGAACTCGATCAGTTCGTCCATCGCCGAGGCGCTTCGACCGTTGCTCACGGCCGGGCGTCCACCCGTCGTGCTGACCTCGCCGCAGATCCGCGGACCACTGCGGCGAATCCTTGAGCCCATGCTCCCGACGGCCGCGGTCCTCGGATACAACGAGGCGCCGCAGGGTCTTGAAGTCGAATCGGTCGGCCTCGTCCGTCCCCCGAAGGAGACCGCCGCGACAAACGCCGCCTGACCGAGTTGACATACCGCGCCGATCTGCGAATCTATTCATGCCCGACTGAGCGCTCGGGCCGACAATGAGTCTTGTCAAGGGGTGAGGCTGGACGCCTCGCAAGTGGACCAGGCCTAGGAAGGGCGACCCCGTTGAATCTCCGAACCTACCAGGCGTATTCCGTTGGTGAGGCCCTGGCCCAGATTCGTCAGGATCTCGGGGAGAACGCCGTCATCCTGCATACGCGCACTTTTAAGCGCGGCGGATGGATGGGCATCGGCGCCCGCACCGTAGTCGAAGTGACGGCTTCAACCGCGTCTACGGTCAAGTCCGAGCGTCGCAAGACCGCGACGACCACTCGACCGTCCCCGAAACCGTCCCCGAAAGCGTCACCGGCGGTGGCGCCGGACCCGTCCGCGATCGCCGCGCTCCTCGCGACCGCTCAATCCGTCCGTGATTCGAGTCCCTCGATTTCGCCAACTCCTGCGGTGGCGAGAGTTTCGGAGAAGCCGGCGAGCGTTCGCCCCTCGTCGGCCATTCCGAGCACAAATTCCACCTCCTCCCCCCCGCCGTCAACGCCCGCGGCGCCGGTGGCGCGACGATTCGTGATTAATCCGCCACGACCGGAGTCGACGCCCGTCGCTGAGACTTCAGGTCCGGTCAAGAAACCATCGCCCTCTCCTCTGACGCCGCCGGTCATTCGCGGGGCCGTGAACGCCAGCGCGAACCCAGCCGTCTCGGACGAGTTGGCGGCGCTCCGGCGGATGGTCGGTCAGGTTCTGCAGCGGCAGAGCGGGTCGACCCAGCCCGCCATGCCGGAAGAACTCTTCAATCAGTATCTCGCGCTCATAGAAAACGAAGTCGGGCAGGATCTCGCCGACGAGGTCTGCGGACAGGTTCGAGATGAGCTCTCGGTTGAAGACCTGAAGGACCCTGAATCGGTTCGGCGGGCCGTCCTTGGACGCATCCAGCAGCACATTCCCACGACGAACGCCGATCTGAGCGCCGCGAAGAGCGCCGACGGTCGTCCGTTTACGCTTGCGCTCGTCGGCCCGACGGGCGTCGGGAAGACCACCACCATCGCCAAGCTCGCCGCGAGCTTCAAGTTGAGACAGGGTCGCCGCGTCGGGCTCATTACGACCGACACCTATCGGATCGCCGCGGTCGATCAGCTCCGAACCTACGCGAACATCATCGGCATCCCTCTGAAGGTCGCGCTGACCCCGACGGAGATGGCTTCGGCCTGCCATGAACTCCGGGATTGCGAAGTCGTCCTGATTGACACCGCGGGTCGATCTCCGAACGATTCGGCGAGAATAGATGAGATCAAGGCGTTTATCGATCGCGCCGACCCGCACGAGACTCATCTCGTGCTATCCAGTACGGCGAGCGAAACGACGCTGCTCAAGACGGTCGAGTTGTTCACGCCGGTTGACGCCGATCGAATCATCTTCACGAAACTCGATGAGGCGGTAAGCTTCGGGGTCATCGTGAATGTGCTGCGCCGAGTCGGACGACGCCTGTCGTTCGTGACCACGGGGCAGGAAGTTCCCGACCAGATCGAGGTCGGAGAAGCGGAGCGCCTGGCGAGACTCGTGCTCGGGGAGAAGCTGAGCGGATGACGGTTGCCGATCAGGCGGATGGATTGCGACGCATGATGGCGGAGCGCAGCGCGCTCGGGCAATCGCCCGCCCGGGTCACCCCTGCGCCACGACGCGCCCGCGTGCTCGCGATCGCCAGCGGCAAGGGCGGCGTCGGCAAGAGCAATGTCGCGGTCAACCTCGGCGCGCAACTCGCACAATTCGGTCGCCGCGTCACGCTCATCGATCTCGATATGGGCCTGGCGAATGCGGATGTGCTCTGCGGACTCAATACCCCCTACAACCTGTCGCATGTCATCCGACGACGACGATCGATACGCGACATCGTGGTAACGGCGCCGGGCGGGTTTCAACTCGTGCCGGGAGCAAGCGGAGTCGGCGAACTCGCCGATCTCGGCGAGGCGGATCGCAATCGGCTGCTCGACGAATTCGGCGCCCTCGAAGCCCGCTCTGATCTCGTCATTCTTGATGTGAGCGCCGGCATCAGCGCGGGCGTGGTCACTTTCGCATCGACCGCGGACACCGCGATGATCGTGACGACGCCGGAGCCTACCGCGATGGCGGACGCGTACGGGCTGATCAAGTCCGTCGTTCGACGGGATCCGTCATCCCGCGTGGCGCTTCTCGTCAATCAGGCCGACCACGACCATGCCGGACGCCGCGTGTTCGAACGGATGAACGCGGTGTCGCGACGATTCCTTCAGCGCGACCTCGAGTTCGCCGGCGCCATTCCGTTCGATCAGGCCGTCCGCAAGGCGGTTCAGCGGCAGGTCCCCTTCGTACTGTCATACCCGGACGCTCCGGCGAGCCGTGCGATCGGCCGAATCTGCCACTCGCTCGATCGCTGCGCGGGCGCCGAGACGACCGAAGCCCGAACATCCGGCTACTTCCGTCGGATCTGGGAACGAATTCGACCGTTTGGCGGCTGATCGCCGATACTTCAAAAATTCCAGATTCCGTTCTGAATTGTCCAGGCGATGCCGCCGATCAGGTACTCAAGTCTGGACGAATCACTGTCTATCCGCGAGTGGCGAGATATCGGACCCCAACCGTCTTCAACGCGCGTCATAGCCGGCATACTCGCACTCGCAGCGTTTACGATCGCCATCATTGTCGGGCTCTCGGCCGATCTGGATGCGAGTGTCATACTCGAGCGCGCCATTTTCAGCCTTGTCGGTTGTTTCGTCGTAGGTTGCGGAGTCGGCGCCTTGTGTGAATCGGCGGTGGCCACTGAACTCAAGCGCTACTTGAACGAGAACCCGGCGCCGAATTCCGATGTGACCGTTGAAGAACTCATGGCGCAAATGCAACGCGAGTACGAAGTGGCGTCGTCGGAGGACGCGCCAACCAACACAAAGAACTCTTCCTAGATTCACAGTGAAGGGTTGCACAGCGTCCGCGATTCGTTATAGTCTGGGCGTCGCCCCACGGATGGGACGGCACGCCATCTTGAATGGCCCCAGGTCAAGGAGTCGACCATGCCGAAGCTGAAGGCCCCCTCCCGCGCTTCTCGTCCTTCGACGACCTCCCTCGACGAGATGCCCATCGAAGAAATCTGGCTCGAGTACAAGCGAGTCGCGACCGAAGAGTTGCGGAACCATCTCATCCGCAATTACCTCCATCTCGTGCGCTACAACGCGGAGCGGCTTCACACGAAACTCCCGGACGAAGTCGATGTGAATGACCTCGTGCAGGCGGGCCTGTTCGGACTCATGGACGCGATCGACGCGTTCGATCTCGATCGAGGTGTGAAGTTCGAGACCTACTGCGCCCAGCGTATTCGCGGCGCCATCCTCGACGAGCTTCGTTCGATGGACTGGGTTCCGCGTCTGGTTCGAGCCCGCACCGCGAAGGTCGAAGGCGCCCGCAAGAAGCTCGCGATGGCCTACGGCCGCGATCCCACTGAGGCGGAGATCGCTGAGCATCTCAATGTAGACATGGATGAGCTCAAGAAGCTGCTCAAGGACGGCCGCGCCGTCGGTGTGGTAAGCCTTAACCGCAAGTGGTACGAGACCGACTCGAACAAGGATGTTCGTGAGATCGATGTTCTCGAAGACGAAACCCAGGCGAATCCACTCACCGAAACGCAGAAGCACGACCTCAAGGATCTCATCACGAAGGGTCTCAGCCGGGCCGAGCGCCTCATCGTCATTCTCTATTACTACGAAGAGATGACGATGAAGGAGATCGGCGCCACGCTCGACCTTTCGGAGTCCCGTGTATCCCAGATGCACAGCTCAATTCTCGCCCGACTCAAGGCGCAGCTGCTTCATCGGGAACGCGAGTTCTACCAGTAAGTCGTTGGGATCCAGGGCTCGCTCGAGCTCGCCTCTAGTCGCTTCGGAGTCGTACACTCGCAGATGACCGTGTCGACTCAGAGACCGGACACCCCGGCGAGCGTTTTCATTGCGCTCGGATCGAATCTCGGCGACCGAGCCGAACACCTGCGCATCGCCCTGGAGCGCCTGCACTCGCCACCCCATCGAGAGGTCGTCGCGACAAGCGACTTCTACGAGACGGATCCGGTCGGCGGGCCAGCGGACCAGCCGACGTTCCTGAACGCGGTGGCGCATATTCGCACCATCGAATCGCCACGCGAGCTCATGAACGAGATGCTGCGAATCGAGAGCGATCGAGGGCGAATTCGCGCCGAACGCTGGGGGCCCCGCTCTCTCGATCTTGATTTGCTCGTGTTCGCCGATCGAATCATCGACGAGCCCGGCCTCCGGGCGCCGCATCCTCGCCTCGCCCATCGCCGCTTCGTGCTTGAGCCCTGGGCGCAGATTGCGCCCGACCTGATGGTTGTCGGATTCGACGCGTCGGTCACCGAGTTGCTCCGTCGCCTCGACGGCGACCCTCAGTCTTCCGGCGCCTGATCCGAAACACGGCGACGAAACTCGCCAAGGAGTCGATCGGTTACGGGGCCCGGCGTTCCGGGGCCGATCTCATCGTCGTCGATCTGCGTCACGGCGATGATCTCCGCAGCCGTGCCGGTCAGGAAGACCTCGTCGGCGCCTTTGAGCTCGGCCAGCGTCATCTTCTTCTCGGAGACCGGAATCTCGAGATCGCGGCACAATTCCATCACGAACGCGCGGGTCACACCCTCGAGAATTCCAGCGGACGCAGGAGGCGTCGTCACGGACTCACCGTTCACCGCGAAGATGTTGTCGCCCGTGCATTCCGCGACCTCACCCGCCGGGTTGAGCATGATCGCTTCGAGCACCCCGGCGTCGATCGCTTCGATCTTGGCGAGGATGTTATTGAGGTAGTTCAGGCTCTTGATCGCCGGATCGAGGGCGCGGGGGTCGTTGCGTGGTCGTTTCGCAACGATCACCTTCATCCCTCGATCGTACAACTCGTCGGGATAGAGCTGAATGTGATCGGTGATGATGAAGGTGTTCGGGACCGGGCATTTGAACGGGTGAAGACCAAGCGTCCCGGCGCCCCTGGTCACGACGAGGCGGATGTACGCGTCCGACAGGTCGTTCGCGTTCAGGGTCGCTCGGATCGCCTGATCGAGTTCGTCACTCGAATACCGAGGCTTTAAACGAATGCGCTCGAGCGAGTTCGCCAGCCGCCGCAGGTGACTCCCGAGCTTGAACACCCGGCCGTTGTACGCCCGGATGCCTTCGAACGCCCCATCACCGTAAAGCAGCCCGTGGTCATAGACGCTGACCGTCGCGTCCGGCTTGTCGACGAGTTCGCCGTTCATCCAGATCTTCAACACGGGCGACATTCTCCATGGCGGGGACGGGGGTCCAAGTGTACCAGCGGCCGCGGCTCGGGCCGAGCCACCGCTCGATCTTCCACAGGAATGAATGACAACGAGCCGCATACGCGGCTCGTTGAGTGTGCTTGCTGATTGGCGTCGCTCGTTGGCTCAGTGGCTCAGGAGGTAAGTCAGAATCTCATCGTCCACCTCTGATTGCAGACACCCGGGGGTAAGCACCCAGGGTCGCACGACATCGGGTCGACCGGGATCCCAGTTGAGCCAGAGCACGCAGCCGATGTTCGACAGGTCGCCTTGGCCGAGTTGGGCGCCGACGACGCCTTCGGTCGCATCGATCCGCTCACGATCGCTCAGGTTGACCGAGCCCGCGAACTCCTGTGAAACAAGCGTGCGAACCCGGGCTTCGAGGTCGGTGTTGTTGAGCGGCTGAAACCCGAGCAGCGCGAGCTGGCGCTCGGCGCCCTGGGCGGCGAGCGATGCGGTCTCGTTGAGGCTGTCGGGATGCTCCTTGATGACGAGCAGGCCCTTGGGGAGCGAAACAACGGACGACAACAGGTCTGTCGAGATCGCAGCGGGCGGAGCTGGCGCGGCGCCCGTGGCCCGCGCTACGGCGGAACGCGCCCGTTGCTGATTCGACTCGTCAATAGACGAAATCACGCCGACGGCGACGAGCGCTACGACGCCGGTGGCGACGATCGGGCCCCACGGCATCCGCTCGGCGGGTGACTTCATGGGCCGTCGGCTCGCGACGCCACGCCGGGAACGAACTCGCTTGCGTGTCGCCTCGGCGCGGGCCCGCGCGCTGCGCACCTGCTCGGCCGCCGACTTGCGCCCGTTCTTCTTACGCGACTTTCCGCCGCCGATACCGATCCCGGCGACGAATACTCGACCCTCGCCGTGATTGGACCACTCGTCGACCTGGCGCCGCACACCGTCGACAGCCTCGGCGACGGCGCTCTTAAGGTTGGCGCCGGCCGACTTCACGCGCGATGAGGTCTTCGGGAAGACGCGGTCATGGATTCCGTCCGCATGCTCGTCCGATTTGCGGAACCCGCCTGTCCACCAGTTGACGACTTCAATGCTCGGACGCGACCCGCGCGGCCGGGTCGACGCGCCGACTGAATCGCGCGGAGGCATGGGCGAGCCCGCAAACGCCGCGACTTCCGCATGCTCGCGCGCATCGAACTCGACCGCCGCTTCGCCGCGCATGCTCGGCAGTTCGGCCGGTTTCATCGAATAGGGCGACGGGTGACGACGAATCGCCTCGAGATCCCGGAGCATGATCGCCGCGGATCCATATCGCTGCTGGTAATCGGTCATGGCGCGACGCACGACCCACTTGAGGCTCTCCGGGCACTGCTTCGTGATCGAACTCAGTCCGCCGTGCGAGGGGAAGGTGTTCTCGAGCATGTAGTACAACACGGCGCCGACCGCGTAGAGATCGAACTTGACGCCGTCGACCTCGTGGACCTTCACGCCGCGCAGCGCGAGTCGGACCATCTCGGGATCGCGGAAGTACTCGGTGCCGTGAGTGGTCAGGGTCATTGCCGAGCGCAGAGGAGTGACGAGTCCGAGATCGACGATGTGAGCCTCGTCGTTCGCGACAATGATGTTCTCGGGCTTGATGTCCTTGTGCCAGAGACCGGCCGCGTGGTATTGGTCGAGCGTGCGCAGAACATCTGATGCGTAGCTGAGCATGTTGCGCAGCTTCCGCTCATCGAGACCGTCGCCCTTCGCGCGGCTGTGCGCCTGACGCACGATGGCGCCAAGGTTCTCGCCCGGGACATACGGCATTACATAGAAGAACCGATCGTCGGTGAGCTCATGCTCGAGCACGAGGCCGATCTTCTTCGCGCCTTCGAGCGAGCGCGACTCGCGCACGATCTGCGGCAAACTCGAGCCGTCGGCGACGGCGAACGACTTGATAACCACTCGGTCGGGGCAGACGGCGCCGGAACGATTGATGAATCGCCGCTTCTCGTCACTCGGCTCGGCGATGTACAGCTTGCCGCCGGATCCACCACCCGGCAGCGAGCCGACGATGGTGTATCCGTCGAACACGCCGCTTCGTCGCGAAGGACGATCGGGTCCGGGGGCGTCGGCGAGCGCTGCGGGCACGCGCTCTTCAATTCCTTCGAGCAGTGATCCCAGGCCGAGCAGTCGGAATGGATGCCCGATCGCGACGCGATACACACATGCGCCAAAGTTGCCTACCTCATTCTTCATGTTCGACGCGAAGTGCGCCGCGGCCGACCAGCGTCCGATGATCACATTGAGCACCGAAAGCACGGCGAAGACGAGTCCGGCCGGAATGGCTCCTATACCGCGGAAGACATCACGGATCATGCCATGCACGAACCCGAACACATGCATGACGAGGCCGCCGATGAGCTTGAAGAACGACACGACGAGCCAGATGACGCCCTGAAGGAGCGGCACGAGAACGAATGCAATGATCAGGCCGAGCGCGACAAAGCCCAGGATCACGCCGAGCAGAACAATCACGGCCATGGGTATTGCTATTGGTCCCATCCGACATCTCCCTCTTCCGGGCTCGACCTACCTCGGCAGGCGCCCGGATCGAGTCCGCCTGCGCTCGCTACGACGCAGGGCTTGAGAATGAGGCGCCCGTCGGGAGATCATCCGTCCGCATACTTGTCTGCTTGTGGTAGATCTCGCCGAGCGCTTCATCAAACAACTGGTCATCGCCGTACAGTCCGGCTTCCTCCGCTTCGCGCGCTTCGTCCTCGGTGAAGCTGAAGGTCGCGATCGTTTCCGCGATCCGACGCCGAAGCATCATGCGTACCTTGCTCAGGTGGCGACTGACGGTCGGTTCGGACACGCCGAGTTGCCCCGCGACTTCCTTTCCGGCCATTCCGTCGAAGACGCGCATCCGGTACACCTGAAACGCGACGAAGTCCGCCTCATGTTCGACCTTGCGAACCGCGGCCTGCACCTTCGCGCGGAAGATGAGGCGTTCGTACTGCTGGTCCGCGTTTACGACGGCCGACTCACCCATGAATGATTCGTCGAGCGAGGTCGGCCTTGACCCACCGCCGCGCTTGAGCGCGGTGCGTCGATCGATCTCGTCGCCGAGCGTGTGCCGCGCAATGCTGAGCAGCCAGGTGCTGAACCGGGCGCCGCGCGCCGGGTCGTAGCGGTCGATCGATTTCGAAAGCGCCGCGAGCGTCTCCTGGCTGAGATCGCGCACGGTCTCGGCGCCGACCCGGCCCCGCCCCCACTTGGCGAGCTGAGCCTGGAGCACCGGGCCGAAGATCTCCCACAGCTCGAACCAGGCGCCTTCGTCGCCGTCGCGGAGTCGTCGAACGAACTTGGTGGTGAGGGCATTCATCGCGTCACCCTTTGTTCCGCGTCGGATCGCGGGTTTTTCACGGATTCCCGCCGCGGAGGGCGGTTCGGCGTTGTTTCTATTGTTCACGATACCCGAGACCATGGCGTATCTATTTGATCACAGACCCGGGATTTGGGCATGTCCCGCCCCCACCGGGGTCGGACAGGCCCCCTATCGGACGCTTTTTCGCCCTTCAACCGCCTTTTCACCGCCTCAGGCCGACCGGCGGTGAAATCACCCCCGGGCGAGCCCCAAGAAGGTCCGTGGAGGAACGCCTCATGACACGACGAAAGTTCCCGTGCTTTCGGGGAAAGGAAATCGCAATGGTCGGCATGACAAAGACTCTCTTTCGTACGGCGTTGATCGGTGGAATCGCCGTCGGCGGCCTGACGCTCCTTGTCGGCCCCGACCGCATGGCCGCCGGCGCGACGCAGGCCCGTCACTTCGTGTGCTCCTGGTTTGACGATAATGTGCAGGACCCGGTGGTGATGCGGCAGCAGCTTCGGAAGCTTCAGGAACAGTATCCGAAGCAGATTCGTGAACTCCGCGGCAGCATCGCTGAGGTCGACGCCGAGATTACGGCGCTCGAACGCGACAGCGAAATCGCCGGCAAGGTCGTCGGCATGACAAAGAAGGACCTCGCGCTGCTCGGCGGACTCGTCGATGAAGCGAAGGTCCATCTCGCGGCCGACACCGGACGCGAGGTGCTCGTCCAGTTCCAGGGTCGCAACCTCTCCGTGAACCAGGCGTACGACGCGGCGAAGCGCATTCGTCAGACCGCGGTCAACTACGCGGACCGTCTCGCGGCGAACGAACGCGACCTCGAACTGCTCCGCACCCAGCGTCATCGCCTGAGCGAGCAGCTCGGCAAGCTCGAGAATGAATACTCGAACTTCCAGAATCAGGTCTGGCAGATCGAGCGTCAGATCGCGGCGATCGAGCGCAACGAGAATCTCATCGAGATGCTCGAAGATCGCGAAGATGTGCTCGCCGAGCAGGATCGCTGGCAGGTCAAGACGCTCGATCAGTTGAGCGGACAGCTCGCCCGCGTACAGGAAGAGCACGAGGCCATCCTCGAGACGCTCATGAACGGGTCGATGCAGGAGAACTATGAGGACCGCGCCATTGGTGAAGCGCTCCTCCAGGACTCCGACGACAATCCGTTCGAATGGACGATCGAGATTGAGCCGCAGGTTCGTAACTTCCCGCAGCCGCCGGTCATCATCGACCGTCCCGGCGCGAGCGACGACCGAACTTCGATCGCGCAGCTCGACAAGCAGTCGTCGAACTGATCGCCGATCGTCGATTCCTATTCTTCTCCGTCTCACGACGCCGCGACCCTCGGGCCGCGGCGTTGTGGTTTTTCGGAGTAGCTCCCGACGCCACTGGTGGTCTCAGTCGATCCGGGCGAGACGGGCGTACTGGGTGATCAGAGTCTTCACACCGGCCTGTTGAAAGCGAATACGGACCCGCGTGTGCTGGGAAGCGCGGGTCACCGACTCGACTTCACCGACGCCGAATTGCGGATGTCGGACTCGACACCCGACCGGATAGGGATTGTCCTCGCGGCCGCCCGCTCCACCGCCACCCGGCCCAGGGCCCGTCGCCGGAGCGGAAGTCGACCCGGTCAGACTGCGACGCCACGAACCGATCTCGCGTGTTCCGCCGGTGTCGCCCCCTCCCCATGGGTCGTCCGCGTAAGTCGGCCGTCGCTCGCCGACCCATTCGAGATCGTCTTCGGGCAGCTGATCGAGAAAGCGGCTGGGAATCGTCGCCTCGGGAATGCCACGAAAGGAGCGTGTGTTCGCGCAGGTCAGCATGAGGTATTGCTGCGCCCTGGTGAGGCCGACGAAGCAGAGACGCCGCTCTTCTTCGAGTTCCGCTTCGCTCTCACGGGCGCGGCTGTGGGGCAGAATCCCTTCCTCCAACCCCACAATGGCCACGGCAGGAAACTCGAGCCCCTTCGCCGCGTGAAGCGTCATAAGCGTGACGGCGCCTGACTCCGGATCGACCGCGTCCGCGTCGGAGACGAGCGTGACAAACTCGAGATACGCGCGGAGCTTCGACATGAGCGACGGCTCGTCATCGGGTGGTGCTTCGCCCGGCGCGGCGAACGGGTCGAACGACTGGGGTCCGGCGGCCATCGTCTCGTAATCGGTCTCGAAGTCCGCCGCCGAGGAGACGAGCTCGTTCAGGTTCTCGAGTCGCTCGAGATCCTCGTCGGTGGCGGACTTTCGGAAATGACCTTCGAGCCCGGATTCATTGATGACGCGAGAGACGAATTCGGCGAGTTCACCGGTCACCTCGGCGCCCATGTAATCGCCGGCGTCCCGCCAGCTTCGAGCCATCTTCGCGAATCGCTCGACCGCGCCGATCGCACGGGCGTTGAGGTCGGTGACCTCCCGCACGCGCAAGAGCGCGGTGAAGAAGTCGATGCCCTGATCGATCGCGAAGACTTCGAGCTTCTGGAGTGTGGTCTTGCCAATGCCGCGCGGCGGATTGTTGATCACGCGACGCAGCGACACTTCATCCTGGGGATTGAGCGCGACACGGAGGTATGCGATCGCGTCCTTGATCTCCTTGCGCTGATAGAACGCCGTGCCTCGCACGATCGTGTATGGAATCCCCGCGTCCCGCAAGGCGCCTTCGAGCACACGGCTGAGCGCATTCGTGCGGTAGAAGACGGCCATCGCTTTCCAGGGGAGGTCGTGTTCTTCACTCAGACGCTGGAGGAAACGCACGACGATCGCCGCCTCATGATGCTCGTCGATGCACGCGCACATGATCGGAGGATTGCCGCCCTCTTTCGTCGTGAAGAGCGGCTTGTCGTGACGCTGCCGATTGTGCTTGATGAGATGATCGGCGATGCGCAGAATCGGGGCCGTTGAACGGAAGTTCTCGCCCAGTTTCACGATTCGCGCCTCGGGATAGTGCGCCTCGAACTCGAGAATGTTCGAGATGTCGGCGCCGCGCCAGCCGTAGATCGACTGATCGGGGTCTCCGACGACGCAGATGTTCCGACTCCGCGAAGCGAGTGTGTGCGCGATCACGAACTGGGCATGGTTCGTGTCCTGGTACTCGTCGATAAGGATGTGATTGAAACGCTGCTGCAACTCCTGGCGGACCTCGTCATCTTCGCGCAGAAGTTTCGCGGTATAGAGAAGCAAGTCGTCGAAATCGACCGCATTCGCGTCGCGCAGGGCCTTGGCGTATCCAGCGTAGATCTTGCCGATGGAGCGATCCCAGAAGTCTCCGGCGTTGGCAAGAAACTCATCCGGGCCGACGAGTTTGTTCTTCGCATTGCTGATCGAACTGAGTACCGCGTCCGGCTTGAAGTTGCTCGTCGAGTAGTCGAGGTCGGCGATGACTTTCTTGATCGCCGCCCGCTGGTCGGCCGTGTCGTAGATCGTGTAGTCCGTCGACAGCCCGACGGATTCGCCGTAGCGCCGCATAAGGCGGGCGGCGAAGGCGTGAAAGGTCGACACGACGAGGCCGCGCGACACCCCGTGCGATGGAGGCAGAAGCCGCTCGACGCGCTCGCGCATTTCGCCCGCCGCCTTGTTCGTAAAGGTCAGAGCGAGGATCGACCAGGGCGGCGCGCCCTGTTCGATGAGCCACGCGATGCGGTGCGTGATGACCCTTGTCTTTCCGGATCCCGCGGCCGCGAGCACGAGCATCGGACCGTCCTCATGAAGCACCGCTTCCCGCTGCGGGCCGGTCAAGCCGCGCAGCACTTCCGGCAGCTCGGCGGGGTCACCGGGCGGCGTCGACAACGGCTCCGGAGGCTGATCGGAGGGGGTCAAATCGGTCTGATTCTGAGGCATGCGAGCGTATCATAGCGGGCCTCCCCGCGGGTGCAGCGCGGCGGTGGCAAGACGCCCCCATATCTTGGGTCAGTGACAGGTGTTAACAAGCCTTCCACACACTACTCAGGGGGTATGAAAACTTTTTCGCGCGTCTAATCGCACGGGAAGCCGGAACTTGCGCCTTAATCCGCCCAACCGCACGACATTTCGAGTAGTTGAGGCTTGTAGCCACCACATCTTGGGTTACTATGTCTCTTGCCGGCGCCAAATGGCCGCGCGAACCGCGTTCGAGGGTGGGAACTCGATCGTCATGGCGCGTGAGCCGAGTCCGGGGCCGGCGGTGACAGCGTGAATCCTGGGATCGTGGTCGGAGACCAGCGCAAGTTCCGCGCGGGCTTCCCCTGCGCTCCCGACCGGCCGCGCCACACCCGGCCGGAAACCTCGTGGAGCTCCAACCGTGGCTGTACTTTGCGACACGCAGATTCGCGAACTGGTGGGGATCGAACCCTTCGAAGAGAACACGCGGAGGCCTGGCCGGGTCAGCTACGGGGTGAGCAGCTACGGGTACGATGTCCGCGTCGGCTCGCGCTTCAAGGTCTTCACAAATACGACTTCGGGCGGCGTGGCCGTCGTCGATCCGAAGCAGTTCCGCGACGACCTCTTCATTACGGTCGATACGAACGACACCGGCAAAGATCATGTCATCATCCCGCCGAACTCGTTCTGCCTCGCGGAGACGATCGAGACCTTCAAGGTCCCCCGCGACATTCTCGTGATCTGTGTCGGCAAGAGCACCTACGCCCGATGCGGACTCATCGTGAATGTCACGCCGCTCGAGCCGGAGTGGCGGGGCAAGGTCACACTTGAGATCAGCAACACCACGCCGCTTCCCGCGAAGATCTATGCGAACGAAGGCATCGCGCAGATGATCTTCCTCAAGGCGGATCGCGTGTGCGCCGTCTCGTATGCCGACAAGAGCGGCAAGTATCAGGATCAGACGGGTCTCACGCTTCCGAAAGTGGATTGAACACCGCCGCGGACGGAGGCGCCTGGCGCGCCTCGGAGGGGGCGTTGCGCCTCGTGTCCACCGAGTGAAGAATCGATGAAGAACGAACGACTTCAGAATCACCTCGAGTTGCTCCGGCACAACGGCCTCGCCGTGACGCTCTATTGGAGCGACGGGCAAAATGGAGTCGTCGCGGACGGATACGACAATGTCGGCGCGCTTGTCTTGAGCGCCCGTGGATCGTCGCGAAAGGATGCGCTCGCGCGACTCATCGACCAGGCGAAGTACCGGCGGCCCGAATTACTCGAGCGCGCGGTCTGAATCGGACTCGACGACGCGTCGCGGCTCCCGTCCAGGATGGACACCGAGTCGAGAAGTAAGAGAAGAACGCCCAGCGGAAGGTCACGGACGAGCGATGAAGATTGACCGACGATTTACCGAGACCGGCCACGATGTGTACTCGACCGTCGAATGGGTCGAGCGCACGAGCCGCATTACCCACCCCGACGGGTCACTTGTGTTCGAGATGAAGGACGCGAAGACGCCGGCCGGATGGTCGCAACTCGCGACCGACATCATGGTGAGCAAGTACTTCCGCAAGGCCGGTGTCCCGCAGAAAGACGCGGAAGGTCGTATCCGCCGTCGCGAAGACGGGTCCGTCCTGACCGGCCCCGAGCGGAGCGCGCGCGATGTGATCCATCGACTCTGCGGCTGCTGGAAACACTGGGGCGAGGCGCACGGATACTTCGACAGCTCGGACGACGCGGACGCGTTCTACGACGAACTCGCGTACATGCTTCTCCATCAGATGGCGGCGCCGAACAGCCCCCAGTGGTTCAACACGGGCCTCAACTACGCCTACGGCATATCCGGTCCGCCGCAGGGCCATTATGTGCCCGATCCGCGCACCGGGGAGATTCAGCTCGCCGACGACGCGTACACGCACCCGCAGCCTCACGCGTGCTTCATTCAGTCGGTGAAGGACGACCTCGTCAACCCGGGCGGCATCATGGACCTCTGGGTTCGCGAAGCGCGCCTCTTCAAGTACGGCTCGGGCACGGGAACAAACTTTTCGCATCTCCGCGGCGAAGGCGAGCCCCTGTCGGGCGGCGGCACGAGCAGCGGACTCATGAGTTGGCTCAAGATCGGCGACCGGGCGGCGGCGGCGATCAAGTCCGGCGGCACGACGCGCCGCGCGGCGAAGATGGTCTGCCTCGATCTCGATCATCCCGACATCGAGAACTTCGTGAACTGGAAGGTACGCGAAGAACTCAAGGTCGCCGCGCTCGTCGAAGGCATGAAGTCGCTACCAAAGGAGCAGCGGAAGATCGCCGAGGAACTCGGCCTCAAGCTCAACTATGACTTCAACGGCGAAGCCTACTACACGGTCAGCGGGCAGAACTCGAACAACTCCGTCCGCATCCCGGACGAGTTCTTCGACTGCGTCGACGCGAACGCGGACTGGGATCTCTACCGGCGCACCGACGGCCAGCTCGCACGAAGCCTGAAGGCGCGCAAGCTCTGGGAAGAAGTCTGCTTCGCCGCGTGGAAGTGCGCGGATCCGGGCGTGCAGTTCGACTCGACCATCAACGCCTGGCACACCTGCAGCGAATCCGGTCGCATCAATGCGAGCAATCCCTGCAGCGAGTACATGTTCCTCGATAACACGGCGTGCAACCTCGCATCAATCAACCTGCTCAAGTTCTACGACGCGAAGACGCGTCAGTTTGATGTCGAAGGATACGAGCACGCGATTCGTCTCTGGACGATGGTGCTCGAGATTTCGGTGCTCATGGCGGCGTATCCCAGCGCGGAGATCGCGCGCCTGAGCTACGAGTTCCGCACGCTCGGACTCGGCTACGCGAACATCGGCGCCATGCTCATGCAGGCCGGAGTCCCTTACGACAGCGAAGAAGGTCGCGCGCTCTGCGGGTGCCTTTCCGCGATTCTCACGGGCCGCGCCTACGCGGTCAGCGCCGAGATCGCTGAGCGACTCGGACCGTTCAAGCGCTTCGATGACAACCGCGAGTCGATGCTCCGCGTGATGCGGAACCATCGCCGTGCGGCCCACGGCGTCAGTCGCGAAAAGGATTCGTACGAAGAGCTGCGCATCAAGCCGGTTCCGATCGATCAGGACGCGGTCGAGTCGGCGTCCGAGCGATTCCGCAGTGGTCTCGATCTCGCCCGTCGCGCCCGGCAGGCGTGGGACGACGCGGTCGATCGCGGCGAGCGATTCGGATACCGAAACGCCCAGGTCAGCGTCATTGCGCCGACGGGGACGATCGGGTTGCTCATGGACTGTGACACGACCGGCGTTGAGCCGGACTTTGCCCTCGTGAAGTTCAAGAAACTCGCGGGCGGTGGATATTTCAAGATCGCGAACCAGTCGCTCCGTCCCGCGTTGCGGGCGCTGGGCTACGCGGAAGAGTGGATCCGTGACATCGTCGAGTATGTCATGGGCCTTCTCCGCCTCGATGTGCCGATGCCGAACGGCGAGGGCTTGTTCGATGAGTTCCTTCGCGCGAAGGGCTTCACGACCGAGGATCTCGCGGCGATCGAAAAGACACTCCCCACCGTCTTTGAACTCGGCTTTGCGCTCAACGCCTGGTCGCTGCGGGAAGATCTGCTCAAGAGTCTCGACATCGACCCGGACGAAGCGCGGAATGACCCAACCTTCAACCTGCTCCGACGACTCGGCCTGTCCAATTCAGACATCGACGCGCTCAACGAAAAGATCTGCGGCACCCAGACGATCGAGGGCGCGCCTCATCTGAAGGACGAGCATCTTCCGGTCTTCGATTGTGCGAACAAGTGCGGCAAGAAGGGTCGTCGTTTCATCCGGCCCGAGGGACACATTCGAATGATGGCCGCGGCGCAGCCGTTCATCTCCGGCGCCATCAGCAAGACGATCAACCTGCCGGCGGAAGCGACCGTCGAAGACATCGCGAGTTGCTACCGGCTGAGCTGGGAACTCGGCCTCAAGGCGAATGCGCTCTATCGCGACGGCTGCAAGCTCAGCCAGCCGCTGAGCACGAAGTCGGATGTGGAAGCGATCGAAGATGAGGCCGAGGACGATCACGACGGTATCGAAGCGGCCCACGCTGAGGTCGCGCGTGAAGTCGAGACCCTCGCCGAGGTCGTTGGTCGCACCGAAGAAGAGTCAGAGAAGGTGGACACCCGACCGGTGCGAACCGTCGAGAAGATCGTCGAGCGCATCGTTGAGCGACCGTTGCGGCGACGCCTGCCCGACACCCGCCACTCCTTCACCCACAAGTTCAGCGTCGCCGGACACGAGGGTTACCTTACCGTCGGTCTCTACGAGGACGGATCGCCGGGTGAATTGTTCATCACGATGAGCAAGGAGGGCTCGACGATCGGCGGGCTCATGGACTCGCTGGGAACCGCAATTTCGGTGGCGCTCCAATACGGGGTTCCGCTCGAGAGCCTTGTTGGAAAGTTCAGCCATCAGCGATTCGAACCGGCGGGCATGACGGGCAACCGCGACATTCCGTTCGCGAAGAGCCTCGTCGACTACATCTTCCGCTGGCTCGGCATGCAGTTCATCCCCGGCTATCGCCAGGCGAACGCGCCGAAACGAGGCGGCGGCGACGCGCCATCGTCGGCCCCGAAGAAGGAGTCGAAACCCGAGATCGTCACCCGACCGACCGCGACTAATGGCGACCGCGCCGGCTCATCCGGCGGCGAATCGCGCAAGGTCGCGACGATGGCCGCACCGGCGACAAAGTCCGCGCCGCGGGTGAGTGTCGGGGTGGATGACCCCACGCCGGTGCGCGAGTCGCAGGTGAAGAGCGGACCTCTTACGCGTCTCCAGAGTTCGGTCATGACGGTCGCGGCGATTGCGGACAAAGCGAACGCCGAAGTCAGCGCGATGCTCGAACGCCAGGCCAGTGTGCTCGATCACGCGATGGCGGAACTCATGGGCGATGCGCCGGCTTGCGATGTGTGCGGTTCGATTACAGTTCGGAACGGCACCTGCTACAAGTGCCTCAACTGCGGCAACAGCATGGGGTGCAGCTGAGAAGCGCCCCGGCTGCGGCCGCGCGACTGGAGAGATCGATGATGAATGACAGGACAAGACAGGCGGCGCGCGTACGCCGCGAGCGAAAGGAGCGAGCGATTCACGCGAGACGCGCCTGAGCCAAGGACTGGCGCCGGCCGGCTCGGACGCTTGGAGGCGTCGAAGCCGGCCGCGAGTCAGCGGGACCCGACCCAGTCAGACGAGTGGTTTCTCCGACCGGGTCCAACTGACACACCCGGGAATGCGGTGAAAACGCGGAGCCGCGAGCGCATCGTCGGCGAGTGGATGGACCCTTCACCGTACATCGGACCGAGCAGGGACTGCAGAGGTCCGGTGGCCCGAGGTAGGAGCTCGGGAGTCGCCTCCGGCGTCGTCCGCATTCCCGGTTTTCGGTTCCCCTACCGAAGGGGGCGTCCCATCCCCCGGGACCTTTCTGCCCCCCACCTCTGCCCCGCAACGGTCCCCACCACCGTTGCGGGGGTTTTCTTTCATTCGGACCATCGCGACTCTAGGCTTCAGCCCGTTACCCGTCATCGGGGGACACGCGAGGACTTCGTGCACGACGACTCTGCGAAAGCTCGACTCGGCCCCATCCTCATCACCGCGGGCCCGACCTGGGAGCCGATCGACGAGGTGCGCTTCATCGGAAACCGGTCGTCCGGACGCGTGGGCGTCGCGATCGCTCGCGCCGCGGTCTCCGCGGGTCTGGAGACTATCTTGCTTCTCGGCCCGGGGATCACGGCGCCCCTTCCAACCGGCGTCGACCTCTACCGCTTCGACTCGAGCCGCGATCTGGAGTCGCTTCTTCGCACCCTCTGGCCCGACCGGGCTCGGACACTCGTCATGGCCGCCGCGGTCGCTGACTTCCGCGGGCGTTCGAGCGATGAGGGACCCTCGAAGATCGAACGAACGGCCGACGGCATCACGCTCAAGCTCGAATCGACCCCGGATCTTGTCGCAGCCTGCGCCTGGCGAAAGCGACCTGACCAGCTCGTGGTCGGGTTTGCGCTCGAACAGGCCGCCGGTCTCGACGAGCGGGCTCGCGCTAAGCTCGAGCGCAAGAATCTCGACGCCATCGTGGCGAATCCGCTGCAGACGATGGACGCGGCGACGATCGACGCCACGCTCATGTGGAGGAATGGCCATTGCGAGTCGACCGGCGTGCTCGACAAGATCGCCTTCGGTGAATGGCTCCTTGACCGTCTCGCCGCTCGAAGCGCCGAATCTCGATGATGAGCCCCGGAACCGTCCGATACGACTCAGGTGAGCACTGCAACGCCCGCCCGACCAGTTTCTCCACCTCCCCCTCACGCGACAGCGATTCTGTCGAAGCGCCGAGCGCTCGCGGAGGCCCTCACCCAGGTCGAAGGTGGCGCGAGCACGCCGACGACGACCCTCGCGGCGATTGATGGCTCTTTAGGCCTCGGCTTTGGCCGGCTGGCCGGCGAACTCGTGGGGCGGATCGCCGATCAACTCGATCCGAGCCAGCGTGACTCTCTTGACCGGGCGATTCGCGCCGGCCGATCGGGTGTCGAGCCGAAAGCCGTATCTCGCGCCCGCCTGCGTCGCAACCTCGAAGCGCTTCATACGCGCGCGAAGGAGATTGGCGACGCATGGGACGAGATCACTGCGAACGCCGAGCGATGGATCGAGCGAACTCTGGTCTTACGGGATGTGTCCGGGACCACGATCGCCGCAACTCTGGACGACGATGACCGTATCGATCTCGAGACGCTTGCGAGCCGACTTCGTCCCCTCGGCGCCGCGCCACCGGTACGAGATTCAGCCTCCCTCCGCTTTCCTCCGCCGCTCTTGTTCCTCGGCGCCTGGCCCTGGACCACGATCGAGATCGCCCGTCAGAGCGACGGCGACCGATTCAACGGCTACCGGCCTCGAATTGATGTCGTTGAACCGAAGACTGCGGCCTTCTTCGGGTCGATCGTCGCGTGTGACATGGTCGACGCGATTGACGACGACCGCATCCGACTCTGGATCGGAGCCGACGCGCCGTCGCGCCTCATCGATCATCTCATTGACGACCCCGACGCGCCGCTGCCCGAGCGCGTACTCGAACTGAACGGCGACGAATCAACACAATTGTTCGCCCAGTGGAGCGACATCGAGCGCTCCCGTAGCGAATACGAAGATCGTCTCCGTCGCCATGCGGCCGAGATCTATTCGAAGCGGGATACGGACTGGTGGCGGCGGCGCTTTGACCATGCCGGACGAGACGGGAGCGAGCCGCTCCGCGTACTCGTCCCGGTAAGTCGATACTCCACCTATATACGCCAGGCGGGCCGGCAACTCGCCGCGGCGTTCGAGCGAATTGGATGCGAGGCGCGTGTCCTGAGCGAGCGAGACGCGTCGAGCACGGTGTCTCCATCACGCTATCTCGAAACGCTCTGCGACTGGACGCCCGACCTCGTCGTGCAGATTGATCATCTCCGACACGAGATGAGTTCGCTCATCCCGGATGAGGTCGAGATTCCGTTCGTCTGCTGGGCGCAGGACAAGCTCCGGAACATCTTCAACGAAGACTCCGGGAGGCGCGTACACCGGATGGAGTTCGTGGTCGGAATCGGGACAAGGGAGCTCGTTACGAGATATGGCTATCCGGCGGACCAGGTCGCTCCAGCGCTCAATGTCACCGATCCCTCCGTCTTCTCGAACGCTCGCGTCGACGAGAGCGAACTCGAACGATTCCATTCTGATATCGCCTGGGTGACGAATCACTCCACGCCCCCGGATGCGCTCGAGCCGGAGCTCAGAGCCCGATTCAATCTCAGCGAGCAGGACGAATCGATCTTCGAGAATGTTTCAAACCGAATTCGTCAGATCTTCGAGAGCGGCGTTGAGCCGACGCTCTATCTCTCGCGTCGCGAGCTGCTTACGAACGCGGCGCCCGAATTGATGACCCAGTACTCACGCGACGCGCTCGAGCAGGTGTATCAGTACTTCGCCACCCCGCTCTTCGATCGCTGGTATCGACATCAGACACTCGACTGGTTAGTCGAGTACGCCGAGCGCACGGGCGCCACGCTCAGACTCTACGGCGCCGGATGGGAGAACTGGCCGACCACCGCTTCGTACGCCGCCGGATCGATCGAGCCCGGCCGTGAGCTCCGACTGGCGTATCAGGCGGCGAAGGTGCATATCCATGCCTCCGCGTTCGGCTCACTCCACCAGCGGGTGTTCGACGGATTCGCTGCGGGTGGATTCGTTCTGTGCCGAATGACACAGAACGATCGACTCTCGACGCTCTGGAAGATCGCGGCTCGAGACGCGGCCCGGATCGGTGTCGACCGGCTCCGCACTTCGGAGTCGCGCGAACTCACCGCATTCTTCGAACACGAATTCGAACTCAACGGCGCCTCTCCACCGGATCGCCGCTGGAATATGGATCGACGCCCGGTCGATCCGGGTCAAGCGGGCGACCCCTCCGCGTCTCTCTCGTTCGACTCGATCGTTCCCGACTTCCATCTTGTCTCATTCCAGTCACAATCGCGACTGTTCGATCGACTCGATGAGCTGTGCGCGAACGATCAGTTGCGGTCCGAACGGGCGCAGAGCGTTCGCGCCCACATCGTCGAGCGACTCTCCGTAGATGACCTTGCCAAGTCGATCATCGGTCGCATGACCAGTCGCCTTCGCGCGATTCACTCTCAGTGAAACGCGTTCTCGTCGATGTCGACCTTCCAGAGTTCTACGAGTTCGTCGGCCACTCGAAACCACTCGGCGACATCTACACGATCACACCGCCGCAACCAGTGGTAGAACGAGTCGCCGCGATCGTCGCGCGTCTCGAAGGGATTCGCGTAGCGATCCTGCAAGTCGGAATCGCTCATCCAGATGGACTGAAACTCGGCCGTTGCGGATCGACGGATCCGGAAGCGTGAGAACTCGAACGACCGTGACGCGGTCTCAGGCGCCGCGCGGGACCAGTCGCCGTTCGCTTCGTATCCGAGAGAAGTGACGAGGTCGACGAATTCATCGCCGAGCGCGCGGACGAGTGACCGATCGAAATAGCCGCGCCAGTCTCCGGAGACGCCCCGGCGGATGAATGAATTTCGTCGCTCCGCCCCGGATCCGTCCAGACGATCAAAGCGGTATCGATCAGCGATCCTCGCCATCTCTTCGGCGTCGGTCCGGCCTCCGAGCTCGCTGACGACGCGGGCCATCTCGGCCGAGGGATCGACAAGCAGGCTCTCGTAGCGGACCTCGATGTCAGGCTCTTCATCACCGGCGAAATAAGTCACCATGCGGTCCCGAAGCGGCTCGAAATACGCCTTTCGCCAGTCCTCCCGAAGCTGTACGCGCCCGCCCTCACCCAGGGATACGAATCGCTCGATGAGATCGCCGCGCAGCTTTCCAAGATCGTGGTAGAACTTTGAAACAAGGACATCACGCGGATCGCGCACGATCCGGATGATGCGAAAGTCCGGCGTGGCATGTCGAAGTTCGGAAACAGGTATGTGCTTCGAGGGCAGCCCGAAGGCAAAGATCGGTGTCGCCGAGTCGCGAGTGTTCGACTCACTCGCGAAGAGCGGTTCAATCAGTCGGTCGAGTGAGAGTTGGCGAGCACTTCGCGACTCGTCAAAGTAATGACGGACTCGACGCGCATCGGGAAGGATCTCGTCCGCCATCAGGCGCGTGACTGAAGGCCGCACAGATTCGGGAAGCGCCGACCCCGGCGCGTCATCTGGATTGAGCAGTCGCCGCACCGCGTTCTGCAATGGCATGTCGTGTGTTTCAAGGAGTCGGACGAGCCGCGAATGGCGCCGGATCATCTGCAGCGTCAGAGGAACTCCGACCCGCGCATCGGGCGAGAATCCGCCGACGCCCGGAGCGTCGGACAGCATCGTCTCGAACCAGGTGTTTCCGCTCCGTGGGAAGCCGGTCGTGACGAAGTACGACGGTTCGCGAACACTCGGCGTCGGATCGTCCGCTCGTCGAGTCTGGGACGCGGCGCGAATCAACGACAACCCTCATGGTCCGCCAGAATCCAGTACCAGTCGAACTGCGGGTGATGCTTGACCGACTCGAATTCGAGCCGTCGCACGATGAATCGCCGCCGCTCGGCGAGCGACGCGATCTGCGCCGCGGACCAACTCACAGACTGTTCCTTCGCCTCGTTTCGAATGTCCTCCTCGGTGTCACCGCCGGTCATGAACTGGAAGCACAGGCGGCCGCCCGGCCGAAGCACCCGCCGAGTCTCATCGAAGTAGCGCTCGACCGCTGCTCTCGGCAGATGCTGGAAGACCGTTACGCTCCAGACCCCGTCAAACGACGCATCGGGAAGCACGGACAGATCCACGCCGTTGGTCTGCTTCAGATCGACATTGCGGAATCCGGCGAGAAAGGATCGAGCGTCCTCGATCGGCTCCGGCGCCACATCAACGCCCGTGACTCGATTCACGAGTGGCGCCAGACGGTAAATGAGTCGTCCGTAGCCGCATCCGATTTCGAGCAGGTCATCGTCCCGGTCGGGCTCGAGCAATTCGAGAAGACGGTCGACCCCCCGCATCTGAAACCGGTCCTGGTACTTCCGATGGTCCTGAAAGTACCCGTCTCGGTGCATCTCGCGCCAGCGGTCTACGCTCGCGGCATGCGTCGCGTCGGGAGAGTCGTTCGAGGGCGGCGGCGTTGTCGCGTCAGCGGTTGAGTGCGGCATGATCATCACGGTGCGCTATCGACCACACACCGCCACGCCGTGCAGGATTTTGGCCCGTTTGATGTCCTCCGGTGGACCGGCGCCGGTTACCGCGTCGATCATTCCTGCGTGCGAATCGTTCACCTCGCCATCACGCCGATCGCCGGAGCGCCGATTCGTATCTGCCGGGCGCTGCGTGACCAAGCTCAAGTCAACGCGCGTCTCGTCGTTCGAGACGCCGCTCCATACGGTAATCGCACCTTTCCGAATGACCTCGTCTGGCAGTTCGATCGATCGGAGGCACGACGCCTCATTGATGAGGCTGATCTGCTGGTCTGTCACAACCAGGTCGGCCCGGAGGGCCGATACTTCGCCGATGATCTCGATCTCGCGGCGCTGAGCGAGGGTGGGAAGCCGATGTTGCGCCTTCTGCACTCGCCTCCGGAGTTTCTCGCCGCGACTGGACCGTGGCGAGACGAGGACGAAGTCATGACGGACCGCTCGATACCCACGGCGGTCATCGCCCAGGGGCAGGAGCGCTTTTACCCATGGGCCGTCCCGCTCCGCACACCGATCGGAATCGATCCGCCGCCTGAACAGCCGCGCCGTGACGACTCGGCGTTCCGGATCGTCTTCTCACCGACAAGTGACACCTCCGCCTCCGTCGATCGCTGGAGTTCGAAGGGGCGCGATGAGACGGTGGACATTCTGGAGTCGATTCGTCATCGGTTCGGCGAAGTCGGGCGCGAGATCGTCGTCGATCTCCTCGTTGACGCCCCCTTTGAGGAATCGATCCGCCGGCGTCGCTTCGCCGATGTCGTCATCGACGAAGTCGTGACGGGGAACTTCCACCTCTCGTCGCTCGAATCCATGCGACTCGGCGTCCCGGTCATCGGGCGTCTCGACGAGCACCTCCGAGGGTGGCTGCAGAATCGGACAGGCGATTCGTCGCTGCCGTGGCTTGACGCCACGCTCGATGATCTCGAGGCCGTGCTAACTCGATACATCGAACAATCCGATGTACTTCGTTCGCGCGGCGCCGCAGGCCGGGCGTGGGTCGACGCACACTGGTCCGACGCCGGCGCCGTGGCTGATCATCGACGGGCGTACGAAGCGCTCCTGCGTGGTGACTGGATCACCTCACCCCGATTCGATCTCAGTCAATACGCAGACTGGTGGGATCGATACGGCCGCGTGGAAGCGACGCGATGGAAGCAGCGTGTAGAGATCGCGGCGAAACCGACACGCCGGGAGATCACTCTTCTCTACGACTTGATCCGAGAGTTCGCGAGCGGATCGGACGAGCACGCCACCGCGATCATGGATCGGCCCGTCATGTTTCAACGCCTCAGCCTCGCCGCGGAAAGTCCGAGACTCCGATTCGTCGACATCGGAGGTCAGCGCTCGCCCGAGTCGATTCCTTCGTCAAACACGATCATCCTCGCGGACTCCATCGAGCATCGGCCGCCGTCACAGGCGCGGTCTCTCTTCAACCACGCGTTCGCATCGGCGCGGCGAAAGCTCGTGGTGGCGGCGCCAAGCTCCGAAGTCGATCGAGGTCATCACCGTCTTGATTCGGGTGGTGGGTTCTGGAAGCATGACTGGCTCGGGTGGGCGCCTTCGAGCCGCAACGCATCCGTCGAGCGAGGTCCGTGGACGGTGGTCGTCTTTGAGAAGGAATGGCATGCTGCGTGAGCTCCAATCTGACACCCCTGTGGAACTCGTGTGCTTCGATCTCGGGGGCGTGCTCGTCAGAATCTGTCGGAGTTGGGAAGAAGGATGCGCCGCCGCTGCACTGCCCGTGCGTGAGAGCTCGGACGACGAGAATCTTAAGAGGCTCCGGCGCGAGACCACGCGGCGGTTGACCATCGGCGCGATTGAGCTTGACGAATGGGCGAGCGAGGTCGCTCGATCGCTGAACAACTGCTACTCCCCCGACGAGATCGTCCGTATCCACCACGCCTGGATGTCGGGCGAATACGAGGGCGTCGGCGCCGTGATCGATCGAATTCACGCCGTCGAGATCCCAACGGCCTGTCTCTCGAACACGAATGAGGCGCACTGGAAACGATTGAAACCGGCGAACGGCGATCACCCCGAGTTCCCCAGCGTGGTCAAGCTCCAGCGACACTTCGCATCCCACGAGATGCGACTCGCAAAGCCTGACGCCGAGATCTACGAATCGTTTCAAAACGCAGTGGGAATTGAGCCGAAGAGGATCCTCTTCTTCGATGATCTCGCTGAAAATGTCGAGGCGGCGCGGGCCGCGGGATGGCGCGCTCGACAGATAGACCATGCCGGTGATACCGCGGCACAGATCGAAGAATCACTCATCGAACATGGCGTCATCCACTGACGCAGAATGGCCGCGAGCGTCTACGATCCCCCATGGACGCCCCGGCTGCAGATGTGAAGAGGGACCGCGACGGCTCCTGGTTGTCGCACGCGCCGCGGTGTCCACGATGCAACTATGACCTGAGCGGTTCACTTGAGTCATCCGATCGCCGCTGTCCAGAGTGCGGACGAGCCTGGACGGTCGATGAACTCGCGCTGCAACAAGTCGCCGACACGGTGCTCGGCGGCTGGTCGTCCCGTCTCCTCTGGGCGCTCGGGCCGGGCTGGGCGGTTGGCGTGCTCGTCGCCATGGGCGCGGTGTTTCAGAATCCGATCGTCTGGCTCATGGTCGCCGTCACGGTTATCGCGGTCGTTGGAGTCGTTCAGTACAACTGGGCACGCGATCTCTATCGCGTTTCCTTCGCTCGCGCGCGTTCGTCGTTCGGGCGCTATTCTCTGATCGCCGCGGGGATCTTCGCGCTCAATCTGATCAATCTTCTCCAGTACGCCGCCGTCTTCGTACTCCTATCGTGGATCTCAACGATTGTGCTCGGGTGATCTCCAGTCGCGCCGTCCTCGGTCCGAAGCGGGCCTGACCAGGCTTGCTATGATCGCGTGCCTGCCGGCGCTCGCCGCCCTGGTGTGGGCGCTTGCGGTGATGGAGGTTTCTCGTGATCCCGCGGCGGCGAGCGACAATCTCCCATCACTCAATCGATTCTGGATCGCCAGCGCCGCGTGCTGGTCGACGCTGACCGCGCTGGCGTTCCTTCTCACGCGGGAACCAGAGCATACTCAGCATGGCGGGCGAACGATCCTCGTGGTCGCGTTGGTTGCGCGAGTCTTGATAGTCGCGACCCACGATCCCGGCCTCAGTGACGACCTCTGGCGTTATCTCTTCGACGGCCGCGCCGTCGCGACCGGTCACAACCCGTACCACACCGCGCCGATCGAAATCGATTCGGGACAGCCTCGATTCCCCGGCGAAGCTGAGCTTGCTTCGCGCCTCAATTACCCCGAGCTCGTCACGATCTATCTTCCCACCAGCCAGCTCGTGTTCGGCGCCATCGCTCGAGTCGGGCTCGGCGCCGGACTTTCGATCGACTCGAGCGCGACCCTTTTCCGCGGCGTGTTCGCGTTGTTCGATCTTCTTGTCGTGGTGGTCCTGCTTCGCGTGCTGCGGCGGCGCGGGAAGTCGCCCTGGTGGGCAGCGCTTTACGCGTGGAATCCGCTCGTCCTTACCGAGATCGCCGGCTCCGGTCATCAGGACATTCTCGGCGTACTTGTCATGGTCATCGCTCTTGGAATCGTCGATCAACGCCGGGACGCGACCGTTCGATGGTCAACCGTGTTCGCCGTGGGGGCGCTCGTAAAGCCCATCCCCGTTGCGCTCGCCGGATTCGCGGCGCGGGGCGTTTCGCTCCGGCGTCTTCTCACCGGCGTCGCCGCGGGAATGGGCGTCGCGGGTCTGATCATGGCGCCATTCGCGTTGGACGGCGGCGTCGAAGCCTGGAATCGCTGGCGCGAGACGCTCGGCGAGTTCGTCGACCGCTGGGCCTTCAACGGATCAATCTATCCGCTGATCCTCGCGTCACTCAACGATCATGATCTTGCCAAATGGATCACCGCACTGCTCCTCACTGGCGTATTCGTGATACTGAGGATTCGTCGCGTCAGCGTTTGGACGGCGTCCCGGGCGTTTCTCTTCGCAGCGCTTCTTCTGTCAACGACCGCGCACCCGTGGTACCTCCTCTGGAGCCTCTGCCTGATTCCGATCGCCTTCGAGCCGGCCGTATGGATCGCCTCTCTCACGCTGCCGTGGGCCTATATCGTCTTGAACGATGTGGACGGGTGGACTGTTCCAACTTGGACGCCGTGGATAATCTATGCGCCGATCTACCTCGCCCTCGGGTGGAGTGTCTGGCGATCGTGGAGTGCCTCTCGTGTCGATTCCACTGAATGACCTGATTCGATCGCTGGAGCGCATGGCGCCTCCGATGTACGCGGAGCCGTGGGACAATGTGGGTCTGCTCTTTGGCTCACGCGACATGACGATCGATTGCGCCATGCTCACGATCGATCTCACTGAGGCGATCGCCCGCGAAGCGGTCGAATCCGGCGCCCAGCTCATCGTGAGCTACCACCCGATCATGTTTCACCCGGTGCAGCGCATCACCGACGACGATCCGCAGGGTCGAATGCTCTTGCTCATCGCGAACCACGGGCTCGCGGTCTATTCGCCCCATACGGCGCTCGACGCGGCGCCGAACGGGGTCACCGACTGGCTCGCCGACGCGATCGGAACCGGGTATCGACGCGCGCTGACACCGTACGAAGGACTCGATCGGCATCGCGCCTTCAAGGTGGTCACCTTCGTGCCCGCGGAGCATGTCGAGCGCGTTCGCGATGCGCTCGCGACCGCCGGCGCCGGACGCATCGGCGAGTATGAGCAGTGCTCGTTCCAGATCGACGGGACCGGAACCTTTCGTGGTCGCGAAGGGACGAAACCGGCGATCGGCCAGCCCGATCGACTCGAGCGAGTGAACGAAGTGCGGCTCGAAATGGTGTGTCCAAGGGCGACGCTTCATGTGCTCGTGCAGACGCTCCGCGAATTTCATCCGTACGAAGAACCCGCGTTCGACCTCTATCCCCTTCAGCCGGCGCCGGATATCGATCGCGGCGCGGGCCGCAAGGTCACGCTCGATCAGGCCGCGACGGTGTCTGAAATCGCCGACCGGCTCAAGGCGCACCTCGGCATCCGCACGGTGAAGACGACAGATCTCGACCGCTCGGTGAAATCAGTCGGACTGGTTCCCGGCGCCGGCGCGTCGCTGCTCGACAACGCGATTGCGCAGGACTGCGAACTCTTCATCACGGGTGAGATGACGCACCACCAGGCGCTGGGGGCGGAGTTGCGCGGCTGTTCGGTCATCCTCACCGGACATACGAACAGCGAGCGCGGCTACCTCCCGATTCTCAAGCGACGGCTCGAAGCGCAATCGCTCGACCTTGATCTGTTCATCAGTGAAGTCGATCGGACCCGTTTCCAAGTCTTCTGATCAGCGACGATCGCGCCGATTGCGATTCTTCTTCGTCCCGGCCGGATCGAAGACCCGATCGAGAACATTCCCGATCATTCCCTGGAAGAAGTCATCCGCAACCTTCTCGGCGCCGTCGGGGTCGGGGCGAACGACGGGGTCGTCGATGGTTCCTTCGATAACAAGGTAGAACGGAATATCGGGGGAGATGTCGCCGAGCACCGGGTTATCGACATCGACCATGTCGCCGAAGACCCGTTTCCAGCCGATGAGCGGAACTGCGGCGCCAAGTTCGAGCGTGCGCGTCGCGAGATTGACGCTCCCCCAGGTTGTGATGTCGAACTCGGGCGTCTGCACCATGAGTTCGTCGTAAGTGAGGACTCCGTTCCGGATACGCGCCTTCACGGGCGGAATCGTGCCGGTCTGCTCGCCACTCGTCTCATCGCGCAACGAGCCGAGCAATTCGCCGATGAATCCGGTCGCCGCGACATTGACCTGGCCGAGGTCGAGCGTGAACGAACCGTTCAGGCGGGAGACATCCCCGTCGAGGGGCAGGCGGATGTCGTTCGCCTCGAGCAGCATCGGCCCCCCCTTCTTTCGAAGGTCATAGAGCATCGGGTTGACATCACGCAGCACGGTCGCCGCCATGACGGGCGTGACATCGAGCATCGCACGCACCGGAGTCGTCGTGACCAGCGTGCCACCCTGAAACTCCGCATCGCGCACATTCATCCAGCCGTTGTCGCTCGACATGCGGAGCGTGACACGACCGGAGTCGAAGCTCGCGTCCACGAGGTGCGCCTTGACCGACATCGACGCGCCGAGGGACGCTTCGAGGCGATCGTCAAGCTCCGCGAGACGATCGAGTAATCCCACCGGGAAGCCCTCGATGTCGCCCTGCAGATCTGTACGCACCGAATTCCAGGCGACGGTCTGGGTACGCGCGATCCCACTCAGATTGATCGTTCCCGGCGTGTCCGTCGGCGAGACGACATCACCCTTGAGGAGGTACCCGAGCCCTTCGACAATGTTCGCCCCGCCCAGCGTGAGCTCGAGATTGTTGAAGGTCGCGAGAGGCTCAGGTCCGAGCAGGGTCACGGTGGGCACGAGCGCGGTCAGTTCGAATCCGAATCGTTCGGGCGTCAGCGTCTCCTCGTCGAGAAGGTTGCGCGGCACTTCCACTCGGTTGAACTTGATGTCGAGGTCGATGTCCTCTGCGGAAGTGATGCCGTTCGTAATCTGGTGCTCGTCCATCCATCCACCGAATCGCGCCGCGGCGACCTTCGACTGCCACCGGCTCGGGCGATAGAAGAGGATGCGTTCGTCGGTTACCTGCCCGAAGAGTTGACCGGTCGAGCGCGAGAAATCGGCGTTGATACTCAGTTCCCAGCCGGGTTCGGAACGCATCGGCTCCATGGTGAGCGAGGCGCGCCCGTACTCACCGAGCCAACCGGTCAGGGTCGTGGGCTCGTAGCCGAAGAGTCGCTCCGCCGGCTCCACATAGAGATCCTCCATGGTGAGGCGGATCTGCTTGTGCGACTTTGGCTCCGCCGGCTCCCGCCGCACCCAGAGGTCGAACGATCCGAGCGGATCATCGCCATCGTCATCGCGCGCGGATCCCTGCAGTCGAGCTTCGAGGGGACCGCGGAATCCGGATTCGAAGACGATCGCCGCCTTGGGCTGCACGGCGGTCGCCGGAGTGGCGAGGTCGCGCACGAAGATTCGGCCCGAGGCTTCGGACGCCGCCCGCGCCACAATCGCCGACGACTTCACCGCTTCGATCAGACCGAGGTTCGCGATCGATTCATTCGACACGCGAATGGGTTCCGCGACGAGGTCGACCGGAAGGTCGTCGTAGAGGGTAATGAGTGGGTCCTCGCGCTGAAACGACGCGACGACCCCGGGCGTGATGACCTGCGAGCCCGCCGCGCTGAAGGTATGCGACTCGTCATCGTGTTCGACGGTTACGCTCCAGTCCGAGCGTTCTCCCATGAGAGTCGCTTCGCCGGCGACGAACCCCTCAGGCGACCGAGTGGCCTCGAGCCGAACCGTTGGCGCCTCACCGACGATCTCCGTGACGCGAGCGCCTTTTCGACCGATCCGGTCGGCGAGGACCGTCGCCGGGAATCGCTCGAGCGCAGCTCGAGCGGTAAGCAATCGCGCGTTCTCATCGAGCGGATGCGCCACCGTGATGATGGCATCCGCCGGCGTCGAAACCTCGTCGACGCGAACGGTGGCGTCATCGAGTTGCATGGTCACCGATTCAGAGAGCGTGTCCGTGGCGATTCGGACGGTCGCGTTCGCTCCGAGCGTAAGGGCCGGGTTGAGGTCATGGTAACGAGCGTTCCATCCATTCAACTCGGCGCCCGCGGAGAACGCCATCGATTCCCATGCATAACTTCCGTCAAGCCGCGGAATAGTGAGTTCATCGATCGTCAAAGAAAGCGGAGACTCGTACGAGTCCGGTTCAATTGACCACGAGTCTCCGAGTAGATTGGCGAGCCGTGTCTGCAACTCGGGACGGGCGCGCCACGAGAGAAGCGCTGGCCCGTCCGGTTCCAGCCGGATCGAGTTCTCGTCCACGCGCACCGCGATGGAAAGTGAATCGGAGTCGTCGATGATGCGGGCGTCGACGCGGACCGGACCGTCGATCCCGGGCCCGAGCGCGAGGTCGAGTCCGAAGGAATCGAGCGTGTCGCCCATCGCGTCGACGAGCCAGCCGTCAAGTTCCGCTCCGTCGTCGATTCGGCCCGCCGGGATGTTCGCCCCGGACAGGCTCGCGGTGAGCGACAATGAATCGCGCCGAATCGCCCCGTCCGCTGAGAAGGCCTGAGCAAGTTCACCATCGATGGCGATCGATTGTGACTCGGGCGAGAGCAAGGATGACGCGGCTCCGGTTCGAAGGTCGGCCGATCCCGAGAACGAGACCGCTTGGGCGACATCTTCGGACGCGATCCGCAAGGTGATCTCGCTCAACCGTGTCGGCTCGATCACATTCGTCGTCGCCTGACGGGCAAAGACGAAGGAGGCGCCGGTCAGCGTGGCGTCCAGATCGGCGTCGGCGAGGTCGATCCCGGACGGCCCCGTGCGGGCGGCCTCAAGGGCGTCAATCTCGAGACGCCAGCGACCGGTCGGCTCGAGCGCCCATTCCGAGGCGCCACCGTTCGGCAGCCAGGCCTCGAGCGAACGAGGCCCGAGGTCGACCTCCAAAAACGCCGGCTCCGTCAATTGAACACGATCGCTCGTCATCGCGAGAGCCATCGAGGCCTGGGCGCGGGAGGCGATGAGTTCGAGAGTCACGGCGCCGTCAACCGGGTCACCATCGAGGCGCAGGTCACCGCTCACGGCTTCGCCAATGATTGATGCGAGCCGCCCGTCCTGTCCAAGCAGTCGGTCAAGAAACGCGCTTGGTATGCCTGTCGCCTGAAGTCGCGCATCGCTGCGCCACTTCTCGTACGGTTCGACCCCGGCCACGCTGAGAAAGTCAGAGATGGCGCCTTCGGCGTCAAATCCGCCCGGCTGGTCACCGAAGGTCGTCACGCCGCCGAGGTCGAACTCGAGCGGCTCTCCAACTCCGAGCGCGATCGAGCCGTTGATCTCATCCAGGCGCGCGTCGCCGCCAAATCGCTGATCGGGTGACGCGTCGCGAATGACGATCGCGAGTGAATCAAGGAGCAATTCCACCGCGAAATCGCTCGGAAGTTCCGTGGGCTCCTCCGGCTCGTCCGTCGGTTCGTCGAGTTCACGGCCGATCGTGGCCTCGACCTCGCCTGAAACGATCAATTCGCCGAGATCGCGTCGACCACGGATCAACTCCCAGAGTGACCCATTCCACACCAGATCGAGATTGGTCGTATATCCGTCCTCGTCACTGGCGACCTGCAGGCCGCTCACACGCTGACGGCCGGACCACCGAAGATCGAGTGACCCGATGTCAATCCGAAGCGCCGGATCGCGATTGAGTCGCGCCTCGATGAATTCGACACCCGCGTCAGTGCTCAGGATTCGAGGCGCGAAGAAGACGCCGCCGACTGCAATCGCCAGCAACGCCAGCACGACGACCCCGACCACCGTAACCCATCGGCGACGACGCCGACTTCGAGTCCGGTCCTTCGCCTTGTCGCTCCCATCACCCATGGTTGTCATCGCCCTCGACCGCCGTCGCCCGGTTCTCTATTCATTTAGACGCGTCACCGGCGCCGCGGATTCCGTCTCATCCGGCGGGCGCCGTCGCCTCGACCTTCACGCCACCGCCGCCCGTTAAGGCAAGCATTCGGCTGAGGGCGACCAGAGCCCATTCCCGAGCTTCCGGATGCACCCGAATCTGATTTCGAACTTCTCCGTCGGCGAGTCCATCGAGCACCCACAACAGATGCGCCTGATCAATGCGATACATCGTGGTGCACAGGCACTGGCAGCCGGAGAGCATTTCAACCTGGACGCCGCGCGTGTTCGCCGCGTTCGCGAGCCGGTTGACCATGTGCACTTCCGTGCCGATCGCCCAGCTCGTGCCCGGCTCGGCGGATTCGATCGTCTTTCGTATGAACTCGGTCGACCCGCTGAGGTCGGCTCGATCGACGACGCTCTGCTCGCACTCTGGATGCACGATGACGGTGACTCCGGGAACACGATTGCGGACCTCATCAACATGCTCGGGCCGAAAGAGCTTGTGAACCGAACAATGGCCTTTCCAGAGGAAGACGGTCGTGGCGCGAATCGTCTCCGGGTCGAGACCACCGAATTCCTGATGCGGATCCCAGACCGCGGTGTCCGGAATGGCGCCTTTTGACGCCGCGTCCAGTTCCGTGAGGAATCCCTTCGCTTTCGCCGTGTTCCGGCCGAGGTGCTGGTCCGGGAGGAAGAGAAGCTTGATCGCCTCGCCCTCCTGCTTCGGGATGTCCCCCCCCGCCAGAGCCCAGTCGAAAACCCGGCCCGCGTTGGAACTCGTGCATACGGCGCCGCCGTGCTGACCGACGAACGCCTTGATCGCCGCCGAGCTGTTCATGTAGGTGATGGGGATCACTCGTGTCGGCGGTCCCTCGGTCTCGGAGAGCGCTTCATGGATTTCGTCCCAGGCTTGCGCGGTCTGGTCGTACTCGGCCATGTCCGCCATCGAGCACCCGGCGGACAGGTCAGGGAGAATGACGATGACATCCTCCGGGGTGAGAATATCGGCGGACTCGGCCATGAAATGGACGCCGCAGAAGACGACGAACTCGGCCCCGACCTTCTCCACCTGCTCGGCGGCGAGCTGACTCAGTTTGAAGCTGTCGCCGGTGAAATCTGCATGCTGGACCACATCGTCCTGCTGGTAGTGATGGCCGAGGATGACGAGGCGCGAGCCGAGCGCGGCCTTTCGGGCCCGAATCGCTTCGGCGAGTTGGGCCTCGGTCATGTGGGTGTACCGTTCCGGGAGCGGCGGCTGCCAGAGCATGCATCGTCCTCTGATTCGAACGCGGCGATCGGTGAGTCAGTCGAATTAATGATACTCCCGAACCCGCGGATTCACGGCCATTTCTGAGCCGTCGTCGCGTATTCGGTCGATGAGCCTAATCCGCGTGATATCGCTTGTGTCGCGAAGGCCGTTCGCTACCATACCCCGCGTCCGAGCGACGCCGCCCATGGTGAACGAACGCTCGCTTCACCCGGCCAGGGAGTGGCCGAATACCCGGCATGGAGGCCCGATTCCTTATGCGGCTGGCCAAACTTCGACTTTCCGGTTTCAAGTCCTTCGCCGACTCCACCGAGTTCCGGTTCGACGATCCCATTACCTGCATCGTCGGACCCAACGGCTGCGGAAAGTCGAATGTCGTGGACGCGATCAAATGGGTGCTTGGCGAGCGATCCGCGAAGAGTCTGCGCGGCGAACAGATGATGGATGTCATCTTCAGTGGCTCATCGGCCCGCAAGCCCATGAACATGGCCGAGGTGACTCTCACCTTCGAGAACCCGCTTGTCGACGCGGGATCAGGACAGCGGGAACTGCCGGTTGATACTGAGCTTGTGGAGATCGGCCGTCGGCTCTACCGAGACGGGACGAGTCTTTATCTCATCAACAATCGCAAGGCCCGGCTCAAGGATGTCCGCGAACTCTTCATGGATACCGGCGTCGGCGCCGACGCCTACTCGATCATCGAGCAGGGCAAGGTCGACGCGATGCTCACGAGCAATCCCCAGGAGCGTCGCATCATCTTCGAAGAGGCCGCGGGGGTCGCGAAGTTCAAGGCCCGTCGCATTGAGGCGACCCGGAAGCTCGAGCGCACCGAAGTCAACCTCGTCCGATGTCGCGAGCAACTCGAAAACGCGGAGCGACGACTCCGGATCGTCAAAGGGCAGGCGGCGAAAGCCCGTCGATTCCAGGAACTTGATGAGGAGTTGACCGCGTGGCAGATGGCCCACGCGTTCGATCTCTATCACGAACTTCGTGATCAGATCGACGGACTCACCTCGGAGTTGAACGAGCTTGAAGGCAAGCGCACCGGACTCATCAACGAACTCACCGCGCTCGAAGACGACAAGCAGACGGCTGAACTCGATCGCCACCGCGCCCAGCAGTCCCTGCAGGAACTCGAGCGGGAGCGAATCGAGCGTACGGCCCGTCGCGACCAGGCGCTTCAGCGCCGCGGACTCGCTGAGCGATCGAAGGAAGAGGCGAAGCAGACGATCGATGGCGAACGAATTCGGATGGGTGAGTTCGACGACCGAATCGAAGAACTCGAACAGACCATCGCTACGGTCACCCATCGGGTGGAATCGCTTCAATGCGAGCGGGATGCGGCGGAGGCCCGGACCGCCGAGTTGACCGAACGCCGCGATGAAGCGGAGCGCGAACTCAACGACCAAAACAAGGCGCTCAGCGAGCAGCGAGGGGTCGTGACTGGAATCGAGCGCGAGCGTACCGCACTCGGCGCCACGATCGACTCCATCGGTCATCGCATCAGCGCCATCGAGGAGCAGGTCGGTTCCCAGCGCGACCGACTCGCGGCTATCGACGCGCGACGCGATGAACTCACCAGCGAGCGTGCGGATGCCTCGTCGCGTCGGGAAGATCTCGTCGCCCGCATCGGCGACGCGGAGACGGACCTGGCCACCCGCGAGTCCGACGCCAGATCACTCGGCGGCCGACAGAAGGAAATCGGTGATGTGCTCTCCGAGCTCGAGCGTGAGCGGGCGCGCCTCGAGGCGAGACGGCATACGCTCGAGGAAATGCATGCGTCGGGTGAAGGTCTCGCCGACTCCGTACGCGCCGTCCTCGAACGACGCGACTCGGGCGGCGAGTTTGCGTTTGTGCGCGGGCTGCTCGCCGACTCGATCGAAACGGATGTCGATTATGCGGCCGTCGTCGAAGCGGCGCTCGGTCCGCTTCTACAGGCCCTGCTCGTGGACCGAATGACCGAAGTCGTCGACTCCCGCGAAGGCCTCGCCACTCTTACCGGCCGAGTGACCTTCGTCCCGCTTCAGGCGCCTGACTTTCGACTCGAACTCCAGGCGACGCCTGGATACCTCGCGGGCGCCACGCCGGTGGCGCGGCTGGTTCGGGCGAATCCGGAAGTGCAGCCGATCGTCGACCGCCTTCTGAGCCGCACCTGGTTTGTTCGTGATCTTGACGCGGCGATGATGCTCGCGTCCGGCCCCCTCGCTGGCGCGCGCTTCGTGACGCGTGACGGCGACCTGCTTGAACCGGACGGTCGAATCGTCGCGGGCCCCGCGACCACTGAGGGAACCGGCGCGGGACGCCTCGTTCGCCGAACGGAACTCGCCAGCCTTTCGCTCCGACTCAATGAACTCGATCGGAAGATCGAAGCGCTTCGCCGGGACCTTGCCGCGATCGACGAACAAGCCGCCACGCTCGAAGTCGAACAGGCGACGCTTCGCCAGGAGATCTACGACTGGCGTTCCAATCGTGATCGTATTTCGCATTCGATCGAGCGGATCAGCTCGGAGCTCGAGCGAATCAACCGTGAGCGTCCGTCACTCGAAGAAGGCCTCATCGAATTCGATCGTCGCTCGACGAGCCTTCAGGATGAGCGGGAGCAGAAGTCGCGACAACTCGCGTCACTCGAGCGCCTCCACGAGGAAGAGGCCGCGCGAGTCGAAGAGTTCGCGACGGCGGTCGACGCCGCCGGCGCCAGCCTGTCCGAAGCGAGTGAATCGCTCACCGCGTCGCGCATCGCGGTAAGCCAGGCGTCCGAGCGCCTTGCGTCGGCGGACCGCGAGCGGCGACATGCCGAGGTGTCACTCGAAGAGCAGCGGCGCCAGCGCGACATCCTTGAACGCAGCCTTGAGACCCGTGAAGCGAAGCTCGTCGAATATGACCGCATGATCGACGAGGCGACCTTCGAGGCCGAGGAGTGCGATCGCTTCCTCGTCGAATCGGTCGATCGTCTCGACGATATGAAGAACGAAATCAGCAGGACGAGCGAACGGCTGCTTCAGCTCTCCGAAGAGGTCAACGCGGCGCGGCAGCGCGTTTCGATCGTGGACCGTAATTACAACTCGCTTGAGTTGAGCAAGCGTGAGGCCGAAGTCCGCCGGGAGAGTCTCGAGCAGCGGATCATCGAAGACCTCGCGCTCGATCTCGAAGCCGAATACCACGAGTATCGGGAAGTCGCCCGTCACGACAACTTCATCCCGATCGATCGCGAGGAGGCGAGCGGGCGCATCAGTGAACTCAAGTCCGAGATCAAGAAGCTCGGCAATGTGAACCTTGATGCGATCAAGGAAGAGCAGGAGCTCGAGGGTCGGAATGTCGAACTCGCCGAACAGGTGCGCGATCTCGATGAAGCCCGGGAACAACTGACCACGCTCATCGATGAGCTCAACGAGGTGAGCCGCGATCGGTTCAAGACCACCTTCGAGAAAATCCGTGACGCGTTTGCGGGACAGGGCGGAATGTTCCGCAAGCTCTTCGGCGGTGGTCGGGCGGACATCGTGCTCATGCCCGACGAGGAAACCGGCGAGGTTGACTGGCTCGAGTCCGGCGTCGAGATCATCGCGAAGCCACCCGGCAAGGAGCCGCGTTCGATCAAGCTGCTCTCCGGTGGTGAGAAGACGATGACCTCGGTCGCCCTGCTCATGTCGATCTTCCAGAGCAAGCCGAGCCCGTTCTGCCTCCTCGACGAAGTCGACGCCGCGCTCGACGATGCGAATGTTGAACGATTCGCCGGCGTCGTGAAGACTTTCCTCGATCGCAGCCACTTCATCATCATCACCCACAACAAGCGGACGATGCAGGCGGGTGATCAGCTCTACGGCGTCACGATGCAGGAGCGAGGCGTCTCCCGCCGCGTGGCGGTCCGGTTCGACGAAGTTCGCTCGGATGGACGAATCGATGACTCCGCCCTCGAACGATCCGAGCTTGAATCCCCCGACGCGGACGAACACGAACCGCCGATGGTTGTCACGCGTCCCGAGTCCGCTGAAGTCGTGACGAGCGGTTTGAACGGCGCCGCCCATTGACACGAGGCGATCTCTCCGCTGCGATGTGACGCGTGACCTCCGCCCCTTCCGCTCAATCCGGCGTGCTCTTCACGGCGTTCGAGCCGAGCGGCGACAACCACGCCGCGCCGGTGATCGCGGAACTTAAGCGACGGCGACCCGACCTGCGAATCTTCGGATGGGGCGGGCCGCGCATGCGTGAAGCCGGCGCCGAGATCATCGAAGAGACCGGACAGAACGCGGCGATGGGCGCCGGCGGATTCGCGAAGGTCTTCGAACATCTCGCGATCAACAAACGCATTCGCGCCTGGGTCGAGACGAATCGGCCGGCTCTGCATGTGCCGGTCGACTCCCCCGCGGCGAACTTTCCGATCTGCAAGATCACGAAGCCCCGCGGCGCCACGGTCATCCATCTCGTCGCGCCTCAGCTCTGGGCCTGGGGTGAATGGCGCGTCGCAAAGCTCCGACGCCTGACCGACCTCGTTCTGTGTCTCCTTCCGTTTGAAGAGGCGTTCTTTGCGCGACACGGTGTTCCCGCTCGTTTCATCGGTCACCCGGTGCTCGGCGAGCCCTCGCCCGCCGCGAAGTTCAACGGAGAACGGGCGCCGCTGCCGTCAGGTCGGCCGCGCCTTGCGATTCTGCCGGGGTCGAGGCCGGGCGAAATCCGCGCGAATACGCTCGCCATGCTCGCAGTGTTCGAGTCGGTTCGTCGCGCCCATCCGACGGCTCACGCCGCGGTCGCCGCGGCGGGCGCCGACGCCGAGCGGCGGATTCACCACGCGGCGTCGAATCTCCCGGCGGGCGTGGTCGTCGAATCCGGACGACTGCACGAGATACTCGACTGGGCCGACGCCGCGATCGTGTGCAGTGGAACCGGGACGCTTGATGTGGTTCGTCATCGCACGCCCATGGTCGTGCTCTTTCGGATGAGTCCCGTTCCGTGGTGGCTCGTGGGGCGCTGGCTGATCTCCACCCCGTTCAAGGCGCTTCCAAACCTCATCGCCGGCCGCCGGGTCGTCCCCGAGTTCATCCCGAGCTATGGGTCGCTCGATCCTGTCGTGACATCCCTCAGGACCGTGATCGAAGACGACGCCACACGGAACGAACAGGTCCAGGCGTTCCGCGAGATCCGCGCCCAGTTCGAACGAACGGATTACGCCGCCACCGCCGCGGATGAGATTCTCGGCCGGCTCGATCGATCAAGCGGGACCAAAATAAACGAGAGCCACGACTCCTTCGAGCCGTGACTCCCGTCCGTCTCAGTCGTAAGGGCGCCAGCCACTCACTGACGCCGAATGAGTCAGCCCTCGGCGCCGACCTTCTTTCCGAGCAATTCGGGGATCATCGTCTCGAGGTTTCCGCGTGCGCTCGTCGAGTGCAGTCGACCCTGCTTGTCGATAATGAACATCGTCGGGATCGAATTGATGCCCCAGTTCGATGAGTACTCGCTCGCCCAGCCCGCGCCCTGGTAATACTGCGGCCACTCGATCTCTTCGTTCTCGCAGTACTCGCGGAGCTTGTCGAGACCGCCCTGATCTTGCGGCTGGTCGAGGCTCACTCCGATGAACTCGACGCCCTCGTCCTTGTACTCGGCGTAGAGCTCTTTCATGTGCGGCATCTCAGCGACGCACGGTCCGCACCAGGTCGCCCAGAAGTCCACGACCACGACCTTCCCCTTGAGCTGTTCCATCGAGACCTCGGTGCCGGTAATCGCGTCCGTGAACGCGAGCTCGAACGGCTGCCCGATGCCCTCCATCTGGCGAAGCTTGCCCGGCCAGTACTTCGCCGAGCGATGATCCGGATACTCGTCGATCAGCTTCTTCCAGATCGCCTTGGCTTCCGCCGGGTCGTCCGTGTGGTACTGAGCGAGCGACTGGAGCATGCCGACATTCCGCTCATCGTCGGGATACGCCTTGGCGTACGAGCGGATGCGCTCGCCGATGAGCTTCTTCTTTTCGGCGTCGCTCCAGTACTCCCGCATCGTCGACTGCGCTTCGGCGTAGTGCGCCTCCTGGGCGAGCGATCCGTCCGGATGCTTCGCCAGGTAGTTTGATGTCTCTTCGATGACAAGACTGTTCTTGCCGATCTGGCCGAGAATGGTCCAACGCTCGGGCATGAGTCGCTGCGTCGCTTCGTGTTCCGGCGCGGTCTTGTAGAGCTCGAGGATGAGCTCGGCCTTTCGATTCTGCGCCTCATTTCGGGCGTCGAAGTACTCCTGCCGGTACTCGGGATCGGCGCCCTTTTCCCGGTCATAGGTCGGCATCTCGACCGATTCGTATTCCTTCAGAATCTCTTCAGGCGTCCGGTCGTCGGCGGCAGTCGCGCCAGTGAGTAACATGCTTAGGACGGCGACCAAAGTCGCGCCGAGCCATCGGGTGGTTCGTTTCATCGTCTCGCCTTTCTCTCGTGAGTTCACTCCGTGGGCGCGCTGATCGCCCCTCGAGGCTGCAGCGCAGCATACCAGACCGCGCGCAGCCTGTATACCCGCCGGCGCGGTCAGCGTTCAATCGGAAAGAGGGCCGCCGTGAGCAGGCCGTTGCCACAACGATCGCCGATGGGCGTCATGCGTCGATACGGATGACCGATGGAGAGGCCTCGACGACGCCCACGCTCGATCCAGACCCCAAGATCGTGGTCGGCGACGACTTCATCCGCCGTGAATAGCAGAATGAGAACACCGGCATGGGTTATGCCGCGGTCCTTCGACAGCTTCGCGACATCCTGATGGATCGGGCGACCGAGATCGGACGCGTAACTTCGGTTCGGCCCTTCGCTTGTGAATTGAAAGACCGTTTTCACCTCGAGCCAGAACGCCTCGTGCAGCGGACATGCGTCTCCCGCCTGGAAGAGCGTCTTCTCCGCGTCCGGGTCGAGGAGTTCCGCGCCGTCGCGCGTCAACACGATGTCGCACCGTTCGCCCTCGCTCCGCTTCGACTTCACGCGATCGCGTGGGTATCGCTGCTCCGGATGCACGCCGTACCCGGCGTTGGCGAATCCCCGTTGGATGATCGGATGCAACTCCAGTTCGAGAAGCGCATCGAGACCGCGCACCGACTGTTCGAGTTCGATCGCCGCCGCGTGCGCGGCGATCGCCGCGTCGACGGCGTCGGCGAGGTCGGGGTAGCTCCAGAGGTTTCGGCGGGCGACTTCCATGTCTCGACTCGACAGCGTAGGGCATGAAAAGCCCGCGGACACGATGTCCGCGGGCGAAGGAGTGCGCTGCGATTCGAGGCGTTCGATTACTTCTCCGGGTCGTAGTGATGACCGGGCTTCACATCTTCGCCCTCGATCACATCGGTGATCGGCGGCGCCTTGTGCGCGACCATCTGGCCGGACTTGAGTCGACCCATGTATTCGTGATACGCCTTCATCGCCTGACCGCTGAAGAGCAGCATGATCGGAATGTTCGCCACAAGCATGACACCAAGTCCAAGCGTGGTCCACATGTCGAGTTGCGCGTCAGTCTTGATGAAGCCGAGCGTCGATACGACGATGAGGGCGCAGTAGACGATCTTGTACGGCACGACGGAACTCTCACCGAGCAGGTACACCATGCCCTGTTCGCCGTAGTACGACCATGAGATCATCGTCGAGATCGCGAACAGCCAGGCGGCGCCCGTCACGAGCCACATGCCGAGCCCCGGAGTCGCACGGTCGAACGCGTGCGCGGTCAACGACGCGCCGGCATAGTCGCCGTACACACCGATATCAGTGTCGCCATCCTCGCCGTCTATGAACGACGGTTCCTTCTCGGATTCGAGGGCGTTCCACGCGACCCGCCATCCAGTGTCATTGTTCCCATAGACCGTCCCGGTGATTCGACGCAGGTCACGACCCGTGTCCAGATTCTCGTCGGCGTGCACGATCATGAAGACGGTTTCGCCGGACCGCCAGCCCGGGCCATCGGTCACGCGCAGAATGCGCTTCGCGTCATCGGTCTTTGCAGGCAGCCCTGTGGTGACGAGCGTCCACTCGTTCTCGAGCGGTGTGCGCTCGACGATCGACGCAGCGGGAATCGTGATTGGATCCGCCTTCGAACTGTCCGCCGCGACGATCTGTACCGCGTCGCCCGCGCCGTCGAGTACGCGACCCTTCACGGTGACCGCCTTGCCGGTGTCATCCGTGTATTCGATGGCTTCGATCGAAGTAATCTCGGGCGCCGCGGCGTAGTTCGCCTCGGCCGGCCGGTCATAGGCGCCGGTCGAGAGAATGACGAGTGCGGTAATCGTACAGACGACGAGCGTATCGATGAACGGCTCGAGTCCCGCGACTACACCTTCGCGCACCGGTTCGTCCGTCTTCGCGGCCGAGTGAGCGATCGGCGCCGAGCCCTGACCGGCTTCCGAGGAGAAGAGCGCACGCTTGATGCCCCACATCGCGGCGTAACCGAAGGTGCCGCCGAGGAACGCGCCGCCGGCCGTCGCCGGCTCGCCACCGAGAAACTCGGGAAGACCGCTTCGGAAGATGAGCGCGATCATTTCCGGGATGCGACCGGCGTTGAGGAAGAGCACATACACACCTGCGGTGAGGTACAGCAGGCACATGAACGGCACGAGCTTCCCGGCGACATTTCCGATTCGCTTGATGCCGCCGATGATGACGGCGCCCACGACGATGGCGAGGACGATGCCCGTCGCAATCTGTGGAATACCGAAGTATGTAAAGGTCACATCCGCGACATTCCAGGCCTGGAACATGTTGCCGCCCGTGATCGCCGAGATGAGCAGGGTGATCACGAAGATTCCGCCGATGATCGATCCGAGCGCGGAGCCGTTGACGATTCCGAGAATGAGCAGGCCGAGCGCGACGATCGAGCAGCCGACAATGACGGGCATCGTCCCCCAGACCCATCCGGCCCAGACGAAGACGATGGCGAATGCGATGCCGGTCGCGACACAGAGAACCTTGTTACCACCCGCGGCCGCGTCGGCGAGTCCCTTCTTCACGACGAACATCGGCCCGCCGTGCGGATTCTCCGGGTCCGTCGTATTGCGATAGAGCATGGACTGCGTGACCTCGGTCATCTTGAGCGCCATGCCGACGACTCCGATGACCCACATCCAGAGGATCGCGCCCGGTCCCCCGAGCGCTACGGCGAGCGCGACGCCGCCGATATTGCCGAGACCGACCGTGGCGGAGAGCGCCGCGGAGAGCGCCTGGAAGTGGTTGATGGCGCCCGGATCGCCCTCTTCGTCGTACTTGCCTCGAATCACGCTCACGCCGTGGGTGAGCGCGCGGTACTGTCCGAAGATCGTCCAGAAGGTGAAGAGCACGCCCGTGGCCAGAAGGGCATACACCACATGCTGGTGAAACAGGATGTCATTGAGTGAACTGACGAACTGGTTGACGGTGTCCATTCGCTTTTCGCTCCGGGATGCACGGCGAACCGCCGGGAAGATGTCGTTCCGAATCCACGCGCCGAGGCGCGATGCGAGCGTACCGATCGCCGAATGTAACCGATCGGTCCACCGAGAGGTTGCGACAGCATACACGGCCGGGGAATCGGTTGCAACGGCGTCGCACTGGCGATGCGCCCCGGAATTGGCCGACCAGAACGAAGTCTGCTAGTCTGCCGAAATCTCAACGATCACATCCACGAGACTCGAAGGAGCGCGTGATGGCGACGCCCCAGGATCGCGGACAATGGGCCTCCCGCGCCGGATTCATCCTCGCCGCCGCCGGCTCCGCCGTCGGACTCGGCAACCTGTGGAAGTTTCCGTACATCACCGGCGAAAACGGCGGCGGACTCTTCGTCCTCATCTACCTCTTCTGCATTCTTCTCGTGGGCATTCCGATCATGATGGCGGAGATCATGATCGGCCGCGCCGCGCAGAAGCAGCCGGTGGGCGCCTTCCACGAACTTCAGGGGCGCCGTACCGGCTGGGCGTCGGTCGGGTGGCTCGGTGTCATTACCGGGTTCGTCATTCTCTCGTACTACATCGTCGTCGCCGGCTGGGCGATGGACTTCACGATCAAGTCCGCGGTGAACTTCACGCAGCCGATTCACGACGAGGCCGAAATCGAAGCGATCGCCTACGGGGCCTCGACCTCGCTCGATGAAATGCGCGAGTCGCTCGTCGAAACTCGCGCCGGTCGCGCGTCGCGACCACGAGCGGTCACCATCAGGCAGGACGCGAAACCATCGGTCTGGATCGCGTACGACGAGTACCGGGCTGCGCTCGCCATCATCGGCGACGACGCCGAAGCGCGTGAACGGCTGCTCGTCGATCCGCTGCGCCGCGCGCAGGTTGAGGAGGCCGAAGCCCTGCTCGAGCGCATCGCCGAAGCCCAGCGCCAAGCCCGCGCCGACGCGCAGGTCTACTACGCCGACTGGTCCGAGGACGAGATCCGTCGCGAAGCCTCGACCGAACGACGACGAGCCGTCATCTTCGATCGTATTCAATCCGCGTTTCTCGATGTGGCGACGGACGGTTGGACTTCGACCTTCTGGGCCGCGATCTTCATGCTCGTCACGATCCTCATCGTGGCGGGAGGCGTGAGTTCCGGTATCGAACGAACCTGTCGCATACTCATGCCGCTGCTCTTCGTGCTCATTCTCGTCATGGTCGTCTACGGCATGTTCAAGCCCGGCTTCGGCGAGGCGGTCTCGTTCATCTTCAAACCCGACATTACGAAGCTCCAGGCGAGCGGCGTGCTCGAGGCGCTCGGCCACGCGTTCTTCACGCTCTCGCTCGGGATGGGCGCGATGATCACCTACGGATCCTACCAGCGCACCAAGGAAGCGCTGACCAGCGAATCCGTGACCATCGCGGGACTTGACACGACGATCGCCCTTCTCGCGTGTCTCATGATCTTTCCGATCACCTTCTCGTACGGACAAGATCCCAACGCGGGGCCTGGACTCGTCTTCATGAGCATGCCGCTTGCGTTCGCCGAGATCGGGCGCGGGGGCATGCTGCTCGCCCTGCTGTTCTTCGGACTCGTCGTCTTCGCAGCGCTGACTTCGTCGATCTCACTGCTCGAAGTGGTGAGTTCCTACTTCATCGACGAACGAGGCTGGCGGCGGCCGAAGGCCGTGTGGACACTCGGTCTCACGATCTTCGCCTTCTCCATTCCGTCCGCGTTTTCACTCGACCCCAACTTTGTCATGGGCGGCTGGGAATCGAGCACGGGGAAGAACTTCTTCGACACGATGGACTACATGGCGTCGAACTGGATGCTTCCCCTCGGAGGGCTGCTCATCTCAATCTACGCCGGATGGGTCATGCCGAAACGCCTGCGAGACGCCGAACTCGGCTCATTGTCGTCCGGGCTCACGATGGGTTGGCTCCTGCTCGTCCGATTCGTTGCGCCGGCGCTCGTGCTGGTGGTTCTCGCGCAGAAGGTGGGCCTGCTTGATGCGGACGAGTTCTTCCACGGGCTCTTTCATTGAGTGATGTCCGCGAACTCGACAATGGAAACGGTCGTCTTTCATGATCCGCTTGGTCTCGCCCACGAGACCGGGCCGAGACACCCCGAACGGCCCGCGCGCCTCGAGAGCGTCATGCGGACGGTACGGCGGTTGGGCTATCGCGTGCGTACTCCACTCGACCCGGATCCGTGGCCGTCCGAGGCGCTGGTCGATGCCGCAATCCGCGGGATCCACGACGATTCATACATGCATCGACTCCGAACCGCCTGCGCCAACGGCGACGCGTACATCGACTCACCAGATTCGGCGATTGGACGGCAGAGCGAGCGCGCCGCCCGAGCGGCGGTCGCGTGCGCGATCGCGGCGGTGGAGTTCGTAATGGCTGCGACTCTTCGCCGGGGGTTCGTCGCCATGCGTCCGCCCGGACACCATTGTGAGCGCGATCGGTCGATGGGTTTCTGCCTCTACAACACGGTCGCCATCGCGGCGCAACATCTCATCGATCATCACGGAATGAGTCGAATTGCGATCGTCGATTTCGATGTTCATCACGGCAACGGCACGCAGCACCTCTTCGAGACGACCGAGAAGGTGTTCTACCTCTCCACCCATCAGCATCCCGCAATGCTTTACCCGGGTACCGGCTACGAACACGAGATTGGAACACCGAAGACGCCCGGCGCGGGATACACGATGAACCTGACGCTGCCGCCCGGAAGTGACGGCGATGAGGCACGGCGTCGATTCGACTCGGAAGCGGCGCCGCGCCTTCGTGAATTCCGTCCTGAGGTCGTGCTCGTCTCCGCCGGCTTCGACGCGGATGCGAGAGATCCACTCGCGGGGCTGCGGTGGACGCCTGACACTTACGCCTGCGTCACACGGACGATCTGCGCCGTCGCCGATGAGTTCAGCCAGGGGCGGATCGTGTCAGTCCTCGAAGGCGGCTACCACCTGCAGGCGCTGGCCGAGGGCGTCGAGCGGCATCTCGCGGCGCTCTCGAACAGCGCAGACGGTTCCGTGTGACGAGTCGGGCTGCTACTATCGAGGCTGCGGCCCTCCTGTTGGCTGCGCCATCGGCGGAGACGCCCGATTCAGTGTAGATACGCGGGCCTGAGTGCGAGCGAGCGACGACCGTGCAGTACGAGTTGAACTCAAGTCTTGAGCGGATCGTCGTGAACGGATTCTCGTTCCCGCTCGGTTGGGCCCCCCCTAAGCCGCAACCGCCCCTTGAGGGCTTCACGATCACCTTTCATGCGGGTGACGACGAGACACCGGAGAGTTTTCAGTTCCTGATTGTCGTGAGTCACGAGCGACTCAAGGCGGTCATCGATCGACTCTTCGGCATGCTTCCAGACGAGGTCTATCCGATCCTCGAAGCCGGCTCGCGCGACGCGTATCGACAGGTCGATGTCCTGATCAGTGACGATCCCATCTCCTTTGTGACCTTCTACTCGGCGTGGAGGTATTTCGAACCAGTGCTTCTCGAGGACGGGGCGATCGCCGCCGGCGCCATGAGCGACAACCCCTACATCGAAATCCTTGTCGACGAATACAAGGGCGTATCGATCAGCGTCACCGAAGACCGCCGCGAGATCATCGAGAATGTGCTGGACGATCTCGGCCTCTCCGAGGTGCCGGAGCATTGGACGGACGATGCGATTGAGAGCGGACTCCGCAGTGTGATCGACTCGACGCCCGGGCGCCTTTCGATCGACGATGTCATCATGAATCTGCAACGGGCGTGGCGGCTCGAGCTCGATGTGGATCTCGACGGAAACGCGGACGAACTCGGTCGCGAGCTCGGCGTGACGATCTGGCATGTAGTCGCCCTCGCCGTCTCCGAGCAGACTGAGGGTCAATACGCGTATGTCGAGATGTGGATGTCGGCGGACTCACTCGGGCAGGTGGAAGAACTCGCCGCGGAAGTGTTCGAGGGCGTTTCAGACTGGCGATTCGAAATGATGGTCGCGCAGGACCGCGTCCCGTTCGACGATCGGCCCGAGGCGCTCATCGATATTGAACCGGGCTCGAATGAGATCGGGGTCTGGTCCGTCGAAGTCTTCCCGATCGACTGATCGCTCGACCCGACGCAGCGATCATTGACCGGCGAGCGTCAACCGAAGAATCGCCGTCGGCTGGAATGCGACTGCCTGGTCGCCAAATCCGGACGCGCGGATTTCGGTGAAGACCACGATTCCGAAATTATGCGGCCGATTGTCGTACCAGTACCGGACGACGGTGAGCGTGTCTTCGGCCGGACCGAGACTTAAGGGCGAGCCCTCCGGAAGCGGCACCCCGCAGAGCTTGTCGCCCTCTGGATCGACGATGATGTGCGCCGCGAGATCGATCTCGCCCATCTTCCGATCGACCCAGCGATTCAGGAGCATCCGCCACGAGCGCTGACGGGTGAACCAGTCCATGGACGCCGGCGCCGCGCGGAGCGGCGGAGTATCGACCCCGTCCGCCTCCGGCGAATCATGCGCGAAGAAGAGCACGATCTCCGCGCCGACGACATCATCCATGGTCGAGCCGACCGGAAGCAGAGAATCGATCGCGTCGATATCGAATCGGTAGTACGCGCGGCTCTCCACCGCCGGAACGCCGGACCGATCGGTGACGCCCACGATTAGCTCGTCCGCCTGCTGCTGGCTCCGACTGTTGATCGACATCGAGTGGGTGAGCGGGATGTCGATCTGCATCGCCGTGGGCTCGAAGACGCCGGCCGCCCAGTAGAGCGGCAGGTCCTGTCGCATCCGGTCGAACGCGACGAGCTGTTCCGGTGACATGGTGTCAATGTGGAGCGCTGTCTCCTCGAGAGGGTCGTTTACGAGGTCGTAGAACTCGACCTCTTCGGCGGTCAGGAGTCCGGGGTGACTCGCGGGGATGACAAGTTTGAACTCGCGGTCGGCGAGCGCGACGCGTTGATCGGCGGGATCGGGCTGCCCGTGCGTGGAGATCGTGTAGAGGCGCTCGGCGCCGGGCGTTCCCCAACCGATCGCATCAGCGAAACTCACGCCATGCCGGATCGCTTCTCCGCGAATCGCGGGATCCGCGCCGATGATGTCCGAGATCGTGTCGAAGAAATCAAGATGGCTTACGAGACGGTCGAGCCCGGCCCCGTCCGCCGGAACCGATTCGCCGAACACAAAGAACGGAACCCGCAGCCCGCCTTCGAATGGCGAGCCCTTCGCATGAGTCGGACGATCGGCGACTTCCATCGGCGTGCCGTTGTCGCTGAGGAAGAAGACGACCGTGTCGCTCTCGTCCTGATAGAGGTTGGACTCGTCGACCACCCCAAGCTCGCGAAACATTCGCGCGAGTTCGGTGTCGATTGACTCAACCACGGCCCGATACCGATTCCGCTCCGTGTCGAAGCCGGGAGCGTAATAGTCCTCGCCCGACGGAAGAAGCGCGGTATCGACAATCCACCAGCCCATCGGTTCGCGCCGACTGAGGTCGTATCGCCGGTGTGGGTCGATCCCCCAGACGAAGAGCGCGTAGGGCTGGTCGGGATCCGGCCGCTCGTTCACTGCGGCGACGGCGAGGTCGACCATGAGCGTGACATGTTCGTCGCCGACTTCGAGCGGATCGTCAAGTCCCTCGTAATCGTGGTAATCGAAGAACGCATCGATGCCCTGCTGCTCGGCGCGCTGACCCAGCGTTCGCTCCCAGCCGACATGCCATTTGTCGATGAGGATCGTGTAGTAACCCATGTCGCGCAGGACCTCGGCGATTGTTCGCTCTTCGGTCTGCAGCGCGAGTTGGTCGCGATCGGGCGTCGGCGTCGACGCGTTCACGACCCCCATGACCCCGGTCTCGAGCGCATGACGCCCGGTCAACATACCCGCCCGGGTCGGCGAGCATCGAGAATTCACGCGCGTATACGGGAAGACGACGCCTCGACTCGCGAGTTCGGCGAGATTCGGCGTGTGCACGCCGAGATCGTTCGGCCAGTGGGCGCCTTCAATCGAGTCGATACCCTGATCGTCGGTGAGCACGATCACGAGATTCGGCGCGACCTGTGCGAACGCTCCCTGTACCGGCGCCAGGATCGCAATGAGCGTTGCGATGAGTAGCCGGTGGTAATGGAGCCGCGCGCCATTGATCGAACGCGCGCATCTCAAGCCGTTTGCTTTCTCAACCATCCAACGACCCCACGACGAATCGCAAAAGTTCACGACGCCGGTTTCGGGCGGTATTCGCTTCTCTGCCTGTCCCTGCTCGGCCGCGGCGGATGAGAGGTCTCGGTCGATAAACTGCTCATCGCGAGAGGACGCCAGCGGAATCGGGTCCACTATAAACGCAGCGTGATTCATGAGCCACCGGGATTCCATTTCTTGCTCAAAAACTGTCGAGCATTCCCCGGCGCACGGCGATCCTTGCGCACAATCGGAAGAGTTTCCCTCGTTTTAAGCTGGGAAAGATAGAAGACGCTACGAGTCGCTGGCGCCGACGGTCACCGTCACCGGTCCCCCGCCGTCAAGGCCGTCAGGACGGGCCTCGACGGCAAGCTTGCGAGCCCGTTGAGTCGACCAGTCCCCGACCGCCCGGTCCGGCGCGTCGTCCGTGTCGTGTACCCGAAGCAGGTTGTACACATTGTCCCGCTGCGCCGGGAGGAAGCCGGCGTCTCGGATGAGCCGGCAAATCAGGGGCTCCGTTAGGCAGTAGGTCGTCCCGGCGGCCGAAACGACATTCTCCTCCATCATGACCGAGCCCATGTCGTTCGCCCCGAACTGGAGGGCGAGTTGGCCGATGTGCGGCCCCATGGTCACCCAGCTCGAGCCGATCGAATAGATGTTGTCGAGATACAGCCGGCTGATCGCCTGCGTGCGGAGGTATTCTGTCGCCCCGGCCATCCTCACCGACTTGCCGAACCTGGGATGATCGACGCCACGAGCCACCGCGTCACCGGGGAACTCGTCCCCGGATTCCCGATTCCATTCCGGAAGACGGCCGAGCGGCGTATTCTCGCGCTGGAAGGGCCATGCGATGAACGCCTTGTAGCGCCCTCCGCCGGACGTCCCGAAGTCCGCGATCGCTCGATCCTGCCAGTTCCGAACCCGGTCCAGGTGATCGATCCGATCGGCGATCCCCTCGATATGGCCGAACATCATCGTCGCCGAGGTGTACATTCCGAGTTTGTGGGCGACGCGCATCACCGTCAACCATGCTTCGGCGGTGCACTTGCCGAGACCGATCTTTCGACGAACGGGCTCGGCGAATATCTCGCCGCCCCCGCCGGGCAATGAGTCGAGCCCGGCCGCCTGCAACCGCCGGAACACCCATTCGAGCTTCGCTTCGAGGTCCCCGCCCGGAGGATCGAAGAAATGCACAAACTCGATGAACTCCGGCGGGCTGAAGGCGTGAATGTGCACGCCCGGAAACTCGTCCTTAATTCGATGCAACAGCTCTTCGTACCAGGAGAGCGGAAGCTCCGGGTTCATGCCCCCCTGCATGAGAATCTGCGTCCCGCCAATCTCCACGAGCTCGCGGATCTTGTCCAGAATCGCCTCGTACGAGAGGGTGTACGCGTCGTTATCATCACCGTTGCGCCGGAACGCGCAGAAGGTGCAGTGCGCCGAACACACATTCGTGTAGTTGATGTTGCGGTCGATGACATAGGTGCGAATCCGCTCGCCGTGGACCACCCGGCAGCGGGCGTCCGCCCACCGGCCGAGTTCATGGAGTGGCGCCCGGTAGTAGAGGTCGAGCGCCTCCTCACGCGACATTCGGGCTTCGCCGCGAACGATCGCCCGAAGGCGACCCAAATCGAAACCCACGCCGTCTCCAAGGTCAATTTCGCGTTGAAAGTTCGGTATCGCCATCCGGGACTCGTGCAAGCGGCTCCTGGCCCAGTCGAGATGAAACGATAGGCGTCGGGAGGCGTCACGCTCCGCCAGCGAGTCAGATTCAGGCTATCGGACGAGTGCATCGGGCCTCATTTCAAATGACCTCTCGTCGGGCGCCCGATTGCGCAGGAGTCGGCCGTCTGATTCGCCGATAACCGACTTCGGCGCCTTCGGTTGGCGTCCGGCACAAGGCCTCGAGGCGAGCCTGCATGAATCACCATGAACCCTCCAGAGCGACTTCCGACGCCCTTGGGCACCTCCGCTTCGGCGTGAGCGCCGCGTGCTGGGTCGTCGGCCTGGCCCTCGTCGTGCAGATTCTCGCCTGGGCGTTCGTGAACTTTACGGATGTGCGTCAGAGCAATGTGGCGGAATCGACCCCGACGCCGCCAACGGTCGTATCCGGCGATCGCGTCCGAACCGCCGCCCGGCCGCGGACCGAGTCGCCGGCGACCAATGATGAATCATCGGAGGCCTCAGCCGCGTCCGGAGACGCCGAGCCGATCGACCCGAACATCGCGGTGACGAAGGCCGATGTGTGGCTGCGTGTCGCCTCGCAGATCGCGCACGGGGCCGGCCTCGCCGGATTGGCGTGGCTCGTGCTGCTCCTGTTCAATGGAGGATCAATCGCCGTCGCAGCCCGCGCGCCGGGGGTGGCGCGCGTCGTGCACGCCACGACATGGGCGGCGGCCATTCTCTGTCTTGCGTTGCCGTGGCAGGCATGGATTCCGGAGATTCCCTACCCCGGCCTCTTTACCAGCTACGCGAACATGGTCGCCGAGAGCGAGGCCTACCTCGCCGGCGGCGAAACCGCGGCGCCCGCGGTGTTGTTCTACGGAAGATTCCTCCTGCTCCCCGGGGTCGCGACGATTGCCACCATACTGATCGGGCTCGGCTATCGCGCGGGCGTCGAAGGCGCCGTCCTGAGCAAGGGTCCGAGCGAATTCGAGATCCAGATCGAAGAGGAGGCGAGTAATCGCGATGCGGGCAGCCTCGTTGGTGGCGGCCGAAATGCGAGCGCCCTCCGCACGACGGTCGCTCCGAGCCCATCCGCGGAACCCTCGTCCGCATCTGGTCTCGCGCACCTTCCGGCCGCGAAGCCGAAGCCCGCCGCGAGAGTCGAAGAGCCACCGGCGCGCGAACCCGCGACGGTGAAAGAGCCGGCGACCTCGGCCCCGCTCCGTCGACCCATCTAAATGATTCAGATTCCTCGAGGCCGAACCATCAGGCGCCCGTGGCGCTCATGGCGATCGGCCAGGGCCACACGACCCGCGCGGCTTCGAACGCCTCAAGCCATCGATTGCAATCCTTACAGCCGCCGCAAGGCGAAACGCCCGGGCAGTCGCGGCGCCACCACGCCGATTCGAGAGGCGCCACGCCTCGATCCGCGAGTTCAACCACCTGCGCGTCCGTCGATTCGAGGAGCGGCGCCTCGATCGGCGCCGTGGTCAATCCGCCGGCCTGAGCGAGAACTTCGTTCACGAGCATGATCGTTTCGCACGATCGGGAGAAGGACTCGAACGCCCGGCCGTGGTGACCGGTCCAGACAACTCGACGACAGCCTCGCGCCCGGGCCTCTCGGGCCGCGGCAAGCAGCAGAACGCCGAGATCGTCAGGCCAGTCCGGATCGATCGTCGCCGTGAGCAGCGGCTGCAGCGGCGCCTCGACAATCTGCGTGATCCCGTACGCGTGCGCCTGAGCGCTCACGGCGCGGGACCGGTCGTCATCGTGGCCATCACCGAGCGTCGGTCGCCAGACGAGCGACTTCTCGGGCGCTTCTTCAAGCGACATTGCCGCGAGCGATCCGAAGTCCGCCAGTGAGATGAAGAGTGTGTCTGGTCCGGGCATGACCGTCGTATCGGCGATCCTTGACGGTCCACCCCAACGAATGACGCCGTGGCGCGACCCCTTCGCAAAAGCGGACATTGTTTCTCGCCGACCCTCCGCCTAGATTCGAGCCCATGTCCTTGAGCCGAACTGAATCAGCACGATGCGAACGATCATCGGGGAGATGCACGCGATGTCCTACGCCGCCGAACGCCGGGCCGCCGTCGAGGCCGTCCTGAAAGCCTGTCGCCTCTGCCAGAAGGTTCAGGCGAACCTCGTGACGGAAGACACGCTGGCGAAGAAGGACAAGTCGCCCGTGACGGTCGCCGATTACGGCGCCCAGGCGGTCGTGTGCCACGATCTCATGACGGTCTTTCCGGACGACCCGATGGTCGGCGAGGAAGACGCGAAGGCTCTGCGTGATCCCGCGAACGCGGCGCTGAAGGATCAGGTCGTCCGGCATGTCCGGGAGATCACGCCGGGGCTCGATGAGGCGGAAGTTCTCAAGGCGATTGATCGCGGGGTACACGAAGGCGGCGCCGGCGGACGGCATTGGACGCTTGATCCGATCGACGGAACGAAGGGTTTCCTTCGCGGCGACCAGTACGCGGTTGCGCTCGCTCTCATTGAGAACGGTGAGGTGGTGCTCGGTGTGCTCGGCTGTCCGAATCTTCCGCATGACGGACGCGACTTCGACGGCTCGAAGGGCTGTGTCTTCATCGCCGAGAAGGACTCGGGCGCCTTCATGCGCCGACTCGATTCCGAAACGGAAGAGCGAATCTCAGTGACCGGAATCACCGATCCATCCGAGGCGAATTTCTGCGAGTCTGTCGAATCGGCGCACTCGTCGCAGGACGATTCAGCGAAGGTCGCGGAGAAGCTGGGGATCACGGCGCCACCCTATCGAATTGACAGTCAGTGCAAGTACGCCGCGGTCTCACGCGGCGACGCCTCGATCTATCTCCGCCTTCCCACGAAGAAGGGCTACGAAGAAAAGATCTGGGATCATGCGGCCGGCGTCATGGTCATCCGCGAAGCCGGCGGTCGTGTTACCGACTGTCGAGGCGACGAACTCGATTTCTCGATCGGGCGCACGCTGCGCGATAATCTCGGCGTCGTGGTTACGAACGGCAAGCTCCACGATCCGGTGGTCCGTGCCGTGCGCGAAGTGCTCGAGCTCAATGACTGAGCGTTATCGGCCCGCGCACGGAAAGCGATCCGGCTCATGCCGACTGGGCAACCGCCTCGTCGTCGCGGGCCTGGACGAATCGCTGAACGCGAGCTCGCTGAGATCGGATACTCCGGGGGATGCCCTCGGTCTCGCGAACAATCCGCCACGCGTTCACGCTCGTTGAGGTTCTCATCGTCGTAGTCATTCTCGGCGTCCTTGCGTCGGTCGTGATCGCCATGGTTGGAGACGCGAGCGGCGATGCGGCGAAGGGCGCGTTCATCGCCGACATCAAGATGTTCGCCGAAGCCGCGGAGGTCTACCGCGTCAAGACGGGCGAGTATCTCGAGGACTCCTCGTCCGGCGTCTGCCCGGCGGGGTTCGAGCCGTATGTCGACGAAGATGGCTGGGAACGCCCCACGCCCGTCGGCGGGGTCTGGGATGCTGAACTCAACTCGTACGGGGTTACCTCCGCCCTCGGCGTCCACTTTTTCGGAGGCGGCGTAGTCCGCGACGACGCGTTCATGGTCGGCATCGATGAGATCTACGACGACGGTGACTTGGCCACGGGTACCTTTCAGAAGATCGACAACGACCGCTACTACCACATTCTCATGCGGTAGCGGCGGCCCTATTCGATTTGTTCCCGATCCGGACCTGCGCCGTTCAGCCGTCAGAATCCCGATCGGACTCTTTCGTCGCGGCAAGACCCGTGCGGACAACCTCTCTTTGAGCATCGGTCAGCTCTTCCGCGCCGGATTCCGGATGAACGATGAGTGCCAGGTTGTCCGTCACCATGACGATGATCGACCGGCCACTCGCGAGCGCCTTGCGCAGATCTGGTCGAATGCCGACGACATCGAAATAGGCGTCCGATCCGAACTTGATCGCCAGCGTGTCGGGCGCCTTCTCCGCGGCGCCGAATGCGTCGTCGACGAGCACGCCTCGGATGTTGTGGAAACTGCGGTCATCGATCGTTCGGACTGCGAGAAGCCGCGCATTCAAGCGACCGACATCGGCGGCGTTCGCGTACCGCGCTCGAGCCATCTTCGCCGCGACGGTGACGGCGTCTTCGCCCGATTCCTCAGCGGCGCCGAGCATGAGGAGTTCAACTTCGCGGAGTTCGTCGCGGTCGGCTTGTGTGATCTCCGGGCTCGCCGACTCGCCGAAGAAGACGCCGCCTTCGTGATTCCTTGGGCCGCCCTCGCCGCCGAGGCCTGGACTCGCCAGATCCTCGACGCGATCTTGCAATCGGCGGCTCGCGGGGGCCGGACCGCGGTCAAACGGAGCCCGACCTTCCCCGCCGCCGCGCCCCAGTCGAATTCCGGCGCGCGCTTCGATCTCCGGCGCCACGAGCCAACTCGAATACGGAGTCTGGATGCCGTACTCGGACGCGAGCGCGACGACTTCGTCGACGAGTTCGGGTGACTCACCGGTAAGTCGAATCCGGTCGAGGAGGTACGCGACCTTGCGCCCGGCCCAGAGTCGTGACACATACCACGCCTCGGACGCCGGCTCAAACGACACGGCGTCCCATACATACTGCACGCGCTCTCCACCCCGACTGCCAGTCAACCTGACCGCGCCGGTCACCGGCTTCTCGAACTGACCGGCGATGACAAGCTGACGCCCGTGGTACAGGTCACCCGGCGACGGGGGAAACTTCTCGGTGATGATCGCGTCGGGCAGCGTGAGTTTGAGATCCGTAAGCGCCGGCTCACTGAAGATGGCGAAGAAATCACCGAGCGCGTACTCGAGGTTCTCGCCGGGCTGCACATAGGTCGGCGCGCCTTGATACCCGGTCGCGAGCGCGTCGAGCAGCTTCGTGTTCACATCATGACCGACGCCGAACGGAAAGAGTCGTACGCGATTCGCGAATCCGGCCGTCTCCTTCGCGAGCATCTCCTCCACGACTTCTCGCGCCTGGTCACCCTGGCCATCCGTCAGGAAGACCACGACGAACGGCCGCTCGGTCCCCTCCTCGCGTAAGCCGATCGCCGACTGCAGCGCGTCATGGATGTTCGTTCCGCCGGTCGCCTTGAAGTTGTCGATCATGTCACGCGCCGCCTGCTTCGACTCCATGTCGGCGAAACGCAACGAATCGAAGAGCAGGTCATAACCCGTCGAAAACCGGACGATCGAGAATCGGTCCTCGTTCTCCAGTCGGTCAATGCAGTAGCCGAGGGCCTCTCGCGCCTGCTCGAGTTTCCCTTCGCGCGCCATCGATCCGGAAGTGTCGACGACGAACACATAATCCTGCGGCGTCGATTCGCCCTCGTCCCAAAGCGCCTTCGGACTCAGAATGAGGACGAAGTGACCCGGCTCGGCCTCGTCGGGGCGGTTCGCGATCAACGAGAGGCCGATGTCCTGCTCATCCGTGTCGTAGAGCAGGGCGAAATCGGTATCGAGCCGCGCACCCGCCGCTTCGAAGACGACCCGCGCTTCATGCTCGCCGTTCCGCACGACTTCCGCCGTGTGTGTCGGAGACCAGACCGTCTTGAGCGGGGCGTCGGTCTTTACCGTGACATCGAAGCGCACCGTGCCGTACGCATAGCTGTCCTCACAGGGAGTGCGCAGCGGATAGCGGTAGCGAGCCATCCCGCTTACGGGCTCGACGATCTGCTGGTACTCGAGTTCGATCGTGGTCTTCGAGTGCGGCTCGATCGGAAAGATGCGCGCTCGCAGAAGTCGACGACCGATGAATTCGATGAGGCCCGGATCGCGCTGCCGGCGCACGATGTCTTCGTAGATCTGCCGCGCCTTGTCGGCGGGAAGCACTTCGCCCTCAACCATCTTGCCGTTGAACGACATCTTGAATCCGGTGAGGTCTGCGCCTTCCGGTATCGGGAAGATGTAGGTCGCCTCGAGACGGCCGTTCGTCGTATTCTCGAAGACCTGCTCGACCTTTGTAATCGCAACGCCGCGATCGATTGTGGCGTCGACCAGATGATCAACGATCCGTATCGCCTTCGAATCCGATCCGCTCGGCACAAGTACCCCGGACGCCACCGCAGGTTCATGGACGCCGGCGAAGATGAGGACCAGGATCGCGAGGATCGCGGTGACGGACGGGCGTGCAGGCGTAGAAGTCATGGCCGACCTCCGGGGAACAGCGGGCTCAGGAACCGGCGGTTTTCAGTCGCGCACGACCGATCGAAGGCGCGCGGCGCCGCCTCATCGGATCCCACGAATCAGCCGGCGACTTCTTAGTCAGGACTTGACAATTGACGGCGCCGGGCGCGTTCCCGATCTTCGATCCCCCTATCATGGCCCCTGCGGGGCGGTAGCTCAATTGGGAGAGCGCTGGCTTTGCAAGCCAGAGGTTGCCGGTTCGATCCCGGTCCGCTCCATTTCCCTCTGTGGAACGCCCGAAAAGACACACCCGCGGCCGCCAGGCCGCGGGTTCGTCGCCACTCGGTCGTCGTGAACGCATCGGATCGGACCGGCGGCGCCGGACCCCCCTCCGCCCAGCAACGCCGCCGGTCGACCCGGTTAATGTCCCGCGGAATACCCTGGTTACGCGGCCGCTTCCGGGTTCGCCGATGACTCGGCGATTTCAGTGAGCTTCTCGTCCGCGTTCTTCTCTTCCTCCAGCGTCTCCTGGAGAATCGCCGCGGCGTCCTCGAATCCAAGGCGCTCGCAATGGGTAATCGCGCACCCGTATCCGGCGATCTCGTAGTGCTCGACGCGCTGTGCGGCCGCGATGAGCGCCGCGTCGATGACATGCTCGTCGAGATCCTCTTCCTTGAGCAGTTCTTCGCCTTCCTCGATGAGTCCTTCCATGCCTTTGCACTTATGTCCACCGGGCCGCACATCGAGCATCTCGCAGACGCGCTTGATGCGCTCCACATGCTCCTGCGTCTCATCGAGATGGTTCTTGAACGCCTTCTTGAGCGATTCGTCGTGCGCCGCCTTGGCCATCTTGGGCAAAGCCTTGGTCAACTGCGTTTCGGCGCTGTAGAGGTCCTTCAGCTCGTGCGCGAGAAAGTCCTCGAGGTTCTTGATCTTCATGGGTTCGATCTCCCCCCGACAGCTCGGGTGTGCGAGTGAGTTTCATCAGTTCAACGAGGAGGCGCCGGAACGACGATGGCGCCTTCGGATTCACAATTCATGAGGGGCGTCGATGAGCCTTCGCTGAATTCAGAATGAATCCGCCTTCAGGCCATCGAAAAACCTTCGTCCACCTCCGCTGCGCCCGGGAATTTCCCTGCCCCCCGCCCGGGTTGATCTGATACGGTGTGAGCCTTCGAGCGACTCCGGTGAACTCTCCGAGTCGGGCGCGCCGCTGGGCTCTGGCCACTCCCTCACCCTGAAAGGATCGACTTCGATGCCGCATCTTGCCCGCGCCTCACTCACGGGGACCTTCGCCACCCTGGTTCTGCTTGTCTTACCGCTCACGCCGGCGGCGGCGCAGACCGGGGTACAGGTCAACATCGATCCCAACGGCTTTGACATCATCGGCGACGCGGCGAACGAGCCGTCGATCGCGGTGAGCCCGATCGACCCGTCAATCGTGGTCGTCGGCTGGCGGGACTTTCCAACCGTCGCCTCGGACGCCCGATTCGCAGGCGTCGCCTATTCCCACGACGGCGGCGTGACCTGGACGAACAACGGTCCGCTCCCGGCCCCCCCGGACCAACCCGCGAACGCGCAAGGTACCGATCCGCTCATCGTGCCCGACTCGGATGGAACGCTCTATTACTGGTCGGAGATCTTTCGACCGAATCCACCGACGAAGCACTATGTCTACCAGAGCGTCGACGGCGGCGTGACCTGGCCCATCGTGAACGCCGTTCAGGATCCCGCGACACCCGGCGACAAGGAGTGGATGGCGATCGATCGTACCGGCGGCATTGGGGACGGGTTCATCCACGCGGGGTGGAACAATTTCGACCTCGGCGGCCACTGTTATGTCCGGTCGACCGATGGCGGGGTCAGCTTCTCCGATCCCATCCGGATCGCGGATGAGGGCGGAACGCAATGGATGATCCAATACGCGGTCGGCATTGACGGCGAGGTCTACGCGGCATGGCGGAACACCTCGCGCAACTGGATCTACATCACGAAATCGACGAACGCGAACGATCCCGCCCAAGCGCCGCGGTTCGACGCGTTCGGGGGCGGCGGTCAGAACGGTCTCGACCTCCAGGTCGCTCGAAACAACGACCCCGGCTTCATGAACATCAATCCGGTCGGATTCCACCAGCTCTACCTCGATGTCAATCGATCGAATGGGCCACATCGCGGCGAGGTGTATCTGCTCTGGTCGAGCGATCGGAACGACCACGCGGACATTGAGTTCGCTCGTTCCGTGGACGGCGGTCAGACCTGGCAGACGAACATCCGGGTGAACGACGACGCCTTCGGCAATGACGCATACCAATGGATGCCGGCCATGGGTGTGGCGCCGAACGGTCGAATCGACGCGATCTGGTTCGACACGCGAAACGATCTCGGTGATCCCACGCCGGAGTCCGAACTCTGGTACGCGTTCAGTGAAGACGGCGGCGTGACCTGGTCTCCCAACCGGCGTCTCGCGGTGCAGTTCTCGACGAATATCGGCTGGCCCGTGCAGCAGAAGATCGGTGATTACATCACGATGGTCTCCGATGACGAAGGCGCGCACATCGCCTATGCGGCGACGCACAACGGCGGACAGGATGTCTGGCATCTCCGCGCGAATCCGTTTCTGCTCGAGGTTCCGCCGCTCGTCGCCGGACAGCCCACCACGATCACCGTTCGTGACGCGCGGCCGAACGCCTCGGTCTGGCTCGGATACAGCGTAACCGGACGGGGTGATTCCGCGATCAATCAGCTTGATGTGACGGTGGAACTGCTCAACCCGGTGCAGGCTGGCGCAAGACTGACGACCGACGCGAACGGCGACGCGGAGTGGACGCTCAATGTGCCGCCGGGCGCCGCCGGGCTCGATCTCTGGATTCAATCCGTCCAGTTCGGCGCCGCGAGCAATGTCGTCGCGACGACCGTGAACTGATCTCGCGCCGCGACGATTCGATCGGCTGGAAGAGAAGGAGTGGGCGATGCGGCGATCTGACCAGTTGTTCTTCGGGTTTTTCGGCGCCGGGCTCGTCGCGGCGGCGGTCTCCGCCGGTCCGACGCGTGTGCAGATCAACACCGACGCAAACGGCGACAACATCCGGGGTGACGCGGCGAACGAGCCAAGCTTCGCCTTCAACCCCCTCGATCCGTCGATCATGGTCGTCGGGTGGCGACAGTTCCCCACCATCAATTCGAATGAACGGTTCGCCGGAAATGCCACCACCTTCGACGGAGGCCGGACCTGGTTCAACCATGACACGCTCGCTCCCCCGCCGGGCGCCGGCGCCGGCGCGAACCAGTCCGATCCGGTGCTCGCGGCCGACCGTTTCGGGTCGTTCTTCTACAACTCGCTCATCTTCCGGTCGACGCGTGATGGACAGACCTCCTATCGAAGCGACGATGACGGGTTATCCTGGGGCACGCCAAATTACATCACGAAGGGTTTCGCGGACAAGAACTGGTACGCGATTGACAACACCACCGCCGTCGGCAATCACTTCTGCATCTGGGGCAATGTCGATATCAACTTCACACGCTCATTCGATCGTGGCGTCACCTGGACGAACGAGCAGGCGCTCGGTTTCGGGATCTCGTCATATGTCAGCGTGGGGCCGGACGGCGAACTCTTCGCCGGCTGGTGGAATCACTTCGAAGATCAGGTCGAGATTCGTCGTTCGGACAATGCGACGAACGCGGGCGGCGTCGCCACCTTCGGCCCGACCACTGTGCTTGAGTTCGGCGAATGGCCATGGCTGCTCCCCGTCAATCCTGCGGGCGGGGCGGGCCAGCTCTATGTCGAGGTCGATCATTCAGACGGACCAAGGCGAGGCTGGGTCTATGCCCTGAGTTCCGCGGTTCGACCCGGCGTCGATGTCTGCGATGTCATGTTCGCGCGGAGCGTCGATGGCGGTCTGACCTTCTCCGCGCCGGTCCGGGTCAACGACGATTCAGACCCGGATGATTACCAGTGGATGGCCGCGATGTCCGTCGCGCCGGGCGGCCGCATCGACGCGGCCTGGCTCGACACGCGCTCCGATCCGAATCATCTGCGCTCGCGTCTCTACTACTCGTATTCCTACGACGGCGGCGTGACCTGGGCGGAGAATCGACCACTGTCCGGGGCGTTCGATCCCACGCAGGGCTGGCCGCAACAGAACAAGATCGGCGACTACTTCCAGAGCCATTCGTTCGGCGAAGCCGTCAACATCATCTATCCCGCCACGCACAACGGTGAACAGGACATCTTTTTCATTCGCGAGTTTCCGATCGAGCTCACGGTTCTGCCACTCGTCGCCGGTTCTCGTGGCATCGCCGTCATCGACGAGGCACGACCGAACGATCTGGCCTGGCTCGTCGGAAGTCTGCGGGGTGAGGGATCGACGGAGATACCGGGGCTCGCCCTCCGGGTTGATCTCCGAAATCCGCAGCAACTCGGTGGCGCTCAGCGCACCGACGCGACTGGATCGGCTTCGTGGAGCCTTGTCGTTCCTCCCGGCTCGGTCGGCACGGAAGTCTGGATTCAGGCGGTTCAATTCGGCAATGCGAGCAATGTCGAGAATCGCGTGGTGGGTCAGTGACCATTTTGGTACGGCGGACAAGACTGCGCCGTGGCGTCTTCTCATACAGCATTGATCAGACGGAAGAACCATGACTTTTCGCGGCCGATCGTTCCACCTCGTCTTCTTGCTCTTCATCGTCATCTCGATCATCGAGTCCGTCGCGGCGGCTCCTGTCCGCTACGACGATCATCTGGTCGTGCGCGCCACGATTCGTGACGAGCACGATCTCACATTCCTGCAGCGTATCAGCCCGGACATGTGGTCGCATCGCGTGGAGGTTGGCGGCGTGGCCGACTTCCGAGTTCCACCTGATCAACGGGCGGCGCTCGACGCGAGCGGCGTGCCTCATGCGATTCTCATCGACAACCTGCAGGCGCTCATCGACGCTGAGCGTCCTGTCGGGACCGAAGACGCATGGCGTCCGGGAATGCTCGATGGATCCTTCTTTGATCAGTACCGCCGGTACCCCGAAGTGCTTGCGTTTCTCGACGACCTCGCGACCCTGCGACCCGATCTCGCGAGCGTGGTCGAGGTCGGTGAATCGCTCGAGGGCAGAATGGTCAAGGCGATTCGCATCACCGGCCCGAATCAGACGGCGGCGCGACCGGGCGTGCTGCTCAATGGGTGCCAGCACGCACGGGAATGGATCACGGTCATGGCGAACTGCTATATCGCTGACCGATTCGTGCGCGAGTACGACATCGACCCGCAGATTCAGGCGATCCTCGATACGCACGAACTCTACATCATCCCGGTCGTGAATCCCGACGGGTACGAGTTCTCCTGGGACCGCGACCGCATGTGGCGCAAGAATCGGCGTGGCGGGTACGGCGTTGACACGAATCGCAACTGGAGCGTCGGCTGGGGCGGGCCCGGCGCGGGAACGCAGACGCAGATGCAGACCTACCGCGGCGAATACGCGTTCAGTGAGCCGGAGACGGCGAACATTCGCGACTTCGTCTCCGACCGCCCGAACCTCGTCGCCCATGTCGATATCCATTGTTACTCGCAGCTCGTCCTGTACCCGTGGGGCTGGACGCGTGACCATTGCGCCGATCACGACATCTTCGACGCCGTCAGCGGCGACATCGCCGGCGCGATGCGCGATGTCGAAGGGCGTCCGTTCCGCTACGGCCCCGTCTTCACCACGATCTACCCTGCGAGCGGCGTGATGTCGGACTGGACTTACGGCGACCGAAACATGTTCGGGATCACTTTCGAATTGCGCGACACTGGTCAGTTTGGGTTTGTTCTCCCGCCCGAACAGATCATTCCCGGCTCGGAGGAGGCGCTCGCGGGCGCCCTCGCGCTCTTCGAAGCGGACTACGACTTCGGCATGGTGTTCGATACGACGCCACTCGTCCGCGGCGAGGCGGGCGAGTTCCGCGCGGGCCGCGCGATCGCCGGCGCCGAGGTCTACTTCGTGTACAGCTTCGCCGGCGCCGGTGAGACGCCAGTTCCTTCTCTTGGAGTGACACTCGGGATTATGACGCCGCGCGTCGCCGGCTCATCCGTCGCCGACGCGGATGGTGTCGCCACGCTTCCCGTGAGCGTGCCGCCCGGCGGACCGATACGCGTCGTCTGGCTCCAGGCGGCGCACCTCAACCGCATCTCACAGGTGCGCGTCGAGCAGATCAACTGAATCGCATCATCACGACCGCGTGGCGCGCGCCTGAATGAGCTTCTGGAGCAGAATGAAGGCGAGAAGCAGCCCGCCGATGACGATCTTCGTCCACCAGGTGTTGAGCGTGCCTTCGAAGGCCACGGCGGTATCGATCACGCCGAAAATGAGCACGCCGACGAGCGTGCCGATCGCGGTCCCGACTCCTCCCGAGAGTGGAGTGCCGCCGACGACGACCGCCGCGATCGCATCGAGCTCGAGCATCGTGCCCGCGTGAGCGAATCCCGAGATGTACATCGAGCCGGCGACCGCGGCGCAGAAGCCGCTGATCGCGTAGACGCCGACCTTCACCGGCGCGACGCAGAGGCCCATGAGTCGGGCCGACTCTTCATCTCCGCCGATGGCGTAGACGGTTCGCCCGAAGGTCGTCCAGCGCAGCGCAATGGTCGCGAGCGCCGTCGCGAAGACGAGCGTGGCCACGGACAGAGGAAACACCTCGAATCCGAAATCACCGACCGCGTCGTACCAGTCGTGGTTTATCGGGATTGACCGGTCACTGATAACCAGCGCCATTCCGCGGGCGAAGAACATCCCGGCGAGTGTCACAAGGAACGGGGGCAACTCGAACGCCACGATCATGACGCCCATCGCGGCGCCGAAGAGCGTTCCGAGGAGAATCGCGAACGGAATGACGATCGCGGGGGAGATCTCGTGGTTCGTTACGAGCGTGGCGATCACCACGGTCGTGAACCCGATGATCGCGCCGACGGAGAGATCGATCCCGCCGGTGAGAATGACGAAGGTCATACCGATCGCTGCGATCCCGAGCGGCGCGTTCCCCCGGAAGAGGTTGAGAAAGACGGTCCACGATGCGAAGTCGGCTCCATAACGAAGGACGCCGGCGATATAGAGCGCGGCGAAGACCACGATCGTCGCCACAATCGGCATACGCTGGCGAGTGAAGAGTGTCGTCATGACGGCGCCCCCCCATTCGCGCGCCGTCGGCGCAGGAGGTCGCGCGCCCGCTCGGACTGAAGGAGGCAGACTGCAAGCACGACGAGCGCTTTGACCACAAGCGTCCATCGCGCATCGACGCCCGTGGTCAGGATCGTCGTCGTCAGCGTCTGAATGATGAGCGCGCCGAGCACGGTTCCGATGAGTCGCATGCGGCCACCGGTCAGCGGCGTGCCGCCGATCACCACGGCGAGAATGGCGTCGAGTTCGAGGTACAAGCCGGTCGTGTTCGCGTCCGCCGCGCGAATGTCCCCGGCTTCGATCAACCCGGCGACCCCGGCGAGCAATCCCGTCAGCGTGTACGCGAAGACCTTCACGGAAGCGACGGGAATCCCGGCGAGTCGACTCGCGGTCTCGTTATCGCCGACCGATTCGATGAAGAGGCCAAGCGCGGTCAGTCGGACGAGTCCGGCGACGACACCGAGCATCGCGACCGCGATGAGCGCGGGCGCGGGGACGCCGAACGCATGACCGCCACCAAGAAAGGCGAGGCCGGGATCGGTAAAGGTAACGATCTGTCCATCGGTGAGGAGTTGCGCGATGCCGCGGCCGGCGACCATGAGAATGAGCGTCGCCACGATCGGCTGAATGCGGCAGAGCGCGACGAGCGTCCCGTTCCAGAAGCCCGCGAGCACGCCGGCGCCGAGGGCCGCTACCAGCGCGAAGACGAGACCGCCCTGTTCGCGTGTCACCGCGATCGCCGCCGTGGCGCCGGCGATCGCCATCACGGCGCCGACCGAGAGATCGACCCCGGCGGTCGCGATGACCAGCGTCATGCCGAGTGAGACGATGAGAATCGGCGCCGCCTGGTCGACGATGTCGATCACGCTTCCGTACAACTGCCCGTTGATGATTTCGACTCGAAAGAACCCCGGGTTGCGAATGGCGTTGAAGATGAGCAGAAGCGCGAGCGCGACAAGCGGCCAGATGAGCGTCCTCCAGCCGCGCGCCGATGACTCGGAGCTGCGCCCATCATCCGACATCGCGAACCGCCTCGCCATTCGTGCGCGCGATGAGCCGCATGATCGAATCGACTCTGATCTCGTCGCCTCTCAGTTCGCCGATGACTCGCCGGTCGCGAAGCACGACTACGCGATGTGAATCTCGCGCGACCTCTTCGAGTTCGGAGGAGATGAAGAGGATCGCCATTCCCCCGGCTCCAAGCTTCGAGATGAGGCGTTCGATCTCCGCCTTGGCGCCGACATCGATGCCGCGCGTGGGTTCGTCAAGAATGAGGAGTTGCGGCTCTGAGGCGAGCCAACGAGCGAGAATGACCTTCTGTTGGTTCCCCCCACTCAGCCGGCCCACCGGCTTCTCGGCGTCGGGCGTCGCGATATTGAGCGCGCGGATGAACCGCTCGGTGAGCTCGTTCTGGCGCCGTCGCGAGAGCGGTCGCCAGAACCCGTATCGCGCCTGGAGCGCGAGCGCGATGTTCTCCCGCACCGAAAGATGGGGCGCGACTCCGTCGGTCTTGCGATCCTCCGGACAGAACGCCAGACCGCGCCGGATCGCGGAGCGTGGCGAACGCCAGCGACCGTGGAATTCGGCGACACGAACGGATCCTCGATCCGCTCGATCGGCGCCGAATACGAGGCGGGCCAACTCCGTGCGCCCCGAACCGAGCAGCCCTGCGAGCCCGACGACCTCTCCCCGCTGAATCTCGAGATCAAACGACTCAATCGCTCCGCGACGGCCGAGGCCTTCGGCGCGAAGGATCGCTTCTTGTTTCACCTCCGTCGGACGCGTGCGGTGCGCCGTGGTCAACCGCGCCGCGGCCTCGACCGACCGACCCAGCATTCCCGCGATCAACTCGAGTCGAGGCAGTCTGGCGGTGGTGAACGCGCCGACCAGGCGACCGTTCCGGAGCACGGTGATTCGATCGGAGATTTCATACACCTGATCGAGAAAGTGAGTGATGAACACGATCCCGAGGCCATCCGCGCGCAATCGACGCATGACGGCGAAAAGGAGATCGGTTTCCTTCGCGTCAAGACTCGATGTCGGCTCGTCAAGGATGAGGATCCGGGCGTCGACGCAGAGCGCCCGCGCAATCGCCACCATCTGTTGAATCGCGATGGGATAGCTGTCGAGCGGCCGTGTGACATCGATCGTCAGGTTAAGCCGCTTCAAAGCGCGTCGGGCGTCGTCGTTCACCGCACGCCAGCGCACCCGTCCGAACCGGGTCGACATTCTTCCGAGGGCGATGTTCTCCGCGACGGAGAGTTGCGGAATGAGATTGATCTCCTGAAAAACGGCGGCGACGCCGAGACGACCCGCATCATGTGGAGAACGCGGGGCGAATGGCCGTCCATCGAAGCGCATCGATCCGGAATCGACGGCAGAAACCCCCGTGAGCGCCTTGACGAGCGTGCTCTTTCCAGCGCCGTTCTCTCCCATGAGCGCGTGAATCTCGCCGGCCCGCAGGGTGAAGTCGACGCCGTTCAGCGCTTTGACACCGGGAAAGCTCTTCGTCAGGCCGCGCGCCTCGAGCAGCGCCGATGGCGCGTCGGCTGACCGGCGGTCGTGAGCCGTCTCGCGGGACGACACGCGTCAGTTCACCTTCCATTCGAGCACGCCGCCCGAGTAGTCGGGCTGAAGATCGACGACGACCCGCAAGCCATCCGTCTCGATCGGATCAAACTCGACCGAGTTGTACTGATCCGCCACACATCCGAAGTCATCGTCGGTCTCAACGCCGATCCAGCGTCCTTGCGCATCGCGATAGAGCAGTCGCCAGGCGCGAGGGACCCGACATTGCCCGACACCCGTATCGTCAAACCAGTACAGTTCGACGCCTGAAACTTCGGTCTTCTCCGGAAGGTCGAGTTGCAGCCATTCGGTCGTGCCGCGGTGATCCCAGAATGTATGACGCGGAATCGTCTGATCACTCGAGGTCTCCGGCTCGGCGAGATCGTTGACGGCCGCGGCGACATCGCTCGACCAGGTGTGCGACGCGCTCGCGCGACTGCGCGAAGCGAGGGTCGGCTTTGGCGGCGCCTTGATGAGCGCCGGCTCGCGGGGCAGCCATACCGTCATCTCGCCCGGACCCCGGTGGTTCCACGCGTAATACGGGATTGCCGTAATCCCGACCGGCTGATCGACGACGATCTCGCTCGCGCCTTCAGACCGAAATCGCTCGACGCCTACGCCATGGATCGTCACGATTCCGCCGAGCATCTCCGGACGGCGCTCGATGGACAACTCTGCATCATCAGGCAGGGCGATGTTGAGCGCCCGGCCGCTTTCCGAGTCCACCGCTTCGAGGCAGTAAACGATCGGGCCGCGCTCGAGCGCCACGCGTCCATTATTCGCCTCCACTTTCTCGTGCGCTATGACTCGCCGGACCGGCATCGGCAGAGCGAGCGTGATCGTGTCGCCCGATTGCCACTCGCGCTCAACCTTTGCGTAGCCGCGTTCGATCGCGATTGGCGTCGTCGTTCCGTTCACCGAGAGGGTCGGCGTCTCGTGGGCCTCATCGAGGTAGCGATAGAGGTCCGTCGGAACGGGCTCGCCCCGCGCCCAGCCGGGAACTCGAATGTTCACCGCGAACTCGCCGGGTGAATCCGGTTCAATGCGCAGCGTGATTCGACCATCCCACGGATACTCGGTGTCCTGAACGATTCGAACCGTGCGACCCGCGGCGTCGATCTCCGCGGCGCCCGCAGCGAACTGGTTGACGAACACATTTCCAGCGCTGTCCGTCGCGTAGAGGTACTCCAGAATCGTTGGGATGAATCGCACATCGTTCGAGGGACAGCAGGCGCAGGCGAACCAGGCGCTTCGCTCGTTCGAGCCGTGGTTGAACGGTGTGACCCCATTCGTCGCGAGCGGATTCGGGTAGAAGAATCGATCGCCCTCGAGCGACACACCTACGAGGAATCCGTTATAGATGGCGCGTTCCACAATGTCCGCGTACTTCGCGTGACGGTGGAGGCGAAGCATTCGATCGTTCCAGAGCGCGTTCGCAATGGCGCCACAAGTCTCGGCGTAGGCGCTTTCGTTCGGCAGTTCATAATCGACGCCGTACGCCTCGCCGGCGCGGCTTGCCCCAATGGCGCCGGTCAGGTACATCTTTCGCCCGGTGGAGCTCTGCCAGAGATCGTCAAGGGCGGCGAGATATGCGTCGTTGCCGGTCAGGACGCCGACATCGGCCATCCCCGCATACATGTACGCCGCCCGCACCGCGTGTCCGACCGCCTCTCGCTGATCTTCGACAGGTAGATGGTCTTGCGCGTAAGGACCGAAGAGATCGTGACCTTCCGCGTCGCCTCGCGCGGCGAGAAAGAACTCAGCGAGTTCGAGATACCGCGGTTCCCCGGTGGCGCGGAAGAGCCGCACGAGACCCATCTCGATCTGCTGATGCCCCGGCGGCTCGCGCCGGGCGTCCGGCCCGAACTCGGCGTCGATGAGATCCGCGAACTTGATCGCAACCTCGAGCAACTTTCGATTCCCGGTCGCTTCGTAATAGGCGACTGCGGCGTCGAACAGATGCCCGGCGCAGTAGAGTTCGTGCCGCACGCGCACATTCGACCACTTCGCGTCCGGCTCGGCGAGCGTGTAGTAGGTGTTGAGGTAGCCGTCGTCCTCCTGAGCGGCGGCGATGTCGTCGATCAGGCGATCCACATACGCACGCGTCTCCGGATCGGGCCGGAGCATCATCGCGTACGCGGCGCCCTCGATGATCTTGTAGACATCGGAGTCGTTGAAGAAATACCCCTCGTGTTCCCCGTCGAGTTCGCCCGCGGCCTTCTTGAAGTTTTTCAGGCGTCCCGTCTGCTCGCATTGCTCGAAGGAATGCGGAAGGGTGACCAGATGGTTCGTGTCGACGCGATCCTTCCAGAATCCACCCGAGAGTGCAATACTCGACTTCGGCACGGCGCGCAACGCGTAGTCGTCGCCCGTCGGACCGGTCGCTCCATCGGTGTGAAGAGTCGCGCCCATTACGAATGACAGCCACGCAAGGGCTATACACATGTTCATCGTCCGCCCTCCCCGGCGGCGTCGTGGCCGCCGGAACTCATGTTCGTTGATTCTGGCGACTCCATGCGCTCAGTACCGGCGCGAGTCGATGTGCTCCGCCGCGTTCGATTGATCGAACACGCGGTCCTCCACTTTCGTCCACTTTTCGAGGGACTCCCCCGCGACGGCCTTCTCGACTGCATCGAACGCGGCCGGTCCAAGAAGCGGATTGCATTCGACCGTGCAGTTCAGCGTTCCATCGACCATCGCTTCGAACGCGGCGCGAACTCCGTCGATCGAGACGACGAGAATGTCTTCGCCCGGTTGCATGCCCGCTTCCTGAATCGCCTGGATGGCGCCGAGCGCCATGTCGTCGTTGTGCGCATATACCGCGTCAATGCCCGCGCCGTCGGACTTGAGGAACGCCTCCATAACTTCCTTGCCCTTCGCGCGGGTGAACTCGCCGGTCTGACTCTTGATGATCGCGAGATCAGGGAAGGTGTCGATGACCTCTTCAAAACCCTTCTTGCGGTCAATCGCCGGCGCCGATCCGGGAGTCCCCTGGAGCTCTACGATGTTCCCCGAGCCACCGAGCGCATCCGCGAGCCAGCGGCCGGCCATACGGCCCTCTTCCACAAAGTCCGACGCGATCAGCGTGGCGTAAAGCGAGTCATCTTCAACCTGTACGCCGCGGTCGACGAGAATGACGGGGATCTCCGCCCGTTGCGCTTCCTTCAGAACACTGTCCCAGCCTGTCTCGACCACGGGCGCGAGGATGATCGCATCGACACCCTGGGCGATGAAGTTGCGCATCGCCTTTACCTGATTCTCCTGCTTGCCCTGCGCGTCGACGAACTTGAGGTCGACGCCCCGGACCGAGGCTTCGGAACGAATGGATTCGGTCTCGGCGGTTCGCCAGGCGCTCTCGGCGCCGATCTGTGAAAAGCCGACGACGAGTCGATCGGTTTCGTCCGAGTCCCTCGCCGCGCTGTTCTCCTCGCCGTTACAGCCGACCAGCGATCCCCCCACGAGAGCGAGCGTACATATTCCTGCGACGAATGAAGTCCATCTCCGATACCCGAGTCTCATTGAGACTGCTCCTTTCGACCGGCGCGATCGCGCCGGCCGACCATCGAGTTCCGTCGTGAATACATTGAAACGAGATCACCATATCGAGAGGCCCGTGATCCGTCACACCACCTGATAGGGATCGAGGTCATCCGCCATCCGGATCGCCGGGCACGCACCACAGTCGTCCGGGTCGAGCGGCGACTTCCTTCTCGAACTCGGCGCGAGTGAAGTATTCGGTGTGTCCGTCGACGCAAGCGACGGTCGAGCCCTTCTCGTGCCGCTCGGTCAGTCCCTCGGTCGGGTAGCTCGAACCGTCATTCCAGCCGTCGGTCGTTTTGCCCGGCTCCCAGAAGATGATGGCGTCGGGCCTGAACTGATAAACGAAGAACGGTCGTGTCTCGCGACCGAACGCCACCACGGCGCCGTTCATGAGATAGCTCGTCAACTGCTCGGTCCGCGTCCACGGCTCTTCGTGCATGGGACAGTGGTAAATGTCGTGGCTGTTCAGATAGGGAAAGAGCGTCCCGGTTTCGCGCTTCTCCCGGTTGTACGGAATCGGGTTGCCGTAGTAGAGCCACCCGGGGCCGACATGGTCGATCGAACGCCAGTTCGGGAGGGGCGTCTGGTCGTTCGAATCACTCGCATACATCATCGTGGCGGTGATGAGCGCCTTCGTGTTGTTCGCGCATTGCGCAAATTGAGCGGCCTTCTTCGCCCGCGAGAGCGCCGGCAACAGGAGACCGATGAGCAGCGCGATGATGGAGATGACGACGAGCAGTTCGATCAGGGTGAACGCCCGGTCGTGGCGGTCCCGCCCGGGACTGGCCCCCTTCGTCCGCCCACTCGCCTTGTCGCCGCGTCCGTTAATCGCCATGTCGGTTCGACCCCCCATGGACCGCCCGCGGTCCTGGCGGGGCGATCGCTTCTGAGCGACCACGAGACACCTCGCGGTCGTGTAGACCGTCGAATCGCATTCTAGAGAATCCCCCTCAGGCGTCGAGCGGAAAGCTCGCCGAGATCGGAGGCGCGCAAGAATGCCTCCCGAAGGACTCGAACCTTCAACCCGCTGATTAAGAGTCAGCTGCTCTGCCAGTTGAGCTAGGGAGGCGGGCGCCGGACAGGCGTCGCGAGCAAGGATAAGCCCGCCGGAGGGGCGGTCAAGGCGGTTTCCGGCGCATTCGGTCGAACCGATCGCGGAGGCGCTCGTTCTTGACTGTGAATCGCGTTCGAACTATCTTCGTGGACTGTTTTTTCGCCCCATGCGACCGCGTAGGGCGATCGATCGTGGCGATCCATGCAACGACCGTCGACCCGCCGGTTCGCCGCTTCCGCGGCGACGTGGCGTGACGGCGCCGGGTCAGCCCGTCCGCCGGACCGACCGACCGTTTGAAAGCCAGTGAGGCGACACCATGCTTCCTACCCATCGTACATCGCCAGGCCGCAAGCGACGCCGTCGTTCGCATCAGGCGCTGCGCGCCCCGGAGACCGTCCTCTGTCCGAACTGCGGCGAGGTCAAGATGCCGCATCGTGCATGCGGCGCGTGCGGTTATGTCCGCCCGGGCCTGCAGCTTCGCTCCGCCGACGAGGAAGATTAATCGATGCGCATCGCGCTCGATGTCATGGGCGGGGATCATGCGCCGCATGCCACCCTCGCCGGCGCGATCGGCGCGCTCGATTCACTCGCGGACGACGATGAACTCATCCTCGTCGGTGACGAGACGGTGATCGGCAGGACCCTCGAAACCGAGGGAATCTCGGACGACCGCCTGCGCATCGTCGGCTCGTCGAACGAAATCGAGATGGATGAATCGCCCGTGGAGGCGGTTCGCTCGAAGCCGGAAAGTTCGATCGTCCAGCTCGCGAACATGGCGGGCCGGAAGGCCGATACTCCGGTCGATGTCATCATTTCCGCGGGAAACACGGGCGCCTGCGTCTCGGCCGCGCAGATGTTTCTGCGTCGGCTTCCGGGCGTGCATCGTCCCGGCATCGCCGTGACGGTCCCCACCTTCGGCGGGCCGGTCGTGCTGTGTGATGTCGGCGCCAATCCGGTGCCGCGCGCCCTGCATCTCTGGCAATACGGCATCATGGCCGATCTCTATGCCCGTGAGGAACTTGGAGTTAAGAACCCGCGGGTGGCGGTACTCAACATCGGCGGCGAGGAGGCGAAGGGCACCGGGATGGTCAAGGAGACACGGAATCTCCTTCGTGACACCCCGGGGATCAATTATGTCGGGTACATCGAGGGCCGCGACCTTTTCAATCACGCTGCGGATGTCGTGGTGACTGACGGGTTCGTGGGGAATGTCGTCCTCAAGCTATCGGAGGGCCTCGCCGCGGCGTTGTTCAAGGCGATCGGGCGGGAAATCGCGTCATTCGACCTCGAACTCGCGAAAAAGTACGAGCCGATCGTCCGCTCGATCTATGCGAAACATGATTATCATGAATTTGGTGGCGCCCCCCTGCTCGGCGTCAACGGGGTTTGCGTCATCTGTCACGGATCGTCCGAAGCCCGTACCATTACCAACGCTATCCGCAATTCGCGGAAGATGGTCAGCCACGGTCTGAACCAGGCGATCGTTGAACGACTCGCCGAGATCGAGCAGGAGGCTCCGACGAATGAGGGATGACCGATACGGCGTGGAAATCCTCGGGTCGGGCAGCGCCGTTCCGCCCGGCACCCTCAGCAACCACGATCTCGAGCAGATGATCGACACGAGCGACGAGTGGATCCGTCAGCGTACCGGCGTGCGGATTCGTCACAAGTGCGATCCGGACAAAGGCGAAGGCACGCTCTCTCTCTCGACGGAGGCGATGCGCCGCGCGCTCGAGAACGCGAAGGTTGACGCCAGGGAGCTCGACCTGCTCATTGTCGCCTCGGTGACCGGAGAGATGAGCTTCCCGAGCACCGCCTGTCGGGTGACTGACGCGCTCGGCGCTGCGCCTGCGGGCGCGTTCGATGTGCTCGCCGCGTGCAGCGGCTTCGTGTACGGGCTGAACCTCTCCGAATCGCTCATCGCGTCCGGTCGTTACGAGACGATCGGCATTGTCGGCTGTGATGCGATGAGCACCGTCATGGATTATTCCAACCGCAAGACCTGTGTGCTCTTCGGAGACGCTGCGGGCGCGGTTGTGGTCCGAAAGACCGACGACAGAAACCGCGGCTGCATGTACCAGGCGATGAACGCCGACGGTTCGGGTTGGCATCATCTCTACTGTGCGAGAGACCCGCGGCACGCCCCGGAGGGCGCCGACTGGAACGAGGTCAAGCTGAACTACCTCCAGATGAACGGCCCGGAGGTGTACAAGTTCGCAGTTCAGACCTTCCAGAAAGCGCTCAAGGACGCGCTCGAAGCCTGTCACCTTTCGGTGGGTGACATCAAGATGCTCATTGCGCATCAGTCGAACGCGCGCATCATCGAGTCCGCGAAACAGAAGATGGGACTTCCCGACGAGAAGGTCATCATCAACATTGACGAGTACGGAAACAGCAGCGCCGGCAGCGTTCCGCTCTGCTTTGATCAGCTCTGGCGCGCCGGACGGATCGGACCGGGCGACATCGTCGTTATGGTCGCGTTCGGCGCCGGGATGACCTGGGCCTCGAGCGTGTGGCGACTCTGATCACCTCGTCGTCCGACGCTCGCCACGGGCGCCCCGGTCGTCCTCCCGTACTTCATCACGACACGCTCTCCGGAGAACGAATTCGACATGAGCTCCCCCATCGTCATGTTGTGTCCGGGACAGGGCGCTCAGGCCGTCGGCATGGGCAAGGCGTGGCACGATGCGAGCGATGCGGCCCGCGCCGTCCTCGACGAAGCCGATGAGATCGTGGCGGCCGAACTCGGCGCCCCGCTTTCGAAGCTCTGCTTCGAGGGACCGAGCGATCGACTGAACCAGACGGATGTGAGTCAGCCCGCCATCTACGCGGTCTCGGTCGCGTGTTTCCGCGCACTCGAGGCGTCGGAGGGTTCGATCGAGCTCGAGGCGACGGCCGGACTCAGTCTCGGCGAGTACACCGCGCTCCATCTCGCGGGCGTCTTCAGCTTTGCGGACGGACTTCGACTCGTCACGAAGCGCGGGCGGTACATGCAGGACGCGGCCGAAGCGAGCGAGGGCTCCATGGTCGCGCTCATCGGAGCCGACGAAGAGCAGGCGCACACTGTCTGCGAGAAGGCGGCGCAGGGCGAGACGCTCGTCGGCGCGAACTTCAACGCGCCCGGCCAGATTGTGCTATCGGGCACGAAAGCCGCGTGCGACCGGGCCGTCGAGGTCGCCGGGGCCAGTGGATTGCGGGCGACGCCGCTTACCGTGGCCGGAGCTTTTCACTCGGATCTCATGGCGCCGGCGTCGGACAAGATGCGGCGGGCGCTCGACGAGGTCGACTTCGCGCCCCCTCTCTGCCCCGTCGTTTCGAATGTCACGGCGCGGCCCCATGAAACGGACCCGACGACCTTGATCAAGGAGCGGCTCGTCGAACAGATCACTTCTCCGGTCCGCTGGAGCCAATCCTGCGAATGGCTCGTGGGTAAGATGAATGGTGAGTTCCATGAGCTCGCCCCGGGGAAGGTCCTGAGCGGGCTCATGCGACGCATTCACCGACCGACGAAGGTGGTCAACCATGACACGCCAGGCGAATGAGCGACTTTTTCGTCTCCGCGCTCTCTTGAGCGTCGCGGCGGCGGCCCTCATCCTCACCCTTGCGATCGGGTGCGAGGAGGAGCCTCCTCCGCCACCACCGCCGCCACCACCGGCGCCGAAGCCGCAGCCGCCGACCGTGGAGGAGATCAGCGCCCTTGTGCCACTCGACTCCAAGGTCGACCTGGATGACTTTAACTTCCATAGCGAGCGGACCCGTGAGCAGATGGTGGCCAGCTTCCACCTGCTCAATGGATTCGCTCGAGCCGATGAGGACTCGTTGCGTTCAATGATCGATTCCACGGCCCGCGCCACGCTCGATCAATTGATCGACGAAGGCGAATGGAACGGATTGGCGGAGCGCATCGAAAGAGTGAACCTCATGTCCGCCATGTCGCCTGATGGAAGCGGACTTACGCTGAACTTCGTTATCGAAGGCGACGGAATACTCTCGCCCCAGACCTGGGTCGGGAGGCAGCGCGGCGATTCATTCATCTTCTCGCCCGAGTACACGATGCCCGAGCGGGAGGAGGCGGCGCCGGTGGCTGAGGACGCGGCGGACGACGGCGCGGACGGCGACGACGAGCGCATTCGTACGCCGCGCGATGACGACGATCCCGGCAACCCGCGCGATCCGCGCCGGCGTGTGCCAAGGCGGCGCGATGCGCCGATCGGCTGACGGATGACGGGCGAACCCCGGCGAACCTCGTCGGGTGGATGGTTCGTTCGATCGCCATTGAACTGGAACGAGCGCGGTCGATCGGCCGCGGCAACGAAGGGTTCGCATGTCTGAGAAGCGAGTGGCCATCGTCACCGGCGCGAGTCGCGGCATCGGCCGCGCGATCGCCGAACGACTCGCGGCCGACGGTCATCATGTGGTTCTCATGAGCCGAAGTGAGGGCCCGCTCAACGATCTTCGGGCTTCGATCGAGGCGGCGGGCGGCGAGGCGTCCGTGCACGCCTGCGATGTCGGTGACGCGGCCGCGCTCGCCGACGCGATTGGAAGCGTGGCGAAAGAGCGGGGCCGGATCGACATTCTCGTCAACAACGCGGGCATCACCCGTGACGGTCTCATTCTGCGGATGACCGAAGAGGACTTCGATGATGTCATCCGAGTCAATCTCAAGTCGACCTTTGTCGCGATGAAGGCTGCGGCCCGCCCCATGATGAGCAACCGGTACGGCCGCGTGGTGAACATCGGCTCGATTTCGGGCCTCGGAGGTCGGCCGGGGCAGGCGAATTACGCGGCGGCGAAAGCGGGTCTCGTCGGCATGACGAAGAGCGCGGCGAAGGAACTCGGCGCCAAGGGCATTACTTTCAATGTGGTCGCGCCGGGGTTCATCGAGACCGATATGACCTCGTCGCTTCCCGACGGCGTGAAGAACGAGGCGCTCGGCGCCACGCCGATACGTCGCTTCGGCCAGCCCGAGGATGTCGCGGCGATGGTCTCGTTTCTCGCGTCCGAACAGGCCGGTTTCATTACCGGTCAGGTCATTGCGGTCGACGGCGGGATGGCGATGTGAGCCGTTTCGGGGCTCTCGCGCGGGAGAATCCCCCGGTTTCATGAGCGACTGGTGGAACGCCGCTCGAAGGGCTATATTTGTCGGCGAAATCACGGCGAGGGCTCGTTTCAGCGGGCGCCCGCCTTAATCATCAAGGCAACTGAGGAGATGACGAAGTGAACGAAGCGGAAGTCGAAGCCAAGGTGATCAACATCGTGGCTGAGCAGATGGGCGTGGACAAGTCGCAGATCACTCGCGAGACGAGCTTCGTCAACGACCTGAACGCGGACAGCCTGGATACCGTAGAACTCGTGATGGAACTCGAGGATGAGTTCGAGACCTCGATCCCTGATGAGGACGCGGAGAAGATCCAGACGGTCGGTCAGGCGATCGACTACATCATGAAGGCGAACGAGGGCGGCGAGTAATCGCCGACCGCGCGGGTGGATGACGAGTAGAATGGCGGTCGGCCGGCCCGGTCTGGAATCGGCGCCCGGCCGACTTCGCATATCCGTATCCCTCAGGCCGGACACCAGGACGCCAGGATACCCATGAGCGATCACAACCCACGACGAGTGGTCATTACCGGATTTGGCAGCATCTGCAATGTCGGGCACGACGCCGAGTCGGTCTGGCAGACCATGCTTGCCGGTGAGCCGAACATGACCCCCATCGACCGCTACCAGGGCGAACAGTGGTCTGTCAAATTCGGCGGCCAGGTCATCGACTGGGACGGATCGGACCGGCTCGACCGCGGCTCCGTGAAGCGACTCGACCGATTCGCAGCGCTCGGGATGTACGCAGCCATCGAGGCCGCCGATCGCTCGGGAATCGACTTCGAGAAGGAAGACCCGTATCGCTGCGGCGTCGTGATCGGATCGGGCGTCGGCGGCGTGAGCACCATCGAAGAGAACATCGCCAAGATGGTCGAAAAGGGGCCCGGGCGCGTGACGCCGTTCCTCGTGCCCCGGCTCATGGTGAACGCGTGCGCCGGCAATGTCTCGATCAAGTACGGCCTCAAGGGGCCGAACAGCGCCCCGGCGACGGCGTGCGCCTCCGGCGGCAACGCGATTGGCGATGCGCTCCAACTCATCCAGGATGGTGACGCCGAGGTCATCGTCACCGGCGGCGCGGAAGCCGCGATGACTCCGCTCTGCATGGCCGGGTTCATGGTCATGCGGGCGCTGTCCGACCGCAACGATGATCCGAATCACGCGTCGCGACCGTTCGACAAGAACCGCGATGGATTCGTTCTCGCCGAGGGGGCCGGCATCATCGTTCTCGAAGAACTCGAACACGCGAAGAAGCGCGGCGCGACGATCTACAGCGAACTCCTCGGCTGGGGCTCGTCCGGCGACGCGAATCACATCACGGCCCCGCCGGAAGATGGCGCCGGCGCTGCGAAGTGCATGAGACTCGCCCTCAAGGACGCGGGCCTCCGGCCGGAGCAGATTGACTACATCAACGCCCACGGCACTTCGACCCCACTCGGCGACGCCGCGGAAGTCGCGGCGGTGAAGAGCGTCTTCGGTGATCATGCGAAGAAGCTCACGGTCTCTTCGACGAAATCCGTGACGGGCCATACGCTCGGGGCGTCGGGAGGCATCGAGGCCGTCGCGACGACCCAGGCGCTCTATCACCAGGTCTGCCCCCCCACGGCGAACTGCGAAGACCCCGAGTTCGATCTCGATTTCGCGCCCCTCAAGGCCCGGGAGCGGCGGATCGAGTACGCGATGAGCAACAGCTTCGGATTCGGCGGGCACAATGTCTCGCTCGTCCTTGGCCGTTATCGAGGCGACTGAGCGGTCTTTCTGACCGTACCTCGGGGTTCGACCACGGAGACGGGCCCGATTCGAGTCGATACACTGAATGGTCGGCTCATGACCACAGGCTTGCGTCGCCGGGCGGCGCGTCGTACCTTGGTCGTGAGTTCGCCCCGTCGTCGGTGTGACCGCCGATGGCGTCGTGGCGCCGCGGGCGATTCTCGGAACCGGGGAAGGGTCACTCTCGTGTCGTGGATGAATCGGTGTCGCCTGATCCTTCTGGTGACGGCTGGCGCAATCAGCGCCGACCGCGCGGCCCGTGCGCAGGAACTGCGAGCCAACCTGGTCGTCGAGGGGCTCGAATCGCCCGTCTTCGTCACCTCCGATCCAGATGACGCGAAGCGCCTGTTCATCGTGGAGCGTCGTGGCGCCGTCCGCGTCTTCCACGACGGTCGTCTGCGGTCGAAGCCGTTTCTCACGATTCGCGGTTCGACGAACCTCCTCGGTGACGGTGGCCTCTTCTGCATCGCGTTTCATCCGAACTTCACTGACAACGGCTATGTCTACATCGCCGCCTCGACGCTGAACAACGATTACCTGATTGCGCGGTACACCGTCGCGGCGGATGATCCGCACACGGTCGATCCCGACTCGGGAACTCCGATCATGTTCGTAAACCGTCCGGAAGGCGCGACTCAGCACTACGGCGGCACGATCTGCTTCGGACCCGACGGTATGCTCTACATTTCAAGCGGCGACGCCGGGCCGCAGGGCGATCCAAACGGCCATGGACAGAACGGCGGTCTCCTCTACGGAAAGATTCTGCGCATCGATGTCGACGGCGCCTTTCCGTACGCGATTCCCGTCGACAATCCATTCGTTGGCGACCCGACGGTTCGTGATGAGATCTGGATGCTCGGTATGCGCAACCCGTGGCGCATGAGCTTCGACCGACAGACGGGTGAGCTCTACATCGCCGATGTCGGCCAGGACGAGTGGGAAGAGATCGATGTCATCCCGCCCGGCATGGGTGGGTTGAATGGCGGATGGAATCGGATGGAAGGCGTCGAGTGTTATCACCCGCCGTTCGACTGCGATCCCAACGGGGAGCTCTTCTCGCCCGCCTATACCTACGAGCACACGCTTTCTCCCCGGTTCCGCTGTGCGATAACGGGGGGCCATGTCTATCGAGGATCATCGCTCCCGCTCTGGAACGGCGCCTATTTCTTCGGCGACTGGTGCAGTAATGAGATCTGGTCGATCCGCGTCGAGAACGGCGTCGGCGTCGACCTGGTCGACCACACTCCGGCCCTCTCGCCGCCGGCCGGCGCCGACCTCCCGGCCACCTCATCGTTCGGTGAAGACGCCGATGGCGAGCTCTATGTGCTCGATTACCGCAACGGTGGGGTGTATCGGATCGCGAGTCGGCTGCACCTCGATGTCGCGCCGCTCATCGCGGGCGAGTCAGCGTCCATGGGTGTCACGAACGCCACCCCCGGCGCCATGGTGTATTTCGTCTACAGCGTTCGAGGCGTCGGACCAACCCCCGCGCCGCAGCTCGGGACGACGCTCGCCCTCCTGCAACCGACCCTCATCGGGCAGTCTCGCGCGAACGGCACGGGGCTCGCCGGCTACACGGCGCAACCGCCGGCGAACGCTCAAGGGCGCCGCGTCTGGCTGCAGGCCGCCCACCAGGGCGCGTCTTCAAATGTGGTCGACCAGCTGGTTCAATAAGCGCCCGCATGTAATCAGGTCAGCCATCGGTCGCCGGCGCGAGCGCCTCCGCGACTCCGGGTACGCCGTCGGCTCCTACCGGGACCTGGAGCGACGATCCCTCGAAGTCGTCTCCGATCGGCTCGCGACGCCCTCCCAGGTGCTCGGCGAGGAACGCCTCGGTGACCGCGAAGAACGCCAGATTGTTCTCGGGCCGGGCGAATCCGTGGCCTTCATCCGGAAAGAGCACATAGGTCACCGGAATGCTCTTCTCCTCCATCGCGGCGACGATCTGATCCGCTTCGGCCTGCTTGACCCGCGGGTCGTTCGCTCCCTGGCCGATGAGAAGCGGCTTCTCGATACGCTCCACAAAGCTGAGCGGTGAGCGTTCGAGCAGGAACGCGCGGCCCTCCTCCGTTCGGTGGTCGCCGACCCGGGTCGTGAACATCTCGATCATCGGCGCCCAGTATGGCGGAATGCTGTTGAGCAGGGTCACGAGATTCGATGGACCGACGATGTCCACGCCGCACGCGAAGAGATCCGGTGTAAAGGTGAGGCCGACCAGCGTCGCGTATCCACCGTAGCTGCCTCCCATGATCGCGACTCGATCGGGATCGGCGACACCGCCGTCAATCGCCCATTGGGTCGCGTCGATGAGATCATCATGCATCGCCGCCGCCCATTCGCGATTCCCGGCGTTAAGGAACTCCTTGCCGAAGCCGGTCGAGCCGCGGAAGTTCACGCTGAGTACCGCATAACCGCGATTGGCGAGCCATTGATGGATCGGGTTGTAGCCCCACTCATCACGCGCCCACGGTCCGCCGTGCACGAGAAGAACCATCGGCCAGGTACCCCCCGCTTCGCCCGCCGACTCGTCCGCGGTTGGAATCGTGAGGTAACTTACGAGCTTCTTCCCATCGCGGGCGTCAATGACGACCGGTCGCATCTTCGCGAGCGGCAACCCTTCGAGGTCTGATCGGTTCGTGAAGAGAAACTTCGCGTTCTGCGACTCGCGCTCATAGTGGTAATAGCGCACCGGACCATTATCCATGAGATACGCGACAATCCACTCGTCGTCATTGAGCGTGCGGCTCACGACTTCGAGATCGCCATCCGCGACGGTTCGCAGGTACTCGAGATCGCGCTCGATCGACTCATCGAGAACCTTCCAGTTCTTTCGCTTGTAGTTGAAGCCGACCGCTTCGATTGTCTTCTCCGTCGGGTGGATCATCGCGTCACCGACATCGGCGCGATTGTCTTCGGCGATGACGCGAGAATCGCCCGTTTCGAGCGACACGGCCTTGAGCGCTGCGGTATCTCGATCGCGACTGTCGGTCATGTAGAGCGTTTCGCCGCTCTTATCGAAACCGATGGCGGAAGTGGTCAACGCGTCCGCCGGACCGATCTTCGCGAACGAGCTCCATTCGCCGTCGTCATACCGGAGAATCTCGGAGCCGCCATCCGGCGTCATCCGCATCGCCATCCGCACGCGGTAATCGTCGTCTGTAAGGAATCCGACGAAGCCCTGATCGTTCTGAGCGACGAGTTCGCGCTCTCCAGTCTCGAGATTCACCCGGTAGACATCGTGGAGTCGTGGATCACGGTCGTTGATCGCGATCAGTATCTCATTCGGGGTCTTGTGGCTCACTTCCTGAATCCGGGCTGCGACACCATCGACCGGCGTGAGATCGGTGGTTTCTCCGGTTTCAACCTCGACCGCGTAGACGCGCCAGTTCTCGTCGCCGTCTTTGTCCTTGAGGTAGACGATCTGATCGTTGGTGTACGCCCAGAAGTAGTTTCGGATTCCGCGGCCGTCGTCCTTCGTGACGGGCTTCGCCTGGTCTGGATGGTCCGCCGGCGCGACCCAGATATTGAGCACGCCGTCGAGGGGCGCGAGATACGACAATCGCTGACCGTCGGGGCTGAGTCGGAGCGACGCCTTGTCCGGGTTGCCAAAGAAGGTTTCGCGTGAAATCAAGGGAACATCCTCTTCGAACGAACTCGACGCGAACGCCGGGAAAGTGGCGCACAGCATCGGAATGACGGCGGAGAACGCGAGTGAGTTGACAAAAGAACGCATACCAGACCTCCTGAGTTCATCGCCGCATCCGGGCGACTCTACGGGCGACGCGTAGCGGGATTGTCCGGCGCGTCGGCCTCGAGTCAATCGCGGCCGATCCCCCGAAGGGGCTTGTGAATACGATCTCACCTCACGACGCTCGGGAACCTGACGCACTCCATGACCACTCCCCTCTTATGCCACCGGTGCGGCGCCGAGTTGCAGCCCGGACGCGGAAACTTCTATGTCGTTCGTATCGAGGCGTTCGCAGATCCCTCGCCGCCCACGATCGACGGATCGGAGTCGTCCGAGGAGATCGCCATGGAGATCGATGCGATTCTCGCCGGCCTCGCCGACGAGTCAGAGTCGAGCCTCATGGACCAGATCCATCGCCGCCTCACGCTGCATCTCTGCTCGCCGTGTTACCGCGTCTGGATCGAGGATCCGGCGCCGCAGTAGACATCCTTGATCAAGAAGAGCGGTCCTCGATCCGATAGTGACTACGAGGCCCTGCTCCACCATTCTCAGACCGGAACAACGCTCATGAACGCGATTCCCGACTCTGGTCTCTCCTCCACCACGATTCCGCCGCATGATTCCGGCCCCCGGGGCGGCGGTGTCACGGATCGGTCGAAACCGGCGGTTCCCACAAAGACGCCTCGTCACACCGATGTCGTCGACATTCGCCACGCCGATGAACGGGGCGACCAGAGGCCGGGCCGTGCGCACGGCGTGGTTCGCCAGCTCAACGCGGATCACTTCAAGCCAAATGCGGAGAGTCGGCTTCGATCTCACTTCGGACATCTGCTCGAAAGTCCCCCCTCGGCCGAAGTCTCGCCTCCAGTCAATGAGGCCAATGAAACGACTGAAGAAACCCGGATTGATTTCCTAGCCTGATCGCCTCGTTCTTCGAGCGATAGGATGTGGGCGTCTACTCAGGGAGCGGTCGATGGGCGCCCAACTCCGCATACCTCTCGTCGCCATCTTCATCGTGAACGCTCTGCTCGGCTGTAGCGCGAGCGGCATCCTCGGCACTGACATTCACGAGCCCCCAAGCCTGAGTATGGTCGTCGCGCACGATCTGGTGATTACAAACAATCGTCTCCGGCACGCGAACATCGAATTCGACGGATCCGGCGACGAATCGCCCGTCGAAATCGTGCGCAAGTATGTCGAGAAGCTCGTCGGCGACGGATGGACGCTCGGCGAGATGGATACCGCGGACAATCGCGCCGCTGCGCGCCTGACCCGCGATGATCGCATGCTTCGCTTCGTGGTGGAACGGACCTCGGATGCGGAGCGACCCCTCGTCGGCGTGCTCGAGGTGGAGTCAACCTGGTAAGCCCCGCGCGTCGCTAGGCGGCGAACTGCTGCGCGTGGGTTCGCCACGCTTCGCCATCAATCAGGCTCTTCGCGATGACGAACTCGTCTCCTGCGACGATCAGCCATTCCACAAGTACGCGTTTCACCTCGCGCTCGTTCCCATGCTCGTCGAATTCGCGACGCACGGCATTGAGGTCGAGATACCCGATGCGTTCGCATTGCGGACAGGCGCGAACGCGCGCCTCGATCCAGCAATCGTCGCTCGAGTCGATCGGGCCGAGCGCGACGAGGCATTGCAGGTCACCCTGTTCAAGCAAAGACTTGAGCATGTCGGCGTTCCCGCGATCACGGAGTTTCGCCGGCTCCCCGTAGTCGTCGGCCCAGCGTTGGCACCGCTCGCAGAAAGGCTGCATCGATTCGTACCAGCTCACCGCCGTCGCGACGACGATGATCGCCGTGGCCTCGATCCCCCAGAGCGTAAGGAGTCCACTGCCTCTCGGCGTCACGTTGAAGACGGACCAGACCCCCTGCTCGGTCAACGCCATCGCCTCGTTCCACAGCGTCATCGGGTCCGTCATCCAGGCGCCCTGTCCAACGACATCGCCGGTCAGAGCCCGCATCCATCCAATCCATGCCGCGAATATGGCGATGAGTCCGATCACGAGACCGATGAGCGCCGCGAGGGCGGGAGCCCGCACATGCCCGAGCTTCACACCCCAGCCTGCGGCCATGCCCGCGAACGCCGCCATCGCCAGACAGCCAAGGGCATTGATGTAGATCAATGGGTTATGCCAGCTGATGAATCCGTACACGAGTCCGAGCGTCGCCGCGACGGCGCCGCCGAACACGAACATGAGCACGGGACCAACGGGCGAAGTAATGCCGGAGGGCTGGTAGTAGCGAGCGCCGGGACTCGATGGGAACGACGACATCGGCGGCCTCCTCAATGACCATCGCGTGTCCGCTGCTTCGACGCCGCATCGACCACCCGCCGATAACGCACCGCACGCCGATAACGCACCGCACGCCGAAGAATGCAGAAGCGATCACGCGCCCTCATCGGTCGACGCGCGAGCTCGGATCAGTTCATTCGGAGATGCAGCAAAGGATCGCCGCACGGTGAGCTGCATAACAGCACGCGGAGACGCGGCCCCGGGCCGACGGGAAGCTAGACGGCGACACCGGGTTCCTGCACGATGACCGTGTGCCGCAATGGCTTGACGGGCTGTAACTCGACTGTGATCTCGTCGTAGCGCGTGCCGCGTCGCACGCGCAGAGTCACCGTATCGCCCTCATGGCGCCGGGCAATCTCATAGATAATCTCCTCGACCACATACACGGGCTGGCCATCGATGGCGGTGATCACATCGCGGGATCGAAGACCCGATCGACGAGCAGCGCCACCGTCGTGCAGGCCGACGACGAGCACACCATCGTTGGCGCCCTGATCGGCGACCCAGACTCCGAGGGACGCCTCGTCCTCGCGAATCCGCTCCGGCGCCTTTTCACGGTTACGCAGCCAGAGCCGGAACTCCCGCTCGATCGTGTCGAGGTCCTGGCCGAAGACCTCTTCGAACGCTCGAGCGCCCGTCGGGTCATCACGGTATCCGTCGGTGTACGACTCATACCACTCCACGAGTTTCTCGTGTTCGGCCAGGTACTGGAAGATCGCCCGCGCCTCGGCGTATTTCGCGCGGGGACGAACCTGAGTGAATCGGCGATCATCGGCGGAGAAGAATTCGCGCCAGTCCGTGAGTCCGGCGCCTCGCGCCAGGTTGATTGCGATGTTGATTCGCGTGTTGTCAAGCGGTCGAATCTCGCCGGAGGAGTCAAACTCGTAGAACTCGAACAACGCCGCGAGACCTTCCTGAATCCACATCGGGTGACGCTGATTGAGCCGATCCATGTGCGCATGATGGACCGCATGGGTAATCTCATGCCGAAGCGAGGGACCGATTTCGCGGGTAATCAGCCGTCGCTTGTCGTGCTCGTAGACACCGCCGATGCGGACCGACTGAAGCATCGCGTCCGCCCGCTCGGGTGAAGGCGCCAGGACAAGGACATACGAGTTTGGCGGGCCGCCGAAGAGGTGATCGATCTGATACTCGAGTTGTCGCTCGATCGTCCGCCGCATGGACGCATGCGCCGTTTGGTCGAGGTTTGTCGCATACACAAAGCGGTGCGTGTCGTCACGCTCGATGATCGCGTCGGGGCCGAGCACCTCTCCCGCCCAGGACTGCATGTATTCCGCGGCCTCCGAGAACGCCTCGGTCATGATCTCGTCGATGGTGTCGAGTATGAGGCGGATGCGCGGATGGTCACGAATCGGGTCGAGGTCCGGATCGCGTTCAAGATCTTCGAAGTCGACGAAGCCGTTGAGGATCGCGAGTTCGATGAGCTTCACGGCGTCCTCGTGGTCGCCGAGCTTGACCTTCGCGCACGCCGAGTTGTAGAGCGCGATCGTATCGGTCGGGTCGACCTCGAGTATGCGCTTCCAGAGGTCGAGCGCCTCGCCATGCTTCCCTGCGAGGTACAGTTGCTCTGCCTCTCGATGCCATCCCCGGAGCTGCTTTGCCGTCTCGGCGTCGAGTTCGACAGGCGCAGTTTCCGCCGGAGGCGTCGACTTCTCCGGGTTCTGCGCTACCGCGGAGGTCGCGACCGGAACGACCAGCGCGAGAAGCGTCATTACGAGCAGAAGCCGCGGGATGATCTCTCGAACCATGAGCATGAGCGGGAGCTTCTAGTCGGCCGTGGCGGGGTCGTTCGACTCTGAATCCTCGTAGGTCGTTTCACCAGCGAGTACTCGACGCACAGCTTCGGGATAGGCGCGGCGCTCGAGTTCGAATACCCGCGCAGCCAGGCTCGCCGTGTGGTCATCTGGCTCGACAGGGCAACGCAATTGCACGATCACCGGCCCCGCATCATATTCATTATTGGCGAAGTGAACCGTGCATCCGGATTGCGTACGGCCCGCTGCGAGAACCGCCGCATGCACTCGATCGCCGTACATCCCCTGCCCACCGAATTCCGGAAGAAGCGCGGGATGAATGTTGAGAACCCGGCCGAGGTAATCATCCGGAATCGGCAGAAGTGTGAGGTAACCCGCGAGGCACACAAGGTCGATCCGTTCGCTCCGCAGCCTTCGAAAGACCGTTTCGCTGAACTCAGCGGGATCCTCGAAATCGCGGGGACGGATCGTTTCGCAGGGCACGCCGAGTCGTCCGCACCGCTCGATCCCCCCGGCGCTCGGACTCGATGAGATCGCCAGCGTCACCTCGGCGTCGAGGCGCCCGTCTCGACTCGCCTCGACCAGATTCTCCAGCGTTCGACCGCCACCGCTGAACAACACCGCGATCCGGGCCCCGGATGACGAACTCGAGGATTCTCTTCGATGAGTCATGACGAACATCTTAGCGACACGAGGGACCCGCCTTCGCCGGGCTCTACTCCTCCTCGCGCAGGCCGTCGCCCTTCATCGCCGTTACCAGCAATCGATCGGCCCGCTCGTCGTACGGATCGCCCCTGAACGAGCCAAAGCACTCGACGCCGCGAAAGCCGACGACTCCCAGCAGGATCTGCAACTCCGCCGCCGAATAGAGTCGGTGTTCGATGGTGAATTCATCGCGCTCCGTGCCGTGCAGTCGCATCCACCGATTGCGTATCCAGCTCCAGTCTTTCTCTATGGTCCGTTCTTCGAGAAGGAGCGAACCGTCGTCGAGCTCTCGCCAGTCTCTCGACCGAAACTCTCGCGCGACGACCTCCTTGCCCTTGAGATCGAGAACGATCCGCCCGCCGGGGCGGAGTGAAGTGAAGATGTTCTTGAGTACGAGCTGATCGTCACCCGCGTCGCGGAAGTAACCGAATGAGGTGTACATGTTCACCACGAGGTCGAAGCCGGCCGGGCGGATGAATTCGCGCATGTCCGCCTCGACGAACTCAACCTCGACGCCCGCGTCCGCTGCGGCGCTTCGCGCTTCCGCGAGGTACTGCGCGGTTCGGTCGACACCCGTCACTCGATAGCCGCGACGAGTCAACTCGATTGAGTGTCGACCCGGTCCGCAGGCGAGATCGAGCACCGTCAATCGGGGCTGAAGCCCGAGCAACACGACAAGGCCGTCAATCTCGTCGACCGTCTGCGTCCACCTCCGCTCGGTGAACATGATCGGCGCCATGCGGTCCCAGAACGCGTCATCCTCGTGCCAGGGTTTCGCCACGAGTGTTCCGCCTCTTGCAAGAGTTACGCCTGCGATTCCGTGCGTCGGGTAAGCGGACTGGTTCGAGTCATGCGCGGGCCCGGGTGAGTATGAGGCTTCCGGCGAGAAGACCCGCGAGACCGATTCCGAACAGGACGCCAAGCGGGAGCGCCATCTCGGCGAGCGTAAATCCGCGCCAGATCGCTCCTTCAAGGGCAAGTACGCCCCACTTCACCGGACTGAAGTTCGAGATCGCCTTCATGAACCCCGGCATGAACGCGAGCGGGACCATCCCGCCGCCAAACATCGCCATGATCACATTGGCGCCCCACGCGGCGCCACCGACCGCTTCTTCGGACTTGCCGATCACCGACATGAGCATCATGACGCCGACGAAGCACCACGCGACAAACACGATCGCCACGCCGAGAAGCACAAAGTCGCGCGGCCGCATTCCGAGCGCCATACCGAGTGCAACAAGGGCGAGATTGACGGCGATCACTGCGAGAAAACAAGCGAGGCCCTTTCCGGCGAGAATCTGCCACCGGGGAATCGGCGCGACCTGCAACCGCGTGTAGGTCCCCTTCGTTCGTTCGCGAACCATCGTAACCGCGAATCCCGCCGCGCATCCGAGCACCCCCCAGAGGATCGCCGCGGGAAAGCTGATGTCCCACTTCGAACGGAGTCGGCTTACGAGTTGTTCCGTCTCCGATGGCACGCGATCCGCCGTCACATCGACCGGTGTGATCGTCGCAAGTTCAAACGACGGTCCCTGCTCGGCGATGGTCGCGTCGTCCATCGTCTCGTTCAGATCATCAAGCGATCCAAAGAGTGTGTCGAGCGACCCCATGAGTCCGTTCAACGCGAAACGGACACCGGCTGGCAACTCCGGATCCGCCGCGATTTCGGCGCGAGACTGGTCGATCGTTTCCCGCAACATGGCGGTGTCCGTAAACCGCTCCATGACCAGCGCGCCCATGGCCTGCATGATGAAGCCCTGCACCATGCCGGATTCTGCCGAACGCGACGGATCAAGTCCGACTCGAAGCTCGGGCGGGTCGAGCCACATGACGCCGGCGGTGTCACCGAAGCCTTCCGGGATTTCAATGTAACCGACAAGTCGTCCCCGGCGCACCTGGTCAGCCGCACTCTCGAGGTCGAGATCGATGAACTCCACGCTTCCCGTCTCGGTGAGCGCCTCGACGAATCGAGCGGAAATATCGGATTGATCACGGTCAATGACGGCGATCGTGATCGACGCCTCGTCGGTGTCGAACGATCCGCCGATGAGACCGAAGAACACTCCCATCACGACCGGAAACCCGATGATGAAGAAGAGGCCGAGCGGATCGCGCGTGATGAGCCGCAGATCCTTGAGCGCGATGGTGAAGAGTCGTCCCATCAGTCCCGGAGACTCCTTCCTGTCAACGAGAGAAAGACCGACTCGAGATCCGGCCGATCCACACGAAGCGTGGCGAGGTTGACGCCGGGTGTTCCTGCGAGGCGACCCACCGCTTCGAGCGGGCGCTCCGAAGCGAACCGGAGCGCGAGCCCATCGAGCGGCGCCGGAAGGTCGGCCTCGTTCTCCGGAGGCCGTGAGAGTTCCGCATACACGACCGATTCACCGCCGTATCGGTCGATCAGGCCGTCGACGGTGTCGAGCGCAAGCACGGATCCATGATCCATGATTGCGACGCGGTCGCAGAGGCGTTGCGCTTCCTCCATGTAATGCGTGGTATACACAATGGTGCGCCCTTCATCGCGGAGGGCTTCGATCGAATCGAAGATGTGGTTTCGCGACTGAGGATCGACGCCGGCAGTCGGCTCGTCGAGGAGAATCACGAGCGGTTCATGCACAAGCGCCGCCGCGAGGTTGAGCCGGCGCTTCATTCCTCCGGAGAAGGTCTTGACACGGTGTCGCCGCCGGTCGCCGAGTCTGGCGAACTCAAGCGCCCATTCCACGCGCCCACGCAGTTCATCGCCGCGGAGTCCGTAGAGTCGACCAAAGAAGTAGAGATTCTCGGCGGCGGTGAGTTCGTCGTAGAGAGAGATGGTCTGCGGGGCGAGGCCGAGGAGGCGGCGGTCGCCGTTCCGCTTCGGATCGGCGTTCCCGTCCAATACGACTTCTCCGGAATCCGGATCGAGCGCCCCGACCATCATGCTGATCGTCGTCGATTTTCCGGCCCCGTTTGGCCCGAGCAGTCCGAAGGTTTCACCGGGAGCGATGTCGAACGACACGCTGTCGACCGCCGTAATGGTTCCGAACGACTTCCGCAACTCCACGACACGAATCATCGCCGCGCCAACCTCCTTCGGGCGCAGGTAGCCGCCTGCGACGGGCAGCATACCCGACGCCGCAGCGTCGTGCATGTCCCGACGGCGTCCCCTCGCGTCATGTCGGATGGCGGCGAATCATCTGTCGCGGAAGCTCGCGCTCAGGTCTCCGGAATGCATTTGCAACTCGTACGGGTCGGCTCGTCCGCCTTTGCCCACGCCTGCTGGTATTCCGAGCGGACCCTTCGCGCCTCGGCTTCCTTACCTTGTTGCTCAAGCGCACGACTCAGGCCGTAGAGCGACCATCCATTGCCGCGCCATTTCTTGAGATCATCGCGATAGACGCGCTCTGCGTCCGCATACCGGCCGGCGGCGAGATACATAGCGCCCAGGGTATGACGAACCGGCTGGAGCCACTGCGGCGGCTCACCGTACCAGAGCGTGTCCTCAATCCGCGCCGCCTCTTCGAGCAGCTTCGACGCCTTGTCCCACTGCCGCTGCTGGAGTGCGATTTCGCCGCGAATGAAGTAGTCGCTCACCTCGAGAATGCGGTGCGTCGCATCTTGTCCGAACACGCTCTCCGACGGAATCGACTCGCGAGCCGCCTTGAAGAGTTCATACTCATGTTCGGCGTTGCCGAAGTCCTGCTTCGCCGCGTACGCGATCGATCGATGCGCGCGCCAGATCGCGGTGGTGATCGGAAGGTAAGTCGGAGGCGCCGGCTCGGCGAGAATGTCATCCCACCGGCCGAAGCGCTTCTGCACATCGTAAACCGAGGTCATCCAGAGATCGACGAACGGCGCAATGCCCGCGAGGGTCTCCTCGGGAACATCCTCCCACATCGCCCGCGCCGCGGTCATCGCTTCCGCTTCGCGTCCGACCATCATCGCGGAGAACGCGAGCATGTGCGAGTTGTGCACCATGTACATGTGCTGAACGAGCTGGTCCGGCGATCGTTCCCTGTAGGCGCTGTCAGCGTCCATCGCCTTCGCGTTCTGCTCGATCGATCGATCCCACATACCGGTCTGCACATAAATGTGCGTGGGCATGTGATTCATATGGCCGGCGCCGGGGACGAGATCGCACAACCGATCCGCTGCGGGCAGGGCGCGGTCCGGGTTCTCACTCGGTTCGATGGCATGGATATACAGGTGATTCGCGCCCGGATGGTGCGGCGCCAGCGTAAGCACGCGCTCGAGCGTCGCGACGATCGTCGGCGTGTCCTTCTCCGGCCGCTTGTCGATTGTGTAGAGCTTCCAGGGCCGCTGCGTCATCAACGCTTCGGCGTAGACGGCGCCGACATCGGGATCGTCCGGATACTCCGCCCACACACGCGACATCGCGTCGGCGAATGATTGCTCGAGGGCCGTCCGATCTTCCGGCCACGGGCTCTCGTACCGATGCCCGAGCGCTTCGATGAGCGCCCGTTCGACCGGCGCCCCATGTCGCGATCGCTCGTGCGCTTCTTCGAGCGCGTCCCACGCCGCGGCGGAACGATCATCCGTCATGACCGGGTCGTTGTAATTCGGACCCTGACAGTACGAGATCGCCCACCAGGCCATGGCGCAATCATCGTCGATCTCAGCGGCACGACGGAAGGAGCGAACCGCCTCATCGTGATTGAACGAGTACATCCAGTTCAATCCCTGGTTGAAGTACTCCTGCGCCTCGTGCGAGTCGGTCGTGATGTCCCGGGAATACTCACCAAGACCATTGAACAGTTGCGGCTCGCCGGTCATCCCGTAAGCGGTCGACGAAGTTGATTCGTCTGTCGTCGCACATCCGGACGAGACGATCATCAGAATCGCCATGGAACCGAACAGCGCCACCCGCTGGATGCGCCTGAACAACATAGGTCACCTCCTCATGCAACGCCGCCGCGGCGTCCCCGGTCGAACCGGCGCCTGTACGCCAGCTCTCGGGATCGTGAAATGTGCAATCGTTTCGTTCGAGCCCTCACCATATCGCCCGGCAGATGTGATCGCGCCCGGGCATCGCGCAGTATACCGAACGGAATCGACGCAGCAAAGTGCGGGCGGCGACGGCGACGGCGACGCCTCTCAGGGGGTGAATTCCGAGAAGGCGCGCAACCAGTTGAGGAGCATCAGATCACCGATCGTCGCCGCAGCCTTCGATTCGAGCTCATTCGTGGTCTCGCCCCAGTAGAAGCTGATCCATCCGTCGGCAACGGGTCGTGATGAGGCGACGAACTGGAGAAGCTCCTCGACACTGCAGTGCAGCGGGAACATCTCTTCAACCACGATCGGCTTGCCCAGGTCGTAGACGGAGAGCGCTTCGAGCGCCTGATCGACCTCGCCTCGCTTCGGGTAGAAATGGACGCTGACGAAGTCGAGCCGCTCGCCCACCAACGGCGAATAGAAGAGTGGTTCCGCTCCCGGGAAAGTGTGCGCCCAGGGAATGACGCCGACGGTAATGAGCGCGTCGTCATCATGTCGGCGAATCGCATCCACGAGTTGGTCGACCCACGCCCGGGCGACCTCTTCGCGGGAACGACCGTCAAGATCGAGGGCGATGCGCTGCACGAAATACTTGCCGCCGAACGCGCCGGCGAGCCAGTCCGACTCGACCTTGTCCGCGCCCGGAAGGATCGGCTCGTTCATAAGGTCATAGCAGAAGATCGCCGGACTCTCAGCCCCCACCGCAGCGACCGACTCCCAGAATCGCGCCTGGACCCTCCAGCGACCCGACTCACCGAGATCGGTATACCACGCCGGCGTCTCGTCCTTGTGGTAACACCCCAGACCGGTCAGATCGAGATAGATGCCGGTCCGCTCCGCGAGTTCGACGAGTCGGCGCAGCTGGGCGAGCGCTTCCGTGTTCGGCTCGTCCGGCCCGCGCATGAAGCGGCCGAGCTGGAGATGCACCCGCACCACATTCGCGCCGAGGGCCTTCATCTCGGCGAAGTCTTCGACGACGGTCTCCCATTCGTCGATCCAGTAGTCTTCGAGCAGTCGTCCGTTCCGGTCATGGTCGTAATTCACGCCCCACGCGACAAAACGCTCTCCGCTTGACGCCTTGATGAAGTCCGCGCCATTCGACGCGACGCCGATCCGCTCAAGAACGCGCGGCTCCGGATCGACCTCGACCTGTCCGAAAGCGAACGACGGCCACGCCAGGAGTGCGACCGTCGCCAGGATACTTTGATAGAACTGGAGCAGAGGCCGTGTCATGCAAGCTCCGGGAACATCTTTTGCACGACCTCGACGAGTTCCTTGACATGATCGATCGAGGTCTGCATGAGTTTCGATTCGGCGTCATCGAGATCGATCTCGATGACGCGCTCCACGCCATCCTTTCCGAGCAGGCACGGCACGCCGACGAAGTAGCCGCCGACGCCGTATTCCTTCTCGCAGAATCCAGCGCAGGGCAGGATGCGCTTCTTGTCCTTGACGATCGCTTCCACCATCTGGATGACGCCGCTCGCGGGGGCGTAGTAGGCGCTCGTGCCCATGAGCTTCACGATCTCGCCGCCGCCCATCTTGGCCCGCTCCACGCAGGCGTTGATCTTGTCCTCGCTCATGAGCTGTGAGACGGGAATGCCGTGGACCGAGGTATACCGGGGCAGTGGGACCATGTCATCACCGTGGCCGCCGAGCAGGAGCGCCTGAATGTCCTCCACACTGACGCCGAGTTCCATGGCGATGAAGGTACGGTATCGCGCGACATCGAGACACCCGGCCTGACCGACGATCTTGTTCGTGTCGAACCCGGTCGCCTTCCATGCGGTGTACACCATAGCGTCAAGAGGATTCGACACGACGATGACGATCGCGTCCGGCGCGTGCTCGCGAATGTTCTCGCTCACGCTCTTGACGATCTTCACATTCGTCTCGATGAGGTCGTCCCGGCTCATCCCCGGCTTGCGGGGGAGGCCGGCGGTGACGACGACCACATCCGACTTCGCGATGTCCTTGTAATCCGCCGTGCCGGTGATGCTCGAGTCGAAGCGCTCGATCGGCGCGCACTCGAGAAGGTCGAGCATCTTGCCCTTGACGACATCCTCCTGCTTCGGGATGTCGAGTACGACGATGTCGCCGAGTTCTTTGCTCGCGGCCCACATGGCGCACGACGCCCCGACATTTCCGCCGCCAATGATCGAAATCTTCGCCCGTCCCGGCATGGCTTTCCTTCTTTCGTGTATCCCGGTGAGGTGCGACCGGCGTCGGCCGCGATATTGAAGAGGCATGATAGAGGGATGGCGTTGATCGACCAGACGGTCCGCGTCGGGAATCCGCCGCAATCAGGACGGCGGCCCACCGCCGCAGTGTCAATCGCGAATTGGCGTATAGAGCGTAAAACACGCGCCGCGACCGACATCGGAGTCGAGTTCGATCCGTCCGCCCGTGACTTCAATGAGGCGCCGCGTCGCCGCAAGGCCGAGTCCCGATCCGGGGACCTCGTCGTCCGATACGAGCCGGCGAAACGGATGAAAGACCGTCGCATGGCGATCTTGAGGAATGCCCGGGCCGAAGTCACGCACGGATACGATCAACTCACCACCCCGGATCTCGGCGTCAATCTCAATGGTCGCGCCCTCTTCACCACATCCGTATTTCACGGCGTTGTCGATGAGGTTCGTGAGCGCCTCCTCAACGAATGCGCGGGCGAAGACGGCCTCCTGGTCGAGCGTTCGAGTGACCACGCGAATCTTCCTGCCGCGGGCCGGCGCCGCGAACCGATCGGCGCACCGCTTCACGACCTCGTAGACACTGGCCCGTTCCGTGCGCGGAGTGGACTGCTGAATCCGCGCGAGCTCGCTGAACTGACCGAGCATCTCGGCCATGCGCGAGCACTCGTCGAGCGCCAGGTCGAGGTACTCGCGGGATTCCTCGTCGAGCGTCTCCCCGGCGTCTTCCTCGATGAGTTGCAGCAATCCGCGAAGAGAAACGAGTGGGTGTTTGAGGTCGTGCGCGATGATGGACAGAAACTCGCGGATCTCCTCGTTGCGTCGACGCAGGTCGGCGACGGCGCGCTCGAGCGCCGCGGCGGTGCGCTTCCCCTGCGTAATGTCGCGGGCGATCGACGAGACGCCGACGAGTTCTCCAGTGGCGTCGCGCACGGGCGACATGCTGAGCGAAATCTCGAGCCGTCGACCGTCCCGGGCCACCCGGGTTGTTTCGATGTGCTTGATTCGCTCGCCGCGTCGCATGCGCTCGAGCATCGACTCGATCTCGTCGAGATAGTCATCCGGCACGAGCGCGGTAATCGGTCGCCCGACAATCTCGTCGGGCGAGTATCCGTAGAGGCCCTCGGCCCCCGCATTCCAACTCGTGATGACGCCATCAAGAGAGAGTCCGACGATCGCGTCGTCGGATGATTCGACTATCGCGGCGACCCGGGCGAGCGCCGCCTCGGTCCGTCTTCGCGCCTCGATTTCCCGTTCCAGTTCTTCCCGATCGAAGAGCCGGCTCCTCGGCTCATTCATGTCCCGCCCCGATTCCGTTGTGGCGTGTGCGAACTTCCGGGACTGGCGCGATCCTCGCGCGAAGTTCGTTTCATCTTTCAACGCCGGGTTTGGCGTCGCCTCCCACACCAGTATAGTTGTAGGACTGAGGCCTGCGTGATCCGTCGGCAGGAGGCCGACGATGCTGATACTCGAGCGCACACTCAACAAAGGGGTGTGCATCGGTGACCATATCAAGGTTCGGGTCGTCGAGATCGTTGGGCGTGGCCGGGTTCGACTCGGTATCGACGCCCCTCGTGATGTCCCGATCTGGCGTGAGGAACTCGAAGCGTTCGTGCGCGACGGACGCCGGCAGGATCCCTGCGAGGGCATGTCGTCCCTCCGTGTCGCCCTCGTCGAGGACAACCCGGCTCATCAGAAGATCATTCGCCGAATCCTGCGGGACGCCGGCGCCTCGCAGGTCGCGGAGTTGCAGACCGGCGCCGAGGCGATTGAACACCTCGATCGGTGCGATGAGGATGAAGTCGAGAAACCCGACCTCGTGCTGCTCGATCTCAACCTGCCGGATGGATCAGGCCTGAGAGTGCTCGAGCGGTTACGCGAGTCCGAGCGTCTGCGCACGACCCCGGTGGTTGTGCTTTCGTGCGCCGACGCGGACCAGACGGTGAAGCCGTGCCTCGCCGCGGGAGCAAACGCATTCGTCGCCAAGTCGACGAATCTTGACGAGTTCCGTCGATCGATCGTCCGGATTGTCGACTTCTGGAGCCATGCCCGACGGGTCGCCTGACGAGGATTGCAAACGGTCTTACGGGAAGAAGTGCGCGGGCGCCTCCTCCATGCGGTCGTAGTCGACGGTCATGAGCTCCGGCCGCGCGAGGTCGTCGCCGACGCGCTCCGGTGGTCCGAGCATGACCATGGTGTACGCGTCGGGTCCGGTGAATCGCATGGAGATGAGATACGAAACCCGCTCCCCGGAGGCGCCGGCCTCGTACCAGTCCCACTCTACGGTGTCGGGGCCGGTCGCGCGGATGAGACCAGTGGCCGTGGCCCCGCTCCCGCTGACATTCGTGAAGCGGACGGGCGCCGGCTGATCGGGCTCGACGAGTGAGGCGTCGCGCGCCACGATCGTTGACGAGTGATGCCCGATCGGGCCGTCAAACCCGAGCCAGCCCTCGCTCACGAGTCCGTGGCCTCCAAGTCCGGCCTTGATGACATTCCGTACACGGATCCGGGCGCCATTGGGCATCTCGCCGTCATGAATCCATGCGCCACCGACGAGACGGCCCAGGATCTCCATGGGATCGCCCGCGGGCTCCTCCTCCCCGATCCGGGCGAACTTCTTGCGGAGCTGATCCATCGTCCATTCGTTTCCCGCGACGAAAAACTCCCGCATCCGCTGCGATTCTTCTGACTCGGTATAGCCGAGCCCGGTCACGACGACGCGGGTGCTCTCGGCGCCGACCGGCTCGAGGCGGATGACCGTCCAGGTGTGCTTGATCGCATTCGGGAACGGGAAGTCCGCTGGCGCTCGAACCACCTGCATCGCGAGCATGCGGCCCGGCTCGAACGCAAGAATGCGATGCTCGATCGACTTCGGTCCGTCGAGATCGGCGTCGGCGTCGTAGCTCGTCTTGAGATATCCCCCGATGCGGAGATCGATCTCCGCCTTCGGAACCATCCAGGTGATGATCTCGTCGACCTCGCTGAAGGCGCGCCACACTTCGGCGGGGGACGCATGAAGAATCGCCTCGTGGCGAAGCGGTTGCCCAAGCGCGATGGCGCTGGAGAAGAGGCCGATCAATGCGGAGAGGAGAACGGAGAAGCGGCGCATGCAGAACTCACTTTCGTGGGTCCGAGTCCCGGTCGTTCGAAATTGACAGTTACCGCCAGGCGCCGATCACGGCGGCGATGGCGAGCAATGACAGCAGATGATGCCCGGCGTCCATCGCGAAGGTCGCCGGCGAAAGCCGATGCGCCGCCTTCTGTTGAAGGGCGTTCGCGGCGCCGACACCGACCCAGAGCAATCCGGCGAGGGCGAACGCGTTCGTCAGCGTCTGTTCTCCGGCGAGGTTCATAAAAAGAATCGCGAAGACGAACGCCGCGAGCAGATCGGCGACGAAGAAGAGACCGAACGCCATCGCCTGGGTTGACGCCATTGACTGGAGTCGAGCGTCGTCGTATCCATACAGGCGCGCCCACGCCGCGGAGAACACCGCGCCATACCACACGCCGCCGATGAGAAACGACGCGAGCGCCGCGGCCCCGATCGCCAGCCAGTTCAATTCCGCCAGGTTGAATATCACGACTCGCTCCTTCGCTTCGTCTGCACTTGCGTGCGGGTGGTTCGCCGGCGCCACCGTCCGGCGTGGATCACTCTCGATTCGCCCGGGGCACGGACCAGTCGGTTCCGTCCGCGAGCAGTCGATCGAAATAGTCGCGGAGAAGGGCGACGGCTTCTTCGAACGGTTCGATCGACTTGTAGGTCTTCGCCTGCATCATGCCGCCCTCCATGACGGTGAGGACGAACGCGCTGAGGGATTCCGGATCGACACCCTCCGGCAGCCGGTCCCGCGCTGCCTCGAGACAGGACTCGACGGCGCGCTTCCATCCATCGAAGTTGTCGACGAGGAGCCGACGCGCCGCCGGATGGCTGTCGCTGAGTTCGAGCGCGAGGTTGCCGATCGGACATCCCATCCGGCACCCTGTCTCCGTGAGCATGCGGCGATAGCTGTCGAGCACGCCGAAGACGCGCTCGATCGGGTCGCTTACCCGTTCGAAGACCGGATCCATGATGATCGGATAGAGCAGGACCTTGTACTCCTCGAGGACGGCGAGGAGAAGATCCTCCTTCGTCGGAAAGTAGTGGTACAGGCTTCCGCTGCGGGCATTTGCGGCCTTCAGGATCTGTGCGACGCCGGTGGCGTGATAGCCCTGCTGAACGAACAGGTTCATCGCGGCCTCGATAAGGCGCGCCCGGGTGTCCTGCCCCGCCGAGGGCGACCGGTCGGCCGGCGCCGATTCGATCTTGCGATCGACGGATTGAGTTGAGTGATCATTCAAGTCAGTACGAAGATCGCGGTTTAACGGCGATCTGTCAAGGCCAAACGGACTGTCCGACGCATTTATTTGAGCGCTCGTTCAACCGGCGGACCATCGCTTAACGCCGCGCCGTTTGGCGAGGCCGGGGCTAGGCTCTGGCTCACTCGAGCCGGGAGAAGAGCATGACCGCCGACGATTATCGTCGCTTCGTCGATGAGTTGAATCGCGAATACGCCGCCCTGCATACGGCGAAGGAAGACGCGTTCTGGGTTTCGTACATGGGGCTCGGCGAGGACGCGGACGCCGCGCGAGCGGAACTCGACCGACGGGAGATCGCCCTTCAGCGCTTTATGCAGGACCCCGAGCGTCTCGCCCAGGTTCGCAATGCGATCGCCGCGGCCGGAGCGAAGGGCGCCACGATCGGCGACGAGGACCTCGTCGCCATGCGGGGCTGGGAAGCCACCTTTGCCGCGAATGTGATCGACTCCGCCGAGGCGCGGGCGCTCGGGGAGGAGATCATCAACGACGAGGGCGCGCTCGCTCGAAAGCGCGGCGCCATGGAGCTCGGTTACGAACATCCGGACGACGGATTCGTCAAGGCGAGCAGCGTCAAGCTGGGCACGATGCTCGTAAGCGAGTCCGACGAGCGCCTCCGGCGGGCCGCGTGGGACGGTCTGCGCTCGATTGAGCCGTTTGTCCTCGATCACGGCTTCGTCCAGATCGTCAAGAAGCGCAACCAACTCGGCCGCATGCTCGGCGGCGAGGATTACTACGACTGGAAGGTCAAGCGCACCGAGGGGATGCCGAAGCGCGCCATCTTCGAACTGCTCGATGAGCTCGAGGAAAAAACGCGTGACGCCGGTCGGCGCGCGATCGAGGAATTGAGAGCCGCACATGGCGCTGCGCAGGTCACGCCGTGGAACATCAAGTACCTCACGGCAGGTGATGTCACGCGCGAGCAGGATCCCTACTTCCCGTTCGAGTCGGCGCTCGAACGCTGGGGGCGATCATTCGCGGCGCTCGGAATCGACTTCGATCGCGCCACGATGAAGCTCGATCTCGTCGACCGGGATGGGAAGTACGAGAACGGATTCATGCACGGTCCGGAGGTCGCGTGGCGTGAACACGGCAAGCGTCATCACGCGCGGATTCATTTCACTGCGAACGCGATCCCGGGCATGATTGGATCAGGCCGACGCGCGATGGCGACGCTCTTCCACGAGGGCGGCCACGCCGCGCACTTCGCGAACATTGACATGCCGGCGCCGTGTTTCGGCCAGGAGTTCGCGCCGACTTCGGTCGCCTTCGCCGAGATTCAAAGCATGTTTCTCGACAGTCTGCTCGATGATGCGGACTGGCAGGCGCGCTACGCCCGCACGACGAGCGGCGAAGCCATGCCGTGGGAACTCATCGAGAAGGGCATTCGCGCGACTCAGCCGTATGCGGCCTGGGGCGCGCGGGCGATGCTCGCCGTGTGCTACGGTGAACGCGCCTTGTACGAGATGTCCGAGGATGACCTCACGCCCGAGCGGGTCCTCGAGAAACTCCGCGAGGTCGAGCGCGAGCTTCTCTTCCTCGACGCCGGAAGCCCTCGTCCGATCCTGAGCGTGCCGCATCTCCTTTCAGGTGAGAGCAGCGCCTATTACCATGGCTATGTCATGGCCCAGATGGGCGTGTACCAGACCCGGCGATTCTTCCTCGAGCGCGACGGTTACCTGCTCGACAACCCGAAGATCGGTCCTGACCTCCGGACGCACTACTGGCGTCCGGGGAACAGCCGGCGCTGCAGCGATCTTGTCAAAGGCCTCACTGGTGAGTCGCTGTGCGCCGCGGCGTACGCCGAGGAAGTCAATCGAACCGCCGATGAGATGGTCGAACTGGCGAAACAGAGTCTCGAACGCGCATCGACCATTCCGTCGTTTGAAGACGCGATCACGCTGAACGCCACCATTGAAGTCGTTCACGGCGACGACACGGTCACGCGGATCAAGGGAAACGACTTCAACAATGGCTCACGCGAGTTCGCCGGCTGGATCGACTCGCTCAAGGTTGCGACGCCGGCGTAACCCCCCGAGAATGACGACCGGCCGCGCGACACCTCGCGCGGCCGGTCTGATTCAATCGTCTCGTTTCGCTTCGCGCCCGGCTCAGCCGTACGGATGATCCTCGGGGTCATACGGCGGCTGGTATTCGGGGACATCGTTCTCGACGGCGGGGATGGTGCGAAGATACGCGTAGATCGCCCGCAGATCTTCGTCCGTCAACTTCGAGTAGTACTCCCAGGGCATCGGAGGCATGATCGTCCGCGACAGCCCCATGTGCTTACCCTGGCGGATCGCGTTGACGAACATCTCCTCCGTCCAGATGCCGAGACCGGTCTGCACATCGGGGGTGAGGTTCGCGGCGTAACTGATCCCCCAGGGGCCGGAGAACGCGGTGTTCGTCACCGTGAAGGCGCCGAGCCAGCCTTCGGGCATGACCGGCGCCGCCGACATGACGAAGTCCTCCGGATGCCCGCTCAAGAGCCGCGACCAGTCCTTCTCAAGTCCGTGCGGCCCCATCTTGAACGGGGTATGGCAGTCGCTGCATCCAATCGTCGAAACGAGGTACTCACCCCGCGCGACCGGTGAAGTGAGGTCCGCCAGGTTCGGCTGCAGCATCGCCGGACTGATGGAGATGTCATCCTCCGACTCTTCCTGGCATCCCACGATGGAGGCTGCGGTCGCGAACAGAATGCCGACGCCTGCCGCTGCGGTGAGGCCGAACCACGCGCGACGATTCGCGCGCTCGACGGTCGATTCATGCTTCTCATTGACGCGACTCATCGCTGAACACTCCTTTAGCGATTCGCTCGACACGACGACCCACGCCTCCGTGGACCCATCGTCGTCCGTCGAAAATGCCGCGATGGTATTCGGATCGCTGCCAATTCGGCTCCACCCCGTCAACGGGAAATTCGGACATGTCAGCTCGCCTCGCTACCCGAGTCGGTGAGCCTCGATTCATCTCGATCTCACAGTCGGTTCATTCCGTTCGTTCACAGTTAGGTGGCCGGGGAATGGGACGAACGGATTACTCGGTGAACGAACAGGATGGAGCGACACGATGTCAAAGACTTACACCGCGATTTACGAAGACCCGATCGTCGCCCGTCGCGCGATCGAACGCCTGCTCGCGTCGGGAGTCGATCCCGACGAAATCAGCGTGCTCATGTCGTCGGAAACCCAGTCACAGCACTTCGACCTCAAGAACAAGTCGAAGGCGCTTGAAGGCATTGGTGTCGGCGGCGCCGCGGGCGGCGCGCTCGGCGCCCTGGTCGGCGGTTTGACTGCGGTCGGTGGCCTTGCCCTGACGGGTGGCGCGGGCGTGGTCGTCGTCGGACCGCTCGTCGCAGCGCTGACCGGCGCCGGGGTCGGCGCCGGAACCGGCGGCGCGCTCGGCGGTCTCATCGGTCTCGGCATTCCTGAGCATGAAGCGAAGCTCGTCGAAGAGCATGTCGACAACGGGGGCATCCTCGTCGCCGTGCACATCGACGACGATGATCGCGCGAAGGACGCGAAGGAGATCCTCGACGACTCGAATGCGAAGACGGTCAATCGCGGGTGACGAATTTGTGTCGCCGCGGGACCTGACGCCTGATCTCCACCGCAAGGAGAACGGTCATGCCGAACAAGCGAATGAACTCGATCAAGGACAAGGAGCAGTACGAAACGCTCCGTGACAAGGGGATGAGCAAGGAGAAAGCGGCCCGCATCGCGAACACCGACCGGCATGAGGCCGGCAAACGCGGTGGCCATTCGCCCAGGTACGAAGACTGGTCCAAGGAAGACCTCTACGACAAGGCGAAACAGATCGGCATCGAGGGTCGCTCCGATATGACGAAGAAGGAGCTCATCCGGGCGCTTCGAAATCACTGAGACCACGACAAGCGCCCCAGGATTCATTGGGGATGGCCTGCGACCAGCGGACGCCTACCGCCAGTTCGCGACGGCGACCCGTCGCAGGCCTCCTCAAACCAGGCCAAGGACACGAAGAGAACCAAACCAGCGTCGAGCCGCACGATACACACATCCTCACAGCAGCCTTCGGGCATTGGTCACTTCTCGTGGCGGCTCGACGATTCAGGGAACGGCGACGCGAACTTCGCGTCGTCGTTCTCGCTTTTCGAGCCGCTTTATTGGCGTCTGTCCGAACTCCACGCCGCTCCGTCACTGACCACTCTGAGAGGCGCAAGAGACAACGAATCGCGGTGGATCCGCGCCCTTTGAAGCTTCCCGCGTGGGATTCGAATTCTGCTAGGATGCGGGCATGGTGAAACTCGTCGGGCTGTTGCTTCTCGTCATTGTGGCCGTCGGATGTCAAGCGTCGAAAGAGTTCGGTGATGAGGAGCATGCCCCGTTTATCCCGCTCTTCGATGGCGAATCACTCGACGGGTGGCGGAAAGTCGGGGGCGACGCGACCTACTTCGTCGAGGACGGCGCCATTGTCGGCGAGGTGGGACCTGGCCCGAACACCTTCCTCCGCACCGAGCGCGTGTTCGATGACTTTGAACTCCGCCTCGAAGTGAAGCTCGATGTACCCGGCAACAGCGGGGTGCAGTTTCGGTCGCACCAGCGACCGGAAGACGGCCGCGTGTACGGCTACCAGTGCGAAATCGATCCTTCGCCCCGCGCGTGGTCCGGCGGTGTGTATGACGAGGGCCGGCGCGGCTGGCTCGCGCCGCTCGACGACAAGCCGGAGGCCCGGGCCGCATTCAACCTCGAAGGCTGGAACGACTACCGGATTCGCGCCGTTGGCGATCACCTGCAGACTTGGGTAAATGGTGTGCCCTGCGCCGACTTCCGTGACCCGATGGACGCTCGCGGCTTCATCGCGTTGCAGGTGCACTCCGGCGATCAGGGCCGCATCCGCTGGCGGAACATCCGGATCCGAGAAATTCAATCATCGACGAACCCCTGAGGCTGACGAGGAGGTTGTCCCGAAATGCCGCGCTCTACGACCGCTCGAACCGAAACCGACGAGATGATCGAGACGAAGACCGTGACCCCGGGGAAGAACGGGACGCGCCTGTCGCGGGCGAAGTACGATGCGGTTCGCGCCGCATTGCTCGAGGTCATTCCAAAATCGGAATCCGGCGTCCCGTTCGGTGATCTTCCGAAGCAGGTGGCGAAGCGGATACCGAAGTCGATGCAGCCGGCGAACGGATCGGCGTCGTGGCTCACCACGACGGTCAAGCTCGATCTCGAAGCGCGCGGCCTCATCGAACGCGTCCCCGGCGCATCACCCCAGCGCCTGCGTCGGGTGAAGTAGATCGATGACGGCGCGATCGATTTGCGTTCGCGTCGCCGGTCGCGCATCATGTTCGAGTCGTCGAGATGGTTCGTGGTGGATGGTTCGCCCGCCGGGGCGGTCGCCATGTCCCTTCGAGCGAACAGTTCAGTTCAAGGAGTGCAGCGATGGGACTCGGACGCGTCATCTGGGTCGGCCTCATCGGGGCCGTCATCATGTTTGTCTGGAACTTTCTCTCGTGGGTGGTCATTCCGTGGCACAACATGACCATGAGCTTCATCGAGAATGAAGAGGCCGTGGTAGAGGTCATGCGATCGGAAATGCCCGAGCGCGGCTTCTATTTCGTTCCGGGTATGTCGGAAGGACCGAACTTCGACGAGGACGCTTGGATGGAGCGACATCGTCAGGGGCCGATCGCAACCATTGCGTACATGCCGGACGGAGTCGAGCCCATGGCGCCGAAAGTGCACGCGTACGGCTTCCTGTTCTACTACATCTCGACGCTCGTCGGCGCGTGGATGCTCTGGATGGCGCGGAACTCGATCATCAGCTTCGGCGGTCGCGTCGCGTTTGTTTCGGCGATTGGAATCATCACCGGCGCCTTCGCGCACATGGCGTAATGGAATTACATGTATTACCCGACCGATTACACGCTCGTCGTCATCGCCGACGGCCTCATCGGCTGGCTGTTCGTCGGGTTCGTCTACGCCGCGCTCATCAGGCCGTCCGTTCCAGAGCCGACCACGGCGTGATTGATTGAATCAGTCGCGGCGCTCGCATTCCGCTTGAATGCGGGCCAGCATCGCGTCGTCGTCGGGCAGAATACCGCTCGGTACAAGCCGAACGACGAGGTCGGCCCATCTCGGATCGCGCATGAAGACTTCGCGGAAGATCGGGAGCGCGTCGTCGAGCGCGCCGCCGGCCGCAAGCGTCACGGCGCGCCAGAAAGGAATCTCGTCGATCTCCGGCGCGAGCGCTCCGGCCGCCTCGTATTCCGATCGAGCAGTCGCCATGTCGCCCCGCTCGATCGCGGCGTCGCCGGCGTTCATATGGAGATACGCGCGTCGGAGGATGACGAGTCGCGCGAGTTCATTCACCGGGTCCGGGTGATCTTCGACGCGCAGGTCAAATCGTCGGTCTTCCCAGAGGCGACCGGTCGACTCGGCGCCGACGACGAGCAGAGCTGCGGACTGTCTGCCGCGAATGTCGCCCCCCGCTGCTTCCGCGGCTCGGAGCGCTGTGATGAGCCGATCCGCGAGGTCGCCGGTCGCCGTCCGGTATGCGTCGGCCATCGCGGGCCAGACGGAGTCGTTCTCCATCATGTTCGCCTGAACCGAAAATTGATGATCGGCGTCGACGAGGTGTCCTGCGGCGGCGATGCACCGGCTCCCCGTGTGGGCGGCGACACGCCCGCGTGAATCGATCATCGCGACTTGCCGCACGGCGCGCCCGTCGTCGCGGGCGGTCAGGATGTGCAGCGACTCCGGCGCCGGCTCGTCGGCGCGCATGAGTTTCAAACCGTTCGGCCCATACGCGGGATCGACAAGCGACTGCGTCGCCACGGCGCCGACACCGGCCGCGGCCCACGACACGATCGTGCCGACCGAGAACCAGTGCGACTGTACGGCGACGCCCATTTCTCCGGTGTCCGAATCGCGCGCCACGATCGAGTAGGTCGACACGGGCCGGCGAGGGGGCCTTTCCTCCAGACTCTCTGCTCGTCGACTCATTGCAACTGGAAGCGTACGGCGTTGCTCAGGCGGCACCCGGGAGCCTGGAGCGCCTGCACGACAAGTTCAAATCGTCGCGCCGCGGACGGAGCGAACACGACCCACTCGCCGTCGCCGTTCGCGTCAAGCGTGATCGTGTACACCTGCGTACCCGCGGTTTCCCAGATCCAGGTATCCGGGCATCCCGGAACGCGGATTGCCTGATTCGGCAGACTGTGGCGTCCCGCGATCATGTACACGGTCGCGCCGGGGGCGCCATTTCGGATCTCAAACCGATTCACGGCGCCGGCGATGCCAGGCTCCGGCCCCTCTACGGACAGGCAAGGTTGGCCGGGTTGCGACAGATCACGCAGGTAGTACGGGGTCGACGATGGGAAGTCCGGCGGCTCACCCGACCCGCACAGAAGAAATTCACCCTCCATCGCGATCTGGAATCCGAACTCCTGATCGACATAGCCGTCTTCGGCGACAATAGTTTCGATGTGAGTCCACGCGCCGAGATCGTACTTGTAGAGATGGACCTCTCCGGAGAGATTGCCGTAGTGCTCTCCCGCCCATGCGAAGATGGCCAATCGATTCGGTCCGGCGATCACCGTGGTACCGAGATTCGTTGACGGCGGAGGAGCGAGCACCGCTTCCGCCCTCCAGTTCTGACCGTCGTGTCGATAGACCTCAATATGTGGATCAAAGTATCCACCGGGGCGGAACGCGAGAACGCCTCCGTGTTGCGCAAGATCAGGGACATCCGGAGTCGTCGCTACCAGTTCTTCGAAGACCCACTCGCCCCCCTGCCAGACATAACTCCAGATGGCCTCATCGTTCGACGACGCCGCCGGCGCGCCGTCGACGACGAGGCGCCCCGAATCGAGCGAGAGATCGGATCCGAATCGATCATCCGGATGAGAGTCTGGCGCCACGAGATCGGGACGACGCGTCCAACTCACGCCGTCATGTTCGAAGGTGACGACTTTGCCAGGTGAAAACTGATCGCCGTCGTCACTCAACACGAGCAGGTCGCCAGCGAGATCACAATCCGACGCATCCTGGACGGCGCCCTCGACGGGCAATGACTGCTCGAGCGACCAGACGCCGCCGGCATCGCGACGAAAGAGGTGGGCCCGAACCTCCGTGGTGAACGGCTCCCCGTCGAAGGTCAGGAGGAGGTCGCCGTCAACCGCCATTCGATTCGCGAAAGTCCGCGAGGAATGCCCCGGCGGCCTCAGAATGGTCTGAGCATGCTCCCAACCCGTGCCGGAATCCCGGTACACATGGATTCCGGGCGGATCAACAGAGTCGTCCGGGTCCGCCAGAAGCAGATCATCTCCGGAAATCCCAACGGGAGCGCCGGGAGAAATCCAGTCGGCGAGGCGCGCAATCTCTGGTGCGCACACTCGGTCCTGAGCCCAACCGGCCGCCGAAGTCAGTATGGCGCCCGCCGCAAGCGCCATGATCAATCCACCTGGACCCATCGTGCGATCCTTCCGTACGAGGGATGAGTCGGCAGTATCGCCCAATACAGGAAGCCCGACAACCCGGATTCTGCGAAGGGTTCCGTGTCAGCGGCTGACGAGCGAAGCGATCGCGTCGAGAATCTCGAGCGGCTCGCTCATTCGGCCCGGTCCGGAAGTGCGGCACGCCTGCCAGCCGTCGTCCGGACCGATGAGGTGAAACCCATCCTCGCGGAGTTGCGCGATGTTGCGTTGCGTCGAGGCCTGCCCCCACATCGCGGCGTTCATCGACGGCGCGAGCAGAACGGGCGTCGTGCTCCGGTCAACCGCCGAGCAGACGAGAGAGACCACATCGTCCGTTCTCCCGATGACGAGCTTCGCGAGCATATCCATCGTGCATGGCGCGATGAGCATGAGGTCGGCGGACCGCGCGAGGTTGATGTGCTGCGGATCGCTCGACTCGATGTGCTGCCATTGCGAGGAGTAGACCGGACGCCCCGAGAGCGCCTGGAGGGTGAGCGGCGTGACGAAGCGAGTCGCCGCGTCGGTCATGAGAACCGTCACCCGGGCTTCGGCCTGAGTGAGCCGACTCACGATCTCGGCGACTTTGTAACATGCGATGCCGCCGGTCAGCGCGACAACGATCCCGCGTCCAGAGACGGCGCGGGCGAATTCAACGCGGGACGAGTTGGTCATTGGCGGAATGGCCGGTGAGGACGATCGTTCAGTCAGAGCGTCTCTTCGGCTTCCTCAGCGGGAACGGGCTCACCGGCGTCATCGGCGACGATCTTCCCAACCCGTATCTCCTCGATGACGAGTTCGAGATCGCTGCGACCGGCGCGGTCGACGAGTGGACGGGCGCCCTCGATGAGCTGCTGCCATCGGCGCTGGATGAGGGCGGTCAGCCGAAAGCGGCCGCCTACGCTGGATACGATCTCATCGCTGCGAAGCGTGTCGATCATGGAAGTCTCGTCCTCGTCAGTTGAGAAAAGACGCTCCGACGCGAGTCGGGCGTCATCTTCGGAACCATCTGCGGATGCAGCGGGAATGGTAGTTCCATGGCGAGCCGGAATCCAACATCTGACGCTCAGGAGCAGGGGGACAAGGGTCGGCGACGAGGGCGGCCGTGGGTCGGCCCTGCCCTGCGCCTCATCGTTCTCTTCACCGTCGTCTTCGTGGTGCTCTCGATGACCGGCTGGGCCGAGCGGCTTGTGTTCTACCCTTCGAGTGGGACTCCTGATCCCCCCGCCGGCGCCGAGGAGGTCTGGTTCAGAACCGCCGACGGCTTGCGTCTGCACGGATGGTTCCTGCCGGCGAGGGGCCGCGGCGACGCGTCGGCGGCCGCAGTCCTCGTGGTTCACGGCAATGCGGGCAACATCGGTAATCACATCGACTTTGTCGATTTCCTTCCGGCCGCAGGATTCCACACCCTGCTCTTCGACTACCGGAGTTACGGAAGATCGGATTCCGGTTCCCTTCGTCGCGAGGCGCTCCGAACGGATACGGAGGCCGCGCTCGACTATCTCCTGTCGCGATCGGATGTCGACGCGGGCCGAATCGGTCTCTATGCGCAATCAGTCGGCGGGCCGATGGGGCTCTCCGTTATGGTCGACCGTCCCGAGATCCGAGCCGGCGTGGTGGTCTCGACTTTCACGGCGTGGCGTGAGATTGCGGCGAGCGCTCTCGGCGGAGGCGACGACCCCGGATGGCTGAGCAGTTTCGTCGCCCGGGCCGTCATGCCATCCGGTATGGATCCGATCGATCTCGTCCGACGGGTGAACGATCGACCCCTGCTGCTCGTCCACGGGACGGAGGATGAGATCGTGCCGCGCTCTCATTTCGAGCGACTCGGCGCCGCGGCGGGATCAAACGCCCGAAGCGTGCTCATCGATGGCGGTGGTCACAACGATCTTCGCTGGGTCGGGCCGTCGTTCGATCGCGAGATCACTGCGTTCTTCAACGAACATCTCCGGCGGATCGAACCCTAGCTAAGACACGCCCATCTCGACGCGGACGCCGAAGTTAGAACCTGTCCGAAGGTGGGCGCCCGGGCATGAGTTCAATTTCACTCAAGATTCACTGACGGCTCATTCCACGGTGCGACGCTCTGAGTGGAAATGGGGAATTTCCATTTTCATTGCTTCGTGTCAGGTGGGGGTGTGCGCCCTCACGATCGCACGAGTGATTGAGGAGAAACAGACATGCAGCGCAAAGCGAAACTCTTGCTGGTGACGCCGTTGATGACGGCTCTTGCCGGCGCTTCCGTGATGAGCGCTGTCGGGGGCGCGGCCTACGGGTCATTCAATACTCTCTCGCAGGTTCAGCCGCGGGAGAAGGAAGCGAAGGAAACCACGCAACCACAGCGCGATCGCGAGCGTGAACTTCGCGATCAGGATCGTCGAAAGTACGACGAGAACGAACGCCAGACGAACGATCAGCGGATCATCAACTACATCACGCACGAGAAGATTCTCGACGCCGATGTCCGCAACAAAGCGGATGAGGAAATTGGCGAAGTCGAGAGCCTTCTCATCAATGTCCGCGACGGGTCGGCGAAGTACCTCATTGTGTCGCACGGTGAAACGCTCGGTGTCGGCGGCAAGCTGTTCGCCGCTCCGTATCGCGCCGCGACCTGGTCGTCGTCGTTCAAGGGATTCGAGGTGAATCTCACGCCCGAACAGGTCAAGAATCTGCCTGAGTTCGACAAGGACGACTGGGAGTCGATCGAGTCGAAGGACTGGCGCGACAAGGCCGCCGAGTGGTTCGGCTACGGCGACGAGGATGATGTCGACGACCTCGACCGGGACGACACCGACGAAGACCGTGAGTACCTCGACAAGTACAGCCGCGCCTTCGAGGACGGCGAAGTCGAGACCGTTCGCGGCGAGATCGTCGGCGTCGAGCGGGAGCGCGTTCAGGGGCTTGAGCATCCTTATGTCATCGTGACGCTCAAGACGGAAGGCGCTCAGAGCGAGCGCGTGGTCATCGGCCCATCGTGGTATGTCATGAGCCAGACGCATACGCCGACTCGTGGGCGTGAGCTTGAGGCGCAGGCGGTCAAGGCGTCTGACGACGGCCAGGTCATATGGGTCGCGTCGACCGTCGAGTACGAAGGCGCGAAGCTCAAACTCCGCAATGACAACGGCGAGCCGGAATGGGTCGCCCGTCGCGCGGACGACAATGAGAAGGTCGAGCCCGGCGACGACCGGAACCCGCTTCCGGGCAAGGTTCGCCGCAACGATCAGCACCTCGCGTTCGCGGAAGACCTTGACAATATGAAGGTCATCGCTCACGGCGAAGAGGTGGGCGAGATCGAGGACATTTACATCAACGCCCAGACCGGCCACATCGGTTTCGTGAGCATCGTGTCCGGCGGCGCGCTCGGCATGGGTGAGACGAAGTACCTCGCTCCGTACGAAGCGCTCGCGTTCGGTACGAACGAGACCTGGTATGTCGATATGGGTTCGTCGGAATTCAAGACCGCTCCGACGATCTCGGGCGACGACGATGTCGTTCGGCTGAACGACCAGAGCTTCCGTGACCGCATCTACTCGTTCTACGGCGTAGAGCCGCGGCAGGACCGCAGCGTGCGGGACCGTGATGGCGCGATTCGCCGTGACATCGACCGTTTCGGCGGCTGGGCCTGGGGCAGCGATTACAACCGGCTCTACGAAAAGGGCGAGCCGATCACCGTCGAAGGTGAAGTGAAGCAGATTCGCCGCGAGCCCCCGATGGCGCAGATGGCGCCGGGCGTGATCGTGGTCGTCGTGCCCGCCAACCAGGATGGTGACGACCGCCAGCAGGCGCGGTCGTACGACGCTCACTTTGGCCCGACCTGGTATATGGAGCGTCAGCCGGTGAACCTCAAGGAGGCGTCGCCGATCGTGATTCAGGGCGTCGTCGTGCGAACGGAGGACGGTCGCGAATTCGTGATCGTCGAGTCCGCCCGCGTCGGCGAGCAGAATGTGACATTCCGAAATGCTGACGGTCGTCCTGTGTGGGACGCCGACGAGAATCGCGACCGCGCGGAAGACCTGGAGCGCTTCCGTGATCGCGAAGATCGACGAAACAACCGCGATCGACCGTGATTGCGATTGGGTCCTCGCCTCGTTCCCACCACCACTCCACGGATCTCGAGGCTTCAGTCATCACAGATGCGAGGTGAGGACCACCTGACTGCGGCAGACGCTCCAACGGGCGTCTGCCGCTTTCGAAGGAAACCGAATGTGAATCGACCGCCGCGGCGGAAGCGAGATGCGGAGTTTCGCCCCGACGCGAGCCCGGCGGTTCACGGAACTCGACCGAAGACCGGCGAGTTCGTCCAGGGAAAGGAAGGAATCTCATGAAGATTCGCGATCTGATGAAGGCGTTGTTTATGTTCGGCGTTCTCTCCGGCGCAAGCTGGATGATGGTCGGCTGCAACACGATGGAAGGCGCCGGCGAAGATGTCGAAGAAGCCGGCGACGCGATCGAAGACGCCGCGGACGGCTGATCCACCGTGGTTTGAATCGCTCGAAGGGCCGCAAGGCCCTCGGGCGACTCAGTCCACCACCTGCTTGGCGCGAGGCGCTGGCTGATGGAGGGGCTTGATTCCCCGGCGCCGCGTGAAAGGAGAGACTCATGGGACTTCTCGGATGGGCACTGGTGTTTCTTGTGGTCGCCATTGTCGCGGCGGTGTTCGGATTCACCGGCATCGCGGCGGGCGCGGCGACGATCGCGAAGGTGCTCTTTGGCATCTTCCTGATTGTGTTCCTTGTCCTGCTCATTATGAGCCTCCTGGGTATGGGGGCCGCGGCCGCCGTCGGCTGACGACGGTTCGCCGCGTCGGACGAACGCACTCGGCGCGATCGCGGCGCGAACGCGACGCGCCGCTGAAGAAAGGAGCTCGACCATGTTGTCATGGGCGCTCATATTCCTGGTTGTCGCAATCATCGCCGGCCTTCTCGGCTTCTCCGGAGTCGCCGGGGCGGCGAGTTCGATCGCCTGGATCCTGTTCGTCGTGTTCCTCGTGCTGTTCCTCATTGGAGCAGTCGCGACCTTTGCACGACGACCTCCAGCCTGATCGGAACGATTGACGATCAGAAGGAGACTCGCGTCACGACGGCATTCCGTCTCGACGCGGAAAGCGAAACAGACTCGGGGCGCTGCCACGACGCAGCGCCCCGAGTTTCGTTGTAAGATGACTTCCTATGGTTCCCCCCGCCGAGACATTCATCCCCTATGACCTGAGCTGGGCCGAACTCGCGTTTCGACTCGGGACGGCGACCCTGCTCGGCGCCGTCCTCGGATGGGATCGAGAGCGTCGGCGCGTACCCGCCGGATTGCGTACCCACATGATGGTGTCGCTCGGCGCCGCAGGATTCGCGATCATGTGTTACGAACTGCTCGAGGTCGCGACGCGACAGGACTGGCATGGAATCGATCCGACACGCATTCTGCAGGCGATCGTGGGTGGCGTCGGGTTCCTTGGCGCCGGCACCATCATGCACGCGGGACAGCGGATTCACGGCGTCACCACGGCTTCCGGTATCTGGGTGGTCGCCGCGGTGGGGCTCGCGGCCGGCATGGGACACATTCATCTCGCCGTGCTGCTCACAGGTTTCGGTTTCTTTACCCTTACCGTGATGCGGTTTCTTGAAACGCACCTGGTAGGTGATGAATCCGACGATGACGACTCCCAACGGGTGACCCGTGCGAACTCGACGAAAGACGATCGGCTTACAAGCGAAGACTTGACCGGGCATTCGTCGGTCGGCCAGGAATAACGATCGCCATTCGAGGGCGCCTGCGGTTCGACGGGTTGCTCGTCGAACCGGGCCGCGACTCTGGTATCGAGCACCTCCCCGGATCGGCCCGGCGGCCCTTCGATGGCCCACAGTAACGCGCAAGAAAAACGCCGACTCACGCCCGCAGGCGTGAGTCGGCGCGTCGTGGATGGTCTTGTTCCCAGGGTCTGTCCGAGGTGGGTCAGGTGGTGGTCAAGTGGTCAGACGATCAAAGAACTGGGAGACCTCCTTCTCAGCTTCCTCTCTCCTCCGGCCGTAGCGCTCTTGTATCTTTCCGACAAGCTGATCCTGCTTGCCGTCGATCTGATCAAGATCATCGTCGGTCAAGGCTCCCCATTTCTCCTTGACCTTGCCGCGAACCTGCTTCCACTGTCCCTGCATCTTGTGATTGGCCATATCGGTTGTGTCCTTCCCCCGATTGGACCGCCGCGTCCTGCTGTACAAGCCAGGGAGCGTCAGCCGTCGATGTCGTCGTCCATGTCGTCGAAGTCGTCTTCGATCTCTTCCGCCGCTTCTTCCAGGTTCTCGCCGGTTTCTTCAGCGGCGTCTTCGAGGTCGCTGTCCGATTCGCAGCCGACGGAAGTCAATGCGAACGGCACACAGAGCGAAGCCACGGTCAAGAGTCCAAAGAGTCGTCTCATCGAAGTTTCCCTTACGATTCGGGATTCCTGCCCGCCGGTCGCACCCCCGATTGGGCGACCGGCGGAACCCGACGCCGGACGAAGTGAACTTCGGCCCGGCGCCGAATTCCATCTCACCCCTTCCACGAGACATTGTGGCCCCGGCCCGTGAACCGAGACTGAAAACGACATGAAACATGCTTAATTATGAGTTACAGCCGTACGCCGGTCGGCGTGAGAGCAATCGGCCGGGCGCATTCACCCGCCAGCGTCCGATGTCGCATCTCTCGCAGTTCAAGCGACTTCGAATGGCTCGGGCGAGCCGAAGCGATATCCCATGCCCACGACCGTGTGGATGAGCGGTCGCTCGAATCCCCGGTCGATCTTCTTCCGGAGGGTCGAGATGTACACATCAATGACATTGCTCGACGGCTCGTAGTTCATGTCCCAGACCTTCTCCCCAATGAGGGAGCGGGACAGCACCCGGTTCGGATTTCGCATAAGGAACTCGAGCAGGGCGAATTCCTTGTTCGAGAGCTTGATGATCTTCCCGTCTCGGGTCGCGGTTCGCTGCACGAGATCGAGCTTCAGGTCATCCTGGGAAAGGACGGTGGACTCCGATGGCTCGGCGCGGCGCATGAGGGCCCGGACACGGGCGAGCAGCTCCTCAAACTCAAACGGCTTGGTCAGGTAGTCGTCGGCGCCCGCGTTGAGCCCGGTGACCTTGTCGGCCGTCCCGGAGAGGGCGGTCAGCATGAGAATCGGCGTCGCGATCTTGCGTCGCCGGAGGTTCCGGCACACATCCACGCCGTCCCGGTCGGGCAGCATGAGATCGAGCACGATGACATCGTACGGCTCGATGGCCGCCATCTCCTCGCCCTCGTACCCACGGTGCGCGACATCGATCGTGTACCCCTGCTCGACGAGCCCTTGCTCGATCGCCGCCGCGAGCTTCGGATTGTCTTCCACAACGAGAATACGCATTCGAACGAGCCCCCGATTTCCCGGCCACGACGCCCTTCCGGACGGGTGGCCAAACGCCTTCACGGCGAGCGCCTCCCTTGTCGCTCACCGCGTACGAATTCCTTCGCCCGAATGATACCCACAGATTTTAATGTGGAGCCGATTACTCGACCCAACGGCCGATCGAAGTTGAATTTCGGGTTGTGGCCGGGTCGACGGATTCGAATCGAACCGCCGCGTTGGCGTCATTCCAGATGGCCGTTCGGCGAACGAACGCGGGAACACCTCCGACGGGCGTGAACCCGTTCGTCACCGGCGCGGCGGCCTCGATGGAACGGGTGACTGACCAGACCATCTCGCAGTCGACAAACACGCTCGACTGGGCTCCGAGCGCTACGCCCTGATCGACCACACTATCGACGAAGTGGCAGTTCACGAAGCCACCCCCGACCCGATCGGCGATGGTCGTCGGGTCGTACGCCGCCTCGCTGTTCTCCGTCGCCGCGCCGGGTCCGAGACGAACATCGCAGGCCTCGAATTCGCTGTTGATCCACGACACCCGCATCGATTCGTCCATCCACCAACGACAGTTCGCGCTGTACGAGTCGCGAAGACGGATACCGAGCGTGACGCCGCCGCCGCCCGGTGGAATCCACCGGCAATCGCGGAAGTGCACATACTCACCATCGATGACGCCTCCGAGATCCGGAGACGCCGTGAGCGTGACGCCAATGAGATAAATCGGCGCCTCGGGCGAGCCGACAAGGCGCACCGCGCCGCCCTCGAGGATCATCCGTCCGCCCTGGATCACGGCGCCGGGTTTCACGGTGAGCGTCGCGTCCGAGTCGAGATAGATCTCATCGTTGATCGTGTACGCGACGGGCAACGGCTCGAGCGTAAGGGAGCCGTCAAGCTCGATCGGAAGTCGAGCGCGTCTCGCATTGTTCGCGATCTCCGCTCGAAGTTGGTCCTCGTAAAGTCTGAACCGTGAGAGTTCGTCGGGACTCAGAAACTCTTTACGCAGGAGCGACGCGGCCTGCGCCGCCGCCCGGGCGCCGGCCTGGCGATCGATCGCGAACACGCGGTCGATCTGCGCGGTCGCGAGAAGGCGTCGGAACCAGTCGCCGCGCTCAGGCGTCTCGTAGATGAGTCTCCGGTACAACTCGATGGCGTCGAGATAGCGCTCTCGGCGCTCAAACGATTCTGCTGCATAGAGCTTGAACTGTTGGGTCGGTCGGAAGCTCGTCCAGATGCGGTTTTCCGGCGCGATGCGATCGGCGAGGTCGAGAAGTTCGAAGAGATCCTCGGGACGGTTCACGCGATCGACCGCGTCGAGGCCGAGCAGAATGAGCGTCACCGGCGTCTCGGGATCGAGCGGCGAAGGCTGAATCGCGCTCTGCAACTCCGCGAACCATCGGAGGCGGCGGCGTGTATCGCGCACGCTCGGCGCCGGGTCGGCTCTCCAGAGTCGAACGAGTTCGAGCGTCGCCGCGGAGCGGAGGTCGTTCACGCCCGGAGGAGCGTGCAGGAGCAGGTCGACGATGGCCCCCTCTGCGCCCCCCCCGATTCGCGCGTTCAGAGCTCGCTCGTAGACCTCGCGTCGCTCGTCCGCGGAATAGAGGCGCGGGTCATCCACGATCGCTCGGACCGCGACTTCGGCCTGACCGTTCGCAATCAGGGCGTTGAGTTCATCTACGCTCGGCGCCGAGGACGAGCCTGACCGGGCATTCGCGACGCCACACGCAAGGATGACGAGGGCGACCGAGGCGGTCGCCAACGCGTTGGCGCTCTTTGACTGGATCCACCTGACCATGCGCGGGCTCCTCCCTGTGCCGTGCCGCCGGTACTCCCTGAGGGAACAGTCTACCACAGAAGCGACGCCGCCCAAGATGGAACCGATCGATCCTCGTTCAGGACGCATCCCTGCCGGCCCGGTCGAGGTGCACATCGAGCTGCGGGAACGGAATGCCGATGCCGGCGTCATCGAGCGCGATCTTCACCGCACGCACGGTCGCCTGCTTGACGGCGAGAAAATCGGGGGTTGGCGCCCAGACGCGGACCGTCCAATTCACGGAGGAGTCGCCGAGCCCGTTCAGAACGACCTGGGGCGCGGGGTCATCGAGTCGGCCTTCGACCGAGTTCGCCGCAGCCTCGAGGACCGCGCGGGTCTGGTCGATGTCCGCCGCGTATTCGACACCCACATCAATGTCGGCGCGACGACGCGGGTGGTAAGTGATGTTCTCGATCTTCTGCCCGTACACCGACCCGTTCGGGATGATCAGACGGCGATTGTCCGGCGTGTCAAGCGTGGTGGAGAAGAGTTCGATCTCGTAGATCGTGCCCGACTCGCCGGCGATCGTGACATACTGACCCACCTTGAACGGCCGGAAGATGAGGAGCATGACACCGGCCGAGAAGTTGCCGAGTGTTCCCTGCATCGCGAGTCCGATCGCGAGACCCATCGCGGCGAGCACGGCGGCGAAGCTCGTCGTCTCGATGCCGAAGATTCCGAGGCATCCGAGCCCGGCGAGAACGAGTACGCCCCACTTCGCGAGATTCGAGAAGAAGCGGCCGAGCGTCGGATCGAGCTTCGCTCGCTCGAAGGCTCGCCAGGTCGTGCGTCCGATCCACGCGGCCACAATCCACGCCACGATGAGAAACACGAGCGCTCCGAGAACCCGGATCCCCCAGGTCGTCGCGACCGGCGCAATCTGGTCCCAGTACTCGCCCCACGAATCGGTATTCATCGGCTGACTCTCCTGCAGTGCGACCGAAATCAAAAACGAGAGACGACCGTCTCGACGGTCGTCTCCGTGATATTCGCTCAGAATCGCGGCGCCGATTCAACTCAGAAGTTGAACGAGAGACCGCCGTAGATCTTGAGGTCGTTCTCTTCGACGCCGGGATCGACCTGTGATTGATACTCGTGGTAGGCGCCCAGCGTCAAACTCATGTTGTTTCGCTCATCCATGAGATAGTTCCAGGCGAGCGAATTGACGGCGCGAAGTTCTCCGGTTTCGTCAAGGTCGGGATAGACCCTCGAGGACGCCGTCAAGGACTGCTTGTCGTCGATCGTCCACTCCAGATCGGCCCCGAGCAGCGCTTCCGGGATGAGTTGATTCCGCTTCGAGTTGATTTCCTTGGCGGCGCCGAAACCAGCCCGGACGGAGAAGCTCAGGTCGTCGTCGTCGACAAGGTAGTAGCCGATACCGCCGTGACCGCTGATTCGCTGTTCCCACGAATTGAACGCGTCATAGTCGTACCGCGCATCCGCAAAGTAGAACCACGCTTCCTCGGGCACGAGCCACTGGTGATCAATGCCCGCGGTGAACTTGTTCGTCGTATCGTCGCCGTTCGTCGCGCCCCAGAAGTATCGCGCGTCGAGGTCGGTCTCCATTCGATCGGTCTTCCGCTCCGAAAGGACGGCGACCTGCACATCCTGCGTGTCGGTATTGCCCGTCGACGACGAGAACCCGAACTGGAAGGTCGACTTCCACTCCGGGGGGATGGGGTCGTCATCGACCGGCTCCGGGGCTGGCTCCGCCTCCGCCGCCTCTTCAACCTCGGTTACGGTCTCGGCCGGCTCGCCCACCGACGCCACCTGATCGCGCGGAATCTCGAGGCGGCCGAACAATGCGTGATCGATGATGATGCGATCATCATTCGACTCGACAATCTCGCCGTGGATCGTCTCGCCGGTCACGAGGATCACGGGCTCGTCGGCGAGCCCGGCGCTCAGGGCGGCGGCGATCAGCCCCGCCAGCGCAGTCGTTGCACTCATCGGTTTCTCCTTCCGAATCGGGTTCGTGCGAGTGGCTGTCTCATGCTAGTCCCGGCCGCTCGTGACGATCCGCAGTTCTCTGGCGGGCGGGCGAGCGGAGCCAGTGGATTGAACGCCGCCCGCGATCTATGTTGAGCCTGCCCATCATGCTCAAATCCAACCGCAAATCCGGCTCGTCCTATCTACGCGACGCGACCCAGACTTACATTGAAATCGCGAACGAGATTCGCGACGGCGGCGGGAAACGCGCCATCGAACGACAGCACGAGAAGAAGCGCCTCACCGCCCGGGAGCGGATCGATCTCCTCGTCGACTCACCTCGTCGCGGCCACGGACGCTTCGTCGAACTCGGCCTCTTCGCCGCGTGGAAGATGTACGAGGAATACGGCGGGGCGCCGTCGGCCGGAGTCGTGACTGGTGTCGGTCCAGTCTCTGGACGACCCTGCATGATTATCGCGAACGACGCGACCGTGAAAGCCGGCGCCTTCTTCCCGATGACTTGCAAGAAGATCATCCGAGCGCAGATGATCGCGGAGCGGGCGGGGCTCCCGCTGCTCTATCTCGTCGATTCTGCGGGCGTATTTCTCCCGCTTCAGGAGGATGTGTTTCCGGATACCGATGACTTCGGCCGCATCTTCCGCAACAACGCGGTGCTCAGCGCGAAGGGCAACCTGCAGATGGCGGCGATCATGGGGAACTGCGTCGCCGGCGGCGGGTACCTGCCCGTGCTCTGCGACACGCTGCTCATGACTGAAGGGTCCGGCCTCTATCTCGCCGGCCCGGCGCTCGTCAAGGCGGCCATCGGGCAGGAAGTGGATCACGAAGCGCTCGGCGGCGCCGAGATGCACGCCGCGATCTCCGGAACCATCGACTTCCGCGAACCATCCGATGAAGACTGTCTCCGACGCCTGCGCTCGCTCATGGAATCCGCCGAGGCGGCGCCCCGCATTCCGGACCCGCCACACCAGCCGATCGAGCCCACCCGCGACGGCGATGAGGTATACGACATCTTCCGGGAGAGCGCCGGCGAGCAGTACGACATGAACGAACTGCTCGACTGCTTCGTCGACGGCGGAACGAAGAACGAATACAAGGCCGAGTACGGCCCCTCAATCATCTGCGCCTATGCGCGGATCGGCGGATTCCCCTGCGGTGTCGTCGCGAACCAGCGCACGCTGACCCGCAGCGCGAACACCGGCGCCCAGATGCCGGCGGTGATCTACAGCGAATCGGCCGACAAGGCGGCGCGATTCATCATGGACTGCAACCAGAAGGATCTGCCGCTCATCTTCGTCAACGACACGACCGGTTTCATGGTCGGCAAGACGAGCGAGCAGGCCGGCATCATCCGCAGCGGCGCCAAGATGGTCAACGCCATGGCGAACAGCGTCGTCCCGAAGATCGCGCTCATCGTCGGGAACAGTTACGGCGCCGGGAATTATGCCATGTGCGGGCGGGCGTTCGATCCGTTCCTGACCTACGGCTGGCCGGGATCGAAGTTCGCGGTCATGGGCGCCAACCAGGCGGCCGGCGTTCTCGCGCAGATTCAGGAGGCCGCCATGGTTCGCCGCGGCGAGCTCGTCGACGAGAAGGAGCACGAGCGAATTCTCGCCGCGATCCGGGCGAGCTATGAAGAGCAGGCGGACATCCGCCACGGCGCCGCGCGGGGATGGGTCGACCGGATCATCGAGCCGGATCGCACGAGACTGGAGCTCATCGAAGCGCTTGAGCTCGCGGCGCTGGCTCCCCGCGCCGGAGCGTTCAAGACCGGCGTCCTGCAGGTCTGAACCCGAACCGAGCGCCGGGCTCATGCCTCGCCGACGCGACGGGCTACCATCTCCGCTGCATTTCAACTTACTCTGTACCCAATCCAACGCGGAGGACCGTGTGGAAGAGATTACCCCGGCCGAGACCGTCTCCCCCACTTCGCCGGAAGTGCGCGACGCGATTGATCGTCTCGCGCGTCAGACGGGAGTCGATCCGGAAACGCTTGAAGGGCGTCAGGTCGTGCAGATGATGCAGACCGTGCTTCGGCTCATGCCGGACGGACGCCACGCCGGCGAGCTCAAGCTGCTCAATTCGGCGCTCAAGGAACTCCGCTACGCGTACAAGGTCTTCGCCGAATACGCCGACACGCCGAAGATCAGCATTTTCGGATCGGCCCGCACGCCGCCCGACCACCCCGACTACCAGGCCGCCGTCGAATTCAGCCGTCTTCTCGAAGCGATCGGATGGATGGTCATCACCGGCGCCGGCGACGGCATCATGCGGGCCGGCCACGAAGGCATCGGCCGCACGGCGAGCTTCGGGGTCGCCATTCGACTTCCCTTCGAAACCACGGCGAACGACATCATCGCCGGCGATGACAAGCTCATCCACTTTCGGTACTTCTTCACCCGGAAGGTGACCTTTGTCAGCCAGTCGCACGCTGTCGCACTCTTTCCGGGCGGGTTCGGCACGCAGGATGAGAACTTCGAAGCGCTCACGCTCATCCAGACCGGGAAGAGCCACCCGGTGCCGATTGTCATGCTCGAGGGCGGACCCGACGGCGCGCAGACCGAGAACGGCTACTGGCGCCACTGGGACGAGTATGTGCGCACGCAGTTGCTTGAGAAGGGCTGGATCAGTCCGGAGGACACGAGCCTCTACCACCTCGCGAAGACGCCGGCGGAAGCGATCGAACACATCACGAAGTTCTATCGCAACTACCACTCATCGCGCTATGTGGCGGACCAGTATGTCATTCGTATGCGCCACGCGCTCCACGCGACCGATGTCGAGCGCCTGAACGATGAGTTCGGCGATCTTGTCGAGTCCGGCGCCATCGTGCAGCGCGACGCCTTCGAGCAGGAAGGCAGTCATACCGAGCTGCCCCGGCTCGCCTTTCACCATACGCGAAGAGGCTGGGGTCGCGTCCGCCAGCTCATCGACGCGATCAATGAATGCGAAGTCGACCGTTCCGAATGAACGGGCTAGGCGGCTCTCATCTTTGCCGGGCGCTCACGGCGCATGAAAAAGGCCGCGCCGAACGAGTGTGGATGAGCGGACGGCGCGGCCGATGAGATGACTATTTGATTCGCCGCGTCTTACGGCGTCGGAACCTCCCGCAGGGCGAAGATAAGCCGCGGCCGGTCGGTCACACGACGCACATTCGAGCGATCGAACCCGACGATGAAGCGCTGCTCGAGCGTCGGGGTGAGGTACTCGAGTTCCTCGCCGCCGAGATCGCTCGCGAGCTGACGCGCCTCCTCCACATCGGCCGGTGTGACGCCGATGAGCTTGATGTAGACATAGAAAACATCGCTGCGGGTCGCGACCGAATTCTTGATCGCCCGCACGAGCGCCAGCCGCTCGGCGATGTCATCCGACGCGTCGTACGACGGAGCGCCGTAGCTCGTCGGGAATGGATCGATCGGTTCGAACTGCAGGTCCGTTCCGTCGTGTCCAAAGCGAACGAGCGACTGATCGATGGGCACGCCGGTCGCGGGCTCGTAGCTGCCGCCCGGCCCACCGATCTGCTGCCAGTTCGTGAGCAGGAGCAGTTCCCCGACCGAATTGATGCCGCTGTCGTAATCGTCGCGGAGCCCAAAGCGTCCGGACTCGGTGAGGATGTTCGTCGCAGCCGATCGGCTGTCCTGACTGAAGTCGAAGACGCCGCCCGGCAGCAGGAGTCGATCGCGGTAGGCCTCAATGAGTTCCGGAAGCTCCGACATGCCCGGCGTGAAACCGGCGACGGCGAAGCGCGGATCGAGGTACGGCAGGCGCTCGAGAACGCTCACCGGCGCCGTATTGATGTTGATCCGACCCTGCACGAGCGGCGCGTCGCTGCTCACGCTGATCGTCTCGAACGCCTCGGGCACGCGAGCCGCGAGCGGAATCGCGTCGTCCTGGTAGGTCTTACCGCCCGCGTCACGCGGGATGAACCGCGTGTAGTCGAGCTTGCCGACGAAGGGATTCTCATCGCCGTTCACGAGTTCGACATGATCGGGAAGAACTGGCCAAGTGGTCTGACCGGCCGGGCGCAACGCCTCCACGAGTTGCGGATTCGAAATGAACGGCTCGCGATTCGCCAGGTTCGTATCACCGAGCATTTCGCTCACGGTGATCCATCGATCCGGCTGCAGGTCCGTCACCGCCGCGAGCGGATCAGTGACATTGTCCGGCACATTGACATGCGTCGCCGAAGTCACGAGCAGCAGATCGACGGGTGACATGAACTCGTTGACATCGCTGCTCGAAGTCGTCTCCCGCGCATGCACATGGAACTGGAACGCGGGCAGAGACGGTACGGCAAGGTAGCCCTTGCGCTGGCTCGTGCCGTTCAGGTAGCCGGTCCGCACATTCGCTCGACTCACGAAGTCCGCCGGCGGATCGGTGTTCGATCCCGTAACCACGATCGGCGTCGAGTCATTGTCGTCGAACGAAATTCCACCGCTGCCCGTTGTGATCGCGTCCGGTGACTGGAACACATATCCCGGGAAGCCGCCGTTCGCGCCGTTCGGGGCGCAGTAGCGTCGCATCGAGGCGCTGTGCGCGACATACGCGTCGAAGGTCGGCGTAAGCGGCGGGACCGTGTAGGTCACATTGTCCGCAAAGGTCATCAGGTTCGGGAACCCGCCGTTGTTCGTCGCGCGGATGCGGTCGATGAGCACCTTCGCGTCGCGCTCGGGCCCGCCAAGCGTCACGAGCGGAATGTTCGTCCGGAAGAGCAGCGTCTCGCCGTCAATGACCGGCTGGTCGACGCGGAAGTTGGCCTTGTTGATATAGACGACATCGTGGCCGCCGCCCTGGCTCTGGATGTGGCTCTCCCACTGCTCGCGGACGGTCGGCGCCGTGCCGGGCGCCGAGTCGGAGACATAGAACACCACGGCGCCGCCCGCAGGAATCTCGCGGACGATCGTTCCGGTCTGATCGTTGACGAGATCAATCGTCCGATCCGCCGACGCGTTTGGACCGATCTGCACCTCGAGATTGTCGAGATCGAGCGGTTCGTCCCACGGATTGCCGATCTCGAACGCGAAGACGCTCCAGTACGGCACTTGCGTATCGATCCGATACTCGTTCGGATTGCCTGTCGGAAGCTTGTCGATGTCGTGGTAGACAATGTAGGTACCGACTTCACGGAAGAACGGCTGCCGCTCGAAACCGATGAGGTTGAGCACTGTGCCGCGCAGACCTGAGCTGTCGACCGGGATCTCACCGAACTCGAACTCGCCGTAGATCTCCTTGCCGTCGCGGTACGGAATCGTCGACGGCTCGTTGTCGATCCGGACATACTGAATCGACGGCTTGTCGTTCGCGCCCGCGTCGGAGTCATAAGTGTCGCGGGCATTGACCGCCATCATCGCCGAACGGATGAACGCGAAGGCTGCGGAGCCGTCACCGTAGTGCAGCTTCGTCGCGGCGGTCCCCCACTCAGGCGTCGTGCCATAGACATTGAAGCCGACATTCGTGGTGAGATCGTCGTCGACCGCATACGGCGCCAGCGCCCAGTAGAAGGCGCCGGTGATGCCCTGCAGATTCGCTTCGCGCTCGAGTCCGACAAGCATCTCGTTGATGTTCGGGCGGAAACCGATCGCGAGCGGATTCGCCGCCGATGACCATGGACGCGCCGGCACGCTGCCGTTGTAGGTGGTGAGCAGGCGTCGCGCATCCTGCATGACGACGAAGTTCTTCGGCGAGTCATCCGCGTAACTGAAGAAGCTGCCATTGCCGCCCGACGCCCGAAAATCAAGATGTTCAAGCGGGTTCGAAGTATCAAGGTTATCGAATGAGCGTTCGAGCCGCGAAGTCGACATCGCGTTCGGACGACCCCAGAAGGTGCGCAGCTCGATCTCTTCGGGCGACCCGTAGAGCCGTGCGTCGGCGTATGGCCGATACGGGAAGCGGGCGAAGTCGTACAGCTCGGCGCGCTCGTCCGGATCGAAGCGCTGCGACAGGCTGTACTGCGTATCGGGCTTTTCGAGCGCTGCGAAGGCGCCGAGTGCATCGAGGTGACGCTTGAACGCCTCGTTGAGGAAGTCGGACTCGGTCCACGATCCGCCGTAGCGGTTGTTCAGGACCTGAGTGCGATCCCAGAGGAGTCCGTACAGGTCGATATCCGCCGGCGTTTCGCCCGAGCCGGCGTAGGTCTCGGTCGTCCCGTCGATCAGCCCCGGCTCCATCGAGGTATTCACATTGATCATCGACGAGCCGTCAATGATCCGCGCCGCGACGAAGGTGCGCATGCCCTGCGGAAGGCCGTAGATCTCAGGCAGTTCGGTCCAGCGCGCATCCATGTGTCCATCGCCGTCGGTGTCGGTCCCATAGCGCTGGTCGGCGTAGGTCAGGTAACCGTCGGATGCGATGTCGAGATCGTCGAGCTGAGTATTGAACTCGAACTCATTCGGTACGGAGACATAGCTGTCCCAGTCGAAGGGCGTGCCGCCCGTGATCCAGAGTGGGTCGGTGTAGATGTCGCGGGCGCCGAAGAGGTTGTTCAGATCGACGAAGCGACCGCCCGGCTCGATGTTTGAAATGTGTGGCCAGATGTAGTTGCTCACACCCACTTCGAGCGGCTCGGTCGAGGCGAGCCATGGGTCGGCGAGATCGTTGAAGAAAGTCCCCGGCCGGGTGTAGGGGTAATCCCAGTCTTCGCCGTCGGCGAACGGCGCCATTTCACCCTGGTTCGGGCCGTAGGTAATCTCGGCGAAGAGGTCCTCGGCGAGAATCTTGCCGATGTAGTCGACGACCTTCGAACTGACTTCCCCCCGGAAGAACTGCGCCTCGGCGGCGGTCGAAACGGTTCGCTCGAGCCGCCCCACGCCTACATAGACCGTCGCGATGATCGCGAGAAGGACGAGCACCCCGACCACGAGGATAAGGATCGTGCCGCGCCGCTCCGGCGGCCGTCGGCGACGCAACCCTCGCCCGGTCTGAACCGGAACGCGCGCATCATGCGCCGATCCCGGCGGGTGGTTCGCAGTCCATCGTGTCGTCATCCGATTCATGATCGGAGTCCTCCGTGTTTCCCTGTGCGCGGTCGCGGCTCGCGCCCGAGGCGCGACCGAATCAATCCTCAGCGCGGCGCCTTATCGTCCTGATACGGTCTCCGGCGTCTTGAACACATACTCGAAGTCGCGGCCGGTCGGAATGGCGCCGCTGCTGTCGTGCATCGTCACGCGAACGCGAATCATCTTCGGCCACGGCCACAACTCGTTGCGGTCCGCGTCGTCCTCCTTCGGGACGAAGTAGCCGAAGTTCGCGTAGTAAATGTCCTGCCAAGCGCTCTCGCCGTAGAGGCCGGAGCGCGGCATGAAGTCGGGCGGCACCTCGCCGAGGTACCACGCCCGCGGATCTTCCGGCGCCTGTTCGCGACGCTGACGGCGATCCATGAGTTCATGTTCGTTGAAATCCCAGCCCGCGAGATACGGATTCGCCGGGTTGTCGATGTCGTACCAGACCAGGTCACCCTCGGGGTAGGACGACTCGCCCGTGCTCCAGGCGACCTCGAAGCTGCTCACGCCTTCGAGCATCGTCGCGTGCGTCACCATCTGGTCCGCGCGGAGCGCGGTCGGCGGCGCCGATTCCGTGCGGATCCGACCCGTTGAGAACATCATGCGGAGCCGCTGGGCGATCGCCCAGGTTTCGGCCACATCATCGCCGATTCGAGCCCGGTCGTTCGGGTCCTGCACATAGGCGTCGACCGTCGCGCGGGCGCCGGCGTGCAGATCCCAGAAGCCGCCGAACGGGTCCTGCTGCTGCTGAAATGTTCCGGTCGCCGGGTCGAAGACATACCCGTACTCGGTGATCGCCTTTTCCACATCAACAAGGTCCTGGTCGATGAGGTCGACGAGCCCCGGCGAGAGTCGCTCGAGCGGAGTGAACTGGTTTCCGGCCGACGCGACCTCGTTGAAGTACTCGATCGCGGACGAAACGAAGTTCAACTCGAACGCGTTGATTACCGAGCTGCGTGGAAGCAGGAGCGCCGGTTGCCGCGCGAGAATCCATCGGTCCGCATACTTGTTCACGATGTCGGGGTCGCGACGCGTCGGATCGGCGAAGACGGACTCGTACTCGTTGACGCCAACGCCGCTCTTGATTTCTCCCGGTTGATCCGGATCGTAGAAATCCCGATCGCGCAGCCCGTGGCCGTACCAGATTCGAGCGACCGGCGCCGTATCGTTCCGGGCGATTCCAACGCCGCCGAACATATTGCGGTACTGGTTCGTCGTGAAATCGCCGGTCGAGAAGAAGACGAGCTGATCAAGACGACGAAGACCGAGATGGTGATCCGCTTCGAGCGGATTCGCGCCCTCGTCCTGTTCTTCCATGTCCTCGTTCAGGTAGACGAACCGCGCGTTCTGTCCGCTCCATGCGTTCGGACTGTCCTCACGCAGGCGGTCAAGATCGCGATCGGGATCACCGGGCAGTCGGACGCCGATGCGTTCATTCCGGATGACGAGGAATCCCTGCCGCGACATCGCGTCGAAATCGCGACGGAGCAGGCGCTCGAGCGCCCGGGCGTTCTGATTGATCTCCGCGATCGCTTCACCGATCGAGATCGTTTCCTTCGCCATCGAGAAGATGCGGCTGACGCCGAGCAGCAGCACGAGCGTCACACCGATCGCCACGATGAGTTCGGCGATCGTGAATCCGCGTCGGGTTGTCGTGATCGGTCGGGCCATATCGGTCAGTCCATCCTCAATGAACGGCGCCCTCGGGGGTTCGCGGTTCAGAAGTCAATCTGCTTCGTATACGCCATGAGCGGAGTCAGGCGCCAGGTTCCGATGAGGCGTCCGTTCTCGTCACGCGCCTCGATTTCGGTCGGCATGTAGTAGAAGTCGAGGTTGCCGCTCGTCTGCGGCTGGCCGTTGATGTCGAGCACCGGGGCGTCGAGTTCCCAGCCGATCCCCTCGACGAAGCGGCGCAGCTTGAGCGGCGACGCGCCCTGGCGCGGCATGACATACACACCACGATCGAGCGCCTGGCCCGCATCCCCGCGCGCCTCGAGATAGAACAGGTTCGTCTGGTCGTCGTAAGTGACGCGACCCTGGCCTTCTCGAAGCATGCCCTCGGTGCGGCTCGGCGTCTGATTCGCGGGGATGTCCGGAATGAACGGTTGCCCCTCCGGCCCCTCGAAGCGGTAGATGAACAGCGCATACTGCACCTGGCCCGCCGTCGAGCGGCGCACGAGCATGTCCCATGCGTACTTCGGATCGTTCGTCGGATACTGGCGGTCGAGGTTCGAGATAATGCGGTCGTTCAGCCAGACGAAGTCGATCTTCAAGCTGCGAAGTGACTCGCCGTTGTTCAACACGAGGTTGAAACCGAGGCGCGACTCGCCCGCGACGATGAAATTCGGAAATCCGCCGCCGGTGTCGAGCCGGGTCGGATCGCTCGAAACGAACGCGTCGAAGGTCGCGTTCGGCGTGAACTCGAAGACGATCGGATCACCGCCGCCGTTCGGGTTCACCTCAAACTTGAGCACCACGCCACGCGGATCGCTCGAATCGAGCGGACGGCGCGGCAGGAAGTAGTTGTTCACCGGGAAGGTCCCGGGCCCGACCGGTCGCTGGAAGCCCGGATCGAAATTCTCGACCGCCACCGGGAGTCGCAGGTCGTACGGCCCGATCTGCGGCGTGCGGAGATAGATCTGTTCGTCCGGCCCGACCACCTGCTCGAACGCGTGAATCGGAACCCATCCCGCGCGGGCGCTGACCTGCGGCGGAATCTCTTCGAATTGACTCGCGAACTTGTTCAAACGGACGGCGAGCAGCGACTCCGCGTTCGCTCCGATGGCGAGCGCCGTCGTCGAGTCCGTCGCCTGACGCTGCTGAACGATGACGGCCGGAAAGATCGCGCCGACACCGATCAGGCCGATGGCCAGGATCACGGTCGCGATCAGAACTTCCGTCAGCGAGAATGCGCGTCGCCGATGCCCTGTGCGTCGCATGGCGATCACCTCCCGATATCCATCATCATCGCGCCCGTGTAGCGGTTGAACGACACGAGCGCTGCGTTCTCATTGATCCAGTTGTCGATCTCGATCTGGTCGTCATCACCGTTCTGGTTCGCGTCGACACGCGTGCGATCGGAGACGAGGTTCGGACCCGCGGCCATCCACGGCCGTGCAATGCCGAGCTCTTCACCCATTACACGAAGATCCACGATCGAAAGAAGCGGGACGGATCGCAGATGAACTTCCGGCACATCGACTTCATCACCGGAAACGGTGGCGATGCGCGGATCCCAGTTGCGATACTCGCTCGGGTCGAACGTCTCTGACCCGGGATAATCGAGTTCGAGAAACGCGTCGTCCGCTCCGCCACTCACATTCACGACGAGCCCCTGACGAAGCTCTTCGGCGCTGCTCACGACATGGCCGTCGGGACTGAAGCGCACCATGAAGGTGTCGATCATCTCGAGATCGTTGTCGTCCGGCTCATCCTCGTCGGAGAGGAAGTGCGGGTCGTTGCGTGGCAGGAGCCACGGATCGGTCGGCTCGTCGCGGCCGGGGCTGTCGTAGAGGAGTCCGACATCCGTGTACCAGGTATGCCGGGCGATCGAGGCGCCGTTCCGCGAGGCGCCGTAGCCATAGCCGTACACGGCGATCCCGGCGGGCAGTTCAATTTCACTCTGCCCCTCGATCGGGACAAAGATCGACGCCGCCTCCATCCCCCCGCTCGATCCATCCGCGTCGTCCGTCACGGCCTCGAGCTTGATGAATTGAACGGAGCAGATCTGGCGGTGGATGTCGAACTTGAACATCGCCGCGACATCGCGGCCTTCACGGGCGGCGAGCGCCCGGGCCGTCGACAGCGCCGCGGATACGCCGTTCATGGCGCCCGTCTGACGATTTGACTTCGATAACGCGCGGAAGGCGGGCAGCGTGGCCACGACGAGCGCAAGGATCACGCCGATCACGACGAGCAACTCGACGAGCGTAAACCCGCCGCGCGCCCGGCGCGCCCTGTCGTTCAGTGTACTGGCAATGCTCATACGCATGGCGTCACTCCCGCCTCGAGCGGTCAACCGATTACCCTCCCGGGCGATGGTCCAGCTCGTAGGAGTAAATGTTGTCCTGCATGCCGACGATCTCGTCCGATCCGTCGATCTCAGCCTGGGCGTAATAGATCAGGTCGGGACCCGCGGAGAGGAAATACGGACGACGATTCTTCGGTTCGCCGTAGCCCTCCCAGTCAGCGAGATCAGCGCCTTCACCCGACACCGCTTCTTCGTTGTCCGGATGAATGTAAAGGATCTCCATGCCCCACGCGTCGCGCACGGTAAGCCGCGGGTCCTTGCGCTGCAGCGTCCCGGACATCGTCGAGAGCCCATCCGATTGCGCGTCCGGATAGAGCGATGCGCCCTTCGGGTCACCGTCTTCCCACGCACCCTCAGGAATGTTGCGTGAGACGAGAAACTCGGAGGGGATCGTCGCGAGAAGCGAATCCACTCCCGCGAGGCCACGCGCCTGGGCGATGAAGACCGCCGCTTCCGGACGAACATCGCCGTAGGTGTACGACCCTTCGTCGATCCAGCCGTCCGGCGGAAGATACCGGTGGAGCGGGTTCGTCGCTCCGCCTCCCGTATACGGCGGAATCGACTGATACTCGGCCTGGTACTCCGTGATGATGCTGTCGAGCGTTGTGAGAATCTGCTTCGTCTGGCGCACCTTGGTCTGGGCGATGACACCCCGTCCGACCAGCAGCGAGAGCGACGCGAGCAGGCCGACGATCGCGATGACGAGCAGCGTCTCCACGATCGTGAAGCCGTTCGCCCGGCGGGCGCCGCGTCGGCGATCATTGTGTGCAGCGCGACAGGTCATCATTCGCCAATCTCCAGCAGATTGTCTTCGTTCACCTCGGCGTCGAACTCCCCGTCATCCGTTTGACCATCGCGGCCGGAGGAGAAGAGGACATACGGCGCCGCGCGGAGCGTCATGCGGATCGATTCGAACTCCGCCGGCTCAAACGCGCCGATCCATTCGAGCGGAACGAGCTCTTCATCCGTCTCGCGCTCGATCTCCGACCAGTCACGGTAATAGCGGATGGGCTCGCCCCAGTAATCGACGAACTGGTAGAGCACGAGGTCGTAGAGATCGCCGTCGCGATCCTTCGCGCGCACGAACTGGAATTCGTCGCCGAGCTCAATGTACGGCCCGAACTTCTCGCCCTTGATCTTCTCGTCCGGCGTCGCGCGAGCCTTCGCCTTCCAGTACGCCTCCCGCGTCGACGCGCTGTCGCCGCCCTGGTAGTCGTAGCCCCAGGCGCGATCGGGACCGGGATCGCGGAAGCCGACGCCCTCGACGCCGTCGTCGTACAGGTCGTCGAACTCATCGCGCTCATCGCCGCCGCTCTTGTTGAGATCACCGACGCCGACGAGGTACGGCACGAGCGTGAGCGTGCTGTAAAAACCCATTCGACGCTTCACACTGAACTCGTCGACCGGAGTGAGCTCCGGGTCGGAATCAAGGTCGTTCAGCAGCGGAGGGTAGAAGCCATGATCGGACTCGAACTGGGTGAGTCCGTTCTTGATCGAGCCCATGAGGAAGCGCGTCGAGGTCACCTCCGCGTTCGCCCGCATGCGGGTCGCGGCCACCGTGCCGATCGAAACGAGCAGCACGATGATCGTGATCACGACGAGCAGTTCGACCACGGTGAAGCCGCGACTCCGGCCGCGCGCCGCGCGGGCGGCGGGGTTCGTCGTCGGGTCCGGATTGAATCGCAGTCGGGTCACGGTGTCGTTGTCACCTTTCCGGTCGGCGCGATCGTGCGTCGTCGTCACGAACTCACCGACTCGATCATCTTGACCATCGGGAGGAAGAGCGCGATGACGATCGTGCCGACGATGCCGCCGAGCACGACGACCATGAGCGGCTCGAGCAGCGACACGAGCGAACTCACCGCGACATCCACTTCCTCGTCGTAGTTGTCGGCGACCTTCAGGAGCATCGCGTCGAGGTCACCGGTCTCCTCACCGACATCGACCATGTTCACGACGATCGCGTCGACGACCTTTGTCTCACGAAGCGGGCCGGCGAAGGATTCGCCCTCGCGGATCGCGTCGTGCACCTTGGTCAGCGCCTTCTCGTAGACATAGTTGCCCGAGGTGTCGCGCGTGATCATGATCGCCTCGAGGATCGGCACACCGGCGGAGATGAGGGTGCCGAGCGTACGCGTGAATCGCGCGACCGAACTCTTGCGTATGAGCGGCCCGATGAGCGGAATGCGGATCTTGATGTTGTCGACGACCGCGCGTCCCGGCTCCGTCTTGCGCACGAGCTTCACGAAGACGAAGACCACGATGGGCGAGAGGCCCACCCAGATCCAGCCCGGCACGGTCTGGTCGGGCGTCTTCGTGCCGGCCATCCACTTCGACGCCGAGATGAGCCACAGCGTGAGGCCCGGCAGCGTGATCTCGAAGTCCTCGAAGATCTCCTGGAACTTCGGAATCACGAACACCATGATCGCCGAGACGATGGCGACCGCGACGGTGATGACCACCGCCGGATAGATCATGGCGCCGATGATCTTCCGCTTGAGACGCTGGGCCTTTTCGAGGAAGTCCGCAAGCCGCTGAAGGATGAGGTCGAGCACGCCGCCGACCTCCCCCGCCGCGACCATCTTCACATAGAGACGGTCAAACGCCTGCGGGTGCTTCGCCATCGCATCGGAGAGCGTGCTGCCGCCTTCGACATCCTCCGCGACGCCGGCGATGATGTTCTTCATCTTGCCCGGCTTCTGCTGCTGCTCGAGAACCTGCAGCGAACGAAGCAGGGAGAGGCCGGCGTCCTGGAGGGTCGAGAGCTGACGGGTGAACTGGGTCAGGATCTTCGTCTTGACCCGGCCGGGGAGCGTGATGGTGAGCTCGCCCTTCTTCTTCTTCGCCTTCGGCGCGCCGCCAGAGCCGCTGCGGTCCTGTGCGCCCGCAGCGCCTTTGGCTTTCTTCTCCCGCACCGAAGTCGGAAAGAAGCCCTGGCCCTTGATCTTCTGGATGGCCTCTTCGCTCGAACTCGCGTCCATCTCCCCCTTGCGGGTCTTGCCGGCGGCGTCGAGCGCTTCATAGGAAAAGGTCGGCATGCTGATCTCGTCTCCGAACAGAGGCGTTCGACCCGGCCGGCGCCCGGCCGGGCTTCGCGTCCTCGTTATTCCTCTTCGTTGATCGTCTCGCGAATCACTTCGTCGATGGTCGTGCGGCCGTCGAAGATCGCGGCGAGGCCGGACTCACGCAGCGTCTGCATGCCGCGCTTCTTCGCCTCGTTGCGCAGCAGGTTCGAGCTCGCCTCCTTCATGACGAGTTCGCGCAGATCGTCGTCCATCGTCATGATCTCGAAGATCGCGAGGCGACCCTTGTATCCCGTGTTGTTGCAGTTATCGCAGCCGCGGCCGCGATAGAAGGTCCGGCCGCGCACATCCTCGGGCATGAGCTGGAGCTCCATGAGCTCCTCTTCCGTCGGGTCGTACTCTTCCTTGCACTTGAGACAGATGCGCCGCACGAGCCGCTGCGCGATGATCGCTTCGATCGTCGCCGTCACGAGGAACGACTCCACGCCGAGGTCGAGCAGTCGCACGATCGAACTCGGCGCGTCGTTCGTATGCAGCGTCGTGAAGACCAGGTGACCCGTAAGCGATGCCTGCACCGCGATTTCGGCGGTTTCCTTGTCGCGGATTTCGCCGACGAGAATCACATCCGGATCCTGACGCAGGAAGCTGCGCAGACACCGGGCGAAAGTCAGCCCGATCTCCGAATTGATCTGGCACTGGCAGAGCCCGTCGATGTCGTATTCGACCGGATCCTCCGCCGTCAGAATCTTGACATCCGGCGTGTTGAGTTCGTTGAGCGCCGCGTAGAGCGTCGTTGTCTTCCCCGAGCCGGTCGGTCCGGTCACGACGATGATGCCGTTCGGCTTACGGATGAGCTGCTTCACATGGGAAAGGTCGTTCGCGTTGAGCCCGACCTTGTCGAGACTCAACTGCACATTCGAACGATCGAGCACACGCATCACGACCGACTCACCAAACATCGTCGGGAGCACCGACACGCGAAGGTCGACCGGGTTGCCGCCGACCTGAAGCTCGATGCGGCCGTCCTGAGGCAGGCGCCGCTCGGCGATGTCGAGGTTCGACATGACCTTGATGCGCGACGCGATCGGAAGCGCCAGGTACTTCGGCGGCGGCACCATCTCGTAGAGCACGCCGTCGATGCGATACCGCATCTTGAACTCTTCTTCGAACGGCTCGAAGTGAATGTCCGACGCGCGATCCTTGATCGCCTGGAGCAGCACGAGGTTGATCAGACGAATGACCTGGTTGTCCTGCGCTGCGGCGGCGATCTCCGCGAGGTCAATCGAATCGCCTCGCCCTTCGAACTGGGCGAGATCGGATCGGTCGGACAGTTCCTCGTAGACCGAACTCAGGCCCACATCGCCCTTCGCCGCGTAATGGCTCTTAATGAAGTCGGTGACCTGATCTTCCCGGGCGAGGACCGCCGTCACCTTGAAGCCCATGAGCAGCCGGAGGTCGTCGACGGCGCCGAAGTTGTCCGGCGACTTGATCGCGACCGTGAGGTTGCGGGTCTTCGAGTCGTATTCGATTGGAGCGATCTGATAAGCGGTCGCGGTCTCGGCGGGCACAGCGGCGATCGCTTCTTCATCGGGCTCGATCGACTCGAGATCCACGAGGTTCATGCCGGCTTGAAAGGCGAGGGCCTGAAGGACATCGCCCTCGGTGACATAGCCGAGCTCGACGAGGAGTTCGCCGAGCTTCGCCTTGCGCTTCTTCTGAAGCGCGAGGGCCTCGTAGACCTGCTCGCGGGTGACCTTGCCCATCTTGGTCAGCACGCGGCCGATCTTGCGACCTTTGAATTCGGAAAGATCAGGCATGGCGGATCGTCTTCCGTCCTTTCAGGGTTCAGGCGGGGTCGCCGTCCCTGCAGCCGAGCTGGCCGGCGATCCGACGCGCTGTGCCTCGCGTCGGACCGCGCCCGACCAACTCATACTGATTATGGGCCGGCCAGAGCCGCCTCACAACCCCATGAGATAAATAAAAACATTATTTCACTTGGATAACAGAGCGCTTGGCGTCGCGAAATCCAAGCCGTTTGGATCGGCCCCGAGGGCCGACATGGTCAGTCCTTAGCCACCGTCGAGTTCCTCGTCGAGCTCAGACCGCCCGATGACGCCCCCTGACCGGTGCACCTTCTCGGTGAGATCGCCAGGGTTCTTCCCCTTGTCGATCATCTCCTCCGCCGAGATCATGCCGCGTGAATAGAGGTTCCAGAGGTGGTCGTCGAGCAGCTGCATACCGAACTTCTTCCCGGTCTGGATGGCCGAGTCAATTCGGAACACCTTGTTCTCACGGATGAGGTTTGCGATCGCCGGCGTGACCACGAGGAACTCGTACGCGGCGACACGGCCGGGCTTGTCCACCCGACGCAGGAGCGCCTGGCTGAGAATACAGATGAGCGTGACGGAGAGCTGGACGCGGACCTGCTCCTGCTGGCTCGTCGGGAACGCGTCGATGACGCGGTTGATGGTGCCCGCGGCGCCAGTCGTATGGAGGGTGGCGAAGACGAGGTGGCCCGTCTCGGCCGCGGTGATGGCCGCCTCGATCGTCTCGAGGTCGCGCATTTCGCCGACGAGGATCACATCCGGGTCCTGACGGAGGACGCGGCGGAGGGCCTCGGAGAAGCTCGGAACATCCACGCCGACCTCGCGCTGATTCACGACCGAGGTCTTGTGGACATGGTAATACTCGATCGGGTCCTCGATCGTCACGATGTGGTGATCGAGGTTCATATTCACATAGTCGATCATCGTCGCGAGTGAGGTCGTCTTTCCGGAACCTGTCGGCCCGGTGACGAGAAAGAGCCCGCGGGGACGACGGATGAGTTCCTTCACGATCGGCGGCAGGCCGATCTCCTCGAAACTCATGAGGCGATTCGGGATCTGGCGAAGCACGAGCGCCAGAGCCCCCTTCTGGCGGAAGACGGAGACGCGGAAGCGAGCCTCGTCGCCGTAGGCGAAGCCGAAGTCGCAGGTCCCCTCTTCCTGCAGTTCCTGCTGAGAACGCTCGGGCGTAATGGCCTTCATCAGAGCCATCGTGTCGTCCGACTCGAGCACCTTCGTGTTGAGTTCGCGAAGCCGACCGTGCAGGCGGACCGTTGGTTTGCGGCCGACGGTCAGGTGAAGGTCCGACGCGTTCTGCCGAATGACCGTCTCGAGGAGCCGATCGATCTGAATAGTGGACATGATCGCCTTTCTTTCGCGCGCCCGCGCGAGCCGGGCGCGTCGATCCTAGCCGGCCCGGTCAGGTGTCGGCCTCTTCCACAAGCCCGGCCACCTGGGCGACGCGGGCGATCTCGGCCGGCGACGTCACGCCGTTCAAGATCTTGATCTTCCCGTCCTCGAGAAGCGTTCGCATGCCGGAATTGATCGCGGCGGTGCGGATCTCGGCGATCGAAGATCGCTTGAAGGTCAGCTCCCGAAGCTCGTTGTTCATGACCATGAGTTCAAAGATCGCCTTGCGGCCGCGGTATCCCGTCGCGCCGCAGTTTCCGCAGCCCACCGGCTTGTACACCTGCTTCACCCGAAGCTCTTCCTTCGTGATGTTGCACAGGTTGAGAAACTTCGGATCAGGTTTGTCATCGACGGCTTTGCACTTCGAGCAGAGCACGCGAATGAGTCGCTGGGCCATGATCGCCTGAATCGAGCTCGCGACGAGGAACGGCTTGACGCCCATGTCAATGAGACGGGTCGTCGCTGACGGAGCGTCATTCGTGTGCAGTGTGCTGAAGACAAGGTGACCCGTCAGGGCGGCCTGAATCGCCACTTCCGCCACTTCGCGGTCGCGAATTTCACCGACCAGCACGATGTTCGGCGCCTGACGCAGCATCGAGCGGAGAATCGACGGGAAGGTGAGACCGATCTTGTCGTTCACCTGACACTGATTGATCCCGTTGAAGTTGTACTCGACCGGGTCTTCCGCCGTGATGATCTTCTTGTCCGGTCGGTTGAGGATCGAGAGCGCCGAGTAGAGCGTCGTCGTCTTGCCGGAACCGGTCGGCCCGGTGACGAGAAAGATGCCGTTCGGACGGCGGATGATGCGGTTGAACAGATCGAGGTTGTCGGGCTCGAATCCGAGATTCTCGAGGCCGATGCGCACCGACTCGGGACGGAGAATACGCAGCACGACCGATTCACCGTGGTACGCCGGGCAGGAACTCACGCGGAAGTCGATCATCGCTTCGTCGACGGGCATCTTGATGCGGCCGTCCTGGGGGAGCCGCTTTTCGGCGATGTTGATACCCGCCATGAGCTTGATGCGAGCGAGAACCGGCTTCTGCATCCGCTTCGGGAGATCGTCGCGCACATGGCACACGCCGTCGATGCGGTACCGGAGACGAACCCGGTCGTCCATCGGCTCGATGTGAATATCGGATGCGCGATTGCGCACGGCCTCCGAGATGAGGCGGTTGCACAGCTTGACGACCGGCGCGTCTTCACCCGCGGCGATATCGATCGACGAGTCGACCGATTTGTCCATCGTGACATCGATCGACTCGGTGACGAATGACTCACTCTCATCGAACATCCCCGCCGCGCCGCCGCCCGGTCCCCCGTAGCGATTGTCGATGACTTCCTTGATCCGATCGCGCGGCGCCATACGGGTTTCGATCTCTGTATTGAGCCGGAAGCGGAGCATATCGAGGACCTGGAGGTCCATCGGATCGCTCAGGACGATGCGAAGCTTGCCGTTCTGCTTACCGAGCGGCAGGACGAAATGCTTCTTGATGAGATCTTCGGGGACGAGGTCGAAGTCGACCTGCTCGGCGACGCCTGGCGCCGTGAGGTCGACATAAGGCACATCGAGTTGCTGAGCGAGGGCCTTCGTCACCGCGTCCTGCGATACGAAGCCGAGTTCGACCAGGGTTTCACCGATGCGCTTGCCCTGACCCTGGGCGACGCTGAGGGCTTGTTCGAGTTGCTGAGGCTTCAGCGAACCCTCCTGCAAGAGGATTTCGCCGAGCTTGAGCCGCTTTCGTGGCATAAGGCGTGGCTCCGATGGCTCGCGTCATGGCGTGTCGTTGGATGCTGGGCGGCGTCGGTCCCGTCCGCGGGGCGCGCCTGGCGGCGCAAGCGTTCTGGTCGGCCGGCGGGGCGTTTCCCGCACGAGCATTATTCCACGGCCCCTTGCGAGCCGCAACCCGTGAAACCAAAGGCTTTCACCGACGCGACGCCACCACGGGCATTTCGCGCGTACGCTGGCGTCTCCGCTCATCCGGGAAGTCATACGAAAGTCAAGCGACCCCGGTTCCCAATGCATGCTCGACGACGAGCGTTGGATCGCCATACTGATGTCGCACGCCGGACGCTCGCCACCGGAGACCAGCCCGATTCCCCGTCCCTCGCGATCCTCGTTCGAGATCGGCCGTTTCGCCCTTGCCGGCGTCGCGGCGACGCTCTGGATCACCGCCGTCGCGTGGCCGCTTGTCGTCGGGATCGGTGGCCCGGTACTTCGACTCGATTCGATCAACGATCGCGCGGCCGCCGCGGGCGTGTGGTCGTGGAGCGACGCCGCGGGTCTTCTCCTGACCACCGCGGCGTGGGGCGGCGCCGTCGGCCTTGCCGCACTCGTGCTCGCGATACCCGCCGCCCTCGTGCTCGCCTCACCGCAATCGCGGGTCGGCTTCCTGCTTCCCGCGATGTTCGGTCTTCTCTGCATTCCGAACTATCTGGTCTTCTGGATATGGGGTTTCATCTGGCGCCGGCCGGATTCGGCGCTCATCGCCTGGGCGAGCGAGGCGCCGCATCGCGTCGAATGGGTCACCGCCTTCCACCTCTGGTGTACGCTCGTGATCTGGGCGTGGCCGATTCCCGCGTTCACGCTCGCGTCCGCGCTGCACCGGATTCCCCGTGAGCGCGTCGACTCCTGGCGTCTCGACGGCCTCGGGCGAACTCGACGACTTCTCGTCCTTCTTCGCGAATCCTGGACCGGCGCCGCGGTCGGCGTCGGCGTTGTCGCGCTCACGACGGTGACGAGCTATGTCGCGTTCGATCTCGCCCCCGTCGACAACTACGGCAATGTCCTCCGCCGTCTGCGCTACGAAGCCGGCGCCGAGATCGCCGCGGTCGCGTCGATACCGATGGTGGTCCTTGCCGCGGCCTCGACCTGGTGGCTCATCCGGGCGTGGCAATACGCGGCGGCCGACGAAATCGCAATCGATTCGATTCGCAGCGGACGCGCCGCTTCGGCCCTCGCTCATCTGCTTTCTCTCGGAGTCTTGGTGGCGATCGTCGTGATCGTCCTGACGAATCTCCGAGGGCTGGATTCGTTCCGGGACCTGCGAGCGATCGAAGGCCAGACGCTCGTTCGATCGCTGACGCTCGCGGCAGTGAGCGGGCTCCTGTTCGCCGCGCTGGCGCTCCACTTCGCGACGGCGTGGAGCAGTGAACGGCGTGGATCGCGTCGTCTCGCGACAATCATGGCGATCGGATGGATTGTCATGGGGCTGCTGCCCGGCGCGACGATCGGCGCGGCGCTCTCACTCGCGTACAACCGAGCGGCGACCGCGGCCCTCTACGACTCGCCGATCATCATCACGCTCGGACATCTCGCGCGGTTCGGACTCGTCGCGGCGCTCGTCGGACGCTGGATCGCGGACAGCGAGTCGCGCGAGCGTCGGGCGTTGCGTCGACTTGACGGAGCCGAAACGCTGATGAGTCGGCTTCGAGCCGGAGGCGGGTCGCTCGTGGCGCCGGTGCTCGCCGCGGGCGCCATTGGACTCGCCCTATCGTTGGGCGAAATCTCCACCACGGTCATCGTGACTCCCGCCGGAACACAGACCTTGTCCGAGCGACTTCTCAACAAAATGCACTACGCCCGGGAAGACTCCGCGCTCGCGACGACGGTGCTGCTCGCCGGGCTCACCTTCGGGCTCGGCGCCGCGGCTTCGCTCGGTCTGCGCGGCAGACGCCGGCGTTCGACCTCGACGAAGGGCGCGCTGACGGCGTTCGTCGGCGCCATGACGCTCGCACTGGTCGGGTGCGATCGTCCGCCGACGGATGAGAGCTCCGTCTTCTCGCCGGAAATGGTTTTCGGATCGACCGGTCGCTTGCCGGGTCAGTTCATCTACCCTCGCGCCATCACGATCGATCCAATCCGCGAGCGACTCTATGTGGTCGACAAATCGGGGCGCGTTCAACTGTTCAATTCGAACAGCGGATCGCTTACAGCGACCTGGGCGCTGCCCGAGTTCGACAACGGATTCCCGACGGGAATCCATGCGCGCACAGCCGACGGGCGGGTCTTCGTCGCGGATACGCACGAGAACCGGATCACCATCTTCGACGAACAGGGCGTGGTGCATTCGACGATTGGCGGGTATGGCACGGAGAACGGAGAGTTCATCTACCCGACCTCGGTCGCGTTCGGCCCGAACGGCCGCATCTATGTCGCGGAGTACGGAGGCAATGATCGCATCCAGGCATTCGACGCCGATGGTGACTTCGAGTTCTCATTCGGCGTCTTCGGATACGAGCATGGCGAATTCAACCGGCCGCAGTCGATTGAATTCGACTCGTCGCGCGGCGAACTCTGGATCGCCGACGCGTGTAACCATCGTCTCGTGGTGACAGACGCCGATGGAAACTGGCTGAAGGTCATCGGCTCGCCCGGACCGGGTCCTGGTCAACTCAACTATCCGTACGACCTCGAACTGCTCGATGACGGGTCGGTGCTCGTCGCCGAGTTCGGCGCCAACCGGATTCAGCGGCTCAGCCGGGACGGTGAGTGCCTCGGTCTCTACGGAGTGGTCGGCGACGCTGCGGGAGAGCTCAAGACTCCGTGGGGTGTCGCGGTGGATGGCGATCGCGCGTTCATCCTCGATTCCGGAAACGACCGGGTACAGGTGGTCCGCCTCCGATGACGGCCCAAAAAAGATGAACGCGGGGCAATAACCTCCTGAACTCTTTCGTTCGCACGAATGAGGACTTCTCGTGGGGGCCGGAATGACAGGGACGCGAGAGGTCCCTCGATGGAAAGAAGGAGAAGCATCGTGAAGAAGAGTCTGGCATTGTTGTTGGCGGTTCTGTGCGTGGGCTGGTTGTCATCGGGCGTAGTCGCCGATGATGGTCGAATCGTCGAACTCAACGGCGTCATCGCGGCGGTGGGTGATGCGGGAATCATTTTGCACACGCGCGACGGTGATGTGCGCATCCGGGTGACTCCGGACACCGCGATCGGGCTCAACGGCGAACGGGTTCGACTTGGCGCTCTGCAGAGGGGCGACCGAGCCTTCGTCGTCGCGCAGGTTCGCCGCACACGCGACGGTCGCATCCTCGTGGCGCGCTCCATACGAGCGCATCGCGACCGCTGACCTCAGATTACGCCCAGGCGTGACGAGCGCAACGAAGAGCGCCCGCGGCGGCATCGTCGCGGGCGCTTTTTTCTCGTGAGTCAGAACGAAATAGGGTCGGGCACCGGCGCGCGCAGCCATCACATCAGATTCAGCGCCGCAGTTGATCGAACTGTGGCGCCAGTCTGTGACGGCGATGGATTCCTGATCGGCCCTGTCGGCGGCGCCCCCTTACAACACTCCCCCGACCCGACACGCTCCACTCGTCTGGCGTCATCCTCCGACCGATGAACGAACGCGTTCGGAGACCTCGACGACCGGTGGCTCTTCGCGACGACGCTCGGCGCCGTCATGCCGCGTCGATCCGGCGGCCTTCGGCGATTCGTCGTCGCCGTCCGCGGGAAGGTCCGCGACCTTTTCCTTCATGAGCCGTCCGGCCTTGAACTTAACCGAGCGCTTCGGTGGGACTTTCACTTTCTCGAGCGTTTTGGGATTCTGAGCGATACGGGCAGCGCGTTCCTTCACCTCAAAGACTCCGAAATCGCGCAGCTCGATGCGTCGCCCTTCTCCCAGCTCGTCGATGAGCACATCCAGGAAGCTCTGAATGATCTCCTTGACCGCGACCCGCTTCTCCTTCGTGCGGTTCACGACTTCGTCAACGAGATCCTTCTTGGTCACATTTGACGACATCCGGATCCCCCTTCGCAGGGATTGATCTGGACGGTCCGAAACGCGTCCCCGCCACTCCGCAAACACCACCACGCGGAGCAGTTCCGTCGTGACCGCGACTCGGCCGCCCAACGCCGTGAGTATGGCAGGGAATAGGACTTGCGTCAAGTGAAGGAATGGGAAGCGGCGACGCGCGGCGCGTAATCACCGACAGGATTTTGCCGTCCATCAGGGCTCCCCGAACCCCCGTTCGACCGACCAGATCGTCCGTCGACCGTGGTACCGGGGACGCCCCCCGTAATCGCGAATCGACTCGTACTGGACGATCTCGAAATACCCGAAAGACGGTTGCGGCAGCCGATCGACGGCGCCGAGGGTCGGGTCATTCCGGGCATACTCCCAGTCACCGGGTCCGAAGGAGGCGTACTGGTCCGCATCGGAGACGAGGGCCTGCATGGATGGAGTCGCAAAGAGAAGCGACGGCGCCATCGGATCGCCCGCGAGTGAAGCCGACGAGCCACGATACGGCGTTGAGTAGACCACTCGTCGGTCCGTCTCGGAGCGCGTCGATACGGAAGAGTCGCCCGTCGCGCAGCCGAAGCCGAGCGCCGAAACGCCGGCCAGCGCAATGAAGGCGCCGCTGAGTCGCATCTTGGTCATGTCGATCAGTCCTCTCCCATCCGCCCGTTGCAGAGCGTCATCTTTCCTCCATCAAACGCTAGGCCACTCGCGACCGACGGCCCCGAGCGGGCTCTGGACGGGCGACCGTGGCGTTCTCGCGACATTCCATGTGGTCGTCACGCCACACTGTTCACGGCGGCGTCTCGAGATCACCCGTCTCCAGTTCGCCTCCTACCGTTGCCCATGGAGTTACCGGTCATCGGTACGACGACGGCCGCCGCGGCGCCCGAGGCGCTGGTGCGGGCGGTGAAGCGGGCGAACGCCGAACTCGGCGCGCTCTCCGCCGCGCGCCATGAACTCGAGGGCGGAACGCTTCTCGTCAACGCGGAGCGGCCAACGGTCGACGGCGTCAACGCGGTGTACGACCTCCGGATGCCCGATGGGTCGGTCGCGGTGGAGGTCATCGAACAACTCGAGCGCGCCGCGGCTGACGCCGGCGGTCAGCCCCCGCGGCTGTGGGCGCCGAACGATCTTGAAGTCTCGGGCGAGTTTCGCGCGGCGCTCGAAGCGAGGTCGCTCGTTCGTCACGAAGTACGCGTCATGCGGATGGATCAAGCGCCGTCGCTCGACACGCCGCCTGAACTCGACCTGCAGATCCTACCCGCGCGGGCGGCGGCGCCGCAGTACCGGGAACTCCGGCGCGTCATCGCGGCGGCGGCCGCGGCCGACGGCTCGACGACGGGTCCCGATGAACTCGCCGACTGCCAGCTCGAGATGCTCGACGACACCCGGCTCGACATGCTCGTCGGTCGACTCGACGGCTCGCTTGTCGCCGCCGGCGGCGTCTTCGCGGCGGGCGAGGTCGGACTCCTCTGGGATCTCGCAACGCATCCGGATTTCCGCGAACGCGGCGTCATGTCGTCGCTCTTCCTGCGCCTCCTCGAGCTGTGCGCACGAAGCCAATTCAAGGTGATCGCGCTCGAGTGCCATCCGGACAACGCCCGCGCGATCCACTTCTACGAACAACGCGGCATGCGGCGACTCATTGATTTTGAGGTCTACCGGCGGAGCGGCACATGAGTCATCAGCGCACGCGCATTAAGTTCTGCGGATTGAAGACCGAGAGCGATGTCGATGCGGCGGTCGACGCCGGCGCCGACGCGGTCGGGTTCGTGTTTCACCGGAAGTCGCCGCGCTATATCGAGCCTGAAATCGCGGCCGATCTCGCGCTCATGCTGCCGCCGTTTGTCGACGCGGTTGGACTCTTTGTTGATCTGCATCCCAGCGAGGTCGCGAACATCGCCGAGCAGGCGTTCGTGAACATCATTCAGCTTCACGGCGACGAGTCGCCGGCCGACGCGGCGGCGCTCGCGACGGAATTCCCGATCATCAAGGCCGTGCAGTTCGACGCCGACACGATTCGGCGCTGGGGCGACAACCTCGATCTCGCGATGCTCCTGATCGACGGCTCTTCCGGCGGAATGGGCGAGGCGTTCGACTGGACCGCATTGCCGCCGCTCATGGACGAGATGGAGTCGCCGGTCATGCTCGCGGGCGGATTGACTCCAGAGAATGTCGGCGAAGCGATCCGAGTCGCGCGACCGTTCGCGGTCGATGTGTCGAGCGGCGTCGAACGCGAGCGCGGCGTGAAGGACCCGGCGCTTATCCGCGCCTTCGGTCGCGCCGTCGCCGAAGCCGACGCGTCGATCACCTGACCCGGCGGTCGATCACTTCAACCTTTCGGTGGAATCGAATCAGCTCAACCCACGATCTTCTGGAAGGTCTCCTCGAGCTGCCGCTGATTCGCCTTCCAGGAGAATTCGCCGAGTGAGGCCTCAAAGCCGCGGCGGGCGTCTTCTACGATCGTTTCAGGACGCTCGAGGTAGTCCGTCATCGCCTGCACGATCGTGTCGATGCGCTCCGGATCGATGAGTTTACCGCAGCGGACGCGGGGAACGATGGCGCCCATGTCGCCAATGGGCGTCATGACCACGGCCGTCGCGTTGCCGATCGAGTCGTAGAACTTGCTCGGGTTGATGAAGCTGAAGTTCGCGTCCATGAGATAGGGCAGCACGGAAACATGCATTTCGCCGTAGAGCGCGGGCATGTCCGTCGTGATGTAGGCGCCGGAAAGAATGAGCCCGTCACGGTAGGGTTCGATCGTGCGCTCGAACTCTTCCTGGTAGTAGTCGGCGACCTTGCCTGCCATGCGCAGTCGCGCGCGATCCGGAAACTTCGCGTAGACCTGCGCAAAGGCGCGGAGCAGTTCGTCGAGCCCCGTGCCCTTGTACACCGTGCCGAGCCGGCCGAAGACGACGGGGCCTCCGGCGCGAACCTCGTCAAACTTCCCTTCCGGCCACTCGTCGATGCGTTCATCCCACAGCGGCTGGTTGCCGACGATCGTCACATCGTCGCACCCCCACTTGCGATATTTGCTCCGCTGCCATTCACTCGTGACCTGCACCGCGTCGGCGGCGCGGGCGGCGCGGCGTTCGACGCGATAGAGCAGCGGCAGCAACAGTCGACGCGGACCGGTCCAGAACGAATACTGCTTCGGTTCGTGCATGTCGAAGATGACCGGAAGCCCGAGCTTCCGCTTCACCATGCGCACCATCGGTGACATGTCGAGGCCAACGACCTTCACCGCGTCGAATCCCTCGGCGGCGATGCGGTCGAACTGCGCGCGGTGCATTTTGAGGAAGTTCGTCGCGTTGCGGGGGCCGGCCCAGTTCAGCGCGCGCACCGGGACGCGATGAACGCGGACGCCGTAATGCTCTTCGTCCTCCGGGAGGTTCATCTCCCGGTTGACCCCAAAAACGGTGACGGCGTGACCGAGGTCGCGCAGGAGTCGCGCCTGGCCGATGTATCGGCCGTAGGTCCCCTGGTACCGCTCCAGCGTTCGACTCATGCAATACGCGATACGAAGCGGGCGATCGGTCCGCGCGCCGCCGCGTCCGAGCGGTTCGGCGTCGCCGACGGCCGGCCCTTTTGATTCATCCGTATCGACGGCCGCCGCGGTCATCGGACAATGATGGTCGATCCGCGATCCTTCTCGCCAGTCTCGAGCACATCACGCACATCCGGATAGAGCACGATGGCGCGCTCGACATCGACGATCGGATCGACGATGGTGCTGATGAACTGGAAGGCGGACTCCCACTGGGCGCGATCGCTGCGCGGCACGAAGATCATGTCGCCGCGCTGCAGGAGGATGTTGCTCGCGAACGCATCGCTCAGCGGATTGTGCAGGGCTTCCTTGTAATTGAAGAAGCCCGCGGCGATCTCCTCTTCGGCGACGCGGCGAATGAGAACGACGCGCTCGCGCGAACCGGTGCGTGTGAGATCGCCCGCCATGGCGAGGGCGTCGGTGATGCGCATGCCGCGATCGAGTTCGATCCGTCCCGGACGCGCCACCTCGCCGAGCACATTCACATACTGCTGTTCCTGGCTCACGAGGTTTACCGTGACATTCGGTTCGACATAGTACGGCTCGAGCCCCATGCGGATTTTCTTCGCGAGGTCGCTCGTCGTGAGGCCCGTGGCGCGAACGCGATTGAGGTACGGATACTGGAAGCCGCCGTCCGAGTCGAGTCGCACATCGAGATCGAGTTTCTCATCGTCGTACATCTTGATGCTGATCTGATCGCCCTCGGCGAGCGTGTAGGGCAGGCGATCGGGCAACACGCCGCCGTCAACGCCGACGCCATCGCGCGGCGCCGTCATGCCCGCGGCCGGCTCGACCGTCGGAGCGACCTGATTGCAGCCGACGCTCACGAACCCGATCGCTGCGACGAGGACGGTCTGGATGATCCGTCGAGGAGCGGTTCGCGCTCGTTCTGCGACATGTCCCATTGCTCGCTGTCTCCAAGAGGCTGGCGTTGGACGCCATCAAAGGCGGGTCCAGCCATTATGGCAAGATGCACGGTGGTCGCAACCCGCGGCCCCGAAGCAAAAAAGGATGCATGCGTGGGCCGTTCCTCGCCGATGCTGGCGCCAGTGGCGTCGGTATCATCCCCCGTCGGTCCGCAGAGGATGGCCCCTTGAGATCTGTTCACTTTCCGATCCTCGTCTATCACAGCATCGACGATTTCGGAACCTCGATTTCGCTTACGCGGAGCGCATTCGAGCGGCAGGTGCGGTGGTTGCGCGAGCATGGCTGGAACGCTCTCGGTCTCTCCGAAGCGGCGCGACGGATTCGGGCCGGCGAAGCGCTCCCGCCCAGGTCGATGGCGCTGACCTTTGACGATGCGATGCCGTCCGTGCTCGAGATTGCGGCGCCGATCCTCCGCGAACACGGCTACTCGGGCTCGACTTTCGTGGTCACCGGCCAGGTCGGCCGGCGACCGGAGTGGTATCGTCTGCCCGCTCCCTACCGCGAGCGACCCCTCCTCGATCGGCAGGGGCTCGACCGCCTGAGAGACGATGGCTGGGAGATTCTGCCGCACACGCATGAGCACCCGGTCCTGCCCCACCTCTCTTCCGCCGCCCAGCTTGAACAGATCGCCCGGAGTCGCGAGGCGATTCATGAATGGTTCGGATCCGCCGGCGATGTCCTTGCGTATCCGTACGGGCAGCACAACGAGGACACGCGGAAGGCGATGCAGCAGGCGGAGATGAGCGCCGGGGTCACGCTCGAGTTCTCCTCGCGTGTCTCGATCGCCGATTGCTTCGCCTGGCCGCGGGTCGGCTCCGCATGGCTGCGAACGGATCGGCGGATGGGTCTGGCGATGCGTGGATGGTTCGAGCGGTATGTCCGGCTCAAGACGCTCATCCGGGGCGGACGCGCGAGGCATTTTCAGGAGGCGACGGCAGAGACGACACGCGGGCTCGAAGCCGCGGGTCGGAATGGATCCGGGGCGGTGGAGACGGCGGCGGGCGTGCAATAAGGTTCGCGTCGAGTCGCGAAGTCGCGATCCCCGGTCGAGATGCGAAGGATGAGCGGCTCTCCCGCTTTACGAGCGGTCGAGGCGTTGCTAGTCTGTGACCCGAAACCCCCGCGCGCGATGGGATTATCGCCCGTCCCGCGCGCGAACCCCCAACCGCGGCGAGAACCAAACCACTTATGAGCCCTGAAACGCACAAAGAAACGGCGCCGCTCGGCTTCGATCGGGAGGGCTGGCCTCTGCCCGAAGTCCGCTCGATGATGGTCGAGAACTTCGTCCGGTCCTGGCGGCGGCATTGGATCGCCGTCATCATCCTGTTCGTGCTCTCGGTCTTCCTCGTGCTCTTCTCGACCTGGCTCGTGAGCCCGCGCTGGGAGGGACAGGCGAAGATCCAGATCTACCCGCAGGCGCTTCCGGATGTCGTCATCGCCGACGAAATGCGGACCTCAGGCGGCATCGTCGAGCCGGACACGCTCGGCGGAAACATGGTCGAGATCATGAACAGCCTGACCTTCCTGCGGAAGGTCGTCGACGAACTCGATCTCGACCAGTACTTCCAGCAGCAGGCCCAGCGGACCGACCCGCGCACACGCATCAAGAAGCTCATCGCGTCGACGATCACCGCCCCCATCCGGCTCATCCGGCCCGCGGGCGAGCCCGACTGGAAATACAAGGCGCTCGATGAGTTGAGTTCGACCTGGGTTACCGCGGCGTCGCTCGAGAAGACGACAACGATCCCGCTGCTCATCTACGGTGACAACCCGGACAAGACGGTCGAGGTCGGTGACACGATTCTTCGGCTTCTGCAGGAGGAAATGGACAAGATCTTCCGCACGCGCGTCGAGACCGTCGCGGAAGACCTCCGTGGCAAGGTCGCGGACTACGAGGATCGGATCGCGTCGAATCAGCAGACGATCACCGAAGCGCGCATCTCGTCGCCGAGCGCGGCGCCGGAGCAGTATTCCTCCGCGCTCTTCGACCTGCAGGAAGAGGAAGCGACGCTGCAGCTCGAACTCGATCGCATCCAGGCGCAGATCGACAGCGCGTATGACCAGTTGAAGGACATTCCCGAGTTCGTCGAGGTGACGGCCGACACGGCGGGGTCGGCGAGCGCGTTCCGCTCGTCGGAGCAGTTGCAGATCAATCTCGCGAACGCCCGGTCGGAGCTCAGCCAGCTCGAGCAGCGATACGGCCCGCAGAGCCCCCGAGTCGCCGCGCAGCGAGCCGTGATCGACGCCCTGCAGAAGGAACTCGACGACATTCGGCTCACTGAAGAGAGTCGGACGACAGACTCACAGCGCGTCACGAAGACACTGAGTCCGAAGCACAACGAGGCGTATCAGCGCTGGAGTGGGCTTCAAGTGCAGAAAGCCGGCATCGAGGCGCGCGAACGCGGCCTCGAAGCGGCGATCCTAACGCTTACCGAAGCACAGAAGGCCGCGATCCTCAACCAGGCCGAGCTCGAGAAGCTTCAGCGGCTCGCGAAGAAGGACGAAGAGGATTACAACCGGTATTACTCGAAGCTTCGCGATGTCGAAAACATGTTGACTTCGACGCCGGTCTTCAAGTCGCTCGTCATCGCCGAGCACACGACCGTGCTGAACCGCAAGAAGCCGGATTATCCGAATATGCTCCTCGCGGGCATTCTTGCGCTTGCGATCGGACTGTTTACGGCGCTCGTGCTGCCGGTCGGCTATGACTACCTGAACCAGACGCTGCTCAGCAGTCGGCAGGCGCAGGCCATTCCGGGGGTCCGGGTGGTCGCGGTCGTGCCGAAGATGAACGGGCGTCGGATGTACCAGTCTGCGAGTTGATCCACGATGACGAACGAACCCAGTGCGATCATGACCGATACGGAAACGACCGGCGCCCGGGGCGGGGCCACGGGCTCGCCGGCGCAGCTCAACAGTTCGCACCCGCTCGGGTCGCACCTCGAGAAGATGCTCAGCGCTCCGGCGGATGCGCGCGTCGCCCGCACGATCGGCGAGCTCGCCACGGCGATGGATCACGCGGCTCAGGGTCGCGCGTTCTCTGTCGCGGTGAGCGCCATTGAGCCTGGACACCGCATGGGGCTGACCACGATTACGCTCGCGGCGCTTTGGGGCCGTTGGGGCGTGTCGACCTGCCTCATCGAACTTGGCAGCGGATCAAAGTCGCTTGGCGGCGCGATCGCGCGGACAAGTCCGGACCTCTCGAGCGCGTGCAACACCGCGGCGAGTGGCGGAACGGTGACCGGAATTCAGCGACTCCATTCGAGACTCCCGCATTGCGGAGTCATCGCCGCGGGTGACGCCGATGTCATGGGACTGCTCTCGACGGGCAAGCTCAAGGCGCTCATCGAGTCACTTAAGCAGACGCACGATCGCATCGTGCTCGCAGCGCCGGCGATCAGCAGCGGCTTCCCGTTCCTCGCGCTCGATGACCTGAGCGACCGCCTTGTCGTCAGTCTCGTTTCGGGCCAGAGCCGTGGCGGCCCGCTCCGCGAACTCGCCGAGACCGCGATGGTGCAGGGGCTGCGGCCGATCGAGGTCATCTGGCACGAGTAGAGAGGCATTGAGTCGAGCGGCCGCCCCGCTCCACGGACGACACCACGGGCATGATGCTCACGACGCAAACACCGGGTATCGGTCGCCGCCAGGCGATCTTCTTCCTCTTCATCCTGGGGCCGGTGTTTCTGTGCATGTTCATCCTCGGCGTCTTCATGGGACGCTCGAACAGCGACATCTTCCCCATCGCCGTCGCCGCCGCGATCATGTTCGTCATCGCGTCAATCATCGTGATGGGTTTGAACTGGCGATTCGGGCTCTACGCGATCTTCTTTCTCGTTCTCTTCGACCGGTTGCTCGGGTTCGGCGAGACCGGGAGTCTGAACGCGACCAAGGTCGCGATCGGTTTCACGATCGTCTATCTCATCACGGCGATTCTGAACAACCAGTTGCCGCGGTGGTACGAGCGACTCGTCGATCCCCTGCCCATTACGGCGATCGCGTTTGCGCTCGTGAGCTACATGGGCATGGTGTACGCGTTCGCTCCCGAATGGGGCATGCAGCTCATCTCGCGACGCATCAATATCGCCGTGCTGCTGCTGCTCATCGTCATCGGAGTCACGGACCGCGATGTGTTCCACAAATGCATGTTGTGGCTTGTCATCGGCGGGACGATCGTCGCCCTCATCACCACGAGTGAGGCGTTCACCGGCCGGTCGGTGCTTGAGATGATGGGTAAGGCGCCCGACCCCGAAGGTCGACTCAATACGACTCCGATGTACGGCCAGAAGGTGCGATTCATCGGTCCGTCGGGCGACCCACCGTTCTACGCGGTCGCACAGAGCTTCCCGGGCGTCATCGCGTTCGGATATTTCTTCTATTACCGCAAGTGGTGGCAGAAGGCGCTGCTCGCCTTCGCCATCGCGATCATCGTGTTCAACATCCTCGGCACGGGCGCCCGAGGCGGGGTGCTCGCGTTCGTCGCGGGCTGCGGCGTCGTGTTTACGCTCTGCCCGATTCGAAACAAGTTGCCCAAGATCGCGCTCAGTATCGTCATACTCGTCGGCGGCGTCATTGGCCTCCTGCTCATGGACACGAGCGTGGCGGTGAATCGAATCGCCGACCCGACGCAGGCCGCGGGTGTCGTCGACTATCGCACCGCGATGTGGAACATGTGCTGGGAAATGTACGAGGACCGTCCGGTCACCGGGATGGGCTTGAACTCGTGGGGCATCAACTACGAGTACTACCGCTCGATCGGCTCCTCCGGACGCCCGCTTCGACCACTCAACAGCTTCATGCAGATGCTCCAGGAGTCCGGCGTTCAGGGCGCGTTCATCTACTGCCTGCTCTATCTGTTCGCGGCGATCTCTGCGGGGTGCGCCGCGCTCGGAACCCATGACCGGCGACTCAAATTCGAGTCCGCGGCGATCTTCGGCGTGATCTTCGGGTTCTTCGTCTTCGCCGGCACCTCGAATGTGCTCGAAAACGAGCTCTACTTCCTCGCGTTCGGCCTCTGCGGCGCCGCGTACAATGTCTACCGCCTCGAGGCCCAGGGCCGGGCCGACATCGGCTCGCGCGACCTCATGACGATCGGATATCGCTACCGATGGCTCGAGGCCCTCGAGGCCAGGCAGAACGCGATGTACCCGCCGGGGTCCTGATCGGCCGATGATGATCGATCGAGAGTCGATCGAACGAGAAGAACGAAGATGACGAACCGCCCGACCGAGCCGCCTACCCTGCCCGGCCCGACGCCCGTCGCGTCGAGTGCGGCGTCGGAGCGCGGCGCCGACAAGGCGAAGAAGACGCCCGGCCCCCGGCAACGACCGTGGCTCCGACGAGGCACGGCCTTCATCATGCGCGCGATGCTCGCCCAGCCGATTCTCACCTTCGCGCTCATGGCGGGTGTGTGGTTCATCGGCCTCGGAAGCTTGTGGTCAATGACGCCGATGTGGCGCGTCGAAACGCCCGTCGTGCTGCGCGGCGATGATGATCAGAACCTGAACGCGACCTGGACCGCCGCCGCCCATCCGGAAGATATGGCGTCGTATCTCACGGCTCCGACCGTTCGCGCCGCAGTCGCCGAACGACTCGGCGAGCGCACCGGTGAGTCCGCGGCGGAGCGCGGGCTGCCTCCCGTCCGTGCGGTCGTAGCCAGCGCGTGGCGATCGATCGCCAGCGCGCCGGCGAGTTTCGTCGCATGGGTCGCGGGCTCGGAGCGCGAGGTCGAATCCATCCCGCTTCATGTGCAAGTCACACCGTCCGACGAAGGCCGCACGGTCCAGCTTGTCGTGTGGGCCTCGAGTCCGACGCGAGCCGAACTCGCCCCGGACCTGCTCGCGGATGAGGTTGCGCGACGGCTCATCGACGCCGAGCGGACACGCCTGCAGCGTCGCATTGACGAGCGCCGTCCCGTATGGGACGCCGCCGAAGAACGCTTTGCCCGCGCGACTTCGGACTATGCCGAGTTCGAAGCTCGCGTCGCGCAGCAGGATCCCGCCGCATACGCCGCCCAACTCGAGGAGCAGCTCTCGACGCGGCAGAGTGAACTCGACGCCCTCGAGACCGAGGTGCGCGAAGCCGAAGCGCGACGGTTGTCCGTCATCCGTCAGATGGATGGTACACCCACGCATACGACGGGCGAGGTCGTGGAGACGGACAATCCGCGAATCCGGGAGCTCGAGACGGTCATCGGTCAACTCGAGGAAGAATTCGCCTCGAAGCTGAGCCGGCTGACCGAAGAACATCCCGAAATGAAGGCGTTGCGCGGTCGCATCGACGAGCGGCGTCGCGAACTCGCTGACCTCAAGGAAGAGAAAACCGTCGTCCAGACGATCCGGCGGCCGAACCCGCAGTACCAGGAGATGCAGCGCCGGAGAATGCAGCTCGACAGTCTGCTCAATGAACTCGCCGCTCGTGAGGTTGGACTTGAGAAAATCATCGAGCGTCTTTCCAGCGACCTCGCGGAATCGTCTGATCTCGCTCGTACGAATGAGCGCCTCACGCGTGAGCTCGACGAAGCGACGACCGAGGTGAAGGAGATCCGGGCTGAGCGCGAGCGTCTCGAAGCCGCGCGAACAAGCGAGGTGAACGGCGACCTTCTGCGCGTGCTGGCGCCACCCCGCGTGCGAGACACCGATCGTCCTGACTCGCCGAATGTCGCGGCGCATGTGACGACCACCATCGTGCTCTCGCTGCTTCTTGGCGCGGCCGTTCCGTCATTGCTTGCGGCCTGGCGCTGGCGAATCGTTGCGGACTGGCAGCTCGAGGAACTCGGCGAGATCATCCCGCTTCAGATGGCCGGCGCTCTTCCGGCGCGATCGTCGCGTCGCCTGCTCACGAGTCCGAAGGGCGCCGCCACATGAGCGAGAAGCCGGGCAAGGCGATCGAGCGTCGGGCTGAGTCGGTCGTAGATGCGACTTCCTCCGCGGGCGCGATCGTGCGCCGTCGCGCGACCGAGCTTGCGCCGATCCCGAAGTGGCGGGCTCGAACCGCGATCACCCCTCCGTCTCTTACGCGATCGACCACGCTCGGTCGCTGGGCGTACGAGATGGCGCTCGCGCCGGACGACGCGTTCGCGCTTGGACGATTCGCCGATATCGCCGCCGAACTCAAGCCGCTGAAGAACGGAACGAGCACGCCGCTCGCCATTGGCGTGACCGCGTCGGGGCGACGGAACCGGCAGGGCATGACGGCGGTCGGTCTGGCGACGACCTGGGCGCGATGGAATTACCACACGCTTATCGTCGAAATCGGTGGACGCAAGAGTGACCTCGGCCGTCCGATCGGTCGCACGACGCCCACCATCGCCGACCTCATCCGCGCCATCGAAGACGGGCGACCTCTGCCCGCGCCGACCGTGCTGACCACGGTGCTCGAACGACTCGAGGCGATATCCGACCTCGACGGATATGCCATCGCGCAACTCGCCGACTCCGGTCGCCTCGATGAACTCAACGCGGCGCTTCGTGAGCGCTACCAGCGCATCGTCTGGTCGCTCCCGCACCTGAACGACTCCATGTCCGTCTCCTCGCTCGCCAAGGTGATCGATCGTTTCGTTGTCTCCGCCCGCCGCGGACAGGCGGACCGGCGACCCATCGAACGATTCGGCCGGCAGATCGACGAAGCCGACCTCACGCCGCTGCATCTTGTCTGGCACGGTTGATTGTGTCACGAGTTGACACCGAACCCGCCGATGACGGACACGGCATGACCGACGCGGCGCCTGCCCAATCAGTTGAATCGACTCCGATCGTCATCCCGCCGCCGCTGCGCGAGGCGCTCATCCTGCATCTCTTCATGGGACGCGAGGCGGGCGGTATCACGAGCGCGCTCGGACAGTGGCTCCCGGCTCAGCGCGAGGCTGGATGGCGCCATCTCGCGATTCAGCTCGGTCCCGGCGACGCCGGACGCGAACTCGCGAAGTTCGGAGTCGACACCGTGGTCGCGAATAATGGACGCGGCCTGCGAACCCTCGACCGATTTCGCAAACTGCACCGTGATCTCGCGGCGATCGCGCCCGCGATCGTGCATACACACAACCCGCTGGGCCAGTCGTACGCGTCGATCGCCCGGCGCCGTGTCGAGTTCAAGCTCGTGCGCACCGTTCACGCCGACGCGTCGCTCGAGATGAAGCATGCGTTGAGTCTTCCGGCTCGAATCTTCTGGTCGACGATGACACGGCGCGCGATGAAGCGGACCGACGCGGTCATCTGCATTCACGAGCATGTCCGGGCGAGCCTCGACCCCGGCGTGCGCGAGCGCGCGTCCGTTTCACCAAATGGGCTCGATCCCGGGCCGATCGAACGGAGTACCGCGTCAATCCCCGAGGCGTTCCGCGCGTGGCTCGGATCGGACGAGGTTCCCCTCATCCTGGGCGTCGGTCGATTCGTCGCCATCAAGCGCTGGCCTTGGGTCATCCGGGCCTTCTCCGCGTCGAACGCGTCGTCACGCGGAGCCAGACTCGCGCTGCTCGGACAGGGTCCGGCGAAGCGCGAGCTCGAAGCGCTTCTCGCCGAACTCGATCTAGAAGATCGCGTCCGGATCGAACCGTGGGCGCCGGACATCGCGCCGTATCTCAAGCGCGCCGCGTTTACGGTGATTGCGAGTCGGAGTGAGACCGGTCCGCTTACGCTCCTCGAGGCCATGGCCGCGTCGACGCCGTCCATCGCCACGCGCGTCGGCCTGACCGCGGACACGATCGTCGACGGGGTCACCGGACGGCTGATCGATCATCCATCGAGCGAAAGCCTCTCAAGCGGCGACATCACGCGACTTGCGAACACAATAGACTCCATGCTCGCCGATCCGGTGGCGCTTCGATCCATGGGGACCGCCGCGCGGGAGCGATTGCGCGGACGGTTCGACCATCGAGCGACCGCCGCCGCCCGCGCCGTTATCTACAACGCACTCCTCGGCGACTGACGCCCGGCCACCCCTACGATCGGGCGCCGACTCCAGAAGTCACCGAGATTCGTCCAATGCCGGAACTCCCCGAAGTCGAGCGAGGCCGCCGCATCGCCGAGCGTGTGCTCAGGGGACGCGCACTCAAATCGGTCCGTGCGGCCGATGACCGAATTGTCTTCGATGAACTGGCGCCGCGCACGATCGCCCGCCGGCTCCGCGGGCGGACGGTGGTCGAGGCGCATCGACACGGCAAGCAGCTCTGGTTCGAATTCGATGAAGGTCCGGCGCTGCTGTTGCATTTTGGAATGACCGGTGGATTCAGGGTCCCCGCCGAAGCGCCGCTTCAACTCGCGTCGAGTGGGAAGAAGGTGGACTCGCGATGGCCTCCGAGGTTCACGAAGATTCACTTCGTCGCCGACGACGGCGGCGAACTTGTCATGACGAACGCTCGCCGGCTTGGTCGAATCCGGTTGCGTGACGAGCCTCGCGAGGAGCCCCCCATCAGCCGGCTCGGGTTCGATCCACTCCTCGATATGCCATCGCCGAAACGATTCATCGAACTCGCGCACTCCCGGAAGACTCCCGTCAAGGCGTTGCTGCTCGACCAGGGATTCGCGGCCGGGGTCGGCAACTGGATCGCCGACGAAGCGCTCTACCAGGCGAAGATCGATCCGCGCCGGCGCGCGTCTGACCTCGAGAACGACGAATTGCGGCGGTTGCGAACGGCGCTCGGTCGTGTCATACGCAAGGCGGTCGCGGTCAATGCGGTGAAGTCAGAGTTTCCCAGATCGTGGCTCTTTCACCACCGGTGGGGACGCAATGGCTCCGCGACCACCACTCGGGGAGAAGCGATTGAGCATCTTTCGGTCGGTGGGCGAACCACCGCGTGGGTTCCGAGCGTTCAGCGTTAGCAGGCGAGCCGTTGTGGTACGATGCGCTCATGGCCGACGCTCATCCAACCCGGGAGGCGATCACCGTCGTCCTCGCCGACAGCGACGCGACCTGTGACCTCTGCGGCTACTCACTTCGCGGCGTGTCCTCTGAGCGATGTCCGGAGTGCGGCGGGCGGATCCGGCTCGAGGTGATCACCGATGATGTCCGCCCGTGGTGGTGGACCTGCTCGGTGCTCGCGACCGGCGCGTCGGTCGCCATGGCCGGCGGCCTGCTCAGCCCCATCATCATGCAGACGGGGAGCGTTCTCGCCGACCCGCGGATTCCCCAGCTCGTCGCGGCCGGGCTCCAGCCGCAGGCGATTCTCCCGCACTGGATCGTGCTCGTCCGTCTCGGGACGCTGCTCATCGCATGCCTCGCGCTCTTTGCGTTCGCGTTGACCCGCCGGAGGTGGATGGCGCGGCTGCCGTCAATCTGGCGGGGCGCGATCGCCATCCCAATGATCGGCTCACCCCTGCTCATCGTCGCCGCCGCGTACCTCATGATGCGATGAACAAGGCGGATCGCCGACCGCGTCCGAAGCCTTGAACGGCCTACAATTCCGGCTCCCCGCCCGCACACTCAGGGACGACCGTGCAGACCCGCAATTTCTCCATCATCGCTCATATCGACCACGGTAAGAGCACCCTGGCCGACCGGCTGCTCCAGGCGACGAAGGCCGTCTCCGACCGCGAGTCACGCGCCCAGTTCCTCGACGACATGGACATCGAGCGCGAACGCGGCATCACGATCAAGGCGTCCGCGGTCACGGTCTATCACGAGCACAAGGGCGAGCAGTACCAGCTCAATTTCATCGACACGCCCGGACATGTGGACTTTCACTACGAGGTGAGCCGGGCGCTTACCGCGTGTGAAGGCGCACTGCTCGTCGTCGACTCGACCCAGGGCGTCCAGGCGCAGACGGTGGCGAACGCCTATCTCGCGGTGGACAACAATGTCGAACTCCTGCCGACCGTGAACAAGATCGACCTCCCGGGCGCGCGGCCCGAAGAGATCGCGATGGAGATCGAGCAGAGCCTCGGTCTCGACGCCGACGACTGTATCTTCTGTTCCGCGAAGACCGGCGAGGGTGTGTCCGAACTGCTCGACGCGATTTGCGACCGATTCCCACCGCCCCGCGAGCCGGTCATGAAGGAGACACGGGCGCTCATCTTCGATTCCGTGTACGACGAGTACCGCGGCGTCATCGTCTACATTCGCGTCTTTGACGGCTCGGTCAAAGTGGGCGATCGAATCCGCATGATGAGCAGCGGCCGCACCTGGACGATCACCGAACTCGGCCGCTACACGCCGAAGCCGGTGAAATGCGACAAACTCAACCACGGCGAGGTCGGTTTCCTGATCGCGTCGATCAAGACCCTCGACGATGTGCGCATCGGCGACACGGTCACGCTCGACGCGCATCCCGCGGACAAGCCACTGCCCGGCTATCAGGAGCCGCTGCGGATGGTCTTCTGCGAGTTCTACCCATCGAGCAGCGGTGGGAAGGGCGCCGACTTCGAAGTGTTGCGCGACGCGATCACGAAGTTGCATCTCAATGACGCGAGCTTCACCTATGAACCGCACCATTCCGATGCGCTCGGCTTCGGTTTTCGCTGCGGCTTCCTCGGCATGCTGCACATGTCGATCGTGCAGGAGCGACTCGAACGCGAGGGCGGCGTCGACATCGTGCAGACACCACCGACCGTGACCTACGAGATCGCGATGCGCGACGGCAAGATCGTGACGATCAACAACCCGGCGGACCTCCCGGATTTGAGCAATGTCACCGAGATTCGCGAACCGATCGTGAAGGTCGAGATTATCTGCCCGCTCGAGTCGATCGGCGATCTCATGGCGCTGTGCGAAAACCGTCGAGGCGTCTTCAAGAACCAGCGATTTCTCTCCGAGACGCGGCAGATTCTCGACTATGAGCTGCCACTCGCCGAGATCATCTTCGATTTCTACGACAAGCTGAAGTCGATGACGCGCGGCTTCGGCACGATGGACTGGGAACTCGTCGGCTACCGCGCCGACAACCTCGTGCGGGTGCAGATCCTCGTCAACGGCGCCGCCGTCGAAGCGCTCAGCTTCATCTGCCACCGCGACAAAGCCGAGCAGCGCGGCCGATCGCTTCTCCAGCGGCTCCGCAAGCAGATCGACCGGCACCAGTTCGAAATCCCGCTCCAGGCGGCGATTGGCGGGAAGATCATCGCCCGTGAGTCGATCAAGGCGATGCGCAAGAATGTCACCGCAAAGTGTTACGGCGGCGATGTGACGCGCAAGCGCAAACTGCTCGAGAAGCAGAAGGAAGGCAAGAAGCGGATGAAGATGGTCGGCAATGTCTCCATCTCGCAGGAAGCCTTCATGAGCGTCCTCGAAACTGAGGATTGACGAGTCTCGCACCGGATCGAGTCACGGTCGAATGCGTCGATTCGTCCAACTCCCACCGGCGGCGATCGGGACATCAGACAGAATGACCTCGACTCCCCAGATCTCGTCCGTGTCCGGTGACTCCGCCAGAGCGAGTGCTGCATTCGGTCTGAGAATAACATCCACCTGACCCGTCTCGACCGGGAGACCCTCGAACACGCCGTGGTATTGGCCGCTTGACTCTTCTTCCCGGATGAAGAGCGACCCGATCTTCCATTCGTGATCGTCGACGCGCCAGAAGACATCAAACGAGAGCGCCATTAACGGCATTTGAGCCTTGGTGACGGAGACGCTGAACCAGGCCGCGTTTTCACGCGTCTGCGGCACGCGCACCGTGACGCTGTGCACTCCGACGGGAGTGCCGAGCGCGTCAATCGTTCGATCCGAAGTCACGAGTTCAACGGGATTGAATCCGGCGTCAACGACTTCGATGACATGCTCCACGGTCACCGATTCCGTGAAGAGACTGATGGGCTCCGGGACCTCTTCTCTTCGTTCGACCGCCTTGTGCATCGCCGTTCGATCATTCACCGAGAAGTTCCAGACCGTCTCTACGCGGTGATGGCCACGCGGCAGATCGATGAATATCGATCTCGGAAACCGTGAATCTTCGGTCCACCGCACCATTGAAGGAACATGCCGGGACTCCAGGATCACTCCGTTGACGGAGGCTTGGACGAACTCACCTCCCGCCGACAGATGTGGCCTCGCGCCCGAGCCTCCGCGTGACGGCCCCACCCGAAGTTCGGCGCCCACCCAGGAGCCCGTCGGAACGACCGAACGGATGATCGTTTGTGGCGCGTACAGCTGACGCGTATAGCGCTCGAAGTCGGCTGGACGCAGCCGTTCAGTCATCTGGAGAACCTCGATGAGGTCACCCCACTCAACCGGCCAGGTCCGGCTGAGGTCGGCCTGCGCTTCGAGCCCGCGAGCGACGACGCGCTGGATTGTGCGTTCACTCAGGCGATCCTCACCGAGGCGGTCGAATAGATGCGTGATCGCCGCATTCCGTGTCGCATCGACGCCGGAGTTGAGATCGAACACGAGCCACCAGTCCGGCTTGACGGTGTTCCAGTCGAATCCGCGTGCGCCGGCGACGCTCCATGCGACGCCGCACGCGATCGCGACCGCCAGCAATCCAGCGCCGATCGAGAGCGGCCAGATTCTTCTCCGTCGCGCTCCGACTCGAATCGCCTTTGGCGCAGAAAGATCGGCGCCGCATTCGGGACATCGGCCCACCGACGACTCGTTCACGCCGACGAGGTCGTACCGGCAGCGACGACAGATGGGATGATCATTGATCCGTCGTCCAACGAGCCCGACGGCGAGTGCGAGTGTCCCGATGACTCCCGCGAGAACCACAGACCCGATCATTACACTCATCCCGCGCGCCCTTTCCGGCTTTGATCGCAAGAGTGGCGACCGGCCGGATAATGCGCGAAGGGAAAGAATATTGCAAGCGATTATCGATCCGGGGGTTCCACCGGCTGCGTCCACGCGACCTCATAGTCACCCTCGGCGTATGGGTTCGGGTGCAGCCGCGACGAGATGATCTTCGCCCGGACGAAGAGTTCCTCACCCGTGAATTCGTACACCGCCGGATTCTCCGTGGTCTCGAGGAAGACTTCGCCGATCGGTCCGTGCTCGGCGGCTTCACGATGCGCCGTGTCACCCGGCTTGCGCCGAGTCCCGATGAATTGCGTCGTGTATCCGACCCCCTCTTCCGCGTCGACTTCTACGAGATACTTTCCGTCCGCGACACGAACTTCGCGAAGGGTGACTCCGCTTGAGGCGTAGAAGTCGCCGTCGTCGATCGCCTGGATGATCGTGTCGGCGTCGAGTGACCCGGCGCGCACCATGATCCAGCCGCGGCCCGGATTCGTCTTGCCGACGCCGTACTCGTGGTACTCATGCGAATCGTCCGTCGCGACACCGAAGAGGAGCGGCAGGCCGAGGTCCGTCAGGCGCATCGTGTTCGCGATGTCCCACATCGCTTCGGTACTCGGATGCTCGTCGTCTCCATAGTTGCGCACCGCCGAATGCCCGTTGTAGACCTCGAAGAAGTTCTCCCCGCGGATGGCGGCGAGGTCTTCGACGGTGAGCCCCCACTGAAAGTTTGGATGGTTCACATGAGCGAACACCGGCCGGCCGATCGAGCGGCCGTGCTCGACCACCGCGTCGAGATTCCGTTCAATGGTGTCCTTGACGCTTTCGCCGTGCTGGGGCTCGATGAGTTCCTCGATGTTCGCCGCGTTGATATGCACGGGCCGGCGTGCGAAGGAATCCGTGATCTCCTCGCCCTGAATGAAGATGAACTCGCCGGGCGCTTCGAACTGGGTGCGCAACTCGTCGAGTGTCTTCAGCCGCATCTCGAGACCGCCGCCATCAGCCCGCTCACGGGTGACCACATGATCATCGCCGAAGACCTCGCGGAGTTCTTCGAGCCGCTCGGTCGTCAGCCGGCTCCGACCGCCGTCGACGACCGCGAACCACTTCTCGCCCACCGAAAGAATGTTGTGGTCGGAAAGGACGAGAAAGTCGTAGTCGTGATCGCGATACCACTTCGCGACGAGTTCCGGCGCGCCGTCACCATCGCTCCAGAGTGTGTGCGTATGCGTATTGCCCTTCCACCAGCGGGCCGTCGCGTCGACGCCCCCTTGAGCATGTGCGAGAGCGGCGAGCGTCATGGCGCCCGCGACGGCGACGAGACATTGGCGTGTTCTTCTCATAGAGCGGCGACCTCCAGGATGCATCGTTGTCGGATCGTACCGAGAGTCCAGTCTCGATCGGCTTTCGGTCCAGCAGCCTGCGCGCAAGGTATCCGAGCAACGCGTCGCCGGCGACGACCCCGCTACACTGAGCCGCGATGGACCGGGACGACGCGGGCCACATTCCGATCATGGTCGAGGAGATTCTCGAGCTTCTCGCGCCGCGCGAGGGCGAGGTGTATGTCGATCTCACCCTCGGCCGTGGCGGGCACGCCGCGGCGATCGGCGAGCGTCTCGGGCGGTCCGGTCGCGTCGTCGGATTCGACCTCGATCAGGCCAACCTCGAGTTCTCCGGTCGCCGGCTTCAACCACTTGCCGCGGAGGTTGCTCTCGAGCACGCGAACTTCGCCGCGGCGCCCGACTGGCTCCGCCGGAACAACCTCGCGGCGGACCTCGTGCTCGCCGACCTTGGTTTCGCCTCGACGCAGGTCGATGACCCGTCCCGCGGCCTCAGTTTCTCTCAGGACGGCCCGCTCGACATGCGGCTCGACCCGACCGCGACCCTGACGGCGGAGACGCTCGTAAACGAGTCGAACGCCGACGACCTCGCGGACCTCATCCGGCGCTACGGCGAGGAGCCGCTCGCCCGAAAAATCGCGGCCAGGATTGTGGCGGAACGAGCCGAACGGCCGATACGAACGACGGCACGGCTTGCGCGAGTGGCGATCTCGGCCTACGGACGACGCGCCCATTCCTCCCGCATGCATCCGGCCACTCGGCTCTTCCAGGCGTTACGGATCGCGGTGAACGACGAACTTGGCGCTCTCGAGTCGATCTGGACGGAACTCACGCGGGCGATCGAACGGGCGGCTCGGCCGGGAGCCGACGGCAACGGAGAGTGGGCGCGCGGATCCTGGATTCATCCGGGCGCGCGTATCGCGTTCATCAGCTTTCACTCTCTTGAAGATCGCATCGTGAAGCGCGCCATGGCCGACCTGGCCCGGCGCGGGTTCGTCGAACGACTCACCCGCAAACCGGTGACGCCGGGCGAGAAGGAGCTCGCCCGGAATCCTCGGTCGAGGTCGGCGAAACTCCGCGCGATCCGCGTGACTCGAAGCGCGCCGCCGGAGGCATAGAGTGTGCAGTCGCGCGCCGCTGGAGGAAGTCGGCGACGCGGCAAGGAATGGACTCCGAATCTGGCCGGCTTCCTCGCCGGCGCGTCGCACGGACGGAACGCAACGACCATGACCCGAGAGAACAAGCTCGCGCTGATCATCGGCTTCAGCCTCATCCTTGTCGTCGCAATTCTCATCACCGACCACTTGTCCCCGGCGCAGAATGGTCAGGTGGCGGATCTGCGGCCGACAACCGCGATGCAGGCGTCGTCCCTGCCCGCTGGAGGATCGCTTGTCGATCCCCGCGCCATCGCCGACCGACACGGCGGCACCGGCGTCAGGCGCGAGTCGCGACGCGAGCCGGACGCCCCGATCATCAACCTGCATCCGAGTACGACGGCGCTCCAGGTTGAGACGATCGAACCGCGGAACGAAGAAGCTCCCGCCGCGATCGAAATGACGACTGAACCTCTTACGACGGCGCCGCCCGCCGGCGTCTTTCAGCATGTCGTGCGCCGGCATGACACGCTCTACTCGATCGCCCGCCAGCACTACGGGGACGGCAAACTCTGGGACCGCCTCGCGCAGTACAATCGCGATCGTCTCCCGGACGACTTGAAGCTCACGCCGGGCCTCGCGCTTCTCGTTCCCTCGAAGGAGGCGCTCGGCGTGTCTGCCCCGGCGCCGACGCCGGTCGTGCCCAATGCGAATCCCAAGCCGGCGCCCGCCCGCGAATACACCATTCAGCGCGGCGACACGCTTTCTGAAATCTCGCTTGAACTCCTCGGCACCTCGAAGCGGTGGCGCGAGATTTACGAGCTCAACCGTGGACGGATCAAGGACCCCGGCAACGTCCCCGCGGGCGTGACGATTCAGATTCCCGCCCGCTGATCGACCGCCTCGTCCACGCGACCACCTCGGGGTCTTATGTCGACATCACTCGCCGCCAAGTTCGTCGCGCTCATCCTCACCGCCGGAAGTACCGCGTGCGGACTGCTCGTCATCCGTCAGGGCCGGATCGACGCGGCCCACGACATGGCGAGGCTGCACAATCGAATCCTCGACCACGAGCAAGCGCTCTGGGCCATACGCCTGCAGGTGCATGAGTCGGTGCGGAGCGACCGAGTCGTTGAACTCGTGCGACGGTTCGAAGCCGAGTCCGGCGTGCCCATGGTTCCTTTCCGGCTCGAGGCCTGTCTCGCCGCCTGTGCGCCGGACAACGGGAAACTGGTCGTTCCGCCTGACGCCGGCTCCACACGACAGCCACCGGCGCTCGCGTCCGCTTCGGAGTAGTCCCCTTGCGTCGATCAGTCGTCGAGTCCGATCGAATCTCCATCGTCGCGACGCTCATGGTCGGCGCCGTCCTTCTGGCGATGCTCGTGGTCGTCGCAAGAGTCGCCCAGCTTCAGACGCGGCCAAGCCGGCGGCTCGTCGACAATACGCCGAGTTCAACTTCGATCCGTCACGAGATCGCTCGCCGGGGCGATCTGCTTGACCGGCGCGGCCGGGTACTGGCGACGAGCCGCATCGGCTACCGACTATTCGTCGATCCGGGCATCGTTGAAGATGTCGACACGCTCGCGATCGAACTCGGACGCCTGCTCGGTGTGAATCCGGTCGATCTCGATCGAAAGATCCAGGAGCGGTACGACACCCGCTATGTGCGATTGGTCCCCCTGCTCAGCGAGGCGCAGACCGTCGCGATCGAATCGTGCCGCATTCGTGGAGTCGGGCTCGAGCCGGTGCTCGTTCGCCAGCGGCCATACTCCGATCTCGCGGCTCCACTAATCGGCCATGTCGGCGCCGATCACAAGGGATTGAGCGGGGTCGAGTATGCGATCGACGGGCGGTTGACGGGTGATCCCGGCGAACTGCGCTATCTGAGGGATGTGCGACGCCGCGCCATGTGGGTTGAGCCCGTGGGATATCGTCCGGCGCGGGACGGCCATGATGTACGCCTGAGCATCGATATCGAACTCCAGCGCATCGCGGAAGAGGAACTCGACGCGATCGTGGCGAAACACAATGCGGGCGGCGGACGGCTGCTCGTGATGGATCCGCGCACGGGCGAGATCCTCGCGGCGGCGGACACCCTTCGATCGCGCCCCGGCTTCGACGACTACGCTCTCGATCCTGGCCGTTCGCTCAATCCAGCCCTCGGACGACCGCGGTGGATCACCGACCCGTATGAGCCGGGCTCGACTTTCAAACCTTTCGTCTGGGCCGCGGCGACGCGCCTCCAACTTGCTCAGCCCGAAGAGGTCTTTGAGACCTACCACGGCGTCTTTCGGACTTCAAAAGGCCGGCGCATTCGGGATTCCCATCCGTACGAGGAACTTTCCTGGGACATGGTGCTCGTGAAATCGAGCAACATCGGGATGGCCCAGGTCGCCGAGCGGATGACGCACGCACAGATGCAGCAGGTCGTGAACGAGTTTGGATTCGGACGACCGACCGGCGTCGGGTTGCCCGGCGAGACCGACGGCATCGTGACGCCGCCGGCGAAGTGGAACCACTACTCGCAGACGAGCGTGTCGATGGGGCACGAGATCGCGGTAACGCCCATCCAGATGATTCGAGCGTTCAGCGCCTTCGCGGGCGACGGACGCCTTCCGCTTCCGACGCTCTTCGCCGTCGACTCGCCCGCGACGGAACGAAACCCCGAGCCGCTCCGAGCCATCGTCGAACAGCGTTCGCTGCCGGAGTCGATCGCCTATCAGACGCGACTCGTCCTCCGTCGCGTCATGCTCGAAGGGACCGGTCGCGCTGCGAACGAGGGCGCGCGGTATCAGATGTTCGGCAAGTCCGGCACCGCGCAATTGCCCAACCGAAAGGCCGGCGGCTACCACGAAGATCGGTATGTCGTGAGTTTCATCGCGGGCGCCCCGCTCGAGCGGCCGCGACTCGTCGCCTTGTGCGTCGTCGAGGACCCGGACAAGTCCCGTGGATACCACGGCGGCGGCGCCGTCGCAGGGCCGGTCGTGCGCAATGTGCTCAATCGTTCGCTCGACTACCTCGGCGTTGAACCCGATGTAGAAAACGAAACGACGGAACTCGCCACCGCGGACCCCTGACCCGCGAGGCGCCGCGTCACGGTTTCTCCCCGAGGTACCGCTCCACGACGCGGGTCCACTCCGGCGTCACGAGCTGTTCCAGAATCGCCTGATTGAGCGGTTCGCGCCACTCACTCTGCTGTGGCAACGCGAAGCCATAGTCCTGTCGTTGAAAGCTGCCCGGAATGACGCGCAGTTCACCGGAGAACTTCTCCTGCGCCAGATACTGAAGGACCGGCCGGTCGTGGACCACTGCGTCGATCGTTCCCTCGCGCAGGGCTTCCAGAGCGGCCTGCGGATCGTCATACCGATCTCGCGCGACGCCGCGCGAACGAAGGTACGCCTCACTCGTCGAGTCGCGTACGACGCCGACGGTAAGACCAGGCAGATCGTCCGGCCCTGAGATCGACCCTTCGAGTTGACCGACGGTCAACGCGGACGCGATCGCCGCGGTGAACCCAGAGATGACGATGATGCTCGCGAACATCCACACGAGCGCGACGAGTCGACCGGGAACCGTCACCGGCGCCTTGTCGCCGTACCCCACGGTCGTCATCGTCACCGCCGCCCACCAGAACGAATTGCCGAGCCCCTCGGCCGCGGTCCCGCCGAACTGCTCCGCGTTGCGTCGGCGCTCGAAGACCCAGAGCACGAATCCGATGATGAGGAGCACTCCGGTCAATGCGAGCACCGCCTTGAGGAACGCCATGGAAATGAAGCGCTGGACGAGCGCGAGCCAGCCCGATCGACCTTCGTTGATCACCGCGATGCCGAGACCGGTTGAGTAGAACGGATGGGTGAAGTCGAGCGTCGCTTCCCGTTCTGGAGTAATCGTGAGCGCCGCGGCCGCGATATCGAGCGAGCCTCCGCGGACCCCTTCGATGAGTTGGTCGAGGTCGCGCTCGACATACTCAAAGGTCAGCCCGAGGTCAGCCGCGATGCGCTCCCAGAGCTCGATCGTGATCCCCTCCCACTCTCCATCGGCCCGCTGGATGGCGAAGGGCGGCGCCGACTTCGTACCGACCACGAGAGGCTCGGCCGCCTCCAGACTTTCTGTTTCGGGTTGTGCGTCGACGCTCGTTGACGAGAGTGCGACCACGGCACAGAGGCTGAGGACGAACGAAAGTCCTGGTCGAATGCTTCGCCACTTCACGGCTGGTCTCCTTCGCGACGCGTTTGGTTCGGGTACGGAAACGATAGCCGTGCAGCCGACGCGTCCGATTCACGCCGGATTCAAAAACGAAACCGGGCCGCGCGAGTGCTCGCGCGGCCCGGACGAGTTCCTGTGAATTCAAGAGGAAAGAAGAATCTCGATCAGCCGATCGTCGACTCTTCGGTCTCCTCCTGTCGTGACGACTCGACGATGGGCGCGGCGCCATCGCTCGGCGCCGATTCTTCGGTCTTCGGCGTCGATTCCGCGGCCGTCGACTCCATCGCAGCGCTGGCTTCGGCCATCGCGTCTTCGTCGCGCGGCGCCGCTGGCGCCGGAGCCGTTGACTTCACGCGGACCGCCTGGTGACGGTGGAAGCCGGTGCCCGCCGGGATGAGGTGCCCCAGAAGCACATTCTCCTTGAGACCTCGAAGATCGTCGATGGCGCCGCGAAGCGCCGCTTCGGTGAGCACCTTCGTCGTCTCCTGGAACGACGCGCCCGAAAGCCACGACTGACTCTGCAGAGACGCCTTCGTAATACCGAGGAGCAGGGTCTTCGCCGTCGACGGCTTGACGCGCTTCGCCTTCGCGGGCTGCTTGCCTTCGGCCTCGGCCTGGGCGTTCGCCTCACGGATGTCCGCCTTGCGAACGAGCGAGTTCGCGGCGAGCGAAGTGTCGCCCGGATCGCTGATCCGCGCGAAGTCGGCGACCTCGTCGTTCCGCTGACGGAAGACGAACTTATCGACGACCTCGTTCGGCAGGAGATCGGTGTCGCCGGGCGTTTCGACCCGCACCTTGCTGAGCATCTGCCGCAGGATCACCTCGACATGCTTGTCGTTGATCGGCACGCCCTGAGCTCGGTACACATTCTGCACCTCTTCCATCATGTAGAGGTACAGAGCCTCTTCGCCCTTGATGCGCAGAATGTCATGCGGCACGAGCGGACCCTGCGTGAGCGGATCACCCGCCTGGACATAGTCACCCGTGTGCACGAGCAACAGCTTGTCCTGCGGAACATGGTGATCCTTTTCGATGCCGGCGTCGGAAGTCACCCGAATCGTCATCTTGCCCTTGCGCTTGTCGCTGAAGAGCTCGATCGATCCGGTGATCTCGGCCATGACGGCCGGATCCTTCGGCTTGCGGGCTTCGAAGATCTCCGCCACACGAGGAAGACCGCCGACGATGTCGGTGGAGCCCGAAACCGCCTTCGGCTGGCGGGCGAGCATGTGACCGACCTTGATCTGCTGGCCTTCCTTGACCTCGATACGCGCCTTCGCGGGAAGGAACTTCGCGTCGAGGATCGCGCCGTCGCCGTCGGCGATGAGAATCTGCGGGTGCTTCTCACCCTTGTGCTCGGTGACGACCAGCGCCGTGCGCTCGGACGACACCTGCTCTTCGCGAACGGTTTCGCCAATCTCGATGTCCTTGAACTTCACGACACCGGGCTTCTCGGCGAGAATCGGAACGCGGTGCGGGTCCCATTCGACGAGCACCTGTCCCTTCTTGACCTTCTCGCCAGGGCGGACGCGGATCCACGAGCCGTAGTCGACCTTGAAGTGCTCGAGTTCGCGGCCGCGCTGATCACGAATGATGAGTTCGCCGTTGCGCTTGAGGGCGGTCAGGCTCTTGTTGCCCTCTTCGTCCTCGACCTCGACTTCGTTCACATCACGGAGTTCGACGACACCCGCCGCGGCGGCGCGGTACGAGGTTTCGACGAGTTCACGCTGCGCGACGCCGCCCGTGTGGAAGGTACGCATCGTCAACTGTGTGCCCGGCTCGCCGATCGACTGGGCGGCGATGATGCCCACGGCGAGTCCCTGCTCGACGAGCTTGCCCGTCGAGAGATCCATGCCGTAACAGCGCGAGCACACCCCGCCGGCGGTATCACAGACCAGCGGCGACCGCACTTCGACCGAGTCGATGCCAAGGGCCTCGATGCCCGCGGCCGCCTCGGCGTCGATGAGCGAATTCGCTTCGACGATGATCTTGTCCGTCATCGGATTGATGATCGTCGAGCAACTCGTGCGGCCGAAGATGACTTCCCGCAGCGGGACATCGACCTCCTCGCCCTTGTAGATCGCCCGCTTCGGAACGCCGCGCTTCGTGCCGCAGTCTTCCTCGATAACGATGACGGACTGGGCCACATCGCAGAGCTTGCGGGTCAAGTAACCCGAGTCAGCGGTCTTGAGCGCCGTATCGGCCAGACCCTTGCGGGCGCCGTGCGTGGATGAGAAGTACTCGAGAACGCTTAGGCCCTCACGGAAGTTCGCCTTGATCGGCGTTTCGATGATTTCACCCGACGGCTTCGACATGAGGCCGCGCATGCCGGCGAGCTGCTGCATCTGGCTGATGTTGCCTCGGGCGCCCGAGTCGCTCATCAGATAGACCGGGTTGAGATAGGCCCGACCTTCACCCTTCTCGATGTTGACCGGGTCGCCCTGCTCGTTGCGGCGATCGTTCTTAAGGGTCTTGACGAGTTCCTTCGTGACCTGCTCGCGGCAATGCGCCCAGAGGTCGAGCAGCTGGTTGTAGCGTTCGCGCTCCGTAATGGCGCCGGCTTCGTACGCCTTCTCGACGCGATCGACCTTCTTCTGGGTCGCGTCGATGAGCTGGTACTTCTCCGCCGGAATTCGAAGGTCCGTGATGCCGAACGACAGACCGGCCAGCGTCGACTGCTTGAACCCGAGTTCCTTGAGGGAGTCGAGCAGATCGAGTGTCGCATGCTTGCCGAGGCGGGCATAGATGTCGTCGATGACGCGCGACCCGCCCTTCTTCGCGAGCGTGCAGTTGTAGAACGGCGCGCCTTCGGGCAGGATGTCGTTGAAGATGCATCGTCCGACCGTCGTCACGACACGCTTGCTGCGCTCGAGCTTCTCGGCCGGCTTGCCCTGGTCGGTGACGACCTCGGTATGGTTCGAGAGGCGAACGACGATCGGCTCGTGCAGGTCGATCGCGCCGTGGTCGTAGGCGAGCATCGCCTCGACCGGGCTCGCGAAGCGCCGACGATCGTCTTCAGATCGCCCGTCCGGCTGAATGAAGGTAATGAAGTAGACGCCGAGCACGATGTCCTGCGTCGGCGGCATGACGAGGCGCCCGCTCGCCGGCGAGAAGATGTTGTGCGTCGACAGCATGAGCACATGCGCTTCGGTCTGCGCTTCGATCGACAGCGGCAGGTGGACGGCCATCTGGTCGCCGTCGAAGTCCGCGTTGAATCCGGTGCAGACGAGCGGATGAATCTTGATCGCGTTGCCTTCGACGAGCACCGGCTCGAACGCCTGGATACCCATGCGATGCAGCGTCGGAGCGCGGTTGAGAAGCACGGGATGCTGGAAGATGACCTCTTCGAGCACATCCCACACTTCGGGATCACGCCGCTCGAGCATGCGCTTCGCGGACTTGATCGTGTCGGCGAGCCCATGCTCCTTGAGCTTGCGGATGATGAACGGCTGATAGAGTTCGAGCGCGATCTTCTTCGGGAGGCCGCACTGGTGCAGCTTGAGCTCCGGGCCCACGACGATAACGGATCGAGCCGAATAGTCGACGCGCTTGCCGAGCAGGTTCTCGCGGAAGCGACCCTGCTTGCCCTTGATCATGTCGGTGAGCGACTTGAGCGGACGACCGCTCGAACCGAGCACCGGGCGACGGCAGCGCCCGTTGTCGAAGAGCGCGTCGACGGCCTGCTGAAGCATCCGCTTCTCGTTGCGGATGATGACCTCGGGGGCGTTGAGGTCCATGAGCTTCTTGAGCCGGTTGTTCCGGTTGATGATGCGCCGATAGAGATCGTTGAGATCGCTCGTCGCAAAGTTGCCGCTCTCGAGGAGCACGAGCGGGCGCAGGTCGGGCGGGATGACCGGGATGACATCGAAGACCATCCAGGTCGGGTCGTTCTCCGAGCCCCGGATCTGCTCGACAAGCTTCAGGCGCTTCGAGAAGTCCTTGATCTTCTGCACCGATCGCGTCTTCGAGAGTTCATCACGAATCTGCGCGGCTTCGGCGTCGAGATCGAGGCGCTCGATGATCTCCTTGATCGCCTCCGCGCCCATCGCGGCGCGGAAGGCCGAGCCGTACTCCTCGGTCGCCTGGCGGTACTCGTCCTCGGTGAGGAGCTGCCGGTACTGGAGCGGCGTGTCACCCGGATCGAGCACCGCGTAATCCTGAAAGTAGACGACCTTCTCGATGTCGGAGGTCTTCATGTTCAGGAGGGTGCCGAGTCGACTCGGAAGCGCCTTGAAGTACCAGATGTGCACGACCGGCGCGGCGAGATTGATGTGCCCCATTCGCTTGCGACGGACGCGCGAATGGGTCACCTTGACGCCGCAGCGGTCGCAGATGATGCCCTTGTACTTCGTGCCCTTGTACTTGCCGCAGGCGCACTCGTAGTCACGCTCCGGTCCGAAGATCCGTTCGCAGAACAGACCGTCCTTCTCGGGGCGATAGGTGCGGTAGTTGATCGTTTCGGGCTTCTTCACCTCGCCAAACGACCAAGAACGAATGTCGTTCGGACTCGCCAGCATGATCTTCACGCTCGCGTAGTCATTCACCCGGTCATAAAAGCTCTCAGCCATGCTTGATCCGTCTCGCTTTCGAGCCGAAGTTCGAATCGCCTTGTTCCGCCCGCGACCGTCACTGCCGGTCAGGCGGCGTCGTTCAATTCCGTCCAGAGATCGAGGTCGATCTCATCGGGGAAACGCTCCGCCAACCGCTTCGCGTCATCCACATACACATCCGCGAGCAGTCGTCTCGTCGAGTCGGCGAGCGGCGCGGTCACCCGCCGCTGCACATTCACCGCTCGGTCGATTCCGGCCGGACTGAAGTCAGGGTCGATGCCGAGAAACGCGTAGGTCTTCCGGATCATCGCCTCGGGCTTCGAACGGCACTGCTCATACTGCAACACGAGCACTCGCTCGCGCGGAAAGTGACGCAGCACGATGTCCATCTGCGCCGCGTACATTCCGTTCCAGATCGATTCCTTCCGCAACGCATACTTCTTGATCACCCGCAGGCGCGCCGCCGGTCCAATGACGCCGCCGTAGCGCTGCTTCAATTCGTGGTTGAAGCCGGAGGCGTATCGATCCACCGGATCGCGAACCAGAACGAGGAGCCGGGCGTCGGGCGCGGCGCGACGGAGAAGCGCCATGGTGTAGGGACTCGCCATGTAGTTCGGTGTCCATTCGCCACACAGTTGTCCCTCGGGTCGCGCGAACGCGGCGTGATACGCCTCGATCGCCTCGTCGGTCATGGGGGTTTCGAAGAAGTGGGTGAAGTAGTGCATCTCCTTTCGATTGAACAGATTCGGAGTGACCTCCGGATGTTCTTCGATCAGCGAGGCCCACCACGAGGTCCCGCTCTTCTGCGTTCCGATCCCGACGAAGTCGGGCGGCGCCGTCCGTCGCCCCGGCGCCTGGGGAAGTTCATCTCGTCGCCACGGTCGCGCCAGCCGTCGAATCGGAAACGGCGCGATTCGGTACGACAGGCCAGCGTACTCGAGCCCAGCGCGACACAGGTTGACGAATCGGTTGTCCGGGAGCGGCATTCGTCGTACTCCGCCTCGGCCCATTCTCCGCCCGCCAACTCATTCCAGGCACGCCACGGTCCGGCTCCGCCGGTCGCCGCCGATTGTCAGAGAATCACTCCTCCCTCGAGTTGCTTCTTCTCGAGCGTGACATTCATGCCCAGGCCGCGAATCTCGTTGCACAACACATCAAACGCCACGGGCATGCCCGCCTCGAGCGTGTTGCGTCCCTTGACCATGGACTCGTAGATCTTCGTGCGTCCTTCCACATCATCGGACTTCACGGTGAGCAGTTCCTGAAGGATGTACGCGGCGCCGTACGCCTCGAGTCCCCAGACCTCCATCTCACCGAACCGCTGACCGCCCGTGCGGGCCTTGCCGCCGAGCGGCTGCTGCGTAATGAGCGAATACGGACCGGTCGCGCGAGCGTGGATCTTGTCATCCACGAGGTGATGCAGCTTGAGGAGGTACATGTACCCGACCGTCGTCTTCTGCTTGAACGACTCGCCGGTGCGTCCGTCGTAGAGCTGCACCTTTCCGCCGCGCGGCATGATGGTGAGGAGTTCGCGCTCGCCGGGTCGGTCCCCCTCGGCCTGCTCGCTCTGGGCGATGCGGTCCCGGACATGCGCGTTTGCCTCGTCGATCGCCTGGTGGACTTCTTCTTCGGTCGCGCCGTCGAAGACCGGGGTGACCGCCTGGAAGCCGAGGACCTGCGCGGCCCATCCGAGGTGGGTCTCGAGAATCTGGCCGACATTCATGCGGCTCGGCACGCCGAGCGGATTGAGCAGAATGTCGACGGGAGTGCCATCCTCGAGGAACGGCATGTCCTCCTCCGGCACGATTCGGGCGATGACACCCTTGTTGCCGTGACGGCCGGCCATCTTGTCGCCGACGGAAAGCTGACGCTTCGTCGCGAGATAGACCTTGACCATCTCGAGCACGCCCGACGGCAGTTCGTCGCCGCGCTTCATATGAGCCAGCTTGCGCTGCTTCTCGGTCTGCAGCGCTTCGATGCGAGGGCGGAACTGGTTGTACACCACTTCGGCTTCGGCGCGCGTTTCCTTGTTGCCCTTGATCCACTCGACGCTGAAGTTCTCGATCTGCTCGAGAATGACTTCCGGGATATTCGACTGGCCGACCGTCTGACGCGTGTAGGGGTCGACGATCGGCGCGCCGACGATCTCATTGATCGACGCGATCATCTGCTTGAAGAGCTGGATCGCCTTCGCGTCCATCTCCTCGCCGTACGCGTCCATGTCCTTCTGAAGTTGCTTCTTCTGGTCGTCGGTCATGTGCATGCGACGGCTGAATCGCTTCGCGCCGATCACAATGCCTTCCGTCCCCGACGGCACCTCGAGCGAGTCGTTCTTCACATCCTCGCCGGCGCGACCGAAGATCGCATGGAGCAGCTTCTCTTCCGGGCTGAGTTCGCTCTTCGACTTCGGGCTCACCTTGCCAACGAGAATGTCCCCGGGCTTCACGCGGGCGCCGATGCGGATGACGCCGTTCTCATCGAGATTCCGGAGCATCTTCTCCGAGACATTCGGGATGTCCGGCGTGAATTCCTCGCGGCCAAGCTTCGTCTCGCGAATCTCCACATCGAACGAATCGATGTGGATCGAGGTGTAGACATCGTCCTTGAGCAGCTTCTCGCTGATGACGATGGCGTCCTCGAAGTTGTAGCCGTCGTAGGTCATGAACCCGACGAGCACATTCTTTCCGAGCGCCAATTCGCCATCACGCGTCGCGGCGCCGTCCGCGACAATGTCACCCTTCTTGAGCCGCTGGCCGAGCTCGACGACCGGACGCTGATTCAGACAGGTGCGCTCGTTGAGACCGACAAACTTGCGGAGGTGGTACTCGTCCGTGTTGTCGACGACGATGAGCTTCGAATCGACATAGGTGACGACGCCGGGGTTCTTCGCCCGCAGCACCATGCCGCTGTTCAGACCGACTTCCTTTTCCATCCCGGTCGCCACGACAGGGGGCTCGACCTTGACGAGCGGCACCGCCTGACGCTGCATGTTCGAACCCATGAGGGCGCGGTTCGCGTCGTCATGCTCGAGGAATGGAATGAGCGACGCCGAGACGCCGACGATCTGCTTCGGCGCGATGTCCACATAATCGATGTCCGACGGATCAAGCTGACGCAGGTCGCCTGCGACGCGGGCGAGGACGGCGCCGGCGCGAAGTTTGCCATCGAGATCGAGGGAGTCGGACGGCGCCAGCACGGCGCGCATTTCCTCATCCGCCCGAAGCTTCACCGATCGATTCGTCAGCTTGCCGCTCTTCACCTCGCGATACGGCGTGAGGATGAATCCGTACTCGTCGAGTTCGGCGTAGATCCCCAGCGACGCGATGAGACCGATGTTCGTGCCTTCCGGCGTTTCGATCGGACACACGCGTCCGTAGTGCGAGATGTGCACATCGCGCACCTCGAAACCGGCGCGCTTGCGGTTGAGACCGCCCGGACCAAGCGCCGAAAGACGGCGTTCGTGCGCGAGCATGGCGAGCGGATTGATCTGGTCCACAACCTGCGACAGCTCGCTGCGGCCGAAGAAGAAGTCAATCGAACTGCTGATCGACTTCGAGTTGACGAGGTCGGCGATCTTCGAGAGTTCGTCCGGGTCCTTGACGCTCATGCGCTCCTGCACGGTGCGACGGAGCTTAAGGAATCCCTTGCGAATCTCCTCCACGGCGAGTTCGTCGAGCGTGCGGAGTCGCCGGTTGCCCAGGTGGTCGATGTCATCGACGCGGGCGTTGTTCCGGGCGCTGCGCAGATCGAGGATGTACTGAATGACGAGACGGAAGTCGTCGCCGCGCAGATGCTGGAGATCTTCGTCGACATTGATGTCGAACTTGCGGTTGATCCGGAAGCGACCGACGCGTCCGAGGCGATAGCGGTTCGTATCGAAGAACTTCTCGTTGAAGAGCGTGCGGGCCTTCTCCACCTGGGGCGGGTTGCCCGGCCGGAGTCGGGTGTAGATCTTGAGCAGCGCCTGCTCGTGCTCGTCCGCAGTGAGTTCGGAGAACGCGTCAAGCTTCTCTTCAGCGAGCGTATTGAGGATGAGCGGGTCGACGATGCCTTCGATGACACGAACCTTCTTGAGATTCGACTCCTGAATCTGCGGCAGCGCTTCGCCGATCATGCGCCCGACGCGAACGAGTTCCTCGCCCGATTCGGTGTCGATAATCGTCTCGGCGGCGTAGTGCTCCTCCTGAAGCTTCTCGACCTTGACTTCGGTCGAGTCGTAGAAGAGGTCGATGAGCTTGTCAGTCGAGCTGAACTCTTCGTCAAGCGCGCGGAGGAAGGTCGTCGCGGCGATCTTCGTCGACTGATCGATCCGCATCGTAAGGACATCTTTCTTCGTCACCTCGAGCTCAATCCACGAGCCGCGCTCCGGAATGATCCGCGCGGAGTGGAGAGGCCGGTCGGCCTCGGCCGAAACGACGGAGAAGTCGACACCCGGCGAGCGGTGCAGCTGGTTCACAATGACGCGCTCGGCGCCATTGACGATGAACTCACCACCACCCATGAGGATCGGAATCTCGCCGAGGTAGATCTCTTCCTCGGCGACTTCGGGATGATCCTCGCGCACGAGGCGGACGGCGACCCGGAACGGACGCGCGTAGGTCAGCCGCAGTTCGCGGCATTCGTCCGGCGTGTAACGCGGGTCCTCAAGCTTGTACGACAGATATTCCAGCCGCATTGTGCCGTCATACGACTCAATGGGAAAAATCTCACGAAGCAGCGACTCCAGACCGATGGTCTGGTCACGCTCATCGGGAGCTTTTTCGGGCTGAATGAAACGGTCGTAAGCAGACTTCTGGACGGCGACGAGATCGGGGACGGGCGTGGCGTCGCCACGCTTGGAAAAATCGCGCACCTTCATCGCGGGCATAGGCACCTCGACTGACTCGACGACGAACGATCGGACCTGTCGGACCGATCGCCTCGTGAATTCCGGTCTAGCGTTTGATCATGTGGGGCTTGTGGACACCGCTCCGCACCATGGCTCACGGGGAAGAGTAGCCTTCCCGGTCCGCCAAACAATGAGTTGTCAAGAAATTTGTGAAGAAAAATCCCCGATTCAACTTCCCCTTTTCACCTCTTCCGGACCCGTCGGAGGCGAGGCGTCGATGACCGTGGAGATCGTCGCCGGACCGGACGGCGCCCGAATTGCAGTGAAGGTCATCCCGAACGCGAAGCGGGACGAAATCGTGGGCGCCCTCGGAACGCGACTCAAGATCCGCGTCGCCGCCGCTCCGGAAGGCGGACGCGCCAACGCCGCGGCCTGCGGGCTCATCGCTCACAAGTTGGCCCTTCCCAAAGGCTTGGTCACGATCGAATTCGGCCACACGACGCCACGGAAGATCATTCTCGTTCGCGGGCTGGGTCCAGAAGCGGTCCGCGCCAGGCTTGACCTCGACGAGTGACGGATCACCCGGCCTCGAGCTCCTACGATCGCCATCACGAGGCAAGCGAGAAAGGACGCCGGCGGCATGGATCCCGAAGAGCGTATCAGACAGTTTCGTCAGATGGTTGAGGCGGACCCGAGGAACGAGATGGCCCATTTCAGCCTCGGAAACGCTCTTCTCCAAGTCGGGAAGCCCGGCGAGGCCGCGGACTCGTTCGAGCGCTGCATCGCAGTGAACTCATCGATGAGCAAGGCCTACCAGCTTGCGGGCCAGGCTTACCAACTCGCGGATCGTCGCGACGACGCGATCCGCGTTCTTACCGAGGGATACAAGATCGCCGCGCGGCGTGGAGATCTGGCGCCGAAGAACGCCATGGCCGAGATGCTGGAATCGCTCGACGCGCCGGTCCCTGAAGAGGCCAGGCCCGTCGCCGCCGAAGACCTGCCGGAGGGTACCTTCATCTGTCAGGTCACCGGACGCCCCGGGACGCAACTCGACAAACCGCCCTTCCGCGGGCCGCTTGGACAGAAGATCTACGAGACGGTCTCGAAGGAGGCCTGGCAGGAATGGATTGGTCAGGGAACGAAGGTCATCAACGAGTTGCGGCTCGACCTCTCCCGCGAAGACCACTCGCAGGTGTATGACCAGCACATGATCGAGTTTCTCGGTCTCGAGCAGTGGGCCGCCGAACATCAGGACGAACTCAACTCGACCGCATGACTGCGATCCGATCGAATCATCGAAGGTCAGGTTCGATCGTCTGCAACCAGTCCCACTGCTTCCGAAGACCATCTTCGAGCGGCGTCACCGGCTCATAGTTCAGCTCATGTTTCGACCGACGGAGATCGGCCCAGGTGCGCTGAACATCTCCGGGCTGTTCCGGCGCCAGCGCGACGGTCGCCGAGCGACCCACCGTCGATTCGATGGCGCTGATGAGATTGCGCAGTTCGATCGGCCGATCGCTTCCGAGGTTGTAGCACCGGTAGCGCTCGACATCGCCACAGCGATCGAGCGCGCTGAGTACGCCACCGATGATGTCGTCGATGAAGGTGAAGTCACGACTCATCGTGCCGTCGCCGAACATGGTGATCGACTCACCTGCGGCGATCCGCGACATGAACAATCGAATGGCGAGATCCGGCCGCTGCCTTGGCCCGTATACGGTGAAGAATCGAAGCGTCGTGATGGGCATCGAGTGCAACTCGGTCGCCGCGCGGCAAAGCAACTCCGTGGCGACTTTCGTCGCAGCGTATGGGCTGATCGGCCGACTCACATCGTCCGTCTCACTGAACGGGACCTTCGCGTTGTTCCCGTACACGCTGGACGAACTTGCGACGACGGCGCGGTTGACGCCGTACGCAAGGCAGGCGTCGAGGACGCGTTGGGTCCCGACCACATTCGTCATCGCATAGCCCGCGGGATCGCGTAAGCTCGGGCGCACGCCGGCGCGCGCGGCGAGATGTACGACCGCGTCCGGGCGGAAATCGTCAAAGGCGCTCACGAGCGCAACGGCGTCCGTCAAGTCGATGTCATAAACCCATCGGGGCCGGTCGGCGATCGCAAGGTTTCGTTCTTTCAGCGTCCGGGCGTAGAACGGGTCGAAGTTGTCGACGACGGCGACCTCCCATTCGCGCGAGAGCGCCGCGTCGACGAGATGCGAACCGATGAACCCGGCGCCGCCGGTAATGAGCAATCGTTGCGACATCGTGCGACATGGTAGCGGATCGAACAATGACCACGGCGGCTGCCGCGTCGGCCGCAACTCGACTACCGTTTGCGGTGGCCCATTCCGTCCCTCCGGAGAGAAGCCGATGTCGAAGTCGCGAGGTTGGCAACTGCTGTGGATCGTGCTCGCGACGATGGCGCCGGCGATCACTCCCACGCCTTCGGCGTACGCACAACCGGCGAGGAGTGAGGCCCCGCCTGAACGAATACTTGTACGGAACGATTCCGGCGAGGAACGCTTCATGGTCCTCGCGGACGCCGAGCGTCTTGTCTACACCGCGGAGAACTCCGCCGAGACGGGTCTCTCGTCGAGCCTGACTTCCCCGTGGGCGCTCGGACTCTTCGCGTTTGGGCTTGTCGGTCAGTTGCTGTTCTTTGGACGGTTCTTCGTTCAGTGGCTGGTCAGCGAGCGCGAAGGACGAAGTGTGGTGCCGCTCTCGTTCTGGTGGCTCAGCCTCAGCGGCGGATTCGTACTGCTCATCTACTTCATTCTGCGACTCGAGCCGATCGGTGTGATCGGCCAGGCCTCCGGCTTCATCATCTACCTGCGCAATATCGCGCTCATCAAGCGCGAGCAGGGCCGTGTGATAGAGTGACATGGAGTAGGCGTCGCGTCGATCGGAGGGTCAATAGTCGACGGAGATCGCGGCGCCGCGCTGGGCGGCCGCCCGCGCCACGGCGGTAATCGCCGTGCGCTGCTCCGGCGTCATCTCGTCGAACTCGAGGCCGAGCTCATAGGTCCGAAAGCCGATGCGGCGGACGCGGACGAGATGAACCGGCGCTTCGACGGGTCCACGCTCCGCCTCGAGCGTGATCATGAAGCGTTCACCCTCGTGGCGATGCGGCTTGCCCTTCCGCTGAACGCGGATTCCGGACGCCGAGATGTCCACGACCTCGCCGAGCGAGCATTGGAGATCGCGGCAATTGAGGCGGCCGTGTCGGCGGACCTCGTTGTCGCGGCCCTTCGACGGCAACGGATTGTCATTTCGGGCGGACCTCACGCGAACGGCATCGACCCGGGCGCCGGCCAACTTGAGGGGATCCGCGCCCGCGCACGAGAAACGCCGCGGACGAGCCGATCGATCCCGCATGAATCAGGGCCGAGAACCTTATCGTCTGCTACACTGTGGCCCTCATGTCTGGTGGCGCAGCCTTGTTCAAACATGTGGAAATAGGTAAATTCGGTGGGTTGAAGATGGATCGAACCCACTGACGAGTCATCGTCTGAAGGGCCCCGGGACGGGATGGAAATCCTCAAGGGCATCGGAGTTTCTCCAGGGGTGGTTATCGGGCCCGCGTTTGTGCTCGATGAGCAGCTGCGGCATGTCCCGCGCCGTTCCGTTCCCGAATCCGATGTGCAGCACCAACTCGAACGGCTCGAGGACGCGGTGGAGCAATCCGTCGACGAACTCGATCAGCTGCGCGAGCAGATCGCGCAGGAGTTCGACGCGGACGCGGCGAAGATCCTCGAATTCCACATCACACTGCTCCGCGACCCCCACTTTCTCGACCCGATTCGGGAGATCATCCGCAGCGAACAAGTGACCTCCGAGTACGCGGTGTCGACCGAAATCGGCAAGATCGCGGGGAAATTCCTCGCGATGGACAGCGAGGCGATGAAGTCGAAGGTCTCAGACCTGTACGACCTCGACCGGCGTCTCCTGCGTCACCTCATCGGCGAAACGCTCGATCGTCTTGCCCACCTCCAGGGCGACGCCATCGTCATCGCCCACGACCTCACTCCGAGCCAGACAGCGAACCTCGATACGGATCATGTTCGCGCCTTCGCGACCGACGCCGGCGGAAGAACGAGCCACACCGCGATCATGGCCCGCGCCCTCGGGATTCCCGCGGTCGTCGGCGTCGCTCGCGCGGTGCAGGATGTTATCGACGGCGACCGCCTCATCGTCGACGGCGACCGGGGCGTGCTCATCATCGATCCCGACGAAGAGACGCTTGACGAGTACCGTCAGCGGATTCGCGAGCGACAGGCCTACGAACTCACTCTAACGGAGCTTGCCGACCTCCCTCCGGTGACCCTCGACGGGGTGCACATCAAGCTGTGCGGGAACATTGAGTTTCCTTATGAGATCGAAGTCGTTCGTGAGAACGGCGGCGAAGGCGTCGGGCTCTACCGCACTGAGTTTCTCTATCTCGCGTCCGACCACGAGCCGAGCGAGGAGGATCACTACGAGGCGTACTCGCGCGCGGTGAAGCTGTGCGACGGCCAGATGCTCACGATCCGCACGCTCGATCTCGGATCCGACAAGTACACGCAGAGCCGCGCGGTCATTCCGGAGCGGAATCCGGCGCTGGGTTGCCGATCGATCCGCTACTGCCTGCAGCATCTGCCGATGTTCAAGCGACAACTCCGAGCGATTCTGCGGGCGTCAGCCGAGGGCCCCCTTCGGATCATGTTCCCGCTCGTCACGAATCCGATGGAGCTCCGCCAGGCGCGAATGGTGCTCAATGATGTCATGGAGGACCTCGAGGACGAGAGCATCGCCTTCGATCCCTCAGTCCAGGTCGGCATCATGATCGAGGCGCCCTCGGCGGCGCTCATGGGCCCGGTTTTTGCCCGGGAGGTCGATTTCTTCTCGATCGGGACGAATGACCTCATCCAGTACACGCTCGCGGTCGATCGGACGAATGAACGGGTCGCGAATCTGTATTCCGGGGCTCACCCGGCGGTGCTCCGCCTCATCACCGAGGTGGTGAAGGCGGGCCGCCGCGAAGGGATCGACATCAGTCTGTGCGGCGAAATGGCGGGTGAGGTTGAGTACGCCATGTTGCTCGTCGGAATGGGCTTGCGTAGTCTTTCCCTGGTTCCGACGGCGATTCCCGACATCAAGCGGGTGGTCCGTTCGATCGATACCAAACAATGCGAGCAGCTCGTCCGGAAGGTCGAGTCGTTCGATTCCGAGCGTCGAATCCTGCAGTTTCTGCGGGAAGAAACGCGAAAGATACTGCCCGAGGGATTCGACGGGCGTTCCGTCGACTGATGTTGAAGCCGGACGGCTTCACCCTCGACCAGACAAACCATCGGCTTCGTCGGCCGGCCGCGATCGCGGATGAGCGAGGCTCATCCACAGCGCCGCTGATGAGGCGACAATCGAGCCTGTTCGAGACGCGATTGATGCGCGGAGTCTTCTTCGCGATCGTGGCGCGGCCTTTCCGGACGACGATTCCCGCGTTCATCCCGACGTGGAGGACTGACGGAATCTAGGCGGCGCCAGGCCGGACTGCATCGCTTCTCGACCCCGCGCGATTGGGTCACGGAAAGACCCCCTGTGAGCGCACCAAAACAGCAGATGATCATCAACTTCGTCCCCGGCGAAGAATGTCGCATTGCGATACTTGAAGAGGGACGACTCGAAGAGTTCTACGCCGAGCGTGAAGCGGCCGACATGCATGTCGGCAACATCTACCTCGGAAAAGTCGTCAATGTCGAGAGCGCCATCCAGGCGGCGTTCATCGACTTTGGCATCGGCCGCAACGGCTTCCTTCATGTGTCCGACCTGCACCCGATGTATTTCCCCGGCTCGAAGCGCGAAGAAACGGAGCCGGTCGGCAAGAAGACCCCCCATCGCAATCGACCGCCGATTCAGCAATGCCTCAAGCGTGGCCAGGAAGTACTCGTTCAGGTCATCAAGGAAGGCATCGGGACGAAGGGCCCGACGCTTACGAGCTACCTGTCGATTCCGGGCCGCTACCTTGTCATGATGCCGTACATGGAGCGGCTCGGAGTGTCGCGCCGGGTCGAAGACATCGACACTCGTCGCGAGATGCGGCAACAACTCGATGCGCTCGATCTTCCCGACAACTTCGGTTTCATTCTTCGCACCGCGGGTCTCAATCGGAACAAGACTGAACTCAAGCGTGACCTCGCGTACCTGCAGCGTCTCTGGAAGGCGATCGAGAAGAAACGGAAGTCGACGAAGGGCCCGGCGGAGCTTTACGCCGAGTCCGATCTTCTCCTTCGAACGATGCGCGATGTGCTCTCGCCGAGTGTCAATCGGATCGTGGTGGACAACCGCAAGGCGCTGCGGCGGATCGATGAGTTCCTCCGCATCGCGACGCCGCGATCTCGACGAGTGAAGCTCGTGCATTACGCCGAGCCGACTCCGGTCTTTCACACCTTCGGCATCGAACAGCAGATTCGCCAGATGAACTCCCGCGAGGTGCCGCTGCCGAGTGGAGGCTCGCTCGTCATCGATTCGACCGAAGCAATGGTCGCGATCGATGTAAATAGCGGAAAGATGAGGCAGTACTCTGACGCCGAAACGACCGCGTACAAGACGAATCTGGAAGCGGTGGACGAGCTCGCGCGCCAACTCCGCCTGCGCGACCTCGGCGGGCTGATCCTCATCGACCTGATCGACATGCGGGCGTCGAAGCACCAGCGCGAGGTCGAGAACCGATTCAAGGAACACCTCAAACGCGATCGCGCGAAGACCGAGACCCTCCGGCTCAGCCGTTTCGGCATCATGGAGATGACGCGGCAACGCATGCGACCGGGGCTCGGCAAGACGCACTACACGGATTGCCCGACCTGCATGGGACGCGGCCGGATCAAGACGGCCGAGGCGACCGCGGCGGATGGACTTCACGATCTCGCGACACTGCTCGACCTCGACCAGGTCGCACGGGTCGAGATGGTCGTCGGCATCGGGGTCGCGAGCGTGCTGCTCAGTCGCAAGCGGCAGTGGATCGTCGATCTCGAAGAGAAGAGCGGCAAGACCGTCGACATACGCGTGAGCCAGTCGATCGCCGTCGATCGCGTCGACTTCTACGCGTACGACGAGCGGAACGCCGACATCGATCTCAAGTCGGTCCTCGAGAAGACGCCGGGCAAGTCGCCGGGCGCGATTATCGACCGGCTCATCAAGGCGGAAGTCGAGCGAGACAAGACGGCGGCCGCTTCGAAGACGAGCGAGACGCTGGCGAAGCCGGTGGAAGAGCCCGAGGTCGACGACGACTTCGACGATGAGGATGAAGCAGAGGCGGAAGAGAACCGCGGAGGACGCCGCCGTCGGCGCCGCCGTTCGCGCGGCGGGCGCGGACGAAAGAAGGATGGCGGCCCGGCGCGAGAGGACGCGAAGAAGGATGACTCGAAGGAAACCGAAGTAACGCCGACCGGTGGCGATGCCGCGGCGGCTGAGGATTCTGACGAAGCGCCTCGGAAGAAGAAGCGCCGATCACGGCGGCGCGGTCGTCGAACGAAGGAGGAGGCGTCAAATGATGACAAGGCTGCGGCGAAGACCGCGGCCCCCGACGCCCGATCCGACCCGGATGATGGCTCGAACGCGGGCGATGACGACGACGCGGAGTCGTCGAAGAATCGCGGACGCCGGACGGGTCGTGAGAAGAAAAGCGATCCCGACAGCGGCGTCAAAGAGATGAACGACGACTCAAAGGCGTCCGAAGAGGCCGAGGTCGAGTCCGCGGAATCCGAATCGACGACGAAGAAGCGCAAGCGTCGCGGACGGCGCGGCGGACGCGGTCGCGGAAAGAAGTCGAAGACTTCCGAGGCGGTGAGCGAAAGCGAGTCCTCGACAAAGGCCGAAGCTACGAAGACGCCGGCGAACACTGGGGAGATGGCGAAGGATGAGCCCAAGTCCGTGACCGCTGAAGCGAAACCGGAGGCCCCCTCGAAGCCGGCGCCCGTGGTCGAGACCAAGAACGCGGCGACCGGAGACGAAGCGGATTCGTCCGCCGGCGGATCGAAGCGACGACGCCGACCGCTCTACCGGGGCTCCCATCGCAAACTCGGCCCGAGCGCCAAGAACTGATCGAACGAACCGACGAACGCGTCTCTGAAGTGAAACGGCGAACTCCAGGCGATGTCCCACGAACGACGCGTCATCGTGCTCGGCAGCACCGGCTCGATCGGTGTAAGCACGCTTCGCGTCATCGAGCGGCTGAACGAGTCGGGCGGATATCGATTCCGCGTCGTCGGCCTCGCCGCAGCGTCGAATGTTGATCGGCTCGCCGAGCAGGCGCGGCGCTTCGCCGTGCCGCAGGTCGCGATCGCCGCCGCGTCGAAGGTCAGTCAGAACTCGTTTCACGGGGACACGAGGGTTCATGCCGGTCCCGGCGCCGCGGCCGATCTCGTCCGTCACGCCGACGCCGATCTGGTTGTCGCCGCCATTGTGGGATTCGCCGGACTCGCCCCCACCGTCGCGGCGATCGAACGCGGGCGCCATGTCGCGCTGGCGAACAAAGAGACGCTTGTCGCGGCCGGGTCCATCATCATGCCGCTCGCGCGAGAGCGCGGCGTCCGGATCATTCCCATTGACTCGGAACACTCCGCGATCTACCAGTGCCTCCGCGCCGGACCGGATGGCGACCATGGCGTCCGCCGGGTCCGCCGCATCACGCTGACCGCGAGCGGCGGCCCGTTTCGCGATTGGTCGGCGGATCAGATCGCGAAGGCGACGATCAAAGAGGCGCTCGCGCACCCGACCTGGAACATGGGCGCCAAGGTCACGATCGATTCGGCGACGATGATGAACAAAGGGCTCGAGGTGATTGAGGCGAGTTACCTCTTTGGACTGCCGTCCGAGCAGATCGAGGTACTCGTTCATCCTCAGTCCATCGTGCACGGCCTCGTCGAATTCGACGACGGGTCCGTGCTCGCGCAATTGAGTCCGCCCGACATGTGTGCGCCGATTCAGTATGCGCTTACGGCGCCCGATCGACCGGAAGGATGCGCGGAGCGGCTTGATTGGGGAACACTGCGGCGTCTCGACTTTGAACCGCCCGATGAGGCGCGGTTCCCCTGTCTGCGACTTGCCCGACTCGCGCTCGAACGCGGCGGAGGCGCCGGTGTTGTCCTCAACGCGGCGAACGAGATTGCCGTCGCCGCGTTCCTCGAGCATCGATTGCGCTTCGGACAGATCCCGGAGATCGTGGAAGCGACGATGAACGCTCTGCAGAAATGCGACGCGACGACGATTGAGGCGGTGACCGCACTCGACGCGTCGGCTCGCGAAGACGCTCATCGCCGAATTGGTTGATTCGAAGGGCTACCCGAGCCGACGAACAGAACGGGGTCTCATCGCCTACGATCAGGCTGCCCGCAACGCCCGCCAGGATTCCGCCCTCCCGCGAGAGAACGCATGCTCGCTACGCTCGACTGGATCGGTAGCTTTCTTCAACTCGCCTTCGGCTTCGGACTCGTCATTCTCGTGCACGAGCTCGGTCACTTTCTCGTCGCGAAATGGGTCGGCGTGAAGGTTGAACAGTTCGCGATCGGCTTCGGAACGGCCGCGATCTCGTATCGCAAGGGACTCGGGGTCCGGGCTGGGTCGACCGAACGGGAATATCAGGCTCGAATCGCCGCGGGCGAACCCGAGTCGAAGTTCAGTGAGACGGAGTACCGCCTCAACTGGTTCCCACTTGGCGGCTATGTGAAGATGCTCGGCCAGGACGATATGGACCCGGCCGCGGCGTCGGACGATCCGCGGTCGTTCACGCAGAAGCCGGTCTGGGCGCGCATGGCGGTCATCTCCGCCGGCGTGATCATGAATCTCATCTTTGCGATCGTCCTGTTCGTGATCTGCTTCATGGTCGGCGTCGAAATGCTTGCGCCGGTGGTGGGCAGTGTGAAACCGGGCAGTAGCGCCGCGACCGTGCTCCCTTCGAACGCGCCGGACATCGATCGACCCGGACTGCGTCCGGGTGACGAGATCCTCAGCGTAAACGGCGAGCCGGTGCGATCATTCCAGGATGTGCAGATGGCCGCCGCCATGGCGCGGGCGGGCCGCTCCGCCCAGCTCACGGTTCAGCGCGACGGTCAGGTTCTCGAGTTCGACCTCACGCCGAAGCCGGGTGACATGAAGCTGCTCGAATTCGGCATTGGCGCTTCAATGAACAATCGCGTCGTGAGCGTGGCGCCGACAAGCGTCGACGAGTTCAGAACGCAGCTCGACGCGGCCGGGCTCGATGAGATCGAGATCGAGCCGGGGATGACGCTCGCCCGTGTAAACAGCGAACCGATCGAAGCCTACTGGCAGCTTCAGCAGATCGTCAACGAGTCGAACGGGCGCCCCGTTTCGCTCGAGTTCGTCAGTGAAACGGGAGAATCCGTCGAGGCCGCGGTGAAGCCGCTGCCCGAATCGATGGTCGGCTGGACGACGAAGGGCGAAGACACCTGGGAAGTGGCCCATGTCCTCGGGCTCACGCCAACGCAACTCATCGTCCGGGTCGAGGACGGGAGCGGCGCCGCCGACGCCGGACTGCTCGAGGGCGATGTCATCGCGAGAGTGGAGAACCTCGCCTGGCCTCGACACGACGAGCTCATGCCGACGCTCGAAACGCTCAAGGGCGAGAAGGCGAGCGTCACGGTCTGGCGTGACGGTGAATTCGTTGACACCGAGGTCGGCGTGAGTCGTCAGGGTCGACTCGGAATCGCCGTCTTTCCGAACTGGTCGCAGCCGATACTCGCAGCGCCGCTCGATCGCTCCCTCTCGGAACCCATCGCCGCGTCGGGCGAGTCCTCCGCGTCCGGAGCGGATCGGTGGATCGACCTTCCCGCCGGTGAACTCGATCTCCTCGCAGGAACTCGAATCGTCGCTCTCGACGGCGACTCAGTGGACGACTGGACGGATCTCCAGCGCCTGCTGCGCGATCGACTTCGTGGCGCCGAAGGGGGGGCCACGGTATCGCTTCGAGTAGCGCTCCCGCTGCCCGACCGACCGGAGGCGGACCTCGATTGGACGATCGGCGAGTCGCACGCCAGACGACTCCTCGAGACCGGATGGCAGTTGCCGCTTCACTCGGGGTATTTCCGCCCGCTCAAGCGCACCATCAAGGCGGAGAGCCCGGCCGAGGCGCTTCGCTTCGGTTACGAAGAAACGAAGCGCGTTCTCGTCATGACCTACCTTACGATCGACCGCCTCTTCCGCGGCACCGTGCGCATCGAGCACCTCAAGGGTCCGGTCGGGATCGCCCAGATCGGCACGCAGCTCGCCCGGGACGAGGGGTTTTTCTACCTCCTCATGTTCCTCGGCATCATCAATGTGAACCTCGCGGTCATCAACTTCCTGCCCATTCCCGTCCTCGACGGCGGCTGGTTCGTCCTTCTCGTCATCGAGAAGATTAAGGGTTCCCCGGTGAGCGAGCGTGCCCGCAACCTGGCCACCACGGTCGGGTTCTTCATGATCGCCACGCTCATCCTCGTCACCTTCTACAACGATGTGGCGACGCTCGTGCGAAGCGTGCTCGGGACCTGACACGCGGTTCGTTCCGTCACCTCTTCATTTGACGGCCTGTAGCGCCATCGGCGATACTGTCGCGGTCGTGGTCCCTCTGGTCCCGAAGGGAGCCGGTCATGTTGTCCCGCGTCGCTCGTCGCGGTAACTCGCTCATCGGCCTCGCGCTGCTCATTCTGGTCATCGGCGTCGTGGTCATTTTCCTGATGCAATCCCCCATGTCGCCGACGGCGGTGAACGCGCATGTCGACGAGTACATGGCGCTCTTCGACGACACGGATCGAAACAACCCGACTGGCGGATCCCCCCTGCCGCCGGCGGTTGTCGTCGATTACGAAATGAGCCGTATCGATGACCTGCACGGCCGCATGACACCGGGCCGGCGGGCGGAGAAGCACGACGAGGTCGGTTCGATCATCGTGCTCATTCGGACCTCAACCGGGATGCCCGGCGCTACGGCGCCCGGCCTCGCGGTCGCGTCGGCGAACAAGGGCATGTACTCGATCGCCGCGTTCATCATGCACACGGACGGAACGCTCCTGCGCTCGACCTCCGTGCGCAAGGAGTCGGCGATCAGCGGCGCCGGCGCCGAAGGCGAGATCCGCCCACAGGTCGAACAGGAGATTCTCGCCTGGATCGGCGAGCAATACGAATGATCGACGGGAAACACGCCCGGTGAAATTGCTCGCGAGAACCTCGATCGTGTGCTAACTTGTCGCAAGTGGCTTAGTCTCGGCGCAGGAGAATGCCATGGCGCGCCCCCTTGTCGACACTCGATCCCTCGTCCTGTTCATCGCCTGTTCGCTCGGAGCGAGCATGCCCGAAGCCCAGGTCGCCGCGGACATCATTCGCGTTCCCGGTGAGGTTCCAACCATCCAGGGCGCCATCAATGCGGCTGAAGACGGCGATGTGGTGCTCATCGCTCCCGGCGTCTATCCGGAACGACTCAACCTCTCCGGCAAGCGAATCACGGTCATCGGCGAAGAATACATGCGCACGACGATCGTGGACGCCCAGGGGCTCGGCCCGGCGTTGACCTGTGCCTCGGGCGAAACGCGAGAGACGATCATTCGCGACCTGCAGTTCATCAACGGGGTTCGAAGCGGTTCAGGCGGTGGCGCGGTCATTGTGAATTCGAGCCCGACCATCGAGTACTGCTGGTTTATCGATCATCTCGCGGACGGCGGGTCCGGCGGCGCTATGCAGCTTCGAGACAGCGACGCGTGGATCTCCAAGTGCGTGTTCCAAGACAACACGGCGCGAGGCGGCGACGGCGGAGCCATTGTCGTGCGCGGCGACGGCTCGCCGACGATCATCAATTCGACCTTCTACGACAATCGGAGCGAATCCGGAGCAGGTGGCGCCATCGCCAATCGTGGCCAATCGAAGGCCACAATCATGAATTGCCTGATCGAAGCGAATCAGGCCCAGAGTGGCGGCGGAATCACAAATCTCGGGGGATCGGCCCCGCGGATCGTCAACTGCACGATCGTGGAGAATCTCGGCGGCGGAGTGGTCAACCGGAATCGCGCCACCCCGATGATCGCGAATTCGATCATCTGGGGAAATGAAGGAGGCTCGATTCTCAGTCTTGGATCGTCACGAGCCGAGGTCGGCTGGTCCGATGTCGAGGGTGGACATCCTGGGCCGGGCAATATCGACGCCGACCCACTCTTCGACGCCGGCAATCGTCCCACCACTGACTCACCCTGTCTCGACGCGGGTCACTCCGGATTCGTCGAGCAAACCTTCGGGTTCGATAAGCACTTCCTGCCACGACTCGTCGACGACCCGGCTCCGAACACGGGCGGTGGCGCGTTTCCTTTTGTCGATATGGGCGCCATCGAGCGTCAGGACGACCGCGACATACAACTCGTCGCGTACGGATCGTGCCTCGATGTATTGCGGCTTGAAGTGCGCAATGCCACGCCGAACGGTCTTGTCCTCATCGTCACGGCTCCAGAGGGCGGCGCCGCGCGGATTGCGGACGGACACCCGTGCGCCGGTCTTGTCACCGGGCTCGCGTCCGCGGGGGAGGTCGTAGTCCGCGCATATGCGGACGAGTTCGGCTCCCTTGATATCGAGACGAACGGCTTCTGCCTCGAATATGGCCAGGCGCTCGATGTCGAGTCGTGCACGCTCAGCCGTGTGCTCACACTCTCCCCGTGAAGGTCGAGCGAGCGGCGCCGACCACGCAGAACGAGCGACGACCAAGTCCGGGGCGGGAAGCCCCGTTGTCTTAGCGTCGACCGCGTTCGCCACCCTGGCCGAGGAAGCCGGAGTAGTTCCGCATGAGCAGGTTCGCCTCGATGCGCTGGACGAAATCGAGCCCGACGCTCACGACGATGAGCAGACCCGTCCCGCCGAGGAAGCTCGCGACCATGGGGTCGATGTCCATCGCCCGCGCCACGACGGTCGGGATGACCGCGATGATCGCGAGGAAGCCGGCGCCGACATAGGTCACGCGCTCGAGTACGGTTTCGAGGTACTCCGCCGTGCGCGGCCCAGGGCGGAGCCCCGGAATGAACGAGCCGTGGCGGCGAAGCTGGTCGCTCATCTCTTCCGGATTGAACTGCACGGTCGTCCAGAAGTAACTGAAGAAGTAGATGAGCAGAATCTCGAGCACGACATAGGGATACGCCCCCCACGCGAAGCTCGCGTCGAGGAAGTTCGTGATCGATCGCCACCAGTCGGCTTCAGAACTCGACGCCGCGTTCGCCAGCGCGCCGAAGGCGATCGACGGGAAGATCATGAGCGATTGCGCGAAGATGATCGGCATGACGCCGCCGTGGTTCACCCGAAGCGGCAGGTACGCCTTCTGTCCGCCGTAGACTTTGCGGCCGCGCATCTGCTTCGCCTGGTGAATCGGAATGCGTCGCTGGGCGACAGTGATGAGGATCGCGCCCGCGGTCACGGCGAAGAACGCGCCGACGAGGAACGCGACGGTCAGCGGGGTGTACTTCGCCGTATCGCCCTGAGCGAAACTGAAGTTTTGAACGACCTGGGTCACCGCGGCGGGCATCTGCGCGAGAATGCCGGCGGTGATGATGAGTGACACCCCGTTGCCGAGGCCGAAGCGATCGATCTGCTCACCGAGCCACATGAGAAAGATGGTGCCCGCAGTGAGGGCCACGATGCTCTGCAGATAGAAGGTCGAGAGGAGCGCGGGATCGCTCGAGATGTTCGGGTAGAGCAGCCCGGTCTGCCGCATGTAAGTCAGCCAGCCGAAGGCCTGGACGACGCAGAGACCAATGGTCGCGTATCGAGTCCATTCCTGGATCTTCTGGCGACCGCTTGGCCCTTCCTTCTGCAACTTCTGGAGGGCCGGCAGCGCGCTCGCGAGAAGCTGGAAGATAATCGCGGCGGAGATGTACGGCATGACGCCGAGGCCGAAGATCGTCGACTGACCGAGCGCCCCGCCCGTGAAGGTAGCGATGTATTGCGCGAGTCGCCCGGCGGCGCCTTCGGACTGCTGTTCGAAGAACGCCGCGATGGCGGACTGATCCACACCCGGGAGCGGAATCCAGAAGCCGATCCGATAGATCGCGAGCATCGCGATCGTGAAGAGCAGCTTATTGCGCAGCTCCGGGATGCGGAAGACATTCACGAAGGCGCTGAACATGAGCGGTGACGATCCCTTCGAGACGAGGCGGCGCGAGGTCGATCGCCCCGCGTGACGCCTCCGGTTCCGGTCGCCCGGTAGTAGATCGCGCCGTCGCGTCGACCACCACGACCGATCAAGCGTCGCTTACGCGGACGATTTCTTTGACGCGGCGGCGCGGGCCCGCGTCCACTTCGTCTTGCGAATCTCGTTCGTCGAGCCGCCGGCGCCCTCGATCTTCTCTTTCGCGGATCCGGAGAACTTCTCGGCATTGACCGTGAGCTTCTTCGAGAGCTCGCCTTCGCCGAGGATCTTCACCGGCTTGGAGGCGTCACGCACGAGCCCGGCCTTCGCCAGCGACTTCGCGTCGACTTCGGCGCCCGCGTCGAACGCCTTGTCGAGTTGACCGACATTGACGATCGAGTAGGTCGTCGCGAACTGGAAGTTCGAGAACCCCCGCTTCGGGAAGCGACGGAAATAGGCGAGCTGACCACCCTCGCGGGCGACCTTCTGGCTGAAGCCGGCACGCGAACGCGCGCCCTTGTGACCCCGACCGGCCGTCTTGCCGGATCCGGAGCCGTGGCCCCGCCCGATTCGCTTCCGTGCCTTGTATTTGCCGACCTTCTCGGTGATCTCGTGGATCATCATGGCTGGCGCTCTCTTCCATCCCGCGGCGATTCCGCTCGCGAGTCAATCTGTCAGTCAGTCATCTCGATCGTTCAGTCGAACCGCGACGCGTACACCCGGTCGTCAGTTCTGCGTATCCTCGGTCTTCGCCTCGGCTTCGCCGGCGCCGGTGTTCGCGGCGGTCTCGGCGGCCTTGGGCTTCGGCGCTTCACTCTCAGCCTTCTTCGGCTTCTCGCCGCTGACCCTGGCTTCCGCGGCCTCGTCGCCGCCCGACTTCTTGCCGCGGCCCTTACCGCGACCCTTCTTGCCGCCCTTCGCCTCGCCGTTCTTCTTGGGTTCGGCTTCGGCCGTCTTCCGCGGCGGAGGCATGAATGCGGCCCCGCGCTCGACGATTTCCTCGACATGGGTCTTGCCGAGCTCGACGCCCCGCAGGCGTTCGATCTCTTCTTTCGAACGCAACTGCTCGAGGCCGGCCATGGTCGCCTTCACGAGGTTCTTCTGGTTCGTCGAACCGAAGGACTTCGTGAGACAGTCACGGACCCCGGCGAGTTCAAGCACCGAACGAACCGTGCCGCCGGCGACGACGCCCGTACCAGGACTCGCCGGCACGAGGCGCACCTTCGACGCCCCGAAGCGGCCGGTCACCGTGTGCGGAATCGTGCCTTCCTTGAGGTAGATCTTCTTCAGGCTGCGGCGGGCTTCCTTTTCGGCTTTCTCAATCGCCGGAGGAACCTCATTCGCCTTGCCATAGCCGAAGCCGACCTGACCGTGGCGGTCGCCACACACGACGAGCGCGCCAAAGCTGAATCGACGGCCACCCTTGATCGTCGCCGCCGTGCGATAGACGCCCACCGTGGTGGACTCGACCGAACCGGACTCTTCTCGATACTCGCTCATATCTTTGCAATCCCTGCGGACGCCGCGTGCGTCCGATCTGATTCGTTCAGAACTTGAGTCCACCCTCGCGGGCCGCGTCGGCCAGCGCCTTCACACGACCGTGATACCGGAGACCATTGCGATCGAACCGCACGGCTCCGACGCCGGCCGCGGCCGCCCGCTCCGCGAGCATCTTGCCGACCTCGGCCGCCGCCGCACAGTTGCCGGACGAACTGCCGGAAAACTTCTTGTCCCGGGTGCTCGCCGACGCGAGTGTGTGGCCGCGGAGATCGTCGACGATCTGCGCGTACATGTGGTTCAGCGAGCGGTAGATCGTGAGACGCGGGCGGTCCGGCGTTCCCATGATCCGCTTGCGGAGACCCTTTCGTCGGCGATCGCGACGCTGCCTTCTGAGTGATGCTCGATCCATCGTTCAAACCTCCCCGGATCTCGTCCGGGCGGAAAGCTGGTCCTTCAAACTGCCCGACCGTTACCGGCCGACCACCGCCTTGCCCTGCTTGCGGATGATCTGCTCGTTCAGGTATCGCACGCCCTTGCCGTTGTACGGCTCCGGCTTGCGCTTCGACCGCACCGTCGCGGCGAATTGTCCGACGGTTTGCTTGTCGGGGCCGGTGATCGTGATCAACTGACGCTCGACATTCACCGTGACGCCGGCCGGAACGGGAATCTTGACCGGATCGCAGTAGCCCACATTGAGCACGAGTGTATTGCCCTGGAGCTGCGCGCCCCAGCCGACGCCGACGACCTCGAGTCGCTTCGTATAGCCCTCGGTCACGCCAACGACCATGTTCTGCAGCAGGGATCGCGTGAGCCCCCAGTACGCGCGGTGCTGCCGCTCGCCCAGTTTCGACTCATCGATCGTGCAGACGATCTTGCGGTCCGATTCGTTCCACTCGACCTCGACCTCGGGGCGGTGGGTCATCGACAGGCGCTTGTCACCCTTCTCGATCGTGACCGTCCGGTCATTGATCGAGACATTCACCCCTTTGGGCGTCTCGACGGGCTTTCTTCCAATTCGCGACATCGGTCTTTGCTCCTCGCGTCGATCGTCGACGCGGCTACAACCTCGTTCGTCCGGCGAGCGGGCGGTCGATTACTCCACGGTGGCGAGCAGTTCGCCACCCACATTCTTCTCACGGCACTCACGATCGCTCATCACGCCGCTGCTCGTCGAGACAATGGCGATGCCAAGTCCCTCGAGCGGGCGGGGCAGATCTTTCACGCCGCAGTACAGGCGCCGACCGGCTTTGCTCTCACGACGAAGCTGGTGGAGGATGACCTCACCGCGCGGGCCGTAACGAAGGTTCACTCGAATGAGGCCCTGCCGGCCGTCATCGACGACATCGAAGCCTTCGATGTAGCCTTCGCGCTGGAGCACTTCGCACACGCCGCGGCAGACCTTGCTGTTCCGGCAATCCACGGTCTTGGCGCGATTGCGGGCCGCGTTGCGAATGCGGGTGAGCAGATCGGCGATCGGGTCGTTGTAGGACATTCCATCAATCCTCAGTGGCCGGACGGTGGCGACCATCGCCACGCCCCGCCGGGGTCATCGACTACGGACAGACTGCATCCAGCGAAATCACCAGCTCGCCTTGCGCATGCCGGGGATCATCCCCTTGTGCGCCAGTTCGCGGAGCATGATGCGGCTGATTCGGAACTTCCGGTACACGCCGCGCGAACGACCGGTGATCTCGCACCGGCGCACGATCCGGGTCGAGTACTTCGGGGTCCGCTTCATCCGGGCCATCTGTGCTTTCGTCGCCATCAGTGTCCACTTTCTTTCGGAACGAATCCGTCTCGTTCAATCAATCAGTTCAATTCGCGCGCGGCGGACCGGGTCGCGAGAAGTTCAATCCTGCTCCGGTCGACGGAAGGGCCAGCCGAGCTCCTTGAGCGTGAAGCGGCTGATGTCCGGCGTCGAGTTCCGGAAGACCAGGTTGATGTGCATGCCGTGCACGACATTCACCTGGCCCATGTCAATCTCCGGCCAGACCGCCTGCTCGGAGAACCCGAAGCCATAATTCCCGGCGTGATCGAAGGACTTGTCCGACAGTCCGCGGAAGTCCTTCACGCGCGGAATCGCGAGGTTTACAAGGCGATCGAAGAAGTGCCACATCCGGTCACGCCGCAGCGTGACCATCGCAGCCGTAATGGCGCCCTCGCGCACCTTGAAGTTCGACACGGACTTCTTCGCCTTGATGAGAATCGGCTTCTGGCCGGTAATCGTCGAGAGCGAGTCGAGCACGGTGTCGCGCACCTCGGGCTTGATCTTGTTATTCTCGAGATGCTGACCGAAGCCGACATTGAGAATGATCTTGTCGAGGCGCGGGAGGCTCATCGGATTGTCAAACCCGAATTCCTCTTTGACCTTCGGCCAGACCTCATCGCGGAGCATCTGCTCATAACGCGGGGTGGCGGTTTGTGTCTGAGTGGCGGTCATGGTTCTACTGCCTTTCGCCGGACGGGCCGGCGCGGATCATTCAGTCAGGCCTCGGCGCCCTTTTTCGCGCGCTTCTTCTTCGCCCGGTGGACCGTGGAAAGCTCGTCGCCGTTTCGGGCGGCGACACGGACCTTCGTGCCGTCGTCCTTCTTCTCAAAGCGGACGCGGGTGGCGCGGCCGTCGACCATCGGGCTCACATTCGAAATGTGCAGGGGCATCTCCTTGGTGATGACCCCACCCTGCGGGTTCTGCTGCGTCGGCTTGAGGTGCTTGGTCTTCACATTGATGCCCTGAACCACCACCTGGTCGGACTTCGGAATGACCTGCAGCACCGTGCCGGTACGACCCTTGTCGTCGCCGGCGGTGACGATCACCGTATCGCCTTTGCGTACATGGCGCGGCATGGTTAGAGCACCTCCGTGGCCAGGGACACGATCTTCAGATAGTTCTTCTCGCGCAGCTCACGGGCGACGGCGCCGAAGATGCGGGTGCCCCGCGGCGAACCGTCTTCGTTGATGAGCACGACCGCGGACTTGTCGAAGCGAATCGACGAGCCATCGGGCCGCTTCGTCGGGTACGCCGTACGCACCACGACGGCGCGAACCTTGTCTCCGACCTTCACATCGCCGCCGGGCAGCGCCTTCTTGATCGAACAGACGACCCGGTCACCCACGCCGGCTGTCCGGCGCGTGAACTTTCCACGAGCGGTGGAGCCGCCAAGCACCCTGATGACATAGGCGACTTTCGCTCCCGTGTTGTCCGCGACATCTACTCGCGATTCTTGCTGAATCATGGCCGTTCACCTGTTCCGCTCAGCCGTCGTTTGCTGCGGCTGACGCGGATCATTCATTCCCGTTCGTTTCTCAGCCGGTGGTCGTCACGGCGACCGGCTCCGGCGCCTTCTCCAGGACGCGCACGATCCGCCAACGCTTCGTCTTGCTCATCGGGCGGCAGGGCGCGATCTCGACGCGGTCGCCTTCACCCGACAGGTTCTGCTCGTCGTGCGTCTGCAGCGTCGTGCGTCGCCGAATGTACTTGCCGTACTTCGGGTGCTTCGCGAGGTACTCGATGGTGACCTTGCGCGTCTTCTCGGACTTCGCGCCGACGACGACGCCGGTCTGCGTTCCGCGCAGCTTCGTGCTCTCGTTCGCCGAAGTCGTCATGACTGCTTCTGCCTTTCGATCTCGCGCTGCCGCTTCTCGGTGAGCAGGCGGGCGATGTCCTTCTTGGTCTTCATGAACTGCGAAGTGTCTTCGATCTTCTCCGTCACCGACTGGGTGCGGAGCTCGAACATGCGGCGGCGGAGTCGATTGACCTCGACCGCGATCTCTTCGTCGTTCAGCTTGTGTACTTCTGTGGCTTTCATGGCTCTGCCTATCCGTTCCTGCAATCAGACGGTCAACCGCCGCTCGACGAGGCGGCACCGCACGGGCATCTTCATCGCGACGCGAGCCAGCGCGTTCCGCGCCGCGAGTTCCGGCACGCCGGCGATCTCGAAGAGCACCGTGCCCGGCTTCACTCGCGCCGCCCAGAAGTCCGTGTCCGCCTTGCCCTTGCCCATTCGCGTTTCGAGCGGCTTCTTGGACACCGGCTTGTCGGGGAAGATGCGGATGAACACCTTGCCCTGACGATGCAGGTAGTGCTGCGCGGCGATGCGGCCGGCTTCGATCTGCCGCGCCGAGACCAGTGCGGTCTCGAGCGACTGAAGGCCATAGTCGCCGTACGCGACATAATTCCCCCGCGTCGCGTTGCCCTTGAGCTTGCCGCGCTGCTGCTTGCGGTACTTCGTTCGTTTCGGCATCCGAGGCATCGGATGTACTCCCTCGTCGTTCGCCCCGTGTCATTCGGGGATGCGGCCGGCGATCATCGCCGCCGCGTGAATCTCGTAGTGTCGTCGCGTCGATCAGCGCCGGCCGCGCGCCCGCGCCCGTCCGCCGGCCGCCGTGCTCTCCTCTTCGCCACCGGCCTCATACATGCCCTTGTAGACCCAGACCTTCACGCCGATGACGCCGTACTTCGTGCGGCTCGGCGCGAAGCCGTAATCCACATTGGCCTGCAGCGTCTGGAGCGGGATGGATCCGAGGCTCGTCGTAAGCCGGCGGCTCATTTCCGAACCACCGAGCCGTCCGGCGATCGAAATCTTCACGCCCTTCGCCCCGGCCTGCATCGCCGCTTCGGCGCGCATCTTGAGGATGCGCCGGAAGCTCGCCCGCTTCTTGAGCTGCTCCGCAATGCCCTCCGCGATGAGCTGGGCGTTCAAGTCCGGGCTCTTGATCTCGACCACCTTGATCGAGACCTTTCGGCCGGTCATCGTGGTGAGATCGTTCGTCAGCCGCTCGATCTCGACACCCTTCGGGCCGATCACGAGCCCCGGCCGCGCCGTCTTCACGATGACGGTGAGCTCTTCACGCGTGCGCTCAATATGGATCTCCGCCACGGCGGCGAACGGCGGCGTCCGGTTGAGCCGCTGATCGACATACTCGCGGATGCGGTAGTCTTCGACCAGCAGTTCGCCGTACAACGCCTTCGGCGCGTACCAGCGGCTGCGGTGCGGCTCGGTGATGCCGATGCGGAAACCCAACGGATGACACTTCTGTCCCATAGTCGTCCTATCCAGCCTGGACGCGTCGTCGTTCGATCGCGCCCCTGTTTGGCGTTCGTCATTCGACCGCACACCCGCCGTTCACTCAGCGGGCGCGAATCCGGTCGCGACTCAAACCTCCTCCACGGCGACGCGGATGTGGCTCGTGCGCTTCAGAATCGGATGCGCCCGCCCACGGTCCTTCGCCTGCCAGCGTTTCATCGTCGGCCCTTCATCAATCCGCGACTCGGTGACGACGAGGCGCGTCACATCGGCGTCGTTGTCCTCCGCCGAAGCGATCGCCGCGTCGAGCGCCTGCCGGACCATCACCGCCGCCCGCTTCTTGCTGAACCGGAGCGCCGTGAGCGCCGCGTCGATGTCCTTGCCGCGAATGAGGTCGGTGACGAGCCGCGCCTTGCGGGGCGCGATCCGCGACCACTTCGCCGCGCTGTCGAACATGACGATCTCACGCACTTCGACGCCGAGCGTGTTCGCGATCGCCTCGAGGTCCTGCGGCGTGGGCTTCGGCTTGAAGTTGCCCTTCACCCAATTCCGCACGGCCGCAAGCGCTCTCTTGTCGCTCAGTCCCGGGCGATCAATCGCCTCGGCGAGTGACTCGTGTGTCGCGCCCGACTTGCGAATCGCGTTGTTGAACTTGTCTTTGTTCAGGATCATGACGAATCCCTATCCAATTCCATGCAAGGCGACCGGCGCCGCCGATCGCGATCAGCGACGGGCGCCCGCCGCGATGCCTTCCTTCTTGTTCGTGTGACCGCGGAAGGTCCGCGTCATCGAGAACTCGCCGAGCTTGTGGCCGACCATGTCCTCGGTCACGAACACATCCATGAACACGCGGCCGTTGTGTACCTTGAAGGTGTGGCCGACGAATTCCGGAACGATCGTGCTGCTTCGCGCCCAGGTCTTGATCGGCTCGCGACGATTCTGCGAATTCAGACGCTCCACCTTGCGGTAAAGCTTCTCGTCGACGAACGGTCCCTTTTTCAACGATCGAGCCATAGTCCTACCGTCCTCACAGGGTCAGCTGTCCGTACCGCACGCTGCGACGGCGACGGATGATTCGCTTGTTGCTCTGCTTCTTGCGCGAGCGGGTGCGCCCGCCCTTCGCCGAAGTGCCCGCGGCGTTCGCCGGGAGTCGACCGCCCTTCGAGCGACCTTCGCCGCCACCCAGCGGGTGGCAGTGATGGCTCATCGCCATGCCGCGCGTCTTCGGGCGACGGCCGAGGTGACGATTGCGTCCGGCCTTGCCGAGCCGTACCTGCTGATGATCGCTGTTGCCGACTTCACCGATCGTCGCGCGACAATCGATCGACACCTGGCGGATCTCACCGGAAGGAAGCACGAGCGTGGCCCAGCGACCTTCACGGTTCGACAGCCGTGCGTAATTGCCCGCCGAGCGGCAGATCTGCCCGCCCCGCCCCGCGGTCAACTCGATGCAATGCACATTCAATCCCGTCGGAATGTGCTTCAACGGCATGCAGTTGCCGGGCTTCGGTTCAATCTTATTCTCACTCGAGAGGAGCTTGTCGCCATCCTTCAGCCCCTTGGGCGCGAGGATGTAGCGAACCGTCCCGTCGGCGTACTCGAGCAGGGCGATGTGCGCCGAGCGGTTCGGGTCGTACTCGATGCCAACGACCTTCGCCGGCGAGTCGTCCTTCCGGCGCTTCCAGTCAATGACGCGATAGCGGCGCTTGTGACCGCCGCCGCGCCCCTTGACCGTAATCTTGCCCTGGCTGTTTCGACCGCCCTTCTTGTTGAGCGGGCGGAGCAGCGACTTCTCCGGCGTCTTCTTCGTCACCGCTTCATGCAGGTTGACTGAAGCGTTCCGCCGGCCGGCGCTGGTTCGCTTGTAAACTCGAATCGCCATTTCACTGGCCCTTCCCACACGCGGGGGCATGCGGCCCAACGCGTGAATCCATCATTCAACCAAGGATCAGAACAGTTCGATCCGATCTTCGGGATGCACTTTCACAATCGCCTTCTTCACGAGGCCGGTGTTCGTGTAGCCGTACCGCGTGCGCCGGGTCTTCCCCTTGCGACGCACCGTGGCCACGCCCATCACGCGCACCTCATACAGCTCTTCCACGGCCCGGCGGATCTGCGGCTTGGTCGCGCGGCGATCCACCTCGAACGCGTAGCGATTTTCTTCCATCGCCTCGGTGTTCTTTTCCGTGATGAGCGGACGGCGAATAACGGTCGTCGATTCCATGGCTTACTCGCCTCCCTTTCCGGCCTTGGCGGCGCCGTTCTCCGCCGCGGCGCCCTCGCCGAAGTAGCGACCGTTCACGAACGCGTCGAGGCTCGCCCGATCGATCACGAGGTACCGATGGTTGAGCAGTTCAAACGCGTTGAGCTGCTCCCAGCGGATCGAGTCGACGCCATCAAGGTTTCGCGCCGAAAGGGCGCCGTTCAGGTTCGACGCGTCGAGTGCAAGCAGACACGAGCGATCGACGCCGACCGCCGCGAGCAGCTTGCGGAAGACGCTCGTCTTCGGCGCGTCGAAGTCGAGCGCGTCGATGACCTTGATCTCCTGGTCCACGGCCTTGGCGAGGACCGCGTTGCGATTCGCAAGCCGCCGCATCTTGCGTGGCATATCGAGGCGGTAGCTCTCGCGCTTCTTGGTCTTCGCGAAGGCGACACCGCCGCCCCGACGAATATTCGTCCGGACCGTGCCCATGCGGGCGCGACCAGTGCCCTTCTGTTTGTAGAGCTTGCGGGTGGAGCCTTCGACGAGGCCGCGACTCTTCGTCCGCGCCGAACCCTGTCGACGGTTCGCGTGCTGGCGGACATACGCCTGCTTGAGCAGTGCATACCGGACTTCGCCGCCGAGCTTCTGCTCGTCGAGCTGGTAGGTATCGACCTGCTCTCCCTGCTGGTTGTATACGGGGAGTTCAATCATGGCTTTTCGCACCTGCAAAGGCCGAGGTCATTCGCCTCGGCCAGTTTGTCTCGCCTCACCCTCCGGCGCCTCATTCACTTCAAAGGCGGCGGCAGGGATTCGACTCGGTTTCGCGACCGCATGTCGGCGCCGGACAGTTCCCATTCTCGGGCTTGCCCGGCCGGGCGGGGCGACTCGGTCCCCGCGCCGTTTCGTTCCTCAAACGGTCGGCGCCCGCAAACTGCGTACGGACGCCTTTCTTGACACAAACCGCCGCGCTCGACGCGAAACGCGTCACTTCTGCGCGGCGGACACTTTCAACTGCTTCTTCCGCCCGATTCTCCGAGCGGATCGCACGAACACTAGCCCCTTGTTCGGCCCCGGTACAGTTCCCTTGAGCAGAAGAAGATTCTGCTCCGGAATGATCTTCACCACATCGAGGTTTCGCACCGTCGTGCGGACCGCCCCCATCTGGCCGGCCATCCGCTTACCCTTCTTGAGCTTCGGGCCGGTGCCGAGGTTCGTCCCTCCGCCGCCGATCGAGCCCGGGGAGCGATGCTTCCGCTCAACGCCGTGGCTCGCCTCAAGGCCGGCGAAGTTGTGTCGCTTCATAACACCCTGGAATCCCTTGCCCTTCGAGGTCGCGACGACATCGACAAACATGTCATCTTCGAAGTCGGCCACGGTAATCTCGGAGCCCAACTCACGCTCCGAGTCTTCGTCGAGCCGAATCTCCTGATGGAAGCGGCGCGCCGACACACCCGCCTTCGCGTCGTGCCCGATGAGCGGCATCGTCGCCCGCTCCGCCGGGACCTCTTCGAAACCGATCTGCACCGCGGAGTAGCCGTGCTTGTCCTTCGTCTTCACTTCAGTCACGACGCAGGGGCCCGCCTGGATTACGGTGACCGGGACATTCACCCCGTCTTCCGTGAAATAGCGGGTCATGCCGACTTTTCGTCCGAGGATGCCGAGGCTCATGGTCTCGCTCCGAACCTGGCCAGGGGTCGATCCGTCACGCCGCGGCGGATCCACATGACCGAAAGGAAAGGGTGTGTTGTTCTCGTTCGCTCGCTCGTTAACGCAAGCGGCCGCCCCCAGGGTTCGGGGCCGGCCGTGAATCAGTCCGGTTACGCCTTGATCTTGATGAACACGCCGGCCGGAACGACCAGGCGATTCAGCGCTTCGACCGTGCGGGCGTTCGGCTCGGTGATATCGATGATTCGCTTGTGCGTCCGGATCTCGAACTGCTCGCGCGACTTCTTGTCGATGTGCGGACCACGGAGCACCGTGTACCGCTCAATGCGCGTGGGCAGCGGAATCGGGCCGCCAACCTTCGCGCCGGTGCGCTTCGCGTGATCGACAATCTCACGAGCCGACACATCGAGGGCCTGGTGGTCGTACGCTTCCATCCGAATTCGAATCTTGCCGCCAGTCATAAGCCAACTCGTCCTCTGCGCGAGTCCATTTCAGTGACATCAACCGTTGTTCGAGCTTGGAAATCAGGCGAAAACGCCGCATGGCGTCGACTCCCGATCCACCCAGCCGACGCCGGCGCTCCATAGAGCCGGGGAGTATAGAGGGCGCCGCCGCACTGTCAACGAGGCGGCGTGGCGAACCGGCCGCATATTCGTCCGTGAATCAGCCGATCCCGCGGCTACGATCGTCGACCATGCCCTCCTCAGGACCATTTGGCTCCGAGCAGGCTCGCCGCCGGGCGATCACCGTCCTCATGGCGGTCGCTCTTTTCGGAGCGACGCTCGTCGCCTGGACGATCGTTCGACGACGGACCCCCGATCGACCGATCAGCCTTCTGGACGGAGGGACCGCGGCGCCGCTTGCGATCGGCGTGAAACCCGATCCCGACCTCGCCTGATGCTCGGGCTCACCCGAACGAACGATGACCTGAAGACACGATACGCCCCTGGAGATTCGACCATGCGTCGCTCCCCCGCCCTGATGCTGATCGGAATACTCGCGTTCCTGATGGCCATCGCCGCCGTCGCACAGCCCGTTGAGCCGGAAGCGACACCGGGCGGTGAGCTGAGTCCCGAGTCGGTCGAGCTCCCCAGCGTCGGACTGTCGATGCGCTTCCCGTCCGGAACGAGCATCACGAAGAATCCGCAGTCGACGCGGCGATTGGTCGCCGTATCGGAGGACCAGACCTGGATCGCCGAAATCAGCGTCGTCCGAACGACGGTGGACGATATCACGATCAGCGATCTCGCCGACGGGGCGATCAAGACCGCGACCGAGGAGTCAGAGACGACCACCGTCCGGAAGCACGCGACGCTTGAGATCAATGGTCAACCGGCGGAGCAGATCACGCTGCAGCTCCGTCGCAAGAGTGGTGTGCAGGAAACGCGCATTCACACGATCTTCAAGCCGGCTCCGAAGACCTTCGTCGTCCATACCTTCTTCTGCGGCGCCGATCATGCCGAGAAGGCCCTGCCGCTCAATGAGAAGTCCGTTCAGACGATCGCGTTCACAAGTGCTGACGAGATGGCCGAGCAACGGATCGAAGCGCTGCAGGCGACAGACCAGGCGTTGGCGTCGCTCGACGAAGCGAAGTACCGCGCGATGCTCGCGGCCGACCGTTGGTTCCGCATCTATCGGCCTCTCGAGGGCGGAGGAGAAGATGCGATCGGCTACTACAACATTCGCGAAGAGATCGCGCCCCGCGGCGCCGTCGGAAAGGGTCGGTCGCCGAGCTCCTACTCACCGTCGGAACGCGAAGACGGCGTGCTCGTCTCCCTCGTCGGCCGGTACAAGTTCAACGAGAACATCGTCGATGTCGAGATACGCGCGTGGATGTCCTTCGACCGTCAGCAGGAGGCCTGGACGATCAGTTCATCGGCGTACGAGCGGGCGCCTGACGAACTTCGCACGGGCGATCCGCGCCGCGACTACCTGTACGCCGGGTCGTCCACGCTGACCGGGGCGACGAATGGCGGACGCATTACGATCATCGTCGATGACCCTCCCCAGCCGAAGCAGGAAGTCGTCTTTCAAAAGAGCGCCGACGCCTACATCACTCAGGCCGAGGTCTACATGCTCTATCGAATGTTGAAGCCGTTCCAACATCAGAAGTACGGCATGTTCGCATTCGAGCCATCACGGCAGAAGCTCGAGTATCGAACGGAGGTCTTCGAGCGATCGGGGACGGATGACCGCTGGACCGCGACGCAGAAACGCTCTCTGGACTCGCCGCCGAACACGGTGACCATCGACGCGGACGGAACCATCGTTCGCATCGTCAACAGCAACGGTGAAGTGACGGTCCCGAGCGATGCGGACGAAATCCGCCGCCTCGGTGAGTCGAGCGGCCTGCCCACCGTTTCTCTTCGACGGAAGCGGTGACGATGGGCGTTGGCGATTCACTGGGGCCGCGTCAGTTCAACGACGGCGGGGCGGATCCTTCACCGGTTGAATCGGCGTGATCGGTTCGTCCTCCGGCTCGTCCGGCTCGAGAATCGGGAAGGCCGGGATCGTGTCCGGTTCATCCGCCGGCTCATCGACTTCGAGCAGCGGCTCGTCGCTCATGCCCCCCTCAACTCCGTCGTCCTTGTCCTCCGTCAACTCGAGGAAGGTCGGAGGACGATCGTCGTCGGCGTCGGTGTCGGCGTCGCCGCCGAGGTCATCCATCTCCTCGTCGTGTCGATTCTGGCGTCGACGCCATTCCGCGAGCGCCTCGTCGAGCACGCCGGTGTCCGGCGAGTTCGAGTGAATCAGGAACCAGCGTTCGTTCCAGACGGTCGACTCGCCGGGTCCGAGTTCTGCGATCGGACCGAGCAACTCCGCTTCGAAGAGTTCGAGACCGTAGTTGAAGTACACCTCAACGGGCGCTTCGCCAGCCTCCCAGAGTGAACCCGCGTCATCGAACTCTTCACCCACGCGGAGCAGCCACCAGTTCTGGCGCCAGATGGCGATCACCGGCTCGGACGGGATGAATGCCTTGAAGTCATTGCGCCCACCGGTCCACCAATAAAACCGTTCGGTCGGCAGGAGCAACCAGTCCCCTGCGTCTTCGACGACCTCGTCCCACATTTCCGCCGCCTCGTCGTGGTTGAACCGGATGCTCGAGAAGCGTGGCTTCGGCACGGCGATGATTGCCCGCGCCGGCGCGGCGGAAATGACCCAGGGCGCCGCGCGCCGGGTTTCCTCACCGTCATTCACGATTTCGTAGGTGAAGTCCATCTGCTTCCCGGGCCGGATCTCGAGCGTCTTGATCTGTCGAAGACCTCGACGATCGACCGGACCTTCCGCTTCGAGGCCGGTGAACGAGAGGCGACGAACATAAGTCGGTCCTCGGTCCATCGCCGGATCGGGCGGCCAGTCACGGGCCTCCCCGTGTTCGTCAACCCAATCACTCTGGGGCGCGATCCAGGTATAGGTTCCGCCGAAGAAGTGGTACGACCCCGCCGGGTCGGGGTCCTTCGTGAGATCGTTCGTATCGAGAATGTTCTTACGGGGCTTGTTCGGCGCTCCGAAGTGCACGATGCGGTCGCGTTTCGCGTCATACTTCGCCATGACGCCCTCGCCGGCGATCCGGTATCGTCGCTGCTGCCCGTTTCGGCAGCCGATCGTGGTCATCACGACGCCGAGCATCGTCATCGTGATCAAAGTCACGCGAATCGTCGTACCCACGGTTGGCCCTCTCCTGACTGAGGCGAATCGTCGATCGAACCCGAGCCGGCGTCGCCAGCGGTCACATGGTATCGGAATCGGTTCCGCGCGTCCGCGCCCCGGCGCTGCGAATCAGGGCCGGAAAAACGAAAGCCGGGCGCGACTCGCGTCGCGCCCGGTCTCTTCTTTACATCGAACCCTCAGGGTCCGTGATCGATCAGTTCACAATCCGGGCGACGACATTCGTCTTGTCACCGTTCTCGAGCGCCTGCATGTACACGCGAGCGCCCTGGGCCGAATTCGGCACGCCGCGCGAGATGGTCGCGCTGCCCGTCGAATCGGCGGTCGCCGAACCGATCTGGGTCGGATTGTCGAGGTCGGCGGTAACGCCAAGCGGCGGAACCGGGGTCGACCCGAGGCCCGTCAGGCTGTAGCCGAAGTAGTGCCGCGCGTTCGGCGTACCGTTCATCGTCATGAGTTGCGCGACGCCACCCGCCGTAAGCGGGCTTGTGAGCAGGCTGAACGGCTCGGTTCCGAACCCACCGGTCAGGGTGGCGAACTGATCGCCCGCAATCGTGTTGAAGTCCACGTTACGCGGCTCGCCGAGGTTGCAGCCGCCACCGATGCCCTTGAGCACCTGGTTCGACATGAAGTCGTGTCCACCACCGTTGACGAACGCGCAGACCTTGATTGAGCCGAACGGATTGCCAATCGCCGTCAGCGGGATCGCCATCTCGATTCCGGTCGGGACGCCGGCGCCATCGTCCGGATCACAGCCGCCGATGACACCGCCCACATTGCTGTTGTCGATCGTCATGCGAATGCCGGGGAAGTTATCGCCGTCCTGCAGTGTCCCGTCGCTCTGCGCGCGTCCGGATCCGAGAAACGCGCCGATTCCCTGATCGTTGTCCGTGCGCAGTTTCGCGTAGTTCGCGAAGAGCTGGTACCGTCCGTCACCGTCCGGTCCGCCCGTCATGCTGATCCAGTAATCGGCTTCGAATCCGGCGTCGAAGGTCAGGCCGTTGCCATTGCCGTCGTCGCCCATTCGGTTGAGGCCGTTGAAGTCGACATCCGGGTTGTCACCGCGCAGACGATTCTGCCCGCCCGGAACGCTGTCGATGAAGATTTCGAGCTTGTTGAAGTTCGATTCGAGGTTGCCGCTCAACACCATGTAGAGCACGCCATCCTGGGTGAACGAATACACGCCGTCGAGTTCGGAACCGTTCGCGAACCCGGGATCAGGATCGCTGTTGTCGCCGAATTGAGTCTGCGTATCCTGGACGGCGGCTTCGGTGTCGTAGATGGCGTCGGCCGTGCCGTCGATCACAGGCTGAGCGAAAACGGCGCTGCTCAGACCGAAGCCGGCGAGCAACGCGATACCGAGGGCGGGACGATTCGTGTGCATCTTTCTTTCCTCTCTCTCAATCCAATTCGAGTGCGAGTAACACCAGGTCTGATTTCAAAGTGGCGTCCGGCTTGTTGCAACCGGAATCTGCCGGAAACGGCGATCGCTCCCTCGAATCTCGGGGAGCGATCGCCAGGTTCGGGGCGATAACACGGCGGACGACGCGGGTGTCAGTCCGTCGAAGCGATCAATTACTCGATCGGGCACGCGACGGCGTTCGTCACGCGACCCTGTTCGGCGGCCTGGAGATAAACGGTGCGACCCGAGGCCTGCGGCGGAATGTTGCTGCTGAAGTTCGCATTCCCGTTCGCGTTCGCCCGCGCTGTTCCCGCGAGTTGCGGGTTGTCGAGGTCGAGCACCACGCCGAGTTGCGGCACCGGCGTCGAACCGAATCCTCGCAGGCTGTACGCGAAGTAAACCGTCTCGCCCGGCGTCGCGGACTCGGCCTGGAGCGTCGCGCGGCCACCGGCGACGAGCGGCGAAACCTGCAGTACGAACTCCTGCTGACGCGGGATCTGATTCTCGACCGTCACGAACTGGTCACCGGCGACGCACTGCAGATCGAGCGTGCGCGGCTCACCGAAGTTCTCGGCGCCGTACGGATGTCCGCCGCTCATCTGGCTTGACACGAAGTCATGGCCCTGACCGTTGATGAACACCGTCATGAGGATGTCATCGTCGGGGTTGCCGATCGAATCGAGCGGAATTGAGAACTCGATCCCGGTGTCGACCGGCCCGGCGAGGCCGGCGCCGGCGGTGGTGTCGGTGACGCCATCGATGTTCGAGTTCAGAATCATCCCGCGCGCCGCGACCGGGTTGTCGCCCACGATCAGGCCGTCCGGATCACCGGTCAAGTTGGTGCCGAGATACGCGCCGAACTGCAGGTCGAGATCGGCGAAGTTGTAATAGTTCTCAGCGACATCAAGATCCGGGTCGTAATTGCCCGTCGTGATTCCAATCCACATGTTCGCGGTGAACTCGTGGTCGAATCGAAGGCCTTCCACCTCGGGCGTGTCGAGGTCATCGCCCATTCGGTTCAGGCCGTTGAAATCGACATCCGGGTTGTCGCCGCGCAGCTGATTCTGCCCGACGCCAGGGATCGTATCGAGAAAGATCTCGATCTTGTTGAAGTTCGTTTCGAGGTTGCCGGTGACGCCGATGAAGAGCACCGGATCGCCGAAGAAGTCAGTCCCGATGAACGCGTAGACGCCGTCCATCTCGGACCCGTTCGCGCCGCCGTTGCTCGGATCATTATTGTCACCGAAGCCCGTTGGATTGTCTTCGTTGAGCCAGAGCGCCGGGCCGTACTCGCCCGGAGTAATCGAACCGTCGACCGGAGTCGACTGCGCCCAGGCCGCGGCGGACAGGCCGAAGCCGGCGAGGGCGGTGATCGCCAAGCGCGAAGTCCTCATCTCAATCCTCCTGATCGGACTGACGAAGCCGCATCGACGACTTCGTGTCCTTCACTTCTTCTCAATTGTTTCGGACCACACTTCTATCGAAACGCCCGACGCGATCGCGTCGGGCGTAGTCATCCGAACATCAGTCGATGCTGCGAATCGTGTCGGTATTGCCATGCAGACGCCCGATGACATCGTAAATCGTCAGGATGTCCTGATTCCTGGTCCACTCGCCGTGACCGTCGTTGAAGAAGACATTCCCGCCTCGATCACTGTGATTGTCGTCTTCCGCGTACCCCGGCTCGCCGTCGTAGTTGAAGGCCTGGGTCGCGTTATCGAGTTTGTTCGTCTCATCCGCGAAGATCGCCATCGGAGACGGCTCGTCCTGCCGTAGACCCGCGAGGTAGAGGTAACTGATGTTGATCGAGTTCACACCCGGGTAGTCCGCGGGAGCGTTCGGATCGGCTTCCAGACGGACGGCGGGTTCGGGTGTGACGGGCTTGCCGGGCCACCGCCGCGAGTCAATGTTGTCGAGTCGATCCGCCGGGCAATAAAGCGTCGAGGCGTCGTTCATGTACGGCACAAGGAGCGGCTTCGAATTGCCGTCGGCGTATCGGGCATTCGTCCCGGCGCCGGGATTGTCACGATTGTTCAGGTTGAAGAAGCCGGCGAGCCCGCCGTATGACGCCTGTCCCGCGATGACATCGCGCAGCGCCCGACGAGTGGCGAACGGATTCACCACCGGATACCAGTCGCGGTTGTCGTCGGCGTAATAGGTGAACGCGATTCCGGTCTGCCGCACATTCGACAGGCAGGCCGAGGTCCGGGCCGCATCGCGAGCCCGCCCCAGGGCGGGCAGGAGCAGACCGATGAGCAGCGCGATGATTGAAATCACCACGAGCAACTCAATGAGCGTAAAGCCACGGTCGTTCGTATCGAAGTGATCGGGGCGACGCCTCATGGGTACGACTCCGGAGGGCAGGGCGTTTCGCAGACGACCGGGAGCGAGGGTCCGCGGTTGGTAAAATGGTTTACCAATCGGGCCATATAAAGGTACACGCAGAGTAAACGACCCGCAAAGCGAAAACTGAAAAAAGTCCGTGATCGCCGCTGAAGTCGTTCCAACGCGGCTTCCCGACGCTTTTTCGAGGCGAATTCGCGGATCGGTTCTGACACCGTTCTGATTCATGAGGTAAACTGGTTTACCGACGATGTGTACACTCCGGACCGGGCGGATCCACCCGAGTCGATCGGCCGCAAGTCGCTGAAAGGACGCCGTTTCTCCACGATGCGCAAGAACCGACCGAGTATCCGTGATGTCGCCCGTGAGTCCGGCGTGAGCCCCACGACGGTGTCCCTCGTCATCAACCGGGCCGATCACCGCATCTCAGCCCCCACGCGCCAGCGCGTGCTCCAGGCGATCGAGCGACTCAAGTACCGCCCCTCGCGACTCGCGCAGGGCCTTCCGTCCCGTTCAAGCCGTACATTGGCCATCATCCTTCCGGAACTCCATATGGCGTTCGCGGACGCCTACTTCGGGGAGATCATCTCGGGAATCTACGACTGCGCTGCGGAGTACGACTACCGCATCATGCTCGAGGTCGCCCGGAGGAGTTTCATCCGTCAGAAGCGGTATCTCTCCATCCTGGAGGACTGTTCGGTCGACGGAATGCTCTTCCTCGGCTCGACCGAGAAGGAGCGATGGCTCGAAGAGTTCTCCGGCTCCGACCGTCCCCTGCTTCTGGTGAACAACCGGTTCGCGCACTGGGATCTCGACACGATCCTCTGCGACTATCCCGCAGCCGGACGACTTGCCGCGGATTATCTCGTCGGGCTCGGCCACCGCGAGGTCGCGCACATCGCCGGCCCTTCATCGCAGGTGCTCACGGCGGAAGAAATGTCCACGGCGTTCGTCGACCGAATGAACGAGCACGGCGTGTCGCTACCCGATCGTCGTATCGTCAGCGCTGATTTTCAGATCGAAGCCGGCGTTCGCGCGACCGAAGCGCTCCTCGCCCGCGATCCGGAGCTTACCGCGATATTCTGCGGCAACGACAAGATCGCGATCGGCGCCATGCAGGCCGCGAAAGCGAAGGGCCGCGCCGTGGGGTCTGCGCTGTCCATTGTGGGATGCGACGACCTGCCCGCCGCGGCGGTCGCCGACCCGCCACTCACGACGATTCGCCTGAACTACTACGACCTCGGTTACGCTGCGGCCCGGAAGATGCTTCGTCGTCTTGGCGTCTCAATGAACGCGAACGGCGAATCGAACGGATCGCCGCGCATTCCCGTTCACCTCGTCGAGCGCGAGTCCGCATCGGCGCTCGAGAGCGCCGAGCGCGGTCGTTGACCTACCGGTAATCGTTGTGGATGGAACGCGCCTTCACGCGGCGGAGGACGCCGGCGCGTCGTCGGCGGAGTCATCGGCGGCGTTGGCGACGAGCTCGCTCTCGTCCGGCTCGTTTGACGCCTCGTCACCGGCGGAGAAGGAGTCCGAATCCTCAGGCTCCGGCCGCGTCGTCGTCGCCGGAGCGGCGCCGACTGGTCGGGCGTCGGAGGGGGTCGCGATGTCGTCGCCGCCCATCGCCTCGATCTTGTGCCGCAGATCGCCGACGCTCGTGACCTGAAGCCCGAAGTTCTCGCCCACCTTGACGGCGACGCCCTGGGCGATGGGGACATTGTTCACAAGGAGGTCGATGTCGTCGTCCGAGTTCCGATTGATCTCGATGATCGTGCCCGGGCGCCACGCGATGACATCGTCGACCGTGACGATGCGCTCGCCGAGCCGGACAATGATCGGAACCTGGAGACTGAGCGCGGAGCGGGCGTCTGACTTCATGGCCTCCTACATATCGGACAATCGAGTACGCGGCTGCAGAAAGATCCGGCGAACGAAGCTGGCGGATTCGACCTGAGAGCCCCGCTGGACCTCTAAACTAGGCCGGTGCAGTTTCTCACCCCCATCGCGGCACTGATCGGCGCGGCGATCGTCGTGCCGGCGCTGCTGCTGCTCTATTTTCTCAAGTTGCGCCGTCGGACCGCCATTGTGTCCACCACACTGCTCTGGCGTCAGGCGGTGCGTGATCTCAAAGCGAATGCGCCGTTTCAAAGATTGCGCTGGAGCTGGTTGCTGCTCATTCAACTTCTCCTGCTCGCTGCGCTCTTCCTCGCCGCGGCGCGACCAATCTTCAGCGCAGCTGATCCCGTCGCGAGTCGTGTCATTCTGATCGTCGATGTCTCCGCCTCGATGCAGGCTCGACTCCGGCCCGGCGCCGAGAGCACCCGATTCGACCGGGCGAAGCAGATTGCCCGCGAGTTCATTCGCGACCTCGAGCGCAGCGGCGGCGCCCGCGAGGTGATGCTCATTGCCGCTTCCGCGGACGCGCGAATCGTTGCGCCGTTCTCCGGCAATATGGACGCGGCGATCGCTGCGATCGCCTCGCTTGATCCAACGGATGAACCCGGTCGCCTCGCGCCGGCCATTCGACTCGCCGACGCGTATCTCCTCACCGCCGGTGACGCGTCGGTGGAAGTGGTGCTCATCAGCGACGGCCGCTTTCCGGACGAGCGAGCCCCGGAGCTCTCGAGTGGCGCATTTCGATTCCTGCCCGTCGCGGAGCCGCCGACCGATGAGGAGGTCGACGACGCAGCCACCCGCAACTTCGGCATTGTGACGCTGGCGGCCCGTCGCGAACGCGATGACCGGTCGAGTGTCATCGTCTTCGGTGTCGCTCAGAGCAATGCGACCGAATCGATCGCGACGCCGGTGACGCTCGAGGTGAATGGTGAAATCGTGGAGACGATCGTTCTCGAGTTCGACCCGGCCGCGCGCGACGAAGACTTCATTATCCCTGCCGAGCGCTCATTCCGCTTCCGGGTGCGCGACCCGGGCGCCGGCGCCCTTCTCCGGGCGCGGCTGATGGTCGATGACATTCTGCCCGTGGATGACTCGGCTGGACTCATCATGGAGCCGATCGATCGGTCAATTGCATTGGCGGTCGCTCTCGACGGAAGCGTCGACGCCTTTATCGCCGACGCTCTCGAGGTACTCGATCTCGAGCAGGTCGAAACGATGAGCGGCGCCGCGTACGAGTCGATGCTCGCGCTTCCCGCGGCGGAGCAGGCGACTCGGTTCGCCCGCTACGACTTGATTGTGTTCGATCGATATGCGCCGCCCGTGGCGCCACCGATCCCGTCGTTGTCGTTTGGCGCCGCACCACCCTTCGAAGGGATCGAGCGCGTTGTCCTCGATGCTCCGGCGAGTCGCCGCGTCCTCAGTTGGACGCGACGCCATCCCGTATTGCGAGATGTCAACCTTGACCCCATTGCGGTCGCGAGCCCGGCGCGCCTTGCGTTCGACGAAGACGCCGGCGTACTGCTGGCGCTGGGAGACGGCGGCGCGCTCATCGCCGCGATCGAACGGCGCGGTGTGCGTCACCTCCTCGTGAGCTTCGAGATCCTCGAGAGCAACTGGCCACTTCATGTCGCATTCGCCATCTTCATGCAGAACGCGGTGGAGTGGTTGCCCGCCGATCGGAGGACGGAGGCCGGCCGAACGATTCAGGCGGGTGAACGGGCGACCGTTCGCGCCGTATCCGACACGGTCCGGATGACTGGACCGGTGGCTGCGGAATGGAGCGTCATGCCCGGTGAGTCGGTTACGCTTCCGGTGTTCCGTCGCGTCGGACTCTACGAGCTTGAAGGGGTGGCGGAGGAAGACGCGCGACTGGCCGTGAACCTGCTCAGTGCGACCGAGTCGGAGACTCGGCCCGCGCCGTCGACACCCGTAACTGTGGCGGGCGCGACGGCGGTCGCCGAAGGTCAACGCGCTCCGCGCGAACTATGGCCGTGGTTCGTGTTGGCGGCGCTCGCAGCGCTCGCGCTTGAATGGATCGTGTACACCGGTCGAACCCGCGTGTAATCTGCGGGGAAGCACACCTTGACGACGAGTTCATGGTCCATCGCGCCATCGACGGGTTCGCCATGAACGATCCTTCACGCGCCGGGGCCCATACTTTCCCTAGCCTTGTTCACGCCGACAGGAATTCGGCGCTCGATTCAAGGGAGAGAAGTCATGTCCCTTCTCACAAGCGCGATGTGCGCGCTGCGTTCCGGTTTTTTCAGTGTCCAGGCGCCCGTCGCAACCCTTGCGCAACCCGCAGGTGGATCGGACGCGAGCGAAGCTGCGAACTCAGAAGGCGCCGGGCAGCAGACGGCGGCCGACGAAGTGGAAGATGCGCCAAAGTCATTTGACGAGGCCATGGGTGAAATTCAAGAAACGCTCGCCGGAGTCTGGGGCGACTTCGTTTCCTATATCCCCTACTTCGTCGCCGGCCTCGCCGTCCTCGTGCTCACCGCATTTCTCGCGTTCGCCGTACGCGCGATCGCACGCAAGATGGCGAAGCGATCGGAGATGCGTCAATCCCTGCGCGATCTCATCGCGCAGCTTGCGTTCATCGCGACCTGGGCGATCGGCCTCCTTCTCACCGCGATGATCGTGTTCCCGGGGCTGACCCCGACAAAGGCGCTTGGCGGACTCGGGCTCCTTTCGGTCGCCGTCGGTTTCGCCTTCAAGGACATCTTCGAGAACTTCTTCGCCGGGGTTCTGCTGCTGTGGCGCTTTCCGTTCGAGCCCGGCGACTACATCGAGTGTGAAGACATCATGGGCAAGGTTGAGGAGATTGAGATCCGCATGACGCTCATTCGGCGAACTACGGACGAGCTCGTCGTCGTACCGAACTCGTTTCTCTTCACGAACCCGGTCGAGGTGCTCACGAATCGCAAGACCCGCCGCATCACGATTATGACCGGCGTCGCATACGATGTGGATGTCGACGAGGCGCTGCCGATCATTCGCGAGGCCGTCGAATCGTGCGACTCCGTCTCGAGCGAGCACGAAGTGCAGGTCTTCGCGAACGGTTTTGGTTCGAGCAGCATCGACATCGAGGTCGCATGGTGGTCCGACTCGACCCCGCTCGGCGTGCGCAAGTCGCGCGGCGAGGTCGTTCGCGCGATCAAGCGGGCCCTCGACGATCGCGAAATCGAGATCCCGTTCCCCTATCGCACCCTGACCTTCAAAGAGCCGTTGCCGACAAGACGCGTGGGGGATTCGTCGAACGGTGAGCGTTCGCGAGCGGAGCGATCCTGACGAGTATCGGGTATCATCCGCCGAAACCTCGTGCTGAATACTCGGAACGGAGCGACGGAATGGGTGGATTCGGATCGCGGAAATGGCTCTGGTCGGCGGGAGTCACGCTCATCTTGACGACCGGCGCCGTGGCGCAAGTCGCCGAGGACGCGGAAACGCTCCCGCTCGACGCGACGGAGGACGGGAACGCGACCGCGGGTGATCCGTTCGTGAGATTCACGCCGTTCACGAGGTACACCTTTCCGTCCGATCTCGATGGTGCGAACGACGACTATCGAACCTGGCGGGCCGGATTCAACTACCTCCTCAAGAAACCGGTCTCGCGCGAGGCTCAGATCAAGTTCAGTCTTGGGTACGAATACAGCAACTACGACTTCGACCGACCAAACACCTTCATCGCGGGCGCCGCGGAGCCCTTCGGTGACATTCATATCATCGACGCACGGCTGGGTGTCGAAGTAGCAGTCGATGACGAATGGTCCTGGACGGCGTCCGGCATTGCGCGATTCGCCGGCGAGAGTGATGTCGATTACTCTGATGCGGACTCGTACGGCGGTATCTTCGCCATTCAACGCGAATTCAACGAGGACTTCACCGCCTCGCTCGGTGTGCTCGTCGCGACACAGATTGAGGATGACGAACTCATTCTTCCCGCGATCACGCTCGACTGGTCGATCGACGATCAGTGGTCGTTCGTAGTCGATGGCACGCGGGGAGAGCTCCGCTACGACTACGGAGACGGCCTCGTCGCGGTGCTTGGCGCCGCATATGAGAATCGACGCTTCCGCCTCGACAATGACCCCGTCAAACTCGGCAGCGTCGTCGAAGACACCGCCGTGCCGATCTACATCGCGATGCGCTATCGCGCTGACAATTCGATCTCGATCGATCTGACCGGGGGTGTGCTCGCGTTTCAGGAGTTTGAAATCGAGAACCGAAACGGGAACGCCGGACGGGAATTTGAATCCGATCCGGCGCCCTTCATCGGTCTCGGCGTGTCGTTCAACTTCTGAATCGACACGGATGTTCTCGTTCGGGATCATTCATCGATCGCGGTCACTCGCGCCGCGATGACGATGGCGCCTTCATGGAACCCGGGCGTCACCGCGACGACGGTCGATTCACCTTCAGCGATTCGCAGATTCGATCGGATTGATCGCCGGGCCAGCGTCGGCAGCCCAAGATCGAGTCCCGAGATGTTGTACTGTGATCCCGGAGTCCGGGCCGTGTGCATCGTCACATCCGAGACTTCGCCGCGCATCAGGAATCCGATGCCGTCGCCGTCGAGTCCGGTCCCCACGGTCACCGTCACGACAAGGCCTGACTCGATCTCACTCGTTTCCGGGTCATACCCCGCCGACTGGTCGCCCACGACGGGCTGCCAGTCCGAGACATAGGTCTGAACCTCGGTCGCCTCGATGAGGGTTGGATGCCGCCGCTGCACGACGAATTTCGTGCGCAGTTCGGCGTCACCGTCGAAGCGGCTGCGAAGTTCCGGCGCCTCGCCGCTTGGCACGGTGAACATCAGCAATTCCACCTCGTAAGTTTCGTGATAGAGCGACTCGACCTGGCCGATGAGTTCGACGAAGGTGTCGTGGTTCTCCGGCTCCCCACTGACCATGTAGACACCGGCGGCAAGTCGATCGGCCGGAAATCCCTGGCTCGCGACGATCTCCTGCGTAATGAAGTCGAGAAGATCGTCGTGCTCCTCGCTCGGAGGCAGGAGCGCTGCGACATCGCGGAGGTCGTAGATCTTGGTGATCCAGGGCGTCTCCTCGTGCTCCATCTCCATCTCTTCATCGTCCTGCGCGACTGCGGTCGGGAGGAACGTGAGCATGAGAGTCACGGACGCGGTGACGGCGAAACGGTGCAGTAAGTTGGCGCGCATGGACAGTGTCTCCTCGTAGGCACGGGAATGGTTCATCGGGTGAAATCGCGGCTTCGCTCAGCCGACAGGCGACGAGCGCGGTCCGCGTGAATCGGCAAGGCCGTAGCTTCGCATCCAGGGTCGGAGCGTGCGATTGTGGTACAAGCGTTCGAGCGTCTCACTGACCGCGGACGACACCGCCGGATCGGTCGAGAGCCGCTGCAGGCGCTCGAACGACACGGGACGCATCCGCGGATCCTCGGCCCAGAGGCGGCACACGGCCACCTGCTCGGCGGGCGGCAACTGATCGAGCACACGCTCGGAAGTTTCGGCGGAACGAAGGATCGTGGCGAGGCGACTGAAACCATCTTCGCGGGACGCGTCATCGGGCGCGGCGCGAAGTGACTCGATCGCCGCGTCGACATCGCCGGTGGCCAGCGCGCGATCAAGTCGTTCCATCGTCATCGGAGCCGGTCCCGCCAGCTCCATGGTTTCGTTCTCGGCCTCCGGTCGGGCCTGTCGATCAGGATCCGGCCTCGAACGCTCGATCGCGAGCACGACGCGAATGGTCGACGCGCGTGACTCGGATCTCGAGGCGACGCTGGCTTCAGCGTCTGCGTCCTCTCCCTCCGACGCCCGTACGACATTCTCCGTCGTCCGATCGATCGACGGCCGCTCTCCGCGGCCGGGCCAGACGAACGCGATGGCGATCGCCGCGGCCACGGCGCTCATGACCGTCGCGCCGAGCACGAAGGGTTGTTGCCTTCGACGATGGGCGGTCGCCTTCTCGATTTCGTCGTCGTCCACTTCGAGAGCCGCGCGAACGAGATCATTTTCCTGCGATCGCCGCGCGAGCCGTTCGCGGAGCGGCGCCGACCGCCGCAGGTCATCCGCCAGCGCGGACATTTCGGTCGCGTTGAGATCATCGTCGAGGTAGCGCTCGAGCGATTCGTCGGACCAGTTCGAGGGCGTCGGTTCAGAAGTCATGGCGCCACTCCTCGAGTCGCGATCGCAGGCGTCGTCGAGCGTCACAGAGCGTGGTGCGCACGCTCTCGACGGAACAGTCGAGCGTCTCGGCGATCGCGGTATAGTCCATGTTCTCAACGAGACGGAGCGTGAGGACCGCGCGTTGTCGCGCGGGCAGCGCCGTGATGACGGCTTGAAGCCGTGTGCGAAGTTCGGCGGTCGTGCACGGGTCGCTCCCGGAGTGCCAGGGCGCCGCGGTCGCCGCGACCCGGGAGAGCCGGGCGATGCGACGGCGGAGCGATCGCTGCTCGTCGAGCCAGAGATTAATGAGGGTCTTGCGGAGGTACGGGAACTGAATGTCATCCCGATCAAGTCGAGCCAGCGCGCGGGCCAACGCCTGCTGGGCGAGTTCGTCAGCCAGGTCGGGCCGGCGGGTGAGCACGAGGGCGACGCCTCGCAGCCGTCTACTCAACGCCGCCCAGTCGGGTCGGGTGTCGGGCTGCTCGAATCGGGATGAAGTCATGAGGCGGCTCATCGGCGGGTTCATCCACTATGACGCCGCGGCCTCAGATTCGTAAAGCGGAAACCTCCGTTTCGACACGAACCAGAGCCGTGTCGAGCACGGGACACGCCACCTAAGAAAAACCTCACGAAATAAACAACGGAGGTGAACAGATACCGGACGCGAGTCGTATGTATGGGCGGAACCGGACCGCAGGCGGCTCCGGCTCCCCTGAACCAGACGAGCACTCAACAAGCCTTCGCTTTCTCTCCTTCTGACGTCGATCGTGCCATACCAGCACGATCGATGTCATTTTTGGCTTGCCGGGCCCGAGGCCGTCGGCGCCGATTCGTCGCTAAGCTTCGCTTTGATAATGATTTCCGCCCCTCCGAGCCGTTCCTGCTTCACCGCTTTCGCGAGCGAAATGAGGGCCTGAACGGCCTCCCGGATCTCGATCTCATCCATCCGGGAGATCTCCCCGTCGCTGATGGCCGCGATGGCCTCGGCGCACTCCTTCACCGCATTGACCGACGCCGCCTCGAGCGCCTCCTCCCGGACGAAGTGACCGCCCATTTCCTGGCATATGAAGTCGAGCGTCCGATCGCCGATTTCGGGATCGCAACACTGAAGGCAGCGGATGAGGCGGTCCACCGGATTCGGTTGGGCGCCCGAGAGCATGCGATTGATCTGGCGGGTCGAGAGCCCCATGGCGCTCGCGAACCGCTTGACGCCGACGCTGTCCACCATCGCCTGAAACTGCGCGGATGCGGCGTGTGCGATTTCGTCATTTTCGTCATGTGACGACATAAATGGTCTCACCGTACTGCTGGGGTTGAACCGGGACGATTCTCGCGCGGAACGACGCCGTTCCATTCTCCATTATTGCGTCCGCACGGAGCGGCGTATACAGCGGGTCGAATCATTCGAACTGAATGAAGACGACATTGCTGACGAAGCATTCGTCCAGATCGACCGCCTGAGCTCGGAGATCATCGACCAGACGAGCAGCCGAGGGCACGAACGCCTCGAAGACGACATCGCCTCCCGAATCGGCCCGGGCGACATCCGCGACGATTGGATTCGTGAGATTGACCGTCAACCCGGGACACCCCGGGTACTCGGTCTGACCCGGGGTTCGCGAGTAAAGAAGGGCGACGCGGTGACCCGGAGTCGCGTTCGTGATGATCATTAGATTATTCTCGCCGGCTCGACCCGGGGTCGGCGGCTGCAGACTCAGGCCGTTCGTGAGCGCTATTTCGGTTACGGTCTCGATCGCCATCGCGATCGTCTCCTGCTCGTACTCCTGAACGAAGTGTCCGCCATCGGGACTGATGATCTGGCCGTAGATCTTTCGAGGGTTCCAGAGTTCGCGTAACCGATCGACATAGAGAAAGGCGAGATCGCCGTCCGGCTCGACGCAGAATTCGTCGTCTGGACGCGCCTCGCAGGTCAGGTCGTCGGGGCAGGCCGGCTGCCGGTTGTCGTCACAGCGCAGAGCGCCGAAGAACGGGTCGGCGCCCCCGTACACCATGTAGAGCGGGAGGTCATTGAGCGTGGTCCGCAAGCTCTGGTCTACGCCGTCGAGAAGACTCGCGCTGAGCAGCAGGTTCTGCGCAAAAATGTTCGTCGGCGCGACGATGTCCGGCCCGAGTGGATCTCCCGTTGTGAGATCGAGGAAGGGCCCCCAGTAGGCGTCGCGCACGGCGCGGAACTCGGCGCTGCCACGCGGCCCGTAGAGCTCACCCAGTCGATTCCCCATGTTGCGCGGGAACTCGCCCGTCGTGCGATAACGATTCTCATTCACGATGTTGTCGATCGAAAAGTCGACGGCGACATGATTCCAGGACGGGTCGTCCGCGCTGATCTCCTGGAGCAGTGTGTTCATGATGACCACCGCCTGGAATCGGTCGGGATGACGCGCCGCAAGCGTCACGCCGATCGGACCGCCCCAGTCCTGCATGACGAGCGTCATGTCATCAAGCCCGAGCGCGAGTATGAATTCCTCCATTGTGTCGGTGTGCTCGGCGGGCGTGTATCCGAAGTCATTGAGCGCTGGTTTATCGGATAGGCCGAATCCGTAGTAATCGGGCGCTACCACGCGGTACCCGGCCTCGACGAGCGGCGGGATGATGTCGCGATAGAGGAACGACCAGGTCGGGTTGCCGTGGAGAAGTAACACGATCGACCCTGGCTCCCCGGGGAGCGATTCGTCGACATAGTGCATCGTCCCCTGGCTCAGCTCGATGCATTTGTTTTCGAACGGATAGAGCGTCGTGTCATACGGAAACGCCGGCGACCAGTCCGGAGGGCAGGGCTCGGCGAACAGCGCCGCACTTGAAACGAGGACCCCCGATACGCCTGCCGCAACGAAGTCTGCCCGGTGCATAATCATTCCTCCCGCTTCAGTCTGACGGATTCCGCTCTCGACGCAACTGGAATGTTGAACGATCGGGTCAGGAAGCCGCGCACGACTACGATTTCCCCGATGCCACTCGAACCAACCGTATCGACGCTTCCCCTCCGTCTGCACACACCGGACGCCTGGGCCGAGCAGGCGCTCGAAGAGCCCCTGGAACTCCTCAACGATCACGCGCATCTCGAGAAGAAGGCCGCAGCGAATGCGCTCGAACTCGTGAACCGCTGGCCCGACCCAACGCCACCCGAGAACTGGGTGAAGGCGATGACCGCGATCGCCCGCGATGAAGTTGAACACCTCGCGCTCGTCACTCGCCTGCTCGCCCGCCGGGGCGGGCGCCTGACGAAGAACCATCGCAATCGATACGCGAATGACCTCCGCGATCTCGTGCGTCTCGGCGAGGGCACGGTCGAACTCATGGATCGGCTCATGGTGTGCGGACTGATCGAAGCCCGATCATGCGAACGATTCGAGATTCTGTCGCGAGTCTGCGAAGACGCCGAACTTCGAAAGATCTACGCGGGCCTCTGGGCGAGTGAACACGGGCACTACATGATCTTTCTCGATCTCGCGAAACAGGTTCTTCCCGAAGAAGTCGTCCAGTCCCGATGGGATGAAATGCTCGACGCTGAAGCCGCCATTCTGCGGCGCCAGAGTAGTGGACCGCGCATGCACAGCTGGATCGACGATTGAGGCTCGCGGTCAATGCTGAGTGCGGCTCTCGAGTTCGATCTGGGCGTCGATCGAGTCGAGTCGATCGACCGCGCGACTGAGGTCCTGTCGAAGCTGATCTCGCTCGGGGAAGTCGGCTACGAGTTCGAGTAGACGGGCCTGCGCGTCAGCGACGAGTGTTCTTGCCTCCGCCAGTTCGTGCGAATCCTGCAGCGCTATCCCAAGATCGAGGCGGGCGAGCGCCGCGTCCCGCTCGATGTCGTAGTCGCCTCCCCATTCGAGCGCGAGTGCGTCCCGGCGGCGCAAGGATTCACGGAGCGACTTCACGGCGGCGTGTGTGTCGCCGTTGGTGAGATGGATTCGTGCCGCGCGGGCGATCGCCAGCGCCGCATATCGCCTCCAGGTCTGATTCTGCGGATCAATCTCAAGCAGCGATTCGAACGCATCGCCGGCCCACTGGTAGTGCTCGACCGCCTCATCATGCCGGCCGAGACTTGTTCCTTCCGGGCTCCCCAGCGCGTCGCCGAGGATGATCCATCCGATCGCAAGCATCTGCCGGCTGCGGGCATTCGCGGGATCGAGATTCGTGAGCGTCTCATACCCGTCGACCGCCCGGCGAAACTGGCGCGCCGCGCCTTCCGCGTCGGCCTCACCCAGGAGCAAGTGCCCAAGCCGCTCATGAGTCAACGCCGCCGTCCGAATCGCGTTCGCGTTCGCCGGATCCGCCGTGACGAGTTGGTCGAATATGGTGGAGGCGCGTTCATACGACGCCGCGGCCTCTCTGGAGTTTCCTTCGCGGCGATGGAGATCACCGATCTTTTCGTGGGCGATTCCGAGATCACGCATGTAGGTCGCGTTCGCGGGATCATCCTCGACGAGGCCGGCTCGGAACTGAAGTGATCGCTCGCTCGCCTCTCGAGCGAGCGCAGTTTCGCCGGCCCGCTCGTGCATTGTGGCGAGCCGCTCGTGAAGGAGCCCCGTGTATCGACGGGGCCACTGGCCTTCCTCGTCTTCCGCGAGCATCTGCGCGACGAGATCCATCGCCTCGCCGTAGTGGTCCATCGCGGTTTCGATCTCACCGACATTCGGAAAATGCGGGTTTCCGAGCAGGTCCGCGAGTCGGATGTGTCCCACGGCCAGCGCGCGATGACCGGCCGCAGCCCCCGGCTCGACCTCGGTGCGCCGAACGAGGAACTCGAGCGCCGTTCTCAACTCGCTCACGCCGTCGTTCAGTCGACCCTGCCAGGCGAATACATCGCCGATCGCCGCATGGGACTCGGACATGGAGTGGAGCGTCTCGGGGTCATCCGGTATCCGGGTAAGTAGTTGTTCAAGAATCTCCTGGGCCGCTCGGTAACTCTGCAGCGCGCCCGTCGTGTCTCCCAGATTCGGCGCGTTCGGCCGTCCCTGCACATCACCGATCTTGAGATATGCGACGGCGAGCTCCCGCTGGAGCGCCGGATTGTCATCCCCTTCGATCGAGAGCGCGCGGAGGTACTCGAGCGCCCGCTGCACCATCAATTCGCGCACCACGGTTGGTCCGCTCGTTCGACCGGCCGCGTCGTGGAGGTCGATGACGAGCGAATTCGCGAGTCGTCGAACATCGTCGAATCGTCGATTACGCTCCTGAACCCGCAACCCCCACTGCCACCCGACCAGCGCGACCCCGACAAGCAGCGCGACGATGACTCCGCTTCCGCCGAGAACCGCACCGGGTCTTCGACGCGCGAGTTTGGTCGTTCGATACCAGATCGTGTCGCGCCGCGCCAGGATCGGCATTTCGGACCGCCACCGGCGGAGATCGTCGGCCAGTTCACCCGCGCTCTGGTATCGGCGCGTTGGCTCCTTGGCGAGACACTTGAGAACAATCGTGTTCAGGTCGGCGTCCACCGCCGGATTGACGCTTCGTGGCGGCGTCGGGTCGACGCTTACGATCGTGTTGAGGGCGTCACGGATACCACGGTCGACCGGATACGGCCGCTGACGGGTCAACATCTCGAAAAGCACGACTCCGAGGGCATAGATGTCGGACCGCACATCGACCGCGTCCACTTCGCCGCGCGCCTGCTCGGGACTCATGTACGGAAGCGAACCGAAGATCGGCGCGGTGGCCTCGGTCACGGCAGTCACCGTCGACACGGACGGATCGAGCGCCTTGGCGAGACCGAAATCGAGGACACGAGCACGGCCGGACGAATCCACCCGAATGTTTCCCGGCTTGAGATCCCGATGGATCACCCCTCGTTGATGCGCGTGCGCCACGGCTTCAACGACCGAAATGAAGAGATCGATGACTTCGGGCACGGTGCGGTCACGCGACCACTCATCAAGGGGCGCCCCATCGATTCGCTCCATCACGAGGAACAACCGGTCATCGGCGGTCATCCCGCTGTCGAAGACGCGGACGATCCCGTCATGCCGGAGTGACGCGACAATCTCGATCTCGCGTTCGAATCGGCGCCGCCTCGAGTCGTCGGCGAATGATTCGGGCGCGATCGTCTTGATCGCGACCCGGCGCTTTGTCGAGACCTGCGTCGCGAGATAAACGACGCCCTGGCCGCCGCGGGCCAGCACGAGGAGATCGGCGTAGCCGGGGATCTCCGGTGTCGGCGGCGTCGTGTCGGCGCTCGATCGGCGAATCTCCTCGACGAGGATCGCTGGATCACTGAACCAGTCACTTTGCGAATCAGCCATGAGCGCCCTCGGCAAGCGTCATTCCGCTCACCCCTCGTCCGCCGTCTGCGCGGCGATGAGTTCGCTCAGTCGCTTGAGAATCCGACTCTTCGCCTGATACACCTGATCGACGCTGACGCCGAGCGCTTCCGCGACCTCCGCCGCGGAACATCCGTCCTGCACATAGAGGCGGAAAGCCGTTCGGTTCTGCTCGTTGAACTCGGCGTCGATGACGCGCATGGCCTGTCGCAGGTGGTACTGGCGCCATTCCGTCTCCCAGAGCGCGTCGATCTCCTCGTCATGCAGCGCATCGTCGACGCCGCCCGCCACCAGACCTTGCGCCGGCGCCGCCTTCTTCTGACGAAACTTTCGAAAAACCGCGCGAAGTGTAATCGTTTTGAGGTACGACCTGAATTTTCCCTTGCTCGGGTCGTACTCAAAATCGCGCATGGAGCGGCTCAGCGCGACGAGCACATCCTGCACGACATCCTGCGCATCCGCGGCCTGCAATCCCTGACGCGTCGCGAAGGACTCGATGAGCTTCCCGTAACGCCGGTAGAACTCATCCCATGCCGGCGAATCGCTTCCCTCGCCAAGGCGTTCGAGCAGCGTCACATGGGTCGTAGTGATCTGCATCTCGACTCAGTGTAACCGCCCGCCCGGTGTCGCGCCCGACGCCGTAAGCGCGGGCGGCCAAAAAACCTCGGCGCTTCTTGTCAGACTCCCCCGTCCGTGCGGCAAGGACGGATGAACACGGTCGCTGGACCATCGTCCACCAGGACGATCAAGGCCGCGACCGAAGCAGATCAGTCCTTCACCCACGGGAGACGATGTATGAAGACGACTATTCGAACCGGAGCCGCGCTCGGCCTCGGGGTGCTCGGGACCGCGAGCGCCGCCCTCGGCCAGACTGTCACGAACGCCACCTATGTCGGAGCGACCGGGGGTTCGTGGAATGATCCGCTCAACTGGGACACGGCGGTGCCGAACAACTCACCAACCGAGTCCTTTGATGTCTTTGTCAATGGGGACGGCTTCACGAATGTCAATGTGCTTGTCAACATGGCCCCGGTGATCGACAACCTCACTGTGGACGCCGGCGACACGATCGACATTCTCAACGGGAGAGAGATTCGAATCGACGGAACCACCCGGGGTGGTTCGCTCGTCAACGCGGGTGTCGTCAACCTTCTCTCGAGTGGATCCTCGACCTACATCCGTCATATCGGCGATCTGACGATCTCCGGAGGCGGCGCCATCGCTCTCTCCGACATATCTCAGAACTGGATCTACTCGACGACCGACGGCACGCTGCACATTCAGGACCAGACCATCACGGGCGCCGGAAACATCGGGAACAATTCCACCCGCATTATCAACGAAGGAACCGTTCGCGCGTTCGGAAACAACTACGAGCTTCGTATCGACCCCAATGACAGCGGAATGCGAAACGATGGTGTGCTCGAGGCGGCGGATGGCGTTCTCCGCCTCAACGCGGGGAACTTCGACAATGCCCTTGGCGTCATTCAGGCGCTCGACGGGGGCGTCGTCGAATTCCACAACGGACCAGTCGTCGCCGGCGGGCTGATTCAGATGCAGGGAACCGGCACGATCCGGACCAGCGGAGGGACCTCATACCTCGATGGTCGCGTATCTCCGGTGACCTTCGCCGGTCGATTCGACATCCAGAATGCGCATCGGCTCGGCCTCTACGGCGTTATCGACAACCAGGGCGTGATTGCGCTCGGCTCGACCGGGTCGTCAACCTACCTCTACGCCAATGACGGCCTGACGACACTCACGGGCGGCGGTGAGATTCACATGTCGGACGAGGCGCAGAACTGGTTCTTCGGAGTGAACGGTGGGTCTGTGCTCAACCTCGACAATCTGATTCACGGCGCCGGGCATATCGGGTTCAATCAGACCGATTTTGAGAATCGGGCGGTCATTCGCGCCGACGCGACGACCCCGCTCGAGATTCAGCCTGGCGCCATGTCCTTCATCAACGAAGGCGCGATGCAGGCCGACGGCGGGAATCTCGTCATCAGAGTCGGCACGATTCAGAACGCGAACGGCGTGATCGAAGCGCTCAACGGTTCCCTGGTGCAATTGTGGAGCGACGCGATCATCGAGGGCGGCTTCCTCTCGACGAGCGGGGCTGGAGTTATTTCCGCCGCTTCGGGCACGAGCATGCTCGATGGCGAGACGAATCCCGTGGTGATCGACGGATCAATCGAGATCGAGAACGCGCGACGACTCCATCTGAAGGGGGACATCGAGAACCGCGGGACCATCTCCCTCAAGTCGACAGGCAGTTCGACCTACCTGCAACCGAACGGTGTCGTCACGACGCTGACCGGCGGCGGTCGCATCATCCTTTCGGACAACGCGCAGAACTGGATCTACGGCCTTAACGACGGGTCGCTGGTCAATGTCGACAACACGATCGAAGGTGGAGGGCACCTGGGGTTCGACCGGACTCCCATTACCAACCAGGCCACGATCGTCGCCAACACAAGCACACCGTTCATCATTGATCCTGACTCGACCACCGGGTTGACGAACACGGGAAACCTCCGGGCGGACGGCGGAACCCTTCGTCTCCGGAATGGTGATCTCTGGAATGACGGGGGTCTTGTGGAAGCCGACGACGGCTCCATGGTCGAGCTCTACGACGCCGCGGTCATTCACGGCGGAACACTTCGGTCGCTCGGGACCGGTCTCATTCAGGCGGCCAACGGCTCGAGCGAACTCGACGGGACCGTAACCCCAGTCGTCAACGAAGCGAATCTTCGAATCAACAACGCTCGCACGCTTCGGCTGAGCGGGACAGTTGAGAATCGCGCCACGATCGGAATGGATTCGACAGGATCGTCCACGAAACTGATTCTCGACGATGCCGGCGTGACGCTGATCGGCGGCGGGGAGATCGTCCTCTCATCGAACCTGCAGAACTGGATCTACGCCGCCACCTCCGGCACGCTGACGAACGAAGACAACACCATTCGCGGAGGCGGACACTTCGGCTGGGATCGTACCGGCATCATCAATCGCGGCGTCATCGACGCCGATGACGAGACCATCGAGCTCCGGCTGGACGCTGGCCCCCTCGGTGTGACGAATGAAGGAACGATTCGCGCCTCCGCGGCGGGTGGCATTGACATGAACCCGGCGCCGTTCACGAACCGTGGTCTCCTTGAGGTCGAGGTCGACAGCCATATGACGGTCGGGGATGACATCGTCCAGACCGCCGGTTCCACAATGGTCAACGGGCCACTCTCGGTCACGGACGGCTTCGTCCTCCAAGGCGGCACACTCGGCGGGACGCACACGCTCACGACCGATATGACGGCGGAGGGCGGTGTCGTGGCGCCGGGCCAGTCCGTAGGACGATTCACCATCAATGGGGCTGTGAACCTTGAGAGCGCCTCGACGACCCACATCGAGATCGCCGGAACGAATGATTTCGATGAACTCGTCGTCACCGGCGATCTTGGGCTCGGCGGCACGCTGGCCGTCGACCTGATCGGGGGATTCGACCCATCCCTGGGCCATCTCTACACGATCATGTCGGCTTCGGGTGAGATGACCGGTCAGTTTGACCAGGTGATCGCCTCCGATCCCACGGACCCGTTCCTCGAACTCGAAGTCCTCTACGACTACGCCGCGGGCCTGGTCAAGATCGTCGTCGAATATCGGGACGGCGTTTACACCGGTAGCCCGGGAGGAAGCTGGTTCGACTCGTCGAACTGGCATGGCGGACTCGTTCCCCATGCGAACATGAATGTCTTCATCCCGACCCAGGTGCTCGTCGACGCCCTCGGCGCGGAGGCCGCCAATGTGCTCGTCGGAGCCGGCGGTGAGTTGGTCGTCGGCGGAGGCTCCGCTGCATCAATCGACGCGGACTCGTTCGATGTGCTCGATCAGGCCGCGTTGACCATCGCCGCGAACGGCGCGGTATCGGGCGCTTCGATGACCGTGCGCTCGGGCGGAGTGCTCGCGTTGACTGATCCGACCTCGTCGCTCGCCCTCCACTCGCTTCACCTCGAATCCGGGGCGGGGCTCGCCTGGGACGCGGGGACGATCATGATTGACGGTGGAGCGATGACCGTCGACGATCCCAACCTTCTCATCGGCGACACCGCTTCACTCTCCACGCTCTATCTACTGAATGGCGCGACGGCGACCGTCCCCGTGAATACCTTCATCGGCGTCGACGCCGGTGACCTGGGTTCGCTCATCGTCGAGGGCGCCGGGACCTCGTTCACAACCGGCGACACGCTCTTCGTTGGATTCGACGGTGTTGGCGCACTCGACCTCATCGACGCCGCCGTCAACGCGACCACCGTCGACATCGGACTCGGCGGCGAGTTCTCCGGTCGCGGGCTCGTGAACGCGTCCATGGTGAATGCGGGACGCGTCGTCGTTGGTCGTGACGGCGTCGGAGATCTGGCCGTAGCTGGCGACTTCACCACGACGGCGGACGGAGTCCTGGAAGTCGAACTCAATGCGTCAGGCGATCACGACACACTCTCCATCGGCGGCGCCGCGTCGTTCGATGGGACGATGAATGTCACGACGCTCGGCGGCTACGAGCCGACCATCGGCGATGCGTTCACGGTCGCGACCTTTGCGAACGCGATCGGCGAGTTCGCCACCATCAACCTGCCGGCGCTCGTCGATCCGCAGGCGAAGTGGCGCGTCGAGTACCTGACGGATTCGTTGCGACTCCAGGTCGTCGCGAAGCCCACACTGACCGTGACGGCGCCGTGCCCGAACGGCGGCGCCGGGCAGGTGGGCTGGTCGAACGCGACGCCGAACGGGCAGGTGGCGATCGTCTTCTCGACGCAGCAGGGATCGTTCACGATCCCGAGCGGCTTCGCCTGCGCCGGCACCGAACTCGAAATTGGTCCGGCGAACCTGCAGGTCGCGTTCCAGGGACCGGCGGGCGCGACGGGCAGCCGCACGCTCAATGTCAATTTCCCGCGGTCGTCGTGCGGCGGATTCATTCAGCTCATCGACGCCGCGTCGTGCAATGTGAGCAATGTCGTGCAGATCGACTGAGGCTCAATCACTGGCTTTGACATCCGATCCGCGGCGGCGCCCCTCTCGAGGGGCGTCGTCGCTTTTCGACGACCCCGAGAAGCCGAAGTGACGAGCCCCTATTCGTTGGAGTTCGCCTCAGTCTCGTCGGCGCCGTCATCGGGATGCATGTCGTCCGGCTCTGCGGGAGGCGCCGGCTTGTCCATGATCTCCACGCGCGAAAACTGATCGAGATTGCAGATCGTGATCTCGCCGTCGTCGAGCCGGAGTTCGAGTCGATCGAGCCAGAGTCGATCATCCTTCGAATGGGCGAACCACGAACCAGTCTTCGCCTGCCGGTATGACACGACTTCGCCCTCGACCGTCGTCGTCCAGTTGTCATCACGCTGAGGAATCTGCTGTGTGACGCGGACGCGTTCACCGACAGCGAGTTGGGCGTGAGCAGGCGCGGGCATGCGAGGTCTCTCCGGAGAATACGCGGCGAGTCTAGAGCCGCTCAGAGAACTCGACAACCAGCGACCCTCGCCCCACGACCTCGCAGGACGCGACTCCATCGGCTAGAGTGACCGCCAATGCCTGCCTTGACCTGTCATACCGCGGGTGAATCGCACGGACCGGCGATGCTGGCGCTCGTGAACGGTTTGCCCGCCGGACTCGAACTCGATCTCGATTTCATCAACGGCGAACTCGCGCGTCGACAGGGTGGATACGGCCGCGGAGGTCGCCAGCGGATTGAATCGGACTCCGTCACTTTTCTGAGCGGTGTTCGTCGCGGGCGCACGATCGGCTCGCCGCTCGTCATGCAGATCGCGAATCGAGACTCGAGACTCGACGATCTCGAGAAGACTCCGCCGGTATATCGACCGCGGCCGGGGCATGCCGACCTCGCCGGGAGCGTGAAGTGGCTCACCATCGACTGTCGGGAGACGCTCGAGCGGGCGAGCGCGCGGGAAACGGCGGCCCGTGTCGCGGCCGGCGCCGTCGCGCGCGTGTTGCTGCGCGAATTCGAGATCGAGGTTATCGGCTTCGTTCGATCGATCGGCGCCATCGATGGCGCGATCGAACTATCGGAGTCGATTGTCGAAGCCGTGCGTGAACAGCGCGACAAGAGCGAGGTCTACTGCCCCGATCTCGAAGCGAGCGGTCGCATGGTCGAGCTCATCAGGCAGGCGAAGAAGGACAAGGACACCGTCGGCGGGATCGTCGAAGCTCAGGTCTTCGGCTTGCCGATCGGGCTCGGCAGCGCCATGAACTGGTTCGAGAAGCTCGACTCTCGCCTCGGCGCCGCGGTCATGGGCATTCAGGCGTTCAAGGGAGTCGAGATCGGGCTCGGATTCGAAGCGACTCGACGGCCGGGCTCTCAGGTTCACGACCCGATCGCATTCGACAAGACCCGACGAGACGCGCCGAATCTCGGCTTCGTCCGCGCCTCGAACAACGCCGGTGGACTCGAAGGCGGCATGACGAACGGACAGCCCGTCGTCGTGCGTGGCGCCATGAAGCCAATCAGCACGCTTCTCAGAGGGCTTCCCTCCGTCAATCTCGAGACGAAGGAAGCGGAGACGAGCCAGTACGAACGGTCCGATATCTGTGCCGTGAGCGCCGCGAGCGTGGTCATGGAGAATGTCGTCGGCTTCGAGATCGCTGCGGCGTTTCGTGAGAAGTTCGGCGGCGATTCAATGACCGAGGTTCGGTCGAACTACCGGCGCTTTCTCGAGACCGCCCGGGCTCTTCCGCTGGACCCCCCATCGTCATAACCGTTCGGTCCGGCGCGACCGGCTCGGCCGTTGACGGCTCCCCATTTTCTCGATGAAGGCGACCCCGATGCGGCCCGATCTTGCGCGACATGACTGGATGGCGCACATTCAAAGTATTTCTGTATGTGTCGGTCGGCTGCGTTTCGCTCTATTCGGTCAGCCGACTCATCGAGCCGATGCTCGCCCTCGCGAACGGCGACCTGAGCGCGTTCGGCGGAAGTGAAGCGGCGCAGGGGGCGCTCAATCGACTCGTCGACCAGGTCGCCCAGACCCAGGGGCTCACCGCGGCGCAGTCCGAGATGCCCGGCGCCGGTGACCGGAACGAGCGATCTGGAATCGATTCGCTGTTGTCCTCGGCGCTCGGCGCCCCCGCGTCCCCCGGGGAGTCATCGGGCGGGAACGAGTTGCCCGCAGCGGTGCACAAGCCCGAGGGTCTCTCCAAGGAAGAAGCGCAGGCGATGTTCGACTCCGCCGTATCGCTTCACGCGCAGGGACGACTCGACGAAGCGATCGTGGCCTACCACAATCTGCTCAGTCGATCCGACGACGCCGGCGTACACCTCAACCTCGCCGTCGCATACTTTCAACAGGGTGACTACCACGGCGCGCAGCAGGAAGTCGAAGAGGCGCGCCGCCTCGGTCGCGAGGCGCGTCCGGAATTCATCGCGGCCCTCGAGAAGAAGCTGCCCCTCGCGCGTCAATAGAGGCGGCCGATCACCGGAAGCTTGCCGACGAGCGGCTTGAGGTACTGCACGAACGCATCGCTCACATTGTGCGCCCCCTCAATGAACTCGGCGTCAAGCGTTCGCGTCTGCGCCGCGACCTGTCTGAGGCCCACGCGGTCCATCTTCGCTTCGTAGGGAAAGTTGTTGACGCGCTTGATCACGATCGAGCCGTCGAGATCGCCGTCGAGCGCGAACTCCGCGGCCGCCTGTCCCGCTCGACGCGCTTCATCCGCGTCGACCTCGGATACGCAGCCGCAGAATGAACGCTGGAGGTAGCCGAAGGTGTCGGCGCGAACGCGAGCCCGGGGAATCGTCTTCTTGACAAGCTGAGAAAGGTGATCACCGAGCGCGCCGGTGCCCGAGAGTTGCAGGTTGCCGTGCGCATCACGATCGAGCGACGCGGCGATGCGCTTCGTAATCGGCGTCCCCTCGCCGTCATGGATTCCCTCCGACGCGGCGATCAGGCAACGACGGTGCTTCTCGTAGCAGTCCGCGACCGATTCGACGAATTCATTCTCGTCGAACGCGACCTCGGGCAGGTAGATGAGATGCGGGCCGTCACCCGCCTGCTGCCTCGCGAGCGCCGACGCCGCGGTAAGCCAGCCGGCGTGCCGCCCCATGACGATGTTGATTTTGATCCCGGGCAGCGCGCGGTTGTCGAGGTTGTCGCCCATGAACGCCTGCGCGACGAACTTCGCGGCCGATGGATAGCCCGGCGTGTGATCGGAATGCGGCAGGTCGTTGTCGATCGTCTTCGGGATATGAAAGCAGCGAAGCTCATAGCCGGCTTCGTCCGCCATCTCGTTCACGATGCGGCAGGTGTCCGCTGAGTCGTTGCCGCCGATGTAGAAGAAGTAATGAATCCCGTGACGCGAGCACGCCTCGAAGATTCGACTGCACGACTGCTCGTCCGGCTTATCGCGCGTGGAGCCGAGCGCGGCGGACGGCGTCGCCGCCACGGCGCCGAGTCGACCTTCGTGCAGCTTCGTGAGGTCAATGAGATCGTCGTTGATGAGCCCGGTCACACCGTGCTTCATCCCGAAGATCTTTCGGATCTCGATCTGGCCGCGCAGGCCCTCGATGACACCGACGAGCGACTGGTTGATGACCGCCGTCGGCCCACCCGCCTGTCCGATGACGGCGTTGCCGACGGGGTTCCCCGACGAGGTCCGTTCCATTGGTTATCCGCCTGCCCTCTCCAGCCTGCCGCTCGATGTTCCCGTGAAACACGGTATCCTACGCTTCGACGACGACTCAGTGAGACGCGGAGCGCGAGGATGGCGCGAAGAGCGAACGGGTGGTGGATCGGTCGGGTGTCGGTGATCGCATGGTCGATGGCCGCGCTCGTTCTGGGAATCGGTTGCTCGGCGACGCCGGAGGGGGCGTCGCTCACGCAGCTCAATCAGAGGGATTACGACGAGTACTTCGACGCGACGCTCGACGCGTTGCGCGATTCGCGATTCCGTCTCGACCGGGTCGATCGCCGGCTCGGCGTCATTACGACCCAGCCGCGCACTTCGGCGAGCATCGTCGAACCGTGGCGCGGCGACAATACGACGGTCGCCCAGGCGTGGGAGTCGACGATCCAGCATCAGCGGCGAATCGTCCGCGTCGAGTTCCTGCCGATGACCGCGTCGCCGGATGATCCTCTGCCGCCCGCCGGCGCCCAGCAGGTGACCCCGGGGGTCGACCCGTTCGAGCCGGCCGAGAGCGGCGGGCCGCTGCTCATGGATGTGCGCGTGTTCATCGAACGGGCGCACCGACCCGGACGGCAGGTCGAGACCGCGTCGCTCCGCCGGAGTTCGTATTACGAGGATCCGCTGCTCGAAGAGCGCGGCCTCAAGGGACAGTTCTGGGAGCCGATCGCGCGCGATCCGCATCTCGAGGCGAAACTGCGCCGGCGGATCAACGAGGCGCGGGCCGCGCGGGCGCAGTTGATGGCCTCGAACGATTCGTCCGATTGAGCGCGGGCCGCGCCCGGTCCTGACACCGGGCGCGTGACCACACGCTCAACGAAGTTTGTCCTGCATCGGCCGTTGATTCCCTTGGGAAACCGAACTCGGCGCTTTCTGTGGCGCCGCGTCACCGGAAGTACTGGCTCACGAGGTTCGAGACCTCGCAGGTGTCGAGGTTGAGCGCCTGGAAGTACATCACCCGACCGCGGGCGGCTTCGCGAACGACGCGGCTCGGGCTGAAGCCGGCGCCCTGCTCATCGGCGACACTCGTCCCGATTCCGACCGGCGCCTCGAGGTCGGTGAACACACCCGGGCAGATCGAGACCTTCTCCCGGCCCGTCTGGAAGGAGTACGCGAAGTACACCCGGTCACCCGGCCTGGCGCCGCCGAACGGAATCTCTCCCGAACGGCCGGTGAACGGACCCGGCTCACGAATCGCGAAGCCCCGGTCATTCGCTTGGAACTCGTAGGCCCCGATGTCCGGGAACGGACCGACCCGGCGCGGGAGCCCGGCGAGGTCGAAGCTCGTCAGGTAATAGGGACTGCCCCAGTCGATGGCGGGCGAGTCCGGACGCAATGAGAAGTCATCCGCGGCTGGATCCACAAATTGCGGATCCTCGGTCAGGATGGTTACGAAGTACTCGTCCATCCAGGGAACTCCGCCCTCGATAATGCAGTCCTCCACCACAAACTCGGATCCGAGAGGTCCGACTGCGGCGCCGTCGTTGTCCCACAGAATGGAACTCGCCAGCAGGGTCACTGAACGATCATCGAAGATGACCTCGCCCTCGATCGCCCGATTGCGCGAGAAGGTACAGAGAATAATCGCGGTCCCGTCCCCCGCGACTGCGGCGCCTCGATCGGCGACATTGTCGAGGAAGAGCGAGTTCTTGACGGAGTGCGCCTCGTCCACGGCGCCGCCGATCGGGGCGCGATTGCCGACGAACACGCAACGATCAACATTCGGATATCGGATCGAACTCAGGGCGCCCCCCCGCGCGTCCGCTCGATTCGATTCGAAATGGCAATCCTGAATGGAGTCCGCGACGAAAACGGCGCCCCCTAGTTCCGTCGCAGTATTGCCCTCAAAGTAACACCGGATGAACTCACCCGCGTAGATGCAAGCGCCTCCATTCTCCGTCGCCCGATTGCGCACAAAGGACGAGTCTTCGACGCGAATCTTCCCGTGCTGCGCCCCTCCGCGAGGGGCCGAGTTCTCCACGAACTCGCAGAATCGAATCGTAATTCCTTCGGCTGTACTACTCACATGCACCGCGCCGGCGTTCTCTGTCGCACCATTCGCGCGAAAAGTGCACTGCTCGACCGTGATTGGACCCCGGGTGCGACTGAACGAAATCGCGCCCCCCTCATCCGCGAGATTCTCGATGAATTCGGACAATCGGACGGACAAGGGCGAGATCGTCATGATGGCGCCGCCCTGCCCCTTCTGGCTCGAGTTCCGGAGCGCGATATTTCCTCGAAACGAAGACCCTTCGATCTCAAGCGGGAAGGGACTTATGTGGCGAATGGCGCCGCCGCCCTCGCCCGTCGCGGTATTCCCCACGAAAGAGCAGTCTTTGACCTGCACCCGTGCGTGGTAGACGCCCAGTCCGCCGCCTGAGCCCGCGGTGTTCTGAGTGAAGGAACACCGTATGAACTGAGCGGCCGCGCCCTCGTCCACTCGAGCCCCGGCGCCGATTCGTGTGCCCCACACAACATTTTCGCTGAAGGTGACATCGCGGAAGATCGGGTCGGCGTCTTCGGCGACCATGACGCCGCCCCCACGATCGGTCGCGTTGCGCTCGATCCGGCAGTCGATGATCGTGGGGCGCGCCGCGGACCGGATAAGGAGACCCCCGCCCCACCGCTCGTGACCGTTCGCGATCTTCTCGAGCGTGCCCGATCCGTACCGGATCGTGCAGTGTTCAAGAACCGCGCCGCGTGGCTCATTCGATTGAAAGGTGACGACACTCCGGTTCTCGAAGGTTCCATCGATGATGGTCCGCCGATGCGGATTCGCGCCGAACACGCGAATCGACTTCCCGAGGAAGTCGATCGCCTCGTACCAGGTGCCGGACGCCACATGCACCTCGTCACCGTCCACGGCGGCGTCGATCGCTTCCTGGATCGTCGGATAATCGCCCGGGACTTCGATGATGTCGGCCGCGACGAACGCCGACCCGAGTGAGTGCGCGAGGAACAGCACGCCAATACGCGCGAGGGTTACTGATCGAAAACGGTTCATGGCCAACTCCCTGTGCAATGGGAATGTGCGAAGTTACCGGGGCCGCGGTCTATCTCCAGTAGTGGCTCACGAGGTTCGACACCTCGCAGGTGTCGAGGTTGAGCGCCTGGAAGTACATCACACGGCCGCGGGCGGCCTCGCGGACGCGGCGACGCGGGCTGAATCCGGCGCCATGCTCATCGGCGACACCGATCCCGATCTCAACGGGCGCCTCGAGGTCGGTGAACACGCCGGGGCAGATCGAGACCTCTCCCCGGCCCGTTCGGAGCGCATACGCGAAGTACACCCGGTCACCCGGCCGGGCGCCGCCGAACGGGAGTTCCGCCGCCGAGCCCACCAACGGCTGAACCGGTGCGCGAATCGTGAAGCCGCGGTCGTTCAATTGAAATTCATAGGCGCCGATGTCTTGGAAGGGTCCCCTTCGGCGAGGAGCGGCCGCCAGATCGAATTCCGAAACTTCGTAGGGATGACCTCGGTCGATCGCCGGCGAGCCAGCGCGAAGCCGATAGTCATTCGCGTACGAGTTGAAGAATCTGGGATCCTCGGTGTAAAGACTCGTGCAGCCGGTCTCCATCCACGGGATTCCACCTTCCACGATGCACTCTTGCACCGTGAAGGACGACCCTTGAGGACCAATCGCGGCGCCTTCGTTGTCCCACAGGATCGAACCCGCGAGAACAATCGAAGTCTCGTCTCCAAAGACGGTTTCGCCGACGGGCGCCCGATTATGTGCGAAGGTGCATTGGTAGATCACCGTGTCGACACTGGCTGCGACGGCGGCGCCTCGCTCCGCGATGTTCTCGAAGAAGAGCGAATTCCGCACATTCGATACATTCCAGACGGCGCCGCCGACAGTCGCGAGGTTGCCGGCGAACACGCAATGCTCGACCGCTGATCTCAGATTGTAATAGATCGCGCCTCCCCGCCCGTCCGGGCCATCGACCCGGTTGGAATCAAAGCGGCAACCATTAACCGCCCCACCCCGATAGATCGCGCCTCCCCCCTCGATCGCCGAATTGTTCAGAAATAATGAGTCGCTGACATCCTTGCAGGAGTAAAGCGCCCCACCGAGCGTCGCCCGATTTTCGTTGAATTCAGAGGAACTGATGTCGGCGTCACCGTATACCGCTCCTCCTTCGGATAGAGCTTCGTTCTCGCGAAAGTCAGAGTCTTCGATCAGCATTGATCGGGAAAGGATTCCCACGGCGCCTCCGTCCTTCGCGATATTTATTGTGAAATCACATGATCGAACCTGAAGAGGTGGCCCCGCGGCCCAGGCGTCCCTCCCCCACGACAGAATCGCACCGCCAACACCCCATTCACCTTCCCAGAGAGCCAGATTCGAAATGAATGAGCAGGAATAAATATCGACTGAGACCGGGCGGTTGCGATCGATGGCGACACCCCCGCCTCCGTATCGTGTCGCCGTATTGAACTCAAACGAGCAGTATGCGATCCGGACCACCGCGTCGACGAGTCCGAGCCCGCCGCCGGATCCTCCAACATTGTGCACGAATCGACAACCCGAGAATTCGGACGACGCGCCGTCATCAACGCAGGCGCCGCCTCCCGACCCGCGTCCCCACAGGAAGTTACTGTCGAATCGAACACCTCGAAACAGGGGATCCGCGTCTTCGATGATCATCGCGCCCCCACCCCGATCAGCCACGTTGCGTTCGATCGTACAACCGACGATGGAGGGTCGTGCCGCAGACCTGATGAGCAGTCCGCCGCCCAACTGCTCTGAACCATGACTCGTCGTCATCCAGGTACCGACGCCGTGTCGAATCGTGCACCGCTCAAGAATCGCTCCGCGCGGCTCGTTCGATTGAAATGTGACGACACTTGCCGTTGACAGGGAGCCGTCGATGATCGTCTCGTACGGTGGCGGGGCCCCCAGGACTCGAATCGACTTGCCGAGGAAATCAATCGCCTCGTGGTATGTGCCGCCATCGATATACACCTCATCACCGTCGACCGCGGCGTCGATCGCTTCCTGGATCGTCGGATAGTCGCCCGGTACTCGAATGATGTCGGCCGCGACGAACGCCGACCCGAGTGAGTGCGCGAGGAGCAGGGCGCCGAGTCGCGCGAGCGCTGTGGATCTGGAACGGTTCATGGCCAACTCCCTGTGCAGAGGAGGTGTGCGAAGCAACGCGGGCCGCCATCTATCTCCAGTAATGACTCACGAGGTTCGACACCTCGCAGGCGTCGAGGTTGAGCGCCTGGAAGTACATCACACGGCCGCGGGCCGAGCGCGGGACCGTCATGCTGCGTGACACTCCGAACCCGAACTCGTTCGCGACGCTCTCGCCGAGGCTGATCGGCGCGTCGAGATCGGTGAAGACCCCCGGGCAGATCGAGACCTTCTCGCGGCCGGTGCGCAAGGAGTAGGCCACGACGACCCGCTCCCCCGGCGACGCGCCGCCGAACGGGACATGGTTGTTCTCACCAACACGGGAGTCCTTCGGAGGTCGGAGCGTGAACTCCGGCGTCTGACCCTGGTACTCGAATGCGCCGATGTCCGGGAATGAGCCGACCCAGCGGGGATCACCTGCTCGATCAACTGCATCACGAGGATACGGATCACCCTGATCAACTGCAGGCGAGTGCGCCTGGAGGGAATAGTCGCCGGAGGCCGGATCGACGAACGTAGGATCGCCAACAAACACATAGTCGCTGTCGTCGACTATCCACGACGGACCACACTGAAGAAGTGATCGCTCAATCCAGGACAAGGCGCCGATCGGCGCGATCGCATCTTCTTCACGCTGAGCGATAATCGAACTATGAATCCTTGGACCGAACCGCCCCTCCTCATAACAGGCGGATCCAGAAAGTGCCCGGTTGTCGACAAAAGTAGAAGAAAAGATCCATGTGCCCGTACCGCGTAACGAGATCGCTCCTCCAAAGCGAGCTGAATTGCGGAGAAAGAGGGAACTCTGAACAGTTCCGGTGTCCGCCAGTGCACCACCGTAGTGGGCGCTGTTCTCAACGAAAGTGCACCGCCGAACACCGAGGTTATTCACTCCGGGGCCAAACACGGCCCCTCCACGACCATCCGGAGCCACGACTTCATTCTCGATAAAGTCGCAGTCTTCGACGACTGATGCGTCAGCGCAAGCGCCGCCGGCTGATGTCGCCCAATTGTTAATGAACGAACATCGCATGATCACCAACTCGTCCGCTGTCGCCCCGCCCACTGTGGAAGAGTTCCCAACGAAGGTCGACGAGGAAATCTCCACACCCTCTTCTCCGACCACGGCGCCGCCCCGCGATGCCTCCTCGATCGTCCGGTTCCGTTCGAAGTACGAGTCCTCAATAGAGAGACTCCCGAATCGATGCTTGACCGCGCCACCCTCGAGACTCGATAGATTGTCGATGAAGACGCCGTTTCGGATCAGAACATCGGTCGCATCACCGATGTACATGGCTCCTCCCCCGTGAACGGTATTATCAGCGAATATGGCGACATTGCTCGTGAATTCAGAGTCTTCACATACGAATCGACCACCTTGATGAATGTAGATCGCGCCCCCCGATTCTTCGAGCGCGACATTGTCCCAGAAACGGCAATCACGCAGCGAGACCTCACCTCTGGTGAGGACTCCGATCGCGCCGCCCGAGTAACCAGTGTTCCTCCCAAACGAACAGCGCTCGAGTGTGCAGTTGCTTTGATCTTCGACACGAAAGGCGCCCCCGGAATGCCAGTTAGTATGGTTATACTCGAATATACATTCTTCGAGCGTCGCCTCCGAATGATCCGTCACGAGCACCCCTCCACCCCGGTCTGAGGTGCAGTGACGAATGAGAAGACCTCTCAGCGTGGGACGACTTCCGGAAGAGATGAGAATCCCGCCTCCGCGAAGCTCGTCCCAACCCGTGCCCTGCCAGAATGTCCCGCGCCCGTTCTGAATCGTTAAGGACTCAAGAACCGCTTCCGGAGTCTCGCCGCTCTGAAAGGTCACGACGCTCCGCGTGGACTGCGAGCCGTCGATGAAGACGCTCCCTGTTCCGAGCACTCGTATCGACTTCCCAAGAAAGTCAATCGCCTCGTAGTAAGTCCCCGTCGCCACATGCACCTCGTCACCGTCGACCGCGGCGTCGATCGCTTCCTGTATCGTCGGGTAGTCGCCCGGGACTTCGATGATGTCGGCTGCGAGGGGCGCTGCAGGGATGAACGATGCGAGGAGGATCGCGATCGCGACCGTCACGCGCGGCGCCGTCCCCGGCACGATGGTCGACGCTCTCCGCGCGAGTCGCGATTCAAATTCTGGTCGAGAGACGGTGACGGAACGGGCGCGCATGGCGCATCGAGGCGTCCGGCGAGTCATGGAAGGCCTCCGGCGTGCGTTCGGTGGGTTTCCCTGCGTGGCCGCCGCTTCGTTCCGGCGTGTGCAGCGCCGGTCCTGTGCGTTCGGGTCCGTCAATCGGTCAGCCGGTCGGGCGGCTCATCGGTCCGGGCGACCGAAGCTCAACATCCATCCTCCGCGCCGCGGCGAATCTGTCAAGACCCCGAGGCAAGGAATGCGAAGAATGTTCAAGTCGATCGGCATTCAGTTCGGTCGGTATTCCACCAGCTCGGTCACCTCACATGGCGAGTCGGTCACCGCCTGGAGCAGAAGGCGCCGGCCTGAGAGATTGGGCGGCGGATCAACGAGGAAGCGATTGGCCACGCCCCATTCGTCCGCAATGTCCCGGCCCACGACGCGGGGCCGGGCGAGTTCGAGCACGAGACCGGAGCACCCCGGCACGGGGGTCACCCCGCGGCGCCCGCCCGCAACAAGCACGACGGTCGCGCCCGGCGTCGCCGCGCCGACCTGGGTTGAAACCTCCGGCTCGCCATGGTAAGGCCCCGGGGTCGCGAGCGTGAGCGGCGCCTTCATCGAGACGGGGCGCTCAAACGCGCCAAGATCAGCGAAAGGCGAAGCGAGCCGCAGCTCTCCATCCAGATCAATCGCGTTCAATCTCGGCTCGTCGATTTCGAACATTTCGACGAAGCGCGCGTGACTGCCGGCATCGAGGGCCGGTGAATCCGGACCGAGCCGGTAATCCCCTGCGATGGCATCGACAAACTGTGGGTCGGCGTCGAAGTTGCCGGCGCCGATCCAGCCACCCTCGACGAGAGAATACGCGGCGCTGAATCCCCCGTAAGGCCGCTGATTTCCGTCCGCGATGATGCAGTTGTACAGTTCGACTCGATAGTCAGCGATCGAAGTCATCGGCGCCCGGTTCCGTACAAAGGTACAGTGGTACGCGTCGATCCGCATATCTCCCGCGATCGCTCCGCCGAAGCTCGTCGCCTCATTGTTCAAGAAGAGTGAACTTGAGAATGTCGCCCGTTCGGCGAGTACGGCGCCGCCCTGGGCCGATACATTCCCTTCGAAGACACACGCGTTCACTCGACCGGTTATCAGAGCCCCGCCGGCATCGCGACTCGCGAAGTTGGAACGGAAGCGACACCGTTCGACGAGGCCATCCTGGCCTCCGTCGAGGAGGGATGCTCCGCCGCCCCATCCACCATTCCACTTCGACGCGAAATTGAACTCAAAATCGCAGTCTACCACGCGATAGAAGTCCGATGCATCGATGTACACGCCACCGCCACGGCCCCCGAGATTCGAATAAAACCTGCAGCGTTCGAACCGGATATTCGGTACGGACGCGGCGAGCGCCCCGCCACCCCCGACACCCGCGCCATCGTTGTATTGAAAGAGGCAGTCGAGAACGCGGACGGTCGGCTGAAGGCGGTTTCCTCCGTACCATAGTAAGAGACCGCCGCCCATCTCCGAGGCGACATTCCCGGTGAACTCGACGCGCTCAAGAGTCGTGTGACCCTGTCGGCCCGGATGGTCGAGATAGGCTCCAGCGCCCCGTCGCGCCTCGTTTCGCAGGAAGAGGCAGTCTTCGAGCGTTATCGACCCCGCGTAGTGATACAGACCACCACCGTAATAGGCGGTGTTGTCAATGAACTGGCAGTCGCGCACGACCGCGTGCGCATTGACGCAGTAAAGGCCACCTCCAGCGCGCTCGTTATTCAGGCGCTCCGCCCGAGATCCAATTCCATTCTGAATGGTGAAACCCCGAAGCTCGACGCCATCGCTTTCGAAAGCCTTCGCGGCATCCGTGATCGTCACCGTCGAAGTCTTCAGCTTACTCGAGTCGATGACCGTCATCAGCGATCCTTCAACTCCGATCACCTTGATCCGCTTTCCGAGCTAATCGATGGCTTCGTCGTAGGTTCCGGCCGCGACATGCACCTCGTCGCCATCCACCGCGGCATCGATTGCTTCCTGAATGGTCGGGTAGTCACCCGGAACCTCGATGATGTCGGCCAGAGCAGGCGCGGAAAGGGCCGTGACCAGCGCGCTCACGATGAGTCGGATCGACATGTTCGTCTCCGTGTTCCCTGTGCGACCATCCTCCGGCGTGTGCGGCGCCGGTGGAGGACAATGGACGATCAATGCCTTCTTAACTTGTACGCCTCGGGCCGGATTGTCAACCACGAAACTGCCCAGTTGCAGAACGCGACCGTGGTTGGTCCGAAGGCGCTTGAGTTCCAGCCGATCAGACGAGTTCCATCTGCCGCAGCGCATCCTCGAGCTGCCGCCAGCGTTGTTCGAGGCTGCCGGTGTAGCCGACGGAGATGCGCACAAGGCCCGGCGAGACGCCGGCGATGTCGCGTTCGGCTTCGGGCATCTCGCTCGAAGTCGAACTCGCCGACGCGGACATGAGCGTGTCGAAATAGCCGAGGCTCACCGCCATGTAGCCGAAGCGGTCTTCGTTCTGGAGCGTCTCCATGAACTCGTACGCGCGGTCCTGCGTCTCGAGATCGATCGAAATGAGTCCGCCGTATCCGAACCCTTCGTTCATCTGCCGCTTGAGCGCGTGGTGACCCGGATGATTCCGGAGACCGGGGTAGACGACCTTGACCCCCAATTCGGCAAGGCGCTCGGCGAACACCTGCGCCCGGCGGCTGTGCTCGGCGACGCGGAGCCCGAGATGCGGGATGCGCAGGCTCAGTTCGAACGCGGTTTTCGGATCGAGCGTCGGCCCGAGGAGCATGAGCGCGCCTTCGTGAACGCTCATCATGTCGGAGATGAGGTCCTGGCTGCCGCACACGCAGCCGGCGATGATGTCCGATCCGCCGCTGATGAACTTCGTGAGGCTGTGCACGACGACATCGGCCCCGTGCCGCGCCGGCGAAACGATGAGCGGCGCGAAAGTGTTGTCGACCACGAGCTTCACATGACGCTCGTGCGCGATCGCGGCGAGCGCGGCGATGTCGCTCACCTGCAGCGTCGGGTTCGCGATCGTTTCGACGAAGAGCAGTCGTGTGCGATCGGTGATCGCGGCCCGCACGGCGTCGAGGTCCGTCGCGTCGATGAAGTCGACGGAGATGCCCGTTCGGGACGGGAGGAAGTTCTCGAAGAACGCGAAGGTTCCGCCGTAGATCGTGCGACTCGCGAGCACATGATCATCGCGCTCGCAGAGTTGAAGCACCGTGGCGGCGATGGCGCTCATGCCGCTCGCGGTCGCGTACCCGGCCTCGGTCCCCTCGAGCGCGGCGAGTTGCCGGCCGAGGACATACACCGTCGGATTGAAGTGCCGGCCGTAGAGGTAACAGCCTCCCGCTTCTGGTCCGCGGCGGCCCTGAAAGATCTCGGGCATCGTTTCGGCTTCGAGCACGGTGAAGGTTGTGCTCGCTTCGATTGACATGTTCACGCCGCCGTGCTCGCCGAACTCGTGGCGCATGTTCGCGAGTGATTCGAGCGGATTGAAATCGGTCATGGTCTCTTCTCCCGTCGGCTCAGGCGGAGCGGTGGCTAGGATTGACCGCCCGGTGTCCTTTGCCCGGAATCAAATCGCATCGGCGGCGTCAATCCAACCCGGTGAAACGCCGAAATGCGTCATAGAGCCCCCTCGGAGCGATTGTTTCATGCGACAGAATTCGTCGATCGGTCTTCTTCTCGTCCTCTCGCTCACGCTGCTCATCGGCGGCCCGCTCGCCATCACCGTCGTCGCGACGGCGCTTGATGAGCCGGACGCCGAATCGACGACGAGCCGGTCGTACATCCGGGTCGTCGAGGAAGATGAGAAGGCGATGCGTCTCGACATGGCGGTGCGGATTCTCGCCCCGGCGTCGGGCGAGGGCCCGACCATCGCGGTCGCTTCGGCGATCCATATCGCGGATCCGGAGTACTACGCCCTGCTCGAGCGGTTTCTCGACTCCCAGGACCTCGTGCTCTTCGAAGGGGTGAAGCCGCGCGGCATGGGCGCCACGCCGCCCTCGAATGACGAAGAGCGCGTCGAACGGACCGAATCGACGATGCGCTTCGTCGGCATCATGCTTGCGCGGTACGAGTCGATGCATGATGAATACCCGGCGACGCTCGACACGCTCGTCGACGCGATTCGCGAACTCGATGTCCGCCAGGGCGAATGGCTCGAGTCGTCACTCGAGGACGCGTGGGGTGAGCGACTCGCGTACGAGGTGACGAACGGTTCGTTTTCGCTCCTGAGTTACGGCGCCGATGGTGAGCCGGGCGGGAGCGGCGTCGACGCCGATCTCTCATTCGCTGATCAGGAGCCGCTCAACAAGGCGGAGCTCGGCGGCGAGCCGGGCATCCAGTCGCGCATGGCGAAGGCGCTCAATCTCGTCTTTCAGCTCGAAGTCATGGATACGAACAAGGCGAATTACTTCAACAGCGACATGTCGCTCGACGAGGTCGAAGCGAGCATCCGGGCGCGGGGCGGTGACCCGTCGACACTCTTCGGCGTGCTCGACGGCTCATCCTTCATGGGCGCTGCGCTCAAGTTCGGGCTCGCGATCATCGAGCGCAGCCCGCGCGTGCAGGCCATGACGAAGCTCATGCTCATGGAAGCGTTCCGCATGACGGAGACGGGTCTGCCCGATATGGAAGGCATGCCCGAGGGGATGGCGGGGCTGATGGAGGCGATCCTGCACGACCGCAACGCCGTGGTCATGCAAGACCTTGCTGAGGCGCTCGATAAAGCGAACGGCGATGAGACGGTCGCGATCATCTACGGCGCCGCCCACCTTCCCGAGATGCAGGAAAAGATCGAATCCGATCTCGGGTACGAGCCGGTGGGCGAATTCTGGCTCACCGCCATGCGCGTCGACCTCGCCCAAGCTGGGATGAGCATGCGCGATGTCGAACAGATGCGGATGATGTTCGAGTTCATGAACAAGCGCTGAGGCTTCGCCGTCGAGTTAACCCGGCGCGCGGGAGCGGGTGGCCAGTGCTGGCCACTTTTGTCGATTTCGCGCGCGATGCAATCCACCCCGGTTCTCTCTACATCTAACTGAGGACGACGCCACGGCCGCGCACACGCGACTGAGGCGGCGCTTCGGATCCCGGTCACGGACCTAACGGCGCGACGACCGCCGGGCGCGGGGCGCACGGCGTACGCCGTCGCCGCGTCATCTTCATCGCGGGAAGAGAGGAGCGAACCATGTTCGTATGCCAGCCCCGTAATTCGGGGGCCATTGTGGCGGCGGTCGCGGCGCTCGGAGTCGGCGGAGCAGCGACGGCCGATGTCTTCGATTTCATCATCACGCTCGACGGCTCGCAGGAAGTCCCGCCAGTTACCACGCCGGCGACGGGGACCGGCACGGCGACGCTCGACACCGACACGAATCTGTTCAGTTGGAATGTGTCCTTCTCCGGCCTCAACGGGTCGCAGACGGCGGCGCACTTTCACGCTCCGGCGCCGGTGTGCGTGTCGGCGGGAGTCTCGATCGGTTTGCCGCTCGGGAGTCCAATCGTGGGCTCGGCGACCGTGACCGAGGCGCAGGAGCAGCAGATCCTTCAGGGCCTCTGGTACCTCAATGTGCATTCCGATCTTCACCCGGCCGGCGAGATCCGCGGCCAGGTCGAACTCGCGCCGCTCGAAGATCCGATCCCCGCGCCGATTCTCGAAGGTGAGGTGCGGATCCGCCTCGAGACGGTCGCCACGGGATTCGCCGCGCCGACCTGGGGGACGAGCGCGCCTGGACATCCTGATCGCTTCTTCATCGTCGATCAGACCGGGCAGGTCGCGAACCTCAATCTTAACAATCTCAACCGCACGACCTTTCTCGATGTGAGTGACCGGCTCGTCGAACTCGGTATCGGCGGACCGGGCACTTTCGACGAGCGGGGACTGCTCGGCCTCGCGTTCCATCCGGACTACCAGTCGAACGGCCTGGTCTACACCTACACCTCGGAGCCATTCGCGAATACTCCCGCAGACTTCTCGACGATGCCGGCCGGCGCCGATCCGGACCACCAAACGGTGATTCTCGAGTGGCAGGTCGCGAACCCGAGTGATCCCAATGCGACGGTCGATCCGAATTCGGCCCGCGAGTTGTTGCGCATTGATCAGCCGCAATTCAATCACAATGCCGGGACGATCGCGTTCGGACCTGACGACTTCCTCTACATTGCGCTGGGCGATGGCGGCGCCGGGGACGACCAGGACACCGGGGTCGATCCCTTCGGGAATCCGGTACTCGGCCATGGATGCAACGGGAACGGGCAGGATTTGACCACCATTCTGGGCACGGTCATCCGCATCGATCCACAGGGGAACAACTCGGCGAACGGAGAGTACGGCGTCCCGGCGGACAACCCCTTCGTCGGCAAGGCCGGTCTCGATGAGATCTGGGCGTACGGCCTGCGCAATCCGTTCCGGTTCTCGTTCGATCGACTGAACGGCGAGCTGTGGCTCGGCGACGCCGGGCAGAACCACATTGAAGAGATCGATGTCATCGAACGAGGCGGCAACTACGGCTGGAACATCAAGGAAGGATCGTTCCGATTCGTGCGGAACGGCGCATCCCGCGGCTACGCGACGACGGCGCAATTCCTCGACCGTCCCGATCTGATCGACCCGGTCGCCGAATACGACCATGACGAAGGCGTCGTCGTCGTCGGCGGGTTCGTGTACCGCGGACTCGGCATTCCAGAATTGCAGGGACGGTATGTCTTTGGGGAATTCGCTCCCGTATTCAACGAGACCGGGCGAATCCTCTACCTCGACGACCAGGGCGACATCCAGGAAGCCGCGGTCGACAACTCCCTCGGTGTCATCCGCTTTATCCACGGATTCGGTGAAGACGCGAACGGTGAGATCTATGTCATGGCGACCGAGACCGGGACTCCGTTCGGCGAGACCGGCGTCGTCATGCGGCTCGCCCGCGAGGTTAATCTGACGCTCTCCGGCGACTGCCCCGGCGAGGTGGGCGTACTCGTCACCGGCGCCACACCCGGCGGGCGCGTCGCGATTCTCGCCGCGTTCGGTCGCGGAAACTTCACGATCCCCGGCGGGGTCAGGTGCGCCGGCACACCACTCGGACTCGATGAAACCGTGCGCGTCGTGCGCCTCATCACGGCGGATCAGAGTGGCGCCGCCATGACGACGGGACAGGTATCCGCCGCTCAGTGCGACCGAGTGTTCGTCCAGGCGGTCGATGTCGCGACCTGCCGGCCGAGCGATGTCGAGGCGATCGACTGATCGCCCCAAACTTCTACAGGAGCCCCGCGCCCGCAAGGGCGCTTCCGTCTCCAGACGGACCCCTCGTTCCGCGACGAGGGGTCCTTTTGGTTGATCGACGCTCGCGGCGCCTATTCGCCCTCGATAGTGAGTTGCACGCTCGAAGCGTTACCGTCGCGGCGATTCGCGATGATCGATTCACCGCTGCCCAACTCACCGATCGGATCGGGCGGGACAATCTCGACGACCTTCTCACCAAGGCGCGCCTCGCCGCGTCGAACGCGCGATTCGAACTTGCGACACTCGTCGAGAAGTCGATCGAGGATCTCGGTTTCGGGAATGTTCGCGACGCGTTCGCCCTGGACATAAATGATGCCGCGTCGATCGCCGGCGAAGATCGCCACATCGGCGCCCTCCGCTTCTCCCGGACCGTTCACGACACATCCCATGACGGCGACCTTGATCGGGAGTTCGATCTCCGTCTCGAGCTTCTCGCGAACCTGTTGGACGAGGGTGTAGAGATCAACCTGAATGCGGCCGCAGGTCGGGCACGCGATGAGTTCGGCGCCCTTCCGTTCGCGCAGGCCGAGACAATACAACATCTCGAGCCCATCGCGCACTTCTTCGACCGAGTCGTTCGCGTACGAGAGCCGAATTGTGTCGCCGATGCCGTTCGCGAGCAGCGTCCCTACTCCGAGCGTGGAACGCACGACGCCGGTCTCCCGGGGGCCCGCGTGGGTGACGCCGAGATGAAGCGGATAGTCGAAGCGCTCGCTGATCGCGGTATAGGCGTCGATGCAGATCGCCGGGTCGATCGACTTCGCGCTGATCACGATGTCGTGGAAATCGCGGGCGTCGAAGATCTCGAGGTACTCCTCGAGCTTGGCGATCATGATCGCGATGAGATGGCCGTGCTTCTGATCGCTGAAGAAGCGACCAAGTTCTTCGAGCCGCTTCTTCTTGTCCTTCCGCTCGACGATCGAACCCTCATTGACGCCGATGCGAATGGGAAGACTTCGCTCCCTGCAGGCGTCAATCACCGCATTGACCTGGTCGCGATCGGAGATGTTCCCCGGGTTGAGGCGGATCTTGTGCACCCCGGCCTTGATCGACTCGAGGGCCCTTTTGAAGTGGAAATGCACATCGGCCACGATGGGGACGCGCGTCTGATTGAGAATCTCGGGGAGCGCCTCGGTGTCCGCCCGCTCCGGGACCGCGACGCGGACGAGGTCGGCGCCTGCCGCAGCGAGCTTGTTGATTTCGGTGACGCAGGCGTCGATGTCGTGGGTATACCCGGCCGTCATGGTCTGGACGGACACGGGGGCGTCGCCACCGATTCGAACGATACCGGTCCGCTCATCACCTACGGAGACCTGTCGAGTTGGGCGGCGCGGGCGCATGGGGTCATTCTAGGTCGAGGCGGTCGTCATTTGAACGAGTCGCGTCGACTCGCCGCCGGATCGAAAGCCAACAGGTTTGCACACGATCGGCGAGAATTTTGACCAACGCTCAAGTCGCGCGGCTTCCTCGCTCCGTCTCAGTCATTGAAGGCGTGGCGCCCCCGTTGCTCTGCTAGAGTCACCCGTTGTCCGAACGGTCGTCCAATTGCGGATCGACCCGGCGTCGAGGCGGAGAAAGCCATGCGTCCATCATGTCGTGCGAGTTCCGGTCCGGTGTATCTCCTCCTTCCGGCTCTCGCTGGATTCGTCATCGCGGCGCCGGCGAACGCGCAGGTCGAGTATGAACTCGTCATTATCGAGCCGTGGAACCAGACCTACAGCCTCGCCACCTCGAGAGCGGCCGGAATCAACAACCGAAACGAAGTGAGCGGATGCGCCACGCCGTTGAGTGGGCTGTGCTCTTTTCTCTGGACATTCGATGCCGGGAAGACGCCCATCGATCTCGCGGGAGCGATCAATGACGCGGGCGTCATCGCAGGCGGCGGCGCCCTCCGATATCCCGACGGGACGATTGTCAGCCTGCCCGAAATCAGCTCGGCGAACGATCTGAATGAATCGAATGTCGTGGCGGCACAGTCGACCGGACGCTACTGGGGTGGCTGCCGATATACCCGGTCGGCGAAGGTCTGGGATGAATCGAACGGGACGCGCTCTCTTGAGGGGCTCGGAGTTCCCGCGGCGCATGAAGCGCGGGCCATCAACGAGTTGAATCAGGTTGTCGGCGTTCGCTCCACCACTGGGTCCTGCGGAGACTTCGAGGCCTACCTCTTCGACCTCAACACGCTCGAGCACATCGACATTCATGACGAGTTGCTCGGCGGAACCATGGGTATCACCGAAGTCTTCGACATCAACGATTTCGGAGTCGTGGTCGGTGAAGGGCCGTTCGGAACCGGTATCGGAGAGGTTGGCCCGTTCCTCTGGTCGGTCGATGACGGCTTCTTCTTTCTCCCGGCGATTCCGAACGGCATTCCGATGGACACGCACGCCGACGCGATCAACAACCGCGGCGAGGTCGTGGGCGGCGGCATCGTCGACCAGGCGGGGTGGCACGGATTCATCTGGGACGAGCGGAACGGAATTCGCGATCTGAACGACATCACTTCGGGCATCCCGGCCGATTTCGTCATCGACCGCGCTATCGACATCAATGAGAACGGGTGGATCATCGGCTCCGGACATTACGGCGTCTGGTCACCCGAGCGGGCCGTCGTCCTCATCCCCGTCGACGGCGACCCGTATGAGCTCGCCATTGACCAGCTCGTCGCGAACGAGCGGACAATTTTCTCGTTGGAGGGCGCGACGCCGGACACCAATCAGTACCTCGTCTATTCGCTGCGCGGCGAAGGTTCGACGCCGGTTCCGCCGCTCAATGTCACGCTCGACCTCGAGCAGCCGAACCTCTTCGCATCGGGACGCGCGGACCATTCGGGCCGCTTCGAGACGACCGTCCGCGTTCCGGCGAATGGAAGAGGGCGCCCCGTCTGGTTCCAGGCGGCGGAGATGAACCGAGTCAGCAATGTGCTGGCGGAAGTCGTTCGATAGCCGGTTGGATGTTCGAAGGCCTCAGTCGAGATCGAGTTGCCCCGCGAAGAGGTGCTGCTGCATGGCCGCGGCAGTACGCGTGCAGATGCGCGCGCGCGGACGACCGGCGCCATTCTCGACCCGTACCCAGTCGGTCGCCTCGGACTGGCTCGTCAGCATGACGCGGGGCGCGAGGTCCGGGGCCTCCTTTGCGTAGAGATCCAGCACCCGCTGCGGGCAGTTGCACTGACGCGAGAGGTGGAGGAGAACGACTTGTCGCAGATCGGGCGATACCGCGTCGACGCGCCGAATGAGGTCGAGCGCCTCGTGATTCGACAAGTGTCCGCGTCCGCCCATGATCCGCCGCTTCAGGAAATCGGGGCGGGGCGACTCGTGCTGGAGTTGCGGGCAATAGTTCGACTCGATCGCGAGCACATTGACCCCGGCGAACGCATCCTTCAGCGTGCGGGGCGTACGGCCGAGATCGGTCGCATAGCCGAGCGAGCCGGCCGCCGTCTCGATCCGATAGCCGGTCGTCCCCTGATGATCATGAATGAAACTGATCGGCCGGACTTCGGCGAGGCCGTTCTCGAAATCGAACGCGTCGTCGAACGGCTCGGAGCGCACATACGCGGCGCCGGCGCGCCGGGCCCACCCGAGGTGCCGCTTGTGAAAGCGGATGGTCCAGCCGAGATCGCGCGCCTTCTTCGTCCATGTGTGGCGATAGTGGTCCTGATCGAAGTGCGTGATGAGGACATCTTCGACCTGATCGAGGCTCAGCCCGACTTGATCGAGTCGCAGCTTGGTCTGCCGGGGACTCAGCCCGAGGTCAATGAGCGTCACCCGACGCTGGCCCTGCGTGTCGTCGAGCGCCAGCGCCGAGCAGTTGCCGCCCGACCCGCTGCCGAGAACGCAGAGTGACATCCGTGTCACGACCGAGGGAGAGTTCATGGCGGCAGCGTAGCGGGCTCCGCGACGCGAGTGAAGAGAAAGCCGATGAACCCGCGCAAGATCCGGCGCGCTCACTCGGCCCGATCGCCCTCGGGCTTGCAGATGGCGCCGGGGCATACCTCGAGGAAGTCGACGATCTCACGGAGCGCCGGCGCCTCATCGGCTCGTTCGCGAAGAGCTTCGATCATCGACGACTTCGTTCGTCGTTCGCGGAACATGACGCGATACGCCCAGCGGACGCGATCGATCTCATCATGACTCATGCCGGAGCGACGGAGTCCGACCATGTTCGGCCCGGCCACGGTCGCGCGGAAGCGGCAGACCATGAACGGCGGCACATGGAGTCGGGTTCCCGCGTGACCGGAGACAAAGGCGAGCCGCCCGACCCACGCGTGCTGCCCGATGGCGGCGCCGCCACCGAGGTTGACCTGATCGGCGATTCGCGTATGCCCGCCGAGCGACGCGTTGTTGGCGAACACGCTCCGATCGCCGACGGTCGCATCGTGCCCGACATGGCTGTTCACCATGAACATGTTGTCGGACCCCACGCGAGTCGGCGTGTCATCGTTCGTCGCCCGGTGCATCGTGACATGCTCGCGGATGATGTTGCGATCGCCGATCACGAGCCCGGCCCCGTCGCGATCCGGATCCCACTTGTAATCCTGCGGTTCGAAGCCAAGGCACGCGAATGGATAGATGCGATTCTCGCGGCCGATCACAAGCGGTCCGCGCATCCAGGCATGCCCGATGACCTGCGTTCCGGCGCCGATTTGAACACGACCAGTGATAACGCAGTTCGGGCCGACTTCGACCGACTCATCGAGTTCGACTTCCGGTCCAACGGAGGCGGTATCGTGCACGGTGGCCATGGCTGGGAGTGTATGCGGGGTGTGCCGCGCCCGCCCCGCCGCGTAATGGGCGTTAGACTTCATCGTGAACAGAAGTGCCGATCCCGTTTCGACCGGTCTCTCCATCCGCGATCTCGGTCGCATGGACTATCGCGCCGCCTGTGAACTTCAGGTCGAGACGCGCGACGGGATCATTTCCGCGCGGCGGGCGGGTGTATCGGACCCGACGATGACGCTGTTCCTCGTCGAGCACGATCCGCCCGTCATTACCGTCAGCCGCAGGCCCACCGCCCGGCGACATCTCATCGCGAATGAGGATCGACTCGCAGCGCTCGGGATTGAAGTCTGCGAGACCGATCGCGGCGGCGACATTACCTACCACGGCCCGGGGCAGCTCGTCGCCTATCCGATCGTCGATCTCAAGCGTCTGCGGCTCGGCGTGCACGACTACATGCGCTGGCTTGAATCAATCATCATCGCCACGCTCGCGCGCTTCGGCGTGCAAGGAGTCCGCGACGGGTGCGCCACGGGAGTTTGGATCGATGATGTCGGTCCGGCACGGAAGATCGCAGCGCTCGGCGTACGCGTCGCGAAATGGGTCTCCACCCACGGCCTCGCGATCAATGTCTCGACGGATCTCTCGCATTTTGACACGATCGTGCCATGCGGATTGAAGGACCGGGCGGTGACGAGTCTCGCGTATGAGCTCGAAGGAGAGCGGACGCCCTCGATGGCTCAGGTCAAGCGGATGTTCACGAATGAGTTCTGCGAGGCCTTCAACGCCCGGCTCACTTCAGATTGAACCACGAGTCGCCGACCGGCTCGGCCTCCGCCCATTGCGCCACCAGCTCGTCGAGAAGCAATCCCAGATTCACATTCGAGTAGAGCTGACGCTCGGCGTCGTGGATGCGATCGAGCGCGACCAGATGATCGTCAACGGGTTCGCCGGCCTCGAGGTCCGCGCGGATCCAATCACGCACTTCTTCGGACAGCAGAACGAAAAGATAGCGGGCCCCAGCCTTGTTCGCCGCATCCTTGCTGGCGTTCTCTCGCGACTTCACCCAGGCCTTGGCGAACGAGTCGATGAGCTTGTTCATGACCCCGCCCATGGTCGCCGGATATCGACCCGCCCGGAGTTCACGGAGCATCGGATCGAGCGTCACGAACCACTCGTACAAGTTGTTCTCGAGCGCGAGTTCAGCGAGCCCCGGTGAACCTTGCGCGAAGCGTTCGAGCCAGCGTCGATGACCTTCCGACATCGACTCTTCCGTCGCCCGGCGGTCGATCCATTGGGCCATCGCGTCGGGAGAAAGCGGAGTGAACGCGACACGCTGGCAGCGACTGTGAATGGTGGGCAGAAGGCGATCCGCATTCGCCGTCACGAGGATGATCACGGTTCCGGACGGCGGCTCTTCGAGCGTCTTCAGGAGCACATTCTGGGCTTCCCGGGCCATGAGCTCGGACTCGTCGACAATGAAGACCTTGCGCGCCCGGGCCTCCGCGCGTTCGTGAGCGGAGAGATGCGCCGGATCGACCAGGAATTCGCGAATGACCTGCACGGGTATGGTGATCTGCTTGCGCCGGCGAACATCGCCGTCGCTTGAGTACGACGCGAGTTCCTTGGTCACGAGGTGAAGATCGGGATGCGTGCCCGCCGCAATGCGCCGGGCGGTGGCGCCCTCCGGATCGGCCTCGATGGCGCCGGAGAGATCGGCCTGCGCGTCGGGATCGAGCAGCGTCGCGGCGAATGCCTCAGCCGTCGTGCGTTTCCCCACTCCCGTTGGGCCATGGAAGATCCATGCATGATGAACCCGACCACCACGCAGGGCGGATTGGAGGATTTCGATCGCGCGGTCCTGGCCGAGAACATGACGCATGGCGGGGCATCATACCTCGCGGGCCGATGCGGTCAGTCGTTCTCCGGTTCGCGGCCGGTAATGTCACGAAGTTTCCAGTTGAGATAGGCGAAGCCAAGGGCGCCAACCGTACACACCGCCGCCCAGAAGAGAAACGACCAGGCGCCGAGCGCCGGCGCGCGGAGCGGTCCGAACTCGCCGGTGTAGATCAGAATCCCGAGCACCGAACCGATGACGCCGCGGACCCCGGTCAGGGTGACATGCACGGACATGTACAGACCGGCCTCTTCCCGGGCGGCGAAATCATTGTGACCGATGTTCCACGCGAGTGCCCCACCCCCCATGGCGACGCCGCGGACAAGTTGCCCGGCCGCCACGAACGCGATCTGTCCGCTCAAGGCCCCGGCGAACAGAAGAAGATGCCCGGCGACGAAGAACCACGAGTGAATAACGCGGAAGCGAATGACATGCACCCGATCGAGCAGTCGCGCCCAGAGCGGAATGGCAAATGGAATGAGGGCGAACGGACCGGCCTGCAGGAGCAACAGTGAGCCCAGGTATCCCACTCCGAACTGATTGTCGAGCATGCGCACGAGCGGCGCCGAGAGGGCCAGATTGCTGATGCCCATCACGAACATGCAGATCATGAAGCCGCGGAAAGCCGCGTCTCGACGCAGTACGCCGATCATGTCTCCGACCGTCGCGACCCAGTCGCGCACGGCGCGTCCGGCCGATCGGTCCGACGAGCGCCGGCGCGTCGACTCTGCAGCGGAGAGGAGTTGGAATGGTCGACGGATTCGGATCCGCGCGAAGGACATCACGCCGATGAGACCGCAGAGCAGTGCAAGCGGGTAGATGACGCGGAACGAATTCGGATTCACATCCATCACCGCGCCGAGAGCGAGGGTCACCGACGAGATGAGCAGCGTCTGAATCGTGATGAGCTTCCCGGTCACCCGCGCCCGCTCGCGGCGGAGGTAGTTCGAGCGCCAGAGAACCGATCGAAGCGTAACGACGCCGGCCATGAGCATTCGCGCCGCGACCGCGGCCGCGGTAAAGAGGTACAGACCCGTGGGCGAGATCGGGCACACGGCGATGACGGCGATCATCGCAAGCACGCCGATCTGCAGCGCGACGAGGTTACGAACCGTTCGTCGACCGTCGACGAGACGCGTCCATATTGAACTCGTGATGTTGCTGTAGGCGGGCGCCCCCGTGAGCACCGCGAGCACCCAGCCGGGGGTGTCGGGGAACGCCTTCTCCGCGATCGTCCCGGTGACCCCCCATTCAATCATCGTGACCGCGACCGGCCAGAACGCCACGCCGCAGAGTTCGTAGCGATAGTTTCGTCGCGCGAACGGCGCCATGGCCCGGGGAGTGAACGAGCCGATGGCGCGACGCACCGGCCCCGGTCGCGGCATGGATGACGAAGTCGCGTCATCCTCCGGCGCGGTCATGATCGGCGGCGAACTCTCGGTCGGGGGACGGGGCACTGGGTCAATGGTTGCCTTCCCCGCTTCCGGCTCCAGCGGCGCCGGTCGTTTTGGGGGCTCCTTCGGCGCGGGAAGCGGAATGTGATAGGATGCGGCGTTGAAGGGGAACGACCGTCCATGCCATCGTTCAGCGAACAGGATCTCGCCGCCCATGTCGTCTCGTGGCTCGAGCGACAGGGTTGGGATGTCTACCAGGAGGTCAAGGCCGGCCCGTTCGAAGGTCGGATCGCCGACATCGTCGCCGTACGCGGCGCCGTGGTGTGGGTCGTCGAATGCAAGCGTTCGCTCAATCTGCAGGTCATCGCCCAGGCGGACGACTGGCCGGTGGTCCGACGGTCGATCGCGATTCCGGCGTTGCGGGTGAAACGGAAAGATCGCCTTCGGGCGTTCGCCGAGCGTGCATGCGCGCGGTTTGAGATCGGCGTACTTGAGGTCGGACTGACGGGATCGGTCGTGAGACGGGTCCCGGCCCCGATTCGGCGGGCCTGGCTCGAGACGTCCCGAAAGCTCCGTGAGCAACTCGATACGGAGCACAAGTCCACCGCCCCGGCCGGCCTCGCGGCGGGCCCCCGTTGGACCCCCTACCGAAGAACCATGCGCGAGGCGCTTCGCGTCATTCGCGAGCGGCCGGGCATCACCATCGCCGAACTCATGTCCGTACTCGAGTCACACCATTACCCGACGGACTTCACTGCCCGCCGCGCCATCGCCCGTTCGCTCGACGAGCATGAAGAATGGTGTTTCGTGGAACGATCGCTCGGGGGGCCGCGCTTCTATCACCTCGACGACCGGCCAGATGACCTCCACGGCGGCTACCTCTTCGACCTCACCGCCCCGCTCGATGAATCGGCGTAGCTCAGCCCGATCTTCCCGACTCCGGCCGGCCTGCGTCGGTGGACGCGAAGGCGCGCTCCTCTTCGGCGACGGCGTCGCCTCGTCGCTCGCGCAGCTCGACACGAGTACGGGGAAGGCATTCCGGATGCTCACGCTGAAGGAATTCGATCAGTTTTTCGCGAAGCCAGACCCGCAGATCCCAGGCGCTCGGCGAGTTTGCGGCGCTGACGAGCGCGCGCAGCTGCACTGTGCGCTCCGTCGCATCGGTGACCTGCAGGACACAGACCCGACCATCCCACTTGTCTGACTGCTTTACGAGTCGCTGCAGTTCGTCGCGCACCGCCTGCACGGGGACCGTGTAGTCCGCGTAGATGAATACCGTGCCGAGAATGTCAGCGGTTCTCCGAGTCCAGTTCTGGAACGGCTCGGAAATGAACTTCGAGAACGGCACGATCAGACGGCGCTGGTCCCAGATGCGGACGACGACATAGGTCGTCGTGATCTGTTCGATCCAACCCCATTCATCTTCGACGATCACCACATCATCAATGTTGATGGGCTGCGTCAGCGCGATCTGCATGCCGGCGATGAGGTTTTCGAGCACCGGCCGCGCTGCGAATCCGATGACGATTCCCGCGATGCCCGCGGACGCGAGAATGCTCGCGCCGAGATCGCGCACTCTCGGAAAGGTCATCAGGGCCACGGCGATTCCAACGATGACGATCACGACCGCAAGTGTGCGTTCGATCACCGTGATCTGCGTATGCGCCCGACGAGCCTGGTAGTTGTCGGCGACATCGATCCGGTTCTTCTTCTTGACGAGATCCTCGATCCCCGACAGGAAGGCGAGAAGCGCCCAGACGACGCCCGCGATCGCCGCGAGACTGAGGACATGACGAACCACACCCATCTCGTCCGGCGACAGGACCTCCATACTCGAGACCGTCAACTGGGTCGCGAGGAGGGGAAAGATGAGGAGCGCCGGCTTGCGGACGCGATCGACGAAGATCTCGTCGATATCGGTCGCCGTGCGTCGGGTGATCCGCTTGGCGATCAGGAACAACGCGAAGTGAGCGATGAGCGCAATGACGATGGCGACGGCGAGTTGACCGAGCGCCCAGAGCCAGGCCTCTGACTCGCCCACCATCTCTTCGATGAAATCCGGGGCCGGGATCGCAGCGCCCTCCCCGGCGAGAATGAATGAACTCGAATACAAAGACCGCGTCACCGCGTCCCCCTTCAGGCGCTGGCAGGCTCTCAATCGATACTAGTGAGCGCCGCATGATCGCCGTCAACCCGGCGCTTCAGACTGGGAACTCGACGCGGCATCGAGCTCCGTCGCTCGGGAATTGATACTCGAGTTTACCCTCGAGCTCATAACTCACGAGCGTCTTGATCAAGCCGGCGCCGAAGCCCGCGGTCTCGGGAGTGGCGACCGCAGGACCATCGAACTCGACCCATTCGAAGCGAATCGCGGGCCCCTGTCCGTTCTGAAATAGACGCCATTCGACCTCGACGACTCCGTCCTCGTTCGACAGGGCGCCATGCTTGATCGCGTTCGTCGTCAGCTCGTGAATGATCATCGAAAGGGGCAGAACCTGGTTCGGCCGGACAAGCACCTCATCGCCTTCAAATCGAATTCGCTCGCGTCCGCCCACATAGGGTCGGGTCGTCTGCTGCACGAGGTCGTGCAGTGAAGTCGCTTCCCACTGGCTTCGACTCAACAGGCTGTGCGCTTGAGCGAGGGCATTGACGCGTCCCTCGAACGCCTCGAAAAACTCATCGAAGCTCTTCGACTTCCGCCGCGACAATCGCGCGACGGACTGAACGGTCGCGAGCATATTCTTCACGCGGTGGCTCAACTCGCCGAGCAGCATTTTCTGATGCGCCTCGAACCGCTTTCGCTCACTGATATCGAGCACGACGCCGAACGCGCGGGCCGACTCGCCTTTGTCCCCGCGCACGATAGTCATGTGGTCTTCGACATAGAGGTAGTCGCCGTCCCGGCTCCGAACTCGGTACTCCAGTGTGCGCCGCTCCTCGGACTGCGCGATCGCGTCGGCAACACTCGATTCGTATCGATCGCGATCGTCATCATGAATTCGCTCGCGCCACCAGGAGATCGAGACTTCGCCTCCTTCAAGTGTCTCGCCGACCAATTCATCGGCGCCGTGGACCCCCCGAAGCACTTTCTCCCCGACGAGCATCTCGTAGGTCATGGCCCGCGCCGCGTTGATCGCGCTGCGAAAACGAAGTTCGCTATCGCGGAGTCGTTCCTGCATGTGCTGCGCGGTGAGATCAGCGACGACCAGGCAGACACATTCAGTGTCTTCAATCGTGAACCGGCCAGTCGAAAGCAGCCCGGGCAGAGTCTCGCCCGAACGACGCCGCAGTGTGAGCTCCACACGCTGGTCATCCGCCCTCGCTTCAGACAAGAACCTTCGCGCGGCCTCAGGATCGTCGATGAAATCGAGAATCGAGCGGCCCACCATTGATTCAAGGGGCGCTTCGAGCATCTCGGCGAGCCGACGATTTGAGTAGGTGATGACGCCGTCCGGGAGCAGCGTCGCAGCGCCCTCGTGCATGTGCTCGAACATCATCCGGAACGGCCGTTCGGAGCCGCTCAGCGTAAAGACTTGCTCGCCCGAGGGGCCATTGACGAAAAGGGCGTCGACCTCGCCGGAATGGATCGCGCGCAGCGTCTCTTCGACCTCGTCCAGCCGTTCCTGAAGTCGCTCGATTTCCCGGCGATCAGGTGATCGCTTCCCGCCCGAATCTTCGGCCATGACCTCGACTCACTCTCCTTCGTCGGGAGATGGTAGATCATTCTCCGACGGGTCGACCGGCCGCACACCGAGCCGCTTCAAGACACGAGGACGATCGGAGAGATCACCGACGAAGCGGCGAATGGGGAGCGGCAGGTGCTTCACGAGGGTGGGCGCCGCGACGACATTTCCTTCGCGGGCGAGTCCTGGCTGCTGGTAGATATCGACGACCTGCACATCACACCGCCCCGGAAGGTACCGATCGCAGATTTCGCGGAGATTCCGGATCGCCCGGTTCGACCGCGCTGAAGTCCCAGTGATGTACAGCGTCATGCGGAAGTGGCCACCGGGCGTACCCGCAGGGTCAAAAAGACGGTCGGCATGTCGCCCGAAGATGGTCATGGTTCCTCGTCTGCGCGCGGCTGGAGGTCGAGCCCGACAAGCACGCGGTCGGTATTCGAGAGGTCGCCGATGATTCTCTTGAGTGGCGGCGGAAGTTTCCGAACCAGTGTCGGAATCGCGACGATCTGATCGCCCGCTGCAAGTTGTGGGCGCTCAAGGAGGTCAATGACTTCGATCGTGTATCGATTCGCGAGATGCTTCTCGCAGAGGCGACGCAGGTTGGCGATCGCCGTGATCGACTTCGGCGTCTGGCCCGCGACATAAAGTCGCAGGTTGTACTTCGAGGTCGATGAGTCGACCTTGTCACCACCGGCACGCAAACTTGCTGGAGAATGACTCATACGAGACAATCCTTCCCGGGACGGACCGGATGGTGTAGAGCGCCGAGTGAAGTTGCCAAACTAGCGGGAGCCAGAGAGCGATCGGCCCGGCGCGGCAGGTCCATTCATTCTATCGTGCCACTTTCCCGCGTCGGCGTCGAGTGAATTCCTGAACGGCGTGAACGGCCGAGTCGGTATTGACAGGCCGGGGTCACGGCCTCACTAAGCCGTCGACCTCAATTCCGTCGCCGATTTCAACCCCCCCGCTGGAAATCCGCATCTCACGAACGCGGCGTGAGTGATCCGTTCCCCTCGATTTGAGCACAAACAGCCCCCTCAGCCGTTCGCCCTTTTGCTCGAAATCCCGCAGGATGATCCAGGTGTCCATCAGTGACGAGACACTACTGACCGTCCGGTCATGCTCGCCGGCGTGCGTGAGATTGACGAACACGCCGGTCACGCCCTGCTGCTTCAAGGTGTCGACGAGACGCAACAGCATCTCGCCAGCCTGCGTGTTCGAACCCACGGCGGTGAAGTTGCTGATCGGGTCGACGAGAACAATGGACGGCTTGAACTCCTGCATATAGCGGTGCATCTGGACGAGATGCATCTCGAGACCAAAGAAGGTCGGTCGGACCGAGTGAATCCGAAGCAGGCCGGCGTCGATGTGTCGTTGGAGGTCGAGGCCGATCGAGCCCATGTTCCGAACGATCTGTCGAGGCGATTCTTCAAAGGCGAAGATGATCGCGCGCTCGCCTCGCCTGGCGGCGGCATCGGCAATGTTGGCGACAATGCTCGTCTTTCCGGTTCCCGCCGCGCCCGAAAGGAGAACACTCGAGGCTCGGTAGAGCCCTCCGCCAAGCATTTCGTCGAGGGTCCCGATTCCGGTCGAGATCCTTTCGTCGGACACCTGGTGCTCGAGACCGTGCGAAGTCAGCGGCAGGACGACGAAACCGTCGGCGTCGATGAGGAACGGGTATTCGTTCGTCCCGTGGGCTGACCCTCGATACTTCACGATGCGCAGACGCCTCGTCGAGACTTGCTCGTCCACGCGGTGATCGAGAAAGATCACACAGTCCGAGACATACTCCTCGAGTCCGTGCCGGGTCAGCGTCCCCTCACCCCGTTCACCCGTGACAACTGCGGTGACCCCGCGGTCCTTCAACCACCGAAAGAGCCGAACGAGTTCAGCGCGAAGAAGGTTCTCGTTCGACAAGCCGGTGAAGAGGGTCTCGATGGTGTCGAGGACGACCCGCTTCGCGTTGATCGAGTCGATCGCGAAACCGAGTCGGACGAAGAGCCCCTCGAGGTCGTACTCTCCGGTCTCCTCGAGTTCGCCCTTCTCGAGCCTCACATGGTCGACGACGACTTTCTTGCGCTCGATGAGATCAGGAAGGTCAAAGCCGAGCGAACGGACATTCTCCGAGAGATCGTGACCCGACTCCTCGAAGCTGACGAAGACGCCAGGTTCGTCGAAATCCCGGGCGCCGCGTACGAGAAACTCCATGCCGAGGAGCGTCTTGCCACATCCCGCGGCGCCGCAGACCAGGGTGGTGCGCCCCCGGGGAAATCCCCCGGAGGTAATCTGGTCGAGCCCCTCGACGCCGGTCGGCGCCTTCGCGACTCCGGGGTAGGGACCGAGACTTGGGAGAGGGGTGTCATCCATGGAGGATTCGTCGTGAATGAGGATTGGGGAGTCGATTCTACCAGCGGCGACGGAAACCGAACTCCCGGGCGTCGTCGAGAAACGAAAAAACGCGCGGCAAGCCGCGCGTTTCGTCCGTTCTCAATGGGCCTGGGAGGATTCGAACCTCCGACCTCACCGTTATCAGCGGTGCGCTCTGACCAACTGAGCTACAAGCCCGGTGCACGACGCTCGTCGCCGGCGGCTAACCAGCGTCGCGGAAGCCAAGTATTGGGCCGGCCAACGGGCGCGTCAACCCGGTGCGCTTCGATACGATGCGATCGTCACCCCGTCCGGTACCCGGAGCCATCATGACGACCTCTGAGCCCCCGTCCAGGCCTGAAAGCGATCATGCTCCAGCGGTCGAACTCGTCTGGAACGGCAAATCCGTCGACTCCGGTCCACATGAGGCCACGCCGGTGCGCGTGGTCGAACGATTTGGTGAAGGTGATCCGAACCGGCTCATTCAAGGCGATCTTCGAGGCGTCATGCCGGTCCTTTCACCTGGGTCGGTCGACTTCGCGTATCTCGATCCGCCGTTTGCATCAGGCCAGCGTCGTCAGTCCTCGAACGGCTTGAGTTACGACGACCGCTGGGACCTTGAGAAGTACCTCGGCTTCCTTCATGAATCGATCAGAGGGACGCATCGCGCGCTAAGGCCGCATGGGGTGATCGCCTTGCACACCGATCATCGCGCCTCGGCCTATGCGCGGCTGATCCTCGACGAGGTGTTCGGTCGTGACGCCTTCGTGAACGAACTCATCTGGAAGTACGGGCTCGGGAATGCCCGGACGCGCCGTTCGTTTCTCCGGAAGCACGACACCATCGCGGTCTACGCGAAGGGCCCGGACTACCACTTCGAGATGCAGCGCGGCGTCGTAACCAGGCCTCAGGAGAAGAAGTACTGCCACAAGGACGAGCGCGGCCGGTACATGATGAGCTACGGACGAAAGTACTACCTCAAGGGCGGGAAGCCACTCGAGTCGGTTCTCGATATTCCCGCGCTCTCGGCGACCGACGGCGAGCGGACCGGCTACCCGACGCAGAAGCCGATACGACTGCTCGAGGTGCTCATTCGTTCGTTCTGTCCACCGGACGGAATGGTTCTCGATCCGTGTTGTGGGTCGGGCGCCACCGCCGCGGCGGCGCAGCGACTCGGACGACGCTGGATCGCCATCGACGCGAACGGCGCTGCAATCCAGGTTTGCCGTCGACGCTTCGCGTCGATGGACGCGTCATTCACCATTGAAACTTCCTCTTCGTCTGAGCCGAGGTCCGAGCACTCGCATCTCGACGCCTCGGACGATTGGGCTGTGGGACGGTTCGATTCTGACGATGTGTTCATCGCGCTGCGACACTCTTTCGCGCCGGATCAGTACTCGCCGGATGAATCGAGCCGGGCGATCGACGCTTCGTCCGATATGAATCCGCACGCGACGGTTCTCAGACGCTGGAATGTTCAGGGCGAACCGTTCGATCAACCTATTCCGCGCCGTCCGAAGCCACCTTCGATCACGGCCCCGGGATGATTTGTCACTCGAACGGCTTCGGGCTAGTCTTAGCCTCGCGGCCGAGTACCCAAGTGGACTAAGGGGACGGATTGCAAATCCGTTATTCGTGGGTTCGAATCCCACCTCGGCCTTTTTGTCGGTGACCCATCGGCGAGTTCTACCGCAGGTCGCTCGGCGACGATGATTCGTCCGGATCAAATGCGGCACTGAGTGAATCGACCGCCGCCTCGGCTCGTCTTGACCACAGATTCCACTCCGTTTCGATCAGACGAAGCGCCTGGCTCCACGCGGAGTCCTCGAGGTCCCGCTCGTAGTCGTCGGCGGCGACAAGGTCCCGGTACATGTCGAGCACCCGGAGCGAACATCGCTCGAGTGAGAATTCCTGCGCCGTCCGCAGCGCTGCCGCGCGAAACTCCTCGTTATCCTGAACACTCGCGTCCGCAAACTCGCTGAGGGCCGCGGCGAACTCGCGCTCGTCATCCTCGACGAGGAGACGACCATTTACACCGTCCCGGACGACTTCTCGAGCCCCGGGCGCATCGACCGCAACGACCGGAACCCCGGCGGTCATCGCTTCCGCGAGCACCATTCCCTGCGTCTCGGAATGTGAAGCGAACGCGAAGACATTCATTGCGTGATAGGCGTTCGAAAGATCCGATCCGGTGAGCTTTCCTGTCATGCGCAATCGATCGCCGACTCCCAGTCGATCGCAGGTCTCACGGATTCCGGATTGCGACGGTCCACCTCCCACGACGAGGAACTGCGCCTCCCGCCGATCCTTCAGGAATCGACCGACGGCGCGAGCGAGAAACTCGAGATTCTTCTCGGGAGCGAGACGACCCACATGTCCGACGACGAAGGCGTCCTTCGGAACTCCATACTGCTCACGCGCTTCGCTGCCGTCGCCTTCCGCGAAACGATTGGGATCGATACCGGTTGGAATGGGGACGATCGGCGTCTCGACGCCGCGCTCTCGCAGCGTCACCGCGACGCTCTCGCTCGGCGCGATGATGCGATCGCAGAGATTGGCGTAATCGGTGGCCATCCGGATGACGAAGCGACGCATCGCCTCCGAGTCTCCGGGCACATAATGCGTGTAGCGTTCGTACATCGTGTGGTGGGTGAAGACCAGCGGAAGGTCGCGCGCCGCCGCGACGCGGAGCGCCGTGTCACCAAGCAGGAACGGATGATGGGCGTGCACGATCTCGGGCTCGAATTCATCGAGCGTGGACGCAAGATAGCCCGCGATGGGCAGACGCACGGAGAAGTCGCTCCCATTGAAGTTCTGAATGGCGGGGACGCGAACCACGCCGGAGTCGTCGTCGTCGTGCGCGCCGTCAAAGGTCGGCGCGACGACGAGGGTGTCATGCCCTTGCCGGCGGAACTCCTCGGTGAACGAACTGACAGAACGGGCCACTCCCCCCACATGCGGCAGATAGGTGTTCGTCATCATGAGGATTCTCATGTCGACGCCTCCGCGTTCACCGGGGCGGACGATTGGCCATGCGACTGGTGGGGCCAGACGCCGCTCGCGTTCGATGCTGCGACGGCGAGTGGTCGGCGGCCGGTCGGACCAAGAACAATCTCACGCGGACGGTCGCGCCACTCGGCGTCCCAGTCGAATCGCACACCGGTCTCCTCCACTTCGACCCGAAGCGTTACGGGGCCGAAATCCGTCGGCGCGGGACCGAACGACATTCGAGTTCCGGGCGTCAACCACTCATCGGGGAGCCCCGACCCGAACAAGAGCCGGTCCCCCTCCTCCCGCACGAACATGTTGCGCATCATGAGCACCCACTCCGCCGCGGCCCACATATGTTGGCCGTCTCCCATACACCCTCCTCGCGTCCGCGGATGGATCGCCTCCGGCCATTGGCCCGTCGGCGACGCGAGATCCGCGACCGCGCGCGTCAGCTTGAAATGACGGGCGTCACCGGCCCGCATGAGCACCTGCGCCATGTGCAGCGTGAGATACGCGTTCACCCCGGAATGAATCATGTCCTGGAAGAAGCCCCCGGCGACCATGCAGTTCTCGAGCAGGAATTCAATCGTCTGGAGAAGGCGGGGATCGTCCGACGGTCCGAGTTCGAGCGGATACCCGACGACGATGGAGCCGATGGCGCCCGCGTCCATTCTTCGGTAGGGCGACGCCGGAATTCCGCTCCGGTCGCGGGTCGTCGTGGTTCGATTGAGACTTCGTTCAACCGCAGCGGTAAGTCGATCGGATTCGACTCGAGCCTTGGCGGCCGCCTCCGGCGCTCCGTACTCGTCCAGAATGGACGCGGCGGCGTTCAGCCCGGCGATCGACCAGAAATCATCCCAGTAGTAGAAATCGTTCGGCCCGAGGTGCTCGGCGCTAAATCCTGCCGGCATGAGTCCGGCATGAGGCGCATCGAGATCATCGCTCAGCCGCTTATGGCGAATCCATGAGGCGCCGCGTTGCACCGCGCCGACGAGGGACTTTGAAAGCTTTCGACCAGACCGCCGCCGGAAGCGATCAATGATCCAGATCGCCTCGCCGTTCGAATCCCATTCTCCCTCCTGTGAAAGAAAGTACCCGAGCGTCGTCTGACGCGATGGGAAGGCGTCGAGACAGCGCTCCACACGATCGAACAGTCCGAGGCTGAGCAGCGCATCGAGAATGTACGCGGCGTCGCGAAACCAGAATCGCTTATAGGTGTACGGTCCGGGATACACATCGTGGGGTGAGTGGAGAATGAGGTTTCGCGCCGCGGCGTCAAAGAGAAACCGCATGTGCGTGTCAGGGATGTCGATCGCGCACGAACCGTGCAACGCGTCGGCGAATGAAGCTGACTGCTCGCGGCAACGCACGACCGCGGCGCGCGTGTCACGATCATCACTGTTGACTTCGGCAAGCGGCGTGCGGGCGTCAATCTCGAGCGGCTGGCCGGCGGTCAATCGATACATTGCGGCCGCCGTCGCGAGCCCCACATGACACGAGATCGATCGCCGCTCCTCATCATCAAAGAGATGCAGGCGGACATCGCCGTAGTCGTATTCGGACAACCGCACCCGTTCGGGCGCCGGTCGAAGTTTGACCGTGGCGGAGTCATTGACGCGAAAGGAGGCCCGGGCTTCGTCCCAGTGGATGTCATGGATGAAACTCACCCCTTCCGGATTCACCGGACGCACGCTTACCACGAGCCAGCCGTCCCGTGCGGCCTTCCCCCGCACATTCCAGTCGAGAACCGGCCCGTCGCCGGTCCAGCGAACCGCTGCGGTTGTGCGCAGCCGTGCGCCACCTTCTTCGATCTTCGTCCGCACTTCGACACCGTCATCGAGCCCGAGCGTCTGATCAATGCGCTTCGTCCGGGACGGAAAGAGCGGTGTGCCCTCGTCGGGCACGATCCAGGCGTCGAGCGACCAGCCGTCGAGCACCGGAGTGAGCAGACCGGCTGGATCGACAATCGGCAGCCAGTCACAGTCCGGTAGTCCGACCGCCGTCCAGTTTCGGTGGGTGAGGTTGATGTGGGTCACGGAGAAGGCGCGCGGCACGAACGCTTCGTCGCGTGGGTCGAACTGTCGCTCAATCCAGAAGGGCCAGACCCAGTCGAGGTTGTGCTGAATCGCGCGAGTGTTGATAAGGCCGCGGGCATGGAAGACCACGCCGGCTCGAAGCAGTTCGATCGGCTCGGCGACTTCCGAGGGTTGAGCGAAGCGATGGAGCCGCGACAGAAGCGCCACGGGGTCGATGAATCCCTGCGCCCGGGCGACCCGCGACAGCACATAACGCCATGGAAGCCATTTCAACCACATGTTTCCGTGCCTCCCCCGACGAGAGCCCTCCTCGATCAGTCCGAATGGGACATTCTAAGGATTGATCCCGAAAGTCCGTCGGATCGGGTATTCCCCCGACTCCGACGAGGGCTCGGGCAGGACCAGAGAATGGCCCTCATCTACGATCACCGGAATGTCTCAAGAACCGAACAGTTCGAACATCGGATTCGTGGAGGAGATGCTCGCCGACTACCTCCGCGATCCGTCGTCGGTCAGTGACGCGTGGCGGCGCTTCTTCGAGAAGAGTGAATCGAAGCCGACGAACGGCATGCGGGCGTGGCGCCCCGGCCCGGCCCGGAGCGGTCGAGGCTATTTCGCAATCGGCGCCCCCGCTGTCTCCGGCCCCCCCAAAGCCGATGCCCGGTCGGTTGCGAGCCTTCAGCACCTCGTCGACCAGCTCATCCGCAACTATCGGGTTCGCGGGCATATGGTCGCCGCGATCGATCCGCTCGGTATCCCCCGTGAGGAGCCGCCGGAACTCGGCCTCGAGTACTGGGGCTTTACGGAAGCCGACCTCGATCGATCGTTCAGTTTCGGGCCCCGGTACGCGCTCGAGACGCTCACGCTTCGGCGCATTGTCGAGAAACTGCGCAACACCTATTGCCGGTCGATCGGCGTGCAGTTCATGCACATCGACGATCTCGCCGTGCGCGAATGGCTGCAGGCACGGATGGAGCAATCGGAGAATCGACTTACCCTCGCGCGTGACGAGCAGATCGACATTCTGCGTCGACTGACCGACGCCATCATCTTCGAAGAGTTCATACAGAAGAAGTACATCGGCGCGAAGAGTTTCTCGTTGGAGGGGGGTGAGACGCTCATCCCCCTGCTCGCACTCGCCATCGAGACGGCCGGCGCCCAGGGCATTGACGAGATTGTGATGGCGATGGCGCATCGCGGCCGCCTCAATGTGCTGTGCAACATCGTCGGGAAGAGCGCGAAGAAGATCTTCCGTGAGTTTGAAGATGTGGATGCGCGACTGCACCTTGGGCGCGGGGATGTGAAGTACCATCTCGGGTTCAGCGGCGACTGGAATACGAAAGACGGCCGCACGGTGCATCTGTCTCTGTGCTTCAATCCGAGCCATCTCGAGTATGTCAACGGAGTCGCGCTCGGCCGCACGCGGGCGAAACAGGATCGATTCGGTGATGACGAGCGACGCCGGGCGATGCCCGTGCTCATTCATGGTGACGCATCCTTCATTGGCGAAGGCGTGGTGCAGGAATGCCTCAACATGAGCGAACTGCCCGCGTACCGGGTCGGCGGAGCGCTCCATGTCATCGTGAACAACCAGATCGGGTTCACCACGACGCCCGAGCAGGGTCGTTCAAGCGTGTACGCGACTGATGTCGCCAAGATGCTTCAGATCCCGATCTTCCATGTCAACGGCGAAGACCCGGAAGCCGTCGCCCAGGTGGTCCGGCTTGCGATGGATTTCCGCTACGAGTTTCAGCGCGATGTCGTCATCGACATGTACTGCTATCGCCGTCGCGGACACAACGAAGGTGATGAGCCGGCGTTCACTCAGCCCGTTCTGTACAAGGCCATCGACGAGCGCAAGAGCGTGCGTGAGGGGTATGTCGAGCATCTGCTCTCCCTCGGCGAAGTGAGTGAAGACGAGGCGGACCAGATCGCGGAGCGTCGTCGCGAACATCTCGAGCATGAACTCGCCGTCGCCAAAGATCGGGATTATCCATTCGAGATCGATGTGCCGCGCGGTATCTGGGACGGCTACGCGGGTGGTCGCGACCGCGAAGTCGAAGAACCGGAAACCGGCGTCCCGAGTAAGCGACTGAGCGCCCTGCTCCAGCGTCTTGCGGAGACTCCGGACGATTTCAATGTCAATTCGAAGATTCGCCGCGGCCTCGATCTGCGCGAGAAGATGGCGGCGGGAGAACGCGACCTCGACTGGGCCGCCGCCGAAGCGCTCGCGTTCGCGACGCTCGCGACCGAGGGAATTCGCGTCCGATTGACCGGTCAGGACAGTGAGCGCGGCACCTTCAGTCAGCGGCATGCCGTGCTGCACGATGTGGACGACGGCGACTCGATGATGCCGCTTATGCAACTTGCGCCGGATCAGGCGCCGGTAGAAATTGCGAACAGTCCGCTTTCCGAAGCCGGCGTGCTCGGATTCGAGTATGGGTACAGTCTCGACTGTCCGGACGGCCTGATTCTGTGGGAAGCGCAGTTCGGTGACTTCTGTAACGCGGCACAGGTCATCATCGATCAATTCATCTGCAGCGCCGAAGACAAGTGGCGGCGATTGAGTGGGGTCACGCTTCTTCTCCCCCACGGCTTTGAAGGACAGGGACCAGAGCACTCGAGTGCGCGGCTCGAGCGGTTCCTCATGCTCGCCGCCGATGACAACATCCAGATTGTCTACCCGACGACCCCCGCGCAATATTTCCATGTGCTTCGGCGACAAGTCATCCGGCGGTGGCGCAAACCGCTCATCGTCATGACCCCGAAGAGCCTGCTCCGACATGGCGAGGCCATCTCGTCGCTCGACGAGTGCGCTTCGGGACGATTCCGACGGGTGATCTCCGATCCGACGATTGACGACTTCTCCGCGGTTAATCGTCTCCTGCTATGCACCGGGAAGGTCTACTACGACCTCGTCGAGCGTCGCACGGAACTCGGTCGCGAGGATGTAGCGATCGTTCGTCTCGAGCAGATCTATCCTTTTCCGTCCGACGAACTCTCCGAGGCCCTTGCGGGGTACTCGGATGACACGCCGGTGTTGTGGGTACAGGAAGAGCCGGAGAATATGGGCGCCTGGCGATTCCTGCGGGCCCGTTTCGGGTCGCAGCTGGTCAACCGGCTTCCATTCGGAGGCGTGTTCCGCCCCGCGTCGGCGAGCCCGGCCACCGGATCGAAGGCGAGTCATAAGCTCGAACAGGATCGCCTGCTCAACCAGGCGTTCGCAGGCCCCGATTCGGGACTCTCCTGCGATGAGGATGTGATCGAAACGACGACCTGAACGCGAGGGGATTACGGGGCGCCATGACAGTCGAAGTGAAGATACCGGAAGTCGGTGAGTCGGTCACGGAAGCGCTGATCGCCAAATGGCTGAAGAGCGAGGGCGATCAGGTTGAGAAGGACGAAGCGCTCGTCGAACTCGAAACGGACAAAGTCACGGTCGAGGCTCCGGCGCCCGCCGGCGGTGTGATCGAACGCATCGTCATCCAGGAGGGTGAAAGCGCCAAGGTAGGAGATGTGATCGCCTACATCGACGAGTCTTCGAATGGCGCGTCGAAGAAGAGCGGCGCCGCCTCAGAGTCAAAGAAGGACGGCAAGGCGAAATCCGCCGACGCGGATGATGAGGACGCGGATCAAGAAGAGGCTGAAGAGAAGGCGTCGAAGAAGAGTAAGAAGAAGGATTCGGACGACCCGAAGTCGAAGAAGAAGTCCGCCGATCACAAGTCCGACGCGGACGATTCCGACTCGGAGGAGAAGCCGGATTCCGCCGATATTGAAGTCTCGCCCCGCGTGATGCCCGCGGCCCAGCGCGCGCTCGCTGAACATGGACTTGACGCGAAGGACATCAAGGGAACAGGTCCGGGTGGCCGCGTCCTGAAGGAAGATGTCCTGCGTCATGTCGAGGACGGGAACAAGAAGAAGTCAGATTCATCGGACGACGCGAAGGGCGATGCGAAGTCTTCTCGAACGGCCACCCCTCAGACGACCTCCGCTGGCGATCGTGACGAGGAATCAGTTCCGATGAGCCCCATGCGCCGCCGCATCGCACAGCGGCTCGTGGAAGCGCAACAGACTGCTGCACTGCTTACAACTTTCAATGAAATCGATATGTCTGCGGTGATGGCGCTGCGCAAGACATACCGCGAGCAGTTCGAGAAGAAGTACGACATTCGCCTCGGGTTCATGTCATTCTTCGTCAAAGCCGTCGTCGAGGGACTCAAGGAGTTGCCGCAGATCAACGCCATGATCAAAGACGACTCGGTCGTCTATCGGCACTACTACGACATTGGGATCGCGGTAAGCACCGACAAGGGACTCGTTGTACCCATCATTCGGAATGCGGAGCGCCTCGGCTTTGCCGAGATCGAGCAGACCATCAACGACTTCGCCCAGCGGGCGCGTTCGAAGAAGCTCGAACTTGAGGAACTCGAAGGCGGCACTTTCAGCATCACGAACGGCGGGGTCTTCGGTTCACTGCTCTCGACACCCATTATCAACCCGCCGCAGAGCGGAATTCTCGGTCTTCATGCGATCCAGGATCGCCCCGTCGCAATCGACGGCGAGGTCAAGATTCGTCCGATGATGTATGTCGCGTTGACCTACGACCATCGCATCGTGGACGGCCGCGAAGCGGTGACCTTCCTGCGCCGCGTGAAGGAGACGATCGAGGATCCGACGCGGATCATGCTCGAAGTCTGAACCACCGAATCACAGGAGACGGATTTCCGTCATGCCCAAGCACGACCTGGTCGTCATTGGCGCCGGACCGGGCGGTTATGTCGCCGCCATCCGGGCCGCGCAACTCGGATTCGATGTCGCCTGCGTCGACAAGAACGACGCGCTCGGCGGGACTTGTCTCCGTGTTGGCTGCATCCCGAGTAAGGCGCTGCTCGAATCATCGGAGCGGTACGACGAAGCGCAGAATCATCTCGGCGTCCATGGCGTAAAGATCGATTCAATGACGCTCGACCTCGGCGCCTTACTGAAGCGGAAGGATCAGGTCGTTGAATCGCTGACGAAAGGTGTCGCCGGCCTCTTCAAGAAGAACAAGGTCACACACTACAAGGGGCACGGCCGACTGGACGGCGACGGTCGCGTCGTAGTCGATGACGAAGGAGAGTCGAAGTCGGTCGAGGCCGAACGTATTCTCATCGCGACCGGCAGCGTCCCGGCGTCTCTCCCGGGTATCGAGTTCGACGGTGACCGGATCGGGTCGAGCACTGAGGCGCTCGCGTATCCGGAAGTTCCAAAGACGCTCGTGGTCGTCGGCGCCGGGTACATCGGCCTCGAACTAGGGTCCGTCTGGAACCGTCTCGGCGCCAAGGTCATCGTCCTTGAGTATCTGGACCGCATTCTACCGGGCATGGATTCGGAGATCGCTGGCGAGGCGAAGAAGCTCTTCGAGAAACAGGGGCTCGAGTTCCATCTCGGTTCGAAAGTCACCGGCGCCAGGGTAAAGGGCAAATCGGTCGTCGTCGAACGCGAGGACGATGACCCGATCAAATGTGACCGCCTCCTCGTAGCCGTCGGGCGCAAGGCGTACACCGAATCACTCGGTCTTGATTCGGTCAATGTCGAACTCGACGACCGTGGTCGCGTGGTGGTCAACGAACGATTTGAAACCTCGGCGCGGGGTGTCTACGCAATCGGAGATGTGATCGCCGGACCAATGCTCGCCCACAAGGCGGAAGAAGAAGGCATCGCCTGCGTCGAGATGATCGCCACTGGTCACGGCCATGTGAATTACGATTCGATCCCGGGCATCGTGTATACCCATCCGGAGATCGCCTCCGTCGGCAAGACGGAGGACCAGTTGAAGGATGACGGAGTCGACTACCGGAAGGGTTCGTTCCCATTCCTTGCGAATGGCCGGGCCCGCGCGCTCGCGCAGACCGACGGCCGCGTGAAGATCCTGGCGGATGCGAAGACCGACCGCGTACTCGGCGTGCACATCATCGGACCCCGGGCCGGTGACCTCATCGCCGAAGCCGCCGCGGCGATTGAGTACGGCGCCTCGAGCGAGGACATCGCCCGGCTCTGCCATGCCCATCCCACCCTCGCCGAGGTCGTGAAGGAAGCGGCGCTCGCGGTGGATGGTCGCGCCATTCATATCTGAGCCTCGCGTCCGGTCGCTCGCTCTACACTCTGAGGTCGAACACGATTCGAGATCGGAGACTGGGTGTGGAGACGCGCAACCTTGTCGGTGGCGAATGGGTCGAGTCCTCAAGCGGTGAATCGACCGAGATTCGCAATCCGGCGAACGACGAGATCATCGCCGAAGTTCCGAAGTGCGGCGCCGAAGAAACGATTCGCGCGCTCGACGCCGCCGCCGAAGCGCTCCCCGACTGGAGCCGCCGACCGGCCGAAGAGCGGTCGAAGATACTCGTCAAGTTCGCCGATCTCATGATGCGCGATCAGGATCGCCTCGCCCGGATCATGACCAATGAGCAGGGCAAGCCGCTCAAGGAATCATCGGGTGAGATCGCGTATGCCGCCGACTTCATTCGCTGGGCCGGCGAGGAGGCGAAGCGGGTCTACGGCGAAACCATTCCCGCATCGTCGAAGGACAAGCGCATCCTCGTACTCCGTCAACCCGTCGGTGTGTGCGTCTCAATCACACCGTGGAATTTTCCCGCCGCGATGATCACACGCAAACTCGGACCGGCCCTCGCGGCCGGGTGCGTGATGGTGTCAAAACCGGCCGAACAGACGCCGCTCTCGGCGATCGCGCTCGGTGAGCTTGCAATTGAAGCGGGTGTTCCCGCCGGCGTGTTCGGTATCGTCACCGGAGACGCGGAGACCATCGTCGACGCCATGATCCAACACGACGCGACTCGAAAGCTGTCCTTCACGGGATCGACCGAGGTCGGACGGACCCTCATGAAGAAGTGCGCCGAGCGGATCGTAAGGGTATCGCTCGAGCTCGGTGGCCATGCGCCGCTCATCGTCTTCGACGACGCCGACCTCGACACGGCCGTCGAAGGATGTGTCGCGAGCAAGTTTCGCAACGCTGGTCAGACCTGTGTGTGCGCGAATCGGATCTATGTCCAGAGCGGCGTGTACGAGGAATTTGTCGAGAGGCTCGAGCGCGCGATCAAGGACCTCAAAGTCGGAGTGGGTACCGACGACGGCGTCGACATCGGACCTCTCATCAATGACGACGCGGTAGAGAAGGTGCAGAAGCACATCGCTGACGCGAAAGAGCATGGCGGAACCGTCCGGGTCGGCGGCTCACTCAAGAAGATGGGATCGGGACTTGCGGACCGGTTCTTCGAGCCGACGCTCATCGAGGGCATGACCCCCGACATGCTGCTCTGCCGTGAAGAGACCTTCGGTCCGGTCGCCCCGGTCGCTCGATTTGAGACTGAACACGAGGCGATTGATCGGGCGAATGACACGCCGTACGGACTCGCGGCGTACTTCTTCACCCGTGACCACGCCCGACTGTGGCGCGTCGCCGAAGGGCTTCAATACGGCATCGTCGGCGCGAACGACGGCATGCCGTCAACCGCACAGGCTCCGTTTGGCGGTGTGAAGCAATCCGGTCTCGGGCGCGAAGGCGGTCACTTCGCCATGGACGAATACACCGAGATCAAGTATGTGTCGATCGGACTCGGTTGACCGTGTAGTCAACGGACGATTGTGGATGTCTCGGCGTTCGACTTGACCGAATCGCCCCCTCCCGCGCCGCGCCGCGCGACCGCCTGGGTGTGGACCTCGCGCAACGGCGCGTTCGCTGGAACCACATCGGAGATGGACGCTTCACCGTTCGTATCGGTGATCGCGTTCGCGAGGATCGAGACCGGATCAAGCAGATCGAGACAGAGCCCGCCGAGTTGAGGCGGACACGAACCTGACCCGACGCCGGCGAAGCTGTAGAGGACATAGATCGACTCTCCCGCTTCGGCGCCGGACACGGTAAGAGTCACCATGTCGCCGCGAGGCAGCAGCGCCGGAGTCGAAAGCGTCAGATCATTTCCGGTTGAAATCGTCGACACATAGAGCGCCAGACCCTGCCCCCAGGGCGCGTTCGGATCTTCATATCGGACGCGGTACGCCACCTGATCCTGACTCAACCCGCGGAAGTTGAACTGCATATCGATGAGCGGCGCGCCTTCGTGCTGATCGTGATTGTCGATGATCTTGAAGAGTTGCCCGTCGCGCCAGCCGTAGAGGCCGATCGTGTCCGGTCCGAAGACATCGGTCGTGACGCCCTCGAAGACTACGAGGTCTCCGTCGATTCCGACATTCCCGAATCCGGCGAACATCTCGTTCGTACCCGGCGCCAGATCGCCGATTTCGGCCACGACGGTGAACGGCCCGGAGCCGTTCGATCCGACCGGGGCGAAGTAGACGCCTTCGTGTCCACCGAAGCCGAGAAAGCCCGTGTTGCCGACGAACGCGACATGTGCGTCATCGGTATCGACCCGCGTAATAAACTCGAAGGTCTCCGACCGGCCGGGCATGGTCGTTCCGCCGTTCGCGATCAGGCCCTGATCGCCCGTGCGCGTGTCATAGGTATACACCCCTCCGTCACCGACAGGTTGAGCGACCCAGGCGGTGAATCCGGCGACGACGCCCCCGAGTGCGGGCGTTTCGACGATGTCGAACGAACTGAATTGCCCACCCCCGGGCGCATTCCGGCCGCTGGACGCCATAGCGATCACTGCGGCGCCCGAGATCGGTTGAAACATGGGCGGCTCGAGCAGGCTTGGCTCAACTTTGAATGCGACCCCCGCGGCGCTGAACGACGGGCCGAACGGCAGCGGATCGCCGCCCCATGCGTCCTCCAGAACGATGATTGGACCACCATCGCCGAGATAGATCCCGTCGTTCTTATCGTGGTCGTCGCCGCCGCAGAAGGCGACCGTGTCGTCGTAGATCGACGGGTTGTCGAGATAGTCAAAAAACGACCCCGGCCGGTTCGGCACTCGATCCTGTCTGTCGACGACCACGATGAAAGGACCGAGTCCGTCGGCGGGTGTCATGTAGATCCCGTCAACGCTCGAGTTCTGATCACGGCCGAGAAACGCGACCATGCCATCGTGAAGCGCCGGCCGATCTCCCCACGCGCGAATCGGCGTGTCTTCGTCGGTGACGACGGTGTGGATGACCTCTTGCGAGCGGGTCTGTGTACCGATGGCGCCGACCGCTACGGCACAGACGATCAATTCGTGTGTTCGAGTCATGCCCTCTAATCCCAACATTCTGACGGTGCACTGCCGTTACGCGACACTGTTGTCTCGACGCTGATCGAATACTGATCCAATTCAGGAAACTAAGTCCCCCCTCTCGCAGACGCTACCAAAAAGCGATCCGTTTCGGTTGGAGCGCTCACATGAATCAAAGGATTTCGACATTCGATACCTCGCAGGTCGACACATCGAGAGCTTGCAGGAAAACACGATCGCATGCATTCGCCGGCGCCTCTCCACTGACCGCCGCAACTCCCGAAGCGTCGGCGCGAGCGGTCCGCAACAGGGTGGCGGTCGCATCGAGGCCGAGCTTCGTTCCAGCGCAGGGATTGCCGGGAGGAATCGAGACTGAGCCGCGTCCGAACGCATAGAGGAACGCGACCGTCGCATCTGGTCTGGCGCCGGTCGCCCGAAGGGTCATTTGTCCGGGACAAACGCCCTGGATGTTCAGCGTCAGGCCTCCGCCTGATGAACCCAGGCCCTCGAGAATGACGATCGAGTCCTGAAATCCACCCGGAGGCAGACTCATCAGCGTCGCGAGATCGCTTACTCCATCGCCCGTAAAGTCAGCGATCGAAGAGTAACTGGCGGAGTAGCCCGCGCCATATCGATCGGCCTCGGCCAGACCGCCATCCCCGAGACCGGCGTACACCGAGACATCGTTGGGGGCGTTCGCTGTCACGATGACATCAATGACTCCATCACCGGTGACATCCGCAGCGTCGACCTCGGTGGCGATTCGAAACGCGCTCTCGCGACCAGTGGGTCCGGGCACGATCACCGGAAACGCGAAGTCGCCGTCTCCGTAGCCGAGCATCGTCGCAATCTCTGTCGTGCCGAACGAACCCTGGGAGAGCAGCGCTGCAATATCTTCGTCGCCATCGTTGTTGAGGTCAGTCAGAACGAAGTGGAACGCCTGCACGCCCTCGGCGAGCACTCCTCGGAAGGTGAAGTCACCGTTCCCGGGAAACACAGACAGCCCGAGTGCAATGCTCGAAACGAGATCGATGTTTCCGTCGTGGTTGAGATCGGCGCCACCGAGTCCCCACGGGATGCTTCCCGGGTTGAGCGGCGGCATGATCATGTAGGCCTGACCCTGTGCGGTATTCCGGGCGAGATGGATGAGGTGCGCCGGGCCGGGGTCGGTCAGCACGATGTCCTTGAATCCGTCGTTGTCGAGGTCGAACGCGTCGACGACTCCGACCTGGCTCCCGCCGAATGGAATGAACACGCTCGACGCGAACGTTCCATCGCCGTTGTTCAGCGCCGTCGCAGCGCTGTTCGATCCCATGACCAGATCGAGATATCCGTCGTTGTTCAGATCGCGGAGTTTGACCGAGTTCGGGATGATGGGCGCCCGATACTCGGTCGCGGGAGCAAAGGTCCCGTCGCCGGCGTTGCGCAGGATTCGTATCGCCGTGTCGGCGGTGACGAGATCGATATCGCCGTCGAGGTCGATGTCTCCATGATCCATCGCGCGCGAGATTCTGCCCACGAGAAACCGAGGCAGGATAAGAAAGCGGCCGTCACCCGGGTTCGGATGCACGGTGAGCACAGATGAATCGTTCGCTCCGGTCAGAATGTCACGATCACCGTCGCCGTCCGCATCGATGACAAGCGCGTCGAAGGTCTGCTTCGCCGCTTCGTAGAAGGTCGCCGTCCCGAAGACGCCGGACCCGTTGTTGATGAGGGTGTAGTAACCGTCCATCGTGCGACCCGATGGCGTGACCGGCACGATGTCCACTGACCCGTCACCGTTGATGTCGCCCGTCGAGATTCGCTTCGGTATCCATGACCAGTCTGGCAGTCGATAGGTCTGCGCGGGACCGAAGCGACCACTCCGATCGTTCAATCGGACGGCGATGAGGCCGTAATTCGGAATGCCGTTCGACGCGCCACCAGAAATGAGATCGGGAAACCCGTCGTTATTTACATCGGCGAAGGCGATCGCGGGGCTGATGTTCGATCCACCGGGCGCCTGGGCGTAGTAGGTCGGCGATCCGAACGCCCCGCTCCCATCATTGAGAAGTATCGCGTGTCCACTCCCGGACAAGCGCCCTACACCAAGATCGAGATCGCCGTCGCCGTCGACATCAGCGGCGGCGAGTCGTTCGATGAACTCGTCGACGACAAACGACCGCGGCGGACCAAAGGCCGCGGAGCCTCCGGTTCGACCATTGTGCAACATGACGGAGACCGTATAACCCTGGCTGAGATACCCACCGTCAGCCGTCGCGACATCGGGGAACCCGTCTCCGTCGAGATCGGCCACGACCATTCCCCTGGGACCGGGCCCGGCCAGGAAGTCGCGTCGGCCGCCGAAGACTCCGGAGCCATTGTTCGGCCATACGGCGAAGAGATTCGTAAGTCCCCAACTGTCCGGGATGGTGGCGAGCGCGTCGAGATCACCGTCGAAGTCGTAGTCGACGAGCGCCATATCGAAGACACTGCTGTTGAAGGGCAGTTCGTAGATCTCCGGCGCTTCAAAGGTCCCGTCACCGCGACTCCGCAACAGCGCGAATCCTGGTCCTCCAAAATACTCGTGCGCGCACAAGACATCGACATCCTGATCACCATCCACATCACCACTCGTCATCGAGTTGACGGCGAAGGTGGGAAAGTCTCCGGTGTCGAACGCGCGCCATGGCGCCTGAAAGAGCGGCTCCTGCGTGGCGGCGGCTCCCGCGGCGGCAAGAGTCGCTGAAACGACCCCGCAAAGGAGATGTCGAATACCCATCCTCAGATACCTTTCAGGACGAGACGGCGCATCAGGGCCGCACTGCGTCCGAAATCGTGTTGGACTTGACTGAATCACCGCCCCCGGCGCCCCGTCGCACAACGGCCTGCGTATACACCGGCAAGCCGAGGGGCGCCTGGGCGGGAACGGTCCGGACGATCCGGGCCACTCCGTCGGCGTTCGTCACACCTTCGCCGACGAGTTCAACCGGCGTCAGGATGTCGAGACAAAGGCCGCCGAGTTGAGGCGGGCACGGTCCGACACCCGTCCCCCTCAGGCTGTACAAGAAATAGACGGTCTCACCAGTGCTGGCGCCACTGGCCGTGAACGCGGCCGGCTGACCTTGCCGCAGTTCGGTCTGGGTGAGTCGCAAATCCGGAGGGGATCCGATGAGTCCCTTCAACATCACGACGCCCGGGTACCACCAGCGTCCGGCGTCAACCTGAGTGATCACCATCGCGTCGCCGATGCCGTCGCCGTCGAAGTCGCCGAATGTGACATCCACGGCGTGTTCCGCCACCCCGTACCGCTCGAGGCGCTCGAACGACCCGTCCGCATTACCACGCCAGAGTGAAAGATCCTGCGGACTGAAGTTCGCCGTCATGGCGTCGTGTTCGCCGTCATCGGTGGCGTCGCGCAGGATGACATCGCTCGTGTGATCGACAAATCCACGCGAACCGTGGTAATTCTCCAAGGGGAAGAAGTCACCGTTCCCCCGCCCGAGACGAACACTCAGTCCCTTCTCGTCCAGGTTGTAGACTGCGACGAAGTCACCAACGCCATCGTGGTTGAGATCCGCCGAATCGAACGCTTGGGCGCTCCGTCCGGTGGTCACTACGCGAGGAGACTGGAACCGACCGTCGCCGAGCCCGAAGCTGACCTCGGCGTATCCCTGGATGGCGGAGTTGGTGAGCAGATCAAGAATTCCATCGCCGTTGAACTCGCCCATGCCCAACGCTTCAAAAAAGTCAGAGACGACCGTTCGAATCGGCGGACCAAATGAACCGAACCCCTCGTTCAGCATGACGATCGCGTCGAAGCCGTCTCCGGTGACGATGTCGGGATCGCCGTCGCGGTCGACATCCCACAACTCAAAGTACTCCGCCCGGTAAACCGTCCGGCGAGTTTGCGGCGAGCCGAATGTCCCGTTGCCTCCGTTCATTCGGGTTTTGAAGCGACCGTCGGCGTCGACCCAGATAATGTCGAGGTCGCCGTCGACATCGAGGTCCTCGAGGCGGACGGTGATCGGATAGGGCGCATTCGGGTAGTCATCGATCGGACCAAACGACCCGTCACCGTTGTTCTTCCGTACGCTGATACCATGTGCGCCAGCGAAGTCCGCGCGATAGCCGACCACCAGATCGAGATCTCCATCCCGGTCAATGTCGCCGGATTCGATGTTCGTCGGAAAAGCCGGCGCCAATGCAGGCTCGGTCATATCGATCGGGACGGGCTGAATGAACTCGCCATCACCGGGATTCCGGTACACGCAGGCTTCGAGCGATCCGCTCGCGACCACGATGACATCACGATCAGAATCCCCGTCGAGATCGGAAGTCTGGATCGAAATCGGGGCTTGACCGGCCCGGAAGTATCGCGGGTTTCGGAACCCCCCGGCGCCGTCACTCTCGAGCAGCCACCATTCGTCGTTGAAGTAGGTCGCTCCCAGCGCGTCGGGCCATCCGTCGCCCGTCACATCCGAGGTCGTCATCTGCACGAATCCCCCGGTCTCGCGATTGAAGCTGATCGTCTCCGCGGGACCGAACCCTCCGGCGCCGTCATTTCTCCATAATCCAACCGCGCCGTTGAACGGGCCGCCGCTGTCCACATTCGAGAAGAAGATATCCTGGTCCTGGTCGAGATCGATGTCCGAAACATGAACCTGCGGCCATTCGGGAATCGATCCGGCGGTGACGCCGTCAAGTGTCTGGCCGACCGTAAAGGTCCCGTTGTCGTGCCAGACGAGAGTGAATCGATTCGACTCGAGCCCGACCGCGATGTCCGGATCGCCGTCGCCGTCGAGGTCACCGGAATCAATCGCTCTTGTTCCGGACCGCACGGTGATGACATGGGGCGGGCCGAATCCTCCGGCGCGGTTATTGAAGAGCACGGCGATGGTGTTACCGGAGACGATGTAGTCATCATGGGCGACGGCGATGTCGACGAAACCGTCGCCATCAAAGTCGGAGGCCGTAATGCCGCTGGGTCCGTTTTCGCCCGAGTTGAACTGCCCGCTCAGACTGAACACACCGGCCCCGTTGTTTCGCCACAGCGAAACGGTGAAGCCCTCCCAGAACCGCCCGGTGTCGTTGACTGCGAGGTCGAGGTCGCCGTCGTTGTCGAAATCGGCGGCGACGACGCCGAGACTCTCGATGAACAACGGATAGGTCACCGGCGGGAGGAACCCGCCGTTCCCGTCGCCCTCGAGGATTGACAGATGGGCGGTTCCACCCCAGCTCACGGTAGCGAGGTCGGTCGCGCCGTCACCCGTCAAATCTCCCGACGCGGCCGACACCGGGTGTATCCCCTCCGGATACACCGCGGTGTCGTAGCCGATCCACGGAGCGTCGAAGGCGGGCTCAAAGTCCTGTCCGCGCCCGACGACCGCGAATGCGAGCGCGCCAACGAGTGCAATCGAAAGCGGCATGGCACGGCTCATACTTCTCCCCCTGTGGCGAATCAATGCTCAATGCGCGCGGTGTTTGCGTTCGACTTCACGGAATCGGCGCCTCCGGCGCCTCTTCGGATCACCGCCTGCGTACTGACCTCACGGAGCGGCGCGTTCGGCGGCACCCTGAGCGTCAACGAGGCCATTCCCGCCGCGTCTGCTACGCTCTGGCCCATCACCGTCACCGGAGCCAGCAAATCGATGCAGAGCCCTCCGAGCGCCGGAGGACACGGGCCGTTTCCCACACCGGCAAAGCTATACGCAAAAACGGCGCGCTCTCCCGCGGCCGCGCCGCGCACGAGGAATGTCGCGAGTTCGCCCCGATGCAATTCGGTCTGCGTCAGAGTCAGTTCTCGTGTCGGTTCGAGCCGCGCCGTAAACGGGACATGTTCGGAACCCCGGAATGAGAATCCGGCGCCGAACAGCGTCTCACAGGACCCCGCGGAATCGAGACTGAGAAGTCGGGGCGAGTCGTAGGAGGAACTGCTCCAGTCCTCCACGAGATGGGCCTGTTTCCCATCGAAACGCCACACCGCGTTCGACGCCGTATAGATCTCGTCGGACGCCAATCCCTCGGCGGCGAATGTACCGCCGAGAATACGATCGTCCCGGATCCACTCTGAACCATCCCATCGAATGGCGAACGAGTAATACCCGGCGTCATAGTACTGGCCGACAGCCCAGACCTCGTCCGGGGCGATGGCGACGACTTCGTCGAGTTTGTTCCAGGCTCCGGGCGTCGGGCCGGGCACATGTTCCCACTCGGCGCCGTTCCAGTGATGAATCTGCGAGTAATCTGCCGCTCCATCTGCCAGCACACTGGTGTGCCCGACCATCCAGATGTCGTCGCTTGCAAGCGCCTCAATCGCGTAGATATCGTTTCCACTCTTCTCGCCACGCTCCGGATTGACGAGGGGAACTTCAACGACTTCGAAATCAACGCCGTCCCAGTGCATCGCAAGCGCGGTGTGCACGATCTGACCGTGGTCGTTGGCGAGCCAGTCCCCCACGAACCAGATGTCGTCGGCAGCGATCACCTCAATATCACGAATCGCGTCGCCTGACCCCCCGGGAATGGCGCGCGGGGTGTCCATGATCGTCCAAGTCGCGCCGTCCCAATGTAGAAGCAGCAGATGAAATCCGAGGAACCCATCCGACCCGCGCAGCTTCGCGGTTCCCCCCGCCCATACATCGTCGGGACCTGCCGCGTCCACCGCGAGGAGCGTGACGGAAGTGCAGGTCCCGCACTCGCTCGGGCTCGGTGATGGGACGATGGTCCAGTCGGCGCCGTCCCAATGAAGGGTGAGCGAGTACTGAAGACTTGAGCCGCCGACCTCATCCGTCCAGTTTCCCACTGCCCAAACATCGTCCGCCGCGATCGTGACTATTCCTTCGAGTCTCCCGGCTTCGGCGCCTGCGGGAAGAGGAGTGGCGAGGGCCTCCCACTCTCCACACGGATCCTGCGCTGCGGTCGAGCTTAATGCAGCGCACAACACCGACATCAAGAACCCATGCCTCAGTAAGATCTTCACTTCCGCCCTCTCATTCAGACCTTGTCGTCGTCAAGGGAGGATCGACGCGGTCACCGTGTTCGATTTCTCTGATTCGGCGCCATTCGCCCCACGGCGGATGACCGCCTGCGTGCTGACCTCTCGTAAGGGCGCATTCGGCGGGACCGTGAGCGTCAGACTCGCGACACCCAGCGAATCGACCGGAGCGGATCCGAAATTTGTAATCGGATTGAGCAGGTCGAGACACAGCCCCCCGAGCGCCGGCGGACAAGGTCCTTCGCCGACCCCGGCGAAGCTGTAGAGGAAGTAGACGGTTTCACCGGGACGACCACCGGTGACGATGAAGGTCGCCGCACGATTGCGGCGCAGCGGATCCTGCTCGAGCAGAAGGTCGAACGGCTCCCCGTCGAGATACTGCACCGTGACGAAATCGAATCGGGTCGCACCACCGTCCGAGGATCCACCTGCCACAACGCGCCCCTGCCCGTCGGCCGCGACGCTGGTGTAGTCATCGTCTCCACTCACGGGTCCGTCGTACACGGCCGACCATCCGAATGATCCATCTGGATTGAATCGAACGAGCACACCGTCGTAGTCAAACGAGTTGTTTCGAGTCCATCCGGCGACGAACGCAGCGCCTGACAGGTCGACCGTCAGATCGACGGCGCCATCACCAGATTCACCGACGCGAAACTCCGCGTCCCAGAGCCGGGTTCCATCGGCCGCGTACTTCACGACGACCATTCCCGGAATGAACGAACTGTCTTCGCTCGTCGACGCGAGATAGATATCTCCGGCCGAGTCCAGTTCGAGATCAGCGAGAAAGTCTGTTCCGCCGCCCGGTCCGTCATATCGATCGAGCCAGATGAGATCACCGTTCGCCGCGTACTTGGCGACGACGAGGTCATACCCCGGCCCGAGCGTGGCGACCGATCGCCCCGCGACCACAATGTCGCCGTGGTCATCCACTTCGACGGCCTCGGCGAAGTCGTGTCCCTGCGTAAAGGGTGTGTCGTATCGACGCTCCCACTGCAGCGCCCCATTCGCGTTGTACTTCACAAGGACGAAGTCAAAGTCGGGTCCACCGTCGGAATTCATGCTCACATAGACATCGCCCGTGGCGGAATCGACCGCGACATCCGTGCCGACATCGTCGCCAATACCGGGACCGATGTAACTCGCCGTCCAGAGGACTGCGCCGTTCGATCCGTACTTGATCGTGGTCGCACGCGAAGAGGTGACCGAATTCCGTCCACCTTCTCCGGTCACATATACCTGACCGGACGCGTCGACCGTCATTCCGCGCGGCTCGTCGTCGAATTCATCCGGCGGGTCGTACTCCGCTGACCAGAGCAATGCTCCACTCGCTGAGAGTTTCAGGGTGAAGTAGTTGTTGTTGGTGTAGTCGGAGTCGGACCACCCGGTGACATAGATGGAACCGTCACCGTCGACGACGAGTTCGTTCGGAACCGAGGGGCCGGCCGTTCGGAATCGATAGTTCCAAAGTTCCGTGCCGGCGTTATCGTACTTTATCACAAAGTAGTCACTCGAATAGACCGCGGAGCCCGCGAGTGAGAACCCCGCGACCACGATGTCGCCGTTCTGGTCGTACGCGACTCCCACAACCCCGTCGTTCTGCGCGCCCGCGGGACCGTTGTATCGGCGGACCCAGTCTTCCTGCACCGTCTGCGCCGACGAGGCCCCCGCTGAGATGACCGTGGCGAGGATGAGGGCGAACGATTGATTTGCTCCGAATCGGGACGGCGTGATCATGGCTGAATCCGATCGCTCACGGTGTTGCTCTTGACACTGTCCGCGCCACCAGCCCCTCGTCGAATGACCGCCTGCGTGTAGATGTCGATGAGCGGCGCGTTCGTCGGGAGACGCTGCTGCAGTGTCGCGACACCGCTCGCGTTCACATTCGACGAACCAATCTCAAAGACCGGGTCGAGCAGATCGAGCCGCAGGCCGCCGAGTTGCGGGACAATTGGTCCATTTCCGATGCCCGTGCGGCTGTACAGGAAGAAGACGCGCTCGCCCTGTTCCGCGTACGACAGCCGGAGCGTGACGAGTTCGCCGCGCTGAAGCGGGGTCTGCGATAGCTCAATACCCCCCGGGGGCGGATCGTTCGCCAGAATGAGACCGGTGGACTCGAAGTCCCCGCCGGTCACCCAGAGGCGGTTGTCGCTCGTCGCGTCGATCGAAGTGAGGTAGGAGCCATACCGGTCCATCCATCCCGTGTCTCGTCGCACCCAGCGCTCACCACCGTCCGTTGATTCAAAGATCTGCCCCTGGTTGCTGATGAGCCAGAGATGGGAAGGATTGACGAACACAATGTCGTACGGCCATTCACCGGTCCCCATGTTCGGCACGGGATACCGCCCCCAGGTGATTCCGCCGTCTTCGGTCTTCTTGATTTCATCGAGCGCCTGAAGAACGAAACCGATCTGCCGACTGATCGGTTCGAATTCGATCTCAAACGCCGGCGTGCTGAAGGTGAACGGAAACTCGTACTCCCTCCAGGTGGCGCCGCCGTCCTCGGTCTTCCAGATCGAGGTCGAACTACCGGCGACCCAGCCTTCGTTTTCATCGAAGAACTGGCAGTCGTAGAGGCCGAACATCTGCCCCTGCCCCTGCCGCGTCCATGACTGACCACCATTCGTCGTCTTGTAGAGAAGCGGTTCGAGGTTCACGGTCGATTGACCGATCACCCAGCCGACATCGCGTGAGACGAAGTCGATCCCGTTGATCCAGAAGTCCGGCAAATCCGGATAACCGATGGATTCCCAGGTTTCGCCGGCGTCGAGCGATTTGAAGACCACGCCGCCGTCACCCGCGACGACCACCGCGACCTCGTCGACAATCGAGATTACTTCGAGACCCTCGTCGCGACCGAAGAGCGGCCCGGTGACCTCGAGTCGACCCGGCTCCCAATTCGCGCCGCCATTCTCGGTTCGTGCGAAATAACCTGACGGGCTCACGGCGTAGCCGCGGTGCTCGTCGACCATCGCGATATCGCTCCATGCCGACGCGAGGCCACGATTCATCGACTCCCAGGTATCTCCCCCGTCGTTCGTTTCGAAGAGCCACCCACTCGGGCCGGCGAGATGACCGAGTTGGCCATTCGTGAAGCTGATACCCCACGAGTCCGGAAGCCGTCCCACGCCTTCGAGAGACTGCGACCATGTCGCGCCCTGGTCGTGGCTGACCCAGACGCTGCCACTGAATCCGGACACGGCGATCGTGTCTTCGTCCGCGAGCGCGAGCTCACCGAAGCCTTCGTCGGGTGAAGTCAAGCGCGTCGTCCAGTTCTGTCCGCCATCTGTTGAGCGAATGATGCGGCCGGGCTCCGCGGCGACGATGACGCTCGTCGAGAAAAGCGCCACATCGTTGTAGATGCCTTCGCGAACGAGCGACCAGGTATCACCGGCGTCTGCCGTCAGGTAGATTCCTTCAACATAGGGCGACCACGACACGACCGGATTCGAACACATCATCCCGACCCGGTCGTTGAGGAAGTCCATCCCGTAGACCACGCCGTACTCGTCGTAGTAGGTCAGCACCTGCCAGGTCCGGCCGCCATCGCGTGTGCGGACGACACTTCCGTTGCCCGCGGTCCAGCCAAGTGAAGGCGAGACGAACTCGAGGTGGTAATACGACCCGGCGGGATGGTTCGTCATCCGTGTCCAGGTCGCGCCGCCATCCGTCGTTCGGTGTGCAAAGTTGTTGTTCCCGATGACCCAGCCGTGAACGCCGTCGTCGAGAAAGAAGATGTTGTTGAATGGATCGAGCGAGAACGACGGATTGCGATCGATCCCTTCGACCTGATTCCAGGTCTGCCCGCCGTCGAGCGTTTCGACGAAGAGTTGATCCTCCCCGACCGCGTATCCGTGCTGTTCACTGGTAAAGGTCGCCCATCGCAGCGATGAGTCGGCGGGGTACGGGCTCTGCTTCACCCAGCGATCCTGGGCGAATGAAGTCCCCGCGGCGCCGAGAAGTACGAGCGAAGCGACGATCCGATAAGAACGATGTACTGACACCGCGGACATGGGCGGCTCCTTCGGCCGTGCGATTAAGTTCGAACAATCTGGGCTCGAACTTCCGTTGCAACGCGCGTGCCGCCCCGGCGAAAGATTCTGCTCCGCGCGTCAATTCGAGTTGAGCGTACTGAAATGCTGGCGCAACGGCCATCGGAAAGCGGACGGAGTTAAACAACACTCATGGGCGATCCATTCAGCCGGCCCTTCCAGGCGAAAACTTTGGCCAGATAAGCAGGAGACAAGCGCCGGAAAAAGTGAAGGCGGCGCCTTCTTCACGGAAGGCGCCGCCACTGATGCTGACTCCGCACTACCGTGCGAATTAGAGCGCTTCCACATCGCTCGTCGAACATGTAGCGACATCGAGCGCCTGCAGGAACACGCGCCCGCACGCCGCCGCCGGCGCGTTCCCGCTCACCGACGCCTCGCCGCTCGCGTTGGCCCGCGCGGTATCGAGAAGCGTGGCGGACCCATCGAGATCAAGCGTTGTCCCGGCGCACGGATTCCCCTGCGGGATCGTGACCGAACCGCGACCGAATGCATAGATGAAGGCGACGGTACCGCCGGGAGTGGCCCCGCTCACCGTCAGCGTTACGGCGCCCGGGCAGGTTCCATTGATCGCGAGATCAAAGCCGCCGCCGCCGCAGGTGCGATTCAGGTGAACGGAGACATTGTTGCTCAACTTGTTCGCGTTCGCGAGGTCATCGGCGCCGTTGCCGTCGAGGTCGAACGCCACGATCCCTTCAGGCTCCACGCCTGCGGCGAGAAGAGTCGCCCCGCCGAACGCCCCGGCGCCGGTATTCGTGAGCACGGAGACATTGTTCGAATCCGCATTCGCGGTCGCGACATCAAGGGCGCCGTCGCAGTTGAAGTCGCCCGCGGCGATACTTGAGCTGTCCCGACCGTTCGTGGGATAGTTCGCCTGACCGCCGAAGGATCCGCCGCCGGTCGCCAGGTACACGGTGACGAAGCTGTTCGTGTTTCCATTCGCCGCGGTGGCGATGTCCGCGAGCCCATCACCCGAGAAGTCGCGACAGGTGATCCCTTCGGGCCGCAGCTGCGCCCCAGTGGAAAGCGTGCCCGTCATGGTGAAGACACCAGCGTTGTTCCGGTAGACCCGGACGGTTCGGTCGTCATGACAACTTACGACCATGTCGAGATCGCCGTCTCCGTCGATGTCGCCGAACGAGGCGCCGCGGGGTTCGAGGCCCGCGGCGAGGGTGGCGCTGGTGAACGAGCCCGACCCGTTGTTCGTGAGAACGGTGGCGTTGTTGCCGTCGCGATTTCCTACACAGATGTCGAGGTCACCGTCTCCGTCGTGATCCCCGATGTCCATGCCGCGCGGGCCGGCGCCCGTCGCGAAGCTGCCGCCCTGGACGAACGAGCCGCCGCCCTGATTGAGGAGCACGATTATCTGGTTGAAGTCTTCGAGGCCGACGGCGAGATCAATGTCCGTATCCCCGTCGAGGTCGCCCGCCACGATATCTTCGGGGCTGGACGAATTCGGGAGTATGACGCTCCCTCCAGAGACGAAGGTCCCGCCACCCTGACCAAAGAGAAGGACGACGCGATCGGGGTTGTCGACGGTCGACGCGAGGTCGGGAATGCCGTCGTTGTTGAAATCGCCCACCGCGATTCCACTCGGCTCGACGCCAACGGAATAGTTGACGGCCGGATCGAAGCTGAGCTGTGCCGCGGCCATCGGGACCGCAATGAACAGGGGCAGCGCTCCGACAAGGGTTCGCTTCTTCATGGTTCTTCTTCCTTCCTGAAACGGAATAGTCTCAATTTGAGACTAGGGGTACGAGCTTCACGGTGCCCGACGCCTGACTTCAGCGTCGCCCGACCGAGGAGCGGAAAGTTCGGACGCCGGCTTTCGCCGGCGTCGAACGAAGGAGAGAGTCGGCGTCAATCACGGACGCGGACGGAAGGTGGCGGAAATTCCGGTGGCGCCGCGGAACACGCGGATGACATCGCCGGTCTCGATGCGCTGACCGATCGGGCGGCCGTCCGGGCCCGGAGTCACGCCGAGACGATCCATCCGGAACTCGCCGCGGCCGGTGACATCGGTGGTCATCGAGCCGATGACTCGCCCGTTGATTGAGATGAAGACGGTGACATTCGAGGGCGCGTCTTCGAGCTGAACTTCGAGGGTCTGATCGATGAGGCCGTTCTCGGGCGATTCCTTGTAGGTCGCGTCGAGCTCTACACCATTCTGGATGCTGTATGCGTCCCAGAAGAGATCATCTTCGTTCGCGACCGCCGGTCGGGCGGCGACGAGGCTGATAAGCGTGACGAGGGCAAGGAGGAGTGGAGTGAGGGAACGCATGACAGGGTCCTTTCTTCTTCGATTCCATTTCGTGGTCACGATTCGTCGCGACGGATGAGGAAGAAACAAGACCGGCGCCAAGTTTCAACGAGCCGTCGGAGAACGCGGCTCGTCAGTGCGTGAACGCTGTTTTTTTGGCATTTTGACTGAGTCAGGACCGGCCGGAGCATCGTCGGTCATAGCTGCCTTTGTCCGGGGCCGGCCGAACTTTTCACCGACGCAACGGCTCCGGAGTCAGCGGGCGAAAGTTTTCGCCAATGCGGCGCCGCCGTCGTCGGTGAAGGGGATAAGGCGGAATTCCAGTTTCCAGCAACCTGAAGGTTGGTACGATTTTCTGCCGGCTGGCTCTCAGCTGACGACATATGCTCAAAGTCAAGACCCGGCCAAGCCATTCAGGGGAGAATGATCGAACCGATGTCGAATTCGTGGCGACACCCTCAAGCTGAGTTCCGCCGAAGCGGTTTCACGATCATCGAGTTGCTCGTGGCGATCGCGATCATTGCGATTCTCGTGTCGCTTCTCGCGCCGGGAATGGCGAGCGTGCGCTCGCGGTCGCGTGAATTTGAGTGCGCGATGCATCTGCGGAGTGTCGCATTCGAGTTCCGTCTCTTCGCCGATCCGCAGTTGCATTCGAGCCGGGGTGAGGACAAGGGACCCGGTTCGGCGTTGCCCCGGGGTCAGTTCCGAGTCGAAACCTTCCAGGAGTCGATGTACCGCATCGATGAGTTCTGGGATTGGCCCGATCGCCGATACACGGGCGAGGTGGATGATCTCGGCGTGATGCGATGCCCCGAAGTCTCGGGTCCGATCACACTTCGTGCGCAGGCGTCCTGTCGCGACGGCGCCATTGGACCGAAGTCGAGCGTCTCCTACGGATTCAACCTCCGCCTGGATTCACAGGAAGCGCAGCTGAACGGGATGTGGATCGTCACAAACCGCCGTCTGACGGACCGCTTGTTGTCCGCTCCTGGCGCGATTCCACTCGCCTTCGACATCGACGGCGTCGAAGCGGAACGCCGCGATGTCACCCCCCACTACGCGGCGCCACCCCTCGATCCGGATGCGCCGTATGGGTCCGGGCAATACTGGTTCCCGTCCTCGCGCCATCGAGGACGGACCCAGGTCGCCTTTGTCGGCGGTGAGGTCGTCTCTGATTCGGCCATCGATCCGGCGTCTCAGCCGTCGTGGCGGTGGGACTACTGATCCGCCCGCGTCAATGCCACGGATCTCATGACCGCAACCCCTCGCCCGCTTACGCTGTCCCGTGAGCCTACGCACTCGATTTACGCTTATTCTGATTGTGCTCGGCGTCGCCGTGACGATCAGTCTCGCGTATTCCGCGTGGTCGGTTGGAACGATCGACCGGGAGTTGCGCACGAGTTATCAGTCGATTACCGGCGCGCTGGACGGCCTCGAATTCATCAAGCGGCGGTTCGAGCGGCAAACGCAGGCCGTGCGCGAAATCATCGGTCAGTCAGGCGCGCCGCTTCCCGAGTCAGCCGTAAGTGTGGCGGAACAGGAATTCGGCGTGGGCCCCGCCCCGATCGTTCTCACGCTCGATCCGAGCGAAATGGCGGATCGCCTCGACGCGTTGAACGCCAATCCCATCTTCGGACGACTCATCGGCGCCCGTCGATCGATCAACGAGCGGACGCGCTCTCTCACTTCGCGCATGACCGATCTCCGCATCGCGTGGGAGACGAACGACCGCGACGACTTCGAAGCTTCGGCGAGCGACGCGCTGCCGATCTGGGAAGAACTGCATTCGCTTATCGAACAGCTTCAGGAGCGTTTGATCGACGATCTCGACGCCTCGCTCACCAGCGCTGCTGAAATCCGTGATACGCTTCACGGGCTTCTACTCGGATGCTTCACCGCGGCGCTCCTGACCGGGCTTCTCGCGTTCCTGCTCATTCGTCGATGGATGCTTCGTCCGATCGCGGAACTGCGCCGGGCGACGCTCGAACTCCAATCCGGGAACCTCGATTACCGCATTCCGGTGCGGTCCCGTGATGAACTCGGCGCGTTGTCTGCGGAAGTGAACCAACTCGCGGCGACCATCGTCGAAACGCAGTCGCGACTTGTCGAGCGCGAACGCCTGGCGGCGACCGGCGAGATGATGCGGCGAATCGTGCACAACCTCCGCAATCCACTCGCCGGCATCCGCAGCCTCGCCGAACTTACCCGCGCCGAACTTCCTGTGGACTCGGATGTCCGCGAGAATCAGCAGCGGATTCTCGCGACCGTCGACCGGTTCGAACGCTGGCTCTCGGAAGTACTCCAGTCCACCGCGCCGCTCGAAGTGAAACCGGAGGCGGACGAACCGACGCCTTTCCTCATCTCAACGCTCGAGCCTCATCAGGCGGCGGCCGAAGGACGCGGCATCGCGCTCGAATTCCGTGACCATGGACTGCCGCAGTCGGCGAGGTTCGATCGCCGACACCTTCAGCATGCCGTCACGGCGCTCGTCGCCAACGCCATCGACGCAGCGCCGGACGGAGGAGTCGTTCGAGTCATCGGTACCTCGACGAGTGAGAATGGCGAGGCTGGGGGACCCGGGTGGTCGATCCGCGTCGAAGATTCCGGCGCCGGCGTGGACGAATCACTCCGCGAGCGCATCTTCGAACCCTATTTCACCACAAAACGGCACGGGACCGGCATCGGCCTTGCAGTAGTACGCAACCTGGTGCAGGCTCATGGCGGATCGGTCCGTGTCGATCGATCTGAACTGGGCGGAGCGGCGTTTATCATCACTCTGCCTGAGTGATGTTGGCCGGAAGGAACAACCGTTGGCCAAAATTGTCATCATCGAAGATGAAGAGAATCTCCGGTTCTCGATCCGGAAGAGCCTCGCGCGGGCGAAACACGAGGTCAGTGAGTCCGATTCGGTCACCACAGCGCTCGAGATTATCGAGCGCGACGAGCCCGACCTTGTGCTGACCGACATCAACCTGGGCGGCGAGAGCGGCCTTGATCTCGTGAAGAAGCTCCGGGAGGACGGATTCGCCGGGGTCATCCTCGTCATGACCGCGTATGGGTCGGTCGAAAACGCGGTCGAGGCGATGAAGCTGGGAGCCGACGAGTATCTTCAAAAGCCCGTTTCGCTCGAAGAGCTCCGGGTGCTCGTCGAACGCACACTCGAGAATCGACGCGTCCGTTCGCGTCTCGATCTCTATGAGCGTCTCGAGCGATCGAGGCAGCGAGAGCATGACCTCATTGGCGAGAGCGAGACCTGGCGATCAACGCTCGATCTCGCGCAGCGAATGGCCGCTCTTCCCGTCGGATCGGGTGAGACGATTTCGGCGATCCTGCTCCTCGGCGAGACGGGATCGGGCAAGGGACGCCTCGCTCGATACATTCACGACGAGTCCGATCAACGCGAGGCGCCATTCGTGCATGTGAACTGCTCGGCGCTGCCCGCGACTCTGATCGAGAGCGAACTCTTCGGCCACGAGAAAGGCGCGTTCACCGACGCGCGGTCATCTCGGCAGGGTCTCTTCGAACTCGCCGATGGCGGGACCATCTTTCTCGACGAGATTGGCGACATGCCGGTTGAGCTCCAGTCCAAGCTCCTTCTCGTGGTGGAACAGGGCGTCTTTCGCCGGCTGGGCGGAACGAAGGAACGCCGCGTGAACGCCCGCGTGATCGCGGCGACGAATCAGAATCTCGAAGAGCTCGCCGATCGCGGTCAGTTTCGCCGCGACCTGTTCTACCGGCTCAATGCGTTGACACTCCGCATTCCGCCGCTTTGCGAGCGTGGCGACGACGCGGTGCTTCTCGCCGAAGATGTGCTCGAGAACATCGCCCAGAAGGTTCGCCGCCCGACACTCAAGTTCTCCGGGGAGGCGAAGGAGTCGATTCGAATGCATTCGTGGCCCGGCAATGTGCGCGAACTCATCAATGCGGTGCAACGGGCGGCGCTCCTCACGAACGAAGACGAGATCACGCCCGGCAGCCTCGGCCTCAGCGACGCGGCGACCAGCGGGAAGGCGCGGCCGATGCGTCGCGAGGCCGCGGCGCCGACGCGGCCGGACGAGCTGCAGTTCGACTTCTCGAACGGGGCCTTCAACGCCGACGAGGTGGAGAAGGAACTGATCGTCCAGGCGCTCCGCCATGCCCGAGGCAACGTCTCGAAGGCCTCGAAACTCATCGGAATGAATCGAAGTTCGCTCCGGTATCGCATCGAGCGCTACAGCCTCGACGAACTCGTGCAGGAGTTGGTGAATCAATGATCCGCGGCGGTTTCTCTTCAGAACGAAGTCGTGTCGTGGTTTTCGCCGCGACCCTCGCATTGAGCGCGCCAGTATGCGTCGCGGATGACGACCCTGAGACGCACGACGATGATCGCGGGGACGCGGTCATCCGGCGTACGGATCTCGGCAACGACGGCCTGCTCGGCTCGGGCATAACTCCGCCCGATCTCCTGCGAGTCGTCGTCGGAGGCTGGGTTTCGCCCACTCCAACCACGAATCCATATGCAGGGTCTTGGATCGATCCGCGGGATACCGATCTTCTGCGAATCGATGTCGTCTTCAACGGCCTCGTCGGTCCTCCGGGACCGATCAATCTCCAGGGGGAGGGGTTCGATCCGTTCCGGTACAGTCCGAACCCGGTCTACGGGTTCGTTGAGTTCGACCTTGATCGCGAGAAGGACACTGGCGGCGAGATCGACAATGTATGGAATCGACCTCTTGGCGCGGCGTCGCGGTTTGGCGGCCGGTTGAGTGGCTCGGTGGGCGACCGGGCGCCGGATTCGGCCTGGTCGTTCGATGGTGAAGAGACCCGATCGGGCGAAGAGATGCATCTGAGTCTCTGCGGATGCCAGTCGTTCACCGTCAATCCGCTCGGCGATCCGACGCCCAACTCGTTCGACGCCGGGGATCAGTGGATCCTGAACGGACGGTTCCTGCAGCGCACGCACGCGTTCATCGACTACAGCTTTGCGTTCGGTGGGTCGGAGTCGGGCGCCTACGACCCGAAGGTGAACCTGCGAATATCGCATAACGCCAGCCGCGACGAAACAACCTTCTCCCTCGTGTACGGCATCACCATGTCGGGCGCCGCGCGGCTCACCGGTCAGGCGCAGCAGAGTATTGATCTCAACGCGAACAATCACACGAGCATGCACGAGATGCTCAGCGAAATCCGCTTCGCCGCCGTCAACGCGAACGACCCCGGTTGGGGCACGAGCTTTGATCTTCTTCGCGAGTGGCGCGACTCGAACCACTCCGATGTCACGGAGTTTCTCGATCCCACGCGGTGGGAAGTGCTCACCCTTTTCGGATCGCCGTACGCGGTCGAGCAGTCCGACGCCCAGTATGTCTGGACCGATGTCGGGCCGAAGTTTGAATACGCTGATCTCAACGGGGACAGCCGGGTCAATTCGATCGATCAGGGATTTGTCAGCAGCGCCATCGCGTCGAGCGACGGAACCGCTATCGACGCGGATGGAATGGTGAACGGACAGACGCTGCTCGACGAGTTCGCGTATCGATTCGCGCTCTATGACCTCGACTATGACGGCTTCATCGGATCACTCGATATGGCGATTCTCGGTTACGCGCAGCTCGGCGATGTGAATTCCGATCGTGCCATCAACGGCGTGGACCTTCAGCTTCTGGAGGCGATGCTCGGGTTTACGCAGGGCGACCCGCGATTCAACCCCGCGGCCGACCTGAACGACGACGATGTGATCGATTCCGCGGATCGGACGATCATGCGGCAGTTGCTCGGATTCGGCGCATCCGGCGCCCGCGAACGACGGGATCTCGTCGAGCCGCCGCGCCGGCGACCGTAATCAAGCCTTCTCGGTCTGCTTGATCGATTTGTGGCGCACGACCTCGCCCTCGGCGAGGAAGATCACGGTCTCGGCGATGTTCGTGGCATGGTCCGCGATTCGTTCGAACCGCCGCGCGATTGAAAGGTAGTCGATCGCGGCCGCGGTCTCTTCGACATGGGCGGGGATCTCGGCCTGCACCCAGGCGAACACCTCTCGGTTCAGATCGTCGATCGTCTGGTCCGACCGGCGCACGCGCTGGGACACGGCGGCGTCGCTGTCCGCGAGGGCGGAGAGCACATCGTGCACCATCGCGGCCGAACCGCGCGCCATCTCGTACAGGGCTTTCGGCGGCTGCGGCATCGGCTTCGACTGATCCATGCGTTCCAGAAGGCGCTTCGCGATGCCCTTCGCCTGATCGGCGATTCGCTCGAGATCGGTGTTGATCCGAAGCACGGCGAGGACGAATCGCAGATCCTTTGCGACCGGATTCCAGAGCGCGAGTATGCGCAGGCATTCCTGCTCGATGTCGACCTCGGCCCGATCGATCGCGTTGTCGCCGCTGCGCACTTCGCGCGCCGCGACGATATCCATATTCACGAACGCGTCGACGATGCGGTTGACTCGGTGCTCGACATCAGCTCCGAGGCTGAGAATGTTGCGCCGAAGCCCCGTCATTTCTGTCTTGATATCGGTCGCCATATGGAGTCGATCGCCCCCGTTTACCCAAACCGTCCGGTAATGTACGCCTCGGTCTGCGGATCATCCGGATTCGTGAACACATGCGCCGTCTCGCCGGACTCAATAAGGCGCCCTTCAAAGAAGAACGCCGTCAGATCGGACACCCGGGCGGCCTGTTGCATGTTGTGTGTCACGATCACGATAGTGTAATGCTTCGTGAGTTCGTTGATCAATTCTTCGATGCGAGCGGTCGACTTCGGATCGAGCGCCGAACAGGGCTCATCCATCAGCAGAACTTCCGGACCGACGGAGATCGCGCGGGCAATGCACAGCCGCTGCTGCTGACCGCCGGAGAGCCCGAGCGCTGAGTCGCGCAGCCGATCCTTCACTTCATCCCAGAGCGCCGCCTGGCGGAGACTCTGCTCGACAAGTCCTTCAAGATCAGAGCGACTCATCCGCCGCTGCAGACGCGGGCCGAACGCGACATTGTCGAAGATCGACTTCGGAAACGGATTCGGCTTCTGAAAGACCATTCCGACCCGGCGGCGAAGATCAACCACATCAGCCGTCTTCGAAAGAAGGTCGATCCCATGCAGGCTCAAGGTTCCTTCGGCCCGCGCGATCGGAACAAGGTCGTTCATGCGATTGATCCAGCGGAGCAGCGTGCTCTTGCCGCATCCGCTCGGCCCGATGAACGCCGTCACCTTCTTGAGCGGAACATCGAGAACGATGTTGTGCAACGCCTGAAAGTCGGCGTACCACGCGTTGAATTGATCGATCGTGATTGCCGCGGGAATGTCAGCCAGGCGTTCCGCCTGGCTTTCGACCTCGACATCGTGTGTCGCGTCGACTTCCACTCGCGGAGCCGAAAGTCGTGGTTGGGGCGATCGCTCTTCCGTCGTCATGGTTTCCGCCGATTTCCGTCGATCATGATAGAGGCTTCTGGAATTTGTGTCGGATAAAGACGGCGACGGCGTTGAAGACGAGGAGGATCGCAAGCAGCACGATAATCCCCGAGGCGGCGATTTCGTGAAACTCCTTCTGCGGTCGACCGGCCCAGTCGTAGATCTGGAGTGGCATGACCGTGAATTCGTCCATGAGATGTTGCGGGGTGAACCGGATGTAGACGATGCCTGCGATCACCAGAATCGGCGCCGCCTCACCGATCGCCCGGCTGACCGCGAGAATGGTTCCCGTCATGATGCCGGGCACCGCCGCCGGAAGCGTCATTCCCCAGATCATCTGCCACCGTGTCGCGCCGATCCCGAGCGCGCCTTCACGGAGTGAATCCGGCACGGCGCGAATCGCCTCCTGCGACGAGATGATCACGATCGGAAGAATGACGAGCATGAGCGTGAGACCTCCCGCCAGCACACTTCGTCCGATCGGAAACTGCAAGTAGCACCACGACTTCTCGTCGTAGCGGTCGACGCGTTCGTCGGCCCGCACGGCGCCGGAACGCTCGGGGACGGTCTCGGCGTCCGCCGGAAACACATCAACGATGACTTCCTCGCCAGACTCGTCGATGGCGACGAGTCCGTCGTACAGCGTGGTCAACGGGGCGTCGGCGTCCTCGACGGGAACCACGAGAACCTGACCCGACTCGTCATAGAACTCATCGACATAGTGGACGCCCACCTGAAATGACGGCTCATTCAGGTTGCCGAAGAGCGAGAACATCTGCACGAATGCGGTGAGTCCGACGATGCCATAGATGATCGAGGGCACGCCGGCGAGATTCGAGATATTGACCTCGAAGAGGGAGTGGAGCCGGCGGAAGAACCGGGTGCGCGGCCGGTACTCTTCCAACAGGATCGCCGTCCCGATCCCGAGTGGTATGGCTGTGGCCGCGACGATGACGCAGACCCAGATCGTGCCGCTGAGCGCCGGCCGAATTCCCGCGTCTTCGGCGTTTCGTGAGGGACTCGAAGTCAGGAAGTCCGCGTCGAGATGTCGGTACCCCTGACTCACAATCGCCACGAGAAGGATACCGAGCACCACCACCGACGCCGCCGCGGCGATCATGCAGAGCACCGCGAACGAACGGTCGAATGTGCGACGCGTCTTCAGGCTGCGCGGCCGGGACGACTCGAATTGATTCATTCGTACACCTCCCGGAACCGCTTGCGCACCCGGTTCCCGATGATCGTGAGGATGAAGGTGAGAACGAAAAGCGTCGCGGCGACCGCATAGCTCGAGCGATACTCGATTCCGAAATTGCTCGCGTCTCCGAGGAAGATCTGAACCATGTAACCGGTCATCGTTTGAATCTGATTCCTCGGGTCGATCGTGAGTTGGGCGAGATTGCCCGCCGCGAGCGCCACGATCATCGTCTCCCCAACTGCGCGAGCGATCGCAAGCAGGCACGCCGCCACGATTCCGGAGAGTGCGGCGGGCGTCACCACCTTGGTCGACACATCGAACCGGGTCCCTCCGAGGGCATAGGCGCCTTCACGCAGACTCTTCGGCACCGCCTGGAGCGCATCCTCGGTGATCGAAGTCACAATCGGCAGAGTCATGATTCCTACCGCGATCCCGGCGGCGGCGGCGTTGTACACATCAAACCCACTGTGCATCCACTGGAGAAACGGCGTGATCACGGTCAACGCGAAGAAGCCGTACACGACGGTCGGAATTCCGGCGAGGATTTCGAGCGCCGGTTTCAAGGTCGCTCGAAGAGGTCGGGGCGCGTACTCACTCAGATAGATCGCCGTAATCAACCCGAGCGGGATCGAGAGCGAACACGCGACCACAGTGACGAGAAAGGTGCCGCAAACGAGCGGCCAGATGCCGAAATGCTGCTCGGCGCCGAGGAGCGGATTCCACTCGGTCGTGAACAGGAAAGACGCGACGGAAACTTCATCGTCGGCGAAGAACGCGAAGGTCTCCTTCGCGAGTATGACGATGATCGAAACCGTAATGAGAACCGCGAAGGCCGCGCACCCGAGGAGCGACAGGTAAATGAGCCCTTCAACTCCGCCCCGCACGTGTCTGGATTTCACCCTCCCGGGCTGCGAGAGTCCCTGAGAGATCGCGACTTCGGGCGACAAGGCTCGAGTCATCCGGAATCCCTTCATTCGTCCAATCCCTCAGGGCGATCGACGACTCGGTCGTAAGCGGGAATGGCGGAGCGTCGTGTGTTTCAACGACGCTCCGCCGGGTCTCGAATCGCTGTCTTCAGTGTCTCAACGAGACGCGATCAGTCAGCGCTAGAGTTACTTGTACACGGACGGCAGCGGACCCTTGACCTTCTCCATGTCCTTGTCGAGGAAGTGCGTGCCGGTCTTCCGATTCTGGAAGTTCTTCGACGCCCGATCGTAGATCACCTGCGGAAGGCGGACATACCCGACCTCTTCCGACAGACGAGCCGCGTTCTCGAGGTAGAAGTTCACGAAAGCCTCAACCTCACGACGGTCGGCCGACTTCGCGCTGACATAGATGAACACGGGCCGGCTGAACGGAGCGTATTCTCCGTTTTCGATTGTCTCGGGTGTGGGCGAGACCGGCTTGCCAAGCTCGTCATTCACAATTGGAACCGACTTGAGTTTGTCCTTGTTCTCGAAGTAGTACGCGGCTCCGAAGAAGCCGATGGCGCCTTCATTACCGGCCACGCCGCGAACGAGGACATTGTCATCCTCGGAGACGGACATGTCGCCGCGAATCGAACCTTCCTCTTCGGCGACGACTTCCTTGAAGTAGTCGAAGGTACCTGAGTCCGTGCCCGGCGAGAAGATCTGAATCGGCTTGTCGGGCCAGTCGGAACGGACCTCGTTCCAGCGGTCGACATTCGTGCCGTCCAGGAAGATCTTGCGGAGTTCGTCGACCGACAGGGAGTCGACCCAGTAGTTGTTCTTGTTGATGACAATCGTCAAGCCGTCATAGGCGACCGGGATCTCGATGAACCCCACGCCCTCGTCCATCGCCGCCTTGTATTCCTTGTCCTTAATGGGTCGCGAAGCATCCGAGATGTCGGTTTCACCGACGATGAAACGCTTGAAGCCACCACCCGTGCCGGAGATTCCGACCGTGACGCGGACCCGCGGAGCGGCTTCGCCGAACTCCTCGGCGACGGCCTCGGTGATCGGATACACCGTCGACGATCCGTCGATCTTGATATCGCCGCGGAGCCGGGAGAGATCCTTCTGTGCGCTTGCCTGCCCGGCCGAAGCGGCCACGACACCTGCCGTCACGATCATTCCCAGAATTCGCCTCGCCATGACCATTCCTTTCCGTTGGCGCCCTCAGTTGGTAAGGACCATTCTCAGCCTGAGACTATTGAGATCGCGCTCAGGCGACGCCTGGACGGCGCTAAGAACAATCGCCAAGCCGGCGCCTCCTCAGTGAATCCATAGGCGGCTCATCCATCCTCGAGCCGCCCTGACCAGCAGCGCCTACGCAGCCCGCAGCATTCTCATCTCTCACCCACCGGGAGGGCCGCACGGCGAGAGACGAACTATGAACCCGAACTGTAAAAGTTGTGTAAAGGAGCCGTGTGCTTTCTGTCACGAACTCATGATTGCTCGAATCTGTGAGCAGCCGGGAGGATGAGGCTGAATCGACTTCCACGCCCCAACTCGCTCTCGACTTCGATGCGGCCCCCGTGTGCGAGCGCGATGTGCTTCACAATCGCGAGGCCGAGTCCGGTTCCGCCGAGCGTTCGACTCCGCGCCTTGTCGACCCGGTAGAAGCGTTCAAAGAGTCGCGGGAGGTGCTCGGCCGCGATTCCGGGACCCTCGTCGCGAACCGAGAGACAAGCGGTCCCGTCTCCCAGAGACTCGGCGATGATCGTGACCTTCGTTTGCGGAGGACTGTACTTGATAGCGTTGGAGAGAAGGTTGGCGAGCGCCTGCTCGATCAACTGCGGGACGGCGAACACGCGAAGCTCATCATCGACCTCGAGTTGAAGTTCAATCCGTTTGGCGTTCGCGGCGCTCTCGAGTTGGTCGAGCACCGACGCAATGATCGGTCGCACCGGCTCCGACTCGGGATCGAGCGATTCACGCACGCTCGGTGATTCGAGTCTGGCGAGAGCGAGGAGATCCTCGATGATCGAAGCGAGCCGGTCCGCGTTTGCGCCGATGATCTCAAGGAAGCGGCGAACCTGCGGTTCGTCCCCTACTCCGACATCGAGCAGCGTCTCGATGTAGCCCTTGATGTTCGTGATGGGTGTACGGAGCTCGTGCGACACATTCGCGGCGAAGTCGCTCCGAAGCGATTCGAGTCGACGGAGTTCCGTGACATCGTTCGCCACAATGACGAGGCCACTCGGACGATCGTCAGCGTCGAGCAGCGGCTCACTTCGGAGCTCGATGATTCGATTCGTGTGGCCGCGAAGGGTGATCTCGATGCGATGCGTCGCCGGCTCGCCGAACGCCTCGGTGACGAACCGGTGCATGTCTCCTTCCCGTACGACCTCCTGCAGCAGGCGACCCGTCGCGTCCTTCCCTTCGAATCCGAACATGCGCTCCGCCGCCCGGTTCACATTGATGATGCGCTGGTCGCGATCGAGCGCGAGCACGCCATTCGCCATGGATCGAAGGATCGCGTGTTGCTCATTGCGCTGAGCGCGGAGGCTTGCGAACTGGTATTCGATCTGGCCGGACATCTGATTGAGCGCCGTCGCGAGAGAGCCGAGCTCCTGTGTACCCGGTCGAGGAATGCGGTGATCGAGTTCACCCGCGGCGAACCGGTTCGCCCCCTCCGCCATGCTTCGGACCGTACCACTGAGCGAACGCGAGACGAACCATGTCACGAGCAGCGTAACCAGGAGTGAGGCCAGGCCGATGACCAGCAACGCCTGCAGCAGCCGCGTAAGCGGAGCCGCGATCGCCGTCGCCGGCATCGCCGCGCGCAAAACGACCTCGGCGCCGCCCGATTCAGCGATTCTTCGGGCGAAGTACATCATGCGCTCGTCGAGCGTGGAACTCCGGCGGTCCGACCATCCGGTCCCGTCACGAAACGCCCGATCGATTTCGGGCCGAAGCCGATGGTTCTCCATGTCGTTGAAGTCGTAATGGGTGTCGGCGAGGACCTGACCGTCCGACGCGACGAGCGTGAGCCGCACGCCGGTCAACGCTCCGAGATGATCAATGAATTCATCGGGGTCGTTATCCACCGGTCGTCGCAGATAGGTCTCGACGAGCGCGGCCGACAGTCGCTCGAGCCGTTCTCGTGACTGATCCGCGTGGAACTCCCGCAACGCCACGACGATGTACCATCCGAACAAGAGCGCCACGATCGCCTGAAACAGCATCAGAACGACGCCGACGCGTCCGACCAGCGTACGGGAACGACGACTCATGCGGCTCCGTCATCCGAGGGATTGCGAAAGCGATAGCCGACGCCCCGTACCGTCATGAGCCAGCCGCCGAGGTCGCCGAGCTTGCGACGCAATGCGGTCATGTGGACATCGACCGTTCGACTCGAAAGGACGACATGGTCGCCCCGTACCGCAGCGATGATCTGGTCACGCGTTCGAACGAAACCGGGGCGGGACGCGAGGTACTCCAGAATTCCGAACTCCGTGGCGGTCAGGTCGATCCGCTCTTGATCGACGAGTACTTCGTGCTGGTCAGAATCGATCACGAGTCGACCGTCGCCAAACGAAAGACGACTCTCGCCCGCAGCGCCGTTCGACGACGGCGCCGGCGCCTTCTCCCGTCGAAGGATGTTGCGCATCCGCGCCATGAGTACCCTGGGACTGAACGGCTTCGTGACATAATCGTCGGCGCCGAGTTCGAGGCCCGTCACGATGTCCGTTTCTTCCCCTTTCGCCGACACGATCAGAATGGGCGTGTCGCGCGTTTCGGGGTCCCACTTCGTGCGTCGGCACACTTCGAGGCCGTCGAGATCCGGGAGCATGAGATCGAGGATGACGAGGTCGGGCCGATTCCGACGAATCTCGTTCAGCGCGATCTGGCCGGAGGCGATGACCTCGGCGTCATATCCTTCGCGTCCGACATGGAAGCGAATGAGCTCGGCGATGTCCGCTTCGTCTTCAACGATGAGCACGCGGCGATCGGACACGGGAGGGCTCCTTCTTCGAACCCGGGGGCCGAACGACCGGCGGCGGAACCAGCTTCGACGCCCCGTCATCTTGCGTGATTCGCGGGTCGGGGTCAATACGCCGTCCGACCACCCGCGACGCCTCGCGCTCGCGGGATGAATCGTCGCCGGAGTCCGGCGCGCTTCCATGAAGATTGAATTAACTCGTCCCGGAGGGTCGCGCCCGGGCGACGGAGGAATCGATTGGCATCGGCAGAACGGCATGTGGACCTCGCCATCGTCGGCGCCGGCGCCGCCGGTCTCTTCGCCGCGATCTGGGCCGGCCGCGCAGTCCAGTCATGCGACAAGAAACTCCGCATCGTCGCGATCGACGGCGCCGCGAAGTTCGGCGCCAAGATCCTCGTTTCGGGCGGGGGTCGATGCAATGTCACGCATGAGTTCGTCGACGAGTCCGCGTTCGCGGGAGGGAGCCGCGCGGCCATCCGTCGTGTTTTGCGCTCGTTTGATGTCGAACCCACGATCGCGTTCTTCGCGGAGCGGGGCGTAACGCTGAAACGCGAAGAAACCGGCAAGCTGTTTCCCACGAGCGATTCTGCCCGAACGGTTCTCGATGCGCTTCTAACCGCGGCGACCGAGGTCGGCGTGCGACTCGACCATCCGAATCGAATTGAATCGATCGAACATCGCCCAGACGACAACACCTTTCGAATTACGGGATCCGCGGGAGAGTGGCTGGCCGATCGTGTCATCCTCGCGACCGGGGGCCGGAGCCTTCCCAAGACGGGATCGGACGGGCATGGGTACACCATGGCCTCGGCGCTCGGCCATTCGGTCACGCCACGAATCTTTCCGGCGCTCGTGCCACTCACTGTTGATCCGAACCATTTCATCACCACGCTCTCGGGCATCACCGTTCCAGCGACACTCGAAGTGCGATCAGCAGCCGGAAAGAAGCTTGTCTCCTTTACCAACTCGACGCTGCTCACGCACTTCGGTTTGTCCGGCCCCTCGGCGCTGGACATCAGTCGGTTTTATCTCGATGCGCGGCAGGACGACCCGTCCGCCTCACTCGTGATCAACTGGCTGCCTGGTGAAGACTTCGACTCCGTGGAGCGCGCCATGCTCGACGCGCGATCTCAAACCGCCGGTCGATGGGCGCGCCGACGGTGGCCGGAGCGACTCGCGTTGGCGCTGCTCGATTTCGCCGGACTCGACCACCAGACGCGGATCGATCAAGCGTTGCGCGATCGACGGCGAGCCTTTGTTCACGCGGTCACGGCGATGCGAATCCCGGTCACGGGAAGTCGGGGCTACAAGTTCGCCGAAGTCACCGCGGGTGGCGTGCCATTGTCCGAGGTCAAACTGCAGACGATGGAATCGCGCCCACGACCCGGTCTCCATCTCTGCGGCGAGATCCTCGATGTGGATGGCCGCATCGGCGGATACAACTTCCAGTGGGCGTGGGCGAGCGGCTACCTCGCCGGCGTCGGCGCCGTCCGCTCATCCATCGAATGAAACGCGGGGCGCCGGATACCGAATGATTCTGGCGGACTCGTACTCGCACCCGCTAGGATCGACTATGAGCAGCGCAGGACAGGGATCAGCCGGCAATGTGCTCGCCGCCATCGCGAGCTTCTTCATCCCGGGACTCGGGCAACTCGTCCAGGGGCGCCCCATCGCGGCGCTCCTCTACTTCGTTTTCGCCGGTGTCCTGTGGATCATCTTTCTGGGATGGCTCATTCATTTGATCAGCGTGATCGACGCGGCGCTCTGGACGCCCCGCCGCTGATCGCTTCGCCACACACGACTTGATGTCGTCGATCACCCCTTCCGCGACATGCGAAGATCGCCGGTTTCCGTTAGTCTGTTCCTGTCCCGGTGTCGACGAGCCGCACGCAAGGGGTTGATGCATGTCGAGTCGCCGCGTCGCCGTTCGTGTTTTCACACGCTTGATAGTCATCGCCGTCGCCGCGTCCCTCCTGCTTGGACGAGCGAGTCGACTCGACGCCGATGTCTCGTATCCGGAACGCCCGGGCCAGCGCGAATTCATTCTCGATGAAGCGGACATGATCACGGCCGCGGATGAGACGCGCATCCGGGAGCTGTGCGATGCGCTCCTTACCGACGCGCGGGCTCCGCTCATCGTCGTCACGATCGAGTCACTCCGGAGCTATGGCGCCGAGCGGTGGCCGATCGAGCGGTACTCGATGAACCTCTTCGCCGAGTGGGGTATCGGGTGGGAAGAGTGGAACTACGGGATACTCCTGCTCGTCTCGAAGGGCGATCGCCGCGCCCGGATCGAACTCGGCGCCGCGTGGGGTCGGCGCTTTGACCAGCCCGCGCAGCGCATCATGGATCGGACAATCATTCCCGAGTTCAAGCGGGGTCGATTCAGTGAGGGAATTCGAGACGGCGCCGAAGCATTGACAGCGATGGCGCGCGAATCGATCCCGTCAAATCCATCGACGGCGAACCCCAGCGAACCGACATCGCCTTCGTCGACCTCCTCGCGGGACGCGTACGACTACCCACCGATCTCCCCGACAGGCTCAACCGGTTTCGGAGGGCTTTCCTCGCTCATCTGTTTCGGGATCGCTGCGCTCGTCGTTCTCATGCTGCTCGGGTCGGCGATCGGCGGCGCTGGTCGGTCGCTCGGCGGCGGAAGAGGAAGTGGGTTCAGCTGGTTGAGCTTCCTCACCGGATCGCTCTTCGGCGGACTTGGTTCGGCGTTGTACCACCGACGCCAGCGCACCGGAGGCTTCTTCAGCGATTTCAGTGACAACGACGATCATTCGAGTTCCAGCCTGGGCAGCGGATTCTCATCGTGGTCGGGTGGTTCGTTCGGGGGCGGTTTCTCAAGCGGTGGCGGATTCTCGAGTGGCGGCGGTTTCTCAGGTGGCGGCGGCGCCAGCGGGTCCTGGTAGTGACGGAGACAGTCGTGAAGTCGAATTCGAAACGACTCGGTCGAGGCGAGCTGGATCAGATTGAAGCTGCGATCGAGCGGGCCGAGTCACGGACCTCGGCTGAGCTTGTCGTGGTGCTCGCATCGCAATCCGGTCGATACGATCGCGCCGAGGATCTCTTCGGGATCCTCCTCGCCGTCGCGGTAACGGGCGCCGTCTGGGTGTTCGGTCAGGATCTGCGGCCGGACTGGGGAGGAGAGTTCGAACTCGCGATCGGTCTCGCTCCCCTCCTGCTCGTCTTTGGAGTCACCTTCATCGTCGGCGTCTGGATCGCCACGCGGAATCCCTTCCTCGCGCGACCGTTCATTCCCGCGGCGCAGATGCGTGACGAGATGCAGCGATCCGCTTCGGAAGCATTCATGACCCGTCGAATTCGTGCGACCGCGCACTCGAACGGTCTGCTCATCTACATCAGCCTCTTCGAGCGGCTCGTCTGGATTGTCGGTGACGATGCCATCGCCCATGCATTCGAACCGGCGACATGGGACGCGGCCCGCGACCGGATCATCAAAGGATTCAAAGACGGCTCGCCCGCCGACGCGATTGCGGAGGCGATTGATCAGGTCGCCGAATCTCTCGCGTTGAAGTTTCCACGCTCGGCGGACGACGCGAACGAGATACCGAACACGGTGCACCTCGCGAACTGACGATCTCAGCGGTTGAGCGGGAAGCCTTCGGTGAAGTCGCGAATCTCTTCACGCACTTTCGCCGTTTCATCCGCGTCGCCCGCCGAGCCGAGTACCCGGTCGATCCAGTCGGCGACCTTTACCATGTGGCTTTCCTTCAACCCGCGTGTGGTCAACGCCGGTGTGCCGAGCCGGAGCCCCGAAGTGACGCGCGGCGGACGAGGGTCGTTCGGAATGCCATTCTTGTTCGTGATGAGACCCGCGGCTTCGAGCCATTGCTCGGCGTCGGCGCCGGTGAGATTCTCCTCGCGCGCCCGGAGATCGACGAGCATGAGATGGTTGTCGGTGCCGCCTGAACAGAGACGGTAACGACGGTCGGCGAGCGCCGTCGCGAGCGCTTTCGCGTTCTTGACGACCTGCTCGGAGTACTTCTTGAACTCAGGCCGGAGCGCCTCGCCGAACGCGACCGCCTTGGCGCCGATGATGTGCATGAGCGGCCCACCCTGCACGCCGGGAAAGAGCGCCCGATTGATCTTCTTGAAGATCTCTTCGTCATTCGTGAGGATGAGCCCGCCCCGCGGACCTCGAAGCGTCTTGTGCGTCGTCGTCGTCACGACATGCGCATGCGGGAAGGGACTCGGATGGGCGCCCGTCGCACACAATCCTGCAATATGCGCGATGTCGGCCATGAGGATGGCGCCGACCTCGTCCGCGACTTCGCGGAACTTCTTGAAATCGATCGTGCGCGGATAGGCCGAATAGCCACAGAGAATCATCTTCGGCTTGTGCTCGACGCAGACTTCACGCAGCGCGTCGTAGTCGATGTGCTCGAAGTCAGCGCGAGATTCGTCATAGACGAGCGGATAGTGCACGGGATTGAAGTACTTGCCCGAGAAGTTGATCTTCATGCCGTGCGACAGATGACCGCCGTCCTTGAGAACGAGTGACGCAAAGGTGTCACCCGCATCCATGAGGCCCATGAACACGGCCATGTTCGCCTGGGCGCCCGAGTGCGGCTGGACATTCGCGAACTTGCATCCAAAGAGCTTCGTCGCTCGTTCGCGCGCGAGGTCTTCGATCTGATCGTGAAACTCGCATCCGCCGTAGTACCGGGCGCCGGGGTAACCCTCCGCATACTTGTTCGTCAGACAGGTCCCCATGGCGTGCATCACACGGGTCGAGACATGGTTCTCCGACGCGATGAGTTCGAGCGTGGTCTCCTGCCGCTCCGCTTCGTGACGCATGATCGTCGCCGCGTCGGGATCGAACTCGTGTAGGTCGTCGAGGAAATCGGCGGATAATCGGTCCACTGGTCTGGCTCCTGGTGTGTAGCGGTATCCTACCGCGGCGCCGAGAGTCGGCCACGCGCGCGACGCGTTCGCCTAGAATGCCCGACTGATTCAGGATCCTCCGGCGCAGGGAGCCCGCGCACTATGGCCAAGTCGTCCTCCGATTCCGCGAAGGCGAACCTCGAAGTCGTCGAGCCGATCGGACTCCGCATCCTCATTCGCAAGGATGAGGATCGCAAGCAGACCAAATCGGGTATTCATCTTCCCGACAAGATGGAGATTCCGACGCTTACTGGTCGGATCGTTGCGATCAGCGCGCAGATCGAGCACGACGACGATTATCCGATCAAGCAGTATGACCGGGTTCTCTTTCACCCGAAGGATGCGATCCCGGTCGATTTCGAAGGCGACAATCGACTCTTCGTCGTGCCCGTCGAGAATGTCGTCGCCGTCTTTCGGAAGAAGTAACGCGACTTCAAGTGGCGTCTCCCCTCGACCCCTGTGTAGGCTGACGCATGGACGCCGACCCGCTCCGCATCACGCCGTTCGGTCGCTTCCGCGCCTCGCTCACGCCGCCCGGCTCGAAGAGCCTCACGAACCGCGCGCTTCTCCTCGCGGCGCTCGCGGACGGAACCTCGACGATCACGAACACGCTCGACGCCGATGACACACGAGTCATGGTGGAGGCGCTGCGCACGCTCGGCGTGGCGATGGAGCATGGAGACGCCGTCGGCGCCCTTTCGATCGAGGGCGGAGCCGGACGATTCGTGTCCGGTGGTCGAATCGACATCCACAACGCGGGGACCGCGGCGCGATTCCTCGCCGCCGCGGCGACTCGCGCAATCGAGCCCGTCGAAATCGACGGCGTCCCGCGCATGCGCCACCGACCGATCGGCGAACTCGTCGACGCGCTCGCGCAGCTCGGCGCCTCGATTGAATACCTCGGTGAACCCGGGTTTCCGCCGCTCCGTATCCATCCGACCGACCTGATCGGCGGCGAACTCGAGTTGGGGGAGACGCAGTCGAGCCAGTTCATTTCGGCGCTGCTGCACATTGGACCATTCTGCGAAGAAGGATTGACGATTCGATCGACGGCTCCCCGCCTCACTTCGCCGACCTATGTCGCGATGACGCTCGGCTTGATGGATCGATTCGGCGCCCGGATTTCCGCCGACGCTGATCTTCGTCGAATCCGAGTCGAACCCGGAGGCTACAAAGCGACGAAGTACACCGTCGAGCCCGACGCCACGAGCGCGACCTACTGGCTCGCCCTTGCGGCGCTCCACCCGGGCGCCGTCCTGACGATCGAAGGACTCGGCAAGGGGTCGCTCCAGGGCGACGCCGGATTCGCCGATGTGCTCGCACGGATGGGCGCCGGCCTGACTTTTGGCCGCGACTTCATCACGGTGATTGGCGCCGAAACTCAGCTCGCCGGCCTCGATGTCGATCTCTCCGCCATGCCCGACGCGGCGATGACGCTCGCGGTCGTCGCCGCCTTCGCTCGCGGGGAATCTGTGATTCGCGGCCTCCGAACGCTGCGCTACAAGGAGACGGACCGACTCGGCGCGCTCGAGAATGAATTGACCAAGCTCGGAGCGCAGGTCGAAATCGAAGACGACGAAGTCCTCGTTATCGAGCCCGACGGCGATGCTCGCGACCGGACGGATAAGGTCACCATCGCCACTTACGACGACCACCGCATGGCGATGTCGTTCGCGATCGCCGGAACGGTGCGCGAAGGCGTGTCGATCGCCGACCCGGGTTGTGTCGAGAAGACCTATCCCGGATTCTGGAACGACCTCGATCGTGTGCGATCGACCGCTTCCGATTCGTAGCCGATCGCGCGCCGCCGCCTGATTCCGCCGAAGGAAAGAGAAAGCCCCGCCCGACGAGTCGGGCGGGGCTGATTCTTCAAGCGTGGAGCGTCAGGCGACGCTCGTTCTTGAGTCGACTGCCGTCAGCTTAGAGCTGCTCGACATTCGAGGTGTCGCAGGTCGAGACATCGACCGCCTGGACGAAGCCGCCGCAGGCCGCGCTCGGGGCGTTGCCCGAGAAGCTGACATCGCCGTTCGCATCGGCGGTACCGCGAGCGACTTCGCGGATGCCGTTGCAGGACAGGCCGAGCGTCGTGCCGGCGCACGGGCCGCTCGGGATGACGCAGTTGCCCCGATTCGGCGAGAACACGAGGGCGACCAAGCCGCCGGCGGTGGCGCCGGAGACATTCGCGGTGACCCGACCCGGGCAGGTGCCCGAGATCTCAAGGGCGAATTCGCCGCCGCCGCAGTCGTCAACATAGACCTCGTAGCCGCCGAGATTGTCCGGCGTGGACTGCGCGACCGCAGCGAGATCATAGAAGTTGCCGCTGCCGCCAGCGCCGCCCGGGACACCCGACAGACCACCCTGCGCCGCAGCGAAGGGGTCAGTCGTGAACGAGGTGCCAGTAAAGCGACCGGTGACGGTGTCGATTTCCCAGACCTCCATGAGGGCGGTATGGCCCCAGAGATTACCCGTGCAGGGATCGACATCGAGGCCGTAGAGCGACCAGCCGTCGAGGTTGGGAAGCGTCCGGATGAGGGCGCCCGCCATGGTGACCTCGATGATGTCGCTGCCGAAGTCCGCCGCGTAGATCGAGCCGTTGCCGCCGTCGCCCGCCGGGTCGTACGCGAGGGCGCGCCAGGTGCCGAAGCTCGGGGGACCGCCGGCGATGAACAGCGTGCCGTTCGAGCCGTCGGCGTCGTGCTTGGCGATGCCGCCGGCCCAGCCGAAGTACACGCTGGTGCCATCGGTGAAGCCGTCACGGTAACCCCAGCTGTCGCCGAACGCGCCGCTGATCTGATCGTAGGTGCCGATGAGGGCGCCGCTCGAGTCGAGGCGCATGACCTCGTTCGCGCGGGAGCCGTCCGGCGGAATCGCGCGGTAGCTGCAGTGGTACTCGCCATTCAGGTACGCCACACCGAGGTTACCGGTCTGGCCGCTGAGGGCGTCCAGATCGATCGGACCAAAGGTCTGATCGCCGAGCGCATCGACGCCCGGGCCGTCCGGCGCGGTGATCGTCGGCATCTGCTTCGTCTGGGCCGCGTCCGTATCGGGCGCGTCCGCAAACACCGGCATCGCCGTCACGCCGAGAGCGGCAAGGACAGTAAGGACATCTTTCATCGACTTCACTCCTTCTTCTTATCGAGTGACCAACTCGAGGTCCCCGAACCGGGACCCCACGATTGACCCGACCCTGGCTTTGGACTCAACGCGAGCCCCTGCCGGGACCGTTCGTTACAGAATCGCACGGGGGTGGTCGTTCAGACGGGATCTTTCTCTTCCCCTCATCGCGCCCTCCTCCGAGGCTTTTGACACGGGCCAGGCCCGCGCCGCGCCATGCTAACGGAGCGCCGCCGGGGCCGCAAGATGGAAATTCCCGCGAATTCAGAATTTCCTGAATGCCGCAAAGACTTGGGGATTCACCCTTTCGGACACAGGTTCTCCAGCTTATAACTCTCCTGTCAAATGCAGATCCTCTTCTGCATGGAGCCCGGAATGGCCAGTTCGGCCAACGAATTCGATGTCGCGATCGTCGGCGGTGGTCCGGCCGGTTCAACCGCGGGCGTGTATCTCAAGAAGCTCAACCCCGACCTGCGTGTGGGCGTCTTCGAGATGGCGAAATTCCCGCGCGAACATGTCGGCGAGAGCCAGCTCCCCACCTGCGGCTTCTACCTCGATGAGATGGGCTGCTGGGACAAGATGGAGGCGGCGAACTTTCCGATCAAGATCGGCGCCACCTACCGCTGGGGGCAATCGCCTGAACCGTGGGACTTCGAGTTCCTCCCTCCCGAACGACTCGACGGTCACACCCGACCGGGCCGTTACGAAGGCCCGCGTCGACTGACCGCCTGGCAGGTCGACCGCGCCGTCTACGACGACATCCTGCTTCGCCACGCGGAAGAGCTTGGCTGCGAAGTCTTTGAGGAAACGCGCGTCGCGAAGGCGCATCGAGACGGCGACACGATCGAACGCCTCGACCTCTCGACCGGCGAACAAGTCACGGCCAAGTGGTATCTCGACGGCTCGGGACACCGGGGCGTGCTGCGGCGCGCGCTCGGCGTCAAGTCCGAAGCGCCGACCACGCTCATGAACATCGCCTTCTGGGACTACTGGGAAGACGCCGAGTGGGCGGTTACGATCGGCGCGGGCGGCACCCGTGTTCAAGTCATGAGCATCGGTGACGGGTGGCTCTGGTTCATCCCGATCAGCCCAACGCGCACGAGCGTGGGATACATCTGTCCCGTCGAACACTACAAGAAGCGCGGCAAGTCGCCGGAGGAGATGTACACCGAGGCGATCGCCCGCGAGCCGCGCATCTCCAAGCTGCTCCGGAAGGCGAGACGGGACGGCGAGACGAAGTCGACGAGTGACTGGTCATTCATCGCGGAGCGACTCACCGGTCCGAACTGGTTCCTCATCGGCGAGTCCGCCGGGTTCGCCGACCCCATCCTCGCGGGCGGGCTCACGCTGACCCACGGCAGCGCCCGGGCGGCGGCGCACATGATTGTCGCCATCGAGCGCGGCGAACACGACGCGGAGTGGCTCCAGACCCATTACGACGAATCCGAGCGCCGCCGCATCATGCGCTTCATCCGCTTCGCCGACTTCTGGTACGCCTCGAACGGCCTGTTCTCCGACCTGCAGGAGCATTGCGCGTCGATCGCGTCGGAGACTGGAATGAAGATGACGCCCAACGCGGCGTTCCGCTGGCTCAGTCTGGGCGGATTCACGCCGGAAGACGGCGCCCGCCCGGGGATTGGCGGTCTCGACCTCGGCGCCGTGAAGATTGTCACCGGCAAGTTCACGACCGATCAGAGCGCCGACTGGGAACTCAATAAGTACAACACCTTCCGACTCAACCTGGTCGGCGCGAAGAAGGACGCGGTTCCCCTCATCGCGAACGGTCGTATCGAGCGGGTCGAGGGGTATCGACGAGGGCCGAATCGGCTTCCCCTCGCCGGCGCGTTCGGGGTGATGCACGACATCCTCAAGCGTCATTCCGATATGCTTTCGATCGGTCGAGAGGTCGAGAACGCGGCGAAGGCGCTTCGCTGGCTCAAATCATGGGACGCGATGGCCGCGCTCGAGACGATGCTCATTGACCGCTGGGTCATCGGCAAGGTCGACAAGCGGAAGCCCATGCCGAAGTACCTGCCTGAGGGTCCGGATGGGAAGACGAACTTCCATCCGAACGAAGACCCGCATCCGAATCTCAACGACCGCGTGGCCGCCTCCTGATCACGAGCCCGGCGTTCGATCAGGCGTTCGGCACGCATACCCTTCCGATGCCTTCGCACTGGGAGAACGCGATGTCGTCATCGGACGCCGCCGGGAATGTGTGCTGCGTCGACCGCCCCGGGTCGATCATCATGGGTCTGGAGACGAAAGCGCCCCCGGAAGAACTCCCGCGCATCGTGCCCCGAAAGTGGGAAGAACTCGGCGCCGCGCTCGAGCAGATCTCCGGCCGCGTCGGCGACTCGTTCTTCGGTGTCTTCCCCGCCGCCGATCAGGTTCGTCGCGGCGCCGGCCGCTTTACCTACATCGTCGGCGTCGCCGTGAGTGATGAAGGCCAGGCGCCGGACGGTTTCGTGCGCGTGCGCGTGCAACCCGGTTCGTTTGCGCGAGGACGCATCCGCGGTGATCAAACCGCGATCTTCGAAACCTATCACCGTGTGCACGAATGGGTGCGCGAAAACGGGCGCGAGATCGATCCGGAGCGTATCGGCTTCGAGCATTTCGCGCCGGCGCGGCAGGACGCCCTCGCGTTCGCGCACGGCGCCCAATGGTTCGACTATGACATCTATCTCCCTCTCAAGCCGGAATCCGATTCGCGCTGAGGCGTCCTATCGCGACCTGATCGGGACATGACCCCGGATCACGGCGCAGGCAAAGTGAGACTGCCATACCGGCGATGGAGTCTCATTTGATGCCGATTGCCTCGTTGTTCTTCGAGCCGCCCGCCCTCTGGTTCACCCTTCCGGCCCTGTTCGGCACGGGATTGTTCGTCATGAAAATGGCGTTGATGCTCGCCGCTGGAGATCTCTTCGGCGCCGAGGACATTAATGGAGTCGTCGATCTCGACTTCGACACCGATTTAGACGGCGCGATGGACGGAGTTGACGGCGACACGGCAGACGCGTCCACGGCGGCGTTCAACATGCTCTCGCTGCAGAGCATCGCCGCATTCGTCATGGGCTTCGGGTGGATCGGACTCGGCGCGTTGCGGGGCCAGGACTTCAGTGTCGCCCTCAGCGTGGTTCTCGGCGTGTTGGGCGGCGTGGCGATGGTCTACCTGCTCGGCCGATTGCTTCAGCAGGTCTACCGGCTCCAGGCGAACGGCGTGGTCTCGATCGAGTCGGCCGTGGGACTCACCGGGGCCGTCGATGTGACGGTTCCCGAGCGCGGCGCCGGTCGCGGCATGGTCCGCGTCGTCATCGACAACCGGCAGCGCCACTACGACGCGATCAGCGACGGACCGGCAATCGCCCGGCATGCGTCGGTGCGCATTGTCGGCGTGAACGACGATCGCTCAGTTCGCGTGCAGCCCGTCTGATCGAAACATCTGTATCGATGCCGACGCGCCTGAGGCGACAGGCGCGCGGCGTTTCGTCCCACCACTCGCCAACGGAGATTCTCGATGAATGAGTTCACGCCGATCCTGGCGGCGGAGCCGCTGATCTGGCTGGGCAGCATCGGCGCCGCGCTGCTCCTTCTGCTGTTCGCCCTGGTGTTCATCGCGTCGCGGTACCGCCGCTGTCCGAGTAACCGGGTGCTCGTCATCTACGGGAGGGTCGGCGGCAACCGCGCCGCGCGCTGTCTGCACGGCGGCGGGGCGTTCGTGTGGCCGCTCGTCCAGGACTACGCGTACCTTCCGCTCGAGCCGCTTGTCATCGACATTCCGCTCGAGGGCGCGCTCTCGATGAACAACATCCGCGTGAATGTGCCCGCCACATTCACGGTCGGCGTCTCGAACGATCCGGTGCTCATGAACAACGCGGCGGAGCGTCTGCTCTTCCTCGATGACCGGAAGATTCGCGAACAGGCGCAGGACATCATTCTCGGGCAACTCCGACTCGTCATCGCGACCCTGTCGATCGAAGAGATCAACAAGGATCGCGAGAAGTTCATGCATCTCATCAACGAGAATGTCGCGCAGGAGATCAACAAGATCGGGCTCGACCTGATCAATGTGAATATTCGCGACATTACCGACGAGAGCGGATACATCGAGGCGATCGGCAAGCGGGCCGCGGCGGAGGCGATCAACCGCGCGAAGGTCGATGTCGCGGAGCAGGATCGCGACGGCGCGACCGGCGAAGCGGTCGCGGTGCGCGAGCAGACGATCGGGGTCGCGAACGAAGCGGCTTCAGCGGTCGAGGGCGAGAAGGAAGCCGAGCGTCGCCGTCGCGTGTCGGTCGCGCGTCTCGAGGCCGATGCGGTCGCGGGCGAAGTTGAGTCGCGCCGTGATCTCGAGATCGCGACAGCCGAGCGCGAAGCGGAGACGCTTGCGGCGAAAAAGCGGGCCGAGCGTCAGCAGCGAATCGAGGTCGCTGATGCGGAGGCGTCCGCCGTCTCAGGTGAGAACGAGTCGCGGGCGCTCATCGCGGACTCGGAGGCGAAGCTCGCCGAAATCCGCGCCGAGGCGCGTCGACGCGGCGATGTCGCCGCGGCGGAGGCGGCTCGGGCGATTCTCATCGCCGAGCGCGAGCAGGAACTCGCGCGCCTGGGCAAAGAAGAACTGGCGCCGCAGGAGATTGAGAAGCAGCGCATTGAAATCGCGGCGGAAGCCGAGGCCGAACGCCGACGCCGGGAGGCCCGCGGTGACGCCGACGCGATTCTCGCCCGCTACAAAGCGGAAGCCGAAGGTGTCCGCCAGGTGCTCGAAGCCAAGGCTGCGGGCTATCGAAAGCTCGTCGAGGCCTGCGCGGAGAATCCGGAGATTGCGCCGACGCTCCTCATGATCGAGCAGTTGCCCGAACTCGTGGCCGAGCAGGTCAAGGCGATCCAGAACCTCAAGATCGACAAGATCACGGTCTGGGATTCCGGCCGGAGCGGCACACCGGGCGTCGGCTCGGAGCGCGGCACGACCGCGGACTTCCTTTCCGGCCTCATCGGCTCGCTTCCGGCGATGCACGAACTCGCCGGACAGGCGGGCATCAAGTTGCCGTCGATGCTCGGGCGCGTGAACGGCCGCCACCCGGCGCCCTTCGTGCTCAGCGATGACGCGGCCGATGAGGAAGACACCCTCGACCCCGCGGAATGATCCGCATCCAACCGAGCGCGCGTCTCCGAAAGGGGGCGCGCGCTCATTCACTTTCGGTATCATGGCCGCAATCGGTCTCCCTGTCGTGGAGCGACCACCATGCAGAACGGCGGCAAGCGCGACACCTGGCTCACCGTCATACACTGGCCGGAGGAGGCGACCGAAGCCGATCTCACTGACCTCCTCGCCCGCGCGACCGGTGGCGACGCCGCCGACTGTCGACTCATGGTCCGTCGCGTGCCACCGACGGTCGTCGCGTATTGCACACAGGAAGTCGGCCATCGAGCGGCGGAGTCGATTCGCGGCGCCGGCGGACTGGCGGTCGCCATTTCCGCCCCGGATATCGTCGGCTTCGGCCCAACCCGGAAGATCAAGGACATCGGCCTTGATGCGCGCGGACTCCGATTCGAAATGTGGCGCGAAGAACCGCTGGTTCTCGATCCGGCGGAGCTTCTTGTCCTCGTGCGCGCTCATGTCAGTGAAGAAATCAGGCCGGTTTCGACTGATGACTCGTGGGGCCGACGCCTGTCCGGCGGAGGGCCCGGCTTTCCCTTTGCCGTCATGGGCGGCTGGGGCGTCGGTGGCGCCTTTGGAATCGCCACCGTGGTGTACGGCCGACAGATCCTCGATGACTTGGCCTCGGGAAGTATGAGCGGCGCCGGATCGCTGCGCAGCCGCGACCGCCGGCTTCGCATCTCACACAAGCTCGATCTGCACACCCGTGACGGACGGGTGTTTCAGATTGACGGCGACAAGTTCGGATTTCAGGTTCTCGGCGACCAGCGCGGCTCGAGCGACAATGTCAACATCGACCGCCTCTGCGAGTGGTTCATCCAACTCGCTCCGGACGCGGCGGTCGATCCGTACTTCTCCCAGTGGAAGGCGCCGCCGGGCTTCGAACTCGTGCGCATCCCCCACCGTTCGCTCAATTCCGATGATGCGAAGTTCGCCTTCTACTCGCGGTGGGCGGCGATGATGTACCGGCATCTCATCGGCCTCGGGGCGCCCGCGTAGCCGCGCGCAATTCATTCGGTCGCCAGCGCAAAATCAGGCAGTCGCTGTTCGGTGTCGAAGAATCCCGTCCATGGGTGATCGCGATTCGATCGAAATCTGTCCGCGGTCTCGATCGTGATCGGGTCCGCCGGGTCGAACGCGTCAAGCTCGTCCCAGTCGAGTGGTTCGGCGACCGGCGCCCCCGGTCGGGCCCGGGTCGAATATGACGCGACGGCGGTCGCGCCGCGACTGTTCCGCAGATAGTCGATGTACACGCGACCGCGGCGTTTCGCTTTGGTCACAGTGGAGACATATCTCGCTCGATCGAGCCGCTCCATGGTCCGCGCCACGCCGCGGGCGAAGGCCTTCACCGTCTCCCAGTCCGCCTCCGGGGCGAGCGGAGCGACGAGGTGGAGCCCCTTGCCGCCCGTCACGCGCGGCCAGCACTTGAGATCGGCCTGGCGGAGAATCTCGCGAACCGTGCGCCCCGCTTCGACGACCCGGCTCCATGCCACATCATCGCCGGGGTCGAGATCGAAGATGAGCCGATCGGGCTGTTCGAGCCGATCGAACGAACTCCCCCACGGGTGAATCTCGAGCACACCGAGTTGCACGAGCGCGAGGAGACCGGCGTCGTCGTCGACGGCGATGACCGTCTTCGACTCGCCGTCTTCCTCGATCTCCGGACCGCGGATTGACGCGGGCATCGATTTCACCCACTTCTTCTGGTAGAAGCAGTCTTCGTTGTATCCCGCCGGACAGCGTACGAGGGTGAGCGGCCGGTTCACAAGATGCGGGAGAATGAGCGACGCGGCACCTGCGTAATAGTCCGCGACCTCCGCCTTCGTCAGCTCGGTGTCAGGATAAAGCACGCGATCGGGATTCGTCAGGCGCGGGGTGGACCGATCTTGCGGCGCGCGTTGGGTCCGTTTCTTCTTCGAGGTGGTTGACGCCGATTTCTTCGACCGGCCGGACTTGGTCTTCGGCGTCGTTTCCGGCTCCTCTCGAACAACCTCGCGGGGCGTCTTGTCCTCGCGTAATCCGAGAAAGGCCGGATGACGGAGTCGGCCGCCCTCGGTCCAGCCGGTAAAGCGCACCTCAGCGACAAGCTTCGGTTCGACCCAGGTTACCCCTCGCGATTCCGTGCGCGCTGGCTCTTCAACGAGGGGCGCCGTCTTGCGCTTCATCTTCCGGAGGCGGGATGACAGATGGACAAGTGTGTCTTCGTTGAATCCCGTTCCGACACGGCCGCAATACCGCAACTCATTCCGCGCCGGATCGCGAACGGCAAGGGCCAGGGCGCCGAACCCGACGCGAGCTCCCCCGGGCTCCGTGAATCCGACGATGACGAACTCCTGTTGATCGAGACACTTCGACTTCAGCCAGCTTCTCGAGCGGCCGGACACATACACGGCGTCGCTTCGTTTCGAGATCACGCCCTCAAGCGCAGCGCGACACGCGTGTTGGTAGAAGGTCGCGCCCGAGCCGGTGACATGATCGCCGTAGCGAACCACGCCTTCCGATTCTTCGCCGAGAAGTTCGGCGAGACGCTCCTTTCGCTCGAGGAGCGGCGCCTTGCGCAAATCGGCGCCCTGATCGAACGGAAGATCGAATGCGAAGTACACGATGCGGCTTCGATCAGCTTGTCGCAGTGAATTCTGAAGCGATTGGAAGTCGGTCGTGCCGTCGTCGTCTACCCAGCACACTTCACCGTCAAGAATGATCCCGTCAAGCTGGAGCTTCTCGATGGCGCGGGCGACGGACGGGAAGCGGTCGGTCCAGTTCTGACCCCGGCGCGTCATGAGCCGCACGCCGTCACGGTCCGAGTACGCGAGGAGTCGATACCCGTCGTACTTGATTTCGTGAATCCACTCAGCCCCGACCGGCGGAGTCTCGACGAGCGTCGCGAGCTGAGGCTTGATCATCGGAAGTTTCTTCGACCGCGGTTCGGACCGGGATTTCTTCGGCGCCTGACTCGTTCTTTTCGACGAAGGTGACTTCGATTTCGCTTCGCCGTCACGCGTCCAGACGCGGTCTTCGTCCGCCGCGATTTCCTCCATCGTGCGCCCCGAGTCGATGCTCGTGACTTCGGAACGGACGAGCGCCTCGCCATCACCGGGATTCGCCGCCTCGTCATCGCCTTTGATGAGAAGCCAGTTGTCGGCTGAATCGCGGGCGCTTATGCGAACGAGTGACCAATAGCCCCCGAGGCGGGCGCCGTGAAGGATGAACTTCAGCTTGCCTTTCTTGTAGCCCTTCTTCGGATCTTCGAGGGGCTCCCATTTCCCGCGATCCCAGAGCATCACGGTTCCCCCGCCGTATTCGTTCGGTGGGATAACGCCCTCGAATCCGCCATACGACAGCGGGTGATCTTCGACATGTACCGCGAGGCGGCGGTCTCCTGGGTCCAGGCTCGGTCCCTTCGGCACGGCCCAACTCTTCAGCGTCCCGTCGAGTTCGAGTCGAAAGTCAAAGTGGAGTCTTGACGCGGCGTGCTTTTGCACAACAAAGGAGTGGCCGGAGGCGCCGTCATCCTCGGATCCTTCCGGCTCCGGCGTCCGATCGAAACGCCGTTTCGCGCGATACGCATCGAGTGATGGCTTCGATTGCATCCTTGAAGACTTCGCCATCGGCGCTTACCCGGTCTTCCGCCTCTTCTTGCGACCGGACGACGACCCGCCGGACTTCTTCGCCTCCGCCACACTCTGCTTGAGCGCATCCATGATGTTGATGACGCGGGGCTCGTCCGCGTCGACATCGCTCTCGACCGTGACAATCTCTTCGCCTTCCTGCTTCGCTTCGATGAGCGCCTCGAGCTTTTCGCGATAGGTGTCGTGGTATTTCTCGGGCTCGAAGTCAGCCTCGAGCGCCTCGACGAGTTTCTTCGCGACCTCGAGCTCCTTCTTCGGGATTTCAATGTCCTCCGGAATGTCTTTGATGTCGTCGATCGTCTCGACCTCGTCGGCATAGTGCATCGTGTGCATCATGATGCCGCGCCCCTTTGGACGAATCGTGACGAGGTATTCCTTTTGACGCATGACGAACTGCGCGATCGCGGCGCGGTTCATCTCGGTCATGGCGTCGGCGAGCAATCGGTAGGCCTTCGCGCCGGATTGATCGGGTATGACGAAATACCCACTGTTGAAGTAGATCGGATCGATGGAAGAAAGATCGACGAATTCCCTGATCTCGACGGTGCGACCCTTCTCGGGAAGAATGGCTTCTCGTTCTTCCTCGTCGATGAGGACATATTGATCGGGCGCGATCTCGTACGCCCGCGCCGTTTCCTTGAAGTCGTATTCCTTTCCCGTGTCGGGGCAGTACAGTTTGCGTCGCAGCCGGCACTTTCCGTCGGGGCTCATCATGTGCAGACTGACCCGCTTCTCGCGCACCGCCACGCTGAGCTTGATTGGAATGTTGACCAGGCCGAAGCTGATCGACCCGCTCCAGAGTGATCGAGGCATCGCTGTTTCCTCTCGATGAACCATGTCGCGCCGCATCGTGGGCGCGATGATCGCCATTTCGATGCTAGTCGCCGCGCAGGAGACCCAATGCTCTCAAACGGCGGATCCGCTACTCGTATGATGAGACCTTCATCCGGAGATCCAACATGCACGCTTGTTCGGGTTTCGCTTTCTGCCTGCCGGTCGTGGCGACTGTGATCAGCTTGGTATTCGCCTCGCTTCAACCTCCGGATGACACTCCATCGCGCGGATTCTCCATACCTCAGGTTGATCTCGCAGCCGATGAGGGGCGATCGATAGTTGTCGACCGCGAGGCTGGCCAGTACCTCGGACATCCATCCACCGTGCTTCTCGAAGACGGCCGGACCATCCTTTGCGTGTATCCGAAGGGGCACGGACGCGGCGCCGTTGTGCTCAAGCGAAGCCATGACGGCGGGCGAACCTGGTCCGATCGACTGCCGACTCCCGAGAACTGGTCGACTTCGATGGAGACGCCGACCATTCACCGCGTCATCGATCCGCGCGATGGAACGAAACGGCTCATCGTCTTCTCCGGTCTCTATCCGGCGCGGACTTCAATCTCCGAAGACGACGGCGCCACCTGGACTCCACTCCAGCCGATCGGGGACTGGGGCGGCATCGTCGTCATGGGATCGGTCGAGCGCCTTGCTGACGGCTCGTATGTCGCACTCTTTCACGATGACGGCCGATTCATTCGAGAGGCAGGGGAGCGCGTCGAAATGATGACGCTGTACCAGACCTTTTCGCACGACGGTGGATTAACCTGGAGCGATCCGGAAGCGATTCATCAGGACGACGACATCCATCTCTGCGAGCCGGGTCTCGTGCGCTCGCCGGACGGGTCGCGACTCGCGATACTCCTGCGGGAGAACCGTCGACGACGCAATTCCCACATCATGTTCTCCGACGATGAAGCCGAGACCTGGTCGGCGCCGCGCGAACTCCCGGGAGCTCTCACGGGCGATCGTCACACTGCGAAGTATGCGCCGGATGGACGCCTCTTTATCTCGTTTCGGGATACCGCGCTCGAGAGTCAGACGCAAGGCGACTGGGTCGGATGGGTCGGAACCTGGGATGATCTCGAGTCCAACGCGGAAGGCCAGTATCGCGTGCGCTTCATGGACAACCATCACCGGTGGGATTGCGCCTATCCCGGGGTCGAGGTTCTGCCGGACGGGACATTCGTCGCGACGACCTACGGGCACTGGATCGAGGGCGAGTCGCCCTACATCGTGTCCGTACGCTTCACGCTCGACGAACTCGACGCGCTCGCAGAACTCATGTCGAATTCGTTTGACCGATAATCGACCGACTCGAGATTCGCCATCTGCCTGTGCAATACCGAGCGCTCAGGGTCGTTCTCTCTCCCGACGGCGGAGAACCCCGTCCAACGAAAGGGAACCCATGCGAACGAAGTACGCCATGACCATTCTCTGCGCCACAGTGATGTGGCTCGCTCATGCGACGCACGCGGCGCCAATTGAGAGTTCAGCGGCTCATCCCCGTGCAGATCAGCCGCAGGACCGCAGCGTTGCGCCGCAGATCGACCGGCGTCGCGACCGGCGTGAAGTCGAACGATCGCGCGACAACTTCGCCCCGCGAGATGAGCGTGCTCGTGCTGATATGCGACGCGAGTTGCGCGAAAGGATTGCGCCGCGACGGGCCGACCGCGATCAGGATGAGCGGACGGCCGCTGATCGTCGAGCCCAGATGCGCCGCCGGTTGATGGATCACCGTCGCGAACTCGGACGAGATCGCGAACTGCGCGGCGACCGAGAACGCGATTCGCATCGAATGCGAATGGAAGTGCGTCGACGGAGCCTCGAACGGATGCGGCGACAGCGCGATTCGGAGTGGAATGCTGATGGCGCCGCGCGTCGTGATCGATTCCGCGATGAACGCCGCCGAGACCTCGCGCCTCGAATTGAGAACGAACGATCCGGGTTCGATCGTGATCGGTTCCGTGAGTTACGGCGTCGCGAGATGGCGCCGCAGGGTACCGATCGCCGACCACAGGTTGACCGCGATCGGCATCGGGAACTCGAGTTGGAGCGTGACCACCCCGCTCCCCGCCGACGACGACCGGCCGGCGACTGACACGCCTCACTTCATCTTCTTCTCCGAGCGCCCAACCGGGGCGGCGACCCGCGACGCGAATGACAGCCGCGTCGCGGGTTTTTTTTTCACGGCGTCTGAACGCGCGATCGGCCACGCTTCGCGACGCGATTCGCCGGCCGCCCTATCGTTCGCGTTCAAACGGGGTACCGATGGGAGCGAAGACCGTGGCCGACGAACCGAACAAGATCATTTACTCCATGATCGGCGTCTCGAAGAACCTGTCGAACGGCAGGACGATCCTCAAGGACATTTACCTCTCGTACTTCTACGGCGCCAAGATCGGGGTACTCGGCTTGAATGGAGCCGGAAAGAGCACGCTGCTCCGAATCCTCGCCGGGGTCGACACCGACTACGAAGGCAAGATCTCACTTCAGCCGGGATACACGATTGGCTTCCTCGAGCAGGAGCCCAAGCTCGACGAGTCACTCACCGTGCGACAGGTCATCGAGACCGCGGTCCGACCGACGCTCGACCTCCTCGACGAGTTCAACCGGATCAGTGAGCGATTCGCGGAGGACATCTCGGACGACGAGATGAACAAGCTCCTCGAGCGACAGGGCGAGGTGCAGGAGCGGCTGGACGCGGTGAACGCCTGGGATCTTGACGCGCAACTCGAGACGGCGATGGATGCGCTGCGGTGTCCGGAGGGCGATACGCCGGTCAAAGTGCTTTCGGGTGGTGAGCGGCGACGCGTCGCCCTCTGTCGACTCCTGCTCATGAAGCCGGACATCCTCTTGCTCGACGAACCCACGAATCATCTCGACGCGGAGTCGGTCGCGTGGCTCGAGCAGCACCTTGCGCGCTTCGAGGGAACGGTCATCGCCGTCACGCACGATCGGTATTTCCTTGACAATGTCGCCGGCTGGATTCTCGAACTCGACCGAGGCGAGGGGATTCCGTGGAAAGGGAATTACTCATCATGGCTCGAGCAGAAGCGCGCCCGGCTCGCGGTCGAGGAGAAGGCGGAATCCGCACGACGCAAGACGCTCGAGCGTGAACTCGAATGGGTGCGTCAGTCGCCGCAGGGTCGGCAGGCGAAGTCGAAAGCTCGCCTCAAGGCGTACGAAAAGCTCCTGGATCAGGACGCTTCGCGCCGCACGCAGGAGCTCGAGATCTTCATTCCTCCAGGCCCCCGGCTCGGCAACCTTGTCATCGAAGCGAAGAACCTCACCAAGGGGTTCGGCGAACGCCTGCTCTTCTCCGATCTCGACTTCGCCATTCCTCCGGCGGGCATTGTGGGCATCATCGGTCCGAACGGCGCCGGCAAGACGACGCTCTTTCGGATGATCACGGGTAGCGAGGCGGCGGACAGTGGCGAACTGCGCGTCGGTCCGACCGTCAAGCTCGCCTATGTCGAACAGTCGCGCGACTCACTCGACGATTCGTCCACGGTCTGGGAGGCGATCTCGGGCGGTCAGGATGAAATGAAGCTTGGGGGCGCCACGGTGAAAAGCCGCGCCTTCGTCGCCCGTTTCGGATTCCTCGGCTCGACGCAGCAGCAGCGGGTTGGCGATCTCTCCGGCGGCGAGCGAAACCGAGTCCACCTCGCGCGCATGCTTACCGGCGGCGCCAATGTCATCCTCCTCGACGAGCCGACGAACGATCTCGATGTCAACACCATCCGCGCGCTCGAAGAGGCGCTCGAGAACTTCGCCGGCTGCGCGATCGTCATCAGCCACGACCGATGGTTCCTCGACCGCGTCGCGACGCACATCCTTGCGTTCGAAGGCGACAGCGAAGTGGTCTGGTTTCCCGGAAACTATTCGGCGTACGAGGAAGCCCGACGGAAACGACTCGGCGCCGACGCGGATCGACCGCACCGAATCAAGTATCGCAAGCTCTCGCTCCGCTCGTGAGGCTCATCGGCGGCGTCGGGCGATTCGTGTAGACTACGGCCGGTCACGACTTCGATCCGCAAGCCAGACGGAGCCACGACATGCCGCTCGCCGACCTGCGTTCGCAGAGCCGACGCCATCGCTCGACCGACGATCTCGTCCGACATCTCGAGTCGTTCGAACTCGAGCTCAAGTTCTCCGCGGGCATCTGGTTTTTCTCGCCTCCGTTTAGCCGCTTTCACGCGAAATACCAGGACGATCTCCCCATCGAGGCGCGCCTCGACATTGCCGAGACGCTCGCGGACGAGGGGCTGGCGGGTCTTGAAGCCCACTATCCGAACGAGATCAACGAAGACAATGTCGATCTCTGGAAGAGCTTCTGCCGCGACACGGGGATCCGGCTCATCACGGTGATCCCATTACTCTTCTGGGATGAACAGTTCGAATGGGGGTCGCTCTCGAATCCTATCGACGCGAAACGCGCGGCCGCGGTCGATCGTCTGAAGAAGACGCTGCAGATGAACCGCGAACTCGACACGGATTTCGCGGTGGTGTGGCCGGGCATTGATGGATACGAGAACCCATTCGGCCTCGACTTCGCCGCGATGCGCGACCGGTTCGTAGACGGCCTCGTCGAGGCGATGGACGAGGTTCCGGGTATCCGCATCGCGTTCGAACCGAAACCCTACGAGCCCCGCGGCCGGATTCTCTTCGGCCTCACCCCCGAAGGTGTTCTCCTCGGACGACTCGTTGAGGAGAAGCTGTCGAACTCGAAGAACCGGACGCTCCTCGAGGAAGGACACGCGCTCTGCTGTATGAACCCAGAAGTCGGCCATGTGCTCATGGGGTTTGAGGATCTCGCATACGCCTTCTCATGGCCACTTTCCGAAGGTCGACTTGCGCACTCGCACTGGAACAGCCAGCCCCTCGGCAACTACGACCAGGACCTCAACGTGGGTGTCGTGTCGCCCGAGCAGCTCGAGGCGTTGATGTACACCCTCAAGATGCACGGGTACTCCGGGTATTTCGGAATCGACATCAATCCCGAGCGCATGCCTGTCGAGGTCGGCCTTCGCAATTCCATGGATGCGATTCGGGCGGCGAACGACCGGATCAACTCCTTCGATCATGCCTCGATCGCCCGGGCGGTGGCGGCGCCGGACCGCAATCGCGGATGGCTCGAGGCGTACCTCATCCGAGAGCGCGCTTCCCGGCGGGATCGGCTCTCTGAACTCCCGCCCGTGGAATAGCCACTGGGGTTCCGGGCGCCGGATTCTTTTTCGTTGCGGCCCCCGCTGAGGTCTGGTACGCTGCCCTCGTTCCCGGGTCTGCAATTCCAGACAAATGAAGGTGAGAAACGATGACCTCGATGTCTCAATCGATTCTGTGTCGTGTCGCCCTGGTGGTTCTGTGCGTTCTCGTGTTCGTCGCCGAGACTTCGGCTGAGCCGGTTCGCCTGCCGGCGGTGGTACGAGACTTCTCTACGCGGCACGTCGACTTTCAGCCGAAAGGCGTGACGGGTGGCGTGGTCACCGAGGTCGTCATGCCCGACCTCGGTTCCGACGGCACACCGGTTCTCAATCCCGACCGGGCGCCGATCGATTTCATCGACAGCGATCAGAGTTTCGCCCAGTGGTTCCACGATACGCCGGGAACAAATGAACGCATCGACGGCGAGATCCCGTTCGACAACGCGCTCACGCCGGACGACCGCGTCTACTCCTTCGGGCGATGGGCGTTTTTCCCAATCGACAATCGGGGCTTTGGTCGCGAAGGCAACCGGCATAACTTCCACTTCACGCTCGAACTCCGGACGGAATTCGTCTACGACAGCGGCGATCCGATCACGCTTCGGTATCGTTCGGACGATGACCTCTGGGTCTTCATCAACGGCAAACGCGTCATTGATCTCGGTGGTGTGCGTCGCGACGCGGCGGCGCACTTCGTTCTCGACGCGACTTCAGCCGCCGACCTCGGGCTCGTGGCGGGTGAGCGTTACGAGATGGTGCTCTTCTACGCCGAACGAAGGACGCAGGAAGCGGTGCTGCGGGCGGATGTGCTCTACACGCCGTAACGAATCGCTCACAAATCAGGCGTGGATCATCCGATCCTGCGTCGCGAGCGCGGCTTCATGGGAGGCTTCGTGCATCGTCGGGTGCGCGTGAACCGTGTGAATAATGTCGTCGATCGTCGCCTCCACGCCTCGCGCGAGCGCAAACTCCGCGATGAGTTCGGTCGCATTCGCGCCGATGATGTGCGCGCCGAGGATTTCGCCGTACGGTTCGCTTGTGATGATCTTGATGAGCCCCGCGGTTTCGCCCGCTGCGATCGCTTTGCCGTGCGCCTTGAACTGGTACTTCCCGACGCGGTAATCCTCGCCGAGTTTGAGCCCCTGTTCTTTCAGACCCTGCTCCGTGGCGCCGATCGACGCGACCTCGGGATGGCAGTAGGTGCACCCCGGGATGGAGTCGTAATGCACGCCCGGTGTGTCGTGTCCGGCCATCCGCTCGACGCAGGCGACCGCCTCCTCGGACGCGACATGCGCGAGCCACGGTGGACCGATGACATCGCCCACCGCGTACACGCCGGGGACCGAAGTCTCGTAAGTCGGTCGGTCGACATCGACATAGTCGACTTTGATGTGGTCCTTGTGGGTCTCGAGGCCGAGCAAGTCGTCGAAGAGTCCGTCGTACCGGCCGCGCACGCCGATGGCGACGAGCACCTTGTCGCAGTCGATGGTTTCGGTCTTTGAGTCGTCATCGACCTTCGCGATCGTGACCGTCGCCCCGCCACCCTTCTTCTTCTCGATCGCCTTTGTAATGTGACCGAGGCGCAGGTTCATTTTGGACTTCTTGAACTCGCGTTCGAGCGCTTTCGAGATGTCTTCATCTTCGATGGGCAGCAGCCGCGGCAGCATTTCGACAATCGTGACATCGGTTCCAAAGGCGTTGTAGAAGTAGGCGAACTCGACGCCGATGGCGCCGGCGCCCACGACGACGAGCCGCTCCGGCCGCTCCTTAAGCACCATCGCCTCCTTCGAGGTGATGATGGTTTCGCCGTCAAAGGGCGCAAACGGAAGCTCGCGCGGCGCGGCGCCGGTGGCGACAAGGATGCGATCCGCCGTAAGCGTGTCGGTCGCCTTGCCACCCGCCTCCTTCGAAACCTCGACCTCACAAGGCTTGCCGCCCTTCGCCCCGCGCGTGATCTTCGCGTGACCTTCGACATGGGTGATCTTGTTCTTCTTGAACAGGTAGCCGATGCCGTTGTTCAGCGTGTCCGCCGCGTTCCGCGAGCGGCCGATGACCTTGTCCCATTTGACGGTGAGGTTCTCGAATTCGAGTCCCCAATCGGCGCCGTGACGCGTGATCTCGGCGTAGAGCTCCGCGTTCTTAAGCAGGGCCTTCGTTGGAATGCAGCCCCAGTTGAGGCAGACGCCGCCCAGACGGTCGCGCTCGACACAGGCGACCGACATACCGAGTTGCGCGGCGCGGATGGCGCCGACATATCCGGCGGGGCCGCCGCCGATGACGATGAGATCGAAGTGGTTCTGGGCCACGATGCTCCACCCGTTTGAGTCGCGTGTCAGAGATTCTGTCCGGGAAACGGGCCGATTCTAGCGGAAGGCCGCGAACCGGCCACGGAATCAGGGGTCGGCCGGTGCTCGTGTCGCGTTGACGCTCCCCGGACGGCCATCTAGACTCGCACTTCCCCGGCCGACGCCTTCGCCTGCGTCGGCCTTTGCATAAAGGTTCGCGACCGTGCGGCTTGCCCTCATCTCCGACATCCACGGCAACCTCGAGGCGCTCAATGCGGTCCTCGAGGACATCAAGTCGCGCGAGGTGGAGGGGATTGTCTGCCTCGGCGATATCGTCGGGTACGGGCCGAATCCGGTGGAGTGTGTCGACCTCGTCGCCGAGACCTGCGAGTGGTCGCTCATGGGCAACCACGACTTCAGCGTCCTCTATGAGCCGACGAATTTCAATCCCGGAGCCGAACAGGCCGCGTACTGGACGCGGCGGCAGTTCGAGGATGAGACGGACGACGCGAAGCGACTGCAGCGCTTCACCTTCCTCGGCAAGCTGCGTATCCGGGTGAAATTCGGTCCGGACGACCAGTTCATAGCGGTCCACGGCTCGCCGCGGCGGCCGATCAACGAGTACATCTTCCCGGATGACGCCATCAACGCGACCCTCAAGATTCAGCAGATTTTCGAGCGGGTCGACCGCTACTCGGTCGTGGGTCACACGCATGTCCCGGGAGTTTTTACGAACGAGCCCGATTTCTACGGCCCGGACGAGTTGAAAGGCCGCTTCACCTTTCAGGAAGACGAGAAGTGCGTCATCAATGTCGGCTCGGTGGGTCAGCCCCGGGATAATGACCCACGGGCAAGCTATGTCGTGCTCGACGAGGAAGGCGCGTCGTTCCACCGGGTGGAATACGACATCGACGCGGTGGCGAAACGAATCAAGTCGATCCCCCAACTCAATGACTGGCTCGGTGACCGGCTCTACGAGGGCCGCTAGGCTCCCCGCCGCCTCAGGCTGGACGGGATTACGAGCCTACCACCGCGGGGCGTCGCCGGATCGACTCGGCCGTACGCCTTCTTGAGATTCCGTTCCGCGACCGTTCTGTCAGGAGAGTTCGTCGCCGATGCTCGCCAAGCCGCTTCGCATCATCATTCCACTCATCGTCATGATCGCGGGACTCGTGGTCGTGATGAGCGTGTTCAAGTCGTCGCGGCCGGTGACGCCGGACGACACGACCCCGCCGTCTGAGATCGAAGCTGCTGGCGGCGCTTCCGGGGCCGAGTTGATCGATCCCGCGGGAGTGGCCGGGACGCAGCCCGATCCGGTCGATCGCGTCGAACCGACCGACGAGGTCGCCGACGACGAGGTCACCCCGACGCGTTCGCCGAATCCCGTCAACGCCAACGCGCTCTCTCTCGAAGGCTTGCGGTTCCGAACGCAGCCGGCGCAGTCCTTCACGCCGCTCGGATCGTTCGATGACCCGGACGACTCGACGCCGGAACTCATCGAGTTCTCACCCCGGGGCGCCGGGGTGCGGCAAATCACGCTGCGGGATTACTACAAGACCACCGATCACACGGACGACAACCGCTACGAACTCTTCGACGGGATGCCGGACGCCCGACCGGCGCTCGCGCTCCGTCGCGTCATCTTGAACGGCAAGATCTATGTCGACGCGATTCACGAGCGATCCGACGAACCGTCGTCCTACTGGCGCGAGATCGCGCCCGGTGAGTTCATCGCCGAGATTGTGAACGAGAACGACGAAGTCGCCTTCGCCATCTCCCGGGTATTCGATCTCGGCGACACACCGGGCGAGATCGAGATTCGCCAGTCCATTGAGAACCGAACCGGGCAGACGGTCCAGGTCGTCATCGAGCAATGGGGACCGAGCGATCTCGACTACACGAGCGGCGGCTACGGCGACTACCGGCGCTTCCGATTCGGCTATCTTGATCCGCGAAGCGCTGTCGATGTGCTCGCCCTCGAGGGCGAATACCTCAAAGCGCGCAAATCGATCCTCGACCGAGCGTGGAAGCAGGACGAGGAGCTTGCCCAGCAAGGCCTGCCGCCCGACCCGACGAACCAGAGGCTCTGGCCGAATCCGACGAGCATTGAGAAGGGGTACACCCTTTCCTGGGTGGCGACCACGAACCGGTACTTCAGTTTCGCGGTCTACCCGCATCTCGAAGGTGGTGTGGAGAACGCCCGGAGCCTCGCGTTAACCGATGTCGTCGACGAGGTGTACTTCTATCTCGAATCGTTCGGCGAGTCGCGACTATGGGAAGTCGGCGCTGATGCGACCGGTCGTCGCGATCAGGAGAAGCTCGACAAGCGGTATGTCAATCTGAAGCTCGTGAGCCCGCCGATCATCATCGACGCCGGCGATGACGCGGACTTCAGCCTCGACGCCTATGTCGGCGCCCTCGATCCGCGGTTGCTGGCGAAGCAGGAGCCGTACCGATCGCTCAATCTGCGCGAGCTCGTCGTCTATCAGCTCGGCTGCGCCTGGTGCACCTTCCAGTGGCTCGGCCGACTGCTGCTCAGCTTCCTCCGCCTCATCGAGGGCGAAGTAATCTTCATCGGAGGCGTGGGCATCGGGGTGCACGACTGGGCCCTCGCCATCATCATCCTCGTGCTGTGCGTCCGTTCACTGCTCCACCCGCTCACGAAGCGCGGCCAGGTCTCAATGCATCGCTTCAGCAAGAAGATGGGCAAGGTACAGCCCGAGATGAAGCGGCTGCAGGAGAAGTACAAGGACAACCCGAAGAAGCTTCAGCAGGAACAGATTCGACTCTATCGCGAGCACAACATCAACCCGGCGGGGTGTCTCGGCATGGCGCCGATGTTCCTGCAGATGCCGATCTGGGTGGCGTTGTACGCGATGCTCTACTTTGCGGTCGAACTCCGCCATGAGCCCGCGTTCTACGGACTCTTTCAACTCTTTGGCGGCTGGACTTTTCTCGCGGACCTCTCTCAACCCGACCGGTTCCTCGACTTCGGTCGGCCGGTGTTTGAAGGCGTGCCGGTGCTCGGTGGTCTTCCGTTGATCGGCTCGTTCTCGTCTCTCAACATTCTGCCGATTCTGATGGGCGCGATTTTCTACTTCCAGCAGAAGTACCTCACACCACAGACGCAGAGCCTGTCCCCGGAGATGGAAACGCAGCAGAAGATCATGCGGATCGTCTTCCCACTCATGTTTCCTCTCATGCTCTACCTGGCGCCGTCCGGCCTGAACCTTTATATCCTCACCTCGAGCACCGTGGGTATTCTCGAGAGCCGCTACATTCGAGCCCATGTCGAATCGCTCGACCTGGAGAACGAACCGACGAAACCGGCCAAGCCGGCGAAGCGGAAGGCGGTTTCGAATCGCGCCGGAAACGGCGGTCGGAGTGGTCGCACGAAGCCGCAGGGCGGCGGCGGACGGCCCCGCAAGCGCTGATCGCGTCGTACGATGCGGGAGTGAACCGAAACGACACGATCGTCGCGATCGCATCGGCGCCCGGACGATCGGCGCGCGGAATCGTGCGCCTGTCGGGCGCCGACGCATTCGATGTGATGGACCGCGTCGCGAAGTCATCGACTCCGCGGTCACGGGGGTTGCATCGATTTCGGGTTGACGACCGGCTCCCCGTGCTCGTCGCCGTCTTTCCGGCGCCCCGGAGTTACACGGGTGAAGACTCAGTCGAAGTGCAGTTGGCAGGCAATCCAACGCTGCTCGAACGGCTCGTCGAATGGTCCGTCCGCGCCGGCGCGCGGCGGGCCGAACCGGGCGAGTTCACCGCTCGCGCCTTCTTCCACGGTCGCCTGACGCTCACCGAGGCTGAGGGCGTCGCCGCGACGATTGGCGCCGCGTCGGACGCTCAACTTCGCGCGGCCCGAATGCTCACGGAAGGACGGCTTGGCGTCCAGCTCACCGAAGTCTCGACTCGACTCGCCGAAGCACTGGCGCTCGTCGAAGCCGGTATCGATTTCGTCGATCAGGAGGATGTCGTCGCTATCGGCGCCGATGACCTTCGGGTCCGAATCGAGACGATCAACCGATCGATTCAGGAACTGCTCGAGCGTTCCACCGGCTCCGAACGGCTCGAGGCGATACCGAGTGTTGTGCTCGTCGGGCCTCCGAACGCTGGGAAGTCGACGCTCTTCAATGCGCTGCTTGGACGCGATCGCGCGGTGACAAGCGCGCGTCCGGGGGCGACGCGCGATGTTCTCGTCGAACCGATGCGACTCATTCCCGACGACCCGTTCGGGCCGGAAATCATGCTCATCGATCTCGCCGGCCTCGATGACCGAGACGGCGGCCTCAATCCCATCATGCAGCGAGCCGCGCTGCGGGCGATAGATCGCGCGGATCTCGTGCTTCGACTCGAACCGTCTGATGATCCCGTTGACTCAGGCTTGAGCGATCTGCTCTCTTCGGCGGCTCAACGGAAGCCGACGATCGTCGTTCATTCGAAGAGTGATCGGCGACCACCGCCTCTCGCCCGGGGGCAAGAACTCTCGGTAAGCGCCGTCTCCGGCGAAGGGCTACCCGAGCTCCGCCGGCAAATCGCCAGGGCGTGCGGCGAGTTGGCGAGTTCGTTGTCGGCGAACGAGCTTGCCCTCCTGCCGCGGCATCGGGAGACGCTCGACCGTGCGGCCGAGTCGCTGAGCAACGCCCGGCGCCTTGTGGAGCCGCAGCCAGATCCTCGTCGGCTCGTAGATTCCGAGTTCGTCGCGGCCGAGCTACGACTGGCGCTCGACGCGCTCGGTGAACTCGGAGGCAGAATCACTCCGGACGAGGTGCTCGGCCGCGTCTTCGCTTCGTTCTGTGTTGGAAAATGACGCGATCGTACTCTCCGCAAACATACAGGCCGACCGGATTGAATCCGATCGGCCTGTTCTACGGTCTGACTGGGTTCAGTTCGAGATCAGCCGTCCGCCTTCTTCGGCAGGGCCTTCTCGATAATGCTGGCGAGTTCCGCTTCACCGTCCGGGTTGAAGCCGACTTCGCGATGGACGATCTTGCCGTCCGGCCCGATGACATAGAAAGTCGGGATGCCGCTGACGCCGTAGGCCTCGGCGACGCTGTCCCCCTTGAGCAGGAGCATGTAGGAGAACTCGTTCTCTTCCATGTAGCCGACGGGGTCACCCTCGTCGTCCCACACATTCACGCCGATGATCTTGACCGGCTGGTCTTCGAACTTCTCGTGGAGGGCCTGCATGCCGGGCATGGCGCGCTTGCAGGGTCCGCACCAGGTCGCCCAGAAGTCGAGGACGACGACCTCACCGCGCAGACTTTCGAGCGAGACCGACTTGCCGTCCGGCGTCTCGAGCGACCACGAAGGCGCCACCGAACCTTCAGAGAGCAGTTCGGGGCGCTGCGGCGCCGTCATCTCCTCAGTCTCATAACCCTCAGGCGCCGTGAGCTTGAAGATTGAGTCTTCAAGCTCGACCCCGGTCTTGATATTCGTCGCCTTGAGTGTTGTAGAGCCGTTCATCTCCCCCATCGCCATCAATCGTTCGACGCCGCGCGGAAGGTGATCGCTCTTCGCGATGAACCAGCGCGCCTGGCCCGCCTGCCCGTAGTCGACGAAGAGCACATCGCATTGAACATCGCCGACCGTCTCGACGCCGTCGAGCTTCATCGACGGAGCGCCTTCTTCCTCGGCGTACGGATTCTCAGCGAGGTACGGATCGAGAACGAGCATCTGATTCGCGCCGAGCAGCATCTCGCCGCCCTCTCCGATCTTGCCGTGGAGGAACATCTTCGAGGATGGGTCGATCGCATAGGTATGGACGCCGTCGCTCGCGTAGGTCAGTTCTACCTCCTCAGCCTGAGCGTCCGCCGGTGGCGTGAAGACGCCTTTGACCAGCATCATCGACTGGTCCGCGCTGGCGCCGTCCTTGAGCTTCACTACACCCTTGATCGTGGGCACACGGTCAGCGAGAAAGCCCGAACCGGTGAAGGTGAAGTCGTAGGAGAGAGCCTCGACCTCCTTGAGCGCTTCGCGGGATTGCTCGATCACGGATTCGACGGTCGGATCGTCCGCGAGGACGCCGACGGTCGCAAAACCGGCGACGGCGGCGGCCGCGAGGATGGTGTTCGTTCGCTTCATGGTCTGATTAACGCCTTTCTGGGCCGAGGACCGGCATATTCGATGACACCGCGGCGCCACTCGGCGGCGGTTTCCCTCCGGCTCTTACGGACGAGCCGTCGTTCGGGTTCATTCCATCAATCGTAGTCGAGCCCGTTCGCGGTTCGCTCCGAACCCTCCGGGCGGTCCATTCTCAGACGCCGAGCCGGTCGGATTCCGCACGAATCGCGTTGATGCACCGGTCGATGTGCTCGTCCCGATCCACACCGAGTTCCTCAATGCCCTGCTCGATATCCTCGCGACTCACGGCCGCGGCGAATCGCTTGTCTTTGAGCTTCTTCTTGACACTCTTCGCCTTCAGATCCGCGATGCCATTCGGGCGTACCTTTGCGCACGCCACGATGAATCCGGCCAATTCGTCCACGGCGAAGAGTACGCGGGCGAGGTCGGAATCCCGGGGCACGCCGCTGTAGTTCGCATGTCCGAGGATCGCCCTGCGGATTCCCTCATCGACACCGAGTTCTTCAAGACGCGCTACGCCGACGAACGGATGCTCGTCCTGCGTCGGGTGGCGCTCGTAATCGAAGTCGTGTAACAGTCCCGTCACGACCCACCGATCGTGCTCGTCCGGAGCGCGCTCCGTCGCATAGGCGCCGCAGCACGCCGCGACGCATTCCATATGCGTCCGCAAGGCGTCGCTCTCAACCCATTCATGCATGAGATTGCGCGCTTCATCGACGGTCATCCTGGCGGTTCTCCTCTTGAACTGGTCTACATCCTAGCCAGGTTCGTCGGGATACCCGACAAAGCGGACTCCGCGCCTGCCGCCGTGTTTTCGGACGATGGGCGCTCGTCCGAGAAGCGAGATCGGCGCACAGCCGTCATGTTCGTTTTCGACAAGCGCTGAGGGCCCGGAGATTCCCCATGGGCCGTCAGCGATTCACCGATGATGAGGGAGTCTCGAGTGGAGTCGGATCGCCCGATGAATCACACGAACAAAGCCAGTTCGACAAGCATGCCGGCTCATTCAAGTCGGACCTTGGGCGAGTCGTACGCCTCACAGCGATCGCACCAGCGATTCGATTGGAGTCAGCGGCTTCAGGTCTGCTGGCTTGATCGGGGAGTACCGACTGATCCAGTTGAGATGGAGACGGCCGACCTCAGCGCCGGGGGACTGAGCTTCCGGTTCCGAGGCATGATGCATCAGGGCGCCATGGGCGTCGTGCTTCTCAAGAAGAGCGACGGCCAGCACCTGCTTCGCTGTGTGGAGGTCGTGTATTGCCGCTACGCCGGGAAATCGCAGCACATCATCGGCGCCCGATGGGTCGATATGCCGCCGAATCTTCCGGTCGCAGTCCGATCGACCGAAAGCGGGCCTCGACTGTCCGTCAATCTCTAACCGCCGGCGACGACGCTCGATCAGTCTCAATGTGCAAGCGCTGTCGACGAGCGACCACTACGCGAAACATCGAACGGATCGCATGTCCGAGGGCAGCCCGCAGGCGATAGAGCGTAAGGAGCGCGCCGAGCCGCACCGTCAGCCGCCGGATGGACGGATCGCGCGGGAACCGGCGCTCGGCGCGCCGTCGGATGACCGCCGCTCGACGGGTCCGCCGCGTCTCCATATATGCGAGCAACAGATTATGGAGTGACTTTGGGTCATTCGGGCGGATGCGGCATGCGCGACGCGTTGCAAGAATGCCGTCTTGATACTCACCAAGCATGAGATGGGCGGCGCCGAGCTTTCGCCAGGCCACGGCGTCATCGGGCGCTCGCGCGATGCAGCGTTCCAGAACGGTGATCGCATCCCGGGGTCGCTCGAGTCGAATGGCGAGGTCCGCGAGTTCCCCGAAATCCGCTGCTTCCTCATCCATCGTTTCCATGGCGAGACGAAGCTGGCGCCGCGCTTCATCGAGATATCCCCGCTGAATGAGGATGCGGGCCATCTCGCGCGGAACACCGGAATAATCCGGATCGAGCTTCTGCACGAGTTCAAATTCCACCCGCGCCGCTTCGTAGCGCTGCGCCAGCGCCGAGAGCTTGCCGAGTCGGAAATGCGCATCCACATTCGCCGGTTCAAACTCGAGCACACGCCGGAACTTCTCGGACGCCTCCGGATACCGGCCCATTTCGACGAGCAGGTCTCCGAGTTCAATGAGCGTGTCGATACTGCCGGGATGTTCGCGGAGTTCCCGAATGTAGAGGCGATACGCCTGCTCGTTCTGGCCCTTCCGGGCTCGAATGACCGCGAGTCGGGCGTGCACGCGTCGCATACGAGGATCGAGTCGCGCCGCTTCCTTGAAGCACCACGCCGCCTTCTCGAACTCGCCGCGACGGAGTAGGCTCTCGCCGAGATTGAAGCTGCAGATTGGACACTCTTCCCGGACGAGACGGGCGAGGTAATACGCCTGCTCGGCGTCGTCGTGCCGATCGAGCATCGCGAACGCGTAGACCTGCGGGCAGTATGAGGCCTCGAGCGTCCCATCAATTCGCTGGGCGGTCTGCAGCGCGTCGATCGCTTCGTCGAATCGACCGAGCCGATTCGCGTTGACCCCAAGGCTCACGAGAGGCTGTGGGTTCGATTCATCGAGCTCATGCGCGGCTCGGAACGAGACGATCGCATCGTCGTAGCGCCCGGCCGCTTCAAGTGTGAGCCCGAGATTGAAGTGCCAGTCGGCCTGACTCGGGTCGAGCGCCAGCGCACGGCGCAGCTCCGCCTCGGCCTCGTCCCAGCGTCCGAGTTCGAAGAGCTCATGCGCTCGCTCGATATGCTCTTCCGCGTCACGCCACTTGCCGCTCATAACCGACACCACCGTCCAGATCCTCGGAATGCGCCGCTGGCACGCGTGTCCAGATTTCGGCGAAGGTCCGAGGAGAATGAGTGCGATTATACATCTTGTCGGCTCTCTCCCAATGACCCGGCCACAGACCATGTCGATAATGATTTCGATGCCATCGTGTCCCCGGTTCCGTCGATTCGCTTCCCGCCGGATTCTTGCCCTGGCGGGATCGCTTCTGCTTGCCCTGGCAGGGTCACCGGTCGCTGCGCAGCTCGACGAGCGGCAGGCGGCCGATCTCCGCCTCTGGGCGTCGACCCTCGAGTCCGGACGGCCATTGACCGACCAGCGCACCGCCGCCGCCCGTCTGCTCGAGTCCGGCTGGCCGGAGGCGTACGCCGTTCTCGCGGAGCGGCTCAAGCGATTTGATCAGCCGGAGCCGATTCGTGTCATCTCCGAGTCGCTGGCCCGGATGGACTCTCCCCCGCCGACCCTCTTCGACCCGTTGCTCGAGGCGCTCGTGACGGCGCCCGATCCAGTCGTTCCCTCTCTCGAGCAGGCGCTTGCGGCGTATCCCAAAGAAGTCATCGAGAACATCAACGCGCGGCTCAACCATCCGAACACGGCGCCTGAATCCATCGAACGGTTGCTCTCGGCGCTTGGACGCTTCCGACGCGTCGAATCGGTCGATGTGCTCATCCCGTGGCTCGATGAAGAGTGGCCGGACGAGTTCCGCCATGCGGCGCGTGATTCACTCGTTGAGATTACTGGTCAGGATCAACTCGACCACTCGATGATCCGCTGGCAGATGTGGTGGAGCCTGAATCGCTCTCGAGGCCAGGAAGGTCTTCTCAATGTTTATGTTCGCAAGCTCGAGACGCGGCTCGCCGACGCGTCCCGCGAGACTGAGACGCTTCGCCGCGAACGCGACGATTTGACGCAGGAACTCCTCATTTCGCTCGAGCGGCAGTATGCGCTCACGGCGCCCGAGAATCGATCGGCGTTGCTCGAGAGGCTGCTCGGACCGACGGTGCGGGCGCCGATCCGGTCGCTTGCCCTTACCCTGGTCGAACGGGCGATCGTCAACGCGGAGCCCATAGAGCCGGCGGTGGTCGATGCGGTCGCCCGCCTCGCAGCGGATCCCGATCCACGCGTCCGGCGAACGGTGTCGCGATTACTGTCGCTCGTCGATGGCGTCCGCGCCGCACGGATCGCGATGGAGTACCTTGAAACGGAGAGCGACCGGGAAACGCGTGATTCGTATCTCGCCGCCATCGCCAAAGCGCCGACGCCTGACATCCCGCCGCTCCTCATCGATCTGCTCGATCAGCCAGCCGATCGACCCGGCGTCGTGGCCGCCCTACTCGCGTCGGCGCGCCGTGGCTTGCTGAGCGACGAGCAACTCACCGTCATCGCGGGCCGATTGCTTCCGGGTGCGCAGGATCCGAGCGGTGTGGCGTCGCTGACGCCGAATCGCATTGAACTCCTGGCCTGGGCGGCCCATCCCGACGCGCAATCCGCAGTGGAAGCGATACTCAGCGATCGCGCCGCGGCGACTGACCGACGCCTCGCCGCGGCCCGCGGTCTTCGAGATTCCGGGCGAAACGACGAGGCGCTCGTCAGCGCAGCGAATGATCCGGAGCTCTACGCCATCGCAGCGCAGGGAGTATCGCGAGCGCCGACCGTCGATTCGCTCGAGCGTCTCCTGCGCATTCCGCCGCCGTCTGAGAATGCACGAATTGCCGCGGTGACTCGTCTCGTCAATGGGTTACCGCCTGCGTACTGGCTCGAGGCGGACGATCTGCTGGCCGCTGCGACCATCGCGCCCGAAGCCCGACTGTCGTGGTGGCGACCGGCGCTCGACTGGGCGCAGAACGGAAATGGCGCCGACGGCGTCGAGGTTTCGAACACGCGGCTTGATGGCCTCCCCCTTCGTCGCCTTCTGCTCCGAGTCGCCCATCTCTGTCTCGAGAGCGGCGACGCTCCACTCGCGCTTGCAGCCGTACAGGCCGCCCCGGCCGCTGACGAGGAACAGGCGCAGTTCGACGAGATTCGCGCCGTCGCGACGCTGGCGGTCGACGGCCCTCCTGAGCCCGTGGCGGGGAGCGCGACCGGTGTCGAATGGCCCGCCGATTATTGGCTTCGCGCGATCGAAGTCGCCCTTACCGGCGTCGATCCCGACCTCGACCAGGCTCGTCGTCTCGCTGACGCATTGGAAATTCGATTCGCGGAGTCGCTGTCCGACGATCAACGAGAGCGACTTGAATCCGCGATCGCATCCATTCCCCCCGCCCCCGCAGTGATCGAGGAAGCCGACGCGCCCACCGACGGGGCCGATGGCCCCGCAGGCGAGGGCTGAGCGTCATCCCGGGTGAGATCATGTCCGAGTTTCCTCCCGAATCGATCGAAGCGGCGCGGCGAGCGCGTTCGATTGTCGTCATGACGGGCGCGGGCGTGTCGGCCGAATCGGGAATCCCGACCTTTCGCGATGCGCTCGAAGGACTGTGGAGCCGGTTCGATCCGCAGGACCTCGCGACTCCCGACGCCTTTCGACGCGACCCGGCGCTCGTGACCCGGTGGTATGATGAGCGACGGATCAACTGCGCCAAGTGCAGGCCGAACGCCGCCCACAAAGCGTTGGCGCGCTGGGAGCGACACGCGGCTGGTCTGGGCGCGCGCTTCACGCTCATCACCCAGAATGTCGATCGCCTCCATCAGCGCGCCGGCAGTCGCCGCGTCATCGAGTTGCACGGGTCACTTTTCGAATGGCGGTGCGCGCAAAGTGGAGAAGTCATCGAGTGTCCTCCTGACGCGTTCGGCGACTACCCGCCCACGACTCCCTCGGGAGGCGTCGCCCGGCCGGGTGTGGTCTGGTTCGGGGAGATGCTTCCGGACGACGCAGTCGCCGCGGCGGATGACGCGGCCGGGTCCTGCGACCTGTTTGTCTCAGTCGGCACGAGCGCCGTGGTGTACCCCGCGGCGGGCTACCTCCACCTCGCCGACGCCGCGGGCGCCCGGACGCTTGAGATCAACCGCGAGCCAACTCCGGCGAGCGGCGTGGTGAACTGGTCCATACAGGGGAACGCCGGGGACATTCTCCCCGCGTTCGTGGCGGCGGCGATCGAAAGCTGAAGGAAGACTCAGGCGTCGTCCGGCTCGACCTCGTCATCGGCCGGCGCCGCGACCTTGATCCGCATTTCCGGATCGAGCCGAATCTGGATGATCTGCAGCCGATTGCGAACCGACTCCATCGTGGGTCGCTTCTTCGGATCCGGCTCGACACACTCCATGATGAGATCGCTGAACTCCTGCGGCGTGTCCGGATTCAACTCGTGCGGCGGTGTCGGACGCTCGAGTTGGCTCGCTTCCTTTGCATACCCGAGCCCGGATCGCGCCGACATCGCCGTCGGGATGTGCTGCCCGGTCAGCGCCCAGTACATCGTCGCGCCGAGGTTGTAGACATCGGTCGCCGGCATGATCGCCTGGCGGTGCACCTGCTCGGGAGCGATGTAATCGATCGTGCCCTGAATTCGCTCTTTCACCGTCCCGATGCGACATGACTGCCCAAGATCGATGAGCTTCGGCGTGAGCCCTTCGGTGACGATGATGTTGTTCGGCTTCATGTCCGCATGCACGAACCCTTTTTCGTGCATGTAGAAGAGGGCGTCGCTTACCTGTGCGAACACTTCCGCCGCGTCCGCGAAAGTCGCGGGGCGCTGGCGATCGAGCGGCAACCCGTCAACGAGTTCGAGCAGAAGGATGATCTCATTGACGCGGATGACGCGCCGATTCTTGATGATGCGGTAGACCTTGCGAATGTTCGGATGGTCGAGTTGCGTGCCGACGGTGTATTCCGTCTCGGTCTGGTCGAGGAAGCGCTGGTCCTTCTCGGTTTCCTTCCGGACCTGCTTCAGCGCCCAGATCTGCTTCGACTTCGGATCCTGAACCAGGTACAGACTGGAAGCCGCTCCGGTTCCTAGATCCGTAAGTACTCGAAATCCGGCTATTTCGGAGCCCGTGGTCACCAGGGGTGCTTTGGCCGCTGACTGTGTCACTGTTCTCACAGCTCGTCGCCGGGTCCACTCGGGCCCCGACCGGTAGACGCTTCGAAGTATATTCCCGGTCCGCAGATGGGATCGACCGCGCCGCCGAGCGACTTGAGCCGTACATCCAAGTCCGACTGTGGTTCGCTCATCTCCCCGCGCGGGACGAGCGTCACCGAGAGTAGGTCCGATTCGAAATCGAATCAACCACCCGAGGCGAGGGCAGCGACGGGAGCGAGCGGTAGTTGCTCGTAGAACTCATCTTCCGAGAAATACCGGCCCGGGTTCGGCTGATCGACGAATTGCCGGTAGAGGCGGACCGAATCGCGCGGAATTCCGAACTCCTGCTGAAGCGCCGCGACAAGCGTGACGAGCCGCTGCCGCTGTCGACTCGTGAATTCCCGGGTCTCCCCGTTCCCGATCATGCACACCCCGATCGCGTGCGCGTTGTGCTCGGCGCTCTGCGGACCGGCGAAATGGGCGCCCGGCAACTGCTCATTCCAGCGATAGCCGACATGGAGGTCGCCATCACCGAGGCCGTTGCCATTTCCGATGATGAAGTGGTATCCCAGGCCGCGGAGGCCACGAGCCTGCGCTTCGCGAGCGAGCGTCTCGGCGTCTCCCCGGGGACTGCCGGACTCATAGACGATGATTTCGGTCCAGCGCTCGTGATTGAGGCTCGAGGTCGTGTCGAAGATCGAATCCATGGTTCGAACGGACATCGAGGCGTCCATCGCCCCGTAGCCGGCGCCGACATGAGGCGCCGGGGCCGTATCGCTCAGAACGAGAAGCCCACCGACGATCGTCATCGAGGCGATAAACGCGCTCCATACGAGCGTCGATCGTCCGGGCATCCGCTGAGCCGTCATCATTCCCTGTTCACCCTCGCTGCGAGAGGTTGCGATCATGGGCGTCGTACATCCGTTCTATCGTCGCGCGCGCGAAGCTCCCTTCAAAATCCGGCGGAAATGAACATTCGACTCAACCGTTCGTACGGTTCGGCCGAACGCCGGTCGCGCTATCGGACGGTCCGGCGTCACTTTCGGCGCAGACGCTCCCGCAGGGCCGGCTCGCTGCGACCGTAGAAGTCCTCTTTCGTAGGAGGCACATACTGCCCTCGCAGCCGGTCGTACTGGTCGTACTGCGTACGATCCGCGCTCTTCGGAAAGAGCGGTTTCTGACACCCGAAGAGGCCACCAGAGCCCAGAACCGTGACGGCAAGCGCGAGCTTCATCCACCTGCGACCACCCATGGCCGAAGTGTACCACGATCGGCTCGACCCGACAGTGGGGACGGCCGGATTCCGCCGAATTCCGCGCCGGTTCGATTGAACCCTTCGATCAGTGATCGAGGTCTTCCTTCTGTCCCGCGCCGATCATCGAGGTCTGCTCAAGTATCTGATCGATGAGGCCGTACTCGAGCGACTCGTCGGCGCTGAGCCATTTGTTCCGATCGCAATCGGCTTCGATCGTCTCGAAGCTCTTCCCGGTGAAACCGGAGAGGGCCTTGTAGAGCATCTCGCGGAGCCGGAGCATCTCGCGGGCCTCGATCTCGAGGTCGGTCGCCTGGCCTTCCATGACGCCGCCGATGAGCGGCTGGTGCAGCAATACGCGGCTCGACGGCAGGCAGTAACGCTTGCCCTGCGTCCCGCCGGCGAGGAGCACGGCGCCCATCGACGCGGCCTGGCCAATGCAGTAGGTCGCGACATCACAGGGCACATACTTCATCGTGTCGAGAATCCCGAGGCCTGCCGTCACCGAGCCGCCCGGGGAGTTGATGTAGAAGTGCACATCGGAACGCGGGTCCTCGTTCGCAAGAAAGAGGAGCTGCGCCACGACGAGGTTCGCGACATCGTCGTCGACACCCCCACCCAGAAAGATGATGCGGTCCTTGAGGAGCCGCGAGTAGATGTCGTATGACCGTTCGCCGCGGCCAGTCTTTTCAATGACGATCGGCACCAGATTCGACATGGTCCGAGTCCTCTCGATCCGGAAGTTCAAACTGTGGTTCACGAGAAGCGACGGGTGAGTGAATCAGCCCTTTCCGGCCTCTTCCTTCTTGCCCTTCTTCTTCCCGCCGGGCGCCTCGAACTCGAGCACTTCATCCACGAGGCCGTACGACTTCGCCTCCGCTGCGGAGAAATACTTGTCCCGCTCGGAGTCGGCGATGACCTGCTCCACCGATTGCCCGGTGTGCTGCGAAATGATCTCCGCCAGCGTGCGCTTTGACTTGATGATCTGTTCGGCCTGAATGCGCACATCCTCGGCCTGTCCACCGACTCCACCGAGCGGCTGGTGGATCATCACCTTCGCATGCGGGAGCATGAAGCGCTTTCCCGGGGTTCCGGCGGCGAGCACGATGGAAGCGCCGGAGTACGCCCGCCCGATGCAATAAGTCGCGACATCGGCGGACAGGAACTGCATCGTGTCGTAGATCGCGAGCGTGTCATCCACGGTGCCGCCGTGACTGTTGATGTACAGGTTGATGTCCTGGCCCTTTTTCTGGTTCTCCAGATAGAGCATCTGCATCATGACCCGCGAAGCCGACGCATAGTTGATTTCGCCGATGAGGAAGACGACCCGATTCTCGAGCAGGAGCTCATCGATCGTCATTTCGCGGGTGCGCTGGTAGTGCACCCCCTGATTCAGGATCGGCGGCGCGGCGCTTCCGGCTCGCTCCACCTGCCGGTCATGGTCATTCGATCGCTCAAAGTGCATCACCCGTGGCCTCCTCCTGGCGAGTTCTCGGACCGTGCCGGGTCCGACCTATCGTAGGCGATTCATGTCGGCCAATGACGCGGGGTGACATGACTGCGAAACGCTCAGTCCGAGAAAGATTGCGTCGTCAGCGCACGATCGGGATCATCGCATGCCGGCTAGAGTGCAGTCGTGGCGAGACTTCGGATCTGACACGCAATCGAAGCAACCGATGACGACGCGTCCTGGTCGGAATGATCCCTGTCCGTGCGGCAGCGGTCGAAAGTACAAAAAGTGCTGTATGCGCGCCGACGAGGTGAGTGGAGGCGCCGCCACGGGCGCCGGCGGTCCGGCGTCGCCATCCTTCGAGGACGATCTGGCCGCAGCCCGGTCGGCGCATCGCGCCGGGCGCCTGCAGGAAGCGCGCGATCTCTACGAGCGGGCCATTCGCGCCCGACCTCGCTCCGGTGACGCGAACTTCGGCCTCGGTGATCTGCTCGCGCGAACCGGATTCGTCGATGAGGGCGTAAAGCGGCTTGCGCGGGCGATCGAGATCGACCCTTCTCGAATTGAGTTTCGACTCGCCTTCGCCGACGCGCTCTTCGGCGCGGGCCGCGTTGATGAGGCGATCAAAGCGGCCGAAGCCGCGAAGCGCATCGACCCCGGATCGATCATCGCCCGCTGCCTGATCGCATCGTGTCACGAGCGACTGAACCGTATGGAGGACGCCTCCCGCGAAATCGACGACGCGTTATCGATCGAACCGGACGCGGCGCAGGCGCTCGTGATCCGGGCGAGGATTGATCGTCGTCAGGACAAACTCGACCGGTCACGCTCGACCCTCGAACGAATGCTCGCGGACGAGTCGATCTCGGATCGCCATCGTTCGAAGGGTGAGCATGAGTACGGCGTCACTCTCGATCGACTCGGCGAATTCGACGCCGCATTCGACGCATTCACTCGAAGCGGTCGCGCGGCGAAACGACATCCGGGCGCGCGATCGTTCGACTACCGCATTGTCCTCCGCCATATCGAACACACCCGGGATCGACGCGATCCCGATGCGTTGGCCAGACTGACGGCGGAAGCCACTCCCGACGGGTCGGCAGATCCAATCTTCATCGTTGGATTCCCCCGATCGGGGACGACACTCATCGAGCGCATCCTCGGCGCGGCGCCGGATGTCATCACATCGGACGAGCGGCCGATTCTCAAAGCGGTCAAGTACGCCGCAGCCGACCAATTTGAGGCGCTCGACGAGGGTGTGGTGCGGCTCGATCGTCTCGACGCCGGACGAGTCCGCGACCTCCGCAAGGTCTATTTCAGCGAAGCGGAGCGCCTCGTCGGTCCGCTTGAGGGACGCAGGCTCGTCGACAAGCTGCCGATGAACATCGTCGAGCTCGCCACGATCAACGCGCTGTTTCCCCGCTCGCCGATCATTGTCGTCATTCGCGACCCGCGCGACGCGTGTCTGAGCGCCTTCATGCAGGACTTCCGCCTCAACCCGACGAATCACGCGTTTCTGGAATGGGATTCCACCATCGAGATGTACGCGGCGACGATGAAGCTCTACCTCGAAATTCGCAGCGATCTCACGGCGCCGCTGCGCGAACAACGCTACGAAGACCTCGCGAATTCGTTCGAGTCCGAGGCCAGGGCGTTGTACGAGTTCGCCGGACTCCCGTGGGGTGAGCATGCGCTGCGGTTTCACGAGAGCGCTGCCGAGTCCGTGGTGACCACGCCGAGCTACGACACCGTGGTCAAACCGGTCTCTGCGAAATCAGTCCGCCGCTGGCGTCACTATGCGAAGCGATTCAAAGCGAATGCGCCGGCGCTCGCCCCGTTGCTCAAGGCGTTTGGCTACGAATGAAGTTTCCGGACCCGGGTCATTCGACCACGATCACATTCGATGTAAGACAGTTATCAGTGTCAATCGCCTGCACTATGACATGGCCACAAACACCCGGGTGCAGCGACGGAATGTCAATGATCGCTGGGTCACCACTCGTGACCGTGAGAAGTCGAACCGGTGCGGCCAGATCAAGACGCACGCCGGCGCAGGTCTGGCCGTTTGGAATTGTGAAGGATCCGGATCCACCGGTCGAGTACACGAGAGCGACCTCGCCGACGCCCCCTCCATGCACTTTGAATTGAATCGGCCCGCGAGCAGGGCATCTGACATCGGCGAGATCGAGAATCAGTCGACGAGCACAATCGGTGAGATCATAAATGTATGCACTTCCTGCAGCGACTCCGCTGTAGCCAGACTCACGCTCGGCGCCAAGAACAAGTTGATCACCAGCGGCGGCCAAGTCATAGGCAAGGTCGCCGTACATGTTCGCCGACGCCGGTTGAAATCGCCTGAGTCTGTTTGCGGTCTTGAGATCAAATGCATACGCGCGCTCGTCAATGCTGGTATTCCCTGGAGCCGCGACATAGACCACATCATCGACAATTTCGAGGTCCCAGCCAAATCGCTTGTACGCTTCCCGTGAGTCTGGAATGAGTTCGAACTGTAGAGAACCGTCGCTGATCGAGTAAACGAACACAGCTCCCGCCTGGATCGAATACATATTCGACCAAGGGGCCCCCACCACGAGGTATGTATCGTTCATCGCAAGCGTACTACCGAAGCCCCCATCGCCCTCCGGAAGCGGCGACAGGATTCGCTGCATCAACTCGCCAGTCGACCCGTCGTAGAGATGGACCGCCCCAGGCGTCGGGTCGCTCAGTCGGTCGGTTGAGTCACCGACGGCAACTATTCCCGTGTCGTTGATGGCGACCGATTGAGCGAACATGCTTCCGGCACGAGAGGCATCCGGCAGAAGGGTATGAATCAAATCACCGGAAGTAAGGTCGTAGAGGTAGGCAGTGCCCGGATCGGTATCCCCTGTGCTACTAGCGATAAGTCGGTCATTCGCCATGTCGAGGGCGGAGCCGAATCGATCGAGATATTCAAGATCTCCCGGCTTGAATGCGAAGAGTTCGGCGCCGGAATTGACATCGAAGACGAACACGGCCCCTGCTTGAGGCGCCACATGGTCATATTGCGGAGCTGCGACGGCGAGTTGAGAACCATCGATGGCAATCGATTGGCCAAAATACGAGCCCCTCAAGGGCTGCGACGGATAGATCTTGAACATCTCGGCGCCGGTTGCCGCGTTGTAGAGATATACGGCTCCGGATCCGTATCCCTTGGTGGCGTCGCTTGGCGCACCAACGGCGAGTGTGCCATCCTGCGTGAGAGCGACCGCAGTTCCAAATCCCTGTGTACCTGTCCCATCTCGAGGTCGAAGCTTGTGGGCGGGAAAACAATCTTGGCCTGCGGTAGTCGCCGCGGAAGTCAGCGTGATCAGTATGAGAGCAAGTCGAACGGCTGTCGTGCGAATCATGACTGGCCTCATCTTCAGAGCGGCGTTTCCCGGATGACAGGTTCATAGAAAATGCCATCATCGGGCTTTCGAATCCGGAGGTCAACCCACAACCAACATTCGAAGGCGTCCACCGAAGTAGGAGAACTCACCAGTCCGCCGCTGAATCGCCGAAGCAGGTCCCGACGGCGCGCGCCGCTTCGATCAACGGGTCTGACGGATCCACCGTACGCTGCTTGTTCGCGGCGTCGAGGATCGGCACATCGGAGACCTTGTGGTTGTGCATGACGACGAGGCGATTCCGGGCGCCCGACATGACGAGTTGAGCCGCGTGATACCCGAAGCGGGTCGCGAGCAGACGATCGTTGTGCACCGGTGTGCCGCCCCGCTGGACATGGCCGAGCACGGTGGTGCGCGATTCGATCCCGGTGCAGCGCTCGACCTCGTCGGCGATGACCTTGCCGACTCCGCCGAGACGGATCGGATCGGGGCTTGACGGGTCGACCTTATTCACGACCTGCTCGCCACCTTTCGGCCGCGCGCCTTCGCTCACGCACAGAATCGAGAACCGCTTCCCGTGCTTTGACCGGTTGCGAACGAAGTCGCAGATCACTTCGTAGTCGAATGGAATTTCGGGGATGAGGATGATGTCCGATCCCGACGCGACACCCGCGTGCAGTGCGATCCAACCCGCATTGCGTCCCATGACCTCGACCACCATCGCGCGATGATGGCTCGCCGCAGTCGTGTGAATGCGATCGAGCGCCTGCGTCGCGACCTCGACCGCCGTCTGAAATCCGAAGGTGATATCCGTGCCGACAAGGTCGTTGTCGATCGTCTTCGGGACACCGATGCAGTTCACACCGTGCTCGACGAAGTTCTTCGCGACGCTCATCGTGCCGTCGCCGCCGATGACGATGATCGCGTCGAGATGATGGTGACGGATGTGGTCGAGACAGCGATCGGTGACATCCTTGTACTCGGGCTCACCCTTCTCATTCTCGCCGATGTAGTAGCGACGCGGGTCGCACTTGTTCGAGGTTCCGAGAATCGTGCCGCCCACCGTGAGGATGTTGGACACATCCATCGCCGAAATCGGGTGAATCCGGTTCTGCACGAGCCCGAGAAAGCCATCCTCGATGCCGTACACCTGCACGCCGTACTTCATGATCGCTGTCTTGGTCACGGCTCGAATGACGGCGTTGAGCCCGGGGCAATCGCCGCCCCCGGTCAGCACGCCGATTCGCTTGACTGGCTGGTGATCGTTCGACATCCGCCCTGCTTTCCCTTTCGCCCGTCGACTCGCGCTCCGCGAGCGCCGCCGTCTTCCGGTTCTCCCATCTATCGGTTCGATTCTACGGGCGGGTTGATCGACCCCGCGGCGAATCATCCTTGACCCGACCGTCGCTATGATGCCGCCCTCGTTCGACTTCGAAACCGGGAGCACGCGTCATGGCCAATGTCCTCGTCGTCGGTCCGCATCCGGACGACCAGGAAATCGGAATGGGCGGGACGATCGCGAAACTCGCCGATCAGGGACATCGGGTGCTCCTGCTCGACATCACGAACGGCGAGCCGACCCCGCACGGCGACCCGGAGACCCGGGCGAAGGAAGCGGCCCGGGCCGCGGAGATTCTCGGCGTCGAGCGGCGGACGCTCGACTTTCCGAACCGTTATGTCGAGCACACGCTCGAACTGCGGCACGCGATCGCCGGCGTCATTCGCGCGCATCAGGCGCAGATCGTCTTCACCCCCTACTTCGAGGATGCCCATCCGGATCATCTTGCCGTGACCCGAGCCGTCGTCGATGCGCGGTTTGCGGCGAAGCTGAGCAAAGTCGACAATGAAGCATGGGCCCAGGCGGGCCCGCCGATCTATCCGCGCTGGCTCTTCTTCTACTACGCGATGCACCTTCGCAAAGTGCACAATCCGAACTTTCTCATCGACATCACCGGGTACGAGGAGCGGAAGCACGCGTCGATTGAGGCTTACCACACTCAGTTCGTTCTGCCCGAGAAGAACCGGAAGGTGCTCGAGGCGATCGACTGCATGGCGGTCTACTTTGGTTCGCGTCTCGGTGTCGACGCCGCGGAACCGTTCTTTACGCAGGAGCCGCTCGGACTCGCGTCGTTGGACGGGCTGTCGATGGAGTGATGTGATCGCGCCGAGGTGGTTCCCCGCGAATCGCGACTGCTACATACCTCCACGAGGCTGCCGCGACTCAGATTCGCGTCTCTTCCCCCGTGCTGCCGAGGCGGATGGTCTTCGTGTCGAGATTATGGAAGGCCGTGACGAAGCGGAAGGTTCGGTTGCGGGCGCGCATGAGGATCGACTCGGTGATGCAGTGCTGTCCGTTGTACCGGATACCTTTGAGCAGTGGCGAGTCGCTGATTCCGGTGGCGCTGAAGAGGATGCGGTCACCCTTCGCCATCTCACCCACGCGCCACACCCGTTTGAGGTCGGCCTCGTCGCAACCGTCTTCGGTCAGCAGCCGCTCGCGCTCGGCGTCATCGCGGGGCCACATGCGGCAGAGTTGCTCGCCGCCGAGGCACTTGATCGCCGCTGCGGCGATGACCGCCTCCGGGCTCCCGCCGATGCCGAGATAGAGATCGACGCCGGAATCCGGCATGCTCGGCGCAATCGCCGCGGCGACATCTCCGTCGGAGATGAGTCGGATTCCGCATCCGGATTCGCGCAGTGTTTCGATGATGTGCTGGTGCCGCGGGCGATCGAGCACGACGGCGACGAGGTCGCGCACGCGCTTCTTCAGCTTGAACGCGACGATGTCGAGGTTCTCCTCGAGCGGGGCGTCCATGCGAATCTTGCCGGGACCTTCCGCGACGCGCGGGCCGTAGGCGATCTTCTCCATGTAGTACGAAGGAATCGCCGGGAAGAGATCGGACGGATCCTCATCCGGACGCTCGCAGGTCGCCGCCGCAATGACCGAGACGGCGCCGGGCAGCCCCTTTGCCGTCAGCGTCGTGCCATCCACCGGATCGAGCGCGATCGCCACGGCGGGCGATCCGTCGCGCCAGGTGCCAAGCTGCTCGCCGGTGAAGATGCCCGGCGCATCGTCCTTTCGTCCTTCACCGATCCGAACGAGACCCTTGCAGTCGATAAGCTCGAACATGCCACGGATCGCGTCGGACGCCGCGTAGTCGGCCTTGTTCTTGTCGCCCTTCCCAAACCACTTCCAGGCGCACAGGGCGGCGTTCTCGGTCGCGCGGACGATGTCGAGGTCGAGAAGACGCTCGGGATCGTGCGGCGAATCAGCCTTGCTCGAACCCTTCGATTTGCGCTTCGTGGACTTGCTCTGCTCTTCTACGGCGGACTTGTTCATGCCTGTACCCTACCACCCCTTGCCGAACCGGTCGATACCGGCGTCTCCCCCGGTCCGCCCTCGCCGGCGGTTCCTTTTCAGTTGATATCGCGGGCGCAACGAAAGCCGACATGGGCAAGACTCGTCTCCGGCGTCGAGAACGCGCGAGCTGAGACGCGGTAGCCATGACACACCTTCGGATCGCAGAGAAACGAGCCACCGCGCTGAACCTTCTCGCTCGTCTCGTCGGGAGTAAAGGGCGTCCCCCGATCGGCGTACGAGCGGAACCAGTCGTCGACCCACTCCCAGACATTCCCGCCCATGTCCGTGAGGCCGAGCGGCGACTTCCCCGTGCGGCCGACCGGCGCGGTCCACTGATAGCCGTCGGCGCCGGAGTCCTGCGATGGGAATGAACCCTGCCATGCGTTCGCCATGAAAACGCCGTCGACGACGAGTTCGTCACCCCAGGCGTACTTCGGACCGCCGTTCTGCGCGTTTCGCGCCGCGTGCTCCCATTCGACTTCGGTGGGCAGTCGCCTTCCGGCCCACTTCGCGTAGGCCGCCGCGTCATTCCATGAGACCTGCGTGACCGGATGATCGTCCGGCGCCGCGGGATGCCCGGGGCCGCGTGGATGGCGCCAATCGGCGCCTTTCACGAGCGACCATCCGCCAGTCTTCGGGTCAAATACGCCGCCGTCGCCAAAGCGCTCGGCTTCGGTTTCGTAGCCCGTCGACGCGACGAAGACGCTGAACTCGGCGACGGTCACCGGATGGATGTCAAGAAAGAACGGTTTGACCTCCGCTTCGAAGACCGGTCGCTCGTAGGTCGTCGCGTGCTCGTAGCCGATTCGCGTGGTCCCGCCGGGGACATAGACCATCCCTTCGGGAACCGCGATGTCGGCCGGCGTCGTATGACTGACGAATGTAAACCCCGGCTCGGCGCGTTGTGATTCGCCGATTTCGGCCTCTCCGTCGCTGCGACCGTCTTGATCATGATGATGATCCGCGTGGGGATCGATCGTGCGCGGCGCTTCTTGATTCGACGGACCTGCCGCGTCATCCTCGCACGCGACGAAGAAGATCGCCGCAATCATCAACGACGCCGGCGCCACCCACTGGTCACGATGTCGTCGGCATGGATGCTTCACGCGAACTCCTCAACGGCGGCTCGGCCCATGGTGAAGGGCTCGGCCTCCAGAGAATGTAAGCGGTGTAGACGAGGCCGACCAGCAGCATGACGGCGCTGAGTTGCTGGCCGCGGCTCAGTCCGGCGACGAGAGCCACGCCTTCATCGGGCGTGCGCCAGATTTCGGTCACGACTCGAAGGGCGCCGTAGATGAGCATGAACCCCACTCCGATCCATCCGGATCGTTTCGGCTTCGCGACGAGGAAGATCAACCAGAGCGCCGTTGCGAGGATGATCCCTTCGGCGAGCGCCTGATAGAGTTGCGATGGGTGCCGCGGCGTGATCAGGGGCTCGACCGCAGCGGTGACCTCGGGCGATCCGGATTGAAGGAGATCGATGATGCGCTCCTTCATCGCGAGATAGGAGTCGTAGGCCATCGGATCGCCCGCCGCCGCCTGATCGAGCGTGCGGGTCCAGTCGGTGGTCGTAAATCCTGCGTCGCCCGCGATCTCGTCGAGCCGACGCATCTCGGCGACTCCCCAGTCTTCGCGAATCTCCTGCGGAAACCTCACCGCGAGCGGAAAGTCGGCGCCGGCCGGCTTTCCACGAAGCTCGCCGTTCACGAAATTGGCGAGCCGACCGAAGAACAGTCCAAACGGTGTGAGCAGCGCTGACACATCCCAGATGTGCGCAATGGGGAGACGCTCACGCCGGGCGAACCAGACGACCGCGAGGATGACACCGATCATGCCGCCGTGGCTCGCCATGCCGCCGCGATTCACCGCGAGGACTTCCCAGAAGGGAAACGAGTCGGAAAAAGTCCAGATCGCGCTCGGGTTGTAGAACAGGACATAGCCGAGCCGGCCGCCGGCGAGCACGCCGATGATTCCGGCCATGAGGTAATCACCTACCGCGTCCGGATGAACGGCGAAGAGTCGGCGTCGCGCCAATTCGCGACCGAGCAGATACGCGACAAGGAATCCTGCGGCGTACGCGAGACCGTACCACCGCACGCCGAACGACTCGCTGAACTGAATGGCGAACGGGTCGAGTCGATGGAGATAATCGGCGAGCAGCAGAAGCATGGAGGCATGATAAGCGGCCGACGCGCTGATCGCGCGCCGGCCGCCCGGGCGTCAGTCTCGAGTCGCAGACGCCGTCGAGAACCGCGTCAGCGACTCTTCTTGTTCCGTTTGCCCTTCTTCGGCGACTGCGTGCGCTTGGACCCCTTCGGCTTCGATCGACTCTCGGATCTCGACGAAGACGACGAGCCCGACGCGCGGGCGCCGGCCCCCACCGGTTCAGGCTCCGGGGCCGACGGCGCCGACGGTTCGGGCTGTCGCGCTCCCGCCGGGGACGCGTCGGCGCTGGCCGTCGCCGCAGCTGCGCCAGCGCCACCCGCCGCCGTCGGCGCATGTACGCCGGTGTCCTGCGGCGGCGGCGCGACTTCACGGGCCGATCGGTACACGCTGCGCGGCTGGTAGCTCGGCGTGAGCTTCGCCTTGAAGATGAGATCGGTCACCTTGTCCCGGATCGTCTCGTGCATCCGGTCGAAGAGACGGCGGCCTTCGCGACGGTATTCGATACGAGGGTCCTGCTGCGCAAACGCCCGGAAGCTCACCGAACTTCGCAGTTGATCCATGAAGTAGAGGTGGTCCTTCCACGACTGATCCAGAATTTGGAGCAGCACGAACCGCTCGAACTGATTGAGTTCGCTGCGGGAGAATTGTTCGACCCGGTGGTGAAGCATCTGTCGACGCTCATCGCCTTCCCGGTTTCGATCGAGGTCTCGGAGACGCATGCCGAACCGCTCCTGAAGCCACGCGTCGAGAGACTCATCATCGGGATAGTCTCGGAGCGCCTCATCCACCACCTCGTCAACTCTGCCGGTCGCCCACTTTCTCGACTCGTCGAGGAGTTCCTCACGATATTGCTGAGGCGTGTTGATGCGCAGGTAGCTCGCGTCCCAGTCGAGACCATATTTTCGGCGGGCGAACTGTGCGAGTTGATCGAGCGCCGCCTGGGGATCCTGCGCCATGATGGCCATCGTCATGTCGATCGCGTAATCGACGGGATACCGAACTTCGCGATCGAGATAGGCCTCTCGTGCCTTGTCGAACAGGAACTCGCGGACTTCGTCGTTCGTCTCGAACTTGACGATGTCTTCGAGGTCGAGATTGAGAAGAAACTTGCCGTTCGCCCAATCGACGAGTTCCTGCGCGCCGTAATGATCGGCGAGGTATTGATCGAGGGGCGTGAGGTCGACCGCGCTCGTCCGCTCGCGCGCCGCCTCCGCGATAATCTCGGTGACCTGGGCGGAGTTCATCTCCCGGACTTCGCTCGCGCGAAGCTCGACGCCGTAACGAGAACGAGCCCACGAGACGAGACCCTTGACATCCCAGTCGATCGGATCGGTATCGTCGTTCATGAACTCGCCGATCGTCACCCCAATCGCCTGAAGCTGATCGGCGTTCGCGTCCCGACGGATCCGTTCGAAGAGATCATCACGATCCTTCATCCGCAGCCGGTCGGGCTCGATCGACACATCGAGGTTCGTCTGCACCCACTCGCCGATGCATGATGAAACGAAGTCGGGCGCCATGAAGCGGTCGACCGCATCATCGATCGCCTCTTCGATGTACTCGAGCACAATCTCGCGTAGCCCGCGACCTTCGAGAATGCGCTGCCGACGGCCGTAGAAACTTAGTCGCTGGTGATCCATCACTTCGTCGTATTCGAGAATGTTCTTGCGAATCTCGAAGTTGCGCTCCTCGACCTTGCGCTGCGCCCGCTCGACGGCGCGGGTGAGCATGGGATGCTCGATGGCGTCGCCTTCCTTCATGCCGAGCCGGCTGAGCACACGCATCGTCGTCTCACCGGCGAACATCTGCATGAGGTCATCTTCGAGACTGATGAAGAACCGCGTCGAACCATTGTCGCCCTGACGGCCCGAACGACCGCGAAGCTGGTTGTCGATCCGGCGTGACTCATGCCGCTCGGTTCCGATGACATGGAGACCGCCGAGTGCCTCGGTCGACTTCCACATCTCAAGCCGATGCAGGAGGAAGTTGCCCCCCTCGTCGAGTTCCTCGCGCAGCTCATCGTTCGACATCTTGTCGATCGCCTTCTGCTCGAGATAGGTGTACTCGAGGGCCCAGGCCGAGAGCAGGCGACGCTGCACTTCCTCGTCCGACAGCGCTTCGACTTCGGCCTTCTTCATTCCGAGGCGCTTCTCCGCGAGGTAGCGATAGATCGCCTGAATGATCTCCTCGTCCGACATGGACGGCTCAACCTGGCGCGGACACAGGGCCCGTCGCTTCCAGTGGTTGATCAGGTCTTCCCGATTCACCGAACGCAGTTTGATGTCGGTTCCACGACCGGCCATGTTCGTGGCGATCATGACGGCGCCGAGCACACCAGCGCTTTCGATCATGTGGGCTTCACGCTCGTGCTGCTTCGCGTTGAGGACTTCATGCTGAATGCCGTACTTCTTCGTCAGTCGCTGACTGAGCATCTCCGACTTCTCGACGGAAGTCGTCCCGACGAGAACCGGACGGCCGAGATCGTGGAAATTCTTGATCTCCTCGACGATCGCATTCCACTTGTCCTTCTCGCTCAGGTAGACGCGGTCGTTGAAGTCGTTGCGGATCACGGGGAGATTCGTCGGGATGACGACGACATCCATGTGGTAGATGTCGTGAAATTCCTGCGCCTCCGTATCCGCCGTGCCGGTCATGCCGCTGAGGCGTTCATAGAGCTTGAAGAAGTTCTGGATGGTGATCGTCGCCATGGTCTGCGTTTCGGGCTTGATCTCTACGCCCTCTTTCGCCTCGACCGCCTGGTGCAGGCCGTCGGACCACTGACGACCGACCATGAGGCGGCCGGTGAACTGGTCCACGATGACGACTTGACCATCCTTGACGACATAGTCGCGATCCCGTTCGTAGACCGTGTGACCGCGCAACGCCTGCTCGAGGAGGTGTGGCATGTCAATGTTGTCGCCGACATAGAACGACCCGATGTCCGCCACCTTCTGGGCTTCAGTGACGCCTTCGTGCTCGAGATGGACCTGTTTCTTGTCCATCTCGAGGTCGTAGTACTTGATGTGGCGATCGCGCGCGTCCTCGAGTTGCGGCAGTTCGTTCTGAAGTCTCTCGAGTTCCTCGCGCAGCTGGGGAACCTTCGATTTGTCGCGCGCGTTGCGGATGTCGCCTTCGATGCCCTTGATGCGCATCTTGGCCGTCTCCACCCGCTTGTTCGCCTCGTTCCAGGGCCGCTGCTTCTCGACGAGATGTCGCGCGAGCTTGTCGGCGACATGGTATCGCGGCGCCTCCTCGTGCGCGGGGCCCGAAATGATGAGCGGAGTCCGCGCCTCGTCGATCAGGGTGGAGTCGACCTCGTCGACGATCGCGAAATCGCGACGCTTCTGCACCTGATCCTCGACTCGAAGCTTCATGTTGTCGCGCAGGTAGTCAAAGCCGAATTCACTCGTGGTTCCGTACACGACATGGCAGCGGTACGCCGCCTTCTTGAACGGTTCGGGCATCTCGTGCATTGGCGCGATGTACCCCACCGTCAGGCCGAGGTGGTAGAAGAAGGGAAAGGTCCAGTAGCGGTCGCGGCGAACGAGATAGGAGTTCACCGTCACGACATGAATCTGACGGTTCGCGATCGCGTGGAGATAACTCGCGAGGGGCGCGACGATCGTCTTACCTTCACCGGTCTTCATTTCGGCGATGGCGCCGAAGTAGACATTCCGGGCCTGGGCCGCGGACCGCACGCGGTCGTACTTATGGTCCGCGAGCACAATCCCGCCCACCAGCTGCACATCGAACGGGCGGGATCGAAATGGCGGCTTCGATTCGGGGTAGAGCTCACGAATCGCGTCGTGGAGCCGGGTGGGAATGTCGACGAGTTTCCACGCGGGGACGAGCTCGGTGTTGCCGATGAGTTCACCCGCCGGCTCGGCGTCGGGAGTCTCGGCGATCTTCGCCTTCGTCTCGTCGTACAGGCGTCGCGCATCGTCGGGAAGGATGGACGGGTCGAATTCGAGCGTCGGATCGAAGATATTGCGTATCCCGACCGCGCGGTCCATGACCTCCCGAGCCACGGCGAAGACCTCGACGATGAGATCGTTCTCCGACTCACCGTTCCGGTATCGCTCCTGAAATTCACTCGTCTTCGCGCGCAACTCCGCATCGGAAAGCTTGCGCAGTTCGGGCTCGAGCGCGTTGATCTCTTCAACGCGGCCGAGGTACTTCTTGACGAGGCGTTCGTTTCGCGTGCCGAACAGCTTCGCCATCAATGGCCCCACTACGGGAACACCAGGCATGATTAACCTCTTGTGATTCGTGATGAAAGTGCCGGGGGCGACGACGCAAGGCGCCGGCGCGATTCAGGTGGCCGCGCGAATGACTCGACCTTCAAGCTCGCCCGACGGGTGATCGGGCGGCGAGCATCGAACGCCATACGGGCGCCCACATCTCAGTATCAACCGGCGAGCGGCGGCGGAAGATTGAGGTGTCCAAGAAGGACAGGCGCCTCGATCGGACGGTCAAGCGCCTCTCGATCGGGATCAAGCCCGGATTGATCGCGGATCGTGACATCCGTCGGAGCCGGGTTGAGCGCCGCCACGGCCTGAGCGCCCACCAGACGCTGCGCAGCGCGGACGACGCGGACGCTCCAGATTCGAAGTGGTTGCTCGACGCCGAGCGTTTCCCGGGCGAGCGAACGGCTTGGCCAACCCTGCGTCGCCGTATCCCCGGCTGACAACGCGACCGCCAGCGCCGCGAGGGCGACCAGCGTCGCCGCCGGAAGGCCGGCGGGTCGAACCGTGCGAGTACGGGAAGGCGTCGAGGTCATGCACTACAAGTATCGGTCGACGAACGGAGCGAAACAAGCCGGGGCCGTCCGAATGGGGCGTACCCGGTGATCTTCGGTAACCAGCGGCCCGCGAGTCACTTCCGCTCGATCTGGAGATTCTTCTCTTCATCCGGCGTCGCCTGCCGCCGGGCCCGGTACTCTTCGATCCCCGGGGGCGGCGGGAAGAACCGGTCGAAACTCTCGACCGAGCCGAGCCGCCGCACCACTGAATTCTGCAGTTGCGGCAGAAGATCGTCATAAGTCTCGAGCCGGAGCCGCTCGACGGGCCCTGAGTTGTAAAGGGCCACCCGCTCTTCAAGCGAAACGGCTTCATCCGTCATGACCATGATGAACGCGTTGCGCAACATCTCCGGCCAGGGGCTGAGGCGAATTCGTCGTTCGTTCGTTTCAATCTGCCCACGGTAATCGGCGTAGAACTCTTCGATGTAGTCGTAGAGCTGCCGGGCCATCGCGATGCTCTCGGAATACGCCTCGCGATCCTCCCGCGCCAGGCCGTAGCGGTACGCCTGTCCAATCAAACTCATGATCGCCGGTCGCGCCACATCCGGCGAGCTGTACCGGTCGCGCATCTCGACCATGATGAATTCGGGCAGAGGACGCATGAAGCGGTCCGGCTTGTCTTCCTGGGCGAACTCCGTGCGCAGTCGGCGATAGAGCTCTTCAGCCTTCGCGATCTCACCGAACAGGTAGTATTCGCGAACCGCGTCGATGAGAAAGTTGCGCATGCCGTCTTTGTAGGTTTCGCTCCCACCGCCCCGCTCTCCGAACGGGTTTCTCTTGATAACGATGTCGGCGGCCTGCAGGTAGTAGTCGGTGAATCGAAGGTCCGGACCGAAACTGATTTCCTGCGTGAGGTAATCGTAGAAGATGCGACCCTTGCGCCGAAGATCCTGAAGCGAGTGAAACAACAGGCGATCGGTGTTGATCTGGTCGAACGACTCCTGCTGGTATCGCCCGAGGCCCCGCTCGACGCCGATCGCCGCCCAGTAGACTGAATGCGCCTGGGGCGTACGCCAGTCGAGCGGCCCGAACTGCTCCATGAAGAGCCGCATGTATTCGGGATCCATGTTGTAGTTGTCGAGCAGCACCCGCTTCCGCGTATGCGCGAGCAGGGCCGGCCACACCTCGGCGTACCGCGGTTCGTCGCGGAGCCGGCGGAGCAGCATGTAGGGTTCAACCTGCTCTCGCTGCTCGGGCGTCATGCGATCGAGCCGGTCGAAGTTGCGCAGCTCCTCGGCGAGATTGAGCTGTTCACCGAGAAAGCTGAACTCCGCAGCGCGGAGCCGCTCGATCGCGTGCAGCAGATTGACATCGAGCTTGAATCCGATGGCGTCGAGTTCGGCGACGAGTGAAGTGGCGGCTGGATATTCGTCGAGAATCGCGTCGAGCCGTCCCGGAGCCCCGGCGACGATTTCGATCGCTTCGAGACGCTCATCCTCCTCGTACGCCGGCGGCCCGAGGATTCCCTGCCACTCGTGCGCCATCTGCTGCTTGTAGTACATATTGGCGTCGTCAGTCGCGCCGCCGATCTTGTGGAAGAAGGTCCACGCGAGCTCCTTGTAGAGCCCCATGTCGTTCGGGTTGTATCGAATGCCCTTCTCGCGGAGGAGGCGCACGCCGGCGTTCACCCAGTTCCATCGCTCTTCGCGGGTATGCGTCGCGACGGAGATGTTGTACGCCATGTTCCAGGCCTGGAACTGCCAGACCGAGGCGAAGCGCGGCTGGAGATCGGTAATCCATTTCGCGATGTGGTACGCCTCGAAGTACTTGCCGTCTTCCTTGAGTTTGTCGGCGCGGATCCAGAGGTAGTTCACCATGACGCCGCGCAGGACACCGACCGACTGGGCGATCACGACGGGCAGCGGCGCGCCTTCCGCCGCCTCGTCCGTGTACTTGAGCTGGGCGTCGGACGCCGAGGCATTGATCGACGGCATGAGCGCCCCGGCGGCCACGAAGCATCCGGCAAGCAGGATCGCGGCGACAAGCTGGATGACGCGATCAGCTCGCATCGACTCACTCCTCAATCAACAAGCGGACGCACGGTCGCTCCGCGTTCGGCGATCAGCTGTGGCCCGAATAGAGCGCGAGCTGTCGGGTCCGGAATGAAATCCACCCGGCGAGCAGGGCAAGACCCGTCCAGATCCCCGTTATCACCGCGAGCGTCCGGAAGACCGTTGTCCATGATACGAGACGACCTTCAATCAGGTTCCCCGTCGGCCGAAACTCCGCGTAGGCGCCGAGGAGCCATGAGGTCGGCTTCGCCACAGCGACCGCGAGCCACATAATCCAGTTGATCTCCTGCGTCACCGGGTCGACCGGATTCACGAACTCGAGCGCCTCGGTGAGAAATTCGCCCGTTTCGGCGGCGAGGAAGATCGTGAAGGCCATGAGGCACGCGACCGGGAAGCTCGCGATGGCCGCTGCGGCGATGCCGAGCATGGCGAGGAAGCCCAGCTTGAGCCAGATGACCATCATCGCCCGCAGGTAGTTCGGCGGAAACTCGCTCGTTTTATACATGAGTTCCAGCCCGTCGGGCGGAAACGAGATCGTGACCGGATTCGGCTGTCCCCGATCGAGGTCGCCATTCACGATACGAATCGAGAGTGTGCCGTCATCGTTCACGAGTCCGGCGGGAATCAACATCGTCTGCGATTGAACCGGCGCCACTTCCTGAATCTGCGGATACACATCTTCGACAAGGAAGGTCAGCGGAAACGCGACGCCCTGGAGGTTCTCACCCGTGTTGATCTTGAAGCGAAGCGTCAAGGCGCTTGCGGGGAAGTAGCGGAGGCGAACCCGCTGTCCATTGACGAGCTTGACGCCTTCGGTGTTCTGTTCCCCGGCCGGGGGAAAAACGATTCCGGTCTCGCTGTCCCGCCGCGCGAGACGATAGTGCAGATCCGGCGTGTACACGACGCCGCCGTCTTCGCTCGTCAGTCGAATGTCGAAGATCGTCTTGACTTCGTCGCCGAGCCAGAAGGGTTCGCCTTGGTCGACGGTAATGGTTCGTTCGCGCGAGATCGGCTCGACATTCTCAAAGGTGAACATCTTCTGATCGCCCGCCGGGACCGTGAGCGCCGCCGTTCGGAGTCGCTTGACCTCCTGCTGCATGAGCTCGGTGACATTCTGCGGCGTGTTCTCGATCTCCGGATTGAGTCGGACCTCTTCGCTCGCGACAAACCGGGCCTCTTCGAGGAAATCGGGCAGCGCCGGCTTCACACCGACCCGTGCGGTGAGAACCTGTTCGGTGACCGCGAGTCGGTCGTACGCGCCCTTCGCCGGGAGCGTACGGAGATAGGTCACCGACCAGAATACGGCGCCGCCGATGATTGCGAGCAGAACAAGGTTCAGCGTCATCACGCCGATCCACTTTCCGATCAGGTATTCGAATCGACTGATCGGCTTCGCGACGATCTGGTAGATCTGCTTGTCGCGTTGTTCGAACGCGACCGTCGCCGTGGCGAGAAAGAGCGTCATTACGGCAAGGATGGCGTAACTCAGTCCGACGCCGTAACTCAGGAAAGTCTGAATGCGATAGCTCAGCCGCACATCCGGATCGAGTTGCGTCGAGATGAACGGCACGAGGAAGATGAGCGCGCCGATGAAGACGACGGCGATCTTCATTCGCAATGCTTCATCGATGAACACCCGGGCGACGGCGAGCGGCGCCCAGACACCGCCGAGCGCGAGTCGCGATAGCTCCACCAGCAGCAGAAACGCCACGATGAGTGAGGCGATCGCCGAGATCGCCCACGACCAGTGCTCCTGGCCGAGGAAGTAAAGCGGAACGGCGAATGCGGCGCCAAACACGGCGAATGCGACCGCGGTGAGCGTGTGGTTGAGCCAGACGACCGCAAGAGCCAGCACGAATTCAAGCGCCAGATTCGTCCAGAGTTGATTGCGGATCTGATTCGGCAGGGACTCGACGAACGCTTCCGATCCCAGCGCAAGCCCGAGAAGGATCGCGTTCACGACCACGACCATCGCGGTCGCGACGAGCTTGAATCTCGTCCCGCGCTGAAGCCAGTGCATCCGATCGATGATCTGGTAGAGGCGATCGATCAAGGCTTCGGATCCGTCGGACGGTTGTCCGAATCGAGGAGCGAATCAATGACGGAACGATCGACATCGTCGTCGGCCGGGGTCGGCCGCGCCGGAGTGGACGGAGTCGAGGGAGTTGGCGCCGTCGGAGGTTCCGGTTCCTCGTCGGCGAGCAGATCTTCGAGCACCTGATCTGACTCGTCGGACGCCGGCTCTGCGGATTCCGGTTCAGCCACGGCGCCCTCCGTCGCCGGCCGGGCCGAAGCGGGCTCATCGGCGACGAGGCTGTCGATAAGCGCCTCGCCTTCCGGCGCCGACGCTTCAGACGGCTCAGTCTGACCGCGGAGGAAGGCCGCGGTCGGACCGCCGGCCTTGGCGCCGTGCGTCTCGAGCCGCTCGCGTTGAGCTTCCTCGACGATGTTCAGGAAGAGCGACTCGAGGCTTTGCCGGGCCGGCGCCAGACTGCGCACGCGTTTGCCCTCGTGATCTTCGATAAAGCGTCGAACTTCTTCCGCTTTTTCCGGGGTGAGCGCATCGACTTCGATCACCGTGCGGTCATCAGCGAGGAGCAATTCTTCTCGCGTACCTTCAGCGCGCTTCTTTCCGCCGTAGAGGATCGTCATGCTGTCGCAGACGTCCTCGACCTCCGAAAGCAGGTGCGAACTGAGCAGAATCGTCTTGCCGCGCTTCCCCAGATCGAGGATGAGATCCTTCACCTGACGGATGCCGAGTGGGTCGAGACCCGATGTCGGTTCATCGAGAATGAGGAAGTCCGGATCATTGATCAGCGCCTGACCGATTCCGACGCGGCGCTGCATGCCCTTCGAGAATTGACCGATCGGACGCCGCTGCACCGCGTCGAGACCCACCATGTCGAGCAGTTCATCGATGCGGCGCTGCCGCGTGCGGCGGTCGAGTCGAAAGAGCTTGCCGTAGAAATCGAGGGTTTCGCGAGCGTTCAGAAACGGATAGAGGTACGACTCTTCCGGCAGGTATCCGATTCGATTCTTGACGCTCAGGTCATTCGGCGTCTTGCCGAAGACGGCGAGCCGGCCGCTCGTCTTGTGGAGCAGGCCGAGAATCATCTTGATCGTCGTCGACTTCCCTGAACCGTTCGGGCCGATGAGACCGAAAATCTGCCCGGGCTCGATCACGAAGTCGAGGTTGTCGACGGCGCGCACCTTGTCACGCATCCAGAAATCGCCGAACACCTTCGTCAGGCGTTGCGCGAGCACGACCGGAGTCTTCGTTGAGTTCGTCGGAGTGACCAACGGGCCTCCTCACCAATCGTTGTGGCTCAGCCGCCGCCCTGGCCGTCTGCTTCATACACCTCACGCTGCCGCTGTCGAATGATATCTGCGGGAGTGTTGATCTTGAGTTCGACGATTTCCGTCGTGTCTTCGGAGAGCCAGAATCGGACGAAGTCACGGGCGGCGACATCCTCCATGGAGCGACTCCAGAGTTCCGTGACGGTCAACTCGGGATTCGCGCGATACTGCTCGTATAGCGCAGAGAAGATCTGGTACTCGTTCCGCAGTTCCGTGAGGAGCGCGATTCGATCCTGCTGAGCTTCCCCGACGAGCTCGGCGACTTGTCCGGCGACCTGACCGGACTGGATCAACTCGTCAATTTGTGCGAGGACCTCATCCGCCGCTGCTTGAGACTCATCATCGGCCGCGAGTTCAGTCAACGATTCATACTCCCGAATGAGCTCGACGAGTTCGTTGAAGGCGCCTCCCGCGACATCGTTCAGGATTCGCGCCCGCTCGCGGCGGGCCTCAGCCTCGGCCCGCTTCGCATCCGCGTTCGCCCGCGTCACGCTCTCGTACGCTTCGAGCACCTGGCGAGGTGGGCGCGCTTCGACAAGCGAGACCGATTCAACTTCAATTCCAGCGCCCATCTCATCGAGCACATTCTGCGCGTACGACTTGACTTGCGGCGTCATCGCATCGGGCGTCGAGATGATTGTGTCGAGTTCAATCACGGCCGCTGCATGCACGACTCCGCGCTCCGCGGCGGCGAGCACCACTTCATCCGCGTCGGCGTGGACATACTCGACAAAGGACCGAGGATCGCGAACGCGATAGGTGATCTTCCACTTCGTGTGCGCGAGATTGTGGTCCGCCGTAATGATTGAGCCGTCGGTACCCGGGCGCAGCCCTTCGTTCGCCATTCGACTGATTTCGGAGAATGACCGGTTGCGCTCGTTCTCGCGAAGCTGGATCCAGAACTCGTTGAGCAGTTCCACTTCGCGCGACGCGGTTCGCACGGTAACGAAATCGCCGATCGGCGCTGGCCAGCTGAAATGGCCGCCCGGCTCGAGCGTCTCCGAACTCATCTGTCCGAAAGTGAGACGAATGCCCTTCGACTGCTCGGGCACGATGTTGTAGCCACTCTTGAGGTACACGAGAATGAGCAGCACCATCACGACCTGGAGAATGCGGAAGCTGAGCCTCAGCGCATCCATGAGCGACTTGTTCGCGGGGTCGAGCGCGGCCGGCGTGGCGTCGTCGGGCCGTCGGCCCGGCGGCTGTGGCGGATTGGTCGGCGTCGGAGTCTCCGCCATGGCTCAGTTCCCTCCCCCGTCGGCGCGGGCGGCCTCGCGGATGGGTTCTGATTCGTCCGTTCGCGCCGCGGCCGGGAACGAGTCCTCACCAAGGAAGAGGTCGAACGGCGGGATCGCCGGCAGGATGATCGTGGTGTTCCGGCTGATCGACGCCGTGAAGGCGTCGAGCTTGCGGAGGAAGATCGCGAATTCCTCCGCCTCGGGCGATTCGGCCTGACGGCTGATGAGTTCGGCCGCCTCCGCCTCACCCCGCGCCACGATTTCCGCGGCGATGCGCTCCGCGAAACTCTCAATCGTTTTCGCAAGTCGCTCGGCTTCGGTGCGAATCGCGCGAGCCGAAGCCTCGCCCGACGATCGCGCGTCCTGCGCGAGCGCTTCACGCGTCTGCTTCATTCGCTCGAATACGGCGACGGTCGTGTTCTCGGGCAGGATGAATCGGCTCACGCCGACGGTCACCGGCTCGATGCCGAAGAGTTCGCCGACGGACTCGTTGCCGCCGCTCCGACCCTGCAGCGTTTCGAGCATTCGCTGTTCGACCGAACCGAGCTCCGACGCCGCAGGGCTCAGGAGGTCGTCGAAATCGAACGACGAGAACACTCCGAGTGAGGAGCGAAGCCGGTTCGTCAGTCGGTCCTCCGCGGCCTCAATCGTTTCGAGACTGCGGAAGAACCTCGGGAGATCGCTGATGCGCCAGGTCAGGAAGACCTGCACCGCGACAAGCTGGTTGTCCGAGGTCACGACATTCTCGAGACGAGTCTCGAGCACTCGTGTGCGGACATCAAAGTGATGCACGGACTGAACCGGGTACGGCCATTTGAAATGGAGACCGGCGTCAGTCGTGAGCGATCCTTCGCCAGCGCGGCCGAAGGTGGTCACGATCGCGTGCTCATTGAACCGCACCTTGTAGGTGCAAGTGAAGAGCAGCAAGGTGATCGCCACGAGTGCGGCGAGGATGTAAAGGGCGATGCGACTCATAGATCAGACTCGATTCCCGTAGTGCGATTCACGCCGGCGCCCCGCGGCGCCTGGCCTTCATGGGCAAATCAGAACATGTTCTGCTCGTCCTCGATGCCCACTCCGAGATTCACGGTCGTGGTATCTTCCTCGAGGTTGATGCTCGGCCGGACCGGATAGTCACGAGGCACGATGAACACTTTCTGTGCGGCGAGCGCCTCGACGAGACGCCCGTAGTACTCGCGCGCCATGTAGAGGTCGGGCGCCGCGATAAAGCGTGCGAGACGGCTGTTGTGACGGATCGTGCGGGCCCACTGGCCCATCGTCATCTCCCACCGCCGCGCCTTCGCGTCGTAGAGCGTGGTCGCCGCGGTTCCCCCTGCGGCGACGAGCAGATTGGCGACGACCTGCTCCTGCTCCGCGTACTCGTCGCTTCCAATTCGAAGCGTTTCCAGGCGTTCGATTTCTTCGACGAGACGGCGGGCGGTCTGTTCATCTCCCGCGACTTCCGAGAGCGCCTTGATCGCTTCCGCGCGAGCCTCCTGGATCGACGCTTCCCGCTCTTCGCGCGCCTTCAGAACCTCCTCGAACGCCTCGACCACCCCGAGTTCCTCGCCGACCGGCGGGTGAATGCCCGCCACTCCGACGAAAACGACTTCGAGGCCGGCGTGCATCGCGTCGAGCTCAGCCTGGATGAGCTGCTGCAACTCGTTCGGCATGTCGGCGCGGCGGTCGCCGAGAATCTCATCAATCCGAAGTGACGCGGCGTATCGATGCACGATTCGTGTCGCGAGGGCGGTGAGCAGCTCGTCGCGATTGCGCTCACCGGCGACGAACTCAACATAGTTGATGAGGCCGGGACGCTGACCCCCGCCCGGCGCGTCGTCCATTCCGGTCTTGATCCGGTAATGCACGGGCACTTCGGCGTTGAGCACGGCGAAGTCGCGCACGACTCGCTCGTCTCGTCCAGAGTCCCCGTCATTTTCGGAACGGCGGAGCGCCGTCGGCCGAACGATGATCAGATCTTCCGCGCCCGTCGTGTGCGCTTCACCCCAGAGGAGCGGCCCGTCCGACAGCTCGACATTGTCGGCGTGCCCCACGGTCACTTCGTGGATGCGGTACACCGGGTAGCTCTCGACCTGGTCCCACGGCCACTTGAAGACGATGCCCGAGTCAAGGACGCGATCCGCATAGACGCGTTTGCCGAAGCGCGTCACGATCGCCTGCTCGTGCGGCTCAACTACCGCGGCGCCGTTCAGAACAACAATGAGGGCGACGAGGAACGCCACGAGCGGAATGACGAGTCGAGCGAGCAACTGATACGCCCAGGTCGAGGTGACCTCGAACCCGAACTGGTAGTTGATCGCGTCATTGATCGACTTGACGACCGAATCCGGCGTCGCGAGCAGGCTGAGCACCCGCGAGTCGAACGCCGGACGCGGAATTTCGCCCGGGCGGCGCGGCCGGTAGATGTTCAGGACGAAGTTGACCGCAATCTCGAGTCCTACGAACCCGATGAAAAACGGCAGGAGGCGCGAGACGAGATGGATGAGGAATTCGTTGCCGGTGACGACGAAACTGTACGAAAGTGCAAGGACGGCCCCGACCAGTGCCGTTCCGACGCTCACCGCCGCGCCACCGCGAAGGTTCGACCACGCCGGCTGCTTGCTCATTCCGCTCACATAACGCGAGAAGATGAAGAGCACGGCGGCGATGCCGGCGGTGATGGCGATCCCCCACGACGCCGCCGCCCCCTCGGCGTACTGGAGCGACGGAAGATCCGCTCTCGTGCCCGCCGCTTCAGAGACCCACCGTGTCTGGAAGTAGTAGCGGTAGAGATAAACCCCGAGACCGACATGGACCGCGGCGACGATGAGACTGACGACCGGAACGAGGACCCGGTACATCCCCCGCAATCGGCGGGCGGCGACCGCAAGGTCTTCTTCGGATACCTCGAAGATCGAGCCGCCTCGCTCGCCCGCGCGGACGATCTCCTCGGACTCGATCGCCTCGATGCGTTCCAGTTTGTGCTGGTGAAAGAGAATCGCAAGGGTGATCCAGACGATTGACCCGGCGAGAACATAGAACGAGGCGCCCCAGGCGACCTGATCTCTCGTAGCCAGTCCGAATGCCAGGAGGATGACCCCCGCGATGATCTGCAGGGCGAGCCCGCCCAGACTGACCTTCGTCGCGATGGCGTATGTCGTATGGTCCGTTCTCATCCGGCAGCGACTCTTCGTATTGGTTCGGGGGACTGCAGAGCGGCGGGAAGGATAAACCTTGGCCTTAAAGGTGTCAATTCACGGAAGGTTGTGGGCGGAGATGAGCCGCGAAAGATGGCGGCTTCCACATCGACTCTGGCGCCGAACACCCGGCGAACTCGCTTGCGGTACGCCGCGTACGCTTCTAAGGTTCACGCCGCCGCGTAGAAAAGCGCGGGTCCGTCGCGGCTCGCGGCGGGTGATTCACCGACTCGGAACGACGCCGTTCCTCGCCGCAGCTCCCGGGGACGCCTCACGCGTCTCCTCCCCCGCTCCCGCTCTCACCGAGAAAGCCGCGCCCGATGATCGGACAGCTCTTCGCGATCGCTCGGAACACCTTCATCGAAAGCATACGGCAACCGATTTTCATCATCATGATCGGCGTCGGTGTGCTTGGCCTCATGATGAACCTCGGACTGAGCACCTTCACGCTCAAGGATGACAATAAGCTTCTGCTCGACATGGGCATGGCGACCATATTCGTCTGCGGTCTCGTCATCGCGGCGTTTACGGCGACAAGCGTGCTCGCCGAGGAGATCGAGAAGAAGACCGCCCTGACCGTCGTTTCCAAACCGGTGGGGAGGCCAATTTTCATCTTCGGCAAGTATCTCGGCGTCTCCGCGGCGATCCTCGTCGCGGCCGTCATTCTTTCGATCGCGTTCATGATGACCGTGCGGCACGAGGTGCTCCAGCGGGCCGGCGACGAGTGGGACTGGCCGGTCATCGTCTTCGGGTTCGGCGCCATCGGGCTCGCCGTCGCGCTCGGGATCTGGGGAAACTACTTTTACGACTGGATGTTCAACAGCGTCGCGATCGGGGCCCTGCTTCCGCTGTCCATCATCGCGTGGCTGCTCGTGCTCGCCTTCGACAAGACCTGGCAGTTCCAGCTCTTTCAGGCGCAGTACAACCACTGGGTCTCGCCCGACCTCGATCCACAAATGATTCTCGCCCTCGTGGCGCTCGGAATGGCGCTGCTCGTGATGACGGCGGTCGCGATCGCCGCGTCCGCGCGGCTCGGCCAGGTCATGACCATTTTTGTCTGTGTCGGCGTCTTCATGGCCGGGCTCCTGAGCGACTACCTCTTCGGACAGCGTGTCTACGAGACGAAGTCCGTCGCGACGATCACCGAGATTGAATACGGTCGCGACACCGACGATGATTTCAGCGATGACGGGGACTACTACCTGATCAAGGTCGACCGCGGAGTTGATCTCCGCGAAGGGATGGAGGTCGACATTGCGGCGGACCCGGTCGGCTTGAGCACCGTGATTCGGCGGGACGAGGGGTCGGCCGTTCAGGTCCGCAACCTGAACCAGCGGGAAGCCGAACTCGTTCGGATCGGTGATGGTCCGGTGAGCCGTGTGCCGCGGGCGGGAGATTACCTGCTCTCAGGGCCGCCCGAGGTGAATCAGGGTTGGCGCGTCGCCTGGGCGATCCTGCCGAACTTCCAGTTCCTGATCCTCATCGACCCGCTGACGCAACGACACATCATTCCCCTCCGGCACATGGCGTTGCTCGCTGGATACAGCGCCATCTACATCACCGGGTTGCTCAGCCTCGCGGTCATCCTCTTCCAGACTCGCGAAGTAGGGTAAGAAGCCCGATCCTCCCGCGATCAGTCGGCGCTGATCACATTCGGGCCCTTGCCGGCCTTTTTCTCGTACTTGCCGTCGCCGGCGCGCTCGTACTTCGTGAACCCGAGCCGGTCGAGGTTCTTGTTGCTCAGCAGATTCTTCTTGTGATGATCGCTGCCCTGCCCGGGAATGTACGGCGGCTGAATGATCCGCTCGACCGCGTTTCCGGTTTCCGGATGGGTCGCAAGGGGCGGATCGGACATCTTCTGCACGACCTCGAACACCTCGCCCTCGGAACCATCGGGCAGAATCTCCTGGTAGACATAAGTTGGCATCGCGGGTCATCTCCGGCGGGCGTCGGCTTCGCAGTCTCGTGAGTCTCTATCGTATGGTACCGGGCGGCGGCGGCGTCCGGCGCCACGCCGAACCGCGGCCTTGGTTCCTGCGTAGATCTGAGATCAGCGGAGAGCGTGCGCGTTCGGCGTTGGACGCCGATTCGCCTCGCCGCTACCGTAGACCGCATTTCAGGGACGATTTCAACCGTCGACCCCGCCCATCCAAGACGAGGAGACCGGGTTCATGGCACAGGCTGACGCCGCGAGCCACCACGACGATCATGGCCACCACCATCACCACGGGCATGATCATCACCATCACGATCATGACCACCCGCGGCATCACGATCTCGATGCGATGAAGCATGTGGAGTGTTGTGAGATTCACAATACCTCGAGCAACGCCGAGGGCGCCATTATTCTGGCCCTTCTTGGCGGCGCCATGGTGCTGTCGACCTTCGTGGCGAAGTACCTCGGGATCGATGACGAAATTCGCCAGATTCCCGCGGTCGTCGGCGCACTGATCCTCTGGGTTCCGCTTTTCCGCGGCGCCTGGCGCGAAATGCAACGCGGCCGGCCGTCGACCTCGTTCCTGGTGACGATCGCGATCAGCGCGGCGCTTGCGACGGGTGAGTATGTCACGGCCGGGGCGCTCGCCTTTATTCTGTTCATGATGGACGCCATCCTTCGCCGCACGGCGTGGGGCGCCCACAAGGCGATCGAGCAGCTCGTCCACCTGACGCCGGACACCGCCCGCGTCGTGGTCGACGGCGAAGAACGCATCGTTCCGCTCGAAGAAGTCCGAATTGGCACGGTCATCCGGGTTCGTCCGGGCGAAAACTTCCCCGCCGACGGCACGGTGGTGACCGGCCGTACCTCGATTAATCAGGCGAGTCTCACGGGCGAATCGGCGCCCGTTGAAGTCGAGACCGGCGACCCGGTCTACGCGGGGACGACGAATCTGACGGGCAGCATCGAAGCGGAAGTGACGCGGCTTGGCATCGATACGACGATCGGCAAGGTCGTCACGCTCATCAACGAAGCCGAACTGTCCAAGACGCCGCGGCAGCAGATCATCGAGATTGTCGCCGGACACTATGTCTGGATCGTGCTCATGATCGCGCTGGCCGTATTCATCCTGTCGCCGGACAAGACCGGTGGCGCCGAGGGTGTGTCGGCGACGGAGAAAGCGATTGCGGTGCTGGTCGTGACCTGTCCAGGCGCCCTGCTGCTCGCGTCCCCGACCGCGATGGTCGCGGCATTCGCGTCGGCGGCGCGTCTCGGCATCATGATCAAGAACACGAGCACGCTCGAGGCGGCGGCGTCCGTCGACACCGTTGTGCTCGACAAGACCGGAACGATCACGACCGGAAAGTTTGCGGTGAGCCGCCTGGCCCCCGCGGAGGGGGTCGAGGGCGCCGACCTACTCGCCGCGGCCGCCGCGGCGGAGCGGCATTCGAACCACCCGCTCGCGCTCGCGATCATGGAAACGGCGAAAGCGGCCCGAATCGAGGTGGCGAACGACGGGCACGCGGAAGAAGTGCATGGCCTGGGCGTCAAGGTTCAGCGACCGGACGGCGAACTCTACGCCGGCCGGGCGAAGTGGCTGCTCGAGATGAATCCCGGAGCCCGCGCCGATGTCGAAGCCGTCGAGAACAAGATCGGCGGCATGACCGGCGTTCATGTCATGAAGGGCGGCCGTTATCTTGGCGCCGTGGGTCTTGAAGATCGCGTGCGTCCGAAGGCGGCGGAAGCGATCGCCGAACTCCGTCAACTCGGCGTGCGGCAGGTCCACATGTTTACCGGCGATCGTGCCCCGGTCGCGAACCGGGTCGCCCAGGTCGTCGGGATCGATCGCATTGAAGCCGAATGCCATCCGGACGAGAAGCACGCCGCGATCGTGGAACTCACGCGAAATGGTCGCCATGTCATGATGGTCGGCGACGGGATCAACGACGGGCCGTCGCTTGCGGCGTCGGATGTCGGCGTCGCCATGGGGCTTGGTGGCACGGATATCGCAGCGAACTCCGCCGGCGTCGCGCTCATGAACGACGAGTTGTCGCGCCTGCCGTTTCTCGTCGAACTCGCGCGGAAGACGCGCGGCGTGATCACGCAGAATATCATCGCGTCGATCATCATCGCTCTTGTCGGACTCGCGTTCGCGGCGAGCGGTCAGCTCGGCGAATTCACCGTCTTCCTCGCGGCGGTCTGGCACGGCCTCGCGGATGTGTTCGTGATCGGAAACAGCTTCCGCCTCGTGCGGTATGGTGAGGAGCACGGAGTCGCGCTGCCCGGTGATCGAACGGACACCACGGTGCTTCCCGACCGCGCCGCGGCGCCGGCCCCTGCCGTGTGAGCGCAATTGTCCCGACTTTCAGATGGATGCGGGTCGCCGGAGGGGCGACCCGTGTTCGTTAACGGGCGCCCGACGCGTTGACGAGCGGGCGCCGATTCGTAGCATGCGACGAGTTGCCGATCTTCGCCGTCGCCCGAAAAGAGCACGGATGTCTGAGTCGACCACTTCAACCCCACTCGGCAAGTCGCGTCCGCGCACCGACGACGTAGTATCCGTCATCATGTCGCGCGTGCGCGGGCGGGATACCGCGCCGGAAAAGGCGTTTCGATCGGCTCTCTTCAAAGAGGGGCTTCGATTCCGCGTCTGTGAGTCGAAGCTGCCGGGTAAGCCGGACATTGTGTTTCCCGGGCCGAGACTCGCCGTCTTTGTTGACGGCGACTACTGGCATGGCAATCAATGGCGGCGCCGCGGTCTCCGGTCGATCGACGAGCAGGTCGGATCAATCAACAACGCCGACTACTGGCGGCGCAAGATTCAACGAAACCGGTCACGCGACTTCTCGAATACCGCGACCCTCCTCGACCGTGGCTGGCGCGTTTTGCGGGTGTGGGAGAGCGATCTGAAGAACGATCTCGATCGATGTGTCGACTCCGTCGTTAACGCCGTTCGTGCGGAAGCGCACGGTTCCGGCTTTGCCTACGACCAGTTGGCGAATCGAAGCGTCGTCGAATTCTTCGCCGGAATCGGTCTCGTTCGCCTTGCGCTCGATCAGGCGGGATGGCAGACCATCTTCGCGAACGACATCGACGCCGACAAGTTCGACATGTACGAGGGGAACTTCGGCGATAATGGATTCCTCTTGGGTGACATTCATGGATTGCGAGGCGCCGACCTTCCCGCGGCGGGTCTTGTGACCGCCTCATTTCCCTGCACCGACCTCTCGATCGCCGGCGCCCGGCGCGGACTGGACGGCGACCACTCCGGGGCGTTCTGGGCGGTCACCCGCCTGCTCGACGAACTCGGCGACCGGAAGCCGCCGCTTGTTCTCTTCGAGAATGTGCTCGGGTTTCTCCGATCACGCGGAGGACGAGATCTTGACGCCGCGCTTCGATCGCTGAATAAACTCGGCTACGCCATCGATCTGTTCACACTGAACGCCGACCGATTCGCGCCGCAGAGTCGACCACGACTCTTCATCATCGCCCGTCCGTCGGAAGCGAACGATGAGGTCATCAATGCTGGCGATCTCGAATCCGATGACCTTCGTCCGGATGCCATCGTCGAGTTCATTCGTTCGCATGAGCATCTCGACTGGTCGCTTCGCTGCCTCCCCGGTCCACCTGATCGCCACGCCGGCCTCGATGACATTCTGGAAGACCTTCCGGAGGATGATCCGCACTGGTGGAACGAAGACCGGGCGGCGTACTTTCTCAATCAGATGAGCGAGCGGCACCGGGAAATCGCAAACGAAATGATCGCGGGGACCACATGGTCATACGCGACCGCGTTTCGGCGTATACGACGCGGCCGATCGATGGCGGAATTGCGCACTGATGGGATTGCAGGTTGCCTTCGCACACCGCGTGGCGGGAGCGCCCGGCAGATTCTCTTCGCAGCAGGTTGCGGACATTACCGGGTGCGGCTGCTTACGGCGCGCGAATGCGCGCGTCTCCAGGGCGCTCCCGATGACTTCGTGATCAACACGACGCTGAACAAGGCGCTCTTCGGGTTTGGCGACGCGGTTTGCGTTCCGGTGGTTGAATGGATTGCGCGGCAGTACCTCACGCCGCTCGCGGCCGAACTCCTTCGGGGTCGAACGCTGGCCGCCCCCGACTGACCGCGCCTCAGAACTTCCGCAGAAAGCGCAGATCGTTCTCGAAGAACCACCGGATGTCGGGGATGTTGTACTTGCGCATGGCGATGCGTTCGATCCCGAGGCCGAACGCGAAACCCGTCCACTCCTCGGGGTCGTATCCCACCGCTTCAAAGACATTCGGGTCGACCATCCCGCAGCCGCCAAGCTCGACCCACTGCCACTCGCCCTTCACCTGCATCTTGATATAGAGCTCCGCGGACGGCTCGGTGAAGGGGAAGAAGCTCGGCACAAGACGAACCTCGGCTTCGGCGCCGAAGTACGCGTGCGCGAACTGAAGCAGCGTCGTCTTCAGATCGACGACCGACACATTGCGGTCCACATAGAGACCTTCGATCTGGTGGAACATGAACGAGTGCGTCGCATCAACCTCGTCCGGCCGGTAGACGCGCCCCATCGAAACGACGCGAATCGGTGGCGGCGTGTTCTCCATGGCTCGAATCTGGACCGTCGAAGTCTGAGTGCGCAGGAGATGCTTCCCGTCGATATAGAAATTCTCGAGCGGGTCACGCGCGGGATGATCTTCGGGAATGTTCAGGGCGACGAAGTTGTGCCACTCGTCTTCGACTTCCGGTCCTTCCGCGACACGGAAGCCCATGCGCGCGAAGACCTCGGCAAGGTCGTCCATCACGCGGCTCAGAATGTGGCGGCGACCGAGACCAAGATCGACTCCCGGAAGCGTGACATCGAGCATCGGACCGCTTCGCCTGGCGCCGCTTCCGGAGCCGGCGCCAAGCGTCGCCTTCTTCGACTCATACGCTGCTTCGAGCGTCTCCTTCACCGCGTTCGCCCGTTGTCCGACGGCGGGCTTTTCCTCTTTCGGGACCTCGCGCATCCCGGCCATGGCCTTCTTGAGACGGCCCTTCGTGCCGAGATACTCGATGCGCCAGGCCTCGAGCCCGTCGGCGTCATTCGCCTCGTCGAGTGAAGCAAGCCCGTCGGATTCGAGGGCCCCGAGCGTGTCGATCATCGTCGTCGTCATAGCGCGGGGAGTGTAGAGGACAGGCGCGCGAAAGGCACATTCCGTGGCCACCAAGGCGTCAGCGACGCGAGGCCTTGGACGAAGCTTCCTTCTTGTTCCCGCCGATTCGCGCCGCCCGTTTGAGCGACCGAATCTCCGCGGGAGTGAGCGGCCTCCATTCGCCGACCGCGACCCCCTTGAGCCGGAGGGGCCCGAGTCGTACCCGGGTGAGCTTCTTCACCGGATGCCCGAGACTCGCCATCATGCGGCGAATCTGGCGATTGCGACCCTCACGCAACTCCATGAGAATCGTGGTCCGTTCACGATCGCGCTTGATGAGCTTGAGCCGCACCGGCTCGGTCCGGCTCGCCGAACGACTGCGTCGATCAGCGAGAAAGATTCCGTCCTGCAGCTTCTGCACCGCGTCGCTGTCGAGCGATCCCCGGACGACCACCTCGTAGCTCTTATGGACTTCAAAGCTTGGATGGGTCAGCTGGTTCGCCAGCTCGCCGTCGTTCGTAAAGAGCAGAAGGCCGGTCGAATCGGCGTCGAGCCGACCGACACAAAACAGACGCGGCTTCCGCGGATGATCCACGAGGTCGATCGCGCGACGGCGGCCTTCCGGATCGCTGTTCGTGCAGACCGTGTTCTTCGGCTTGTGGAGCATGAGATAGAGGAGTTCGCCCGACCGCGCCCCGTCTCGACGCGCCTTGCGAATCGGTCGACCATCAACGGTGATCCGATCCTCCGCCGGGTCAACCCAAGCGGGCAGGGTCTTTACGACCTGCCCGTTCACCGCGACGCGCCCCTCCTCGATGAGTTCCTCGCAGTGACGGCGCGAGTCCACGCCGGCCTCGGCGAGCGCCTTCTGGAGGCGGATGCCGCGAGACTTGTCGGCGTAGTCGTGCTTCGGTGTGCGTCGTCGTCCGCGTCGTGGCATGGAAGGTGATCGTAGTGCGCGCGACGATCGTATGCGCCGACCCTGTGCGCGGAATCCGCCTTGCCCGTGTACGATGTCGGCGAGGAAGCGCATGGTGAAATCGACCATTCGATACGAGTATGAGTTCCCATGCGGGTTGCTCTTCCGCATCATTCACGGTGATCTGACCGAGGAGCCGGTCGACGCGATCGTGAACGCGGCGAACGAGCGGCTCGAGCACGGCGGAGGCGTCGCGGCGGTCATCGCTCGCACGGCCGGACCCGCGCTCGTTGAGGCAAGTCGCGAGTGGGTCCATCGTCATGGTCCGGTGAAGACCGGATCTGCGGCGATCACGACGGCGGGCGACCTCCCCCACCGCCATGTCATCCATGCGGTCGGTCCAATCTGGGGAAGTGGCGACGAAGACGCGAAGCTGGCGTCCGCAATTCGCGCCTCGACCGAACTCGCCGCCCGACACGACCTGCGACGGATCTCATTTCCGACGATCTCCGCCGGGGTCTTCGGCTTTCCCATGGACCGTTGCGCCCGGGTGTTCGTCGAAACGGTCCGCTCTCTCGCACTCAAACACGAGGGCCCGAACGCGTTGCGAGAACTGCGTATTTGCCATATCGATCGAGCGGCGACCGGAATCTTCGAGTCCGAGGCGCGCCGCCAGATCAGGGAATGACGAGCGTCGCTCGAAGCCAATCTCTTACAGGAGCCGCTACTCATGTCGAAGAACGGAACCGAACGAATCGTGTACGGCCTCGCGGGAGCGGGTCTACTGGCGACTGGCTATCTGATCGGAAGCGCCGGCGGCGCCAACCTGTTCCCCGATCAGGCCGCGGTCGCCCAGGTCGGCGCTCTGCCCGGCGGGATGTCGGATGAAATCTTCGCCGTGCCCTTCCACGAGACGACCGCGATGATGGTCGGGCGGAAGATTGACGGCGAATGGAGGACCTGGATTGTTACGACGACCGGAACCATCGTCGAAATGCAGATCGGTCCCTGAGGCCGTCAATCCCCGATGATCTTGATCAGGGCGCGCTTCCTCCGCCGGCCATCGAACTCGCCGTAGAAGATCGCCTCCCAGGGGCCGAAGTCGAGGGCTCCGTCGGTAATCGCCACGACGACCTCGCGGCCCATGATCTGTCTTTTGAGATGGGCGTCGGCGTTGTCTTCGCCCGTGTCGTTGTGGTGGTACTGGTCGATCGGGGCGTGCGGCGCGAGACCTTCGAGCCACTTCTCGTAGTCGTGGTGTAACCCCGACTCATTGTCATTGATGAACACGCTGGCGGTGATGTGCATGGCGTTGACAAGGCAGAGCCCCTCCCGAACGCCGGACTCCCGGACCGCCTCTTCGACCTCTCCGGTGATGTTCACGAATCCTCGCCTCGCCGGGACATTAAACCAGAGTTCTTTGCGATAGGTCTTCATGCCCGGATGGTACCGGGGCGGGTGGTTGGAGCATGAATCAGAGGGTTCACGGAGGGAATTCGTATTGACAATCTGGGCGTGGCCCGCATGATTGTGGCGCCCGGAGCGCGGGGCCGGCGAGATCACTTCGCTCGCACGACGACCCACGCCGCAAGACCGGGCTCAGAGGAGGGCGCACGGGCGCCGCGGCGACTCTCTTGCCGCCAGTTTCGATGACGAGTCTTGAACGATCGCCCACGCGTCGGGCACGGCCGGTACGGGCCCGGAGTCGGGTTGTCGTTGCGCGACGAGACTCGTCCTGAGACGCGACCATGACAAACTTTGAATTGTCCGTCCGCCTGTTCCTGCAACTCGCCATCATTCTGGCCGTCTGCCGGGCCGTCGGGTTTCTCGCCCGACGCCTCGGTCAGCCGCAGGTCGTCGGGGAAATGATCGCCGGGGTCGCCCTTGGCCCGTCGCTGTTCGGACTGCTCGCGCCGGAAGTCAGCGCTTGGTTGTTCCCGAAAGAGTCGCTTACGGTCATTTACTGCCTGAGCCAGATCGGGCTTGTTCTTTACATGTTTCTCGTCGGACTCGACTTCCGAGTCGACCTGATTCGGAAGCGGCTGCACAGCGCCGCATCCGTGTCACTGGCGGGAATTATCACGCCATTTGCGCTGGGCAGCGCTATCGCCCTCTGGCTTGTCAACGACGACCGGCTGTTCGCTCCTGAGGTCACCCGTAGCGAAGCCGTGCTCTTCCTCGGCGCCGCGATGTCCATTACGGCCTTCCCGATGCTCGCGCGCATCATTTACGAGCGAGGCCTTTCGAACACCTCGTATGGCGCCCTGGCGCTCGCGGCCGGCTCGATGGACGACGCCGCGGCGTGGTGTGTCCTCGCGCTTGTCCTCGCAAGCTTCAGTGGCGAGCCGAGCGTCGCGATTTTTGCGATCGGCGGCGGCGTGATCTACGCGATCATTACCTTGACGCTTGGTCGCCGGCTCATGCAGCCGCTTGGCGATGTGGTGGAGCGGACGGGAGCGCTCACGCCGCCCATCATGGCGTTCGTCCTTGCACTCGTCATGCTGGCCGCATGGTTCACCGACGCGATCGGCATCTACGCGGTGTTCGGAGCCTTTATTCTCGGCGCCGCGATGCCCAGGGGTCACTTCTCGGAGTCACTCGAACAGAAAATCGAGCCGCTCACGACGAACTTTCTTCTCCCGCTCTTCTTCGTGTACTCCGGCCTCAACACCCGCATCGGCCTCGTGAATACCGCGTCACTCTGGTTCATCGCCATCGTGATCCTTCTCGCCGCGACCTTCGGCAAGGGCATCGCGTGCTGGTGGACGGCTCGTCGCAGTGGTGAGGGCCCGCGTGAAGCCATCGCCATCGGCGCCCTCATGAACGCGCGTGGCCTGATGGAGCTCATCATCCTCAACATCGGCCTCGAACGCGCCATCATCCGGCCGGCGCTCTTCAGCGTCATGGTAATCATGGCGATCGTGACCACCCTCATGGCCACGCCCATCTTCGAGTTTGTTCTCGGGAAGCAATTGGTGGACCGTGGAGACACTGAACCCAGGCGGCCATCCGAAGGATTCCCGCATGACAGAGGGGTGCATGCCGTCCCGTGCCCGCCTGATCTGGCCTGAGATTCAGAACTTCCAGATCAGTGGCGCGAGAATGACCGTCGTCACCCACATCGTGAGATTGAGCGGAGCGCCGATCCGGAAGTAGTCCGTGAATCGATATCCGCCCGGTCCCATGACCATCAGGTTCGTCTGGTAGCCGATTGGTGTCGAGAAGCTCGCCGACGCAGCCATCATGATGGAGAAGGCGAATGGCCGAAAGTCGACGCCGAGTTCCGTCGCCGCGTTGAGCGCAATGGGAAACACCAGCGCCGCCGCCGCGTTGTTCGTGATCATCTCGGTCAACAGCATGGTGACGCCGTAGACGATCACGAGCGTGAGCCAGGGGTTGCCTCCCGCGATCGCGACGGCGCTGTGCGCGATCATCTCGGCGAGCCCCGTTACCTCGAGCGCTACGCCGAGCGCGAGCGCGGCGGCGATGACGATGAGCACGGACCACTCAACGCTTCGCCGCGCAACGGTCGCCGTGACGCAGCGAAACATGAGCATGAGCCCGGCGGCGAGCATTGCCGCGTGAAGGATGGTGATTCCCATCGGCTGCGCGGCGCCGAGAATGACCATCCCAACCACGATCGCGATGGCGATCCACCGGCGCTCGTGCCGCGGGGGCGTGGAGTTCTCGACCGCGCTGACGAGGAAGAAGTCGCGCGAATTCCGCTGTTGCTCAGCGAATGACCCATGGGTTTCAAGGAGCAGCGTATCGCCGACCCGCACAACGATGTCTCCGATCTTGCCCTTGACCCGTTCGCCGTTTCGAGCCACGGCGATGACGACTGCGTTGTACCGATTGCGGAACCGCCCGGCCCGGATCGTTCGACCGACGAGGGGGCAGGTATCCGACACGACCGCTTCGACGAGGCATCGGCGACCGCGCGGGGTGTTCAGCTTGAAGACCTGTTCGGGCGCCGGGGTCAGCCCTCGAATCTTCTGCAGATCGAGTATCGACTCGACGACGCCCACGAAGACGAGCCGATCGCCCTCCTGAAGTTCCTCGAGTGGTGACACCGCCGGCATCGGGGCGCCGTCGCGTTCGATCTCCGCGAGAAAGAGGCCGGGCAAGTGGCGGAGCCCAGCGGCCTCGACCGTCTGACCGGCGATCGGACTTCGCTCGTCGACGATCATTTCGACGGTGTACGACCTTGGATCGTCCTGCAGACTCACCGGCGGGGTGCGCTCGGGGAGAATTCGGTTTCCGAACAGGATGAGATATGTGAGACCGATGGCCGCGCTCGGGATGCCGAGCCACGCGATTTCAAAGAACCCGAGCGGCTCGAATCCCTCCTTGAGCCAGAGACCCGACACGACAAGGTTCGTGCTCGTCCCGATGAGCGTAAGCGTACCGCCCAGAATCGAGGCATAGCTCAACGGGATGAGGAACCGCGAGGCGCTGCGACCGAGTTTCCGCGCCCAGTCGAGAGTCGCCGGGACCATCATCGCCACGAGTGGCGTGTTGTTCATGAACGCGCTGATCACGGCGACGGGCAATGTGAGCCGCACCATGGCCGTCGTCAGGGTACGCGGTCGCCCGAGCACCCGGTGGCCGATCCACGCGACCACTCCCGTCTCCTGCAGGCCCGCGACGACCACATAGAGAACCGCGATGGTGATCACACCCGGATTGGACAGGCCCGCCAGCGCCTCTTCCGGCGTAAGAACACCCGCAAGCAGCAGCAGCGAGGCGCCGCCGACGGTCACGACATCGGCGCCAACCCGATTCCGAATGAGGGCGACGAGCACCAGCGCGATGACGAAGAGCGTGAACCAGGCTTCCCAGCTCATGGTTGAACAGCGCGTCCTCGGCGCCCCTCCAATTGCGAAACCGAATCAACAGGTCGGCGATTGTAGGTCAGCGAGTGTCCCTGACCGGACCATACCCGCCGCCACCCGGAGTCTCGATGCGAAGCCGATCGCCAGGCGCGACCATTCTTCCATCGATTCCCGCGAGATGCTCGACGGTTCCGTTCGCGCGAAAGAGCGTCTGCCGGCCGGTGAGTCCGGGACCGCCGCCGGCCATTCCCTTCGGCGGAAAGATTCGGCGCTGACTCAGCAATGAGAGGCGCAACGGGCGCAGGAAGGTGAATTCCCGAATGATGCCGTCGCCACCGCGATAGGCGCCGACCCCGCCGCTCTCCCGGCGAATCGTGAACTGATCGAGCCGCACTGGATATCGATCCTCGACAATCTCGGGATCCGTGATTCGGGTATTCGTCATATGAGTGTGGACCGCAGAGGCGCCGTGGAAGCCTGGTCCCGCTCCGGCGCCACCGCCGATCGTTTCGTAGTAGCCGAATTCATCGGCGCCGAAGATCGTGTTGTTCATCGTGCCCTGGCTACCCGCCGCGAGCCCGAACGCGTGCAGGAGCAGATCTGCGAGGCGCTGGCTCGTCTCGACATTTCCACCGACCACCGCCGGGCATCTGGTCGGATCGTCGTGAAAGACCGGATCGAGCAGCCCCCGGGGAATGGTGAGTTCCACGGGATCGAGCAGCCCATCATTGAGCGGCAGCGGTTCGTCGACGAGAACGCGAAGGACATAGACGACCACGCTCTGCACGATGGCTCGAGTCGCATTGAGATTTCCCGCGTGCACCGCGGACGATCCAGAGAAATCGATCGCAAGGCGTCCGCCCCGAACGCGCAACGAGACCACGATCTTTGCGCCGTCGTCCAGACAGTCCTCCGCCTCGAGGTCTTGGTCTCCGAAGGCGGTCAACCGTTGACGAAGCAGATTCGCAGCCCGCTCACGCAGTCGGGTCATGTGGCTGGCGATGGAAGGTCGTCCGTGTTCTCGACAGAGTTCGCGCAGGGTTGAGACGCCCCTCTGTATCGATGCGAGCGCGGCGTGAAGATCGGCGAGATTGTCATGCACCGCGCGCGACGGAAAGGGACCGGCCCGAAACCGCTCTTCGATCGCGTCCCACTCCGGCGTCCCGGATCGGACGAGCCAGCAGGGTGGAATCACGACGCCCTCTTCCGCGAGCGACCGCGCCATCGGCGGCATCGAACCCGGCGTGACGCCACCGACCTCGGCATGATGCGCTCGGTTCGCGACAAACCCAATTCGAATGCCATCGTCGTCGTACACCGGAGCGATGAGGGTGATGTCCGGGAGATGCGATCCGCCGAAACCCGGATGATTCGTGACGACGACATCGCCGGGTCCCATCGGCATCCGCTCGATGACGGAGCGAACGCACAGTCCGAGGGCGCCGAGATGGACTGGAACATGCGGCGCGTTTGCGACGAGACGACCCTCGGCGTCGAGCAGCGCGCAGGAGAAGTCGAGTCGCTCTTTCACATTCGTCGAGAGCGCCGATCGCCGCAACGCCTCTCCCATGTCCTCTGCGATGGACATGAAGCGATTCGTAAACAACTCGAGTTCGGCGGCCTCGAGTCGAAGGCCGCTTCGTTCATGGTCCCGTTCGATCGCGTCGTTCGACGAGCGTTCGGCGAGCAGAGAGCCCACCGCGTCGATCCCGATCGTCCACCCCGGTTCGACGACGGTCGCGCTGTGCCGCTCGAGAATGAGCGCCGGGCCGCACAGGACTTCGCCGCGCAGAAGCTCATCACGATCGAACACGCGAGTTTCGAATGGTCCGTTTGCGAAGTGGCTCTCCACCATTCGGCCCGTCGAACTTCGAGTCGGCTGATCGTTCGTGGTGCGGGTCAGATTCGGCTGGACGACCGGCCGCGTCGACGCCACCACGCGAAGCGATTCGAGTTCGATTCCACGCCCCCGCGGTGGGTCGTAGCCATAAATCATCCGGTACCGCGCGCCGAACAGTTCCGCCAGGTTGGAAGGCTCTTCGAACGCCACCTCGAGGGCGCTGTCCTGACCGACAAGCCGGAGGCGGGCGAGACGCCGTCGGATGTGAATCTCCTCGACTTCGTCAACGACTGCGCGGACACCTGCCACCGCGTCCAATTCGAGGAAGCGAACCGCTTCCGCGAAGGAGGCTGGATCAAAATCCTGTAGTGGTCGTCGAAATTCCTGCTCGGCGAAGCGCTCGATTCGTGCGTCGCCGAGGCCGAGGGCGCTCAGGAGGCCAGCGTCTTTCGGAATGAGAACGGTCGACATGTTCAGTCGTTCGGCCACGGCAAGCGCGTGCTGCGCGCCCGCTCCGCCGAACGCGACGAGCGCATAGTTCGAGGGGTCGTATCCTCGGCGAATCGAGATGCGGCGAATCGCCTCGGCCATGCGCTCATTCGCAATCTCGACCCACCCGAGAAGCATGGCATGGAGGTCGACCGATTCTCCGGTCGCCCGCTCGACTCGCGTGCGGACCTCTTCGGCGGCGCTCCGAGCGGCGGCGGGATCGATCGGGATCTCGAATCGATCGGGCGCCAGGCGACCGAGAAGCAGATTGACATCGGTGATCGTGAGTGGTCCCGCGGCGCCATAGCACGCGGGCCCCGGCGACGCGCCGGCGCTTTCCGGCCCCACCGTGAGCGCTGCTCCGTCGAAACCGCAGACTGATCCGCCTCCGGCCGCCACACTCTCGATCGCGAGCGACGGCGCGAGAATCGTCGCGTCCCCCACCTTGGTCTCGTATCGATACTCAAAGTCGCCATCGATTCGGGCGACATCGGTGCTCGTGCCACCCATGTCGAAGGCGATGATCCGCTCGAACCCGGATTGCCGTCCGATCAGCGATGCTCCGACGACACCTCCCGCCGGTCCGGAGAGCAAGCTGTCCTTCGCGCGATACTCGGTCCGTGCCGTCATTCCGCCGGCGCTCGTCATGACCAGAAGCCGCGAGGAACTGGGGAGCGCCTCTTCGATCTCGTCGAGATAGCCCGAAATGATCGGCGCGAGATACGCATCCGCAACGGTGGTTTCCGCACGCGGGAGAAGGCGGACGAACGGCGCGACTTCGTGCGACACGACGACATCGTCGAATCCGAGGCCAAGCAGGACTTGTCGTACCTGAATCTCGTGAGCGGGGTTGGCGACGGAATGAAGCAACGCCACGGCGGCGACGCGGCATCCGGCGTCGAGGGCCACTCTCGCCGTCCTCGCGAGCGCCTCGTCATCGAGTTCGCGAAGAACGGTACCGGATGCGTCAATTCTCTCCGGCGTTTCGATCACCGAGTCGTACCACGGCGCGGGTTTCCGGATGTCGAGGGCGAAGAGGTCCGGTCGACGCTGATCGCCGATGGCGAGCAGGTCGCCGAAGCCCGCAGTGATGCACAGCGCAACGCGGGCGCCGCGCCGTTCGAGCAAGGCATTCGTGCCCTTCGTGGTCGCAAGCCGCAATTCGATCGGCGGCAATCGGTCAAGGGGTGAAAGGCCGAGCGCGAGGCGGGCGGCGAAGAGCGGCGTCGGCTCGGCGGAGATGAACTCCACCGCCGGCTCGACCGAATGGTCGAGCAATCCGGCGAGGGCGTCCACGCGGTTAGCGGGCGCGGTCGAGGAGAGCGTGACTCGATCTGTCTGCGAAGACTCGACCAACAGCGGTTCGACGGACGAAAACGAAGATTCGAGGGGCGCGAGTCGAGTCCCCGCGAGCGCATTTCGCGCGAGATCGGTGGCGACTCGAATTCGAAACATGCGGGCGCCGATACGCTCGAGAATGACGCCGCGCACGGCGCCACGGCTGAGCACCTTGGATCGCCGAACTCCCCCGTCCGGTCCGAGCGCCATGCAATCGGTGAAGGTTCCGCCGGTGTCGATCCACACCTGCCACCGACGAGTTGACGCAGACTGCTTCACGCGACCTCCGCATGCGGGCGAACGCGATCATCGTATCGCGGCGCCGACGAGGCCACGATCGTTCACAGTTGAGCGCGCTTGTGCCAGCGTCCCTGCAGCCCGGCTCGCGTCCCGCCGATGCGGAGCAAGTCGGCGATCTCCTGCTTCTCGGCGAGCGGCGAGTCTTCGACGACCCGCACCAGATGATGGTTCCGCTCATCACGCAACAGGTACGCAAGAACCAACTCGGCGAGCGAGTTATCCGGCGTGTCGCGGAAGTAGTCGAGACCCTCGCGATAGATCACTCGTGAGGCGAGCGCCGCGCACACGATCTGCTTGCGATACTCGTCGGGCAGACGAGACCACACGCGGTCGCCCGCAATCTCGACGAGGACCGGAGGTATGTGTTCGATGACCATTTCCCGCACGAGTTCGGGAACACCCGATTCGAACTTCTCGTAGTCCCGCTCGATCGCGTCGGTGAGGCGATTGATCTCGCGGCTCAACATAATGCCGAGATCGACGAGTGAGGTGTTCGGCCGGCGTCGGCGTTCTTCAAAGAGAAGCTCCGCTTCGAGGCCGGCTGCAGCGCGGAGCCGTTCGAGCACCTGTTCGACATACTGCGGTTTGATCTCGAGAAACTCTTCTTCGGAGATCATGAGACTCGCCATGATCTCGTAGCTCGAGCAGATCACGCCGCACTTGTTCGCCGACGAATCCTTGATGACGAGCACCCCGGCCTCAAACAGCTTGCGGCGGGCGTCGGGCGTTATGAAGAGATTGGCGCCTTCGACGATGAGCCGGCTCGAAGGTTCGCCCTCGGTCGTCAGGAACCGCTGCCAGTTGCTCAGATTGATCGTCTCGGGGCGTCCGCCTGCGGGGACGAACGCATCGGAGATGACCCGGTTGTGCATCTCGTTCCGGATCCGCACTCCGTCCGGATCGGTGACGCGCGTCAGTTTCCCGCGGTCGGAGAGCTTCGACGGATCAAAGTCCGCGATCGGCCGACTGTTCGTGACGAGTCGTTTGAGTTCGTCGTGATTGAGTCCCTCGGGATCCTCGGCGCACCCGAAACCGTCGGCGATCCCCACGATCTTCACATGCTTGCTGTACTCGCGCATGAGGATCTTCATCTCATTGCCGGCCACATCACCATCCGGCCCGCCGGTGAGCTTGATCGTGAATGACTGCTTGCGGGGGTTGATGCCGATTGCATTGAGCGCGACTTCGAGGAAGACATTTACGCCCTCGCTCGTAACGCCGTATTCCTTGTGATTGATCCCGGCGCCGGGCTTCGAACTCATGAGGGCGTTGGGATACGGATAGCCCCGCTGTTCGGCCCGCTCGACGATCCACACGATGTGATCCGGGGTGATGTTTTCGTCCGGACCGAAATACAGGAATTCCGGCTTGCCGTACCGGTCGCGAATTCGGTTTCGTGTCACCGGGTCGGAAGTGATCAGATCGAGCATCGCGTCGGCGAAGGCGCGAACGCACCGGGTGATCGTCTGGTTTGGCTCGACGAGAATAACCGCCTTGGCGCCACCCTCGGGGATGTCCTTGTTCTTGAGCTGTTGGGCGTACGCAAGGTCGTAACACTCGTCGAAGTGCCGCTCGGTCTCGCGGATATGCTGTTCCTTCGACGCCGGTCGCACGACGCGCACCCCGCCTCGCGCCGTGTCACGGAATCGAACATGGAACGCGTTGAAGTCGCGACCGTGTACGAAGAAGACGCCGTACGGCGTTTCCGGGCGCGGCGCCACGGTCATGAGGAGTTCAGGCGCCAGACGAAGCGAATGGGCGTAGCGCCCCACGACATAGAAGTTCGACTTGAGCGTCGCGCTGATCGCCATGAGCATCGTCGAGAAGACGGTGTGGGCCATCTCGTCTTCGAGCTCAGAGTCGATTCGATCGCGAATCTTGCGCTCGCGGAGGCCGTAGTCGGCGTCGTCGAGCGACTCGTCCGGATCAAATCGCGCGCGGAAGAGATCGACGAGTTCCCGGCTGATGCTCATGTACTGTTCGACGATTTCGCGAATCCGCGCGCGGCTGTAGAGGTATCGGTTCGTCTTCACGAGCAACTGCGTGGTGAGATCGCAGTAGGTATGGAGGATGTCCGCCGACCCGAGTCCAATGTTGTGATTGCCCCACGCGAGCGCCATCGTCTCAGGATCGAGCCACTTCAGACGATGCAGATCGCGATGGAGGCGATGCCAGAGCGGACTCTCCGGATCGATCTGGCCACCCCCGGGCGCCTCGACCACGGCGGAGATGATGACGACGGACTCTTCCTCGCCGGCCTGGATCGCGTCGATGTAGGCGCGGATCACATTGATGTCGAGCGTCGCGAACCGCTTCGCGACCCGAACGAGCATGCGCTTCGCCGGCGCGTTCGCCACCGCGAGCACGACGCGGGAGAGATTCGGATAGAGGGTGTTGTCGATTCGGACCGCGGAGCCGGCCGTGCGGCGAACCTCGTTGTACAACTCGGCGTGTCCGAGAATCCGCCGAGGTGGGCAATCGAGCACATACTGATGACCGAGCCGACCAAAGTGTTCGCGAAGTGACTGCTCGGTCCACTCGGCCCCGATCTCGCGCGCGAGCCGGAGCGTCTCGTCGTACTTCATCTTCACATTCGGGTCGTCGAGCGATACATGCTCGGACGGTCCGACCTCGAAGATGTCGATGACGAGTTCGCGATTCTTCGACGAATAGAGCTTCGCCGAACGGATGAGCTCGTCCCCGAAATCCTTCATCAGATTGACGAGCATTCCGGGATAATCGCGCGGCAGCAGATAGGTGATTCGACGCCGATCCGCGCTGCGAATGCGCATCATCGGCTCCTGGCCGGACGCGCGAAGAGCGAGGATCGCGCGCATGTGCTCCATGCGCATCTCCTCGCTTGTATTCTGGAAATAAGTCTCGGGCATCTGGTCCAGGAACCACGGGACGAAGTCCTCCGCGGCCTGAATGACGCTCTGGCCGAGCTTATCGATAATCGTGGCGGGATCGATGTCGGTTTTCAACATGGCGGGAATCATTGGCCGGCATACTTCGGTTCGCCACTCGGCATTTGGCCCACCCGACGGACCGCCCTACCCTAGACGCTATGCCCCGTCCGACCGTGGTCACCATCGGGAACTTCGACGGCGCCCACCTCGGGCACGCAGCTCTCGTGCGTCGAGCGCGCGATCTCGCCGGCCCCCGTGGCCGCGTGATTGCGCTCGCCTTCGACCCCCACCCGATGACCACCCTGCGTCCAGCGCTCGCCCCTCCCCGGCTGACCGAATTCTCCGACCGCTCCGTGGCGCTGCAGGCCCTCGGCGTCGACGAGGTCGAACGCCTCGAACCAACGACCGAGCTTCTCAACCTCACGCCCGAAGCCTTTATCGAGCAGATCGTCGGGCGATATCAGCCCGCATGGCTCGTCGAGGGACCCGATTTTCACTTCGGCAAGGGAAGAGCGGGCACGGTCGAGACGCTCCAAACGCTCGGGACCCGTCACGACTTCTCGGTAGCGGTCGTCGACCCGGTGACCATCGACCTTCTCGATCAATCGGTCGTCACGGTCTCGAGCACCATGGTGCGGTGGCTCCTCGCCCATTCCCGGGTCGCGGACGCGGCCAGACTGCTTGGTCGACCGTACAGCGTCCGGGGGGAAGTACGAAAAGGTGATCAGCGGGGGCGTACGGTGGGCATTCCGACCGTGAATGTCGAGCCGGAAGCGATGCCCCCGGCCGATGGAGTATTCGCCGGTCGGGCGACCGACCCCGACGGTCGAGCGTTTCCCGCGGCGATCAATGTCGGGTTCAAACCGACCTTCGGCGGGCGGCGCCGCCTCGTCGAGGCGCACCTGATTGGATACGACGGGCCCGTCGACCACTATGGCTGGACTTCACGGATTGAGTTCCTCGCGTATCTGCGGGGTGAAATGCGCTTCCCGAACGCGACGGCGGTCGTCGCACAGATTCGGCGTGATATTGCACGGGTCCGCGATTTCGCGGGGCTCGCTGGTTGAGAGAAGGGTTGGATGAGCGGGTATGTCGGCAACGCCACGGTAGACGACCTCGCACTGCGGATTCGCGGCGCGAAGAAGATCGTGATTTCGACGCATGTCAAACCGGACGGCGATGCGATCGGTTCCACGCTGGCCCTTTCCCGCGCCCTTACGATTCTCGGGATCGAGAACGAGATCTGGTACCTCCCCCCCGTTGGCCCCGTCTTTGAGAGCGCCGCGGGCGAGACACCGTTTCGAATCGCCACCGAGAAGAATCAGCCGCCCAACGACGCGGACCTCGTCATCGTGAGTGACACGGGCGCCCGGTCACAACTCCGTCTCATTGAGCGTTGGCTCGAGGATCGGCGCGATCGCGTCTGCATCATCGATCACCATATCCAGGGCGATCCGGAGCTCGCCGACCTACGCGTCATCCGGACCGACGCCGCCGCCGCGTCCGAAATCGTCGCGTCATTGATCGAGGTACTCGACTGTCCGCTCGATTCGGAGATCGCCGAAGCGCTCTACCTTGGTATCGCGACCGACACCGGATGGTTTCGATTCTCGAACACGAGCGCTTCAGCGCTTCGGCTCGCCGCCACGCTCCGCGACGCCGGAGTCGACCATTCCCGGCTCTACCGCCTCATCGAACAGAACGATGAACCCGGACGATTGAAGCTCCTTGCCCGCGCTCTCGAGTCGATGGAAATGCTCAGTGGCGGGCGGGCGGCCCTCCTCACGCTTCGCCGTTCGGACTTCACCGAGTCGGACGCAGGATTCGACGACACCCACGGGTTCTCCGACATCCCCCAGTCGATCGGGTCGGTCGAAGTCGTATGTCTCGTCACGGAGGTGGACAACGCGACTTCGAAACTCAGCCTCCGATCGAAGGACGGACCGCAGGCGATCGATGTCAATGCCCTCGCGCGGCGATTCGGGGGCGGCGGACATGTACGGGCGTCCGGAGCAAAGATCGCGAGACCGATCGATGTGGTCCGGGGCGAGATCGCCGAGATCCTTTCGAACATCTGATCCGGCGCTGACTCGCCGCGTCGACCCCGTCGTTAGAATGGCGGCGTGCGTCGAACCGGGATGGTTGCGGTGGTCCTCGTCGTCTACGCGATGTACTTGTACTTCGCGTCGTTCCTTTTCGCCGCCGTGCTCTTTGATCCAGGCTCGATCCGCGATCTCCGTTTCGAGCAGTTCTTCGAGATCGAGTCCCTTCAATTCGGCGGAGTGGCGACGCTCATCGGCTTCGGGTTCGCGGCCATGCTCCTGTGGCCGATCCGGCGGGCCGCTCCGGGCGCGGTGACGGGCGGTCGGCCAATCTGGACGAGCATTCTCGCTCTCGCCGTGGGACTCGCCTGCTTGACGATCGGGCCCCCACTCGTCGTGATCGGCGTGGCTCAGGCGTTCAACTGGATCGACGAGACGACCGTCGAGCGCGTCTTCATCGCGGTCGTGGCGGCGCTCGCACTGAGTTGGGTGTTCTGGTCGTTCCTTCTTGCCGCCCGCATGCGGGGTGAATCGCGCGAGTCACTTCTCGCACGATGGATCGGGATGCTGTTTGCGGGATCGGTCGTCGAGATGACCCTCGCGTTGCCCTTCGATCTCATTGTGCGGCGACGGGCCGACTGCTATTGCGAGACCGGAACCTTCCTCATGCTCTGGGTCACGGGCTCGATCGTGCTCTGGGTCATGGGCCCCCTCGCGCTTGTGACCATCCTCTGGCGGCGTCGGCGACCCTTCTACCGGAATCACTGTCCGAACTGTGGCTACGACAAGGGACCGACCGCCAATCGTCCGGGCCGATGTCCAGAGTGCGGCGCCAGCTGGGAATAACCGAGTTCACTCGTCGACGCCGAGGTCCGATTTCGTAAACAGGGCCTCAAACGAGAATCCGGCCTGCTCGATGTTCTCGCGGGCGCCCTCTTCCCGATCGATGGTCGCGATGATCTTTACGACCCGGGCGCCCGTCTCGGTAATGACCTGCGCGGCCTCGAGCGCCTGGCCTCCCGAGGTCGCCACATCCTCGAGGATGACCACCCGGTCGTTCTGACCAAGGGCGCCTTCGAGCCGCTTCGCCGTGCCGTAACCCTTCTTCTGATTTCGGATGAACACGCTCGGCAGCCCGGTGGCCAGCGACGCCGCGGTGACAAGCGGGATGCCCCCGAGTTCGGCGCCGGCGAGCCGATCGACCGCATTCGTATCGATCCGCTCCGCGAACAGACGCCCAATCGGCTCGAGAATCTCCGGACGCGTCGAGAAGAGGTACTTATCGAGGTAATACCGGCTCGTTCGTCCGGATCGAAGCGTGAAGTTTCCGCGAAGGAGGGCGACCTCGGCGATCTGGCGGGCGATTTCGTCTCGTGTCATGGCGCCACGATAGCGCGCTCACGCCGTTTCGCCGATCGCGTCCCGCTCCCGACACGGCGGAGCGACGGGACGATCTGGTAGACTATGGTGTGACGACACCGACGATGAGGGGGAAGGGAGCCGCGCATGGCCTCCGTCTGTTTCTATTTCCAAGTCCATCAGCCGTTTCGACTGCGCCGGTACAGCGTCTTCGACACGAGTCACGACTATTTCGATGACCAGAAGAACGCCGAGATCATGCGGAAGGTCGCGGACAAGTGCTACCGACCGACCACGACGAAGATTCTCGATCTCGTGCGTCGCCACGAGGGCCGCTTCCGCGTCGCGTATTCGATTACTGGCGTCGCACTCGACCAGTTCCGTCAATGGGCGCCGGATGTTATTGATCTCTTCCGGCAACTCGCGGAGACCGGGGCCGTCGAGTTCATCGCCGAGACCTACTACCACTCGTTGAGCTTCCTCTACAGCCGTGACGAATTCCGCGAACAAGTCGCGATGCACGGACGATTGATGGAGGAATTGTTCGGGTTCAAGCCGACCACCTTCCGGAACACCGAACTCATCTTCAACAACGATCTCGCGTACTTCATCTCAACGCTCGGACAGTACAACGCGGTCCTGTGCGAAGGGGTGGATCGGCTCCTGCAGTACCGTTCGCCGAACTTCCTCTACCGGTCGCCGACGAATGACACGACGCGGCTCCTCTTGAAGAATTACTCGCTGAGTGATGACATCGCGTTCCGATTCTCCGACCGCGGCTGGAAGGAATGGCCGCTGAGCGCCGAACGATTCGCTCAGTGGGTCAATCAGATCAACGGCAACGGATATGTATGTAATCTCTTCATGGACTACGAGACCTTCGGCGAGCATCAGTGGGCGGAAACCGGGATCTTCGACTTCCTCGACGCGTTGCCCGAGAAGATCTTCGATGTGAACCCGGGTCAGAATGAGTTCCTGACGCCGTCGCAGGTCGTGCAGAAGTACCAGCCGGATGGCGAGTACGATGTGCCGTACATGATCTCGTGGGCCGACACGGAGCGTGACCTCTCCGCATGGCTGGGCAACGCCATGCAGACGAACGCGCTGCACGAGATCTACCGGCTCGAAGGCGTCGTGAAGGAGACCGGTGATGAAGGTCTCATTGAAGACTGGCGCAAGCTCACGACGAGCGACCATTTCTACTACATGTGCACGAAATACTTCGCGGACGGCGATGTGCACAAGTACTTCAATCCGTACGAGAGTCCGTACGACTCGTATATCAACTTCATGAATGTGCTCGACAGCGTGCGCGGCCGGGCCGTCGGCGTCGCGGTCTAACGTCCGGGGATCCGCCGCGTCCGCGTGGTGGCGTGGAAGAACGCACTCATGTCCACCATCGTCACTCCTCCGCCGCGCGATTCGGCGTCCGCCGCCCCGGCGACGATGAACGCGAAACGGCGTCCGACGCCGCGGCGCCGCGTGTGGACGCTCGCGGCGTCTCACGGCGTCACGGACTTCTTCTCGGTGCTTCCGATCGCGCTGCTGCCCGTCATTGAGGGCCGCGGTGGCCTCACGACGACACAAGGGGCCGTCCTCATCACGGCCGGCGGCATGTCGAGCGGGCTCATTCAGCCAATCGTCGCCTGGCTGAGCGATCGGCTCGACACTCGAATCTTCGCCTCGCTCGGCATTCTCGTCGCGTCGATCGCGATCGCAGGCTTCGCCTTTGTCAACTCGTTCGCCGCGTTGCTCGCGCTCCAAATCGTCGCCCTGGCCGGAGTGGGCGCCTACCACCCGATCGGCGCTGCGACGATGGGCCAGTTCACACGGACGAATCGCTCATTCGGCGTCGCGATCTTCTTCGTCATGGGAATGGTGGGCCACTGGGTGGGCAACATCGCGGGACCGCAGCTCGTCGCCCTCGGTGGCCTCGAGTCGCTCGCCGGGTTGATTCTTCCCGCGGCCGGCGTCGCGCTTGCGTTGCAGATCGCCATCGGTTCAGCGCCGCATCGCCATACCGATGCGCATTCCCATGCGAGCCGATTTTCCGTCTCCGAATCCCGGAGGCGATGGTTCGCCGTCGGAGTTCTGTTCGCCGGCAATGTCATCCGCTTCACCGTGAACATGATGATGTTCATGCTCGTCGTGCGCTGGGCGGAGGCGACCGTACGCGCCGGAATGGTGGTCGGACTCACGGAAACGGAGATCGACCTCGCGGCATCCAAACTCAACGGGCTGCTGCAGGCCTCACTCGTCGTCGGCATGGGCATCGGCGGGCTCGGCGCCGGACGCTTCGTGCGCGCCGGTCGTGAGAAATGGCCCATGGTGCTCATCGCCTGGTTCGGCGCGCCACTCATCTGGCTGCTTCCGTTCACGAATGACTGGGTCGCGCTTCTCGTCGCGATCGGGGTAGGAATCGGATATGCGTCGACCGTCCCGCTCACGCTGGCGCTCAGCCAGCGGTTGCTTCCACACCGAACGAGCCTGGCGTCCGGCATCGTCCTCGGCGGAACCTGGATCTTCTCGTCGCTGGGGCCGATTCTCGCCCAGTTCCTCGCGGACGAGTTTGGCTTGCGAACCGCGTTCGGCATTACCGCCGTCGCGCTCGCGTCGGCGGGAGCATTGACCATGGCCCTCCCGGCCGACCTGTTGCGATCCTCCGCGCAACAGGACACACTGGACCTGAACGAACTGGAACGAGAGGACGACTAATCCGTGTGCGGCCGATTCGCGCTCATGACGATGCCCGAAGTTCTCGCGGACATCTTCGAACTCTCCGAGATCCCTCGCGCTCTGACTCCGCGTTACAACATCGCGCCCACGCAGCCGACGGGCGTGATTCGTCTCGATCGAGAGTCGCGCGAGCGACGCCTCGACCTGCTGCATTGGGGACTCATCCCGTTCTGGGCGAAGGACCCGGCGATCGGCAATCGCATGATCAACGCGCGTTCGGAAACAGTCGCGACCAAGCCGGCGTACAAGAACGCGTTCAAACGGCGTCGATGTCTCGTCCCGGCGGACGGCTTCTATGAATGGAAGAAGCTGAGCGCCACTGAAGCCCGCGCGGCGGGCCTCACGACGAAATCTCCGAAGCAGCCAGTCTTCATCCACATGGCTGACGAAGCGCCGTTTGCGCTGGCCGGCCTCTGGGAGCACTGGCAGGATCCGAAGGGAAGTGGCTCTGAGATTGACTCGTTCACCATCCTGACGACCGAGGCGAACGAACTCTGTCGCGATGTCCATGACCGTATGCCGGTGATCATCGACCGGGACCATTACGAACGCTGGCTCGACACCGACTCGTCGGAGGATTCGAACTCGATCGATGACCTCCTCCGCCCGTATCCCTCGGAGCTCATGGACCGGCGGCCGGTGAGCACTCGCGTGAATCGGCCGCAGAACGACGATGCGAGTCTCGTCGAACGAGTTCGCACGGGTCTCTTCGAATGACGCGCCGATCCCTCACTACTCGTGGTCCCGTTGCATCGAAGTGATGATTCACCGGTACGATTTGACGACTCGACCTTTCTGATGGACACGCACGAGGGTCTGACGCATTGCGAAGACGGCTGATTCAACTCACCGCCACAACGGCGGCGCTTTTGTCGCTCATTGCGAGTGTCGCCGCGGGCCCTCCCCATGCCTCGCGGCCGTCGCGTCGAGACGAGCCGCCGCTCATCGCACGATCAATCCTGTTCGGCAATCCCGACCGGGTTCGGCCCCAGATCAGCCCGAATGGCGAGTATCTGAGCTGGATCGCTCCCTACGACGGCGCCTTGAACATCTGGGTCGCGCCGGCGGACGATCTCGATGAGGCTCGCGCGATCACAAGGGAGCGTGGCCGAGGGGTTCGGGTCAGTTTCTGGGCGTACACGAGTCGCGACCTTCTCTATTTCCAGGATCAGGAGGGGGACGAAAACTGGCGGCTCTTCCGCGTCGACCTGCAGACGGGCGAATCGCGGCGCCTCACCCCCGAGGAGGCGACGAGCGCCCGCCTGCAGGAACTGAGTCCAGACCATCCACGCAGCGCCCTCGTGCTGCTCAACGATCGTGACCCGCAGTACCACGATCTCTATCGCGTCGATATCGAGTCGGGCGAGCGCACGCTCGTTCTCGAGAACGATCGGTTCTACGGCTTCGAAACGGATGACGCGTTCCGACTCCGCTTTGCGAAGCGGATGCGACCGGACGGGTCGATTGAACTCGTTCAGCCGAGCGGCGACGACTGGATGCCGTGGTCGATCATCCCCATGGAGGACACGCTCACCACACGGCTCATCGGCTTCGATCGGTCCGGCGGCCGGGTCTTTCTGCTCGACAGTCGCGATCGAAACACCGCGGCGCTGACTTCGATCGATCTTGCGACGAATGAAGTGTCGCTCCTCGCGGAAAACGCTCGAGCTGACATCCGCGAAGTGGTCCGCGATCCGCTCACCGGAAGCCCGATCGCGGCGCAGGCCGACTACACGCGGAGTGAATGGACGATCATCGATCCATCCTGGACCGCCGACTTTGAGTATCTCGACTCGATCGATGAGGGCGAACTCGACCTGCGCTCCCGTTCGCTCGACGGCCGTCGCTGGATCGTGTCGTATCTCCGCGATGACGGTCCCGTTCGGTATTACCTGTACGATCGCGACGATCAGAACGCGCGGCTTCTCTTCACGAGTCGCGCCGCGCTCGAGGACACACCGCTTGCGCGCATGCGCACCGCGGTGATCGAAGCGCGCGATGGTCTTCCTCTCGTCGTCTACTGGACGATTCCCCGGAATCACTGTCGCGGGCGAGAGCGACGACCCTTCGCCCCTCTCCCCACCGTTCTGCTCGTGCACGGCGGCCCCTGGGCGCGCGACTCATGGGGATACAACCCCGTGCATCAGTGGCTCGCGAATCGCGGCTACGCCGTGGTCAGTGTCAACTTTCGTGGATCCACCGGCTTCGGGAAAGAGTTCGTCAACGCCGGTGACCGGGAGTGGGCGGGGAAGATGCACGACGATCTCATCGACACCGTCAACTGGGCGATCGAAGAGCGCATCGCCGACCCCGAGCGGATCGCCATCATGGGAGGCAGCTACGGCGGGTACGCGGCGCTTGTCGGACTGACCTTCACCCCGGACACTTTCGCGTGCGCGGTGGACATCGTCGGGCCTTCGAATCTCGTGACGCTGCTCGACACGATCCCTCCTTACTGGAAGCCCACGCTCGAGGTCTGGGCGAAGCGCGTCGGTGATCCCCGCACGGAAGACGGCCGGGCCTTTCTGCAATCGCGATCGCCGCTGAACTTCGTCGACCGCATAACGAAGCCGCTTCTCATCGGCCAGGGCGCGAACGATCCGCGGGTGAAGCGTTCGGAGTCGGACCAGATCGTCAAGGCGTTGCAGGCTCGCGAGGTGCCAGTGACCTATGTGCTCTATCCCGACGAAGGTCACGGCTTCGCGCGTCCGGAGAACCGGCTCTCCTTCTTCGGAGTCACAGAGGCGTTTCTCGCCCGGCATCTCGGGGGACGATTCGAGCCCCTTGGAGACGCCTTTGAGCAGTCCCCCGCGATGGTGGTCGAAGGCGCGGAAGAGATCCCGGGTCTCACGGACTCGCCGACCCGCAAAATGAAACGCTGAACGCGGCTGGTGCGCCGAAACGCCGGCGCCGAGCGCTCCACTCTTGCCATCTTCTCCAGATGATAGGTTTTTGTTTGGTATAAACCGAACAAAATGCTATCGTGGCGCAGGAAGAAGAAGGATCGATGGGAACCAACACCTTTCAGCCCCGCCGCGCGACTCTCGACCAGCTCACCGGACTCATTCGTGAAGTCGAGGAGCGCGGTCGTCGAAGTTCGGAATCCCGAGACGCTCCGGCGCCGGCGCTGTCTACCGGATGGCCCAGCGTGGACGCCACGCTTGGGGGCGGCGTCTCCGCTGCGGCGGGGCTCGCGCTTGGCGCGATTCATGAATGGATCGCCGACTGGTTCGGCGTTCTTCCCGACGAGTTCTCGGACGAAACGGACACGCGGAAAAGCTCCGGTCGCTTTCGCTCGCGCGAGCGCCGCTGGTTCCCGCCTCTGGCGATTCTGACGCACTTCGCCTGGCGGCTTCTCGAGCCCGGCGCCATCCGAGCGGGCGAATCGATCGAGAACGATATGGACGCGACGGATGGCTGGATCGTGTGGATCGGCGCTCGCGTCCGTCCATCGGTCTGGCCCCTCGCCCGAACGCGCGATGAAGCGTCTCCCGTTTCTCCGGAGAGCGAACTGCTCCGTCGCTCGATCTTTCTTGAACCGCCCGATGAAGCGAGCCGGGTGTGGGCGATTGATCTCGCGTTGCGCTGCCCTGCGGTGCGCGGGGTCATCGCGGACGGCTCGGGTCTTGACGCGGCCGCGACGCGTCGACTGCAACTCGCTGCGGAGGCGGGACGATCGCTGGGTCTGCTCGCGCGCCCGCCTACGGAGTCACGCGAGATCTCGACCGCAACGACACGATGGGTCGTGCGCCCCGCGTCGCCGGCCGACTGGTCATCGGCGTCAATCGAGGCGCCCCGCGCTCCCGGATGGACGGTGGAGTTGCGGCGGAGCCGAGGAATTCCTCTGTCGACCGGGGCCCCGAGGCGATGGATCGTTCAGGGCGCGCCGCATGGAGAGCGCCATGGCGTCTCCACGACGAATCTTGTCGCTGTACCTGCCCACCTGGTCGATCGATCTCGCGCGGCGACGCCGGAGGCGAACGCGCGGCGTCGATTCGCCTGACGAATCCAATGGGTTCATCCTGGTGGTTACCACGGATCACGGGCGCGAGGTCGTCGTTCGTTCGTGTCCGCGGAGCGAAGCGGCCGGGGTGCGCGCCGGAATGACGCTCGCCCATGCCCGGGCGCTCCTGCCCCTTCCTCCCGCGAACGCGGAGTCCGATCCGGACACGCTCGTGCAGGTCGAGCCCTCCCGCCGTGAACGGGATGACACGGCGCTGCGCGCCTTCGCCGAGTGGATGGCCCGCCGGTTCTCCCCCATCGTCGCGGCGGATCCGCCCGACGGGCTGCTGATCGACCTCACCGGATGTGATCGGTTGTTTCGAGGCGAGCGGGCGCTCGTCAGACGCGTGCTGCATCATACGGCGAGACTGGGATTCGCCGCGCGCGGCGCCGTGGCGCCGACGATCGGCGCCGCGTGGGCCCTTGCGCGGTACGCCGAGAGCGAGGACTTCTTTCTCTCGGTCGAGGCCTCTTCCCTGTGCGAGCGACTCGCGCCGCTCTCCGTCGCGGGCCTGCGAATCGAAAGCGATATTCAACTCGCACTCGCCGAGGTCGCGATCGACCGCATTGGCCATCTCTATGACCTGCCGCGCGCGAGTCTGCCTTCACGGTTCGGCCCGGATCTTCTGCTCCGTCTTGATCAGGCGCTCGGACGATCGCTGGAAACGATCGACCCGGTGCGACCGGTCGAACCGCCACGAGTCGAACGCCTCTTCGCCGGACCGACTACCCAGACCGAGGCGATCACGCTGACCGTTCGCGAGTTGCTGGACGAGTTGCAGCGCGAACTGCTGCGCCGCGAGAGCGGCGTCGAGCGTCTCACCCTCGAACTCGAGCGCAGCGATCTCGATCCGTGGCGCACCACGATCAACCTGAGTCGCCCGAGCCGCGAGCCCGGCCATTTGTGGTCGTTGCTTCGGACGAGGGTTGAAACGGCCCCGCTCGGCTTCGGGGTTGAAGGCATCACTCTCGTGGCGAATCGGACGGGACGCATCCGACATGAGCAGAGCGCCTCCGAGCGTCTGGGCGACCACCAGACACGGGGTCGATCACGCAACCGGCACTGGGGAGAGTTCGTCGACACAGTCGTCGGTCGACTTGGTCCTGACCGGGTTACCCGCATGGAAATGATCGAGCGTCACCGGCCGGAACGCTCGTTTCGCTTCGCGCCCTGGACGACGCCGGCGCGGCTGCATCCTCCGGATCGTCCTCCGACGACGCCGGCCGCCGATCGACCGAGCGAATTGTTCTCTCGAGCGGAGCCAATCGAGGTCATGGCGAAAACGCCGGACGGCCCGATCCTTCAGTTTCGTCGACGCGATGAGGTGGTGGCGATCCGCCACACGATCGGCCCCGAGCGTCTCGGCGGTGAATGGTGGCGCCACGCGGAGGAAGCGACCCGTGACTACTTCAAAGCCCTCGATGATCGCGGCCGGTGGTGGTGGCTCTACCGCGAAGTCGAGACGCGCCGCTGGTTCGCACACGGCGTCTGGACCTGACCTTTCCACTGAACCCAGGACCGCGACATGCCCGAGGCGCCGAATCCCAAGCTCAAACCGCACCCCTGGCGATGCGATCGATCGACGCCGGCGATCGGCGGCTCATTCAATCAGTCGCCGCGCGTTCTCGGCGCGGAATATGCGGAATTACAGGTCACGACGAACTTCACCTTCCTGACCGGCGCGAGTCATCCGGAAGAGTTCGTCGAACAGGCCTCTGAACTGGGCTATCGCGCCATTGCCGTGACCGATCGCAATTCGCTTGCGGGAATTGTGCGCGCTCATCTCGCTGCGAAGGAAACGGGACTTCCTTTGCTCATCGGTTGTCGCATTGAGACCGGCGCCAAATCGATGGAAGGGATCGCTTCGGAGTCGACCTCGGCGCTTCGTCTCTCCGCTCCGGATCTTCAATCCGTCAGTCTCTCGCTGTATCCCACCGATCGATCCGCCTACGCGCGGTTGTCGCGCCTGCTGACGATCGGCAAACGACGCGCGCCCAAGGGAGAATGCCATCTCACCCTGCACGAGGTGCTCGAACACCATGCCGGAATGCTCGCCGTCCTTCACCCGCCGGAGATCATCGACGAAGATGATCTCGCCGGGTTTCGTGGACTGGTCGATGTCTTCGCCCCCGACGACCGGCTGTCCATCGCCGCGTGTCGCCTGTACGGTCCGGACGACGATCGCCGGCTCGAGCGGCTGGCCGATCTCGCGGACTATCTCGGCGTTCCGCTCGTGGCGACAAACGATGCGCATTACCACCTTCCCGGGCGCCGCGCTCTGCAGGATGTCCTGACCTGCGTCCGGCACGGATGCTCGATCGAGGAAGCCGGGCTGCGGATCGCGGCGAACGCAGAGCGTCATCTCAAGCCACCGGACGAAATGGCCCGTCTCTTCGCGGACTCTCCGAGCGCCGTGCGGCGAACGATCGAGATCGCCGAGCGAGGCGCCGCGTTCAGCCTCGACGAACTCAAGTACCAGTATCCGTCGGAAGTGTGTCCGTCCGGTCTTTCACCGATCGAGCATCTCACGACCCTGACCTGGCAGGGCGCTGCGGAGCGGTATCCGGACGGCGCTCCGGAACGGGTCATGCGTCAATTGCGGCACGAACTCGAACTCATTGATGAATTGAACTACGCGCCGTATTTCCTCACCGTGCATGACCTCGTGGTGTATGCGCGCTCTCGGGACATCCTGTGCCAGGGGCGCGGCGCCGCGGCGAACTCCGCGGTCTGTTACTGCCTCGGCGTGACCGCGGTCGATCCCGATCGCATCGATGTGCTCTTCGAGCGTTTCGTGAGCAAGGAGCGCGATGAGCCGCCGGACATTGATATCGACTTCGAGCATGAACGCCGGGAAGAAGTCATTCAGTACATCTACCAGAAGTACGGTCGCGAGCGAGCGGCGTTGACGGCGGAAGTGATCACCTATCGCGGCCGAAGCGCGGTGCGCGATGTCGGCAAGGCCATGGGACTTTCCCTCGATGCGGTCGATCGCCTGGCGAAGAACATCGACTGGTGGGACAAGGGCGTCGTGCGCGAAGACCGCCTGCGGGAGATGGGTCTCAATCCGGACGACGCCACGATTCGACGAACGCTCACGCTTGCGTCGGAGCTCCTCGGCTTTCCGCGTCACCTCTCCCAGCATGTCGGAGGATTCGTCATCACCGAAGGCCCGCTCTGTGATCTCGTGCCCATCGAAAACGCTGCGATGCCCGATCGAACTGTCATCGAATGGGACAAAGACGACATCGACGCGATGGGCATGATGAAGGTCGATGTCCTCGGACTCGGAATGCTCACGGTGATCAGTAAGGGGTTTCGGCTGGTTGAACAAGAACAGGCACAAAGGCACGAAGGCACGAAGGCACGAAGGGAAGGAAGCGACTGCAATGAACACCATTCGGACTTTTCGAGACCTCATCGCGTGGCAGAAAGCCATGGGGATGGTTCAGACCGTATACGAGATTTCGTCGGTCCTGCCCGATGCCGAGCGCTACGGACTGATCAGCCAAATGAGGCGGGCCGCGATCTCTATTCCGTCGAATATCGCGGAGGGATATGCCAGGCAGAGTCTCCGGGACTACATCAAACATCTTCGCATCGCGAGAGGATCCCTGGCGGAACTGATGACGCAACTCGAACTCGCGACGATGCTGAAATACATTCCGCTCGATCAATATCCCACCGAACGAATCGAAGAAGTCGATCGAATCCTTCAAGGTCTCATCCGAAGTCTCGAATCGCAATCGATTCCATAAAGAACGATCGTTTCTTTTCTTCTTCGTGCCTTCGTGCCTCCGTGCCTCCGTGCCTTTCTTCCCTTCAACTCCACTCCATCCCTCCCGAAGATCCACTGGTGTACGACATGATCTGCGACGCCGATACGGTCGGGGTGTTTCAGATCGAGTCGCGGGCGCAGATGTCGATGTTGCCGCGCCTGCGGCCGCGGTGCTATTACGATCTCGTCATCGAGGTCGCCATCGTTCGTCCCGGTCCGATTCAGGGCAACATGGTGCACCCGTACCTCCGTCGGCGGAACGGCGAGGAGCCGATCCACTATCCCAATGACGAAGTGAAGCGCGTGCTCGGGAAGACGCTCGGCGTGCCGCTCTTTCAGGAGCAGGCGATGTCGCTCGCCATCGTCGCGGCGGGTTTCACCGCGGGTGAAGCCGATCAACTCCGCCGCGCCATGGCCGCGTGGAAACGCAAAGGGAATCTCATCGCGCGGTTCGGCGAGAAACTCATCGCCGGCATGCTCGAGCGGGGCTATCCGCGCGAATTCGCGGAAGGCTGCTTCGAGCAGATCAAGGGATTCAGCGAGTATGGATTCCCCGAATCGCACGCGGCGAGTTTCGCTTTGCTCGTCTATGTGTCCGCCTGGCTGAAGCGTCATCATCCCGCCGCCTTCGCCGCAGCGCTCATCAACAGTCAGCCTATGGGGTTCTACGCGCCGGCCCAGATCGTGCGCGATGCGATCGAGCACGGCGTCGAGGCTCGACCGGTTGATGTCAATCACAGCGGATGGGACTGCCGACTCGAAACTCGCGATTCCGAACTCGATGCGACGGTTCAGCCTGCGCGTCCGTTTGCGCGTCATGCGCCCGCCGAACACTCACACGCGATCCGGCTCGGCCTGCGCCTCGTCAAAGGACTGCGCGAAGAGGACGGACGATCCATCGAACAAACCGTGGACCGGAGCGGACCCTTCTCCACGATTGGTGCGCTCCATCGCGCGAGCGGGGTCTCCGTCGCCACACTGCGTCGACTCGCTCAGGCGGACGCGTTCGGCTCCATGGGGCTCGACCGGCAGCGGGCGTTGTGGGAGATTCGCCGACTGCGCGACGAAGCGCTTCCGATCTTCGATTCGTCCGTCAATGCGGAAGACGAACCTCAATCATCCGAAGAAGTCGAAGAACTCGCCGTATCACTCCCGGCCGTTTCCCCGGTGCGTCAGGTGACCCAGGACTACGGCCATCTCGGGTTGTCACTCAAAGCACACCCCATGTCGTTTCTGCGTGATTCACTCGACGAGCGATGCGCCACCCGGGCGGAGGAGTTGCGCGACGAGGAGCGCTGGCCGCACGGAAAATGGATCACCGTCGCCGGGGTCACCCTCGTCCGCCAACGGCCGGGAACCGCGTCGGGAATCGTCTTCATGACGCTCGAAGACGAGACCGGAATCGCCAACCTCATCATCCGCCCGAACATCTTCGAGCGCTACCGCAGATCCGCTCGGCATGGAACGATTCTGCTCGTACACGGGAAAGTGGAGCGACAGGGCCAGGTCGTCCACATCATGGCGAATCGGATCGAAGACCTCGATGAGGAGATGATCGAACTCACCGCCAAATCGCGCAACTTTCATTGATCGAGGCCGAGACGCTCCAGCGCATCCTCGGGCCGCACGCCGAGAAAATGTGGCCAGACGAAGTCGGCGCGAGAGAGCCGATCCGAAGCGGAAGACGAGGTGATCCCGATCACTCGAGCCCCTGCGGATCGTGCGGCTTCGATTCCCGGACCGCTGTCCTCGAAGACCACGCAATCGCCAGGCGACGCGTTCGTCAATTCCATCACGCGTCGATAACCCTCCGGATCCGGCTTCGTTCGCGTCACATCGTCCGCCGTCACGATCGTCGCGAACCAATCGTGAATGCCGAATCGCTCGAGCACCGTGTGCACTTCGGAGCCGCGGGCGGCGCTGCACACGGAGACCGGACCCCTCTTCGACGCCGCCTCGATGAACTCGAGCGCGCCGGCGACTTTCAGGATGCGCCCATCCTCAATCCACCGCCGCATGAGTTCGATCTTGCGGCCCAGGAGTTCTCGCGCGCGAGCGGCGTCGCCACCGGAGTCAACGATCATCGCCCGAGCCGCGGATTCGTCGTCCAGTCCGACATACCGCGCGACATACTCGTCGAAGGTGGCCGTGAAGCCGAATGGACCGAGTGTCTCAACGAACGCGGCGTAATGGAGACGCTCGGAGTCCACAATCACGCCGTCAAAATCGAAGATCCAGTTGATCGCCACGCTCGGCCCCTCACTCTCGAGTCCGATCGAAGGCGCGGCGAAACAGAGCGTCAATCCGGATCGAGCGGAACGCGCAACTCGCAGACGAGCCCGCCGGGCTGGTACTCGAACCGCGCGCGACCACCGAGTTCGAATTCGATCAGCCCCTCTATCAGTCGCGCGCCCGAGCCGCGGCGTGAGGGTGGAGCGACCGCGGGCCCACCCGACTCCTCCCATCGAAGGACGATGCGTGACTCATCGGTGGCGAGCCGCCAGGAGAGGTCGACCCGCCCCGACGGCGTTGACAGACCGCCGTACTTCACCGCGTTCGTCGCAAGCTCATGGAGCGCGAGACTGACCGGCAGCGCCGTCCGGGCCGGCAACATCAGATCCTGCCCATGCAGTCGAAGCTGGTCCGGGTGCTGTTCAATGAGCGGGCTCAGAACAAGTCGCACGACCTCGGTCGGTTCGACGCCCTCCCAGCGGTGCGAGGCGAGAACCTCGTGCGACCGCGCCATGGCGCCGATCCGACCCATGAACGCCTGTCGGAAATCGTCGAGCGACTCGGAGGTGGCGATGGTCTGATCGGCGAGCGAAAGCACCGCGGAAAGATTGTTCTTCACCCGATGGTCGAGTTCGAGCATGAGGAGTGTCTGACGAGCGAGGGCGCGCTGCCGGTCCGTGATGTCATCGACGAGCCAGACTTCGCTCTCTTCATCTCGATAGCCCGCGAACTCGAGGTACCGTTTGGCGCCATCCCCCCGCGTGATCATCCAGGTGCGCCGATGAACAAACCCCTCTTCCCGGTCGAGTTCATACCGCTTACGGATCGACCGCCCCTCCACGCCAAACAACACGCGAAACCACTCGTCCAGCGTGGTGAGTTCTTTCCGGGAGTACCCGGTGATTTCTTCGATCGTCTGATTGCAGAAGATCTCTACATCATCAACATACACGGCGCCGGCGGGCAACCGTTCGACCATTCGGCGGAGACGACGCTCACTGCGCCGAATCGCCTCTTCCGCTGCCTTTCGCGCGGAGATATCGAGAAAGGTGACGATGGCATCGGTCACGGCGTCGCTCTCCGAGTCGATGAGCGGCACCGCGGTGAACACGGCCCAGCCGATCGACCCGTCGGGCCGACGAACGCCGATGGTCAGCGGACCCTCCCGCTGTCGTGATTCGAGGCATTTGACGGCGGGATAGGCGCTCGCCGGCAGTGGGCGTCCGTCCTCATCAATGGTTTCCGCCTCGAAATCTTCGACATAACGGGCACGCAGTTGATCGAAGGAAAGGCCGAGAAACCGTTGCGCTTCGGCGTTCGCCTCTACAATGGCGCCATCGGCTCGGACGCGCACCATTCCACCAGGCATCGTCTCGATGATCTGTCGATTCAACTCCTGCGTCGTCTGAAGCTCGCGTTCCGTGCGGCGGCGATCGGAGATGTCCATCGTGATGAGCATCGCCGCCTCGACGCGGCCGTGGCGGATTACGGGACTCAGGCGGCTCGAGTACCATGCGACCGTGCCCCCGACGCCATAGCCGCGAACCTCGTAGTCGACGGTCTTTCCCTCGTCGACGACCTGCCGTAAGGCGCCACGAGCGATTTCGATGTCCTCGGGATGGGTGAATTTCATCGAGTCTTCGCCGACGACCTCATTCGGGTCGAGCCCTTCCACGACACGATTGACATAGAGGATGGTTCCGTCCGGATGAAGCGTCAGGATGATGGCCGGAGTGTTGTCGAGAACGAATCGCAGGCGCTCTTCACTTTCTCGCAGCGCGCCCTCGATCTCCTTCATCGCCGTGATATCCCGGCCGACCGCGAGAACCTCAACGAGTCGCCCCTCCTCGTCGAAGATCCCGCGATCAATCCACTGCCGTGCGCGGACTGATCCATCATCATCCTCAACCCGAAGTTCGAGATACTGCGTCGGCTGCTCAGGTGTGAGACGGGTGAGCAACCGCTTGAGTTTGTCCCGGTTGACCGGGGTCATGAGCGGATACACCGACTGGCCAACGAGATCTTCCGGACTTCCGCCGAAGTAGTGGGCGTATGCGGGATTCGCGTAGGTGAGGACCCCGTCCGGAGTGAACCGGCAGATCAACTCGGTCTGATTCTCGACGATGGCGCGATAGCGCTCCTCCGACTTGCGCAACGCCTCCGCGGACCGTCGTCGCTCGGTCACATCGGTCACGACGACAAGGACTCGTCCGGAATTCTCCGGCGCCGTTCGTAGTACACAGGACACTCGCCTCGACTCGCCGCGGGCGCTCGGCCAATCGACCTCACACGGATCCGGCCGCTTGCCGCGAGCCAATGTGATCATGGCGGCACGCACGCGTCGCTGATCGTCTTCGTCGAGCCAATCGAGCCATGATTGCGCGGTCAACTCCGATGCAGGCCGACCCCCAAAGCCGCGATTCGCGTACTCGATGACCCCGTCCGCGTCAGTGATCAGAATGAGGTCGCTGACGACCTGCGCCAGGGCGATCCATCCACTGTTCGCCGAGAGCGAAGAACCGGTCATCAAACACAACCCCGAAGCCAACAGTACGAAGACGGGCGCCCGTCGCTCTGACCGGCGCCTTCGCAGAGAATCGTTCGAGGCACACCCTACCTTGTCGTGCGTCTCAATGGAAGTCGCCGGATCGGTGAATGGCGTTCAATCGACCGAAAGGTGTATTCTCTGTGCATGGGCGAATACCTCGCGGCCATCGATCAGGGAACGACGAGCAGCCGATGCATGTTGTTCGACAAGCAAGGGCGACCGGCGGCGTGCGCCCAGCGCGAACACCGGCAGATCTACCCGCAGTCGGGTTGGGTTGAACACGATCCGATTGAGATTCGCGATCGCGTCTTCGAAGTCATTCGCGAGTCGATTGCAAGTTCGTCCATTGACGAGAGTCACCTTGCAGGGATCGGAGTTACCAATCAGCGAGAGACGCTCGTCATCTGGAACCGTCAGACAGGAGTTCCCTATCTTCCGGCGATCGTATGGCAGGACACGCGATCACGAGTGATCTGCGATCAACTCGAGCGCTCGGTGGGCTCGCCCTGGTTTCGAGAGAAGACCGGGCTTCCGATCGCCACCTATTTCACCGGTCCGAAACTCCAATGGGCGCTCGAAGAGGTCCACAGGCTGCGCGCGGAGGCGGAACGCGGCGACGCCGTATTCGGCACGATCGATTCCTGGCTCATCTACTGGCTCACCGGGGGTCCCGACGGCGGCCGGCACCTGACCGACATCACGAACGCCTCACGCACCATGCTGATGGATCTGCGGGCGCTCACCTGGGACGACGAGGTGTTCGAGATGATGCGGATCCCCCGCTCGATGGCGCCGGAGATTGTGGCCTCGATTCACCGCTCAGCCTGGGGCGTCACACGCGCCGATGGGCCGTTCGGGCGCGAGATCCCGATCGGGGGCGTCATTGGCGACCAGCATGCCGCGCTGCTCGGACAGGGCGGTTTCGGGAAGGGGGCGATCAAGAACACCTACGGCACCGGGTGCTTCATGTTGATCAACACGGGCCCCGAGCCCGTTCGATCCTCCGCCGGACTGGTGACCACCCCCGCGTATCAGATCGAAGGATCGCCAGCCGTCTACGCGCTCGAGGGATCCATCGCCATCGCCGGCGCGCTCGTGCATTGGCTGCGCGATAATCTCGGACTCATTCAGCAGTCGGACGAGATCGAATCATTGGCGGCCGCGGTCGAAGACAACGGCGGCGTCTACTTCGTTCCCGCATTCTCCGGACTCTTCGCGCCATACTGGCGCTCGGACGCGCGCGGCGTGATCGCCGGATTGACGAGGTACGCCACGCGCGAGCATCTCGCTCGAGCGGCGCTCGAGGCGACCGCATTTCAAACGCTCGATGTCTACCACGCGATGGTCAACGACGCCGGCGTCACGCCTGAGAACCTGCGCGTCGACGGCGGAATGGTCAGGAACGATCTGCTCATGCAGACGCAGGCGGATCTCCTCGACATTCCCGTCGTCCGCCCCTCGGTCACGGAGACGACGGCCCTCGGCGCCGCGTTCGCCGCCGGACTTGGGACCGGCATGTACGCGAGTTCTGACGAGATCGAACGACTGTGGGTCGCCGATCATGAATGGCGTCCTCAAATGAGCCCGGAACGCCGAACGGGCATGATCGCAAACTGGAAGCGAGCCGTTGACCGCAGTTTCGACTGGGATCCCTGACTTTCGTTCACAGGATGTTGGAGTAGTCCGCTTCGATCCGTTCAAGATCGATGATGTTGAGAAAGTTCGAGTAGCACATCCAGGCGGCGAGCGCGTTGAGGTCGGCGAACTGCGGCGGAAGGTAGCGCGGCGGCACCACCAATCCTTCGTCGACGAGTTGGGCAAGCGTCCGGAGATCCTCGAGGGTGCTCTTTCCGCAGAAGAGCATTGGTATTCGTTCAAGTAATCCGCGGCGGACGGCGAGCTGGACAAAGTTGTAGACGAGCACGAAGCCCTTGCTGTAGGTGAGGTCCTTTGTGAACGGCGGACCGTCGGGCGTGCTGCCACGAAAGACCCGCGCCGCGTTCGTGAAGCTTTCCGCCTCACTGAATCGCTGGTCGAGAAAGAATCGATACACCTCCACGAACGAGGCGCCATTCTCCGCCATCTCCACCGCGCGAATCCGATTCGTCAATCGACGAAGTCGCCAGGGACTCGAAGCGAACCCGATCACCTCCATCAAAATCGCCAGCCCCTCCTGCGTGATCGTGGACGAGGGCGGCCCCTTGCTCAGGAAGGTGCAGTAGGGTTGCAGCTTGCCGTTCAGCGTAGTGCCGAGATGAACCCAGCCCTCGTGAATCTCGAGCAGACGGAGGTCCGCTTCACTGAAACGGGCCTCCTTGCGGATCTTGATGTAATCGGCGCCCGCGGCGGCGTCAGCGATGATGCCGTCGCTGAGCTTGACATGCACCGGCTGATCCGGCGCCGGGAAGTGCCGCGCAATGCGCTCGGCGAGCCAGCTGACGGCGCTGTCGCCGCTGATGTTCTTTTCCTCGGGTTTGGCGAGGGAACTCCGATCGATGTTCGAGAGCGCCTCGGACATCATGACGCCGAGATCCGCGAGGCTCGGTTCACCCGCGTGAAACGCGTCGCTCGCTGAGCCATAGAGCTCTTGTGAAAGCGAACCGAATTCGGCGGTGCCCCGCGCCTCGAGCATGTGCACGACCTGCGCGTACTCGCGGCACATACGCCGGAGGATCCCGCCCACGGGATTGAATGACCCCAGGCGACGGCTGACCTCGCGTTCGAGTTCGTGTAACTCGGCGCGTTTCAGAGCCGGGTCGAAGCCAAGCGGCCGCGACTCGTAGTACGCGCGATCGACGAGCGGCTGCTCCGACCCACCGGTCGCGAAGAACGCCGACTGCACCGTCGAGTCCCACTTGATCGCGTCGAGAATGCGAATCGGACGCTGGACCTCGACGAGCCGATCGGACAGTTCTCGAATCGTCTTCCGGTAGGCGACCTGATTTGTCGAGGCTGATTCCATAGCGAGTCCACACGCGGCCTACCGGCCCGGCAGGGGCCATTGTACTCGGCACACTATCGGCGCGCAGAAACGCCGGACTGCTCAAAAGCAGCCCGGCGTCGAATTCAGGACCACCGACCAGTCTTTCAGAACATGTCCCGACCGATCTCCCGCTCGAAGGCGTCGGCGATGCTTGCCACGCAGAGGATGTGATTCCGAAACTCTTCGACCTCCATCGTGTCCACAATCTGGTTCGAAGTGACGACGAGAATCTCGCCACCCGGCATCTGCTCGATCGCGAAGTGAGCGAACAGCAAATTCGAGTTGCGGCGGAGCAGATCAAGCGCCATCGTCTTGCTCACGCCCTTCATGAGCCCCTTCTCGATGGCCATGCACGGCGACATGAAACTGACGACATCATGACCGTCGGGTGTCGCTCCGCAGTGCGTGAGGTAGACGGACTGGCTTCGACCGTTCCCCATGTCGAACGGACAGACAAGCGCATCGCAGTCCGGATGCTTCGAGAGGGTGAATCCCGCCATTTCCGCGATCGCCTTGACTCGATCGATGACGGACTGACCGTTGTTCTGCGTGGTCGCATTCATGCTGAGTACTCCATGTCGGCGCGCGGTCAGGCCGCCTTCGCCATCATCGTGTTGACAAATCCTTCATTGACGCCACACGCGTTCGCGAGTTGCGCGAGCGCGCGCTGTTCCGATTCACAGGCGAGTCCATCCGCGGTGCAGACGCTGACAATCGCCGAGAAGATTCGATGAAGTTCAAGCGCGGAAAGCGGCGCCCGCCGGGCGCCCCGTGCTTCGACGAAACGCTCGTAGCACGCCTGGGCGGTGAGCATCTCGCCACTGGTCGCCTGCTCGACCGCCGAACGGCCGACGAGTTCGTTGAGTCGATCGAGTTCACGGTCGTCGGCGGCGCCGTTCGCAAGAGTGATGAAGAGACCACCCCAGAGAATGAACGGCTGCAGCAGCGGATCGGGCCCGTCACCCGACTTGCGGGCCAGCGGATCCATCATCGCGAGAAGCGATTCGATCTCACGCTCGACTTCGTTGTCCTTCAGATCGCCCGTCGCGTGCGGCACGAACTTCATGGCCGTCTCGCTCCGCCAGAACCAGTTCATCGCTTTCATCCGCATCGACGGAAAGGGATGACTGATGTCCCAATGGGTCCCCTGACCCTGGGAGACATGATGCTCGACGAGATGATCCCATTGCGCGGCGAACTGATTCGGATCAACCGTCACGCCCGGCATGGAGAGCCCGCTCCACACCTTGAACAGCGACCGGGCCGCGACTTCGAGCGATCCGCAGCAGATGAGCCCCGCCCGGTCCGCCGAGATCTCGGCCTTGCGCTGCCATGCTCGCAGCCGCATCGCCTGCTGCGCGGTGACCTGCGCCCCGCTCTGGAGGATCGCGTCGACGGGAAGCTCGAGGTGTCCGTACGCCGCATGCCCGAGTTCGTGCCCGATGACGAAGTCGAGTTCCTCCCGGTCGAGCTTCTCGATCGCCGCCGAGCTGAGAAGCACGAACACGCGGCTCTGGCTGTCGGTCACCGAGGCGTTGATGTGCGCGTCGCAGTAAACATACGCCTCGAGCGGCTTGGTGATCTTCGCCCGCTCGGCGACATCAGTGAGGGCTTTTGAAAGATCCGGGAGCAGTCCCACATCGACTCGAACCGCCTGGGCGAGAAGCTGTCCGCGCCAGACCTCCATGGCGCCCTCGGCGCCGAACGAGTCAATGAACGGTCGAAAGTTCGGATCTTCGAGCAACGAGCCGTGGGCTGATCGATCGCCCGTGAAACGAATTCCCTCGAGCGCTCCGCTGTGAAAGAACTGCATCAGTCCCACCCCCGGATCAGCACGCGACCATCACCCACATGGGCGAGCCAATCGCGTCACCTCCCCGCCATCGGCGATGGGTTCTTCTCAATCACTCGGAGAATGTGCTCGTCACAAATCTGCGCCCGGCTGTAGCGAACAGGAAGGATCAGCCGTCCGAAAATCGACGCGCGACCCAGGCTGGAATCACCTCGTTGAGCCATCGCTGGGGGCGCCACGGCCAGGGACCACCGAGAAAGCCCACATGACCACCATCGGGCGTCAGAATGACCTCGATCCTATCGGACAACGCGTCCGGCCCGGGCACACAGCCGCAGGGCATGAAGGGATCGTTCCTGGCGTGGACAATGAGCGTCGGCGCCTCGATTCGCCGGAGCCATGGACGACAGGTGGCGCGTTCGTAGTACTCGTCGGCGCTCGAGAATCCGTGCATTGGGGCAGTGACCCGGTCATCGAAATCACGAAAGGTCGAGAGTTCTTTGATTCCCGCGTGCGTGAGTTCGAGTTCAAGGAGTCCATGAGCCCTTTTCAGATGCGTCATCTGACGAAGGCGGTGAAGGAGTCGGTCCCGATATACGCGCGTCATTCCGCGGTTCATGTGGGTCGCGACCGCTGCGAGATCGAATGGGACCGACACGGCGACCGCCGCACTGACCTCGCGCGGCGCGCCTCGCTTCGATGAATCGACAGCGGTCTCGCCCAACCACTTGAGAACAATGTTGCCGCCGATCGAGAAGCCGACAAGCGCAAGCGGAGTCAGTTCGTATTGCGAGCGGATCCGGTGGACCATGAAGTCAAGATCACCGGTTTCGCCGGAATGGTACGAGCGGCTGAGTCGATTCGGCTCACCGCTGCATCCGCGGTAGTGCATGACCACGCCGCGCCATCCGCGGTCTTCGATCGCCCGAAGCATTCCTCGCGCATAGGGCGACTCCGATGATCCGCACAGTCCGTGCAGGATGAGAACGATCGGCGCCTCCTCCCGGTCACGGCCGACCCAGTCGAGGTCGAGAAAGTCGCCGTCGGGAAGCTCGACTCGCTCGCGGCGCACCCTGCGAGGCGCGGGCGAAGGAAGCAAGGAACCAAGGAGCGTCTGCGCATGGCCGCCACGCGCCCACCATGCAGGGCGAAAGCCGATCTCACTCAAAGCCGGCGCCTGCGCTGACCGCGATTGTTCATAGTCGCACGCCGCCTTCCTCACCCTCTCCGTCCGATTCCTCTTCGCCGAATGAATCGAAGAAGTCGATTACCGCGTCCGTTTCTTCCGTCACTGACATCTGCGGATACTTGGGATCGACATGAATCTCGAATCGCTGCGACATGGTTTCGTTCCCGACCCGCAGCGTCACCTCGTAGGAGCCCGCCGGGACCATTGGCGCCCGGCCGAATCGGCGGCCCCCGCGATCACGATCATCGCGTTCCCGTCGAGCATCCCAGGTCACCCGATGGAACCCCGCCTCAGTGTCGACCTGCAGGGTGCGCATCGATTCACCAGCGACATCGGTGATCTCGATTTCCGCGTCCCGCGCGTCGCGTCCGAGGTAGTAGTAGATCTCGACCTGCTCGCTTGGATTCTCTCCGACGAACCGGCGGGCGCCCGTAACGCCTCGACTCGGTTCGGAACGCCACCGGATCATGTCGTTCGGCTCAAACAGATACAGGTCGCGTTCGAGCGTCGAATCGGTCATCTGTCGGAGCGGTGTGACATCGAGAACCCAGGCGCTTCGGCCGTGGGTGCCCGCGATGATTTCGCCCGAAGTCGGATGCTGGGCGATCTCATGCACGGCGACGGTGGGGAAGTTTCCGTTGAACTTCGTCCAGGTCGCTCCTCGGTCGATCGACACCCACGCGCCGAACTCGGCGCCGAGATAGAGCAGATCGGGATTCTCGAGATCCTCGCGAAGTACGCGCGCCGATCCCGCAGTCGCGGGCAGTTGCTCGACGAGTGATCGCCAGGTCCGTCCTCGATCCTCCGAGACGAACACATGGGGGCGATCGTCATCCGATCGATGGCCGTCGATCGTGAGATAGATTCGGTCTTCTTCGTGCTTCGACGCTTCGAGCGAACTCACCCACATCGGCTCGGGCATGAGTTCATCGATCGTCTTCCAGGTGTGTCCGTCGCCGCGGTCGGTGGTCACGCCACCCTTTCGCCGCGCTTCCCAGTCAAAGGTGAACCGGCCGCCCGCGGCCGTGGCGCTTCCCTTCAACATCTCGCCCTCGAGGCGGCCAGTGAACTGCACATCAATGCCTTCACTGTCGTAGCCGAACTCTACCTCGCCCGATTCCGCGTCGAACCGGCCATCCTTCACATCACCGCCAGTGTTCGGCGCTTCGATGCGACCGGTGATCTGACCATCCTCCTCGAGTTTGAAGTTGAACAGGATGTCCGTTTCGGGAAACTCGACATTGAGCATCTCGGCGTCCCATTCACCGGTAATGGGATCGTCCGGATTCGTAGCCGCGGCCTGTGGTGTGCGAGCGGGTTGCCCCGGGCGACCGCTGCTCAGTTCCTCCTCGGTGAGCACGCCGTCTTTGTTCGCATCCATGCGGTCGAACATCGGCGCCATACGGTCGGGCGCCTCACTGCGCTGAAGTTTGCCGTCGTCGTTCGCGTCGAGCCGCTCGATCATCTGCGCCATGCCGCGACCGCCGCCTCGGGCCGGCCCCTCACCGCGCGGCCCACTGCCGCGAGGCCCCCGCGGCCTCGACGCGTCGGCGTCGCCATTCTCGACAACCGGTTCGTCCGTCTGTTCATCATCCTCGGGCTCTGTAGACAGATCGAACAGATTGACCCAGTCGTGTCCGCCGTTCTCCGTCATCCAGAGTGCGCCGTCGTCCGTACCGACATAGAGCACATCCGGATCGAATCGCGATTCAGCGAGCGCCGTAGCGCTCCCGCGGTCCGTGTTTGTGATCTCCGGCGAGATCGCGCGCAGCGATTCACCCTTGTCGAGCGATCGGAAGACATGGTTCCCCGCGGTGTAGTAGATGCGCGAATTGTGGTTCGAGAGAATGAACGGCGTCCGCCAGTTGAAGCGATACTCCTGGCCACGCTCAGGACGCGGCCGAATGAATCCGCGTTCACCGGTCTCGAAGTTGTACCGGCCCATGAATCCGTTCTGACTTTCAAAGTAGATCTGATTCGGATCTTCGCGATCGACGCGGCAGATGAAACCGTCGCCGCCGCCGATGCGGATCCAGTCTTCGTTGATCGGACCGCCGTTGATGCGGCTCATATTCGGGCCGCCCCAGCTGCCGTTGTCCTGCAGGCCGCCGTACACGCGGTAGTCGCGGTCGGGGCTCACGGTGATGTGGTAGAACTGGCCAATCGCCACCCGGTTGAGATGTTCCCAGGTTTCCATGCGGTCATGCGTGACATAGATGCCGCCGTCGTTCCCGAGGATCATGTGCCGTCCGTCGTTCGGGTTGATCCAGAGCGCATGGTGATCCACATGAACTTCCGGTCCGTGGCCGTCCGGGGTGAAGGTCTCGCCACCGTCCTTTGATCGATAAAGCGAGATGCCGAGCACATAGAGGTGCTGGTCGTCGCTCGGGTCGACCGCGACACGACTGAAGTACATCGGCCGCGGGTTCACCGAATTGATGCGCGTCCAGGTGAGACCGCCATCCGTCGATTTGTAGAGCCCACCGTACTCGTAGCCATGCGGTCCCTGCTGATCCTGAAGGTTCTCGCGCTGGCCGCCAAGGCGCGTGCCGAATGGGCGCGGGCGCTCCTCTTCCTCCTCGGCCTCCTCTGACTCCGACTCCGATTCCTCGGTCGGCTCGGGAGCTGGTTCGACCGCCTCTTCCTCGCCAGCCGCCTCAGCCTCGTCGACGGGCTCCGCGGGCGCCGGTTCGACCGGCTGCTGATCTTCGGCGACGGGTGGCACGGTCGGCTCCGGCGCGATCTCGACTTCGGGTTCGTCGGTTGGCTCGGTCGCCGGCGCTTCGACCTCGGCCTCCGCAGCTTCCTCCTCACTTTCTTCCGACTCAGCTTCGGCCTCATCGCCGCCAGCTTCGCTTTCCTCTTCTTCTTCGTCCGCGTCCGGCTCCGGGCGGCGGGTAAAGGTCAATTCGAGCGTGATGGTTTCGCGCTCACGAGAGGCCTCTACGGTAACCGTGTCCCCGGCGAGCCGCCGGCGAATCTCAGTCTGGAGATCGCCGAACGAGTGCACCGTGGTGTCGTCCACGGCGTACACGATGTCGCCCGGCTCAAGCCCCGCCGCTTCCGCCGGTCCACCTTCAGCGACCTCGGTGAGCCGCGCCCCGAAGTCCGCGTCTTCCCCGCTCAGCCCCGCGTACGCGGCGTCTTCCGGCTCCATGCCGATCTGCGCGCACTCGACGAGCGCGTACACCGTGTCCGGCTCGCTCCGCGCATACTCGATGTTCACGCGACCGAGATGGGAGGTCGGCAGACCTTCGGTCACGCGCAACCATGACTGACCACCGTCCGTGCTGCGATAGATCGCGCCGCCCGGGCCCCACTTCTTCGCGGGATCGTTCGTATCGAATCCGTCGCGCTGTCGCTCGTACGCGGCGGCGAGAAGAATCTCGGGGTTGTTCGGATCCATGTCGACATCGCCGACGCCGGTCTTCTCGTCGATATGCAGAATCTTCGTCCAGTTGGCGCCGCCGTCGATTGTCTTGTAAAGACCGCGCTCTTCATTCGGTCCCCACAGACGCCCGAGCGCCGCGACAAAGACGGTGTCCGGATCGTCCGGGTGAATCAGAATCTCACCGATCTGGTACGAGTCCTTGAGTCCCTTGTGCTCCCAGGTCGCCCCGCCGTCGGTCGACTTGTAGACGCCGTCTCCCCAGGAGACGCTGTTGCGGGGATTCGACTCGCCCGTCCCGACCCAGACGATCTCGGGATTCGTCGGCGCGACCGCCACGGCGCCGATTGAGACCGTACTCTCCTGATCGAACTGATGCTCGAAGGTGGTCCCGTTGTTGACCGTCTTGAGCAATCCCCCGGAGGCGGTCGCCGCCCACCACAGGGAGGGGTCCTCTTCATACACGGCGAGGTCGGTGATGCGCCCGCTCATGTTCGCCGGTCCGATCGAGCGCCACTCGAGCTGCTCCACCCACGACTCGGGCAGCGCCGGCTCGACCGCGGCGGACTCATCCAGTGACCGGGCCGCCGAGACCGGCCCGCTGAACACCAGGGCAAAGAGAATCACGAGTTCCGCGACAAACGCGCCCCATCGACACCGTGCCATTTCGAGTCCCTCCGTCATCATTCGAATACGAGGCTCCAGCCGGAAAGCGATCCTCCCCCCCGCGTGAGTTCGCTTGCTCCGGACGGGAGTTCGTCCATGGTACTGGAACGGCCGGACCGAGTTGCCACCGAATTGATTCCGGCGGGCCCTGACGCGTTGAGATCGTTTGCTTTGCGACGACTGAGATTTACCCCTGCCAAGGCGGATCGAGAAGAATGTACCAGTCGATGCGAAAAAATGCCCTCGTTAACACACTTTTTGGCCCGCACGCGAGCCCACTTCGGATATAACGGCACCCCAATCCGAGGGCGCTCGGACTCTCGATGTCCAATCTCGCCGCAGTTCTGCGGCTCAACTCAGATCCGTATCGACCGGAGGAGCGGTCTATGCAGCGTTCGCCCGCCACCGTATTCATCGCGAGCCTGGGGCTCTTCGTCGCCGCCGCCTCGACGCACGCTCAGGTGCAGAGCACCTGGACAAACGACGGGGGTGACAACCAGTGGACGAACGCCGAGAACTGGGACCACGACCAGCCGTCTGCGAAGGGCAACTATCCGGACAACGGCCGCGGGGGGTTCAACTACGACGCGGTGATCGGCATCGCCGCGAGTGTGATGCTCAACGAGAATGTGACCATCGACGGGTTGTCGCTGTCCGGGTTCAACCGGTTCGTCACCGGCGGGTCGACGCTCGAAGTTCTCGACTCCTTCGAAGTCGAAGGGTTGGCGGGATTTCAAGGCAGCGGTCTGTTCAGAGCGCCAGCTGATGTCGAAGTCTTCAGTGGGGAGTTCAGAATTGATGGGTGGAGGTTTGAAGGTAGTGACATCTCCATCGGATCGCCCAGCTCGAGCGCCACGGTTTCGCTAATCAACGGCGCCGACCTGAATGTCATTAGATTGTTCGCGCTTTCTGGTGGTGTGCTGTCGAGTGACCATTCGTCGACAGCGACGGTCAATACGATTATCGCTGGCGTCGAATCGCAGATCACCCTGACAACTGTCGCGGCTCCACTGACCATGACAGGAGGAACATTGAGCGTAACGGGGAACGGGGAAATGCGATTTCGTCCCGTGTTTGGCTTCCCCCAGGACGAACCGCTTCTCAGATTCGTTTCGTCAACCGTGTTGTTCGGAATCGACGGCGGATTGGTGCGCTTCGACCAGGTGCGGCTCGCGGCGGACCGTCTCTCTGTCAGCCAAGGCTCTGGAGTCGTCGCTGATTTCAAGGATTCGTATGTCGAGTTGAGCGATCGGATCTCGGGCGACGGATTGGCGACCTTGACGGGAATGAACGCCGTAATCGACGGCGGCGCCATCGAGATTTTCGGGCAGCCCGACCCCACGACTACCGGATTCGTACAGGACGGCGGCGTTCTGCGGAATGTCAACAACTTGGGCGTGTGGTATTGGAGGTCCGGAACCGTGACAAGTCAGGTCCGGAACGATTCGGTGAAAGCCTCGACGCTCGCGCCGGGTGGGACGCGTCTGGTCACGCTGGGAACCTTCATCAATGACGGAATCTTCGCGCACAACGACGGGACATTCTCACTCGGTGACCAGGGAATCGTCCAGAATGCGGGCTTGTGGAAAGCGCAGTTCGGCGCCACCGCCCTCAACGAACAACTCCCGGCCGGGCTCCACGGGTTTGTGAACACCGACACTTTCGAGCGGATCAACCCGCACCCCGGCGCTTTCCGGTATGTTGTCAGCGCGCCCTTCAGCAACCAGGGCGAAGTCATCTGCGGCGAGGGCGAACTTCTGTTCCGCCCGAACACGGTGGCCGAGTTCGATTACTCGACGGGTGAGTTGACCGGCGGAACCTGGACGGTGACCGGTGACGGCATCCTCGTCTTCGAAGGACTTGGCGACGACCTCATTATCGCAGACGACGGAGCCATCGCCGTTGATGGGCCGAACGCGGAGGTCGAGCCGCTTGAACGCTTGACCGAGGTTCGCGGGGAACTCGTGATCAGCGGTGGCAAGGAACAGCTGATTCGTCCGGCAGACGGCGAACTCGAGATATTCGGTGGTGTGGGAATCAGCGACAGTCCTACACGAATGGGCCTTGGCGAGGAGGCGCGCCTGATCTTCGAACATGGCAGCGAATTGCGTGGTAACGGGGAAGTCGACGCGCCAGATATATTGAGCCAGGGGTTCATCCGGCCTGGCCTTTCTCCCGGCATCCTCACCATCGACGGCAATTACTCGCAGCTGGATGGCGGCGGCGAACTCGAGATCGAACTCGCCGGCGGAACTCCCGGCGACCTGCACGATCAACTCGTCGTCACCGGCGACGCGAATCTTGGCGGCACGCTGCGACTCATCGCCATCGACGGCTACTTCCCCCCGCTCGGAGCGAAATTCACCGTGCTCACGGGGGGCGCCGTCGCCGGGCGCTTTGATCGGATCGTCACCGAGAACTTCCCGCCCGGCCTCGGCGCCCGCCTGACCTATCGCCCCGACGCGGTCGTCGTCACGGTCGCCCGACTGCCGCAAGCCGTTCCCGCCGGAGGATGAGCAGGAGACCATCGGACATTCCACCCGATGAAGACTCCGTCGGCGCCGCCCGTGCGACCGCGGACGGTCGGGGATTTACGGCTGCACGATCGTCTCCACGATGTCGGACTTGTTTCCACTGTGGTAGGCCTGGATCCACACCCGTCGCCCGGCGGCTTCCTCATCGATCCGCGTGACGAGCGTCGCCTCACCGCTCGCGTTCGCGGTCGCGACGCCGCGCAGTCGCGGGGCGAAGAGGTCGAAGCGCACACCATGCTCGAGGTTCCAGAATGGGCTCGAGTTCCCCGGCGGTTGGAGCGAGTAGTAGACATAGACGGTCGCGCCGGTCTCACATCCGTAGACGCGGGCGATCGCCGAATCCCCGGCCGTGAGATCTTCGATCTCGAGCCGCATCGGTACGGGACGCAGAAGAAAGACGCCGCTCAGTTCCGACATGAATCGTGGAAGCTGGGTGGCGATGATCTCGCCGTGATCGTTGATGTCGTTCGCGCGGTTCAGAGTGATCCCGAGGGCGGGGTCGATACGGTCATTGAGATCGACAATCGAACTGTGTCCGAGCCGCCACAATGTCGCCCTCTCCGCACTCATGCCCACCGCGAGATTCGAGTTGTTCACGGCGGCCGGAGAGCTGTCGACCATCGAGTTGAGTGTGGGTAACCAATGGGTCCCCACCGAATCGACATACACGGGACGATCGAGGAAAGGATCATTCGCGACGCCGACGATGAAGTGCAGATCGTTAAGCGCCGTCGCCTGACCGACTCCGTCGAGGACATACTGCACATCGTTCAGCCAGAAGAGCCCTTCACGGAAGCCCGCCTCGCTGTAGCCGACGACCGATCCAACTTTGTTGATGTCCGTTGCGCGGACGCGACCCGAGCGCTCGGACTCATCGAGCTCCCAGACGCGATCTTCCCGTGCGTCGTAGACGACACCCATGAACGACCGGCCGCCGGAGAGGTCACCGGTCACCACCCCGCACGCGAGGCCGTCCTCGTTGATCGCGGTGAGTTCGAATCCGGTCACCGAAGAGTTTCCGGCCGGAAGATCGTCGATCGTCAACGCACGCCGCTCGCCGTCGAACCAGACGCCGGCGGTGTCCGGCGCCATGCCGCCGACCGCCATTCCCGAGCCGTTCACATCGTGCACGACTCGCGCCTCTTCGAGCAGATCACGAAACGGCGCGATCGCGCTTCGACTCCGCGTGACGAACCCGCCCAGGTTGTGATAGAGCGATCCGGCCACCTGACCACGGTCATTCAGCGCGGTGACGCGGGTTTCATTCGATCGCGAACGCAGATCGAGCACTTCGTACTGCCGCGGCGCCGCGAGTGTGACGGACGATCCGACAAGCAGTACCAGAACGGTTGATGTATTGCGTTTGCGTCCCATGGAATCGCTCCCCTCACGGCATGACGACCGCGTTCACGATGTTCGACTTGTTTCCAATGTGGTACGCCTGAATCCAGGTCTCCGTACCGGCCGCGCCGGGTTCGATCTCCGTCCGAAGTATCGCGACCCCACTGGAGTCCGCGGTCGCCCGACCGCGAACCTGCGGCTGCAGCAGATCGAACTGAACGCCCCATTCGATGTCGTACAACGCGTTCGCGTCCCCTGGTGGAACGGTGGAGTAGAAGAACCAGACATCGGCGCCCGATTCGCATCCGCTCACCGTGGCGACCGCGGTGTCGGCGGCGACGAGGTTGTCGACGGTGACTTCCATCCGAACGGGCGTGAGCAGGTAATCGCCGTCACTTCCCGTGACGATGATCTCGCCCTGGTTGTTGATGTCGGACGAGTACAAGAGATCGAGTCCGAGAGAACGATCGATCCGTGTCGTGAGGTCGACGACCTCCAGGCTTCCGATATGCCAGAGAAGCGGTGGGCCAAAGGGTCGGCCACCGATGGTCTGATTGCAGTCATTGATCGCCACCATGTACGCGCCTTCTCCCTGCGGGAGGAGATGCATACCGGTCGCGTCGTAGTAGGCCCCGTCGAGGCCCGCGCGACTGCTTCCCACGATGTAATTGAGGTTGTTGATGGCGTCCGCGGCATAGAGACCCGTCAACCGGAACGCTTCCCCGTACGCCCAGAGAACGCCGACCGGGCGTCCTCCGCGCCGCATCTCCTGCATCCCGACCGCGAAGCCCTGATCGTTGATGTCGAAAACATCCGAGAACATGTTGTCTCGCAGCAAAGGAAGCATGGTGAACTCGTGGCTCGCGAGGTCATAGATGAACGGAATGCTTTGCGGTTCATCCTGAGAGAGCCGCCCCGCCATAAGGCCGGTCTGATTGATCGCCCGGGCATAGAGGAATGTGCCTCCGCCGACCGGAAGGTCATTCACCGTCCTGACCTCCATCGTGCCATTCGGGTACCAGACGGCGAAGCGGTCGAGATGCCCCTGGAGGTGTCCGATCGCCACGCTCGAGTCGCTGACATCAACCACATGGGAGGAGTTCAACAACCAATCATCGGGCATACGGATCGGCTGTCGCGATTCAGTAAGGAAGCCCCAACCCTGAACCCCGTCGAAGATTCCGCCCGTGACTTCTCCCCGCTCATTCAATGAGGTCGCCGAACGGGGGTCTCCAAGACGAAGGACCTCGTACTCCCGAGGCGCCCCGAGGACCGAGGTTGTCGACGCGGCCACAGCGAGACTGGTCATGCCGATCATCGCCGAACGGGTAAGCGTCTCTCGTGTCATAGCTGACTCCTCCCGTGCATGGGTGTTCGAAATGATCGAGATTCCCGCACAAATCCCCACACACGCTCTGCGGTTCGCGCGCCCGATGAATACGCGAAAAGTCGAAACATGTGTCCATGATTCGCCGGTGTGCCGTTGACGACATTCCTGTCGCACGGCACTCTGAGGATGACCATGCCGACACGGATCACTTCAACCCGATTCCGCGCGGCCGACTGGCTCCTGCGGATCGCGCGGCATCTTTCGGACGAGTCGCGCGACCGGCTCTGCTCATCGATCGCGACGATTGATGAGCCGCTCGCCTCCACGCTTCGCACGCTGCTCGCCGCCTACGACTCCGAACAGACCGGACTCGACGAGCCGGCATGGAGTTCGTTGCCGCACGACGATGATCCGTCGGGCGCGGGCGGAGACCTGTCCTCACTTCCCCGCATCCCGGGCCATGTCGTCGAACGCATGATCGGCGCCGGGGCGATGGGAACCGTGTATCGAGCGCGGCAGTTGAATCCGCCGCGACCGGTCGCGCTCAAAGTGCTGCGACCGAGCGTCGCGACCGACGAGTCCCGGCGTCGCTTTGAACTCGAGTCCGAGATCCTCGCATCGATCTCGCATCCGTACCTTGCGCAGGTGTACAACGCGGGTGAATACGGCGAGACGCCCCGCTCCATGTGGTACTCGATGGAACTCGTCGAAGGTGTACGACTCGACGAGTACATGAGGAGACATGCGCCCGCGCAGGCGGAGCGGGTGCGACTGATGATCCAGATCTGCGACGCCATGGGCGCCGCGCACGCCGCCGGAGTCGTTCACCGCGATCTGAAGCCGTCGAACATTCTCGTCTCGACGGACGGCGGGCCAAAGGTCATTGACTTCGGCGTCGCGCGACTCGCGGGAACGGAACACACCGGCGCCCTCACACTGACCGGCGGCGTCATCGGCACAATCGACTTCATGAGCCCCGAGCAACTCGAAGCGAACGCCGGAGTCGTCGGCCCGCCTTCCGATGTCTACTCGCTCGGCGTCATTCTGTACGAGATGCTCACCGGCCGGCGCCCGCTCGCTCTCGCCGATGTTCCGATCGCAACGGCGATCGATCGACTGCGGACTCTGGATCCCACGAGATTACGAACGATTGATTCCACGATCCCGCGCGATCTTGAAACCATTGTCGAAACGGCGATGGCGCACGAACCCACTCGTCGTTACGCCTCCGCCTCCGCGCTCGGCGCCGAACTCCGCCGCTTTCTCGAGGGCCGACCGATCGAAGCGCGGCCCGCGACCGTCTTCTATCGCGCCAACCGATTCGTGCGCCGCTATCGATCGCTCGTCATCGGTTCGAGCGTGTTTGCGGCTCTGCTCATCGTGGCCACCGTGGTAAGCATGTCACTCTTCTTTGCCGCGAGCGTCGCCCGGCGCAACACGCAGTGGGAGCTCTATGTCGCGAACACCGCCGCGGCGGAAGTCGGACTCCGCGACGGGCGATTCCAGGAAGCGCGGGCTCGACTCCTCGCGGCGCCGACCGAGCATCGAGGCTGGGAGTGGCTTCACCTCTGGACACGCACGAATCCGGCTGAACGCACGCTCTTCGAGGGCGACGCGTGGCAGGGACGCTGCGTCTTCGACCCGAGCGGCGCCCGGATCGCCGCGGCAGATTTCACCGGTACACTGCGCGTCTTTGACGCGAACTCGGGCGCCCCATTGCAATCGTTCGACGCGCACGGACTCGAGGTCACGGCGCTCGCCTATTCACCTTCCGGCGATCACCTTGTCACCGCAGGCTGGGACGACCGGCTCGCCGTGTGGGACGCCGGCACGGGCAAACTCCTCCGCGAGCGTCCCGTCCCAATGCGAGTCGTACGCGCACTCTGGATTGACGATGCGGAGCAATCGATCTGGGCGGGTTCGGAATGGGGCGTCGTACGGCTCTCATTCGATTTACTCGAAGTCGAAGCGGTTCCGGGCGCCCGGGCGATCCCGCGTACAACCGGCTTCGCCGTGACGCCTGACGGCTCATCGCTCATCATGATCGAACACGACGGAACCGTGCGCCGGGTCGCCCTCGAATCAATGACGATTGAGACCGATTCCATCGCGCTCCCCGGTGCTGCGGTGGTCGATACCTTCGCGGTCAGTCGTGACGGTCGACGCCTCGCGCTTTCACTCCGGTTCCCAAACTTTCCCGAATCGTACATCTCCGTCCTGCAAGCCGACGATCTCGAATCGATCGCCCGCTGGTCGGCGCACAATCTCCGCATTGATGACCTTGCCTTCCTTCCTGACGGCCGACTCCTGAGCGCGTCTCAGGACCGTCGCGCTCGATTGTGGAACTGGGATGGTCCCGTCGCGCGCCTCGAACGGGAATGGTCCGGACATGACGAGGGAATCGACGGCCTGGCGCTGAGCGCAGACGGCGCCCGATTCGTCACCGCGTCGAAGGACGGTCGCATCAAGTCCTGGAAACTCGACGCCTGGAGCGGCGAGCGCGTTCTCCCGTTCGCCGAACGCTGCACGCTCATCAGTTGGCATCCGGACGGTCAATCCATTGCCGTGGGCTTTCCGAAAGCTCTGGCTACGGTCGATCTCGCCGACGGCGCACGATCGACTCATGAACTCGCGCCGTTTTACGCGCAGATCACCGCCCACGGCCGACTCGTGACGGTCAACGCCGCAGGCGCGTGGCGCGTCGACCCGGTTGAGCCGCTGCTCGTCGCCGCCGACGAGCCGTACCGATGCGCCTTTTTCGCCACGAACGCCGACGAACTCATCGTCGGCGGAGTCGCCGGTCGCGTCGAGGTGGTTCGAACGAACGATGGAGAAGTCGTTCGACGGACGACGATCGGAGCGCAGTCGGCTGAAGTGGTAACCTCGACGCCCGATGGGTCACGGATCTGGATCGGATCGTCAAGCGCTATTTACCTGCTGGATGGCGCGACGCTCGAACCCCTCGCCACTCGCCGACTCGATTCGACACCGGAAGCGATCGCTTCGTCTCCTGAGGGTCGTGTGGTCGCCGTGGCCCTTCAAAACGAGCCGACCATTGAGATCCTCGACGGCGCCACGCTCGAACCGATCGCCGATTGTTCGAGCCATTCGGCGCCGGTCCGATCGCTCGCTTTTTCGCCCCACGGTTCTCGACTCGCGTCGGGGTCGAATGACTTCGCCATCAAACTCTGGGAGACGAAGCGTTGGCGGGAAACCGTCACGCTTCGCGGACACGCCGGTGAGGTGGTCGACCTTGCGTTCTCACCTGATGGCCGCACGCTCGCGAGCGTCGGCCACCTCGATCAGGCGGCGCGGCTGTGGTCGATCGATCCGGCGATCCTCGACGAGGCGCTCATGACGACGATGACGCCCGCTCGTCGCTGATGAGCGTGAGCAGCCACGCGCGGGCGCCGCGCCACTCCGCGTCGACCGTCGACCGCGCAAGACCCATGAGTTCGGCGACCTGCACGACGGTCAGACCGGCGAAGAAGCGGAGTTCGACGATGCGCGCTTTGCGTGGATCGTGCTCCATAAGCGCATCCAGAGCGTCATTGATCTCAAGGAGATCGAGCGTGCCCGAAGGATCCGCGGCGCCGAGATGGTCGTCGAGCGGTACGCGACGGGCGGCCGGGCCGCCCCGCTTGAGTTGCGCGCGCCGGCGGGCGTGGTTGACGAGAATCTGCCGCATCGCGGTCGCCGCCACGGCGACGAGGTGCTCGCCGTCCGCGTCCGCCGCCTCCTTCCACCTGGACAACCGGAGGTAGGCCTCGTTCGCGAGCGCCGTGGGCGTCAGCGTGTGATCCCGACGCTGCTCGCGCATGTATCGACCAGCGATCGCGCGGAGGCGACGATAGACCTCGTCCCAATCGACCGGTCCATCAGGCGCATCCTGTATTGAATCGGAGAAGACCATCGGGCGCCCCTGCCGGACTCGATGCGAATCACTCATGGAGTCATCGCGCGATCGCTTACCGCATTGTACATGTCCCCACCAGATCAATGAATCAAAAGGATCCTTGACGACGGTCGACCGAGTCGGTTTCCCCGCGATTTGGTCGGGCGCGGCCCCGGCGGACGGTGTGTGGGGCGATGAGACGACACTGCTTGTCGCGCGTTTGCCCGTTCGACCCTCACGTGGAGAGCCCGAAATGTCACGATCTATGAATTGCCGTGTCTCGACAGCCGCCCTTGTTCTCGCGACGGGCGTCCTCACGGGTGGATCCCTGCTTCCTGTTCACGCCGCACCGCGGGAATATACGGTGACTCTTCTCGGCTTTGATGAATCGCCCTACGGTCCCGAGTTCGCTGTCACCGGTCTGAATAATCGAGGGCAGACGGCTGGACTCTGGGCGGACCGCGCCAGTTTCGGCTTCGTCGCTCAGCCGTACCTGCCGCCGTTCATTGAAGACTATCTACTCGGCTGCACCCACGCGGTTGATGTCACCGACACCGGGGTCGCGGTAGGCAAGACTCGCACACCGTCGAACTTCGGAGTGTGGTTCGCGAACGGCCGCTTCGTCGAGATTCCCTCATCGCGATTCCCGCCGGAGATGGAGGTTCTGCACGCCTGGCCGAGGGCGGTAAACGCGCGCGGCGTCACGCCGGTTTGGGTGAATGCGCGAGAGAACGGTGACAACGAGTGGTCGCCGTGGCGCTACGACATCGCCACCGATAGCCTGACGCCACTTGACACTGCTTTCGGGAACGGGAGTCCAGTCGATGTGAATCACGAGGGACTCATTGTCGGTCGTCTGGGACCTGAAGACACCTACAGGTGGTGGCCGGATGGGGGATCTGATGTAATCGGAGGCATCTCCCCAAACGGGGTAAATGATTTGAACTACATCGTGGGTCGAAACTATGTGGCCGGAGTCGAGACACCATTGTATTGGGACGCTACCGGTGTCCACGCGCTTCCAATGGTTCCCGGCGCCGTCGGTGGCGTGGCGATGGATGTGAATAACCACAATCTCGCGGTCGGGTTCATCTACGGCGGGCGAGAAGATGTCCCAGCGCTATGGCAACTCGTCGATGACACGCTGGTCAACTTGAATGACCGAATTGACCCGACGCTCGGCCTGGCCCTCGGGCGGGCCATGCTTATCAACGATCAAGGCGACATCGTGACCAGAGTGGACAGGGGCGCGATTCACCTGCTCAGCCCCGTTCGCCTCTCCCTCTCCGTTGAGAACCTTCGCGCCGGCGCCGTGGCCACGGCGACCGCGACGCACTGCGAATCGGGCGCCCGAGTGTTCTTCTACTACTCGACCCGCGGACCTGGAGACGCCGGGTACTTGTGGGATCTGACGCATCATGTCGACTTCGAACTCCTGAGCCCGCGACTTCGCGGCGTCACGATCGCCGACGCCGACGGCGTCGCTACATTCGACACCCTGGTCGAGTCCGACGCGGCCTTTACCGAACTCTGGATTCAGGCCTATCACGACGGCAACAAGTCGGAGATGCTGAACACGATCGTGATGCCGTGAGGAAGATCTGGCGCGCGGCGAAGAGGGCGAGACCGCCGGTCGAACGACCGGCGGTCGTTCGTTTCATACGACCCCGGACGGAACGCCCGCGCCCGCGCACGATTGAATCACCTGTTCAGCCGCATCCAATTCGTTCGGAGGTCTTCAGATGGCCCTCGCGTCACCGTCAGATTTGACGGGCTCGCCGCCGGGGCCAACGATTGACCGCTCCACGCCGGAGTGGCGGAATTGGCAGACGCGACGGATTCAAAATCCGTTTCGGGTAATACCGAGTGTGGGTTCGAGTCCCACCTCCGGCATTCGCGGCCCGCGGCTGATCGGGGTCGGGAGCGCCATACCTCCGTGCAGGCACGGGTGCGATCGAATGAGTACCCTACTGAGCAAACAGGCCGCTCCGAGCCTTCAGAGCGGCCTGTATTCAAAGCCCATTCGATGTCTCACGCGATCAGTCGATCAGTACCACCTCGCTGACCCGACACGATTCCACATCGAGCGCCACAACGGCCTTACCGCACACGCCGGGTCCGACGCCCCGAACGACCTCGACGCAACGACCATCATCATCTGCGACCTTCGTCTTCACGAGGCGCGCTGTCTCATCGAGCCCGAGTGAAACGCCGGCGCAGGGCACTCCGGGAGGAATCTGCGCATCGCCGGGCCCGTCCGCCAGAATAAAGGCGATCGTACCACCGGGAGTCGCGCATTCGACGATACAAAGAAAGTCGCCGGGGCAGTGTCCCTCGAAACGGAAGATCAGATCACAACTGTCCGGCGGCTGGACATGGACGCCGCTCGTGCCTGAGGTCATACTGAACTTCGAGGTGGACGAATACCAGCCGCCGACGAAGATGGCGTTGCTGAAGGGTGAAGTCTGTCCGTCGTCAGGATCGCCCGTCGTAAGCCAGTAGCCGGTGAAGAATCCGCCGCCGCTGAAGTCACGGCCTCCGGCGATGAGTTCGCCTTGACCGCCCTCGAACCTCGGACCTTGCGGGTACGGCGCCGCAGGCGTTTCACCTCCGCCCGAAGCGTTCAAATCACCTGCGACATGAACGAAGGACGCCGGCGTAAGTTCGCCGAGCGGTACGATGGCGCCGCCGCTCTGAAACTTCACCTGGCCGTTGTATCCATTGGTCGGATCCGCGTCTTCGTCCCAGCGCAGGATGTAGACATCTCCGGCGTCCCCCGTAATTTCAATCGGGTCGCTTATGTGGAAATCCGAAGTCACATTGATGACGAACGTCTCGGCAAGGCCATTCTGAGTGTTCAAGCCGTCGAGCGAGCCCGCCGATCGATTGTCGAATCCGGGCGTGACCTCCAGACTGTTGATCTCGGCGAACGCCTGTTCGAGCTGTGAGGTCAGACTCGCAAGCAACGCGTCCTGCCCCGTCACCGCCGACGCCTGATCGGGATTGTTCTCGACGATGTCTCCCCAGGCGCCGATCGTCGACCCGTCCGTCACGATGACGCCGGCGTAGGCGAAGTCGCCGGAAGTTCGGAAATCCGCCCCACCGGATACCGCGACATCGCCGACATAACCCTTACTCGATGACTGCCAGTTCGCATCCTCGTGCCCGTCGGTGAAAACGAACAGGTAGTCGGTGAGTTGGCCGAGATCAACGCCCCCGACCACATCGGCGGAGACCGCCGCGGGCGCGCCGCACAGCAGACTCGCAGCGAGTACCACCCCTGGTTTAACTATTTGCATGTCTTTCTCTCCTCTCCGGTCTTGTCGAACGGGGGGCAACTTCTTCACTTTCCCCACTCTACAACGTATCCGGCCCCTGCGACTCCGGGGTGTTAAAACGAGTTCAGACCACGGTCACAAGTAGCTGAGGGCTTTCCAGCGCCCGCGATTGTGGCGACGAAACTGATCGTACCACCGACAGACCGGGTACAGGATTGCGGTAACCAGTATCCACATCCCATACACGAGCGGAAGACTCGGCTCGTACCCTTCCGGAAACTCGGCGCCGACCTCGGGCCCCCACCACCATCCCACCGGTCGCGACATGGCGAGGGCGCCCGCGATCGCGAGCATGTGAATCAGCGGAATGTGCATGAGGTAGTAGAAGAGCGGCACGCGACCGAAGACGCCAAGGACTTCTCGCCCAGGGAGACGCCGCGGCTCGAGCAGCGTGAGGATGAGCAGCGCCGGGCCGAGCGTCATGAGCAGAAAGAGAAGCGACGGCGGATACTTCTCGGTGTTCAGAAATGACATCGCGGTGAACAGATCTCCACGGTCCGACACCTCCCACGGATCGGGATCGCCGTAGCCGTTCCACCAGCGCAATCCCACGAAAGTCAGCGTCCCGACGACGCCGAGAACGAGACTCCATGTGACTCTCAATCGTTGAGGTCGTCGCGCCACCACGCCGAACGCATACCCGAGCGCCATCACCCCCGGCCAGGGAACGAGCGGGTAGATCACGGCTACCAGAAGGTCGCCAATCGTGATCGGTGTCCGACCCACATGCAGAACGGTCCACACTTCCTGCGCCGGGGTCATCACAAACGGATTCGAGGGAACCGACACCCCGTCGAAGAGGTTGTGCGCCCCGACCATTGCGGCGCCGATGAGGGCGACCACTGCGGGAGGCAGCCAGATCAGCCCCGCGAGGACGATCATCGACCAGCCGATGACCCAGATGACCTGGACGAAGAGAAAGAACCCGACATAGGGATACATCGACCCCACCCAGGCCGGGTTCAGAACGACAAGTTCGAGCACGATGAGCCAGAGCCCGCGCTTGAGCAGGAACCGTGACGCTTCGGCCCTGGTTCGCCGTCCGTCACTCAGATAGAGATACACGCTCGTTCCCGCGAGAAAGACAAAGACCGGCGCGCAAATGTGGGTTACCCATCGCGTCGCGAACCAGCCAGGTGTCGTCTCGCCAATCGACTCCGGCGCAAAGAGCGTGGGGCCGAAGTACTCGCGGACATGGTCAAGCGCCATGAGGACCATGACGAGTCCACGAAGTCGGTCGATCGACTCGACGCGCTGTGATTTGGAGCGAACAAGATCCGGCGGCTGGTTGCGCATGCGGTCATCTCCATGCGCCCGCCCCGGCAGATGGTCATCCATAGCCTAATGATCTTGGCGACCAATGCAAGGCGGCTGAGGAATGAACTGAAAGACGCTATGATTCGCGCCATGTCCCGAATGACGCTTCGACTCGTCGCACTTCCCCGTCCCGCCTTCCGCCTGGCGCTCGCGACGCTCGTCACGATCATGGCGCTCGGCGGCGCGTCGGCGTTCGCGCAGGATCAACCGGCGACCGGTTCGCCTGAAGCGGCCGCGGTCCGCGAACGAATTCGGCCGCTGCTCTCGGCGGAGGAGATCGCCCGGCTGCGGGAGGAAGCCGAGAACCTCGTCGATCTCGACGAGGCGAAGCGAAACGAGATTCTCGGGGCGTTCGACGATGCGCTGCAGCGGCTGCAGACCGCGCGCGATATGGCGGCGGAGACGGCTCGCTTCCAGTCCGATATTGACGGCGGCCCCGCGCTGCTCGCAGACATCCGGGCCGAACTCGCCCAGCCGCCGCAGCCTCCCAAGATCGAGATTCCACCCAACGCCACAGCGGCGGAACTCGAACAACTTCAGACTCAGGCCGAGGCGCAGCTCATCGCCGCCCAGCAGGAAGTCCGCGACCTCCAGCAGATCGAGAAGACGCGGGACACGCTCCGCGAGCAACTCCCCACGCAGATCGCCCAGCTCCGTCAACAGATTCAGGCGATCGACGACCAGTTCAATGCGCTCGCGCGGCAGGACACCGGGGACCCGCACACGCGGGCGAGGCTCGTCAACCTTCTCGCCCAGCGGCAGGCGCTCGACGCGACCGCGACGAAACTCGAGCGCGAGCGGCAACGCAACGAATCGCGACGCGAAACACTCAAAGCGCGACAGGAGCGCGCGGCGCGGCGCGTCATCGAAGCCGAATCGGTCGTCGGCGCCTGGCGCGACGCGGTTACCAAAGCGCGGGAACGGGAGGCGAAACAGACGGCCGAACAGGCGCGGGCCGCCGTGCGAAGCGCCGCTGATCAGAACGAGACCATTCGCGCCTACGCGGACCGGTTCTCGGAACTCTCGGCCGAACAGATCGAGCTTGCGCCGAAGCTTAGCGAAGCGCAGCAGCGCCTCGTCGAAGTCACATCGCTTCGACGAACGATTCGCGAGCAGTTCGAGGATACTTTCGAACAGGCCCAGTCGATTGGTCTCACCGATACCTTCGGGCTCATCCTCCGCGGCCGCCGGTCCGAACTGCCGAATATCCGTTCGATGGAGAATGAACTCCGCCGTCGACAGGAGAGAGTCGCGGAAGCGGTCGCGAAGCGCGTCCAGCTCGAGTCGCTCTATCAGCAGATCAAAGATGTCGGCGTTACCGTCCAGACCCTGATGGGGGAAATGGACGAAGAGTATCAGGTCACGCCGGAGATGTCCGCCGAGGAGCAGGCGCGGATTACCGAGCAGCGGCAGGCAATCGAACTGCTTGCGACCGATCTCATCAACGACCTGAAATCCACGCTGCTCAATGTCACGAACAAGCTTCGGACTTACACCGAAACGCTCCGGGCGCTCGACGAGGAGCAGCGGCAACTCATCGATCTCGCGAAGGCGTATTTTGAGTTCATTGACGAGCGTATTCTCTGGATCCGCAGCGCCGACCCACTCTCTGGAACCGATTTTGAACAGGCGCCGAACTGGTTTCTCGCGATCTCTTCCGCCGCCATGTGGGATTCGATCGGCGCCGCGCTTCGTATCGAGCTCGGTGAACAACCGCTCAATTTCGTTCTGCCGACTCTGGCGCTTGGCTTATGGTTCTTCATTCTCGTTCGTGCCATTCGAGCGCCGGCGACGCTCGACTCGATCGCGACCCGGACCGAGAAGTCGCGACTTCAACCGAGCTTTCGGCTGACCCTCGAAGCGCTCGGCGTGAGCCTCGTCGCAGCCGCGAACTGGCCGCTTTTGCTTGTCATCATCGCGTGGTTCATCCGCACCCCCGCCGACACTCCCCCGGCGGGGCAGGTCATCTCGGACAGCCTGATCAAGACGGCGATCGTGTTCTTCGCGCTGCAGGTCGCCCGGCTCGTCTGCCGGCGTCGTGGCCTCGGTCGGGTGCACTTCCAGTGGCCGATGGACGCGGTCGTCGCGATTCGTCGCCAGCTCATCTGGTTCGACGCGATTGTGCTACCTGCGGTTTTTGTGATGACTTCGGCCGAACCTGAAGGGACGCGACTGACCAACATGTCGATGGCGCGGCTCGCGTTCATTGTGGGAATGATCGCGCTTTCGATCTTCCTGCTGCAGATCGGTCGCCCGCGCGGACCGGTGCTCGGGGGCTTCCTCGCCCGAAGACGCGGATCCTGGATCGACCGCCTGCGGGGCATCTGGTTCGCGGCGATCGTTCTCGTCCCGATCGGCCTGGCGGTGCTCGCGGCGATTGGTTACTTCTATTCGGCCCAACGGCTCGAGCGCGCCGTGCGGTACACGCTGCTCATCAGTTTCGCCGTAGTGCTTGCAAGCGCGCTCTTCTACCGCTGGCTCTGGGTGGTCCGGCGACGCATCGCGATCGAGCAGGCGCGGAAGAAGCGGGAGGCCGCGGAAGCGCAACAGGAAACCGGCCTCTCAAGCGAGGAGGCGGCCGGCGAATCGGCGCCGATCCAGGAGGAGGAGATCCATCTTCCGACGGCGAATGCCCAGACGCTGCAACTCTTCCGCAGTGGCGCGTTCATCGCGCTTCTGCTCGCCTTGTGGGGCGTGTGGATCGATGTGCTGCCCGCGCTCGGGATCTTCGATCAGTTCGAGCTCTGGCCCGACTTCGGCTACGCCGAAGCCGCGGCGCCGGAGATGCCAGAAGTGCTGCGCGATGAAATCGAATCAGTCGCCGAACCGGTTGGGGCTACTCCCGCCCCCACGGACCCTGAGGCGTCCACGACAACGACTCCCGATCGGCCATTCGTTGTCGCGCCCGGCGATCTGGGCTCAGAAAGCGATGGGACGAACGCCGAATCGGAGCCGATCGGTCGCATTACGCTCGGCAATCTGCTCATCGCGGGAATCATCGTGCTCATCACCGTGGTCGCCGTCCGCAACATCCCGGGCGTTCTCGAGATTGTGCTTCTGCAGCGATTGCCTCTTGACGCCGGATCGCGCTATGCGATCTCCAGTATCTCCCGCTACGCGCTGCTCATTCTCGGTGTGACGCTGGCGTTCGGCGCCGTGGGCATCGGCTGGTCGAAGATTCAATGGCTCGCGGCCGCGCTCACATTCGGCCTCGCGTTCGGACTGCAGGAGATCTTCGCGAACTTCATCTCCGGACTCATCATTCTCGTCGAGCGACCCATGCGGGTCGGAGATACGGTGACCGTCGCCAACATCAACGGGACGGTGACGCGCATCCGAATGCGGGCCACGACCATCACGGACTGGAATCGGAAGGAACTCATTGTTCCTAACAAGGAGTTCATCACGAGTCAGCTCGTAAACTGGACGCTGTCGGACCCGGTGCTGCGTCTCCAGGTTCCGGTTGGAATCGCCTATGGGTCGGATACGCAGAAGGCCAAAGATATCCTCATCAGGGTCGCACGACAGAATGCGAATGTGCTGGACGACCCGGCGCCCCAGGCGATGTTCATGGGATTCGGCGATAGCTCCCTCAATTTCGAGTTGCGCGTCTTTATTCCGCATATCGAGTTTCTGATCTCCACGCAGGACGCGTTACTCTTTGCCATTGATCAGGAATTCCGTAAGGCGAAGATCGAGATCGCGTTCCCGCAGCGAGACATTCACATCCGCACCATCGAGGCGGCGCTCCCGGTCCGGCGGTCCGACTTCGAATCCGAGCCCGACGGCGCCGACCCGCTGGGCGATCAAAGCGGCAAGACGCAGCGTCGGAATTGATCAATGGAGTGGGGCAACTCATGGACGCACCCTTCGTGAGCTTCCTTATGGGTCTCATCGCGAGCTTCTCGTCCGTCGGCATGGCTCAACCGGATGAACTCCTCACGGTCGCCGAATCGAGCGACTACGAGGCGACGGCGTCGTACGACGAAGTGATGTTGCTTGTGAGCCGCATCGAAGCCCAGGCCCCCCACATTGCGGCGACTGACTTCGGGACCTCGTTCGAGGGCCGTCGACTTCCGCTGCTTGTCGTGGCGGATCCACCGATCCGCACACCGGCGGAAGCTCGAGCGTCGGGCAAACTCGTCGTGTTCGCGATGGGCAATATTCATGCCGGCGAAGTCTGCGGCAAGGAAGCGCTGCTCATGCTCGCCCGCGAACTTGCCCTCAATCCGGATCATCCATGGCTGGACGAGATGGTTCTGCTCATCGCGCCAATCTACAACGCGGACGGGAACGAGCGCTTCTCGGTCGAGAACCGACCAGGCCAACTGGGACCCGCGCGCGGCATGGGCCAGCGTCCGAATGCGCAGGGACTCGATCTCAATCGGGATTACATCAAGCTCGAGAGCCCTGAGGCGCGCGCGCTGGTCCGACTTCTTACGGATTGGGATCCGCATCTCACCATCGATACGCACACCACGAACGGATCGCGGCACCGGTATGTCCTGACCTTCGATGCGCCGTTGAACCCGTCCGGATTTAAACCTTCGATCGAGTTCGTCCGGGACGAACTCCTTCCGCAAGTTTCGCAACGGTTGCGCGATCGAACTGGATATGCGACTTTCTTCTACGGCAACTTTGACGAGAAGCATTCGACCTGGGCCACCTATTCGCCTCTGCCGCGCTTCGGCGCGTCCTACCAGGGGCTACGCGGCCAGATGACGATTCTTTCGGAAGCCTACTCGTATGCGCCCTACCGGGATCGGGTGCTTGCAACGCTCGAGTTTACGAGAGAGATCATCGACTTCGCCGAGGAGCATGCGGTACGAATCAGGGAGCTTCATCGTCGCGCCCGATCCGAGACCATCGACGCCGGCGTGGCGCCTCAGCCAGATGATGTAATTGGCATTCGTCACACGATCGCCGCCTGGCCGACTCCCGTAACGGTCGCCGGCTTCGCCGCCGACTCCGACGAGCCGGTGGACTATCAGGTCGCGCATCTGGGGCGCTTCGAACCGACGAAATCCGTGTCGCGCCCGTTCGGCTATCTGCTTCCCCCAGAGGCGTCCGCCATTGTCGACAAACTCCGCGAACACGGAGTCGAGGTCGAGCCATTTGATGGCGATGCAGAGGTTGAAATCTATCGGATTGACTCAATCGAACGCGCCGAGCGAGCGTTTGAAGGTCATCGACTCGTTCGTCTCGACACGACCGCGCGACGAGAAGCGCGACACTACCCCTCCGGCTCGGTGTGGGTCCCGACAGCTCAGCCGCTCGGAACGCTCGTAGTGTATCTGCTCGAGCCGGAATCCGAAGATGGGCTCGCCGCGTGGAACTTTTTCGATCAGCTGATCGAGATCGGCGCCGACTATCCCGTTGCGAGAGTCACGGGACCCGACGCGTTCGAGACTGCTCGATCACCGGCTCGATGAGTTCGATCCCGAGAATGCCAAGCGTCCAAACGCTTTGGGAAGCGGGCCCGCGAGTGAAGAAGCGAGTTCGGCGCCGTCTTCCGCCATCCGCTTCGCTTCGTCAATGATCGGGTCGTCGAGGCGGTCCTCAATCTCGACGGGCGACTGCCGCACGAATCGACCGAACTCGGTCGGTGACAGGGCGAATCGGACCGTCGTGTTGTCGGGGACGGCCTCATTCGTGGTATCGACGGCGAGCGGCGCCGTTTCGACGGGCGATGCGGGCGGGGTCGACCAGGGTCGCCATACCGCGAGAGTCAACCCGACCGCAAGCGCGGCCGCGACTCCGGTGTACACCCAACCGCGCGTCGATCGTCGCAGCGATTCGGTCTGGAATCGAAGCGGAGCGGCGTGGACCGGATCACTCAATGCCGCCAAGGTTCGCTCGCGGAGTCCATCCGGAACCGGCTCGAAGGCGAGAGACGCTTCGGCCCGGAGTCGGCGTTCGATTCGTTTCGCGTTTGAGTGGTCGTTCACGCGTTCGTCCATTGCGGCTCTCCAGCCGGAGCGTCGACGGCAGGCGCGGCCGTCCTCCGGCCACCGTTTCGTTCGCTCGACTTGTTCTTCTCCGCCATGCGGGCCGCGAGCGCCTGTCGCGCTCGAAACAGCATGACCCGCACGGTCACATTCGTCTTGTCGAGAACCCGCGCGACCTCGGCGATCGGCAGGTCTTCCGCGTAGCGCAGCCAGAGGGCCGCGAGTTGCTCTTCCGTAAGCGTCTCTTCCGCGAGACGCCAGATTTGACCCCGCTCTTCGCGGGCCGAGGCGATGTGCTCGGGTCGATGGTCGTCTCCGCTGAAGCGATTGAATTCACCGTTCGTCATGAACCGTCCCGCGGTGCGGCGATGATTCGACGCGAGCCGCGAACCAATGGTGAAGAGCCAGGTCGAGAACCGCCACCGCGAGTCGTATCGGTCGATCGCCTGCCAGGCGCGAAGGAACGCCTCCTGCGTCAACTCCTCCACAATCGCGGCATCGCCCACGCGTCGCAGGAGAAAGTTGAAGAGACGCGGCGAGAATCGGTCGAACAAGAGTCCGAACGCCTCGCGCGAGCCGTCCTGCGCCTGGACGGCCAGTTCTTCATCGCTCAGCGCATTGAGCGGTTTCGCCGGCGTGGCCCTCGTCGACGACATTCCTTGGATCAACCTGACCGCCGGGCGGTCGTGCGTGAGCCGTATCGCGCTCACCGGCTGATGTTCTCCTCCTCGAATCGGTCCATGAATCGAAACCGTTCTCACATCTTCTTCTGCTGCTCCGCAGCGTCGCGGAGCGCGTCGATGATTTCCTGGGTCGGGAAGCTGATCGAGACCGAAAGGCTGGCGCCGTCCGCTTCGACGCGCGTCGCAAGGGCGAGGCGGCGCAGCGGCTCCTTCTCCGGATCCTGCTGTGACATGAGGATTCCCGCGGAGATCAACCCCTGCATGAACGACGCGATATGCGTCGCATCTTCATTACTCTCGGTATGGATGAGCATGCGACAGAACGCTTCGCCACTCAACTCGCCCATATCCAGTTGGAACGCGTCGGCGCGCTGCGCGACGACGGAATCGCGCCGAACCTTCGCCATATTCCGCAAATCGGAAACGACGCCGAACAGAACTGATCCCGCCTTCGGGTTCGCTTCGATAACCGGCTCCGGCGCCAGATCGAGATTCAACGCGTGCCCATCGACGACATCGACCGCCTGGTCGATCTGATCACTCCGAACGCCCGCGACGACCAGCCAGCGCTCCCCCGGGGTCATCTCTCGCGTGTACGCGTAGATCCGCTCGTCGGGCATCTCCCAGACGCGGAAGACGCGGCCGTCGACCTCGATCTCCTCCGCCGGCGTTCCGGCTTCGGTATTGATTCGATCGATCACGGTGTCCACTTCACGCGAGAGCACGAAGAGACCGACCGTGCGTCCGTCGTCGTCGCCGACGCCGTACATCGTGATCGATCTGACATCCTCGATCGGATCGACTCCGAGGCATTCGCGCATCGACTTCATGCCGTCCAGGTTCAGGTGCAGTTGCTCGGCGTGATCGAGCACATAGCGCCCGATCGATGAGTTCTTCGCCGCCTCCACATCAATGTGCATGAGCCAGGTCGCATTCGCGTCAACCCACTGTCGATTGAGCGGCTCAGCGACGGCGACCGACGCGGCAAGACTCCCGGCGAGAACGCAGGCGGCGAGTCGACAACTACGAAACACTTGTGGCATGGCAGGAGCCTCCGGGCTCAGAATACTCGATTCCCATCCCGGCCGAGGTCCTCAATTCATGGAAGAACCACGGCGCCGGGTGTCCTCGAGTTTGTACCCGCCGCGCCGCCCGTGTTACACCCCGGCGACGGGCTATCGGACCCGTTCAATCAAATTCGCTCTTCAACCGGCCGAGCGACTCGATAAGCTTGTCGAGGTGTTCCTTCTCATGAGCGGCGGAGATCTGGACTCGCAGTCGGGCCTCGCCCTCCGGCACCACCGGATAGCCGAAGCCGATGACGAAGACTCCCATCTCAAGCAGGCGGCGACTCATGGCGATCGCCTTCGCCGTGTCATGCACGATGATTGGGCAGATCGCCGTGGGACTTTCGAGCACATCGAAGCCCACCTTGCGGATCCCGGCCCGGGCGTAGTCCACATTCTCCCGAAGCCGGGCGACCCGCTCGGGCTCATCCATGAGAATCTCGATGGCGCGGTTCGCTGAGCAGGCGACGGTCACGGGAAGGGCGTTCGAGAAGAGCGTGGGTCGGCCGCGCTGGACGAGAAGTTCGATCCCCTGCTTCGAGCCGGCGACGAATCCGCCGGCGGCCCCCCCGAGCGCCTTCCCCAGGGTGCCCGTGATAAAGTCGATATCGGAGCCGGCCATGCCGAAATGCTCATGCGTTCCGCGACCGGTCTTCCCCATGACACCGGTCCCGTGCGAGTCGTCGACGACGAGCAACGCCCCATACTTGTCGCAGAGTTCGCGAATCCCGGGCAGGTTCGCGAGGTCGCCTTCCATCGAAAAGACGCCGTCGGTGATAACCCACACGACGCCGTCGATCTCGTCCTGCGCCCGCTTCAATTTGACTTCGAGTTGATCGAGATCGTTGTGCTTGTAAACGGTCTTCGAGATCCCCTTCTTGATCGTGGTCGCGAGTCGGACGGCGTCGATGATCGACGCGTGGTTCAATTCGTCCGAGATGATCAGATCCTGCGGCTCGCAGAGCGTCGGCAGGATCGCCTCGTTCGCGTTCCAACACGACACGAAGGTGTACGCGGACTCGACACCGAAGAATTCTGCGATCGTGCGTTCGATGGTCTCATGTGGAGAAAAGGTGCCACAGATGAATCGAACCGACGCGGTTCCCGCGCCCCACTGTTCGACGCCCTCGACTCCAGCCCGAACCACCTCCGGATGGTTCGCGAGTCCGAGATAGTTGTTCGAGCAGAAGACGACACAGTCACCATACCCACGAATCGGTGAGACGGCGTCCATCGGTCCTTCGAGTACCTGGAGCGTCTTGAACTGACCCGTCTCCTTGAGACCGAGAAGGGTCTCGTCGGCGCGATGCTTGAATACTTCCCGACTGTCCGCCATGTCATCGGCTCCCTCGTGTCATCCGCCCGGGGCGTCCGGGCGGGGAGTCAAAGTATTTGGAGAACTCGCGGTCTTCCAACTCTCGGCGTCGGTGAGCGAGAAGACTGACCGTCACTTCACGGAGCCCGGATCGTGCTCTCGGTAGAGATCGATGTAGAACTCCACGATCGTCTTCTCGCCGACTTTGCGCGACCGGTTGAGCTGAAAGCCAAAGCGCTCGAAGAGCGCGATCGCCGGCGCCCGTTCGATCCAGGTATCAAGGACGACCTTGAGGCAGCCGGAATCGCGGCAGAATGAAAGGGCCTGCTCCATCAGTCGGGTCCCGATGCCGCGCATCCGATGATCGGGATCGACGCGAAGCCGTCGGATCTCGGCGACGCTCTCCCCACGATGTAGCACGCCAACCATACCGACCACGCAGGAGCGGTCCTGAATGGACGCCTCGGCGAGCCAGAAGCCCGATCGCTCTCCGTCAGCCAGATAATGGTCGGCGAGGCGCTCTAGATCATCAATGTTGTCGTCCGGGAATGCGTTCGCCGAGAGCACGCCAAGTCGATACAGGCGCAGGATATCTGGGCCGTCCTGGTCGGCGATCGCGGCGCGGATGCGCACCGGCAGATCCGTCCCCCCTGTACTTGGGGTGGTCGACTGTGATTCGCGCTCCTTCGTCACCGTCGCTCGCCCTGATGAAACTCGAATCAATCTGGTTCGATCTGCAGAAACCCCACCGAGTTCCGAGCCGCCTCCAGCATGCAGACAGTATATCGCGACGCTCGGAACAGAGCGCCCGGATTAACAACGCGGACGCCGCGGACCACTTCATCCCGAGTTTCGTGCGAATGACCGTGCAGAAACCAGCCGGCGCCGCCCTCGATCGCACGGTGGAATGATCCGGTTCGGTCCCCATGGGCGTAATGAATGTGTTCCTCCCCCACTCGAATCGCCCCTTCGGGGTGATCGACCGCGATTCCGAGCCGTTCGGCGTATCGACCAAGCGGCTCCCACGGATAGTCGCAGTTGCCAAACACGACCCGTGAAGGATGTCCGGCGAGCGCGTCGAGCACCTTGTCGGCGCCGATGTCTCCGAGGTGGATGAGCAGGTCGGCTCCGGCCTCGATCAGCGCCTCGACCGCGCGACGCGTGATCTCCGCGCGACCGTGGCTGTCCGAAAGCAGACCGATGGTCGTGCTCGCGGGATAGGACGGAGAATCCGTCACGGCGTCGTCGGGTCGCCGAGGGGGCTTTCCCCGAGGAGCATGCGGCCGCGCTTGCCCGATCTCACCATGTCGCGGACAAACGCCTGGTAGTCCCGATCGAACGCTTCAAGATCGTCCGTGAAGTACGCGCGGAAGACGGCGTCCCCGGTTCGCGTGTTCAGGCCCACCGTCGAATCACCCCGGGCGCGGAGGGTCGACCGGACTCGGCGATCGAGACGACCCTCGGCGGTATCTCGAAGCAGGAGGCGCAGTCGATCACGATAACGACCATCCGCGCCTTCGTGGAGAAAGTGCGTCAACGACCAGACCTGAGCGTAGTAGAGCAGCGCCGAGCGGTTCGATCGCGCCAACGCGTCTTCCGGATGGGTCTGGAGCACTTCCTGCACGGACATCAATCGTGACCGCCTCGAGTAAGTGGCGCGGCGGAGCAGATCGAATCGCTCTGGATTCGACCATGGCATGAATACTGGCGAGCCGTCGACGAAACGGTGTCCTTCCATGAAGGTCGCCATGCCCTCTTCGAGCCAGATCGGGAGCGAATCCTCAAAAGAGGACTGCGCGAACTGATGCCATCCCTCGTGGGCGGCGATCGCAAGCGTATCGGACACACCAATGTCATAGAGGACGGCGCGCCCACCGGCGCTGAAGCCGCCGCGGCCTATTCTCAGATACGGCGCCGCGTTGACGCCCATGAGTTCCTGCGCGTACCGCTCCCACTGATCTCGCGCACCGAAGATGAAACTCTCCATCCGACGGCGGGGTGGCGGAAGCTCCACGATGGCCGTCCGGTAATGCTCCCCGGCGAGTTCCATGAAGAGCGGCAGACGCTCCATGAGCGAGGGATTCTCGAGCGTGCAGTGGAGCCGGTAATTCGGTGTCGTGATCAACTGCCCCGGCGCGCCCGCGTACGACCACTCCTCGACCCGTGCGAAGTCGGCGCCGCCGATCGTCGCCATACGCGGCGACCAGTCCTCATTTGTGCTTCGCGTGCAACCGGCGAACGCCAGAAGCATCAGCGCTACCGCAAGGATCGGTCGGTACGGCGTCGCATGATCCACGCGAGATCCTTTCGTGATCGAAGAGCAGCTTAGAGCCGTGCCAGCGCTTCTCGAATCCCCGCGAGTTCCGTCTCCGCCTCAGCAAGGCTCGCGCGGGTCTCATCCACAAGATGAGCGGGCGCCTTATTCACATAACTCGGATTCGCGAGACGACTCTCGAGCCGCTCGACCTGACCCGCGAGTTCATCGCGGCGTTTCGAGAGGCGGTCGCGCTCGGCGTCCGTATCTACGGAGTCGACGAGATTCGAGATCGCGTGTTCGACCCCGCTCACGACAAACTTTACGGATTCTCCGGTCGCCGCCTCGCGAACAACCTGCTCGAGTCCGGCGAGTGACTCGACCACGCCCTCGCAGCGGGCGATGAGATCCCGGGTCGACTCGTCACCTACATGAAGTGTCACGCGCCGCTTCTGATGGACCTCGTGGGCGGCGCGAAGTTCGCGAATGGCGCTGATGAGTTCACGGGCGCGCTCGAACTCCGCCTCCGCCTCGGGATCGATGAGGCGGTCCTCTACCCGTGGCCAGGCCGCGTTCGCCGCAAGTTCGGAGGGGGGCGTCGAAATCCCGTCGATCGGCTCCACCGGAAGCGATTCGATCGCCTCATGCAGCGTCTCGGTGACGAACGGGATGATCGGGTGGAACATGCGGTGCAAGGCCGCGAGCGTCCCGCGCAGCACCGCCGCCTGGGTGCGGTCGTCGCGCACCGTTGGCTTCACCGCCTCGAGATACCAGTCGCAGAAATCGCGCCAGAAAAGGTCGTACATCGTCTGGGCGTAGACATTGAACTGGTACTCGGTCATTGCGGCGTCGATCTGTCGCAGCGCCGAGCCGAGGCGCGACACCATCCAGCGATCGACGAGTCGGACCGGCCCTGCTCCGATCGGCGTCTCGTCCTCCACCGCTCCAAGGGTTGAGAGCGCGAATCGGGTCGCGTTCCAGAGCTTGTTGCAGAGTCGGCGCCCGATCTCGAACTTCGGGCTCGTGTTGGCGCCGATCGCCGCGTCGTACTCGACGGGCATCCGCACATCCTGCGTCTGCGTCGTCATCTGCACGAGCGTAAAGCGCATCGCGTCCGAGCCCTTGCTCTTGATGATGTCGCGGGGGTCGACTCCGTTTCCAAGGGACTTCGACATCTTTCGGCCTTCGCCGTCCTGGATCATCGCGTGGATGAATACATCGCGAAACGGAAGCCGGTCGAGAAAGTAGGTGTTGAACATCACCATCCGGGAAACCCAGAGGGTGATGATCTCACGCGCCGTGGAGAGCACGGTGGTCGGATTGAATGACTCGATGAGCGCCGAGCCTTCGGGGAATTGCTCGGGAAACGCCTCGGGCTCCGGCCAGCCCATCGTGGACATCGGCCAGAGCGCGGAGGAGAACCAGGTGTCGAGCACATCCGGATCGCGTTCGAAGCGAACCGCCGGGGCCCGCGTTTCGATTCCCTCGATGAGTTCTTCGTCCGACTCCGTCCGCGGGCACAGATAGACCACGAACCCGCCTTCTTCGCGCGGCCGGATCCGCAGCGCGAGTCGTTCATGATCCTGATCCATATCAACCACGAGATCGTGCACGAGTCGCCGGACATTCTCATCATCAACCGTCGCCGACCAGACTGGGATTCGATGACCCCACCAGAGCTGCCGGCTGATGCACCAATCGCGAATGTTCTCGTGCCACGACTGAAAGGTGCGCGCGTACCGCGTCGGCGCGAAACGGAGTCCCCCCTCCCAGCCGGCGCCGCGCGACACGAAAGCGTCGGCGCCGCTCCAGACCACGCCGTCAGACGATGAACGCTGGTCGGGCGACATCGCGCGGAGCGCCGCGCCGGCGAGTCGTTCATCGGTGACCTTGACATACCACTGGTCGCTCAGATACGGCTCGATCGCCACATGGCTGCGATAGGAGTGTCCGATGCTGTGCTGGTACGGTTTGACCTCGGCGAGGAGATCGCGTTCGCGGAACCAGGTGACCACCGCTTCGCGGGCTTCGTAGCGATCCATACCGACCAGGAATGACCCGTCCCCCAGATCGTCCCAGCCGTGCTTGTCCGAGATGCGGCCATCCGGCGCCATGACATTGATCGCGTCGAGATTGTGCCGCTGGCCGATGTCCCAGTCGTTCGGGTCGTGCGCAGGGGTCACCTTGAGAAAGCCCGATGCGTACTTTGCCTTTGGATCGTCGCTTCCCGGATCGGGAACGACGACATACTCGTCGCCGATCACCGGCACGATTCGATTCACGATCGGCAGGCGAACCTGTCGGCCGATGAATGCGGCGCGCTCCGGATCGGCCGGATTCACCGCGACGGCCGTGTCGCCGAGCATCGTCTCCGGTCGCGTGGTCGCGACCGTCACATGTTCGCCGGTTTCGACGCCTGAATCGTCGACGATCGGATACTTCAAGTACCAGAAGTATCCATCGACGACCTCCATTTCGACTTCGTCGTCCGCGAGGGCCGTCTGCGTCGCCGGGTCCCAGTTCACAAGACGCTTGCCGCGGTAGATGAGCCCGTCTCGAAAGAGTCGAAAGAAGGCTTCGCGCACGGCGCGGGCGCACACCGGATCCATCGTGAACCGGGTGCGATCCCAGTCGCAGGAACATCCCATGAGTTCGAGTTGATGGATGATGGTCGCCTCGTACTCGTCCTTCCACGCCTGGATTCGCTCGACGAACTCCTCACGCTCGAAATCGGTGCGCCGCCGCCCTTCCTCTTCGAGCACGCGCTTCTCCACCACCGTCTGCGTCGCGATGCCGGCATGGTCGGTGCCCGGCATCCAGAGCGTGTTGAACCCCCGGGAACGGTGGAATCGGATGAGCACATCCTGAAGCGTGTTGTTGAGCGCATGTCCGAGGTGGAGCGCCGCGGTCACATTCGGAGGGGGAATGACGATGGCGTAGGTGGGGCCAGGCGCCGTTGGATCCGGATGGAACGGCTTGACTTCGCTCCACTTCTCGCGGACCCTCGGTTCTTCCGCCGCCGGATCGTACGATTTCGCCAGCTTGGATCGTGTCGTCGTGGAAGACATGGCGGGCCATTGTAGCCGGGGGCGTGGAATAAGCCGATGAAATGAACGCCATGACAAAGCCACGAAAACTGCAATGGACCGTTCTCGTTCTCGCCGGCGCCGCCTCGTTCGCGATCGGCGTAATTGTCGCCGTGCGCACCCTGACGACTGGACCGGAGGCGGCGAACGCGAACGGCGCCCTCGAAGGACCGACTCGAAGGCCTGACGCCGAGGCGCTGGCCGAGATGCAGGAACTCGTCGGCGTCGCATCGGACTACATCAACGCCGAGCGGTTCAGCGAAGCCGAGAAGCTGCTCGACGACCTGCACTCGAAGTACCCGGAGGAAGAGTCGGTCAAAGCGACGAGAGCCGAACTCTACATCCATCAAGTTCGCTATGAGGACGCCTACGCGGCGACCCGCGAACTCATCGAGTTGAACGACCAGCAACCCGAATACCGCTTCAACGCCGCCGTTCTCGCGGGAATGCTGGACCGGCACGACGAGGCGTCGGTGCACTACCAGGAGGCCAGCCGCCTGGATCCGTCCAATCCAAAGTACCCGCTCTACTTCGCCCAGACCCTGATCAAGCTGCACGAGTATGACGCCGCCGCGGCGCGGCTCCTTCAGGTCATCCATCTCGATAAGTCGATTCACGAAGCCTACGGCACGCTGGGCGAGATCTATCTCATTCAAAACAAGCTCGACCTCGCCGAGAGGCAGATCGAGCGCGCCCGTCAGCTCGCGCCGGAGCATCTCAAGTGGCGCCTTGCGGAGGCGCGGCTCCTTCGACGGCGCCATCGCCCGCAGGACGCGATCACGCTTCTCAATGCCCTCGAGGCGCCCGAACGGTTTCACCAGGAAGTCGTGAACGAGATCGGTCAATCCTGGGCGCTGCTCGGCGCGCCCGCAAAGGCTTCGCAGGTGCATGTGGACCATCTTCAGGCTGCGCCCGAGTCCACCGAATCCGCCATTCGCGCGGCGCAATACCTGATGGTGGTCGGTGATCGCGACGAGGCGCGGCGCTGGACAAGCTACGCCGAGCGACTCGACCCCGACGATGAACGCGTGAATCAACTCCGCGCTCAGCTCAGCGAAGGCTGAGCGACCTCGCGGGCTATTATCCCGGCGACCAAACCCCGCCTCGAGGAGTTCGCCGCGATGTCATCGGCCTACGACCGACTGGTCGTCATTCAGAGAGAGAACAGCCTGCTCGGTTCGGTGTCGTCACTGCTGGGCTGGGATCAGGAAACGATGATGCCCGAAGCGGCGACGATGCTGCGGGCCGATCAGAGCGGCGCCCTTTCCGGGTTGCTTCACCAGAAACGGACGGACGACGAGATCGGTCGTCTGCTTGGCGAATGTGAGAAGAATGGTTTCGAGGCCGGCTCGGTCGAGGCGGCGAATGTCCGAGAGTGGCGGCGCGACTATGAGCGCGCCCGAAAGCTGCCGCGCGAACATGTCGAAGAACTTGCCCGCACACGAGCGATTTCTCAGGCTGAATGGGCGAAGGCTCGTGCCGCGTCGGACTTCTCCATCTTCGCGCCTCACCTTCGGAAGATGCTCGAACTGACCCGCAAGAGCGCAAAGTACTACGGCTGGCCCGACGACGGTGAGCCGTACGACGCGCTGATCGAAGACTACGAGCCCGGCGCCCGCGCGAAGGAGATCGAGGCCGTATTCGGACCATTGCGCGAACGGCTCACGAGCTTCATCGCCGAGATCGCCAAGGCGCCGAACACCCCCGACGACGACATCCATCGACGCGTCATCCCGCGAAAGCAGCAGGAGGCGTTCGTCCGCTTCGTCGCGAGCGCCATCGGATTCAACTTCAAGCGCGGACGGCTCGATGTGAGCACCCACCCCTTCTGTTCGGGCATTGGCCCCGGCGACTGCCGAATGACGACTCGATTCCATGACGACAATGTCATGGACGCCCTGAGCTCGACCATGCACGAGGCCGGCCACGGGATTTACGAACAGAACCTCGCGGACGACCGGTTCGGAACGCCGTGCGGCGAAGCCGTGAGCCTTGGCATTCACGAGAGTCAGTCACGAGGCTGGGAGAACTTCGTGGGACGCAGTCGGCCATTCTGGGAATGGCTGCTGCCGCACGCCAAGGAACTCATGCCCGAAGCGTTCAAGGAAGAGACGATCGATTCGGTGTACGCGGCGCAGAACATTGTCCGCCCGAGTTTCATCCGGGTGGAGGCCGACGAGACGACTTACAACCTGCACATCATGCTGCGGTTCGAACTCGAGCGCCGCCTGCTCCGCGACGAACTCGAGGTCGAGGAGGTTCCGCGGGTCTGGAACGAGCGGTTCAAGGAGTATCTCGGGATCGAGGTCGACCGAGACTCGAACGGTTGCCTCCAGGATGTGCACTGGTCATTCGGTCTCATCGGATATTTCCCGACCTACACGCTCGGAAACCTTTATGCGGCGCAGTTCTTTGATGCGGCGCGAGAGGCGATTCCGGACCTGGACGATCAGTTCCGTCGAGGCGAGTTCCACCATCTGCGCGAATGGCTCACCGAAGAGATTCACCGTCACGGCCGACGGTATCCGGCGGCCGAACTTTGCGAGCGGGTCACCGGAAAGCCGTTGGAGGCCGAGCCGCTCCTCCGCCATCTCGAGTCGAAGCTGCGTCCGATCTACGGGATCTGAATCGCTCGCGTCCGGAACGGCGAGGCGGTATGATGGAGCCTCGATGAGAAGTCTCGCGATCAGCTCGGCACTCGCGTTCGGCGCGCTCACGGGTTGCGTGGAACGCACGATCAGTATCACCTCGGAGCCCGAGGGCGCTCTTGTCTATCTGAACGATCGCGAGATCGGCCGCACGCCGGTTGAAGTCGAGTTCCTGTACTACGGGACCTATGACATTCGGCTGGTAAAAGACGGGTATGAGCCATTCGTCGGCGCCGCGAAAGCGGAAATCCCGCTGTACGACCAGCCGGGAATCGATCTGGTCGCGGAAGCGCTTCCGATCAATTTCGAGAAGCGGGTCGAATGGCATTTCGAGCTCGAGCCCGCCGCGGCCGAGATCGACCCCATGATCGACCGAGCGCGCGATCTGAGATCGCGACTTGACCCGGCCGAAACCGGATCCGACCCGGCCACCGATGCGAATGAATCGGTGTCCGATCCTGCCCTGGACGACTCGGGAGCCACCGACGCCGACGGCAACGAGGCCAATTCGGCGCGATCGTCCGAAGAAGACTGAGTCTCGGCGAACGGGAATAGCCACCCCCCCTCGCCGTCTCAGTAGACAGACCACGATTGACCGCATCGCTGGAGGCCTGTCGCATGCGCATTGCTCAAACCGCCACTCGCATCGCTCTGCTCGCAGCACTGATTATCGCCATCCCGCCTCGCGCGCACGGCCAGGACTCGAACGAGGCCCCGGCGAACCCCGAAAGGCCCGTGAGCGATGAACTCTCGCAGCGAACGATCGATGAACTCATCGGAGTCATCGAGCGTCTCTCACGCGAAGCTCGTGAACTTCGGCGGGAGAACGCACAACTCAAGCTGGAGCTGCAGTCCGTGACGGGCAAGTACAGCGAGTTGGAGCAGTTCATCCAGGATCACGACACGTACGGGCCGGCGTACGACCAGTATCAGTTGTTCGTCGCGAAACGCGAGCAGGAAGAGCGCGCCCGGCGCGCGGCCGAACGGGAGGCGGAGCGCGAAGCGCGTCGACAGCGAATGATCGAATTGCGCGAAGAACGGGAAGCGGCGCGAGACGACGCGGCGCCGGACGATCCGCTCGCCGAGCGCGCGGCTATTCTGCGGCGGGCCGGGTATACACGCATCGGCGACGCCGTCTTCGTCGACGAGATGGGCACGACTTATCGCACCACAACAGAACGGGAGGTGCGCTACTCACCGCTCTTGGGAATCTACTACACCGATGAGGATGAGGTGGTCGACTTCGGTGAGCTGACGATCTCCGGCAGCCTCGTTCATGTTGGAGACGAACTGCACAATCTCTCGATCGCTGTCGCCTTCTACAACGCACAGGGCGGTCAGATCGGTCAAACGACCGTCCGTGTCAACGGCGCCAGACCCGGTGTTCCGTATCCTTTCACTTCGGAACTCAAGATGGCGTCCGAGCAGCCGTTCGCGCGATACAGCGCGTGGGTGCTGAGCTATGAACCGGTCGCCGCGGCTCCAGCCGACGGATGAACGACGAACGCCCCGCAGTTCCGCCCGGCGTCAGGTGGCCGAAGCGGGCTCCGCGATCGACGAGCCGGTGGCGAATCGAAACGACTGACCGTCGAAGTCAACGGTGACCTGATCGCCCGGCCCAAATTCACCTCCGAGCATTCGGGCCGCCAGCGCATTCTCAATCTGCTGTTGAATGACCCGCTTGAGCGGCCGAGCGCCGAACGAGGGGTCGTACCCCAACTCTCCGATCGCGGAGATCGCCGCCTCGGTAAGCTCGAGCGTGACTTCCCGTTCCGACAGACGGCGGCGAAGGGTCTCGACCTGGATGCGCACGATGTCCGACAGCTCATCGCGGGTAAGCTGGTGGAAGACGATGACCTCATCGATTCGATTGAGCAGCTCCGGCCGGAGGGCCTGCTTCAGTTCGGTCTTCACCGCCGCCTCGATCTCCCATTCCTGGGCGCCGGACTCCGCGAGCTGCTGCAGCTTCTGCGAGCCGATGTTGCTCGTCATCACCACGATCGAATTCTTGAAGTCGACCGTGCGGCCATGGCCGTCAGTGAGACGACCGTCGTCGAGCACTTGAAGAAGGATGTTGAATACATCCGGATGCGCCTTCTCGATTTCATCGAGGAGGATTACCGAATAGGGCCGACGACGAACCGTCTCGGTAAGTCGTCCCCCTTCCTCGTACCCGATGTAACCGGGAGGGGCGCCGATGAGCCGGGCGACCGAGTGCTTCTCCATGTACTCGCTCATATCGATACGCACCATGGCGTCTTCGGTATCGAAGAGGAACTCGGCGAGGGCCTTGCACAGTTCCGTCTTTCCTACGCCGGTTGGCCCGAGAAAGAGGAATGATCCGATCGGACGCTTCGGATCGCCCAGGCCAGCGCGACTGCGTCGGACCGCGTCCGACACGGCACGAACGGCTTCCGACTGTCCGATGACCCTGCGACGAAGCTGATCCTCCATTCGAACGAGCTTCTCCCGCTCGCCTTCGAGCAGTTTCGCTACCGGGATTCCAGTCCAGCGGCTCACGATCTCGGCGATGTGCTCCGGACGCACTTCCTCGCTGACCATCGAAGCGCCTTCGCTCTGCTTTCGCGTGAGCGACTGCTCAGCGTCGAGCAGTCGCCGTTCGAGATCGCGCAGTTCACCGTACTGAATTCGCGCCGCCCTTTCGAGATCGCCGGAGCGCTGAGCCTGTTCGAGTTCAGTCCGCTTGCGTTCGATCTCCTCGCGGGCCTCTCGAATGGTGTCCAGTTCCTGCTTCTCCGACTCCCATTGCGCCGTGAGCTGATTGTTCTGTTCGTTGAGTTCCTCGAGTTGCTGCTGGACCTGTTCGAGCTGCTTCTTCGAGGCGTCATCCGACTCCTGCCGCAACGCCTCGCGTTCGATCTCGAGCCGCATGATCTCCCGCCGCAGGAGATCGAGTTCAGAGGGCATCGAGTCGTTCTCAATGCGCAATCTGGCCGCCGCCTCGTCGAGGAGGTCGATCGCCTTGTCGGGCAGGAACCGATCACTGATGTACCGATTGCTCAGCACTGCGGTCTGCACGAGCGCACTGTCGGTAATGCGAACCCCGTGATGCGCTTCGTATCTCGGCTTGAGTCCACGGAGAATGGCGATCGCGTCCTCGACGCCGGGCTCGTCGACGAAGACCGGCTGGAATCGACGCTCGAACGCCGCGTCCTTCTCAATATGCTGGCGATACTCGTCGAGCGTCGTGGCGCCGATACACCGGAGTTCACCGCGGGCGAGCGCCGGCTTGAGCATGTTGCCGGCTGACACGGCGCCTTCGGCCGCTCCGGCGCCGACGATCGTGTGGAGTTCATCGATAAAGAGGATCATCCGGCCGTCACTCGCCGTGACTTCGCGCAGCACCGCTTTGAGCCGCTCTTCAAACTCGCCGCGGAACTTCGCGCCCGCGAGGAGCGAGCCGACATCGAGCGCGACGATTCGGCTCATCTTGAGCGATTCGGGGCAATCGCCATTCACGATACGCTGGGCGAGGCCTTCGGCGATCGCCGTCTTCCCGACGCCCGGCTCGCCGATAAGCACCGGATTATTCTTCGTGCGCCGGCTCAGGACCTGCATGCACCGCCGAATCTCTTCGTCCCGTCCGATGACCGGATCGAGCTTGCCTTCCTGTGCCTTCTCGTTGAGATCGATCGCGTACTTCTTGAGCGCCTCGTATTGCGACTCGGCGCCGGGGTCATGCACATTGGACACGCCGGACGCAGCGCGGATCTGCTTGATCGCCTCGAGCGCATGCACGCGGCGAACGCCGTTGACCGAGAGCACTTCCTTCGCGTCCGATTTCACTTCGCTGAGCGCAACTAGCAGATGCTCGGTCGAGATGTACGAGTCGCCGAGCGCCTTCGCTTCCTGTTCGGCCTTCTGGAGCACTTCTGTGAGTGACGATGACAGGCCCGGCTGAGCGCCGGAAATCGTGGGACGCCGGTTCAGTTCACTGCGCGCAATCGAACGCACCCGGTCCGGATCGGCGCCGGTCCGTTCGAGGACCGAGCGTGCGACGGACTGACCGCCTCCCTCGCCTGGTTCGAGCAACGCCGCGAGGACATGGAGCGGCGTGAGTTCGCCATGCTGCATGCCGATCGCAAGTGATTGCGCGCTCGCGAGCGCCTCCTGGCCCAAAGTTGTCAAACGGTCCATCCGCATCGTGATCAACCTCCCGGGGCGACGCAGGGCGCATCGTCCTCCCCTACTCGATGCAAGGCGCGCGCCGTGCACGAGGCCTCACCACCGCTGAGGAAGGACGATTCCGCCGAGCGGAATCGACCCGAATGTCGAACGGACCCCGAAAATCCGCCAATTCGGCAGGCCGAGAACGGTCGCCCGTCGACCTACGATGGGCGGTGAATGACACGCTGCGAATCAATGAGGTCTTCTTTTCGATCCAGGGCGAATCGACCTGGGCCGGCTCGCCCTGCGTGTTTGTCCGATTGACCGGGTGCCATCTCCGCTGTCACTACTGCGACACCGAATACGCGTTTCGCGAAGGCGCGATGCGATCTATCGAGGAAGTCGTCTCCGAGGTCCTTTCCCATCCCTGCGACCTGATCGAGGTGACCGGCGGCGAGCCGCTCCTCCAACCCGGGGTTCACGACCTGATGCGAATCCTGCTGGATCGCGGGAAGACCGTTCTTCTTGAAACGAGTGGCGCCTGCGACATCGGTCGGTGTGATCCACGGGTTATCCGCATCATGGATCTCAAGACACCCAGCAGCGGTGAAGTGGAACGCAACGACTGGTCGAACATCGAACGCCTCACAACCCGCGATGAAGTGAAGTTCGTCATCGGCGATCACGCCGATTATGAGTGGTCGAAATCGGCGCTTCTGAAGTATGACCTGGTCGCGCGGACCCGCGCGGTGCTGTTTAGTCCGGTCTTCGAGCAGGCGCCCGGGCTCGAGATCGCAGGACAGGCCGGGCTCAGCCTCCGAGAACTCGCCGAATGGACGCTCGCGGACGGACTTCCCGTCCGGCTGCAGATCCAGATGCACAAGCTGATATGGGATCCCCAGACACGCGGGGTGTGAGATCGCGCTCTAGCGGTACTCGCGTCCAGCGATGATCTCGATCGGCATGACCGCTTCCGCCTCGGCGCCGGTCGCCTCGTCACGCACCCGAACTTTGAGCTGATACTTCCCCAGGCTCAGGTTCGCCGGCAAAACGAGGTGACGCACGAGAAAGAAGTCCCGCCGGCGGCGCAGACACCGGTCCTCAGCGACCTGTTCGGGCACGGAGTAGACGAGCAGGCCGTCGGCGTCGGTATAGAGCTCGATCTTCTGCGCGAGACGCGTTCGGTAATAGTCGTCCGTGGCCAACTGCGACGAGAAATTCTCGATCTCGATATAGGCGATCGCTTCGTGAGTGCGCCCGCGCAAGAAGTCGACTCGTTCGAACTCGGTGTAATCACCGAAACTCCGAACCGAACGGCAGAGCTTGAAGGTCTCCACCGACAGGTTCTCCGGAGGCGCGAGGGCGTCCTGAAGTGTTCGGGCCGGCTCGACGAGCTCGGCGAGATCCGCCCGCGAACGCACCCGCTCACCAACGGCGGCGAAGAAGTCCTGGTACGCCGCGAAGATCTCCCGATCGCGCTCGCCGCCGAGACCGATGAGCGCCTGAGGGTCGATCCTTCGATTCGCGTCAAGCAGCGTCAACGCCGCGATTCCGAGATACTCGTGAAGGGGATCATCCGAATACGCGGCGTCGCGATGGAGCCGTCGCGCCAGATCAACGACGAGCTTGGATCGCGAAGGCGGCTCGGGCGCTTCGAATCCGTGCTCGCGATCGGAGTCATCCATGGTGTCGGTCGCGTCGACCGAACGGGCCGCATTCGCGGCGACATGATCGGACGGCGTCACAGGACGCGACTCGTCGCGCTTCGGCGCCGGCGAGGTCCAGATGACCTCTTCGTCGTCGCCTCTCGGGGGTTCCCCATCCGCCAATCTCTCAGAGGTGTCGCGGCGCGCATCCGAGGTCGGTCGACCGGTCGCCGAACCACTCCGGTCGAGCGCCCCCTCCGGCACGAACTGCTCGGCGCCGGATTCATTCTGCAGATACGCCTCGAGGTCGGCGGCGGCGCGCTGAATCTCCGATTCGAGCGCGGACTCGACCTCACCACCATCTTCACTTGTCGGCGACTTCTGGACTGTCTCGGTGATCTTCGAGCCGGCGCCACGGGCTCGAGCCGGATCCGGCTTCGCGGCACAGGAAAGCACCGCTACGCCGGCGACGCCGAGAGCGATCATTCCGAGGGTCTGAGATCGACTTTGGAGAAGAGATCGGGCTCGCATGTCGCCTCCTGCGTTGAGCCTGCCCGGCGACTCCTTCGCCGGGTTTTGCGCGGGTTCGATGTCAACCGCCACTATCGGCGAGATTGCGGCAAGGCCGTCAAAAATCGAACCGCGAGCAGTTCGAGCGAACGCTCTGCGTTCCCAAGCCCGGACTTGTTCCGTACATCGATCTCGACGGCGTCTCTGAGCACATCGGCGAACGCCTCGGGCCTGACGCCGCGAGAGTTCTCGAGCACCATCGTCTTCGCCCGCCACCGCAGTCCGAGTTCGGCGGCGATCGCGGCGTCGTTCATTCCGTCAGCGCGAAGGCGGGACGCGGCGTAGAGCTTGCGGGCAAGGTCCGTAATGAAGTACCCGATGAGCACCGGCGGCTGCTTCGCCACCGTGACGAGTTCCCGAATCTTGTCGAGCGCGAACGCCGCGTCACCGCAGACGAGCGCGGACTGAACTTCCCACGCCTGCTCCTCCCGCGACAGGCCCACCTCTCGCTGGATGAGCGAGCGATCGATCGGTGATCCGGGCTCGGCCATCATCGAGAGCCGCGCAAGCTCGGCGTCGAGACGGGAGAGTGACGCCCCGACCCGTTCGACGAGCAATCCGGCGGCGTCGGCGTCGATCTCGCAGTCGAATCGCTTCGGGCATCGTTTCCGACAGAATGCGATCGCCTCGTCAGAGGAACGAAGCTCGCACTTGACGGCGCCGCCCACCTTTTCGACGAGCTTGTCGAGCTTTCCCGGTCGCCAGGTCTCAGCGCGAAGCACGAGGGTCGCGTGCTCACTCGGCGATTCCATGTACCGTTCGAGTTTCCGCCGATGTTCTTCAATGCGGAGAAACTGGTCGGCGTCGTCGAGGACCACGATCTTGTACTGCTGCATGAGGCCGAAGCTGCGCGCTTCGTCGAGCACATCGGCCAGAGTGGCCGTAGCGCCGTCGAAATGGATCACATCGACTTCGCCGCGCTTCTCCGCGATGTTGTCCCGAAGTTGGCGGAGATACTCCACGCGGAGGTAGTTCTCTTTGCCGTGGAGAATGAGCGCGCGAAGTCCGTCGTCAAGCGTCGGGGTGGCCGCCTTCTTCTTTCCTCCGCCTCGCCTGGCCAACGCATCGTCCTCCGTCGACCTGACTACTGCGACGCGGCCGGCGCCGGCTCGTCGACCGATGTCGAATAGCCGAGTTCTTCGCAGAGTTCGGCCATTTCGGTGGAGAATCGACTCCACGGCATGGGTTCTCGTCCCTCACGGACATGCCCGCGCGTCGAGTCGGCCGCATTGATCTCAAAGTCGAGATTCTTCATTTTCACTTCGGGCAATTCACAGAACTCGCGAACCGCAGTCCAGACTTCCGCAGGTTTCGAAGCCATGTCTTCCTGCCGCACGGCAAGGTACGGGAGACCGGCGTCACGAACGGCGAGCGCCTCTCGATGCGCGGCGATGTACTGCTCTTCCACATGAGCGAGTTTGGTCCAGACCTGGTTCTTCTCGCCGAGATACTCCATCATGGATGGCGCCGCCGTCGTCGGGCTCCGCAGCGTATGGATGTATCGCGCCTGCGGGAACACTTCACGATAGAAGTCCCACGGACGACCCTTCCATATCGCCTTCATCACCCAGAACTTCGCATTGCTCGGAAAGAAGACGGTCATCGAATGCCGCGCCACCTGCACGGCGCGATCCATGAGCCCCCGCTCGTCACAGACCCAGTGCCATTGCGGCGCCCACCAGCTTTCGAAGACTTCGCTGAAGAGCCCATCCACCAGGCGGTTCTCGATCAGCGCGTGAACATCCGGATGCTGATTGAGCGCGTGCACGAGCCACGAACTGCCGGAGCGGCCCGGACCAATGACAAGAATGGGGCGGGTGATGTTGCTGAAGTTCGGCATGAGCGACCGATCCGATGCGTCTGGAGCCTACTGGTGTCCTCGTCCCCCGTTGTCCGCGCCCGGCGTGTCGCGAACGAGTCCGCACTTCCACAGAGCGCGGTGGGCAGCCTTTCGAAATGCGATCTTCGCGAGATCGCGACCCCCGAGTTCGTGCGCCAATCGAAGCTTGTAATCGACCGAGACATCCGGCCAGAGTTCGGCCGCGGAAGCTGGTTTTCCCGCCGCACGCTTCTCCGCGAGCGAGCGCTCTAGTCTACGCGTCTCTTCCACGAGCAACCCGCAGTAGAACGGCGCTTCATCGGAGAATATGTGTCCATAACGCGTGAGAAGCGACTGCAGCAACGCCGAATCCACGGGAACCGGCTGCACACTTTCGCATTCGATCAAGGGCCGCGTCGCAACTACGCCGTGCCCCCAGTTCTCGACGGCGTTCCAGAGCAACGCGATCTCGCCGAGCGGACCCATGTCCCCATCAAGCAGGTCGGCTACTGAGCGCCCCGGTTCGGTGCGGATGAGCGCACGGGTCAGTTGGGCCCCGAAGTCGAACGGATACGTCTCGGGCGCGATATCGATGGTCGACGCGTGGGGCCGCGTATTCCGCCGCCCCCAGGTCGCCGCGAATCCGGCGTTCGAGCGCCGATCGAGACCGCGTCGGCAGACCGCGTGCCAGTTCGGATCGGGTCGATCACCCGCGTCGAGGGTACAGATTGCGACACCGGTCGAAAGCGCTTCCGGAGGCAGCGCGTCGCCATCAAGGTCAATCGCCGACCAACCGCGTCCGAGCCACCAGAACGCCGCGGTTTCGTCGGTCGCCGGAGCAAGATACACGGCGTCAAATCGTTCGTCGGTCTGACTACTCACCGCCTCGCGCGTCATGCGGGCGCCGTCGGCGTCGATCCCCATTGGACACCGGATCAGTATGAGCGTTCGACCCTCCCGCGTCGCCGGATCGACCCCTTCGGCGACGGCCACGGTCGCCGTGGGATTACGGTAGTAGGGCCCGAGCGGATCGGTCGCCACGGCGTACGGACGTGCGAGTCGATCGCGCAGGGCGCCGTCGTCGATCATTCGCTCCATCTCGGCAAGGAGTCCGCGCGTCGTCCCGTCGTAGGCCAGGACATTGCGTTCGTGCTCAAAGAAGTCGGCGAAGCCGGGCAATCGATTCACGATGAGCGGCACGCCCGCGTCATAGACCTCATGGGCCGCATAGCAGAAGGATTCGAAGCGATTCGGGAACACCGCAAAGAGCGCCTCGTTCAGTCGCTCCGCGATCTCGTCATGTGACTTATGCCCGACGAAGGCGAACCTTGAGCGCCACTTCTTCGGGATGAGCGTCTGCAGATACGCGACGAAAGAGTCACCCAGCGGGCTTTCGTGGCTGTCGGGGCCGATGAACTCGAAGGTGACCTCGAGTTCAGGCCGCTTCCGTAACAGCGCGACACCGGCGCGGACGAGTTGATCAACACCTTTGAACTGAATCACGCGACCCGTATAGACAATGGTGAAGGGACCGGTCGGATCGGGCCGCCGCGTGACGCGCGGGAACTCGAGTTTTGGCGACTGCGAGATCGTGATCCGTCTCGGATCGAGGCCATAGCGGTCACGGTAATACGCGTCGAAGTAGGTGCGCGTCGGCGCGAGAATGCTCTCCGAAAGTCGCAGCGCCGCGTGTTCGAGCCGATAGAGCATGTACCGATCGAGATCGAGCGCATTCGTTGACCCGAAGTGGTCAATGAGCTCGATCGAATTGTGCAGGCGCGATCCGATGACGGGACGATGCTCCGGCTCTTCGTCAAAGAGTCGATCGATCAGCGTGTGGTAGGCGACGCCGCAATACTCAAAGAACTCGAGGAAATCGAGGTCCGGCTCGCGCGCGATCACTTTTCGAGCGGCGTGCGCGAAGCGAAGGCTCTTCCATACCGCAGTGCCCGGGGTCTGATCGGGCGTATATGGAAAGTCGTCGCAAAGCGAATCGACATGGTACGACCGAATCCGGTCGGGATGCGGCAGATCGAGTCGATCCTTTTGATCAAACCGATCGAAGTATTCCTTCGGAACATCGAGCAGAAAAATGATGGAATGTCCGGCGCGAAGCAGTCGAGCGGCCGCATGGTGGAGCAGCACGCCGCATCCGCCCCAGGTCGTTGGATGAATCTCATAAGTGGCGAAGCCGATGACCGACATGATCGCGTCGCTCCGATGGGTCAGGCGGTGGCGACCGGGGCGCCGAGGAACGCTTCGACAGATTGCCGCGCCCGCGCTTCGTATTCCGGCGCGTAGCGTGAATACTCGTCCATGATGCGCCCGCGTTCGGCGAGCCCGCGTTCGATGTACTTCGCGATCACATCGGCGCGATCGGGATAGGGCACGACGAGACGGCTTCGCAGATAGTCGTGGTCCTCGAAGAGATGGCTCGTCGGTCCGAGCAGGCAGGGAACGCCAACGCTCAAACTCTCGAGCGGCAGCATCGGACAGCACTCCGAGAAGGTCACATACAGCGACATGTGGGTGCGCCGCATCGCGCCGAGCAACTCCTCATACGGGATCGGTCGCGAGTGTACTTCCGCCGTCGGAATGTCGAAGAGTTCGATGACCTCCCGTGACCGCTCGTCGAGCCCGGCCGCGTGCAATCGGGCGCTATCGACCATCTTCACAGCGGAGAGCATCGCGTGCGGGATCTTCCGGTAGCTCGAACCGGAGATCCACATGCCGAGATGCCACTCATCGCCGTCGAGCACGGGCGGCTTCTCCGGCGCACCCGGCACGAAGTTCAGGACGAGCGCCGACCGCAGACCGGTCGACTCGAAGAACTTCTCCATCCCCTTCTTCACGACGCCGATCGAGTGGATATACCCGGCCTTCGTCGCGTCGATCCAGCGCTTGAGGATCTCCCAGGCGTAGTTCTCGCAGAACTGGACATACGAGCCGTGCCAGAGCAGATCGAAGCGAAGATCGGGCTTGAGTTCGTGCAATTCTTCGAGGAGGTGGAGGTTGATTTCGTCGCCGCCGGAGAAGACGACATGCTCGATTCCCGCCTCGATGATGAGTTCCGCGTGACGGCGTACCGTCGCGGTATCCATGTCGAATGGATCGTCGTCGATCGTCGCGGGGAAGGCATAAGTGTGCTCGAAGAGCGTCTTCGTCGCATTCGTGATGCCGAGCCAGCGGGGACAGTGGATCGCGAGGACACGCGCGTTGCGTTCGCGAAGATCGTTAATCGTGCGCTCTTCCGCCGCCGTGAACTGCACCGGCGATTTCGGTTCGCCGACCGACCCGTTAATGCGACTTCGCTCCGACGGCAGAGGGCGGGGTTCGCTGAGCGACGCGGCCCGCTTCTTCTTCGCCACCGACTCGGCGACGAGCATCGGTCGGCGCGCTGGGTAGACCGTGACGCTGTCGGTTTCTGCAGAATAGAGGTCGATGACCTCACTCCGACCACGCATGGTGACGCGGACTTTGCCGCTCCACGGGTGCTTGACGAAGACGAGCTTCGGATCGGCGCCGAGCGAGACGCGTAGCTTGCCACGCCGACTCATGAGACACTTGCCGTACGGCGCCTTCTCGCTCGCCCGCTCCGACCACGACGCGTCGGGCTCGACGAAATCCCACGGGACCGATCGCTCCTGCTCGGTGCGGCTGGCCTGTACGAGCCAGACTTCACTCGCTTCGGAGTCCGGATGCGCCTCGCCGAGGGCTTCGATCGTGACGACATGCTGGTCGCGCGTCTTCGCCCAGCGCACGGCCTGCCACATGCGATTCTTCCGCAGTCGCTTCGCAATGCGGTAGGTTGTGTGGCCCTTGATGAATCCGAGTTCGAACGCCTGCTCGGCGGCGCGATCCCGTAACGCCTGCAGTTCCGCAAGCGTCCGGGCGTCAGCGACTCCCTGACCGTCCTCGTTGTACTTCACGCCCGTCGAGAATAAGGAGGACTGAAGATCCCGCGGGTCCTGATGGGACAGGAGGAAGCTGCCGAACGGTCGTCCCATGAAATCACGAAAGAGGCTCCGCCGAACAAGCGGGAACGCGTTGAAATCATCCGGCTCCCACACCGAGAGATGCCGCTCGTATTCGTTCTCGTAGAGCACATCCTGCGGATAGTTGTCGCCAAGCGGGATGTTGATCAGGACATAGTTGGAATGGGCGAGACTCGCGTTGAGCAGCTTGATCGCGGTTTCCCGCTCAAAGTGCTCGAGCACATCCCCGTAAATGGTGACATCCCAGGGTCCATTCAGGCTCGGAATGATCTCACGGGCGTCGCCGATATGAATCTTGTTGTAGAACGAGCGGTGGTAGTCCGAGACATTCTGCTCGAACCCCTCGATCCCCTCGATGTGGACCGCCCATTCCTCTTCTAGGACGCGCTGGAACCAGACATCACAGAATTCGCGCGTGATCATCCCCCACCGGCCGAATCCGACGCCGATGTCGAGTACCCGCTTCGGCTCGATCTTCATGAGGATGTCAATGCAATACGGAATATTCTGCCAGCTGCTGGTGCCCATCCGTGCTCCCGTTGTCGCCGTGGAGGATGATTCGAGAAGTCCTGCGGCGTTCAACGCCCGGACCGGCGATCAGCCTGATCCGGCGGCGTCGAGCCCTTCAAATGCGGGTCGCCCTGTGCCGGTCGGGACGCGCCGGGCGTGTTGACGGACAGTTTAGCCCCCTCATCGGAAGGGGCCATTGTTCCGCGCCGGGCGGTCCGGATTTGAGATTCGAGCTCGAGAGCCCGCGCCTTCCATCCATCAAGGCGCTCCTGGAGCGAATCGCGGCGCCGGGCAAGGTCTTCGATGCCCTCGAGCAGCGCCGTCTCCATTTCGCGATATCGTCGCAGCCGCCACTCCGGCCACACAAAGCCGGGATCACCCGACGCTTCGGCCGAGAGCACGACCCGATACGGATCGTGCACAAAGTACCCGGAAGGCAAGACTTCGCACTCATATCCCAGTTCGGCGTAGGCGCCGACGAGGTCATGCTTCCAGCACCCTTCGTGCGCCGACGCCTGCACCTCATGTCGCGCGCTCGTCTCAAGATGGAACACCTGTCCACGCGCGACGCGGAGCAATTCCTGCAGCGTTGAACTCAGATCCTCTGGTCGGACATGCACGAGCACCTCAGCGGAGTACACGATGTCGAAGGCGTCGTCGGCGAACGGCAACGGCGCCGCCGGTTCGCCAACCGTGATGCGCCGTCCGATCCAATCGTCGTCCGCCCACTCGCGACATCCCGCGACCATGGACTCGCTCTGATCAAACCCGTGAATCTCGAGATCTTCGACCTCTCGGAGATAGCGGAGATGCCGGCCGACGCCGCAGCCGAACTCAAGCACCCGCGCCGGCGCCTGGGCGGTGAAGTATTCCCGAAGCATGAGTTCCTGAATGTGGTAGAGCGGCCGGACCCGCTTCCGTTTCGCGTACTCCTCGACCCAACTGGCGCCATGGTCGCGCCAGTATTGATAGTTCTCCGCGATGTCGTCTTCGCGCCGTTCAGCCATTCGTCGTGCGTACCTCCCAGTCGATCGAGATCGGCTGATGAAACTTGTAGAGGACGGGACGGTCATCCTTGGGCAACACGCGAAACGCGGCGCCACCGTCGATCTGATCAAAGAGCACGCGCTCCTGACGCCGCTCCGGAGGGAAACTCGTCAGCGCGACCGAGATTCCATACTGACCGCGGTTCAGCCGATTCTCGAACGAGAACCGCAGCGTAAACGCCTCGTCCTTCTTGAGCGGAGGAAGCGTGACATTTTCATCGAAAGTCGTCGTGCCCAGCAGGTCGACTCCAAAGTGATCACGGACGAGAAAGGAGACGGAGAGATGGTCGACCTCGACATGGCTGCGCACCTCGAGTTCCACAATGATCTCGTCGCCGAATTCGATCTCGCTCACCGGCTCACCACTCGGATTGAGCACGCGGATCGATTCGATCTGCACATGACCTGAACCGTACCGCAGTTTGCCCGCGACATGCGACTTGAAGGGCACTCGATCGCCGAGCTCCTTCCGGCGGTCGAGATTCCGGTCATTGTCGGCCTCGCGCATGAATCGCAGGTAGCGGTCAATCACACTGTCCGTCGCGCCGAGATCAATGATTTCTCCGCCGTGGAGGAACAGCGATCGATCACAGATCGAGCGCACGGCGCCGGGCGAATGGCTCACGAAGAGAAGCGTCAGCCCGTCTTCGCGCATGCGCTTCATTCGTGCGGTGCACTTCTGTCGGAATCCGACATCGCCGACGGAGAGAATCTCGTCGAGGATGAGCACATCGGGTTCGATCGCCGTCGACACGGCGAACGCGAGTCTGGCCCGCATGCCGCTCGAGTAGGTCTTGAGCGGTTGATCGATGAACTCACCAATGTCGGCGAACGCGACGATATCGTCGAAGCGGTTCTGCATCTCGGAGCGGCTCACGCCGAGAATGAGCCCATTTAGAAAGACATTGTCACGACCCGTGAACTCCGGATTGAACCCGCTCCCGAGTTCGAGAAGCGCGGCGATGCGGCCGTTCGCAGCGACTTCCCCTTCGGTCGCCGAGAGCGTTCCGGCGATGATCTGCAGAAGCGTGCTCTTGCCCGCGCCGTTGCGTCCGATGATTCCCAGTGACTCGCCCCGACCGAGTTCGAACGACACGCCCTTCAGGGCCCAGAACTCGCGGAAGTACTGTTTCCCGAGGCGGTATCCCCAGAGCGATTGCTTGAGTCGATCCTGAGGTCGTCGGTAGAGGTGGTAGCACTTGCCGAGATCAGTGGCTCGAATCACCGGCGTGACGGAATCGGCCGCGTGATCAGAGGACATCGCCGAATCCTCTCCGCGCCTTCATGAAGCACGCATAGCCGATGAGCGTCGAGGCAATCCCGACGACGAGCCAGAGCGCCCACATACTCCACTGCGGCTGCTCGCCGGCCAGAATCGTTCGCCGCGCGTCGCCGACGAAGGTCGTGAGAGGATTCGCAAGCAGAATCGCGCGTACCCACGGAGTCTCGATCATCTCGAGCGGATAGATCACGGGAGTAAGGAAGAAGAGCAGGTTTCCGACGACGACACCCACCGCCTGTCTCAGATCGCGCAGGAATACACCGAGCCCGGCGAGCATCCACGCGAGACCGAGCGAAAGTAGAACGAGCGGAAGGAGCGCGACGGGAAGTAGCGGCAGCGTCGGCGAAATGGTTCGCAACACGACGCCGGCGCCCAGAATGGTGACGACGATACCGATCGCTCCGACGACGAGGGCGGAGCCGAGCAGGGCGACCGGCAGAGTCTCGACCGGAAAGACCACCTTCTTCACGAGGTTCCCGCGCGCGAGAACGGCGGACGGCGCCCGCGTCACGACATCGGCGAAGATCCCGAAAATGACGAGTCCGCAGAAGATGTTCAGGGCTGTAGATCGACCACTGCCCTCACCCATGTCCTTGAACCGGATGCCAAGCGCGATAAAGACGACGGTGTACACCGCCAGCCTCGACAGTTGCTCGAGCACGGGCCAGAGAAAACCAAGCGCCGTGTCGTGAAACCGCGCCTGCACATCGCGCCAGGCGAACTGTGAGATGATCTCGCGCGACTCCCAGAGGCGGCGACACATGGTGACCGGGTTGAGGAGCCGTCGCCAGGTCGTCTCATGCCGCGGCGGAATGCCGGTGATCAGCGTCGTCATAGGCCTTCCTGCGGTCGGGCAGACGAAGAGCGTTTCCGCACGGCGTTCGTCAGCCTTCGCCGTACCCGTAGTCGTTCATTAATGGCCCGAGGAGAGTCTGATACAACCGAAGATCGGCGCTGGTGAAGTAGTTTCGCCAGTCGCCGACGACCCCCTTCCGCCAGAACGACGCCGGATCGGCTACGCCGCGCGGCCGGCCGGCGCTCTCGCGTTCGAAGCGGGCTTCATCGATGCACCGCCTGATGATCTCGCCGTCGCCGAGTTCGAGAAACTCGAAAAGTGCAACGAAGGCCGAGTCGTCTCGAACGGCGTCTTCATACCGCAACTCGAGATGGTTCGCGCCGAAAAGAGTTTGAGCCCGTCGGCTCGCTTCGACGGCCGTGGACCATCGCTCGGCAAAGTGACGCAGCGCCGTATCGGTGAAGAGCGGTAGCGGCGGACCGTCCCCCTCAATGTGAAATCGGCGTACACGCGCGGCCTCATCCGCGTCGTCGAACATGTACCGCAGCCGGTTCTCGCGCAGGAGATGAAACATGTGGGAGACGGCGACATCGCGCGGATCACGAATGACCGTGATCAGCCGTGCATCCGGGAAGAGCGCGTGCATGCGTTCGACTCGACGACAGTAGAAATACGGGGTCCGGTCGCCGATCCAGCGCACACCCGGACGCCACCGAAGTCGGAGCAGGGCCTCGACCATCCCGCGTTTCGCCGCGTCCTTGAGTTCAGCTGAATCGACATTCGAGAGGAATCGACCGAGCGGCAGTCGGGTCCATTCGTCAAATGCGGCGTCGTCGAGCCAGTGATCGACATCGCAATCGGGGCCGAAGAACCAACTCTCACCCTTGAATACGACTTCTGGATGACGGTTAAGCGTGCGCTCGACCCAGGTCGTCCCCGATTTCTGGGCGCCGGTCAGAAAGACGAAGCCGACCGTCGAATCGGCGTTCCGCCCGGGCGCGACGGCCACCGGGCGCGTCGGCCTCATGGCCCGGCGGCTGGTCGATTCCGCATTCTTCGATAGCGCCTCGTGATTCGACATGGCTCTCCGTCGCAGACCGCGCCCGGGCGGGGCGCCCGAAACAGTCGTAAACCGGGCCATTCTATAGGGTCACGACATCCTCGCACGATGTCGCGGCGGATTCGCGACATGCCGCTAGACTGATCCGATCATGCAGCGTCGGCGCATCGCCCACATCGTCCCCTTCGCGGACCGAATTGGCGGCTACGAGCGACAGGCTCGACTCGTCATCCGCGCCCAGGCCGCACGCGGTTACGACCTCCGCGTGGTCACGCACGCGGAATGCGTGCCCGCGGCGCGAACGCTCTTTCCCGACGCCGAACTGTTCGGAGTCAGCCATCGATACGGCCGCTTTCGGCATTCTGACCTGGCGACCGCCGTCACCGGCGTCGAGATCGTGCACGCTCATGCCCTCGATCCGTTAACGGGAGCGGTCACGGCCGCGGCCCGTTCCGTCTCAGCACCGGTCGTGGTCCTTATCGCGTCGCCCGAAGATGTTGTTCATGTCGCAGAGGCGCGAACGAGACGGGAGGACGACGATCATCGAGTTTCCCCCTCGGCGCGCGTGCATCGACATCTCCTTCGGAGGTCGCTTCGCCGGGCCTGGCGCAGTGCTCGTCGGGCCGAAGGGTTCATCGCCCTCAATCAGGCCATCGCCGCGGCCCTCGCGGGTCGAGGGGTTCCGCCGGACCGAATCGCGTTGCTTCCAAACGGCGTCGACATTCCCGAGAAGTCCCTGGCGAATCCGGCGTCAACGGATCAGGCCGTCTTCGTCGGGCGACTCATTCCATCGAAGCGTGTCGATCTGGCGATCGAAGCCTTTCGCTCGGTCGGTCGTGATTTCGAAGACGCGTCGCTTGTCATCGTCGGCGACGGTCCTGAACGGAACCGCCTCGAAGCGGCGGCCCGCGATTTGTCCCGGGTCGAGTTCGCCGGGGAATGCGCGGACCCCTCCGCGTATCTTCGGACCGCGGGCCTCTTCGTCTTCCCATCAGTGAGTGAAGGATGTCCGAACGCCGTGCTCGAAGCCGCTGCGACGAGGCTGCCGATTCTCGCGACCCGCATACCGGGAGTCGTGGACTGGTTCCGCGACGGGATTGATGCGACGCTGGTCGAGCCGGGTCAGATCGACGCGTTTGCCGCGGCATGGCGGCTCCTGCTCGCCGATGCCGCCCGCCGTCGCTCCCTGGGGACCGCCGCTCGCGAGCGGGTCACTGCGATCGCGTCACTTCCCCGGATCGTCGAACGACTGGATCAGATCTACGACGAGGCCGCGGGGCGTATGCCGGCTCGATCTCATCGAGTCGCACGATGAACGACCGAGACGAGGGCGCCCATTCCGGAAGATCGCGGAGGACGAGTCGACTCTCCTCCGTGGCGTCCCTCCGACTCTCGCGTCGAAAGGTGACGCGCGAGTCAACAACCGGTGGACGACCAAGCGCCGTCGCCGCGACGCTCAACGCCACATTCCACGCGGCGCCCCATCGTTCACGCGCTCCCGGTTCTCCCGTGACCAGAAGCCACGCGCGTTCAGCAAGAAAGCGTTCGATGAGGAGACAGGACACCGGGGCGGCGTCGCAGTTTCGCGCGGAGAGCAACGACCAGAGGTACCCGGGTTCGCGGGCGTTGGCGCCGGCGTACGCCGGTACGACGAGGCCGCCATGATCGATGACAAGTCCCGCCGATTCGACTCGCCGCCCCGCGTCGACGATTCGCCCGGTCACAGGCCCGCCGTGCAGACGCGCGCATTGAATCAACCGCGTGAGCCAGTCGTCCACCTCCGGCAGCAGGTCACCATCCATCCAGAGAAGATAACGCGGCGCCATTGGCGCCGGGACCCGGAGCATCGCATCAACCTGGCGCCATTCGTCCGCCGCGTCCACGGCCCCGATACGGGCCTGTGTCCGAATTCGGTCAACCGTCAACGAGCGTTCCGACGCCCCGCCGTCGCCCGACCGAATGAGCAGGGCGACGCGATCGTCTTCGTCGAGTTCCGGGCGGGCGTCGTAGGTCAGCAGGAACGGGCCATGCTCGACGCGCCCGGCGACGCCACGCCGTTCAATCGCTTTCGCGACGGCGCGGCGACCGGCTTCGACTGCTTCCGGTTTGGCGTCTCCGAATCCGGCCGTCGAACCGTCATGCGTGCGCCAGTGGTACAGAACGAACGGAATATGCGCAATGCGTCTCGTCCGTTCGGTGGCCCTCATTACGAGGTCGTAGTCCTGCGCCCCATTGAATTCGCTGCGAAGCCCCCCCAGATCCCGTAACAGTTCCGTTCGATACACCGCGAGATGGCAGATGTAGTTGCACTCGAGAAGGTAGGCCGGACTGAAGTCGGGCTTGAATGCGGGGTTATGCCGGCGCCCGGCGGCGTCGATCTTGTCCTCGTCGGAATAGATGAGATCGAGATTGGCTTCGGCGATGATCCGACCCGCGACAAGTTCAAGCGCGAACGGGCTCAATTCATCATCATGGTCGAGAAGCGCCACGAACGGGCCGCTTGCGAGCTCGATGCCGCGGTTCGTCGCCGCCGCGATCCCGTGGTTACGGGTGAGCCGGTCGAGACGAATGCGCGAATCGTGGGCGAATTCTTTGGCGACCCGGCGGACACGATCGGTCGGCGACGCGTCATCAACGAGCACGACTTCCCAATGCGGGTAGCGCTGTTCGATCACCGATCGGAGACACCGGCGGAGCATCCAGTCCGAGGTGTCGAAGGCGGGGATGACGATCGAGATCATTGGACCTCGACGAGCGAACTCCGGATCGTCGACCCCCAGGCGTTTGCGCTCCGCCTCGATCAGACGCGGCTCGTCACTTCGCATCCAACTCCGGTAGCGGCGTTCCCGCGATCCGGCCGCCCCGGCGTGCATCCAGTGGTCCCGCAGGCGACCCGGGCCACCGTCCGCCCAGATCTGGACCGCCCGGCGGACGAATCGGCGCGGACCCGCGGCCCGATACTTCGTGCCCAGCCACGCCAGAGTGTGAAGCGATCGGTTCACGGGAGAAACTCAGGCGTGCCGGGAATCGGAGTCAACCTGACGAGAGCGAATTCGCATCGAAGGCCCACCTTCTTGAGCGAGAGTTCTGACTGAAGACGCGTGGTCTTCCGGACCGGTCGACTGGCCCGCTCTCCGAATTGCTCTCATCGCAGCCACAGCCATGGAGTCCCAAAAAAAGGATCGCCCGCTGAAGTGACCAGCGGGCGGAAAAGCGACCCCAAGGGGATTTGAACCCCTGTTTCCAGGATGAAAACCTGGCGTCCTAACCTGGCTAGACGATGGGGTCGGAAAGGGACCGATTGTAGCGTTCACATCATCTCCGACAATTGGCCCGGGCGCGATTGACCGGGAAGCGGGGTCTCTCCCTCGATTGAACCGTATCGACGCCGATACGACTCTTCGCATGGAAGATCGCCCGCCTCTCCACTTTCGTTTATTGGCCACCGCCGGACTGACCACCGCGTTCGTGTTGATCACGAGCCTGGGACAGCCTGCGAGTTCGTCCGCGGCGCCGACGACCACTTCCGATTCGATCGACGCGACGGAACTCGGTCGCCTCCGAGGCGACGAATATACGATCCGGATCATCGCCGGATCGCTCGGGCCGAGGTACGAAATCCTCGACCGCTCCGGGCGAGCGATCTCCGCGGCGCTCTCGTACGCCGAACTCCGAGAACGGCGGCCCGAACTGGCGGATCTCATCGATGCCAGCGCTGAGGCCTCCGCCACGGTTCCACCCGTCGATCTCGATCACTGACCCACGGTCACGAGCGCCTTGGTCCGGCTATCGTGGTCGGAGCCCATGCCCGACCACGCGATCCCATTCGAGTTTCCGGCCGTGCCGCCGATTCCGCGCGAAATTCGGCGCCTTCTCGTCGTGGGAGGATCGTTCAATCCTCCGCATCGAGCTCACGCCGCGCTCCCCGCGGAAGTTTCCGACCGAATCGATGCGGACTGGACCGTGTTCATACCCGCGCGGCAATCCCCTCTTCGTGAGGACGACACGATGGTCGCCGGAGAGCATCGACTGGCGATGCTTCGGCTCGCTCTTTCCGGGCGAGCCCGGGTGTCGATCAGCCGATTCGAGATCGATCGCCCGGTCCCGAGCTACACGGTGTACACGCTTCGGGCGATCCGTCGGGCGCTCGGCTCGACTCCGGAGATTCGATTCGTGATCGGGAGCGATCAGGCGCTGCAATTCGGGCGGTGGCGCGAACCGGAAGCGATGCTTGCGCTCGCGACGCCGGCGGTGCTTGTTCGACCGCCGAATTCCGCCGAATCATTGCGGGAAAAAGGCCTCCCGCCGCGCTGGACCCCCTGGATCATCGAGACCCGCGTTGATCCGATCAGCGCGACGGAGGTTCGCCGCCGGATCGCCGCCGGCGAGTCAACGGACGACGCCGTCCACCCCGGTGTCCTGCGGTACATTCAGAATCACGGTTTGTACGGCGCCGCGTCGAGGTCGTAGCCGAATTTTTGAAGCCAGACTCCCGCGACCTCGACCGCACGCTTCGCCTGATCTCGTGTCAGCCAATTTCGCCAGTCGCCCGCGACGCCTTTGCGGAAAAAGCTCGAAGCGTCCTCGACGCCCCGCTCGCGTCCGCCACTCAGTCGCTCGAAGCTCGCCTTATCGACGCATTGAGCGACCGTCTCGGGGGTCGACGACGCGCCGATTCTCTCAAGGATTCGTTTGAATTCGTCCCGTGGTCGGTCGAGCAGATCTTCGTACCGGACCGTCAGCCGATTTGGAAAGCGCGCTCCGACCTCGACCGCCGCCTCGACTGTCGATCTCCAGAGCTCGAGCATGAACTCGAACCGATCATCGGGAATCCGTCGTAGATCAGTTCCGGCGGACCACTCTTCGGGTTCGTCGACCGACGGGCTCTCCTGTCGCAGTCCGACCTGTTGTACGAATCCGGAGACGACGACATCGCGCGGATCCCGTACGAGGTGAATGAGCGCGAGGTCGGAATCGATCGCACTCAGTCGCTCGAGCACGGCGGCGGCGCGACCACGAGGCGGAGTAATCTTCTCCCCGTAGAGCCGCTTTCCAGTCTGCGCGATCGTCGTGCGCGCCACCTGTCGCCACAGATCATCAGATAATGCGGCCGTGAAGGCCGTTCGGTCGACGCCGGGCGGCAGCGCGGCGAGGTGGTACTCGGAAAGGATCTCAGCGAACGCGTCGAGCGTGACATACGGCGCCGACGGATTGGCGGGGTTGAAGTACCGGCCGAAGGGTCTCGATTCGCCGCAATAGATGTCGGGGTGCGCACTCAACAGCCGCTGAACCCAGGTCGTGCCTGACTTCGGCGACGCATAGACGACGAACTGCACCGGGCGGGGCACAAGTTCGTTCGGCTTGGTTTCGTTCGCGGCCAAGGTCTGCATGGTAGCCGCCGCGCCGGAGTGACTCGCTACGATCCGCCGTGGCTGATTCGATCGAGCGATTGCTGCATCGTCTTGCGGCGGCGGGAGTCGCCGAACCGTCCACGCTCGTCATTGAGTTTCGCGGTCGGCCGACTGACGCGCCGGCGACGCGTCCGGCCACCGCGATGAGCAGCCGCATTCGTGTTCCCGAAGTCTTCAGCGCCGTGTTTCACGATGCAGGGATCGTGGAGGGCTACTGCACCTACGAGCTCGAATACCGCGCGATTCCGGCGTCCGGTGAGCAGGCGCTCTCATTCCTCGAGCGCACCTGTCTCGGCGTACGGCGCGCCGCGACGCGGCTCGACGGGCAGGGTGTTCCGGTTCGTCGATTCGTCCTGACCGGATGGACCGATCCGAATGGCGGTATCGAGTCCGAGGTCGCGCAGACCCTGGTCGATGTGCTCGGGGAGCGGGCCACGGTCGTCCCAGCCCGCGAGGTCGACGGCGCCGGGGCGAAGATTCTGCGTCGCGCGCGCTCGGGCGATGGTCCATTCATCTCAATGACTGACGCCATTCGACGCCTCGCCGGCCGGGATGAAGCCGAGAGCTACCGTCGTCATCGCGCCGCCGCGAAGCGGTACGACGAGATCATGCGGGAACTCGAGGGCGACGAATGAAAACACCGCCACTCGAAGAGTGGCGGTGAATCGTCAGACAAGTCGCGCGGCCGCGGCCTACTCGTCGGCGGGGGAAAGCGTCCAGTACTCGACTTCGACCGGAGCCTGACGCCCGAAGATCGTGACGAGCACGCGAACGATTCCCTTGTCGGGGAAGACCTCGTCGACGGTGCCTTCGTAATTCTCGAAGGCGCCCTCCTTGATCTTCACCACATCGCCCGGCTCGAACTCCATCTTGACCTGCGGCGCCTCTTCGGGCTTCTTCGAGTCGTGGAGCATCTTCTCCACTTCCGGCTGACTCATCGGGGCCGGTCGACCCGACGCGCCGACGAAGTCACCGACGCCCGTCGTCTCTTTGATGAGGAAGAATACATCCTGCGGGATGCGGCCATCAGGCTCGAGACGCATCTCGACGAAGACATAGCCGGGATACAACTTCGTCTCCGTGACGCGCTGCTTCCCGCCCTTCATTGTCTTTGTTTTCTCAGTGGGCACAAGGATGCGGCCGACGCGGTCGGTCAACCCTTCGATCTGCACCTTGCGAAGGAGCGTCTCGCGCACATAGTTCTCTTTGTTCGAGGCGACGCGGAGCACGAACCAGTCCATGCCGGGCTGATACAGCGGCTCTTCGGCCGGCGATTCTTCGGCGTCTTCTTCCGACGCGCTCGCCGCCGCCGTCGTTGCTTCGGTTCCCTCGTCGTCCGGGCGCGGCGTCTTGTCGTTGACGCCGTCCTCACGCGTATCTTCAGCCACTGCGGCCACCTCGTCGCTCGTCGGATCGCTCGAAACCACCAGGTCCACTCCTCACATGAGAGCGTTGGATGCTATTCCCGAAGCCGGAGGCCGGGTCGCCTTCGATCGGTCATTCCCGGCCCGCGACCCCACCGGGGCGCCGGCCGACCGACGCGGGGCGCTCATGAATGAAGAACGCCGACCTGCTTGAAGAAGGACGAGAAGAGCACATCCACCACGAAGAGAATGATTGCGATCGACACGGAGACGATCACGACCACCCAGGTCGACCCGACGATCTCCCGGCGCGTCGACCAGTTGACTTTCTTCATTTCGCCTTCGGTGGCGATGAAGAACTCAACGGTCTGTCGATGGGCGCCGTAGAAGTAGTAGGTGACCACCGCGAGCACGAGCAACAGGGTCACCGCCCCGGTCGCCTGGATGTACTCGTTGTTGAAGACGCTCAACTGCTGCCAGAGCCAGGCGGCGCCCGCGAGACCGATCACGCCGATGGCCAGCGCGCTCATCGTGCGGGTCCAGTATCCCTGATCCGGCTTGTAGATGCTCAGATTCATCGCGTCCTCATGGGGCGGTCGTCGTCTCGGCCACTTCCGGCCTCGACGGCTTCAAGCACGGGCGGGAGGACTCGAACCCCCAACCTGCTGATTTGGAATCAGCTGCTCTGCCAATTGAGCTACGCCCGTAAGAGCCTGCGTATTCCGTCCGCGCCGGTTCGTCGCGAACGACATTCAACACTGTTACTTACGCTTGATCTTATGGATCGTGTGCTTGCGCAGGCGAGGCGAATACTTCTTGAGCCCGTCCTTCAACTTTTCGGGCAACCCGCCTTTGACATTGATCTGCGTCCGGTAGTTCAGGTCTCCCGTTTCGGAGCACTGAAGCCAGACATACTCGCGGGCGACGCCTTTCTTGGCCATCTCGGCGACTCCTCGAATCGGAAAGACGGGCCGGCCGCGTCAGCGACCGGCCCGTGGTTTCTTTGGAAACGGAGATCTCGATTACTCGATGATCTCGGTGACGACGCCGGAACCGACCGTGCGCCCGCCCTCGCGAATCGCGAAGCGGAGACCCGGCTCCATCGCGATCGGCTTGCCCATGAGGTCGACCGACATTTCGATGTGGTCGCCGGGCATGCACATCTCGGCTCCGCCGAGCAGTTCAATGTTTCCGGTGACATCCGTCGTCCGGAAGTAGAACTGGGGGCGGTAGCCGGAGAAGAACGGCGTGTGACGGCCACCTTCGTCCTTCTTCAACACATAGACCTCACCCTTGAACTTCGTGTGGGGCGTGATCGACTTCGGCTTGGCGAGCACCATGCCGCGCTCGATGTCCACCTTTTCGACACCGCGGAGGAGGAGGCCGACATTGTCGCCCGCCTGACCCTCTTCGAGCGTCTTGTTGAACATCTCGACGCCGGTGACGACGGTTTCGCGCGAGTCGGGACGGAGGCCGACGATCTCGACCTTGTCACCGACCTTGACGATGCCGCGATCGATACGACCCGTCGACACGGTGCCGCGTCCCTTGATCGAGAAGATGTCTTCGATCGACATGAGGAACGGCTTGTCGACCTCGCGCTGCGGCTCGGGGATGTAGGTGTCGAGCGCGTCCATGAGTTCCTGGATGCACTTCGTCTTCTCCGGATCGTCCGGCGCGTTGAGCGCAGGGAACGCGGCGCCGCGGATGAGCGGGGCTTCGTCGCCCGGGAAGTCGTAGGTGCTCAGGAGTTCACGAACTTCGAGTTCGACGAGCTCGAGCAGCTCCTCGTCGTCGACGAGGTCGCACTTGTTCAGGAACACGACGATGTACGGCACGCCGACCTGGCGGGCGAGCAGGATGTGCTCGCGCGTCTGAGGCATCGGACCGTCGGCGGCGGAGACGACGAGGATGGCCCCGTCCATCTGAGCCGCGCCCGTGATCATGTTCTTGACATAGTCGGCGTGACCCGGGCAGTCGACATGCGCGTAGTGACGGTTGTCACTCTCGTACTCGACATGCGAGGTCGCGATCGTCAGAATCTTCGTGGGGTCGCGACGACCGTCCGATTCCGACGCCTTCGCCACATCGTCATAGCTCTTGAAGGTGCCGAGGCCCTTGGCCGCCTGCACCGCCGTGATGGCCGCGGTCAGCGTTGTCTTGCCGTGGTCCACATGGCCGATCGTGCCCACATTGACATGGGGCTTGGTTCGCTGAAATTCACCTACCGCCATTTGAGGCAACCTCCAGGTTTCGCGGTCATGCCCGGAGCGCCTCCGACAGGCGTCCCCGTGACATCGTTTCCCTCAACATACCTTCGATTATTCAAGCCCGTCGAACGGAGTTCGCTCCGATCTGAAACGAGCCACACTTCAATAACGAATCGTCCACCATCCACCGTCGCAGGTCACCCTCGCGAGCGGCGAAAGAGCCACCCATGGGATTCGAACCCACGACCTCTCCCTTACCAAGGGAGTGCTCTACCACTGAGCTAGGGTGGCCAGCGCTCGAACCAGACGGGCCGATATCCCGCCGCCCATGTGAGCCGCAGAGGATAGCCACCCCGTCCCGATCAAACAAGCCGGAACACGCCCTGTGACGCCGTCCCGTCCGCCGTTCACTCCCCCTCCAAACCGCCTCGGAAGGGCGGCAAGAATATCGATCGGCCGCGGCGCGGTCAAACCACAACCGGGCCGGGACTTCACCCGGAAATGACCGTGCCCCGCGCAATTCTCTTTCGCTCGTCCGTACGAGCCGATAGGTTGGGTCGCGAGACCCTTCGAGGGCTCTCACGGGCATTCCCCGCCACCCCAGGAGGACGACAGATGAGAACCTCGACGATCATCGCATGGGTGAGCGCCTCATTGCTCGCGGCGCCGGCGATTGCGGACGAATTGCAGCTCATCGAGGGATTTGACGGCTACCAAGGTGTTCGCGACAACACCATGTTCAGCGAGTATTCGACTCGATCAAATGGGGCCGGTGATCACCTGTTTACAGGAAACACGCTCACCGGATTCTCCCGGCGGGCCCTGATCCGATTCGATCTCACCGATCTCCCTCTTCCGCCGGACGCCGTGCTGACCGCCGCTGAGTTGCGTCTGGTGGTGAGTCGAACCCGTGCGTTTCAACCGGCGGTGACCGTGCATCGCGTGCTCGAAGACTGGGGCGAAGGCGCGGAAGACGCCTCCGGTCCGGAGGGCGACGGCGCCTCGGCTCAGGTCGGCTCCGCCACCTGGACCGACAACTTCTACACCCTGTCGGCCTGGGGCGCGTCGGGCGGAACCTTCGACGCGACGCCAAGCGCCTCGTCGATCGGTGTGTTCAGCGGCAACCCGATGATCTGGAACGGCCCGAACATGCTTGCCGATGTTCAGGCGTGGATTGACGATCCGCCCTCCAACTTCGGCTGGATCGTGGTCGGCGATGAGAGCGGTACTCAGACGGCGGTGCGTTTCTACTCCGCCGACAATGATGAATCGGCGATTCGCGAGCAGTTTCCCCGCCTCACTCTGCAGTACGCCTCAGGACCCATTGATCTCGCGGTGACGCCGCTTCATCGCGGTGAACCGGCGACCTTCACTGCGAGCAATGTGATCCCCGGCTACCGAACCTATTTCCTATACAGCTTCGCCGGCGCCGGAAACACATTCGTACCCCAACTCGGGATCGCGCTCGATATGGAGCGACCGATCGTGAACTTCGCAAACGCCCTCGCGGATGACGCCGGCGTGGCGACCTGGACCGGAACGGTCCCGCCGATCGCTCCGCTCACCACCATCTCGTTCCAGGCGGTTCACCTCCGGCCCAATGAGGTCGCGCGGAAGAGCAATCGCGTCGACACCGAGATCCTCCCCTAGTCCGGCGTCCGAAAGGCGAAAACGAACATGGCCCGGGCGACGACGCCCGGGCCATTTTCAATCGGTATCTCGGTCTCGCTTACCACCAGTAGCGGACGGTGTAAGTGACGACGGACTCGCCGTCCGACTCCACGGGCACATCGAAGTGAATCGTCCGCACGTCCATCTTTTCGAACTCGTGCGACGCGTTGACGATTTCCCAGTTCGACCAGCGGTAGAGGTTTTCCTTCACAAGCACATTCACGGCTTCGTCCTTGTGATTGCGCAGCTTGATCTCGATCGATTCAGTCATTTCACGCTGCGCGAGATTCGAGGTGAAGTCAGTTTGCGTCCGTTCACCGACGACATCAAACGCCTGTCCAACCTTGACGAGGAGCGTCTCGTTGCGCGGGGTGTGATCGATGAGATCTTCGCCGATGAATTCAAGCGATCCGTCGGCATCGTCGGCCTTGTACACCCGAACCTTGCCGCGTGGCATCGGTCGGCCGAGCCCGCTCGCTTCGTCGTTCTCGAATCGAATGTAGACATCGATCTTCGTGTTCGACTGCACGCCGAAGTTGCGGTCCGTCATGGGATCGGGGAAGAAGCCGTAGTTCCCTGACGCGCCGTAATACACGAGGCGCCGTTCTACGGGCACATCCTGTACGGTCGGAAAGAGCGTGATCTGTTGCGTGGTGTTCGTCGCGATGTCGACCCGACGGGGAAGCGTGTAGAGGTGATACTCGAAGAACGCCTTCTCCTCGAACCCTGCGGGAGCGCCCTCCATCGCGAGGCGACCCCTCATGTAGTCGAGTTGCGGCCGCTGTTCGACCCGTTGCACATCACCCGCGATGAGTTTGAGTTGAGCGTTCTCCCAAGTCGCGCCCGAGAGATTCATCAATGAGACCCAGGCGCCGAGATCGGCCGCGGTGTCATCCTCGTTCAGAATGAGGTTGTAGTCGGCTCGCCAGGTGACACCCTCAGTCTGATACGCGGTCCGCATTCGTCGTTCACCCGCTTTCGGTGCGAAGATCTGCCAGACGAGCGTCGGTTGGGTGATCAGTCCGTCCGGCAGATCACCGAGCTTCAACTGGTGGGTCGCGTCCACAATGCGGAGCCCATCGTCGGTCGAGAGGACGAGTCGACCCTGATTGGACGAGAGCAACTTGCCGGTCACGGCATTGATGTGATCTCCGGCGGGCACATACACGGTGATCTCACGGTCCGTGAATTTCTCGAGCAGCTTGCTCGGACTCACGAGATCAAATTCGAAGGATTGCTCAACGACCGTCGCCGCCTCACCATCGGAGAGGTCCACCACGCTGACTGTAGTGGGATCGATGAACTGCGCGACATCGGTGATTCGCCAGGTGTTGACTCCCTCTTCGAGATCCACCGCACGAACCTGCTTGACCACCGCGAAGCCCGGAACCTGCCACGCATAATTTGGGTCGTATCCGAGGCGCTGCTGCGCGATGAATCGCTGCGGATCGAATCCTGCTGGATCCGCCGTCGAGTAGACCGTCACCGTCGGTCCCTTCGCCTCTTGATCCTGATGATGGTCGGCTGCCTTGACCTCGCCAGACGCGAATGCAGTCAATGATGCGACGCACGCAAAACTGATCGTGGCATTCAGACCGAATCTCATGGAAACCCTCCCACTGTTGATGACCGCGCACACGGCGCGGAATTCCCTTCAACCCAACGGTCGAGGCGGCATTTTATTAGGGCGGATCGAGCGAGCCGCGATCGAATCAAACCAGGTACGATTGAACCAAGGTCCCGGGCTACCCGAGTTCATCGATGGCGAGACGCAGCGCGTCCATCTGCTCGGGTGGCGGCATGTCGTGGCCGGCCCGTTCGAGCGCCACGAGGAGCGGCTTGATTGACCGGACCTCGCCGTCGCGCCAGGCTTCAACGAGCAGCGGGATGATGCCCATCGACTTGATATAGCTCAGCTTCACCTTCTCGAGCAGGGCCTTGCCTTCGATGAGCGTGAGCGTCGCCTCCTCCTCGATGGCAAGCATCAGCGTGTCGCGATCGGATCCCTCGACCCGGACGAGTCGCGGCGGGAGTTCGACGGCGCCCGGTGTCCGTCGCTCGATCCAGTCCGGCCACTCTTCGATGTCGTCCCTCAGGTTTTCGGCGGTCGCGGTCGCCACGAGCACACGCCCGAAGCGTTCCCGAAGCACCCAGTCATGGCGGATTCGTCGCAGCGAGCGAAGCGACGACTCTGAAACGACGATTCGTTCACTCATTGCATCTCGGCCTTGATCCAACGCTCTATCTCCCGGGATTCGAACCCGTGGCGAGGAGGAGAAAGGGTACACTTGCCGCGTCATGCCGCCGCTCTCGAATCATCTCGAGTTTCCCCGCCTTCGTCCGATCGAGGCCATCCCGATGGAGCACGACGGGCAGAAACTCTTCGCATTGCGCGATCCCTCACAGCGGAGCGAGCACATGCTCGCGGTGAGTGAAGCCGCAATGTATGTGGCTCAGCATTTCGACGGGTCGAATTCGATCTCGACTCTGGCCGGCGCTCTACGCGTCAGTGACGAAACGCTTCGTCCCCTCGTTGAACAGTTGGACGCCGCCTTGTTTCTGCACGGGCCGACTTTTGAGCGATTCGCGCGCGATCAGCGCGACGCTTTTGACCGGCTCGAGCGATTGCCGGTTCGCGCAGCCGAAGACTTCACGGCCGATCGAATTGAGCGAGCGTTTGACGCCGCCCCGACCCCGACACTTCGGGGGGAGGTTGTCGGACTCGTCGCGCCGCATCTCGATTTCGAACGCGGCGCCGCGAATTACGCCGCGGCCTGGCGATCCGTGTCTCATGTCCCCGATCGGGTCATCGTTCTTGGCACGAATCACTTCGGAGGCGGCGACGGGGTGACAATGTGTCGCAAGGGCTTCGACACCCCATTGGGTCCATTGCGCTGTGACGATGAATTCGCCCGGCGTCTGCTCGATCGACTTGGTCCGGCGCTCGTCGAACATGAGATCGACCACGCGCGCGAGCACAGCGTAGAACTGCAGATGCCATGGATTCGTCGCGCGATTGGCGAAGTACCCGTTCTCGGCTTCCTCGTACACGATCCAACGGTCAACGATGGCCGGAGCTATACCGGGTCCGGTGTTGGCCTCGACGATTTCGTCCAGGCTGTTCGACAGGAGACACAGGGCGCCAACGATGTGACGCTTTTCGTCGCGAGCGCCGACCTGAGCCATGTCGGACTCCAGTTCGGCGACTCGACTCCGAATTCGCCGGAGCGACTCGCCGAAGTCGAGCGCCACGACCGCACTCACCTTGATCTCCTACTCGGGAACAAAGTCGACCGATTCGTCGACTCGATGAAGGAGTCGCGCAATCACACCCGTTGGTGCACCCTCGGGGGAATGACGGCGTTATGGAAGATCATCCCTGACGCCACGGCGGAGCTCGTCCGATACGAGCAGTCCATTGATGAACCCGAGGACGGCGTATGTTGCGTTACGAGCGCCGCGATCATCCTGTCGCGGACGAACCGATGATCGCGGTCGTGCAGCGGGTCCGGGAAGCGGAGGTCGTCGTCGCCGCCACCGGGTATTCGGCGTCGATTGGTCCCGGCGTCGTCGTGCTGCTCGGCGTCGAGAACGACGACGACGAAGATACGGCGATCTGGATGGCGCGCAAGATCGCGTCGCTGCGCATTTTTGCGGATGATGAAGGGAACCTGAATCGGTCGCTTCTGGACATCGGCGGCGAGGCGCTTGTCGTGAGCCAGTTCACGCTCGCCGGAAACTGCCGGAAGGGGACGCGCCCGAGCTTTGGTCGAGCCGCGCCGGCGGAGAAAGCGCAACCGCTCTACGAGTCATTCGCGAGGCGGCTCAACGAGGTCGAAGGAATTGAGACGCGAACCGGGGTCTTCCAGGCGATGATGGAAGTTCGCCTGACGAACGATGGTCCCGTCACACTCATCGTGCGGAGCCCGGCGTCGTTCGAGACCTGAACGGACTGAGAAGAACCCGACGAACGCACAGTGCGCTCGCCGGGCTTCGTGGGGGTCAATGGAACACCATGCCAACGCGATGCGACTGTTCGCTATTCCGAGAATTCAGATCGAATGACGCGGCGGCCGTTCAGAAGCGTCGTCGGACAACCTCGTCGGCCATGTCAAGGAGGAGGCGACGGGCCGCCGAATCGACGACGGACTCGAGAGCCGCCTTCGCCGAATTGACTTCACGCTCGGCGACTGAGCGAGCCCGCGCGATGGCGCCGGAGTCGGCGAGCAGTTCGTTGACCGCGTCGCTCCGGTTGTGGTCGCCCGGATCCGCGAGCCAGCGCAGCATGCGCTCCCGGGCGCCGGGACGGGACGCACTGAAGTAGAGGATCATCGGCAGCGTCAGCTTCCCCTTGTCGAGATCGCGACCAAGCGACTTTCCGACGACCTGTTCGTCCCCGACGACATCGAGCAGATCATCCTGAATCTGGAATGCGACGCCGATGCGGCGCCCGTACTCGGCGAGTCCGCGGATGACCGCGTCATCAGTCGTCGAGAGCGCCGCCCCGAGTTCGCAGCACACACCGATGAGCGAGGCGGTCTTCCGCTCGATGATCTCAAAGTAGGTCGCCTCATCGATCGACCATTGATCCCGATGGTGGAGTTGGAGCAGTTCTCCGGCGCAGAGCGTGTTCGTCACCTCGCCGATTCGGCGGTTGATCGCCGGACGATCGAGGGTCGAGCAGAGGTGAAACGAGTTCGAGATGAGGTAGTCGCCAAGCAGGACCGCGGCTTCGTTTCCGCGCAGCGCGTTGACCGTGACGCCGCGCCGGCGAACTTCGGCGTCGTCGAGCACATCGTCGTGCACGAGCGTGGCCATATGAATCATCTCGCACACCGCGGCGAGCACATGGTGGCCGGCCGAGAGATGGAAGGATCCGTCCTTCGGTCCTCCTTGATTCGCCGCAAGGCCGCTCACGAGGACCAGAATGGGTCGAAGCATCTTGCCTCGATACCGTTCGACATGCTCGCAAAGTCGATTGACGGCCGGAAGGCCGGACTCAAGTTGCTCGCTGAAGACCCGCTCGACCGACGCGAGTTCCCCGGCGACGAAGTCGAGAATCGGGCGGTGAGCGGGGTCCGTGCTGATCAGAGGACTCATGAGGGGGGTATCCGGGTCGGATTCCGGTGGAGGGCCGAAGGTCCGATCATAAGCGGATGAGGTGTCCCGGAGCGATTTCTGGTGTCAAGCGGCGCGAACGAATCGCCCTGGGACAGCGTACAAGCCGTTGAAAGGCGATGAATTAGGGATTGTCTCTTGTACTCGGCCGTCGACCGGGAATACTCCGGGCCACAGGTGGGTTAGATGAGCGGCGACGCCGGCTCCGCCGTGCGACGCCGGACGGAACCCCCGAAACAACAGCTCAAAGAACCAAACCGTATAACTACCGGCAAATTGCCTTGGGAGCAGAACTTATGCACAGTTTGAAGAGTCATGCCGCGGTCGTCGCCTCCCTCACAATGGCGTGCAGCGGAGTCGCGATGGCTGGTGGCCAGGGGATCGATCCGGTCGATTTCCAGCCGATCCCCGGTGTGAAGGAATTGAGCGGTCAGATGCTCGCCCGGCCGGTTCAGGTGAACCAGCTCGTTGGCAAGGGCCTCTCGATCGCGCAGGCTGAGGCCGAGATCGAAGCCGCGATCAACCAGATCGCCCCGCTCGTTATCGACTACCAGGCGAAGATGGACACCTACACCTTCGTGCTCCCGGAGGGCGTCTCGGAAGTCCAGGTGGCGACCAATCTCATGGCGTCGGGCGCCTTCGAATGGGTCGAGCCGAACTGGATTGTCTATCCCACCGGAAACTGCACGAACGATCCGCGTTTGAGCAGCCAGTGGCACCACACGAACATGATGTCCTGCGACGCCTGGGATATCGAGACCGGTGATCTCAACATGATCGTCGCGGTCTGCGATACGGGCGTGAACACGAATCACGAAGATCTGCGTGGCCGTAATGTCTCCGGCTACAACGCCCCGAACCGTCGCTCCGAGGCGAACGGTGGCGCCGTGAACGACATTAACGGGCACGGCACCTGGGTCGCCGGAACGGTCACCGCGGGTGGAAACAATGGCGTCGGCCTGTCCGGCGTCGCGCAGAATGTCTCGTACATGCCCATTCGCGTCTCGAACTCGACGGGCGGCGGCGCCTATCAGTCCGACATCAACAACGGTGTCCTCTGGGCGATCGACAATGGCGCTCAAATTGCGAATGTGAGCTACAGCGGCGTCGAGTCGAGTTCGGTCCGGTCGCTCGGCGATCAGGTCGCCGCGGACGGCGGCATTCTCGTCTACGCGGGTGGCAATGACGGCCGTCGACTCGGCAATCGCCAGTGGGACAGCGACGAGGTCATCACGGTGTCCGCGTCGACTTCGTCCGACCGCAAGGCCAACTTTTCGAACTACGGCCCGATCATGGATGTCATCGCCCCGGGCGCGAACATCTGGACCACCGATCGCAACGGCGGCTACGCCCCCGTCAGCGGAACAAGCTTCGCGGCGCCGGCGACGGCCGGACTCCTCGCGCTCATCTGGTCGGCCGACATGTCGGCGTCGCGTGACGATGTCATCGACTACATGATCACCGGCGTCGATGACCTCGGGACCGCGGGCTGGGATGACACCTACGCGAACGGTCGCATCAACAGCTACAACTCGCTCGTCGCGATCGGTTCAATGAACCTCTTCGCCGACAGCCTGCCGATGTACGGCGGCGACATGGTGACCTGGTTCGTGACGAATGGCGACCCCGCTACCGACACCGGGCTGTTCTACAGCCTGCAGGGTGAGGGAAGCTCGTTCATCCCGGCGCTCGGCGTGAGCGTCGATCTCGACCAGGCGAAGCAGGCCGGCGACATTCAGCAGACGAACGCGATCGGCGACACCTTCTGGACGCTTCGCGTGCCGAATCCGCCGCGTGATCTGCTCGTGTGGATCCAGGCGGCGCAGTCGACCGGCCGCCTGAGCAATGTCGTGCTCACGCAGGTCAACCGGTAACGACTTCACGATCGCCACTTGGCGATCAAGGTCGATCCGTCAGTACGAACACGGCCTCCCGTCCAGCGGATGGGAGGCCGTTTCTCTCTTCACTGAGCGAACTGAGACGCAGGTCAGTCAGCGAGACCGAGCGCGACCGCCATCGCCGCTCCCATGTCGGCCGGGCTCTCGGCGACACGAACTCCGTCGGCTTTCAGTGATTCCATCTTTGCCGCCGCCGTGTCGTCCGACCCGCCGATGATCGCGCCGGCGTGTCCCATTCGCTTGCCCTTCGGCGCCGTCTGACCCGCGATGAATGCGGCGACGGGCTTCCGCATGTTCGCCTTCACCCAATGACCCGCGTCGGTTTCGTCTGATCCGCCGATCTCTCCGATCATGAGCACGCCGTCGGTATCGGGGTCGTCGTTGAACATCTCGAGCAGTTCGATGAAGTTGAGCCCCTTGACGGGATCGCCGCCAATTCCAACGCAGGTCGTCTGGCCGATACCGCGCGAAGAACACTGCCACACGGCCTCGTAAGTCAGCGTGCCGGAGCGCGAGATAATGCCGACCGCCTTGCCGGTCTTCGCGTCCGCCTTCGCCATGTGAATGTATCCGGGCATGATGCCGATCTTGCATCCGCCTTCGAAGGTCGCGTTCGCGCCCTCACCGGACACCCTTCGACCGGGCGTAATGACTCCCGGGCAGTTTGGCCCGATGAGCCGCGCGTCGGGATACTCGCGAAGCATCGCTTTCGTCTGCACCATGTCGGCGACGGGAATGCCTTCAGTGATGCAGCAGATGACCTTGACGCCCGCGTCGGCCGCCTCGAGGACCGCATCGCCCGCGAACGGTGGCGGTACGAAGATCATGGTCGCCTCGGCTCCGGTCTCTTCGACCGCCTGCCGCACCGTGTCGAAGACCGGCAAACCGTTGTCATCCTTCGACCCGCCCTTGCCGGGAGTCACGCCCCCCACCATCTTCGTGCCGTAGGACAGACATCCTTTGGTATGGAAGGCGCCGGTCGAGCCGGTGATGCCCTGACAGATCACTCTGGTGTCGCCGTTGACGAGAATGCTCATCGCGTTCAATCCTGTTCGGTTCGGCCGGGTCGCCGGGCAGCATATCGCGTGGGTCCGCTCATTCCAGCGTGCGCTGGAAAGGTCGCGCGGCCCGTCGGCGCCGCCCTATCATGGCGGACGCCTCGGGCCAGGAAGCGGTCTTCGCGCATGATGTCACGACCATCGTCTCGATCAAGACTCAAGCGCGATCTCCGCGCGAGCATCGGTGACGGCGCCGCGTTCAGCGTCATGGTCGGCCTGGGTGAGTCGTACCTCGCCGCCTTCGCCCTCGCGGTGGGACTCGGGGAGACGATCGCCGGGCTGGTGGCCACCGCGCCGATCCTGCTCGGGGCGCTCATTCAACTCGTCTCGCCGATCATGATCCGCCGGCTTGGTTCGAGGCGCCGGTGGGTGGTCGCCTGTTCAGTCGTGCAGGGCCTCTCGCTCGTTCCGCTTGCGATCGCCGCGTGGATCGGATCGCTCGAAGCGTGGGCGCTCATGCTCGTGGCGACGGTGTACTGGGCCGCCGGACTCTCGACCGGGCCGGCGTGGAACACCTGGATCGGTCAGATCGTGCCGACACGCGTCCGGACGAGCTTTCTCGCGAACCGTGCGCGAGTCTGTCAACTCGCCGTTCTCGCGGCGCTCATCGCCGCCGGCTTCGCGCTCCAGTACGGCGCCATGACCGAGCGTCGCCTCGAGGTCTTCGGCTGGCTCTTCACCGGCGCCGCGATCGCTCGGTTGACGAGCGCCTACATGTTGTGGCGGCAGAGTGAGCCGGCGGAATCACTGAGCAACTATCGGCTCGTCCCCGTGCGCGAGATGGTTCGAAGACTTCGGTCCCAGCACGACACCGGGCTGCTCACCTACATGCTCTTCGTCACCGTGGCGGTGCAGATCTCCGGCCCGTTCTTCACGCCCTACATGCTGAGCGAGCTTCAACTCAACTATGTGCAGTACCTCTCGCTGACCGCGGTGTCGTTCAGTTCGAAGGCGCTCGCCATGCCGTTCATCGGCCGGCTCGGTCGACGCTACGGCTCGGGCGCGCTGCTCTGGGCCGGCGGGTTGGGAATCGTCCCGCTCTCGGGATTCTGGATCGTGTTCGACGAAATGCATGAACTGCTCATGCTCCAGGTCTTCGCGGGCGTCATCTGGGCGGTCTATGAGCTCGCGACACTGCTTCTCCTTTTCGATCACATTCACGAAGATGAGCGGACAAGCGTCCTGACCTTCTTCAATACGGCGAACGCCGCCGCCATGGTGGGCGGATCGCTCCTCGGTGGATTCGTGCTTCGCTCCATGAACGAGACGGTGGGCGCCTACCACATGCTCTTCGGAATCTCCGTGCTCGGACGACTTCTTACCCTCGGACTTCTCGCCGGCCTTGTGGCGCCGGGTGATCGACCGTTTCGAATCGATGTCAAGCAGATCGCCGTTCGCGTGCTGGCGATTCGTCCGTCGCTTGGTTCGATTGATCGCCCGGTGCTCCCGTCACTGCATCACGATACAGAGGATCGACGGTCCGACTCTTCATGAGATCGCGATTACGAGTCGGGCGCCTCGACACGAGTCCGGGCGTGCTGTCGCAGTCGCACGGTGAACTCATGGGCGGCCGGCGTCGGTCGACGCAGTCGATGAAACGCGAGGCTGACGGTTCGCGACGGCCGCTCCCCGGTGAGATCGCGATAGACACGGCGGCGCGAGCGGTCCGCCTCGGCTGCTAGCGTGGGGACGAATGAGATTCCCAGTCCCGCGCCCACCATGGCCTGTACCGTCGCGAGCTGCGCGCCCCGGCAGGCGATACGCGGTTCGAATCCATTCGCACGACAGAACTCGAGCGCCATCACGGGAAGTCCGGTGCGCGGCTCGAGCAGGACGAAACGGAAATCGCGCAGATCTTCGACTCGAATTCGCCGCCGTGAGGTAAGGGGATGGCGGCGAGGCAACGCGAGCTTGTAGGTCTCGCTGAAGAGCGGCTCGAGCACGAGTGGCTCACTCGGGATCGTGCGCGACACGATGGCGAGGTCGAGTTCACCGTCGACCGTGCGGCTGATGAGATCGTCGCTCACCGATTCATGGATGATGAGTTCGACCTCCGGGAAGTCACGAACGAATTCTGCGACCATCGAAGGGAGCCCGAACTGGGCGAAGGTCGCGATCGATCCCACCCGCAGGCGTCCGGACACTCCGTCGCCGGCGCTGCGAATTGCGCGTTCGGCGTTCTCAACCGCCAGAATGATCTCGCGCGCCCGCTCGAGGAGGTCCCGGCCCTGATCGGTCAGGCTCATTCCCCGCCCGAGCCGGTCGAAGAGTTGGGTCGACAGTTCACGCTCGAGCTTGGCGATCTGCTGACTGACCGTGGGCTGGCTCACGCCGAGTCGCTGGGCCGCGCGCGTGACGCTCCCCTCCTCGGCGGTCGCGACGAACTGGCGGAGCGCGATGAGATCCATAGGTACAATTGATGGTATGTATAGGAAGTATGTATTTCACCTATCCGTCCTGCGCCGTGATACTTCAATGGCCGACGCCAGCATGGTTCGGTCGTGGAGCCGCGTCAACGAGACGCCATTCCCGTAGGATTCGCCGCCGGAGTGACCCTCACCCCGCCTGTTCATCTGGAGAAGACCCATGCCGGGCCCGTTCGAATCGAAGTCCACGCTCAAGACCGACGCCGGGGCGTTCACCTACTTCGCGCTCGGGGCGCTGTCCAGGCAAGGCATCGGCCATGTGGAGCGACTCCCCTATTCGATCAAGGTGCTTCTCGAAGCGTGTCTGCGCAATGTCGACGGATTCGTCGTGACCGAAGAGGATGTGAAGGCCATCGCGAATTACGACGCGAAGTCCGTCGGCGACACCGAGATCCCGTTCATGCCGGGCCGCGTGGTTCTCCAGGACTTCACCGGAGTTCCGGCGGTGGTCGATCTCGCAGCCCTGCGCAGCGCGATGAGCCGGATGGATGGCGACCCACAAAAGGTCAATCCTCTTGTCCCCTGTGATCTCGTCATTGATCACTCGGTGCAGGTCGACGCGTTCAATTCGGGGATCGCGCTCACGATCAACAGTGAGAAGGAATTCGAACGCAACCTCGAGCGCTACGAGCTCCTCAAGTGGGCCCAGGGCGCGTTCAACAACTTCCGGGTCGTGCCGCCCGCGACGGGCATCGTGCACCAGGTCAATCTCGAGTATCTCGGCAAGGTCGTGTGGGAGCGCGACGGCGTCCTTTATCCGGACAGTCTCGTCGGCACGGATTCGCATACGACGATGATCAACGGTCTCGGCATCGTCGGCTGGGGTGTTGGCGGCATCGAGGCCGAAGCGGTCATGCTCGGCCAGCCGATCTACATGCTGCTCCCGGAAGTCGTCGGCATGCGTCTCGTTGGCGAACTGCCGCCCGGGGCGACGGCGACCGATCTCGTTCTCCGCGTCACGGAGATTCTGCGCTCGCACGGCGTGGTCGGAAAGTTTGTCGAGTTCTACGGCCCGGCGATGGCCAAGCTTCGTCTCGCCGACCGGGCGACCATTGCAAACATGGCGCCCGAGTACGGCGCCACGATGGGCTTCTTCCCGGTCGACGATCAGACGCTGAAATACATGAAGCTCACCGGGCGCCCGACAGAACTCATCCAAACCGTGGAGAAGTATGCTCGCGCCCAGGGACTGTGGCGTGACGAATCGCACGAGATCGAGTACAGCGCCACCATCGAACTCGACCTGGCGACGGTCGTGCCATCGATCTCTGGTCCAAAGCGACCACAGGATCGAATCGCGCTGACCGATTCGCAAACTCAGTGGCGCCGCGAACTCGTCGATACATTCGGCAAGCCTCATCCGGGCGAGGTGACCACGAGCAACCACTGGGCCGACGAAGGCGGACAGCCTCTCGGCCAGGCGGCGCCCGTCGCCGTAGCCATTGATCCGAATGTGGAGGGAGTCGAGGTCGAGTACGACGGAGAGACCTTCCGCCTGCAGAACGGCCATGTGGTCATCGCCGCAATTACGAGCTGTACGAACACGAGTAATCCAAGCGTGATGATCGGCGCCGGGCTCGTCGCCCGGAACGCGGCGGCTCGAGGACTGCGCCGCCAGCCCTGGGTGAAGACCTCGCTCGCTCCAGGTTCGAAGGTCGTGACAGAATACCTGAACGAATCCGGCTTGATGGACGATCTCGAACAGCTCGGGTTCTACCTCGTCGGATATGGATGCACGACCTGCATCGGAAACTCGGGGCCGTTGCCTGATCCGATATCGAAGGCGATCAACGAACACGACCTTGTCGCATGCAGCGTCCTTTCCGGCAACCGCAATTTCGAAGGGCGCATCAGTCCGGATGTGCGGGCGAATTATCTCGCGTCGCCGCCGCTCGTCGTCGCGTACGCCATCGCCGGCACAATGGACATCGACTTTGCGGTCGATCCGATCGGGCGCGATGACGAAGGGAACGATGTCTTTCTCAAGGACATCTGGCCGAGCGCGGAGGAAATCAACGCGGCCGTGAACAAGTTCGTTACTCGGGAGCAGTTCACGCGTGAATATGCGGAGGTCTTCAAGGGCTCGGACGAGTGGCGGGAAATCGACGCCGGCGGCGGCGCCAAGTACGAATGGAATTCCGAATCGACCTATGTCCAGGAACCACCGTTCTTCGTCGACATGCCCGTTGATCCACCAGCGATCGAGCCGATCAAGGCGGCGCGATGCCTCGTCAAAGTGGGCGACTCGGTGACCACTGACCACATCAGTCCGGCCGGATCGATCCCCGCGGACGGCCCGGCGGGCAAGTACCTCATCGAGCATGGCGTTCCGATCAGCATGTTCAACAGCTTTGGATCACGACGCGGCAACCACGAAGTCATGATGCGCGGCACCTTCGCGAACATTCGTGTCCGCAACCAACTGGCGCCGGGGACCGAAGGCGGTTACACCACCGACTTCCTCGACGGTGAAGTGAAGTCCATCTACGACGCGAGCATGCATTATCAGGCGGAGGGGATTCCGCTTGTCGTGCTCGCGGGTAAGGATTACGGGATGGGGTCCTCGCGCGACTGGGCCGCGAAGGGCACTTATCTGCTCGGCGTCGCCGCGGTGATCGCCGAGTCGTACGAGCGTATTCACCGGTCGAATCTCGTGGGGATGGGCGTGCTGCCGCTCACATTCGAACCGGGTGTGACGGTCAAGTCTCTCGGACTCGACGGCACGGAGTCGTTCGACATTCAGGTCGATGATCAGCTCAAGCCGAAAGAGCGTGTGCATGTCGTCGCCACCAAGGCGGATGGGTCATCGATTGAGTTTGACACTATTTGCCGCATCGATACACCGGTCGAAGTCGAGTACTACCGGAACGGCGGCATTCTGCACACCGTGCTGCGCAAGATGGCGAAATCGTGAGCGAAGTCGAGGACAGGTTTACGCGGCGCCGGACTCCCGCAGCGCGCGAATACGGCGGTCCGTCACGACACCGAAGATCGGCATGACGATCGCGAGCAACGCGTAGGCCCAGCCGGGCACGCCGAACATGTTCGCGGGAACGGCGAGCGCAAGAGTGATCGAAAGCAGTCCGACACCGATGACGATGAGCCACGAAACGACTTCACACTTCGTGATGTACCGTTCGAGTTCGTTGAGTTCGAGTTCGACGCGTCGCCGCCAGGCGTGCGCATAGAGCAGGACGAGGGTCGTCGACATTGAGACGAAGCCGATCCCGTACACGATAAACATCGGGTTCAACTCATCGGCGTCAATCCGCGGCGCGTTCGGCGGAATGGTCATCCCCGTCAGGTAGGCGAACCAGACGAAGAACGATCCGGCGAGAAACTTAAGCGGGTAGACATAGACGAGCACGGTGAAGACGAGGACGCAGCTCAGGAAAACGGTCGTGAGATCATCGAGCCCGTACCGACGGCTCCAGACATGGTGCCCGTACCAGAAGATCATGAGCAGCGCGAAGCTCATCGCAAACGCCGGAATGTCATAGAGGCGGCGAACGAGTTCATCGAATCGCGTCGGCACTTCAAACGAGATGACCAGCAGGGTAAGCGCGAAGGCGAATGCCGCATCGGTGAAGGTCTCGATGCGCGTCATCTCGACGCCGCGCAGTCGAAAGCCGTGATTCGTCGGCAGGTTTGAGAGATCGCGCCGTCGCGATGCTTCGCCGGTCGTACTCATGCGGCGCATGGTACGGATTCGAGCAAGGCTGTCCAGCGTTCTCGCGGTGACAGAGGCGAACCGACCGGCTACGACTTGGCGCGATTTGTGAATCGCTGTATCTTCGGCCCGTGGAGTCTCATCGTGAGTGCGATGAAACGGAACGGGCCTCTCGTGGAGGAAGAAGCGATGATGCGACAGATGACCTTACTCTTATCGACGACGCTCGCCGGTTGCGGCCTGGCGCTGACCGCGGCCGCGGAGCCGCGTGAACTTGCGGGCGGCCCCTCGGGCCAGTATGTCGAACCGGTCGCGATCGGCGCCATCTATGCCGACGGCACCCTCGGCGAGGCGATCCCCTATGTTGGCGGCGACAACGGCGCCTGTTTCAGGCGGGGGTTCGACGCATTCGAGGCCGCGATCGAATTCGACCCCTGCTTCCGCGGCAAGGGCGCGCCCGTGGATGGGGCGCTGAACGGGGGCTTCGACCCGTGGTGCGATGTCGGCGGATTCGGCTCGCAATGTGTTGGACCGGACTGGCGCTGGTTCTTCACTGGAACCTACTCGCACGGGGGCCGTCGTGTATCGGCGAACTCCGTCGTGCGGAACGCGGTCGACGACAACATTTGCCGCTTCCAGATGGCCTGGTCGAACAACTTCGACCCAGGAGATACCGACCCGAATGGCAATCTCGTTGGCGATACCGTGATTGCGGTTTCCACTTACGACGGACACTTCGACCAGTTCTGCGGATCGCAGGAGCCAAATTTCCTTACGGGAATCTGGGTGAGCTTCGGCGCGCTCCCGGCGTCGCCCACGAGCTACTACTGGACGGATATCGACCTCGCCGGTTTCGGAATCCCACTCACCGTCCCACCGGGCGAGTTCGGCCACGAGATCGAATTCTTCTACGACACGCAACTCAGTGTGCGTTCGGCCAACAACCAGACTTGGATGTGGGCGCCGAAAGACATCGCCGCACAAGGTGAATCACTCCCCATTGTGTACGACGATGACAACTGGGACGGAATCTATGACCCGTTCACCGAGTGCTTCGACTACACGCTCGGCTTCTGCCCCGACCCGGTCGGCGGGATGGTGGTGTTCTACATCGAACGCGGCGACGACTGCATCGATGTTACGACCTCCGCGTTCGTCGGCGGGTCTCCCGCAACCTTCACACTGCTGGGAGGACAGCCGAATGAGTCGTTTGCGATCAGCTACTTCCTGAGTGAGCAAGACGCCAACGCCGCATGCGACTGCGCCGATCCGCTTACCGCGAGCGTCGGCAACTTCCTGTCCTGCAACGGCGGCACGAGTAATCTCGTCGGACAAGGCCGACTCGACGGCGCCGGCGACGGTTCCTTCACCGTCGGCGTGCCGCGCGCCGCGAGTGGACGAACGTTTTACTTCGTCACCTTTACTCCGGACGCCGACGGAACCTTCTGCTGCGTTGTAAACGAAGTAACCGTGCTCTGACGGCGTCGGTCACATTTCTGATCGATCACGAATCGACGCGGAGGCCATGCTTTCGCGTCGATTTCATTGCCGCACTTACCAAGTCGTAGAATGCGGTGATGTCGAACTCGCCACCGGAAGCGTCGAGAGCAGGGTCAATCGTAATCCATCGTGGTGACAACCTGCCGTTCCTGCAAGGTTGCGCCGACGATTCGTTCGATCTGATCTACATCGATCCTCCGTTCAACACGGGACGGGAACAGCGGCGAAATCGGATCCGGACGACGCAGGTCGACGCGCACGGCGACCGGACCGGATTCGCCGGCCGTCGATATCGAACCGAAACGCTCGGTTCGCTTGCGTTCGACGACGCCTTCGACGACTACCTCGAATTCCTGGGGCCTCGACTCGAGCACGCCCGTCGCGTGCTCAAACCGTCCGGATCACTGTTCGTTCATCTCGACTACCGTGAAGCGCACTATGTCAAAGTTGCGCTGGATCGATTGTTCGGACGCCGGTCGTTTATGAACGAGATCATCTGGGCGTACGACTACGGCGGCCGTTCGAAATCGCGCTGGCCGGCGAAGCACGACACGATCTTCTGGTACGCGAAGGACCCGGCGCAGGCGGTGTTCAACTATGAGGAACTCGATCGCATTCCCTACATGGCGCCCGGACTCGTCACTGCCGAGAAGGCGGCGAGGGGCAAGACCCCGACGGATGTGTGGTGGCACACCATCGTGAGCCCGAACGGGCACGAGAAGACCGGCTATCCGACGCAGAAACCGATCGGCGTGGTGGGACGCCTCGTCCGAGCCCACTCCAATCCGGGCGACGAACTGCTCGATTTCTTCGCCGGGAGCGGAACGCTCGGTGAAGCAGGGGCCGCCGGCGGACGCCGGGTCACGCTGGTCGATTCGAATCCCGAAGCGATCAACGTCATGCGAACACGACTCGCCAAATGGCGACCCACCATCCGGGAGGTCGCCTCACCCGCCATTTGAACCGTCCGGCTGTTCGCCGCCGGGTTCGTCCGCCTCTCTGTTCTGCTGGCGCCGCAGCGTCATCGCGTCGAATGCGTCTTCGTCCTTCGCGATCCGATCAAGGTAAGACCGGAGGCGCTCCGTGGTATCGACGATGAGGATGGCATCGTCGAGTTCGACGGTTCGCAACGGATCCTCGTCATCGTTGAGCGCCTCACGCATCCACGACGGTCGCAGCATCCAGAGCTTGAGGGACTCATCCTCCAACTCGATTCGCGCAAAGAGGTGCGTGGAGACGAACATGGGTCCCCAGCGATCGCGAATCGCCTCGCGCTCATCGTCGGCCGGTTGAAAATCGGCCCAGCGTCCGCTCGGAAGATCGATGAGCCGCATCTCGAGCGTCCACTCCTCTGGCTCGTCTTCGTCGGCGCCGGTGCGGATGACCACTTCGTAGTGATCCGTCTCCGGAGTCCCGCGGACTTCGTAAGTCGCCGTATCACCGGAGGCACGCCAGACGCCGATCAACGCGTCATCTTGAACGAGCTCATCGCTCTCGAGGTAAAGCGGGTTGACGGATGGCGTTCCGCACGCGGTGAGCAGCGTAGCGACAAATCCGGCGACGAGGTAACGAACTCGATTCATGGCGACACCCTCCTGAAAACTCTACCCGATGCGCCTTTCTCGGAACGACTCGATTCAGGCAAACGATACACCGCGACTTCGTCGATCGGAAAGAAACGAACCACTCCAAGTTGCGTCGCCTGCGCCGGCCCAAACACCGCCGAATGGCGGGCGAGTTCGAGCGCTGTCGCGAGGCGCGGCGGGTCGAGGCCGATCCCAATCGTCAGATGCGGTGTCCACTGCCTCTCGTCGTAATGCTCGGCGACCGGGATTCCGGCCTCGAGAAGATTGCGTTGCAGGAACCGGTGGGCGAGAACGAGACGCTCGGTCACGGCCGGCGCGATGAAGGCGACTCCTGAATCTCCTCGGAATGCGCCGACGCTTGTGAGTTCAAGGCGGAAGCTTGGGATTTGCGGAATGGTCGCTCGAGTCGCGGCCCGGATCCGTTCCGTATCGGCCGGGGACTCCACGACGGCGAGCGTCAGGTGGGGACGGCATTCCGGACCCGTGACCGCCGAGGAAAGATCGTGATCGGCGAGCGTGTTCCAGAGCTGACGAATTCGTCTCGTCGTGCGTCGATCGAAGAACAGAGTGACCGCCACGCCCACAAGTTCACTCCTCGGCCAAGGTCGACCGATCATAACGAGATTCCATTCACGCATGTCGGATCAGGACATGGTCGGGACACCTGACCACGGAATTTCGACTGAGATTCTCGGAATGGACAGGCGGCGGGACGCGGCGAAATCGGAGAGATTCGCTACGATGACCTCCCGCGGAAGAGAAAGGAAGCGATGAGTCGATTCGATTCAAACTACGGCGAGCAGGAGCCACGGCGCGGGATGTCATCTGGCGCCAAGATCGCCATCGGCTGCGCGACGGTGCTCGTGCTTGGACTCGCCCTGCTCTGCGGGGGCGGCATATGGGCGTACCGTGCCGTGTTCGGACGCGCGCAGGAATTCGTCGCCCAGTTCGAAGAGCAGGGATACCAGGTCGTCACGAGTCAAACGAGCCGCGTGACGACGCCGATTATCGAGCCGACGGTTTTCTTCACGCAGACCATCGTCATTGACGCTGTCGCGGAAGACGATCTCGTTCTTGTCGCGCAGACTGCCATGATCGAGAACGAGATGAAGGGCGATCTGCACTTCTTCGGCCAGACACTTACGCTCAGTGACGGCGCTGTCCTCGATGGCGACCTCCATGTCGAATTGGCGCAGTCCGTCGAGATACAACGCGGCGCCATCGTTCGAGGCGACATTCGAATCGAGTTGGCGCAGCTCGTCGACATTCAACCCGGCGCCGTGATCGAGGGCACGATCACCGGCGACTATCAGGTGCTCAATCGACCAGAAGCGCCGGCGGCGCCGCCGGTCGACCCAGGCGCGGTAGAGACGGATCCCGAGCCGGGGTCGATACCGGAGCCTGAACCCGAAGGCTGAGCCGTCGCGAGTGTGTAGAGACATGAACGAACAGGCGCTCATCGCGTCACTCGAACGATTCGGAGGAGTGCTGCTGGCGATTGTCGGCGGCCTTCCGACCGAGGTCGCGGCTCGCCAGGGCCCGAAGGGCGAGTGGTCGATCCTCGAGATCGTCGCGCACCTCCTCGATGAGGAGCGTGAGGATTTTCGCGCGCGACTTGAGTCGACACTCTTTACGCCCGAGAAGGCCTGGCCTCCGATCGATCCGCAGGGCTGGGCGGAAGCGCGATCATACCGCGAACGACCTCTTCCCATCGTGGCCGCGGAATTCGTAGGTGAGCGGGAGATCAGTGTTGCGTGGCTTCATGAACTCGAGGCGCCCGACTGGTCGCGAGCTCATGTCCATCCACGCCTCGGTCCGATTCGCGCCGGTGATCTCCTGGCCGCGTGGGCGGCGCACGACTGGCTGCACTTCCGACAGATCGCGAAACGGCTCTACGAGAATGTCGACGCCTCTGCGGGCGAGTACGAGACGCGCTATGCGGGCTCGTGGTCGATCTAGCCGCCGCGTCTTGCGGAGGCGCCCGCCCACCGTATGATCTACGCCATCGGTCGCCGAACCCACGCTCTCGGAGAGCCGCGCTGGCGCTCGCCGCATGACTTCCGCACCTCAGCTTCAAGCCAATTCGACGAATCGCTTCGGAACCTTCGGGGGCGTGTTTACGCCCTGCACGCTGACGATCCTCGGCGTCATCATGTTCCTGCGACTCGGTCAGGTGGTGGGGAACGCGGGGGTTCTCGCCGCGATCTTGATCATTCTCATTTCGAAGGCGATCACCACGCTTACCGCGCTCTCGCTGTCAGCGATCGCGACGAATACGCGGGTTCAGGGAGGTGGCGCCTATTACCTCATCAGCCGGAGCCTCGGCGTCGAATTTGGCGGCGCCATCGGCGTCGTATTCTTTCTCGCGCAGGCGATTTCGGTTTCGATGTATGTCATCGGTTTCACCGAAGCGCTCGTGGACGCGTTTCCGGGTCTCGACTGGTCGTTTCGCGCCATCGCCACGGCGGTGAACGCCGTGGTGTTCGTCTGTGTCATCATCGGCGCGAGCTGGGCGATTCGTATCCAGTACTTCATCCTTGCGCTTCTCGCGCTTTCTCTGATCTCATTCTTCGGCGGCGCCGCCGATGCCGTGGGCGCCGAGCGATTCGCCGACAACTGGAGCCCCGACTACAGCCTCGACGAAAACTTCTTCACGATGTTCGCGCTCTTCTTTCCCGCAGCGACGGGAATCATGGCCGGCGCGAACATGTCCGGCGACCTGCGCGATCCGGGCCGGGCGATCCCGCGCGGCACGCTCGCGTCGATCATCGTGACCGGGATTATCTATGTGCTCATGGCGCTTGTGCTCGGCGCCGTGGCGTCGCGTGAGCGGCTGATCGAAAACACGCTGATCGTCAAAGACGCCGCCTGGTCGCCGGCGCTGATCTCCGCCGGTATCTTCGCCGCAACGCTCTCGTCGGCGCTCGGGAGCATGATGGGCGCGCCGCGCATCCTCCAGGCATTGGCACGCGATGAAGTGTTTCGGCGGCTGCGATTCTTCGCCAAGGGGAGCCAGCGCGCAAACGAGCCGCGTCGCGCCATCGTGCTCACCTTCGTCATCGCTCAGGCCGGGATTCTCCTCGGCGACCTCAACGCGATCGCGCCCATCATCACCATGTTCTTCATGATCACCTACGGCACGCTCAACCTCGCGACCTTCTACGAATCCATCACACGGAATCCGAGTTACCGCCCCACATTCCGGCTGAGTCACTGGTCGACGGCGCTGCTCGGGTTCGTGGGCTGTCTCGCAGCGATGTTTCTCATCCAGTGGCAGTGGGCGCTCATCGCGATCGCGGTCATGGTGGGCCTGCATCGACTGCTCGAACGGCGTGAGATTCAGGCGACCTGGGGCGATGTGAAGCGCGGCGCCGCATTCGAACGAGCACGGCGCAACCTCATGACGCTCGAAGACGAGGCGTACCACCCGAAGAACTGGCGCCCCTCGATCCTCGCGCTTGGCGCCGGGCCGGGTGATCGCACGCATCTCGCCGTGTACGGCTACTGGCTCACCGGCGGCCGTGGTCTTCTCACGCTCGGATCCGTCATCGTGGGCGAAGTCGGCGCCCAGCTCGAGCGACGCGAGCAGGATGAGGTGACGATGCGGCGGTTTATCAATGACCAGGAGCTCGAGGCGTTCCCCGCCGTGCTGGTCGCTCCGAAGATCTCGATGGGGATCGAAGCGCTCGTTCAGTGTTACGGAATCGGAGCTCTGCGCCCGAATGTGGTCATGACCGGTTGGCCGAATGATCCGGCCCGGTCCGAAGACTTTGGGGTGACACTCCGAAAGGTCGCCGCGCTGAAAAAGAGCGTGCTCACGGTGAGGCCTTCGCCCGAGATGGCGGATCCCTGGATCGTTCCGCCCGGCCCGATCGATGTCTGGTGGCGCGGGCGAGCAAACGGTCAACTCATGGCGCTATTGGCGCATCTGCTCCTCCAGAACGACCCATGGCGCGGCCGCCGTCTCCGACTCCTTCGGGTCATTCGGGAAAACGAGGGACGCAAGGAGGCGGAGGAGCGGCTTCGGGAACTCATCGTCGAAGCCCGGATCGACGCCACGCCATTGGTCGTGGTCCACGACGATGTCAACGCCGGCATTCGCGAAACCTCCGCCGACTCCGCGGTCGTCTTTCTCGGGATCCAGCCGCCCGAGCCCGCCGGCGAGCGGAAGTTCGTGAATTCAATGAACGAACGGATGGGTGGCCTCGGCACGGTCATCGGCGTGTGGAGCGCCGGCGGCATGCACCTCGGGGCCTGACCGATGGCCGGTCTGAACTTGAGAATTTGACCACCCCCGACCGATGAAAGATCACCACGGGCTTGTCGAACAAGGCGCTATGATGATGTCTTGTGTGGCGTGATGCGCGTCGACCTGAGTCCCCCCTATTCTCCATTGAGACGATGAGCGAATGATGCGATTCGTTTTTGGACAGGATGGAACCTGGCTCGGAATGAGCGACCCCGTGAGTTGCATGACGCATCTCGGCGGCGCTATTGCGTTCATGATCGCGGGACTCGTCCTCATCAATCGGGTGGAGGGTCACTGGAGCCGGCATGTCAGCTTCGCGGTGTATGTCTTTTCGACGATTCTCCTTCTGGCCGTCAGCGGCGTGTACCACTGGCTCGATGAAGAGTCGACGAGTCGCGCGGTCATGCGGCGAATCGACCACGCCGCGATCTTTGTGCTGATCGCCGGGTCATTTACCCCGGTTCATGTCGTCCTCTTTCGCGGAATCTGGCGTTGGGGCGTGTTGCTCTTCATCTGGACCACGGCGATCACAGCGCTCACGCTCAAGGTCGTCTTCATATCAAGCCTTCCCGAGTGGGCGGGCGCGTCGATGTACCTCGGCCTCGGCTGGGTCGGACTCCTGACGGGGTACGGGCTCTGGCGCCGGTATGGCGTCCGACTGCCTCGCCTGGCCCTCTGGGGTGGACTCGCGTACACCGTCGGCGCCCTGATCGATCTCGCCGAGGCGCCCGTTCTCTTCGGCGGGCTTGTGGGCGCCCACGAGCTCTTTCACCTCGCGGTACTCGTTGGCCTGACGGCGCACTGGTCGATGACGACGCATTCGCTCGCGCTCGAGCCCTCGGAGCCGCGACCGCTGAAACTCGCCCCCCTTCGTCGCTTGTCGACCGAAGCGGCTTGACGGAGCCCGTTCGCGCTCGAGTCACTGGACAAGATGTGCAGGGGCGGCGATCATGTCGCCATGTCTGCCCTCTGGCCCATTCTGACGCGTCAATTGTTCCAGCCCACGCGAGTCGCGGTCGTTGATGACCAGCGGTCGTGGCGCGGGATTGATCTCCTCGTCGGCGCTCTGCATGTCGCCGAAGCCATCGAGAAGACGACCGACGCGAAACACATCGGACTCATGTTGCCGACGAGCGGCCTGTTTCCCATGGCGGCGATCGCGGGCTGGATGCTCGGACGCACGGTCGTGCCGCTGAACTACCTGCTCAAAGGCGAAGACCTCCAGTATGTGGTCGACGACGCCGAACTCGGCACGATCGTCACGGTCGGGCCCATGCTCGATTTCCTCGGCGATCCTCCGAAGGGGACGCCGATGCTCAAGCTCGACGAGCTGAGCTTCAAGGGGCTGCCGGAACTCCGGTGGCCGTACCGCGCGTCCGCCGACGAACTTGCCGTCATCCTGTACACGAGCGGCACGAGCGGGCGACCGAAGGGCGTCATGCTCTCGCACGGCAACATCTCGTCAAACATCCGGCAGTGTTGTGAATGGGCGCAGTTCGATCGACAGGATGTCGCGATGGGCGTCCTGCCGCAGTTCCATGTCTTCGGCATGACCGTTCTCACGCTCCTCCCGTTGACCGTCGGGTGCAAGGCGATCTACTCTGCGCGCTTCCAGCCGCGAAAGATCTTTCAACTCATCAAGAAGCATCGGGCCACGGTGTTCGTTGCGATTCCGTCGATGTACAACGCGCTCCTGACCACGAAAGAGGCGTCGCGTGACGATGTCGCGTCATTGCGCTACCTCATCTCGGGTGGCGAGCCGCTGCCGGATGATGTGCAGGATCGGTTCACCGAGCGCTTCGGCGTGACCCTCAATGAGGGATACGGCCTGACCGAGACGAGCGCGGTCACGCACTGGTGCCGGCCGCACGAACACCGCGCGCACAGCGTCGGCAAGGCGATCCCCGGAGTAGAGGTGCGCATCGTGGACGAGACCGGGCGCGAGTGCGGCGTGAACGAAGACGGCGAGATTCGCATGGCGGGGCCGAACATCTTCCGTGGGTACTACGAACTCGCCGAGGAAACTGAGCGGGCCTTTGACGAGAAGGGATACTTCCGTACCGGCGACATGGGTCGCGTCGACGAAGACGGATTCCTGTACATCACCGGTCGTATCAAGGAGATGATGATCATCGGGGGCGAGAATGTCTTCCCCCGAGAGATCGAAGAGGTCATCAATCGCCACCCGAGTGTCCGCGCGTCCGGGGTAATCGGCGTGCGCGATCCGTCCCGCGGCGAAGTTCCGGTCGCCTTCGTTGAACTCGAAGATGGAATGGAGTTCGACGAGACCTCTATCCGCTCCCACTGCCGCCAGTTCCTCGCGCAATACAAGGTTCCCCGGGACATCCACCATATCGAGGCCCTCCCCCGCAACCCGACCGGCAAGATCCTGCGGCGGGAACTCAAGGTTCCGACCGACGCGGCCGCCGGGGCGTAGTGAATCGGGCGTTCGCCGATTTGAGCCGGCTCGAGCAACCACATTGAATAGGATCGCATCGCGCGCTGGCGCCACCGGACCAGTCGTCGGACTCGGCGACGATGGAAGGAAGAGAGTCTCGAATGCTTCGTATCAAACCTTTTCGAGCCCTGCGGCCGACGCCGGAGAAGGCCCGCCAAGTCGCCTCGGTGCCGTACGATGTCGTCAACCGGGAGGAAGCGGCAGCGCTCGCGCGGGGAAACCCGGACAGTTTCCTCCATGTCGTCCGGCCCGAAATCGATCTTCCGGATGAAGTCGACGCCTACGACGACGCGGTGTACGACAAGGGTCGCGAGAATCTGGATCGGCTCGTCGAGTCGGGCGCGCTCGTCCGCGAAGAGCGGCCGTCCCTTTACCTCTACCGCCAGATCATGAACGGCCAGCCGCAGGTCGGGCTCGTCTGCTGCTGCCACATCGACGACTACGAGCAGGACATCATCAAGAAGCACGAGAAGACGCGGCCGAAGAAGGAGAATGATCGCACGCGCCATACGCTGACGCTCAATGCGAACGCCGGGCCGGTCTTTCTGACCTATCGCGGCCGTTCGGAGATCGACGAGCTGGTCAAGCGTGAAATGGAGAACGATCCGCTCTACGACTTCACTGCGGTCGACGGGGTGCAGCACACGGTGTGGCGGTTGGAAGACCCCGCCGAGGTCACCCGGTTGTTCGAGTCGATCGACGCGGCATATGTCGCCGACGGCCATCACCGCTCCGCGAGCGCCTGGCGCGCGGGGCAGGAGCGTCGCAAGGCGAATCCGAACCATACGGGTGACGAGGAGTACAACTGGTTTCTGAGCGTGCTCTTCCCGTCCGACCAACTCCATATCCTTTCGTACAATCGCATACTCCGTGATCTCAACGGACAGAGCGAAGACGAAGTCGTCACGATGCTGTCGGAACTCGGCGACCTCGCGGTCACGGATGATCCGATTCCAGACCAGCCGGGGTCATTCTGCTTCTATCTCGACGGCGAGTGGCGCCGCCTCATCCTGCCGCCGGAGAGCATCGATCGGGACGATCCGATCAAGTCGCTCGATGTGGCGCTCCTCGAAGATCGCGTCCTCGAGCCGATTTTCGGCGTCAAGGATGTGCGGACCGATGAGCGAATCGACTTTGTCGGCGGCATCCGTGGCGCGAAAGAACTCGAGCGTCTCGTGGATTCGGGCGAATGGGCGTGCGCGATCTCGATGTATCCGACTTCGATTGACCAACTCATCGCCGTGGCCGACGCGCAGATGGTCATGCCGCCCAAGAGCACCTGGTTCGAACCCAAGCTGCGCAGCGGGCTGCTCGTGCATACACTGGACTGAACTACGGGGACGCCGGCGCGGTGGGTCCGGTCCCGAACCCTGAATCGCGATTGGATGGTCATGTCTCGGGGGAAATCTCGATGAAGGTTCTGATTGCGGACAAGTTCGAGCAGGTCGGGATCGACGGGCTGAAGGAACTCGGCTGTGAGGTTGAGTATCACCCCGGCGTGGCCGACGACCTCCCGGCGAAGATCAAGGAACTCGACCCGAGCGTGCTCATCGTGCGGAGCACGAAGGTTCCCGCCGCCGCCCTCGAAGCCGCCGGGCGACTCGCCTTGATCATCCGGGCGGGAGCCGGGTACGACACGATCGATGTCGGGCGAGCCTCGAGCCTCGGCATCTTCGTCGCGAATTGTCCGGGGAAGAACTCGATCGCCGTCGCGGAGCTCGTCATGGGCCTGCTCCTCTGCTGCGACCGGCGGCTGCCCGATCAGACGGCGGAGCTGCGCGACGGGAAGTGGAACAAAAAGGAATACGCGAAGGCCCGGGGCCTCCACGGCCGGACGCTCGGCGTGGTCGGGCTCGGACAGATCGGATACGAAGTCGCCACGCGCGCCCGAGCGTTCGGAATGAAGGTCGTCGCGTGGTCGCGAAGCCTCACCACGGAGAAGGCGGAATCGCTCGGACTCGAATATGCGGCGACGCCGCTCGATGTCGCACGCGTCGCCGACGCGATTTCGATCAATGTCGCGGCGACCGCCGATACGGAGAATCTCATTGACCGGGCATTCATCGAGGCCATGAAGCCCGACGCATACCTCATCAACACGAGTCGAGGCTCCGTCATCGATGAGGACGCGTTGCGCGACGGCATCCGCAACAAGGGCCTTCGCGCGGGACTCGATGTCTATAAAAACGAGCCACCCGCCGCCGGTAAGGAGTTCTCGAACCCGATCGTGCACGAACCTGGCGTTTACGGCACGCACCATGTCGGCGCGTCGACCGATCAGGCGCAGGTCGCGATCGCACACGAGACGCTTCGAATCGTCGAGTCATTCCTCGAGTCCGGTGAGGTGCCGAACTGTGTGAATCGCCTGGCGCGGAGCAGCGCGACGCATGTGCTCTCGGTTCGACACCGGAATCGCCCGGGTGTGCTCGCTCATGTTTTCCATGTGCTCGCCGATCACTCGATCAATGTCGAGGAGGTCGAAAACATCATCTACCACGGCGCCGAGGCGACCTGCGCCCGCGTCCATATTGACGACGCGCCGCCGAACGGCGCCATCGACCAGATTCGATCCGGGAACGACAACATCATCAGCGTGAGTCTCGCTGCATTGGATTGACCGGCGAACCGGACCATCCGACTCACCCTTCCGTCGCTTCGAGAGAAAGACGCCATGAGCGAACGCGTGTTCAACTTCTCCGCCGGGCCCGCGATTCTTCCCGAGCCTGTGATCAAGAATGCCCAGCGCGATCTCTGGGACATTGACCATACGGGCATCGGCATCATGGAGCACAGTCACCGCGGCGCCGCGTTCACGAAAGTGATCGAAGAAGCCGAAGCCGACTGCCGCGAAATCGCCGGAATCCCCGATCGATACCGCATCCTCTTCCTTCAGGGAGGCGCCTCGTCACAGTTCTTCATGATTCCGATGAACCTGCTCCGCGAAGGTCAAACGGCGGACTATGTGGTCACCGGATCGTGGTCGAAGAAGGCGGTGAAGGAAGCGAAGCTGTTCGGTGGGGTTCATGTCGCGGCGAGCAGTGAGGAGAAGTCGTTCACCTTCATTCCGAAGAATGACGCGATTCAGTATTCCAGTGAGCCGCGGTATGTTCATGTGACGAGCAACAACACGATCGCGGGCACGCAGTGGCAATGGGAGCCGGAGGCGCCGGACGGGGCGCCGGTCGTCTGCGACGCGTCGAGTGATATCTTCAGCCGTCCGATCGACATTTCGAACTACGGCGTCATCTACGCCGGCGCACAGAAGAACCTGGGGCCCTCGGGCGTCACGCTCGTGATCATCCGTGAGGATCTCATCGAGGCCGGCCGCGACGATCTTCCGACCATGCTTCAGTATCGGACGCACGCCGAGAAGGGCTCGCTCTACAACACGCCGCCCACCTTCGGCATCTATGTGATCGGTCAGGTGTTCAAGTGGATCAAGGAGTTCGGCGGTCTCGAGGCGATGCAGAAGTACAACGAGGACAAGGCGTCGATCATCTACGACTACCTCGACCAGTCGGACTTCTTCCGGGGAACCGCCGAGCCCGACAGCCGCTCGCGCATGAACATTACTTTCCGAGGTCCGAACGAGGACCTCGAGAAGAAGTTCATCGCCGAAGCGACGGCGAAGAACCTGGTCAACCTTAAGGGGCACCGTTCCGTCGGCGGAATGCGCGCCAGCGTCTACAACGCCTTCCCGCGTGAAGGATGCCGCGCGCTCGTCGATTTCATGGAGCAGTTCGAAGAGTCGAACCGCTGACGAACCGACCCCGGGGACCGTCACGCGCGATCCTCGGCTCCGTCGTCGAAGAGAGACTCGTCTCGATCGCGTTTCAACGCGATACCAATGTGCCGCGCGCCCGCTTCGGTGAGTTCCCGACCCCGTCGAGTTCGCGCGAGAAAACCGACCTGCAGCAGATAGGGCTCGACGACATCCTCAAGCGTTCCGGAGTCCTCCCCCATCGTCGCCGCGATTGCTTCGAGCCCGACCGGGCCCCCTCCATAGGTTGTCGCGACGACGGAGAGGTACTTTCGATCGAGTTCATCGAGACCGATCGCGTCGATCCGTTCGAGAGCCAGCGCTTCGTCGACGAGTGACTCGTCGACCCGCCCGTCGTTATTGACCTGGGCGTAATCGCGTACGCGACGCAGGAGACGATTGACGATCCGAGGCGTCCCCCGGCTGCGCCGCGCGAGCGTGCGAAGACCCTCGTCGTTTCCGACCGTCATGCCCAGAAGCGTCGCCGACCGGCGGGCGATAACGAGCAGTTCGTCCTCCGAGTAGTACGCGAGATGATGGGCGATGCCGAACCGGCTGCGCAGCGGTCCGGAGAGGAGCCCGGCCCGGGTCGTGGCGCCGATGAGCGTGAACGGCTTGAGTGTGATCGTGACCGTGCGCGAATGCATTCCGGAGTCGACGGAGACATCGATCCGGTAATCCTCCATCGCCGGGTAGATGTATTCCTCTACCGCAGCGGGGAGTCGATGCGCCTCGTCAATGAAGAGGACATCGCCTTCTTCGACCCGGGTCAAGGTGCCGACGAGATCGCCGGCGCGGGTGAGCGCGGGACCCGAAGTGAGGTGGAGTCGACCGCCCATTTCATTCGCGATGACATGCGCAAGGGTGGTCTTGCCGAGTCCCGGCGGACCGTGGAGGAGGACATGCTCCATCGGCTCGCCGCGCATCTTCGCCGCAGCGATCGCGATACGCAGCTTCTCGACGAGGTTCGGCTGACCGATGTATTCATCAAGCGACTGAGGACGCAACGACCAGTTGAAACCCTCCTCTTCGGGCTCGACGGTTTCACCGGTGACGATTCGTTCTCGCGCCATGCGGCACATGATACGCGACACGGCGTCACAAACGCGGGGAACAGTTCAGCCGCGCTCGAGCCCACGGATCTTGGCGAGCCGTTGTGGAGAAACACCAAGTCGATAGGCGATGAGGATCGCCTGATTGAGAAGCATGGCGCGCCAGACTCCGCGCCGACGCCATCGACGGGCGGAAGTGATGACGGGTTCGCCGACGAGGACAACCTCGCCTGCGGCGCGGACCCGACGGAGGAATTCCACATCTTCGAGGAGCGGCCAATCCGGAAACCCTCCAAGGGCTACGAAGGTGTTCGCCGGCACGAAGATCGCCTGATCACCGTATGGAGCGCGTCGCCACTTTGATCGCCACGCGACGGCGCGCTCGATGATTCGGAACGCTCGCCCCGGCGCGTCGATTCGAAGCGCGAAAGCGCCCGCCGCCGCATCTGGATTCTCCCTCAACGCCGTACGAATGAGGGCGTCAAACCGCTCTGGTGGTCGGGTATCGGCGTGAAGAAAGAGGAGGATCTCGCCTCGCGCGAATCTGGCGCCCGCGTTCATCTGGCTTCCTCGCCCGGGGGACGCGAACTCGACGCGCGCTCCAGCGCCGCGTGCAATCACCACCGTCTCATCATCGCTGCCGCCATCTACGACGATGATCTCATCGATCTCGGAATCCTGCAGCGCCGCAAGCGTGGCGGGTAGCGCCGTCGCCTCGTTGAGCGTAGGGATGATGACCGAGATGCTCCGGACTCCGCGACCGCCGTCGTGTCCACGATTCTCGTCCTCCGCCGCTCGACGAGCGGTTGGCGCCGTGAGCGATGATTTCGTTTCCTCTAGCGACGCCATCGCATGATCGTATCGAAGATGGACTTCACGCGCGGCGAGAGTCGGGTTCGGTTGTACTGATCACCCGCCTTCTTGATCGCCTCAGCCTGAGTGGGATAGGGATGTATCGTCCGCGCGATCGTCCCGAGTCCCGCGCCGGCGACCATGGCGAGCGTAAGTTCGGAGATCATCTCGCCGGCATGCCGCGCGACAAGTGTGGCGCCGACGATCTTGTCTTTGCCCTTCTTCGTATGAACCTTGAGGAGTCCGTCTCGTTCACCATCGAGGCGAGCGCGATCGACGGAGTCGAACTCGATCGTATAAGTGTCGATCTCGATGCCCTGCTCCTCCGCCTGCCGCGGGTACATTCCGACATGCGCGATCTCCGGATCGGTGTAGGTGCACCATGGAATGGTGAGGTCACTCGTTCTCGATCGACCGAAGAAGAGCGCGTTCTGAATGACGATTCGAGCCATCGCATCGGCGGTGTGGGTGAACTTGTAGTCGAAGCAGACATCACCCGCCGCATACACTCGCCGATTCGTCGTGCGCAGGCGTTCGTCAACTTGAACGCCCTTCTTCGTATCAAACTCGATTCCAGCTTCATCAAGACCAAGACCTTCCACATTCGGCGCGCGGCCTGCGCTGAGCAGAAGCTGATCCACCTCAATCTCCTCGCTCGTCCCGTCCTTCAACTCGAGACGCAGCGTCCTGCCGTCGCCCGTGCGTCGAACACCGACCACCCGGGCGCCGAGTCGAAACTGTACACCGTCCCGCTCGAGCGCCCGGTGCACTCGGACCGCCGCATCGCGATCCTCCCGCCCCAGGATCTGGTCGCCCATCTCGACGACGGTGACTTGCGATCCGAAGCGGGAGAACGCCTGCGCGAGTTCGCACCCGATCGGCCCTGCTCCGAGGACCGCAAGCCGACCGGGGAGTTCAGTCAGAGAGAACACGGTCTCGTTCGTCAGGAATCCGGATTCCTGCAACCCATCGATCGGAGGAACGGCGGCCCGGGCGCCGGTGGCGATGCAGGCGCGGCTGAACCGAAGTGTCGCGCCGTCTACTTCGATCGTCTCCGGACCCGCAAACCGTCCCGGTCCAATGAATACATCGACGCCGAGGTCTCGAAATCGCGCGGCCGAGTCGTGTGAACTGATCGCGGCGCGAATACGCCGCATGCGCTTCATCACCGCGCCGAAATCAACCTGGATGTCTCCTTCGACCTCGACGCCGAACGCGCCTGCGTGACGCGCATCGGCGACAGCGCGAGAACACCGGATAAGCGCTTTGGACGGGACGCACCCGACATTGAGACAGTCGCCCCCCATGAGCGCCCGTTCGATGAGCGCGACCCGCGCCCCGAGTCCGGCCGCTCCCGCCGCGGTGACAAGGCCAGCCGTACCGGCGCCGATCACGACCATGTTGTAGCGATCGGCCGGCTGCGGATTCGTCCAGTCTGTTGGATGTGTGTTTCCGACGAGCACTCGGTTATGCTCGTCGAGCGGCTCGATCTGAGGTAGATCATCGACCATCTGCTCGACACTCATTCGTACACCACCTGCTCAGTGAGGCTTACCGATCGGGTCGATTCGTCACATCGTTCAGTGACCAGTCGTAATCGATCCACCGCGGTTCGACCTCAACGCCGCGATCGAGCGCGTCGCGAAGCGCCGGCGAATATTGCGCCGCATACTCGATGACCGTACGGTCGTCCGATTCAAAATCGCTCCCGTACCAGTCGTACAGTTTCGTCAACTCAAGGCGGTTCGTGGCCGAATCGAAACGGAACCACCGAGGATTCGAATGCACGAGACTCGTCTGTGACTCGAGTTGTTCATCGAGGCGGGCGCCCTCGTATACCTCGGCTCGAAGCGGAGGACATCCGACGGCGGCGCAAACGAGCGCGAAGTGGATACGCGGCTCTTTGAACTTCGGGCGAATCTGTTCGTGCTCGATCTCGTCCAGACTCCAGATCTCGCCGCCGATGTTCCATCGCTTCGCTTCCCATCGCTCATCCGACGGGATCCTTCGGATGGATTCCACGGGATAGAAATCCAGGATCAAGCGGAGCGTAAACGCGTTGTACCCGTTGATGAGCAGCGCGAGTTTCTCATTGCGACCGAGTTCGTCGAAGGAGGCGTTCGCCAATGACTCGATGTAGCGGTCGAGCGCGTCGGCGTCAGACTGCAGCGCGCTGTAGTCGACCCATCCACCGTCGCGCACATGGCGACGCAGAAGTTCGTCGAACGCCCCGTGATCAAAGGTCGGCCCGTCCGGACGTGGCTCATACGCCTCTTCCGAGACGACCGGAGGTGGACCGAAGAGGCCGACGATGAATCTCTCAATCGATTCCTCGCGTGCGTGAGCCACGGCGGCGAGGGAGACCGACGCGACCGCGCACACGACGGCGATCGTGGCGAGCAGAGGTCGACCCTCCGCGGATTCCGATGCGTTGTCGGTTTGGGCGCGGTCGACCTCGTCGATGTCGGTGCGTTCCGCGATCGCCTTCCAGGCCAGTCGGGCGGCGAACCATGTCACGGCGATGGTCGCCGCCAGACCGACGGCGTAGAACCCCCATTTCAGCCAGTTCGTCGAGCCGTCACTTGCCGCAGCCGCCGCGATGGACTCGGCGCCGATATGACCGATGTAGACAAACACGAAAGTCCCCGGAAGCATGAAGATGTAGCTGGCGACGACATACGGCGCCAACCGTATCGCGGTAAGGCCGTAGAAGTAATTCTGCAGATTGAACGGGACTGCGGGCGACAGTCGCAAGAGCGCGACGATCTTCCAGCCCTCGTCGCGAATCGCCTGGTCGATCGCATCAAACTTCGGCGATTTCGAAACCATCCGTTCGACTCGGCTTCGCGCGACATACCGCGCGATGAGGAACGCGATGGTCGCGCCCGTCGTCGCGCCAATCGACACGGCGAGCGTCCCCCAGAAGAGTCCGAACAAGGCGCCGGCGGCGAGGGTGAGCGCCGAACCCGGCAACATGAAAACGGTCCAGACCACATAGACCCCGGCGAGCGCCGCGGGCCCCCACACTCCAAAGCCGCCCACCCATGACTTGAACTCTTCGATCAGCGGCTCGACCGGCAGCGCCCGCAGAAGGAAGTAGATCGCGATCAGCGTGACGGCGACGCTCACCCAGATGATCGGTCGACTGTACGAACGCGACGCGGAATCTTCGGACATAGTGCCGTCCCTCACTCATTCGGACGCCGACCAGCGGGAACGGATGATACTCGAACGGAGTGAAGCCCAGTCCCGAGTCGGACTCCTCGCTACGCCGGGCGTCTGGAGTGGGTTCATTCGAGTTCCGAAATCGACTGACCGGGCGCAAGGCGTTCGCCGAACAGCGTCCGAATACGACGCGGAACGACGCCCGGCGCGTGCTACCATACTCGGCTATGGCCGACGGACGACGCCGCGTCTATCTCGAGACTTTTGGATGCCAGATGAACGAGCTCGACAGCGAGCTTGTCACGGCGCAGTTGCGCGCACTCGGGTACGAGTTCACGCTCGACTGGAAGTCGGCGGATGTCGTCCTGTACAACACCTGTTCCGTTCGCGAACAGGCGGAACAGAAGGTCTACTCAAGACTCGGTCGCGTCGGTCAGCGAAAGTCGGAAAAGCCACAGGTCGTACTCGGCGTGATCGGCTGCATGGCCGAGCGCGACGGAGTCGACATGATCCGACGGTACCCGCAGGTCGACCTGCTCTGCGGACCGGGCGAACTCGACCGGCTTCCCATGCTCATCGACAACGCGATGAAGACGAGCGCTCCGGCGGTCGCCCTTCAAGGCGATTCGAGCCGCCGCTCGAGCACGCTTTCGGCGGCGGAAGATAACCTTGAGTTGCTCGACCTTTCGCGGAGCTTCGATCCCGCTGGACGCCCCGACGGTGGGCGAAGCGCGTATGTCCGCATCACCCGAGGCTGCAACAAGTTCTGTACCTACTGCGTCGTTCCATTCACGCGTGGCGCCGAGATCCATCGACCGCCGGATCACCTTGTCGAAGAGTGTCGGCGGCTCGCCGACTCGGGCGTCGTCGAGATCACGCTGCTCGGTCAGACGGTCAACCATTACCGATACGAACACGACCACGCGGAATTCGTGAATGGTGTCGAGCAGCCGCAGAAAGGTCGTTCGTATCGGGGCGGTCACTCGCGCGACCCATTCGCGGGCGAGCAGGTGACCACCTTCGCGGATCTTCTCTACCGCATTCACGAAGAGGTCCCCGCGATCAAACGACTGCGATTCGTGACGAGTTACCCCCGCGACTTCGGCGACGATGTGCTCCAGGTCATGCGCGACTGCCCGAGAATCTGTCGATACCTCCATGTGCCCGCCCAATCGGGATCAAATCGAATCCTTTCGATGATGAACCGTGGGTACACGGTCGAGCAGTACCGCGAATTCATCGAGCGCGTGCGGCAGTATCTCCCCGACGCGTCAATCGCCGGCGACATCATCGTGGGGTTTCCGACCGAGACGGACGACGACTTTGAGGCGACCGTCGAACTGCTCAAATGGACGCGCTTCAAGAATTGCTTCATCTTCAAGTACTCGCCCAGACCCGGCACGACGGCGTTCGATCGAATCCCGGACGATGTGCCCGACGAGGTGAAGCGGGCGAGGAACAATCGTCTCCTCTCCATCCAGGGCGCCATATCGCGCGAGATTCATCAGGCCATGGTCGGCCGAACCGTAGAGGTCTTCGTTGAGGGACTTTCGGCGAAGGAAGCGAAAGCGCAGGCCTCGCGAGGATCGTCGAACGGCGCCGTCGGACTGACGATCAACGGGCAGTCGGTCATAGAAACACTCGTTGATGATAATCAACATGCAAACGGGGTCGGAGAGACCGTGCAACTCTCCGGCCGAACGGACGGGGATCTGATCACGGTCTTCGACGCTTCTGCGATTGAGGCATCGCGACTCATCGGATCGATTGTGCCCGTGCGGATACACGAGAGCGCCACGCTCACGCTTTTCGGCCGTCTCGTCGAAACCCCGGCCCTTCAGCCGGCGAACGTATGACTCCCGACACAGAACGGATTCGACTCGTCGAGTCCGATCCTCGCTGGCCCGCGCGATTTAGCGATGAAGCCGGCGCCCTGCGTCGCGCCCTGTCCGATCGCGGTCTGGTCGCGATCGAACACATCGGGAGCACCGCGATACCGGGGCTCAGGGCGAAGCCGATCATCGACATCATGGCCGGGGCGGACCGAATCGACCGTGTTGTTCCTGAGTGGCGCTCAACGCTCGAGTCCCTCGGATACCGCTACCGGAACGATGTCGAACACCTCATTCCCGAGCGACGGTACTTCGACAAAGGCAAGGGAACGCCGAACGCGTTTCACCTGCACATCGTCGAACGCGACACCAGCTTCTGGCGGGAGCATCTCGACTTTCGAGACTGGTTGCGAACCCATCCCACCGACGCGAAGGCGTATGCGAGGCTCAAGCAGGAGCTCGCCGATCAATTCGGGTACGATCGCAGGGGCTACTGCGACGCGAAGAGCGAATTCATTGAGTGCATCGTCGAGACCGCCCGGATTCACGCGGCGAGTCCGCCGCCGAAGTCGTCGAACGAATCACCGAAGTCGCCCCAGTCATCGTCATCTCCGAGGCCCCGATGATGCACATGGATGACATGAGCCAACTGCGTTCCGAAGACGCGAGCCATCGGGTCGAGCGCGGAAGCGAAGTCATCCGGAAACGGCGTCGTGACATCGCGGAACAGTACAAAGATGGCAAGACATTCGTCCTCGTGCCAGCACGAGAACGCGATGACATGTGAGTCCGACAGCCATGCCGCGTCGTCACCGATCCATGTACTCAGTTCCGTGTTCGTCTGAAACTCGCGTACCTCACGCTCTTCGATCATTCGGGGCGCGATGACATCGGCAAGATGATCGAGCAGCACATCCGCGTTCTCTGACGGACAATCGTAATTGATGTAGGCGCCGAGCGTGTACTCGTCCGTCGAGTTGGGCATGAATACGGCTGCGTTCATCGCCCCGATGCGTCGCAGAAGATACTCGAGCGTCGTCCTCAGGAGCTCTTCGACATCGAGCTCCTGCCGAATCAACGCCGTGAATTCCGCGAGCATCGTGACATGAGAGATCTGATCGGCGAGATCCTGGTAGGCGTGTACGAGGTCGTTGCAGACCTCATCCACCTGTTTCGTCGCGTCGAGTCGAGCCGTGTTCAGTCGGCGGCAGAGCTGTCGCAGTCGATTGGTCTGGGCGACACGCCGATGTTCGGCACGGACCGATCGTAATGCGTTCGCGCACGACGCGGAGACCTCAGAGTGGCTGATCGGGCGGGCAAGCACATCGACGAAGCCGGTTCGAATGAGCCGCATGGCTTCGTTGAATGAGCGTCGGTTTACGATCGCGATGAACTGAGCGTTGGGCTGCGCGGCGCGACACTCTTCACGGAACCGGTCGGCGCCGGATCGATCATTTCCAAAATCGGCGATGATGAGGTCGTATCGACGCTGTTCGCAGAGTGTGGCCGCGGCGGAGGTTGACTCCACGAAGTCGACCGCGACCCCGTTCGCCTCACACCCACGAATCAACGAATCCCGCTCGTCGACCGCGACGGCAATGACGAGGGCGCGGTCCCCCGGCCGCTCCGCATGACCCCGTGCTTCCGGATTCGTACGAACCACCTGATCCCCTCGTGCCGCCATGGCGATCGCTCTCCACTCCCTCGTTCCCTGGACCCCGTTCAGGCGATGCTCTTCGTCGCCACTCCGTCCTCGGCCGTCCCGTTCGCCAGCGAGTCGTGCGCCAGTCGAATGGTCGCGACGGTTCCCTCTCCGGGCGCCGATTCGAGGGAGATCTCCCCGCCGTGCGCGGCGACGAATCGCTGCGCCCGTGCGAGCCCGAGTCCCGCCTGCCGGCCGGCCGCCTTCTCGGAGAAGAACGGATCGAACGCATGCTCGAGCGTGCGATCGGACATGCCACGACCGTCGTCCTTCACTGAAATGGACAGTCGGCCATCCTCGCGCATCGTTTCAATCCGAACTCGGATAATCGTCTCGGGTTCGGCCTCGATCGCATTCACAATCAGTTCAGTCAGCGCCTGAGCGACCTGTTCGCCGTCCACCCATCCCAGAGCGTCGTCGGCGTCGGAGTCGACCTCGATCGGGATGTCCGTGCCGCGGCGGGCGCGTGCGGACTCGATGGCCCGGTCCACGAGGGCTTTCAACTCAACTGATCGCCGCTTCGGGGCGGGAGGCTCACCGAAGAGATGGAGGCTCGTGATGAGATCGCTCAGTCGGTGCGCCTGTTCAGCGATCTGCTGGGCCATGCGGCGGTCGTCCGTATCTTCGAGCCGATGGGCGAGCACCTGCGAGCGACCCGAGATGACACAGAGCGGATTATTCATCTCGTGCGCCGCGCCGGCGGCCATTTCGCCGAGAGAAGCCATCGCCTGCGTGCGTGCGAGTTTCGCCTGCGTCTCGGTGAGCACGCGATTCGACTCGGCGAGTTGCTCACCGAGTCGCCGCGCGCCCTCGTGCTGCGAGGCCGCCGCGATCGCCGCCGACCAGGTCTCGCAAAGCGCCATGAGTTCCGTGCGCGTGAGATCGAGATCGGTGAAGCACCGATCGTGCAGCAGGATCGAGACGAGACGACTGTTGTACCGAAGAGGGAGCAGCCGTACACGACGCACATCACTCGCGTCGCCGACATATTCGGTCAGCCACGGGAGGAGCGCCATGGCGCCGACCGACACCTGCAGATCATCGGCGAGATCCTCGAGTTCGGCGTCGGTGATCTTTGGATCGACAATCTGGCTGCGCGTGAGCCGGCCGTCGCCTTGAAACTGAAGTATCTGCCACTCATCCTGGGCGGTCGTCGGACAGAGCATGGCGAAGAAGCCGCGTCCGAACTCGCGGGCGGCCGACGCCACGACATGGCCGGCGGTCGACACGACCGACTGGGCCCGGTCGTCCCGCTTGTGGAACTCGGAGATCGCGCGAAGCACACGCTCCTGGCGCCGGGCCTGACGGGACCGGCGCTCGAGCGCCGAGTTGATCTGGCCGAGCGAGCGATTCGCCCCGGCGATCGACGACAGGAGCAGGTCGATCGAGGGCGCTTCGTCGAGGCCGAGTTCCTGAGACCGTCGCTGGGTCTCGGCGAAGAGCGTCTCGAGGATCGCCTCGATGTCGGTGGCGGCGAGTCCGACGCGGGAGGCAAGGGGCGCAAGGTCTCGGGGAGATTTCCGCGTTCCGGAGAATCCGATGTGCTGCGAGCGCACTACCGCGTCCGCGAGCGTGACAAGCGCAATCATTCGCTGGTGGGGAAGATCGGGGAGCGATTCGAACGGCTGACCGTGCAGCCACATCACATCCTGCAGCACATGCGGGAGTGACCAGCGCTCTGCGAGCCGCTTGCCCACGGTGTGGTGGTCCACGCCGATGACTCGCCGCTCCATCTCGGCGATGTCGCCGACCTGCATCTCCGTAAGCTCGACAACGCGCTCGTAGCTCTTCGGAAGCAGGTGACTCAGCGCGAGTTTGCCCAGATCGTGGAGGAGTCCGCAGGTAAACGCCTCCGATGGATCGAATCCGTCCACCTGCCGCAGTCGACCCGCGAGAAGTTCACAGGCGACGGCGGTGGCGATGCAGTGCTTCCAGAACGCAGCGCGATCGAAGCGGAGGCGCGGCTGACTGTCCGGCGAGAGCGGGGTCACTTCCATCGATTCGCCGGCGTCGGCGGCGGGAGGGAAGAGTCCGAAGATCTCGACGGAGAGCACGGCGTTTCGAATCGCGTCAAATCCCAGAAGGACGACGGCGCGATTGAGGGTCAACGCGTCTCCTCGAACGCCGCGGTCCGCCCGCCGGCACATCGAAAGAATCTTCGTGGTCATCGAGGGGTCGGACTCGATCATTCCGACGAGGTCACGCACATCGGCGTCGTCGTCGCTCGTGAGTTCGAGGACGCGAGTCGCCACCGACGAGAGCGTCGGCAGTCCTTCGAGCCGCTGAAGGATGATTTCGACCCGATCAGCGCGAGGGGTCTCGTTCGGCGTCGTCGTGGAGCCATCCATGGCCGGCGATTCCGTTTCGTCATCTTGGACTCTTGACGGCGCCCGAGCGCCGTGACACCTGGTGTCGCTGGGATCGGTCATCGGCGAGAAGATGGTCCGGCACAAGCGACGGCCACAGGACTTCACCGGCGGGATTCGGCGGCGCCTCCGGACAAGCAACCATAAGGCGTTGTAAATACACAAATTACACCAGATGACCGGGCCATGCCGCGAATCTCGACGCGTCGAGTCAATCGAGATGCATCGTCTCGCTCCAATCGCCGATAAGCCTCAGGAGCGGCGGGCTGACGAAGTCTCCCGCCGCGTTCGAGCCACCCGCCGCCTCAGTCCGATATAGACGGTGGCGGCGTGGGGAATCGAATCCCTTGCGCGCCGCCCTCGCGCGCCGGAGCGAATACACATGCTCGATCGACCGCGCGAGCACGATGAACTCGAGCGCCACCCGGCCGTCCGCGACGCCCGGCTGGCGTATCAACGAATGCTCGCGAGTTGGGCTTCGGACTGGCTGCATCTCCGAACCCAGGGACTCGAGCGACCGAGGGCGAAACGCGTGCGCGATTCGTTTCGACGCGCGGCGTGATCGACCGAATCCGCGACGAGCAGTTTGTGGAGGACCGCGCATGAGCGGCATCTCAACCGGGATCGGGCTGATCAGCGGGATCGACACCGCGACTCTGATCGACCAGCTCATGGCGATCGAAGCGCGTCCGAAGATCCTCGCGATCACCCGCCAAAGCGAGCTGCAGCAGCAGCAGGCCGCCTTTGTCGGCCTCAACTCGCTGCTCCTCTCGTTCAAGACCGCCGCCGGTTCCTTCGCGACCGACAAGATCTTCAAATCGGCGCGAGCGACGAGCTCCGATCCGAATGTGCTGACCGCATCGGCGACGACGAAGGCGTTTCCCGGCGCGTACGACTTCGTCGTCGACCGGCTCGTCTCGTCACATCAAATGCTGTCCAAGGGATTCGGTGACACTGACACGACGGCCCTTGGAATGGAGGACATCTCCTTTGAGCTCGGAGCGGGGAAGTTGAGCACCGACACTCGACTCGTCGACCTCAACGGCGGCGAGGGTGTGGCCCGCGGCAAGATCAACATTCAGGACTCACAGAGCAACTCGGTCGACATCGACCTCTCGAAGGCGGTGACGATCTCGGATGTGCTCGATGCGATCAATTCGAACACCACGCTCGAGGCGACCGCCTCGATCGCGGCGGATGGATCCGGTCTCGTCATCACCGATGACAATGCCGGCCAGATCACGGTGAGTGACATCACCGGGTACACCACGGCTACCGACCTCGGCATCGCCGGGACGAATGTCGGCGGAACGATCACTGGATCGCGCATCAATCACCTGAGCGGCGACACGCAACTCTCCTCGCTCAACGACGGCAACGGCGTGATCATGGCCTCCGGCCTCGGGGTCACCGACTTCAGCATCTCGACGGCGGACCTTTCTTCGATTGATGTCGTACTCGGCCAACGGACGGTCGGATCGGACACAGAACCGGCCGTGACGACGGTCCAGGGCGTCATCGATCGGATCAATGAATACGGGGCGGGAAAGGTTCAGGCGTCGATCGGAGACGACGGGGTGAGCATCAAGATCGAAGATCTCACCTTTGGGATCGGCACCTTCGAGGTGACCGGCGGTGTGAACGGCGATCAGACGGCGAAGGATCTCGGGATCCTCAAGACCGGTACGCTCGGCGTGCTGTCCGGCGACCGTGTCATGGCCGGAATGAATTCGGTTCTTACGAAGAGCCTCAACGGCGGCGCCGGGCTTTCCGGATCGACCACGCTCGACATCACGAACCGCGACGGCAACTTTACGAGCATCTCGCTGACTGAAAACAGCTCGCTCGCCCAGATGATCGACGAGATCAACACCGCCGGCGCCGGGGTCACCGCCTCGTTGAACAAGGCGGGCAACGGAATCCTGATCACCGACGACACCGGAGGTTCGGCGAGCAACCTGATCATCCAGGGAAGCGCCGCGTCCGCGCTCGGGGTCGACACCGGCGCGACCGGTGTCGCCGCCTCGAGCTACGCGGGCGATAACCTCCAGCATCAGTATGTCAGCCGGGCGTCTCGGCTCGAAGATCTCAATTACGGCCGCGGCGTGGGTACGGGGTCGTTCCAGATCACCGACGCCATGGGCAATCAAGCGACGGTGACGGTCACGGACAACGACAAGAACCTGCGCGACATCATCTCGAAGATCAATTCCGCCGGGCTTGAAGTGAACGCCCGCGTCAATGACACCGGCGACGGCCTGATCATCGAGAACACGGCCAGTTCGCCGGTGAGCGCCATCGAGATCGAGTCCACGAGCGGCTCGGCCGCGAAGGACCTTCGTATCGTCGGAACCGCCGCAGATGCGATCACGGACAACTACATTGACGGCTCGTATGAGGCGGTGATCGATCTCGAGACGACGGATACCCTCGACGATGTCATTCAAAAGATCAACGACGCCGGTTTCCTCGTCAACGCCACACTGATCAACGATGGAACAGGCTCAAAGCCGTATCGCCTGAGCCTGACGAGCGAGATCTCGGGGACCGCCGGCGAGATGATCGTCGACAGCGGCAGCTTCGACTTCGGCTTTTCGACGACGACCGCAGCTCAGGACGCGATCGTCTTCTTCGGATCGACCGATCCCGCGGACGCCATCCTCATCTCGAGCACGACGAATGAGCTCGACGATGTCATCGCCGGCGTCAATATCGACCTCAAGAGCGCCAGCGACACCCCGGTCCAACTCACGGTGTCGCGAAATGTCGAGAAGATGGTGACATCGGTCACGAGCTTTGTCGAGTCGTTCAACGCGATCATCGACCGCATCAATTCGGTCGACAGCTACGACTCGGAAACGGAAACGCGCGGCGTACTGCTCGGAAATCCGACCGTCGCCCGAATTCGCAGCCAACTCTACCGGGTCGTTCAGGGTGAGGCCGACGGGATCGATTCGCAGTACACGCGGCTGACCCAGGTCGGCATTCGCATCGGGGAAGGTGGCAAGCTCGACCTCGACGAAGACAAGCTGCGCGACGCGATCAGCGAAGATCTCGAGGCGGTCGAGAACCTCTTCGCCGCCAAGGAACTCGCGGACGACCAGACGATCGATCTCGGCGGCGGCGTCAAAGTCGACTCTGATGATCCGATTTATGACTCACTCGGTGTCGCCGAACAGCTGCGCATCCTCATGGAGGATCTGACGAACAGCGTCGATGGCACGCTCACACTCGTGAACAAGAACTACGACTCGCAGATCGATCTCCAGCAGAAGCGGATCGAGGCGATCGATGTGCAGCTTGAACGGAAGCGCGAGATTCTGGAATTGCAGTTCGCGGCGATGGAGACGGCGCTCGCGTCGCTGCAGAGTCAACAGGCCGCGCTCGCGAGCATTCAAACCATTGGTTAACCCGTTCGGGTCGCCAAAGTGATCCGCAACTTCGGCCGATAGTCGGGACTGATGATAAAGCAGGAAGCCAACGCCTATCTTCGAAACCGGGTGCTCTCCGCCTCTCAGGGCGAGCTTCGTCTCATGCTCATCGACGGGGCGATCAAGTTCGCCCGGATGGGCCAGGAAGGTATCCACGAGAAGAACTGGGAGAAGGTGTACGAAGGCGTCAGCCAATGTCAGGCGATCGTTCTCGAGTTGATCAACAGCCTGCAGCCTGACGCGGCGCCGGAGATCTGTGCGAACCTTTCCGGCATTTACACCTTCATCTACCGCCGGCTCGTGGACGCCTGCATGCAGAAGGATGCGTCGTGCATCGAAGAGATCCTGCCGCTCCTCGAGCATGACCGCGAGACCTGGGTGATGGTCATGTCGAGGGCCGACCGGGAACGGGGCGATACGACGGACGAGGCGTCGCGCGAAAGCGAAGCCTCCGAGATGGAGGCGTCGGCGACCCGTCCCTCGCTCTCAATCGAGGGCTGACCCGCCAGAATCCAGGTTTCTGGATTGCCGCGCCGCCGCGATCAGAACCTCGAGTCGTCCGAGCGCCCGATCGACCTGCGCCTTGAAGACCACATAGGGAAACAGGGTTACGATCGCGATCACGAGGCCAGCCGCCGTCGTGATGAGCGCCTCGGCGATGCCGCCGGAGACGGCGCGCGGATCGGTCACGAGACTCGATTCCCCGAGCAGTTGAAAACTCCCGATGATCCCGGTCACCGTCCCGAGAATGCCGAGAAGCGGGGCCGCGGTGATGATCGTCGAGAGCGTGGTCATGAAGCGTTCGATCGCCGGGCGCTCGAGTTCGATGGCCTCCGCAATCACCCCTTCGGAGGCGCCGTCGCGGAGCAGGCGCCGGGCGACGCGCTCGTAGATCGATCCACCGCGCCGGACGAGTTTGTCTGCTTCGTCGCGGCGGTCATGGCGGAGAGCCTCGGCGAGTTTCGACAGCCGGCGGCGCTGCGATCGACGGTGCGTCCGGATCCAGAACCAGGCGCGCTCGACGCAGAGCGTGACGGAAACCACGCTGAGCAGCGAGAGCGGAAGCATGACCCAGCCGCCTCGTTCGAGCAGCGAAACAAAGAAGGCGTACGCGTCGGTCATGCGGGGATCATACGCTCTGGCGTTTCACCGGCTTTTCCCGCCCGATTCGCGCCACACCGAGCGTGACTGCGAATCCCACTGCGATGAGGCCGACGGAAGTCGCGACCTGCACGGGAGTCGGGCGGAAATACTCGTTCGGCCAATCCTTCCGTTCGATCTCGGCGAGAATCTGCGCGTCGACCACCTCGCCGCGATACACCGAGCCGATCGGCGGCTCGACCGCCTGCTGAAACGGCCACAGCCCGACGATCGATCCCAGCAGCAATCCGAGCAGAAATCCGAGAGTCGGCTTCTCGAATCGCTGAAGGAGAGCGCTCAACAACGAACTCACCGCCACGATTCCCAGGACGACTCCGATCCCGACGGGAATGACGACGGGCATGGCGCCGAGCAGAACGCTGAGGTCCGGACCCGCGCCGTCCGCGCCGAGCAGGCCCGCCTTGACCTCGTGAAGCGCGGCAAGAATGGTCACATACTGGCCCAGAATGAGCAGCAGGTAGGCGCCGCTCACTCCGGGGAGAATCATCGCGGACGCGCCCGCGACTCCGGCGAGGAAGAGCACGAACATATTCCCCGACGGGTCGTTCGCGGCGCCCGGCTTCACGAGCGCGATCGCGACCATGACCAGAATCCCCGCGGCCACGCCGACCCATGCCGATATTGGTCGAGGCTTCATCATCTTGAGCAGCAGGGGCGCTCCGCCGAGCGTGAGTCCGATGAACAGGCTGTACATGATCCAGCGGTGGTCGATGACCAGATTCATGACCGCTCGGGCAAGGAGAATGATCGTCAACCCGGCAGCGAGCGCGACCACGCCGAGGAGTAGAAACGGGCGGAGACGAAATCGGAGGCGAGTCAATTCGGCGATCGCGCCCACGAATGCGGGGTAAACTCCGGCCACGAGAAGCATGGTCCCCCCACTGATCCCGGGCACGAGATTCGCGAGTCCCATAAGGACTCCCCCGAAGGCGCCGCGGATGGTGAGCATCGAGAGTCGAGTGGACTCGAGTCGGTTCACAGTGTCCATGGTCGTCGTTCAACGCTTTCTACGAGAAATCGGGACGGCTGATCTGAGGCGGAGAATCGGAGCCGCGCTGCGCGCAAAAGTCCATGCCTCAGACGCAGTACGAGTTGTCAGCCTTGTCGGGCGATTCCTTCGGACGCATTATGGCGCCGAGGTGGGCCGGCCATTCAAATCGACCGCGCCACTGGTTCTCGGACGCAAAGCTCCTCGCCGGTTCAGCCGAATTGGCTAAGGAGTGCGCCAGCCTTTTCCCCCGCCAGATCCTGGCTCCGCAGACGGGCTCAAACACTCACGAGGTTTTCATGGCGAACCGTCGACGAACCGTTAAGATCGGTGTCTGAGGTTGGGAGAGGGAAATGAATGTTCTCGTGACGGGCGGAGCGGGGTATATCGGCTCGCACGCGGTGAAGTACCTGCAACGGGCCGGCCACAAGGTCGTCGTCATCGACAATCTGAATCGCGGATGGCGACCCGCCGTCTCCGGCGAGGCCATGCTTGTCGTCCATGACCTCGAGGACTGGAGACACACGGCCCGCGTGCTCGAGTCGAATTCGATCGACTGCGTCATGCACTTCGCGGCGCTGGCCTATGTCGGTGAGTCCGTCCGGGAGCCGCTTCGTTACTACTGGGCGAACACCGCCAACGCCCTCGCCACACTGAGGGCAATGAACGAGACCGGAGTGAACCGGCTCGTTTTCTCAAGTACATGCGCCACCTACGGCGAGCCGTCCGAGGAGTTCATTCCAATTCCGGAGACTTGTCCGCAACGGCCGATCAATCCGTACGGCTGGTCGAAACTCTTCGTCGAACAGATAATCGCGGACTATGCGAACGCGAACCCCGATTTCGGCTACGCGATGCTCCGGTATTTCAATGTGGCCGGATCGGATCCCGACGGTGAGATCGGCGAAGTGCACGACCCGGAGACTCATCTGATTCCGATCATCCTGCAGGCGGCGCTCGGGCTGCGCAAACAGGTCACGATCTTCGGCGCCGATTACGACACCCCGGATGGCACCTGCATCCGAGACTACATTCATGTCGAGGACCTCATCTCCGCGCACATTGCGGCGATGGATGCGATCGAGGGGGGCTCCCGGCTCGTGTACAACCTCGGAATCGGACGCGGCTATTCGGTGCGCGAGATTCTTGACTCGGCCCGACGCGTGACCGGGGAGAAGATCAAGGCGGTCGAAGGCGAGCGGCGGCCCGGTGATCCGCCGCGTCTCTTCGCTGATCCGACAAAGGTACAGGCGGAGCTCGGATGGACGGCGCAACACACCGAGATCGACGAGATCATCGCCACCGCCTGGAACTGGATCTCGAAGCATCCGCACGGGTACTTCGCGCCGCGTGACTGAATCTCCGTGGCGGAGCCTTTTCCCGCCGCGCCCGATAATACGAAATGATGACATGACCCACGATCATCAATGGCGCACGGGTCGATTCGCCGATAGCCGAGCGGGTCGACGAGATGCGGTCCATTCAGCGGTCAGTTGGAGAGGAACACGGTCATGTCAAACGCGGTCATCGAGCGGATGTTGTCGAGTTTCGATCAGGCGGCGAGCCGTGGTATCCCGGCCTCCCGCATCGTGCGCGGGCTCGAGCAGAAGTTTGGATGGAGGCGGGAACGGGTGATCGAAGCGCTGCTCGAACATCACCGCATTGACGGGGCGTCGGTCGGCGAAGAGACGCTCATCTGGACGCGGAGTCCGGCGCCCGCCGCAGCGTCGAGTGTCGAGGAACAGTCCGAGTTGCAGTTCCTGCAGGCGGCGATCGACTACGCCGTAGCTCACGGAATCATTGACTCCCGTTCCATGCAGAAGATTCCCGCCACGCACATCTTCAATACGCTCGTCACGACGATCTCTAAGGATTCAGAGCACGCGGCGGCGTGATGAAGCGCGCGAGGCGCCCTACGCTGCGCCATGAATCCGATCGAAGCGATCGCGTGGGTTGGTGACGCCGAAACCGGCCATCTGAGACTTCTCGACCAGACACGACTGCCGCAGCAGACTTCGTGGCTCGACTGTCATCGCGTCGATGAAGTGGTCGATGCGATTCGCCGGCTCAGCGTGCGCGGCGCGCCGGCGATCGGCATCGCCGCCGCGTACGGGAGTGTACTGGGCGCCCGGGCCGCCGATCCTCGCGACGGGTTCGTCCGAGCGCGCGAAGCGCTGGCGGCGAGTCGACCGACCGCGGTCAATCTCTTCTGGGCGCTTGAACGAATGATGCAGGCGACGAATCGAGCCCACGATGATGAGTTCGCTCGGGCGATGCTCGCCGAGGCGAAGTCGATCCATGATGAAGATCGTCGCGCCTGCCGGCGCATCGGCGAACTTGCGCTCGAATTGTTGCGCGAGCTCACTGGCGACGATCTGCGACTCTTGACTCACTGCAATGCAGGCGCCCTCGCCACCGGAGGGATCGGCACGGCGACGGCGCCCATGTACCTCGCTCGTGAAGCGAATCTGTCCATCCGGGTCTACGCCGACGAGACGAGGCCTCTGCTGCAGGGGGCGCGACTCACCGCGTGGGAGCTCGGCGCCGCGGGAATTCCTGTCACGCTCATCGCCGACTCGGCCGCCGCGAGCGTTCTCGCGTCCGGTCGTGTCCGGGCCGTCATCACCGGCGCCGATCGCATCGCGCGGAACGGTGACGCCGCGAACAAGATCGGAACCTACCCGCTCGCCGTACTGGCGAGAAGACACCGCGTGCCCTTCGTCATCGCGGCGCCGACTTCGACGATCGACCTCGGAACGCCTTCGGCGAGCGAAATCCCGATCGAGGAACGCGCGTCGGACGAACTTACGAACGGGTTCGGGGCGACGACGGCGCCGGCGGGCGTCGAAGCGTTCACGCCGGCGTTCGATGTCACCCCGGCGGATCTCATCGACGCGATCGTGACCGAGCGGGGAGTCATTCGACCCGTGGACGAGACCACGATGGTCCGATGCGTCCAGGCTTGACGCTTCGGATCAACCCGCGGGTACAATCGGCGACCAACCTGAGAGTCGGGCGGTCGCACCCGACCTGCCCGGCGTTCTAGATGAATCGAGAGGAGAACCCGTGCGTACCACGATGCTGTCGTGCGCTTTGATGATCGGCGCCATGTTCGCGCCCGCTTCCGTCCAGGCCGAAACACCCGGCTGCCCGGACGGCGGGGCGCCGGTCCTCGCGTTTACCCACCACGGACGCCGGATATTCACCTGGCAGGGATCACCCTACCGAGACTACTTCGTCACGATGGGATTGCGCACGCTCGATCTGCCGGACCATCTCATCATGGAGAGCGGCGGCCATCTCGCCGTCTCGCGGGACGAGGGGTGTTCATGGGAGTTGATCCGCGAACTTCCCGGATCGGATTGGCCGCTCTGGATCACCGCGGGACCGAACGGCGCAGCGTATGCCTTTGCGCTGAACGGATCGGCGCTGTACCGCGTTGAGTATGACGGCGCCAACTTCGCGGCGATCGAACTGCACGCTCCTGTGTCGAATATCCTCGGCCTGGGAGTTGACGCGGACGATGCGCAACGCATTCGAATCGGCGACTCGACCGGTCAGGTGCACGAATCGCTCGACGGCGGCGATTCGTGGAGTCGGGTCGGGACCCGGCCACCGGTCGGGCCGCTGACTTACCGGATCGCCTTCGACCCGAACGATCTCGATCACATGATCTTCGGCGCTGCGGTCGACGGTGGATGGGTGACCTTCGATGGGGCGGCGACCTGGACTCCGATCGTCGGGCTCTCGGAGACGAACGGTCCGGTGAATCTGTTCAACGCCGTCTTCTCGCCGGTGGATTCGAATGTCGCGTGGTGCATGGCCATCGACCTTGATCAGGCGGACGCCGGTCACCCGTCGCAGGGTCGACACATCTACCTCTCCCGCGACGGTGGCCTCACCTTCGAACCGGTCGTCGATAACGCGGCGGGAGTCACACTCTCGAACGGTCCCGAACTGACTCCGCATCCGTTCGATCCGAACCGGATAGGCTGGGCGTGGGGATCCCGGTGGGACGGCATGTATGTCTACCAGTTCGACGCTTCGGCGCGCCGGTTGCGAACCGCCTACCGGGCCGGCATGGTCGCGCGGACGATGGAGTTCTACCGAGCCGACCCTCGACACGCTTATGTCGGTCTCGAAGCGTTCTGACCCTCATTCTCGACGAAGCGGAAGAGATCTGACGACCGACCTCGAGGGAGCCGCCTCGGGGTCGGTTGTGTTTCACTCGGGTCGACGACGGTACACTGCGGCTGTCCATCGGAGAAAGGACTGATCGGTATGCCGGCGGCCGCGGAATCGAAGTCATCGCCCCTTCTGCTCGGCGTCGATGTCGGCACGAGCGGCGCCAAGGTTATGCTCGTCGAAGCCTCGACCGGCGCCGTCATCGGTGAAGCGGAATCCGAATATGCGCTTTCCACCCCCCGCCCTCTATGGTCGGAGCAATCGCCGGTGGACTGGTACCGGGGCGTTCTGTCGAGCGTTCGCCAGGTCTTCGGTGATCACCTCGACGCGTCGACTCGGGTCGCGGCGCTCGGTCTGACCGGACAGATGCACGGGCTCACGCTGCTCGATGAATCACAGAGAGTTCTCCGACCGGCCATCCTCTGGAACGACCAGCGCACGGCGTCGCAATGCGCGGCGATCACCGAGGTGGTCGGCGGGCGGGACCGGCTCGTCGAACATATCGGAAACTCCATGCTTCCGGGTTTCACCGCTCCGAAACTCCTGTGGGTGCGCGAGCACGAACCGGAGATCTACGACCGCATCCGACATGCGCTGCTGCCGAAGGACTATGTGCGCCTTCAACTCACCGGCGAATTCGCGACTGATGTCGCCGACGCGTCGGGAACCGGCCTGCTCGATGTGAAGCGGCGACGCTGGTCCGATGAGATGATCGCGGCGCTCGAGGTCGATCGTGCGTGGCTCGCGCCTGTGCACGAGTCCATCGAGGTTGTAGCGAAGGTCTGCGAAGAAGCCGCAGGGTTGACGGGACTTCCCGCGAGGATTCCCGTCGTCGCCGGCGCGGGTGATCAAGCGGCCCAGGCGGTCGGGTGCGGCATCATCCGCGAGGGTGATGTCTCGGTCACGCTTGGAACCTCGGGCGTGGTGTTCGCCGCAGGATCGTCCTACCGCGCCGATCCGATGGGAACGCTTCACGCGTTCTGCCATGCGGCTCCGGAGCAGTGGCACCTCATGGGGGTCATGCTCTCCGCCGGCGGAAGCCTGACCTGGTGGCGCGATGTGCTCGAGGTCGACGATGAGCGGGACACCCCCGGCCCGCGTGTCAACCCGTACGAGAAGCTTCTCCGCGCTGCGGCGGAGGCGCCTGCAGGGAGCGAAGGCCTCCTCTTCCTCCCCTATCTGACCGGTGAACGCACACCGCATCCGGACCCGGAAGCGCGCGGCGTCTTCTGCGGACTCACGCGCCGACACGGTCGCGCGGAAATGACCCGGGCGGTCATCGAAGGTGTCACCTTCGGCCTGCGCGATTCGCTCGAACTCATTCGCCGAACGGGAGTGAATCCGGAATCCGTTCGCGTCTCGGGCGGCGGGGCGCGAAGCGAGATCTGGCGCCAGATCATGGCCAATGTCTTCCAATGCCCGGTCGATACGATCAGCGTAACCCACGGCGCCGCGTACGGCGCCGCGCTCATCGCGGGCGTTGGCGTAGGAATCTACTCCGACCTCGAGGAAGCCTGCGCGAAAGCGATCCGCATCCAGGATCGATCGGAGCCGGATCCGGACGCCGCACGGTACGAAGACCTGTACGAGCGATACCGCGCGTTGTACCCCGCTTTAGCGTCTGAGTTCGATCGACTCGGTGAGTGGGTCCGTCGCTACGACGACGGAGGCTGACGGAAGAGATCCGAGAGCACTATCAAGGCGCCTTCGGAAAGTCGTCGCGCTGCGACATCCTCGGAGCAGAAGAGTTCGATCATGCCGATGAGATCGGGCGGCGCCGCCGCCAGGGTCGACCGCACGCTCGTCCAGTCGATCGAGCCGTCGCCGGGGAATCGATGATCGTCTTCCCGACCCTCATTGTCGTGGATGTGCAGATAGCTTACGACATCGAGACATTCGGCGAGTTGATCGGCCACGGCGCCATCCTGATTCGCCGTCATGTTCGCGTGACCGAGGTCGAAGCACATGCGCACACCCGCGGATCCGACCCGCCGGACGGCCTGTCCGACTTCGAGCGCCGAGGAGCCGACCCCGTATCCGGGCGGAAGATTCTCGATCAGAAAGACGACGCCCACCTCTTCACCGATTCCCGCGAGATCCTCGAGCGACCGCTCGAATGATTTCCGCCGGGTCTCCGCTTCGGCGGTCCAGCGTGAGTCGTCCACACGCGGCGACGGGTGCACTACGACCATCGGACCGTCGAGCGACGCGGCAAGTTCACCGTCATGCTCGAACTCCCGCACGGCGGTGGCGCGCACCGTCTTATCCGGAGAGGAGAGATCGAACTCTTCCCCGTAGCGGCCATGAATCGAGTCGAATGCGTAGCCGGCCTGCTCCACAATTTCTCTCGCGTGGTCGATCTCGACCGCATTCTGCGGTCGCGTGAAGAGTTGGCAGGTGGTCGCGCCGGTGACCCGGAAGAGCTGCAGAAATCGGAGCGTGTTGACGCCGTCTATGAATGGAGCGGTGACCGAGGGTCGTGGCACGGCGGAATCGCCTTATCGAACAGAAGGATCATGCGTCACTGATTCAGAGCTTCGCGAATGAGACTCGCCCGCGCCTCCGCCCGCCTCGCCTGATCGAGCCGACGGCCGACCGCCTTCTGCAGGTGGGCCGATTGACTGAAGAGAAAGAGGCGACAAACAACCTTCGAATCGATCGAATCAATTCGCCCCGTTTCGATACCAAGTCGGACATGACTCAGCAACCGCATGGACTCGTCAGCTTTGAGAATCCTGGCATTCTGGAGGACGCCGAGGGCCCGGAAACAGCGGTCGTCGAGGAGTGTCGCGCGCTTCTCCGTAAGCATTCGACGCGCCTGCCGCTCATAGTTGATGACCTGCGGGATGATGCGATCTTCGAATTCGCGGAGAATGTCAGCTTCCGACTTCCCGAGCGTGGTCTGGTTCGAGATCTGGTAGAAGTCGCCGAGCGCGTCGGAACCCTCGCCGTAGAACCCGCGAATCGCGAGTTGCATGTCACGCGCGGCACGGCGCACGCGCTCGATCTCATTCGTAAGAGTGAGCGCCGGGAGATGCAGCATCACGCTCACTCGGATGCCGGTGCCGACATTCGTCGGGCACGCGGTGAGGTAGCCGAATCGCTTGTGGAAGGCGAACTCTACGCGATCGCCCAGTCGATCGTCGATCGAGTCGACCTCACCGAATGCTTCGTGCAGCTGGAGCCCGCTCCGGATCACCTGCATGCGGTAATGATCTTCTTCGTTGACCATGATGGAGAGTGACTCGTCGCCGCTCACGATGACCCCTCGCGGGTAGTTCGTCTTCGCATGCTGCTTCGAAATGAGGTGTCGCTCGACGAGAAGTGAACGGTCCAGACCCGGCGACTTGAGAAGATCGATCCAGCTCAGCGATTCACCCGGCCGGACGGCCGTCGCATGCTCCCGCGCGAGGCTCACGAGTTGGGTCTGCTCAGCCCGGTCCGCCGAATTCGTGAATCGAAATCCCTTGAGATTGCGAGCAAGCCGGACCCGGGTGGAGATGACGACATCGCGCTCGGGACCAGAGTCACGGAGCCACTCGCCCGGCGAGTTGAAGTCGATGCCGGCGCCGCTCATGCGGACGCCTCCCCTTCCACCCGCTCGCCGCCGTGAATGGACACGCCGAGCTTCGTAAGTTCATCACGAAGTGACGCGGCGCGTTCATACTGCTCCGATGAGATGGCTCGGGCGAGCTGCTCGCGGAGATGTTGAATGCGATAGTCGCGGTCCGCCTCGTCGCGACGACTCGTCGGACATTTGCCGACATGGTGCGTCCCGCGTTCATGTGCCCGCTCGATGAGTGGACCAATCTGCTCGTCGAACGCGTCGTAGCAGGCCGGACAGCCCATCAATCCCTTGTCCCGGAAGTCCCGCCAGGTCACGCCACATTCCGGACACACTCCAGCGCGGGTCGGCCGCGCGGAGCCGGCCTTGGTTTTGACCGACTCCTGAATCAGATCGCCGAGAGACTTGAAGGGCGACGCGACGAGTCCGAGCTTGTTCGCGCACTCCTCACAGAGGTGCACCTGTGAGATGCACTGCCCGCTCACGAGCTTGAAGTCGTGAACCGTCGCTTCCTGGCCGCACTGGTCACATTTCATATCGGGAGATTTTACGATGTTCGGCGGGTCGGGAGCAACGAAACTTCGGTTCCGGCTATCCTTGCCGCAATGTCATTCGTACTTGTCATGACGCTGATGGCGCTCGGAATCGCGATGACGCAAGCGGTCTCGGCGTCGAACGCGGTCACTCTTCGCTGGCTTCGACTCGGTGATCTTATCGCGCTGAGCCTCCTGCCGATCGCCGGTGTGCTCGCGTGGATGGAACGAGGAGACGAGGCGGCGACCGCGGCGCTGCTCCCGTCGGTCGGCGTGCTCGCCGGTTTCTTCCTGCTTCATCTCATCCTCGTCCAACTCGGAAGCCGTCGGGGCCAGCGCATGGTCCAGATTCTGGCTGTCATGGTCATCTCCGCGGGCGCCATCGCGGCGGGCGTGTCCACGGCGAGTCCGATCACGCTGACACCCTTCGCCCCAGGCGAAGTCACCACGGTTCCGCTCGTCGTGGGGCTCCTCATGTCGAGCGCTCTCCTCGGCGGGTATCTCATGACCATGCTGCTCGGACACGCCTACCTCACCGCCGGCGGCGAGATGACCCAGGCTCCCTTTCAACGACTTTGCGTCGCACTGCTCTTCGCGCTCGCTCTGCGGGCGCTCACCGCCGCGGTGTTCGGACTCTGGCCCGCGGTCTCCGAACGGGGCGACATTGCGGACCCGATCGGAGTGTGGCCGATCATGCTCATGACGGTGCGGTTCCTCGTCGGCGTGTTCGTGCCGTTCGTCATGACCTGGATGGCGCTGGCCTGTGTGCGGATTCGCTCGAATCAGTCGGCGACCGGCATTCTCTATGTCGCGTCGATCCTGGTCCTCATCGGGGAGCTGACGGCGTTGAGCCTTTCCGTCGAATACTTGCTCGCGTTCTAGTTTTCAAACCTCGGAGCGATCGACTCCATGTCCGAACTCCGATCGTCGCGATCACGCAAGGGGCATCGCCTGTCCGCCGGCGCCGGCGGCGCGCTCGACGGCGTCCTGGCGAGCGAGATCGGCGTAGACCTCGTGCTCTCTTCGCGGGCCGAGCCGCCTCCCGGCCTTCTCCCGGCGTTCAATGAGCGCGTCGCCGCGTTCGAAGAGAGCGCCATTGTCTTCGAGGTCGCGGAAACCGACACGGTCGTGGCCGGCCTTCTCCGCGCGGGACTCATCGCCGGCCGCCGCATGGTGGCGGTGCTCACCGAGCGCGGCCTGCGTCAAGCGCTCGATGGCATGCACGGCGCCCGAACCGCGGCCATGACCGGTCGAGCCGCCGGGGTCGTCGTCGTGTTTCAATCTGGCGCGCCGTCCGCGACCGACTCCGCGGCGCTCACCGACCTCGCGCGGTACCTCGGGTGGCCAGTTCTGCTTCCATCTGAGCCGAATGAGTTATCCCGCCACATCAACGAAGCGCTGCGGCTCTCACAAGCCTCCCACACGCTCACCATGGTGCTCGTGTCGCCACAACTCGCTGGCAGCGCCGAGACACCGCTCGAAGGATTCGACCCGGCCGACCGGGCGATCAGCGTGGGAATCGAGGCGGGGGGTGACGCCGACGCCTCCCCCCTTCTTCACGAAACGAGGCGCCGGCGTCTCAATCGCCAACTCAATCCGGTCGCGCCCGGCGAAACCGTGAGTCTGGGCTTCGTGACGAGCGGCGTCGCGCATGTCGCATTGCGGCACGCTCTGCACATGCTCGGCCTGATCGGACGCTACCCGATCTTCAAATTCGCGACGGTGAACCCCGCCGATCCGAAACTGCTCGAACTTGCGCTCACACGCTGTGAGAAGCTCGTCGTGGTCGAGTCGAGCGGGTCGGAACTCGAACACGCGCTCTTCGCCGTGGCGGACGATCTACGAAACCGCGCGGTGTCGTTGGCGCATGTGGTCGACTGGCGTGAACTCGGTTCGCCGGCGCTCGTCGCCGTCGATCCACATCCTTCAGAACTCGCACGAGTCATCGCCGAGCGATTCGGTCAGGAACGCACCCGGGACCAGACCACGGTCGATGAGCGTTTCGTGAAGTGGCGCCGGCTTGCGTCGGCGTCCATGGGGCTCGCCCTTCCGGCGCCGTCGATCCCGTCGCGTGACCTTGGCCTCGTCCACACGCTCGTTCGACTCCTCGCTCGACAACTGCGCGAGGAACTTGCGCAACCCGCCGCCGATCGACCGCCGATTGATCTTCGCTTCGAATCCGTGGAATCGGCGCCGTTCGAACAGCGCGAGGGCGAGCGGTATGTCGTGGAAATCGAGCGCCGCCGCGTCGCAAGCGTCGGCCGGGCGGCGATCGCCCACGCGATCCGAAGACGGCTCGCGATCACTTTTCTCATCACGCCCGATGCGCTCGACTCAACCTCCGGCGTTTCCACCGCGGAAGTCGACCGCCTCGTTCGCAGCCTGATCCGCGACGCGGAAGCGACCCGCGCGACGGTGTCGAGGCTCGATTCCGCTGACGCCGAACATCTCGTCCGCGAACTCCGCGAAGCGACTCTGCGCGGTGACGTATCGGTGCTCATTCTCGACGCTCCACCGCCTCGTCGGCCCTCCGGACCGATCGATCGCTCGAACCCGGGCGAAGTCGAGTCCGCGTCCCTCACTGAAACCTGGGTTCGTCCCGCGTCCCCCACTGCGACGCCCATGTATGAGTGGCTCATTCGTCGCGGCTGGACCGATCCCATCTGGCTCGACGGGGTACACGGCCCCAAGCTCGACCTGCCTGATCCGGAAGACCCGCTCGCCACGCCGCTCGACGGCTGGGACGGGTTCGAAGAGATCCGCCTCCAGCGCCGCAGCGCGCCGACCGAGATCGCCGGCTGGGCGACCCGAGCCGAATTCCCCGAGCCGAATGTCGAACATGGCGACGAAGCCTTCTGGCGCGTCCATGTCTGCGGACCGTCCGGGGTGTCGTTCGAGTACGCGATCGCCTGCCTCGAGTTCGCCGGTCGACGAATGGGATACCGCGTGCAGATGCTGTGCGGGACCGATCGCGCGGGCGCGTTCGCGCAGCTCGTGTTCAGTCGACCTCGTCCGGACGAGCCACCGTTGCCGATCACGGCGCGGATTCCGTATGGCGCCGGTGATCTCATCATCGCCCTGAGTCTTGATTCACTTCGCGAGGCGATCGATCCGTCCGGCGGTCACCGTGTCGCCTCGCCGGAGCGGACTTCGCTCGCGCTCGATCTCTCGCCCTCGCTCGAGGCGGCCCTCGAGCCCACGCCCTGGCGACGAAGCGTGACGGTGCCGGGCGAACTCAACCGCGTCATCCCGCCGACCCGGCGCATCGTTCTTCGCGCCGGCGAGAGCGCCGACCGCCTGCTAAACAGCCGCCGTATTGTCGGCGTGCTGCTCCTCGGGGTCGCCTTTCAGCGCGGGTACATCCCCGTGACGGGCGAGTGCATGACGCGTAGCGCCCTGCGCATCGGCGACGACTCGAATCAACTCGCTTCACTGGCGCTCAATATCGGGCGGGGACTGGCGCTCTGGGGAGGCGACCCCGGTCGACGGCACGAACCCCGCCCGCCCCGACCCGAGGCGCTCATTCGCCGACACCGTCGTGTCCTCGCGGGCTGGCCCGGTCGTCGGGCCGAACGCCGCGCCACGCAATTCGAGTCGCTCGCGCTCGGCGCACTCGACGCGATCACGGGATTGCGGCGTCGCGATGCAGCGCGCCTCGCCGAGCGTCGCTTCGTCGCGAGACTCATCGATTGCGAACGCTGGGGCGGAATGCGCGAAGCCCGCGAGTACGCCCGACGCGTTCGCGCCGTCTACGCCGCGGAGCGCTCCGTGACGGACTACCCCATCACCCGGCTCGTCATTCAGGAGCTGGCCCGGGCGATGCTCGTCGCGGACCCCATCTTCGTCGCGACAACCATGACCCGTCCCGAGCGTCGCCGCGCCGAGGAACGCCGTTTGCGGGCGAATCGCGCCGCCGGTGATCGAATCACCATGCGGATCTGGACCCGTACGGCGCCCCGGGGTCTCCGCGGCGCCTTCGGCAACGCCTGGCGGCTTGGCGCGAAGGGCGCCTGGATCGTCGCCTTGCTCCGACCGCTCCGTCACTGGCCGTTCTGGCGATCAAGTGAGTACGAGTACCGGAGTTGGGTTGAATCGCTCGTCGACCGCTGCAGCGGTGAACTGCCCGATCGAGCGTCGCTCTGGATCGAAATCTTCCGCCAGCTCGGCCGGGTGCGCGGCGCCGGAGTGCAGCGACGCCTCGTGATCCGGCGCGTTCGCGGCACCGTCGATGCGCTGCTCGAACTCGGCGAATTCCAGCCGGATGAAAGCGCGGGACCCGAGGATCGCGCGGCCAGCGAGGTCGAAATGGAATCGTCATCCCCGGCCGGATCCGGTTGACAAAGACACCGCCGCGTGCTTCACTATGCCCGGATCCAGGGGAGGAGGCGCCGGGCCCATCATCTGGAACCTCCGGATCCCCGGCGACCGCGAATCCGGTTTCGCGGGTCGCCCGCCGATTACAGGCGATTGAGTTCGATCCACCGAACGCACCATGGCGACAGTCACGGGCATACTCGAGTGGCCCCAGCGGTCCGAGGGGCGACTGCGTCAGCTCAATGGCGCACTAGTTGAGAACGCGGACGACCCCGTCGTTCCCGTCGCTCTCGGCGATCAATATCCGCTGCGCCCCGCGCAGGAACTGACCTGCGAGATTCAGATGCGGAAGCCGCGTCGCCGGCGCCGTCGCCGCGGCGGAGGGAACCGATCCGCCCGACCGGTGGTCGACCGGGTGCTCGCCATCGAAGGACTCGAGCCCGAGGAGTACGCCCAGCGACGGAAGTTTGAGGACCTCACCTCGATCGATCCGCAGCCGCGCATGCGTCTCGAATACCCCGGTTGTCCTCCCGCGAACCGGCTCATCGATCTCTTCTGTCCGATTGGCTATGGAACGCGCGGTCTCGTCGTGTCGCCGCCGAAGGCCGGGAAGACGACGCTGCTCCAGCAAATCTGCCATGGCGTCAAACACAATCATCCCGAGGTGGAAGTCGTCGCGCTGCTCATCGACGAGCGGCCCGAAGAAGTGACCGACTTCAAGCGGAATGTGCCGTGCCTCTGCCTCGCTTCAAGTAATGACCAGGATACGGACAAGCACATCGCGCTCGCGATCCTCGCGATCGAGCGGGCGAAGCGCATGCTCGAAGCCGGGCGCGATGTCGTCGTGGTGCTCGACTCTCTCACGCGAATGGGCCGCGCCTTCAACGCGTCGAGAACCTACGCGAAGTCGGGTCGCACGATGACGGGCGGTCTCGATGCGCAGGCGCTCGCCGTGCCGAAGCAGCTCTTCGGCGCCGCCCGCAAAGCGGAAGAGGGCGGATCGCTCACGATCATCGCGTCATGCCTCGTCGATACCGGATCGCAGGCCGATCAGATCATCTTCGAGGAATTCAAGGGCACCGGAAACATGGAGCTCATCCTCGATCGCACGATCGCGGAGCGGCGGCTCTTTCCGGCGATCAACCTCGCTGCGTCCGGAACACGCAAAGAGCATCTGCTCATGAGCGAGAAGGAAGTGGCGACCGTCACGGCGCTCCGTCGCCGTCTGCTCAACATGGCTCCGCCGCAACAGATCGAGCAGCTCCTCGCCGCGCTCCAGCGCTTCCCGACGAACGCGGCGATGGTCGGCGACTCATGACCGTCGCCGATCGATTCGCTCCATTCGGCACAACCGTCTTCGCCGAAATGACGCGGCTCGCGCTCGAGCACAACGCGATCAACCTCTCGCAGGGCTTTCCCGATTTCGACGGTCCGGATTTCGTGAAGTCCGCGGCGAAGAACGCCATCGACGACGGCCACAATCAGTACGCCCGCATGTTCGGGGTTCCCGCGCTCACCGACGCGATCGCCGCCCGATGGCAAACGCGAACCGGCGGCGATCTCGATCCAACCACGCAAGTCACCGTGACGAGCGGTTGCACCGAAGCGATCGCCGCGTCGATGCTGGGTCTCTTCAACCCCGGAGACGAAGTCATCGTCTTCGAGCCGTACTACGACTCGTATCGTCCGTGCCTCGCGATGGCCGCGGCGACGCCTCGCTTCGTTTCTCTCCGGGCGCCCGACTTTTCGTTCGACTTCGACGAGTTCAGCGACGCGATCTCACCGCAAACCCGTGGCGTCGTGCTCAATACGCCCCACAACCCGACCGGCAAGGTCTTCACGCGCGAGGAACTCGAGTTCATCGCCCGCCAGTGCATTCAACATGATCTCATCGCGATCACCGATGAGGTGTACGAGGATCTCGTGTTCGACGGCGAGCACATTCGCCTCGCCACGCTGCCCGGAATGAGCGAACGGACGGTGACGCTTTCTTCGCTCGGCAAGACCTTCTCGCTGACCGGGTGGAAAATCGGATGGTCGATCGCGTCGCCGGCCCTGACAAAGGCGGTGCGGGCCGCGCACCAATTCCTCACTTTCGCCACCGCCACCCCGCTGCAGTACGGGGCCGCCGCGGCGCTCGCGGCGCCCGATTCCTACTTTGTCGAGTTCGTCGACTCCTACCGCCGCAAGCGCGATCTCCTCGTCGACGGTCTCCGCTCGATCGGATTTCAGGTCGACCCGCCGGCGGGAACCTACTTCATTCTCGCGGATCACTCGCCGTTCGGATTCGACGATGATGTCGCATTCTGCCGCAACCTCGTCGAAGAGTGCGGCGTCGCGGCGATTCCGCCCACCGCGTTCTACGAGAATCGAGAACTCGGGAAGCGACTCGTTCGATTCGCGTTCTGCAAGAATGAGCGGACGCTCGACGCGGCCATCGAGCGCATGCGACCATTGCGCGACCGACTCCAGGCCGTTTGATCAGCCCTGATCGCTCGACTTTCTCAGCAATCGCTCGATCTCGAGCCGATCCGGGCTCCCCTGCGGCAGCTCCTTCGCGTAGTCGAGCGGTGTTCGACCCTCGTCATCGCGGCGGGTTGCGTCCGCTCCGGCTTCGAGAAGGGCGTCCACTCGATAGGGATCGCCGGAAGCCACGGCGAACATGAGTGGCGTGACGCCCGCGCGGTCCGGCACATCGGGTTCGGCGCCGGCGTCGAGCAGGGCAAGAACTCGAAGTGAATCGCCGTCGCGGGCCGCGCGGTGCAGAGCGGACGCGCCGGTCGCGTCGAGCAGGTCGACCGAGGCGCCGGCGTCGAGCACGGCCAACACTCGCGCCGCTTCAACGCCGACCGCGTACATGAGCGCCGTCGATCCATTGCGATCGACCCGATCAGGATCGGCGCCGGTCTGCCCGAGCGCCTCAACCAACTCCACCGAGCCCGACTGCGCCGCGATCATCATCGGCGTGAGCCCGTCGCGCGTCGCCGCATTCGGATTGGCGCCCGCCTTCGCGAGCAGTTCGACCGTTCGTCCGACGCCGCCGGTGGCGGCATGATGCAGCGTGGACCACTCCGCCGCATCGAGAAGGGTGGCGTCGGCGCCGCGATCGAGGAGCAGGCGGACGCGATCGGCGTCGCGCTGTCCCGCAGCGATGAACAACGGCGTTCGACCGTCGTCCGCGGCGGCGTTCGGATCGGCGCCGGCGTCGAGCAACCGTGTCATGATCGCGACGCCGCCCCGCTGCGCCGCGACATGCAGCGGTGTCACCCCGTCGTTCGCGACGATCGTCGCGTCGGCGCCCGCTTCGAGCAACGCAGCGACATTCTCGACGGCGCCGAGCATGGAGGCTTCGAAAATGGCGGTGCGCCCGGCGAGATCGCGCTGGTTCGGATTCCCCCCCGCTTCGGCGAGGGCCTTCACAATGCGCGGCGTCCCGATCGACGCGGCGTAGACAATCGCCTCCCGGCCGCCCGCATCCGTCAGGGTGACCGACGCGCCGGCGTCGATCAGAGCGCGCAGTCGGGCCGGATCATCGCGGGTCGCCGAATAGAAGAGCGCCGACCGACCCGCCTTGTCCTGCCGATCGATCGCGGCGCCGCCTTCGATGAGAAGCTTCACACACGCGGCGTCGGCGTAGTTCGCCGCGTGCATGAGCGGCGTCGCTTCGAACCGGTCGAGCGCATCGACCTCGGCGCCGGCGCGCAGGAGCCGCTGGATGGCGCCGGCGGATCCGGATCGCGCCGCGTGCGCGAGAGCCGTCTGCGCGAGGTCATCGCGTGATTCGAGATCGGCGCCCGCATGAATGAGATGATCGAGCTTCTCGAGATCGTCGAGCGCCGCGGCGAGCATCAGGGCAGTGACCCCCTTCTCTCCGGCGCGATTGACCTCGGCGCCTTCATCGAGCAGGGCGCTGATCTGCGCGAATTCGCCCGATTCGACGGCGAAGTGAAGTGGCGGCCGGGGATTCAACGCATGCGTGTGATTCACATCGGCGCCCGCGCGGGCAAGAGCCTGGATCGACTCGGCCGCCCCGCCGCGCTCCGCCGCGTAGCTGATCGGCGTACGCCCGAATCGGTCGATCACCTCGGGCGACGCGCCGCGCTGCAAGAGCTCGTCGACGCACATCGCGCACCCGCTTCGCGCCGCGTAATGCAGCGCCGTGCGGCCGAACTCATCGCGATCCTCGATCGACTTCTGATCGTGCGCCAGCGCGAGTCTGAGATCATCCGGATCGCCGAGCGCTGCGGCCCGAATCGTGGAGGTCCATCCCTCCGCCTTGAGGTCGACATTCGGTCGAACGAGTGACGAAATCCGCTCCGGTCGGGCGAGTTCGATCGCATACGACGCAGGCGCCCGACCGTTGCGATCGACCGCCGTGAGTCGAGCGCCGGCGAGGACGAGCCGATCGACCGAATCGCTCACCATCGCGGCGTCGCCGCCGCGACCGATCGCCAGGTGATGCAACGCGGAGCGGCCGAGCCGATCGGTCGCGCCCGCGGACGCGCCGGCGGCGAGCAGCGACTCGATTCGTGATGGCGACGCGACTGACGCCGCGGCCATGAGCGCGGTTCGTCCGGCGTTGTCGAAGAGCGACACATCGGCGCCGCGCTGAATGAGAAAGGACAAGACCGCGTCGGCTTCCAGCGCCTTCGACCCCGCCGCATACATCAAAGGCGTGAGTTCGCGGTCGTCCCGCGCGTCGATCGCGACACCGTCGGCGAGCAGCCGCCGCGTTTCCGCAAGGTCGCCTCGATCCGCCGCTTCGTGGATCGGCGCTCCTGCCGCAGGCGCGGTCATCAACGCGACCACCACCACGACGGAAACCGACCACCTCACCACATTGTGCGCGCGGCGCCCCCACGCCCGCATGACCTGGTCCTTCATGGTTCTCCTTGTGAGTTGAACCGGACAGTTTCGCCGCGCATCCTGGCGCGGCGCGGTCATTGTAAACCCCGTCATCGTCCGATTCGGGGGTTATCATGAAATCGATGCCTCGAAATGACACTGCCAAACCAATTCGCATCACGGAGGTCGGTCCCCGGGATGGGCTGCAGAACGAATCGGTCCCGCTTTCGACCGAAGCGAAGATCGAATTCGTCAACGCGCTCGCGGCGTGCGGCTTCGCGGAAATCGAGGTCTCGAGCTTCGTCTCTCCGAAGTGGACACCCAATCTCGCGGACGCTTCCGAAGTATTCGGCGGTATCAACCGAATCGAGGGCGTTCTCTTCAGCGCGCTCGTGCCGAATGAACGCGGCCTCGAACGGGCGCTCGAAGCCCGCGTCGACAAGATCGCCGTCTTCACCGCGGCGTCGGAAACCTTCAACCGGAAGAACATCAACGCGTCGATCAGCGAATCGCTCGACCGCCTGCGGCCGGTCGTCCAAAGCGCGAAGGCTTCAAGCCTCCCGGTGCGTGGGTATGTCTCCTGCGTGATCGAATGTCCGTATGAGGGCGCCGTCGACGCGGCGGCCGTCGCCAATGTGGTCGAGCGCCTCCTCGAGTTCGGCGTCGATGAGATCGATCTCGGCGAGACGATCGGCGTCGCGACCCCGAGGGATATCCGCCACCTCTATCGGGAGCTCGCGGCGGTGATTCAGCCGGAGCAGACCACGCTGCATCTGCATGACACGCGCGGCGCGGCGCTGAGTTGCGTCTTCGAGGCGCTCAAAGCCGGTGTGCGCAGCTTCGACGCGTCGGCCGGCGGGCTGGGCGGGTGTCCCTACGCGCCGGGCGCCGCGGGCAACCTTGCGACGGAAGATCTTGTCTATGCGCTCGAGCGCGAGGGCTGGCGGACGGGGATCGACCTCGAGAGACTCGCGGCCGCGAGTCAAACGGTGCAGGTGAAACTCGGGCGAACACTGCCGGGCCGATACCTGCAGGCGAGCTGCGCGCGGGGATAACGCGTCGAACTCAAAGCGCCGGTCGCCACCGGGTCGATAGTCTTTCACGCAGCATGCGACCTTCCCCACTCTTCATCTTCGCCGGCGGCGGCACCGGCGGTCACCTCACCCCCGGGCTTGCGATCTTCGAACGCCTGCGCGAGATGGAGCCGTCGAGCCGCGCACTCTTCCTGTGTTCCGATCGCCCGCTCGACGCCAAACTGCTCGCGAAGGCGGGCGTCGACTTCGAACCGATGCCGGCGCGAAGTCCGGCGATCCGGCCATTCCCGACGGCGCCGCTCCGCTTTGTCCGTGGATGGCGGACTTCCAGGCGCCTCGCCACGCGTCGGCTTCACGCGGCGATCGAAGGCGGGGCGCCGATCGTGGTCGTCGCGATGGGCGGGTTCGTCGCCGCCCCGGTCGCCGCGGCCGGGCGCGCGGCCGCCGTGCCGGTGGCCCTCGTCAACCTCGACGCGGCGCCGGGTCGAGCGAACCGATGGATCGCCGACCGCGCCGACGCCGTCTGGTCCGCGGTCGCGACGACCTCTGGAACGCCATTTAACGAGGTGGTCGGCATGCCGATCCGTCGCTCGGCGCTCGCGCCGGCGGAACGGGACGCGTGTCGGAGCCGTCTCGGTCTCGATCCGGACCGTTCCACGCTCCTTATCACCGGAGCGAGCCAGGGGGCCGATTCGCTCAACAAGTTCATCGTCGAGTTCGCCAGAGAGCGGCGCCAAGCGCTCGACGGCTGGCAGATTCTCCACCTCACCGGGCCCGGGCGTGACGAGGCGGTTCGGTGCGGGTACGCCGGCGCCGGGGTCGAGGCGCAGATCATTCCATTCCTCGACGAGATGGGACTCGCCTGGGGCGCCGCCGATCTGGCCATCAGCCGCGCCGGCGCGTCGAGTGTCGCCGAGGCGGCCGCGAATGCGGTCCCGACCATCTTCGCCCCCTACCCGTGGCACAAGGATGAGCACCAGCGGTTGAACGCGGAGCCACTTGTCGAGACTGGCGGGGCCTGGCTTGTCCGGGACGCGGTCGACGAACCCGGCAACCTCGAGTCGATCGGGCCGCTCCTCGAGCGGCTTCTCAGCGACCGCAACGAGATCGCGCAGGCGCGGGCGGCGCTCGAACGGCGACCGCCGATCGATGGGGCCGCGGGCGTGGCTTCCCGCCTTCTCCGAATGGCCGGCGTACCCGGATTCGAGTGAATCGGGCGGAAGGATGGATCAGAAGCCGCTGCATTGCGTATTATTCTTCAGCGTGCGGCCGATTCAGACTTGACAGATCGGCAAGGCTGATTACGCTGAACGCTGACATCCTGGCAATTTGAGACTGGCGACTGGCTGAGCATTCGCGCATAGATACCTGACTGCTAACCGCCCTTATTTCCGGCGTCCTGCCGGACCTTCAGCCCCGCCGACAATTCGAAGATGATTGAACGCTTGAGGTTCGTCGCGGCGCGGAATTCGTTTCCCGTCCGGCTCACGAACCGACCGCTGGAACTGGTTTCAACCCGTTCAGCGACAAGGGTTTGATCGAACACGCAGACATCGTGGTTTGTCGAGAGTGCACTGGTCGCGGACTCGTCCGTTCTGGTCGGCGGGGTGAGTGGCGGCCGCAGGAATTGTTGGAAAATCCGACCGAAGACGCCTTCCCGAATTGGAGGACCATCTATGACAAGGCGACTCAACGAACGGCGGCGTGGGTTCACGCTGATCGAGCTGCTCGTGGTCATCGCGATCATCGCGCTGCTCATCGGCCTGCTGCTCCCGGCGCTCGCCAAGGCCCGCAAGAATGCGAAGGTGATGCAGTGCGGCACGCAGCAGCGCAGCATCCACCAGGGCATGATCTTCTTCGCCGAGGGGAACCGCGAGCGGTACCCCGTGCCGACAGAGGTCGATTACGATCATGCGATCGATATGCCGGACGGTGACGGCAGCCACCTCGGCGACTCGAACGGCAACATCGTTTCGGTGTTGATTCAGAACAAGTACTTCGATCCGCCGATCGCGGTCGATCCATCCGAGGCGAACTCGAACATCGTCCCGAACCCGGCGTACGACCGCGCCACTGAAGACGATCGTCCGGAGCTCTGGGATACGGCCTTTGGCGGTAACTTCACAGGCGACAATCCCGACTGGGAGTCGAACACCTCGTACGCGCTTCTCAAGCTCTCCGGAAAGCGGTACAGCCTCGAGTGGAAGAGCTCGACCTCGAACTCGGCGTTCGCCATCATGGGCGACCGCGGGCCTGAGAATGGCGAGCAGGAGTCGATCAGCGATCGGACCGTATGCAACCTCGTGCACGGCACGGAGCGTCGCTGGCTCGGCAACTTCCTCTACAACGACAACCATGTCGAGAAGTTCGCGGAGCGGTTCGACACCACGACGAGCACGACGCAGGACGACATGGCGTTCTCGCCGGACGGCATCTACTACCTCGACCCGCAGACCGACCGTCAGGTGGAAGACAACTTCTTCAAGCTTGACACGGGCTCGGGCCTGAGCGGCCTCGCCGGCCTCGATGTCTACCTCGTCTTCGCGACGGTCCAGGTCGCGAACGACGACCGCAACTGGCGGCCGCGCCTCATCTACGATCCGCTCATCAACCCATGATCGTCGAGTATTGATCCCCACATGGGTATGGCTTGAAGTCGACGAGGCGGCGGACTCAAAGGTCCGCCGCCTCGTTCATTTGCCCTCGATCGTCGTCCGCTTTCACCCTTGACTCAAGCGTCCATTTCGTTATCGTTAACTCGGCGGTCTCTCCGAGGTCGCCGGGAGCACGCGGACCCTGATTGTCCTCTTTCTTCATACCATTTCATTCCGGCCCGCCCCTAAGTCTCCCAATGACAACCCGTTCGAGAGATCAGTCAGCGACGCCGCGAAGGCGGCGTCGGGGATGACTCCATTCGTGTCGCCGCGTTCTCCGGAACAGGGACCGCGGTCCGTGCGAATGGCGCAGCCGGAATGAGCGCTTTCGTTGAGCCCCGGGCCCCCGGATCGAATCCGGCGTCGGCAGGGTGAACGAAGAGGCGCCTCTGATCTTGAATTCGTTCGTACAGGCATGACGCGTCGCCGGACGGTCCGGCGCCGCCCAACCGCAATGGCACTCATCCATACCATCCATAGGAGTACGCCATGCACCGTAACCGCAAGGGTTTTACCCTTATTGAGCTGCTCGTGGTCATCGCGATCATCGCGCTGCTCATCGGCATTCTGCTGCCGGCCCTCGGCCGCGCCCGCGCTCGAGCCAAGTTCATCAAGTGCTCGACGCAGGTGAAGCAGATTCACCAGAACTGGGTCCAGTGGGCGCAGGACTTCGGCGGTCGTTTCCCGACGCCGCTCGAGTTCAGCCAGGAGACGGCTCAGGAATGTAACCAGCCGGGCAACTCGACGGCGAACATTCACTCGATGCTCATCTTCAACAACTACTACTCGCCTGAGCTCGCGGTCTGCCCGAGCGAGGCGAACGGCGCCGTCTCGGTCATGGACGACTATGACTACGGCACCGGCACCGGCACCCGCATCCAGGACACCTGGCAGTGGGATCCGGAGTTTCAGTGTAACATTGAGGCGACCGGCGGCCAGGACGGCAGCAATGTCTCCTACGCGAACATCTCCCTCGAAGGCGCCCGCTTCAACAAGGAGTGGACGGACTCGCTGAACTCGAGCTTCGCGGTTCTCTCCGATCGCGGTCCCGAGGAAGGTATTCCGGACAAGCAGTCGACCTCGTACCTCATCCACGGCTCCCGTACGCTGTGGTCGGGCAATGTCGGCTACAACGACAACCATGTCGAGAGCTTCCAGGAGCAGGTCGGCCTCGGCCTCGGTGAAGACGGCGCCGAACTCGCGTTCGCCCCGCCCGGAATCACCTACAAGCCGACCGACGCGACCGCGACCCAGTCGCAGCTCGCGGACAACATCTTCAACGAGCAGGACCAGGTCACTGGCACCGGCACCGTCAACGGCGGCGTCGATATCTTCCTCGCGGTCTTCGACAGCGATGACAACGGCGACCAGGACCCGTTCTGGGATCCGTCGAACTGATCGGTCGGTTGAACGCTCAATCGATCGGGGGCCGTGACCACGGCTCCGCGATGTGAACGACACGCCGGCGGCCGGAAGGCCGCCGGCGTTCTTTTTCCCTTCCAGCAGCCCGTTCAATGGCGATCGATGGGCGGGCCGATTAAGATAATGATGGCCCGAAACTGATCCGGAAGGTGATCCATGGCGGACACGACGAAACCGAACGGCGCCGCGTCGACCTTTGACCCCTCGCGCCCGGAGTTCGAGCGGCCTCTGGTCGAACTCGAGGAACGCCTCCGTGAGCTCGAAGCGTCGGGGGCGGGCGAGGACGAGGTCGCCGCCGTGCGTCGCGAGCACGAGACGAAGCTCGCGGAGATCTACGGCGGCCTCACCGCCTGGCAGATCGTGAGCAAGGTCGCCCGTCATCCGAAACGGCCTCAGTCGACCGACTACCTCCGCCTGATCTGCAAAGACTTCTGCCAGCTTCACGGTGACCGGCACTTCGGAGACGATCCGGCGATCCTCACCGGCTTCGCGCGGATCGGGCCGCACAAGGTCATGGTCGTCGCCCACCGCAAAGGTCGTGACACGAACGAGCGGATGCTCTGCAACTTCGGTTGCGCCCACCCGGAGGGGTACCGCAAAGCCCTCAAGAACATGCAGCTCGCCGAGAAGTTCGAATTGCCCATCGTGACCCTCGTCGATACGCCCGGGGCGTATCCCGGGATCGGCGCCGAAGAGCGCGGTCAGGCCGAGGCGATCGCGGTGAACCTGCGCGAGATGAGCCGCCTGAAGACGCCGATCGTGAGTGTCATCATCGGTGAAGGCGGATCGGGCGGCGCCCTCGGCATCGCGGTCGCCGACCGTGTCGCCATGATGCGGTACGCGTGGTATTCGGTGATCAGCCCCGAGGGCTGCGCCGCGATTCTGTGGAAGACGGCGAATCCGACGACGAACGAAGCCGCCGCGGACGCGCTCCATCTCACGGCCGAGCAGAATCTGAAGCTGGGCGTGATCGACGACATCGTCGAGGAGCCGCCGGGGGGCGCCCATCGGGATCGGGCGAAGGCCGCCGAGAATCTTGAACGCTGGATCACCGACAATCTTCGGGAGCTCAAGCGGTTCAAGGTCGAGAACCTCGTGCGTCGCCGATATGAGCGATTCCGAACGATGGGTGTCGTCGCCGAAGCCGCCGGCGCCTGAATCGGTTGATCGAAGCCGGTTTCGAAGCGGAAGCCCGCGTTGACCCTCGGCGCGGCTCCGGGTATTGTTCGGCCGCATTTTTGGCCTCCTCGTCGAGAGGGCCGGAGGTGCGGCACAGGCGCCAGGCCGGACCTCAAGTTTCGAGGGAATCCCAAGTTGGCGAAGAAGACAAAGAAGACGACGAGGCGACCCGCCTCGTCTTCGACGCGGAGCACGAGCCGCTCGAAGAAGAAGACCGCTTCCGCGTCCCGGAAGAAGACGCCAACGCGCAAGAAGACCTCGACTACCGCCTCCGGGAGCGGTACGAAGAAGAGTTCTTCGAAGAAGAAGACCTCGAAGAAGAAGGTCGCGTCGAAGAAGAAATCCACGCGGAAGAAGACGGCCGGCGCCGCGAAGACGAAGGCGAAGGCGAAGTCCACCCGGAAGGCCGGGAAGAAGACGACTCGGAAGAAGACGACCAGCAAGAAGACGGCCGCGAAGGCGGCTTCGACCCCCGGAAAGTCGTCGAGGAAGACCGCGAAGAAGCCTTCGACTGGAAAGAAAAAGACCACAAGGTCAGCCGGTGGTTCGAAGAAGAAGGTCGGACGCAACACGCTGACCTCGGTCCCGGCTGCGTCCTCGGCCTCCGCAGACGCTCCGCGGCTCAAGAAGACGCCATTGAGCCGAAAGGAACTCAACTACTTCCGTGAGCTCCTCCGTCGGAAGCGGGCGGAGATCATCGGCGATGTGACCTCGATGGAGACCGAGGCCCTCCGCGGCAATTCATCGGGCGAGATTTCGCACATGCCGACGCACTCGGCCGATGTGGGCAGCGACGCGTACGACCAGGACTTCCTGCTCCAGCTCGCCGCTTCGGAGCGTGAGACCCTCAAGGAGATTGACGCGGCGCTCGGACGCATCGCCGAGAAGACCTACGGCATCTGCGAAGCGACCGGACAGGCGATCGGCCTCCCGCGGCTCGAGGCGAAACCCTGGGCGCGACTGAGCATCGAAGCCGCGCGCGAGCGCGATCGGCGTCTCGGGCTTTCCGGACTCTAATCGTCAGTCGTCGCTCGGTTCCCCGGGGCGAGAGTTGGTGGTCCAGCGCGTTCCGAGTATCGTTGGCTGACGACCGCCCGCGACCGACCGAATCATGACTGCTACCGCCCCGACCGAAACCGCCGCCACGCTCTCACGAACGCGCCCGCTCCCCGCGGCCCGATCGATGGTCGCGTGGGTCACCCTGTTGATGGCGTTTCTCATCGGTCTCGGCGTCGATCTCACGAGCAAGAGGGTCGCGTTCGAACGCGTAGCCGGCGCGCCCGTGGCGCTCGACCGGGCGGAGATTCTGCAGGATCCGACCTGGTCGGCTCCAGCGCATCGCGAAGTCGTCGTCATTCCAAAGCTGCTCAGTTTCAAGCTCGTGGTCAACCACGGCGCCGTCTTCGGCATCGGCCCCGGACAGCGATTCTTCTTCATGGTGTTCACGCTGCTCGCCATGGTCGCCGGCGGAGTGATCTTCGCCTTCAAGACGACCGCCCGCGACCGGCTGCTCCATATCGCGATCGGGTGCGTGCTCGCCGGCGCCGCGGGTAATCTCTACGACCGGTGGACCTACGGTGTCGTTCGCGACTTCCTCAACATCTTCCCGGGAATGTCCCTCCCCTTCGGACTGAACTGGCCGGGGGGCAGTCCGGAGGTGTTCCCCTGGGTCTTCAACATCGCCGACATGCTCCTCCTCTTCGGCATCGGCGTCCTCGTGGTCCGCGTCGGTGGAGCGAGCGATCCGCCGAAGCCTTCGGTGTCGTCGGCGCCCGGGGGCGACCTCGACCCCGGAGGCGACCGGCGACTGATTGACTCGACCACCCGTCCGACTACGCTTCGTCAGCGTGATGATTGAACTGATGACCAACGCGACGACGACTACGACGACGACGGCGGAAACCGCCGCCGCGTGATCGGCTCGCGCTGGAATCTGGATTGCAGACCTCCGCACGGCCGATCCTGAGCCGTGCGTTGTTCGTTTTGTGTCTCCCGATGTCCGCGAGCCTGACTCGCCGCGAGGGAGACCGCCGGAGAATGGCCATGCCTCGTATTACCCTTCCCGACGGAAGTGTCCGGGAGTTCGACAAACCGGTCAGTGGTCGCGAGATCGCCGAGTCGATCGGCGCCGGTCTCGCCCGCGCGGCGCTCGGCGTCAAAGTGGACGGCGAACTTCGCGACCTGTCCTTCCCGATCGACCACGACGCCAGAGTGTCGATCGTGACCGCGAAAGGCCGCGACGGGGACCTCGACCCTGATGGTCTCTATCTGCTTCGCCACTCGTGCGCGCATGTCATGGCCGAGGCGATCCAGCGGGTCGTTCCCGAGGCTCAACTCGTCTATGGCCCTCCCGTCGAAACCGGGTTCTACTACGACATCCGGTTTCCCGAAGACCGCGCCCTCTCGACCGACGACTTCGAAGAAATCGAGCGGATCATGGGCGAGATCATCAAGGAGGATCGCCCGTTCAAGCGGTACGACATGTCGGTGGGCGAAGGGCTCGCGAAGCTGAGTGACGAGGGTTCGAAATACAAGATCGACAACGCGGAGAAGGCGATCGACGCCGGATCGGATTCGCTCTCGTTCTACGCGACCGGCGAACCGGGGAAGGACTGGGAAGACCTCTGCCGCGGACCGCATGCGCCGAGCACCGGCGCGATCGGCGCCTTCAAGGTCATGAGCCTCGCGTCGTCGTACTGGCACGGTGACGAGAACAGCGATCGGCTCACCCGCGTCTACGGCGTGGCGTTTCCGAAGAAGAAGGATCTCGAGGCGCACCTGGCCCTGCTTGAGGAAGCGAAGAAGCGCGACCATCGGACGCTCGGAAAGCAGCTTGGCCTGTTCACCACTCATGAATCGGTCGGGACCGGCCTCGTCATGTGGATGCCGAAGGGCGCGGCGCTGCGGCGGCAGCTCGAGATCTTCATTCGCGAAGCGCGCGATCGCGCCGGGTTTCAGTGGGTCAACACCCCGCATGTCGGGAAGCTCGATCTGTACCGGACTTCGGGTCACTTCCCGTACTACGCGGAATCGCAGTTCCCGCCGCTCATCGACTCCGCCGAAATCGCCCGCGTGCTCGAAGACAAGGGCGCCGGCTGCGGGTGCGCCGAGATCGCGAACGCGATCCAGCATGAGGCCGACGGGTTTCTGCTCAAGCCGATGAACTGCCCGCATCACATCAAGGTGTTCGACGCGGAGCCTCACTCCTACCGTGATCTTCCGGTCCGGCTCGCCGAGTTCGGAACCGTGTACCGCTGGGAGCAGTCGGGAGAATGCCACGGCATGACCCGGGTGCGCGGATTCACTCAGGATGACTCGCACATCTTCTGCGCGCCGGAACAGCTTGCGGACGAGATTCAGCTCGATCTCGACATGACCAAGCTCGTGCTCGAGGAGATGGGCTTTGAATATCGCGTGCGTGTGAGCCTTCGTGATCCGGAGAGCGACAAGTATGTCGGCTCGCCCGAGAACTGGGAGAAGGCCGAGGCGGCGTGCATCGACGCGGCGAAGTCGATGGGCGTGGCGTATTCGCTCGAACCGGGCGAGGCCGCGTTCTACGGGCCGAAGATCGACTTCGTCGCGAAGGACTCGCTGGGTCGCGAATGGCAGCTCGGCACCGTGCAGGTCGATTACAACCTGCCCGAACGGTTCGATCTCTCGTACATCGGGGCGGACAACCAGCCGCACCGGCCGGTGATGATTCACTGTGCGCCCTTCGGATCATTCGAGCGATTCGTCGGTATGCTCATCGAGCATTACTCCGGTGACTTCCCGCTCTGGCTGAGCCCAGAGCAGATTCGGATCCTGCCGATTTCGGAGAAGTTTGTCGACTACGCGCGGGAGGTGAAGGCGGCGATCGAAGACGCCGGTGACTTCCGGGTGGCGCTCGACGCCGGGGACGAGCGCGTGCAGGCGAAGATTCGCGCCGCGACCGAAGCGAAGATCCCCTACATGCTCGTTGTGGGCGGCCGGGACGCCGAGGCGGGAACCGTGAGCGTGCGCCATCGGACCGAGGGCGATCTTGGTTCGATTCCTCGCGACCGGTTCGTCGAACTGGCGCTCGACGAGGTCCGCAGCCGCGGCCGCCGCTCGATTCTCGACGCCATGCGGGAGCCGGCGCCGGTCGGCTGAGCGTCCGTCGGCGCCGTTCACGCGTGACGCCGGATCGGGTCGATATTGAACCCACGCGAGCATGCGGCTCCGGGGTCCACACTATCATTGGCGCTGCGAGGAGGGCGATCGGGAATGGCGTGGTCGGAACGCTCAACCATGTCGCTGGGACAGCTCATCGCCGGTCTGCCCGTGCATCTCGTGCGCGGCGAGACGATGACTCCCATCCACGCCGTGACCGAGGACAGCCGCACGGTCGTTCCCGGGGCCCTCTTCATTGCTCGCGCCGGCGGACGGCAGGACGGAAGAAGGTTTGTCGCCGACGCCGTGGCGTCGGGCGCCGTCGCGGTCCTTTCCGATGACCCTTCGCTCGACACCGGCGCCGCGGCCTCACTCGTCGTGGACGACGCCCCCCTCGTCGCCGCTCAAGTCGCGGAACGATTCTCTGGTGAGCCCTCCCGTCGACTCACGGTCGTCGGCGTCACGGGGACGAACGGAAAGACTACGACGGCGACACTCGCGCAACAGTTGCTCAACGCCGCGGGACATCGGTGTGGCCTGATCGGCACGGTGCTCGTCGACGATGGCGTCCGTCAATCGCCTTCCGCGTTGACCACGCCGTCTGCGATCGAACTCAGCCGCATTCTGGCCGAGATGGTCTCCAACGGTTGCGATTCGGTGGTCATGGAGGCGTCGAGTCACGCGCTCGCGCAACGGCGCACGGCCGGGCTCCGGTTTCGCGTCGCGGTGTTCACGAATCTCAGCGGCGACCACCTCGATTATCACGCGTCGATGGATGACTATGCCGACGCGAAGGCGAAGCTCTTCGAGTCCCTCGGTCCGGACGACTTCGCGATCATCAACGCGGACGATCCGTTCAGCGAACGGATGGTCGCGGAGTCGAAGGCCGGGCGGATCATTCGGTGTCGCCTCGGAACTATCGCAAACGCGACGCATGACGACGCGAGCGGCCGAGCGCTCGAACTGACCGCCCAAGGCGCGCGGGCTGAGTTCATCGGCCCCTGGGGTCGAATCGAAGCCCCGCTGCCCCTCGTCGGGCGGCACAATATCGCGAATGCGCTGCAGGCGGTCGCGGTGGCGCATGTGGTCGGAGTGTCGATGGAATCGATTACGGCGGCCCTTGCGACGGTCACGGCGCCTCCCGGGCGACTCGAGCCCGTTACCGCGCCCGACGATCCGTTCACGGTGCTCGTCGATTACGCGCACACCGACGACGCGCTCGCGAATGTCCTCTCCGCGGTTCGGCCCATCGTGCCAGACGGCGGACGCCTCGTCGCGGTGTTCGGATGTGGTGGGGACCGCGATCGCACGAAGCGCCCCCGGATGCGCCGCGCCGCATGCGCGAACGCCGACCTGGTCGCGGTGACGAGCGATAACCCCCGGACCGAGGATCCGCAGTCGATCATCGAGGACATTCTGCGAGACGCTTCGAGCGACGAACGAAGCCGAATCGCCATTGTCGACCCGGATCGACGAAGCGCGATCAACTCGGTGATCCGCGAAGCGCGTGACGGCGATGTCATCGTCATCGCGGGCAAGGGGCACGAGGACTATCAGATCATCGGAACCGAGAAGCGCCCATTCGACGATCGGCGGGTCGCGCGCGAGGCGCTCGAGCGTCGTCGCGGAGCGGCGTCGCCCCTCACCGCCACGAGCGCGGGTACGCCATGAGCATGGATGATTTCTGGTCGCCGGACCGCTTTCGAGCGGCGACTCAGGGGCGGTGGCTTCAGCGCCCCGACGCTCACGCCGATTCCACGGAGACGGAACGACTTACCGGAGTCTGTATCGACAGTCGCGCCGTGGAACCCGGCGTCGCATTCATCGCGATTCGTGGCGAGCGCTTCGATGGCCATGACTTCGTCGATGCCGCCGCCGCCGCGGGCGCCGCGCTCATCGTGATCGATCGCGAAGCCTGTGTGAGCCAGTCTGGCTCATGCGAACGCGTCCTGCTCGTCGAAGATACCCGACGCGCACTCGGCCAACTCGCCGCCGCGTATCGAAAAGAATTCGGCAGCCTGCGCGTGGTTGCGATTACCGGATCGAACGGCAAGACGACGACAAAGCGACTCGTCCATGCGGCGCTGACCACGACGCTGCGTGGCCGAATGAGTCCGAAGTCGTTCAATAACGACATCGGTGTCCCGCTGACGCTCCTCTCGGCGCGGGCGGGAGATCAGTACCTCGTCGTCGAGGTCGGAACGAACGCCCCGGGTGAGATCGCAGCGCTTGGGAAACTGATCGAGCCGGATCTCGCGGTGATCACGAACATCGGCCGGTCGCACCTCGCCGGCCTCGGGAGCGTCGAGGGAGTGGCGCGCGAGAAGCTGAGTCTTCTCTCCTGTCTCGCCGAAGGCGGCTGGGCGATCACCAACGCCGATTCCCCCGGTCTCGAATCACTTCGTCTCGAGGGGATGAATCACCTCCGCTTCGGCGCGTCGGAATCTGCCGACATTCGCATCTCGTCCGTTCAAGCGGATGCGGACGGGGTTTCGTTCACGCTGAATGGTGGCACGGCCTGGCGCGTCCCGCTCGTCGGAGGGCATCACGCGTGGAACGCCGCCGCCGCGATCGCGGTTGCACGGCGGTTCGGCCTCGATGATGAAGCGATCGCGCAGGGGCTCCACGCCGTCGAGACCGACCCACTGCGTTTTCGTACGACCGCGTTCCGCGGCGCCACGGTCTACAACGACGCGTATAACGCGAACCCGGAGTCGATGCTCGCCGCGCTTCGAACCTTTCAGTCCGTGACACCGGCCGGGAGTCGACGAATACTCGTCCTCGGAGCCATGCTCGAACTCGGCGACCACGCGCCGTCGACGCATGACGAGATTGTGGATGAGATCGCCAGACTCGACACTGAATCGCCGTTCGAGCGCGTTGTTCTCCTCGGCGCCGAATTCGCCGACGCGTCCGCAAGGCTCACCCGACGCTGGTCGGACGGGCGAGTCGAGTGGATCGAGCGACTCGACGACGCGGAGTCGGCGAGAATCGCGGAGATGATCGATCCCGGATCGTTCGTCCTCCTCAAGGGATCGAGAGGCGTCGGACTCGAGCGCATTCTCGAAGCCGAGGAGGCGTCGATCGGCTAAGGCGCCATCGACTGCGGCTATCGTCTCCCCTCCGTTGCACGAGCGCCGCCGATTGAGCCGATGGCGTAACGAGTCGCTTTTCTCCGCCCGCCGGGACCCGACCGCCGCATGATCGTTTTCTTTCTCAATCTCAGCCGCGACTGGCTCGACGCGCATGATCTCTATCGATTCGTGCGGATCTTCGACTGGGTGAGCTTTCGTGCAATCGCGGCGGTCATTCTGTCCTTTCTGATCGTTACCTTCTTCGGTCGTCGGGTCATCCAGTGGCTCATTCGCCAGAAGGTCGGCGACGCGCCCGAGTTCTATAACGCCGATCTCAATCGGCTCATGATGCAGAAGGCGAATACGCCGACGATGGGCGGTTTGTTGATCTCCGGCGCCATCATCGGGGTGGCGCTCCTCCTCGGCGACCTGTCGAATCAGTATGTTCGGCTCGGGCTCGTCGTGGTGCTCTGGCTGAGCGTGCTCGGGGGAGTCGATGACTGGCTCAAACTCACGAGCGCCCGACGCTCGAAAGGATCGCGCGAAGGGTTGTACGCGTGGGAGAAGCTGCTCTTCCAACTGGGTGTCGGCGTGCTGGTCGGGCTGTTCGTTTACCGGCACGGGGCGGAGAATCCGCAGATGGCGCACAGTTTCCCGTCGCTGCCGCTCGTTCGGGCCTACGAACCGGGCACGACGAACCCTGAGAACCTCATCTATCTTTCCGGCGCCGTCTTCACCCTCATCGCCACGCTCATGATCGCCGGCGGCTCGAACGCGGTGAATCTCACCGATGGAATGGACGGGCTCGCTGCGGGAATCGCCGCGATCTGCTCGTTCGCATTCATGGTGTTATGCGGCATCGCGGGCGATACGCAACTCGCGACGCAGTTGCTCATCCCCCACATTCCGTTCAGCGGCGAACTCTCCATCATCGCCGGTTCGATGGCGGGGGCGTGCCTCGGTTTCCTGTGGTACAACTGCGCGCCGGCCCAGGTCTTCATGGGTGATACCGGCTCGCTGGCGCTCGGCGGTCTGCTCGCCTACATCGCTGTGGTTATCCGCCAGGAATTCCTGCTCATCCTCATCGGCGGCGTCTTCATGCTCGAGATGATGAGCGTCGTCCTGCAGGTGGGATACTTCAAGATGACGGGCGGTCGCCGCATCTTCCGATGTGCGCCGATCCATCATCACTTCCACCTCGGCGGATGGACCGAACAGCAGGTGGTCGTCCGGTTCTGGCTCATCACCGCGATTCTCTCGGCGCTCGCGCTCGCCACGATCAAGTTGCGCTGACGATCACCATCCGATCGAGAGAATTCTCGCGTCGATTGGATCCACCAGTAGATGTTCCGCTGACGGATCGTCCGTCAGACGATCGAGGCGATACGGGTCGTCCCCCTTATTGATGACGACGAGGACGATGTTGTCATTGAGCCGCCGTTCGAAGGCGAACACATCTGGGTCGCCCGTATCACGATGCCGGGTCAGGCCGAGTTGCAGCGTCTCCGAACCCGCCCGGGTGTTCAACCAGGTCGCGTAGAACTCCTGCATACCATCGACGGGTCGATCGTCCGGATCGATCGGCGCGGGTCGATCGGGCCACGGCCGCGGCTTGCGATTCGACGGATCGTCCGCGCCGTGCATGCCGATCTCCTGCCCGTAGTAGATCATCGGCGCGCCTTCGTAAGTCGCCTGAAGGACGAGCGCGAGTCGACTGAGCGCGTACGCCCGTTCGTCGGGCCGCGACTCGTCGTAGGCCTCTCCCTGCTGCGGCCGATTTCCGGCGTCGTAGTACCGACCGCTTCGCGCATTGGCGAGGTTGGAGACGAGCCGGTCCGTGTCGTGACTCGCAAGGAGATTCTGCTGCACGAGGCGGGTCTGGGGCGCTTCGTTCGCGAACACGCGCTCCAACTCGTCGGCGAGTTCCGTGCTCGACATGCCCGGCCGCAGCGCGAGCCACCCCAGCGTCGCGATGGCGAACGGATAGTGCATCTGAGCATCGAACTCGTCCCCCTCGAGATGACCCGCGGCCTCATGGTCCGTCCAGATTTCCGCGACGATGTACGCGTCGGGGTTGATCGACTTCACGAGGTCATTCCACTCGAGCCAGAAGGCGTCGCCGACGAGGAGCGGCACATCGAGACGCCAGCCGTCGATCCCATCGGACGGATCTCCGTCGCCGTTCGGATCCATCCAGCGTCGGGTCACCTCAAAGATGTGGTCGCGCACCGGCCAGACCAGCGACCCGTCCGCGTCCTGTTTCAACTTGGGCAGCCAGCCATTGCGCCCGTCCCACGCGGCCCAGCCGGAGAGGTCGCCGGACTCATCGAAATCGGCGACGAACCACTCGGCGTAGGGGGAATCGATCCCGTTCTCCTGTAGATCCTGAAACGCGGGATGCTGGCGGCCGACATGGTTGAAGACGCCGTCGATAATGACCTTCATGTCCCGCTCGTGCGCGGCCTCGAGGAGCTGGAGAAAAACTCGATCCGCTTCCGTCCACTCCCAGGCGGCCGCGTCGTCGTAGGGCTCCGACGAATCACCGGTCCAAGTCTCCGGAACGGGTCCGGCGCCTCCGAAGTTGTCGTCGACATGGCGGTAGTCGCTCGTGTCGTACTTGTGCATGCTCACGCCCTCGAAGATCGGATTGAGGTAGAGGGCGTTGATTCCGAGTTCGGCGAGTTCGTCGAGCTTCTCGATGATTCCTTCAAGGTCGCCGCCGTAGCGTCGGTCCCAGACCACATTGAAGAATCGACCGCCGGGCTCTCCGGTTCGCGCTCGATCCCATCGATCCGGATCCTCTCCGCCCGCCCGCACCCGTTCGCGCCAGGCGTCGAATTCTCCGGGATGCACCGTCCTCCATGCGGCATTCCAGGGGAGCGCAAAGACTCCGCCGCCGTGGGGATCGTTTCCCGGCTCGCCGTTGCGGAATCGTTCGGGGAAGATTTGATACCACACCGCCTGTTTCGCCCAGTCGGGGGTTTCGAAGCGGGGATTCAGAACCCCCTCATAGGTCCCCACGGCCCGTGCCTCTCCACTCGGCGCGCGGTCTTCAACAATGGTGTATCGAACCGTCGAGGCGCCGGGAATCTGGATTCGAGCCCGCCACATACGCCATCCATCGATGGACGAACCGGTCTCCACCATCGGCGCCACGAAGTTCTGATGGTTCTCGTCGATGATCGCCACCGAATAGCCACGATTCGGCCGCTCTCGCGCGAGCGCGACCACCTCGAAGAGGCCAAGATCACGACTGATGGAGACGAACTCATCCGGTCGTCTCGGATCATGTCGGAATTCAGCCAGCGCCTTCGATGAGTGATCGACGACGCGCGGCGACGCGTCGTCCTCCACGATCTCGAAGTCGCCCGGGATGGCTTCAACATGCCGAAGCGTGGGGTGGTACCGAAGGAGGAAGGTCTCGTCGTCATGCTTCGGGTGAATCGTGACCGCGAAATGGGCGTCCCGGCCACGATCATGGAGCTTGATGGTCTGCGGGTTCGATCCCACCGCATGTGTCAACCCAACCCACTCGCGTTCTGAAGCACGAGGGAGAAGATGGACAGGATCATCCATCCGATTGACATTGAACGCGACGACCGGTTCGCGCGTCTGCAGCGCGACCACCACCGGGTCGGACCACTCCTCGTTACTGGTCGGGCGGACGCGGATGAGCAACTCGGCTTCTCCCGCGCGTTGCGGAATCAGTTGACGCTGGAGCGGTTCGCCAATAACGCGTTCCACCCGCACGGCGTCCGCGGGCCGTGGCTCGATTGAAAGTTCCCCGATCGAGATTCCCGGTGGGGTCAAACTCTGGGAGAGATCGAGGATGAGGGGCGCTCCGACGCGGGAAATGCCAACAAGCCGCGCGATTGGAACCGGACGGTCGACCTCAGGTCGACCGAGTCTCCACACTCGATTTGAGGGATCAAGTGTGACGGTCACCTTTGCTCCTGCATCCAGCCTGAGTGGGATGTTCTGCCCCGGCTGCGTGAGGGTCGAAACGAGAGTGCCCTGGCCGAGGTGCTCAACCCCCCAGTCACCCCCACGCACGAATTTGAACTCATACTCGCCCGCGGGAAGCGCGACCTCGATGAAATGGACGCCGTCGCTCGCCGGTGTGAGGCGCCATCGATCGTCGTTGGGGTTCCAGTCGTTGAAGCTCCCCGCGAGCCGCCAGATTGAATCATCGAGCGCGATCGCCGACTGCGTTGCGAGAACCACGCCGAGCGCCGCAAGCATAGCGATGAATCCCCGGCGTCTCGTGTCCATGATTTCACCCTTCCTCATTCTGCGGTGCGAGACTCTCCGAGCCGAGCTGGATCATAGCCGTCCGCGACTCGCGCCTGTCTCCCTACCATGCCGCGTGATCGACGCCTCCGACCTGATCGAGCGGCACCCGGAACTGCGCCTCGAGCTGATTCCGTCCGACCGCATCCATGAACATAATCGAAGCCGGCGCCTCACGGCGTTTGGCGGATATGAACTGTGGCGCGTCGCTGCGTTCGACCGCAGTCGTACCGGAGTGATCGTCTCGTTCTTTCGTGGCGATCCGTTTGACGCGGACTATCGACAGCGAGTCTTCGACGGCCGCGCTGGACGGGCGGTGGAGTCCGCCTCCATGCGTCCCTCCTCGTATCCCGCGGTTGAAATCGTCGTCTTTTCGAAGGGTCAGCTCGTCGCACATTCCCACGCCATGGCCCCACCCGGAGCCTTCGCCGAAGCCGCGACAAACGAGAACCCGTGGTGGATTCGCGTCGCCACCGATCAGTTTCAGGCGGAAGGTGGCGGATGGCGCCTCGTCGCGAGCGGCGTTGGCCGGCGTCTCGGGCTGGATGGCGTCCGCCGGCCGGGACCGACGCCGGACGGCGCGATCCGAGTCGAACTCAATGTTCAGCCCGCGTTCTCGACCACCACGGTGCAGCGGGCGTCAGCGCCCGATTCGCCCAGCGGGGCTCGACACGACTGGCTGCTCGCGTGTCCGAGCGCCGTGGTAAGTGGTGAGGTCGAATTCCGCTCTGCCCTTGGACGCGTCGAACGCTTACGGGCGGAGTCGTGGCGAGGAAGCGTCGAGCACCTCTGGGGTTCGGGTCCGTTCGGAGAAGGATTTCGGCGCTGGCGTTGCGCGCGCCTCTCATGGAGTGACGGCGCCGTCGTGTCTGAGCTCGTCATTCTCAAGAAGTTCATTCAGATCGCCGGAACGCTCATGATCTTCCGGCCGGACGAACTGCCCGTCATCGCCAGGTGTGAGCGGCCACCCGAAACGGACTATGAACGAGGCGCCTGGCTTCTCGCGTTCCCGCTGTCCATGACCTGGCGGTCGATCGACGGCGTGCACGAGATCACCCATGATCGAGCCACGCCCGGTCTCGTACGCCCGCACCGGGCCTTCGGATTCTCGCGCGCGACACTCGAGAGCGGCGAGCCGCCCCACGAATTCGTACTCGAAAACGCGCCCGGGGTATTCGAGATCATCCAGCCGGCGCGACTGGACTGGCGTCTCTGGCGACCGTGGGTTCGATCCTGGCCCCGACCGAGCGAGCCAACTCCCGAATCAGACGGCAAGTGAAGCCGGAGCGGCGATCGACACCACGCCGTCGTCGACGGGAGTAGATTCGTCGGAGCGCTCCAAGTCCACGGCGCTGCGGCGGTCCATGCCGACGAGCACACCGAGCGACAGGGCCGTGAGCATCCAGCCCGTGCCTCCCGACGAGAGAAGCGGCAACGCGATTCCCTTCGTCGGCGCGAGCCCGGTGACCACGGCGAGGTTGATGATCGCCTGGAACCCGATGGTGAGCAGGACGCCAAGGGCGAAGAGACGGCCGAGGTCGTCCCGCTGGCGGCGCAGTATCCGGAGTCCGGCGAGCAGAAGGGCGCCGTAGAGGAACACCACGAGGATCGCGCCGAGGACTCCGAGTTCCTCGCAGATGATCGCGAACAGGAAGTCGGTCGTGTCCTCGGGCAGGTATCCAAACTTCTGCACACCGTGTCCGAGTCCCCGACCCGTAGCGCCTCCGTTCGAGACGGCGACCATGGACTGGATCATGTGGTATCCCTTGTCGGCGGGATCGACATAGGGATCGATGAACGCATGCACGCGATCCATCCGATAGGGACTCGTCAGAAGCGCTGCGATGAACGCGGCGAGCGGCGCCGGCGCCAGGGCGGCGAGATGCCACCAGCGGGCTCCCGCGGCAAAGAGCATGACCACCGCGACGGCGCAGATGAGGACGGCCGTTCCGAGATCTTCAACCACGATCAGACCGCAGACGAGCATCACGCCCGCGAGGCACGGCGCGAGGCCCGCGAGGAATCGTCCCATCGATTCGCGGCCGCGTGTGACGCCCCACACCGCCACCGCGTAGACCGTCGCCCACTTCGCGAGTTCGCTCGGTTGAAAGCTCAGATTGAGTCCGACCGGACCGAGATTGATCCAGCGACGAGCTCCATTTACCTCGCGGCCGACGCCATCGAATTGAACAAGCACGAGAAAGACAACCGAAACCCCGACGATGAGCCAGGCCGGGCTCCATCTCGCCCCAAGTCGTCGATGGAGAGAGGCGGGATCGATGTGGGCGCCAGCGATCATGAGTCCGACGGCGACCGCGGCGTAGATCGTCGTGCGGCTCGTCAGAATGCCCTGCAACGACACCGCCTGCTCCGGGTCGATGGTCAGACCGGCGGAGGTCACCATCACGATCCCGAGCGTGAGGAGGGCGAGGACGCATAACGCCACGGCATGTCCGGCGCGCAATGTCTCCATGGGGTCGCTGGTATATCGACCAGCCGACGCTCTCGACTGCAGAGATCAGGAGTCGGCGCCATCGGCTGCAGCGCGCTCGGCGAAGAGCTCGTCGAGCGTCAGCCGGGCATGCCGGAGATGCGGAATGACGATCGATCCCCCCACCACGAGCGCGACATTGAGGGCGTCCTCGAGTTCAGCATCGCTGAATCCCGCGTTCACACACTGCTCGAGATGATAATCGATGCAGTCGTTGCATCTGAGCACCGCGGACGCCACGAGCCCGAGCAGCTCCTTCTGACGCGCGGTCAGCGCCCCATCCCGATAGGCGCCGGAGTCGAGCGCAAAGAACCTCTTGATGCCGAGGTGCTCGGTCGCGAGTACGCGCTCCTGACCGACGGCTCGATCTTCGCGAAACTGTTGAATAGTGCGGCGCGGCATGAGCGGCTCCCTCTTCATCTTCTGCTGTGCGCACATGGTACGAGGCGTGGCCGGGCGCCGAAAGTGCACATCGGGTAGAGTGAAGCGATGCGAATTGTGTGGGAACGGCCGTGGTTATCTTCGTTTACCACCGGATACATGGCCGTATTCGGTGTCAGCGCGGTTCTGCAGTCGAATCGAGAGTTCGTGTTCTACGCCGCGTGCATGATCCTCGTGATCGCGCTCGTGCTCTATGCGCATCGTATGTGTCGGTTCAGCGGGCTCGCCCTGTGGATGTTGAGCCTCTGGGGGCTCGTTCACATGATCGGCGGCCTCGTGCCCGCGCCGGGGGCGGACGCTTCGGTGATGTACAACCTCTGGCTCGTGGACGGGATGCTTCGATTCGATCATGTCGTCCACGCGTACGGCTTCGCGGCGGCGACCCTGGTCTGCTGGGAGGCGCTGCAACCTCGTCTCAGCAGAACACCGCCAACGACACTGCTTCTTCCTGTCTCGGCGGCGCTCATGGGCCTTGGACTCGGCGCCGTGAATGAACTCGTCGAGTTCGCCGCGACGCGGCTGCTCCCCGAAACGAATGTCGGCGGATACGAGAACACGGGGTGGGATCTCGTATCGAACGCGTTCGGCTGCGTCGCCGCGGCGACGACGCTTGCTCTCGTCGGCTACGGCGACGCCCGGACGCGCGAGCATCAGGCGTCCTGACGCGTTGTCCACACATTTCGCCATTCTGTCCACAATTGGTGCGCATCAGAAAAATTTGCGCGTCACAAACACTTGTTTCGTCGACGGTCCCCGTGGTGTGGACGAATCGAGCGGCGTCCGGTCACTTGTGTTCATCATTTCTTCGTCGTAGGCTTGCGTTGCTCACGGACGAGCGCCGGAGCCTCGACCGAGACAGTCGACCGGCGCAGTGTTCGATCTGGCGGAAGCACCCTGACCGTGCCAATGCCGGCGAATCTGCACCCCCGGACTTCTCCTCTCGGCCCTGGTCTGAGCGTAAATGGAAGACGCTCGATCGGCGCGCCACGGACGCCTGCGCAACTGAGAAAGCAACCCGGGACCGCGATTCAATACCACTGGGTCAGGTGGTCAAGGTCCTCAGTTACGAAGGAAACGACAACCGTGGCGATTCTCAAGCCGGGGAACGGTGTCACTGCGCGCATCTGCCAGGATCTCGCTGATCGACTCGGGCCGACTCGATACGGCCTGTGGTTCGATCAATCCGCGATGATCGGCGTCGATGACGAGGGGACGGTGCATGTCACCGTGCCCAGCCGTTTCCACGCGGACTGGATCTCCCGCAATTTCCGAAACGATCTCTGCGAGGTGGCGACGACGGCCGTGGGAAAACCGGTCGACCTCGCGGTCGAAATCAAGCCGGACGCCTTCGGCGATCCGCGCGCCGAGCGGCCCACATCAAATGGGAAGACCACGGCGCACGCGCCGGCGCCGGATCGTCGAAGGCCTCGGGCGCGTCGGCCGTCAGGCGGCGCGCGATTCGATCCGCGCTTTGATCTCGATCGCTTCGTCGTGGGAGACTCGAACCGCTTCCCCTACCACGCCGCCTGCCGCGTCGCGGACGGGGAAGAGACCTACAGCCCACTATTCCTTCACGGGGTGTGCGGCGTGGGCAAGACCCATCTTCTCCAAGGCGTCTGTCGCCGCTTCCTCGCCCGGCGTCCTGGCGCCCGGGTGCGCTATTACACCGGTGAGCAGTTCACGAACCAGTACATTCACGCGGTCCGCACGAATCGGATCGAGGAGTTCCGGCAGTCGATCCGCGAACTCGACCTGCTCGCCGTCGACGATGTGCATTTCCTCTCGAATAAGAATGCGACGCAGAACGAATTTCTCTGCACATTCGACGCGATTGAAATGACCGGCGCCCGGATCGTACTCGCGAGTGATGAACATCCGCGCCGCATCGAACAGTTCCATGCGCGGCTCATCAGCCGATTCATGTCCGGAATGGTCATCGAAGTCGCCCTGCCTGATCGTGACACCCGTCGACGCATCGTGACGCGCATCGCCGAGGCGCGAGGTCTCCGCTTCAACGAAGCGGCGAGCGAGGCGTTGAGCGATCGGCTCATCGGCTCCGTCCGCGAGCTCGAAGGCGCCGTCACGCGGCTCCAGGCGCTCAAGGAACTCGATTCCGAGGGCTCCGAATCGGATTCGCGCGAGATCGGCATGATTCTCGTCGACCGCCTCTTCCGCGCCGAGTCGACCGCCCCCCGTAAGCCGGTTCGGGTCGATCGAATCGTCGATTCGGTCGCGTCGCGATTCGGTGTGGAGACGAGCGATATCCGCGGGTCGAGTCGCCGTCGCGCCGTCGTCGACGCCCGTTCGGTCGCGGCGTACCTCGGGCGGGATCTGACTTCCATGAGCTATCCCGAACTTGCCCGGGCGATGGGACGACGCAATCACAGCACCATCAAGGCGGCGGTGGACCGGGTGACGAAGTCGGTCAACCAGAACGCCCGTTTACGAGTCCGACCCGATGAGGAGGAGATGTCGGTGCGGTATCTCATTGACACGCTCCGCCATGCGTTGACCCATGAAGGACGCAGCGCGTGATTGTCTGAGTGTGCGCCACTCCCGCCTCGACGCCCCCTCCTCTCCGACCGTAGCGCCGGTCATTCGTGGCCGGCGCTGCGATTTTTCTCCAGCCCGATCCGACTTGAACCGATGAGTCGCGGATGACCGGTCGTGCGACTACACTGCGCCGCGGCGGCGGCCGCAGTCGATCTCCTTGCATGGACTCCGCAGAATGAGCAACGGCGAAATCCCCCTCAGCCGGCCCGACATCACCGAACTTGAAGTCGAATATGTCACGCAGACGCTTCGGAGCGGTCGACTCAGCATCGGTCCTATGCAGGAGGGATTCGAAGCGCGGGTCGCCGAGCTCACCGGACGCGAACACGCCGTCGCCGTCTCGAGCGGAACCGCCGGGCTTCACCTCGCGCTGCTCGCCCTTGGCATCGGCCCTGGCGATGAAGTAATCACCACGCCGTTCTCGTTCATCGCCTCTTCGAACGCGATTCTCTATGTCGGCGCCACGCCGGTCTTTGTGGACATCCATCCCCGCACGCTGAACCTCGACCCGGACCGGGTAAGCGCCGCGATCACTTCGCGTACGAAGGCGATTCTCGCCGTCGAGGCGTTCGGTAATCCCTCGGGTATGGATGAGCTCGCGAACATCGCGAATCGGCACGAGATCGCGCTCGTCGAAGACTGCTGCGAAGGACTCGGCGGCGTGTATAAGGGCCGACCGATCGGGTCGTTCGGCCGCCTCGGCGTGTTCGGCTTCTATCCGAACAAGCAGATCACGACCGGCGAAGGCGGCATGATCGTGACCGACGAAGAGCGGCTCGCGGACTTCTGCCGTTCTCTCCGAAATCAGGGCCGCGCCGTCGGCGGCGAGTCGAATGAGCTCGGCTCCTGGCTCGCGCACCCACGGCTCGGGTACAACTACCGGATGAGCGAGATTCAGGCGGCGCTCGGGATCGCGCAGATGAAGCGCCTGCCCGACCTGCTCGAACGACGGGCCTATGTAGCCAGCCGGTACATCAACCGCATGCTCGGTTCGTCGGACATTATTTTGCCCACGGTCGACGCGAACACGGAAATGAGCTGGTTCGTCTTCGTCGTCCGCATGAACAACGAGTTTACCGCGGACGAGCGCGACCGCATCATCGCGGGGATGCGCCGACATGACATCGGCGTGAGCAACTACTTCCCCCCCATCCATCTCCAACCGTTCTATCGGGAGCGATTCGGCTTTGAGCCCGGCTCCTTTCCGATCACCGAGTCGGTCAGTCACCGGACGATCGCGTTGCCTTTCTTCACGACGCTTGAGGATCGAGAAATCGATCTCGTCGTGCAAACGCTTGATCTCATGATTCAGCGCGAGACTTTTTCTCGTCGTTGATTGAATACCGGTGGATTCGTTTCGGAGGGCGCTCGTACTGCTGTACGGTGAACGGCGACCCGCATTCCGGGCAACGACCGGCGCCGCCCGCGTCGAGCGGCGCGCCGTGCAGCGGATAGAAACAGCTCAGGCAGAGTCGATCGCAGATGATGCGGCGACGAAGGCGCCGTAACCTTATCGATTGAGCGAAGAGCAGCACGGGCGCGAACAGCACGGTGACGAACACGACCGGTCCAAGCCAGGGCGCCCCTAAGAACCAGATCGAGACCGCGGGAACGACGAACGCAAGATAGACGAAGAGCGCGAAATGCGGGCCGCGACGCTCCAGCCAGGTTCCCTGGGTGCGAAAATACCGCGAACACGCCTCGTCCATCGCGTGATCGAACTGAATCTGGTAGCGATACGGCGATGCGAATGACGCTTGTCGATCCGCAGATTCCAAGTCGGAATGGGCCGACCGCGCAGACGCCATCGAGTCGCATCACTCCTTGAGCATGCCGGTCTGCCACATGGCGAAGATGCGGCTGTCCGTGACTTCGCGGATGGTCGCGCTCAATGGTTTCCCGGAGCCGTGCCCGGCCTCCCGATCGATCCAGAGCAGGATGGGCTCGTCGTCGAAGTCGGACGCGGTCGCCGCCTGCATGGCGGCGGCCATTTTCCGAGCATGCAGGGGGTGGACACGCGAATCATTCTCTCCCGCCGTGAGCAGCGTCGCCGGGTACTTCACGCCCTCTTCGACTCGCTGGTACGGCGAGTACGCGTTGAGAAATGCGAACTGGTCGGCGTCCTCGGCGGTCCCGTACTCGGGAACCCAGTATCGCGCCATGAGAAACTTCTCGTAACGCAGCATGTCGAGCAGCGGCACCGCCGAGATGACGCCCGAGAAGAGGTCCGGACGCTGCGTCACCGCGGCGCCGGTGAGCAGCCCGCCGTTCGAGCCGCCGGACACGACGAGCCGATCCGGATTCGTGTATCCCTCGTCGATGAGCCACTCGGCCGCAGCGATGAAATCGTCGAACACATTCTGCTTGTTCTCGAGCATCCCGGCGCGATGCCAGGCCTCGCCGTATTCACCTCCACCGCGCAGATTCGGCATCGCGAACACGCCGCCGCGCTCGTACCACGGAAACATCGTGCTCGAGAAATACGGTGTCATTGAGATGTTGAAGCCGCCGTATCCGCTCATGATCGTCGGATTCGAGCCGTCGAGTTCGAGACCCTTCCGATGAACGATGAACATCGTGACGGGCGTGCCGTCCTTGGACTCATAGGTTACCTGTTTGACCTCAACGATTGACGGATCAACCGGGATGCCGGGACGAGCCCAGAGGGAACGCTCATTCGATTCCAATTCGATTCGATACACGCCGCGCGGCTCGTTGAAGCTCGAGTATGAGAGAAACGCCTCGGTCCGATCATCGCTCGTGGTGATTCCGGCCGATCCGATACCCGGAAGATCGACCACGCCGAGCGACTCGCCGTCGAGCGTGAAACGCTCGATTACCGTGTGGGCTTTCTCTTCATAACTCGCGACGAGCATGCCTCGCGCGGTCGACACGCCGGACAGCACCGCGTCATCCCGCTCCGGGATCACGACCTTCCAGTTTTCTCGGGCCGGCCGGTTGAGATCGACCGCGTACACCATCCGGTTTGGCGCGTCGAGCGTGGTTTCCATGTACAGCGTGTCGCCGTAGACCGAGCCGCTGAAGGTCGCCTCGAGTCCCTCGGCGATGGGGATCGGGTCGAACTCACCGGATCGTCGCCAGCGATCGAAGTCGACGACGAACAGGTCATTTTTGTTTGTGCCCGTCCAGTCCATGAGCATCATCCAGCGCCCGTCCCGACTCAGCCACGCGCCCGGCCCCCAGGTGGTCGAGTCCTGCCGAAAGAGCGTCGGATCCTGGCGGTGATGGCGACCGACCTCATGAAAACGAATCCGCGTCGAATACGGGTCGTTTGGATCCTCTTTGTCGTGGTAGAGAAACGCCGACGCGTCGGGTAACCACGAGACACCACTCACATCGCCGGGAATCTCATCGGCGAGCCATTCACCGGAGTCGACATTCATGAGATGAAGCGTCGACTTCTCCGAGCCGGCGTAGCTGAGCCCGAACGCCATGAGCGAACCATCGTGTGTCGGCCGGTACCAGTCGAGAGAAATCAGGCCCTTTTCGTCGAGCGCATTTGGATCGATCAGAACGCGTGGCTCGGAATCGAGATGATCGCGCACATAGAGAATCGACTGATTCTCATCTCCGCGTCGCTCACGGTTGAAGTACCTCGATCCGTACGCCGAGGGCGCGCCGATCGAATCGACGGTCATGAGTTCGGCGATTCGCGCTTCGAGTTCGGCGCGACCGGGCAGGTTGTCCAGCACGGCGCGGGTGTACGCGTTCTGCGCATCCATCCAGTCCGAGACCTTCTCGTCGAGGCTCTGAGCGATCGACTCTTCGTACTCGCCACCGACGCTGCCTTCAAGCCAGCGATACGGATCCTCGATCTTGACGCCGTGATACTCGTCGATGACGACTTCACGTGGCGATTCGGGAAGCGACGGCCGGTCGTCGGCGACGACACCCATCGCCAGAGTCCCGAGGGTCAGCACGGTCACGCCACGACGCAGGATTCGAATCGACATAATCATTCTCTCGACGGACAGGGAAATCGGAGATCTGGACGCGTTGTGAACGATACCCACCGAGCGTCGCCGGGATTCAGGTCTACTTCGACTCGAGCCAGTTCGGCGCCACCGCCGCCTCGACCTTGAGCGGGACCCGTAACTTCATGGCGGCCTCCATCCGCTCCACGACGAATGGCAAGGCGCTCTCCACCTCATCGCCCGGCGCTTCGAAGACAAGTTCGTCGTGAATCTGGAGGAGAATCTTCGTCCGTGGCGCCGCTTCGGGGAGTCGAGTGTCGAGATCGACCATGGCGAGTTTGATCAGGTCGGCCGCCGAGCCCTGCACAACCGAGTTGATCGCCATCCGTTCACCGAGGGATCGCTCGTTGGGGTTCCGCGAATGTACCTGCGGTACGGCCCGCCGCCGGTTGAGCATGGTTTCCACATAACCGCGATCCATCGCCTGTGCGACACATGCGTCGAGAAACTCGGTGATACCCGGAAACCGCGCTTTGTAATCGTCGATGATTCGCTTCGCATCCTCGTTCGACACGCCCTCGCCAAGTCGCCGCGCGAGCCCCCAGGGCGTGATCCCGTAGATGATTCCAAAGTTGACCATCTTCGCGCTGTTGCGCTGTTCGCGCGTGACCTGATCGGGGGGCGTGTCGAAGACTTCCGCAGCGACGGCGGTGTGAATGTCTTCTCCCGCGCGGAACGCTTCGATCAGATTCTCATCCTCCGAGAGGTGCGCGAGCAGCCGCAACTCGATCTGCGAATAGTCCGCGGTAATGAGTTGGTGTCCCGGCTCGGCGACGAAGGCCTGGCGAATCTGTCGACCGACATCGGTGCGAATCGGGATGTTCTGCAGATTCGGATCGCTCGAACTCAGTCGTCCCGTCGCGGCGACCGTCTGATTGAAGGAGGCATGAACCCGCTTCGTCTCCGGATGGATGTAGTCGTCGAGCGATGCCAGATAGGTGTTCACGAGCTTCGTGAGTTGGCGATACTCGACGATGAGTTGCGGGACCGGCGATTCGACATCCGGGTCAGCCGCGAGTCGTTCGAGGACTTCGATGTTCGTCGAGGGGCCGGTCTTTCCGCGACGAATCACCTTGAGTCCAAGACCGGGCGGATCATCGTCCGGCTTGTTGAACAACGCCGCGGCGAGCTGCTTCGGCGAATCGGGATTGAAGTCGTGCGGCGCCGCGTCAAGGATCTTCGCTCTCAACTCCTCAATTCGCGTCGCGAGGGCGGCGCGCTGCCTGGCAAGCACCTCGGGGTCGACGCGGATACCGTGGTACTCCATTTCCGCAAGTACGCGGACGAGGGGCATCTCCACTTCGTCGAAGAGTGACTTGAGCCCCATCGCCTTCAGCCGGGGTTCGAAGTAATTGCAGAGCCGGAGCGAGACATCGGCGTCTTCCGCGGCGTAGATGGCGGCGCGCTCAAGATCGACCTCGTCGAAACAGAGCTGCTTCTTCCCCCGCTCACGCTTTCCGATGAGATCGGAAATGGGAATGCATCGATAGTTCAGAAGCGCCTGTGCGAGCGCGTCCATGCCATGGCTCGGCCGCGCGCTGTCGACGAGATAACTTGCGATCATCGAGTCGTGAGCCATCCCCTTCAGGTCGACCCCGTGGCGCCGGAAGATGACCCAGTCGTACTTCAGGTTGTGACCGCACTTCGGCCGTTCCGGGTCTTCGAGAATCGGGCGAAGCGCTTCGAGCACCGTCGACTCGTCGAGATGCGACGCAGGATCGGGTGATCGAACGGGGATGTAGACCCCGGCGCACTCTTCAACGCTGACGCTGATTCCGCAGAGTCCGGCGCGCATCGCCGCGGTGTCGGTCGTCTCGGTGTCGATCGCCATGATCGGCGCCGACCTCAGCCGTTTCACGAGCGCGTCGAGCTGATCCCTGGTTGTGATCGCTTCGTACGATCCCCGTGTCGGCTCCGGCGGCGGCGGCTTTTCCTCGTCCGTTCCGCCGAAGAGACCGCCGGGGATCGCCTCGTCACCCGGAGAGCGGTCGTCCGACGATGCTGGCGCCGCGATTCCACCGCCGACCAGCGCGAGCAACTCGTCCTGATATCGACCGAACCCAAGCGTCTTGAAGAGATCGATAAGCTCCTGCGTGGGAAGCGTCTTCGGATTCACGCGGGCCGATTCGAGTTCGAAGTCAAACTCGACATCACAGCAGAGCGTCACGAGCCGCTTGCTCAGCGGGATTGTTTCCCGGGCGGCTTCAAGATTCTCGCGCCGCTTTCCCTTGATCTCGTCAAGTCGCTCATAGAGCGCCTCGACTGACCCGTATTCGTGCACCAGTTTCGCTGCGGTCTTCGGTCCAACGCCGGATACCCCGGGAACATTGTCCACCGTGTCACCCATGAGCGCCAGCACATCAATGACCTGGTCGGGTCGAACTCCCTTCTTCTCCATGAGCGAATCGACCGTGACGAGCTCGTCCTTATGCACATCGATCATGCTGACGCGGTCGCTCAGGAGTTGTTCGAGATCCTTGTCCTTCGAGACGATTCGAACCTCCAGGTCCGGGCGATCGGCTTCGAGGCGACGCACCAGCGTGGCGATGACATCGTCCGCCTCGTAGCGCTCGACGCCGAGGATGGGAATGCCCATTCGTTCGGAGATCTCGAGCGAACGATCGACCTGCGGACCGAAGTCCATGGGCGGCGGCTCGCGGTTCGCCTTGTACGCCTCGTACAGGTCGGAGCGAAAGGTCTCCTGGTCGCCGGACTTGTCGATGACGAGCACGAGGTAGTCAGGCCGGTACTCGCGCATGACCTTGAGAAGCATGCCGACGAAGCCGAAGGTCGCGTTCGTCGGTTCCTTCGTCACGGGGGACGCGAGTCGTGACCGAATCGCGTGATAGGCGCGAAAGAGCTGCGCGAAGCCGTCGATAATGAAGACGGTTTCGCGGTCAGTCGAGCGTTTGTTCGACTCCTTGTCATTCGATCCGGCGCTCATGCCGTCGGCCCCTCCGGATGGAGTGACTGCAGATGTTCGATCATGGCGCAGGTGAGTTCCCGGTCGCGTCGGCGCATCACGGTTCGGGCGACCTCGATGAACTTGTCAAATCGATATCGCTTCCGTCCGCCCTCGGTGATCCATTCGAAGCCGCCGACGCAGCTCGGAGGTGTTACCGCGGCGATCATCGAACCGACGCCGAAGACCGATCCGGTCATGATGCGCGTTTGAATCGCCGTCTTGACATGATCTCCAAAGATCGCGCCGAGGTACTGCCGCCCGGTGCGCCGTTTCGGGCCATCGGGACGGAGCCGCATCGCGATCTCGCCGTAGGTGTTAAGCAGATTGCTGTTCGTCGTTCCGGCGCCGAGATTTACCCATTCGCCAATGAGACTGTCCCCGATATGACCATCGTGTGCCTTGTTCGAGAAGCCCTGGACAATCGACGCGCCGATCTCGCCGGCGATCTTGCAGGACGGGCCGATTGACGAGTTCGCCTTGATGAGCGCTCGATCGATGATGGTGGATCCGCGGCCAATGTATGCCGGCCCGACGATTACCGCCCCGGGTCGCACAACGGCGTCGGCGTCAATCACGATCGGCCCGGCGCTGTTGTCGAGGACGACGCCGGGCCAGAGCTGCGAGCCCGGACCGAGCACGACCGGCTCGTCCTCCGCGACAATGGTGACGCCTCGAGGCGCGTCGCCCGATGGATGCGCATTCGCATGGCTCATCAAATCCGAATGGAGCGTCCGGGGCAGTTCGTTCAGAATGTCCCAAGGCGAGCGGGCGAGCAGCCGTCCGGCGAATTCGACGCGCTCGACCGAATCGGGAAGTTCACCCGAGGAGAGAAATCGGCTCGCATCATTCGACCCAAGATTTGCGGCTACGACATGACCGCTTTCCGATTCAACAAGCGCCTGACCGGCGCCGAGCTCGAAGCGGGCCGCCGGAAAGATCCATCGACCATTCGCACAGAAGCACGAGTCGTCTCCGTCGAGTCGATTCACGGGCGCGATCGCGCGCTCCGCCACGATCGACTCGAGAAAGCCCGGAACCCAGACTGCTGCAATATGGCCTGGCCATTCGCGAGCGAGCCGCTCGAGCGTCGTGAGCATGCCTGTGCGCAGCTCAAAGCTCGCCCGCGTATCCCACAACGGACCGCAATCCACCGCGTCGGCGCCGTCGGCTGCATGTTCTCGATCGTCGAAGACAACCAGTTGGCTCATGACGGGGATGGTAGGCGACCGGAAATCCCGGATGGAACGGTCCGTCGGTCGCGTAGAATCAGCGGATGGATGCGCTTCACGGGCGTCAGCCCGATATCGAGTATCCGGCGAACTGGAGCTACACGGTCATCGGGTCGGATGAGCCCGCGCTGCGACGCGCCATCGCCTCGATTCTGACGGATCGGAAGCACTCAATCCGACCCGCGAACACGAGTCGAACGGGAAAGTATGTCTCCCTGCGGATCGACCTCGTGGTTATGAGTGAGCGGGAGCGCCTCGGATACTACGAAGCGCTGCGGTCTCACGAAGCCGTACGGATGACGCTGTAGTCGCAAGTCGGCTCAGCCGAGCGACGCGAAGAGCGTTAGCCATCGACGCCACGAACGCTGCGGTCCCGCATCTGATCCTTCTTCGAGATCCCGGTCAACGCCGGTGATGTCCGCGGTGACCCAGGCGCGATTCGCCGTGCGCACCAGCCCGGCGGGTCGATTGATCTCCGCGAGCGTCTCGACGAGTTCACGATCGTCGATTCGTTGAATGATCGGGCGCTGCGCCCGCTTGACAGCGAATCGACTCGACGCGTCACGATCCGTCGTCACGAATTTCACGCGCACCGACAATGCGGAAGTGGCGGTCGTCGCGTCCTCGTGGTTCGACGGGAATAGTTCGGGACTTGCCGGCAGCGCGATGCGGTCCGGAGTGGGCGTATTCGACGCACGATTCATCGTGGTCCATGCCGCCATCGCACTTCCGGCGATCACGACCGCGAATGCCGCGTGCGTCGCCGCACGACGGCGACGGCGGAAGGCACGCATGCGGCCGAGCTCCACCTGCAGTTCTCCAAGCATCGCCTCGCGCCGACGCCGGCCTGTTTCGCTGAGTGGTTCGTGTGAATCAGGCGCGTCACTCCACATCGAACTCCTCCTTTGCTTCGTTCCGCAACGCCGCGACGGCGCGAGCGATCCGCCCGTCGACGGCTCCGGTCTCGAGTCCGAGCGCCGCGCCGATCCGCGCGAGGGTCCAGCCGGCGCGGAAGCGCCAGTTGAGCAATCGCGCGGTCGAGTGATCGACTCGAGACAACTCATCCCGCAACCAGGCGAGACGCTCGTCGACCCTCACCTCATCCGACTCGTCGCTTTCTGTGGGACGCGCGCGATCGCGTTGCGACCGGCGTCGCTCAGTCCGGATGAGATCTACGGCGGCGCTGCGAATCACCGCCCGAAGCCAGGCCCGGAGCGCCGCCTCCGACTCGATGGGTCGGATCGATCGAATGACGCGCATCATGGACTCCTGGACCACATCGAGCGCGAACGACTCATCGCGACCCGTGGCGCGTCGCGACTCGTGGAGCATCCAATCGAACCAGGTCTCGTAGAACGCGGCCAACGCTTCGGAATCTCCCGAAGCGATGGCCGTGGTGATCGACTTGACGGAGCATTCGGGCACGCGTCGCCTCGGAGGCATTATCCATGATTCATCGCCCGCCCGGGCGGTCGACCGGCGGAAATCAATTGCCGCCTCCCCCACCGCCCCCTCGAACGCCCCCGCCGCCGCCGCCGCCGCCGCCCCGATTCTGATGCATCTCGACGATCTGCATCTGGAGGCGGTTCACTTCCATCTCCCGTTCGAGCAGATGGGCATTGAGTTGAGCGATCTCCGACCGGAGTCGCTCCATCTCGAGCACGGTCGATTCAAGCCGCACACGGAGCGTCTCGACTTCCTCCACCAGCGAAGTTCGCTCCTGGTGAACTTCCTGGAGACGATTGCGCATGACGCTGATTTCGTTTTGCTTGAGGAACTGCTGCTCCTCGATTCGCCGCTCCGAATCGTCCCGGAGTCGCGCGAGCACTTCGTCGATCACCGTATTCTGATGATGGTCGCTTCGGGCGATCAAGAGCGCGGTGTCTTCGTGGAATCGAAGGTCGACCGGCGTCGCGCCCGGCTGTCCGTCATTCATCTCCACGGCGGTCTCCACGGCGGTGAGAATCGCGTCGGCCGAGAGCCCCGCGCTGAGCAGGCGCTCGAGACTCCACACCGCGGTGGATTTCGCCGTCTGCGTCACGAAGGACTTTGAGTCCGCCTGCACAAGCCAGACCGGCTCGCCGGTATCGCGATGGACATAGTCTACATCGAGAATGATGCGCGCCGTGTCGATCACGACCTCGCGATTCTCAAGCAGCGCGAGCGCTGTGCCCACGCTGACCTCTCGAAGATGCAGTTCCGGGAGCTGCACATGTTCAACGCCCGGCATGACGACGATGTTCGCCGGGCTCCCGGCTTCCTGAGTCTGCTCGAATACGAGTTCGACGAAATTGCGGGCGGATCCACCGCCCCAGTCGAGATCGAGTCGAAGCTGCGGTGGCATTTCGGCGTTACCGAACCCGCCGCCACCACCACCGCCACCGCGTCCCGCCTGGGCCGCGACCGGACCCATGAGTGCCATCGATAGCGCGGCGCCGGTGGCCGCCAGAAGTGAATTCGCTCGTCGCATGGGGTGATCTCCGCGTTCAGGTTCGAGTGAGAAATCCTGCGTCGGAAGATGAACGACGCCGCGGCGAGGATTTCGCGCCGCGGCGTCAGTTTCCATGCGAGATTCTCGTGCTGGTCACTTGTTCGACGGCTGAATCACCCGGACGAGACCGAGATCGATGTATTGACCCCCGCCGGTCTGACGACAGTGCACCGCAAACATGTTCTTCCCGACCCGCAGGGCTTCGCGGGCCTCCGGTCGAATCGGCACATCGACATAGGAGGTGGTGTACCCCTCGAGTTCCGCGGCGAGGACACCGTTAATGTAGATCGTGGCGTCCTCATCGTGGTGCACGAGCAGGCGGATATCGCCCTCGGGAACTTCAAACATCATGACCGTCTGACGAAGCCAGATGTCCTGCGTCGTCCATTCGGTCCGGACGACCGCGCCTGGTGTCTCCGCTCGCCCGAAGCCGCCGGGACCGGTCTTCCAGAGCGAATCGTCAAAGTCTTCGCGGTGCCAGTCTTCGTTCGGAGGCTCGGTCGTATAGCGCCATTCCTGCGGATCATCGCGTGACGACGGGACGACGGGACGAACGATGGGTGGCGGCGTATGCAACTGGTGATTCGCGTTTCGAACGCGCTCCGGATCGAGCTTGATCACGGCCCGGTCGTAAGTCATGACACCGTTCACTTCGATCTCAACATCCGTCGTCTGCGTGTACACCGCCGCGGAGAGACCGGGGTCACCGATGAGGCGGTGCACGCGCTCGAGAAGCTCCACATAAGCGTCTGTGAGTTCCTCGCTCGTCTCGTACGACCGGTAGCCCCAGTTTCGTTCCGTCTGCCAGAGGTGGTCCTCGACGACAAGGCCGAGACCGCCGAACTCGCCGAGCACTGCGGCGCGATCGCGCTCAGGCTCAGGCGAATCTGGACCCGGGTAACGATGCCAGTCGTGCACATCGCCAACTCCGCGATCGGCCCAGCCGCTCGCGCTGTTCACGAGTCGCGTCGAGTCGTACGCCTCGAGCCATTCGGTCAGGCGTTGGGTGTCATACTGACCCCATCCTTCGTTGAAGAGCACCCACATGACAATCGAAGGGTGATCGCGAAAATCGTCGACGAGTTCGCGCAGCTCTGCTTCGAACTGCGCGGCGGATTCATCTGATCGCTCGGCGTCGTCATCGTGGGGTCCGATGTACGGGCCGCCACTCGGCATGTCCTGCCAGACGAGGAGACCGAGACGATCCGCCCAGTAGTACCACCGTTGTGGTTCGATCTTCACATGCTTCCGCGCCATGTTGAAGCCGAGTTCCTTCGTCACTTCGATGTCGTACCGAAGCGCCTCGTCTGACGGCGCCGTATATAGGCCGTCGGGCCAGTAACCCTGGTCGAGCAGTCCGATCTGAAACACCGGCTCACCATTGAGAAGGATGCGCGTGCGGCCTTCGGAGTCCGGCCCGAGCTCGACGGTCCGGAGCCCGGTGTAGCTTGCGACTTCGTCGACGACCTTGTCGTCTTCGTGAAGCGTCGCACGAATGTCGTAGAGAAACGGGTCATCCGGCGACCAGAGACGCGGCGCCTCGAACTCAAGGGCGACGGCGTCGCCCACGGCGCCTTCGCCGGCGGCGACGACCTCGCCGTCCGCCAGCGCCTCGACCCGCCAGGTCATCCCCTCGATCGCGTTGCGAACGGTGGACTCGACAACGAGTCGTCCTTGATCGCGGTCAAAGTGATAATCGAGGTCCTCGATCGATCGCCACGGCGCCGATTCGATCCAGACGCTCTGCCAGATCCCCGTGACCGGGGTGTACCAGATGCCACCCGGCTCGCGCACCTGTTTGCCGCGCGGCTGCTCACCCTCATTCGTCGGATCTGACACGATCACCACGAGGTCCTGCGTCGGCCGGTCGTACATCATGTTCGTGATGTCGAACGAGAACGGGTTATACCCGCCCTCGTGCTCGCCGACTTTGAGACCGTTCAGATAGACCGTCGTCTTCCAGTCCACAGCGCCGAAGTGAAGCCAGACCCGGCCGCTCGACCAGTCGGTCGGCACGGGGATCGTCTTCTGGTACCAGAGTTCTTCCCCTGACTCGACGCGACGCTCGACGCCGGACAGCGCGGATTCAATTGGGAATGGGACGAGAATCGTGCCGTCCGGCTGGGACGGCGGCCCCTCGCCGGCGGGAAGCACCGCGTAGTTCCACTCACCATTGAGCGAGCGCCACGGGTGGCGAACGAGCATGGGGCGAGGATGCTCCGGATGCACGTTCTCAGGGTCCAGGCTCTGACCCCATCGGGTCATCCGCGCGTCGTTCGCCTGCCCCTCCGCTCCGGTCGCGGCTCCCAGTAGTGCGATACAGATCGCGCTCACGAGCATGCGCATCGTGGTCGTCCTTTCAAAGCGATCAAGAGAACGCCGGTAGTGTATCGACGCGTCCGGCTCAGCGTAATTCCCCAAGCCGACCGTGACTGCTCAATCCGAAGAGCGGCGCGGTCAGCATGAGGGACCAGCCTACGGGAATCGCGATCACCGCGGAGTACATCACCGAGAAGAATCGAACGACGATCTCGCCTGATGGATCCCACGCGAATGGCTCGAACCAGGCCAGGCGACTCGCGAGCAGCCACCGGATCGAGATGAGCAGTGTCGCGAGCAGATGGGCGATCAGTCCCGCGAAAAAGGTGAGGAACGCCATGGTCAGTGGATGCCGGCGATAGACCAGAGTCCGAAGTTGCAGCACGACGGCGGCGCCAAGGGTGAAGCCGAGCGCATGTGGGCCGAGAAGTGTGATCGCGGCGGTGTCGCCCCGGTACGACGCGCCGGCGAGGTCGATCACAAGCCCGACGAGGAGCGAAGTCCATAACGCATGCGAAGTCGTCGCCAGCGACGCGACGAAGACCATGAAGATGAGCAGAAAGCTCGGCTGCACACCCGAATGACCGATCTCGAAGAGATCCTTGAGCCCCACATCGAACGCGAGGAAGACATAGGTGGCGAGTCCGACGAAGAGCCAGTTCATGGCCTCGCCTCCGCCGGAATCTTGAGCATGACGCTCGCAACTCTTGAAACCGGAATGTCGGGCTCGACTACGATTTCGTTTCGGAGCGGGAACTCGTCGGAAGGATTCACTTCGACCACCGAGCCGACGACGAGCCCGGTGTAGAGCTCACCCCAGGAGTCATCACGAAGTCGGACACGATCACCGACCGCGATCGGAAACTCCCGGCTGAAGAACCCGCGGAGTCGCCCTTCGTCGTCCGGTCGAAGCGCGCCGATCGCCCCCGTCTCGATCGAACTGCCGGCGAAGAGCACGGCGACTTCGAGCACGGCGTCGTCGCCCGGATCGGTGATCGGAGTCACGACTGAAGTGAGCATGTCAACTTCGGTGACTCGGCCGACGAGATGGTAAATGTCGTAGGTGGCGGCGACGCCGATCTCGACGCCATGGCGCCGGCCGGCGTTGACTCGAAACGACCGGCCCTGCCCCACCGCCGTGCGGCCGGACCGACGAGCGCGGACGAGACGAAAGTGATGCTGAGCGTCAGCCGCATACCCCTGTTGGAACTCTTCGAGTTGTCGAAGCAGCCGCGCCGAGAGATCCTCGAGATTCGCGATTCGCGAGCGCGCCTGCTCGAGTTCGACGCGGAGCCGGGCGACATCTGGATCGAGCTCATCGAGTTCCGACGCCACGGGACGCAGCGTGGTCGAAAGGCGAGTCAATGGTTCGCTGAGTGGAGTGACGAGTTGCAGGGCGAGGCCGTCAAGCCACTCGCCGAAGGGTACGGGCGTGAGCGTCGTGATCAGGAGCACGATCACGGATATGAGATAGGCGCGGCTTCGCGTGAACATCGACCTCACTTTGACGCGATTCCCGAGAAGCGAACCGTCCCGAGCTCGGTCTGAAGCCCGGCGCGGCTCATCCCTCGTCGAGATCCGATTCCATCGTGGACTTCCAGTCCTCGAGGTTTTCGAGATAGATGCTCGTGCCCTTCGCGACGCAGGTCAACGGATCTTCGGCGATCTGCACATCAAGGCCGGTCGCGTTCGAAATGACCACATCAATCCCTCGAAGCAACGCGCCGCCGCCCGCCAGCGAGATCCCGTTCTCGACAAGATCCGCCGCGAGTTCAGGCTCAGCCCGTTCGAGCGTCCGGGTCACGGTTTCGATGATCGCGTTGATCGGCTCCTGAAGCGCCTCGCGAATCTCCTCGGAGGACACGATCGTCTTTCTCGGAAGACCGGCGATCATGTCGCGGCCTCGAACTTCGATCGTGGTTTCCTCACTCACCGGCGCGGCGGACCCGATTTCGATCTTGATCCGCTCCGCGGTCTGCTCGCCGATCATGAGGTTGTAGGTCTTCTTCATGTGATTGATGATCGACTCATCCATGTCATCGCCGGCGACGCGAACGGATTCACAGACCGCGATGTCGGCGAGCGACATGATGGCGACTTCGGTCGTTCCGCCGCCGATGTCGACGATCATCGACGCGGTCGGTTCGACGATCGGCAGCCCGGCCCCGATGCCCGCAGCCATGGGCTCCTCGACGAGGTAGACCCGACGGGCCCCCGCTCGGAGTGCCGAGTTCAGCACGGCCTGCTTTTCGACCGCGGTGATTCCCGAGGGAACCGCGATGACCACGCGGGGGCCGATGATGTGGCGATGCCCATTCACCTTTCGGATGAAGTAGCTCAGCATCGCCTCGGTGATCTCGAAGTCGCTGATGACGCCGTCTTTGAGGGGCCGGATCGCGGTAATCGAACCCGGCGTCTTGCCGAGCATTTCCTTCGCCATCCACCCGACGGCGTTGCCATTTTGAAGGACGCGGTTCGTCCCCTTCTTAACGGCGACCACGCTGGGCTCGTTGAGGACAATGCCTTCACCCCGGACGCAGACAAGGGTGTTGCAGGTGCCCAAGTCGATACCCATATCGACACTGAACCAACTCAGCAGCTTATCGACCACCAAAGGTGAGTCACTCTCCGGGGCTGGAAGGGGATGCCGGCCAGGGATGGGGACCGCGATCCGTCACGAAACCTCCACCCATGGGCTGAATTCGGCCGCCGGCCCAATCGCGCTTGACATTATACCGAAACCCGAACGCGAGGGCGCCGAGGCGGGTCGAGGCGCCATTTCTCAAGAAAGTCAGGCCACATGACCGCCAAAAGGTAGGATTGGATCGTCTGGGTCGCTTAAAATGCGAGTCGAATTCTCGGCGAGCCGAACTGCCGATACTCCTGCAGCGACGACGGGACAGTCTCGATCAGCGGAGACGAACCCATGAATGAGCCGAATACGGACGCGGCCACGGCTGAGCGGGTCACCCCCGACGCCGGCGCTCCGAAGGATCAATCCACCATGCCTCGACGCGACCGCGGCGCTACGCCGCGACAGTGGCGCGATGTCCCCGAAGGCCAGCGCAAGCGCACCTCGATTCCCGAGGGACTCTGGATGCGCTGCGTCTGCTGCGGCGAGATGATCTTCCGCCAGCAGATGGAAGCGAACCTTCATGTCTGTCCCCAATGCGGGCATCACTACCGCATTTCCGCCCGACAGCGCGTCGAGCAGCTCTGCGACCCCGGGTCGTTCGAACCGATTGACGAACAAGTCATCAGCGTCGACCCGCTCGAGTTCACGGATCTCAAGAAGTATCCGGATCGTCTCGACGCCGAACGGGCGAAGACCGGTCGGCCGGAAGGGGCTCTTGCGGGTCGGGCGTTTATCAAGGGTCGTCGCGTTGTGCTTGCCGTGCTCGATCTCACCTTCATGATGGGGTCCATGGGCTCGGCCGTCGGTGAGAAAGTCACCCGCGCCATCGAAGCGGCGATCGAGCAGGATCTTCCACTCGTGATCGTGAGCGCGTCGGGTGGCGCCCGGATGCAGGAATCCTGCCTGTCGCTCATGCAGATGGCCAAGACCTCCGCAGCGCTCGCACGGCTCGACGAGGCCGGCGGGCTGTTCATTAGCGTCCTCACCGACCCCACGACCGGGGGGGTCACCGCGAGTTTCGCAATGCTCGGAGACCTCATTCTTGCCGAACCCGGTGCCCTCATCGGCTTCGCCGGACCACGCGTGATCAAACAGACCATCCGACAGGATCTGCCCGACGGATTCCAGCGCGCTGAGTTCCTCAAGAAGGCGGGATTCGTCGATCGAGTCGTGCCCCGACCCGAACTCCGCAGTGAGATCAGTCGCATCATCGACTACGCCGGCAAGTGAACCCACGCGGCGCCGCTCAAACCTTGAAGGAACCGGGAGTCGATCGCACGCGATCAATGTCGTGGCGTGCGGGATTCGTCGCCGGGCTTGCGCATGCGGTTCTGTTTCTCGTGGCCTTTCCGCCGTTCGACCTGTGGCCGCTTGTGTTGATCTCGCTGGCGCCCCTGCTGCTGCTCGGGTCACGAACGGATCGCCCGGGCCGCGCCATGTTCGCTGTCTGGCTCGCGTGTATTCCAGTCTGGCTCTGGGGTCACCGCTGGTTGCTCGAGGTCACCCCGCTCGGCTATCCGCTGCTGGCAATGTACCAGTCGCTCTTCCCGGCGGTGTTCGTTGGAATTGTCGCGCTCGTCCGACCCCGCGGATCATTCAAGGCGTCGACAAAGCTTCCGCTTACCGTCATCGGTCCGCTCGTCTGGGTCGGGCTCGAGTTCGTGCGGGGGTCGATGTTTCTGACCGGAGATCCCCGCTTTCTGATCGGACACCCTCTCATCGCGGCGCCGGTGTGCTGCCAGACCGCCGATCTCTTCGGCGCCTACTTCGTCAGTTTCCTCGCGGCGACGCTCTCCGGCCTGATCGCCGACCTGCTGCTTCTTCCGCTCGTGCGCGACGGACGATTGACGGCTGCCGTGAAGCGGTCCGTGACCATCGCCGCGGTCGTGTACCTCGTATCGCTTGGGTACGGCGTCGTACAGCTCTACCGCACCGACGAAGTCACGGCGGAGTCGGCACGCGTCACGATCGCCGCCATTCAGACGAATGTGCCTCAAGACAACAAACTCGGCTGGGCGATCGAGGACCAGATCGCCGACTTCACCCGCTTCATCGGCATGACGCGTGAGGCCGTCGCCATTGCGGAAGACGCTGGAGTCGATATCGATCTCGTGGCCTGGCCCGAGACCATGGTTCCCGGCGTCGGTTTCGACGACGACACGATCGCCGAAATCACGCGATTCGAAGACGCGGTGGAGCGCACACTGACCGGCTACCCGGACTGGTCATGGACGAGGTGGCGGGAAGAACTCTCGGCCCTGGCGAGATCGATCGAGACTCCGCTGCTCATCGGGTCAGAAGCGAATGAGGCGCTCCGCATCGAGATCGAGACCTTCCAGGACGGGGACGGCGCCGAACGGCGTCGGCTCGCGATCAGTCAGGATCGCCGATTCAACTCGGCATACTTGTTCACAGCGGATGGAACGCTCGCCGCGACGCGATACGACAAGATGCGCCTCACTCCGTTCGGTGAAGTCATTCCATATCTGAATCGGTTTCCGCGGCTCGAACAGTTCGTCCTCGATCTCGGCGCGCGGGGCATGCGATTCGACCTCGATACGGGGGGTGAGTTCGTCCGCATTCCGGTGACGCTCTCGTCCGGCGAAACCGTAGAGCTGGGCGCGCCAATCTGTTTCGAATCCACCTACTCCGATATCTGCCGGCGCCTTATCTGGGACGACGGACGGAAGGCCGGACTTCTCTTCCTCAATCTCACGAACGATGGGTGGTTCGCGAACGATCCGGGTGGGCGGGCCCAGCATCTCATGGCGGGACGCTTTCGCTGCATCGAGAATCGAGTTCCGATGGCCCGCGCGGCGAATACGGGGATCAGCGCGGCGATCGATTCGGCGGGGCGGCTCATCGAGTACGGCCCGAATCATCCACGGGGCCTCCGCCCGGACCGGGTGGCGGGGATTCTGCTCGCCGAACTGCCGCTCGACGACCGCGTGAGCCTCTACGGTAGAATCGGAGACGCGTTCGCGTGGCTCGCGTTTGGCGCCACGATCGCACTGTGCGGCATGGGCCTCGCGGGCCGCCGCCGGAGCCGGCGGACGACTCAGGAGAAGGCGAATTGAACCGAACCGAACTCGGCGCGATTGCCGCGACCCTTGTATTGGCGAGCGCCGCCATCCTCCTCGGCGGCTGCGCGGCGCCCACCTCCACCGCGGGCAGCGGCGTGCCGAACGCTTATCTCAGCGTGCGGGACGACGCCGCGGTCCGTGCCACGCTGCGTCGCGACGCGATTGAATACCTGCGCGCACTCGCGAACGACGAATCACCCCTGCTTCGCGCGAACGCCATCGAGGCGTTGCAGTCCGTCCCGATGATCGGCGAACAGCTTGCCCGCGAAGGGCTCGTCGATCCGAACCCGGGAGTACGGTTCGTCGCCACGATGTCGATCGCCGAGCTTGGCGGTGGCTCATCCCCACTTCTTCAGAGTCTTCTGCGTGACCCGGATCCTTCGGTGCAGGCGGCTGCGATCCTCGCGCTGCGCAATCACGGGAGTCAGGTCAACCTTTCGTCGCTCGCGGAGATGCTGCGAAGCGGTGACCTCACCACGCGGGGAAACGCAGCGCTCGTTCTCGGGGAAATCGGTGATCCGTCGGCGATTCCGATGCTGCGTGAAGCGTTGACCTACGACCTTCCCACCGTTTCGATGCAGCGAGTGCGGGTCGTACAGTTGCAGATCGCCGAAGCGCTCATCAAACTCGGCGATTCCTCGGCGCTCGAGCGGGTTCGCGTGCATCTCGTGCAGGATGACAACTCGGAAGGCGAGGTTCGCGCGCTCGCGGCGCAGATTACCGGTCGGGTCGGGGACGAACGGTCGCGCGATCTGCTCGTTTCGCTCGTCGCGCGATGGAGGCAGTATCGGGTTTCAGCGGAGGTTCGCCTCGCCGCGATGGCCGCTCTGGCCCAGCTCGGCGAGCCCCCGTCCGTGACCGGTCCGCTCGAGTACTTCGAGCCCGCGTACCGCGACGCCCCGGCGGCGATTCGCGCTCAGGCGGTGTACACGCTCGGAGAGATCGGCGGTCCGGACGCCTGGGCGCATCTGGCGCGAATCTTCCGCGAGTCGGGTGAGGAAATGGTCCGAGTCCATGCCGCAGCGGCCATCGTGGCGTCGGTTCCCCCGGCCGACGGAGAGTCAGTGTCAGGGCTTTGATCGCTCGGCGCTTCCCGCCCCGCGGTTTGGCGGTAAGATTGCCGGCCATGGTTGACACCGATCAGGCGAGGCGTTAATAACACAGATCAGCACGCGCGTGACGGGACGGAGAGCCGGCTGAACCCGTAGTCAGCATTGGCCGTCAACGCGTGAGCACATTCCGCCGGGCTCGCACTCCCTGCCTCATACCCGGCGTTAGACCCCGTACCCGGACAGTGGAGGATCATTCCTTGCATCCCCTCACCAAGATCTTCATCGTCCTGCAGGCCCTGCTGTCGGTCCTGGTGGCGGCGCTCGTCATTCCGCTGGCCGTCAACGACGACACCTGGCAGGATCGTTACCAGGGCGCTCAGGCCCAGATTCAGTCGCTCGAGAGCGAAGCCGAGGCGGCGTACGCCGCGGCCGCGCAGGAGCTGACCGAAGCGCAGGCGGAGATCACTCGACTCCAGAATGAACTCGCCCGCGAGCGATCGCGGGCTGAGGGGTACCGCACGCAGATCGTCGATCTGCGTACGCAGCGGGATAACGCGCTGCAGGACTCGGCCGCGGTGAAGGCGGAGCTCGGCACACTCTCCGCGACGGTCGAGACGCAGTCGAACATCATCGAAACGCAGTCCGGCGAGATCACTGATCGCCGTGAGCAGTCGCTCAAGGATCGGCAGCGGTCTATCGAACTCGAAGACCAGCTTCGCGATGTCTCTTCGCAGCTCGAAGTCGCGCTCGACGCGCAGCGCATTCTGCAGGAGCGGATCCAGCAGTTGCGGGAGGAAATGGACGACATCCGTACCGGTGGGACCCAGACCGCGGACACCGGCGCCGAGATGGACGAGAGCGCGCTCCCGTCGCCTCCGATTGTCGGTCGCGTCCTCAAGACTTCGGCCGCGGACGACGGTTCGCAGTATGTCGAGATCGATCTCGGCAGCCGTGACGGCGTAAGCGAGAATATGAAGTTCATCCTCTCGCGAAACGGCCGTTTCCTGGCCAATCTCATCATCACGAATGTCGACATCAATCGCTCGAGCGGGCGACTCGAACTCGTGCAGGGTGATGTTTCGGTCAACGACAAGGTCACCGGCACCGGTGGCGTGCGGTTCTAAGGCTCGTCGCTCTCGACGGTAAGGAGACTCCCATGTCCCAGATGCAGACCGGAATGCAGCGACGCTCGGCCCGCCCCGTCCTCGATGTCTATGCGGCGCTGTCGCTCGCGGGAACCTTCGCCCTGATCGTGGCCGTTGCGGTGCTGTGGATGGCGGGAACCGATCTCGCCGGCGGCGAACTTCCGTTCACGATCATCGGCCGCTGACCCGACCGCGGGAAAACGAACTTGACCAGACGACGCCTCGACCGGGGCGTCGTCTTCTTTTTCGATCGTGCGTGGTTCGATCTCCAGTCCGCATCGCTTGATACGGCGCCGGCTTCGGCTACACTCCCCGGCGATACCGAGTCGGCCCGCTCGCCGACCGCACGCCGATGGGACGCCCGGATCAGTCTGATCCCTGGCTCGCTCCCCCTCGGTCCCGGTCGACGCCGGATGTTCCGGACCATGGGCCCAGCAGCAAGGAGCGACCTTTCATGGTCAGATTGCGTCTCAAGCGGTTCGGTCGGACCCACCGGCCCTTCTATCGGCTCGGCGCCGTTGATTCGCGCGCCCCGCGAAACGGGCGGGTGATCGAGGAACTCGGCTGGTACGACCCGACCGAATCCGATGACAGCAAGCAGTTCGAACTGAAGACGGACCGGATCCGGTACTGGCTCAGCGTCGGCGCCCAGCCAAGCGAGACGGCCGCGTCGCTCATCAAGCGCGCGGGTGTCGAGCCGAAGCCGGGCCTGAAGTACGAGCCCGCGTCGGAGTCGGCGTCCGGCTGACGCCGCGACGCCGTTCGCTCGCCGATGCGTATCGATGTCCTGACGCTGTTTCCCGAGATGTTCGACTCCGTGCTCGAGATCTCGATCCCGGGTCGGGCGCAGCAGGCGGGACTGGTCGAACTGAACGCGGTCGATATCCGCGACTACACGGAGGACAAGCACCGCAAAGTTGACGATCGACCGTTCGGCGGAGGCCCCGGCATGGTCATGATGTGCCAGCCGATATGGGATGCGGTCCTGGCGACCGAGGCCCTCGACCCGCGACCCGCGACCCGCATTCTGATGACCCCGCAGGGGCGACCGCTCGATCAGGTTACAGTCGAACATCTTGCGGTACGAGAACGCCTGCTCATCATCGCGGGCCGGTACGAAGGGATCGACGAACGAGTGATCGAGAAACTCGAGCCGCTTGAGATCAGCGTGGGTGACTTCGTGGTCAGCGGCGGCGAGTTGCCGGCCCTCCTCCTGATCGACGCGGTGACGCGACTCGTCCCGGGCGCCCTTGGCCATGAGGATTCGGCGACGGAGGACAGCTTTTCAGCGGTGGATTCAAGCGGACAACGACTGCTCGACTGTCCGCAGTACACGAGGCCACGCGAATGGAAGGGCCTTACCCCGCCTGAAGTGCTCATGAGCGGGCACCACGGCGAAGTCGAGCGGTGGCGAATGGAGCAGCGGCTCCGGCGAACGCGCGAGCGACGACCGGACCTCCTGCGTGAGAATGAACCAACAGATCGTTCGCGGGTTCGCGATGAATCCGGGAACGACGAAGAGTGAATCGAGGTTCGTGATGAGCCAGCAGCAGTTACTCGAGAGCGTGTCGGCCGATCAGTTGAAGAGTGATCTCCCGGTCATCACCGTGGGTGACACGATCAATGTTCACCGCCGCATCATCGAAGGCGAGAAGGAGCGCATCCAGGTCTTCCAGGGTGTGCTGATTGGCCGCAAGGGGAGCGGTATCAACGAGTCGATTACCGTTCGCCGCATCGTGGCGAATGAAGGCGTCGAACTCGTCATTCCGCTCCATACGCCCCGAATCGCGAAGATTGAGGTCGTCCGGCGCGGCGACGCCCGCCGGGCCAAGCTCTACTACCTCCGCGAGCGGGTCGGCAAGAAGCGACGTCTCCGCGACCAGCGCCGTGGTCTCGGCTCGATTTCGCAGATGGAACAGCAGCAACAGCAGGCGCAGGCCGACGCCGCGGCGGCGACGGCGGAGTCGAACGGCCAGGACCAGAATGGAACCTCGGAATCCGCCGAATCCTGACGATTCGACCGATGAATCTCGAACGAATCCTGCGCGAGCGTCCACCTGTGGACGCTCGCGCTGTATTTTGTTCGCGGCGAAACCATGAGAGGACACTGGCGTGAGCCGATTGATCATCCGATCCGGACGCGTGATCGATCCTGCCTCCGGGTTTGATGACGACGCGGATGTCGTTATTGAGAACGGCGTCGTTCTTTCGATCGAACGAGACGCCGACTCGCGGCGGGGTGACCGGTCGTTCGACGCGAGCGGATTCCTCGTCACGCCCGGCTTGATCGATCCCCATGTGCATCTCCGCGAACCCGGCGGCGAGGCGGCGGAGACGATCGCGTCCGGCGGCGCCGCCGCGATCGAGGGCGGATTCACAACGGTGTGCTGCATGCCGAACACCCGACCGGCGATCGATTCGGTCGAAACACTCGAACTCGTCGCCGAGCGAAGTCGGGCCGCGAACGCCTGCCGCGTGTTCGCGGTCGCCGCGGCGACCTGCGGGCGGCGGGGAGAGCGGCTCGTCGACATGGAGGGGCTCTCCCGGGCCGGGGCGGTTGGGTTCAGTGACGATGGCGATGTCATCGCCTCCGCAGCAGTCATGCGGGAGGCGTTGCGCGGCTGTCGCGCGGTCGACCGCGTGTTCATGCAGCACTGCCAGGAACTCACCCTGACCGCCGGGGCATCCATGAACGAGGGGGCGGTCGCCGACCGACTCGGGCAGGCGGGCTGGCCGAAGGTCGCCGAAGAGTTGATCATCGAACGCGATATTCGACTCAATCGTGAAGTCGGCGCCCGGTACCATGTTCAGCATCTCTCGTCGGGTGGCTCGGTCGAACTCGTTCGCGAGGCGCGCGAGGAAGGTCAGCCGGTCTCGGCTGAAGCGTCGCCCCACCACCTCCTCTTGACGGATGAGGCGTGCGAGTCGATCGGGACGAATGCAAAGATGAATCCTCCGCTGCGAACGGCGGCTGATGTCGAAGCCGTGCGGCGAGGCGTCGCCGACGGCGTCATCACGGTGCTCGCGACCGATCACGCGCCGCACGCCGCCGATCGGAAGGCTCTGCCATTTGCGGAGGCGCCCTTCGGCATCGTCGGCATTGAGACCGCCCTGCCTCTTTATGTCCGAGCGCTCGTCGAGTCGGGCCTGCTCGAATGGCCGGCCCTGATTCGGTTGATGACGATCGAGCCGGCGAAACTGTGCGGACTCGACCAGGCGCCCCATCGACTCGGGTCGCTCGAGACGGGCGCCGCGGGAGATGTCACGGTGATCGACCCGGACGAGGTCTGGACGATCGACGCCAGGGCGTTCCAGAGCCTGTCGTCGAATACGCCGTTCGACGGGTGGGAGGTCCGCGGCCGGGCGGTTGGAGTCGTCGTTGGGGGTGAGATTCGACTCGATCGTTCCGATCGTTCGGGTTGAATGCGGGAACGGGCTCGAAATCGCACAGGAGAAGGCCGCTGCATTTGCGAATCGCGTCTGGCCGGATATACTCGCGGGTCGATTGAGATCGGTAATCGACCGTGGCCGCCAGGTGTGGGAGGCGGCTCGCCCAGAAATCCAGAGGAAGTTGACGGGCGTGCGTTCCGCCGCCGCGTCGACCTGAAATCGCCTGCACAAGCGCCCTTGCGCGGGTCGTCCTCTCGACGCCGCCTGTTCGTGTCAAACCGCCGGATGCGGTTTCACGCGGCGAGCCTCGAGACCGATCGGTCGTCCCGCCGGTGTCGCTGACTCGTTAGGAGAGACCCATGGCCGACAAGACCTCCAATTCACTCGTGAAAGACCTGATCGAGGCCGGAATCCATTTCGGGCAGCGCAGCTCGAACTGGAATCCGAAAATGGGTCCCTACATCTATACGAAGAAGAATCACATCCACATCATCGACATCAAGGAGACCGTGAAGGGTCTTCTGCTTGCGAAGAAGTTTCTCGCGAAGGTCGTCGGCGATGGCAAGGATGTCTGCTTCATCGGCACGAAGCGACAGGCCCGCGAAGTCATCCGGCAGCGCGTGGGCGATGTGAAGATGCACTGGGTGACCGAGCGCTGGCTCGGCGGCACTCTGACGAACTTTCGCACGATTCGCTCGCGACTCAAGCGACTCGAGGAACTCGAGCGGATCGAGCAGACGGGTGAGTTCGCGAACTACTCGAAGAAGATGGAATCGCAGCTTCGTCGCGAGAAGCGGAAGATCCTCCGCAACCTCGAAGGCATTCGGCACATGCACAAGTTGCCGGGCGCACTCGTCGTCATTGATGTGAAGCGCGAGATCAATGCGATCCTCGAAGCGAAGAAGCTTGGCATTCCCACCGTGTGCCTGATCGATACGGACGGTGATCCCGATCTCGCGGACATTCCGATCCCGGGGAACGATGACTCGATGCGATCCATCGATGTCGTCGTCCGCGAATTGTGCGCTGCGATCGCCGAAGGCAAGAATCAGCGACCGGCGCCCTCCGACGAGAAGCCGGAGACGACCGAGCAGCCCTCGACGGGTGGCGCCGCAGGCGCCCCGCGACGCAGTCGCCGCGCCCGGTTCCGGGCGGATGACAGCGGCGCCTCATCGAGTTCCTCGAGCGAGACGGAATCGTCCGACTCCGCCTCGGACGGAGAACCTGCGGCCTCTCGGCGCGAAGAACCAGTCGCGGCCGAGGCGGCCAAGGAAGGCTGAATCGACGAACGATCGACGCGCCCATGCGTCCCGGACGGCGCCGGCCTCGACAGGATATTGGAACGGGCGGCGATTTGAAGCCGCGATGACGACGCTGATGTTCACGACATCGGCGCCTCGCGTCGAACTTCACCGCCTTCAACGGAATCACGACACCACGAATTGATTTGTTCGGAGCGACGCAAGTCATGGCGATCAGCGCGAAGGATGTAATGGCCCTCCGTCAGCGTACGGGCCTGGGCATGATGGACTGCAAGAAGGCGCTCGAGGAGACCAACGGCGACATGGAAGCCGCGGTGGAGATGCTCCGCGCCAAACTCAAGGGCAAGATGGACGAGCGCACCGATCGCGCGGCCGCCGAGGGTCGCATCGCGATTGCGATCGAAGATGACCGGAGCGCCGTGGCCATCGCGGAACTCAATACGGAGACCGACTTCACCGCTCGGAACGAGAAGTTTGGAGAAGCGACCCGCAAGGTCGCCCAGATTGCGCTCGACGCCGACGCGGAAGGCGCCATCGATTCATCGCCGGAGATGAAGGACATCATCGACAATGTGCGGATCACGACGGGTGAGAACTCGTCCTTCCGTCGCGCGCACAAGCTCGCAGGCGGATACTGCGGCTCCTATCTGCATCACAACGAGCAGGTGGGCGTGATCGTCAAGTTCTCCGGTCAAGTCGACGACGAGGTCGCCACCGGGATCTGCCAGCACATCACCGCCCATGTGCCGACGCCCGCCGGCGTGGGACCGGACGACATTCCGTCCGAGCTCATGGACAAGCAACGGGAATCCGCCCGGGAAGAGGCCGCCGAGTCCGGGAAGCCGGACAACATCATCGAGAAGATGATCGAAGGGAAGCTGCGAAAGTTCGTCGAAGAAAACGCCCTGCTTCATCAGAAGTATGTCAAGGATCCTGAAGGCAAGAAGCAGGTGAAAGATGTGCTTCCGAAGGGCGTGACGATCGAAGAATTCGTGCGCTATCGGGTCGGCGGCTGAGCGGTCGTCTCCTCAGACGAAGAAGACTTATCCTCACATTGAATGATCGCACGCGGGCCCGCCGATTCGGCGGGCCCGTTTCGTAGCTGATCGGGAACTCGTTTGCCGTGGCGCTACGCCGCGTTGACTTCGGCGTAGTCGGGGGCCTGGGCGACCTCGTCGGGCTGGGCCGGCATGACGCTGATCGCAGTGAGGTCATCAATCTGATGGAGTGAGCCGATTTGTCGATCGAGCGCATCCGCAAGCAGGCGCGTCGACTCGGACGCCGTCCGAGCCTGGCCGCATGCGTCGACGAACTGATCGAGATAGCGGCGGGTCGGAAGGCGGCGGCGCGATTCGTCCGCGCCTTCGTTTGGAAACGCGGTCTCGAATCCATCGCTGTACATGATGAGCGACTCGTTGTCTTCGAGCGTGAACGAGACCTGATCGAAGGTCGCGTCGTCGAACACACCGAGCAGGCCGCCGCTCGTCGTGATTGGTTCGTACGAGCCATCGGCGCGGATGCGCAGCGGCGGCGGATGACCGGCGCCGGACAGTCGTACTTCGCGCGTCTCGATGTCGATGGTCGCATACACGCCGGTCGCGAACCGGCCGCCGATGGCCTGATGGCGCGCGAGATCCTCGTTCAGGCGCGTGAGCGCCTCGCTTGGATCGACGATTCGATATGAGCCGCCCTCGATTTCCTTCATGACGAGGCTGCGGCAAATGACCATGGTCATGAGCGCCGCCGGCACACCGTGCCCCACGGCGTCCGCGAGGAAGCAGCCAACCGTGCGCTCGTCGAGGCGACGAATGTCGTAGATGTCGCCGCTCACATAGCCGGAGGGGCGGAAGAGCACCCCGAAGCGCACTTTGCCGACCTCGGGCGCCCGCTTCGGGAGAAACTCGCGCTGCACCATGGCCGCGAGTTGAAGTTCGTCCTGGATACGGGACATCTCGCCCCGGAGACCACCTTGAAATCGACGCGCCACGCGGAGTTCGTCCGAAAGCTTCCCAATCGTGCGCTGGCGGCGGATCAGCGTCGTGATCCGGGCCGAGAACCGATCCATCGGCTCGTCCGCCGGCGCGGTGATGATGTCATCACCCGCGAGACAGGACCGGGCGACTTCGGACTCTTCCACGATGGCCAGAGCCGGAAGCAGTCGCTCGTGAATCTGATCGAGAAGTGTGTAAAGGGCGGATCCGAGGGACGAGGGCGGCGCATAGATGAGACAGAGATCAACGCCACTGTCGGGGAGCTTCGTGATCGCTTCCGTGACGGACCAGCCGACGAAGCTCGGACTCGAGCCGCAGGTCCAATATAGCGGCAACTCATGACGGATCCGCTCAGCCAGAGCATCCCGGCGTTCGAACCCGATGAGTGCGATCGTTACGGACATCGGCCTCACATCCCGAGCGAGGCCGCAGATGAGTGGAACGCCTCGCTCTACGGGCCATCGTCCATCTCAGCGAGTTTCTTGAGGCGATCAAGGTCGAGATCAAGCTTCTGCCCGTCCTTCAGTCCGAGTTCGTCGATACGGCCGGCCTTGATCTCGATGACATAGCGAGCCTTTCCGTTGCTCGGATACGACCCGTCCCGACGCATCCGCGCTTCGTACTCGGCCTCGGTCTCGTCGTCGCGTTGGGGCGGCTCGGCCTTCATCGTGTAGGACGACACGATTCGTCCCGTCCGATCGACATAGAGAATGTCGAGATCGATGAGGCAGTTCTTCATCCAGAAGTTCCGCTCCTCGTCCGAGTCAAAGATGAAGATCATCCCCCCATCTTCGGCGATCTCGGTTCGGCCCATCATGCCCTGAGCCTGCTCCATCCGGGAAATCGCCGTCTCGAGCGTGAAGGTCTCGTCGCCGAGCTTGACAGGTATCGTGCCGGTCGTCTCTTCGTCGCAGCCGGCCGCGACCGCAAGAATGGTGACGGCGAGAACCGCCCAGATCCACCGTGTCGGGCCTGTTGTCAACCACGGAGCCATGCGTCGTCCTCAGTCGTAAAGGTCACGGGGTTCCGGGATAGGTTAGCGATATCAAACCGAGCGGCAAACTCGTGAGAGGTCATGGGTTCCGGCTGATCGGCGACGCCGCTCCACGCAGCGATGAGGCCGACGAGCCGCGCGGGCGTAACTCCGGCCTCCCGGTACGAGACGACCCGTGTGTCACCGTGACGCTTCGCGAGCCGACGGCCGTCCGGTCCGAGAACGAGCGGAAGGTGCCAGTACCGCGGTCGCCACTCGAGCCCGAGCGCGTCCGCCAGCTGAATCTGCCGCGCCGCGGAGTCGAGGAGGTCATCACCTCGAATGACATCGGTGACGCCCTGACGATGGTCGTCAACGACGACGGCAAGCTGGTACGCGGGCTGGCCCCGCCTCGTCCAGATGACAAAGTCCCCCACCGTCGACGCCGGGCTCCTCTCCTGATGACCGGCGACGAGATCGTCGATGTCGACGACGCCGTCATCGGCGACGAATCGCCAGTTCGTCTGCTCATCCTGAAAATCCGTCGGTCGCACATCCGGACGGAGAGCACGCGGATAGCAGGATTCATGGTCACCGGCGTGCGGCGCCGAGGCGGCCGCCTCGATCTCGGACCTCGAAAGTGCGCACGGGAACGCGAGGCGGCGCTCGGTGAGGCGCCGCATCCCCTTGCGATATGGAGCGAGGTCGTCGCTCTGCCTGAGGACAGGGCCGTCCCAGTCCATTCCGACCCATTCGAGCGTTTCGAGGACACTGCGCTCCGATTCGGGCTTCACGCGTGGACCGTCGAGATCTTCGATGCGCATGAGAAGGCGCCAGCCTCCTCGACGGGCGATCGCCCAGGTGATGAGAAAAGTGCGCAGATTGCCGAGATGAAGCGCTCCGGTCGGAGATGGCGCCAATCGCGTGACCCGGCTTGACAAGGTGGAGGACGCGCTCAAGATGATGGGAATCTATGGAGGAGGCTGCACGGTGGACAAGCTCGATCAGACCCACATCGACGAACGACTCGCGAAGAGGCCCGACTGGTCTCAGGTCGGCGATTCCATCAGCCGCACCTACCAGTTCGATGACTTCGGGAGCGCGATGGGGTTCGTGAACAAGGTCGCCGACGCGGCCGAGGCCATGCAGCACCATCCGGACATTCTCATCCGGTACAACAAGGTCACTCTGACCCTGTCCACGCACGATGCGAACGGGATCACCGATAAGGACTTCTCACTCGCCGGGAAGTCCGATGAGATCGCGTCGACCTTCTGAATCGATCGTTCGACCCGGGCGCGCAGGAGCGGCGGAATCGACTCGGGGCTGTCCGTGCGCGCCGGATGGTCGAAGATCCCGCTGATTCGTGTGATCGAAAACGAAATCGGGCCGGCCTCGCGGCCGGCCCGATGCGTTGGGTTCAAGGGTAGGTCGAATCAGCTCGAGCTGGCGAGGACATACTGGAGCATGTCCACATCGTCCTGCTGGCCGAGCAGCCAGACGCCGTCTCGACCGGTGAGATCGAGGCCGAGTCGGAGGCCCGCCGCCACCGTACCGCCGTAGCGGGCAAGGTTCAGCGGATCGCTCGAGAACTCGCGGGCGCTTCCCGCTCCGAGCAGCGCCGCGTCGGCGCCGGTCATGACATCGACCGGATCCGAAACGACCACATTTCGCAATCCGAGAAGATGACCGATCTCGCGGGCCACGACATTCGCCAGGTCCTCGGCCAGGAGGTCGCGTGAGCCCGGGCTGTAGAAGTCGAAGTCCTCGACGAAGACTACGGCCGAATCCGATCGGTCCTGGTTGAGCACATCGAACTGCTCGGCGGCGCCGAACTCGCTCACCCCGTCGACATCGTCGGAGTAGTTGTTCGCGAGGAAGACGGTGGAGAACGGTTCGCGACCGAAGCTCGACGAGTTCAACTCGAGATTCACCGTGACACCGGCGTTCTCGAACTTGGTTTCGACCTCATCAATCACCGTGGAGAGAACTGTGTTCTCCTGGCCACCGAAGCCGAGGTTGTTGAGGTTGAACTTGTTGATGTCCGTCCCGAAGCGTCCCAGCCACTCGGCGAACCCGCCGTTCGTTTCGAGCAGGACATTCTGCCGCGCCGGAAGCGAAATCGTTCCCGCCGTGCTCGTGTCGTACTCGATCGTGAGGCTGTAATCGTTCTCGAGGTTGCCCTGGACATAGACCGCGTACACGCCGGTCGTGGGGACACGGACCGTGATGGTCTGGTCCCGCGCCGTGCTGTAGAGGTCAATGTAGCCGGGCGCCCCCACGAGTTCACCACCGTTCACCGAAGTGTCGTCGGTGATCCGGAACAGGCCGAACTCCGCGATGGCGCCGAGGTCCGAGCCGAACTCTTCGACGGCGAGGGTCATCGTGACGGTCGTGCCTTCGCTCAGCACATTGCCGCCGCTCTGGAAGTTGATATCCCAGACATCCACATCGACCATCACGCTGTCGGCGAAGCCGACCGTATCGCGGCCGATCTGTGAATGGAAAGTCTTCGCGACGCCATCCACGAGGTTCGTCTGGTTGCCGCGATCGAACCCACTGTCGCCGTCATCAAAGATCTCGACCGTCACCGAGTAGTTCCCGATGTCGTTCGTGACCCAGTCCGGACGAAGCTCGAGCGGATCGTCGTCCGTGCCGCGGTAGATGATGCCTTCGCCGTAGTCGAGATCGACCGGCATGCCGAAGGTCAGGCCCACGCCCGGAATGAACATAAGGCGCGTTTCCTGCAGACCGACCGGCACCGTGCCGGTGAACTGCGTCGTACCCGAAGTGATGGCGAGGTAATAGGTGTCGTCCGCCGTGACGCGCCAGCCGGCGGCGAGGATGTCTTCGCCGACGACATTGGCGATCTCGAACTCGCTCGGCGCCACTTCCTGCTCGGAAAGCAGGAACATCGAGCCGAGAAGCCCGGCGCCGCCGAGCTCTCGATTGAGCGTCGCCTGGAAGATGTCACCCTCTTCGAGCGTGACGGAGTACACATCGACATCCATCTTGCCCGGATAGAAGTTCGCCTCATGGTCCGGGTGGTCGCCAATACGACCCACGAAGGTGAGTCCGAGGTTCTTCCGCAGGCTCGACGGCAACTCCGTCAGCAGAAGATCCATGTCGGTCGCGTTACGGAAGGTGACATCGTCGATCGTGTCACCGTCATAGTCCCAGGTATTCGGATCGCCCGGGTCAAGGACGCGGTCGCCCGCGTCGCCGAGGACAACATACTTCTCGTAGTCGTCACCCGGCACGCCATCCCCGTCCCCGTCCAGGTTCACGCCGCCCGTGCTCTGCAGCGAAGTACCGTCGATGACGAGCCGGTACACGCCGGGATTCGCCCGGGTGTAGCTCGTCTCGAAGACGACCTCCGCGGTGCGGGTGTCCGGGTCATAAGTGATCGTGTAATCGAGCGTGGTCGGATCGTTGCCGGTCGGATCGGAGTTCTCGAAGGAGATCGCCGGATCGCTGACCGGGTTGAGCGGATCACCACCGGTGAGGCTGATCTCGTCGATGTCCTCACTGAAGGTAATCTCGATGACAAAGGTTTCGGCGTCCATGCGGGTCGTGACATCGGTCACGAGCACGGGCAGCGACGCGACGCCGAGATCACGAACTTGGAGGTTCCCGTTCTGCGTGAACTCGCTGCGATTCACGCGGACATTTTCGACCTCGCCCGCGGCGGTAAACGCGTAACTCTCCGTGAAGAAGTTTGAGCCGCGTGCGAGTCCATTCACCGTGACATTGTGGATCACGCTGTAGCCGAGGGCGCCGATGTCGTCGCCGTCGCCGAAGAACCCGGCGGTCCCTCGATCGATACCGGCCGCGACGCTGCTACGGATGAAATCACCGCGGACGGTAACATTGTTGACCTCACCACTCGTGAGTTCGTCCGCCGCCGTGCCCGTTCCTCCGAAGTCGCCGTCGGACCCGAGTGAGAGTCCGGCGATGAACGACGAATCGACCGCATTGCCGTTGATCGTGACGCTGTTCAACACATCCTCGGCGGAGACGACCACCTCTTCCGCCGACGCCGCGGTCAGCGAGTTGAGATTCTCGTCCGTCGAGATGAAGGTGCCGACCTCGTCGGCGCCGAGAGCGCCGTTCACGGAGACGGAATCGATGCCGTCGCGGCCGTAGACCGTCGCGTCGAAGAGGCTTCCGGTCACATGGAATGAGCCGATGCTCTGGCTCTGCCAGTTCCCGGAGAAGTTGCCGACGATCTGCACGGAGTTCGCGTGCGTGACATCGAATGTGCCGTTCAGCGTATTGCCGACATTCACATTCTTCGCCTCGCCGCCCACGAACAGCGCCGTGCCCGTGGTATTCGTACGACCGAAGGTCACCGTGTTGATGTCGGCGTCGAACGAGAGCATGACTCCCTCATCCACGGCGCCGTCCGAGAGGTCGAACGAGCCGAAGAAGAGATCGTCGAACGCCTCGACCGTCGTGCCGAGCGCAAGGTTCACGAAGCCGTCGCCCGAACCGCTGTCGACCGAGAAGACGACATTCGTATTCGACTGCGTACCCAGGAAGAGAACATCAGATATGTTGCCGGAGCCGTCCTGGATGAAGTAACCCGTGCCCGAGCCGCTCAGGCTGAGTCGAACGATGTCGCCGTCCGCCTCAGTGATCACGGCGTCGGAGCCGCGGGTGAAGGTGCTGTACCCGGTAAGATCGGGAACGGTCGGGTCGATGACCTCAACCGTCACGCCGCCGCCGGCGGGCGTGATCGTCGAGCCATTGATCGACAGGTTCGTGATCGCCGTGTCCGCGAGGATCAGGCTGCCGCTCGTGGCATCGCCGCGGATCGTGACCTTGTCGATCGTGCTCCGTCCCGGGGCGAGTTGCGTATCCGGGTCCGGGCTCGCGAACGAGCCGCCCGCGGTCGGGAGAATGCCCGCCGCGATGACGGAGCCAACCATCTCACCGCCGATCGTCGAGTTCTCGATGTGTCCATTCGAGAAGCGGTCCGCATTGAGCAGCGTGCCGCCGATCGCGTTGTCGGCGCCGAGTGACTCGAGACCGCCGAGCATGAACGAGCTCGTGAAGTCGCCGCTGATATTGACCTTGCTCACAAGCTGACCGGCGCCGATGATGGCGCTGGTCACATCGCCGCCGACATTGAGCTGACCGATCTCGAACAGCGACTTCACCTGACCACCGGTGATGGAGCCGTCGATGTCCACCTTCTTGAGAAGCAGTTCGCTCTCGATGACACCGGTGAGGTTCCCGCCGACGCCGCCGCTCGAACTGATCTGGATCTTGGACGCCTCATCCTCGGAGAAGATGGTCCCCGCGACATCGCCGCCCTTGATCGAGAGGTTCTTGATTCCACCGTCGTAGGCGGCGATCTCATTGCCGGCGGTGAGGCCACCGTTGCTGATGTCGATCTTGTTAATGCCGCCGAAGTGGCTCACGATGTCGCCGTCGACGCCGCTGTCGATATCGATCTTGTTGATGGAACGCTGGACATCGATACTCGCGTCAGCGGCCATCGTTCCGGCCTGGAACTTCGAAAGCTCGCCGTCGACGATGAGCTGCGCGTCAAAGGTTCCGTTCTTGACATCGACCTTGCTCACATCGCCGCGCACACGGATGACATCACCGTCACCAAGCGTGCGGCCCGCGCGAATCTTGTTCACATCGGCTGACGCGTCGAGCGTAAGGAGCAGGTCGCGACCAGCCTGAAGGTCATTGATCGTACCTCGCTCGCCAGTCGTGATGATGGTCGCGGTGATGTCGCCGCTCTTGGCCCGGACCTTGTTAATCGGTCCGGAGACCACGAAGCTACCGCTGATATCCGTGGCGGCCTCGAGCTTCTGAATCTCGCCGTCGGGTCCACCCACGGTGACATCGACGAGGTAGATCTCGCCGGACTTCGACTTGAAGCTCTTGACGATACCGGCCGTATCGACGGTGACGCGGGCAATGTCATCTCCCGCTTCGAACTTCTCAATGGCGCCGACGACGAAGTTGCTCCGCGTGATGGCGCCCTTCGCATCGACCCGCTCGAGGAAGTTGTCGACATTGATGTCGACGAGTTCGATGTCGTTCGCCCGCATCCGTCCGAGATTGCCGAGGATGTCGACATCGAGGTTGAGGATGTTCCCCTTGCCGCCCCAGGTTTCGATGAGGTCGATGTTTCCACCGACGATAATCTCGCTGGGGATCGTGGCGACGGGCGCGCCGGCGAAGACATCGGTCGTCGCCGTGAACTCATCCGCCCGGATCCGACCCACACTGACCGGCGCAAAGACGCGGTTCGCGTCCCACACGCCGCCCTTGATTTCAATGTCGTTGATGATGCGACCGCGGACGAGCGTGTCACGCATGTCGCCGTCACGGACCTGGATCTTGTCGATGAAGTGCGTCGGCTGGCCGCTCGAGCCTTCACCCGCCCAGAATTCCTCAAGGGAATCCGCGTTGATCACGGCGCCGTCAATATCGGCCCCGTTCTTCGTCTCGACCGTCTGAATTGCGAACTCAAAATCCTGGAAGGCCGGGGCAAAGGCGGGTACGCCCGCCCCGCCGATGTAGCCCTTGAGATCGTGTCCCTCGCCCTCGGCGAAGACACGGTGGAGCGAACCCTGCGCCAAGATACCGGCGTTCAACCACGGGCCCGGGTCGGTGGCGACCAGGCCGTCGCCGACATCGATGAACTCGATATCGCCACGGGAATACACCGTCCCGACGACGCCGTGGAACGCTCCCAAAGGCGTGTTGCCGTCAGCGTTGACCTTGATGCTCTCGATCGTCGTGTTCGCGATGAGATCACCGAGGGCGCCATCGACCTGAACCGATTCGACCGCGAAGTTCTGACGGGTCTCTCGAACGATGAGGCCGTTGAGGAACTCATCCGTGATTCCGCCGACCACCTGCGGATCACCGGCCGCGCCGCCGACGCCGGCCGGATCAATCGAGATCGTGGAGCCGATGATGAACGGCACTTCGGTCCCGGCGCCGTTGAGCAGCGCGAGGCGGATTTCTGCTTCGATGGTCGCCGGCGGCTGCGTCGGCGCCGCGTAGGCGAAGCCAAGCTCCGGACCGAGCAGCTGCGGACCGTATTTCACCGTGTTCGTGCGTCCGAGATTCCCGGCGATCTTCACCTGCTCGACCGTGTCGACATCGATGGCGATCATGTCGCCCGAAGTCGAGTTCTCGATCTTCTCGAACTGGCCGGCCGCCCGGAGATAGAGCACATCGGTACGGCCGGAGCCGTTGAGAATGACCTTCTGGTCAAGCGGCACATTGGCGCCCATCACGACGATGTCGCCAATTTCCACGCGGCCCGAATTGTTTGTAATAACGAGGTCGGCGCCGTTGCTCAGATCGGCGACGATCTGCGTCACCGCGACACCGAGCGAATTCGTCACCGGCGCAAACACGATCTTGGCCCCACTGCCCCCGCCGAATGCGGCGCTGCCCGCGGTAAGCTTGATGCTGAAGGTGGCGCCGGAATCGTCGACGAGATCGATCGACTCGCCCTCGGCGAGCGTCAGGAACGCTCCTTCAACATTGGTCGCGAAGACCTGCGGCGCCCGGACGAAGCGGATATTGCCGCCCACGCCCTTGAAGAAGCCCGGCTCGTCGTCGATGAAACCGAAGAGCGGCGCGTTCTTGAGAAGATCCTCATTGCCCTCGACTTCGTCGCCGAACATGTCAACGCCGGCTTCGACGAGGTCAATAACACCATTCGCCCGAACTTCAAAGCGGGCTCCGAGTCCCAGCGATCCACCGAGGCCGGCGGTATATCCCTGAATGCGGTTCGACGCGTGAATGACGCCGATGTTGTCCGCGAGGAAGGTCGCGGCGCCGGTGACGCCCACGAGACCGTTGTCCTGGGTCTCGCTGAAATCGCCGATACCGCCATCGAGATCCGTTGAACTGAACGCGGAGATGTGACCGATGTTGCCGCCCGCTTCGACCGAGATACCGAGCAGCGAACCGCCGAGACGGATGCCGTCGCCTTCACCGGTTCCGTAACCGGCGAAGATCTGGCCGACATGCTCGGCCGCTTCGACCGTGACCCCGTTCGTACCCACGCGGTCACCATCGGAGTTCAAACCGCCGCCCATGGTCGATCCGGCGCTGAGTTGCCACAAACTTCCCGCAGTATTGATAATCCCGGCGGTGAATGAGCCAGCGAAGTTCGTCGCTTCCTCCGCATCGAGACCAACGCGGATGGCGCCGATGTCGCCGAATTGTGTCGAGATCGAAGTTCCATCGGTGAGGCTGTACGCGAGCCGGTTGAGTCCGTTGACTTCGCCGAGCGTGACGCCTTCCACGCCGCGAACTTCAACCTGATACGACACCGGCGAGCCGAACGGATCACCACTGCCGTCCGGGTTGTCACCCACGACAATGTAGACGACCCCGGCCGCCTTCGGCTTGTACTTGATCTCACCGACGAGGCCGGTCAGACCGCGTGACGCGAGAATGCGACCTTCGTGGTCGCGAATCGAGAGGTACACGCCGGTCAGATCGGCGCCGGTGAGCAGGTTGATGATCGAGACGCGCAGTTCCGTCTCGCCATCCACCGCGACTGAGTACCAGTCACCCGCGTCGGTGTGGAATTGATCCTCGCCGCCGATCGTGCCATTCACGAGAGCCCGACCAGTCGCACGACCGATGTACTGGGCGCGACCGATCGTGTCGTTCGTGATAATGCCGGCCTCTTCTTCGCCCGCCTCTTCGAGCACGAACCCGAAGTTCGCGACCTCGAAGCTCTTGCCAACCAGGTTCCGCTTGTAGATGTCGATGTCGGCGTCATTGATCATCTGCTCGTATTCGAGCACAAGACCGCCGTCGCGTATGAAGGGCTTGTCCTCAAGCGACGCGGCCGAGAAGTCGCCATCGACATTGACGAGCGTACCGATCGCGTCGCCGGCGATGAACGAACCGAAGGCACGGCCCACATTGACGCGTGAATTCGTGGTACCGAACGAATCGTCTTCGTACTGCATCACGCCGGCGTTGCCCGCCACGATAATCGCGTCGGTGTCGCCGTCGACGATGACATCGCCGCCGAGGAAGCCGACATGCAGGATCTCGAGCGCGCCGGGGAACCGCGAGACGCCATACAGCGCGCCGTCGATCGCGATCCGTCCCATCGAGTTGTTCTCGGAGGGATCCTCGAAGTAAATGCCTTCGCGCGGCCGGTCGAGAAGTTCGGCCGTGTTTTCGAACTCGTGGCTGAAGCGCTGCCACAGCGGCTCACGACCGTCGACGAACTCGTAGGCGAACTCAGGGTTCGTGATTCCGAGATCGATGCGATCCTCGCCCCGCTGCTGGAATCGAGGCTCGATGACGCGCCAGTCCGCATTCGTCGGATTGCCGATGATGACCCGGCCCATGCCCGGGGTCTGGATAACGGTGCCGTCAAGCAGCGATCGATCGAAGTCCGTGCCGACGAACTCGCCTTCCGGGAGCTGGAATGGATTCGCGTAGAGCTCGTTGTCGAGGTAGTCCTGCGGATCGTCGTAGACCGTGATCACGAATCGAGTCGTTGACCGAGTATCGGCGAAGATGATCTGGCCAATGCCGTTGTTGAAGTCCGCGATGCCGTCGTTCACACCGATGACGAAGTCACCGTCGAATCCATGAACGATGCGGTCGATCAGGTGCCATTCCTGGTCGGTGTTCGTCGGCGCCGTGAAGGGGTCAGCAATCGCCGGCGACGGGTCGTCGTCGACGATCGTAAGCGGGCTACCGTCGAACACCCGGTCATCGGTGCCGCCCGTCTCGTCCTGCGGAATCGGGACATGACCGGTGCCGCCATCGAGCGGGTTCCAGTGCGGTGGCGTGCGACTGTCGTCGGCGGTTCGGTAAACGCCATCGCTTCCCGGGTGCCAGGTCCCGGTTTCCGGGATAACGAGCGTGCGGTCCTCCGGCACATCGTCAGACTCATCCGGCCAGAAGGTCTCATCCTCACCGAGATCCGGATCCTCTTCGTAATCAATCTGCCGGACGGGATCGAACAGGTTGTCGGGGATGTACAGACCGGGAATGAAGTTCCCGTCGGAGTCAACTGCGTTGCGCCAGCCCGGGTTGTACCCCACATCAAGACCGAAGCCGCCGAAGGTCACATCGTCATCGGACCCCCAATACCCGTCTTCGCCGGGATGGATCGCGACTTCGACTTCAGTCTCCGGATCGCCGTCGTCGAGTTGGCCGATCCAGGGGAAGAGCGGGTTCTCATTGAGGTCGAGGATCGTGACGCTCGGGCTGTCGCCGGCCGGCGGAGCGCCGGTGTCAAAGATCTGAATGCGCACGAATACCGATCGACTTTCGACCGCCTCGGCGTTGAGTTGTCCGTCGGGTCCGTTCAGGTCGGTGTACCAGGCCGGCATCGCGATCCAGCCCGCGAAAGTATTCGTCTGTCCCAGGTCGAGATCCGGGAAGGCGTAGAGCGTCGTCAACAGCTTTCGCGGCTCGAGCGGTTGGAAAATCGGCGACGACGCCGAGCGATTCTGCTTCCGGGCCTTGCGGGTCGCTCGGGTGTACGGACGACGGTTCGCGCGCTTTGTCATGTCTGTCGGTCCCTGTGTGCTGTCCCGCGGGCGCATCGGCCCGTTCGGGCGATCCAACGGTGGGATTGTCTTTCCAGCCCTGTGCGATCCAACCTCGATCGACGGCCGGAGTTAACGGCGACGATCAAGGCTTGTCAATCCGCCGGAAGCGCTCCTTGTATGCGGCAAGGAATTCCGACGGTCGGCGTAGCGGGAACGCGCGGCCTTGCGCATCCATCCGGCACGCGGATCACTTCTCTACACGCTATCGCAATCCGGGCGGACTCGCAAGCGTCCTGCGGACGAGTCGCCGGCCTTCATCCGTCTGTTCGCACAGGCTCGTCAGGTGGGGCGTGGCACGATCCGCGGCATGGCCAGGAGTCGCCACATTGGAACTCCCATTGCAGGAGCCCTGCTGGCGATTCGCCGCCGATTCGATCTCACGCATCAGACGCATTCCCTGTGCGGCGTGCAAGGGGCCGGACCCGTCTCCGGGTATACTGTCGGCCCCGGGCTCGTGGCGGAATCGGCAGACGCAGCGGACTTAAAATCCGCTTCCCCTCACGGGGAGTGTGGGTTCGAGTCCCACCGAGCCCACTTCTTCCGGCACGCGGCTCAGTCTCTGAAGCGTTCCCGTGCGCAGGCGCCTCCTGAGCCACAATCATCATAATCGGACTTTCGCCCTATGCCATAGCCCTTTTCATTTTTCTCCGCAGTTTCTCGCCGCGAGTAAACCGACGAGGGACCCCGACTCAACTCGGATCGGGCTCCCGCGGCGGGGCGTCGGCTGAGAGCAGCCCCCCGATTCCGATCTCCGGCCACCGCCCGTTCCAGAGGAAGAGCGCGATCGCCCGGAGATCGTTTCCTATCAGCGTGAGGCAGGGAAGCACGACCAGGATGAGAACGGTCGCACTGATCAGTCCGCAGGAGATCGAGATCGCCATTGGAATGAGAATGCGCGCCTGAAACGACTGCTCGAGCATGAGCGGCAACAGGCCGAGGACGGTCGTCATCGTGGTGAGCAGAATCGGCCGCAACCGGCGACGGCCCGCCTCGACGAGGGCGTCGCGCATCGCCCACCCCTTCTCGCGCATCTGGTTGTAGAACTCCATGTAGATGAGCGAATCGTTGACCACGATCCCCGTGAGCGCCACGAACCCGATGAGCGAGAGGATCATGATCTTGTAGTCGAGCAGGTAGTGGCCCCAGATCATCCCGATCGTGGCGAACGGGATGCTCAGCATGACCACGATCGGCTGGAAGTAATGACCGAAGAGCCACGCCAGGACGACATAGATGAGACCGAGCGCAAGAAGAAAACCGACACGGAGACTGGAGAGCGACTTCGCGGTCTCCATCTGACGACCACGGGGCTCCACCCGCACACCGGGCGCGGCGCGCTCGATCTCCGAGAAATACGGCGTCAGTTCACTCGCGATCCGTTCCGGATTGTTCAACTTCTGATTCACATCGGCCGAAATCGTGACGGCCCGCTGCCGCTCGAAGCGGTGAATCGTCGCGTACCCCGACGCCTCGTCGATGCGCGCGACTTCGGACAGCGGGACCCATTGTCCAGCCGGAGTAAAGACATACAGCTTCTCGATGCTCGAGAGTTGGCGACGCGAGGACTCGTCAAGCGTGATTCGCACATCAACATCTTCTTCATCACCCGCGAAGGTGTGCGCTTCGAGCCCGTATACGGCCGCGCGTATCTGGCGGGCGATAGACGAGGTCGTGAACCCGAGTCCCTTCGCTCCGTCGAGCAGGGTGATCTGCAATTCGCGTTGTCCGCTCTCGATATCGTCGCGGATATCCTCGACGCCCTCGTAGCTTGCAAGCTTCGACTTGAGCATCTCCGAAGCGAGCACGAGTTTCTCCTCGGTCGGACCGGTGATCACGATCTCGAGTTCACCGCCGGGCCCACCCTGCACTTCCATGATGCGCAACGCGCTGATGCCGGAGAGTTCGCCGATCGATTCCCGCATCGCCGCCTTCACTTCTCCACTCGTGCGTTCGCGCTCTTCGACCGGGGCAAGTTCGATGTACACCTGCCCGATGTGACTCTGCGGTTCACTCGCGCTGAAGTCGTCGGTGTCGAGACGGATGCCGACGAGACCCTCCACGGTCTGCACCTCGGGCTGTTCGAGCGCGATCGCCTCGAGACGACCGATGAGGGCGTTCGTGCGTTCCGCCGGCGTGCCAACCGGCATGCGCAGATCGATAATGAGGATCTCGCTGTCCGTCTCCGAGAAGAAGGTGAACTCAACGCGTCCGCCCCCGACGAGACCGAACGAAATGATGAGCGTCGCGAGCGCGACCGCCGCGGCGATGTAACGGAAGTGCAGGATGATCTCGAGGAGTCGTCCGAACGCGGGGACGATGCGATCGTTGATGAGCGCATCGCGCCGCGCTTCGAGCCGCACGAACCAGGCGCCGATGCGCGTTCGGGCGCCGCGTTCGGCCTTTGCGAGGCTGTGACCCATATGCGCCGGCAGGATGATGAGCGCTTCAACAACCGACACCGCGAGCGCGCAGGCGACCACGATCGGCAACGCGCCGAGGAAGTCCCCGATCTGTCCTTCGACGAGCCCGAGCGGAATGAAGGCCGCGATCGTCGAGGTCACCGTCGCGATCACGGGCCAGCCGATCTGGCCGGCGCCGTTCACCGCAGCGACAAGCGCCGGCTCGCCGCGTTCGTGTCGCGCGACGATGTTCTCCGCCACTACGATCGCGTCATCTACAAGCAGGCCGAGCACGATGATCAGCCCGAACATGGTGAGCAGGTTGAGTGTGATGCCGAGCATCGCCATGAAAGCGAGCGTGCCGAGCAGCGAGATCACGAGCCCGAGCATGACCCATCCGGCCACTTGAAGATTGAGGAAGAGAAGCAGCGTCGCGAAGACGAGCACCGCGCCGTACTTCGCGTTTCGCGTCAGGAGATCGAGACGACCTTCGATGTACTGGGCGAGGTCGTTGTGCAGCACGAGTTCGCCCGGGAGCGGATCTCCCGAGCGTGCGACGCCGAGGTTGTACGCAGTAAGTCGCGGACTCACCCGCGTCGGCTCCCCGGACGGACCGGGCGGAGTGAAGAGATTGAGCGCCGCGTTCCAGCGGTCATTCCAGAACGGTTCGAACGGCTGGCCGGTCCGCCCCGCGACATACGACCGAACGAGGTTCGCGATCTTGATCGCGTCGCCGTCGTTCTCGTTCGTAATCGTCAAACGGACCGCCGGGCGGTTGTTGATCCGCTGCCGCACGACAACATCTTCGAATCCGTCGAGGATGTCCGCGACCTCGTCGAGTCGGACGACGGCGCCGGAAGGATCGGACTTGATCACGATGTCGCGTATGGCCTCGGCCCGCTCCTCGGCGCCCATGGTCCGTACACGCACGGTTTCAACGCCGGTGCGCAGCGCTCCGCCTGGAGATTCGCGCATTTCCTCGGTCACTTGATCGGAGATGACCGGAAGACTGAGCCCGTACCGCATGAGCGTCTCGGGTGAGACTTCGACGCGGATCTCATCGTTGCGCACGCCTGAGAGGATGATTTCACCCATACCGGGGAGTGATTCGAGATCGTCTTCGAGGCGACGCGCCGCCCGCTTGAGATCGCGCTCGTCCGCGTCGCCGTAGAGCGACAGCGCGATAACCGGAAGCGTGGGTTCGAACTTCGAGACACGGATGCGCTCGAGATCATCCGGGAGGTCCTGAATCTGCTCGATCGCCGACTCAACCTCGTCCACCGCCTGATCAAGATCCTCGACGGCCCGCTGAAAGGTCACGATGACCGTCCCGACGCCCTCCACAATGGTGGCCGAGATCTCGTCGACCTCATCGAGATCCGCGATGCGGTCCTCGATTTTCTTAACCACGCTCTCTTCGATTTCCTTCGGGCTCGCCCCTGGATATGGCGCGACGATGAGCGCCCGGTCGGCGCGGATTTCGGGAAACATTTCGCGGCGGAGCGAGAGCCCGAAGATGAGCCCGGCGACGATGATCGCCCACATGAGCAGATTCGCCGGCACCGGATGGCGCACACCGAACGACGCTGGGGTCGGCCGGCTCGGCGCCACGACCGTCTCCGAGTCGCCCGTCGTCGTCTTCGAATCAGTCGGAGTTGATGCCATCGATCAGCCTCCGATGGATTCGTCGCCACGGCGGCTCGCCGACGATTCCGGTTCGAGGTCTGGCGCCTCCACGAGCGCCGCGGGCGTGGCGTCGACGACCGTCCCGGGTTCGAGTTCATCGAGATTCGTCAGAATGAGCCGGTCACCGGGCTCGAGATTCGAGGCCGGATCGAGCGCCGCCCATTCGTCATCGCTCACACCAAAGCGTGGAAACGAATCGACGAAGAAGTAGTCAACGACCGCGCGACGCCGTTCGACGAGCCCCTCGGCGGTCACCACGAAGACCTGATCGTTCAATATCGCGCGGCGTGGCGCGATGAGGCGATCGACCGGCTCACTGACCATAACTTCGGCTTTGACGAACTGCCCCGGCGCGAGCACGAATCGATCATTCGGATTCTGATCGACATCCGCGTACGCGGCGAAAGTGCGGCTGGAGGGATCGGACTCGGGCTCGACGCGGGTAATGGTCGCCTGCCAGATCTTCGACGCCGTCGTCTCGAGCGACATCTGCACCGAATTCCCGGCAGAGATTGACGATCGAGCCGTTGCGGGGAATCGAAGCGGCGCCTCGACCCGGCTCAGGTCGACGACCCGCGCGATGGGGGTTCCCGGCGCGACACGCTCGCCGGGTTCGACCACCAAGGATTGCAGCGTCCCCGCGATGGGGCTACGGATCGTGCTTCGCTCAAAGTTACGGCTGGCGAGTCCGAGCCGCGCTTCTTCGAGTCCGAGCTGCGCCTGGAGTTCGGCGCGGCGGGGACCGACCTGATCGAGCCGTTCCCGCAGATCGGTCTCGATACGCTCGGCCGCACGCAATTCTCGCTGCCGCCGCGCAACCTCCGAAGGGCTGGCGCCATCACGGTCGAAACTCTCCACCGCCCGCTCGAATTCATCTCGCGCGATCTGCGTCTCCTGTTCGACGAGTTCGATCTGCCGACGAATAGACCCTTCCGCGATATCAAGAGAGTCGAGTTGAGCGCGGAGGCGGTCGACCGTTCGCTGGGCGACCGTGCGTTCGTACTCAAAATCGGCCGGGTCGATGCGGGCGAGAACCTCGTCGGCATTGATCCGTGCGCCCGCGTCGATTCCGTCCGGTATCTCGGCGATGACGCCGGTGACTTCCGCAGCGACATCCGCGACGCGCGACGCCTCGATCGAACCGAAGCCGGACCACACCCGTCGAATCGGAACCCGCGCCAGTTCCATCGTCTGAACCCGGAGGCGGGAATCACGATCCGGAACCTCGCGGACGGCCGGCCGCGTATTCACCAGCCAGCGGGCGATCATGATCCCGACGATCACGACGAGAAGGCTGACCACGGTTCGGGTCGCGTAGGGCAGAATGGCGCGGACCGCGCGGCGCATCCGATCGTTGCTCACTTCCTTCGGCGCCCGCGAATCGAGGATGCGCGAACGGCACTCGCTCTGAATACGACCGCTGAACGCGCGCGGCCGCAGAAACCGTCATCGCTCGACCGCCATTCGAGCGCAGCCGTGGCGCGAACCGGGCGGTTCGAATACTAGTTCGATCGGCAACGAGGGTTGGACGCACACCGGCGCGGGAATGTGATCCGGGGTCCAGACCTGAGTCAGAGCGGGTCGACCATCAGGCCCGGTGTTCTCAGCTCGAAGCCTGGACGAGCTTGAACCGTCCACGATCGTCTCGATCAACGGTGACGACCGCGGGACCCGGCTCGTGGTCGATGACGATGCGCCATCCGTCGCGTTGCGCGTCCGCGAGAAGAGTCTGCTTCGTCTGCATGTTCTCGTAGGGCATCATGTCGTACGCCATGTTGTACGGCAGTCCCACATGGTTGATCGTCGGCATGACATCTCCCGGGAAGCAGACCGTTCCTTCAGCGTCTCGAAAGATCACGGCCTGCTGCCCCCAGGTGTGTCCGGGGACCGGACGGACCCGGATTCCGGGCGTCACTTCGACCTCACCTTCGACGAGTTGTACCTGATCTTCAACGGGATCGAGATGATTCCTCATGTAGGTGCGACGCATCGTCGATTTGTTCGCGATCGCATCTTCCCATTCCACCTTCTGCACATGGATCTTCGCGTTCGGAAAGGTCGACTTCGGATCGTCGTCCTTGCCGTCGACGAAACTCAATCCGCCGGCGTGATCGAAGTGAAGGTGGGTCAAGATGACATGATTGATATCCGCCGGCGCAACTCCCACCTCCTCAAGGGCGTCACGAATCCAGCGCTTCTCCATGGCGAAGATCGACCGTTCCTTCTGGTCGAACTTGTTTCCGTATCCCGTTTCGACAAGAACGCGTTCGCCGCCATCTTCGAGGAGGAGACAGTTCGTCTGCAGCGTGATTCGGTTTTCTCGATCGGGTTTGTTGAGATCGGACCAGAGCGCCTTCGGGATGATGCCGAACATGGCGCCGCCGTCGAGTCGAAAGGTTCCGGCCCGGAGAAGACGCCAGTTCCAGCGGCGGCGAGACGGCGACTGCGGCACGGGGCATCTCCGGAAATGAAACTGAAAGACGAGCGTCCTTGTTCAGACGGTTCAGCGTCCGGCCGGCTCGAGGAGCGTCTCCGGATTCTCGAGCAGTTGCACGACTTCGGCGAGGAATCGGGCGCCGTACGCCCCGTCGACGACCCGGTGGTCGCAGGACAGGCTGAGCGGCATCTCCATCCCGATGTATATGGCGCCGTTTCGAGCCATGACCGTCTCGCGAGCCCGCCCCACGGCGAGGATGCCCACCTCCGGATAATTGATGATCGGCGTCGCGAACGCGCCGGCGTAGCTGCCGACATTTGACACGGTAAAGGTGCCGCCCATCAACTCGTCGCGCGGCACGCTTCGATTCGCGCACTTCTCGGCGAGATCCGCGATCTTCCGTCCAAGGGGCAATACGGCCATTCGATCGGCGCTCGGAATCACGGGCACCATGAGTCCATGATCGGTGTCTACCGCGACGCCGATGTTCTGCACGCCCTTGATGAGGATTTCGGAGTTCTCGTCGTCGACATTCGCGTTGAGATTCGGATACCGCTTGAGCGCCCGACAAACGGCCTGAATGACGAATGGAAGGAAGCTCACCTTCTCACCCGCCGCCGAAGCCTGCTGACGACGGAGTCGGTTGAGTCCGGTGACATCGGCCGAATCCATGACGGTGAAATGGACCGCAGTCCTAACCGAGCGGTCGAGCGACTCGGCGATCTTCCGGCGCACGCCGCGAAACGGGATACGCTCCGCGACGCCATTCGCGTCGACCTTGACGGGCGGAGGCTCGTAACTCGGTTCGCGACGAGATTCCTTCCTCGCCGCCGGCGCCGTCGAGGGTTGGGAACCTGTGTTGCCTCGACCTTTGGAAGCCTTCTGAACATCGGTCGCCGTAACTCGGCCGCCGCGCCCGGTTCCGTGAATCGAGTTGATCTCGACGCCAAGGTCTTTCGCAAGTCGACGAACCGCAGGCGTCGCCATGACCTTTCCGTCGCCGCGACCGAGCGTCGGTTGTCCTTCCATCGACCCCACGACGGTTCCCGCGTCTTCGCGCTCCCTCTCGGGCTCCGCTTCGACCGCGGCCTCGGCGCCGTGCGCCTCACCATTTGGTTTCGTCTCGGCGATGGTCGCCGACTTCCCGGCGCCGCCCACCGGCTGGCCACTCTGGGTCGCGTTCTCAAAGGTTACGATCGGCTTGCCGACATGGGCGATCTCGCCCTCCGAGCCGTGGAGCTCGATGATCTTGCCGGCGTACGGGCTCGGCACTTCGACGAGCGCCTTGTCGGTCTCCATCTCGGCGAGGACATCCATTTCGTCAACGACATCGCCCGCCTTGACTTTCCAGGTGATGATCTCGGCCTCGTGCACACCTTCGCCGAGGTCCGGCAGAATGAAGTCGACGCGTTCGCTGCTCATCGGTTGACGCTCCACTCTCTGATCATCTCGTTCGGTCGGATCTCAATGCGCTCAGAAGGCCGCGACCTGGGTCACCGCTTCCTTCACGCGGTCAGCGTCAGGAAGGTATTCCATCTCGAGCTTGTAGTACGGCATGATGGTGTCGAAGCCGGCGACGCGCTGCACGGGCGCTTCGAGATAATCGAAGCACTCTTCCTGAATGATCGTCGCAATCTCGGCGCCGAGGCCGCAGGTCTTCGGCGCCTCGTGCACCACGACGCAACGACCGGTCTTGTTCACCGAGTTTGCGATCGTCTCAATGTCAAGTGGATAGAGCGTGCGCAGATCGATGAGCTCAACCGACTGATCAATTTCGTCAATCGCGTTTAGGCACTGCACGACCGAGGCGCCCCAGGAGATCACGGTGACCTCATCGCCTTCTTCGAGCACCTTGGCCTCGCCCAGCGGGATCGTGTACTGCTCCTCCGGCACTTCTTCGCGGAACGCGCGGTAGATCCGCTTCGGTTCAAAGAAGATGACCGGATCGGGATCGCGAATCGCCGAGGTCAGAAGTCCCTTCGCGTCGTAGGCGCTTGACGGCATGACGACCTTGAGTCCCGGCGTGTGCACATAGACCGCCTCGGGCGAGTCACTGTGCAATTCCGGCGCGTGGATTCCGCCCCCCACCGGGACGCGAACGGTCATCGGGACGGTAAATCGACCGCGCGTCCGCGTGCGAAAGCGGGCCGCGTGCGTGACGATCTGGTCGTAGGCCGGACCGAGAAACCCTTCGAACTGAATCTCGGGGACCGCCTTGATCCCGGCCATGGCGAGTCCGATCGCGGTTCCCAGGATGCCGGACTCGGCGAGCGGCGTGTCCACCACTCGCTCGGCGCCGAACTGCTCCCAGAGGCCGTCAGTCGCACGGAAGACGCCGCCGTTCTTCCCGATGTCTTCACCGAGGAGCACGACCTCGGGGTCACGCTCCATCTCCTGCCGGAGCGCTTCGGTAATCGCCTGGATCAGAAAGAGCTTCGCCATCGGGAATTCCAACCTCGGTTGCTCGAGTCGAGACCGGCGCCCGGGCGAGAGCCGCGGTGATCGACGACACGGGGTCGATCCGACCGGTCGGAGGACAATCCACGATACCGCGCCCCCGTCATGGAGGCGAGATAGTCGAATCGAATGGGGGAAGGTCCCCGATCAGGTCCGAGAAGCGGTCATGGCGCCGAAGTCGCCGCGGATTCAGGCGGATAGAACCGCGATCCGACGAGTCGTTCCCGCCGATTGATCTGGACACCACGATTGAGAAGTGGCTGCGCGAGGAGCAGGGCGAGCGTGACGCCCACATTCAGCCCAAGCATCCACCACCACTCCGTCAACCCGAATCGGACGAGTACCGCGACCCCCACGAGCATGATGAGCGACACGGGGATGAGCATGCGCCACGCGAGGTTCATGAGCTGGTCGTACCGAAAGCGCGGCAGTGTCCAGCGGATGACCATCATGAGCGTGATCAGCGCCGCGATCTTTCCGAACATGACGATCGTCTTGATGAACACGGCGACCAGTCCGCCGGCGGTCTCCTGCGGAACGAACGGGAAGAGATGCCACCCGCCGAGAAAGAGGATCGCGAAGATCGCTGAACTCGTGATCATGTGGCTGTACTCGCCGAAGAAGAACAGCGCCCACTTCATCGAGGAGTACTCGGTATGGAATCCGCCGACGAGTTCCTGCTCGGCCTCGGCGAGATCGAACGGAGCCCGGTTCGCCTCGGCGAGCATGCTCGTGAAGAGAATGACCGCCATGAGCGGATGAGCGACCACATTCCACATGCCGGCGACCTGATCGGCGACGATCGTGTCCGGCCGCAGCGAGCCCGCGAGCAGGAGCACGATGAGAATGGCGACACCCATCGGAATTTCGTAGGAGATCATCTGGGCGCCGGCGCGAAGGCTGCCGAGAAAGGCGTACTTGCTGTTCGACGCCCATCCAGCAAGCACGACGCCGTACACCGCGACGCCGGCGGTCGCAAGGACGAAGACGATGCCCACGCTGATGTTCGCGGCCCCGACATAGGCCGCCCCGGGAAGCACGGTGAGTGGACCGAACTCGAATCCTTCGCACATCCAGACCCCGCCCCACGGCACGATGGCCCAACCGATCAGGGCGGGAACGAGTCCGAACGCCGGCGCGAGGAGGAAGAGCACGCGATCGACGCCGGACGGAAAGTAGTCTTCCTTAAAGAAGAGCTTCAGGCCGTCCGCGATCGGTTGGAGCAGGCCCGCGGGACCAACCCGATTGGGTCCGATTCGATCCTGCACCCAGGCGCTGATCTTTCGTTCGAGCAGAATGCAGTACGCCACGGCGCCCTGCACGACTCCGAAGATCGTGAAGATGACGACGAGACTGACGAAGGTTTGGGCGGACAGCGTCATATCGCCCGCATGATAGCCCCGCGGTCACCTGATTCAGCCGCCATGCCGCAGCCGAAGAGGGAACGAGCCGCGCGGCTGTGGGGGCCCGCGCGGCTCGGTTTCCCTGTCTCTGATCCTGACGGAGAGATCAGAGTGATGGAAGGTGTCAGTTGGGAATCATGGCGACCGAACTCGTCGCGCAAGTCCCGATGTCGAGCAGCTGGAGGAACCCGCCGCAGGCGAAGGACGGCGCGTCACCGCTGAGCATCGCCATGCCGTTCGCCCCGCCGGGCACCGTGCGCACGAGTTGAATGTTCCGGGTACCCAGACCGAGTTGGGTTCCTTCGCAGGTCATCCCGATCGGGATCGTCACACTCCCGGTGTTCGAGGCGAAGACGATCGCGACCGTGCCGCCCTCCGATGCGCCCGACCAGGCGAGATCAATCAGGCCGGGACAGACGCCGGCGACCGTGAACCCGAACGCCGGGCCATCACCCACGACGAATTCGGAGCGCGCGTTGTTCTTGAATACGCCCGACCCGATCGTGATCGCATAGTCGTCGATGTTCCGGGTGCTTCGCGCGTTGTCCGCGCCGAGGAAGAGGAGCGCGCGCTCGTCGGCCGTGGGGAGCGGATCGGGGAACGGAGGACCGAAGTCGCCGTTTGAGTCATTTGTAAACGCGCCAGCGTTTGAACCGGTGTAGTTCGATCCACCCCACGCGAGTGACCAGTAGATCGTTCCGAAATCGTCCTCGAAGGTGATGCGTCCCGCGTCAAGGTACGAGTCGGGGATTCGATTCGTCATCGTGAAGTCGGCGTTGGTTGCCGGGGTCGTCGCCGCATCGAACGCCGCGGTGGTTATGAGCACGGTGGAGCCGCGGCTGCCGTTCGCGACATCGGTCGGAAAGTCGATGAGTTCGACGGGGTTCTCCCCCGCTGCGTCCCAGGCGATGAGCACACCTTCGCTGACAAACTGTTGTCCGCCCGACCGCATGCGCAACTGGATAGCTTGCGCGTCCGAGTCACCGTTGACGCCGCCGATCACCTGCTCGATCTGCATGAGATGAAAAGTGAGGAATTCGGTCGAGGTCGTCTCGGCGCCGGTGACACCGCCGGCCCAGGTCGCGCCGCCCAGAGCGACGGCGGACGCCAGAATCATCCGGTTCATGGATCCCACTCCTCTCGCAGTGCCTGCGAAGCTCACCACATTGATCTGGGAAGCCCCGGCGATCGCCGCGCGCGACTTCCGCCTCCGACCGTTCAATGTGCCGGTCCATGCGGGATCATGCGATAATGAGCAGATTCAGGGTTGGATTCTCATCGCATCGCGCAAGGGGACGACGAACTCGCCGGCCCAGTACCGCGACCTCGACCAGTCCCCCGCCGCGACGGATGAGTCGCCGGAGATGCGCAGCGACCACTCGTCCGGATTCGCGAGCGCTTCCCGGGGCCAGTCCGCCGGCTGGATGCCGACGGAGAGGCCACCAGACCTCCCGCCATGGAAGCAATCGGCGGGGTAGTAGATTCGCTCGGTCTGCACCACCGTATCGCCGCGCATGATCTCGACCCGGAATCCGAAGGCGACCTCCTCGAATGACGAAGATCGCTCGGAATCGAGTGTGACGGTGATCCACGGCCATTGACCGGGCAGGGACGGGAACACGAGCTTGAGATCGAGCGATTCGGCCACGAGCTGGTCGAACGCTTCCGATCGAACGGGCTGAAGCGCCTCGTCGGAGGTCGCGACGACCTGGACGGGGAACTCAAATTGCGCACTCTCGATCGGAGATCCGGCGCCCGCGCCGCCCGCGGACCAGAGCGCGACCTCAACTTCGAGCCGGCCGGTTGAGTCCCTTGGGTCATCCGGCGTGGATACGCGCATCATTGTGAAATCAAAGTCATTCGAGAGGAACCAGACACTCGCGTAGTTCCACGGCGCCGCTTCGAAGTCCGCGGGCCACTCTGTACGGGGCTCGACGCTGAGAAATCCGCGAACGAGGCGCCGATACTCGCGGGCCGATAGGAGTCCGTTCGACAGGCGGTAGTCGAGTTCCGGCGCCATCGCACGAAGGAGCGCGGAAGTGGTCGGGGAGGCGCTCCGCGGGTCTGTTTCCTGCTGATGCGCCCAGGCGATGAGGACCGAATCGGGCGCCAACGCCGCCCACCCGCGGGCGCGGGCGGCCGGAGTCTGCCGCACGAGGTAGCCGACGACGAGGAGGAGGAAGAGTCCGGCGAAGGCGGCAGGGTAACGGCGCTTCGAGCGTCGCAGGTCTCGCTCGCGCGGCGCCTCGTATCCGCATTCAGCGCATCGCCGTGTATCTCGAACACCAGAGAGGTCGTACCAGCATCGGGGGCAGCGCCGTCGAGAGCGTCCGTCGAGCCAACCCCGGATCTGATCGCCGAAGAAGGCCCAGATGAAGAGCGCGGCGCCCGCCACGGTGATGGCCCAGCCCGTAACCAGAAACGCGGCCTCGTTGAGCGACATCGAACTCACCATGACCTGCTCAGCGGAGTCGATCGTCAAGTCGCTCGACGAGTTTCTTCAGATCCGCGGCGCGGTCCCGCGGACAGATGAGCGTGGCGTCGGGCGTGTGCACCACGATGAGGTCTTCGCATCCGAGTGTCGCGACGAGGTGCGCGTCATCGTGCGACACGGTGAAGACATTTCGCGATTCAACACAGAGCGAGTGACCGATCGACCGATTGTCGCCGTCTTCTCGTGCGGCGATGGTCTGCGCCAGGTTCGCCCAGGAACCGACATCGAGCCATTTGACGGTCATCGGGATCGTGACGACCGGTGTCGACGCGTCGCGCGACGCCGGTTCCATGACCGCGTAGTCGATGGCCCGCTGGGGTAGCGTGGGGTAGACCTCGGTCAGCGTCTGGTCGCGGTGCTCCGTGTCCCAGGCCTCGGCGATGCGCGTCAGGCCTTCGACCGCGTCGGGCGCGAATCGTGCGATCGCATCAAGCATCGCCTGAGCCCGAAAGACGAACATGCCGCTCGACCATCCGCTGCGCCCATCCGCGATGAGGCGCTCCGCCGTGGCGACACCTGGTTTTTCGATGTAACGGCTTACCCGGTACACCGCGGGATCCCCGGACTCGTCCACGGCTTCGGCGCGCTCGATGTATCCGAACTCCGTGGCCGGCCGCGTTGGAGTAATCGCCAGCGTGACGAGCGCGTCCGGATGATCATCAGCATAGCCAAAGGCGCGTCGCATCGTCGACGCGAAGGCGTCGACCGGCGAGATGAGGTGATCGGCGGTCAACACGGCGATCGTCGCGTCCGGGTCTTCCCGCGCGATGACCGACGCGCTGAAGCCGATGGCGTTGAGCGTGTCGCGACCAACCGGCTCCGCGAGGTATCTATCCTCCGGAAGCCCGAGGGTGTCGATGACCTGGTCTCGAAAGTTGGCGCCCGCGCAAATCCACACTCGATTCTGCTCGACGATCGCGCGAGCCCGCTCGACCGCCAGATCGAGGAGCGAACGACCCTCGATAAGCGGAAGCAGTTGCTTCGGTCGGTCGCGCCGGCTCATGGGCCAGAGCCGCGTCCCCGATCCACCCGCCATGATCATCGCGTGTCGCATGACGCGGGAGTATACGAGGTCGGCCTCGGCCCGCATCGCGTCAAAACGCCCGATGGGCCGACCACACGACTCGGCCGGCCCACCGGTGATGCGCCGCAGCGCGTTGACTTCTTCGAACCGCCCTTCAATCCACCTGGGTCCCGACCACATTGGAGACGAGCAGTCGATGTGCGGCCTGGAACCAGACGGGTGTACCTGCGGCCGACGAGGGAATGGGGAGCGTCCACACGGCCGAACCCGTGGCGTCGGTCGGCACGACGGCGCCGGCCTGCTGAGGACCGAGCAGATCGAGCGCGATTCCGAGGAAGGGGACGAATGGTCCGTTTCCTCCGCCGATCAGGCTGTAGGCGAGATAGAGATCCTCATTCGGTTCCGCATGCTGGACGGTGAAGGTCGCCAACTGCCCGGCGAGAAGCGGAGTCGGAGAAACCACCAGCGTCGGGTCGGGCGCCGCGCGGAATCGTTGAACGAGGACATCGGCGTCAGTTCCCGCGCCGAGAGAGAATCCCGTGAGGTAGAGATCGTCATTCGGCGCGATCGCGAGCCCGAAGCCACCGTCATCGCCGTCGGCGGCGCCGTTGAATTCGCGTTGCCACACCACGGTTCCGGCCGCATCGTACCCGATGGTTACGGCGTTGCGTCCCTCACTCGGGCCGGCCCACGAGTATCCAGTCACGAAGGCCACGCCGGCGCCGTTGACGACGACATCGACACCGGTGTCGTCCGCGAACCAGCGAGGCTGGGAGAATCTCTTCACCCAGGCGATCGTTCCATCCGGGTTTATCTTCATTGTGGCGTAGTCGCCGTTGCCGTAGAAATCGGTAGAGATTCCCGTCACGAAGCAGGAGTGGTCCGGGCCCGTCGCCACGCCGAACGGGTAGTCGACGCCGCCGCCGTCGTAGGTCGCATCCCACAGAATCGCTCCCGACGAGTCGACTTTGAAGATCGCGTAGTCGTACAGACCGTTCGCGCCCGGGACGGCGGCCGACATGTAGGCGTTGTCGTTCGAATCGACGCCGAGGTTGTAGGAGACCTCGTTGCCGTCATACGGACCGTCGTAGAAGGTGTCCCAGGCAAGGTCGCCGTTCGGGAGATACTTGAGCACCATGATGCTCGGCTCACCGGTCGCGTCGTTTGCGTCGCCGCCAACGAGCGCGGCGCCCGTTGAATCGATCTTGAGCGAATAACCGAGCGCCTCCGGTGTCGCCGCGGGGCCGGCGTATCGTCGCGCCCAGAGCAGCGAGCCATCTGACGCATAGCGCACCGTCGCCGCTTCGAAGCGACCAGACAGTCCCATCGAATACCCGGTCAGCGTGACCGAACCGTCGGCCGCGACCCCGAGGGCGTCGATCCCGGTGTAATCGTTCCCCGACGCCGGACCGTCATACCGGTTCTCCCATATCAGCGCCCCAGTGGCGTCGTACTTGATGATGGCGAAGTCCGCGGCGGTTCCGACGCCCGCCGATGGACCCGAAATGAAGATGTTGTCCGATGAGTCGACCGCGATGTCCCAGCCGAAGTCGTCGCCACCCCCCGGTCCCGCGTACCGCTGCGACCAGAGCAGACTTCCGAAGCGATCGTATTTCAGGACGACAAAGTCGTAATCACCGTTCGATCCGGTGGTCGTTCCGGCGACGACAACATTTCCCGCACTGTCGAGCGCCACCGAGTAGCCGAGATCCTCGAAGTGGTGCTGTCCGTCCCATCGCGCGTCCCAGAAGTCGTGCGGTTGGGCTTTGGCCGGACCGGTGAGTCCGGCGCCGATGAGGACGCCGATCGTGGCGCCAGCTGCATTTCGAATCCGTCGCATGCGCATCCTCCTTCAGGCGGATCGCCCATTCGGGCGATCTGCACGAGCCGTAAGACACTGGTCGAACGCCGCGAACAGACCGGAGCGAAGCGCCCCGGCTCTCATGGGCTGGAAACGAGTCGATCCAGACTGGCGTTCTTCACCTGGATGAGCGAAGATGCGGGGGGAAAGTCCTATGAGATTTTCAGGAATTCGCTGAGTCTCCGATTTGTCTGGAATCGCCGTGTCCGCGAGACCACCTTTCCACGACGACGCCATCTCGAGTGAACCGCTCTCGATGAGCCTTGACGAGGTCTACGACGAGTTGCGTCGTCTCGCGGCGGCGTATCTTCGTCGCGAGCGTGTCGGCCATACGCTGCAGCCCACCGCCCTCGTGAACGAGGCGTGGCTCAAGGTCGCCGCAGCGCTTGACAAGGATGGAGAGCGAGCGCACGCGCTGCGTTTCCGAGGGCTCGCCGCCTCCGCGATGCGACAGATTCTGGTCGACCACGCGAGGGGCCGGAAGGCGCGGAAGCGAGGCGGCTCCCGCCTCAGAGTTACCCTCGGCGACGGCATGCTCGTGGGAGCCGATTCGCCGATTGATCTCCTCGCGCTCGACGAAGCGCTGACGGAACTCGCCGCGCTCAACGAGCGCAAGGCGCGGGTCGTCGAGATGCGATTCTTCGGCGGGCTGACGAACGCCGAGGCGGCCGAAATGCTTGACATCGCGCCAAAGACCGCCGAGGCGGATTGGTACATGGCGCGCGCATGGCTCCGCCGCGCGCTGAGTGAGGCCGGTCGATGAGCGATCGCCCCGCGTCGGACACGGATCGATTCGATCAAATCGCCGAACTCTTCGAGGCGGCGCGTCGCCTTGATCCAGACGAACGCGAAGCCTTCCTCGATTCGAATTGCGGCGCCGATGAGGCGCTGCGACATGAGATCGAGTCGTTGCTCGCGCACCATCGAGACGCCGGCGCCACTTTTGATTCGCCGATCATCCAACTGAGTCGCGTCGAGCGTGGTCGTCCCGCCCGCCAAAGCCGAAGGGGCGAGAAGTTCGGACGCTACCGAATCATCCGGAGGCTCGGCTCCGGGGGCATGGGTGTGGTGTACCTTGCCGAACAGGACGAGCCACGACGCTCCGTCGCGCTCAAAGTCCTCCGCGGCGGCCTCCTGAGCGACACGGCCGTGCGTCGTTTCCGGCACGAGTCGAATCTCCTGGGTCAGCTCAATCATCCCGGAATCGCCGCCGTGTTCGACGCCGGCGCCGCGGCCGACCCGGACGACCCCGACGGCCCCGCGACGCCCTACTTTGCGATGGAGTACATCGAGGGTGTTCCGCTCACCCGGTACGCCGACCAGGCGCGACTCGACCTGAATCAACGCGTGACGCTCATGGCGGAAGTCGGCGAAGCGATGCGGCATGCGCACGACCGCGGCGTCGTGCACCGCGATCTCAAACCTTCCAACATCCTCGTCGATGCGAACGGACGCGTGAAGATTGTCGACTTTGGAGTCGCCCGCGCGTTGCGATCATCGGATGACCGATCGACCATGCACACGCACGCCGGTCAACTCATCGGCACGCTCGCCTATATGAGTCCCGAGCAGGCGTCGGGAGCGGTCGATGAAATCGACCAGCGTTCCGATGTGTACGCCCTCGGCGTCGTCCTGTACGAGTTGCTCACGGGCCATGGCCCCTATGAGCTCGACGCGACGAATCCGATCGAATCCGTTCGTGTCATCCGTGACGAAGAGCCGCAGACGCTCAGCGCGACGAGTCGGGACTACCGCGGCGACCTCGACACGATCATGCGCAAGGCGCTCGCGAAGGAGCCGGCCCGCCGGTATGACGACGCCGGCGCCTTCGCGGACGATCTCAAACGCTATCTCCGCGATGAACCGATCACGGCACGGCCGCCGAGCACCTGGTATCAGGCGCGCAAGTTCGCCAAGCGCAACCAGGCGATGGTGGCCGGCGTCGCCGCAGCCTTCGTTCTTCTTCTCGTAACGACGATCATCAGCGCTTCGTTCGCCGTCCAGGCGAATCGTGCCCGCCGGGCCGAATCCGCACGGGCGGAGGAAGCGCGACGCGCCGCCTTCATCGGCAACCTCGCCGCGGCGGAATCGGCGCTCCGTGATGTTGACATCATCGGTGCTGAACGGTTTCTCGATCTCATCACCGACGAGTTCAGGTCCCGATTCGAGGCGAGGCGCGTTCGGGCTCAACTCGATCTCAGCCGGCTCGTTATCTCGACGAAGTCCGAGACGCCGATCTCCACCGGCGGCGGACCGATGCGGCATACGCCCGAAGCGATGATCCAGACCGTCGAGTTCACGCCGGACGGCGCCACGCTCGTCTCGGGTGGGAACGATCGCCTCGTCCGCGTCTGGGACGCGACGACGGGCGAAGAGATTGGTCGCTGTTCCGGACACGAATCGAGTGTGCAGTCCGTCGCCGTTCATCCCGACGGTCACGAGTTCGCCTCGGCCGCGGACGACGGGCCCCTTCGAATCTGGTCACTCGCGGACCGTGTCGAGGTCGCTCGTTTGAGCGATGGTGACGCCGGATTCACCGCGGTCGCCTATTCCTACGACGGATCGCTCGTCGCCGGCGGAGGCGCGGACGGAGTCGCACGAGTCTGGCGCCGCGACTCCGGAGCCCAAATCGCGCGCCTGCCCGGTCATGCTCAGCCGATTCGCGAAGTCGCGTTCGATCCAACGGGCTCATTGCTCGCCACGGCTTCGAGCGACGGATTCGCCCACCTGTACGACTTGTCGAATGCAACACTCGTTCATGTCATCGACGAGCACGACGGCCCGGTCCGCTCCGTCGCGTTCAGCCCCGACGGCGGCGTGCTGGCGACCGCCGGACTCGACAAGGAGATCCGGCTGTGGAATCCGTCCACGGGACAATCGCTTCGCTCGCTGCACGGCCATTCGAACCTCGTCCACCGGGCCGTGTTCAGCGCGGACGGAAGCCGGATCGCATCGTGCGGGGCAGGATTCAGTGTTCGCCTGTGGAATGCTTCTGACGGCGCGCTGCAAGTGATACTTCCCGGTCATCGCAACATCGTCACCGATGTCAGCTTCGATCGATGGGGAGCACGCATCGCTTCGTCTGCGATCGACGGGACCATTCGAATCTGGGATACGGGTCTCGCGCGACCTGCTCGCCCGGCGCCGATCGCTTCTGACTCGTGGCGCTCGATCTCGATTTCAGGGGACGGCGAACTCGCCGCGACGAGTGGTCTCGACGGCCGTGTGCGACTCTGGAGCGTCTCGAGTGGCGTTGAGCTTTTCCAGGGAGAGATCGGCGCGCCATCACAGTGCGTCGCGCTCGACTCCGAGGGACGAATGCTCGCCATCGGCGGCAACGACGGCCGCGTGCGTCTGGTGGATCTGTCTCTAGCGAAGCCTCTGCGTGTCATTGAAGCGCACTCGAGCGCGGTCAGTGCAATCGAGTTTGATCCGACTGGCGAGTGGATCCTCTCCGGTTCGAGCGAAGGCATGCTCCGTCGCGAACGCGTCGCGGCGCCGGATGAGACGCAGGTCTTCGTCGCGCACGAGAAGTCAGTTGCGCAGATCGAGTGTCGACCGGACGGAAGCGAGTTCGCGACGATCGGGATTGATGGTGTGTTGCAGGTCTGGCCGATCGACTCTATCGCGCAGCGTCTCAAGGTGCAGGCGCATCCGAGTTACGGCTCTACCGTCGCGTGGAGTCCGGACGGCGCCTTTCTCTTGACCGGCGCCTACGACGGAACCGCGCGACTCTGGCGATCGCGGGATGGCGCGGCAGCGCAGGAGCCCTGGAAACTCGACAGTCCCGTGTTTCGAGTTGACTTCCATCCGAGCGACGACCTCGTAGCGATTGCACTGAACGACGGCTCGATCCGCTTTCACGACTACACGACCGGTGACGCGACCACGATTCACCGCGAACTCTCGTTTCCGATTCTCGATGTTCGATTCACGCCCGCCGGAGATCGACTCGTCGCCATCGAAACCGATCAGATCGTCTTTCTCGATACGGAGCCACCCGTCAATCGCATTGACGCGGAGCGAGAATTCACTGCAGCCCTCGACACCATGCGCCAGGTAGTCTCGGACCGGCTCCGCGAGTTCGAATCGGCGGGCGCCGAGGCCGTACAGATCGAGTCCGCCGGCGTGTTCACGGAGACGGAGCGCCGAGCCGCGCTTGCGTTGCTCTGGCGCGAGACAATCCACTTTGACTGAGCGCTTGCGCGGAGGGACTCACGCGCCCTTCGTGCGGTACACGGCCGTGATCACTTCATCGGCGTCGGTCAACTCCGGCGCGTCGCGCAGAACCCGGTCCACGAGTTGCGCGGCTTGTTGGCGCGGCTCTCCGAGAGCCACGAGCGCCGAAACCGCTTCGCGAATGAGCGTAACCCGCGGCGCCGCGGCGGCGGCGGAGGCCCCGCCGCGATCTGTGGCCGCTCCGACCTGACCGACCGCGTCGTCGACGAAGGGATCGACCTTGCCGTGAAGCTCCGCGACGATCGTCTCCGCCGTTCGCTTGCCGATCTCGGGAAGCGTCTGCAGCGTGACCACATCGCGTCCGGCGATGGCCGCGGCGATGGCGACGGGCGGCATCGCCATGGCGCGAAGCGCCTTCCGCGGTCCGATTCCCTTGACCGAGGTGAACAAGTCGAAGAAGGCGCGGTCAACGGCGCTCGAGAATCCGATGAGCCGGGGAATCATCGTGTTCCCCTGCCCCTGCGACTCGAGAAACTGTTTCGTGTGCAACTCGATAGTCTCACCGAGGCGCGGCTCGAGGCGTTCGACATCAAACGCCGGAAGCAGCACTTCATAAACGAGCGCTCCGGCGCGGATCCGGGCGATTCCGCGCGTGACTTCGACGAGTTCACCGGTCAATCCGCAGATCACGCCGGGATCGTATCCGGAGCCGGACGCCGCGTCTGATGCTCGCGCACACGATCGCGCTCATTCTCGAGCGGCCAACCGGAGAGCGACGCGAGCCGCGCCCGAATGGCCGTCGCGATCTCGTCCGGCGTCGCGTCGTCCCGGAATTCAAGCGGCGAGCCAAAGACGACTCGGCTCCGGCTCAAACGGAACACACTCTGCATCGCCGATTCGGTGTACGGCGTGCCGCTGATCCAGACGGGGAGCACCGGCGCCCGGCAATGACTCACGATGAGCCCCACGCCCGGGCGGAACGGATAGATGCGATGCGGCGGTCGCTCGATGCCCCCCTCGGGAAAGATCCCGAGCACTCCACCCTGGCGCACATGGCGGATCGCCTCGCGAAGCGGTCGCACATCGCGGCCGTCCTGATCAACCACGATCGATCGAAGGTATCCGGCGCCGAGCCATTTCGCGATCCCCTTGTTCACGGCGCTCCACATCATCCACCGGATCTCGAAAGGGGCGGCGGCCTGAACAAGCGCGGGGTCGACCCCTGCGGTGTGGTTCGCCACGACGATGAGACCGCGATCGAGGTCGAGTCGCTCCAGGTTCTCAATGCCGTGGAACGAGGCCCGGTGAAGAATGCGAACAAAGAGTCGATCGAAGTGCCAGAGAAGCCACGCCGGCCAGGTGCCCCGCGGCGCGCGACGACGCGCCGCGTCGAGCGCATGGGCGAGTTCCGTCCACACGACGACGAGCGACAGAAACGAGATGGCGGCGACGATCCACCACACGAGTCACGACATCCTTGGCGATGAGGCGAGTCTTCACCATATCGGCGCTTTGCGGCGTCGTCGCCATCTTGAGTCTGTGGGCCGGACGGTCTACCTTTAGCGGAATCCAAACGCGTCCTCGCACACCCGGCGTCTCCGAGTCCGATGCCCCGCCGAGAAGATCTCAAAACCATCCTGATCATCGGCTCCGGCCCGATCGTCATCGGCCAGGGGTGTGAGTTCGACTACTCCGGCACGCAGGCCTGTAAAGCCCTCCGCGAAGAGGGTTACCGCATTGTGCTCGTCAACTCGAATCCTGCGACGATCATGACCGATCCGGGATTCTCCGATCGCACCTATATCGAACCGATCACCCCCGCGTCCGTGCGGAAGATTCTTCGCAAGGAGCGCGATCTCGGGTACCCGATCGACGCGCTGCTCCCGACACTCGGAGGGCAGACCGCCCTCAACTGTGGCTGCGACCTCTTCGACGACGGCGCCCTCGACGAATTCGGGGTCGAGATGATCGGCGCCAACCGGGAGGTCATTCATCGCGCGGAAGACCGTGAGCAGTTCCGGCGCGTCGTCGAGTCGATCGGACTTCGCCAGGCCCGGGCGAAGACGGTCAAGAACATGACCGAAGCGTGGGCGGCTCTCGAAGACATCGGCCTTCCGGTCATCATGCGACCGGCGTTCACGCTCGGCGGATCGGGTGGTGGCGTCGCCTACAACAAGGCCGAATTCGAAGAGATCATGCGGCGAGGCCTCGCCCTGTCTCCCATCAGCCAGGTGCTCATCGACGAGTCACTCCTCGGCTGGAAGGAGTATGAACTCGAGGTCATCCGTGACCGGCGCGACAATGTGATCATCGTGTGCGGGATCGAGAACATCGACCCGATGGGCGTGCATACGGGTGACTCGATTACCGTCGCGCCGATCATGACGCTCACCGACAAGGAATACCAGCGGATGCGCGACGCCGCGATCGCCATTATCCGCGCGATCGGCGTCGAGACGGGCGGCTCAAACATTCAGTTCGCCGTCAATCCGGCGGATGGTGAGATGGTCGTCATTGAGATGAATCCGCGGGTGTCGCGGAGTTCCGCCCTCGCGTCGAAGGCGACCGGGTTTCCCATCGCCAGAATCGCGGCGAAGCTGGCGGTCGGCTACACGCTCGACGAACTCCGCAACGACATTACGGGGACGACGAGCGCGTGCTTCGAACCGACGATCGACTATGTCGTTACCAAGATGCCGCGCTGGACCTTCGAGAAGTTTCCCGAGGCCGACGAGACGCTCACGACGCAGATGAAATCCGTCGGCGAGGCGATGGCCATCGGCCGCACCTTCAAGGAAAGTCTTCAGAAGGTCATTCGTTCGATGGAGGTCAAGCGGTTCGGCCTCGGTCTCGACAAGAATGACAAATGGCTCGGCGCCCGACGCGGAATCGACACGGGGCAACTCACGCTCGAATCGCAGAGCCCGACGGGCCTCGCCGCGGACGGCACACCGATCGTGTGGCCAATCTCGAATGAGCAGCTTCGCCGCAAGCTTGGAGTGCCCAGCCAGGGCCGCCTCTACTATGTGCGTTACGCGTTCAAGATGGGGTGGACGATCGAGCAGGTGCACACGCTCACCCGCATCGACCCGTGGTTCCTCGATCAGATCAAACAACTCGTCGAATTCGAGGACGAGTTGTGCCGGTACGAGCGGCTCGAGGATGTTCCGCGCGAAACGATGTTCGAGGCGAAGCGACTCGGCTACTCCGACCCCCAACTGGCGAATCTGTACCTCGGTGATATCAAGACGGATTCGATCCTCGCCGTGCGCCGGCGCCGGAAGCAGTTGGGAATCGAGCCGGTGTACAAGCTCGTCGACACCTGCGCCGCCGAATTCGAAGCGGCGACTCCCTACTTCTATTCGACCTATGAAGCGGCTTTCGAGCGCGTGGGCGCAGACTCAACTTCGACGAACGCTTCACCCGTGTGCTACGCCGGTGAGGTCGATTCGGACGACGGAATCACCGACGATGAAATCCGCGTGACGGAAACGCCGAAGATCATCATTCTCGGCGGCGGCCCGAATCGCATCGGCCAGGGCATTGAGTTCGACTACTGCTGTTGCCAGGCGTCCTTCGCCGCGCGCGAACTCGGATTCGAATCCGTCATGGTGAATTCGAATCCGGAAACGGTCTCCACGGACTATGACACCTCGGATTTGCTCTTCTTCGAGCCGCTGACGCTCGAGGACACGCTGAATCTGATTGAGCGCCTGAATGGTGGCGGAATCGATCGCGCCGACCGGAAAGGCGGCGTCGTGGGCGCCATCGTGCAATTCGGGGGACAGACGCCGCTCAATCTTGCGCATGGTCTGGTCGCCGCCGGCGTGCCGCTCATCGGGACGAGCCTCGACTCGATTGATCTCGCCGAGGACCGGGATCGATTCCGCGATCTCCTGAACGATGTCGACGCGAAGCAGCCGGCGAGCGGGATCGCCCGATCGATCGACGAGGCGGTTGAGATCGCGAAGGGGATCGGATTCCCCGTGCTCGTGCGGCCGAGCTATGTCCTCGGTGGCCGCGGGATGGAGATCTGTTTCGACGAGGATGCGCTGCTCACCTACATGCAGGCCGCGGTGGGCGCGAGCGACCTCGCCGATGCGCCGATTCTGATCGATCAGTTCCTCGGCGACGCGATCGAGGTCGATGTCGATGTGGTCGCCGACTTCCGGAACGACGATCCGGACGGCCAGGCGATCGTGTGCGGCGTCATGGAGCATATCGAAGAAGCCGGAGTGCACAGCGGCGACTCGACCTGCACGATTCCACCCTACAGCCTGCCGAAGCGAACCGTCGAATCGATTCGCGCGACCGCGCGCCGACTCGCCGAGAAACTTCGAGTCAACGGCCTCATGAATGTGCAACTGGCCGTCAAGCGTGACACCGATCCGGAGAGTCCGGAAGTCTTCGTGCTCGAGGTGAACCCCCGCGCTTCCAGGACGGTGCCCTTCGTCGCGAAAGCGAAAGGAATTCCCTGGGCGAAGATCGCGGCGAAGGTCATGCTTGGCGAATCACTCACTTCGATGGGCGTCGCCGAGTCGCCGGACACGGGCCATTACGGCGTGAAAGAGCCGGTGTTCCCCTTCCGGAAGTTTCCCGGCGTGGATGTCGTGCTCGGCCCGGAAATGCGATCGACGGGCGAGGCGATGGGAATCGATCCGTCGCTCCCCATGGCGGTGCTCAAGGCACAGATGGGCGCGTCCATCTTCCTTCCGCGCGAAGGGAACGCCTTTCTCTCCCTCCGTGACGCGGACAAACCTCACGCCGTCGGATTCGCCCGGGCATTGCTCGACCTCGGCTTCGGCGTCTACACGAGCGGAGGCACCTACGAGTTCCTGCAGCAGCACGGCATCGAAACGACTCCTCTGCCGAAGATTCGCGAAGGCGTTCGGCCGAACATCATCGACCTCATCTCGGACGGCAAGATCCAACTCATCATCAATACGCCGACCCGGAAGGGCGCCAAGACAGATGAAGGAAAGATCCGCGCCTCCGCCGTACGGAACGGCGTCGTGATGATCACGACCTGGCCGTACGCGGCGTCATCGCTCCGCGCGATGCGCGCCCTCGCGGACGGCGAGCAGTGGGATGTCTTCGCGCTGCAGGATCACTTTGCCAATAAGAAGCCCGAGCCGGCGCTGTTGAAGTGAGCCGAGTCCGGTCATCCGTCGCCGGCGCCGATTCCCAGCGGTTTCACACCGACTTTCGGGTCTCCAACTCGTCCGCCGACATGGTACTTCACGAACTTGTCGGTAATCTCACCAAGCACCTTGCCGACATCGCCGAGCAACGACTGGGCCTTCTCGAGCGGCCCGGCGTTAAAGACCATGTCGAGCCGTCCGTCGTAGTAGACCTGTCCCTCCCCGCGCGCCGCGACCACTGATGATCGAAGATCGAGGTCAGTGAAGCGCACGAATTCCGGGCGCAGTCGAAACGAAGCGTCAAGCTCATCATTCATCTTCGCCTCGCCGCCGAGGAGCCCCTTCCCAGTGATGACCTCGACGAGGTCATTGATAACCGGCAGGGCTACCAGCCGTCCACGCCGAAGTCGCAGGGCTCCCTCGCCTGACAGCGAGTCCGTCCCAAGGTCGACTTCCATCTCAGCTTCACCGTTCGTCGCAAGCAGTCCCGCGTATTGCGGCGTACCGCTCGAGACGACGCGCAGCGTGTCCTCGATCTGAATGTTTTTCGCCTGCCAGCTGAATTGGACGGGTTGCGGCGCCTCGAGGCCGATCGTGGCGTCGCCGTCGACCTGTCCACCGAGAAGCTCACCGATGTAATTCGCCGTGACGGAGCCCCCACTCATCGACGCGCCGACCTGCAGCCTGTCGAGTGGAAACACATACTCACCAAACGACACGAACCCGTCGACGAGATTGGCGTTGACATTGAGCTTCGAAGTCACCCAGTCGCTGATCGCGATCGTTCCGCTCACGCTCGAATTCAGGGCGCCGCGCACCTCGTGCTCGCGCATGAGTTCCTGGAGTTGTGGAGGAAGTGTCTCGTAGCTCGGCTCGCCGAGGTTCATCTCGAGCGCCAGGTTCGCCAGTTCGAGGACCACGGTGTCGAGATTCACCCGGCCGTCGAGGGCGATCGCGAACAGGTCCGGCCGGGCGAGGTCGCCCTCGAGCTTGTACCACCCCGGTTCGTCGCCCGGCGGCGTATTGAGATCGAGCGTGATGTCGCGGAGCGTCATCGGCTGCTCGCCGCTTCCGTCGTCGTAGACGATCTCCGCATTGCGAATACCGACAAAGCGCATGCGCAAGACATCGCTCAGTCGCTTCCCCTCGTCGACGCTCTCCGGATCCTCCCGTACCTCTTCACGGACGAACTGGCTCCATCCGGCGAGCGCATCGAGTTCCGGATTGACGATGAACGCCAACTCAGGTCGTTCGAGTTCAACGCGCTCGATAAGTACCGGCTCGCCGACCTTCGGAATTTCGGCGAGCGTGAGTGTGGCGCGTTCCACATCCATCATGCGCTCGCCTGTCGGCGCGGTCAGAATGAGTTCATCAAGCACGACGGTGTACGGCGCCTGATAATCGAGCTGACCAAGTTCGACCTCCGGATTGAGGTACGATTCGAGCACGCCGACGATCGACCGCCCGATCCAGTCCTCGATCGATGAGGATCCCTGTCCGGAAACGGAGCGGAAGACGACCCACCCGGCGATACCTCCGCCGATCACGATGACGACGAGCAATACGAGCATGAACTTCTTCATGCCCGAGTGTAGTCGGGCCGCGAATCAGCCTGCGCGAATACTTCGTGCGAGGGACGCGCCGTTCCACACCGCGAACAGCAGAAGCAGGACGCCATTCAGGTTGGACACCGCCGGGTCGACGAAGTGCCAGATCCCTGTGACGGCGAAGAGCGCCACGGTGACGGCGCTCACGAGAAAGAAGAGAACCCGCCCGATCGCCGGCGCCACGAGAGTCAGGACGCCGGCGAGGGCGAATCCCGCGGCGCCGCCTCGCAAGGTCCAGAGCACAATCTGAAAGAGCAGAAGGGTCTGGCTCGAGGTGAAATAGAAGAACCCGAAAAAGCCGAAGATCGCCGCACTGATGAACATGGAGATGGCGTCGGCGTTTCGATTCGCTTGCGTGTGTCCATCCATGCGGAGCATGATAACGGCTACCCCGCGATTGCGGGTGATCGCCGATTCTCGGATAATCGAAGCCGAGGAGGGATCGTCCATGCCAAGTCTCTCTGCCTTCGGTCTGCTCGCCGCGTCGGTGGTCGCCCAGCCACAGCCGGCCGAACTCTTGGGCCCATCGCGACCCCTGCGCGACGCGCCGCTTGCGTTCATCGAGTCGTCGTCCGGGCTTGAACGACCGCGGTGGGACGGAGGGCGAACGCAACTCGCGCTGGCCGACCTCAACCTCGACGGTCACCCGGACCTGCTCTCGGTCGGCGATCACGGCTCGCCGTACATCAACACGAACATGCATGGCGTGAGCGTCTGGTTCGGTGACGGCGCCGGGAATTGGCTGTCCTACCAGAACGGCGCCTTCGGGTACGGAGGCGTAACGGTCGGGGATGTCAACAACGACGGCCTGCCCGACATCGGGTACGGAATTCACCACGCGTACAGCGGCAGCGACTTCGGCGACCAACTCCTCGAAGTCGCGCTCGGCGACGGAACCGGTCGGAATTGGACGCCCTGGGATGACGGTCTCGCGACGCATGGTCAGTCCTGGGGAATGTTCGGCTCGGCGTTCGCGGATGTGAATCTCGACGGGTTCCTCGATCTTGCCTCAGTCTCATTCGGCAGCGGGGACGGCTTTCATGTCTATCTCAGTGATGGCGTCGGATCGTGGACGCGTTCGTTCGGGTTTCTCGGGGGAAACTCGACGATGGATCTTCACGCCGGTGATGTGAACAACGATGGCGTTCCCGATTTCGCCGCGGCGCATCAGAATGGAACCGTCTGGATCGGGGACGGCGCGGGCGGCTACGCGCTCAGTGATACGGGACTGCCGCCCGACAGCACGCTCGGTCGCCGCGGCGTGCATCTTGGCGATGTCACGGGTGACGGCTTTGACGACCTCTCATGGGTGAACCAGCACGGTGGTCTCGAAGTCTGGGCGCAGGCGCCGGCCACGGCCCGCTGGGTTCCGTTCTCGGGTGATCTGCCTCCAACGGGCGACTGGGAGGTCACGCGGCTCGTCGACATGAATGTCGACGGCCACACCGATCTTGTCGCGTTCGGCGAAGGCCGGGCTGCGATCTTCCTCGGCGATTCAAACGGTGAGTGGCGATTCGAGACCACTTTCACCGTCCCCTACCCTGGTGAGTATTCCGCGTTCGTGGTGGGCGACGCCGACCACAGCGGTTACCCGGACATCGGAATCGTGAGTGAACAGGGCGGACTCTTCAGCCGCCGGAACAAGCTGCAGTTCTTCCGCGAGACGCTTCGCCCCACCCGACTCTGGATCGAGGCGACGGCTCCGCCACGGCACCGCACAATTCGGATTGGATCGGTGTGGTTCATCGACTGGGTGGCTGCGACCCCGGCGGGGAGTCAGGCGACGATCGACATCGAGCTCTCGCTCGATGGTCCGGACGGACCCTGGATGACGCTCGTGGTGGACGCTCCGAACACCGGACGCTACCAGACGAACATCGATCAACTCACCCCCTCGGGCAACGCCTTCATTCGGCTCACGGCGCGCACTCCTCAACAGGCGTACACCGATGTCCATGGACCGTTGACGCTGCTTCCGTAGTCGACATTTGCGAGGGAATCAGGCTGAAGGCGTCGGCGACACGTGCTCCACGGCCTCGCCGGTCTGCACCTTCCAGAGGCCCGCGTAGACGCCGTCACGATCGATGAGTTCGTCGTGCGACCCGACCTCCTCCACGGCGCCTTCCACGAGCACATAGATCTGATCAGCGTGACGCACAGTCGAGAGACGGTGCGCAATCACGATGGTCGTCCGACCCCGACTGATTCGTTCGAGCGACCGTTGCATAGCCGCTTCCGTCTCGTTGTCGACGGACGAGGTCGCTTCGTCGAGAATGAGAATCGGCGCGTCCTTGAGAATGGCTCGCGCCATGGCGATGCGCTGCCGCTGTCCGCCGGAAAGTTTTTGTCCCCGCTCGCCGACGATCGTGTCGTAGCCGTGGGGAAGCTCCATGATGAATTCATGCGCTTCGGCGGCTTGCGCAGCGGCGATAATGGCCTCGTCGGTCACATCGCCGTTGCGGCCGTACGCGATGTTCTCCCGAACCGTGCCGTGAAAGAGAAAGACATCCTGACTTACGAGGGCGATCGAGCGCCTCAGGTCGTCGAGTCGAAGTGAACGGATGTCGTGGCCGTCGACGGTGATGCGCCCCGACTCTTCGCACCCGACGGCGCCGCCCTCGTAGAACCGGAGCAACAGTTTGATGAGCGTGCTCTTTCCGGCGCCGGTGGCGCCGACGATCGCGGTGGTCCGGCCTTCAACCGCATGGAGATTCAGATCCCGCAGCACCGGAGCCTTGTGGTGGTACGCGAAAGTCACGCCGTCGAAGCGGACATCACCACGAACGGACCCCGCCGCGAGTGCCGCGTCGCCGGACTCGATCATCGCGGGCGTGTCGAGCAGATCGAGCACCCGTTCGGTGGACGCCATCGCCCGCTGGTAGAGATCGAAAGTTTCACCGAGCCGGGTGAACGGCCACAAAAGTCGCTGGGTCAGGAAGACGAGCACGCTGTATGAACCGACGACCATCTCACCGTTGAGAGTCAGCCAGCCGCCAACGACGAGCGTGGCGACGAACCCGACCATGATCACCATCCGGATGAGCGGCGAGAAGGCGCTCGAGAGTCGAATGGCGAATCTATTGCTGTCGCGATAAGCGTTGCTCTCGCGTCGAATTCGGTCGACTTCGAATTCCTCAGCCGTGAAGCTCTTGATCGTCGCGATGCCGCTCAGGCTATTCGCGAGTTGGCTGTTGAGATTTGCGACGCGCTCGCGCACATCGGCGTAGCGCGGGGCGATCCGGCGCTGAAATGCGAACGAACCCCAGAGAACGAACGGCACCGGCCCGATGGCCAGGACGGCGATGAGCGGACTGACACCGAAGAAGACCGCGGACACCACGATCGCCGTCGTCACCACTTGCAACACATCGTTGGCGCCGTGGTCGAGGAATCGTTCAAGCTGATTGATGTCGTCCGAGAGGATCGACATCAACCCGCCAGTGCTTCGATCTTCGAAGTAGGCGAGTTCGAGACCCTGGACATGGGAATAGGCGTCGATCCGCATCTCATGCTGCACGGTCTGGGCAAGATTGCGCCACAGCACGCCGTACGCATACTCGAAAATCGATTCGAACCCCCACACGACGAGCGTCGCGACGGCGAGGGCGACAAGTTGCCAGAGCGGATCCGTCACGCCGAGTCGCGCAATGAACGACGCTTCTTCACGGACGACCACATCAACCGCGGCTCCGATGAGAATGGGCGGCGCGAGATCGAAGATCTTGTTCAGGATCGAGCAGGAGGCGGCGCCGACAAACTGGGCGCGATGCGGCCGACCATAGCGCAGTAGGCGGATGAGCGGTGACGGGCGGTCGATCTCGGCGGCGTCGGTCAATCTCGACTTCCTGAAACAAAGCGTTGCATCGCGAGGCCTGTACCGTAGCCCGCACCGACCGGTTTCAGCGCTTGTGGATGGTTTTCCGAGTTCGGCCCCCTCGAGCCGCAATTAGAATCGCGGCTCGTCGTCCCGCCGCCGGTTCACGGCGATCGACCGAATCGTCCGATGTGAAGTCGGGAATCCCATCCCCTCTACCTGCGTCGAGGGCGCGGGGACTGTTCGTGACCCGAACGTGAGCGTTCCGCGTGCCCATCTTCACCGTGCAATCCGACCGGGTGGCCAGCGCGGTCTTCGTCGTCACCCGGCGTCGATTGATCAACGCCATCCTGCTTCTCGCCGCGTGCGTCCTCGTGTTCAGCGCGGGCTTCACGGTGATCGGGATGAACGAGCGACCGGGTGTGCCGCTCGCCGAGCAGTTTGCGGAGGGGCTCTGGTTCACTCTCAATCTCGTCTCGACGGTAGGAAGTCTCCCGGAACTCTCTGTCGCCCAGCAGATCTGGGCGGGGATCACGATCGTCATCGGTCTCGGGGCGGTGCTCCACTGGTTTGCGCTTCTGCAGGCGCTCTTTCATACCGATATGGCGCAGCTGTTCGAAAGGCGGAAAATGCAACGCCGACTTCAGGCAATGTCGAATCACATCGTCGTCTGCGGCTTTGGCCGGGTCGGAACCGCCGTGGCGAAGGAATTGAGCAAACACGGCGTGCCGCTCCTCGTACTCGATGTCAACCCGACCGCGATCAGCCGCGCGGATGAACTCGGGTACACCGCCATCGAAGGTGACTGCACGGACGAACAGACGCTCGCCGCCGCGAGCCTCAAGCAGGCCCGGGGACTCATCGCCACGCTTGATCGCGACGCGGCGAATGTCTTCGTCATTCTGATGGCGCGAGAGATTCAGCCGAGGCTGCGCATCGTGACCCGCGCCGAACGGCCGGAAAGTCATTCCACCCTTCATCGCGCCGGCGCCAATCGAGTCATCGTGCCCGGAGAGTTGGCGGCGCAGCAGTTGTCACATCTCATGCTGAAGCCGATCGTGAGCGAATTCATCGCCGCGGCGACGGGTGAAGGCGCGTTCGATTTCGCTGAACTCGAAGTGAAGGATCATCCCCGATTCCAAGGCCGGACACTCCGCGAACTTGATCTGCCCGGCCGCGCGGAAGCGATCATCATCTCCATCGTCGGTGAGGGTGGAAAGCAGCGGTTCAACCCGGGCGCCGATGAGCGGCTCGAAGCGGGAGATACCTTGATTCTCGTGTGCCGCGAAGGCGGACTCGAGCGGATCGCGCAGCTCGAAACCTAGTTGCGAACAAGGCGAACGGCGTCCGCGATCGTGACATAGCCCGACGGACCGTCGCTCGCGATCCCCACAAGACTGGAGGTTCCCCGAGGAAACCACCAACTTCCGATCGCGTTCCACCGGCCACCGTTGACCTGCTGATTGACGCGGACCGTGTAGGTATCGCCGGTGATCCTCACGCCGCATGTCGCCGAAGGATTCCGATTCGTGCCCTGGCTCCACCAGAAGTACACGGTATAGAAGCCAGCTTGCGGGATGTCGGGACGCCAGTAGGCGAGGCCTCTCGAGAGGCCGGTGCTGCGAAACCGGTAGTCCGGACCGAAACGACCGGAGGCGGTCGACCCGTAGCTCCAGTCCCGCGTAAAGGTCGCGCGATCGTTGTCGAGAATGATTTCCTCGCCTCCGCCGCCGGCGAGGCGCTGGGCGATCTCATCGCGAATGGATCCGAGCTCGGAGTACGCCAGATCACCTGGGCAGGCGGTCGAGCTTACATTGCGATGACCGTAGAGGTTGGACATCACGCCCCCATACCCCTGATACCAACCCGAGCCGTGCGGATCGATCCCCTGCTGGTCGCATTTCCAGGCGCCGAGCTCGGCGATGGCGTCGATCATCGCCGCGTTGAGCGTCTGGTTGTACGGATAATGGAAGTAGCCCATGAAGGAGACCCCCATCGATCCGCAGTTGTATCCGTCATGGGCGCCGCGCACATCGTCTCCCCCGCCTCGCCCTTCCCAGATGTCCCCATGTACGCAGACGAGGTAGTTGTAGCCGATGTCGCACCAGCCCCGGGAGTACATGTGGTAATCCTGAATGGCGCGAACATTCGCGGCGCATTGCCCCCACGAGGTGCTCCAGTATTCCGACGCGCCTGCCGTGTGATGAACGCCGATGTGCGTCGTCGCGCAATAGGAATACCCGCAGATCGGCGGATCGGCGCCCCATTGCGCGCGCGACGAAACCGGCGGCTTCGGATAGTTCGCAGGATCAATTCGAGCCCGATCCGCGACGACGACCTCGGGCGCCGACGGTCCTGAGTCCCGCAACCAGACCACCGCCAGCGACTCGACTTCGATTGGGCCGCGAAGCTCGACGCGAGCGCCCCGGGCGGGATCGCCGTAATGGTGTTCCACGGCCGACACTCGTCGTCGCCCCGCGCGACCCGTCGGGCCGGCCCGGTCCGGCGCGAGGTCGACGGCCTCGACCATTCGCCAACGCGGAGGCGCCTCGGCGCCACTCGCGACGGTGGGAGTCACGAAGAACCCGGCGCCGGCGCCGGCGCCGGCGTCGTCGCCGATTGTCGTTCCCGACCACCAGATCCCGAGAGACCGGTACGCGAACGGGGCGTCGAGCTCGACGGTCACCGAATCCCCTGCCGCGAGTCGAAGCGGCCCGGCGTCCCGCTCCCCGGCCCAAACCTCAATTTCGGTCGCTGTAATGTTCTGCGATGAAGCGGTTTGGACCGCGAGGAAAAAGGCGGCCACGAGAATGAAGAGATGTCGCATGATCGCTCCCGTCGTCGAAGCCAGAGTGCCGAAGCGATCGCCGCATGTCAAGACGAGCCGCCATCCGGCCGGCTCGACTGATGCGAAGGACGCGCGAACGCGGCTCCGCCCCGATTTTGGCCGCTCAAGAATGAAATGATTCTAAAGTTCATCTATAGTCTGAGGCCTCCGAAGCGGCTGCTCCGCGAGCCGCGAAATCGTGTCGGGATGGGCCGACGCAGACTTTGGATCACCGCAGCGAAACAACCGGCGGCGACACCGCGGGTTGTTGACGGGAGTCAGGATGTCGACTGCGACCGACGGCGCCATTGAGCAGTGGGCCCGGGAAAAGTACAAGTACGGTTTCGTTACCGATATCGAAGCGGACTCATTTCCGCCCGGTCTCGACGAGGGTGTCGTTCGCGCCCTTTCCGCAAAGAAGGGCGAGCCGGAGTGGATGACGGAGTGGCGGCTCAAGGCGTTTCGCCACTGGCTCACCATGGAGGAGCCGCAATGGCCGTTCCTCCCCTACGGCTACGGCCCAGTGGATTACCAGGCGATCAGTTACTACTCGGCGCCGAAGTCGAAGGCGGACGGGCCGAAATCACTCGATGAAGTCGATCCGGAGCTTCTCCGCACCTACGAGAAGCTTGGCATTCCGCTCGAGGAGCAGATGGCGCTCGCGGGTGTGGCCGTCGACGCCGTGTTCGACAGTGTATCGGTCGCGACGACCTTCAAGGAGACGCTCGCCAAGGCGGGTGTGATCTTCTGCCCGATGTCCGAGGCGATCCGGGAGCATCCCGAACTCGTGCAGAAGTACCTCGGCTCGGTCGTGCCGATTCAGGACAACTTCTTCGCCACGCTCAACTCAGCGGTCTTCAGCGACGGCAGCTTCGTTTTCGTTCCGAAGGGCGTCGAGTGCCCGATGGAGTTGAGCACCTATTTCCGCATCAATGCGCGAAATACCGGACAGTTCGAGCGAACACTGATCGTGTGCGAAGAAGGCGCCTCAGTGAGCTACCTCGAGGGCTGCACGGCGCCGATGCGCGATGAGAATCAGCTTCACGCCGCCGTAGTCGAACTCGTCGCGCTCGACGACGCGACGATCAAATATTCGACGATCCAGAACTGGTACCCGGGCGATGAAGAAGGTCGCGGCGGAATCTACAACTTCGTCACGAAGCGCGGCAAGTGCCTCGGCCGGAACAGCCGCATCTCCTGGACGCAGGTCGAGACGGGGTCCGCCATCACCTGGAAGTACCCGAGCTGCATCCTTCAGGGCGACAACTCCGTGGGTGAGTTCTATTCCGTCGCGATGACGAACAATCGCCAGCAGGCGGATACCGGGACGAAGATGATTCACATCGGGAAGAACACCCGCAGCACGATCATTTCGAAGGGTATCTCCGCCGGCTTCGGTCACAACACCTACCGCGGCCTCGTGCAGGTGAACAAGGGCGCGGAGGATGCGCGGAACTACACCCAGTGCGACTCGATGCTGCTCGGCGACAAGTGCGGCGCTCATACCTTCCCGGTCATCGATGTCCGGAATCCGTCGGCGCATGTCGAGCACGAAGCGACCACCTCGAAGATTGGTGAAGATCAGATCTTCTATCTGCAGCAGCGGGGCATTTCGGAAGAGGACGCCGTTTCGCTCATCGTGAATGGCTTCTGCAAGGAAGTGCTGAAGGAACTCCCGATGGAGTTCGCCGTGGAAGCGGACAAATTGTTGTCGATCAGCCTCGAAGGCAGCGTCGGCTGAGCGCGTCGACTCGTACGCAGACTCCTGAACGAATTGAGAGAATTGACGATTATGCTGGAGATCAAGAATCTTCATGTCAGCGTCGAAGGCCAGCGAATCCTGAACGGATTCAACCTGACCGTCAACGACGGTGAGACGCACTCGATCATGGGCCCGAACGGGTCCGGCAAGAGCACGCTTGCGCAGGTGCTCGCGGGCAATGAGGCGTACGAGATCACCGAAGGGGAAATCCGATTCAACGGGAAGGACCTGGTCGAACTCGACCCTGACGAACGTGCGGGCGAAGGCGTCTTCATGGCGTTTCAGTATCCGGTCGAGATTCCCGGCGTGAGCAACATGCAGTTTCTGAAGGCGTCGATCAACGCGGTCCGCAAGTACCGCGGCGAGGATGAGGTCAATGCCGTCGAATTCATGAAGCTCATCCGCGAGACCGGGTCGGTCGTCGAGGTCGACGAGAAGCTCCTCAAGCGATCCGTGAACGAAGGATTCTCGGGCGGCGAGAAGAAGCGGTACGAGATCTTCCAGATGGCGCTTCTGAACCCGTCGCTGTGCGTGCTCGACGAAACGGACTCAGGTCTCGACATCGATGCGCTCAAGGTGGTGGCCGACGGAGTGAACGCCATGCGCGACGAGAAGCGTTCGTTCGTGGTCATCACGCATTATCAGCGACTGCTGAATTACATTGTCCCCGACTATGTTCATGTCCTCCTGGGCGGCCGAATCGTGAAGTCCGGCGGCAAGGAGCTGGCTCTTCGTCTCGAGGAGCAGGGGTACGGGTGGATTGAAGATGAGATCGCCGCCGGAGCTTCGGCGTAACGGACAGGCAGGAGCGGCATGATCAGTATGACCGAAGGCAATCCCACGATTCAGCTTGGCGACCCGATGAGCTGGCTCGAATCGCTCTCCCATGCGAGTGAGCCTCGCTGGCTCACCGATCGGCGGCGCGCCGCGAAGGCGCACTTCTCCGAGCAGGGGCTTCCGACTTCGCGCGACGAGGAATGGCGGGCGACGAACATCGACGCGATTCGCGACACACCGTTCCGCGCGGGTGAACTCGTCGAGGTCACGGCCGAGGAGCAGGATCTCGATCGTGCGGCAATACCCGGACTCGACGCCGCCCGCGCCGTGTTTATCAACGGCCGCTTTCGTCCCGAGCTGTCGGACCTCTCCGGTCTTCCGGCGGCCGTGACCGTGGCGCCGCTTTCGACCGCCGTGTCTCGACAGAGCGAACTCCTGGAGTCGCGGCTTGGCGCGCTCGCAGACCCGACGATCGACGGGTTCACGGCGCTGAACACTGCCGCGTTTTCCGACGGACTCTTTGTGCATGTGCCGCGTGGCGTCGTCGCGGAGCGACCGATACATGTCATCAATCTGACGAAGAACGATGGCGGTGGCCCGATCAAGACGCATCCCCGCAATCTGCTCATCGTCGAAGAGTCCGCCTCACTCAAGGTCATCGAGGACTACCTCGCGGCGTCGGACGAGGAAACCTACTTCACCAACGCGTTGACCGAGATCTACGTCGATGACAACGCGGAGATGGAGCACTACTACCTCGAGCGCGAAAGCGAGAAGGCGTACAACATTTCCACGCTCCGGACGCGCCAGGGCCGCGACAGCCGGATGATCTCGCACTCGGTGCTGCTCGGCGGGGCTCTCGTGCGAAACAATGTGGCGCCGACGCTTGACGGCGAGAACGCGTTCAGCGTGCTGAACGGCCTGTATCTCGGTCGCGATCGTCAACATCTCGACAATGCGATGAGCGTCAATCATGCGCAGCCGCATGGTGACAGCCGGCAGTATTACAAGGGCATCCTCGCGGACCGCGCCGTCGGTGTGTTCAGCGGTCGGATTCGAGTCGAGAAAGTCGCGCAGAAAACCGACGCGAAGCAGAGCAATCAGAGCCTGTTGCTCTCGCGCGACGCGAAGACGAGCAGCCGTCCGCAGCTCGAGATCTATGCGGACGATGTCAAGTGCACGCACGGCGCGACCATCGGCGAACTCGACGAGAGCGCCCTGTTCTACCTGCAGTCACGCGGGCTGCCCCGCGGCGACGCCCGGGCTCTGCTCGTTCATGCCTTCGCCGCCGAGTGTCTCGAGCGAATGTCGCTCGCGTCCGTCCGCGAATTGATCGACCGAGTCGTCATCGATCGGATTTCTGCCGCCGTTGATGCGCCGATCGAGGCATGAGAACGGATTCGAGCGTGCGTGACTCAACTCGAGGAGGCGTTGTGATGGCGAAGCAATACGCCCATCCGGAAGTTCTCGTCTCCACTGAATGGGTGGACGAGCATCGGAAGAAGACGGACCAGTTCCGCATCGTCGAGTCGGATGAGGATGTTCTTCTCTACAACACCGGGCACATTCCCGAGGCGGTGAAGATCGACTGGGTGAATGACCTGCAGGACGCGACGGTGCGTGACTACATCGTCGCTGAACGATTCGCCGAACTTTGCGCGACGAAGGGCATCGACAACGACACGACCGTGGTCTTCTACGGCGACAAGAACAACTGGTGGGCGTGCTACGCGTTCTGGGTCTTCAAGCTCTTCGGGCACGAGAAGTGTCTCGTCATGAACGGCGGCCGTGACAAGTGGATCGCCGAAGGTCGTGATCTGTCGACTGAAACGCCGTCCTATTCGAAGCGTGAATACCGTGTGCGCGATGCGGACCCCTCCATCCGCGCGTTTCGGGAAGATGTGCTTGAACATCTCACGGGCGGCGGACCGCTGCTCGATGTACGGTCGCCCGACGAGTTCAGCGGCAAGCTCACGCACATGCCGAACTATCCGCAGGAGGGCGCTCTCCGGGGCGGCCACATCCCGGGCGCGTGCAATGTGCCCTGGAGTCGCGCCGCCGCCGAAGACGGAACCTTCAAGAGCCGCAGCGAACTCGAGCAGATCTATCTCGACGAACAGGGATTGAAGCCGGACGACGATGTCGTCGCCTACTGCCGGATCGGCGAGCGCTCGAGCCATACCTGGTTCGTGCTCAAGTATCTCCTCGGCTTTGAGAGCGTCCGGAACTACGACGGCTCGTGGACGGAATGGGGCAATCTCGTCGGCGTGCCGATCGAGAAGACCTATTCCGAGGGCTGATGGCGTTGACCGCGAAGCTGAATGACATCATCGAAGCCTTTCGCATGCTCGACCGCGAGATGCGGCTCGAGATGCTGCTCGACTATTCAAAGCGCCTGCCGAAACTCCCGGAGAGGTTTCGGGCCGAACGCGACGCCGGTCTTCACCGTGTTCCGGAATGCATGACGCCGGTCTTCCTCTGGGTCGAGCCGGACGACGGGCGCGTTCGACTGTTCGTTGATGTCGCCGAAGAGGCGCCGACGGTCAAGGGGTTTCTTTCCATCCTTGTCGACGCGTACGACGACGCGACGCCGGACGACATCGCCGAGCTGCCCGAAGATCTGCTCCAGCGGCTCGGCCTGTCAGAAGTCATTCGAATGAATCGAGCGATCGGGTTGAGTTCGATCATTCAGCGAATCAAGCGGGAAGCAGCTGAATCCATTCGTGCGAACGGGCACGAGAACGGATCTGGATGACGACGCAGGACGCCGACCAACTTCGAAGTCGTGTGATCGAGTCGCTCCGAACGGTCGAGGACCCGGAGATCCCGGTGAATCTGTACGACCTTGGCCTCATCTATGAACTCGACCTCGACCCGGGCGCCCGCGCGGCCCGTATTCGAATGACGCTCACGACGCCGAACTGTCCCGTGGCGGAGACAATTCCCGGCATGGTCAAGCGCGCCGTCGAATCGGTGGACGGCATCGACTCGGTGACGGTGGATCTCGTCTGGGAGCCGCGGTGGACGCGGGAACGCATGACGGAAGAGGGCCGTCTCCATCTCGAATTCATGGGAATCGACTGGCGCGACCCCCTGCCGTCCGGACCGAAGAGCACTCCGCTCACGGTGAACCGGCGCAAGAGTTCTCCTGACCGTGATCGTTCACGGAACGGCTGATCAGGCTGGCCAGAGGAAGAGCAACGCCACGCCGGCCACGATCGCAAGCCCAAAGAGGATCGAGACCCGCCAGAGCAGCGCCATACCCCCCAGGGCGGCGACCGCGATCGCTTTAAAGACGAGGTTCGCAAGCGATCCAACCAGGATCAGCCGCCACCCGGTGTCCGACTCCACCTGGCCCGACTGCACGAGTTGCGCGGTCGAGAGGGTAATGGCGTCCATGTCGGTCAGACCGGACAGGAACGCGACGACATAGAGGGCTTCTTCACCGAGCCGATCCTTCGCGAACGCGACGCCCAGAAGCACCGCAGCGTAGAGAAGACCGAAAATGATCGCCGAGACGAGGTTCGACGGCGCTTCATAATCGGCCTCGGCCGCCAGCGAGCCACGCATGGTAAGGAACCCGGCCACCGAGATCAGCGTCATGATCCCTCCCATGACCGCGAGCGGCGGCGCGAGTTCAGGGAGCGTACTTCTTGCGACCACCGCGATCTCGAACAGAACGCGCACATACACGACGGTGGAGGCGATGACGATGACGACGCCCGCGCGCGGCGCCAGCTCGGGCTGGTTCTTCGTGTCGCGCGCGTAGCTCACGGTGGTCGCGGTGCTCGAAATGAATCCTCCGAGCACGCCGCCGAGAATCGTGCCCACTTTGGCCCCGAGCAGGCGATAAATGATGTACGCGACAAGGCTGATGCCCACGATCAGAACGACCATGAGCCAGATCTTGAACGGGTTGATCACATCGTACGGGCCGTAAGTCTCATTCGGGATGAGGGGCAGGATGACGAGTGCGATGAGCACGAACCGCATGATCGCCTTCGCGTCGGCCTCGCCGATCCGATCGACAATCGCGTGGAGCGGCTCCTTCCAGTGCAGGAGGATGGCGACGACCCCCCCGAGCACGACCGCTTCCGCGGTGTAATCGGTCATGACCGCGGCGCCGACGGCGAACATCATGAGCGCCGCCACCTCCGTCGTGACCCCCGCGTGCGGAAACCCCTGCTGGAAGAGGGCCAGATTCCCGAGAAACACCATGGCGGCGACGGCGAGGAACCCCGCGCCGATCACCCATCCCCCGTAGAGTTCGGCGAGGAGCATCGTCGTCGCGCCGAGCAGGGCAATCAGGCTGAATGTGCGGATTCCGGCGATGTCCTTGTCGGCCATCTCCCGCTGCAGGCCGACGAGCAACCCGAGTCCCAGCGCGATACCAAGTTCGTGAAAGGTCGAAAGTTCCACTACTCTGCGGCCCCGGGCGATCCGGAATCCGGAAAGAATACGCCGGTAAGGGGGCAATCGCCTTGCCAGGCCCGCGCGATCTCTCGCGTTAACATGAATCCGCGATAGGATCGAAGGCGAAGCCAACAGCAGGAGGGCGCACTCCGACCATGGACGCCACGGCCCGTCAACAGAGTATCGCCATCGACCAGGTCGCCCGCGCGCTTGCCGAAATGACCGTGTCGCGCCACGCCGAAATTGATTCCACACTCGGCGCCCGGTACGGCTCGAGCTGGCGCGAGGACTGGTCGTCGGATGTCCGCGCGCGCATCGAAATCCTGAGCCAGTCGATTGCGGTGCGACGACCGGAGCTCTTCGTTGAGTCCGCCCTCTGGTCGTGGACCGCCTTCCAGGCCAGGGAAGTGCAACCCGCTGATCTTGAGATGAGTCTCAACGCGCTACGGGAAACGCTTGACGAGAAGCTGCCTCCGGTCATCTCGAAACCCGCCAGCGAATATGTGGCGCGGGCGATCGAAGAGGTCTCGAAGTTCCGTGAGAATGGTTCGATCCCCTGGCAGAAGGACGACGAACTCGGACGGCTCGCCTCGCAGTATCTCGAGGCGCTGCTCGAGGGGCGAGGCGAAACGGGTCAACGAATCATTCTGGATGCCGCCGAGGCCGGTACGCCGGTCATTGATCTCTATGAGCAGGCGCTCATCCCGTCCCAGATCGCGATCGGGCGAATGTGGCACCTTCGAGAGATCACCGTCGCGGACGAACATTTCGCCACGGCGAACACACTCATGGTGATGTCGAGGTTGCGGGCCTACTTCCCCAAGCCGACAAAGGGCTCTCGTATGCTCGGCGCCACCGTTCCCGGTGAGTTGCACGAACTCGGCGCGCGAGTGGTAACCGATTTCTTCGCGCTCGCCGGATGGGAGACCATGTACCTCGGTCCGAACCTGCCGACCCGGGATCTCATTTCAATCCTCAAGTCGAGGCAGGTCGACTTGATCGCGGTCTCGTGCGGCACGGCTCGCACGCTCCGCGCGGTTGGTGACCTTGTCGATGAGATCCGGGCGGATGACGAGTTGGCTCATCTCAAGATCCTCGCAGGTGGGCAACCCTTCAACCTCGCGGAGGACCTGTGGCGGGAGATCGGCGCCGACGGATTCGCACCGACGGCGCGGGAAGCGGTCGCGTTGGGCGACTCCCTGGTGAACACCGCCCAGTAGACCGGCCTGCGGGTCCAGCCGAAAATGAAAGCCCGCCCCACGATCGGGGCGGGCTCTTGTATGCGAAATCACATTCGGGAGTGGAGGCGTTAGAACTCGATCTTGTCGGTGCCAAGGGCGCCGTGCTCGTCCATACCGCCGCGAACCGGCTTCGGTGACTTCGGCCCCTTCGCGCCTTCGCGCTCGCCGCCGGATTCGTACTGCTCCATCTGCTCGCCCCACTGAGCGCGCTTGAGGGACAGTCCGATCTTCCGCTCGTCGGTATCCACGCGAAGGATCTTGACTTCCACCTCTTCACCCGGCTTGACGATGTCCTGCGGGTTCTCGACCTTTTCGTCGGCGAGTTCGGAGATGTGGAGCAAGCCCTCGAGATCCTCTTCGAGTTCGACGAAGACGCCGAAATTCGTGATCTTCGTGACCTTGCCCTTGACGACCATGCCCGGCTTGTACGCGCCGGGAATCGCCTTCGACCACGGGTCTTCGGAAAGTTGCTTCATGCCGAGCGCAACACGCTGCTTCTCCTGATCGACCTCGAGAACGACGCACTGAATCTCGTCGCCCTTCTTGAGCACCTCGTTCGGATGCGCGATCTTCTTCGTCCACGACACATCCGAAACATGGAGCAGGCCGTCGATGCCGGGCTCGATCTCGACGAAGGCGCCGTAGTTCGTGAGGTTGCGCACCTTTCCGTTGACAATCGTTCCAGGCGGGTACTTCTCCGCCATGATCTCCCAAGGATTGACCTCGAGCTGCTTGATGCCGAGCGAGATCTCCTGCTTGTCCTTATTGATGTCGAGCACAACCACATCAATCTCTTCGCCGACCGACAGCATCTCGGAGGGATGGTTGATTCGCTTCGTCCAGGACATCTCGGAGATGTGCACGAGGCCTTCGATGCCGTCCTCGAGTTTGACGAACGCGCCGTAGGAGACGATGTTGACCACCGTGCCCTTTACGCGGGAATTGACCGGATACTTCTGGTCGATCTCCTCCCAGGGTGAAGCTTCCTTCTGCTTGAGACCGAGCGCGATCTTCTCCTTGTCGCGATCGATATTGAGGATCTTCACCTCGATGTCCTGCTCGAGCTTGAGCATCTCGGACGGGTGATTGATCCGGCCCCAGCTCATGTCGGTGATGTGCAGCAGGCCGTCGATGCCACCGAGGTCGATGAACGCGCCGAAGTCGGCGATGTTCTTGACCACGCCCTTGACGATGTCGCCTTCCGAAACCGTCGCGAGCAGACGATCGCGCGCTTCGGCCCGCTCCTCTTCGATGAGCTTGCGGCGGCTGACCACGATGTTGCGGCGGTTCTCGTCGATCTTGAGAATCTTCGCGCGGATCGTCTTTCCGATGTATTCCTTGATGTCGTGCGGGCGGCGAATGTCGACCTGGGACGCCGGGAGAAACACGGGAACGCCGATGTCGACGAGCAGGCCGCCCTTGATCTGCCGCATCACGCGACCTTCGACCACATCTCCCTCGTTGCAGCGATCGAGAATACGCTCCCAGCCGCGAATTCGATCCGCCTTGCGCTTCGAGATCTCAACGAGGTCGTCCTCACCTTCGATCCGCTCGAGGAAGACTTCAACCTCGGCGCCAAGTTCGATATCGTCCGGGTCGTCGAATTCGGTCTTCGCGACGAGGCCCTCGGACTTGAGGCCGACCTCGATCACGACATTGTCGCCGGCGACACCCACGATTCGTCCAGTGAGAATCGTGCCGGGCTTGAATTCGTTGAGGCGATCGGTGAGGATCGCGTCCATGCCGCCTTCGGTTTCGCCGAAGGCTTCGTTCAAGAGATCGCGCGCCTCGGCGTCAGTCACGCCCAGGTCGCCGATCAGGTTCTGATTGACCATGGTGAAAAGCACTCTGCGCCAGGACGGCGCAATCCAAAGAGGATACCGCCGGAGCGACCGATAAACCGGTCCACGCACCGCGCGCAGAGTTCCATCCGGGGTCGCCGGGGGTGTCGGGACAATAGACGCCTCAGCCGGCAGGGGCCAACCGGGTGAAGGAAGAGCTCCGGGTCCCGGTAAAGACCGAATAACCTGGAACAGGCGCCCCGAACGCCGCGGATAATCGGCCGGGGTCCCGGGTGTCTCCCGGTGATGACGGTTCCCTCGACGCAATCCCGAAAAACCGCTTTCATTTGTCTCAAGTCTGGTGAATAATGGAAAGCCGCGTGGAGGGGTCCTCGTCCCGACTCTCGGGACAAACGCGGCGACGGCGTTGATGTTTCCTGTGGGCTCGCCGTCCTGCTTCGCTCGCTGGAGATCGAGGGGAAAGAGTGTGAATCAGCTCGCGGTGATCAGCTTGGCCGCGCCGGCGGTAGCCTTGGGAGGGCTGCTCATTCCGTTGATCGGTCGGTATGTGCTCAAGATCGGGGAGCAGGCGCAACGCCGCTCACCGATCCGGTCCTGGGGTGTTCGCCTCGGGGTCGTATCCGCCGCCGCGATCATCCTCGCGCTCGTCGCGAATCTCACGCGACAATCGCAGGACTGGGTCTTTCTCTCGGCGTTGACGCTGGCCTTCGGCCTCGGTCTCGCCGGGTTCCGCCTCCGAGCGCGTGTCTCGCTCAAGATCATGCTGCAGATTGCGCTCGGGCTGGCCACGGCGGCGGCGGGCTACCGCATTCCCGCGACCGGCGGCGCTTCGGCCGTTGTGGATGTGATCGTCACCACGGTCTTCGTGGTCGGCGTGATCAATGTTCTTATCGTGCTTAACTTCATTGACGGCTTCGCCTCACTCGTCATCTTCGTCGCGTCTGGCTGTACGGTCCTCGTCCACGATCTCACCGTGGGCGTCACCGCCGATCCACCCGCCATGCTCTACTCGCTCGCGCTGTGCGGGGCGAGTCTCGGGTTCTTCATGTTCAAACGCCCGAGTTCACGGGCGTACATGGATGATCCGGGAGCGCTCTTCCTCGGCGTCGCGATGGCGGCGCTTGCGGTGCGAACCTGGGGCGCCTGGGGCCGAGGAAGCCTCGATCCGGCCGTATTCCTCCCCCTTGTGCTCATCCTCCCCGTCCTCGCGGCGAGCGTGCACCGTGAGCGGATGGCGCTGCTCCGTCGACAACGGCTCGCTCTCATTCTCATCGTGTTCGGTCATTTGCCGGCATGGATCCCCATCGCCCTGCAAACCGGCGCTGCGAGCGTGGACGGCTACGCGGGGCCGATGTTCGAAGCTGTTCTCTCTATCGGATCAATGACTGCGTGGGCGGGGTTCATCACCCAGGGCCGCGCCCTTCGCGGCTGGTCGCTTCGCCTTGTGCCCGAGCCGATCGCCGATGTGCTGCGGGTCGCGCTCGTTGTAACCGCGGTGCAGGTAGTCGTCTCGATCGTCCTCGGCTTCTCGTGGTTCAGTCTCGTGTTCATACTGCTCGCCGCAGGATGGACAACCACCCTGCTCATCGCGCAGGTGACCTGGTGGCGCATGCGGGTCGAACGATCGGGTGTGGCCTCCGTCATCGTCTTCGGCGATCATGAACGATTCCAGCAGACGATGGCCGTACTCGATCAATGCGGCGACATCTTCGGCGGCCCCGAAGCCCGACGGTCGGAGATTGGCGTGCGAAGCAAACACTTCCGCGAAGCGGTCGTGGATCACCTCCGCCGCGGATCGACGGTGCTCGTCCTTGATGAAGCGGTTCGATCGTTGATCATCGGATATCGATCCCTCGGCGACCTTGTCTTCGCATCGGATTGCCTCGTACTGCGCTATCTCTTCGAAGACCGTGTCGAAACGAAGTGGACTCGGGCGCGCGACCGCATCGATGAGTTCGCGCACCGGATCATCGCGCTGCTCATCTTTGTCGCACTACTTCCGGCGTCGATTGCGACGATGCTCTTCATCATGCTCGAGGACGGGCGTCCCTGCCTGTTCTCTCAGTACCGGACCGGTCGCCGGGGCAGCCCGTACACCATGTTCAAATTCCGAAGCATGAAGAAGAACCTTCCGAAGCAGGGATTCCCCCCCACTTCGGAGTATGACCCGCGGATCACGCGCGTCGGCCGCTTGATTCGAAAGCTCGGTGTCGACGAGATTCCGCAGCTCTGGAATGTCATCAAGGGCGAAATGCGTCTCGTCGGACCGCGTCCCGATCAGCCGTTCGTCTGCCTCGGATACACTCCGCGCGAACGCCGGCGGCTCGAAGTAGCGCCCGGACTCACCGGTCTCTGGCAGTTGTGCCCGCATCGCACGGAACCGATTCATTATCATGTCGAATATGACTTCGCGTACCTCCATGCGCGAGGGCTGATTCTCGACATCGCGATCTGTGTGGCGACTCCGCTCGTAGCGTTGAAGGGCGGGAAGGTCTGATCGTCAAAGACGAGTGATTGGTTACTGAATTATCCGAGGCCCGATCCCATCGATCGGGCCTCGCTCGTTTTCCGACGGGGTGGCGTCGGTCCTACACTGCGAACACATTTGCGTCAGATCAGAGCCGATGAGTACACCGAACTTGACAGGTCGCGCGGAATTGATCGATCTCGGTCTCTGCGAGGGCGGCGAAAGCTGGGCTCACGCCATCAATGCGCGGGGCGAAGTCGTCGGCGGCGCCTTCAACGCGGACGGTCGAGAGCATGCGTTTCTTTACCGCGACGGCGAAGCCCACGACCTTGGAACACTCGGCGGCAATGTCAGCTACGCGTTCGCCATCAATGACGCGGGCCGGGTTGTCGGAGAGTCGCGCTACGCGGATTTCGACAGTGTCCGAGGCTTTCTCTGGCATGACGGCGAAATGCAGAGTCTCGGGGCGCTCGGCGGCCTCGAGAGTTCGGCCCACGCCATCAGCGAACGAGGCCACATCGTCGGTCATGCGAACAACGCCGATCGAATCTGGCGAGCGTTTCTCTGGACGAATCAGAGCATGCGCGACATCGGCGCCCTGCCCGACCGGCCAAACGATCCGCATTACGCCACCGGGGTCAATTCTCAGGGCGTCGTCGTCGGCGAGGTGACTTTTGGCGTGGCGGATCGCCGACCGTTCATCTTCCGCCGAGGCGAACTGAAGGATCTCAATCTGCTGACCGCGCTCGACGCGGACAGTACCTTGACCTCGGCCCGCGCCATCAACGACGCGGGCGTCATCGCCGGCGCCGGGCACATCGAGGGCAAGACTCACGCGGTCCTGCTCGAGCCGCAGGGGGCTTCCTTCAAACTTCGCGATCTCGGCACCCTCGGCGGGAGCCGCGGCGCGTGCCTGGGAATCAGCCCCGGAGGATTGGCCGTCGGCTATTCGGATAACGCGCAGAGCGCGACGCATGCGTTCGCGCTGCTTGACGGAGAGATGATCGATTTGAATTCGCTGATCGATCCCGCGAGCGGCTGGGAACTCGTCCGGGCCGACGACGCGAACGACGAGGGATGGATCGTCGGACACGCGTTCCGACAAGGCGTTCGTCGCGCGTTTCTCTTGAAGATTGATCGGCGATGAGGCCGGCCTGGCGATCGGCCGGGCATTCACGCATCCATCGGGTCAGTCCGTTTCGATTCGACAGGAGGTCCCGCTATGTCCGTACAGACTCCAACCGATCGCGTCATTCATCGCCGCTCGTATCCGAGCATTGTCGATCGCATCGGGAATACTTCGATGGTGCGCCTGCAACGCCTGGCGCCATCGAACGGCGCCGAAGTCTATCTGAAGCTCGAGTTCGACAACCCGCTCTCGAGTGTGAAGGACCGGATCGGCATCGCCATGATCGAAGCGGGTGAGCGCGACGGACGCATTCATCCCGAGACGCACATCATCGAGCCGACGAGCGGTAACACCGGCATCGCGCTGGCCTTCATCTGCGCCGCGCGGCGTTACCGGTTGACCCTGACCATGCCCGAGTCGATGAGCGTCGAGCGACGGGCGCTTCTCAGGCACTTCGGCGCCAATCTCGTGCTCACGCCGACCGATCAGGGCATGCGTGGCGCCATCGAGAAGGCGCACGAACTCGCGGAATCGGGATCGAACACCTTCATGCCCCAGCAGTTCGACAATCCTGCGAACCCGGCGATCCATGAGCGGACAACCGGGCCGGAGATCTGGATCGACAGTGGCGAGAAGATCGACGCCATCGTCGCTGGCGTCGGCACTGGGGGCACGATCACCGGCGTGACGCGTTTCATCCGCGCGCATAACGCCGACTTCAAGGCGATCGCCGTGGAGCCGACGGACTCTCCGGTCATCTCCGGCGGCAAGCCGGGTCCGCACAAGATCCAGGGAATCGGCGGCGGCTTCATCCCGGCGAATCTCGACACCGCGCTTCTCGACGGCGTCGAAACCGTGTCGAATCATGAAGCGTTCGAATGGGGTCGACGGCTCGCGCGCGAGGAAGGGATCATCGGCGGGATCAGCACCGGCGCGAATGTCGCGGCCGCGGTGCGTGTGGCGTCCCGTCCGGAGTTTCGCGGCAAGCGGATCGTCACCATCGCCTGCAGCTCCGGCGAGCGCTATCTCAGTACCCCATTGTTCGAAGGTGAGCGTGAGTGATCAGGCGGCCGTCGCCGGCTTCTCTTCGTCACTGCCGAATCGGACGCCGACATCGTACCAGCCGTCCGTGTATGGGCGGCTTCGAACGGTGAGTCCCTGGAGAACGCGTTCGTCTCCATTCGGCACCATGAGGTGAATCCTGATTTCCTCGTCGAGTTCGATACGGTACTGACTGAGGAAGCCGAGTCCGGATCTTGAAATGTTGTGAGTGGTCGCGGGAATGGCGGGTCCCTTGACCGCCTCACCGTTGTCCCCCACCCGATAGACGCGGGCCGGACACTGGTACGCGAAGCGCTCGAACGCTCGTCGATTGTCCGAATCCGAGTCGTTCATTGAAACTTCGGGCGCTTCAATCTTTGGCGCCTCGACCCGCCGAATGAGACCGAGCCATGCCTGCACGACATCAGGATCGTACTTCGACGGGGTTTCGCGCTGAAGGGTCTTGATCGCGTCGTCCACCGACATCACATTCGCTTTGAACGGGCGGATCGCGGTCATCGCGTCGAACGAATCGACCACTGCGGCGATGCGCGTGATCGGCGGGATCTCGTCACCCCGGAGTCCATCGGGGTATCCGCTGCCATCCAGTCGTTCGTGGTGATGATGGGTGACCTCGAGTACAATCTCGTTCATCCCGGCGAAGCCCTCGAGGTGCTCGCGACCCTTCGCCGCATGCCCCTTGATCTGTGCCCACTCACTCGGAGTGAGGGTCTCCTTCTTGTTGAGCACCTCTTCCGGGATGAACATCTTTCCGATGTCGTGAAGCAGGCCGGCTTCGCAGATGTGCGCCAGCTCGTCGGCGTCACGGTGGCCCATGGCGTACGCGAGCGCGACCATCCATGTCGAGACATTGACCATATGGGTCGCGGTATAGAAGTCGTGATTCGACGCGGCGAAGAGATGCGAGAACGCGGCCGGCTCGTTCATGACGAGCGTCGTCACGGCATGCGACACTCGGCGAATGCGCGGGATCGCGCCGTCGAGGTCGGCCTCCGCGAGCAGTTCGTCGATGAGCTGGACGCTCGTCTCGTACAGAATCGCCGAGCGCTCGGACACGGCGATGGCCGGATCGCGCGCGATCGCCGCCAGGTTGTTCTCAATGTTCCGGCGCAGTCGCTGCTGGTCGTCGATGTGGATGTAGACGAAGTGCACATTCCGACTGATGAGTCGTTTGCGATCCGCCTCGTTGAATCGGTAGGTCGAGCCGCGATAGAGTGCGAAGCCCTCGCTCCCCCGAAGATAGATTGAGATCTGATCGAACGCCCCCGCGGGCGACCTTTCGAGCGGGATCGGGATGTAGCCGGAGCGGGCGCTCGACGAGAGTCGAGACGAGGCGCCCGACAGCGCCGATTCGCCCCGTGGCTCGCCCCCGGTCTCTTTCGGTCGCGCGATCGACATCGAGCTGGACTCCGCAGGGTGGTCGCATCAGGCTGTCGCGACCACACTCCCTCATTTGATCGACCTTGTGCGTCGCGCACTTAATCGCACGGCGAAACGCTTTAACGTCGAAGCGTTTGAACTGCGGCCTGGCACGGGTCATCCGATAACGGGCGGCCGAACAACGACAAAGGCCGGCGCCAGGCGCCGGCCTTCGTCATCTCCAATGGAGGAACCGTCGAGTCGGAGCGAATCACGAATCAGTCATACGCCGCAGTCACGGTCGGCAGGTCGGCGTTCATGAGGACGAGACTCGTGTCGATGCGGAAGTTCGACTGCGTCCGGTGCCGCTCGGCGAAGAAGAAGTCGAGCGGATAGGTCTTTCCATCCTGAAGTCCGAGGCGATCGAGCTCGACCATCTGCTGGACTTTGGAGTGCACGCCGCCAATGTCGATGACGAGTCGACCGTCGATGTACACCCAGACATCGTCATCGCCGTAGAAGCTGAAGGCCTGGCCGGCGCCCTCGATGTAGGTGAACTCCGTGTGGAGCTCGAAAGTGAAGTGGAAGTTATGGTCGGGAGTCCCGCCCGAGTTCCCGAAGAGCTGCCCGTCAATCGGAAAGAACGAGTTGTTCTCGTAGCTGTATACCGGCATCTCATCCGAACCGCCGGTTCGCTCGAGCGTCATCGTGAGCGGCTGGGACATGTTGAGTCCCGGCTCATCCCGGAACCAGGTCGAGAACGAATCGGCCGAACTGATGCCGCCATTGTCCGTGCCCGATTGATAGGAGCCGGAGCTGTCGCCGAGCGACGAGTCATAGAGCGACGGATGAATGGGATACCCGCCCGCGTTCTTCCACTGCGATGCGACCTTGCGACCGCCTCCGACGAAGATGGGCTTCCCGTCTTCGTCGAGGTAGCCGGCGACATTCCCCATGTAATGCCCGAAGCCGCTGTCGGGCTTCCGCTCGAAGTCCGGATGGCCCCCGGGTTTCGACCGTTCGACGAAGTCGCGGACGACGCCGGTGAGCGTGATGTGGTCGGGCGGGGCATCCTGCGCGATCACGCCGTGGGCGATTCCGAGCGTCCCCGCCGCGATCAAGGTGGTTCGAATGGCGTTCATGTTGGCTCCTTCGCGAATCATCCGTTGCAATCCCGGTCTGGCGCCCCACCCCGAGGCCACCGGATCGAAGGTACGATTCGACGCAACGCCGGCCACCTGGAAAGCTGAGAAACCCAAGGCCGCTGGTGAAGAGAATCCGGTCGTGACGGTCAGGTTCAGAATTCCGGTGGCGCCGGTCGACTGTCCGATGGATACCTAGAACGCGCTGACACACGGAACGGACCCCGCATGGATGCTTTTGCGATCGAAGGAGGACGCCGACTCAAGGGCCGCGTCCCCGTGAGTGGCTCGAAGAACGCGGCGCTGCCGATCATGGCGGCCGGACTCCTGGCGGATGACGCCGTCTCACTCACGGATGTGCCAAGACTCCGCGATATCGCGAACATGGAGGGTCTTCTCTCTGAACTTGGCTGCGGCGTCGAGCGCTCCGACGACGGTGTCATGCGACTCGAGGTCACGAACCAGGAGCCCTCGCACGCCCGATACGACATCGTGCGAACGATGCGCGCGAGCATATGCGTCCTTGGTCCCCTGCTTGCCAAGCGGGGCAAGGCGCGCGTCTCGATGCCGGGTGGATGCGCCATCGGCGATCGACCGGTCGACCTGCACCTCCGCGGGCTCGCCGCTCTCGGCGCCGACATCCGACTCGAAGGCGGCGACATCGTCGCCGAGGCGGGTCGTCTCAAGGGCGACACCGTCTTCTTGGGGGGCCCCGCCGGCTCCACGGTCCTCGGGACGGCGAATGTCATGTCGGCCGCGACGCTCGCCCGCGGGGTCACCGTCATCGAGTCCGCGGCGTGTGAGCCGGAGATCGTCGACCTCGCCGAACTGCTCAACGGCATGGGGGCCCACATCCACGGCGCCGGAACGCCGCGGGTCACGATCGAGGGGGTCGAGTCGCTCGGCGGCGCCTCCCATCGGGTCATGGCCGATCGAATTGAAGCGGGAACCTATCTCATCGCCGGCGCCATCACGAACAGCGATCTCGAAGTCGACAATGTTCCGTACGACAACCTGCTCGCGCTCATCGATCGACTCGACCGTATGGGGGTGGCGGTCCGCATCAAGGATGATCCGGACGGCGCCCGTCGGCGGTGTGTGGTGGCGGTCGAGCCGTCGCGACGGCTGCAGCCGGTTCAGATCACGACACAACCCTATCCGGGCTTTCCGACTGACCTTCAGGCGCAGATGATGGCGCTGCTGTGCCTCGCGGATGGAAACAGCGTGGTCACCGAGCGGATCTATCCCGAGCGATTCCTTCATGTCGCTGAACTGGGGCGCATGGGAGCGCGACTTATTCGACAAGGCTCCACCGTGGTCGTGACGGGTGTGCGTCAACTCGTCGGGGCGCCAGTGATGGCGAGCGATCTCCGCGCCTCCGCGGGTCTCGTGCTCGCCGGCCTCGCGGCGGAGGGTCGCACGCTGATCAACCGGGTCTACCACCTCGATCGCGGATACGAAAAGATGGAGAAAAAGCTCTCCAGCGTCGGCGCCGTGATCGACCGTCTGGATGATCGCGAGTCGAAGTCCGATTGAGGCGGATCGAAAAAAGAGAATCGGCCGGCGAATCGCCGGCCGATTGGAGTTCTCCGGGGATTATCAACCGCAGCTGCATTACGACCTGCTGGACTTCTTCTTCCCCTTCTTGTTCTTCTTCGACTTCTTCGACTTCCGCGCCTTCTTCGCCTTCTTGTTCTTCTTCCCCTTCTTCACGACCCGGGCGGAAGTCGCATCGGTCGTCGGGGCCGGTTCCACAAGCGTGGCGCCGGTCGACGAATCGGTAAGAATTCCCATCGAGACGACTTCAACCTGAATGCCATTCGCGAAGATCCGGGTCGGGGCTTCTTCACCGCCGTCCGAGGAATCGGCGACCGGCGCGCTCTCGTCCGCGTCCGACGCGTCGGCGACCGAGGATGACGGAATCACCACAATGACCGGCTCCTGGGTCAGCTCGACCTCGATCGCGTCGCCGCTCGGTTGTTCGCGCTCGCCGGAGGTCGCGCCCTTGCGGCCGACTTCGATCATGGGATAGACCGTGACGGGTCCGTCGGCGCGTATCCGATGCGATCGCGATCCACCCGACTCATTCCAGGCGATGACGACTTCCGACCCGTCGGGCATCTGGAAAGTGTACTGCTCAATGTCGCCTTGACTCTGTGACTTGACCGACGCGAATCCGTCGATCGCCTTCACCGTCTGCGCGAAGTTGTAGTACGCGGTAGTCGGCCGGTTCGTCTGCTTGTCGACGAGGATGAGGTGCGAGAAGTGCTGATTCGGCACGGCGATGAGGTGCGACAGGAAGAGTCGCTCGAGTCCTTCAGCGAACCCGACCGCGAGCCCCGCCGCCATGAGTTCGTTGTACCGCTGGTCCGAGAAGCCGTAGAACGGCATTGCATACTCAAGCGACCACACGGGCATCTGCACACCGGCGTCTCGCATGGCCCGGCGGAGCCATTCCATGGAGTATCGGACATCGTCCGGGCCGGTGGTGTACAGGTGAATATCGAGGATATCCGCATGCTTCGCGGACTGACGAAGGAAGCTCAACGCCCGCTGGTAGGCGCCCCCCCGGCGATCGCGGGCGCTTCGCGCCTGACTCTTCGTGTATTCCTTCTGCGTATCGGCCAGCGGTGATCCGTCGGGCAGACTCTGCCGCGGGTCGATGTCATCGGCGAGTGCGAACCGGTGCACATTCGTGAATCCGGGGCCGATGATCTTTGCCTCGGGATCCGCCTCGCGAATGGTCTCCGCGGTTCGACGGAAGAACTCCTGGAACGACTCATCCGTGTCCTTCCACTGATGGAGCCATTCGTTTTCGATCTGCCAGTACTTAATCGGAACGCGGAGCCCGGGCATGTCCTTCTGACCGTCACCGTCGTAACGCTCGACCATGGCGCTCACATAGCGCAGCCACTGGTTCATGTCCTTCGGATACGCGGACTCGGAGAAACCGCCGCCTTCACGGTCGTCGCCGATTTCGTTGCGCACGAACGCCGGCGCGTTCGAACGGAGCGTGGGAACGACCTGAATTCCGCCGTTGCCATACTCGCGGATGAGTCGGTCGGCTTCGGCGATGTTGTACTTGCCGGGCGACTTCTCGACCCCGCCCCACTGCACGATGCGGCGGATAAACTGCACATTCGTGCCCGTGATGAGTTGCACATTGCCGCCCGTAGCGTGGAGTCCGACGCGCGGCTGCGCTCCACCGACGACGATCGCCGAGTCACCGGCTGATCGACCAGTGTTCGACTCGACCTGCTCGGTCTGGTCGTTCGTGCGGTTCTTGTTCTTCTTTCGCTTGCCGGGACCCGCCAGCGTCCGGTCGGCGCAGCCGAGGACGATGGCGCTGCTCAGCAGCACAATCAATGATGTTCGCGCGACGCGCATCAGGTAGCCTCCTCCGACCTTCCAGGCCGCCATCCTCTCCCCGCGCATCGACTTCACACGAGACGAGGGTTCGTTCCTGCTAACGACTACCATCCGAGACCCCTTGATGCAAAAACGCTGTGAGATACCGGCCGATCCACACCGGACCTGCCACGGCTGCGCAAACTCTCCCGATTATACGGGCGCGGTCAGAACCGTCCGTTGCGCAGGATGGGACACCCGGAAACCCTCCCGATTCCCCGGAATTCGAGGGCTCACTCCTCGTCAAATCCCCGTTTGACGAGATCGACGAGTTCCGCCACGGCCGAATCGGCGTCGTCACCTTCGGCGAGGATCTCGAGGCGGGTGCCGTGCGTCGCCGCGAGCATCATCATCTGCATAATGGACTTGCCGTCCACTTCCTGGTCATCCCGCCGCACGAGAATGCGGGAATTGAAGCGCGAGGCGACCTCCACGAAGCACATCGCGGGGCGCGCGTGCAAGCCCAGCCGATTACTGATCGTGACGGTGGCCTTCACGACGCCTCCCATGGCGTGACGATCTCCAACGGCGCCGGCGGAGCGCCGCTCTCCGACGACCCCCTCCAGACTTGCGTTCTCTCCACCCACCGGCGAACTACGGACCGGACCGGCTCGCCCCGGCCCGGTTCGGGCTACCGGACGAGTTGCTGATTGTCCGCTTCGCGAATGAGCGTGACGATGTCTTCCACCGTCGTCGCCTGCCTCAGGAATCGCCGAAAGGTGTCCTGACTCAGGTTGCCAAAGATGAGTTCCATGGCGCGGAGATGCTCATCGGGCTGATCCTGAGGACTGAGAAGGAGCACGACCGAGAAAACGGGCTGACGATCCAGCGCATTGAAGTCAACGCCCTTCGCGCTGACCCCGATGGTGGCCGCCATCGTGGAGATCGAGGGGTGTTTGACATGCGGTACGGCGACACCCTTCCCGAATCCCGTCGACCCGCGCCGCTCGCGCTCGAGGACGGCCTCGATGATCGCATCTCGATTGGAACGGTCGATCGACCCTGCGGCGACGAGCGCATCCGTCAATTCAGCGACGACTTCGTCACGCGTGGCGCCTTCGAGCGACGGCACGAGCGCCGCCTCCACAATGATGTCCTGCAGTTTCATATTCATCCGACTCCGCGGCTGGTCCGGGTGATCAGCCAGGGTGCTTCCGGTTCCGTAGCTTATCTTTGTGTTCGGCCACTTGCCGGGACACCTTTTCGATCGCCCCGTCGACACAGCCGTAGAAATCCTCGCCCCGGGCGGACCCTACGAATGGATCATGATGTTCGACATGGAGAATGAGTTCAACCTCAAACTCGCGGTCAGGCTTGTCGACAACCACATCGATCTCCTGAATCCGATCGAAGAAGCGGGTGAGCCGATCCGCCTTCTTCTCGCAGTACTCCTCCATCGTCGGCGTCAGGTCGATGTGCTTCCCACTGATGTTGATGAGCATGGCCTCTTCACCTTTAGGGGTTGATCAACCGGGAGTCAATTCGACGCCCCGGGGCGCGGCCGCCCCATCGCGGGCATGGAGCCGCCGGTTTCCGCCGTCTTCTTCTCCTCCTCATCCGGCCCCTCATCCGAGTTCGAGGTCCGAATGATCGCTTCCATTTCTCCCGCGTCCACGCGCTCCGACTTCGGGACGAGCACGCCTCCGGTCACCGTGAAGCGGAGCGCCTCCTCGACCGAGATGTTCACTTCCACAATCTCCGACCGGGGGACGGTGATGGTGTATCCCGTAAACGGCGTCGGGGAGCTCGGAATGAACATCGTCACGAGTTCCTGCTGCGCCGCTTGGACGACTTCGCGCATCGGCGTTCCCGTGACAAAGCCGAGCGACCAGATGCCCGCTCTCGGGTATTGCACGATCGCAACACGCTTGAATTCGATCTGACGCTCGCCAAGGACGAATTCGACGACTTGCTTCACATACGGGAAGATCTGACGGATCACCGGTACCCGCCCGAGTCCGGACTCGAAACGCGCGGTGATACGCCGGCCGAGGAAACCGCCGAGAATACGGCCGGCCAGATAGAACAGCATGAGCGCGATAAGAATCCCGATGAGGTCGAGCCACGCGTGCTGATTCCACCATTCCGTCAAAGCGCGACGACGGATGATGAGCTTGACCTGCTCCTCCTGGAGCACGGGAAGCCCTTCGGCGCGACGACGGGAGATCTCCCGCTCCACCGTGGCGTCGTTGACGAGAAACCACTCGGGCTGATTCGACGGATCGACGACGCGCGGCACGGTCCAGATCACGACCTCGCGGACGCCGCCGTTGATCGGTTCGGCGACGCGATCGTGCAGGAAGCGGTACGCCTGCACCACGATCCAGATCGTGATTACGGAGGGCAGCAGGACCGCGAGCCCCCGCAGAAAGAAAGTCCGAAAGTCGCTCATGAAGGTTCGTTGGGACGAACGGCTCATGGCGTCTCCGATCTATTCCGACTGCGGTCGATATCCATCGGGTCACAGTGTAGGAAATCCTTCTCCGCCGTACAAAGCGGGTTCACCGCGCCTCTCCTTACGACGCCGCTCCTACGGCGTGGTCGAGGAACTCACGACACGCTTCGACGAGAGCTTCGAATTGGGGAGACGGGCTGGCGTCTTCAGGCATGGGATTGGGCGTATTGAAGACATGGTCACCACCCTCGATGATTCTCGTTCCGACGGACGGCGCCGCGGTCGCCGCCTGTGCGAGCGCCGACGCGTCTCTCGCCGGCACGGTCGGATCGTCGGCGCCATGAATGAAGAGTACCGGGCATTGCAGTTGGCTGACGAGCGCCGTGAGATCGTGGTCTTCCGGTTGATCGCGTTGTTCGACGAGCCACTGTCGGCCGACTCGAAGAATCTGGCCCGTGCGATTACTCTTGACCTCGTAGTACCCCTGCTCGAGCAACTGCTGCTGAATTCCCTCGGGGAATCGGCAGGTTGCGGACGGGGTCGACGCCGCGATCACGCCGGCGGGAAACGGCGCCCGGTCATCCCGAAACCGGCGGCCGGCGGCGAGCAACGCGGTCGCTCCGCCGCGACTGTGGCCGAACAGCACATAGGGCAATCCCGCGCCGGCGATCGCCTCTTTCTGGATTGCCCCAACGACCGCATCGACATCGAAAACCTGCTTGTTCCAGGTATCGCGCTCAAAGAGATCGGGGCGTTCAAACGACTCGACCGCGTTCGTCATTCCAGAATGCGATAGATTGAACCGGTGCGCGATGAAGCCCGAGTCCGCAAGCTCGCGCGCGAGCCGCGGGAACATCCCGTAATCTTTGTATCCGAGGAATCCGTGAAGAATGAGCGCCACGCCGCGCGGGTCGGCATCGTTCGATGGCGTTTCGGTGTTTCCGATGATGGGCTGACCATCGGCGCCGGTGACGGTCCATCCCGAATCGCTCATGCATTCCCCCTCGCTGGCCGACTGAACGCGATCGCCCGCACGATCGCCGCAGAGCATGATAGGTGGCGACCGGCGTATCCGGACCGGGAATCAGCGGCCGAAGAGCAACCCGCCCGGTGAGCGACCGGCCATCGAAAGAATGGGCGGCATCGAAGCCGCGGCCGCCAGCGTGAGGACCGCGAGGGCGCCGAAAATCGCCGGCGCCATGGGCCACAACGCCGGAACATCAATCCCGACGAGTACGCGATAGATGACCGTCTCGTTGAGCGCCGCGGTGTACCCGAGCCCGCCGCCCAGCGTTACGGCCGCGAGCGCAATGAGCGTCGCCTCGCCGAGTACGAGCCGAATGAGCACGCCACGCCCGGCGCCGACCGCGCGAAAGACCCCGTATTCAAATCGTCTCGACGCGACATTCGCCGCCATCACATTCGCGACGCCGAGGCTGGCGACCGCCATTGCAAGGACGGCGAGGATGCTGGCCACCCGCATGAGCTGAGTAGAAAGTTCGTTGACCGTTTCCTTGATGAGTCGACCGGAGCTGAACTGAACAGCGCCGAGGGCGCTGCGAAGACGCTCGCGGGCCTCCTCGTCGGTGATCGATTCATCGAGATCGAACTGGATAAGCTGAGTTTGGCGATGATCGAACTTCGCCGCGGCGTCCGCGCGCGACCCGAAGACCGAGTGGATCGCCTGCTGGTGAAATTCGCCCTCGATGCCGAACACGGTCGTCGCGATGTCCAGCCCGGGAGACGACACGACTCCCACGACTTCGAACGAATGTCGATTGTCCGGCGGCCCAAGCTCGAGCGTATCGCCATGCCCGATACCGCGCGCGACAAGAAACTCTCGGGCCACGAGCAGCGCGTCGCCCTCTTCGAGGCGGCGCAGCGCCGCCTCCCGGTCACCTTCGTGCCATTCAAGACGCGTCATTTCGAAGAAGGGACCGGGTTCGAATGAAATGAAGAAGACGCTTCGCGGCGCGATGCCTTCGACTCCGAAGATCTGACGGTCGGTTTCAATCTTGAACTGCCCGATGGGATTGGCGCTTCGCACGAACGGAAGTGAACGGACAGTGGTGAGGTCCTCGTCGGTAAGACCCCCGAGATCGACGATGAACGCGTCCGGGAATTCGATTCGATCGACCCATCCGGTGAGCAGACCGGTTCCGTTCGCCCAGACCGAGATCATCACGGCGTATCCAAGCATGAGCGCGCCGGCGGTGAAACCGTGCCGATACGGCGTGCGGCCGGCCGAGCCGCGCAGACTTTCGCGAGGAACCCGGAAGAGCCACTCCATCGGGCGAGCGAACAGGAGACTCACGAGCGCATACACGCTCGGCCCGAGAATGAACCATCCAATGACGACACCGGGCACGACGACAGCCACATGGGCGAGCAGCGCGAGTTCAGGATCGTCAATTGAACGGAGGAGCGCCGCAGAGCCCGTCACCGTTCCGACGCCGAGCACACCGAGGGCGAAGAGCCAACCGCGGCGCATCGGCCGCGCGTGAATGCGCAGTGCATCCAGCGGGGTGACGCGTGAAGCTGAAAGCGCCGGCAGCGCCGCGCCGACGAAACCGGCGCCGAGCCCAACGACAATCCCGCTTACGATCGCGGAGGGCTCAACCTGGAGGCTGACCCGCAGCGCGTATCGAAACGCCTCGATGAGCAACCACGCAAAGAGCACACCGAGTGGAGCCCCGAGCGCCGCTCCGGCCCCGCCGATCACACCCCCCGCGATGACCTGCGACGCAAAGATCTGAAGCCGCGAGGCGCCGACACACCTCATGGTGGCCAGAGTCCGAATCTGTTCGGTCACCGCGGTCGTCATCCCGGTGAGAACGATGAACGCCGCCGCGATGGCCGCGAGCGTGGCCGTGACGATCTTGAGCACGAGTGATCCGCGCAGACGATCGTCCAGACCCGATGCGATCAACTCGCTGGGGGCCATCTCGATCGCGGTCGGCAAGGCGTCACTTCTCTGCTCGATCAGATCCCCGATGGAGGCCCCGGACCCCAGAATGAGATCGATGGTGGTCCAACTCGCGTCGCGTCGCTTGATCTCGCGGAGCGACTCATGGGCGATGCGAATCTCCGGCTTCTGCAGAATCGCGAGGCTGACTCGTTCGTGAATGCCGACGATTTCCACTTCGACGCGTCGATCGAATCGGCCGCCCACGATCAGACGATCGCCGAGACCGACATCGAACTCGAACGCGATACGGGGATCGATCAGCGCCTCCCCCTCGCCGGACGGCCAGCGACCGGACTCCATCCGAACCGGGTGGACCTTCGCTTCGCGCTCGAAGTCAACGCCGTGAGCGGTGACGAAGAAGCTGAGATCTTCACCTTCGTGAGTGCGGATGGCGACCGTCTCGCTCAATCGCGGCGCCGCGATCTCGACTTCCGGCCATGAATCGACCGTGTCGAGGACCTCGCCCGGAACGGCGCCCTGCGTCGTCCTCCGGATGCGTACTTCGCTGCGGCCGAGCATGTCGGCAAGCGAAGCGCGCAGCGACGCGTCCACGGTCGAAATGGAGATGGAGACGGAAACCGCCAGGCTCACGGCGAAGGCGACGGCGACAATGAGCAGAGCCGTTCGAACGAATCTAGTCGCCAAGCCGTTGATAGCGATCCGCAACCCAGCGCTCATCGTGATCCTCGACCTCGAATTGCCCGATGACTCGACCGTCGCGGAGGACGATGACCCGTCGGGCGTATGCGGCTCCCGCCGGTTCATGGGTCACCATGACCGCGGTGATGCTATCGCGATTGACGAGATCTCGAAGCATGCTCCAGATCTCCGCGCTCGTCTTTGAATCGAGATTGCCGGTTGGCTCGTCGGCAAGCAGTAGTTTCGGCTCGAAGAATAAAGCCCGCGCAAGCGCGACCCGCTGCTGCTCACCGCCGGAGAGCGCATCCGGACGATGTGCCATTCGGCGCTCGAGACCGAGCCGTTTCAACAACTCGACGGCGCGATCACGAATCGAATCGGCGGGGAGGCCGTCGAGCATCCCGGGCAGGCTCACATTCGTAACCGCATCCATGGTCGGAATGAGATTGAACTGCTGAAAGACGACGCCGATCTTCGTCCTTCGGTAGCGGGTCAGTTCGCGCTCCGAAAGCGAGTGCACCGGCTCGCCGTCGACGAGGATGTGCCCGGAAGACGGGCGATCAAGGCCAGCGATGAGATGCAGGAGTGTGCTCTTCCCGGACCCGGACGGACCCATCACCGCGTAGACACCTGGCTCATCAATCGAGAGGCTCGCCCCACGCAACGCATCGACGCGTGCATCGCCGGATCGATACGCCTTGGAAAGGTCGGTGACTTCCAGCATGCGCCTTCGCCCGACGAGGCCTCGAGGCACGGCGCGAATCGGCGCCGCGACCCGTCAGACCGGGTACTTCTCCTCGTAGGTCGCGGCGTCCATCAGGCCTTCGAGCGGACTCGGATCCGTCACGCGGATTCGGCAGAGCCATCCCTCGCCGTACGGATCCCGATTGAGCAGCCCGGGATCGTCGCCGAGCGCCTCGTTGCGTTCGACAATCTCACCCCCCACGGCCGAATAGATCTCGCTCGTCGCCTTGACCGACTCGACCTCGCCGATCGATCCACCGGCGTCGAGCGATGTACCGGGTTCGTGGATTTCGACATAGGTCACATCGGTCAACTCGTTCACTGCGAACTGCGTGACGCCGACCGTGACGACATCGCCATCCGCTTGATGCCATTCGTGCGACTCCGAGTATCGCCGATCATCGGGCGTGGCCATAGCTGTGCGTTCTCCGCTCAAAAGGGGGCCAATGGTAGCGCGAAGGGGCGAACTCGCAATTTATCTGCGTCGACGGAGTCGCGGTTGGACGCGGAAGTGCAGAAATCAGCGCAGGTTAACAGTTCTGTGGTAAACTGGGGAATTTCGGAAAGAGAGGGTTGCCAATTCGCGGTTTCGAGGTTAAATTTCAGCAAGTGGCTGGGTGTTCCCCTTACGCCCCCACCGTTGAGATTGATCTTTCTCCCCTCCGCGCGTAGCTGGCTTCGCTGGCTACGCGTTTTCTTTCGTTAACCGTTCCACGCTTTCGCGTTCTCGATCGACGCGGGCTTGCTGACCTGCGCGCGTCCGCTAGACTCCGACCGTCGAGGAGCCGGGACGAATCACTTATGCTGCTGACATTGACTGCGCGTTCACTGAGTCGGCGACTTCAGGCCCGGGGTCGTCAGCGTCTCGATCTGGCGGACGCCCCCGAATACACGATTGAACACCTCTCGTTGCGCGGTCTCGTCGTGGATACCGCGTTGCTCAAGGGGTGGCCGCTCGACGCGCTCGACCGGCTGCGCAATCGCGCCGACCAGGCCGGGTGCCCCTGTCTCATTCTCCGCGAGTCGACGCCGATCAGCGTGGCGTCGGACGCCTCGACGATGGTGGAGAAGTCCCAGCATCGAGTCGAGCTCGTCACCAAGGCGGCGCACCGCCTCGGATGCAATGCGGTCGCCGTGAGCATGCGCTCCATCTCGTCCGATCGTGAATTCGACGCGACCGCCGAGTTTCTGCGTCAGGTCATGGAGCGGGTGGATCGCATGGAGATGAACCTGCTCGTCGAGCCCGGGCCGGGAATGTTGTCCGAACCTGACTCGCTCATCAATCTGATCAAGAAAGTCGGCGGCTTTCGTATCGGCACGATGCCGAGTTTCGAAGCGGCCGCCTGCACGGACGACTGCGTCGCCGCGCTGCGACAGACGGCGCCGTACGCGAGCGCCGTTCTCGCGACCTGCCCGTCGAACGACAAGGGTGAGTTCGGTAAGAAGGAGCGGACTCAGCTCAGGGAATGCGTCGAAGCACTCCTGAGCGTGGGGTACGAACAGATTCTCGCGATCGATTTCACGGGCGACGGCGACGCGGATGCGACGATCGACGCCGTGCGTGACGAGATCGTGGCGACGATGGAACAGGAGTAGGTGGTCGATGGCCGTCGGCGCGCCGATCATCGGACGAAGTCCAGGCACGACGAGGAGGACGGACCGAGTGACGGGTCCGGTCACCATCACGATCGACGGGCCGGCGGGGACCGGGAAGTCGACGATCGCGCGCCTGCTTGCGCAGCGACTCGGGCTTGAGTTTCTCGATACGGGCGCGATGTATCGCGCCGCCGCCCTGCTCGCGCTCGAGAACGGTGTCGATCTGACCGACGGCCCCGCGATCGCCCGCCTGATTGACGACTCGCACATGCGCTTCGACTGGACCGCCGACCCTCCCGACCTCTGTGTCGAGTTTCCCGAATGTCGATCGCTCATGACGCGTATTCGAGACGCCGATGTCTCGGCCGCGGTCTCCGCCGTTTCCGCAGCGCCGGAAGTGCGCGAGGCGATGGTCGCTCGTCAGCGAAAGATCAGGAATGCGCATCCGCGACTCGTAAGCGAAGGGCGGGATCAGGGCTCGGTCGTGTTCCCGGACGCGAATGTGAAGTTCTACCTCGACGCCTCACCCCGAATCCGCGCGCAACGCCGGGTCGATCAACTCCGCGAACTCGGGCGCCCCGTCGACCTCGAAGTGATCGAACGCGACATCATTCGCCGCGACGCGGCGGATCGAACGCGCGCCGTCGGACCGCTTGTCATTCCGGATGAGGCCATCGTGGTCGACACGAGCTCCCTTTCCATCGATGAGGTCATTGACACGCTCGCGTCGACGGTACATGAACGGCTTGATTCACGGGATGGGGACGACGAAGCGTGACCGGATTGCTGTCCGAGCTTCGTTCGCGCAACCCCGGCGCCCCGCTCCACCGGATCGCGTGGTACGAGTTTCTTCGCCTGCTCATCAAGTGGGTGGGATGGCTCGTGTACGGGTTGCGCGTGCACGGCGCGGAGAATTTTCCAAAGTCCGGTCCGGTGCTCATCGTCGCGAACCATCAATCGCATTTCGACCCGCCGATGATCTCGACGGTCACGAAGCGGAACATGAACTTCCTCGCTCGCAAGACGCTCTTCAACCACCCGATCTTCAGTGCGTTCATCAATAGTCTGAATGCGATCCCGCTCGATCAGGAGAAGGGCGATGTCGCCGCCATCAAGGTGGCGGTGGAGTATCTGAGACAGGGGCGCGTGGTGCTCATCTTCGCCGAGGGATCGCGCACCCATGACGGCGGATTGAATGAATTCAAGGCGGGCGCCGGCCTGCTGCTCCGTCGAAGTAAGGCGACGGTGGTCCCGATCGCGATCGAGGGCGCCTATGACATCTGGCCCCGCACGGAACCGAAGCCGCGGGGACGCGGGATCGCGCATGTCAATGTCGGCGAGCCGATTCCGTTTGAACAGCTCAAGGCCATGCGTGGCACTTCGGCCCTCGACTTTCTCCGCTCGCGCGTCGAAGAACTCCGTCTCGAAGCGCGAGCGAAGATTCGCAAACTCAGCCATGATCGGTACCCGCGACCCGGCGCGGGTGACTACCGATATGACGACCCCGACGCGCCGCCGCGCCAGCCCGACCCGTGGGAAAAGCCGGCGACCGCGCCGACCGGAGCCGGCAGGGCCGAGGCCTCCGAGGCGATCGATCAGCCAGCCACACCGGCCGCGACCTGACCACTTGTTCAATTCGTCAGCGAGCGGCGAGTTCGGCGTGCCGAAAACACCGGACAAGGTGATCGTTGATCATTCCGGTGGCCTGCATGACCGCGTAACAGATCGTTGACCCCACGAAAGTAAAACCGCGCGACTTGAGATCCTTGCTCAATGCGTCGGACGCATCGCTGGTGACCGGAATCTGGTCGAGGGTCCTCCAGCGATTCTGAACGGGGGCGCCTTCGACGAACCGCCAGATGTAGGCGTCGAAGGAACCGAACTCCTCCTGAGTCTCAAGGAATCGTTGCGCATTATTCACCGCGGACTTGATCTTCATCCGGTTTCGCACAATCGAAGGATCCTGCGTGAGCTTCTCGATGCGCCGGTCGGTGAATCTCGCGACCTTCTCCGGATCAAAACCCGCGAATGCCTTCCGATATCCCTCGCGCTTATTCAGGATGGTGCTCCAGGAGAGACCAGCCTGCGCCCCGTCGAGGACAAGATGCTCGTACCAGAGGCGGTCGTCGTGCACCGGCACACCCCACTCTTCATCGTGGTAACGAAGCATGAGGTCCGATTTGGGCCACGCGCAGCGATCGCGCCCATCGTTCACCATTGAAGTCGTCCATCCCATGTCTGACGGAGCGTTTCGAGTTTGATCGTCATTCGGGCCGACGGAACGGAGAGCGTATGGGAATCGTTGAAGTGGCCGAGAATCGCGTGGGGGAGATCACCGAGTTCAGCGCGGACCTCATCGATCCGGGAGGTGGTGATCTCGAGCAGGTATCGGCTCGGTGTCTCGGCGAAGAGACGCTCGAACAGATCGACCTCGCCGTCGACTGGAAGCTCCGCCAGGTCGAGTTCCAAACCGATACCGCCGGCGAAGGCCATCTCCGCCGCCGCAACAAGCAGCCCACCCTCCGAACAATCATGCGCCGCCCGGACGAAACCTTCACGGATCAAGTGCGCGACGGCTCGGGCGGCTCGCGGTCCCCACATCAGATCAACGCGAGGCGCCCTTCCCGAATGTGGGCCGCGAGCCATCGATCCACCCATCTCGCCGCCGGTCACTCCCACGATGACGAGAAGGTCGCCGGCGGACTTGGCATCCATGGTGACGCAGCGGCGCACATCCGGCACGATGCCAAACCCGGAAATCAGGAGCGTCGGGGGAATCTCAATCGTCTCACCGTCGTCGGTGGTAAATTGGTTGTTCAACGAATCTTTGCCGGAGATGAAGGGTGTGCGGTATGCCTTGGCCGCGTCATAGCACCCCTCGGCGGCGAGAACGAGCGAGCCGAGGTTCTCGGGTTTCTCACACGAGGGCCAGCAGAAGTTATCGAGAATCGCGATGCGATCGGGCTCGGCGCCGACGCAGACGAGGTTCCGAACGCATTCGTCAATCGACGCGAGCGCCATTCCATACGGGTCACCTGCGAGACCGGTGGACAGGCCGTTCGCGATCGCGAGACCGCGATTCGAGTTACGCTTCGGCGTGATCACCGCGGCGTCGGACGGACCACCCGCCCCGATCCCGACGATCGGCTTGACCAATGTGCGCCCCTGCACCTCGTGGTCGTACTGACGGATGATCCATTCCTTCGACGCGATATTCGGATGCGCGAGGAGTTCGAGAAGGGTGGATTCGATGTCACTCGGCGTTGCGGCCGTCGACGGCTGTTCCGCGTCGGTGACGGCCGGTGTCCATCGGGCTTCGCGGGTAGGCGTCGGGATCCCTTCGTGGAGGAATTCCATCGAGAGTCGGCCGACTTCGGTCTCACCGTAGTTCAGAATGAGCTCACGATCGGGCGCCCCGAATTCACCAAGGTCGCACCATTCCACCTGTTCGATCTCGCACAGCCGCACGAGTTCGTCGACTCGATCTTCGGGAACGGCGAGGACCATCCGCTCCTGCGCTTCGGAGATCCAGATTTCGGTGTAGCTGAGTCCAGCGTACTTGAGCAGCGCGCGATCGAGGTTCACGACGGCGCCGAGCTTCTCGCCCATCTCCCCCACTGCAGACGAGAACCCACCGGCGCCGCAGTCCGTGATCGCGTTGAACAGACAACCGGACTCATGGTCCCGGGCCTGCAGGATGACATCGAGCGTCTTCTTCTCGGTGATCGCATTCCCGATCTGGACCGCGTGGCTGAACTCGTCGGCGTGCGTGTCGGTCAACTCCGCCGAAGAGAAGGTCGCGCCGTGGATCCCGTCTCGACCCGTGCGCCCGCCGAGGGCGATGATTCGATCGCCCGCCCGCGGCTCTCCGGCGACCTTGTCGCGCGGCATCACCCCGACGCAACCGCAGAACACGAGCGGATTCCCCACATACCGGTCGTCGAACCACACGGCGCCGTTCAGCGTTGGAATGCCCATTCGATTTCCGTAGTCGCGCACCCCCGCGACGACCTGCGTCAGGATTCGGCGCGGGTGGAGGCATCCCGTCGGAAGACGCGACGCGGCCTCACCAGGTTCGATCGCAAAGTGGTCGGGATACGCGACGCAGAAAACATCGGTCGAAGCGATCGGCTTCGCGGCGAGCCCGGTGCCGATGATGTCGCGAATGCAACCGCCGATCCCCGTCGCAGCGCCGCCGTAGGGTTCGATCGCGCTCGGGTGATTGTGGGTTTCGACTTTGAAGCACACCGCGGTGTCTTCGTCGAACGCAATCACTCCAGCATTGTCCACAAACACGGACAGCAGCCAGTCGGCGCCATCGGCAATGATCTCATTCGTCGCGGCGGCGACCGTGCGCTTGAGCAGGTTGTGAATCGTCGTCGTTCCGTCTTCGTTCCGAACATGCCCGGGCCGTTCGCCGTCCGGTGTCGGCGGAAGATCCCCCTCGAATCGGATCGTCGCCTTGAGCGTCTTGTGTACGCAGTGCTCTGACCAGGTCTGCGCAAGCGTTTCGAGTTCAATGTCGCGCGGCTCACGGCCGAGCCGCCGGTACTCCGCCTGGATCGCCTGCATCTCTTGGAGCGACAGGAAGAGGTGCCCCTCGCGACTCAGCCGCTGCAAGCCTGACTCATCGAGATCGAGGAGCGGGATTTCCTGCGTCTGCAGTTCGTACGCGTGACCGTGTGGAAGTTCGTCGGGAACGAACGGTTCGGTATAGACCGCATGTACCACCGGATTCGAAAGGACTCGCGCCGCGAACTCGTCGAGGAGCGCCGGTTCAGTCGCTCCGTCAATGTCATACCGGACACCGGTGGAGACTATGGAGTCGCGGCCGAGCAATTCGCGAATAAGCATTTCCGCCGACTGGGCGATCGGATCCATGACGCCGGGAAGTGGGTGGACCTCGATCAGACGCGCGTGGTTGGCGGGAGGCGAGACACCGAGTCGCGCCTCTTGAATGACCGGATCGTTAAGCAGTTCCGCCGCAATCTGTTCGAGTTCCGCGGCCGACAGGTCGCCTTCCACGAGATACACATCGGAAGTCCGGACCGACTTCGGCGCCCAGCCAAGCACGGCCTGGGCGCTCCGTCGGGTCGCGGCTCCACGGGGATCATCTCGATCGGAGCGGGGATGAATCTCAATGCGATGCACTGGCATGCGGCGGGCGCTTCCTCGACCGTCGGTCGTCTGATCCGGCCGCGCGTCGAGCGGCCGAAGCGTCCGGATCAGCCATCGATCGACTGCCCGGGCCGATTGTATCCACGGCCTCCCTTGTTTCAGATGTTCGCGTACGATGCCTCGATGACGCCCCCACCCGCGTACAACACGCTCGACCCCGAAGAAGAGCGCAAGTTGTTTCTCGAAGGAATCGAGGTCTTCAACGAGAAGGACTTCTTCGAGGCGCACGAGGTCTGGGAGGAAGTCTGGGCGATGTGCGTCGGCGAGCGGGCACGGTTCTATCAGGGACTCATCCAGATCGCCGTCACGCTCGAGCACATCAACCGGGACAACCCGAGAGGGGTGCAGAAGGTCTGGCGGACCGCCCAATCGAAGTTCGAAGGACTCCCAGACCTCTATATGGGCGTCAACATTCCGAAACTGCTCGACAGTGTGCGGCCGTTCATCGAGCCGATCCTCGCCATGGAGACCGCTCGCGGGCAGCAGCCGCACGACATCGAGTTGAAATGGAACCCCGCCGAAGTCCCGAACCTCGTCCTTGAGTACGACCCGTGGGAGTCCGGCGAAGCTTGAGGGCGTTTGCGACCCCGCTCGAGTCCCGCGTCCGGATTGGCGATGACGCCCCGGGCGGGACTATCATCCCCGCGAGTTCGCGGCCGTTCGCCGTGGACCGGGCGAGTGTTGAAGGACTCCGATCGTGACCCGAAGCGACTTCATACTGCACCCTCACCCTTCCCGACGCGGGGACGCTGACGCCTGAGGCGTCGGCCGCCACGATCCGCTGTCGCTCGTCATCTCCGAGCCTACATTCTCGAATTCAGAACTCGACCCGCGCCGGCCATGCGCCGTCGTCGGGAATACGCCTCGAACGAGGTCGCCGAAAGGCTGAACGCATCATGTTGAAGCGCACCCACAAGTGCGGTGAACTCCGCGCCGAACACATCGGAGCCACCGCGACACTCAACGGCTGGGTCACGCGGACGCGTGACCACGGTGGAATCCTGTTTATTGATGTCCGCGACTACTCCGGCGTTACGCAGCTCGTCTTCGACCCGGACAATGATCGATCGATGTATGAGATGGCGGAGAAGCTCCGCCATGAAGATGTGATCGCTGCGCAGGGGGAGGTCGTCAATCGCCAGAGCGTGAATGCGAAGATTCCCACCGGCGAAGTTGAAGTCATTGTCCAGAAGGCGGAGCTCCTGAACAAGGCCGAAACGCCCCCGATCCTGCCGGACGACCCGGAGGGAGAATCGGCCGAAGAGCGGCGACTCAAGTTCCGGTACCTCGACCTCCGCAGCGCGCGAATGCAGAACACTTTGCGCGTACGGCATCGTGTTACGCAGGTTATGCGCTCATTCCTCGCCGATCGTGGCTTCATCGAAGTCGAAACGCCATTCCTGTGTCGTTCGACGCCGGAAGGCGCCCGCGACTTCCTCGTGCCCTCACGGCTTACACCGGGGGCCTTCTACGCGCTTCCGCAGAGTCCGCAGATTTTCAAGCAGATCCTGATGGCGGCCGGATGCGACCGGTACATGCAGATCGTTCGCTGCTTCCGCGACGAGGATCCACGGGCTGATCGTCAGGCCGAGTTCACGCAGCTCGACCTCGAAATGAGCTTCGTCGACGAGTCCGATGTGCTCGAAGTCGTCGAGGGACTCTTCCGCCAGATGTGGAAGGAAATCCTCGGCGTCGAGGTCGGGCCGTTCCGAAGGATGTCGTATTCGGAAGCGATGGAGAAGTACGGGATCGACCGCCCCGACCTTCGCTTTGGACTCGAACTCGTCGATCTCAGCGAAGCCGCGAAGCGAACGGACTTCCGGGTGTTCACCGGCGCTCTCGAAGCAGGCGGCGTAGTGAAGGCGATCTGCGCGCCGGGCGGCGCTGCGCTGAGCCGGAAGCAGATCGACGCCCTGGGCGAATGGGCGAAGCAATTCGGCGCCGGCGGACTTCCGTTCACCAAGGTGACCGAGAACGGACTCGAAGGCGGCGTGGCGAAGTTCCTCGCGGAGGTCTCCGACGAGGTGGTCGAGCGGACCGCCGCAAAGCCCGGTGACCTGCTCCTCTTCGCCGCTGACTCGTTCGCCGTCGCGAGCCGCGTGCTCGGCGAGTTGCGTGGCCGCGTCGCGCGCGAACTTGGTCTGGTGAAGGAAGGACACTGGGAGTTCGTCTGGGTCCTCGACTTTCCTCTGCTCGAATGGAACGAAGACGAGCAGCGATGGGATTCGCCGCATCATCCGTTTACGGCGCCGAAACCCGAAGACCTCGATCGTCTCGAAAGTGACCCGGGAACCGTGTCGAGCCGCGCGTACGACCTCGTGCTCAACGGCTCCGAAGTCGCGGGCGGTTCGATCCGAATTCATCAGCCGGAGGTGCAGAGCCGCGTCTTCCGACTGCTCAACATCGACGACGAGCAGGCGCGGGCGAAGTTCAGCTTTCTGCTCGACGCGCTGCGATATGGCTGCCCGCCCCACGGCGGCATTGCGTTCGGTCTGGACCGGATCGTGATGCATCTCGTGGGCACGAGCAATATCCGTGATGTCATTGCGTTTCCGAAGACGCTCACCGGTCAGGACCTCATGTCCGAGGCGCCGAGCGCCGTTGACGAGGGGCAGCTCAAGGAACTGCACATTCGCGTGCACGCCCCGGAGAACGCGTCCGGTGAGAATCGATGACTCGAAACACCAGTCTCCGCCGGCATCCGGCCGATGATGTGGTATGGGCCGGGCGGCCTCCCGGCCGTGGACATGTTCAGATGCGAATGATCGGATATGCGATGGCGACCGGTGACGGCATTCGAAGAGTGGTTTCGGTTCGACTGATGTACGGAATCGCGGCGGCGGCGTTCCTGCTCGCTCTCCTCGCGAGTTGCGAAACGCCGCCGCCCGTTCCGTTCCCGCGATCGGGCGACATCGTCACGATCAAGAATGACTCGGATACCTGGGTGACAGCCCGTCTGCATGTCGGGGACGGCGCCGGCGCGCCGTCGACCGATCCGGGATTCATCTCCCTCATGTCGATCGATAGCCACCGCAAGCTGCTCGGACCCGAAGAGGAAGCCACCTTCGACCTGGCGAAGAACCCGCGGTACAGGAACGCGACGGATCGGGTCGTGCGACTGCAGGTCGCCCCTCGTGCCGCCAGTTTCACAAGCGAGCCGGATGTGTACTGGGTCGAGATCATTTCGCCACCCCCGACGACCGTGTCGATTGCGGGTCCACGCGGGAACCTGAAGTTCAATTCGTCGATCGGTGAACTCGTCCCCGTGCCGCAGAAGTACTGGCTTCGCGATTCGTCGACGGGCGCCTATACGCTCCCCTGATTCTCGATCACAGATCGTCTGCTATGCTGCCGCCCCATGTGCGGTTTCGGCGGCATCCTTCGACGCGACGGCGGACCCATTCCCGACGAGTGGCTCGACGCCATGCTCCGGCGCCTGCGTCACCGTGGGCCGGACGACGCCGGACGGTTTCGCGATCGTGCTCGATTCGGCGACCGCGTCTACGAGATCGCGCTGGTCCACGCCCGCTTGTCCATTCTCGATCATGAAACGGGCGGCCAGCCGATGGTCTGGCGCGACCGAGAGGCCTCCTCGTCCGAGGACGAGTCGAATCAACTCGCGACCGTATTCAATGGGTGCATCTACAACCATCGCGCGCTCCGCGCCGAGCTCGAGGCGCGGGGACATCGGTTCGAATCGGATCACAGTGACACCGAGACGATTCTTCATGGTTACCGTGAGGCTGGTCCGACCGCTCTGCCGGAGTATCTTGAAGGCATGTTCGCCTACGCGCTCTGGGATGGCCGGTCGGGTCTCCTGACGCTCGCCCGCGACCGCGCCGGCGAGAAGCCCCTCTACTTCTGGGTCGATCGAGATGAGGATCCGACGATCACGGTGTTCGCAAGCACCGTGCCCGCCATCCTCGAAGCGCTCGACGCTCTTGGATCGTTTACCCGTCGACCGTCGGAGCAGGCGTGGTGGATCCCGTACCTGCTCTACGGATTCCCCGACGATGAACTGCTGCCATGGCAGGGAATGCGGATGGTCCCCGCGTCGGCGGAGGTCACTTTCTGCCATGATCCGGATGAGAAGAAACGCGAAACCGACTGGGCGCCACGCGTCGAATTCGCGGCGAACGAACTTGAGGCGTTGGATGAAGACGAGATTGATCGACTGCTTCGTCATTCGGTCGAAGCACGCCTCGAAGCGGATGTACCGCTCGGCTGCTTTCTATCGGGCGGCGTCGATTCGTCACTTGTCGCCCACTACGCCCACCAGGCGCTCGGGGACCTGAAGACCTTTACCGTGCGGATGCCGGACGATCGATACGACGAGTCATCCTTCGCACAATCGGTCGCCGATCACCTCGGGACGGACCATCACACGCTTGAAGTCGAAGTCGACCCCGTGGGCGACCTGACCCGCATGCTTGATGAGCTTGGACTTCCGTTCGGTGACAGTTCCCTTCTGCCGACCCATTGGGTGGCGAAGGCGGCGCGACGGGAGGTTCAGGTCGCGCTGACCGGTGACGGCGGAGATGAAGTTCTCCTCGGATATGAGCGGCACCGCGCTGCGTTCTGGTTGGACCGGTATCGATGGATTCTCCGAATCACTCCGAGCGCTCTGTTCGACGGCGCGCACCCGAAGTCGAAGTGGAGCAAGCTCGCCCGGCTCGGCGTCGCGTCCCGTGGATGCGGCTACGACGAATTGTTGCGGGTCCTTCCTTCTCCGCTGGCTCGAAGGGTTGTTCCCGGTCTCCTCACCGTCCCCGCGGGTTCCCCTCGTCCTGCAGAAGAACTCATTCGGGGAGATTTCCGGCGATACCTCCCTGGTGATCTCCTGCGCAAGACCGACACTGCGGCGATGTCCGTAGCGCTGGAGACGCGAGCGCCTTTTCTGGACTCACAGCTCGTCGCCCGATCGTTTCGGACTCCGGCCACGGAGCTCATGGCCGATGGTCGCGCGAAGGGGCTTCTCAAACGGGTGGCGAAGCGGTACCTCCCGGCCGCAATCGTCGATCGCCCGAAGATGGGATTCGCCATACCGATCGGCGAATGGATTCGCGAAGACTATCGCGGTCTTGGGAGCATGATCACCGATCTGCTTCGGGCGGAAGATTCGTTCGGCGACTGGCCGCTCGATCGGCGTTTCATCGAACAGATGCTCGACGAGCACCGCGCTGGACGCCGTGACCACGGCCAGCGGCTCTTTACGCTCGGCGGCCTCGCGTATTGGCGATCGAAGTTCGGCTGAGCGGATTCGGCGACCGCGCCCGCTTCGCGATTCGCTACCATTGACGCCAGGAGGAATCGTCGATGGCCGTCATCCTGCTCATCATGACTCTGCTCATCTTCGCCGCCCTCGGCTACTGGCGCGGAGGAATGCGGGTCGGGCTTGCGGTGCTCCCCCTGCTCATCGCGTCGATTCTCCTCTGGCTTCTGCTTCTGCCCGTGCTCGAGATCACGACCTATTTTCATCTCGGCCTTGCGTGGCCCCCGTTGGTGATCGGGCTCGTTGGACTTGCCGCGGGATATATCACGCGGTTTCTGCTCAAGCGCCGCCTCGGAGACGAGATCGCGCTCGGCGACCGGATCAGCGGGATGGCGCTCGGGCTCGTCATCGGGCTGGTCGTCTTTGAGCTCGGGCTTCTCTACACGACGGCTCGCGCGCTTTCGAATCAGCCGACGGGCGTCTCCGATTCCCGACTCGCGCTGGCGGAGCGTCTAAACAACGGATTCGTCCGCTTCATTCCCGGCGTCGGAGCCGGGAGCGACGCCTTGACGAACCTCACGCGCATCGCGTCCGCGCCCGAGGATGTTCGTCATCAGGCGCTTGACGACCTCGGACTCTCACACCTCATCGAACTCGATGCGGTGCAGACGCTCGTCAACGACCCGGCAACCTACGCGGACATCGAAGACGCATCGCGCGGAAGTCTCGGAGCGCTCTGGCGGCTTCAGAAAAATGAACTCGTTCTCGCGCTCGCCGACGATGACGAATTCATGGAAGCAGTCTCTCGGCTTTCACTCGGCGAGATCGCCGCCGCGGTGGACGGCGCGCAGCATGAAGTCGATTCGTCGGATCCCTGACCAATCGCCCCGCCGTTGCGGGCGCGCGCCGACTCCCGTATCATCGCGTCGATTCTCATCGGCCGATCAGACGACCCGTCCATCCCTGAGAGAGAGCGATGTCGGAAGCAGAATCACCCTCGCCATCCAATCCGGAGGCGAATGACGCCCCGGAAACATCCTCGGTTCCTGACCTGACGCCGGAGTTCCCTGATTCGGCGCCGGTTTCGATGCGCGTCGCCGTAACGGGCGCGACCGGGTTCGTCGGCCGGCATCTGTGCCGCGTCATGAGCGATCACGGGTACCTCGTCCGCGCTCTGGTGCGGGACAAGGAGAAGACAAGCGGTCTTCCGAAGTCAGCCGAGGTGGTAGAAGGTGACATCTTCGACGAGTCCTCGCTTGATCGGCTACTCGAAGGCGCCGACGCGTGCGCCCACCTGATCGGGATTATCGAGGAGAAGCCCACTCAGAGCATTACTTTCGAGCGCATGCACATCCAGGCGACCGGGCGAATCCTCGATGCGTGCGCGCGAAGTGGAATCAAGCGATACCTGCACATGTCGGCGCTGGGGTCGCGACCGAACGCCGAATCCGATTACCACCGAACGAAGTACGCCGCGGAACTGCTCGTCCGTCGGAGCGGGCTTGACTGGACGATATTCCGTCCGTCGCTCATTCACGGGCCGGACGGTGAGTTCACCGAGATGGTCGCGAACTGGGCGCGCGGCCGCAAGGCGCCTTTCGTCTTCATGCCGTACTTCGGAACCGGCGCCGCGGGCGGTGGGCCGAAAAAGAAGGTGCAGCCCGTGTTCGTGCGCGATGTCGCCCTCGCGTTCACCCGCGCCCTCATGACGGAGGACGCGATTCACGAAGTCTTTCCGGTCGGCGGCCCCCGGTCGATGACCTGGCCCGAGATGTACGAGATTATTCGCGACAAGGTGAGCCCGAATTCGAACTGGCGCAAGCCGCGTCCCATTCCCATCTGGTATGCGAGAGGTCTCGCAAGCTCCGCGGAGCTGCTTGGGTTCAGCGCGATCGTCCCGTTCAATACGGATCAGGTCATCATGGCCGGCGAAGATTCGGTTTGCGACACGGCGCGCCTGCGGTATCGCCTTGGAATCATGCCGACCCCGCTCGATGAAGCGCTTTCGCAGTACGCCTCCAAGCTGTAAGCTGAGCCCATTCGAGATTGACCGGATCGCCGAACGAGGAGCGTCATGAAAAAGCATCGATTGCTGAACATCCTGATCTTCGTCGGACTGGTCGCGGGCGCGCTCGTCGGCTTCGTGCTCTATCAGCGTGTCGACGGACTGCAGGGCGAGGAACTCGCTCAGGCCCTGGCCGGGCTCGACTGGCTCAAGGAAGCCGGCGACATCATCCTCATCCGTCCGCTCAAGATGCTCATCATCCCGCTCGTGTTTACGAGCGTGATCGTCGGGATTACCTCAATCGGCGATCCAAGTCGTCTCGGGCTTGTGGGCGGCGCGACGCTGCTCTACTACTTTTCGACGATGCTCATCGCCGTCATCCTCGGCGCGACACTCGTGAGCACCGTACAACCCGGAGCCGGAATCGATCTGTCCAGCGCGACCGGGGCGGAGTTCGCCCCCTCGACGGATGCGCCGACCGAATTGAGCGGGGCCTGGGTCAATATCATCAAGCAGGTCATTCCGGAGAATGTGCTCGGCGAAGCCGCCGCGGCCCACCCACTTCCCGTAATCTCCTTCGCGATCTTCCTCGGTCTCGCCCTCGCGGTCATCGGGGAGAAGGGTCGCCCCGTGACGCAGTTCATCGAAGCGCTCTTCGCCGCGGTGATGACGCTGGTAGGATGGGTGCTGTGGCTGACGCCGATCGGTGTGTTCTTCCTCGTCGCCTGGACGATCGGAAAGCTGGGCGGGCAGGCGGTCGACGCGGTTGGCAAGTACATGATGACCGTGTTCATTGGTCTCGGCGTTCACGGATTCATTGTGCTTCCGCTCGTCCTCTTCCTCTTCGGTCGCACGAACCCCTATGTCTTCATGTGGCGCATGCGGCCAGCGCTCATGACCGCATTCGGAACCGACTCGTCCTCAGCGACGCTTCCGGTCACGATGGAAACCGCCGAGACCGACGGCGAATGCAGCAAGAAGGCGTCGGGCTTCGTGCTTCCGCTCGGCTCGACGATCAACATGGACGGCACGGCGCTTTATGAGGCGGTCGCCGTCATCTTCCTCTTTCAGGGCTTCGGCATTCAACTCGGCTTCGAGCAGTTGATGGTGGTCGCGTTGACGGCGACGCTCGCCGCGGTCGGAGCCGCCGGAATTCCGTCCGCCGGCCTCGTCACGATGGTGATCGTCATCGAGGCGGTCAACACGACGCTCGCCGGCAGTGAAACTGGAACGCTGCCCGTCGTGGCGATCGGCATCATCCTCGGCGTGGACCGCATCGTCGACATGTGTCGCACGGTCGTCAATGTGTGGGGCGACGCGGTCGGCGCGAAGATCATTACGCGGATCGCTCCGGACACCGAAGAGGAGCGCGAAAAGGCGCTGTCATGAGTCGGTCAGGATGAGCCGGCGGCGTTCTTGATCCGCCGCCAGAGCGCCTTGAACTTCTCGCTGGTCGTGAACTCAGCGAGATCGCGGAGTTCGCCGGCGTCGAGAAAGACACCGCCGCATACGGTGCACGACTCGAACCCGACATGGGGCTGATCGGCGTCGACGAGGTGCACGAGCGGTCCCCGGCATGAGGGACACCAGCGCGGCTTGACCTCGTCCATCGCCTCGCCGATCGCCGCTTCGCCCGTATCGACTTCGTCCGCCGCTTTCGCGTGGCTCATCAGGCGTTCGCGGCCGAGCGCTTCGAGCCACAGCCCGCCGCATCCCACGCATCGCTCGGTCGCGACGCCGTGCACATCCACGGCTTCCATCTCAGCCTGGCATTTGGGACAGTTCACGGTTCGTCTCCATTCGAACATGCGTGTCGAAACGACTCTCGGCGAAATGTGGACTCTCGACACGATACCATGATTTCACCCGGTCGCATGGCTCGATCAGGACGAGATGCGACAACGAATATCGCTGACGAATACGATTCGCCCCGCCGAATCGGCGCCGACGATGGAGAAGACGCTGTGCGCGACCCGCGACTCGACAAACTGGCTTCTGTTCTCGTGAATTTCTCGACCCGGATCAAAGAGGGCGAACTCGTCTGCATCCGCGCCGATCCGATCTCGATGCCGCTCATCGAGGCGACCTACGAAGCGATACTCGCGGCCGGCGCCCACCCGGTCTATTCGGCCCGATCGGACGCCCTGAGCGAAATCATGCTCGAGCAGGCGAACGACGCGCAGCTCGAGTTCGTGTCGCCCATTGAGTCCTATCAGACCGAGCAGGTCGATGTGCTCATCGCGTTCTGGGCGGACACGAACACAAAGTCGATGTCGCGGATCGATCCCAAGCGGTCGGCTCGACAATCGGCGGCGCGAAAGCCGCTGATGAAGCGATTCATGGAGCGCGAGGCGGAAGGGTCTTTGCGGTGGTGCGGGACGCAGTACCCCACGCCCGCGTCGGCCCAGGACGCAGAAATGAGCCTCCGACAATACGAAGATTTCGTCTTCCGCGCGGGAAAGCTTCATACCGACGATCCGGCGGCGGAATGGACTCGGCTGCGGGAATCTCAACAGCGTGTATGCGACTGGCTGCAATCGAAGAAAGAACTCCGATTCCGTTCACCGAACGGCACCGATCTTCGCGTCGACATTGATGGAGCGATCTGGATCAACGCATGGGGTGACTCAAACTTTCCCGACGGCGAAGTATTCGCCGGGCCACAGGGCGTCGAGGGCGTCGTCTGCTACGACTTCCCCGCCGTGGAGGCCGGACGCGAGGTGCACGACATCCGGCTCGAGTTCAAGGGCGGCCGCGTCGTTGACGCGAGCGCCTCGAAGAATGAGGCGTTCCTGTGTGAGATGCTCGATCAGGATGAAGGCGCTCGCGGCCTCGGCGAGATCGCCATCGGAACGAACTACGACATCACCGAATACACAAAGAACACACTCTTCGACGAGAAGATCGGAGGGACCTTCCACGCGGCGGTGGGCGCCGGGTATCCCGCGTCGGGCAATTCGAACGAGTCCGGTCTGCACTGGGATATGGTCTGCGATCTTCGACACGGGGGGACCATCGAAGCGGACGGCGAAGTGTTTCATCGCGATGGACGCTTCCTGAACGACGGATGGCCGGGACCGCGTCCTGAATGAATGACGACCCCATCGCCCGCCGCGGTGAATTCGCGTAGGCTTCACTGACCGTGCCGGTGTTTGGCGCGAGTGCCCTTACACCAGCCGGCTCGAACGCGATCGGCTAACTAAACGCGGAGGCGGGACATGCGAGATGCCGACTTCTGATTCTGGAGAACGCGTCGACGCCCCCGCCGCGCCGGCGGGACTCGGCCACCTGCTCGCCCCCGCCGTCCAACAGGCATGCGGCGGTCGTCTCGAGACCGTCTCCTGGTTTCGGGCGGACTGGCAGCGCGGCGGAGCCCTCACCGGACGATCACGATTCCATCTTGAAGAGAAGGCCGAGCCGATCGATGTCATCGTCAAGGTGCCCGTCGGCCCCGGTGAGTACCTCTGGAATCATCGACTTCAGCCGAACGAGTCCGATCCGAACGGGATCACCGCGATGTTATTCGCGTCCGGACTCGAACTGAGCGGATATGACCTCGCGTGGATCGTCATTGAGCGGTTCCCGGAGGGACCGCTCTTTGGTCTCAAGCGTGATGATGCGATCGAACTCATGGCCGATGCGGCCGCGCGCTTCTACCGCCGCGCGTCCGACTACCCGGTCGATCGGCGTCCGCGGCGGGAGGACTGGGACGCGCTCACCGATCGGGCGCGGGAGAACACGGCCACGAATCGCCTTCCGGATCGCCAGCGATGGCGCAAGGCGGTCAAAGCCACGCAGAAACAACTCAAGTCGCTCCTGTCCGAGTGGAGCGATCGCGCGGAAGTCATGTGGATCCACGGTGACCTCCACCCGGCGAACTGCATGTCGCGATCGAACCGCCCCGAGGATCCCGCCATGCTCATCGATCTCGCCGAAGTCCGGGCGGGCCACTGGATCGAGGACGCGATCTATCTCGAGCGAATGTACTGGCCTCGCCGGGACTATTTGAAGAACCACCCCGTGGTTCGACTTATCGCGGATCGACGCAAGGCGCTCGGCCTCGAGGTGGAGGACGGCGTTTCTCGTCTCGCTGATATTCGGCGAACTCTGCTCGCGGCGACGGCGCCGGCATTCATGAAATCAGAAGGCCACCCTTCGTATCTCGCGGCGTGCCTCGAGACGCTCGAGCAGTCACTCTCGCGCCTCAAGTAAGCGTCAACGACGCTCAGCGGCGATCCGAGACTGGAAGGCTGAAGGTCCTCTTCTCATTTCCGCCGTAGCTGTACGAGTTGAGCGTAACGCCCTCGTTCACCCGGAAGATGAGGTAGAGATCCTGAGGTCGCGCGGTGCTCAGCGCCGGCATGTCGCGCAAGTCCTTCATCGGATTCGCCGGGTCGAGCTGCACCTCGTAATACGGGTCGCCGGATCGGTTGATGAGCACATATCCCACCGGCCAGTAGAAGTTCCCGAGTTCGTCACCGAGCAATGGCCCGGGAGCGAACACGCCCTTCTCGGTCTCGCGGCGTGACTTGAGCGGAGCGGGGCCGTCGAGTGAGACCTCGACCTGCACGATCTTTGCGTCCGGCGGCTCCGCGAAACGGTCGACGCGCAAGACCTGGGATTTGACATACTTCGTTTCGGTGAAGACTTCGCGTCCGGAGAGAATTGCATTGTTGCGCTCGGTGTCATAGACGAGCGAGGTCACCTGATTCACATTGAGTGAGAACCCGGGGAGTCGATCGCTGATGTTGATGTGGTCAGCAAGCGACGGATCGGGCGTACCCGGCTCATCCGTCGGAATCTGGTACTCGGCCGCCTGTCGCTCGATCGAGGGAAGTCCGCTCGCCGATCCTTCGTCGTCGCTGCATCCGGCGACGGCTGCCGCGATCAGTACCGCGCCGAGCATTCGGACGGCATTGGATACTCGATGTCGGAGACGAAGATCCGTCATGGTCGTCTGCTCCCTGGTTCGGTTCGCCGAGGCCTCCCTGCGCGCCTCGTTCCGCCCGTCACTTTCCGAGCGAATCTGTCCAGCGGTTTGGTCGAACCCCATTCTACCTTGACCGCGTCCCGAGTTCAGCCCCGAAGATCGAATCGGAATCGGCGTGGGTACTCCCTCGCGACTGCAGCGGGATTCGCTACAATCCGTCCCTCATGCGGTATCCGTCCATCGGAAGGGAGCGGTTCGGCTCCTTATGAAAGTCGGCGTCGCGAATCAGAGGTCCGCGAGCGAGTCCCGGGTCGCCATGACGCCGGACCAGATCAAGCGTCTCGACCGCCTCGGAGTCGAAGTGCTCATCGAGCGCGGCGCCGGAGAGGACGCCGGCTCGCTGGACGAGGACTACGCGGCCGCGGGCGCCACCGTTCTCAACGACGCTCCCTCGGTACTTGGCGCCGCCGACCTCGTACTCACGATTCAACCGCCATCAATCGAACAGCTCGATCAGATGCAGCAGGGCGCGGTCGTCGTCGGTCCTCTCAAGCTGCATGAGAATCCGCAGGTGGCGCGACGGCTCATCGAGCGGCGGATCACCGCGCTCGCATTCGAATTCACGCCGCGCATCAGTCGTGCGCAGTCGGTCGACCTTCTTTCCGCGATGAGCAACATTGCGGGTTACAAGTCGGTCATTCTCGCGGCGAACCATGCCCGGAAGATGTTCCCGATGATGATGACCGCCGCGGGGACCGCCACGCCGGCTCGGGTCTTCGTCATCGGGGCCGGAGTCGCCGGCCTTCAGGCGATCGCGACCGCGAAGCGCCTCGGCGCCATCGTGGAGGCGTTCGATGTTCGTCCCGCAGTGAAGGAACAGGTTGAGAGTCTGGGCGCCCGATTCGTCGAATTCGAGGTCGAATCACGCGAAGGCGCCGGTGGCTATGCGGGCGAACAGTCGGCCGAAGAGCAGGAGCGGCAGCGGAAGCAGATGGTCGAGGTCGTCGCGGGCGCCGATGTCGTCATCACCACGGCGCTCATTCCCGGCCGCCCCGCGCCGAAGCTCGTCGACGACGAAATGGTGAGCCGCATGAGGCCCGGTTCGGTCATCGTCGATCTGGCGGCGGAGACCGGCGGCAACTGCACGCGCACCAGCCCGGGTGAAATCATCGAAGAGAACGGCGTTACGATCATCGGGCTCCTCAACCTGCCGGCGTCGCTTCCGGTCCATGCCTCGCAGATGCTCGCGCGGATCAACACCACGCTCCTATCCTGGATTGTGAAGGACGGATCGTTGACGCTCAATTTCGACGATGAGGTCATCGCCGGAATGACCGTTGTGCACGACGGCGCCGTTCGCCACGAGAGGCTCGCGGAGTCGCTCGGTCTCACCGCGGTCGAGACCAGCGAGGGAGCGACGGCATGAGCGTCTCGATGGCCTCGATGATCGCGCTCGGACTGAACCTGGCGCAACTCGACGAACCCTCGCGCGCCCCCCTGCTCATCGCGACCTTCTTCATCTTCGTACTCGCGATCTTTCTCGGCTTTGAGGTCATCACGAAGGTTCCGGCGACGCTCCACACGCCGCTCATGAGCGGTTCGAACGCCATCTCGGGCATCACCGTCGTCGGCGCGCTCGTGGCCTTCAAGACGGCCCCGGAAGGATGGCTGGGCCCGGCGCTCGGCTTTCTCGCCATCGTGTTCGCCATGATCAATGTGGTCGGGGGGTTCGTCGTCACGGATCGCATGCTCCAGATGTTCAGGAAGCGTCGGTAGTCCATGCTGACCTCGACTCTCGGTACCACCGGCGACGCCGCCTGGACCTACCCGGTCTGGATCACGCATTTTCAGGATGTCGCGTACCTCATCGCTGCGGTGCTCTTCGTCATCGGGCTCAAACTTCTCGCTTCGCCACGAACGGCGCGGCGCGGCAATCTCATCGCCTCGTTCGGCATGCTGCTCGCGATCGGGGCGACGCTCTTTGTCGAGGGCGTGCTCAGCCTCGTCTGGATCGGCGCCGCGGCGGCGCTCGGCGCCGCGGTGGGACTCACGCTCGCTCTGCGGATCCAGATGACGGCGATGCCGCAACTTGTCGCCCTGTTCAACGGCTTCGGCGGGCTCGCATCAGTACTCGTCGTCGGGAGTGAGTATGCGCGTCGGTTCGACACGGCGGAGTCGTCGATCACCTTCGATCAGGGCATGACGATGGGGCTGAGCGTGCTCATCGGCGCCGTGACCTTCACGGGCAGCCTCGTCGCGTTCGGCAAGCTGCAAGGGCTCATCGCCGGTCGACCGCGCCAGTGGAGCGGTCAGCTCATCGGCAATGTGGCGCTACTCGTCATCACGCTGGCGGGTTCCGTCGCGCTCGGACTCCATCCGGATTGGTGGTATCTCGTCCCGATGGCGGCCCTGCTCGCGGGCGTGCTCGGGATCACCCTCACCATCGCGATCGGCGGCGCCGATATGCCCGTCATGGTCGCACTGCTCAACAGCTACTCGGGGCTCGCCGCGTGCGCTACCGGATTCATTCTCGATCCGCCGAACAAGGCGCTCATCGTAAGCGGCGCCCTGGTCGGCGCAAGCGGGATCATCCTTACGAGCATCATGTGCAAGGCGATGAATCGCTCGCTCGCGAATGTTCTGTTCGGCGGCGTCGGGACGGACGACGGCGGCGGCGCGCCGGGCGCCGCGCCCGGAGAGGACCGTGTCGTGCGCACGACCGATCCGGAAGATCTCGCCATCATGCTCGATGGTTGCCAGAAGGTCGTGATCGTTCCGGGCTACGGCATGGCCGTGGCGCAGGCGCAGCACGCGGTTCGTGACCTCTTCAACAAGCTCGAAGATCGCGGATGCCGCGTGATCTTCGGAATCCATCCCGTCGCGGGACGAATGCCCGGCCACATGAATGTGTTGCTCGCCGAGGTCGATATTCCCTACGACCGACTTCTCGACCTCGATGCGACGAACGCGGAGATCGACAGCGCCGAAATGGCGATCGTCCTCGGCGCGAACGATGTCGTGAACCCGGCCGCCCGGTCCGACCGGTCGAGTCCGATCTACGGAATGCCGATCATCGATGTCGACAAGGCGCAGACGGTCATCGTCTGCAAACGATCACTCGGCGCCGGTTACGCCGGTGTTCAGAATGAACTCTTCTTCGCTCCGAACACGCTCATGTTGTTTGGCGACGCAAAGTCGACCATGTCGAGTGTCGTTCAGTCGGTCGAGTGATCATGCGTCGATGAGCGGAACGATCTCGTCCGCGTGCGTCGCGATCCAGCTCGCTTTCCGCCGAATCATTTCGAGAAACTCGAATCCGCGGAAGGACCCGAAGCGTCCCCGTTGAGCGATCGGCGCGACGACCTCCGCGATGAGCGACTCAATCATCAACCACGGCGTGGCTTCAATTTCGACGCGACTCAGAATGAAGTCGGCGTGGAACGCGTCGTATCCCGCGGCGAACCCTCGGGCGCGTTCCGGATTGACATCGTCCGGCCAGGTCGCCGGGTCGGTGCTGCGGGTTCGCATCGAGAAATGAAGCAATCCGTTCGCCACATCGGTGATGCGCGGCTCGACGCGCGCCGAATCGAAGTCGATCACGGCGATCACGCGTCGCCCCTGGAAGATCATGTTTCCCGGGTGCCAGTCGCCGTGCACGATCATGCGCGGCCAGCGATCGAATCCGATCGCATCGACCCGGTTCGCCGCGTCGTCATAGAGCGCCATGAGTTCGCCGAGCAGCGCGTGCGCAGCGTCCGGCGAAACGCTTCGGTCGACTTCGCGCAGAGCCCGTCCCGCCCGAGTCGCGAGACGACGCACTCCGAGCGCGTCGTGGTACGACCCCGGCCCGACCCGCTCGAGAGATTGCGGCGCGAACTCGGGCGGCGCCTGGGCGAGCGCCGCGTGAAACTCGGCGAGGCGACGGCCCGCGTCCCTCGCTTCGTCGATCGATTTGTCGAAGGTCTCGCCGCGAACGAACTCGGTGAGTTCATAGATGTAGTCGTTGCGCTCAAAGGTCGAGCCAAGACCCTCCCGACCGCTCTGCAGCCTGGCGACCGGATACCCGCGATCCTGTAGAAACCGGTGGATCGCGTGCACGAAACGAACGCGCTCGGCGTCCGCGCTCCGCCCCGATCGACGCTTGAGCAGGTACTCGGCCGATCGCGTCTTCACCACGACCTTTGGTGAATCCGCGGATCCGCGTTCGTAGGGCACGATGGCGCCGATCGGATCGAGATCGAACTGGCTCAGGACAATCGCCAGTTCATCGCCATCGAACGAGGCGCGCGCCATGGGTCGACCGGGTGATGATTCATTGGCTTTGTCGGGGTTCGCATTCATCGGCGCGGAGCTACCTCCGACGCATGGGCCGGGATCGAGCGCACAAGGTGCTATTCGACATTCTGCGCCTGTTCCTTGATCCGGTCGATGGCGCCCTTGATTTCGACGATCTCACGGCTGATGAGCGCATCATTCGATTTGCTCGCGATCGTGTTCGCCTCGCGGAGCATTTCCTGCGCCAGAAAGTCGAGCGTGCGACCGATCGACTCGGCGGCATCACGATCAATCATCTCGCGGAACTGCGTCATGTGACCGCTCAACCGGGCGACTTCCTCGCTGATATCGCTCCGCTCCGCGTAGACGGCCACTTCCTTGATCAGATCGCTCTCGGTCAGCCGGACCCCGGCGTCGGCGAGCATCGATTCGATGCGCGTGCGTAAGCGCTGGTGGTATTCCTCGACGACCGCGGGCGCACGACCCGCGATCGAGTCGAGCTTCGCTTCGATCACTTCGCGGTGTCGGTGAAGATCTTCGCGAACGAGGTCACCTTCACGACCCCGCATGGCGAGCAGCGCCTCACACGCTTCGTCGACGAGATTGTGGATGATGGGACGGATTCGCTCGACGCGCTGCTCGAGATCCGCCGGCGGCTGAAGCACGCCCGGCAGGCTGAGCAGCGAGCCGATATCGACGCGCGGAGGATGTCCCGCATCGTGCGGCAGTTCGCCAAGCCGGTCGACATACGACTGAAGCGCCTCGATGTTGATCTGATAGGCGGCCGTCGCCGTAGTGTCGGAGCAACGGACCGTGAGCGTAATCGATCCTCGCGTCAGGCGGCGACGGAGGACCGAATCGATGTCCGCCTCGAGTCCCTGCAGTTCTTCCGGCAGCCGGACCGACGCCTTGAAGAAACGATTGTTGAGCGAACGCACTTCCACGGTGTAGTGGACGCCGTCCACCTCGCGCTCCGCCTCGCCGAATCCAGTCATCGAACGAATCACGACCCGCCGGCCTCCTTGAAATCAGCGGCCGCCGCCATCGCCGGCGCCATCACCCGATTCGGGCTGATCGTCCGCCGGTGGCGTCTCGGGTGTCTCGGCCGGAACCAGCGGGTCTTCTTCGACCGGCGTCTCAACTTCGGACTCGTCCACGACCGGAGATTCGAGCGGATCTTCCGCGTCCGAGGGGTCGACATCCAGTTCCGGCGCCGCGGTCGTCGTCGCTTCGATGATCTCGGTCGCCTCGGACGGTCCGCCGTCGTTCATCGCAAAGACGCGGTAATAGAGTCGCGACTCGGGCGTCAGGCCCGAATCGGTGAAGGTCGTCGTATCGGCGTCCACACGACCGACTTCGGTCCAGGTCTGCTGGTCGGCGGAGCGCTGAACGCGAAACTCCGTTTCATCGTCGGACTCATCGATCCAGGTGATCGTCACCGAATCGGGACCGGTCTGACTGACGGCGAGCCCCGTCGGATCAAGTGGCGGGATCATTGATGCAGGCATGAACTGAGCGTCGATCGCCTTGACCAGGAAGACCGCGATCAGAAGAAACGCGATGAAGATGGCGACCGTGGCGATCGTCAGCACATCACCCGTCTTGGCGCCGAACGCGGACTGGCTTCCGCCGCCACCCCCGCCGCCAAACGCGGCGGACAGGCCCCCGCCCTGCGGTCGCTGAACCAGAATAATCAGGATCAACGCCACGGAGCAGACAATAAACAACATCATCAGAATCGTTGTCAGGATACTCATCGGTCCCCAGTTCCTCATTCGAATCGGCCAACGATCGCCGAGCTAAACGCGGCTCGCGGCCGCCTGTACGATAGCGACGAAATCCGCCGACTTAAGCGACGCGCCGCCGATGAGGCCGCCGTCGATATCCGGCTGAGCAAAGAGCTCCGCCGCATTATTGGGTTTCACGGAGCCGCCGTATTGAATGCGCGTCCGCTCCGCGACGGCGTTGGTGCACAGTTCCGCCAGCGTCGCCCGGATGACCTCGTGCGCCCGCTGGGCGTCCGCCGGGCTCGCCGTTCGACCGGTTCCAATCGCCCAGACGGGCTCATATGCGATGACGACGCCGGAAAGATCGGTTTCGGTGAGGCCATCGAGCCCGCGGTGAAGCTGACTCACATTGACCGCGTCGGTTTCACCGGCCTCACGCTGTTTCAAGGTCTCGCCCACGCACAGGATGACATTCAGGCCCGCAGCCCGCGCGGCCCGAACCTTTCGATTGATCAGCGCGTCGTCCTCCCCGAGGACATGACGACGCTCGCTGTGGCCGCAGAGCACCCATTTACAGCCGCAGTCCTGCAGCATGGAAACGCTGACTTCACCCGTGAAGGCGCCGTTCGGCTCGAAGTAGACATCCTGGGCGCCAAGTGCGACGGCCGAATCTCGAATCGATTCCTGCGCCGCCAGCAGGTAGGGAAACGGGGGAAAGACGACGACTTCGACCGACGAGCCATCGGTGTCGGCGGACGCGATCGCGTCCGCGAGCCCGACGGCCTCGGAGCGAGTCGTATTCATCTTCCAGTTGCCGCCGACAATCGGCCGCCGTCCACTCACCCGGTCGTCTCCCATGTTGGGCCAGAATCGACCGAAGGGCTCGGCCGAAGCGTGAGAGCGCAGCCGTCCCGGCCGCAAGTCGCGGATTGTAGCGGACGGCCGGGATCGCTCAAATGCGGGTGATCGCTTCGGGGGACGAGACCGATAATGGGCTACCTTGCCCGTCTTCGCTACTCGTCACGGCGGCGTCGAATTCGCGCCGAATCGCGGGTTCGGGCTCAAACGAGGCGCCTCAGTCGTCGATCTTTCGCGCGGACCCTCATTCCCCTCGGATGGTCGCTCGAATGGATTCCTTTGACGCGGCGGCAGCTGGCGAACTCGAGTCGAACGAGACCCCGCTCGAGCCGGACGAAGCACAACGAATACACCGTCGCCTCCTGGTGGTCGCCGCCGGGCTGGGCTGTATCACGACGACGACGGTCGTCGCCGGCTGGGGGATCCGGATCGGTGTTGATGACGCCCGTCGAACCCACACGATCCTCGCCACGCCGGAAGCCGAGCCGATCGCCTTCGACCGGGAATCGCCGCTCCTGGACGAAGCCTCGGCGTCCAAGGCCTTGGACGGCTACGGGCCCGAGTATGCCATTCCAACCCGTTCGGAAATCCTGATTCAGTCCGAATTGGCGATCTCGGCGCTCCAACGAGCGGCGAGACGACGCGCGGTCCTCGCTGCGGCCGGTTTCGACACGGACTGAAGCGATGAAAGTCTCTCTTCGGGCGCCGAGGAAACGCCTCCATTCGTTCGAGTGGCGGGTACACTCCATTGGATATGCCGGTTGGACGCCCATCTCGCGCCAGTCGAATGAGTCCGCCAATCCTGGCGATCGCCATCGGCGTCGCGGCGGTTTGCGGTTGGACCAGTTCGACCGACGCCCAACTCCCCTCTGAGTTGCTCAGCCGTCTCGACGCGCCCGCGCTCCAGATCCGGGATGAAGCGACGGATCTCCTCCTTTCGCGGGCGGACATCTCACTCAACGACATTCGGCGAACCCTCCAGGACGCGGATGATCTGACCCCGGAGCAGATCGACCGCCTGCGCCGAATCGCCGAAGAGCGCTATGTTCGTCGCCCGGCCGTTATCGGTATTCAGTACACCGTGTCGAATGATGGAGTTGTCGTTGGCCGGGTCGTCGAGAATTCGCCCGCCGCCGGAGTCCTTCGCAAGGATGATCTCATTCGATCAATCGACGGAGAGTCGATTGCGAGCGGGCGATCGAGGGTCGTCATGCCCGCGATGCTTGCCGCGAAAAGACCCGGCGATGTCATCGTGCTCGAAGTCGAACGAGCCGGCGAACTCATGCAGATCAATCTCGAACTCGGCGATGGCCTGGCGATTCGAGGATTCGACGAACTCTCGATCATCGAACTTCAGCGTCAGCGCCGCGCGTATTGGCAGCGGCAGCTTGGAGGGGCGGAGCGAGAGACGATCATGATTCGGCCGGCGCGACGAATCGTCATCGACACGGAAGGCGCCGACGCCGGTCTCGACGAGCCCGAACCCATCGCGGGTGATCTTGAGTCGCAACAGCAGGCGCTCACCCTTCAACTCGAACGACTCGAGAAGCAGCAGACAACTCTAGAGAACACGCTCGCTCAGCTTGGAGAGAACGATGCGCCGCTGCGGGACTCGGTGGTCGAGCAGCTCGCGGAGCTTCGCGTCGAGATTCGTTCACTTGAAATTCAACTTCGCGCCGTCAAGAAGCGGCTCGGTCCCACCGGGCGAGCCGAACCCGCGGAGCGGCTCGATCCTGAAGATCCCGTGCGCCGTCGACCACCACCTTGAGCGCAGAGGGCGTTCGCTTGTCGCTCGGGCCGCCTCCCGCTAGCCTCATCCGCGTTGGTTCAGCCACGAAGTGAAGGCGCGGATGCCCAGGCTCTTCCCCATTCAGAATGCGGTGACCTTCGGCTTCGCCCCCTCGCCGGGCGAAACGCGGGACATCTCGAAACTGATCGCCCCGCCGTATGACCTGATCGGACCGACCCAGAAGGCGGCCTTGCTCGACGCCGCGGGGGAGAACATCGTCGGAATCGACGCGGCGAGCGTTCCCGCTGGCGACGAGACGACAGACGATCGGTATCGCGACGCCGCCACGCGGCTCGACGAATTCCTGTCCCGGCGGGTATTCGCTCCACATTCAGATCCGTGTGTGTTCGTGCTCCGACAGACCTTTCACGACCACGAAGGGCTCGTACACCGGCGAGGATGTCTCTTCGGAGAGATCCAGGCGCAACCCTTTTCGACGACCGAGGCTCCCGATGGACTCTTCGCCCACGAGGAGACTGGCGCGGGGGCGTGCGAAGACCGGCTCTCGCTTCTCCAGACGACGCGAGCGCAGACCTCGCCAATATTCGGCCTTTACTCCGACGAATCGGGCGCCGTCGAAGACCGGCTACGCAAGCTCATGCTCGAATCGCGGCCGGCGCTGGCCGGCGTCAACACCGACGGGACGCTTCACGAACTCTGGCCTGTGTCCGACCCCGCGGCGATGGAGTCATTGCTCGAAGCGTTCGGATCTCGCGCGGTAATGATCGCGGACGGTCATCATCGATTCGAGGCGGCGCGACGCTATCTCGATGCGTTGCCGGGCGCCGCGCCGGATGACCCCCGTCGGCGCATCCTTTTCGGTCTCGTCGCGACGCAGGATCTCGGGATGTCGGTCGGCGCGGTTCATCGCCTCTATTCGGGCGTTCGAGGGTTCTCGATCGACCGTTTCAAGGCCGCTGCAAATTCGTACCTGCACATCACGCCGCTCGGGAGCGATCTACGCGAACTCCCCGCAGCGGTCGCGGCGGAGAGCTATGCGCGGTCTCATGTCATGGGGTGGCACGATTTCGCAATGAAGCGGTCATTCGTCCTTTCGACGCACGAGATCGATCCTCTCGGGGAGCAGTACGCGAACGAGTCAACGAACTGGCGCGGACTTGATCCCGTCATCGCCGAAGCGTTGATTGAGCGTCGCATTCTCCAGGACGGTATGAACGGCGGACGCCCGGTCGTTCGGCGGTCCGCCTACTCCATCGATGATGTCATCTCGGCCGCACGCGAGCGGCCGCAACCCCAGGCGGCGCTCGTTCTCGCGCCCACGCCACTCGACGAAGTCGTCAAGGTCGCGACAACCGGCCGACGACTGCCCGTTGACAGCACTTTCTTCTGGCCGAAGCTGGCGAGCGGACTCGTACTCAAACTCTTCGGCGACCCCCAGTCACGATGATCGCGCTCGAGGGAGTACTCTAACTATGAACGCACTGATGATCTCGAGGAGCGCAGCGCCGCTCCTCGTTCTGGCGACGCTCATCAGCGGGTGCGCGACGACGACCAAGCGAGCCGCCGTGGTCAACCATCCCGTCTTCTTCGTACTGAATGATCCGTCGGACGCGGCTGAACTGATCGATGACTGCGACCAGCTCATCGCTTCGATTCCCGAAGTCTCGTCGTACTACTGCGGCCGGCCGGTCGATACCGGACGCGCGACGGTTCTGAGCGATTACGATGTCGGTCTCTATGTCGGGTTCGACAGCCTGCAGGACTATGCGGCCTATGTCGATCATCCGAACCACATCGAGATCGTGGAGAAGTGGCGGCCGCGGGCCGAGGTCATCGCCGTGCGGGATGTACTTGACGACACGCCGTAGGGTCAGCGACGAGCTTCCCCAACGAAAAGCCCCGGTCCGTGTGGACCGGGGCTGAGTTCCCTGGAACGGCCGAGCGACGATTTCAGCCGCCGGAGTCGCGGAGTTCCTTCATGAACTGCTCGTCTGCTTCATACTTGTCGATGAGCGTCTGAGCTTCTTCCGCGGCTTCAGTGCCCGAATACTTCTCGACGACACTCTTGAGCTTCTTGTACGCCAGAACATGGCGACCCGCTTCGGCGAGCCGGTTCGCGCGCTCGAGCCCGTTCGCGGCGTGACGCTCGAGGAGTTCCGAACGCCGCGCGTCCTGGTACGCGGGGTCACGCTCGATCCGCTTCACCGCGTCCGTCGCTTTCTTTGCGACATCAAGACCCGCGAACTCGGTCATCACCTTCGAGTATTCGACCATCGCGCCCGCGAGGTCGCCCTGCTTCTCAAACGACGCGGCGCGATCGAATGCGGACTGCGCAGCGTTTGTGATCGTCACCTTCACCGCCTCGTAGCGCTTCTGATGCTCCGGCGTCTCCGGAAGGGCCTCGTGATCGACCCGGCCGAGATCCCGGCTCGCCAGCGAGAAGGCTCCCATGCGAATCGACGCTTCCATACGCTCGAGAAGGTAGGCGTTATAGTCGGCCCCGCGCCCCAGTGATCGGGTCGGCGGAGTGGACTTGATCACCTCGTGGAGCTTCTTGTCGAACTGCGAGTCGAGTGGGTTCCCTTTCCAGGCGATGACTCCGTCAGGCTTGACGATGAACGCAGCCGGAATTCCGCTGACGCCGTAGTCCTGGCCGGACGCCGAGGCGGCGACCACGAAGTAGTCCATCCTGGTCTGCTTCATGAACTTCTGGACCGTGCCCGGATCTTCGTTGCTCAATCCGATGAAGACGACGCCGTCGTCTTTGAGATCGTTATGGAGCTTGTTGAGATGCGGGATGCTCCGGCGGCACGGGCCACACCAGGTCGCCCAGAACTCCACGACGACGACATAGCCCTCGAGATCCTTCGGATCGAGCAATCCGCCATCATTGTTGTAGAGTTCACCAATCTTGAGCGCCGGCATGCGGTCTCCGACCTTCGGCGCCACGCCGAACGCCGACACCGCAATACCGAAGACCGCCACGGCCGCGGCCAGTGACGCGAGTGCTCGCTTACGCATAATAAATCCCCTTGAACCTATTGAGACGGAACGGAGTCGAGCGGACCGGATTCGTGCGGCGGGCTGTCGCACGCCGCCGATGTATATGATGACCGCGATCGCCCGAATCCGCAAGCGGTCAATCGCCGGGGCGTCGACAACGGCCCAAAACGCCTGTCGCTCAGCAGGATGGATGCGGTGAACGAACAGCCCATCATTCAGGTTGACGAGATCATCAAGCGATTTGACGGTCGCGCGGTGCTCGAGGGCGTGAATCTGCAGGTCCGCCCGGGGGAGACCATGGTCATCATGGGCGGCTCGGGGAGCGGCAAGTCCACCCTCCTGCGGCTCATGATCGGCTCGCTCCAGCCCGATGAGGGCCGCATCGAGCTGTTCGGTCAAGACATGAGCGGACTCGACGAAGAAGGACTCAACGACATCCGGCGGAAGTTCGGAATCCTCTTCCAGTCCGGAGCCCTCTTCCAGTCCATGACTATCGCCGAGAATGTGGCGCTGCCGCTGCAGGAACACACCACGCTTGACCAGAACATCATCGACATTCAAGTCAAGATCAAACTCGAACTCGTCGGACTGCGCGAGCATGCCGAGAAGTACCCGGCGCAGATTTCCGGGGGCATGAAGAAGCGCGCGGGACTCGCCCGAGCCCTGGCCCTCGATCCGAAGATTCTCTTCTATGACGAGCCGTCCGCGGGACTCGATCCGGTCACTTCGGCCGGAATCGACCAACTCATCATCGACCTCACGACGAAGCTTGGCGTCACGAGCGTTGTGGTGACCCACGAGATGGATTCGGCGTTTCGCATCGCCGACCGGATGGCCATGCTCGACAAGGGACGCATGCTCATGGTCGGCCGGCGCGCGGAGTTCGAACGACTGCGCGACGCCTCCGGACAACTCTCGACCGACGAGTCGCTCATTCGACAGTTCCTTCGCGGCGACGCCGACGGTCCAATCACCGAACGCCAGACCGCGACGAACTACGAGCTCGATCTGCTCGGTGAACTGACCCCTCGACTTTCTCCGGGACCATCGATCGAACCGAGCCGCACAGTGCGGTCGGGAACCTGATCGAGTCCCACTGCCCTCGGGATGGATGGCATGCGACAGCGCACGCGTAACAACGCCATTGCAGGCTTCTTCGTTCTCGCCACGATCATCGGGTTTCTCGCCGTCACAATTACGATGTCGGATATGACCGGCTGGGGCGACCGCAAGACGGTCGAGGCGGCGTTCCCCCTCGAGATCGGCGCGCCCGGGCTTTATATCGGATCCGAGGTCGCCGTCGGGTCGATTACGGTCGGCCGGGTTACGAAGATCGAACGCCGACTCGATGCGTCGGCCGAATTCGGCCAGCACATCCGCGTCGCGATGTCGGTGCCCGATTCACTGCAATTGTCGGATTCGGCGCACGCCGAACTCGTGGTGCCGCTCATCGGCTCCGGCACGATCATCAATGTCTTTCCCGGCGACGGCGAGCCAATCGGCTCAGGCGTCGTGCTCAAGGGACGACTGGCGCCTCCCATCTTCCTCGGCGCCGTCGGCATCACGGAAGAGGAGATCGTCGCGATCCAGCAAACGATCGCCTCGATCAATTCGATCACCGAGTACATCGACACGACCCTCCAGGAAGAGGGCCCCGAGGCCGTCGAGCTGGCGATCGAGACGCTCGAGAAGCTATCGCGATCGATGGATGACGCCGAAGCGATGATCGCCGACGCCCGAGCGACCTGGCCGGAATGGAAACAAAAGGTTGATCAGAGTCTCGCGAATGTCGCCGAGGCGAGCGATCAGGCGCCGGCGGTGATGACGAATGTTGACGAAGCCGTGAGCGATGTGCGTGACACCGTGGCGTCGCTTCGGCCGGATCTCGAGAAGACGGCGGAGAACGCGGCGCAGATCTCGAGCGAGGTTCGAGAAGTCACGCTCGCGCGGTTGAACCGATTGCTCGAGCGTGGGGAAGAAGGACTCAACTCGGCGATCGAGACGGTCGCGTTTGTGGACGACTCGATCCGCACGGAAATGCCGGGACTGGCCGCGGCGCTCGGCAACATGCGGATCGCGTCGAACAACATGAAGCTCGCCATGATCGAGATTCGGGCCCAGCCCTGGAAGCTCCTCTACTCGCCGGGCGATGATGAGGTGCGCGACGCTCAGATGTATAACGCGGTTCGAACCTACGCGAACGCCGTCTCGGACCTCAACGCCGCCGCGGAATCACTCAAGGCGCTGCACGACCGTCACGGGCCAGATCTCAATCCGGACGATGAAACGCTGCAACGCGTGCTCTCCGGGCTCGAGAAGAGCTTCACGGATTATCAGAGGGCGGAGGAAACCTGGTTCAATCTTCTCGTACAAGAGGGTGGGCGACCATGACGCTCGCCCGGGACGACGCTTGATCTGAACTAGCGAAGCGAGGGCCGCGCGTGCTCGATCGGAAGACAAACTTTCTCAGGATCGCGATCATTCTCCTTATCGTCTCGGCGACCGGAATCCTCGTCGGCGCCGGAGATCACCAGCCCGAAGACGGGACCGAACCGTTCATCGAGCGGTTCTCGATTCCGCTCGATGATGGACGCATCGAGCTGGGTGAACTCTTCGGCCGGGTGCTTGATGAACTCGGTTTCGATGGCGATGAAGCGCGAGACGAACTCGACTGGTCGATCGATGTTCAAGGCGCCCTCGGCGGCGCCCAGCTCGCTCTGGTTGAACGCATGACGAAGGGAGTCGTGCGCTTCGAAGTCGAGCCGGCGGCGCTCGTCATCGAGGTCGACCGCCTCCAGGCGCGGCGGCAAGAGCAGCGGCTGCGCAGTGAATTCCGAGCGCACTTCGAACGATGGTTTCCCGAAGCGGCGCGGTCGGCGGACGAAGTCTATGGATTCCGAGTGTTTGATCGCAACGACGAGTGGACCGCCGTCGACGCCGGGACCGCGCTCCCCGGCGAGGTCGTCGTACTCATTCACGGACTCGATGATCCGGGCATCATCTGGAATTCGCTTCGGCCCGAGTTGCTCGCGCACGATGTTCCGACGCTCGAGTTTCATTATCCGAATGACCAGTCGATCCGGGCGTCGGCGATTCGTTTCACTGAAGAGTTGATCTCTCTTCGCGCGCACGGCGTTGAGCGAGTTCAACTCGTGGCGCACAGCATGGGGGGACTGGTATGCCGTGAGACGCTCACCGCGCCGACGCTCTACGGAGGGAACGCGACCGGACACGCCGACCGGCCCGACCTGGTTCGCATCATTATGGTCGGCCCTCCGAATTACGGGTCCGAGATGGCCCGGTTCCGGTTTCTCTCCGAAGCGCGTGATCAGATCGCCCGGGCGTTGAGCGGCGACGGCCTCCTCTTCGGAAGCGTGTTCGACGGGGCGGGCGAAGCGCAGGTGGACCTGCTGCCGGGAAGCGACTTTCTCGTCGCGCTGAATTCCCGCCCGATTCCCCGCGATTGTCCGGTCACGATCATCGCCGGAAATGTGAGTCCGGTGACGACATCGACCATCGACCTCGCGCTCGCCCAACTCCGGCCGTGGGCTCCGAACGGCGAAGTGGATCAGTGGCTCCTCGAGACACGCGATGCGTTGGCCGAAGTAGCGAACGGCGCAGGTGACGGGTGCGTGAGCCTCGAGTCGGCCCGTCTCGCCGGTGTCGACGACTTCGTCGTCGTGCACGGCAACCATGTCACGATGATTCGTTCCGTGCCGGTCCTCTCGAACGGCGGCCCGCCGGCGATCCCGGTCATTCTCGACCGGCTCGGGGTCGCGATGGCGACGCCCCCCACTACCGGACCGTAAGCGATTCGATCCGTCGCCGATAACTCGCCGGGCGGCGCCGGGGCCGCTTTTCCCGACGAGTCGATGCCGTCCGCATTGATCGTCGGCCTACCGTTGTCCGATTTCGGATGACGGACGACCCGATGCGCGTACTGCTGCTCAACCAGACCTTCTACCCCGATGTCGCCGCCACGGCGCAGCACGGGCATGATCTCGCCCGAACCCTCGTCGCGGACGGGCACGAAGTCGTCGCCATCGCGTCGCGATCGATCTACGGGCGGAAGGGCGCGGCGCTGCCGGCGCACGAATTCGCCGACGGCATCGAGATTCACCGCGTCGGCGCAAGCGTGTTCGGAAAGTCCGGCGGCTCCCTGGGTCGTCTCATCGACTTCGGCCTCTGGTATCTGCTCGCCGCGTGGAAGGCGTTTCGAATCCGCCGCTGCGATGTCTGCGTCGCGTTCACCACTCCACCGTTCATCGCCCTGGTCGGCGTCGCGCTCCGGTGGTTTCGTCGGACGAAACTCGTCTACTGGGTCATGGACCTTTATCCCGATGTGCCGGTGCTGTACGGCATGATGAGACCGCGTGGCGTCCTCACGCGGATACTCGAATCGATTCACCGGTTCATACTGCGCCAGTCTGATCGCGTCATCGCGCTCGGCCGATGCATGGAAGAGCGCCTTCGCGCCAAGGGCGCCCCGCCCGACCGACTGCGGGTGGTTCGGGTCTGGGCCGATCGCAATGAGGTGCGACCAAAGGGTCCGGGGAAGAGCGCGTATCGCGCGAGTTGGGATCTCGATTCGAAGTTCGTCGCCATGTACTCCGGCAACTTCGGCATGATGCACGACGCCACGACGCTGCTCGAAGCGGCCCGAGCCCTGCGCGATCGAGACGATATCGTGTTCCTCATCGTCGGCGGCGGCGCCCGTCGGGCCGAGGCGGAGGCGTTCGTCGCCGAGCACGGGCTTACGAATGTGCGATTCGAACCGTATCAACCGCGTGAATCTCTCGACGAGCTCCTGATCCTCGGCGATGTCCACCTCATATCGATGATCGACGGAGCCGAAGGGCTCGTCGTGCCCTGCAAGCTGTTCGGTATACTCGCTGCGGCTCGCCCGGCGGTATTCATCGGTCCACCTTTGAGCGAGATTGGACGCGTCATCGAAGAAGAAGGCTGCGGCGCCGTGATCGAGGTGGGCGATACGCCGTCCCTTGTGGCGACCATCGAGCGTTATGCGGCGAACCGGGCGGGCGCCGACGCCGACGGCGCCGCCGGCCGACGAGCCCTCGAACACAAGTACGATCGCTCACTCGCCTGTGACTCCATTCGAACGATCCTGCTCGAGGTGGTGGGAGCGACTGAACCGACGAGTTCGCCCGTCGCGGAATGCGACGCCAACTCGAACACCACGCGACAGCGGGAAGCCGTGGGATGACGACGGGTACACGGGACCAGACCGATCGCATTTCGCGCGCCGCGGCAAAGAAGGCCGCGCCTCAGGCGGCTGATTCTCGAACCGCAGCGCTCGTCTCCGAAGTCGAACCCGATCGACAACCCGACGGTGACTGGCCGGCGCCGCGCTCGGTCCCTGTCTCCGTGCTCATACCGGTGAAGAACGAAGAGCGCAATGTCGTCGAGTGCATCCGCCATTTGAACTGGGCGCAGGAAGTCGCGGTCATCGATTCCCAGTCGACTGATCGGACAATCCCACTCGCCCAGGCGATGGGCGCCGAGGTCTACCAGTTCTACTACTCGCCGGAGGGATGGCCCAAGAAGAAGAACTGGGCGCTCGAGCATGTGCCGTGGAAGAACGAGTGGGTGCTCATCATGGATGCGGACGAGCACGCCACGCCGGAGCTTGCCCGCGAAATCGCCGGCGTCGTTCGTGGTGAGTCCACTCCGGCGCGGCGCGGATGCGGGGACGGCTACTGGATCAATCGGCGGTTCATCTTCATGGGTCGCTGGATCCGACACTGCGGCTACTACCCGTCCTGGAATGTGCGGCTCTTCAAGCATCGAGTCGGCCGGTATGAACGCATCGGCTCGCTCGGCGATACGGGATCGGGCGACAACGAAGTGCACGAGCATGTCATGCTGTCGACCGGTGACGCAGGGTATCTCGAGCACGACTTTCTCCATTACGCCTATCCCGACCTCGCGACCTGGGTGGAGAAGCACAACCGCTATTCGACCTGGGAAGCGCACGCCATGGAAGCGCGGGACGAAGGCGGCGTGCGTCCATCTCTGTTCGGTGGACCGATCGCCCGCCGGCGCTGGCTCAAAGCGCGGACCCGGAAGCTGCCCTTCCGGCCGACGCTGCGGTTCCTCTATTCGTATCTTCTGAAGGGTGGCATACTGGACGGCTACCCGGGATTCGTGATGTGCCGGCTCCTTGCCTGGTATGAGTTCATGTCGATCGCCAAAGCGAAGGAAATGCGCCTGAACGCGGATTCTTCGAAGATTGATCGATGATTCGCTCGATCAACCGCATATGACCGCGCCGATCCCCGACCAAGTCGACGACCGCCATGTCAGTCCGTGGACGACGCGCGAGAAGATCGGGCGGGCTCTCTGGTACTGGGTCGAGCGCACGCTCTTTCGTTGCAGTCCCCGGCCGGCGTATGGCTGGCGGAACATGTGGCTTCGGCTTTTCGGAGCAAAGGTCCACCCAAAAGCGCGCATTCGGCCCACCGTGACGATCGAAGTGCCGTGGCATCTCTCGATCGGCGCGAATTCATCGGTCGGTGATCACGCGATTCTCTATTGCCTGGGCCCCATCGCGATTGGTGATCGAGTCACGATCAGCCAGTACGCTCACCTCTGCGCCGGGACCCACGACTACACGCGGCTCGACATGCCGCTTCGGCGACCGCCTATCACGGTGGGTGACGACGCCTGGATCGCAGCCGAGGCGTTCATCGGGCCGGATGTCACCGTGGCGGAGGGGTGTATCGTCGGCGCCCGGTCGAATGTGACCCGCGATCTCCCCGCGTGGACGATCGCCGCCGGGAACCCGGCGCGGGTCGTGCGCGAGCGTCCGCGATCCGGCCCGGGCCAAGTGGCACACGATCCGGCGGCCGGCACACCATGACCGGCCGCCTGCGACGCCACGACCAGCTCACTCCACAACCCGGTCGAACGCGGGCGTGACCCGTCCTTGTTCCGCAGCCTGCAACCAGACCCTTCGACCCTGCGCCGCCGCCGGGACGAATGCGCTCGTCGTGAAGTCCCCCGACGCGTTCGAACGCCCGGAAGTCAACAACTGCGGATCATCAAGATCGAGCACCACGCCGAGCTGCGGAACCGGCGTCGAGCCGTATCCCCGAAGGCTGTAGCCAATGTACTGCGTCGAGTTCGGAGTCGCATTCGTGATCGAAAGAGAAGCGATTCTTCCCGCGATAAGCTCTTCGACTTCGAGACGATACAGATCTCCAACCAATGAGGCGTACCGGGCCGCCGACATCGCCTTCTCGCCAGTGTTCGGATCGTAGGTTCCGCCACCGATGTAGATGTTGTATGCGGCGTCGAACGCGAGAAAGCTGCCGCCGACTTCGAAAGTCGATCCTGCGTCGCGCAGCGCTCCGGTACCCGCGTCGAGCGCGAAGAGTACCGTACCTTCGTAGGGCAGCGTATCCGACGAGCCGGTGATCAGGACATTGCCCGCCGGATCGACCGCGACATCGGCTGGAACTTCGAAACAGCCGACACAGTTCTCACCGTACGAATGCGTCCATACGAGACTCCCGTCATCCGCGCTTCGCTTCACGGTGTAGAAGTTGTCGTTGAAGTTCGAACGGTTTCCGTCTGGATCGGCGCCGCCGGTGACATAGACGCCGCCGCTTCCGTCAAGCGCCAAAGCGTTCGCGTAGTTGTCATTGCCGTTCGAGTCATACGCCTGCCAGAGCAACGCTCCGGTCTGACCTGCGAGCTTGATCGTGCTGTACTTGTCGATGACATCGATTCCGGTGCCCGTGACATACACATCACCGGCTGCGTCAACCTCCATGTCGCGGGCGAAGTCTCCACCCCGGACTCCCCAGTTCGCCTCCCAGATCGTCGACCCGTCCTGCGACGAGTACTTGTGCACGATGTAGTCCGCCTGAAGGGAACTCATGTACCCGATCATCATGACGAGCAGGTCGCCGTTCGGATCGATCAGAACTTCGCGGGCCTGGTCCTGCGAGTACGGAGACGACGCCGGACCATCCCAGGTGCGCTTCCACCGGAATTGTCCCGAGTCGGTGAAGCTGAGAATGAGTGAATCGGGGCCGTCACCGACCGTCCCCCCTCCGAGGTACACATTTCCGTCTGTGTCGGTTGTCACCGTTTGCGCGAATTCGGCGGTAAAGGGGCCGCTGCTGTATTGCACGGTGTTCAGGAGGGCGCCCGTCGCGGCGTCGTACTTGAGCAGCAGGACATTCGAATAGAGACCCGGCCCGGGTGTGTTGCCGACGACATAGACGAAGCCATCACGGGAGACCGTGATTCCGCGGCCCTGGTCATGCCAGTCGGCGCTGCCGTTGAATGAATGCGACCACAGCAAGGCCCCCTGCGTGTCGAACGCCGCAGTGAACACATCCGTGTTCGAGGATGAACCCGCGGTTCCGGTCACATAGGAATTCCCGGCGCCATCCACGGCGAATCCCTGAATGCCGGAACTCAGGGCGGTCCCGACCGGGACGATCGCGGTCCATTCAGGATTGAGGTCAGCGGTGGATGTCGCCGCGGCGACGGCCCCACAGATCACGCCGGTCGACCAGCTCACGATTCGTCTCACCTGCACCATTTCACGCTCCCCGAACCGCAACTCGCGCGGCGGTTGGACATTCTCGACATCTTCTTCCTACGCGCGCCGGCCATCGGCCCGCGTCGCGGAACCACCTCTCGCAAGTGCGGCGCCAGCGCGCTCATGATGATCCTAATGGCCTGATCCGGGGGTCGATCGGACCGATCGGTGGAAACTTCCACCGTCCGCGGCGTGTTCAGGCCGCGGGTTCCGTTCGCTTGCGGGACGGGACGCCGAACTCTATAACGGGACTCGTCGGCTTCTTCGGCGGCCGAATCCGGGAGCGTCACCGATGACTCGATCCGAACGGGAACGCGCACGAGCGCGATACTGGTCGCTCAACCTTCTCTATGTTGAGCTTCTGCTCGCCGTGTGGTTTATCGTGTCTTACGGCTGCGGCATCCTTTTCGTCGACCGACTCGACTCCATCCGAATCGGCGGTTTCAAGCTCGGCTTCTGGTTCGCGCAACAGGGCGCGATCTATGTCTTCGTCGCCATCATCTTCATCTACACCTTTCTCATGAACCGCCTCGACCGGAGATTCGAGGTCGATGAATCCCGCGATGATGATGAGTCGCGCACGACGACGCCGGACGCTCGCGAGGAGCGGCGCACATGACCGTCGAAGCCTGGACCTTCGTCATGATCGGTTTGTCGTTCGCGCTCTACATCGGGGTCGCGATCTGGTCGCGCGCCCATTCCACGGGCGAGTTCTACATCGCCGGCGGACGAGTCCCTGCGGCGGTGAACGGAATGGCGACCGCGGCGGACTGGATGAGCGCCGCCTCCTTCATCTCGATGGCGGGCCTCATCTCGTTCATGGGGCGGGACGGATCGGTGTATCTCATGGGATGGACGGGCGGCTTCGTTTTGCTCGCCCTGCTCATTGCGCCGTACCTGCGCAAATTCGGAAAGTACACCGTCCCGGACTTCATCGGCGACCGGTACTACTCGCAGTTCGCGCGATTCGTCGCGGTCGTGTGCGCGATCTTTATCTCGTTCACCTATGTCGCCGGCCAGATGCGCGGCGTCGGCATCGTGTTCTCAAGATTCCTGAATGTCGAAATCTATCTCGGCGTGCTCATCGGAATGGGAATCGTCTTCTTCTACGCGGTGCTCGGCGGCATGAAGGGAATCACCTACACGCAGGTCGCGCAGTACTGCGTGCTCATCTTCGCGTATCTCGTCCCCGCCATCTTCATCTCGATGCTTATGACGGGACACATCGTGCCCCAGATTGGCTTCGGCAGCGCGCTGAACGATGGCTCGGGCGAGTACCTGCTCGATCGGCTGGATGGATTGAGTCGCGATCTCGGATTCGCGGCCTATACCGAAGGGCGGCGGTCGACCGTCGATATCTTCTGCATCGCCGGCGCGCTCATGATCGGCACGGCGGGACTGCCGCATGTCATCGTCCGGTTCTACACGGTGAAGCGGGTGTCCGCGGCGCGAATCTCCGCCGGGTGGGCGCTCGTGTTCATCGCCATTCTTTATACCACGGCGCCGGCCGTCGCGGCGTTCGCCCGGACGAATCTGCTCGTGACCGTGGCGAACCAGCCCTACGCGGAGGTTCCGGAATGGTTTCGAAACTGGGAGACGACCGGCCTCATCACCTTTGATGATCGCGACAACGACGGGCTGATCGACTACACGGCCGACGAGTCCACGAACGAACTCACGATCGACCGTGACATCATGGTGCTCGCGAACCCGGAGATCGCGCAGCTTCCGAACTGGGTCGTCGGATTGGTCGCCGCCGGAGGGCTTGCCGCGGCGCTGTCGACGGCGGCGGGTCTTCTGCTCGTGATCTCGACCTCCGTCGCGCACGATCTTCTCAAGAAGGGCATCAAGCAGGACATCACCGAGCGCGGAGAACTCATCACGGCACGCATCGCGGCGGGCGTGGCCGTCTGCATCGCCGGCTACTTCGGGATCAACCCCCCCGGCTTCGTCGCCCAGGTCGTCGCGTTCGCATTCGGGCTCGCCGCCGCTTCGTTCTTTCCCGCCATTCTGCTCGGAATCTTTTCGAAGCGGATGAATCGAGCCGGCGCGATCTCCGGGATGATCGTCGGGCTCACTTTCACTGCGGCGTACATTGTGCGTTTCAAGTTTGTGCAACCCGAGTTGAATACCGATGATCACTGGTTGTTCGGCATTTCGCCCGAGGGAATCGGCGTCATCGGCATGCTGATCAACTTCGGGGTCGCCTGGATGGTGGCGTTGGTCACGCCGCCCCCGCCGCCGCACATCCGGGGGCTCGTCGAGCGTATCCGCGTCCCCCGCGGCGCCGGCGCCGCGCACGAAGTCGAGTTCTGAGCGCGGCCGTCCCATAAGACCGACAGCGCGGTCCGATACTTCGAAACTGCGCGAACCTTGCCGGGCCGAGCTTTCCATCGCGACGGGCTGTTGTACCTTGAGCATGAACACGCTCGTCCGTGACGGTGTGCGCGTGGAGGCGACGAGCGTCATCGTTTTCCAGTCAAGGACGCCGGGAGGGGAATATGCAGTCTCGAACGACTTCGGTCGTCGCGGCGATCGCGATGACTACCGTCGGGTTCGCGCTCGCGCGCCCGGCGCACGCGGACATCATCGTGGATTTCAGCGGGCTCGAACACGGGCGGATCGTGTCGGATCAGTTCGCCGATCAGGGTGTGTTCATCAGCGCCATCAATCCGAACCGGTCGCACGATCTCGCGATCATCTTCGATTCGCTCGAAACGGGAACATCGGATCCGGACCTCGAAGGTCCACCGTGGGCGCGAGGCAATCTGGCGCCGCGCACGACCCTCGAAAACATGCTCATCATCGCCGAGAACGACCGCGATCGGAACCGCGACAACATCATCGATGATCCAGACGACGAGGGTCGTCGCCCGGGCGGTCAGCTCATCTTCGACTTCGCGTTCGAGATCACCTCGTTCGGCTTCGATCTTGTGGATGTTGAAGGGGTGCGCGAGGAAGATGGCGGCGTGGCGTTTTACCGGGGAGGCGTCCTCCAGCAGGAAGTGTTCTGGAGCGACCTCATCGACGCAGGTTCGGAGTACTACGACCCGACGATCGAGTTCGGCGACAACAGCGCGAACCGGATCGCGCCGTTCATCTACGAGCCCGAAGACGGAGGCTGGGATCGGGTCGTCATCAACATGGGCGGATCCGGCGCCGTGGACACGCTCAACTTCGTCCCGACTCCGGGTACGCTCGCGATGCTCGCGGGAGGCGGTCTGCTCCTCGGCGGCCGACGCCGGAGAGCCATTTGATGCGTTCCTGAGCGCCGATACCTGTCTACGACCCGGCGGCGTCGCGCGTGCGCGACGCCGCCGTTCTTTTTCGAGCTTCGATTGCCGGGAAGTCTGATCGCCTTCGTGGTTGAGGGTGAGCGGCGGATGTACAAGCCGCGCACACCATCGCGGGGGAACCCGACCAAGAAAGGACAGACGATCATGCTTCGCGTTCAAACCACATTGATCACGCTCCTCACGCTCATGATTCTCGCTCAGGACGCCACGGCGCAGTGTCGCTACTTCCAGCCATGGGCGCAACGCCGGGCGTCACATACTTCCATCGTTCGAAGCTGCGACATTCCGGAGCCCATGGACCTCGCGGCTCTTGACGACTTCATCTGCGACAACAACGGCACGCTCGCGGGTGTACGCTGGTGGGGCGTCGTCCTCAACCAGGAGCAGCTCCGCGAAGGTCGTCGCTACTACCTCGCGATCTTCGAGGACAACGGGAACTGTGAGCCGGACGCCGAGCCGATCTACAAGGCCTGCCTCAACCCGAGCATCCAGCGTTCGGGCGTCGACTGCAGCCGTCGCCGGGTCTACCAGTTCACCTCGCAGGTTCCGCCTTTCCCGATCGAGGGTGGTACCCGATACTGGATCCAGATCTCGGAGGACGACTCGACGAGCGCTCGAAGCGGCGTTGAGGACTTCCGCTGGTCGGGCCGACTCGAGCAGCGCGGTTGCCCCGCCGTCCAGGCGGTCGTGGGAGGCGGGATCATCTCGCCGCTCCTCGATCCCTGCGCCCAGGTGCCCGTGGATCTGAGCTTCGCCCTGGTCACCCTCTGATACGCGTCTCTTCCCTCGTGACGACCGAATACCTCGGCCGGCGCCCCACGGCGCCGGCCGAGTTCTTCATGTCCGCGGATCGCCGAGAAGATTTCTCTTGGACTGGGCGGCGATGCCCGCTAGTGTGTTCGTCACGCGAGATACGCTTCGACCGCCGCAGATCCACTCGTCGCAACGACGGAAACACCCGGGCGCCGGTCGTCGCAGCGCGACACACTCGCGTGCTTCACTGATTCGGTTTGGTGTCTTCACTCTTGCAGGAGGGTTATCCATGCATCGTCTGTTTGCTCTGTCCGCCGGCGCCGTGACACTCGCGCTGGCGGCATCGGCCACGATCGCCGAACCCGTCGTGATCGACTTCGAGGACCTCGACGAGAACTTCTACGGTCGTGATTTCACCCATCAGGGTGTGCGCTATTACGACCTGAACACCGTCTCCGGTGTCTTTCCGAACGGCGACCCGTTCGGCCCCGAGCCGAATGACGAGGTCATCATCGAAGACGCGACCTTGTTCTATGACGACTACCCGAACTGGGGCAGCCCCGACAAGACGCTGACCTTTGGACCGGGCTACATCGTCGGCGACAATCTCAGTCTCGGACGCCTTTCGACCGTCATGATGGACCTCGAGTCTCCGGCGGATTCGATTTGGATGGATGTCGCGTTCTACGAGAATGGCCCGTGGGGCGGCATCGTGTTTCATCTCGACGCGATGAACAATGGTGTCGTTGTCGCCACCGATGAGTTCCAGCTCAGCGACCTCGGGGGTCGTGACAACATCGGATTGAACACGCTCTCCGTCGATGGCGTGGTGTTCGATCAGGTGCACCTCTATGCGACTTACGGCGAGGAGTACTCGCTGCCCCGCATTATCATCGACGATCTCACGATCAACTTCCTCGATGGCGGACCGTCGTTGACCGTCGCCGGCGACTGCCCCGGGCAGATTGAGCTGGGTGTGAGCAGCGCGACGCCGAACGGCACGGTCGCGTTCGTCTTCGCGCGGAACACGGGATCGATTACGATTCCAAGCGGCCCGTGCGCCGGAACCGCCCTTGATCTCGACTCGTCGGCCCGCCTGGTGGATACGGTCACGGCCGACGCGAGCGGTGACGCGAGCCTGACCGGAAACGCACCCGCTGTGGCATGCGGTGGCTTCGTGCAGGCGGTCGATGTCGCGAGTTGCACCGCGACGAATGTCGCGCAACTCTGACCGGTCGGCTTCCGAAGGGAGCGGATCTCAGCGAGTTCAGCCCCGCCCGCTCGATGCGGGCGGGGCTTTCTCATGGACGGGTGTTGTTATCGAACGAAGGTCGTTCGAGATCTACCCAGACCGCACAAAGCGACGGCGATGGGCGGCTTCTCGTCCCCTGCGTCGGAGCGCGCTTACCCTGGCGCCGATGGCGCCTGACATGACGAACGCCTACTGCGCTATTGGTTCGATGTTTTGCATGGGCGCTACCGGACGCACTTTCGGCGGCCCCTGTGTGCTGACCCGGGACATGATCTATCTCATCGTCACCGGCGACGCGGCCCGAAATCAACTCAACTCGAGCATGGGTGGAGTCGCCGGGCTCATGGAACGGGCGCAGGGTCTCATTCAACTCGTTCCGATTCCTGGGCTCGATCAGTACGAGCTCTCGCTGGAAGAACTCCAGGCGCGAATCGGCGACGATTCGAACTGGCCGGTTGAGTGGATCGGCGAGCGCGTCTTCGCCTTCCCGAAGAGTTCGATACCCAGCCTGCGATGTTCGCTGATGTTCGGACTCGCGTTCAAGGTGGACGGTCACATTCGCGTGTGTGTCAGTTGCAATGGAACAGATCGACGCGCCGCCGCGGAGTTTCTCGAGCGATACGGCTGGCCCCTCGACTCCCGATCGTTCATGGATCGCATTCGCGGCCGGGCGGCTTGAGCGGTCCCCGTCGACTACGGAGTAGTGTGCTGCAGAACGCGCAGATTCGACGCGCCGAGGATCGTCAGACCGAAGTCCGCATCGATCTCAGGCGTCTCGAGATGTCCATCCTCGTTGATCTCCGTCGCGCGCACGCCGATCGTCCATCGGCCCGGCTCAGGGTCCTCGATGAAAACGCATTCCACCGGATCGAGGGAGGACGACTCGCCTCCCGGAATCGACCACTTCCCGTCACGAAGCCCGACATTCCCGCGATAAATCGCTCCGCTCGGACTCCGGACAAGTAGATCGAGATCGTTGATGCGGTGTTCAATCGACGCGGGAAGCCCCGGTGGATCGGTGAAGACCATCGCAATCTTCAAGCGAGGTTCGCCGGGGAGGACTTGGGCGGTGAGAATGGAAAGCTCCGCAGACCGCAGCACGATCGACTCGTCGATCACTTCGATCGGATCACGAACCGCGGCGACGCCATCGATCATTCCCCACCCCTGCCGGAATCGATCGAGATCGGTCAGCGGCGGAAACTCATACTGCTCGGAGGTCGCGATGAGCAGTGACTTCATCGTCGCAAGATGCGGCCGACTCTCGAAGACGCTTCCGGCGCCACCGAATCCGTCGAAGACTTCCTCGTGCCACAACTGATGAAAGAGGCCGATGTATCCCGCCGTGATGGCGGTCGCGGCGCTCGAGCCGCCGAAGTTCGCGTTGTACGAAGTGTCCGAAGTGCTCGTGGGGCAGAAGACTTGATCGTAGAAGTGCGTGAGTTCCGGTTTGATCCGTCCGTCACTCGCGGGTCCCGTGGACCCACCGAACGCCCAGCGATCATCGCTCTTGTCGAGCGTGTTGTAGTGAAAGGTTCCGCCCACTGACACGATGTTCTTCGACCAGCCCTGGGGCCGGCCGACACTGTCGCCCGCCCAGTTGCCGAGCGTCTGGCAGATCACGAAGTCGTACATCATCGCGATGTCGTCGAGCTCCATTGAAATCGTCGTGTAGAGATTCGTTCGCGGACCGCCCCAGCTGTTCGTCTGAAAAACGGCGCGGTACGGCCCGTCCGGATCGACGAGCTCCGCCGTATGGGTATACCGGTTCGACATCGAGGCGAAGTCGGCGATGATCTTCGCTTCGGCGCCCGGGAGCACACCGCGTCCGGTTGAGTTCCCCACGCCGGTCCCGAACACGCATCCATAGACGGAAGTGCCGTGCGGCCCCGCCGTACCGAGAGGGCCGTGCGGTAAGGGCGGCGGATCTTGAAAGTCGACATGCGTCGTTCGAATGCTCGTATCCATCACTTCGCCACGCACACCCTGGCCGTTGAATCCGAGCGAGGACTCGATCGCATCGGCGCCGCTGATGAGGCGCGCGAGGTCCATATCGAGTTCCGGCGGTCCCCACGGATCGACGAAGGCGACCTCGTTCATTCGAAGCACTTCGAGCAGCATGTCGGTGTCGAGTGTCGCGCGGAGGAGGAAGCCGTCGGGAATGAGGTGATCGATGCGGCCCCCGATCGCCCGGATACGGTTCGCCACGGCGTATTTCTGTCGGGGCCCGCGCTCGAAGACCTGGATGTTGAAGACGCCGAAGGAATCCGGCGCCGACCGATCGACTGCGAAGCCATCGCGGGCCGCATCGCCAGCGGCGGCGCCGACCGACGCCGCGTCCAACGCGCCTTCGTACGCCGACTCGAATCGCGCCGCCCGCGTGATCGAATTGAGCTTGTACGCCGGGTGGTACGGACCCACCCAGCGGACGGACGCGAGATTGCGAATCGGCCCGACCTCGGCGGGTGTAGCGCGCACAATGTACGAGCAGTCCGCCAGGTATTTGTAGATGCGCGCTCCGGCCCTCAGAATCGCTGCGCGCGTCGAATCGGTGGGCGAAGCATGAAACTGCACGATGAATAACTCATGGTCGTCCGGAGCGCACAGGTTGGACGGCACGAGGGGAGTCGATTCGAGCGGATTGAACACGGCGTAGTGCAGTCGGATCAGACTCGACGATTCGGACGCGTCGTCGAGTCCGTCGAATGCGGAGATCTCATCTGCGAACTGGCCGCTCACGCCGACAGAAGCGAGGATCATGGTCGCCGCCGCTACGACCACCATGACTCGGTCCAATCGAATCCGACGGGGACATCCCATGACTATCTCCTCCAGTCCATTCTGACGCCCGGGCCATGCCGCCGCAACCTTCGACCCGCCGGCAGTTACAGACCCGCGAATCCGGCGGACTCGCGGGTCTGTTCGTTCTGCGGGGCGTGGGAATCGTTCAGAAGGTATGAGTCACGCGATCGCTGACCTCGCATGCAGTCGGCGTCACGGCTTGCAGAAGGATCTGGCGACCCTGGGCCGTCGCGGGAACGAACGCCTTCATCCGGACGAACCCATGTCCATCCGCGACTTCGCGGCCGAGAAGCGTCGGACGGGCGAGGTCGACGACGAGCCCGGGACATCCGGGCACTTCGGTAGCGCCGGCGCGGAAGCCGTAGACGAAGAAGACTTCACTCCCGGAGACGGCGCCGCCCAGGTCCATGGAGTTCATCTCGCCGGCGTGACCCGGGATGGGCGTCCGAAGCGTCAGGCGGCGAGGTTGAGTCGGGTTCTCAAACGCTCCCTGATCGACAAACGCCCCGGTGAAGCGAGCCTCGCCGTTCGCATCAAGAACGACGGCCGCCGGAACGCGAACATTGTCGCCGGCGTCGATGCTCGGCGAGCCCTTTGCGAGTCGATAGTCGTTCGCCTCCGGCTTCACGAACCGCGGGTCGAGGTTCATGTTTCCGACACCTGTGTATCCACCTTCGACATTCGAATAGGTGACGACGGGGGCGCCTTCAAGCCCATGACCGCCCGGGTGATCCCAGACGATGGAATTGTGCAGTTCCGAATTCCAGAGATATCCGGCCGAGCCCCACCCGGCGGAGTTGTCTACAAGCGTGCAGTTGATGAGCGTGATCCCCCCACCGAAGTTCGTGAGCCCTCCCCCGCTGCCCGGAGCCGTGTTTCCGGCGAAAACGGAGTTGATCACGACGGGATAGCTCTCGAGCCAGATGAAGAGACCGCCGCCATCATCATCCGTGTGATTGTTCACGAACACGCAGTTCTCGATCACGGGACTTGCGTTCGAACAGCAGAAGGCGCCGCCCCAGCAGCCGGCCCGGTTGTTCGAGAGCACGCAGTTTCGAATCGTGGGACTGCTTCCGTTGTTGCAGAGGATCGCGGCGCCGTTGAAGGTGTCGGCGATAGCGCCCGGGAGCGTCGCCCCGTTCGTGATCGTGAAGCCGTCGAGGACGGAGTCCAGTCCTTCGCCGCTCGAGAACACGAAGCCGCGACGGGGGTCGGTCGGCGTCGCATCGCAGTCGATGATGCAAGAGGCGGCGCCGTTCTCGCTCTGTACGGTGATCGCCTTGCCCCGGAAGGTGATGTCGGTATTGCCGACGCCCATGTACACGCCATCGGCGACGAGGACTCGATCGCCGGCCTTGGCCGCGTCGATCGCCGACTGAATAGTGGTGAACTCCGCGGGAACGCGCAGGTCATCCGCGAGCGCCGTGGCGCCGATCGCCATTCCCACGCAGGCGATCGCGGCCATTCGGCGAACCGTTCTTGAACACATTGTCATGACTCTCTCCTTGCGGGAACGAATTGCACGGGAGATCACCGGCCGCCCCGTCCGGCGTCGAGTGCTTCCAAGCTGGCGATCAGGAATTGTCACTTCATCATGTCCGACTCCGACGCGTTCCTTGCGATGAACATGTCCAGAGGGCTGAATCGAGCAATCCGAACGCGAGACGGGAACCGCCCACAGGCGGTCCCCGTTCGCAACCGCGTCGCGGACGCGGTGGATGTCCTTGCGAATCGCAGCCGTCGAATCAACGGAACTGGATGTCGATCAGTTCGTGGCGCTCCCCGGTCTTCGGTTTCACCTCGACGAGAAACCCGATTCCTTTCGCATAGAACTTGTTCTCGTACACCTCCGGCTCGATCGGCGTGAACTCGCCCGTCATCAGGCAGTCCTCGAAATCGCCGTAGGGAACCGAGACGGATTCGTCGAGCGAAAGCACCTGGGCCGCGTCCTCGACATTTCCGAGATCGAATTCCTGACGATACGCCTGTCCGACGACCGGATTCGCCTGCATGACGATCCCCGGCTTGGCGCCGTCGACGCCGGTCTCCCACGACCCTTCGATGCCGATGATCTCGCCGTCTTCGTACTCAAAGGTGAGTTCACCGAAGTACCAGACATTGCCGTCTTTGTCCTGTGAATACCAGTCGCCCGTGTCTTCGATCTTCTCGCCGTTCAAAAAGACGACATCATGGACGACCACGCACTCGATCCCCATGATCTCGCGCGTGTCGTTCGTGACATGAACGACATTGTGCTCAACCCCTTCATCCGTCTCGCCCCGATACAGGTAGACCGTTCCCGGTACGAGCGGCCAGAACGGATTCGGGTTCGCCGCGATCTCCGCCGGTGACAGGAAGTTGTCGGGATCGATATCCGGGTCATACCGACCTTCTCCGGTGAGTTCGCAGAGGTCGAGCCGCGCCTGATACTGCGCTTCGGCCAGTTCAACATCCTCTTCGTACTGCTCAGCGATAAGACGCAGAATGCGTCGTCGAGTCTCGGGATCGTCGAAGGTGTTCGCCTTCGCCGTGTTCTCCCACCGGTCGGCCCGAGCTTCGAGCAGATCCGACTGCAGAACGAGTTGGGCGCTGTCCGCGCAGGGATCGGTTTGGGCCACGGCATTCGGAGCCGTCAGCAGCAACAAGGCCACTACAACACCTGGCACAATGAATCGGGATACGCGCATGATCAATCTCCTTCGAAATGATGACAGAGGGACAGCCTGGCGCGCAACGCGCCCATTCCGCTTTTCTTGTGCGTTTAAGTTCAACCTCAGCGCGGCGCCTTGCCATGCCGCCGCTCATTGACGAAGTGAAACCTACAGCGCAAACACACTTCGTGCATTACGCGGCAGTTACCAACCGCCGATCGCGCTCCGGCGCCGGCACACCTCAGGCGACGCACGACCAATTGCGGTTCGTGGCGCGTTGAAATGCATTGCGGTCGCCGTACTGGTCATCGGGTCGACTCGGCAAGACGGCGCGGCCGGGCGGCGTCGCCCGACCGGTCGCATGCTCATGCTGTACTTGGAGGCGCCGACGACGCCTCCGCGACCGATGCCGTCATCGACCCGGGCCTCGGGCGGCATGCGCCAGCCTACTTGGCGGTTACATCGCAGATGTTGAAGTCAGAGATGGCGAGATCATCCAAGTCGTCGACGAGAAAGTCGGCGCCGGCGAAGCGCGGCGCCCCTATGAGCCCGGACTCGGAGTAATCGAGGAACACCACATGCCCTTCGCCAGACGCGACGAACACATGGCCGTATCCGTCGGCGACGCCTTGATCAAGAGCACCGATGCCGAGTTCCAGCCTGGTATCGAAGAACGAGATCTCGTCAGGGAGATGGTGATCAATCTGACCGATGAACTCGCCACCGAAAGTGACGAATGTTCCGGTATAGGTGTCGAACGCCATCGAGTGTGCGGCGTGAAGTCCGTCGATCAACTTATCTGTAACTGGTTCGGCGAGGGACAGGTCAATCGTGCCGAAATGTCCGCCGCTTGCGTCGTACACATAGTATGACTCTTGGTTCTGATCGAAGGCGTTCCAGGCAATGAAGGTGACCTCCTGATCGTCGCCCACGACATTCCGCCGAACACCCGGACCAAACGGATTCAACGGAATCTCGCAAAGATCTGATCCGGGAGACCAGAAGCAGCCCCACAGTCGATCCTGTTGTGGATTCAACATGATGTGGAACACCCGTACATCATCCGTGGTCTGCGTCTCTCTATCGCAGGTTGACGCATCGATTCGGTACACCTCTCGCCTGTTCTGCCCACCAATGTAAAGGTGGCCAAACTGGTCCTGCACGATGCCATCGGCCGCCGGGGTATTCTTTACTTTACGAATCCTTTCCACTTCAAAAGTTCCGTCGCGCGTGATCGTGTTGAACTCATAGACATAGCGGGCCTGCCGCACGCGTCGCGGGCCATCAGAGAGTGTGTAATAAAACTTTCCCTCCCATCGCTCGACTTGTGCGTTGCATTCGATGGCGGGCGACAGCGCCGCGATCGCCGCGACCATCACGATGTGTCTCCGTCTCATTGGTTGTCCTCCATTGCCTCGTGCGCCGAGTGGCGCGAAATGAAAAGGCCGCGCTCCCCCCGGAGCGCGTTCGCAGTACCTGTTGATTCGCAGTGGAGCGTGAGGGGTTGACCAAACTCCCTCAGTTCAGCGCACATCAGTCGGGAACGGTCTCGCTTCACGAACGCCACAAGCCCGCTAAGCGTTGAAAGGGCCGACGAGTTGCGCATGTCCGGAGAAGGTCCGGAAGTATTCGCAATGGATGGTGAAACCGACTATTTCGTGGAGCGTTCGCGAGCGTGACCAAGGGTCAACGGTTTCAACTCCGTCGATCGTCGCGGATCGGGACTTGCCTCGAGCCAGCGCACGCTCAGGATCCCGTCAGGGAAGGTGTAACCGGTCTGCTGGAACGCGAGCGCGCCGAGGCACCGGCTCCACCCTTCGAGCCAGAGGCTGAGTTCGGTGCGCTGCGACTCGGAGCCGTGGAAGACCACGACAAGGTCGATGTCGCTCCCCGGACCCGCATCTCCAGTTCCGGCGCTGCCGCCGAGATAGATCTCGGACACGCCGAATCGCTTGCCATCGAGCGCCGCGGCGAGAGCGGAGGCGTACGCCTCGCGCCAACGCCAGTGCACGCCGGAGGCGCCGGCGCGTTCGCCGAGCAGTTCAGTATGCTTCCATTCGAGGTATTCACCGAGTCGCCGCGCAATAGTGCGGAGCAATTCACGCTCTTCGTCGAGGAACGCCGGACGACCGTCGTCCGGCGCGCTCGATTCGGCGACTTCAACCCGACCGACCTCAACGCCGTGGAGTCGTATCGTCTCGGTGATCGCTTCGCCCGTCGAGGAGTACCCGGGGCCGACATAGCTCCGGCCGAGATACTCGATTCGCGCGCCGGTCGACTCCGGCCGCTGCCATCCGAGTGGAATGGCTTCGAGCACTTCGAGGAAGGTGTGCGCGGGCGCCTCGCCACGGCGCGAGAGAATCTCGTGAACCCGGTAGAGACACTGCAGTTCCTTCGCGCGCTCGCGAAGGGCGTGGATTTCATGCGATGACACGGTGCTCTCGCCTCCTGACGCTTCTCGAGACGCCCCGCCGCGGCGGCCTCTGACTCACGACGCGACTCTAAGGCGGAGCGACGAGCGCAATCAACCGCAACGCGGCTCGCGGTCGTGTACCGCAGAGTCCGAGGCGCCTTCCCATTCCCCGCGGAAACCCGAGAGGCCGCGAGGCGACACTCTCGCCGGAATCCTCCGACTCCGGGTCCACACGCTTGGCCGCATCCTGTTACACTCCCGATCATGACTCCCGGTGAAACGCTTAAACAGCTCGAAGCGCTCGGCGATGAAAAGCGGCGGGCGCACAACAAGAAGTACGGCGCCGGAGACAATCAGTTCGGCGTCAAGCTCGGTGATCTCCGGAAGCTCGCGAAGAAGATCAAAACCGATCACAAGCTCGCGATGGGGCTCTGGAAGACGGGTAATTCGGACGCCCGCCTCCTCGCGATCCTCATCATGGATCCGAAGAAGCTCTCGGCCGACGACCTCGATGCGCTGGTTCGATCGGTCACCTTCACGCAGGTCGCGGACTGGCTCTACTCCTATGTGATCAAGATCCACCCCGAGAAGGAGGCGCTCCGCGAGAAGTGGATGGCGGAAGACGACCCAATGGCGGCGCGCGCCGGGTGGAGCGCGACCGCGGGCCGCGTCGCGAAGGGCGCGGACGGACTCGATCTCAAGGCGCTACTCGACCGAATCGAGTCGGAGATGGCCGACGCTCCCACCGAAACGCAATGGACGATGAACTGCTGTCTCGTGGAGATCGGCATCAACCATCCGAAGCACCGCAAACGCGCGATCGCCATCGGTGAAAAGCTCGGCGTCTTTCGAGACTACCCGGTCTCAAAGGGGTGCACCTCGCCGTTCGCACCTATCTGGATCAACGAGATGGTGAGTCGTCAATCCTGAGCAGAGACGACTGAGGATTCATGCGACCCGGCGCTACCCGATAGAAACGGCAATCATGTCTCAACTGACCATCGTCGCGACTATTCGTTCCCGGCCCGAGAAGGTCAACCTCGTGCGTGCCGAACTCGAGAAGCTCGTTCCGATCACGCGCGACGAAGCGGGATGCCTGCAGTACGATCTGCACCAGGATCGTGATGATCCTGCTCGGTTCCTGTTCTATGAGAACTGGGAATCGCGAGAACTCTGGCTGGCGCACATGAACGCGCCGCATCTTCAGTCATTCCAGCGGGCGACCGACGGCGCGCTCATCGAACTCACCATTTACGAGATGGATCGCATCGGATCTTGAGAATTCGCGGTCACCGCCTCGACACGGGCGATCGCCGGCGTCTGTATACTGGTCCTCGTTCGATCTTCGCGATTCCATTCGATTCGTCCCGCCCTGGAGACCACCCGTGCTTCGACTCGTCGCTTGTCTCTTCGCGTGCCTCCTAGGCGTCGGCTGCGCAACCACGACGAATGACGCCGCTCCATCCACCAACTCTCAATCAGAGACCGGAGAATCGACCATGAGCCTCGGCAACTTCTCGGTCAGTCTCGCGGTGAAGGATCTCGAGGCTTCCCGCGCGTTCTACGAAAAGCTCGGCTTTCGCGCGATCGGCGGCGACCCGACGCAGAACTGGCTCATCCTCCAGAACGAAACCGCCACGATCGGCCTCTTTCAGGGCATGTTCGAACAGAACATCATGACCTTCAATCCGGGCTGGGATCGCGACGCGAACACGCTCGAGAAGTTCGATGATGTCCGCGCGATTCAGGCGGAACTCAAACGCCAGGGCATCGACTTCATGGTCGAAGCCGACGAAACGACCGACGGCCCGGCGAGCTTCATGATCCTCGATCCCGACGGCAACCCGATCCTCATCGATCAACATGTGCCGGCGCCCTCGAGATAGCGCCTCGGACGAAACCGCATGAGCCACGACTCAATTCAACGCGCTGCGACCGTTCGATTCGGCGTCGCGGCCACGCGTCGGCCGGTGAGGTTGCAGAGGCGTTCGTGTTCCCTTTAGAATAAGTGAATGCAAAGTTCACACGAGGGGCGAGAAGTGACGCTCCTGATGAACGCCGCCGCCAGCGGGGACGACTCGTCTGCGGACCAACTGCTGCTGCTGGTGTACGAGGAACTTCGCGCGCTCGCGCGGGCGCGACTCGCGCGCGAGAATCCGGGACAAACGCTCCAGGCGACGGCGCTCGTCCATGAAGCCTATCTGCGACTCGTGGGCCCGAACCCGGGCGGCGAGATCAGTTGGGAGAGCCGCGCCCACTTCTTCGGCGCGGCGGCTGAAGCGATGCGACGCATCATCATCGACCGCGCGCGAGCCCGCGGCGCCCGGAAACGAGGAGGAAACGCGCGACGCTTGCGCCTCGACGGCGCCCGACTCGTCGCCGATGGCCACTCGATCCCCGAGATCATTGATCTCGATGACGCGCTCACCCGGTTCGAGGTCCACGATCCGCAGAAGGCCATGCTGGTGAAACTTCGGTTCTTCGGCGGTCTCACTCTTCGCCAGGCCGCCGAGGCGCTCGGGCTCGCTCCCACGACCGCTGACCGGCACTGGGTGTACGCCCGCGCCTGGCTCTTCAACGACATGTCTTCCGACCGACTGGATTGAAAATCTTAATTGGCGCGGGGTACGAGCGCGTCGGTTCACGCATTGTTCTACCCGCCCCCGAATCTGTTCTCCGGAGGCCAGCGTGATGAACGACGAAGTCGAAACGATCTTTGAAGCAGCGCGAAAGATATCCGATCCCGGAGCGCGGGCCGTGTTCCTGAATGAGCGGTGCCGCGAGCGCCCCACCGTCCGGAATCAAGTGGAGGCGCTGCTTCGAGCGGACGCTTCGGCAGGATGCTTCCTCGAGACCTGCGACTCTGAAGAAACCATCGAGCAGTCGACCCCGCCGTCCGGCGCCATGCAGCCCGGCGAAGAGATCGACCGCTACAAACTTCTTCAGCAGATCGGCGAAGGAGGATTCGGCGCCGTCTGGATGGCCGAACAACGCGCGCCGGTCAAGCGGCGGGTGGCGCTCAAAATCATCAAGCTCGGGATGGACACGAAGCAGGTCATCGCCCGCTTCGAAGCGGAACGCCAGGCGCTCGCGATGATGGATCACCCCAATATCGCGAAGGTGTTCGATGCGGGGAGTACGAAGACCGGCCGGCCATACTTTGTGATGGAGTACATCAAAGGGATACCGATACTCGACTATTGCGACACGGAACGGCTCGACACCACGGCTCGGCTCAAGCTCTTTGCTCAGGTGTGCCACGCGATTCAACATGCCCACCAGAAGGGCATCATCCATCGCGATATCAAGCCATCGAATGTGCTCGTCACGCTGCACGACGGAACGCCCGTGCCGAAGGTCATTGATTTCGGCATCGCGAAAGCGACAAATGCGGAGCTCACAAGCCGGACGATGTTCACCGAGCATCGTCAGATGATCGGTACCCCCGCGTACATGAGTCCGGAGCAGGCTGAAATGAGCGGACTCGATGTTGACACTCGGAGCGACATCTATTCTCTGGGGGTTCTGCTCTACGAGTTGCTCACCGGGACGACGCCGTTCGAGAACGAGACGCTCATGAAGGCGGGCCTCGCGGAAATGATGCGCATCATTCGGGAGGAGGAGCCGCACCGGCCGAGCACGCGCCTGTCAACCCTGGGTGACACGGCGACTCGAATGGCGGCGCAGCGTCGGGCCGATGTGAAGAAACTCGGCACGATACTCCGGGGAGACCTCGACTGGATCGTCATGAAGTGCCTCGAGAAAGATCGAACGCGACGCTACGAGACCGCGAACGGTCTCGCCGCGGACATTCAGCGGCACCTGAGTGACGAACCGGTCGCCGCCGGACCACCAAGCGCCCGCTACAAACTGCGCAAGTTTGTGAAGCGGAACCGGGGACGCGTCGTCGCGGCTGGCGCGGTCGTCCTGGTCTTCGTTCTTGGTCTCGCCGGCACGACGGGCGGGTTGGTCTGGGCGCTGGATCAGAAGGATCGGGCTGAGATCGCGGAGACCGCCACGCAGCATGAACTGACGCGTGCGACGGAGATCAAACGACTTATCATCGAAATGCTCTCGAGTATCGATCCCGCGGTCGCCCGGTCGACTGACACGACGCTGCTCAAGAGCATTCTTGACTCCACCGCCGAACGAATTGCGCGGGGCGAGTTGAACGACGAAGTCGTGGCGGCGGAGCTTCATCACATCATCGGCGATGTGTACAAGTCACTCGGGATGTACGACCAGGCGTCGGAGCATCTTCCTCTGGCCGTCGAGATCAACACGCGGCTTCTTGGAGACGACCACCTCGAGACGCTCGAAACCAGATACTGTCTCGCGGCGCTCTATGTGAATCAGAGTCGTCATAACGCGGCGGCGTCTCTCGCCTCGCGCACGCTGGAAGATCGGCGACGCGTGCTCGGCCCGACACACCGTGACACCCTGGCCGCCATGAGCATGCTGGCAATCGTCTATGTCGACATGCACCGGTTCGAAGAAGCCGAGGAACTGCTCCTGGAAACGCTCGAGGTCGCGAGAGCGACCCTCGGCGAGTCCGATCCGTTTCATCTCCCGTTACTCAACAACCTCGGGGTGCTGTACAACATGCAGGCGAGGTTTGAGGAGGCCGAATCTGTCAACCGCGAGGTCGTGAGGCTCGTGATAGCGGACAAGGGTCGAGAGCACCCGCATACGATCGCGGCCACCTCGAATCTGGCTTCGACTTACGAGCAACTCGGCCGCGAGGATGACGCGATCAAACTGCATTCGGAAGCTCTCGCGATCTCGCGGCAGATCTTCGAACCGCTCCATCCCACGACACTCGAGAAGTCCTTTCAGCTCGCATGCTGCTGCGAGTACTATGGACACTGGACCGAAGCGGAACCGCTGTATCTGAGCTGCATTGAGGGATTCCGCTCCACACTCGGACTCGAACATCGGAACACCCTGGCCGCGTTGACGAATCTTGGCGGGGTCTATAACGAAATGGGCCGCCATGCCGACGCGGTGGAGATGCTGGAAACCAGTCTTCCGATCAAACGGAGGATTCTCGGGCCGCATCATGGCTGGACCCGATATGCGACGATGGGCCTGATCACCGCGTACATCGAACTCGGCCGCGCTCAGGACGCCGAGACGCTGGCGCGCGAATGGCTGGGAGAGTTGGAGAGCCGTCGAGTGGACGGAAAGGCGGCGCCCACGGATGATCGATTCGTCGCATGGATCCTGACGCGAGACATCGAAGGACTTCGTGACTTGACCCGGGCGCTCGATCTCGCCGCGAGCGCCTGCGAAGCGGCGGAAGAATCAAGGCATCCTGACCTCGCCGTCTGTCTCGACACACTCGCCCGCGCCCAACACCTCACCGGCGACACGGCGCTCGCCATCGAAATCCAGCGACGCGTGCTCGAACTCAGCCCCAATCATGCGATCGGCGAGGCCCACCTCGCGGAATACGAGGCGGCCCTTTCGGGTGGCGCCGCAGCAGATGGTCCGTAGTGCGTTGCTGTGCGGCGAAAACGCGTGGGGTGTTCAACTCACGACCCCGGTATACTCCGCGGGTCCCGTCGTCGCCTTCTGGAAGTCAACATGCTCTCCGAATCTGGAACCCTCCCCGCGACCGAACCGGCCGCGGCCAGTGTGATCGCCGATCACCTCGATCACTTCTTTCGCACGGTGCTCGCGCCGGACGATGCGCTCAAGTCGCCCACCTGCTTCCGCTACATCACCGGGGAGCCGCATCCGTTCGGCAACCTGGCGTTGTTCAACCGTTCCGCGGCGCCTGCGGATATCGCTCGTGAAGCGGCGCCGCTCGGCGACACGGATGTTCCCTCCGCAATCCTCTTTCTCGACGAGGGCGCCCCGGAGCAACTCGACGCCGCGTCCATACTCGGGTTCGTCCCGGCCGAATCGATGCCGCTCATGTCGGTGACGCCCGACACGCTGACGCCTACGACGCTTCCCGACGGGTACACCTTCCGGGAGGTCACGGTGGATGAAGCCGACGATTGGGCGCGGGCCGTCTCCGACGGGTACGGGCTTCCGCTCGCGGTCGGATCGCTGTTCGGAGTCGATCGGGCGGCGGCAAGCGCGCCCGGCGCCGCGCACTATTACGCCGCCGAGCATGACGGTCGAATGGTCAGCACTTCGCTCGTCTATCTGCATGACGGACTCGCGGGAATCTACGGCGTCGCCACGCTCCCGGAACATCGAGGAAAAGGCCTCGGCGCCCACCTCACCGCCGAGCCACTCCGGCTCGCGTGGGATCGCGGGTACGCCACCGGGCTTCTTCAGGCGTCAGAGATGGGCGCGCCCGTCTATACGCGTATCGGATTCCGCGCGCACGGCCACATGGCGCTGCTCGTCCGCATGCCGGGATGATTCGAGTCCGCGCGAACGCAGGACACGCGCATGACAAACCCCCACGCGCATGACAAACCCCAGAGCCTCGATGACTCTGGGGTTCGCTGAAATAGCGGGGGCAGGATTCGAACCTGCGACCTCCGGGTTATGAGCCCGACGAGCTACCAGACTGCTCTACCCCGCAATCCGTAGATGCAGGGGGAGAGTAGGCGGCGGGCCCGCCGCGTTCAAGCACGGCCAGGATCATCACGGCGAAGCTCCCGCGAGCCGCTCGACGACCGCGCGAAGTTCAGCGAGTTCGCGCGCCTGCGCGTCGAGTCGCCGCGACCGCACTTCGAGTTCGGCGCGAAGTTCGTCATGGTCGTGTCGGAGGGTCTCGTTCTCCTGCGCGAGTTCACGCAGCGCTTCGACCGCGAGCGGTTCGAAGCCGCGGTAGGTCAGCCGCTTGTACCCACCCGCCGACTCCTCCCCGCTCACCCAGTCCGGCATCACTTCCTCGACCTGCTGCGCGACCATGCCGATCCGCCGACCCGGCAACTCTCCGATCGCCTCGGGGTCCCGGTACCGGAAGGTCACGCCCTCGAGCGCGAGCAGCGTGTCCAGCGCGCCCGTCAGCGGCGCGATCTCCGTCTTCAACCGCTCATCCGACGCGACCGACCACGAGCCGCCGCCCGGCTTCGCCGCCGTGCCGTTCACATGGAGGAGCGCCGAGGGCGTCGTCGTCCCCACGCCCACCCGGCCGTCGTACCGGTTCACCGAGAGACGGGTCGAGCCGAGCGCGAGCCGCCACTGGTCCGAGCCGCCGTCGTAGTAATGGAACGCGTCGACGCTGCCGTTCGCCGAGTAGCCGTAGAACGGCTTCCCGGAGTCGTTCGTCGTCTCCATGTACATCCCGCCGTAGCCGGTCGAATCGGCCCGGACCGAGAAGACCGTGCTCGAGTTGAACGGCGTCTCCCGTCCGATTCCGACATGGTCGGTGAAGTGCGTTCGTCCGGCGAACCACCCCGCAAACGAATTCGCGCCGCCGGCGCCGCCATACAACCCGATTCCACCGTCTGCGTCGGACAGTCCGACGACCCCGATGTGTGGTGAACTCCCATATACGCCGTAGCCACTGGCGCTGTAGGATTCGCCAAATACGCCGATCCCCGTACCGGTGGTCGGTATCGCGATCCCATGCACACCGCGGCCAGAGTGCCGATAGGTGGTCCCTCGAACCCCCACTCCCGACCCCGGGCCGTCAGGCTGGAATACCGCCGGAAGGGCGTAGCCGTCGACGCCGGCTCCGTGCATGCCGTATGAATTCCCCTGGACACCGATCCCGGGAATTGTCTCGTCGGCGCCCCACACACCGCCTCCGCCGGATCCGACGACACCGATCCCGTCGAACCCTTCCGCTCTGCCGCGGACTCCCGCGGAACCATCGTGCGGAGTGGCGCCGTAGATCGCATCGTACGCGTCGGCCAGGACCGAGAAATTATTGAGAACGGTGGTCTTGACCAGCGTGCGCTGACCGTTCTCGCAACCGGTGTTGCTGGCAAACCACTTGTCGCACGACTGACTCTCGGCCGGGGCCCCACCGAAACCAATGATCAGAATAACTGCGATGCCGCCTCGAACTCTCATTGTCGTGTTCACCATCGATCCTCCAGTAGAGATGCCTGACGCTCGTCCTCTCTCCTCAAGCGAGATTTCGAGAACCATCTCCTGCGGGCGATCCTGAGAATTCGCGAAATGTCCTCCGGTTCCGACTTCGGACGGGCTCCCGTATGCGCGATGAAGCGAGGGAGTCGATCCTCTATACTCCGACCGCTCCACGCGGGGACATGTCCGCGACGGACAGGAGTTCAATGGCCCAGTCGAAGATCAGCACGGATGAACGCACCGACGAGGAGTTGGTCGAGGCGTACCGCGAAGGCGAGTCGGGCGCGATGGAGATCATCATCCGGCGGTACGAGCGCGAACTCCTCGCGTTTCTCACCCGGCTCATGGGCAACCGGGCCGCAGCCGAGGATGTGTTTCAGGACACCTTCATCCAGATCCACCAGTCGGCGAGCCAGTTCGATGTGAGCCGCCGCTTCAAGCCGTGGCTCTTCACGATCGCGGCGAACAAGGGGCGCGACGCGTTCCGGCGGCAGGGCAAGCACTGGAACATGGTCGATTTATCGGCCCCGGTGAAGCGGGGCGCCTCCGAGCGGGGCGGCGCCACCTTCGTCGACCTCCTCGAGGGCGATCCGGCCGAACTGGGTGAGAACCTCAATGCCGAAGAACTGCGGGATCGGGTCCGAACCGTCCTCGACGACCTGCCGTACCACTTTCGAGAAATCGTGCTGCTGGCGTACTTTCAGCGGCTGAGTTACAACCAGATCGCGGAGTCACTCGACATCCCGCTCGGCACCGTCAAGAGCCGCCTTCACGCGGCCATCGGCGCCTTCGGGAAAGCATGGAAAGCGACCTTCGACACCCCCGGGACGGCCTGAGTGAACCCGAGCCGAAATCCCGGGCGCCGTCGAACTCGCGGGTGGGCCGGAGCGTATGCCCGGCTCCGTCAGGCCGGATCACCGCTCGCCGGTGGCCGCCACGGCGAATCGAAGAGACGAAAGCGCGAACGGAACTTCGAACACAACGCCTGACCGACCGAGCCTCCGAATCATGACTGAACTGGACCCGACGAACCCGAACCGAAATGAACCGTCGTCAACCGAAGTCACGCTGAGCGAAGCGGACGCGGCGGCGGTGGACGCCCTGATGGAAGCCGGGTGGGAGGTCGAAAGGACCCCGGCGGAGCATGAGGCCCGCGCCCGCGCGGCGCTCGCCCTCCTCTCGATTCTCGAACGGTACCCGATCGAGGACGACAAACTCCACGCGACGAATGGATCGCTCGTCGAGCGCACGCTCGCGGCGATCCGCCAGTCCGACCGGTACTCATTCGCACGAGCGCTTGAAGGTCGTCAACGAAGCCGTCCGGCGGCGTTTTCCTGGCAGGAGTTCGCCGGCGCCGCGGCGGCGTTCCTCGTGCTCTCGAGCATGTCCTCGGTCATGCTGTCGAACTCGCGCTCGCTCGCCCAGCAGCAGACCTGTCGGAGCCATATGCAGAGCGCCGGTTTCGGATTCGCGAGTTACGCGAACGACTTCGGCGGCGCCATGCCGATCAACGAGGAATACCTCGACACCGTGGATTGGCGCGCCACGCGGGCGAATCAGGCGAATCTGTTCGAACTCGCGCGGAAGGGCTACGCGACGCTCTGGTGCCTGTCGTGCCCGAACAATCAGTGGTTCAAATACGACGACGCGATTCTCGCGAACGACAACTGGCCGGACGACACCCAGGTCAGTTTCAGCTACCAGAACATGTTCGGCGAGAATCGCCCGACCTGGGCCGCGCCGACTCGCATGGCCGTACTCGCCGACCGCAATCCGCTCATCGATCGACAGATCCTCGACCTTAATGAGCCGGTGACGGCCGAGTCGAATTCGTTCAGTCATTTCGGCGCCGGGCAGAATGTCCTCTTCAACGACGGCTCATGCGAATTCAAGAATTCGCCGAATGTCGATGGCGACAATATCTGGACGGCGAACGGTCAGTCCGAACTCGACCGACTGACCGGAAGCGAACGACCGGCGGCCGCCTACGACGCGATGCTCGTTCACTGAATGCAGAAGTCACTCGAGCGTAATCGACCTCGATTTCACCCGATGAGATCGAGGTCGCTCTCCGTCACCGCCGAGACGCGTCGGAGATACTCATCGAGGAATCGATCGAGAAACGCGTCCATCGCCTCGATGAGTTGATCGGGCTCGGCGCCCCACACGAGCGCGTCGAGTCCTTCGTATCCATCTTCGAGTTGGATCATGAGTCGATCGTCGATTCCGAACGCCGTCGGCAGCTTGTCGACGAGGTACGCGCTGAACGCATTCACCCGCGGATGTCCGATGCAGATCGTCGGACGCTCGCGGAGATCGAGGTGGTTGAGGTAGTAGACATCGGAGAGCACGATCGGATCGACGATCGCGGAATCGCAGATTTCCCGCTGCCAGCGCACGACCGCGTCGCGCAGTCGATAGGCGACCGGTCGATCGAAGAGCTCGGCTTCGGGTTGCGCCCCGACGACGATCGGCAGCGCATGTTCGAGATCGACGATGGGTGGCATGACTCGAACCACTATCGTCCGAAGCCGACCCGTGGCTCGAATATCGCGGACGCCCGCATTCAACGAAAGGGCCCGGCCCGCCGGCGACTATGATCGAGTCCGCCTGTATGGACTGACGGCGCCTCATCATCGACCCGGCGAAGTGATCATGACGACCGACGATCGACCTTTTCTGCGCATCGGCCACTCGCCCGATCCCGATGACGCCTTCATGTGGTTTCCGATTACGGGCATTGATGGCGGGCCACCGCTCATCGATACCGGCCGGTTTCGATTCGAAGCCGTGCAACAGGACATCGAGACGCTGAACACCCGGTCACTCGAGGGCGATCTCGAGATCACGGCGATTTCCATCGCACAGTTTCCCCATGTCGCCGACCGCTACGCGCTCACTTCGTGCGGCGCCTCGATGGGCGACGGGTACGGCCCGAAGATCGTGGCCCGACGACGCGAGCGAACCGAATGGCTTCTCGATCCGGCGGTGCGCACGGCGACGCCGGGCGATCGGACGAGCGCCTACCTCGCGACGCGGCTTCGACTCGGCGGTCGTGACTTCGAGCACGAAGCGATCGCGTTCGACGAGATCATCGAACGCGTCGCCGACGGAACATTCGACGCTGGAATCGTCATCCATGAGGGCCAGTTGACCTACGAGTCCTCCGGCCTCGCGCTTGTTGAAGACCTCGGCGCCTGGTGGACGGGGGCCACCGGTCTGCCGCTTCCGCTCGGAGGGAACGCGATCCGCCGTGACCTTGAGGCGATGTATGGGCCGGGCGCGCTCGAAGAGATCACCGCCACGCTGCTTCGCTCAATTCGATTCGCCCTCGACCATCGCGAACAGGCCGTCGACTATGCGCTGCGATTCGGTCGAGGGCTCGACCGGGCGCTCGCCGACCGGTTTGTTGAGATGTATGTCAACTCGCACACGCTCGATTTCGGGGAACGGGGTCGCGCGGGCGTACGCGAGTTTCTCGCGCGTGCGTCGGACGCGGCGATCACGCCGGCCCTCCCCGAGGCGCCGATTTTCGTCGATCCCGAGTCGAACGCTCAGGTTACATCGTGATTCGCTTCACAGAGGCCGGAATCGGGGGTATGGTGAAGAAGGGCGTATTGAGTGCGCTCGACGGCGTCGATGCGGCTGCGCTATCTCTTCTCCTCTCGGACTGACCGATCGCGTCACCCGGAAGCAGGGCCGACTCTCTCCCATGACCAGTTTCGACCCGCCATCGATGGAGACCACACAGGGCTACACTGCGCCGACGGTCCGTCAGTTCAGTGTGTTTCTCGATAACCGGGTCGGGAAGCTGTACGAGCTTCTTGAGGTCTTCGAGAACCACCCCGAGGTACAGATCTGCGCGCTCAGCGTCATCGACGCGTCGGACCATGCCGTGGTGCGAATGGTCCCGAACAACTCGAAGATGGCGCGGGCGCTTCTGCGTGAACACGGCCTCGCCTTCGGCGAAACCGATCTGCTCATCGTCGAGGTCTCGACCGAGCACTCCCTGACTCGACTCTGCCTCTACCTGCTCGGCGCCGAGCTCAATATTCACTTCGCGTATCCCCTCATGTTCCGCCCGAACGGCGCGCCGACCATCGCGCTTTCGGTCGACGACCCGACGCTCGCGGGACAGATTCTTCGCCAGAAGAATTTCCGGCTTCTCGGTGAAGCCGATCTTCCGGCCCCGGGCTTCAGCGACGACTAGACCCGACCGGAATCGCCGCGTTGTCGATCAGGCGCGTATTCGCCACGCGACCGGCGATCAGCGCGCGGACCGGGCGATCGCGATCGAACGACTCAATCGGCCGAAGCGACTCCGCGTCTCGAACCACGGCGTAGTCGATCGACACCTGATGCGCGAGCAGGAGCGACCGCATGGCGCGCTCCGCCTCTTCGGGCGTATCGGCGCGCTTCGCTTCCTGAAGGGCACGCGACAGGCCGAGGGCGCGATTCCGCTGCGTGGGTGAGAGGTAGACATTTCGACTCGAAAGCGCCAGTCCGTCCGGGTCGCGTACCGTCGGCCGGCCGGTGATCTCGACTCCGAGCGCCTCCGACTTCGCCATGGCGACGATCGCGAGAAGTTGCTGATAGTCCTTCTCACCGAAGACCGCCTCGCGCGGACGGACGAGCGTGAACAGTCGATGCACGACCTTGAGGACCCCGGCGAAGTGCGTCGGGCGGTGCGCCTCCTCGAGTTGCGGCTCCCGCGCGACCGCCGGCAAGGCGGGCTGGTACGCGGATTCGGGGCCGTCGGGATAGATCTCCACAACCGACGGAGCGAAGACGGCGTCGGCGCCGGCCCGATCGCAGAGCGCGAGGTCATGCTCAAGCGTTCGCGGATACTTTCCAAAGTCTTCCGTCGGACCGAACTGGGTCGGATTCACGAACACGGTGACGACGACCGGACCGGCGTTCATCGTCTGTCGCTGATTCACCGCGTACTCGACCAGCGCGAGATGCCCGGCGTGGAGCGCGCCCATCGTGGGAACGCAAATTCCTCCGTGAAACGCTTCGAGCTCAGCCACAGTGTGCGCGACATACATGGAAGAAGGGTGGCGCCGGCGGGTCGGAGGTCAATCGGAAGGTGGCCGGATCACAACTGTTCGTTCGCGACGATGAGTCCGACGACGAAGATCTGGACGCCGGCGAGAGCCGCGGCGATGACGAAGGCGACGACGCGTCCGGTTGGGCGGCCCTTGATGAGGGCGGCGAAAATGCTGGCTCCCGCGACGCCACCCACGATTCCCGCGGTCAGCTCGTCGATCGGCAGGCCGAGGCCGCTGCGATCGAGAAGAAACATGAGTGTCGGTGAGAAGACGAGTATGGTCGCCAGAATCCAGAGCGCCGCCCGCATGCTGTTCCTCTCCCTCGTTCGCTTCCAGGAGTCGAGAGACCATAGCGGAAGATCTGAATTCGGCGCTCGAAAATCGGTGGCGGCCGGCGGAGACGGGTTGTAGCGTGAAACCATGATCAGCACGAACCGGACAGCACCGACGCTCGAGCGCGATCTCCCACCGGTCACGGAAATGTACCGGGCCGTGGTCGAGCGTGACTCGAGCTACGACGGTGTATTCGTCCTCGGCGTGCAGACCACGGGCATCTTCTGCCGGCCCGGGTGCGGCGCGAAGACCCCCAACGCCCGGAATGTCGAGTACTTCGTCGACGGCGCGGCCGCGTTGAGCGCCGGCTATCGCCCGTGCAAGCGATGTCGACCGATGGACACGAATCGATCGCGCCCGGTCTGGGTCACGCGACTGCTCGACCGCGTTGAATCGTCGCCCACAAGCCGGCTGACCGACTCGGATCTTCGAACGATGGGAATCGCGCCGAGTCGCGCTCGCGTCTGGTTCAAACGGAACTTCGGCATGACCTTCCATGCGTACGCGCGGGCGCGGCGCGTCGGGCAGGCGCTCGGCCCATTGAGAAAGGGAGCGAACCCGCTGCAGGTCGGACGACATGTCGGATTTGAATCGGACAGCGGATTCCGTGACGCCTTTGTTCGACTCTTTGGCGCCACGCCAAGCGCCTCCGCGACCGTCTCGGCGTTGCTCGCCCGCCGCATCGAGACCCCGCTCGGCCCGATGCTTGCGATTGCGGGCGACGCCGGACTTGCGCTCCTCGAATTCGTAGATCGACGCATGTTCGAGACGCAGATCGAGCGCATCCGTCGACGCTTCGGCGGAGCCGTCATCAGCCCGGGCGAGCACGCGGCGCTCGATTCCATCGAACGGGAACTCGACGCCTATTTCGCCGGCGATCTGAGCCGGTTCGAGACTCGCATCGACTTCCGCGGCGCGCCATTCCAGGAGGAGGTCTGGCGCGCTCTGCTCGACATTCCGTACGGGGAAACGCGGAGTTACGCGGACATGGCGCGAGCGATCGGGCGTCCGGGCGCCGCGCGGGCCGTCGGCCGCGCGAATGGGGACAACCGGCTCGCCATCGTCATTCCCTGCCACCGCGTGGTTCGCGCCGACGGCTCACTCTGCGGCTACGGCGGCGGGCTGTGGAGAAAGAAGCGGCTGCTCGAACTCGAGCGAGCTATCGCTTGACATCACCGCGGACGATTCGATCCCGCTCATTGATCACGCGAGGTCGATCCTCCGTCGACCGCTTTTCGTAACAGCGCGATCTGTCCTGTGTGATAGAGAATGTGCTGCACGACGCCGTGAAAGTTGTTGTACGCAGTCGTCCCGCCCGGCATGAGCGGCTCATCGAGCCGTGATTCGTCGAACCCGCTGATCGCGTCGCGGAGTTCGAGTTCGCTTGCCTTGAACTCGAGAACGGTTCGCCGCCAGTCCTCGGCCGTTGGATGCTCGGGGGGCGGCGGGAAGTCGAGTTCGGCCGGGACGCGATCGGCGTGCGGCCCGCCGTCGATCCGACGCCTGACGAGATCGTTCGTCGCGGCCAGATGTCGCACGAGCGTCCAGATCGAGTTCGCGCCGGGGAGCGGTCGGGCCGCTGCGGTCGTCGCATCAATCCGCCGAAGCAGGTCGTAGAGCGCCGGACCGGTCCACGATTCCCCCTCGACCGCCTGCTTGAGTTGCTGCACGATCCGGTCCGTTTCGCCGAGTCGGGCCATCGCGGCCATCCCTTCTCTGGTCACTATGGAGCGAAGAGTTGACCCGTCGGGTCGTCACGGGGCAGCCTATCATTGCGGCTCATGAATCGCACGCAGGAACAACCCGCCCAGGCGGACACGAGGGTCCGCCCGGATGACGCCGCGCACGCTCCCGAAGCGGACCCGGGCGTGGAGCGGATCGCGTTCGTGAGCCTTGGATGCCCGAAGAATCTCGTCGATTCGGAGAAGATGCTCGGACTCCTCGCGGAAGACGGGCTGACCCTGACCGACGACCACGACGAGGCGGACGCCATCGTCGTGAATACCTGCGGCTTCCTCGAGGCGTCCAAGGCCGAGTCGCTCGAGGTCATTTCCGAAGCCGCAGAGCGGAAGCGGGCCGGAACGCTCAAACGACTCGTGGTGGCGGGATGCCTCGTTCAGCGACATCGCGCGAAGATGCTCGAATGGGCGCCGGATATCGACGCGCTCATCGGTGTCTTCGATCGTGATCACATCGTCGAAGCCGTGCGAGGCGTGAAGCCGAAGCGCGCGGCCCTCGACGACGCGTCGGACCGGCCGAATTACTGGATCGCCGGAAACGCGATCGTCGCGGCCGAGGAACGCGGGATGAATGTCGTCGGCCTGACGGTGAACGGGCAGGACGGCCGGGGCATCGGGTACTTCGAGTCGGACGCGTCGCGTCTGCGGTTGACTCCGCGACACTACGCGTATCTCCGGGTGTCCGAGGGGTGTAATCAGCGGTGCGCTTTCTGCACGATCCCGTCGATTCGCGGCAAGATGCGGTCAAAGCCCGTTGAGATGATCGTGAATGAAGCGCGGGAACTCTTCGCCGACGGCGCGTTCGAACTCAACCTGATCGGACAGGACACCACGAGCTTCGGTCACGACATTGGCTACGACGCGGGCCTCGTGGGAATGCTCTCCGCCTTGAACGAGGTCGCCGCCGGGCAGGGCGGCGGATGGCTGCGTCTCATGTACGCGTATCCGTCGTGCTTCACGGACGAGATGATCGACGCGATCGCGTCGCTCGAGCATGTCGTGAAGTACATCGATATGCCGTTGCAGCACATCAATGATCGCGTGCTCGATTCGATGCGCCGCAACACGAGCCGCGCGCTCATCGAAGAGCTGCTCCACAAGTTGCGGGAGCGCATCCCCGGGATTGCGATTCGAACAACCTTCATCACCGGCTTTCCCGGCGAGACCGAAGCCGAACACGAAGAACTGCTCGAGTTTGTCGAGGAATTCGGCTTCGACATGATGGGCGTGTTCGAATATTCGCCGGAGCCCGGAACGAGGGCGTTCCGACTCGAGAGCCATCCCGAACTTCTTGTCGACGCGGCGACGAAGAAGCGCCGGTACGACGAACTCATGACGGCGCAGCAGCGGGTGGCGTTCGAGCAGGCCGAGTATCTCGCATCGTTCTACCGGGGGTCGTCTGACGGTGACGCCGATGACGCGCGGGCGGGTCGCGGCGACCTCGAGAACGCGCTTCGGTTCGATGTTCTCGTCGACACCGAATCTCGCGCGTCCGGCGTGGCGACGAGCGGTGTCTCGGCGACGAATACGAAGCTCTATGTCGGTCGCTGCTACCACCAGGCGCCGCAGGTCGACTCGGTCACCTATATCCATTCACGCGAACGGCTCAGCCCGGGCGAACTCGTCCGCTGCGTCATTGTCGACGCCGACGGATATGACCTCATCGCCCGACCGCTCGCCGATCTTGAGCGCCGTTCCAGCCTGCCCATCCTCGCGGTTTGATTCGGGGATTGCGTCGAACCGGTCGATTTCAACGGAAGATACCGAAATCGGCGCGTGTCCTCTCGCAATAGTCTGTGATGCTCTCCTTTGTTCGGAGCCCCGGTATGAAGATCGCTTTCGTCGCCATGAGCGGCGTCCGCGTCGAGAATCCGGAACTCAAGCGGGTCGGCCTCACACTTCCCGGATTCGTGGAACGCAGCCAGGTCATCGCGTCATTACCGAGCCTGTCGCTTTTGACCATGGCCGGGTTGACCCCTGACGACATCGAAGTCGAGTACCACGAAGTCGCGGACCTGGGGCCGGACTCCTGCGCCGGTCTCGACGCCGATCTGGTCGCCATCTCCACGTTCACCGCTCAGATCGAAGACGCATACGCGTTGGCGGACCGATTGCGCGACGCCGGTATTCCGGTCGTTCTCGGTGGCCTCCATGTGACGAGTCTGCCCGATGAAGCGCAAGCGCACGCGGACGCCATCGTGATCGGCGAAGGTGAACTCTCATGGCCTCGACTCGTCGACGACTTCCGGTCGAATCGGCTCGCTCCGCGGTACGAGGCGCGACCGGGCGAAGAGTTCGATCTCGCTGCGGCGCCGATGCCCCGCTTTGATCTGCTCGACATTGAGAGATTCAACCGGATTCCGGTTCAAACGAGCCGCGGGTGTCCGCATCAATGTGATTTCTGCGCGAGCTCGATTCTCCTTACCCGCGGCTACAAGACGAAACCGGTCGAGAAGGTGATCGCGGAGATTCATCGCATCAAGGAGTTCTGGCCCGAACCGTTCATTGAACTGGCGGATGACAACAGTTTCTGCCAGCGCGGTCACGCGCGCCGTCTGCTCCGCGCGCTGACTTCGGAACGGCTCCGGTGGTTCACGGAGACGGATGTCTCGATCGCGGACCACCCGGACCTGCTTGATCTCCTGCGTGAATCAGGTTGCCGGCAACTGTTGATCGGTCTCGAAAGTCCGACCGCGGCGGCGCTGGGCGGGGTCGAGATTCGGCGGGACTGGAAGCTGCGACAGTTCGACCGGTACGAGCGTGCGGTCCGGGTCATTCAGTCCCACGGGATCACCGTGAACGGGTGTTTCGTGCTCGGCCTGGACGGCCACGACGCGTCCGTCTTCGATTCGGTCTACGATTTCGTCGAACGGACCGGCCTGTACGATGTGCAGATCACCGTCATGACGCCCCTTCCCGGCACGCCTCTCTACGAACGACTCGAGCGGTCCGGACGGCTCCTCTATCCCGGCGTCTGGCGTCGCTGCACGCTGTTTGATGTCAATTATGTTCCCTCGCGGATGTCGCCTGAGCGGCTCGAAGAGGGCCTCATCGATCTGACCCGGCGACTCAACGATCCAGACTTCGTTCGCGAGCGTCGAGAACGATTCTTCCGACAGTGGCGTCGGAACGACCGGCGCGCGTCCGTGTTCGACGGTTCACCCCTTGAGCCAGAAGGAGTTTGATCATGGCTCCGTGGATTCGTCCGCTCTTTGGATTCGCCGCCGCGTACGACCTCATTCTCGGCCTCGGCTTTCTGGTCGCCGGCCCGGCCATCTTCAACGCGTTCAACATCACACCGCCGAATCACTGGGGATACATCTACTTCTCGGCCGGCGTCGTCCTGATCTTCGGCGTCGCGTTCGCCATGGTGGCGCTCGATCCGCGGAGATATCGAGACTTCATCTGGCTTGGGGTGCTCTTCAAACTCGTCTATTCGGGCGTGTCACTCGGTTACTTCTTCTTCGGCGACATCCCGGCCCCGTGGGTGTGGTTCGGCTGGTTCGATCTGGTTTTCGCGGGACTCTTCGTCGCCGCCGCGGCTCAGCTTCGACCCTCGGGCTCCACCCTTGCGGCTTCGGCGTGAGGGCTGACGCCGATTCCGTTTGCGAGCGCTCCGCCAATGTTGAATGAACCTGTGGGTTGGACCCTGATCGCGCTCGGTTTCGCAGGCGGGGCGCTGCTCGGCCTCCGGTTCGATGTTCCCGGCTGGCTCGGGGGATACGACGCGCTGCCGCGTCGCCTCGTGCGACTCGCGCACATTGCGCTCGTCGCGCTGGGAGCGCTCAATCTACTCGCGGCGCCGTCGCTCGGCTCCAACCCCGACCACAGACTCGCCGCCTTCGCGTCATGGTGCTGGATCGCCGGCGCCGTGACGATGCCGCTCGCCTGCTACCTTATGGCCTGGCGTCCGTCCTTCAAGCCGGTCTTCGTCATTCCGGTCGTCCTGCTGATTCTCGCGGCGTTGTGCACCGCGGTCATCGTCTTCGCGCTGCCGCGGTGAGCACCTTTCGATAGCCCGTCACCGGCGCGAAAGCGCTTCGCACATGCCTTTCGCACGCCGCCAGGCCGCGAGTTGTCCGAGATGCATTGATTCGTGACTGAGCATGCCGAAGACGATCGCATTCCCGTTCGTGCCGAAGACCTCCGCGGTCTGCTCGTGCGCCGGACGGGCGTTCAGGTGGGACTCACTCGCCTCTTCGAGTGCGCGTCGGCAGTTGCTTCGACATTCATCATACTTCGCGAGGAGTTCGTCCTTCGACGGATACTTCGCGCGGTCAGGATCGGGATTCGTGTTCATTCCGAAGGTCTTCCGCCATTCGTCGTCTATGCACGAGTCTCCGCCAGCCAGCTTGCCAAAGTTGTCGATCGCGAGCGCCATGTGGCCGAGTTGCCACGCCGGGTGGTTCCGGAACCCGGACGGCTGCGCGCACATCGCGCCGTCGTCGATATCGCTCACGAGGAGGTCGAGGTACTTCCGCTGAAAGTCGAAAATGTCAATGACGGACTTCTTCATCGTGAGTACTCCTGCGGCAGGTCGCTCGCGTCACCGGGCCTCGCTCCGCCGGGACCGACGAAGCACACTCGCTCACCCGTCCCGGTCCTCTTTGTACCACTCGCTCTTCCGACCCTCATGCTCGCCGGCCCGCTCTTCGAGTTCGGCCAGCCGCTCGGCTGAGAGAGGCTCCGTCATTCCAATGACCGCACCGTGCGCCGCGTCGACCTGCCAGATCGCATCGCAACCCGGAACGGCGATGGACACGCCTGGTTGGCTCAGCGCATACTGCAGCAGTTCGCGAGCTTTGAACCGATCTCCGGAAAGCAACGAGCCTCCGCCGTACACCTTCATCGCCACCACGCCAATCCCGCGCGCCAGTGCGACGGGGAGAAACGATTTCGTAAACGAGAGGTACTTCGTGTCGAGAGGGTTCACCGGGACAAGGGCCGTCGCGAAACCGTCGTAGCGCTCGATCGCCTTGATGAGGTATTCCGGATTGCGGTGGCCGGTGATCCCGATATGGCGCAGCCGTCCGTCATCGCGCGCCCGCTCGAGGGCTGCGATGACGCCGTCGGCCTCGAAGAGCGAACGCCAGTCGTCGTGAACCTCATGCGCCTGCACACAGTCGACGAAATCGAGGTCGAGTCGTTCAAGCGACTCATCGAGTTCCCGCCGCGCTCCGGCGCCGTCGCGCCGAAGCGTCTTCGTCGCGACAAAGAGTTCCGAGCGATCGATGCCGCTCTCGCGAATGGCCCGGCCGATGAGTCGCTCGGACTTTCCGGCGCCGTAGGACGGCGCCGTATCGAAGTAGCGAACCCCGAGATCGAGCGCGCGGCGTACGACCGCGACGCCTTCGTCATCCGGGAGTCGGACAATCGGATATCCGCCGAACCCAAGTCGCGGAAGCTCGCGATGAATTCCGAGCACGGCGCTTTCGGGTAACGGTGGACCGGTCTTGATTGGTCGCGCGAACGATGAAGTGGTTCCGCGAAGCGCCAACGCTCCGCCAGCCAGACCGAGCGTCGCGAGGAATCGTCGTCGATCGAGATCGATCCGCATCGGCGCATTGTACCGATGCGTCGCGGTTCCTGGTTAGTCGATGGTCGCGTTCAGGACAGGTGACAGCCGCCCGTGCTGCGCCGCCTGGATCCATACCCGCGTCTGTGGTCCACGCTGCGGGACCCGGAAGTCGAGTCGAGCGATTCCGGCCGCGTCCGCACGAAGTGAATCGAGCAGCGTCGGATTCGCGAGGTCAAGGGTCACGCCGAGTTGCGGCGCCGGGGTCTCGCCGTCGCCGATACGGGAGTAGAAGACATGCGTCAACGCGTTCGGCGCGCCATCGCTGACGATGAGCGTCGCGTTCGACCCTCGATGCAGGTCAAACGCCTCGAGGCGCAGGATCGGCGGATCGAGTCGACGATTCATCCCGCCGCGGTCCGGACGGACAAAGACACGGAAGGTGATCGCGTCGGCGTAGTGCCCGTGAAACTCCTGCCCGATGAGATCGTTGCGGATGTCCTCCTGGGCTTTGACATGTACACAGGCGAAGTCGGTATCCGTCGGGAGCGGGAGATACACGACGCCGCGCTCCCAGGTATTGAGTTGTCCGTCGGTCGACTGTCGAGTCTGCAGGTAATCAAGTTCGCTCGAGCGCCACTGCTGCGGGAAGCTGGAGGGGTCTCCGTCGTAGGCCCCGATTCCCACGGCAAACTCCGTATCCGTCGTGGCGTTGCCGGGCACGCGGTTGTACCACGCGGTCGCGACACCCACGGCGCGGCCAGTCGCGATGAGATCCGCCATCGGTCGCAGGTCGACAAGTTGCCAGATTTCCGCGCCGAGTCGATCGGACGGTCCCTCCGGCTGCGTGTGCATGAAATGGATCATGCTGAAGCCTTCGTAGGGGATGATCCCATCACGGGCGAGCGAGATCTCATTGAGATCGCCGACCCAGACGCCGGTCTCGGCCGGACGGTAATCCACGACATACGGGTTCGATTCGAATCCGCCGTCTTCGAGCAGCGGCTGCGCCGAGGCATATTGGACCGTGGTGTGTAGCAGGGCGGCGCCGGCGATCGCCCACACGATCGCAGCGCGGCGAGGCCGCATGGCGTAGAACACGGATCTTCCCCTCCCCAGGAGTTTGTGCTTGTGGGGACGATGGGCCGGCCGTCCGGCCCATGTCCCTCGCACCCCTAAGCCTACACCCAAACTTCTATTATGCAAATACTTATGGGTTATCGGCGGCCCGCGAAGCGCTCCCGTCATGGGCCCGGCCCCATCGCCTACGATGAGGCGTGGACATTCGCTACCACGAGTTTGACGGCGAACACCGGTTTCTGAGCCCGGACCAGCTCTTCCCGCCACGCAAATTCATCCAGTTCATCCTTCAATACGGCGAGCAGGCGCTCGAAGCGCTTCCGTCGGCGGACGAACAGACGCAGCAGCTTATCGAGCAGATGATTCAGGCCGGACTGCTCGAGCGGGGCGAGAACGGCGAGCTTCGACTCACGCCTCGAATGGTGAAGGGGATCGAGCACCGCGCGTTCCTCGAGATCTTCCGAGAGCTCCGGGCCGGCCATCGCGGCGAGCACGCTTCACTGTCCGCTGGTCGTTCACGGGAGCGGCTCGAAGGGGTGAAGCCCTACACCTTCGGGGACCCGTTGAGCGAACTCGCGATCATGGAAACGATGCGCAACGCGATCCAGCGATCGGCGAAGGAAGGTCGCGGACCCGGCGACCTGTTGCCGCTTCGTCTGCGCGACGACGACTTGTCGCTGTACCACTCCGAGGCGACGACCGAGAGCGCCATCGCCATTCTCATTGACTTGTCCGGATCGATGTCGCGCTACGGCCGGTACATCCAGGCGAAGCGAATCGCTCTGGGAATGAAGGCGCTGGTGGAGCGGCGGTTTCCGATGGACCGGCTGCACTTCATCGGCTTTGCCAGTCATGCGGAGGTCATTCCCGAGAACGACTTGCCGCTCACGATGCCGAAACCTATCACGGTGCGTGACTGGGAAGTGCGCATGCGGGCGCCGCTTGATCAAGCGGATGAACTGCCCCCACACTTCACGAATCTTCAACATGCGTTGCTACTGGCCCGGTCGATTCTCGCCCGCGAAGGCGCTCCGAACAAACAGATCTTCATCATCACCGACGGCCAGCCCACGGCTCACATCGAGAAGAGCGCGGCCGAGGTCGACATGCTCTACCTTATCTACCCGCCGAGCGAGCAGACCTGGGAAATCACGCTCGCGGAAGCCCACCGCTGCTCCCAGCGTGACATCCGAATCAGCACATTCGCGCTCATCGAAGACTATTACTACATGGAATGGGTCGGGTTCGTCGAACAACTGACCCGGCTTACGCGGGGCGTGGCGTATTACTGCACCGCCGGCGATCTTGCGGGCGCGATCATGGAGTCCTACCTCGCGGGCAAGCGGAAGAAGACGACGATCGGCGCCCGCTGATCTTGTCCCGTCTGGTTCCCCAATCTTTCTTCGAAGTCGGCGAATCCCCGATTCACTTGGCGCGCCGTCGGGGTAAGGTACTCTCTGACGAATGAGTTTGGACGATCACGCAATGGCGCCCGGACCCCGGGCCCTCGACTGCGAGGGATGACCTGTGGCGCGAACCTGCCCGCCGATCGCACTTCAACTGTTTTCCATACGCGATCGAACCGAGACTGACCTCCTCGGCGCGCTCGACGAAGTGGCCGAGATTGGATACGAGGCTGTGGAGTTCGCCGGCCTGTTCGATCATGAGGTGTCGCGCGTTCGGAAGAAGCTCGACGCGTGCGGAATGAGGGCGTGCGCTTCACACATTGCGCTCTCACGCCTTCACGATGAGTTCGACGCGTGTGTCGACGAGGTTCGGACGCTCGGCGCCGGATATGTCGTGATCCCCTATCTCGCTGAGGATCAGCGCGGGCCGGCGGGGTATCCGGAGGCGGCGGCCGAGATGGTCAACCTCGCGAAACGGCTACGCGAGCACGACCTCCAACTCGCGTACCACCATCATAATTTCGAGTTCCAGCCAGTGAGCGGCGATACGCCGCGACGGGGAATCGACGACATCCTCGACACATCGGAGGACCTCGTCAAGCTCGAGATCGATGTGTACTGGGCGCGGCACGGAGGCGTCAATCCCATTTTCTTTCTCCGTCGTCAGGTGCATCGATCACCTCTTCTCCACCTCAAGGACATGCGCGACGAACAGTCGAAGCGGTTCGCCGAGATTGGCGCGGGAATTCTCGACTTCCGTCAGATTGTCACGATCGCCATCGAGCACGGAGTCGAGTGGTTAATCGTCGAGCAGGACTCCGACTTCGCGGTGTCCTCCCGCGAGTCGGCGCGACAGAGCTACGAGGCCCTCCGGCGACTGTGCCGCGAGATCGTGAACGAATCATGACTCCATCGACGGACGACACGCGCCGCCGCGCCGCGCGGCAGATGATCGAGATCGACCGCCTTTTCGGCGTCGGATTCGTGCCCGCCCCGCCGGATCAGGCCCGGGCGACCACCGGCTCCGTCGCTCCGGAGTCTCTCGTTACGGCGGACAACGGTCGCGCCGACGCGCTCGACGCCCTTCGACTCCGGCATGATTCGGAGTGCGCGCATTGCGTCAACGCGACCTATCACACGCAGACGGTCTTCGGCGAAGGCGACCCGAACGCGGACCTCATGTTCATCGGCGAGGCGCCCGGGGCGGAGGAGGACCGCACGGGCCGACCGTTCGTCGGCCGGGCCGGCCAGCTTCTCGAACGAATGATCAACGCGATGGGACTGTCTCGCGAAGAGGTCTACATCGCGAACATCCTCAAGAGCCGTCCGCCGAACAACGCGACCCCGACGCCGGCCGAAGTTGACAAATGCTCGCCGTTTCTCGTCGAACAGATTCGCATTATTCAGCCGAAGGCCATCGTCGCGCTCGGCTCCCCAAGCGCGAAGTTCCTGCTCTCGACGACGACGGGCATTTCGAAGTTGCGCGGGCAGTGGCATTCGCTCGCGATCGCGCCGGATCTCGAGGTGGAGGTCATGCCGACCTTTCACCCGGCCTATCTGCTTCGACAGTACACGCCGGACAATCGCCAGAAGGTGTGGTCCGACCTGCAGAAGGTCATGGATCGACTCGGACTCGAAGCGCCGGCTTCACGCGGCTCGTAACGCTTGAACTCACTCTTCGAGCCGCACGCGGTTGCGGATCGCTCCGATTCTCTCGATCTCGATCTCGACGACATCGTCAGGTTTGAGCCAGACCGGCGGCGTCCGGGCGAATCCGACGCCAGCCGGCGTTCCCGTGAGGATGAGCGTCCCGGCGAGCAGCGTCGTCCCCTGGCTCAGAAACTCGATGAGCTCGGCGATCGAGAAGATCATGTCGCCCGTCGTCGAATCCTGCATGACTTCATCATTGAGCTTCGTCGAGATGCGCAGGTCGTGCGGATCGTCGATCTCATCCGCCGTGACGAGCGCCGGACCGATCGGACAGAAGCCGTCGAAGGACTTGCCCCGAACAAACTGCCCGCCTCCGCCATGCTTCTGCCACCATCGCGCCGACACATCGTTCGCGACCGTGTACCCGAGCACAAACTCGCCCGCATCCGTGCGCGAGACATCGCGGCAATCGCGCTTGATGACGACCGCGAGTTCGGCTTCATAGTCGACCTGTTCGCGCGACTGACAGGCCTTTGGAATGACAATGTCGGCGAAAGGACCGTTCAGTGTCGCCGGATTCTTCATGAAGAGCATCGGACGCTCGGGTGGCTCCTTCCCCTGCTCGGTCGCATGCTCCCGGTAGTTGAGTCCGATGGCGAGGATCGCCGGCGGCCGATCGATCGGCGCGAGCAACTGGGCCGGCGAGAACTCGACCGGCTCGTCGATCGGCTCGAGGGGATCGGTGACGCGGCCGGCGAGGGGCAGCGCCGTGCCATCGCCGCAGTCGACGCCTGCGAGAGCCCGGCCGGTCGGTTCGTGACGGAATCGGATGAGTCGCATGGGGTCAGGATACGGCGGAATATCGCGGTTTGCGCAACCGGAACGCCGATCGACGGTTGACGGCCGGTCGAAATCCGTGGACAATCTCATAGCGTCTGAGCCGCGGATCCGCGGCAAAGTGCGTTCGCATGGTCATCCGGCCCGACCGAATCGAATGTCGCTCGACTCGGTGAGTGGCCACTCTACAGGACGGGGTCCGAAATGCGTCAGCCACGAATTCGCTTCGCATTCACACTCATCGAGTTACTCGTCGTCATCTCGATCTCGGTCTGCTCCTGCCCGCGCTCGGGAAGGCGCGCGAGCACGCTCGTTCCGGCGCGTGTATGTCGAACATGAAGCAGGTTGGCTACGGGTTGAGCTTCTATTCGACCGAGTACTCGGACTATGTTCCGCGTGAAGGGAAGCCCCATGTGGCGTTTGCGAACCGGTACTACTACCCGTGGCCGCGGTCGATTCGCAAGTACCTCGTGACGAATCTTCCGATCACCTACGACACGGATCCGAACAATGCCGGGCGATCATTCACGGCTGAGGAGTACGCGAACCTGAATGACAATGCGGCGACCTGGGGTCAATACCATTACTCCGATGTCGACGCGTACAAGTGTCCGTCGCATCCCAACCGCAATCATCAGATCCATTACATCAACAATGGACTGCTCACCAAGCGGAATGGGTTCATTGATGTGAACACTCGGCACCCAACCTGCCTGATTACCGAATTCATGCGGCCGGCGGACGCGATGCTCATGGGTGAGTTCACCGACGATGTCGACAATTCAATCCACAACCAGCAGCAGTCGTATTCGCACGACGACCACTGGTACGATGTGTGGGCCGAGATCCATGTGACCGGGCCGGAAACGGGTTCGAACGGGATCGGTAGTAATGTCGCGCGGATCAGCAGTTCACGCCATCACGGAACCGGATCGAACACGATCTTCGCCGACACGCATGTCGAATTCCGACAGCGTGACACCCTGAAAGATATTGAGAACTGGGACGATCGTACTTACAACGACGCGTGGTATTGATCGAACCCTCCGCCGGATCATGGCGGATGACGCACAAAAAACGAGCGAGGCCCGACGGCCTCGCTCTTTTCCTCTCGTGAGACTCCTGGATTCGTCCGGTGATCAACCCTTGACCTTGAGGGCGATGATCGTCTGATCGTCGGTGGGCCGCTCGCCCGCCTCATGGCTCCGCAGAGCGGTGGTAATCGACTCGATGACGCAGCCGGGCTCGCCCGAGCATTCATGCACCGATCGATCGAGCCCCTCCATGCCAAACATCTCGCGACTCGGATTGAAGGACTCGATGATTCCGTCCGTGTAGAGGATGAGCGTGTCTTCGGGTTCGAGAGTGACGCGGCTCGACACGGCGTCGAAGTCGCTCGTGATGCCGAGCGGGACGGCGGCCTCGACCTTCAGCGGGACCACGGGAGAACCGGGTCCCGGCTTCTTGAGCCTCGGCGGGTAGTGTCCGGCGCACGCGTACTCGAGTTCGCGCGAGCCCGGGTCGTACGATGCGACGAACGCCGTGACGAATGAGGAGTCGAGTCTTTTGTCGACGAGTTGCTCATTGAGATGATTGAGTAGCTCGTGCGCGGTCACGGTCTCGTACGCTGGATACGCGTGGACGATCGATTGCATCATGGCCATGACGACCGCCGCGCTCGCGCCGTGCCCGGACACATCAGCGATGATCAATCCCCAGCGACCGTTCGGATCGGCGTCGCAGTCGGGCTTGCGATCGAGCGCCGTGAAGTCGTAGTAGTCGCCGCCCGCATGCTCGCAGGGCTGGTAGAAACCGGCGAGTTCGAGACCGGGAATGTTCGGCAGCCGCTCGGGCAGAAGCGCCCGCTGAATTCGGGCGACCTGGTGGATCTGCTCTTCGATCCGATCGCGGGCGGCGGCGAGTTCACGGGCATTGACCAGGTTATGCGTCGCCTGGCCGAGCACATTCGTCATGACCACGAGCGATTCGATCTCATGGTCGGTGAATCCCTCGGCGGATCGCCGGAGGAGAAGCGTCCAGTAGCGCGCCTCGCCTTCGAAGTAGACCGGAACGGCGAGGAGCGAGCCGAACTGACAAATCCCTTCGCCGATCGCCTCGTCATGCAGCGCGGCGAGATCGCGTCGGACGATGGGCCGTCCCGTCTCCATGAGCTCGCCGATGAATCCACCGGTGTGGGTCGGAATCTGATGCCAGTCGCGCCAGGGATTCGCCGCGGCGGCGGGAGCGTCCATCGACTCGAGGAAGCGGGTGATCTTGTACTCACCCGGGTTCAGGCCGCGCGTCGAGATCGAAATCACGCCGTCGTACGGAATGATCGAACGAATCCCGTCTCCGAATCTTCGCATGAGCGTGGTCGGTTCCGACGCGCGGCTCAGACTGCGAAGCGTTTCGAGCAGACGGTCGATGCGCACTTCGGACGAAGTCTCACTACGGGACATGGTCCTTCATGGTATGACTTGTCACCCGGCCGCCACGCGCGAGAATGAGAAGATGTCTGATTCTGAATACATGGGCGCCGCGATCGAACAGGCGATGAAGAGTCGGTCGGAAGGTGGTATCCCGATCGGCTCGGTGCTCGTCGACGCGACCGGCTCCATTGTCGCCCGGGGACACAATGAGCGGGTGCAGTCGGGCGACCCCACGGCCCACGCGGAGGTCGTCTGTATCCGCCGGGCCGGGCGACGACGAGACTGGAATTCGCTGACCCTCTACTCGACGCTGAGCCCATGTCCGATGTGCTCCGGCACGGCCATCCTCTTCAAGATCCCCCGGGTCGTCATTGGCGAGAACGAGACCTTCCGGGGGGCGGAAGACTGGATGCAGTCACAGGGCGTCGAAATCGCCCTCCTGAACGATCACCGCTGCGTCGAGCTCATGCGGCGATTCATCGAGGAGGAGCCGGACCTCTGGAACGAGGACATCGGGGAGTAGAGGTCCCTCAGCGGCGCTGAGGGCCGATCGGACGGCCAGGTTCGCCCCCCGGGATCATGCCTGCTACCCTTTGCGGATGGTCGGATCGACGCCTGCGTATCGAGGCGCTCGATTTCGATGGCCGCGAATGGCCGACGACCACTGCGATGAAGATCGGACCCGAGGATCTTTCTTTGCATTCACCGCTCGGGTTCAGGATTCTTCATTATGAAGTTGTACGTAGGCAACCTTTCCTTTGACACCACCGAAGCCGAACTGCGCGACCTGTTCAGCCAGCATGGCGAACTCGGCGAAGTGGCGCTCATCAATGACCGCGAGACGGGTCGTCCGCGTGGATTCGGCTTCGTCGAATTCAAGGATGACGATTCGGCCCGGAACGCGATCAGCGCGCTCGACGGCCAGGAGTTCGGCGGCCGCCAGCTCAAGGTAAACGAAGCCCGCTCGCGCAACGACCGCGGCGGCGGCGGCGGTGGTGGCGGTGGCGGTGGTCGCGGCGGACGACGCGGCGGCTGGTAAGCCACGAATCGGGATCAATTCGATCCAAGCTCAACTGGAATGCACGGCCTCTCGGGGCCGTGCTTCTTTTTTGGCGGGCGAGCACCGGTCGACTCAGTCGTCGTTCGATCCATGGCAGGCCATATCGATCACGACGGTCGCTGCGAGGACGAGCACCTCGTCCTCGCCCGGAGCGATGTCGACCCCATAGGAGTCGCTCCAACTGAACCAGCGCTTCGAAACCCGGGCGACGAGCCCGTCGCGGCGGAAGAACTGGTACTCGTGGTCGAAGAAGTCGCCGGTCGCTTCCAGATCGTCCGGACCGGGACGGTCGATCATGAACCGGCATTGCATGAGCGTGAAGAGTTTCTTCTTTACGACCGCCACCAGCCGGCCGTCACGCTCAATCTCGTAAGTTGGCCCCCACGAAAGAAGCTTCTGCCGAATGAAGGCGAGTTCCTGACCGTGCGCATCCTGGAACGAGAGCTTGTCGCCGAAGCTGAAGGCCTTGCCGTCGACGAAGTAGACCGGACGCCCCTCATCATCCTCGATCCAGAAGTCGTCACCGAACGAAAAGAGCTTCTGTTTCATCTGAAAGCGCATAGTCGAATCCCTCCCGGGACGGCGTTCATCCTCGCCCCACCACCGTGCCGGGTCACCCGTCACGAATCGACGCTTGACAATTCCGACGCTCGCAGTCAAGGTGGACACTCTGGAGACGGCCGGTCTGGCCGGTCGATGGTGACAATCTACCGCCATTCGGCGATTGAATTGAACCGTATCCTGTACGGGAGTCTGGAATGCGAGCACGCCTCGATCGATCTGCGACCCGGCCCGCCTTTACGCTCATCGAACTCCTGGTGGTCATCTCGATCATCGCTCTTCTGATCGGCCTGCTCCTCCCGGCGCTCAGCAGCGCCCGCAAGCAGGCCCGTACCGGGGTCTGCGCGTCGAATCAGAAACAGATCGGGTACGCGCTCTACATGTACGCGACGGAGAACCGCGATTACATTCCGCGCGAAGGGAAACATCCGTTCCGCTCGGTCTGGGGAGACGGGTATCACTACCAGTGGCCGCGCGCCTTCTACATGTATGTCAAGCAATCCTGGCCGTTGAAGGCGGACGGCTCGAATCAGTCTTTCAATCCGGCGAATCTGTCGGATCCGAACTGGGCGCGATACCGGTTCGAAGAAGTGCCGGCGTACCGCGATCCCGATCATCCGAACCGAAACCACCAGATTCATTATGTGAACAACGGCCTGATGTTGAACCGCGATCAGCGGATCTCGATGGACGGTCGCCATCCCACCGCGTCCATCGACGAGTTCCACCGTCCCGACAGCGCCATGTTCCTCACGGCGTTCAACGATGACGAGGACAACGAACTCTACAACCTCGCGTACAACGGCTATCACGCTGAAGGGATCGACGCGCTGTACGATGTCTTTACCGAAGCGCACATCAACGGCCCGGAGAACGGATCAAACGGGTACGCGGGAAATGTGGCGCGCATCCACAGCCAGCGTCACTTCAAGGGCTCCAATGCGCTCTTCATCGACTCGCATGTGGAATTGCGTCAGGCGGACACACTGAAGGATCTCGACAGCTGGGACGATCGGACTTACAACACGAGCTTCTGACGGAAAGGCTCGCGTGGACTTCCGATCGAGGACAGTTGAAGGGAAAACGAGACGCGGCCGGACGATCACTCGTCCGGCCGCGTCGAATTTCAGGGGTTGGAATCGCGGCGGATCAGCAGGCGGCCTTCGCCGGGGTCGCCGTGGAGGCGCCCTTCGCCATTTCGACGAGCTGATCGAACGCCTTCGGGTCTTCGATGGCGATCTGGCTGAGCATCTTTCGATTCAACGCCACGCCCGCAAGTTGCACGCCATTCATGAACTCGCTGTAGCGCACGCCGCGCATCCGGCAGGCGGCGGAGATTCGAGTAATCCAGAGCCGGCGGAAATCCCGCTTGCGGCGGCGGCGATCCCGGTACGCGTATACGCCGGCCCGCGTGATCGTGATCTTCGCCTGCTGCTTGTGCTTGCGGCGTGTCCCGAAGTAGCCCTTGGCTTCATTGAGGAGGCGCTTGCGAGCCCGAGTCCGGGCGGCGCCCTTGCGTGCGCGAGGCATGGTCAAATCCTCCCGGCGCGATCTCGGGGGCTCGATCGTTCGACGCCAGCGTCGAACATGTGGTCCGGTCTCGAGCGCTCAACCCGGCCGCGCCCATGGGTCATGGGTGCGTCAATCCGTCAGAGAGTCAGGTCAGGAGTCCTCATTCGCCGCAGGCGCCGTCTGGTCGGGCCGGCGGATGCGGAACCCGAGCAGCCGCTGGGCGCGCTTGCGCTCGACCTCGCAGGCGATCTTCGGCCGCCGCAGCATGCGATTCTGCGCGGACGAATGGAGGCTCTTGCGGTGACGGCCGCCGGCCTGCGCGTGTTTCACATGCCCGTTGCGCGTGATCTTCACGCGCTTGAGCAGACCCTTGTGCGGCTTGAACTTGTTCTTCTTCATCGGTTCACCCGTTTTGACCTCTGAGCCCGGAAGGGTAAGCCGCCGCACCCGCAAGTCAACCGGCCACGACCCCGTTTCAGACTCCGCCGAGGCGCTTCCGCCAAGTCTCCATCTCCCGGTGGGCGGTCAAGTCGTACTGGAGCGGGGTCACGGTGATGAAGCGGTCCATGATCGCCTCGACATCGCTCCCCTCCGCCGTGTCGTGGAACTCGAGACCGTCTCCATTGATCCAGTAGTACCGCTGACCGGCCGGGAACCCTCGGCTCAGGTAGCGGTCGCGCACCGCGGCAAGGTTCATCGGCACGACCCGCAGGTCGGGCGCGGGCTCATCGGCCGGAAGATCACCCTCAGTGACCGGAATGTTGATGTTGATCACGGAATGGGGCTTGAGCAGATCGGTCGCGAGGACTCGGTCGATCGCCTCTCGCGCGAAGCGTCCCGCGAGGTCCCAGCGAATCGACGCGAAGTCATGAAAGTGCAGGCTCACCGCGATCGCCGGCACGCCGAGGAACGCCGCCTCGATCGCGGCGCCGACCGTACCGGAATAGATGATGTGAATTCCCACATTCACGCCCGCGTTCATTCCCGAGATGACCAGATCGGGCGTCCCGCCGTACAGATCTTCCCACAGTGTCGTGATGGCGAGCTTCACGCAGTCCGCGGGGCGACCGTCGACGGCGAGCCCGGACATGCTCTGGTTGACCTCTACCTCGTGCACCTGAAGCGGCTTGTGGAAGGTCACTCCATGACTCGTCGCCGACTGCACGGTGCGCGGCGCAATGACGCGAAGCTCGTCACCGAGACCGTTGATCGCTTCGTGCAGCGCGAGAATCCCCGGCGCGCGAATCCCGTCGTCGTTCGTCAGCATGATGCGCATGGCCGCGATTGTAGTCGGCGGGGTGAACGGAGGCGCCTCGATCTGGCCTTGCTCACGCCGCGGCGATCGTTATGCTGGCCGGCGACGGCCGATACCACGAGGCGAGGGGGATGATTCCCATGGATGTCTATGCGAGGCTGAGCGAACTGGGACTCGAACTGCCACCGGCGCCGACGCCGGTGGCCGCGTATGTCCCGGCGGTGCGGTCGGGCGATCTCGTCTTCGTGAGCGGTCAGATCCCGATGTTGAACGGCTCGCTAGTCTGCGCGGGCCCGGTTCCGGAAGAGGTCCCGCCCGACAAGGCGAAGACTGCGGCGCGAATGTGCGGCCTCAATCTCCTCGCCGTGCTTCACAACACCATCGGTGATTTGAACAAAGTCCGCCGGGTCATCCGTCTCGGGGTCTTCGTCGCCTCGGCTCCGGACTTTACCGAGCAGCCCAAGGTGGCGAACGGCGCGAGTGAACTCATGGTCGCGGTCTTCGGCGACGAGACCGGCCGGCACGCCAGAGCGGCGGTCGGATCGATCGCCCTTCCACTCGGCGCCACCGTCGAGGTTGAAGGGGTTTTCGAAGTGGAATGACGAATCGGCCGATGAGACCCACGGGAACGGTCATGGCGGCCTCGGCACGGCTCGCCTATGGATTGAACGGTGAATGAAGGAGTGTCCTCGAGGAGCGGGGACGGCTCACCTCTGAACGGGATGGAGTTGGCGAAATGACCCATGTTGTCGCGGAACCGTGCATCAAGTGCAAGTACACCGACTGCGTCGAAGTCTGCCCCGTGGACTGCTTTCACGAAGGCGTCAACTTCCTCGCGATCGATCCCGACACCTGCATCGACTGCGGCCTCTGCGTGCCGGAATGTCCCACCCAGGCGATCTTCCCGGAGGAAGACCTACCCGAGAAGTGGACCGAATACACCGAGTTGAACGAACGGCTCGCGGCGGACTGGCCGGTCATCGACACGAAGAAGGATCCGCTTCCCGAGGCCGACGAATTCAAGGATGTCGAGAGCAAGCGGTCGCTCCTCGACGAGACACCCGGCGAGGGGTAACACTCGTACGACTTCGGCTACCCACGAACCCTGGCGCCCGACCGACACCGGTCGGGCGCTTTTCTGCGCCGATGAATGGAATTGACAGGCCGCGAATCGTCAGGCATACTCCCGCAAGTAGCTTTGTCCGCCCGTTACGGTCCCCAGCCAGGAAAGGAGCACTTGATGCGTGCCACTGATCTGACAATCGCGTCGCTGTCATTGCGCTCCTTCCGGGCTTCTTGTGGTTGACCGAACCTTCTTGTGATCAACCGATCCTGAGTCCTGATTCGAGCGCAACCGGCGAATCTGGTCGGCGATTCTGCATCGCCGTCTCACGGCCACTCGTATTCAGGATAACCCATCGTGACGAACGCACTGACCGAGTTGGGGTGGACGCCCCGGCTACAGAAATCTTTCCATGAGATCGCGGCTGAGCGGCCCTGGACGCCTGCCCGCGTCGCCGTGACGCATGGCGCCGAGTTTCTTCTCCTGCACGAGAAAGGCGAGTGCCGGGCCGAAATCTCGGGTCGAGTCCGACACGCCGCTCGCGCAGCCGCGGATCTTCCGGCGACCGGAGATTGGGTCGCGGTAGATCTGAGGGATAATGACGCTCGCGCCACGATCCGCGCAGTCCTGCCTCGCACGAGTTGCTTCACCCGGCAGGTGGCGGGTGAGCGCGCGGAAGCGCAAGTTGTCGCGGCGAATGTGGACCGCGTCTTTCTCATGAATGGTGTGGACGAAGACTTCAATCTCCGGCGGCTCGAGCGCGCGTTGACGCTCGCCTGGAATAGTGGCGCCGCCCCGATCGTCATCTTGAACAAGTGCGATCTGCTCGGCGATGAACTCGCGGACCTCGTGGCCGAGGTGGAAGCCGTCGCATTCGGCGTTCCGATTCACGCGATCAGCGCCGTGAGCGGCGCGGGACTCGAGGCGCTCGAGCCATATCTCCGGACCGGTCAGACGATCGCATTTATCGGCTCGTCCGGCGTCGGAAAATCCACGCTGGTCAATCGTCTCGTCGGTGACGAGCGGCAGCGAACGGGCGCGGTTCGAGAGCACGACGGCCGCGGCCGGCACACGACGACGCATCGCGAACTCATCCGCCTGTCCGATGGTCGGGGTCTCGTCATTGACACACCCGGCATGCGCGAACTGCAAATGCTCGGCGATACCGAATGCCTGAACTCGACCTTCGACGACATCGAATCGCTGGCGGCGGACTGTCGGTTCAGCGATTGTCGCCACATGGACGAGCCGGGGTGCGCCGTGATCGCGGCGATCGAAGGAGGTTCGCTCAACGCCGCCCGGCTCGAGAACTACCACAAGCTCGAGCGCGAGATGAACCGGATGACGAAGCGTCAGGCGAAGCGCTTCGGCCGGATGTGCCGCGAGGCGATGAAGATCAAGGAGGCGCATCGAAGCGGTCTCGACGACTGGTGATCGCGAACGCCCCGACGATCGACGAGAGGCGTTTGACTCAAGGACGCCCGAGGTGAACCATTGGCGGAACCAGCCGACCCGATGTCATCGCGATGGCGGGCCGGAAATGACATCCGGGAGAGGTGGCCGAGCGGCTGAAGGCGCCGGTTTGCTAAACCGGTAGACGGGGTAAACCTGTCTCGCGGGTTCGAATCCCGCCCTCTCCGTTTCAATCTAGACGCCCGGTGGGCGTATCGCGCGGCGACCGATCGCGCGAGAGATCCATTCGAACGCACAACTGAAGAATCGCTCATTCGTGACCGTTCGGAAGGATTCCGTACGGACAGTTTCGCGCGCTCCACATACGCTCATAACGAATGAAGCGATCACCACTCGTCTCCCTATTGGCCTTGACAAGTGCGTGATGATCGCTGGTACGAAAAGTGCAGAGGCGCCCTCAGGGCGCTTTCGCGGAAGAACGGACCGCGCGTGAGCGCGGCCGGGGTTTGGACCGATGGCGACGACGACTGAAGAAGAAATACCGGCTGACGCGTGGGCTGAATTCTGCGAAGGGTTCGGATGGTCCCATCGTGGATGGCGGATGAGCCTCGGGATCATTGATCCGATCTACGGCTCGAACGGACCGGAGAACCGGCGGGACGATCCGGCGGACGGAGACGATGAACCTCGCCCGCGCATGCTTGCAAGCGATCTTGCGCTCGACCGGATTCGCATGAGCCGCGTGGCCGGCCATATCGAGATGATGGTGATCGCCGGTTCGGGCGCGAGTCGGATCGAGCATCGCATCCACGCGGTGAGTCGCGTGACGCTCGCCAAACCGACGGACGGTCTCGATCCGAGCTTGCGCATCGAGTCGGCCACGGGACACATCACCCTCATCGAGGTCGCCAAACCGCCGAGCGGACTTCCGAACGCGCGAGGGTCGTCCGCCGGAGTGGCGATCGACGCGCCACGGCCAGGGTCGCGAGCGTCGTCAAGCTCTGGATACGCGCCGATCGCGGGGTCGGACAACGACCGTTGACCCGTTCCGGTTTCGCTGGGGAGGAACTGCATCGATGAGCCGGCGTGAAATGGCCCTGCCTCGAGACATTCGGGTCAATGCCGGTGGCGTAACACTCGACGGCATCCTGCGCGTCCCTCCGGGGGCGTCCGCCCTCGTCGTCTTTGCTCACGGCAGCGGGAGCAGCCGGCACAGTCCTCGAAACCGAGCCGTCGCCGAATATCTTAACGAGCACGGGCTCGCCACTCTCCTCTTCGATCTCCTGACTTCGTACGAATCACAGGTTGACGCGCTGACCAAGGGGCTCCGGTTCGACATCGATCTCCTGTCGAGTCGGCTCGAAGGGGCGATCGAGTCCGTGCAGCGGGAACGCCGAATTCGACATCTCCCCCTCGGGCTCTTCGGGGCGAGCACTGGGGCCGCCGCGGCGCTGGTGGCGGCGGCGAACCGGCCAGACTCGGTTCACGCCGTGGTTTCGCGCGGTGGTCGGCCCGACCTCGCGGGCGATGCGCTCGAGCGTGTGACCGCACCCACTCTTCTCATTGTCGGAGAGCGGGATACTCCGGTTCTCGACCTCAATCGGCAGGCGCTCGAGCGGATCGCGGCGACCAAGCGCCTCGTGGTGACGCCGAACGCCGGCCATCTCTTCGAAGAACCGGGCGCGATGCCAGATGTCATGAAGCATGCCGCCGAATGGTTCTCATCGCATCTCGTGCACGGCTCCGTCGCCGACGATTGCATTGCCGATCGTCACTGAGATTTCGGGCGCGGTTTTCGGACACTCACATGACGCGAGCGATCAACTGAACAACTCCGCGTCATCTGGATGAACTCGAATCCGCGCTCGGTCCAGATCTCCCGAAGCTGATCAGGATTGACCCCATGCGGACCGGCATCCATCATCGCGACACCCCCCGGACGAAGAACGCGGTCTGATTCCTCGACGAGCTGGTGAACGGCGTTGAGGTCGAAGTGGCAGCCGACCGCGCCGCAGGAGTTGATGAGGTCGACGCTCGAGTCCTGAAGTCGCTCGCCGCGAGCTTCGGTAAACGGCTCGAGCACGCTCTGGGCGCGAAACTCAACCTGGGCGGGCTCGCCGGCTCGATCTCGAAAGTCGCGCGACCGCGCGAATTCGATAAACCGTTCCTCGACATCGAGGCCCAGGATGCTCGATCCCGAAGGAAGCCAGGCTGCGAGGACGGCGGTGGAGTCCCCCACCCCGCAACACAGATCGATCGCCGCGACCGGGGAAGGCAACGCCGCGGCGCGAAGACTCCGCGGGATCGTCCGCCAGTTCGCCCATGCCTGTCGGGCATTGACCCACGAGAAGTCATGCACCGACATCCGGTGATACCCCTCGGTCGCCAGCTCATTCCGTCGACGGCGAAACTCCGCATGATCGAGGACGCGCGCGTGGAACTCCGCCCAGGCTTGTCGCACCACGATGGTGACCAGTGAGACACGCGGCCCCCGCGCGTTCGCCACCCGTCGGATATCCGACTCTTCGATCCTGAACCAGTCGTCATGGCGCGTTGAGGCGGTCATTCGCAGCCGATTCTAATATCGCGTCTTCGAACGGGACTCGCCAGGGCCGGTCAGGAGTCCGGCGTCCGCAGTTTCGAAAGAAACCGACGATCAATTCGATCCTTCAGATCCATAGCCCTGCGACCTCGCCAGTAGCAGGAGCCGCGGATGGCGAGCCCCCGCCCCCGCCCGAGATTGATCACGCTGAGGTATCGCTTCTGCGGCTGGTACTGCCTCAGGGGCCGATCGTTCATGAGCGCGAAAAGATTGTCACGAAGCACGGGCGTTGCGCGAACCGCGAAGACGCCGAGTCGCGGCCGAGCCTCGCCCGCGATTGCAGCGCAATCACCGACGCCGAAAACATGATCGTCGTCGACGGCCTGAAGCGTGCGACGCGTAAGCAGGGCCCCGTCGTCATCGACCCGGAATCCGCCCCGACGGAAGAGGCCGGGAGGACACAATCCATTCGCAAGCACGACAAACTCCGCAGGAATGGATCGCCCATCTTGGAGGTCGACCCGTTCTGAATTGATGAGATCGACTCGCGAGTCGAGTCGCACCGTCACACCTGCGGATTCAAGTTCGTCGAGAATCGACGCCGCCGCGCCCTTCGACCAGTCGAGAAGTAGACGCGAGCCGGAATGAACGAGCGAAACCGCGATCGCATGTTCGTGGCGCCGCGCAAGATCGACCAGATTCGCCGCCACCTCACATCCGGTTGGCCCCCCTCCGATGACGACCGCTGAGACTTCGTCTGAACGCGCCGCGAAGCGCGTTTCAATCGCTTCTCGCAGCCGAAACAGGCTCTCAATGGGCTTCACGGTCCAGGCGTGTTCGCGGGCGCCGTCGATGTCACCGTCATTCGATTCGCTTCCGATGTTGAACGACACGAAGTCGTACGCGACGGAGGCGCCGCTGGTGAGTTCGACACGCTTCGAGTCGCGATCGACCTCTGACACCCGATCGATGATCAGGCGCCCGCCGACCCGCCGAACAAGGGGCTCCACCTCGACCGTGTCGAGCGCCGACTCATACATACCGCCAAGGACGCCAGTCGCGAGACCGGAGTAGACGAATCGGCCCGTGGCGTCGATCAGGATGATCGTCGGTCTCGCCGCGAGAAACCGACCATCGCGCAACAGGAGCATGTGCGCATGTCCGGCCCCGACGAGCACGATTCGCTTCGCTGACATCGATCGAATCGTATTGACTGGATCGGACGCGGCGCCGTTCCTCCAATCGAATCGTCGGCGCCGTTCGTGTAGAGTGTGTCGAGAGACGCATTCATGATTGATCTGCAAGCGGTTCGCAAGAGTTATGACGACGGTCGGTCATTCGCCGTCGACGGAGTCGATTTGACAATCGATCCGGGCGAGCTCGTGGTCCTCCTGGGCGAATCCGGCTGTGGAAAGACGACGACGCTCAAGATGATCAATCGGTTGATCGAGCCGACCTCCGGTTTGATTCGGATCAACGGCGTGTCCATCGTCGATTCCCCGCCTCCGGAACTCCGACGACGCGTGGGATATGTGTTTCAGCAGGTTGGCCTCTTTCCTCATATGACCGTGGGCGAAAACATCGGAATCACGCCGGCCCTGCTTGGATGGTCGCGCGAAGAGGTTCGAGTGCGGATCGACGAACTTCTCGAGCTCGTTCATCTGGCGCCGACCGAATTTCGCGATCGATATCCGTCGAAACTGTCGGGTGGACAGCGACAGCGTGTCGGCCTTGCCCGGGCGCTCGCTGCGCGGCCGGGCATCATGTTGATGGACGAGCCCTTCGGCGCGCTTGATCCCGTGACGCGCGACTCACTTCAGACCGAGTTCCGCCGCATCCACGACGATCTGAATCTGACAACGGTGATGGTCACGCATGACATGACCGAAGCGCTCGTCCTCGCCGACCGGATCGCAGTTATGAACGGGGGTCGAATCGTTCGGCTCGCGACCCCGCGAGATCTCTTGCGTGATCCACAAGACGCCTATGCGAAGCGGCTCATGGAGACTCCTCAACGACAGGCCCGGCAGGTGGACCGTCTTCTCTCCGGATCGAACTCGCGAGATGATTCGGACGGAGGTCCGGCGTGAGCGAGAACTTTCTGGAACGACTCAACGAACTGCCCGAGAATCTTTCCGAGCATCTGCGCATCACGATTATCGCGCTGCTCGCCGGGGTGCTGATCAGTGTTCCGACTGCGATCGCATTGACGCGGCGTCCGAAGTACCAGTATCCCGCGCTCACCACGGCCGGTGTCATTCAGACGATTCCGAGTCTTGCGCTCCTCGCGCTCATGGTGCCGTTGCTCGCGAAGACGGACGGGTTCTGGATCGGGATCGACGCGTTCGGCTTCTATCCGGCGGTCATCGCACTCACGCTCTACAGCATTCTGCCCATCTTGCGAAACACGGTCACCGGTCTGACCGGAGTTGACGCGGCGATGATCGAAGCGGCCCGGGGCGTGGGCATGACCGAGCGACAGGCGCTCCTGAGGGTACAACTTCCACTCGCGGCGCCCGTCATCATCGCCGGAATTCGCACGGCCACCGTGTGGATCGTCGGAATCGCGACGCTCGCGACGCCCGTCGGTCAACGATGCCTGGGAAACTACATCTTCACCGGTCTCCAGACGCGAAACTGGACAATGGTCATGTTCGGCGTCGTCGGCGCTGCAGGCCTCGCCGTCCTACTCGATCTGCTCATCGGCGGACTGCAACGCGCCGCGGAAACGCGTTCGCGCGCGCTTGGAATGTTCGCTGGGGGTGCGCTCGTCGCGGTCATAGTCGGCGGCTTGCTTTCCCCCGCGCTCGTCGACGCCGTGCGTCGATCACCCGATGCGACGAAGCGAATCGACGCGGAAGGCGAACGCGATCCACGGATTCGCGACAACCTGGGAGTCGTCCATATCGGCGCGAAGACCTTCACGGAGCAATACATTCTCGTTGAGCTCATCGCTCAGCGGCTGGTCGACGCCGGCATTCCGGTGGAGCGAAGCGTCGGACTCGGCTCCACGATGGCGTTCGACGCACTCGTAAACGGAAACATCGACCTCTATGTCGACTACTCCGGCACGATCTGGGCGAATCACATGAAACGCGACGCCACTGCGGCGCCGTGGGTCGTACTCGCCGAAATGAACGCCTATCTCGCAGCCGAACACGAGATCCGCTCGCTCGGATCCCTCGGGTTCGAGAACGCGTATGCCCTCGCCATGCGGCGATCGCAGGCGCAGGACCTGGGGGTACAGTCCATCGCCGACCTCGCGGCGCATGCCGGCGCCATGAGAGTCGGCGGCGATTATGAGTTCTTCGGTCGACCGGAGTGGACGCAGATTCGTGATGCGTACGGGCTGCGCTTCGATGAGCAGGTCAGCTATGACTCGACCCTCATGTACGAAGCGGTCGCGAACGGCGAGGTCGATGTCATATCCGCCTTTTCAAGCGATGGACGAATCGCCGCATACGACCTGGTGACACTCGAAGACCCACAACAGGTCATCCCTCCCTACGACGCGGTGGTCCTGCTGGGCCCACGAATCGCCAATGAGTCACTGGTCGTCGAGGCGTTGCGTCCCCTCATCGAATCGATCGATGTCGAGGAAATGCGCCGAGCCAACCTGCAGGTCGACCGGGACGACGACAAACGGACGCCGGCGCAGGCGGCCGGATGGCTGCACGAGCGGATCCGCGACGGAGGATGATCGCAAGCGGCCTTTACGGCACTAGGGCCGGATTCCGATTCATCCCGCCCCTCAGTTTCGCAGACCAGACCGCATCAAGGTCTCGATAGAATGAAGACTGACCGAAGTCCCGATGCAGGTCGTTCGAATCCATGACTCAAATCGACTCGAAGACCGGCGGCCTTCCGCCCGCGCGCCACGCCGACTGGTCGAACCTCACGGTCGACGAGTTGGTCGCTCACTTTCGCGCCATCCTGGCGTCCACCCTGGACCCGGTGGTCACGATCGATTCCGACGGCGTCATCCACTCCGTAAGCGATTCCGTCGAGCGAGTGCTCGGATGGACGCCGGAGGAACTGATCGGACGCAATGTCCGGATTCTCATGCCCGAGCCGCACCGCTCGGCGCACGATGGCTACCTCACGAAGTACCGGACGACCGGACAGACGAATATTCTCGGCCGCGCGCGCCAGTTCGACGCCCAGCACAAGGACGGTCGGACGATCCCGATCGAACTAAGCGTCTCGCGTGTCGATATACCCGGTCAGACTCAGCCATACTTCACCGGCATCATCCACGACATCTCCGACCGCCTCAAGGCGGAAGCCGCGATCCAGGAACGGTCTGAAGCGCTGGCTCAGAGCAACCGTGATCTCGAGCAGTTCGCCTATGTGGCGTCCCACGATCTTCAGGAGCCACTTCGCATGATGCGAAGCTTCGCCCAGCTCCTCGTTCGTCGCCACGGCGATGAACTCGAGGGTGAGGCGAAGGAGTTTCTCGAGTACATCATCGACGGCGCGGACCGGATGAAACAGCTCATTGAGGACTTACTCGCGTTCTCCCGGGTCAACACGCGCGCCAGGCCGTACGCCCCGGTCGATCTCAACGATCTCGCGGATCGTGTCAGGGAAGACCTCGAGCACCTCATTCACGAGACGGGCGCCCAGGTCCGACGGCGTGAGCTTCCGACGGTCGTCGGCGACGAAACGCAACTGGGACTCGTTCTGCAGAACCTGTTCTCCAATGCCATGAAGTTCCGTCGCGATGAGCACCGGCCGATCGTCGAGACCTCGGCGACAAAGACCACGGACGGCTGGGAGATCCGCGTCACCGACAATGGCGTCGGAATCAGTCCGCGCCATCATGAACGCGTCTTCGACATCTTCGAGCGGCTACACGGCCGGGAAGTCGCCGGGACCGGAATCGGTCTTGCGATCTGCAAGCGAATCGTCGAGCGGCACGGCGGCAGAATATGGGTTGAGTCCGAAGGTTCCGAAGGAGCCACCTTTCACTTCACGATTCCTGACGCAACGGATGGATCCGTCTCATGACTCCGCGTGATCGCGAAACCGCCCGCCCGGTCGAGATACTCCTGGTCGAGGACAATCCAGGTGATGTTCGACTGACCCGGGAAGCTCTGCTCGACGCCAAGGTCGTGAACAATCTCAATGTGGTCAGCGATGGCGAGAAGGCGATTCAGTTTCTATTGCAGGAGAATGGATACGGCGGCGCACCCGTTCCGGATCTCATCCTGCTCGATCTCAATCTTCCGAGGAAGGGCGGCCGGGAGGTTCTCGAAGAGATCAAGTCGCACGAGCAACTCCGCGCCATCCCGATTGTCGTGCTGACGACCTCGACGAACGACGAAGATGTGCTTAGCGCCTACCAGCTCCACGCGAACTGCTACATCACGAAGCCCGTGGACTTTGATCAATTCCTCCGCGTCATCCGCCAACTCGAGAACTTCTGGCTCAGTGTGGTTCACCTTCCGCCACGAGATTGAGGGCATCGCATGGAAGGCGCCGCGACACGAATTCTCCTGATCGAAGACAATCCGGCGGACGCCCGGTTGATCCGGGCGTTCCTTGATGAAATCGCGACCGATTGCGCTGAGTTGACGCATGTCACTTCGATTGAGGACGCCGAAACGATCGTGCGCGAGCACGGATGGCCGCATGTCATTCTGCTCGACCTTGGTCTCCCGGGAAGCCGCGGGCTCGAAACCTTTCGACAAGCTTCGAGACTCCACGCGCAGGCGCCGATCGTCGTACTCTCCGGCCTCGATGATGAAGAGGTCGCCCTCGAAGCCGTGCATTCGGGGGCGCAGGACTACCTCGTGAAGGGGCGAGTCTCCGCCGAGATGGTGTGGCGCACGATTCGCTACGCGATCGAGCGTCATCGGAGCGAGGAAGACATCCGGGCGCGCGAGGACCAGATTCGCCAGGTCGCCGATGCGCTTCCCGCGCTCGTCGCCTACCTCGATGCGGACGAGCGCTACCAGTACAACAACCGGCTCTACGAGGAGTGGTTCGGCCGGTCGCGTGAGTCGCTTCACGGACTCCATGTCTCGGCGCTCTTGCCTCCCGAGGTCTACGCGATCGTCCAGCCGCGATTGCGCCAGGCGCTCGCGGGGGAGCCTCAGCAGTTCGATATCCCGTTCCGCGACCGGGCCGGCGTCGATCGACAGTTGAATGTCAGTTATGTCCCCCGGCACGACCGCGAGGGCAAGGTGATCGGCGTCTTTGCGCTTGTCTATGACATCACCGAGCGCAAACAGGCGGAGGAGGAGTCAGAACTCCTCCAACGACTCGCCTTCGTCATTGGCTCAGCCCGTGATCTCGGCGCCGCCATGCGCGAGACGCTTGAGACCATTTGCCAGGCGACCGGTTGGGAATACGGAGAAGTCTGGTCACCGGATATCGCCACGAACACCATTCTCGAATCTCAGGCGGTCTTCGGTACCGACGATGCCGCGAATCAGTTCTCGCTCATGCAGAATGACCACACCTTTGCGTTCGGCGAAGGGCTGCCGGGGCGGGTCTGGAAGAATCGATCTCCGGAATGGATCGAGCGCATAGACGATGAATCTCGTTTCGCTCGCGCCACCGTGGCGAAGAAGCTTGGGTTTCAATCGGCGCTGGGCGTGCCGATTCTCGTCGGGGAGGAAGTAGTGGCGGTCATGCTCGTCCTCATGAGGGAGATGCGGCCGGAGAATCGCCGGCTGCTCGACCTGACGATGGCCGCGGTGGCGCCGCTCGGACCGCTCATCCAGCGGCGACGCGCCGAAGCGGCGCTCTTCGAATCCGAACGCCGCATTCGAGAGATGCTCGAGGGGGTTGATCTCATCGCGATCATGCTTGATCGCGACGGCGAAATCACCTTCGCGAACGACTGTCTCTTGTCACTTACGGGATGGGTTCGCGACGAAATCATCGGGGCGGACTGGTTCGATGTCTTCGTGACCGATGACGAGAGGGAGGATGTGCGGCGTGTGTTCGAGCATGCGTACGATCGAGCCCACATCGCCGCTCATTACGAGAACCACATCGTTACGAAGAGCGGCAAGCGCCTCCTCGTGTCGTGGAACAACACGATCATTCGCAATATCGACGGAGAGCCGGTTGGGGTTACGGGGCTGGGGCTCGACATCACCGAGCAACGACGGATCCAGCGCGAGTTGGCCCGCTACCAGGATCATCTCGAGTCCGTCATCGACGAACGCACCTCGGAACTCGAACGAACCCACGAGAAGCTGTTGATCGCGGAGCGACTCGCGTCGATCGGCACGCTCGCTGCAGGTCTTGGCCACGATATGAACAATGTGCTTCTGCCGGTCCGATGTCGGCTTGAAGCGCTGCGCGCTACCGAATTGAACCGCGAACAGCGTGCTGAGATCGACCAGATTGAGCACTCGACGAATTACCTCCAGCAGTTGTCGGATGGCCTTCGGCTCTTTGCGCTCGATCCGGATGATCCGGACGCATCGACGGAGACCACGAACCTTTCAAGTTGGTGGGCGCAGATTGCGCCGCTCATGAACCGAAGTGTTCCCGAGAAGGTGATCATCCAGACCGATTTGCCCGCGAATCTTTCGCCCGTGATCATCCCCGCCCACCTGCTCACCCAGACGGTGCTGAATCTCGTAGTCAACGCCGGTGAAGCGATCGGTGAAGAGTCAGGGATAATCAGGATTCAAGCGCGCAGCGTTGATCGACCCGAGCGATCGGTGGTGCAGATCAATGTCAGCGACACCGGGTGCGGGATGACCGACGAAGTCCGCCGGCGCGCGCTCGACCCGTTCTTCACGACGAAGCGGCGCGGACTCTCGACCGGACTCGGGCTCTCCCTTGTGCACGCCGCCGTTACGGGGGCGAACGGAACGCTGGAGATCGAGTCGACAGTGGGGCAAGGCTCCACTGTTACGATTGAGTTGCCGGCGGCGCCGCGGCTTCCCCACGGCAGTACGGAGCGGATCGCCGCGGCCGTCACACTGAGCGATGCGCGGATCAGCGCGTATGTGTCCACTTTGCTCCGAAACACGGGGTTCGATGTTCATTCGATCTCGACGGCGGCGGGCGAACCCGATGCGAAGCTGTGGATCATTACGGCCGATTCGCTGTCGTCCGACTCGACTCGTCGATTTCTTGATCAGGATGCGGCACGCCGAGTCGTGGTCTTCGGCGCCGGCTCGTTTGAGAGTCCGGTTACCGATCGGGTCACGATTGTCAAAAACACAACCGATCTCGCCGGGCTTCGTGCGGCATTGCGCGCTGCACAGCGTGAGATCAAAGGAGTTCATCATGATGACGCGCACGCCGGTACGCATTCTCTGCGTAGATGACCACGCCTTCCTTGTCGAGGGCCTCAAGGCGCGTTTCGATCTCGAGACCGATCTTGAATGCGTCGGCCGCCTCGGAACCGCCGACAACCTCGTGGGCGAAGTCGAGAAACTTCACCCTGACATCGTGCTACTCGACATCGATATGCCCGGCGCCGATCCGTTCGAAGCGCTCAACGACCTGGCTCGCGCCCACCCCGGCGTGAAGACCGTCATTCTCAGCGCGCATGTCCGTGACCACTACATCGATTCCGCGGTGAAGTCGGGCGCGTGGGGATACTTGAGCAAGAGCGATCATCCCGACACGATCATCGGCGCCGTACGAAAGGTCGTCGACGGCGAGTTCGCCTTCAGCCCCGAAGCGCTCGAGCGATGTCAGAATGTCGGCCGCGGTCGCCGCGCTTCGGGCGACGACTCACCCCGCTCCAAGCTCGAATCGCTCACCCCTCGAGAAACACAGATCCTGCGCCTGATCGGCAAGGGGATGTCGCGCGCCGACATCGCCCAGGCGATTTTCCGGAGTCCGAAGACGGTGGATGCCCATCGGATGGCGATCATGGAGAAGCTCGACATTCACGACCGCGTCGATCTCGCTCGGTTCGCGATTCGTGAAGGCCTCGTCGAACCGTGACCGTCAAGCTGACAATGGCAGCGTGAGTGTGAAGGTCGCGCCCGGTGGCGCGGAGTTGTCGAACCGAAGAGAACCCCCGAGGCTCCGGGCGAGACTCCGTGCGATCGATAATCCGAGTCCCAGCCCCGGCTGCGTTTCATCCCCGCGGCTGAAGGCGCGAAACAGCCGGCCGGCCACCCGTTCGTCGACACCGACGCCGTTGTCGCGCACCGACATCTCAAGCCTCCCCGGTCGTCGCTGGATAATCAGTTCCACGGACAGGCTCGTTCCGGCGCGGCTGTGTCGACAGGCGTTGTCGACGAGACTGAACAGGATCTGTCCCACCGTTTCCGGATCCGTCCTGAGTTCCGATCCGGCGGGAAGGGTCTCTTCGAACGCCACTTGAAAAGATCCACCCTCATCTTCGACCCGACGACGGAGGGCGGCCGCGACTCCATTGACCAGTTCAGAGACTTCTACCGTGCGAACCCGCGGAGTCGACGACCGACGCTCTTCGAGCCGCGCGTGCGTCAGCACATTCTCCACAAACTGTGAAAGTCGCCCCGCTTCACGCCGCAGCGTGCGGACATATTCGCGGCGGCTTTCGGGCGGCGTCATCTCCTCGTCAAGCATTTCGGAGTACATCCGGAAGGTCGTGAGGGGAGTACGCAACTCGTGAGTAACCGCGGCGGCGAAACGACCTCGCTCGTTCGCGAATCGTGAGGCTCCCGCAAGCGCCGCGGCGCCGGCGAGAATCGACGCGAGCGCGGCGACCCAGGTCACTCCCAGCGCGACCAGAGCGAGCGACCACTCGCCGGGCGATCCAGCGGCAGCCGTGGCAAGTGACCCGGGCACGAGCGACGCAGGAATCGTGGCGAGCGAACGGTGCTCCCCGTACGACACCGGCGCCGTCGCCTCTTCGAGATCCTCGGGAATGAGCGTCGCCGCGGGGAAGAGATCTTCAATCTCGCCAAGCATGGCCCCGCTCAGTCGTGACCAATCCGCGAGGAGACCCTGGAGAATCTCCTGGTCGTTGACCTGGACCCGTCGAACGAAAACGAGCATCGGCTCTCCATCGAGATCCGTCGCCGACGCTTTGATCCAGAATGGCGAGAGCGGACCGACAACGACCTCTGACGCGGATTCGACATTCATCCAGACGCGCTGCGGTTCCTCGATGATGTTCGCCGTCTGTTGCGCGCGAATGTTCGACAACGCTCGCTTTCCATAGTCGAGTTGCGTCAGTTTCTCCTGCACCTCCTTCATGGAATCGTCTTCCAGGGTGAGGCGAGGATCGACCGAGCTCGAAGCGCGCTGCGCCGCGGTCGCTTCGAGCGCCACGCACGCTTCCGCGAGCATGACCTGATCGCGAAACCGAGGTCCGCTGAAACGACCGGCGAGCCGTTCGAGCATGTCGCGCTTCGCTGCAATCTCCGCGGGCGCGACTCCGCTCGACTCACTCAGATCGAGGTAGTTTCCCGTCGGCGCCTGCGGCGAGGTGAATCCACTGATCGATGACCATTGAAAGTGGAGCGGGAAGAAGTCCGAGCGAAAGCGCAGGAGCGGCGACGGCGTGAGGACCTCGCCGGGTTGAATGACATTGAGAACCCGGGTGTACGCCCGCTCCTGCGGGTAGTACGAGAGGTACTCGAAGTAGGGTCGGGCCGCTTCCTGCGCGAGGAACGGCGCGATCCATGAGTCGAGCCGCCAGAGGGCGAGCCGGAGCGACTGCTGCATCGCGGTCTCGCGGCGAGCTTCCCGCTCAGCCTGATCGAGTCGAACGGCGACGAGACTGAGCGCCGACATGGCCATGAGCACGCCGAGCACGGCGACCGCATACAGCCCCCACCAGACTCGCGACTTTCGAATCACGCCGTCTCCACTTCGACCTCGCCGCCGAGCATGTATCCCTTGGATCGCACGGTAAGAATGATCGACGCTTCCGCGTCCGGGCCGAGCTTCTCTCGCAGGCGCCGAATGGCCATATCAACGGTTCGAGTCTCGAGGCCCCGCGGTTCGAGTCCCCACGCGTACCGAAGCAACTCATCGCGCGAGACCGGCCGGTCCGGACAACTCGCGAGCAGCCGCAGGATCGACACCTCGCGTTCGGTGAGCGACGCGGCGTCGGCGCCCGGCGCCTGAACCTCCGCCCGCTGCAGATTGATGGCGACGGGACCGATGCGCAGGGCGCGGGGGCCGGACGAGCGACCGGGTGAACGACGAAGGACCGCTTCGACGCGGGCGATGAGTTCGCGCGGGCTGAACGGCTTGACCACATAGTCGTCGGCGCCGTCCTGCAGGCCTCGAACTCGATCACTTTCGCCGCCCCGCGCCGTGACGAGAATGATGGGCAGTTCGGGGCGAGCCGCCCGAATCGAACGAAGCGCGTCGAAACCGTTCATGACGGGCATGAGGACATCGAGCAGAACAAGATCGATCGCGCCGTCTCGAGCCTGTTCCACTCCGGCTCGACCGTCGGCCGCCTCCACCGTTCGAAACCCCGCATAGGAAAGCGCGTCGACCATCCCGCGCCGGATCGGCGCATCATCCTCCACGATCAGGATCACCGGACGACTCGACACGAGTGGACTCCATCGGTCTCCGCGAGCGCGTTCATCCTATCGGCGATCAACGATCGCCACCGCAGGGAAACCCCACGGTGGCGATTGATGTTCGCGAAAGGATCATCCGTCTCAGCAATCGTTCAGATCGACATCCGGCGACTCAACCTCAGTCGTCGAGTCGACCGGAGCCTCGTTGACCGTCGAGCCCGAGAACTTCAGACCATTCGCGGCCGCCTGCTCGCGGACCGCGGTTCGGAGGGCAAAGTCGAAGGATCGATTCGGATCCGCCGCCTGACGGGCCAGTTCGTCGCGGATGTAGGTCTCCCGCTCCAAATTCACCGACTGAATCCTCGACTGGAGCGATTCGCGCCTCGTCGACAGCCCCTCGAGATGCGCCTGCCGCTCTTCAACCGTCATGGCGCGCAACGCTTCGGGCAGTTGATTCTCTTCGACTTCCTCGAGCTTGATCTGTCCGGTGCGGCACGCGTCCACGAGATCCCAGCTGCAGACATAGAGCTGGCTCGACTTCGATACCGCGCGACTCGCGGCGGCCTGGGTATTCAGTCCGACGGCATTGCGATCCTGCGCCGTTTGATTCGCCCAGCCTCGCTCTCCCTGGTCTCCGAACGGAAGGTAGGTTTCGTTCAACGCGGCGCTCAGCTCGACGAGTTGCTCGTCGAACGGCGTCTCGATGATGATCGTGCCCTGGTTCTGATCGATTGACGCGAATCGGCCATCGGCGAGTACGGCGACCTCGCGCCATTCCGGCGCCAGATTGTCTGCGGGGTCACCGCAGTAGATGGAATTCACGATGATGTCACGCTCGATGGCGCGCTTGCTCGCGTCTCGGAAACTCACCTGCTGATCCTGATTCGCCGATTCGTTGCCGGCCACCACGATGAGCTTCAGGCTCGTGGGAGCGTCATTCCATTCGAGTTCATGCGCCGCGGAGTCGAGCACGCGCCCGACGAGTTCCGTGCCTCCGTTCGTCGTCAGGGCGAAGAGGCGCTCAGATACGAGGTCGAGATCTTCCGTGAACTCGACATCGACGCGCACCCACCCGGACTCGGACGAGTGACCATCGTTCCCGAAGGTCAGCAGGGCGACTCGGAGTCGCGGGGCCGGATCGGCGAGCGCGAGGTCATTCACGATCTCCCACAGCTTCATTCGGGCCGCGTCGATCAGGCCGCTCATGCTGCCGCTCGTGTCGAGGCACAGCGCCAGATCGACGACCGGTCGTTCTTCCGTAACGGCGATACGCGTCGCGTCGAGATGCATGGCGCCGAACATCGCCTGCCCGGTGGCGTTCGATGCGAAGACCGCGGAAAGAACGCCGACGCCAAGAATTGAGAATGTTCGCTTCATGATTCACTCCATTTTCATGCGGGGCTTCGTCTCATCAACGACGCGTCCGCCGAGTTCTTAGGGAATGTTGTTGCGTACGAGGACAACTCGCCCGTCGAGTTCGAGCAGGATCTCACCGGGCATCGCGAGGAGACCCTGGCGATCTTGACGAGCGAGGTCATGAACGAGTTCGAGATGCCGGACGCTTCCGAAGTCGACCACTTCATCCGGCTCGACCGACGATTGATTCTCGACGAGTTCGCCGTCGATCCAGCGATCGCCCCGCTTGAAGAACGCCCGGTCGCACATCTGCTGCACCGCCGCCGTTTCGACGACCTCCATCTGATCGTTGATCCAGGTATTGCGGTAGTTGAGTTGCGCCTGGCTCTTCGAGCCCATGACATTCCACGACTGATTCACGGCGGCGAGGCCGGACCGCGTCTGGATCGCCTTCTCGTGAAGTTCATTGCCGCACGAGAACACGAGGCCTTCCCAGTTCGACAGGTCCGTTCCTTCGCGGGCGAGGAACGAGGTGTACTCGCTGAGCACGCCAAACTCGGTCGACAGTCGAACGATCTCGTCCGTCAATTCACGAAATGCGGGATCATTCCACGGGTCGAAGCTCGCGAGCGTCGGGTCGGCTCCGTGCACGGCGCCGGCCTGTCGGATCGCGTCGACAAGGTACGCGATTCGCCGGCTCGCCCACAGCCGCGGGACGAACGAATGCCGCGTCGTCGCGGCGTCGAGATCAAATCGGAACCGAAAGCGCCGCGTCTCGCCGAGGAAGTCGCCGCTCAAGCGAAACTCCATGGGCTCATCGGTACGGTACTGACCGACGAGGAGAAGTTGATCACCGTCGAAGAGATCGGGCAGCACCACTGGCATGAGTTCGGTCACGAGTTGCGTGCTCTCGACGCCACGGTCGTCGTGGACGGTGAGTTCGAGGTTTGCAAGCGTCGGCCCGTAGAGCTTGCGGAACACCTTCGTCACCGCCGTCTCCACGGACTCAGCCGGCGTGACATACGCGCTCGCGCCCCGGGAGATCTCCGCGACACGGTCGAGCAACGGCGCGTTCACATCGGCGCCGACCCCGAAGGTGAAGATGCGCCGAGCGTGCGGATTGCCCTGCTCGACGAGTTCGCGAATTGAAGTTTCCCGCGTGACGCCGACCGTCGGTAGTCCGTCGGTCAGAAACAGAACGATCGGCAACATTTCGTCCGTCGCCGGCTGACGCAGCGCCTCGAGCAATGCGTCGTGGATATTCGTTCCGCCGGTTGGTCGCAATCGGTCGAGATAGTCGCGCGCGGCCCTGACGCTCTCGGCCGACTTCGCGACCGGACGCCGGTCGAACATGGCCACCGAGGTCGAATAGTCGATGATGTTGATCCGCTCACCATCCGCAAGGCCTTCGATCACCTGCAGCGCGGCCTCGCGGACCTGATCGAGCTTGCCGCCCGCCATGCTCCCGGATCGGTCGAGGACGAGGGTGACTTCGCGTCGCACTCCGGCGGCGCCGGAGTCAAGGTCCGCCGGGAGTCCGGCGATCATGAGAAAGTAGCCGCCGCCGACGCGAGGATCGGGGTAGGCGAAGAGTGACGCCGAGACCTCGTCCCGTTCGAGCAGAATCGACAGCCGAAACGGTCCGGGATCGAATCGGGACTCGTTCGCGATCGCAGCGCGGAGTCGCTGCGCGTCGTGCCGCTCGACCTCGAGTTCGTGCGTCGGCGAATAGACCATCGAGACGGCGTGGGTCGCGTCGATCTCCGCATCAATTGTCCAGGGAACGCGCGTCTCGAGTGATTCGCTTCGCGGAAGCATGTAGTCGAGCCGATCGCCGTCCGCTTCGAGAATCGTCTCGTAAGTGAGTCGAATTCGTTGAGCGCCGTTCGGCTCGACGGGAAAGACACTCGACCGGATGAGGTTGTACCCCGCGAACTCGAGCAGTGCTGGATCGCGCACCTGCGCGACGATGGAGTCGTAGATTCTCCGCGCCTCGTGTCGGGGAAGCACCTGCGCCGTGGGCTCCGAGGTCGCCCCGTCGAACATGAATGCGCTTACTACGGCGTCGGGAGGCGCCGGCAGGAGAAGGATCGCCTCGGCTCGCTGGTCGGACTCGTTCTTAAGCGCGATATCGAGCGTCGTCGTCGCCGCTTGATCGACGATTCGAACCGAGGCGCGTACCTCGGTGATGACCACCGGACGCCGGGCGCGGTCGAGCGCAAACCCGTGCCGCTGCGGTACGACGACATGGGATACTTCCGGCAGGTCCGCCGCGAGTCCGGCGCGTTGTCCAAACACGGGCCAACCCAGGAACGCGCTCGTGACGAGCGCCGTGGCGATCAAGGCGGTACGAGTTCGATCCATGACGATCCTCCTCGTGGACGACTTACGCCGCTTCAATGGCGAGTCGCGTCCACCATCCAACATACGGATGAGGAGGATCGCTTCAGTAACAGCCGTGTAACGAGGAGGCTGCGAAGGCCATCTGGACGGAGATCAGCCGGGCTCCGTCTCCTCCCAGTCGCGAGGATCGGTCGCGGGCCGGCTCACGGTGTAGTCGCCGCCCATCCACCGCCCAAGATCGACGAGGCGGCAGCGCTTCGAGCAGAATGGAAATGACTCATGATCACGCGGCGCCGGAGCGCCGCAGATCGGACACTCCGGCGGCGACTTCGCCGTTCTGGTCACATCGGTGTCAGGCTGGTTCTTCTTGGCGTTCATCATGCTCCATCACCGTCCGCCAGTCTCGCCCGCACATCCTCCCTCGAGGACGCACGAGTATCCGCCGCTCCCGCTCGCCGATCGGTTCAATTGTGATCGCTACGCGATCGACCGGGAGTCGCCCTTCGATTCGTTCCGGCCATTCGACGGCGATGACGAATCGACGCATTTCAACAAGTTCGTCCCATCCGATCGACTCCAACTCCGATGGATCGAGCAGACGGTACGCGTCGAGATGCGCCAGTGGCGTCGCGGAATCATTCGCCTCATGTTCCGCGGGATCGTACTCCTGCAGGAGGACGAAGGTCGGGCTGCTCACTCTTCGTTCATCGAGGCCGAGGCCACGCGCGAGACCGCGCACGAACCGCGTCTTGCCGGCCCCGAGCGATCCCGAGAGCGTGACGACATCACCCGCTTCGAGCATCCGCCGCGCGAGCCGCGCGGCGAACGAGATCGTCTCAACCTCGTCGGCCGTGATCGTGACGAACTCCGCACTCTCGCGCCCGGGAGCGGTCATGCGCCGTGCTCCCAGCCGAACGACGCCGCATCAATTTCCCGATCATTGATCTCGATGACCGTTCGCGCCGCCGACGACTCCGCGCTTTCGATTCGACCGATGCGTGTGATGGATACACCCGCCACTTCATCGGGCACGCTCGCTGATTTGGCGACGGTGAAGCAGAGTTCGTAGTCTTCGCCGTCGGAAAGGGCGCCCCTCCAGTCACTGCCTGGTGTGAGCGGAAGGCGCTCCCCGTCGATCACGGCGCGAACGCCGGACTGTTCCGCGATATGGTCGAGATCGCGACCGAGGCCGTCGCTCAGGTCGATCATGGCGTGCAGGTCGAACCGCTCGGCGAGTTCGAGCGCGAGGACGATTCGGGGTTCGAAGGTGAGATGCCGACCGGCGCCCGTGTCGCGATCCATTGATCCGCCAAGCGTCCCGGTGACATATACGAGGTCGCCCGGCCGGGCGCCGCCGCGGGTCACCGCGCCGCGCGGACCGGGTTCGGCGAACGCCGTGATCGAGCACACGAGCGGGCCGTCGGTCGTCGCGATGTCGCCTCCCACGAGCGGCGCCCCGGCGGCGTCGGCCGCCTCGCGCATGCCTTCGAAGAGTTCGAGGGCATCCTTCTCCGAGAACGATCTCGGCAACGCCGCGGCCGCGAGTGTCGCGACTGGCTTCGCCGCCATCGCCGCGATATCAGACAGGCACCGATTGACCGCCTTGCGTCCGATCGCTCCAAACGGCGTCGTCTCCATTCGAACATGCCGATCGCCGACGAGCTGATCGACGGCCACCAGGACATCGCGCCCGTCAAAGCGCACCATCCCCATGTCATCGCCCGGTGGAATGAGGATTCGTTCCCCGAGTGACGCGTTGTGTCGATACACCTCGGCGAGTAACGCGAACTCACGCACGACGCATTCTAGAGAGGCGGCCGGAAAACGGACGGCGCCCCGCGTCCGGGACGGAGCGCGGGGCGCCTGGAATCGAGTCTTGTGGATCATTCGTCGCGTGATCAGCGGAACACGATCGTCCGCGGGGCGACGAGGACGACTGGCTCATCCCGCAGTTCGGCGAGACCGGCCAGCGCATCGCCGATCGAGCCCCACGCGGCGTCACCGAAGACGGCGCGTAGCGCTTCGGCGCCGATCGCGGTCGTAAGTCCGCCCGACATGAGCGCCGGCGCCTGGACACCGAAGGGCATCATCTCCTCGAGCATTTCCTCGAAGCTCTTCGGTCCGGGATAGCTCATCGTGTCATACGAGCCATCAGCGAGACCAGCCTCTGAAGCGAGGAGCTCGACCACCGTTTCGAAATCGGCGAGGCCGTCGGCCATGCCGTTCTCGATCGCCTGCCGACCGGTAAAGAGCCGCCCCTCGGCGATCTTCGACATGTCGACGCGGTCGCCACGGTTCTCGATGACGCGGCTTGCGAAGAGGTCGTAGATCTCCGACATGAGGGCGCGAACTTCCTGCACCTCCGACGCCGTCCAGGGGCGGATCGAGCTTGCAAGCTCGGCGCGTGGCCCACGAGCGCGAGGGGTGACGCCGATGTCGAGCTTCTCGTACAGACCACCCATCACAATCTTGCCGCCAACCACGCCGATCGATCCGACGATCGACGGTTCGTTGACATAGATGCGGTCACCGCTTACTGCGATGTAGTACCCGCCCGACGCGGCCATCGAACCGACGCTGACGAACACCGGCTTGTGCTCGGCGACGGACCGCACGCCGCGCCAGATGATCTCCGACGCGATCGCCGATCCGCCGGGCGAGTTGATTCGCACCACGAGACCCTTGATGAGGTCGTTCTCTTCGATTTCCTTGAGCGCGCGGCGCACCGTGGCGCTGCCGACCATCTCACCGCCGCCGAAGGGGCTCGCGGGAACCGATTCGCCGTCGATGATCGGGCCGTCAATGTGCACTACGGCGATCGTGTCACGCTTCGGGGTGTGATCGGGCTCGCGGCTGAACATGTTGAAGACGGCGAAAAAGTTGCCAAAGTCGATGTCCATCGCCGAGGGAGTCGGCCCGAGTTTTTCGGTGATTTCGGCGCCGTTGAACCGCTGCGAGAGATACTCGTCGAGCTCGTACGCGTCGATCGCGACATCGACGAGGCCGAGTTCGATCGCCTGCCGCGCGTCGAGCGCCCACGCCTTCGCGAGGACTTCGTCGAACTCTTCCGACGAATAACCGCGACCGTCACGGAGCATTTCGCTCATCCAGGTCCACAGGTCGTCCATGAGTTGGTCGATGTTCTCCGACCACTCCGGGCTGGGTGAGCTTCGACCGAACTGCTCCGCCGCGCCCTTGTAGTCGCCGACCTGCACCATTTGCGCTTCGAGGCCGACAAGCTTGAGCGTGTCGGCGAGGTAGATCTCTTCCGCGTACAGACCGGGGAAACTGGCGACACCGCCCGGCTGGATGATGACTTCGTCCGCCGTCGAGGCGAGAAGCAGTTCTGGCGTGCCGTAGATCTCCGCGAACACGCTGACGGGCTTGCCGGCTCGCTGCACCTCGTCGATCGCATCGCGAAGCGACGCGAGTTGAGCCATTGAGACCTGCAGATCCTTGAGATCGACGACGACCGAGACGATGTCGTCCCGATCGGCCGCATGGTCGAACTTCTCGAGCGTCTTGAGGAACGAGCCGTCCGGATCCTCACCGACGAGCCATGCGAATGGATCGGGCTTCTCCCGCAGCGGCCGGTCGAGCGTGATCCATCCAACGCGACCGTTCTGTCCGAATGACGGCGCCGCGACGACGACCGCGAGCGCGAGGGCGCCGAGCGTCCGCCAGGATGTCTTCATACTTCGCTTCATCTCTGCTTCTCCGGGGATTTCGGTGTGTTTCCGCGGGCGTCGCGGCCCCTCAGTGTATTGGTAATTCGGCCCGCTTCGATGCACGAATTCGCCGGCGTGTCCGGACCACGACGCGCCGGGACACGCGATCCGGCGTTCCTGGCGTGACGGCGCTATCGTCGGCCGCGCCATGCCCGATCGAACCGACGCCATTCTCCGGGACACCTTCGGGTTCGATTCGCTCTACCCGATGCAGCTTCGCGTCGTCGACCGGATCATGGGGGGTGGCGACGCCCTCGTCGTCATGCCGACCGGCTCGGGAAAGAGCCTGTGCTACCAGCTGCCCGCGCTTGCTCTGCCCGCGCCCGGGGTGACGCTCGTCTTCAGTCCGCTTATCGCGCTCATGGAAGATCAGGTGGCGGCGCTCAAAGGCAAGGGCGTGCGCGCCGAATACATCAACTCCACGCTGCGCCGAGAGGAACGCGACCGCCGGTACGAGGCGCTCGCCCGGGGTGAGTACGACCTGATCTACGCCACGCCCGAGCGCATGGCGAAGCCGGAGTTTCGCGCGGCGCTCCGCGCCGTCAACGGCGGGGTGAAGCTGCTCGCCATCGACGAGGCGCACTGCATCACGAAATGGGGCCATGACTTCCGGCCCGCTTACCAGCAGGTGGGCGAGTTCCGGCGGGAACTCGGCGAGCCGCTCACGATTGCGCTCACCGCGACCGCCACGCCGGAAGTGCGCGAGGACATTCGGTCGACGCTCGGTCAATCCGAGCGTGCGATGCCGCTCTTCGCGACGGGAATTGATCGACCGAACCTGACCTTCGAAGTCACACCCGTCTGGGACGAGAAGGAGAAGGTCGAGCGAATCGTCGAAGTCGCAGCGAGTCGTCCAGGGACGGGAATCGTGTACTTTGCGCTCATCAAGGATCTCGAGCGATTCGAACATCTGCTCGCGCAGGACAAACGACTCGGGCGTCTGCGGATCTATCACGGCCAGCTCTCGCCGAAACAGAAGAAACGAGTCTACGACGAGTTCATCCGCGCGAAGCCGAAGAAGCGCCTGACGCTGCTCGCGACGAACGCGTTTGGCATGGGGGTGGACAAGCCGGACATCCGCCACATCGTCCATGCGCAGATGCCGGGCTCCGTCGAGTCGTACTACCAGGAGGTCGGCCGCGCCGGACGGGACGGCGCGCCGAGCCGATGCGTCCTGCTCTACAACCAGGATGACCTCGCGATCCAGCAGCAGTTCGTCGAATGGATGAACCCGTCCGCCGACCTGCTCATGCAGGCGTCGGTCACGCTCGAGCGCTCTGAGCATCACGACTTCGATGTTGATGAGCTCCGCGACGCGATCATCCACAAGAACCGCGGCGACCGGCGGGCTGAATACACGATGACGACGCTGGAGAAGCTCGGCGTGATCGAACCGACGGCGGTCGGCGAGCGGTACCGCTTCGTCCGTCCACTCCGTGATGAAGAACTCGACCCGTCCGAGATCGAGGCGAAGCGCCGACGCGATCTCGAGCGTTTGCTCGACATGGTCAAGCTCACGAAGGCCGATGACATCCCCGTGTTCCTGCGGGAGTACTTTCAGCTTTGATGCGGAACTGACCCGTTCCGACGGGCAATCGACGACTACCTGTCGGGATCGGGATCGAGACCCCTGATGGCGTTCCCCCGCCGCTCAGCGTCGGTTAGCGCTTCGGCGAACCACCCCGGCACGCGATCGTGATGCAGTTCCGCAATCTCCAATGCAGTATGCCCTGCCGCGTCACGAATCGTCGGATCGATTCCGGCTTCGAGTAGACGAAGCACGATTGGTCGGTTGAGGGAGTACGCAGCTGAGTGGAGCGCAGTGGTGGGATAACCGTGTGGATCGTACAGGAACGCGCCGTGGTCGAGGAGGTAGTCGACGAGCTTGAGCGATCCGCTCGCCACCGCCCGATCAAGAAGATAATGGTCTGGTCGCCCGACGGTCGCCCCATGCTCAACAAGGATTCTCGTGACTTCGAAGTGTCCCTGCGCGACGGCGTAGAGAATGGGAGGTGATTGAACGGACGGATCGGCGACCGCCCCGGCTTCGAGAAGAAGTTTGACCACGGATACGGCGCCATTCTTTGCGGCCCATCCCAATGCAGTGGTCCCCGCGAAACTGGCGTTCGGATCGGCGCCGGAGTTCAGCAGGATTCGAATCACCTCCAGATAATGGTCGTCCCGGACGCCGCGATAGCGGATGCACGCTTGGACCAGCGGGGTGAATCCGCGTCCTGGGGCGTTTGGATCAGCGCCCGCGGTCAGGAGAGCGTGCAGAGCTTCCGTGTTTCCCGAGTCGATCACCCAATGAATCGCCTGTTCGCCCTGTTGCGATGCGAGTTGCGGATCGGCGCCGAGTTCGATGAGCTGTCGAATGATGTCGACATGGCCGCCTCGGGCCGCATACATCAAGGGCGTGGCGCCCCGCTCCTCCTCTTCTCCGGTCGCGACGCGGAGATTGGGATCGTGCCCGTCTTCGATCGCTTTCGCGATGACCGCAGTATTGCCTTCCAACGCGGCGCGGTGCAGGTCGGTCGGTCCAACGCGAGCGCCCATCGCGAGCCCGGCGCCGACCGCATTCGCCGCAACGATTCCGACGAGCGCGAGAGTCAGCATGGCCAACCGGGTCGAAGTCATCAAGGGGAGTCGATCGGACGAACCAAGGCCGCATTCCGAACACTGATCGGATTGGCTTTGCGCGAGTTGATAGCCACACCGACGGCACTTTCCCGTTCGGCCTCGCCACCATCGCGCTGTGGATAGAGGAGCCGCCGCCAAACTGCTCAAGACGATCCAGATCGCCGCCCAGAAGAGGCTGTCGATCACTACTCCGGAAAGGATTGGCTTGGTTGGCAGCGCCCGTTGTCGCCGCACAAAGAATTCGCGCACGAAAGATTCGTCCCAAGGTGAACTCGCCACCGAGTCCCACGGCTTGGTCTCAATACCATTCTCAATCATCACCCGATCATCTACGAATCGCCAGAGGCATCGAAGTGCAGGCGCGGGCCAGCCCCGCGCCTCCTCCGTGGCGCCCCACTCAGACTCGCGGACGGGCATCTCGAGTACTTCGCTCGCCACAGGCAGTTCGAGCGCCTGCGTGCGATCGACGATTGCAAGGACGCTTCCCATTTCCGGATCGACTCGAATGACCACCCAGGCGCCCGGTCCGTCGTAGTGCAGGACCTTCCAGTCGCCTACCACCTCTTCGCCGACCAATTCGAGCGCAGCGAACTTGAAGGGGATCGCCGCGAGCAGCCACGCCACGCCTACCGTGGTCGCGGCTCCAAGGCCGAGATACAGCATGACGGCAAGGATGAATCGCGTCATTGGCGCCGGTGACTCATTCGAAAGTCCACCTGCAGTGTATCAATACTGCTTCCGCAGGCGCGCCGGGGGGATGTTGAGCTGGTCGCGGTACTTCGCGACGGTGCGGCGGGCGATGGAGACGCCCCGCTCCTTGAGCGCCTTCGAAAGCGCTTCGTCGCCCATCGGCTTCGCCTTGTCTTCGTTCTCGATGATCTCGCGCAGCGTCGCCTTGATGGCGTCCCAGCTCACCTCTTCACCCTCTTCCGTCTCCGTGCCGGAGGTGAAGAATTTCCGGAGCGGCAGCACACCGCGCGGCGTCTCGACCCACTTGCCGCTTACGGCGCGGGACACCGTCGCGACATGAACGCCGAGCTGATCGGCCACCTGCGTCATCGGCAGCGGTTTGAGCGCCTGCGGCCCGTAATCGAAGAAGTCGCGCTGGTGCGCGATCACGGCGCGAACGACGCGGAGCAGTGTCGAACTCCGCTGCTCGATCGCCTCGATAATCCAGCGCGCATCGCGCACATTGCCCTCGACGAACTCGCGCGTCTTCTTGTCGACCGAACGATCCTTCGCCATTTCCGCATAATCCGGACTCACGCGGAGTTGCGGCACGCGACCGTCCGAGAGCCCCGCGACATACTCATCCCGCGTCTCGTCGTACTCGATGATCGCATCCGGAATGACCGGCGTGTTCGACGACGGCGCGAGCCGCCGACCCGGACGCGGGTCGAGTGATCGGAGTCGCTCGAGCCCTTCGTTGATCGCTTCGATGGACAGCCCGGTCTTCTGAGCGATCCGGGGAATGCGGTTGCTCTCGATATCACTCAGGTGATCGGCGACGAGCCGGCGCTCAACGCTTCGATCGGTCCCGGGGGCCTCGAGCTCGAGCGTGTCGAGCTGCAAGAGCAGACATTCGCGAAGATCACGGGCGCCGATACCGGGTGGCTCGAGCCAGTCCTGCACGAGCGGCAGCGCCTCGTCGAGTTCGTCACGCGAAACGGCGGGCGGCGCCTGGTCGGCGATTGTCTCGAGATCGGTGCGGATGTACCCGTCGTCGTCGATGTACGCAATGAGGTGTTCGCCGGCCCGACGGAGTTCCGGCTCGATCTCCGCAAGCGACCATTGATCGAGCAACTGGTCGGCGAGACTCTTCGAACGGGCCGCGGTGTTCGCCATCGCCTCCATCTTCGCATCGCCGGCCCCGTCGTCCCGCGTGCGCGGCTTGCGGTACTCGGCGTAGTCGGAGTCGAACGCCTCGGAGTAGTTTTTCGACATCTCCTCGAGACGCTCGAAGTCGGTCGCCCCGCCTTCCGCGTCGGGCACGAGTTCGCGCTCGCCCTCTTTCGCGTCGCGTTCGCGTTCCCGCCGCTCCTCGGCGAGGGCGCCTTCGTCGAGATCGGGTTCGACCGTCTCGAGCGCGATGTTGCGTTCGAGTTCCTGGTCGATTCGTTCCTCGAGCGCCGCGACGGACATCTGCAGAATCTCCATTGACTGGATCATCTTCGGCGCCAGCTTCATGTGCTGGCCGAGGCGCAGATGTTGGCCGGTCTCGAAGCGCATCAGCGGCGTTCGCTCCCCTTCTCGAGGCGGCGGTCTTCATGACAATCCCGCGAGTCGGGCTGGCGCTCAATCGATCGAATCATTCGACGGCCTGCCGCCCGACGATCGCATCGGCGAGAACCGCCTTGTTCGCGTACTCAATCTGCGAGCCGCTCGGCAGCCCCCGGGCGAGACGGCTGATCTTCACCCCCGGCCGCTCGCGAAGCCGCTCGGTGAGGTAGAGCGCCGTCCCGTCGCCCTCGAGGTTCGGGCTCAGGCCGAGAATGACCTCTTCGGCCTTCACGCCGCCCGCATTCTTCGTCGGATCGTCGACGCGCTCGAGCAGGGCGCCGATCGTGAGGTCTTCGGGCCCGACGCCGTCGAGGGGCGCGATGCGCCCCATGAGCACATGGAATCCGCCACGGTGCATGCCGGTCTGTTCGAGGCTGATGAGGTCCTTCGGCTGCTCGACGACGAGGAGCGTCGAATGGTCGCGGCGATCGTCGGCGCAGATCGGGCACGGATCGCGATCGGTCAGGTTGTAACAGATCGAACAATGCCGCACGCGGCTCTTCACATCGCGCACGGCCTGCGCAAGGCGCAAGGCGTCTTCCGACTTTGATTTGAGGATGAAGAACGCGAGACGCTCGGCGGTCCGCCGGCCGATCCCGGGAAGTCGTTCGAACTCCTCCATGAGTCGGGTGACCGATTCGGGATACGGGTTGCCGCGTCGGCCCTGGTCCATGGCCCCAATTCTAACCGCCCTCAGCAAGAGCGGCGCCTTTCAATCGTGTATCCGGCGAGTTCCTTGGATCGCGGTCCCGCCGCGTCAGACTCCTCCGCCCAGCATCCGCCCGATGTCGGTCCCGGGCGGGAGCGGGAGGCCCATCTCCCCGGCCCGTCGACTCAACTCTTCGGCGGCTTCGCGCTGGGCCTTCTCGAGCGCGGCGTTCACCGCGCCGGCGATGAGATCACCCGCCATGGCGCGATCGGCCTCGCTCTCCGTATCGACGAGCGCCTTGAGCATCGCGGGGTCGACCTCGACCTTGACGACCCGCATGGCCCCTGACGCGGTGACCCGGACGGCGCCGCCGCCCGTCTCCGCTTCGACGCGTCGGTGCTTCAATTCTTCCTGAAGCTCAGCGAGTTGTTCGCGGATCTGGCCCGCGTTCTTCATGATTCCGGCGAGACCGGACAGGTTCTTGAATTGATCGAACATGCGTACGCGTTCTCCCTCCCGTGTCGGCCCCCCGGTCAGGCGCCGTCGTCCTTCACCTCGATGATTCGCGCGTCGAGGATGTCCATCGCCTGTTTGACAAGGGGAATCTTCGCGGCTTCTTCCCGGGCCTTCGCCGTGACCGCCGGATTCGTCGAGATGACCGGAGTCGGCGGCGTCTCCTTCATCTCGGCGCCGGACCGATAGGCGAGGCGCACCGGTCGTCCGATCTCGGCCTGCACGGCGGCGCGAAGACGCTCTTCGCGTGCGCGAATCGCGGCCTCGATCTTCGAGTCGTCGGTCGCGAGCGTCACGACATCGCCCGCGACTTCAACGAGACGCGCGTGTTCAAGGACGGAGTGCAGTGAGGGCATCTCGGCCTCGACCCGGGCGGACACCGCGGCCCAGAGCGCAGCGTGGTCAATGTCCGCCGTCGACACCGGAGCGGCGGGCGAAGGCGTGGCCGGCGTCTGCGTCGTCGCGACCGATCGCTTCGGAGACGCCGGGCGAGGCGGGGGCGGCTCTGAGGCTTCAGCCCGCGCGCTTACCGGCTTTTTTTTTTGCTTCGGCGCCGGTGATGAAGCGGAAGACGACTCGCCGCGAAGCAGCGCCGCGGCGTCCGCGAACTTTGCGCTCTGCGCAAGCCGGATGATCGCAGCCTCGAAGAGCGCACGCCCCGTCGAACTCGCGCGAACGGCGCGCTGGACATTCTCGAGGAGCACGATCATGTGCACGAGCGCCGGCGCGTCGAACCGTTTCGCCCGCTCCGTGACGCGCGCCCGATCATCGGCGGAGAGCTCGATCGATTCGAGATCGGCTGTCCCGCACGCGGCCACGAGCATGAGATTGCGGATATCCTCGACGAGTGATTCAATAAGCTGATCGAGCGAGATTCCCCGGGCGAACAACTCGTTGACCTTCTCGAGGGACGCCGCGGCGTCGTTGTCGGCGATCGCATCGATTACGCCCTCAACAAGCGCGCGGTCGGGCAATCCGAGCATCTGTTCGAGCAGTTCATCCGTCAGCTTCTTCTCGCCGCTCGCGAGCAACCGGTCGAGCAGACTGAGCGCATCGCGCATCGAGCCGGCGCCGAGCCGCGCGACCTGCTGCACGACGGAGTCGTCCGCCTTTACCTTCTCCTGTTTGAGCACTTCGCGCAGATGCTCGGCGATGCGCGGCGTCGGGATCGCGCGAAAATCGAACCGCTGGCATCTCGACTGGATGGTCTGCGGCACCTTGTGCGGCTCGGTCGTGCAGAGAATGAATTTCACATGCTCGGGCGGCTCCTCCATCGTCTTGAGGAGCGCATTGAACGCCTCGCGCGTGAGCATGTGCACTTCGTCGATGATGTAGACTTTGTAGGGCGAGCGCGCCGGCCGATAGATCGAGTTCGCGATGAGTTCACGAGCTTCGTCGACGCCGCGGTTCGACGCGCCGTCAATCTCGATCACATCGATATCCTCGCCCTGCATGATCGCCGTGGCGATCTCGGCCTGGTTTTCGAGATCGTCGGTCGCGTTGATCGCCTTGGCGAAGATACGGGCCATCGAGGTCTTGCCCACACCCCGCGTACCGGTGAAGAGGTAGGCGTGCGCGATGCGATCGGATTCGATCGCCCGCTGGAGCGTCCTCGCGATCGGCTCCTGACCGATGACCTCGTCAAAGTCCTGCGAGCGGTAGCGGCGAGCGAGAACGGTGTAGGCCATCGAACTGCGTTTCCACCCTTTTTCGGGGCGTTCACGCGGGATTCTCGATCCGGCGCGAACATGAACTCGAATGGACGAACGAGACGCGAAACGATGTCATCGCGTGATCCGACGGCCAGGTTACCGCGACCCCGGATGAACTCCACTTATGGCTGCTGCGGTCAAGCCCTGACCAGGTTCATGGGCCACCCGTGCCACGGGCCCGGCCGACGGATCAACACGATGACAATGAGGTTCGAGCGGCTCGAACCGCGCCTCGACCATGGTAGCCGGACGCTCGTTCATGGTACACTGTGAGTGATGGCTGAATCCTACCTGTACAACCCGCTCGAGGAGGATCGACGCGAGAAGTCGCGGGTCCTCATGATCATCCGCGCCATCTTCCTCGTCATGCTCGCGACGGCGACGATGCTCATCCTCCTCCGCGAACTCCCCGCGAACACTGACGATCAGAACCAGCAGACCGTCGAGTGGTTCGTGGACTACTGGGGCGTCGCGATCATCATCGCGGCGGTGCTCGGCGTCATCGCCGTCGTCATGGACGCGCTGACGCCGCGAAAGAAGCTCTCCGGCATTACTGCGATCTTCTTCGGGCTCGTGGGCGGGTTGCTCGCCACGGTCCTGCTCTCGTGGGTCGTCGAACTCCTCGTGCAGACGCACGACATCAATATCCCGAAGGGCGGCGCCGCCGACCGCGTCATCCTCGCTATCAAGACCGCGTTCGCGATCACGCTCTGCTATCTCGGCGTGTCCATCGTCTACAGCACACAGGACGAGTTCCGTCTCATCATCCCGTATGTCGAATTCAGCAAGCAGTTGCGCGGAACACGGCCGCTCGTGCTCGACACCTCGGCGATCATCGACGGACGCCTGAACGAGGTCGCTTCGACCGGCTTCATCACGGCGCCGGTCCTCGTGCCGCGATTCGTGATCGACGAATTGCAGACGCTTGCGGACTCCGGTGACCGGCTCAAACGAAATCGAGGCCGGCGTGGACTCGACATCGTTCGAAAGATGCAGAACAACGCCCACATCGACCTCTCGATCATCGACTCCGCGCTCTCCGGGTTGGCGGTCGACCAGATGCTCGTCGAATTCGCCCGGGAGCATCGGGCCCAGCTCGTCACGACCGACTTCAACCTCAACAAGGTTGCGTCGATCCACGGCGTCCAGGTGCTCAACATCAACGACCTCGCGAACAGCCTCAAGCCGGTTGCGATCCCCGGTGAGGCGATGACCGTTGAGATCGTGAAGAAGGGCGAATCGCCCGGCCAGGGTGTGGGCTATCTCGACGACGGGACGATGGTGGTCGTCGAGCAGTCGGCCGAGCGAATCGGCGAGATGGTGACCTTCGGCGTGACGAGCTCCATCCAGACCTCGGCCGGCCGAATGATCTTCGGCGATCCGGCGACGCTCGACGATGACGGGCCCGGACGAAACGGCGCGTCCGCCGCGGCGTCCCGTCCCGCGATGTCGAGGAAGCCGGATTCAAACGGAGGTGAGACCGCTGCGGCCACGGAGTCGGTCGAGCGCGTGGCGCCGGCGTCGAAAGACGCCGCCGACACCACGGACTCAACTCCAGCCTCGTCGTCCTCACGACCGGGCGGTCGCGCCTCGTCACGGCGAAATCCACGCCGGCGCTAGCGTCTTCGCCCCAATCCGGCTGCGTCCGACCCCCGGCCCGCGTTGCTCATCTCCTGCGGCGCCTCTATGATCGAAACCGCGAAGGGATTTCGTTCCCATGAGGCTCGGCAGGAATGAGATCCCTTCTGTTTGGCCGACCTTCGTGAAAAATTGCACGAGCGGCGGAGCGCCCGGACCATGACCGACGAGACCCCATCGACCACCGGCGGAGCGGAGCGACCGCTCGAGTCCGACCGCGATCGCGCGGTGGGAGACGGCGGCCGCGCGCCTGGGGCCGATACCGCCGCGAACCTCGCCTATGAGGCGCGAGCCCGCATGGAGGCGTCGGCGAAGGGTGATCAACCGGTCTCGTTTCCGCGACAGATGCTGCAGTTGACGGTGATTCCCGCGCTCATCGTCGCGATTGTCATGGCGGTCTGGCTTCTCGTGGTGACACTGGGCGGACAGGCGCAGAGCCTGCAGGCGATCCTTGACCGGCTCGAGTCGGTTCCGGCGGGAGAAACAGGATCGCTCGTCGATCGCCCCGGACACCAGGAACGCGCTCGCGCCGCGGTCAACCTCATGGGGTATCTCGAAGACGCGGATGCGCTGCCCCCGGAACAGCGGGAGATGCTCGTTACCCGGTTGCCGCAGATCGCTCGGCTCTACAAGGGTCGCGAGCCGCAGTTGACGCAATACATCATGGGCGCTCTCGGCGCCCTGGCCGATCCCGTGACGCTCCCGGTCTTCGAGGACATGCTCGTTTCGCCATACGAGTCGGATCGAGCCGCGGCCGCGATCGGGCTCGCCACCTGGCAGGGGCCGACGACAGAGTTACGGCCACTCGTGCCGACGATCATCGCCACGCTGGGCCAGACAACGGGCGATACGGAGATCGCGACGCAGATCCGGACACTGCTCAGCCTTACCCTCGGCGCCGCGGCGGACCCGGCGAACGACGAGGCGCGAGCCGCTCTCGCCCGGGTGCTCGACCGGAGCGTCGCGGCCGATCGCGAGTCGGTCTGGAACGCCGGAGTCGCGCTGGCCGCCCTCGGTGATGAACGCGGGCTGCCGATCGTGCGTTCGCTGCTCGATCGCGAATGGCTCGCGCGTCAGCCGGCGGACCCACTCGATCCAGAACTCGGATTGATGTCCGACGCCGCGCAGGACAAGGTGTTGTCGAGCGTGGTGAATGTGGTAATCGGGTTCGATCCGGATCGTGGCGCGGACGGCGCTCACTTCGTCCGCATCGCGGACGAGGGAGTCTGGAATCAGATTGAGAAGCTCGCGACGGACGATCCGTCAGAGCCGATCCGAGCGGTCACGGAAAAAGCGCTCAAAGTCCGTGATGGCACGGACCAATGAACGGGCGCGGCGGGTCGTGAGGCCGCTATCATGCGGCTCCCAAACGGAAACGCCGCGCCGCCCGGCCAGGTTGTGGCCGGATCGAGATTGGAAGCGCCCGCCGGCAGGGAGCCGGCCGGCGCGAAAGGATTGGACGCATGGCTGAGACTCACCTCGAGGTCGTCAAAGTCTGGATCGAGCCGGGGTGCATCGTCTGCGACGCATGTGAGACGGACTGCCCCGAGGTGTTCGATGTGCAGGAAGACACCTGCCTCATTCGACCCGAGGCGATGAAGCCCGATTTCACAAAGCCGCTGACGCCCTCGATCGAGGTCGCCGCCGAAGGCTGCCCGGTCGATGTCATCAAGTTCGATACGGTCGAGGTCGAAGGACCCGAGCCGGAGGAATGGAAGGCGATTCGCGAAGGCGGCAGCGCCGCGGATGATCACGGCGCCGCAGCGGGCGCCGGCGACGGCAAGGCCGCCGCGGCCGTCGGCGCCGCGCCGACGCTCACGCCGCCCGATCCGAAGTGGATCGAACTGCTCGAAGCGGCGCATGTGAGCGGCGGCCGCTCGGCCGGTGGACCCCGGGCGTACACGCGCCAGGCGAAGGCCCCGGCGGAGGCGATCGCCTCCTCGGTCACGACGGAGGACGCGCCCGACGCCCAGTTCGCCACGATGGTCGGCGCCGGCTACGCCCGACCGCGCAAGTCGGTCGCGCAATCGATCCGTGAGCGGGCCGAGGCGATGTCCTCAGGGAAGGTGACCCGGCGCGGATTCACCGCCATCACGATGGCGCTCTTCGCCGGATGGGCCGCGTTCCTCTTCGTTGGCGGAACTTTCGCGGCGTGGTTCCAGTCGTTCATGGTTCCAAAGGCGCCGATTCAGCCCCCCACCAAGATTCGTGTCGGCAAGGTGTCGAACTACACCGAGCTTGGCGTGTACGAAGACTACAAGCCCCAGGAGATCTGGCTCATCACGCTCGAGGACGAAGGGGTGCGGAAGGTTGTCGCACTCAATACGGTGTGCACGCATCTTGGCTGCATCCCGAACTGGCTGCCCGGCGCGCAGATCTTCAAGTGCCCGTGTCACGGCTCCGGCTTCCGCAAGACGGGCGTGAACTTCGAGGGTCCGGCGCCGCGACCACTCGAGCGTTTCGCCCTCAAGGTCGACCCGTCCGGCGTCGTCATCGTGGACAAGAGCAAGGTCTACCGCTATGAACTCGGCCAGTGGAGCGACCCGGACGCCTTTGTCGCGCTCGCCTGACTGACTCGAATCGAACCGGAACCGAACACCGAAATTATCCTGCGACATCGCGAGCGAGAGGACCCTGATCGTGCTGAACGCGATCACGAATTACATCCGGGAAACCCAGATCTGGAGTTCGATCTTCAGACACGGCGTCCCGCGCGACCGGCGCACGCGCGTCATGGTCGTCATGTCGAATGTCTTTCTGCATCTTCACCCGGTGGCGGTGCGCAAGAGTGGCATCCGCCTGTCGTTCACCTGGTGCATGGGTGGACTCACCTTCTTTCTGTTCATCGCCGAGACCATCTCCGGCGTGCTTCTCATGTTCTACTACCGGCCGGTGGTCGAGTACGCGTACTCGGACATCATCGGCATGCGGGCGCACCTCACGCTCGGGGTCATGCGTGAGATTCACCGCTGGGGCGCCCACGCGATGATCATCGCGATCTGGCTCCACATGATGCGCGTGTTCCTGACGGGCTCGTATAAGCCGCCGCGCGAATTCAACTGGGTCGTCGGCGTCATTCTGCTCGTCCTCACGATGCTCATGTCGTTCACCGGCTACCTGCTGCCGTGGGATCAGCTCGCCATCTGGGCGATCACGGTCGGTTCGAAGATGGCCGAGGCGACGCCCTTCGCCGGTATGAACGGACCGGGGCGCGAACTGCTCCAGTTGCCCGGCGGCATTCCGATTGTGACGCCGAACTCCGACGCGAAGTTCCTGCTCCTCGCGGGGACCTCCGTCGGTGAAGCCGCGCTCCTGCGTTTCTATGTGCTGCACTGCATCGCGATTCCGCTCGCGGTGGCGACACTCATCGCGGTGCACTTCTGGCGCATCCGGAAGGACGGCGGCATCAGCGGCCCGATGTGATCGAGCCGCGTCGCGCGAGGGCGATTGTGCTTCGGAGTGAACTGAACCTGTTCTGATCGAGTCGAATGACGGTCCCGACCATGATGCACGCTCTGAACAACGGCGCCTTCACTCTCGCCCAGCAGATCGCTGAGGATGTCACGCTCCTCGAGCGCCTTAAAGACATGGTGAATCGATACAGCGTGCCGCAGATCAGCCTCCCGCTGGTCTTCGTGCCGGTGTTCTTCTTCATGTTCTGGTTCTACCGGTTCTGGACGAAGCCGATCGTCTTCTGGCCCGGCTTCCTCGTCTTCACGATCGTTTACTTCGGACTCATCCCGCTCGATGCGAGCTACGCCTCGATTCTGACGAAGCCGGACAATGTTCCGATTTCGATGATGATCTTCCTCACGATCTATTTCCTCTGGCTCGCGCTGCGCCAGGCGGCGATCAACGACCGCAACATGGAGATCGGCAAGCCGCTCATCGAGGAGGATCGCGAAGACAAGGTGCTCTGCTGGCCCGACCTCGTGTACACCGAGTTGATCGCCATGATCCTGTGCTCGGTCGTCCTCGTCATCTGGTCGGTGCTGCTCAAGGCGCCGCTCGAAGCGCCCGCGAACCCCGCCGGGCCGCCGAACCCGTCGAAGGCGCCGTGGTACTTCCTTGGTCTGCAGGAACTGCTCGTGTACTTCGACCCGTGGATGGCGGGCGTGGTGCTTCCCGGTCTCATCGTGCTCGGCCTCGCGGCGATGCCCTACATCGACATCAACCCGAAGGGGAACGGCTACTACACCTACAAGGAGCGCAAGTTCGCCATCCTGACCTGGATGTTCGGCTATGTCATCCTGTGGGTGGTGCTCATCGTCTTCGGGACCTTCCTCCGGGGACCGAACTGGAACTTCTTCGGCCCCTTCCAGCCGTGGGACGCCCATCGCGTCGACAAGCTCACGAACATCAACCTGAGCGAGATTCTCTATGTTCGCATGCTCGGCACGAACATGCCGGAGAACCTGCTGGTGCGCGAATGGCTCGGGATCGTGCTCACGGTGTTCTGGCTCTTCATGTTGCCGCCGCTGCTCACGAAGGTCTGGCCGCTCTTCGGTCGTCTCCGCTCGCAGATGGGCTTCGCCCGGTACTACCTCATGTCCTCACTCTTCGTGATCATGATGCTCGTGCCGGTGAAGATGGTTGGGCGCTGGCTGTTCAACCTGAAATACATCATCGCCATGCCCGAGATCAACTTCAATCTTTGATTCCGGCGGGATGCGGATCGCTACGATTTCCCCGTGAGAGTGGTGCTCGCCAATCCGAGGGGATTCTGCGCCGGCGTCGTCATGGCGGTCGATGTCGTCGATCAGCTGCTCGATCTGCTCGCCGACGACGAGACGGCGCGGCCGATCTTCGTTTTCCATGAGATCGTGCACAACAAGCATGTTGTCGAGCGATTTCGACGACGGGGAGTAACCTTTGTCGATTCGATTGACGAGGTCCCGGAGGGTTCGATCGTCGTCTTCAGCGCGCACGGCGTGAGTCCCGAGGTACGCGAGGCCGCCCGGCGTCGTCGCCTCACGGCGATCGACGCGACCTGCCCGCTCGTCACGAAGGTGCACATGGAGGCGATCCGCTACGCGCGGGACGGGTATCAGATTCTGCTCATCGGTCACGAGGGACACGACGAAGTCGTGGGCACCGTCGGCGAAGCGCCTGAATCCATTCTCGTCGTCGAATCGCCGGATGCGGTCGATTCGTTGTCGGTTCGCGATCCGTCACGGCTCGTCTATCTCATGCAGACGACCCTAAGCCTGTACGACGCGGAAGCGGTCGTCGCGGCGCTGAAGAGAAAGTTCCCGGAGATCAAGTCCCCTCCGAGCGATGACATCTGCTACGCGACGACGAATCGTCAGACGGCGGTCCGCGTGCTCGCGCCTCAGGTTGATCTCGTACTCGTCGTCGGCTCGCGCAACAGCTCGAACTCCGTGCGATTGACCGAGATCGCCCGCGGCGTGGGGACCGAAGCGAGACTCCTTGACGATCGAACGGAGATTGAGGACGCGTGGTTCGACGGGGTCGAGCGCGTCCTCATCACGGCAGGCGCGTCGGCGCCGGAGGACCTCGTACGCGAACTCATCGCCTACCTCATCGATCGGCACGACGCGAAGGTGCAGACCGCTGATGTCTTCAGCGAGTCCGTGGAGTTCGGATTGCCGGCGGGACTCAAGCAGTTGATGCGCGAGCATGGCGTCGATCCGACGAGCCGTTCGATCCGCGCCGACCACAACGCGGGCGTCGAAGACTGGCTCCGCTCGCTCAACGCGGCGGCCGAGCCGGTGCAACTCACGATCTCCCAATCATCGAAGCCCGCGCAGAACTGAAACGGACGCGGACTCACCTACGATTCCGGCGTGAAGCATCCGAGCCGCCATGTCTTCGAGGAAACCCCCGACACGCTCGCCGCCTGGCTTAAGGCGGAGCGTGGACTTCCGCGATTTCGCGCCGATCAGATACTCGAGTGGGTCTACAAACGCGGCGTGACCGATCCGCAGGCGATGACCAACCTCTCGAAGCGCGATCGCGAGTGGCTCGCCGGCAATCTCGTCTTCGGGTCAAGCGATCAGGTGAGCGATCAGACCGCGACTGACGGCACGCGCAAGCTGCTCGTGCGCTGGCGGGACTATGGAGAGCGCGGCGCCTTGCGCGATCATCCGCTCCCCGTGGTCGACACGCCGGCGCCCGAGCGGGAAACCGAGTGCGTGATGATTCCGACTGACGATCGCAAGACCGCGTGCATCTCCTCGCAGGTTGGATGTCCGGTCGGTTGCCGATTCTGCGCCTCCGGCCTCGGCGGACTCGACGGGAATCTCTCGGCGGGTCGAATCGTCGAGCAAGTCTGGCTTCTCAACCGTGAACTCCAGGCGCGCGACCGGCGAATCACGAATGTGGTCTTCATGGGTATGGGTGAACCGCTCGCGAACTACGCCGCGGTCGTCAAGTCGATCCGAACACTCATGTCGCCCTGGTCGCTTCACATTTCGGCGCGGAAGATCACGGTTTCGACCGTCGGGTTGCCGCAGGCGATCCGCCGCTTTGCGGACGAAGAGTTGCCGGTCACGCTCGCGCTCAGTCTCCATGCGCCGAACGACACGGTGCGTCGAGAGTTGATTCCCTGGGCCGAATACGCGACGGTGCGCGAACTGCTCGACGCCTGCCGCGAATACTTCGATCGCACCGGGCGCGAAGTGACGCTCGAGTACACACTCATGAAGGGCGTGAACGACCGGCCGGAGCACGCGGAGGAACTTGCGCGGATTGCGCGGACGATCCGGGCGAATGTAAACCTCATTCGTTACAACGAGGTCGCCGGTCTGCCCTACCGTCGTCCGGCCGACGACGATGTCCGCGCTTTCCAGCGGACGCTTCGAGAGAAACGAATCAATACGCACATCCGGGCGAGTCGCGGTCGCGACATCGCCGCCGCCTGCGGCCAATTGCGCCACGAGCGATCGGTTCAGTCCGCGCCCTGATGGTGTAAGATGTGGTCGTCACCCGCCGGCGCCGGTAGCTCAGTCGGATAGAGCAGCGGACTTCTAATCCGCAGGTCGCAGGTTCGAATCCTGCCCGGCGCGTTTCCCGTTCCCCACGATCTATTGATGAAGAGGCCTTCATCCGCCTCGCAGCGTCGCGGCGGGTCAGCCCACGCCCCCACTACGCTCTATACGGCGAGCGCAGTGTGGTCGTATCGCTCGCTATCTGGGGGAGTGAAGGGATGACGAGCAAGGCGGGCGCGCCCGATTACGAGCCGCTGTTGCATGTGACGCCCGAGCCGTGGGATTACAACCCCTCGGCCTGGAGCCAGCGGATACCGATCTGCCTGTTCGCTTCGGTAGCGACGGTGCTCGCGGTCTATATGGCTCTCTATCAGTGGCGCCTCATCGATTCGGTGTGGGACCCGTTCTTCGGCGCCGGGTCCATGCAGGTGCTCGACTCCGATGTCTCACACACGATGCGCAAGTGGATGCTCATCCCGGACGCGGCGCTCGGCGCGCTTGCGTACCTCGGGGACATCATCTTCGCGCTCGCGGGGTCGACGCGACGATGGCAGTACCGACCGTGGCTCGTGCTCCTGTTCGGACTCGATGTCATTCCGCTCGGAATCGTGAGCGCGATTCTCGTCGTGCTGCAAGGCGTCGTCGTCGGCTACTGGTGCACCGCGTGCCTCGTCACGGCCGCGATCTCACTCCTTCTCGTGTACTTCGCGTACGACGAGGTGTGGTCCTGCATGAAGTACCTGGGCCGCGCGTGGAAGCGGTCGGAGACGAACAAGGAACGCTGGGACATCTTCTGGGGTCGACCGACGCCGGTCGGGATCGAGGTCGGAAACGCCATGATCCAGAATTGGAAGGCGAAGTGACGCATGTGGGCGAGAGTCTTTGAAATCGCGCTCGCGTGCTGGATCGCGCTCAGTCCGTTCATCTTCCGGTACGACGGCGTCGCGGCCGGGCGCTGGATTCACGATTTCGTCATTGCGACGCTCATCATGACATTTTCGTGCTTGAGCTTTCATCGCTCGTTCCGCCGCGCCTACTGGGTCAACATCGCCATCGGGCTCTGGCTCGTGGGGATCGGGTACTTCGGGTTTGAGAGCCCGCCGCCTGCGATGGGACAGAACCTGTTCACGGTCGGGCTGCTTCTGCTCATGTTCGCGATCATCCCGACCGACGCGTCCGACCCGCCGCCGAAATGGGTGGAGGTCGTCGAGCGCGAGGCGGAAGCGAAAGGACTCGGCTGAATCTCTACCGGTTCATGCGCGGAGTCCCGCTGCTGAGGAGGAAACGGATGCCACACGACACGAATAAGTATGACAAGCCGTGCATCATCGTCACCGGAGGAAGCGGACTGCTCGGTTCGAAGCTCGTCGAATCGCTTGCCGGTCAGTTTCATGTCTTCTCGATGGATATCGTCGCGCCAGATCATCCACTTCCGGTAGACGCCGAGTTTGTCGAGATTGATCTCACCTCGGACGAGAGTGTACGCGACGCTGTGGAATCCACCCTCCGGAAGGCGTCCGACCCGCTCGCGAGCATCATCCATCTTGCGGCGTATGTCGACTTCTCAGGCGAACCGAGCGACCAGTATGAACAGGTCACGGTCAAAGGAACTGAGCGATTGCTCCGCGCGCTCCGTGGCTACGCCGTCGAGCAATTCGTTTTCTCGAGCACCATGCTCGTGCACAAGCCGAAACCACCGGGTGAGCCGATCACTGAAGAATCCGAGATCGAGGGCAAATGGGATTATCCGCGATCAAAGATTGAGACCGAAAGAATCATTCGACGCGACCGCGGCGAGCTTCCCGCGGTCATCTTCCGCATCGCGGGCGTGTACACCGATCATTGCGACTCCATCCCGATCGCGAACCAGATTCAGCGCCTCTACGAGAAGCGCCTCACGGGACGCGTCTTTCCCGGCGACACGAATCGCGGGCAGTCCTTTCTCCACATGGATGATCTGCTCGACGCGTTCCGCCGGGTCATTGATCGCCGGTCAGAGTTGAATGGAGTGACGGAACTCCTGATCGGTGAGCCCGAAGTTCACTCGTACGACACGCTTCAGAGGGAGTTCGCACGACTCATTCACGGCGACGACGACTGGGATACGCACGAGATTCCGAAGAGCGTCGCGAAGTCCGGGGCCTGGATCCAGGGCAAGATTCCCGGTCTCGAGGAACCCTTTATCAAACCCTGGATGATCGATCTCGCGGACGACCATTATGAAATCGATGTCTCAAAGGCGCGGCGAATCATCGGCTGGAATCCGACACGACGCCTGATCGACACCCTGCCTGCGATGGTGGGTTTCCTCAAGCGCGATCCCGAGCAGTTCTACGAACGCCATAACCTCGATCCGTCCAACGTCCCGGAGGATGCGTCCGCAGCGCGTTCCGGCTCCTGAAGCGATCGTCGAGCGACGCGACATCCTCGAACACTTCGGTGGCTGCCGCGTGCCGGTCATCAATTCCCAGGCGTCCCGTCCCCATTCGATAGAACCCGAAAGATCGGCTATCCTCCGCACTTCGCGCCCGAGCGGAACGATCGGGCGACGGCAGGAGGAGGTCCTCGAGAATGCGGCACTTCATCACGACCGACGACTGGTCTCGCCAGGAACTGCAAGAGCTACTCGATGATGCGAGAGCGCTCAAGCGCGAGCCCATTCAGCCACGGCTTCGTGACAAGTCGATCGCGCTTGTCTTCTTCAATCCGTCGCTGCGCACTCGGACTTCATTCGAACTCGGGGCGCATCAACTCGGGGCCAAGGCGATCGTCCTCGAGCCGGGCAAGGGCGCCTGGCCGATCGAGTTCGAAGCCGGCGCCGTCATGGATGGTGACGCGGAAGAGCACGTCATCGAGGCCGCGCGGGTGCTCTCCCGCTACTGCGACCTCATCGCCATCCGCGCCTTTCCCAAGTTCATCGACTGGAGGCGCGACCGCGAAGATCTCGTCATCCAACAATTCGCCCGGTATGCCACGGTCCCCGTCGTCAACATGGAGACCATTACCCATCCATGCCAGGAACTCGCCCACATGCTCGCATTGCAGGAGCGCTGGGGGTCGACGGACGGAAAGAAGTACCTGCTCACCTGGACCTACCACCCCAAACCGCTCAACACCGCGGTGGCGAACTCGGCGATTCTCATTGCGTCGAAGTTCGGCATGGATGTCACGCTGCTCTGTCCGAACGAGCATTACCACCTCGACGAGCGCTACCTCGACGCCGCGCGACGAAACGCGGCGGAAAACGGTCGCTCCTTCGAGATTACCTACGACCTCGACGCGGCCTATTCCGGGGCTGACATTGTCTACGCGAAGAGCTGGGGCGCGATACCATTCTTCGGTCGGTGGGACGAAGAGAAGCCGATGCGCGATGAGCATCGTCATTTCATCGTGGACGAATCGAAGATGAAGAAAACGCCCCACGGTCTGTTCAGCCACTGCCTGCCCGTCCGTCGAAACATTAAGGTGACGGACGAAGTACTCGACGGCCCGCGATCGATCGCCATCGACGAGGCGGAGAATCGACTGCATGTCCAGAAGGCGCTCATGTCGGCGCTGCTCGAGGGGAATTGAAGAACGAGTCGCGATCGCGGATGATGGCCGCGTTACGACCGAGGAGCTTCGCCGATGCCCGCGACTGATGTCATTCTCGCCTTCTCCGGTGGTCTCGATACGAGTTTCTGCGTGCCTTACCTCAAGGATCAGGGCTTCGAGGTCGTCACGGTCTTCGTCGACACCGGCGGCGTGTCGGACGAGGAGCGCGACTACATCGAGAAACGGGCCGCGGAAGTCGGCGCCGCGGCCCACCACACGCTCGACGCCGGTCAGGACCTCTGGGATGAATTCGTCGTTCCCCTCGTCTGGAGCGGCGCCCGCTATCAGGGCGAGTATCCGATGCTCTGCTCGGACCGTTATGTCATCGTGCGCAAATGCCTCGAGATTTGTCAGGAACACAACACCCGTCATTTCGCGCACGGGTGCACCGGCATGGGCAACGATCAGTTCCGGTTCGACCAGACGGTACGCTCGCTCGGCGACTTCGAGATTCATGCGCCCATCCGCGAGATTCAGGCCGAGAAGCGTTCGGTGCGCGAGTACGAGATGGAGATTCTCGAGCAGCGCGGCATCAGTGTGCGGGCGAAGACGAGCAAGTACTCCATCAATCACAACATTCTCGGCGCCACGATCTCAGGTTCGGAAGTCGACGAATGGAAGGCGCCCGGCGCCGCCACCTACCAGATGACCACGCCGCCGGACGAATGGCCGAGCGAATCGATTCGGGTGCGCATCGGATTCGAGCAGGGTGTGCCGGTGGAACTCGAAGACCGGGAGCTCAGCGGTCCCGAAATGCTCGCGGAGCTCAATCGCATCTTCGGCGCCCATGGAGTCGGCCGGCACATCTACACGGGCGACACCACGATCGGGTTGAAGGGCCGCATCGTGTTCGAATGTCCGGGCATCGACGGTCTGCTCACGGCGCATCAGGCGCTTCAAGACGCCGTGAATACGAAGTGGCAGAACGGATTTCATGCAGCTGTCGCGCAGCGTTGGGCCGAACTCGTGTACACCGGATTCTTCTACGAGCCGCACAAGCGAGATCTCGAAGCGTATCTGAAGAGCTCGCAGGAATTCGTCACCGGCGTCGTCACGCTTGAAGCGCGCGGTGGATCGCTGCTTCCGGTCGAAGTCGATTCGAAACACATCCTTCGACGCAAGGGGGCTACCTACGCCCAGTCGGCCGACTGGACGGCCGATGAAGCCGTCGGATTCGTCAAGCTTCTTGGTCAGAGCTCGACCCTTTCGGCCCGCATCAACCCGACGAACGATCTTCGCTCGTGATTGATTCTGCCCGGCGACATCTCGAACGACTCGTGGCGTTTGACACGAGAAACCCACCACGATCAATTCCGGCTTCGGGCGGAATCATCGATTATCTGCGCGAGGCGCTCGGGAGTGCGTTCGAATCCGAGGTCATCGACCTCGGTGATGGATGCGTGAACCTCTTCGCGACGCGTGGCCGTCCTCGACTGCTGTTGAATGTGCACCTCGATACCGTTCCCGCCGCGGAGGGTTGGTCGAGCGATCCGCTCGTCCTGCGCGACGACGGTGAGCGGCTGATCGGTCTCGGCGCGACGGACATCAAAGGGGCCGCGGCGGCCCTGCTCGCCGCCCTCGAATCGACCGACGATCCGGTCGCCGTGCTGTTTACAACCGACGAGGAAGCCGGCGAGAGCCGATGCGTCCGCAAGTTTCTCGAGGAGTTCGATCGAGGCGAATTCGACGCCACGATCGTCGCCGAGCCGACCGAATGTCGCGCGGTCGTGGCGCATCGCGGTCTCGTGACTGGAGTCGGCGCCTTCCACGGCGTCGCCGGTCATTCCGCGTCCGGACGGGCGCTGCTCGACAGCGCTATCCACGAAGCCATGCGGTGGGGCGAAGCGGCGCTTACGCGCGCCGCCGCCGAGGAACGCCGTGAGTCCTTTGGACTTCGCGGAATCTGCTTCAACATCGGGCGGGTCGAAGGTGGCGTCAAACCGAACATGATCGCGACGAGCGCCACCGTGCGCTGGAGCGCGAGACCGCGCCCGGGACAGTCGGCCGCGTCCGTCCGCGGCTTCATCGAGTCGGCCGCCTCGAGCGTGCAGCGCGTGAGTTGGACGCCGGGGTTCGACGGGCCGGCGCTCCCGACGGATGACCGTGAGGAGATTCAGGCGGCGGCGGAGGGCTGGGCGAGAGCCCGCGACCTCGAGATTGGGGCGCCGGTCGATTTCTGGACGGAAGCCGCGCTCTTCTCGGCGGCCGGGTGGCCGGCGATTGTGCTCGGTCCCGGACACATCGGGCAGGCCCACACTCCGGACGAATATCTTTCCGTCGCCGAACTGAACCGCGCCGCCGATACCTACGCACGACTTCTATCATTCTGATCTTTTATCTCCCGGCGCCGGAGGCGCGAACGATCCTCGCATGAGACAGACCCGTGACATCATCGCGACGCTGCTGAGCAACATTGGCAGTCGCAAGGAAGTACAGCAGTACCTCAAGCGATTCGCGAGCGTCGACTCGACCCAGTTCGCGGTGGTCAAGGTCGGCGGCGGCATCATCACCGATCACCTTGACTCACTTTCGTCCGCCCTGTCTTTCCTTCACAAGGTCGGGCTCTATCCGATCGTCATCCACGGCGCCGGACCTCAACTCAACGAAGCGCTCGCAGAGATCGGCATTGAGACCGAGAAGATCGATGGATTGCGCGTGACCTCGCCCGAAGTCCTCGATGTCGCACGGCGCGTCTTCCAGCGTGAGAATCTCAAGCTCGTCGAGGCGCTGGAGGACATCGGCGCCCGGGCGCGGCCGATCCTGACCGGTGTCTTCGAGGCGCGTGCCTTCGATCCGGGTCGCCTCGGACTCGTCGGCGAAGTGACAAAGGTCAATCTCGACGCGATCGAGTCAAGCATCCGATCCGGGAGCCTGCCGATCCTTGCGAGCCTGGGCGAAGCGCCCGGAGGTCAGATTCTCAATATCAACGCCGATGTCGCGACGCGCGAACTTGCGCTCGCGATCGAGCCCTACAAGATCATCTTCCTCACCGCGACCGGCGGCCTGCTCGATGAGCACGGTCGCATCATCTCGGCGATCAACCTCGCGGAGGATTATGACGACCTGACAAAGCAACCCTGGGTCGACGGCGGGATGCGGCTCAAGCTCGACGAGATCAAGCGTCTGCTCGACGAACTCCCCCATTCATCTTCGGTATCGATCACCTCGCCCGGGCATCTCGCAAAGGAGTTGTTCACGCATCGCGGGTCCGGCACCCTTGTTCGTCGCGGCGAACGGATCGCTCGACACGATTCGATGAATGACATCGATACCGAAGCGATTCGGAATCTCGTCGAATTGTGCTTCATGCGTCGTTTGACGCCGGATTACTTCGAAACGCAGCGTTTCTATCGGATATACCTCGCCGACTCGTACCGGGCCACGGCCATACTTACGCAAGAGAACGGAGACATTCCGTACCTCGATAAGTTTGCGGTGACGACCGAAGCACAAGGCGCCGGACTCGGTGGCTCCGTCTGGCTTCGCATGAGCAAGGAGAACCCGAAGCTCTACTGGCGGAGCCGCACGACGAATCCAGTGAATACCTGGTACTTCGAACACTCGGCGGGGAGTTATCGACACGGCGAGTGGACGGTATTCTGGTACGGACTGGACGGGTTCGACGAGATTCGCAGTTGCATCGACCATGCGCTCGCGCTTCCGGCGACGCTTGCGGACCCGATTCCAGCGGAGGCGAAGGGTTGAACTCATCGCATTCGACGGCGGCCGGCGCCGCGGCAAACTCGACGATTGCGGTCGGCCTCGTGGGGGCTCGGGGATATGTCGGAGCGGAGCTCATCCGCCTGCTCGATGCGCACGGACACGCCCGACTCGACTTCGTGAGTTCGCGCGCACTCGCCGGGCAACCGGTTACGAGTGAAGTCGCCGGGTTCTCCGATGAGAAGCTTTGTTATGAGGATCTCGACGCCCACGCGTGCGCACGACGCGGCGCCGACGCGTACATCCTCGCACTACCGAACGGCCACGCCGCCGAGTATGTCGCGGCGATCGAGCGGAGCCAACCGGAGGCGGTCATTATCGATGTGTCCGCCGATTATCGATTCGATGACGATTGGGTCTACGGACTTCCCGAACGAAACCGTGAATTGATCCGGGGCGCCCGCCGCATCTCGAATCCCGGCTGTTACGCGACGGGCATGCAACTCGGTATCGCTCCGGCGCTTGATCGGCTCGACGGATCGCCGGTGGTCTTTGGAGTCTCTGGCTACAGCGGGGCGGGAACGACGCCGTCGGATAAGAACGATCCGGAAAAGCTTCGTGACAATCTCATGCCGTATGCGTTGGTCGGGCACACGCACGAACGCGAAGTGTCGAGGCATCTCAACCATTCGGTGCGCTTCATGCCTCATGTCGCGCCGTTCTTTCGCGGGATTACGCTCACCATTGCCCTTCCCCTCTCGCGCGCCCTCACAGCCGATGATCTGCGGGCGATCTATGCGGAGGCGTACGCCGCCGAACCACTGGTCGAGGTTCACGACTCGATACCGCTCGTGCGTGACATTGCGAATCGACATCAGGTGCGGATCGGTGGATTCACCGTCGATGAGTCGAGCGGTCGCGGCGTCGTCGTGGTGACGCTCGATAACCTGCTTAAAGGCGCCGCGACCCAGGCGGTGCAGAACATCAACCTGGCCTTCGCGGCGTCCGACGAGTTGGAAGGGATTCGACCATGCCTCTGATCTGGGACAAGGGTGGCGACCCCGGCCCGGACGAACGGGTCATGCGATTCCTCAGCGGTCGAGACATTGTCCTCGACGCCGAACTCTTTCCGTATGACATCGTGGCGACTCGCGCTCATGCGGATGGACTCGCGCGTATCGGCGTGCTCTCGGCGGCCGAGCGGAAGTCGATCGCTAAGGCGCTCGACGAACTGCTCGACGAGTCTCAGCGTGGATCGTTCGTTCTGGACGATCGGTACGAGGACGGGCATTCGGCGATCGAGGCGTATCTCACCGAGAAACTCGGCGAGGTCGGCAAGAAGGTTCACACGGGGCGAAGCCGGAACGATCAGGTTCTCGTCGCGACCCGACTGTTCCTGCGCGATGCGCTCGAGACGCTCGAGAACACGAACATCGAGATCGCCTCGATCTGTCTCGAGCGCGCCGAACTCGAGGTCGACACGCCCATGCCGGGCTACACGCATCTGCAGCGCGCGGTTCCCTCGTCGGCTGGAATGTGGTTCGCCGGATTCGCCGAAGCGTTCATCGATAACGCCGCCCTCGCACGGACGACACGGCGTTGGATCAATGCGTCTCCGCTCGGTACTGCAGCCGGTTACGGCGTCAATCTCCCGCTCGATCGTGATGGCGTCGCCCATGATCTTGGATTCAATCGACTGCAGTTGAACCCGATCTACGCCCAGAACAGCCGAGGAAAGTTCGAATTTCAGGTCATGTCCGCCTTCGCGCAGGCGATGCTCGACCTGCGACGCCTCGCGTGGGATCTGTCGCTCTACACCTCCGCGGAATTCGACTTCATAAGGCTTCCGAAACGCTACACCACCGGCTCGTCGATCATGCCGAACAAGTCGAACCCAGATGTCGTCGAACTCCTTCGAGCGTCGTACGCGCCCGTACAGGGCGCCATGGCGGAGTTGCAGTCGCTCCTTTCGCTCCCCTCGGGCTATCACCGAGACCTTCAGTTCTCGAAGGAGCCGGTCATGCGGGCCGTGGCCGGCGCTCTTGAAGCGCTCGGCCTGCTCCCCGATCTCGTCCGCTCGATGGACCTCAACCGTGCGAGAATGCGGGAGGCGATCGACGCGGGCATGTATGCGACCGACCGCGCCGTCGAACTCACGGCGGAGGGCGTCCCGTTCCGCGAGGCTTATCGCCGGGTCGCGGCCGAGTCGGGAGACCTTTCGGGGCGCACCCCGGAGGAGAGCCTCGCCGCCCGAATTTCCCCAGGCGCTGCGGCCGACCTGCGCCTCGACATCCTGCGGGATCGGCTCGACGAGTTGAGCTGAACGCGCTGACTGCCAGCTTGGCGGCCAGTGCTCACGGAGTCGGGCGTCGTGGCAGAGCCGCCGTCGCTCCGCCCCGGCGATAGTCTCGGTAACATGCTGAAATGTATAGACTTGCGTTTGGACCCTGATCGGCGCCGGCATTGCGTCAAGGCTCTGACTACGGAGTGCGTACGCGCATGGTCAGCGAACGGAGCCATCATGATCCCGCCTCGAATCGGGCGACGCCGGACGCGTCGGGCCGCCTGAATCTGCTCGTCAGCTATGGCGGCTGGCGGGATCTGAGCTGGGCCGACCAGTTGCCTCGTTTGCTCGAGCCGATGGGAATCGTGACCTTCCGCGTGGAATCGGGCGTCGAGGCCGCTGACCTGATCGAGTCGGCGCCGGTGCATATCGCGGTCGTCGACCTCAACCTTCCGCTCGATCGGCGGGAGGCGCGCACGGCGGCGGTCACACACACGGGAGGGGCGCGAATCCTCCAGTTGCTTCGGCGGCTCGAAGACCCGCCGCCCACGGTGGTCGTTCGTCGCCCGGTTGACAAGGCCGCGGCGAATCAGCGGACGCTCCACCAGGCCTTGCGCGAGGGGGCGTTCTCGGTGCTCGATGCGCCGGTCGCGCTCGAACAGATACTCGGAATCATGCGCCGCATTCTGCAGCGGCATTACGCGGATCGATGGCCGTCGGAATGGTCCGGCGGTCATCCCTGATGGAATAGACCACCAACCTCGAACGCAGGCCGGCGCGACGCCGGCGCCCCCCCGAAAGGATTGAACGCGACATGGCTAAGAAGCGAACGGAGACGAGCACAATGAAAGTCCGCCCGCTCGGAGACAAGATCCTCGTCAAGCGCGATGAAGCGGTGACGAAGACCGAGTCGGGCCTCTACCTGCCCGAATCCGCGAAGGACACCCCGAAGACCGGTGTCGTCGAAGCGGTGGGCCAGGGTCGACTCAACAAGGACACCGGCGAGTACCAGCCGTTCAGCGTCAAGAAGGGCGATCGCGTCCTCTTCAGCTCGTACGCGGGTACTGAGGTGAAGCTCGGCGTCGACAAGGTGCTCATCATGACCGAGGACGAAGTTCTCGCGGTCATCGACTGATCCAAGGCGCCGATCGCGAGGAGAGCGAGATGCACCTGGACCAGGTCCGACAGGCGCTCAAGGAACTCAACGGTGAACGCGACGCGCGGTTCGTCTTTGAAGGCGGCGCCGAAGCGCTCACAGTCCGCAAGGCCTTCCTGGTCCCTGAAGAGCCGGACCGAATCGTGAAGCTGACCGACGGACAGAAGGTCTTCATGCTCGACGCGGCGCGCGTCGTGTGGGTCGAGATCGGGTAAGTCGGTCGGCGGTGTCGGTTGAAGAAGGAGAAGGCGTGAGCGTGAACACCCTGATGAAAGGATCCCATTCGATGATGTCCACGATGACTCATCTCGAATCCGACCGGGTCATACCGCACCTCCCCTTCGGGCGGCTGCATGTGCAGCATCTTGCGACGGGCGACGAACGCGATGTCGTCGTGACCGCGATCGATTCGAACGGATCGATCATCGCCGAACGGCGCGCGTCGACGAGACGAGACGCCGATGCGGCGCACTCGATCGAATCCGAATTGAGCGATGAACTCCGGCGGTCGCTCGAAGCGAGCCGCAATTGAACGAACGAAGACGACCTGAAATCGAAGTGACACTGAAGTGGAGTCGGAGTCCCCGGCTCGAACGAGAGGATACAGAAAATGGCTGCGAAGCAGATTTCATTTGATGTGGACGCCCGCGAGAAGATTCGCAAGGGTGTGCACAAGCTCGCCGCGGCGGTCCGCACTACGCTCGGCCCGTCCGGCCGCGTGGTGGTGATCGAGAAGTCGTTCGGCGCGCCGTCGGTCACCAAAGACGGCGTGACCGTCGCCAAGGAGATCGAACTCGAGGACCCGTACGAGAACATGGGCGCCCAGATGGTCAAGGAAGTCGCGAGCAAGGCGTCGAAGGACGCCGGCGACGGTACCACCACGGCGACCATCTATGCCGAGTCCATCTTCACCGAGGGGCTCAAGAACATCACCGCGGGCGCCAACGCGAACGCCGTGAAGCGCGGCATCGACACCTCCGTCAAGGCGATCATCGATGAGCTGACGAAGATGTCGACCCCGATCAAGACTTCGACGCAGATCGCGCAGGTCGGCACCTGCTCGGCGAACCAGGACGCGGAGATCGGCAAGATCATCGCCGAGGCGATGGACAAGGTCGGCAAGGACGGCGTCATCACCGTCGAAGAAGGAAAGAGCCTCGATACGAATGTCGATCTGCTCGAAGGCATGCAGTTCGACAAGGGCTACCTCAGCCCTCACTTCGTCACCGATGTCGCGAACATGGAGTGCGTCCTCGAGGATTGCTATGTCCTCATCCACGAGAAGAAGATCTCGTCGGCGAAGGATCTCATCCCGATCCTCGGCAAGGTCGCCGAGAGCGGCAAGGGCGTGCTCATCATCGCCGAGGACATCGAAGGTGAAGCGCTCGCGACCCTCGTCGTGAACAAGCTGCGCGGCACGCTCAAGGTGTGTGCGGTCAAGGCGCCCGGCTTCGGTGATCGTCGCAAGGCGATGATGGAGGACATCTCGGTCCTCACCGGCGGCCGCGCGATCATGGAAGAGCTCGGCATCGACCTCGAGAAGCTCGAACTCTCCGATCTTGGCCGGGCCAAGAAGATCACGGTCACGAAGGACGAGACCACGATCGTCGAGGGCGCCGGAAAGAGCTCGGACATCAAGGGCCGCATCGAGCAGATCAAGCATCAGATCGACGCGACCACGAGCGATTACGATCGCGAGAAGCTGCAGGAGCGGCTCGCAAAGCTCGCCGGTGGCGTGGCGCAGATCAATGTCGGCGCCGCGACCGAAGTCGAGATGAAAGAGAAGAAGGCGCGGGTCGAAGACGCGCTTCACGCCTGCCGCGCCGCGGTCGAGGAAGGCATTCTCCCGGGCGGCGGCGTGGCGGTGCTTCGCGCGCGCCAGGCGCTCGACAAGGCCCGCAAGGGTCTCAAGGGTGACGAGAAGATCGGCGCCGACATTGTCTACCGGGCGCTCCTCGCGCCGATCAAGCAGATCGCCGAGAACTGCGGCGAAGACGGTTCGCTCGTCGCCGAAAAGGTGCTCAGCAACAACGACTCGAACTTCGGCTATAACGCGATGACGAACTCCTACGAGGATCTCGTCAAGGCCGGCGTCATTGTGCCGACGAAGGTCGAGCGCGTCGCGCTGCAGAACGCCGCGTCGATCGCGGGACTTCTGCTCACGACCGACTGCGCCATCGCCGAACTTCCGAAGAAGAAGGAAAAGGCGGCGGCCGGTGGCGGCGGCATGGATGACTTCGACTATTGATCATCCGGCGGTCGAAACACCACGACGGTAATGTGAATGAGCCCACCCCGATCGCGGGGTGGGCTCTTTTCCGTTGATGGCCAAAGGGCCGGTCAGCCAATCGGCCCACTCAAGCGGCGGCGAAGCAGCGCGACTTCGGAGGCGGTCCCCGCCACTACAAGATCACGCATCTCCCGCGGATCGAGGTTCGCCAGACCCGCCGCCGCAAGCGTGACATCGCTCTCGAGTACGCCGAGGTCGGTCGCGATCGCGGCCACCGACTCGCCCTGCGCCAGACGCAACGCCGCGGCGCTCGCGAGGCGTCGATCAGGATCAAGCAACGACGAGTTTCGATCGAGCAGTGCGATCGTGCCGTAGGAACGGGCTTCCGTGCTCAATCGAATGATCCACTCGGCGAGATACCACCCCGGCTGCTCGTCCGAATCGAGTCCGGAGAGTTGCGAAGAGCTCAAACGCGATGTGTGGAGCGTGAACTTCCGCGCCGACCAGTTCGTCGTGTTCTCGCTCCGAAACCACTCGACGAAGTCGGTGTCAAAGACACGAATGTCTCCCCCCACCTGGTTGCTTTGAAACGACGGCAGCAGGTCCGTGATCGCCTTCACCGCCGCGCCGGGCGTGGCGAGACCGAACGCGGTAAGGCCCGGCGCCGTCGCCAGTCCGAACTCCGCCGCGGTCTTCGCGTCTGACTTGATCGCGTCGAGCAGATCATTCCAGATCGCATCGAAGTCCTCTTCGTAGGCCGCGGCCTGTGCCTGCACGCGTACGCTCGCCTCTCGATCGAGTGACTCATGAAAGGCGACGACGCGTCCGATCGACTTCCGGGTCAGCGTTTGAACGGATGGCGCATCACCGGCGACCGCGGGGTCGCGCACGAGACGCGGACCGGTCGGCGTACTTCCCTGCGCAATGTAGAACGGCTCGTCGCGTTCGTCGTTCGGTGGCGTAGCGCGGCCGACGATGTATGCCGCGAGTTCCACTGTGATACCGCGCCATTTCTTCGGTGTGAAGTTTGGTTCCGTCTTCTGAATCGGGAACTTGACATTCTCGTGCCAATCGAACTCTTTCGTAAAGGCTCGACCGCGCGACAACTCGGCCTTCGCCGTGTCGTAATCCGTCTGCGAAATGTTGTTCGGGAGACTCTCCGGCATGCTTCACCTCCTTGGAATCACCCGCTCGACGCGAGCGGTGTGCGAAAACACAGCACTGTGACCCCAGATGGCGAAGCGATATCGGTGTCCGCCGCGCGGTCATGGTCGCGCCGAAGCGAGGCGGAGGGAAGCGTCGCAAGCGCATCGTGGCGCTCGGCCATCGTACCAGATTCGTCCATGCGTCGAAACTTCGAGCATCAATCTCCTCCCCTTCGCAACCGCGCCGACGCTGCGTCCATAGAATCGAAGTTGAATCACTCGTTTGCGTCATTCGGCGAAGCCGACCCGGGGCGGACGCAGCGCCTTCGAAAGGACTTTCCGATGGGATCGACTCCGTCCCGTACCGCCCCGATTTCCCGCCGCAGCGTCCTGCTCACGACGACCGGCGCGGCGCTCGGTCTCGGCGCCGGCGCTTTCGCGCAGCCGACCGAGACGCCGGAGCCGGATTCGCTCGACGAGGCAGGCCAGATGGTTCGAAGGCTGCGCGACCGCAAGGGACCGCCGGTCGCTGAATCAGTGGTCCAGAATCTCGTGGTCGCCGCTCACACGGACCTCGATCGGGTAAAGTCGCTCGTCGCCGAACATCCGAACGCGGTGAACGGGACGGTCGACTGGGGCTCGGGAGATTTTGAGACCCCCCTCGGCGCCGCGTCGCACATGGGGCGACCCGACATTGCTCTCACTCTTCTCGCGCATCGGGCGCGGCCGGATCTGTTCACTGCCGCGATGCTCGGTTGGACCGATGTGGTTCGCGTGATGCTCGAAGCGCAACCGGAACTCGTGAACACGCCGGGGCCCCATGGCATTTCACTGCTCGCCCACGCGGAGAAGGGCGGCCCCGCCGCGGCCGCGGTCGCAGAACTTATTCGGAAACGGCTCTCCTCGGATGAGCCGTGACGAAACCGGATACACACCCGAAGTCCAGACAAAGAGCCCACCCCGTCGGGGTGGGCTCTCGTCGTGGGAAAGGCTGAAGAGTTCTGTCGTGTTACGGGAGCTGCACGACATTCGAGACGATGCAGCCGCCGGTGACATCAATCGCCTGCACAAATCGGCCGCTTGCGGACTGCGGGCAGTTGCCCGAGAGTGACGCGTCACCATTCGCGTTCGCGGTCGCCGTGCCGACGAGTTGCGCTCCGCCGCATGACAGTCCGAGCACGGTTCCGGCGCACGGCCCGCTCGGGATCGTGCAGGAGCCGGTGCTCAATCCGAAGACGAAGGCGACCTGACCGCCCGGCGTTCCGCCGGTCGTCGACGCGGTCACCGAGCCCGGGCACGAGCCGCTCACGGCGAGGTTGAATCCGCCGCCGAGATCGAGATCGTCCATCAGCCACCAGCACTGCGCGGCGTTTTGACGATAGAAGTGAATCTCGTCGACGAGCGCGCCGCTGAAACTGACCTGGCTCCACTGGTCGTTGATGAGCGGGAAGCTCGCGTCATACACGACATTCCCGCTGAGCCGGCCCTGGACGCGAATGCTCGTGCAGCCGGTGTCGTTCGGCCACATCGTGACGAACGCGCCGTTGAGCGTCATCGGAGATGAGAGGCGCACCCACACATCGTCATCACCGAATCCGTTGAACAGTACATTCGGGGGAGAGATGTCGGGCAGCGTGCCGAACCAACCCGAGTTCTTGGCCGAGAGCAGGTCGACATAACCGCGACCTCCGCCATTGGTCGCCCCCGACCAGGTGTGGCCGAGATAGGCCGGCGGCACCGGGGTCGTGAAAAGACCGTTGGTCGGAATGTCGTCCCAGCCGATCGGTTGACCGTACGAGGCCACGCTGAGCGCCATCGCTCCCGCTGCGAAACCAAACACACTACAGATCGTTCTCACGGGATTCCTCCTTCGTACAGACATGGGTCGCACGACGCGACCTCGGGATGAGATAACCCGTAGTTTACCAGAGCGTCCCGGGCGTCCGAAAGGGGCGCGGACCCTTCCGCGCGTGATTTTTCATTGCGGGCGAATTAAGGATTCTCCCGCCGCAACTACATCCGGGTTCCCGTTGAGGACTTCTACCAGAACGCGCGGATGACGAAGAGAATCCGCGCCGGCGGCCGCCCGGCGCGGTACATTGGCTCGCGAAGATCGGAGGAAGACCAGTGTCTCTCAAGGGGCTGTCGCGTCGAGCCGGTTTGTTCGGCGTCGTATTGATTCTCGCCGCCGGGCGTCTGCTCGCCGCAGAACCGTGGACTGAAGCGACGAAGTTGCTCGCAAACGACGGCGCGGCCGGCGAACACTATGGGGAGCGTGTCGCCGTCGACGGTGACACGATCGTCGTCGGCGCCCTGCTCGCGGACGGCGCCCAGACGAGTTCCGGCGCCGCCTATGTGTACTCGCGTCAATCGGGCGGCGCGGTGGTGTTCGACGCCAAGCTCTTCGCCCGGGACGGCGAGTCGTTCGACTGGTTCGGCGCGGCACTCGCGGTCGAGCGCGACACGATCGCGGTCGGCGCCGTCTTCGCCGAGGGGGCCGTTGACGAATCCGGCGTGGTCTATGTCTTCAAACGACAAGTGGATGGATCATGGGCGGAAGAGGCCCGGCTCGCGAATCCAGGCGGCGACTGGGACGAACGCTTCGGCGCCGCGCTCACTCTCGAGGGAGACACGCTGATCGTTGGCGCCCCCCAGTACTCCGGTGACGACTACCAGTCCGGCGGAGTCTTTGTCTACGAGCGAGACACCCTCGGCGTCTGGTCGCTCAGCCAGACGCTTACGGCCTCGGACGGCGAAGCCTGGGACGCATTCGGGTTCGATGTCGCGCTCGATGGTGGCGCCCTCGTGGTCGGCGCTCCGCAGGACAACGATATCGGATACGGCTCAGGATCGATCTATCTCTTCGCCCTTGACGCCGGAGGCCTCTGGGTGGAAATCGACAAGCTGAACGCCTGGGACGCTGGGGAAGGCGACGGCTTCGGCGCCGCCGTCGATGTCGGCTCACGGTTTGCGATCGTCGGCGCCGCGAGCGACGACGACCGGGGTCTCAACGCCGGCGCCGCCTACCTCTTTCGGGTCAGCGCCACCGGGCTCACGGCGGACAGCAAGCTTCTCGCAAGCGACGGACAGGCGAACGATCAGTTCGGCGTCTCGGTCGCTTTGCACGACAATCGAGCGCTCGTCGGAGCCTACTGGGACGGAGTCAACGGGAGCAATTCCGGGTCCGCGTATGTCTTCCATGCGGACTCGAGTGGGGTGTGGAGTGAAGAAGACAAACTCGTCCCATCCGACGGCGCGGTTGGCGACTGGTTCGGGCAATCGGTCGGCCTCGACGCTGGAGTCGCGGTGGTCGGATCGCCGAACGATGATGATCTCGGTGATCGGTCGGGAAGCGCCTATGTCTTCGAGTCGCGGGGGTTCGGACCGCGCCTCCGCGTCGAAGGCGACTGCCCGGGACCGGTCCGCGTCGTCCTCTCCGACGCGACGCCGAAAGGTCGCGTCCTCTTCGTCGCCGGCTTCAATCCGGGTTCGACGGTCATTCCGGTCGGACCATGCGCAGGAATCGCGTTTGAACTCGATCGGCCGTTCGCGCCCGGCGCGCCGCGCCTGCTGCGGGCGGATGACGCGGGTGAGATCACCCTGGAGTTTTCCGCGCCCTCATCCGTCTGCGGGATGTTCGTACAGGCGCTCGATGTCGCGACCTGTCGCGTGAGCGACCTTGTCACGATCCGCTAGCGGACGGGTCAGCCATCACGCCAGATTCTGAACATGGTGGGGACGCCAAGGAGCAGGCCGGGCACGGCGCCGAGGAGGAACACGCCCGAGGCTGGAACATCCCGGACGGGCATGTAGTCATCGAGCAGTGATTGTCGAACTGCGAGGCCGATGATTCCGAAGAGCAACGCGAGGCCCACGGGAACCGCGAGTCCTTTGAGAAGCCGAATCGCCATAACATCTCTCCATACACAGCGGATGGAACCGGGCCGGCTCGATACCGGTCCGAGGCAACATACTGCGATCAGCTTTCATTTGCAAATGGGAGCCGAATCAACTGTCCGGGATGTCGAACACGCCGTGGGGCCGAACGCCGACGCCCTGGCGATCATGATCGCCGAGGTCCGCGCGGGCCGATTCGGCAAGTTCAAGCAGACGCTGCACGATCTCCGGGTGATCCGCGGCGACATCATGACGCTCGAACGGATCGGTCTCGAGATTGAAGAGTTCGATCTCGACGGATCCCTTGCCGTACGGGCCAGGCATTCCGTCGTGTCGTGGCTCAACCGGTTCGTACGAGCGATACTCGTGCGGCACACTCAGCTTCCACGGTCCTGCGCGGACGAAGCGCAGTCGTTTCCCGTAGTAGTAATAGAAATGTTCCCGAGGACCCTCAGTTGAATCCGGATCATGGAGGAGACCGGACAGATCGACGCCGTCGATCGGACGATCGGGAAGCGACGCCTCGACGATCGAGGCGATCGTGGGAAGAACATCGATCGTCGATGCGAACGCTTCGCACACGGTTCCCTCCGGGATCACTGCGGGCCAGCGCATGATGCACGGGACCCGAACCCCGCCTTCCCATGCGGTTCCCTTGCCTTCGCGAAGGCCGCCGGTCGTTCCCGCATGGCGCCCGAAGTTTAGCCATGGTCCGTTATCACTCGTGAAGATGACCAGCGTGTCTTCGGCGACGCCGAGCCGATCGAGTACGCGCATGATCTCACCCACCGACCAGTCGATCTCCATGATCACATCGCCGTATCGCCCGTACTCGCTCGCGTCTCGAAAACGATCCGACACCCCGAGTGGAGTGTGCGGCATCGTGTGCGCGAGATAGAGGAAGAACGGACGATTCGCGGCGACCGCGCGCTCGATGAAATCGAGGCTGCGTTCGGTATAGCGCCGTGTAATCTGATCCTGGTCATCGAGCGATTTGAGTTGTTCAATGATCTCATCATTCTCGAACAATGGAAGCGCCGGGTAGTTCGCCTTCCATGGTTTGCCGCCGTGATTCTCGTCGGTCAGCGGTCTTCCGTCGTACTCGACGGGCCACATGTCGTTGGAGTACGGAATGCCGAAGTACTCATCGAACCCGTGTCGCGTCGGAAGGAACGGCTCGCGATGGCCGAGATGCCACTTCCCGACAATCGCCGTGCGATAACCCCGATCGCGTAGAAGTTCCGCAATCGTGGTCTCGTCCGCATGGAGGCCGTGATTCGCATTGGGCCCGAGCGCGCCGAGGATGCTCACCCGGTTCGGGTAGCACCCCGTGAGCAACGCCGCGCGCGAGGCGCTGCACACCGCTTGAGGAACCGTGAACTGCGTAAACCGCACTCCTTCCGCGGCAAGTCGGTCGAGATGGAGGGTCTCGAATCCCTTGGCGCCGTAACACCCGAGATCTCCATACCCCTGGTCGTCGGTGAAGATGATCACGATGTTCGGCGACTGAGCGTCGGGCGTCGCTTCGACCCGGGCGAGTCCGGTCATCATGACCAGCACGATGAGCAATCGAATGTACATGCGGCCATCGTACGGGATCCCGGCGGTTTCACCAGCCTGTCGCGATCGGGTCGATTCGAGACAGGCGCCCGGCGGGAGCGTGGTGTAGATTGCACGGTACCGCGAACCGCAAGTTGATCATCATGTTCGAGAATCCCGTATCACTCATCCTCACGCTCGTCGCGCTCAATCTTCCCCTCTACTGGGTGCTCGTCCGCATCCTCTTCGGTGGCGCCGAGGGATTTCTCGAGGCGATTCGATACGCCCTCACCCCGGACTTGCTCTCGATGTTCTTCGGTGAACTCGGGTCCGACTGGTCCGCCGAGATCAAGCTCGGGCTCTTCGGGCTCATTTCCACCGGCGCCGTCTGGGGCGAGTATCTGCTGCTGGCGCCCATTCTCCTCATCGGTTGAGATTTCAGGATTGCTCCGAGGTCCGTCCTGCGGTATTCGTAAGGTGGCGGCGGCCATTTTAGGAGTTCATCATGACGCGTTCCTCACTGTTGTACGCGTGGGTCGCTGGTCTCGTCACGGGCGCGGCGTACGCCGATCAGATCAACGATCGGCAGACACTCGAATCGTTTCTCGGCGCGGGCGGAATCCTCGAAGAGTTCGAATCCTTCGAAGTGGATCCAGGTGTCGCCGTCGCGCTCGATGAATCGATCATCGATCACACCACGATGACGAACGGTCAGGGACCCGGGCTTGTTGAGTCCGGTGTGGAGTATGACGGCTTCGGGCTTCTGACCTGGAATGGCGCGGGGTTCGAAGGGATTCCGACGAAGTCACTCCAGTCGCAGGATCGGCTGTCACTCATGTGGCTTCGTTTTGATCCCCCGGTCTCCGCCGTGGGATTCGATCTGCATGAGTTCAGTTTCTCGGCGAACTCGGTGACAATCAGCGTGATCGACTCGCACGATCAACTCATTGATTTCGTCCACCTCACGGTGCGAGGCGGACAGCCGGAATTCTTCGGGTACGAAGCGCCCGACATCGCGAGCATTCGGATTCGCGGGTCGATGTTCTGGACGCCGGCGATCGACGACCATCTCTACGGCGACCCCGGATTCGCACTCTCGATCGACGGACCGTGCCCCGGTCGAGTCACGCTTCGATCGGCGAATGGGACGCATTCGGGACCAGTCGCGTTTGTTGGCGCCGCCGGTGAAGGATCGGTCGTCATTCCACCGCGTCGACCGTGCGCGGGTGTTGTCCTCGATCTAGATTCGACTGCGCGACTTCTCGGAGTCGTTCGGGCGGATGAGACGGGCGTCGCGTCGTTTTCGGTCGAGATTCCGCCCGCGGCCTGTGGTCATGCCCGGGTGCAGGCCATCGACCTTACCACCTGCGCTGTGAGTAACGCCGGGGCGATACGGTGATCACTGCCGATCCGACTCATCCACCGTCCAGCGGTGTGTTCAGTATGCTGAGATAGGATCGCCAAGGGCCGACGGCTTCGGTGTACTGTCGGGCCATGCATTTTGCGACCTGGCCGAGGTGATGCAGATCGTGCACGACCCAGGCCGCGAGAAGCTGTCCCAGAGTCACGCTCGGAAAGGACGGGTCGGGATGTCGCCCGCGTCGGTCCAGTTCGGCTCGACCGAGCGCCCATGAACGCACTTTCGCGAGGTTCTGGCGTCGCTCCTCGGCGAACTCGGCGAGGAGATCGTCCAGCGACTTTCCACGGCTGAGCTCGTACATCGCGTATCGATCGAACGGCTCGAATGGTTCTCGTTCGCCGTGATCAAGAATGATTCGAGCGCGCCGCGTCCAGTCGGTGCGCTCGCCGTGCAGGAGGTGGCCCACGATGTCGTAAGGACTGAAAGTATGCGCGCCGTAGTTCGAGCGGATCCAGTCTCCGGGAAGATCGCGCAATCACGCGTCGAGCACCCGTGGGGTACGGTCGAGGATCATCATCGAGTGTTCGAGGTCGAATTCCATCGTGCGCCACCAGAGGCGAAAGTCAGCCGGCCAGAGCGACAAGCCGCCACGCGTCGCCGGAGTTTGTCACGCGGCGCTCCGGCTTGATCTCGGGCTCCGGGCGTGACGCCGGGAGACGATACCACGGCTCCCCGGGGTCGACCGCGAGTGATTCAATCGTCCGACGGATATGCCGCTGATCCTCGACGGTGAAGAGTTCGTGCCACCGCCGGGCGGCGTTCCCCCGCACCTTCGCCGACTCCGGATCGGTCGGATCCGTCGGCGCGAGGGGCGTGCCGGCGTAGGCCCCGGCGGCGCCGAGCTCCGCCATCCGATCCCTGGTCGAGTCGGCGAGGATCGCTTTGACAAACGCGCGCTCCGAAGGCAGCCCGACCGCCTCGAAGAGGCGGGTGACTTCTCGGACCGGGTGGGCGCGAACCGCTTCATAGGAGAACTCGGTCCAGTCGATGATCGTGGGACGCAGATCAGCGATGAGATTGTAAAACGAGACGATCTTCGCGGCGCCATACCGCGGGTCACGCACAAACGCGGACGGTGAGTCGTTGAAAACGCGAATCCGTTTGACCGCCTGAAAGTACGCCGACGCGAGCGTCTCATAGACATTTCGGGTGAGGAACAGACACGGATGCGCGTTGATGGACCGAGGATCCACGCCGCCGATGGCGTAGTAGGGTCGCCGACTGACCATCGCCGCGGTGAGATGCGTCCAGTTGATCTCGAACGGACCACCTTTGACTCTGGACTCGATCTCGAAGACATTGGAGACGCGAGTCCGCTCGACGCGCGCGATCGCCGAATTGATCATGAACCGGAGCCAGGTCCGGCCCGACTTCGGATAGGAAATGAACAGGCGCATCGATCTCGCCTTCCGTGGCTTGAAGAATGAGGGCTGTTGAGAACAGAGTCGACCCATCGGGCGGCATGACATGAGATTTCGCCATATCGTCGAACGGCAGCATGAGCCTCGAATCGGAGCCTGTCTGTGAAGAACGCCAAACTCGTCGCCGCGGCAATCGGCGTCATTCTCATCGTGATCATCATTCTTCAGAACACCGCGCCGGTGGGGATCAGCGTACTGTTCGTCGAGACGAAACCCATTCCTCTCGCCGTACTGCTCTTCGTCGCCTTCGCCACCGGCTTCGCGGCCGGTGTGGTCGCGGCGGCGCTCTTCAAGCGATCGAAAAGCGAGCCGGACATTACGACAACCGGACCCGATTGACGGGCCCGGTCGCCGAGAGTCTTGTCCGCTTTCCTCACTGCTCTCAGCAGGGTGTCCAGGTCACTTCGAGGACCGGCGACAGACAGAGGGAGCCGTCCGGGTTCACCGAAATCGCCATGAAGTAGATCGTGCGACCTCCCGCGTTACACGGCACCGCGACCGTCTCGCAGAATTCTCCGGTCGAGTCGAAGCGTCCGGACGCGACCTGATTGTTGAAGGTCGTTCCGAGGCAGAATTCCCCGCATTGAATGGCGCCGCCGCCGTTATCCCGGCAATTCGTCCAGCAGTCTTCGAATGCGTCGAAGGCGCGGCGGTCGAATGAGTAGAAGATGGCTACGCGCTGCCCTGCGACGCCGCCGTCAGCGCAGAACTCGACCGGTAATCCGGCGAAGCTGTTGCTGTTGTCAAGCGACAGGCAGGGACCGCCGGCGCCTCGATCGAAACTGATGTCGTCGTAATAGATAGAGGTCGAGCCGTCGGCATAGAGATCGAGACATTGGACTTCGGAGAGGCCCCCGCCGCTCCAGCCCTCGGTCCAACTCTTGCCCTCGTAGAGCGCGACATCCTCGTAATAGAAGCTCTGGGTATTCGCGTCGAGGTCGATCGTCATCTCAATCTTCGACCACGCGTCCGTGACATACGGCAGCATGGCGAGGGTGCGCTCGTCCACGAGCATCCCCGTTCCGCTGTCGAAATACACCCAGGTCGACCAGTTGTACGGTCCCAGATGGTTGTACTCGTTGAGCACGAGGAAGTCGTGCGTCCCCGAGTAGTTCGACGGCACATAGACCCAGGCGGTCAGCACCCACACGCCGGAGTTCACGCCGTTGAAGCGCATAATCGTGTCCGACGGTCCCTCGATGTCGAGCGACCGCGTCCCGGATCTCGCCTCCGCGTCGGTGACGCGACTGTCCGCAGCGGCGCTCTGGTCCCAGGCTTCCCATCCCCCCTGTCCGGCGATGCCCGACCCGACCGCATAACTCTCGAAGTCGTCGGACCACGGCGGGGTCGTCTGCCCCCACGACATACCGGTCACGGCACAAACCGTGATCGCGGCGGCGAGCCGCGCAAGCATTCGCTTCTGCATCGGTTTCTCCTTCCTCAACCGTCGATGGACGCCGAACGGCGTTTGCGAGCCGCGAGAATCGCGCTCTTCGACGGAGCAGGATACGGGAATCCGACGCCCGCCACAAGCACACGGCGTGCGATCCCCGGGGGAATGTCAAGGCCGGGAAGGGTCGCCGACGCTCATGAAATGAGCGAGCCCCGCCCGAATCGCGATACTCGCGAGTTCGACCCGGGTCGTGACCTGCAACTTCTTGCCGAGAGAAGCGCGTCGCCACTCGATCGTCTTTTCCTTGCGATTGAGCCGCTGGGCGATCGCGGGCGTGGTCATGCCCATGCCGATCATCGTGAGCACTTCGAGTTCGCCCGGCGTCAACCGAGCGAGGGGGCCGAGGTCATTCTTCCGCGCGTATACGAGACGCGTGTCGCTGTCGGGCCGCTTCGGCACCGGACGGCTCCGGGCCAGCACGACTGAGTGCCCGATCTCCACCGATTGAAGCGGAACCCACGAGGTGAGGAACAGTTCGCCGCGAAACATTGACAGCACATCAATTCGCTCGTTCGTATCGAGCGCCTGATTGATGAACTCGACTCGCTCCTCGGCGTAATCGGCGGGCAGTATATCGTTGAGGCGCTGTCCCTCGATCCGCGGTTCATTCTCAAACAACCGGGCGGCGATCCGGTTCGTCCGCAGGATCCGCCCGGTCTCATCGAGCAGGCCGACCGCCGTATCAGGCTCGTCGAAAATGAGCCGTACGAGATCATCTGACCTCATCGAAGCAAAGCTTCGGCCCGCGCTGCCGAAGAACTCACTCATCTTCTCGGACATGGATCCCCTTCACGCCGCGCTGGCGTCGTTGGCGGGTTCCTGTCGAACCCGTTGAGCCGGCGACACTTTATCGGTCGATGCGTCCGACGCCACAAAACTAGTCCCAGGTTTCGAGAATTCGGCGGCGCCGGGGAATCCCCGGATCAATCTTTGGGGATGCCCTGCGTGTCGCGGTGACCCGATGAATCCGGGGGGCGAAACAACCGACAGAAACATTGGAGTTTCCTCCCTGCACGGATGCAGGGGCCAGGGAAATCTCGCAGCGCAACCCGCGAGACGGACCACGACGCCTCCTCGCCCGAGGCGGCTCCACTCGCGCCACGGAGGGTATGCGGATGGAAGCCTTCATCGCCCGGCAGCCGGTGTTCGACCGGTCGCGTGATGTCTTCGGATACGAACTTCTGTTTCGTTCGGGTCCGGAGAACTGTTTTTGCGGCACCGATCCGGATGTCGCGACGAACAAGCTCGTCGGCGACAGCCTGAGCGTGCACGGATTCGAGACCCTTACCTCCGGGCGACGCGCGTTCATCAATGTCACGAAGAATATTCTGCTCGGCGACTCACTCTCCGTGCTTCCGCCCGAACGATCGATCATCGAGCTGCTCGAGACGATCGAGCCGACGGATGAAGTAATCGACGCCTGCCGCACACTTCGCGAAGCCGGTTACCTTCTCGCGCTTGACGATTTCATCTTCGAGGAGAAGTTCGAGCGACTCCTTCCGGAAATGGACATCCTCAAGATCGACTTCGGCGGGACGGACGCGGCGCAGCGCCGAATGTTCGCCCGGCAGGGGCAGGACAACGGCTACGCGCTCCTCGCGGAAAAGGTGGAGACCTACGAAGAGTTCGATGAAGCCGCCGATCTCGGCTACACCTACTTCCAGGGATACTTCTTCTGCAGGCCACAGATGATCAGCACGCGCGAGATCCCGGGGATGAAGCTCAACTACCTGCGCTTCATCGACCGGATCAACCAGCCGGACATTGAACTCGATGAGCTCGAGCAGATCATCCGGCAGGATGTCTCGCTGACCTACAAGTTGCTCAAGTACCTGAACTCGGCCATGTTCAGCCTGCGCAGCGAAGTCACTTCGATCAAGCACGCCATGGCCCTGCTCGGTATTCGATCGCTCAAGAAATGGGCGTCGTTCATCGCGATGGCGAACATCGCCGACGACAAGCCTTCGGAACTCCTGACCGAGTGCCTCTACCGGGCCCGATTCTGCGAACTCGTCGGCCAGAAGTGCGAGGGCGGCCAGAATCGTGACTCGGAGCTCTTTACGCTCGGAATGTTTTCGCTGCTCGACGCGCTCGTGGATCGGCCGATCTCTGAACTCGTCGAAGGGATCGCCATCGCGGAGGACATGCGGGACACGCTGCTCGGCGATCGCACGCAGTTCAGCCCGCTTCTCGAACTCGCGACCGCCCTTGAACGCGGTGACTGGGATCGCGTCACGGCGCTCTCGCACTGGCTCAAAGTTCCTGAGTCGACCGTCGCCGAGCATCATCAGGAAGCGATTCTCTGGGCGAACAGCGCCGGGCAGGACAACTCCGGCTCGAGTTCGACCTCGGCGACGCGGAAGACCGCGTGACACGATTCGGATGACCATGGTGCGCTGATGTGCGAGGGCACCGGTCATGCGACGCCGCCTGCGTCCCTTCGGTGACTTTCTCACGCGCCTTCAGCGCGACCAGGCGCGACGCCGGAAGGCGGCGTGACGACCGGCGCCGCCTGGAACTCCGATGGTATGATGTCGCCATCGGAGGCGTCCCATGCGCAAACTGTCGGCGGGCGGCGGCTGGCCCGCGATCTGGTACTCACTTGGAAAAGCGCGAGCGGCGGGCGGATTCTGGCGCTTCTACCGCGCGCTCCGATCGAAGAACGCCTGCAAGACCTGCGCGCTCGGGATGGGTGGACAGCGCGGCGGCATGGTCAATGAGCGTGGTCGTTTCCCCGAAGTCTGCAAGAAATCGATCCAGGCCATGGCCGCCGACATGCAGGGCGCCATCCGACCACACTTCTTCGACGACTTCACCCTCGAGCAACTGCAGCGCTTCACGCCGCGCGAACTCGAGCACGCGGGACGAATCACCACGCCGCTCTACGCGGGTCCGCTCGACCGCAACTATAAGACCATTGACTGGAAAGACGCGCTCGACCGTGTCGCCGCCAAACTGCGAGCGACGCCACCCGACGAGTCGTTCTTCTACTTCAGCGGTCGCTCTTCGAACGAGGCCGGGTTCCTGCTGCAGCTCTTCGCCCGTGTCTACGGCACGAACAATGTCAACAACTGCTCGTACTACTGCCACCAGGCGTCCGGCGTCGGGTTGAGCAGCGTCACGGGATCCGGCACGGCGACGGTCACGCTCGACGATCTCGAGCACGCCGATCTCGTCTTCCTGATCGGGGGCAATCCAGCGTCGAATCACCCTCGATTGATGCGCACTCTGGTCGAATTGAAGCGCCGCGGCGGTCGGGTGATCGTGATCAATCCGCTCCGCGAGCTGGGACTTGTTCGGTTCAAGGTTCCATCGGACTGGCGAAGCCTTCTGTTCGGATCAACCATCGCCGATCTGTTCGTTCAGCCGCACATCGGTGGTGACATCGCGCTTCTGCTCGCGATCACGAAGCGACTCATCGAACTTGACGCGATCGATCGCGCGTTCATCGCCAACGCGGTGGAAGGATGGGACGCGTTCGAAGCCGGGCTCAGCCGATTCTCGATCGACGAGCTTATCGAACGGAGCGGCGTCCCGGCGGAAGAGATTGAGAAGATCGCAGACTGGTATCGATCATCGAAGCGGACGATCTTCTGCTGGGCGATGGGTATCACGCATCACGAGCACGGGGTGGAGAATGTGCAGGCGATCGCGAACCTCGCGATGGCGCGCGGCATGCTCGGACGATCCGGCTGCGGCCTGCTGCCCCTGCGCGGACACTCGAATGTGCAGGGAATGGGCTCGATCGGGGCGACTCCCGCCCTCAAGGAGGCCGTCTTCGAACGGCTCGAGCAGGAGTTCGGCGTCCGCCTGCCGCAGAATCCGGGTCTTGACACGCTCGCCTGCATGGAGCGGGCCGCGTCGAATCAGATTCGCTTCGCGTGGTGTCTCGGCGGAAACCTGTACGGGTCGAACCCGGACAGCGGCTTCGCCGCCCACGCGATGAGTCGCATCGACACGGTCGTGTACCTCAGCACGACGCTCAACACCGGACACGCATGGGGCCGCGGCCGTGAGACCCTCGTGCTTCCCGTCCTTGCCCGGGACGAAGAGCCCGAGTCCACGACGCAGGAGTCGATGTTCAACTATGTGCGGCTGTCCGACGGCGGAGCGGCGCGACACGAGGGGCCACGAAGTGAGGTCGAGGTCATCGCGTCGATCGCCGAGCGGGTTCTCGGCGACGGCTCGCCCGTCGACTGGGCGTCGATGCGGCGACACCGGCGGATCCGCGACGCGATCGCGAAGATCATCCCCGGTTATGAGGCGATCGGTCAGGTCGACGAGACGAAGCGTGAGTTCCAGATCGATGGACGGACCTTTCACGAACCACGGTTCAACACGAAGTCCAGCCGCGCCCGAGCGCATGTAATCGATCCTCCCCCGTTACGCGGCGACGGCCCGAACGAACTCCGCGTCATGACCGTTCGTTCCGAAGGACAGTTCAATACCGTGGTATATGAGGAACACGACCTATATCGCGGCCAGGATCGACGCGATGTGATCATGATGAACGCGGACGACATCGCCCGCTTTGGTTTCAAGCCGGAACAGCGCGTGACGGTACGCAGCGCCATCGGCGCCCTGCGCGGGATGATCGTGCGCCCCATTGATGTTCGCGCGGGGAATGCGGTGATGTACTACCCTGAGGCAAACGCTCTCGTGCCGAAGGATGTGGATGACCAGTCGCGCACGCCCGCCTTCAAGAGCATTGTCGTAACGCTCGAGCCCGAGGGGGCGCCGGAACTGGCCGGAGCCCCGGCCTAGAAGTCGCGTCGCATGAAGATGATCAACGCCAGGCCGAGTGGAAGAAGCTCGAACCCCGCCGATGAGGCGAGAATGAACCACGGGCTCTCCGACCGCTTCTCCTCCACGACCTGTTCCGTCACGAGACGCTCGCGCGACCGGTTGCTGCGCCCTTCTTCCAGGTCAAGTTCTTCTTCCGCCGGCTCGACGCGGCCGAGCATGATGTCGGTCAGCGTCGCCTCACGGTCCGCCTCGAGCGCCCGTTGCACGAGATCAATCGTCGCCTGCGTCTTCGGGAGCCATGCGGCCGCCCGATCGAATCCCTCATCCCATGGCTGAAGTTCGGCGAGCGTTTCCTCCGTCTCGTCGATATCCGTTTGTGCGACTTCTGCGAGCCGGCGCCATCGCTCGGCCCCTGCTTCATCACCCTGCATGGCCCGCTTCGCCGCTTCACTTCGGCGCATGTGAGCGAGCTCCTGCGCGTCGGCGAGCGTCTGCTCGTTCTGCACGCGGATCTGCGTGAGCACATCGTTCGTCGATTGGAGGCCGAAGAGCGCAAACCAGAAGATGAGCCCCGCCGTGAGGCCCGCGAGGGTGGACCGCGACCAGACCCCGACGAGCGCGACCACCGAGTAGAGGTAGCTGAACATGAGTGTGACGAGCGGCACGGCGATAAAGATCATCCAGCGCCAGTCACCGAGGCGAAGCCGAATGACGAGAAACGCGCCGAGGCAGAACACGAAAGTCTGAAGCGCGACGAAGAGCACGGCGCCGACGAACTTTGTCACAAAGATCGTGGGCCGTGAGACGGGCTTTGAAAGCACGAGGTCAATTGAGCCACCCTCGAGGAAATCGGGAAAGATCGACGCGGTCGAAATCAACGCGAGCACGATCGCGCCCCACGCGAGCCAGATGTTCACGATGAAGGCGCTGAAGATCCCCTCGTACAGCGCATCCGCCCAAGGGGTGCCGGCGTGGATGTAGTCGGTCTCGATCGTCTTCCACCCGAAGAGAACGGTGACGCCGCGATCGTTGAAGCCGATCGACCCGAACGCGATGGTGATGAGGGCCGAGAGCAGAATCGTAAACCAGAAGAGCTTGCGTGCGCGAAGCGAGCGCAGCGAGTCGGTCAGCAGGGCGAGGACCGGAATCATGCCGTCTCCTCCGTCGCGGACGGTTCGGCCGGCGGGGCGCCCTCCGAGCGCTCGACGATCTTCATGAACAGCTCCTCGAGCGAATCGGCGCGCGGCGTGAAGCGGCGAATCACGACGCCATCCGACCGCAGGCGGTCGAGCACGGGTTGCGCCTCGACGGCGTCCCGGCAGGAGAGCGTCATCGTCGTGCGATCGTCACGCGATTCGACGAGCGTCGTCTCCTTCGCCTCGGCCGCCCAGGCCGGGGCCGGACCGGCGAACTCGATCTCAAAGCGCGCCGAGTCGCTCGACAACTCATCAATCGAGCCGACGCGGATGACCTCCCCCCGATCGAGGATCGCGACGCGATCGCAGACCATCTCGACTTCGTGGAGCAGATGCGAGTTGAGGAAGATCGTTCGTCCCTCTTCGCGCAGGCGGTTGAGTGATTCGCGAATCTCCCGTCGACCGACCGGATCGACACCGTCCGTCGGCTCGTCGAGGAAGACGAGGTCCGGATCGTTGATGAGCGATTGCGCGAGTCCAATGCGCTGCTGCATGCCCTTCGAATACTGGCTCACCCGCTTCGACGCCCAGTCGGACATCCCGACGAGATCGAGCAGCGGGCCGATGCGTCGTCTTCGTTCGCGGCGGGGCACTCGAGCGAGGGCGCCGTAGTAGTCGAGCGCCTGCCGTCCAGTGAGGTACGGGGGAAACCGGTGACTCTCGGGAAGGTAGCCAACCCGGCGGAGCGTGTTCCGATCGCCGAGCGGCGCGTCGAGCACTGTTCCCTGAGAGCGTGACGGGCGAACGATCGTCATGATGATCTTGACGAGCGTGCTCTTGCCCGCCCCGTTCGGACCGAGCAGGCCGAAGATCTCGCCGCGACGCACATCGATGGAAATGCCCCGGAGCGCCTCGATGCGACCCCGGTAGGTCTTGCGAATATCGCGCAGGTCCACGACGAGATCGTTGTTCGACGGCGCTACCACTCGCGAGTCGCCCCTTCCGCTCTGTTCTACTTATTAGGAACAAGCCTCCCGCGTTACCACGGGAGGCCTGGGAAAAAGAACACGGCCACTCCGCGAACGAGCGCAGAGTGGCCGCTGTCCCGGTCTATTGGTTGTCGATTCCGGTTACGAACCGCCGGAATCGGACCTCTCTCGCATCACGCCCGACGGCGTCGGCGGGAGCCGGCCATGAAGCCGCCCACTCCGAGCATCGCGAGCGTCGCCGGCGCCGGCACGATTTCGGCCGAAACCAGCGTCGAAGCGTTGTTGAAGCTCTCGAGGAAGAACTCACCGGACGAGTTGATCGAAAGCGTCACGATGGCGCCATCGAACGGCCCGTTCGAGCCGTTGAAGTCCATCGAGAACGCGCCGAAGCTCGATCCGTCGAAGGTTCCGTCCTGGTTTCCGTTGTCCGTCAAGACGACATCCTGAAGAACGCCGTTGAAGAACAGGAATCCGTTTGGCCCCTCGATCCACGAACCGATGATCCCACCATCGATCGTGTCGCCATCATCGTCCGTGATCGTGAAGGATGCATCGCCGGCGAGCACATCGGCGCTCGTGGCGGTGACATTCGACAAAGTCATCGAGAGAACGAAATTCGCGAGCGTCGCTCCACCGACAAAGCCGGTGTTGAACTCCGCCGTTCCGATCGGGTCGACCTGTCGGGTGACATCGCCGGCCGACCGGAGTCCCGCGGCCACATTGTCCGTCGCGACGGCGGTGAAGGTGCGGGAAGCCGCATCGTAATCACCGTCGAGATCGGTATAGCCGAATGAGAGAATCACATCGGCGCTGGCCGGCGCCGCCATCAGCAGCCCGGTGGCAGCGACGGTGAGCGCTCCCAGTTTGAAGTTATTCTGAACTGACATTCAATCTGCCCTTCTTTCGCTCGATCGACTTACCTTGGTCGACCGAGAGATCTTTTCCTGAGGAAATGCTTCTTGAACTCTCCCTGTCCTTCTGGCAGAAGAGCTACGACCGTCTGATCACGCGTCGCGCGAGGTCCGACGACGACGGGTCATGAGCAGACCACCGCCGGCGGCGAGCATCGCGAGGGGACCAGGCGACGGGATGACCTCGAGCGTGATCGCATTGATCAGCGCGTTGCCGTCCGCGAGCGTCGTGCCCCGGAGCAGATCGATGTCGAGCGTGTTGTTCTGCGCCACGAATTCGAGGGTGTACACCGCGCCGCTTTCCGGCGTGCCGCTGTGCGTGCCTGCGACGGCGATGATGTCGAGTTCGTCGACGACCAGTTCATTCTCGATCATGATGTCGAACGAACGACGGCCGGCCTCAGTCCAGTAGGCGTCCGAGAAGAAGAGCTGGAGCTTGTACTCCGTACCGCGGGTGACCGCGAGGTCGATGTGCACATCCTGGCTCGAGCTGAACCGCATGTCCCACATGACCGCTTCGAAATTGTCCGTCGCCGTGCCGAAGCCGTATTCCGGACGCTCGCGCCAGTTGTCGCGACCCTCCGAACGCGACATGATCATGCCTTCGGTCCGTACGCTGGACGAGAAGAACAGATCATTGATGAAATAGCCGTCGACATCGTTCGGCGACACATTCACCGCGTAGAGGAAGTTGCCGTTCAGGTCAACATCGCCCTCGTTCGCGAACCGATCGAGCGTACCCCGGTTTACGGTCTGAGCGGTAGCGGACGACGCCGCGACCATCGCTCCCAACGCGCACGCTCCGACGATTCCTTTGCGCATGGCTTTCATGCTGCTTCCTTCCTTTCTCCCGAGACCCTCTTGGTCATAAAACGCTTGTTGTCGCCACGACTGGGTGGACGCCGAATCGGCTGAGTATCGAACGATCACTCGTCTTCCCCCACTATCACCCGGCCGACGCGGCCGGCTGCAGCTGTCTTTGGCGACAAGCGAGAGGTTGCTGTTTCTCTCCACAGTACACGCTAATGGCAAGGCGTGACGGGACAGTTAAAACTGGATGAAAAGGGGCTCATTCGCGCCGATCCGCAACGGCCGGTTCCTTCAGGACGAAGGTCACCTTCATGTCGACGCGGTACTCGGAGATCTTTCCGTTCTCGACCACGACCTTCTGTTCCTTCACCCAGGCGCCCTGCACCGATTCAACGGTGTCACAGGCGCGGGCGATGCCCTTCTGAATGGCATCCTCGAAGCTTGTGGACGAGGCAGCGCTAATCTCGATAACTTTGGCGACCGCCATCAAAGATTCCTCCCCTTCGATGAACGAGCCGACCCCGCGCTGGATGGTCGCATCACAATCTTCGACGCCGCGCAGGGCCGCTCCTTCTCCGATCCGTTAATTCCTAGTCACCCCGGCGCGCCTCCGTCCACGGAAACTCGTGGACGCGAATCGAATCGCCCACTAGCGTCGAAGAGAAGCACCGGGATTGACTCAACCGCGATCAAGGATGTGATCACCGCCATGTCGAAGTACAAAGTCAAAGGCATCGACCAGGAGACTGGCCTCCGTACCGAAGAGCCCGTGGAAGCCGATTCGAAGCGGGACGCTGTTCGCGCCGCGACCCACGACGGCATCGACCCGACGAGCGTCCGACCGAGTGACGACGCCCGAGGCCCGGGCGCCCGCCCCCGGGGCGTCGATCTGCCTGAAGCGCAGATTCCTTCCGAAGAGTTCATTGAGAAGACGAGCGCGAACATTCAGCCCTCCGTCCTCGCCGGCTGGTCCATCGTGTTCTTCGTCATCCCGGCGGCGATCTTTGCGCTCGCCTTCCTGGGAAATGTCGCAGGGGTAAGCATGCCCTGGTTGACCGTGACGCTCGTCGCCGTGGTCGCCGTGCTGCTCGGCGCCGCGGTGCTCTCGTTCAAACGGTACTGGTCCTGAAAAGACGATCGCGGTCTTCTCGTCCGACCGGGGCGCTCCTCCGACGGGGGCGCTCCGCGTGACGGGCCCCCTTCGTACGAGAATCGATCCGTTTGCCGCATCGTCCCGGAATCAGGCTTGTCTCATCGCCCGACGCGCTCCACAATGAATGCAAGTGTGGCTTGCTGCGCGCCATTCGGACTCCGCGCAGCGTTCATTGTATTTGTAAGGAGAGTGGACGATGAAGGGTATGTGCATCATCGGATGCGTCGTGGCGGCGTCATTCCCGGCGGTCGCGAGCGCGGGTGGCGTCGTGTGGGGCAGTTTCGATTCTTCGCGCATCAACTATTCCGCCGGAGCTCTGAACGGCGACGCGCACATTCAGCTCCGCGGCATCATCACGGCGAACGGAGATTCCGTCGCCGCCGGGACTTCGACCATCACCGACTCGTACCTCAGCGGCGTCGATGTGTTCTACACCTCGCTGCTGAACACCACGACCGGCTACCTCTCCGCGGCGGAAAAGACTTCGCTCGACAACTGGGTCGCGGGGGGGGGGACGCTCATCGTCACGGCCGAGTACCTCAACCCGGACACCTATGAGGATTACACGGCCGCGTACGGCGTGGGGAACTATTTCGGGCTCGCGAACCGGGCCAACGGCACGCCCGTCGGATCCCACCCCATCATGGACGGCATCTCGTCGTTCTTCATCCCGGCGGAATGCACCTTTACCTACGGCCCCGACGCAGAGCTCATCGGGATCAATGCGTTCGGCGATGACTTCATGGTCGTGCTCGAGCCAAGCACCGGATACACCGGCGGTGGTCGCGTGCTCGTCATGGGCGACCACAACATGTTCACCGACACCTACATCTTCGACGAAGACAACTTCCCGCTCGCGCAGAACATGGTCGAGTGGGCGGCGGACTCCGGCGGATTCAGCCTGAGCCTGAGCGGCTCGTGCCCCGGAACGGTCACCGCCGATGTGAGCGGCGCGACGCCGGGCGGGAATGTCGCGTTCATCTTCGCGAACGGCACGGGCAGCGTCACGATTCCAAGCGGGAACCCGTGCGCCGGGACGGTGCTCGACCTCAACGGGTCGGCCCAACTCATCCGCACGGAAACGGCGGACGGGAGCGGTAATGTGACGGTCAGCGGGTCGGCGCCTTCCGGCGCCTGCGGTGGATACATCCAGGCCCTCGATGTGGCGACCTGCACGACGAGCAATGTCGAGCAGCTCTGATCATTCGTGATTCGCAGCCAAGAATGACAACGGGCGGAGCATGGCTCCGCCCGTTGCTCTTTTCTGTCTTGCGAAGGCAGGAAGATACGCAATGGCCACAGGCGTCGTCATCGCGTTGACGATCTATGCGACGATGAGCGTGGTGACTTTCGCGCTCTTCGCAATCGACAAGCGACGCGCGGCGAAGGGCGGCTCGCGAATACCGGAGCGTCGACTCCACCTCGCCGAACTCTTCGGAGGTTGGCCCGGCGCGGTGGTCGCGCTGCGCGTTCTGCGTCACAAGCGCCGGAAGCCTCGATACCGCTGGACGCTCGCGGCCGTCATCGCGGTCCATCTCGCGGGATGGCTGAGCGTCTGGCTCATCGCCCGATGACTCGGCTCATCGGCGAACGGCGACAGCCTGAATTTCGACGCGCGCGCCTCCAGGCAGTTCGGCGACCTCCACACATGCCCGCGCCGGATGCGGCGCCGGAAAGCGCGACGAATAGATCTCATTGAAGAGTGAGTAGTTCTCAAGATCCGTGAGGTACACCGTCACCGAAACGACATCATCGAGCGAGGCGCCGCTGCGGCCGAGCTCTTCCTCAACCGCGTCGATCGCTTCGTGCGACTCGTCGATGAACGACAATGAGGGGTCGCCGATCTTCCCGGAGAGAAAGATGAAACGATCGACCATCACGGCTCCGGAGTACGGGCCGAGGGCGGTGTCGGATTTGATGTGGGTCACGCCGCTCGTCGGTGGTCCCGACTCGCACGCGACGAGCGAGGCGGCGAGCCCGACCGTCGCCAGGGCCCGGATTCGTGCATACTTCATGCGGCAATCATGACCGCTTCGCGCCGCCTTGTAAAGTCCGGCGCGCCGTCTTCCAATCCTCAGCGAGGATCGCCCAGCGCTCGTGGTCGCGCCACCGTCCCGCGATCTTGAGGTACCGCGGGGAAACGCCTTCAAGTCGAAATCCGAGCCGCTCGATGAGACGGCGCGATGATTCGTTCGCCGGCTGAATGTTGGCTTCGAGCCGGTGAAGTCTCATCGCGTCGAACGCGTGGTCGAGAACGAGGCCGAGCCCCTCGCGCATCAGTCCCCGACGCGCAAACGGGTTGAAGGCGTAGTACCCGAGATAGGCGCTCTGAAACGAGCCGCGCACGATCTCATTGATGTTGACGACACCAACGAGGGCAGCCGGATCACGATGAACGATCAGGCATTGAATGCAGTTGCGGCGACGCCCGCGCCGGAGGTACGCGGCGTAGTCCTCGGAAGTCGCCGGCGCGGAGGTCCACGACGCATGGAGGCCGCGACTCGCCGTGACCGCCGCGAGAAACGCGGCTTCGTCCGACGGTCGCGGCGACCGGATGAGGACGCGATCGCCGACGCCAAGGGGCCGGGTGAGCGACACCGCCGTCATCGATCGCATCGCCCGTTCGGGTTCGAGTCCTGTTCAGCCATACACGGGCATGGTATCGTGCGATCCATACTGGATGGCGGACGCGATGTCGACGCGGCCGGCGGTGGCGGGCGATCGATCCACGCCGTATGGTGTCGCCGCCCCATCGATGCAACAGGAGACGAGAGCGTGCAGCAGATCAAGATCTTCATCGACACCGAGGCCCGCGTCGAGGATCTCGAAGAAACCGTCAATTCCTGGCTGAAGGAAAGCGGCGCCCGCGTGGTCAACATGTTCGGAAACATCGCGCCCCAGACCACGACGCTCGACAGCAAGGGCCAGAGCCTCGGCCGGAACTACGCCTCGTCCGATCTGTTTCTCGTCGTCGTGTACGAAGCGAACGGCTGATCGCTCCGTCACCGCCAGCATCGGTAGTGATGATGATGGCGTCGATGGTGATGGTGGCCGGATTTCTCGACATAGACGCAGCCGTTCATGACCGCCGCGCCGAATGCGAGCAGAATCAATCCGATCACAAGTCGGCGGTCGAACCGCCCCCGTCTCTTCCGTTTCGATGAGGTCATGATCGTCTCCTCGCGCTGCGGACGGCGCGGCGACTCGCATCAGCGCCGCGGTCCTACAGCGAAAGGACACCACGCCTCCCGGTCTATTCCAGAGTTCGATTCTTCTCGCGGCCTGCGGAGATGAGGGAGCGGTCGCGATCAAGCGGGGCCGGACGCCTGCCGCGCATGAACGGGCCCACCACTTCGTCGTAATCAAACGCGAGATCGACTCGAGCGTCTTCGTACGGCTTCCAGAGCGCGCGGCCTTCGCTGCTCGTGTGTGGACGCTGGTCGGACGCCTTCGTATCGATGTGGCCATAGTAGATGATGTCGACGCAGGCGAAACCGCCTTGCCGTCGGCCGGAGAGAAAGCCGGCGAAACCATCGATGACGAGCGGGAGTCCCGTCTCTTCCATGACCTCGCGCCGCGCGGTCTCTTCGATGGGCTCGAAGAGACGGACAAATCCGCCCGGAATGCCGTAGCCCTTTCCATCCGCGCGTTTCACGAGGAGAAGCCGGTTATCGTCGTCGAGGACGATCACGCACACGGCGACACTGGAAGGCCACTGTCGAAACGAGATGACATAGCAGACGCGCTGGAGCGCCGTGAGCGCCCATCGCAGTGAGAGCGTGAACCATTTTCGCCACATGGCGCCACGATACCAGATTCTGCCCGGCGGGCCGGGTGGTCGCTTCGAACATCACGCCTACAAATCGTCTCGACGAATCTGATAGAGGGGACGACCGTGCCGAAGGCGAAGAACTACTGGCTGCTCAAGACCGAGCCGACGAGTTACTCGATCGATGATCTCGAGCGGGACGGGCGCACCGGATGGGACGGCGTGCGAAACTATCAGGCGCGGAATCTCATGCGGGACGACATGCGCGCCGGCGACCTGGCGCTGATCTACCACTCAAGCGCCGACCCGGCGGGCGTCGTGGGTGTCGCAACGATCGTCGAGACGGCGATCCCCGATCCCACGCAGTTTGATCCGGAGAGCAAATACTTCGACGAGAAGTCGAGCCGCGAGGATCCCCGGTGGATCATGGTCTCCATCGCATTCGTCGAGAAGTTCAAGCGGACCGTGGCCCTCTCGGAACTGAAGGAACAGGCCGAACTCGACGGAATGCTCGTCACCAAACGCGGGCAGCGTCTCAGCGTGCAGCCGGTGGACAAGAAGCATTTCGAATTCGTGCGCAAGCTCGCGCGGAAGAAGAAATCGAGCGCGGCGACGGCGTGATCATCGTGCGGATTCGGATTGCCGCGCCCGTCGCGCGTCGATGAAGCTCTTGACGCAGGCGGCGAGCAGAATCGCGCTGAGGATGAGCATCACGAGCAGGCTTCCCGAGGCGAGGTTGAGCTCGAAGTCCCCCATCGTCATTGCGAGCCGGCCGGCCGGAAGTACGACGCCGAGCAACGCGAGCACGGATACGACATGCATGACATGCTTGAGCCAGACGGGCTTCGCATAGGCGAGGACGCCCAGGACGAAGATCGGGGCGCCGAAGAAGGCGGGAATGAGGGCGGTGACGCTCTTCGGCGCCTCGGCCGCGGCGTAGGCGAACCCCCCGAGCACGACGAGCAACAGTCCAATGACGACGGCGGCGATCTGAGCCACGAACGAGCCTCCGTTCTGCAGACAACTCTTGAATCGATTGATAGTAGCGGGACGCCTCCCGGCGTCATGCGCGATCCGGAGCGACGATGCGGCGTCACCGGCCGATTTCCCTGAAAGGCACTCCTCTGAGAGTCCCCGAAGCCTACTGTCTCTGATGCGATCGGCCGCAGTTTCCTGCGTCGCCGACGAATGATGGATTCGAAGGATGAGACTCCGGATGAGGATTGATTGAGGCAATGGAATACCTGACCCCCGCCGACCGCGACAAGCTGATGCAACAGCTTGACGAACTCAAATCGAAGCGCAAGTCGATCACCGACCGCATCGCCGAGGCGCGTGAACATGGGGACCTGCGCGAAAACGCCGAGTACCACGCCGCCCGTGAGGATCAGGGAATGAACGAAGCCAAGATCCGGCAACTCGAGGAGCGGCTCGCGACGGCTCAGGTCGTCGACCCCAACTCGATGCCGGATGATGTCGTCTTCGTGGGCGCGACCGTCAAGCTCCGCGAAACCGAGTCCGGCGATGAGGATCTGTATAAGGTCGTCGGCGATGCGAGCGGGGACTTCACGCTCGATTACATCGAAGTCACTTCATCCTCTCCGATGGGCCGCGCCCTCATGCACGCGCGGGTCGGCGACACCGTCCGCGTCGAGCTTCCCAAGGGCGAGAAGAAGTTCGAGATTCTCGAAATCGTCGTCTAGAACCGATCGACACTCCGTCGGTACAGATCAGCGGTCGAACCCGCGGGTCGATGCTTTCGTCCACGCTCGGATTCGCTATGCTGGACGCTCGGGAGTGCGATGATGACGACGACCTGGACGGTCTACCTCTCCGGCGAGATTCATACCGATTGGCGCGACCGGATTCGCGACGGCGCCGAGCAGGCCGGCCTCCCCGTCTTGTTCGTCGGACCGGTGACGGACCATGAGGCGAGCGACTCCGTCGGCGTTTCGATCCTCGGCGACGAGGATGACGCGTTCTGGCGCGACCACAAGGGCGCGTCGGTCAATGCGATTCGGACGCGCCCGCTGATCAAGCGGGCCGACATCGTCGTCGTGCGGTTCGGCGAAAAGTATCGGCAGTGGAACGCCGCGTTCGACGCCGGATTCGCCGCGGCGCTCGGGAAGCCGATCATCACGCTGCACGGCCCGGACCACACGCATGCGCTCAAGGAAGTCGATGCGGCGGCGTTCGCCGTCGCCCAAACTCCCGAGCAGGTCGTCCGCCTGCTCGAATATGTCATGACGAAGGCGTGATCTCGTCGTGGATTCATCGCTTGCGCGGCCGCGTTCGCCGCGCCTGATCCGTTGAATGGAAAGGTGATCGATGACCTCTATTCGCTTCTCGACGCGAGAGTTGTTGTGCCTGGCCTTGTTGTTCGCGTGGCTGACGCTCACGCCGGCGGCGCACGCCGCCCGGCAGGATGCGGTGATGACCGACGCCGAGGCCGGCGCAAAGTCGAACGGCTCCGAATCCGACGCCGACGCCTGGATGGATGGTCTCGTCGTGACCGATCACTCGATCATGATTGACGGTGAAGTCGTCGACTACACCGCGACGGCGGGCACCTTCACGATGGCTACGGAGTCCGGCGAGCCGCAGGCCGACCTCTTCTTCATCGCGTATACCCGCGACGATGTCGAAGACCCTGCGGATCGACCCATTACCTTCGCGTTCAACGGCGGACCGGGATCGTCGTCCGTATGGCTGCACCTCGGCGTGTTCGGGCCGCGTCGCGTCGAAATGGATGATGAGGGGTTCCCGCTTCCCCCGCCCTACCGACTGGTGGACAATGACCAGTCGCTGCTCGATCTCACCGACTTCGTCTTCATTGACCCGGTCATGACCGGATACAGTCGGCCCGCCGAGGGAGTGAACAAATCGGACTTCCACGGAATCGATGAGGATGTCGAGTCCGTCGGTGAATTCATTCGCCTTTACACGACGCGCTTCGGCCGGTGGAATTCGCCGAAGTTCCTCGCGGGCGAGAGCTACGGCACGACGCGGGCCGCGGGACTGTCCGGACATCTTCAGGACCGGCACGGGCTCTACCTCAACGGCATCGTGCTCGTCTCGTCGATTCTGAACTTTCAGACCGCCCGATTCGATCGCGGAAACGACCTCCCGTACATCGTTTTCCTTCCGACCTACACGGCGACCGCGTGGTACCACGATCAACTCGGCGACGAACTTCAGGCCGATCTCGAAGCGGCGGTCGACGCCGCCCGAGAGTTTGCGCTTGGCGACTACACACTCGCGCTTATGCAGGGCTCGGACCTCGATCAGGACGAACGAAGCGCCATCGTCACTCGGCTCGCGCAACTTACCGGCCTCTCCGAGGAGTACATCGACCGCGGTGACCTGCGTATTCCGATCTTCGAATTCACGAAGGAGCTCCTGCGTGACGAGGACCGCACGGTCGGCCGACTCGACAGCCGGTTCACCGGAATCGACGCGAACGGGAACAGTTCGTCACCGGATTACGATCCCAGTTACGCCGCGATCGAAGGGCCGTACACCGCGACGCTGAACGACTATGTGCGGCGCGAACTTGGGTACAAGAGCGATCTGCCCTACGAGATTCTGACCGGCCGCGTCCATCCATGGAGCTATCGCCGCTACCAGAATCGTTATGTGAATGTCGCCGACACCCTGCGATCGGCGATGACGAAGAACCGGGACCTGCATGTTTATGTCGCGAACGGATACTACGACCTCGCGACGCCGTTCTTTGCGACCGAGTACACCTTCACGCACCTCGGCCTGCCGCCCGAGTTGCAGGATCATGTGACGATGGGGTACTACGAGTCGGGGCACATGATGTACATTCAACTCGAATCGCTTCGACGAATGCGCGATGAACTCGTCTCGTTCTACGACACGGCGATTCCCGACTAATCGGCCGGCGCGCCGCCGCGGGCGCCGACGCCGAACGCGACACCGCCCGTGACCGGGAGCGGCGGAGGTTCAACGCGTCGGCCTTCGATGATCTGCTCGTGCACGGCGCGAAGGTCGGACACGAACCGCCGACGCGAGAAGACGCTGTACGCCTCCGAGCGCGCGGCGTCGCGCAATTTCCAGTGGAGTTGCGCATCACCGGCCAGCTCGGCGACGCGATTGACCACGGCGCCGTCGTCGCCGGGAGTGACGAGCAGGCCGGTGTGTCGATTCTCCACGACCTCCGTCGCGGCATAGCTCGCTTCGGCGACGATCGGCTTGCCCGCGACGGCGGCCCAGTGGGCCGGGAGAACTCCGCTCATCGCGTCCGCCGGCCCGACTTCGTGATGGCGGTGCGCCGGCGCTACGAGGCTTGGCCACCGTCCCGTACGCGACGGCGGCGCCGCGGGCGCCGTTCGATTCACCTCTTGCGTGTCATCGCCGAGCAGCAGACCCGCGTCGCACGCGGGGAGTATCCGCCAGGGCTCATCGAGGCGCTCGTCAAAGATGAGGCGATCACCCTCTCCCGCCGCTTCGGCGATCGCGGCGCCCGCGGCGCGACGGCGCACGCCGGGTGACATGACGAGCGCGACATCGAGTCGCCGAAGCCGCATGATCACCAGAGCCTTGCCGAGCCGCCGTCCTCCGATTCGGGACGGCGGGTGGGCGAGCGCCGCGACCACCTGGGTCTCATCCGCGACTCCCCACTCGTGGCGGATGCGGCCGCGGACACCCCCATCGACTCGAGCGAAATCGAGGCCGGGCCGCAACACATGAATGCGCTCACCCGGCGCGCCTCGCGCCGCCCACGCCCGTCGAATCTCATTCGTGATCGCGAGCGCCACCGGTTCCCCGCCCCCGGAGATCGAACGAAGCCAGTGGGCTTCGGCATCATCGTCCGGATTCATGAGCAGCATGACCGCCCGGGGCGTGGTCGGCGCGACGGTCGACGCGAGCGACAGCATGGAGACCGACCAGGCCTGGATGAGATCGAACGGCCCTCGACGCGCGAGGTACCGGCGAAGCGTCGTCGCGGCCAACCATCCCCGCTCCGCCGGAGGCGCGATTCGATCGGGGGTCTGGAGGCCGACCCGTCGGGCAAGGCGCTCGGCGCCCGACCCACCGACGATGACCGCCGAGTCGCGCGCCGCCACCGTCTGCCCGGCGAGCAGATCCGCGAGCAATGCGGCGCCACAGGCGCCGACCGCAGGATTCGTCGGATCGATAAGATGGAGGACGCGGAACGGACGAGAGGTCCGCGTCGACTCGCGTTCACTCACTGCGTCGCCCATCCAGCGGGTTCGGCTCGTGCTCGTAGAACAGTTCGGCGATCCGAAGACCGGAGAACTCCGCGAGGCGTTGGGACAGCAGTTCGAACTCATCCCGTGAATACTGCGAGTCCGTCTTTGGCGCCATCTGCACCACCACCGCGGCGCCGGCCTCTTCACTGGGCCACAGCCGTCGCCCGGTCGCGACCTCAATGATCTTCACTCGATAGACCGCGACCGGCTGCGGGATCGCGTTGTTGACGAGCGTCCACTGGACGGGATTGACATAGATCACATGGGTCGCGCCAATCTCGCGACCGATGTCGTCAATCGCCATCGGTTCGTCGTACGCTTCGCGCTCGGCGACGCGAGTCGCGGCGGTGGGCGTGATGCCGCCGGCGACGAGACGCTTCTCCTGCACGATGATCTCGGTCGCCCGCATCGCCACGCCGCGGCGGAACGACGCCTGCGGGATGACCGTCGCGCGGTCATCAAGGAACACGACGATCTTCGATTCCGGCGGAAGCGTGTAAGCCGCGTCTCGCTTCGGCGGACCTTCGACCGCGTACGCGACACCCGTCGCGATGTTGCAACCGGTCATCGGAAGTGAAACCGCGGCGAGCAGAACAAGAGCCGCCGCGCGTCGAAACATCACCTGCATCGTTGATCGTTCCATCATCACCCTTCCAGACGCTTCTCGTCCTGGAGTTCGGAGTTGATTCGCTTGTGATCGTGGAACAGCCGGACGACCTTCTGCGCAAACTTGATCTGAAGTCCCTGAGCGATCTGCGCCTGCGACGCGCTCTCCCGGCTTACGCCCTCGATGCCCGGGAAGAGCGACAGAACGCGCTTCGAATAGGCGAAGGACGACGGGTCGAACGAATCGGCCTCGATGACATGCACATCCGCCGAGATTCGGCCGTCCCAGAGGTAACTGTTGCCCGGCGCCTGCAGTCGATACTCAATGAGATCGATGATGACGATGCGCTCGGTCCGCAGCTCCGCGCACAGTTCAGCGTAGTCCATCGTCGCCCAGTACACATTGTTGTACTGGAACGCGATGACCTCTTCCGTGGGCGGCACGAGAGACCCGGGACAGTACTCGATGATCCCGTTCGAGATGAGAAGCGTGAGCGTCGAGGTGATGCCCGGAAACTCGTAATAGATGTCCATCGGCGCGTCGACGAGCACGACGACACGCTTGCCGTCGAGTCCGCGGTACTCGGCGGGAATATCGACCTCTTTCGTCGCGTCCCAGGTCGAGCCGATCACGCCGGCGACCTGACACCCGGCCAGTAGCGCCGTGGTGAGCAGACACAGCGTCAGGAGACCGACGCGCCCGGCGCGTCGACGCCGGGCCGGACTCGTGTTGATCGTCCGATGTCTCATAACAGGGAATTCTCCCGTGTAAAGTCCCAGATCTTGTAGAGCCACGACGCGAGGGCGAGCCCGCCGGCCGTCCACAGCACGCTCGGACGCCAGAGGCGGAGCAGAAGCGCGCCGATGAGCGATCCCGTCGCCGCCACATAGAGGGCCACCCAGAAGGTCATCGCCGTCATGAACGCGAGCACGAGCCCCATCGGTTGCGCACGCGCGGCGCTGAGAAACGAGCCGTCCGCCGCATGGGCGAACGCCGTCGTCATTCCGCAGGTCGGACAGGGCATGCCGACGCGCTCGACCCACAGGCACGGCGCAAGCCGCAACTGATTATGGGTTCCGAACCCGCGCGGATCCGGCTGAAGCCATGCCGCAAGACCAAGCAGCGCTGCGCACGCGATCGCGAGCAGTCCCGCGAGCAGTCGATGTCCAAGCGACGCCCGGAGCGGCCCTTCTTCAAATCGATCGAGTTGTTCGATGACCTGCCGCAGGTTCGGCATGATGCGCTCGCTCGTCAGTCGCCCGACTTGGATTCGAAGCTCCGGTCTCGTCGCGTCTGGTCGACCATTCCGGTTGAGGCGTCGTAGATGAACCAGCGGGATCGTCCGCTGCGATCACCTCGCGCCCGTGTCCGTTCAAAGTAGATCGTCGCGACGGCGCCGCCGTCGACTTCGACGAGGAACTCCTGTCGTCGCAGGTAGAGTTCGCCGTCGGACCGGCCCCGTTCCCGGCCGCTTCGTTTCGTTTCCTCGATGACCCTTCGCACCTCAAACCGGCGTCCGCGCCAGACGAACGACGCCGGCGCCGAGGTCAACCCGGTCGCCAGGGCTTCCGGTCGGAAAGAACCGGATTCCGGGGTGATCGGCTCACTCACGAAGACCCGGCTCGTGCCATCCCGCTCATCGGGCATTCGACCATTGTAACCGTCGGGGCCGTCGATGACAGCCCCGCCGCCGGTTAGTCCCCCTCCTCCTCCGAATCGTCGCCCTCCCGTTCCTCCCAGTCACTGAGGAGGCCTCCGAGCGACTCGCAGCGTCCACTGCACTGGCGTCCGACTGTCCAGTCGCCTGCAAGGATGCCGTCGATGACCTCGCCGATCTTTTCCTCCACCTTGTCGAGCTTGAGCTTCGCGAGATCAACGGTTCCACGCTCGCCGGTCGCGATGAGCCAGTATTCGGCCACGCCGTCGACGACCTCCTCCTCAAGCCAGTGTCGCAACGCGAGCGCGTACACGCCCATCTGAAGATCGCCGCTCTTCGGTTCGAGCAACTCCTTCTTCGGGCGGCCGGTCTTGTAATCCACGAGTCGATAACGACCATCGAAGTCGACCCGATCGATGCGAACGACGATCCGGTGCGCGTGATCCCTCCGCCGGTAGTCGAAGCTGACATCGAGTTCGACTTCGACCGGGTTCGCCGACTCGTCATGCAGTCGCTCGTGATACTGCCGCAGCGCCGCCTCAATTCGCGACCAGAACCGGGTTGTTTGCGCAAGACTTGCGGGTCTCATCTGCTCGTAGGCGTCGCGACCGATCCGAACGAGATCATCCACGCCGGGCGCGGGGCCGCTGGTGATTCCCGCGGCGTGATCGCGCACCGCCTTGTAGAAGAACTCGAGCGACCGATGGATGATCGATCCGAATGTGCTCGCGGGTGTACCGGGTTCCGGGATGCGCGCGACCCGCGCGAGCCAGTAGCATCGCGGGCACCTCAGATAGGTCGCGATGTCGCTGTAGGTCAGGCGGAGCGGCGGGCGTGGCGGTTCGATCCCCGGGTGGAACGGCTCGTCCATCTGGAGACGGTCCGCGAATTCGCGGAGTGCCGGACGGTCCGGCTCGCGCGCCGCGTCGATGAGGCGATCAAGCTGCGATTCATCCTCCGCGGCGAGGAGTGGGACGCGCATGGCGAGGCGCCGCACTGTTTCCGTCTGCGCCTCGAACTCCGCCGGATCGAGATCGGGACGACGCAGCGCATGGAGGGCGGCGAAGATCTCGCGCCGGACGAGACTGAGTTCACGCTGGCGCACCGTCTGTCGAGGCGCGGCCGTGATCGCGCACGCCGATGGAGGCGCCTCGGACCCGGCGGCGACCTCGCTCGCGCTTCGAACGACGGTCTCGTACGCCCCGCCGTGCTCCACAAGCGTTTCGTCCCAGAAAACGGACGGATGACATCGATTCCCGGCGCCGACTCGTACCCGCGACTGGCTGAGCAGGACGAGGCGCCGCTTCGCACGAGTCATGGCGACGAAGAAGACGCGACGCTCCTCATTCTCTTTCGAACTCGCCTCCCCGTCCCGCAAGGCTTCGGGAAGGTAGTCACGGTCGCGATCGCTTCGCAGGTTCGGATACCCGTGATTCTTATTGATGCGCGGAAGAAAGACGGTGTCGAACTCGAGCCCCTTGCTTCCATGGGCGGTGAGGATGCGTACGGCGTCGCGACCCTGGGAGTCCACCCCCGAATCGAGTCGCGATTCCGCGGTCCGGCCGATCGTCCGGTCCGCCTCGTCGAGATCATCGAAGTAGCGCAGGAACTCGCGCAATCCGCGCGGCTCATCGAGACCATCGATCCGCTCGGTCACGAAGGTGAGAAGCGCGCCGAGACGCTGCACCCTCACCTGATGTGCTTCGTCATCGATTGGATCGAGTGTGACGAGGCCGGACCGACGAATCACGGCGCGAACAAGGTGATCGATCGGCTCCGTGAGGGCGACGGTCGATAGCGCTTCGTAATCCGTGGCGAATCGTTCCACCGCCGGCGTACGGCGCCACTCGACCAACCGTTCGAGCGGTGGCCGGTCCGCTTCCGCGTCATGGCCCGCGTCGCGCGCCGCGGCCGACGCCTGCGCGCATTCGCGGTACCACGACGAGAGCGTGTGGATGGGCAGGTCATACGGCGGACGGGCCAGGATGCGCGTCAGTCGCGGCGTATCGCACGGGTCGTCGAGAATCCGCAGCCACGACATCACATCCTGAACTTCGTCATGCTCGAACGGATCGTCCCGCTCCGGCGCCTCCACCGGAATCTCCATCGCCTGCAGGGAGGATTGAATCCGGGCGAGGTCCGTCCCCGACCGGACGAGCACCGCGAAATCGCGCCAGGAGCGGTCACCGGCGCCGACCGAATCGAGGATGACGCGGCCAATGACCGGTCCAGCGCCGTCGGTTCCCTCATAGGTGATGCCCTCGACGGGCACGCAGTCGTCTTTCGCATCTCCCGCAGCGATTGTGCGCTTATCCGCGCTGAATCGATCATCCACCTTCTGGATGATCCGGTTCGCGGCGTCGAGCACGACAGACGACGACCGATAGTTCTTCGTGAGTTCGATCGTCGCCGCGCTCCAGTGCTGAGCGAAGTGCTTGAACGCAGCCTGGTGCGATCCCCGGAAGGCGTAGATCGATTGATCGTCGTCCCCGACAACGCACACATCCCCATCGGTCGGCGCAACCTGCTTGAGCAGCTCGATCTGCGCACGGTTCACATCCTGAAACTCGTCGATCACGATGTGGCGGATCTCCGTGCGCACGATCGCACGGATTCGCGGATCGAGTTCAAGCATGCGCAACGGGCGCGACTGGAGATCGCTGAAGGTCGCCCAGCGGCGCTCCAGGCACGCCTCGTCGAAGGCGCGGTGGAGTTCCGCGTATTCTCGGAAGAGGTCGAGTTCGGCCTTCTCGGCGACACGGGCCTCGTCCTCGAGCGTCGCGGCGCGTCGCTCGTAGTCGCGTTGCCACGCGTCGGCGTGCTCGAGCGCGCGAGCGGGCGAGATGGCGTGGTCCGAGGCTTCAGCGATGAATCGCAAGGCCTCCGGGGCGATCGCATAGGGGTCATAGAGGTAGCGATTCGCGCCGACGCCGGTCTCGTCGATGAGGCGTCGCATGAGCGAACGCATTCGGCTCGAGTCGATGATCGTGGGTTCGGCGGGCCAGCCGATCATGTCGGCGAAGCGACGAATGAGGAAGAGGCCGAAGGAATGGAAGGTCATCGCGCGCACGCGGTCGGCCCGGCCGGCGCCGCCGAGAAGCTCCCCGAGCCGGCGGCGCATCTCTTCCGCCGCCTTGTTCGTAAAGGTGAGGGCGAGGACGCTTTCGGGCTCGGCGCCGTGCTCGAGAATGAGGTGCGCGACGCGGCGGGTGATGACGGTCGTCTTCCCGGTTCCGGGTCCGGCGAGGACGATGAGGGGCCCGCTCGTCGAGGTGACGGCGCGTCGTTGTTCGTCGTTGAGCTGCGCGAGGTGGTCGTGTGTCATCGGCGTGGGTGACCATCCTACACGAGCGGGCGTGGTCGTTCAGCCGGCGGCGACGAGGAGACAAAAAGAACCCCACCGCCCTTTCGGACGGTGGGGTTGAGGTGCACTTTCGAACGCTCTAAGCGTCCGATCGAGTCAGGCTCGATCGAAGATTAGAGGACGGTGTGCGGGCCGCTGACGACGCAGCAGAAGGTGCCGTCGGCGTCCGGGGTGTAGGCCACGAACCAGAGCGTGCGGCCCTGAGCGGCGTTCGGGATCGGAACCGTGAGGCTCGCGTCGCCGGCGCCGTCAAGACGGTTGTTGCCCGGGTTGCCGTCGTTGTCGACGATGTTGCCGGTGCCGCCGTTGCAGCTGATGAAGTTACCAGCGTTCGCGGTGAGCGGATCGGCGCAATCGCACGCGTTGTTCGCGGCGTTCTCGCTGAGGTAGTACGCGATCGCATAGTTCGCGTTCGCCTGACCACCGGTGATGTCGAAGGTCGCCGGGCTACCCGCGACGAGCGTCGGAACATCGAAGCCGACGCAGGAGCCGCCGCCGCCCTGACCGAAGAGGCCGACCATGTTGATCAGCGGATCGGGGCAGAGACCGAAGGTGTAGTCGAAGCACTCGGTGAACGGATCAAAGGTGCCGTCCCAGTTGTCGTCGTCATAGACGATCGGCTCGCTGATGCCCTGCTCATCGGCGTCCTTGGCGCCCCAGATCATGACCTGGTTGTTCGCCGCGACGGTCGCGAGACCGGTGTCATAGAAGAACTGGACTTCGACGCCGACCGACGCGCCGCCGGCGGGGACATCGAGTTCGAGGCCGGTGAGGTCGACATCGCTGTAGTAGTAGCCACCAGCGCCGACCGAACCGAAGTTGAGGATGACGCCCGTGAGGAAGTTGGGCTCACCGGTGCCGCAGAACTGGTCGAAGTTGTTGTCGTAGGTGCTGACGGTGATGACCGTGTCACCCACGATGTTGCCGTTCGGGTCCGTCTGGCCCGGATTCAGCGTGTTCCACCAGGCGAGCTCGAGACGGCCGGCCGTGCCGGTCGAATTCGCAGCGCTGTTGCCGCCGGAGCGACGACCGCCCGAAACATAGGTCGACCCGAAGAACCAGCGCACCGACGCGGCGCCGCAGGGGCTGCCGATCGAGGCCGGATCGCAGAACGGGTCAAAACCGCCACTGCCGGAGCCGTCGGCCGGGAAGCCCTTGCCGAGACCGCAGGGGTCGCTGTCACGGACGCTCTCGAACGCGTCAAACTCGCCACCAATGTTGATGGTGTCGTCGCCGCCGACATACGGACGCCATTCACCGATCGTGCCGTCCGCATAGAGCGGAGCGATCGAGATCGGGCTCAGCTTGGCCTTGGCTTCCGCCTTCTGGAGGACCTTCGGGCCCGCCACGGCGTCGGCGCCAAAGCCGCAGACCGCAAGACCGGCAGACAGACAGATAAACTTGCGCAGCATATTCGATTCCTTCTCTGATCTCCGAATGAATTGAAGCGAATGAGGCTTCGGCCACGCACCGAAGATACGACCCCCTTCGCTGCAGTTCCATTCTTTAACTACGAAGCGATAAGCACTTCAATTGTGTTGTAGAAGGTAGTGAGAGCTCCACAACTCCACTACAGGCTGAACAGCCCAAGATGAGCGGAACTCATCTTCTCCCTCGAAACTCCAACCGACGCCCTGCAGTATGAACGAGCGAGGGAGGGGGTGCAAGTGCTTTTTCTCAAAAAGGGCGGGGAGTGGGCCGGGTTCCAATTTCCCCACTTTGACAAAGCTACCCATCTTTTCAGCATCACGACAACTTACGCTGGCGAAATCGGTTAGCAACGCCGGAAACGCGACGCAAAAAGAAAAGCCGGGCGCCGACGAAAGGGTCGACGCCCGGTCTGCGATCGATTTGATCAGGCCGTGACTACGGCCGGTCAGTCAATTACGGCATCGGATACGGCGAGAGCCGCGAGGGGCGGTCGAACATCATGAGGCGGCCCCAGTCCATCCAGTAGTTCCGCCAGTTCGTGTCCCAGGTCCGGGCGATCGCCACCTCGACATCGACTTCCCGCTCGCTCATGGTCATGAGTTCCGGAGTGAGGTCGCCGAGGATCGAGCCCAGGCTCACATCTTCCGGCGCTTCCTCTGGCAGATGGACGAGTTCGTCATCGTCGGATTCGATCGACTCGCACCCGCAGACGAGCGCCGCCGTGAGCGCGAGAGCGAGACCCTTGTTGAAATTCGCGATGCGCATGCTGTTCTCTCGTGGGTGGCTGAATTCAGGTGGGCCGTATTGCGAGGTTGTAGCAACCCGGGACCCGGGTGTCAATGCCGGATTCGGACGCCGGGGTTTCCGCCGTCCGTTGGCGATTCGGCGCGGACGGCCGGCCGCGCATGAGGTATTCTTGCCGTGGACACACCACCGGACCATTACCGCTACGGCGGGATGGCGTCGGCGGCTATCCATGCTCGAACCGATGCACAACCCCAAGGGAGCGCTCGGTCGGGGCGATGGTCAAGCCATCAACGAGTGGAAGACCGGGACCGCCGAAGAGTGCGCCCACCTCGTGATGGGGTTCGAGCATCCATGCCGCGCGTCCATCCTGAGTCCGGAGTGGCTCCACCAGAACCCGCCGTCGAGCGGGTTCTGGACTTTTTGGTCCGGGTGAGGCGAATTGGCTCACCCTCCCCTCGATTCGCACCCGTCGCTGACCAGTCCAGTTCGACCCGTTACGATGCAGGCCGACATGACACCCCCCACTTCTCCGTCCCAGAAGTCCATCGATACCCTCATCGCCTCAATCCTTTCCGATGAGCGCACCAGACACCTTTCGGCCAGCCATCTGCCCGACCAACGGGAGATTCAGCGGCTGACCGACGAAATGCGCGCCATCGTGTTCCCCGGCTTCTTCGGTGAGCGCAATCTCGACCGTCGCAACCTCGCCGAGCATGTCGAGCAGATGGCGTCCTCGCTCGCGTCGGACCTCCGGCGCCAGGTTCATCGGGCGATCCAATATTGGGACAGTTGCCGTGGCGCGGACGACGAAGACGGTCCGGACATCGACGCCGAAGCGGGGCGGATTACCGATGCGTTCATTGCGCGACTTCCAGAAGTCCGGCGCCGGCTCGGACTCGACATACAGGCCGCGTTCGATGGTGACCCCGCTGCGTGCCACCTCGACGAAATCATCTTCTGCTACCCCGGCGTGCAGGCGATCATGATCCACCGGCTCGCCCATGAACTGCATCGGCTCGAGGTCCCCCTCCTGCCGCGCATCATGAGCGAGTACGCCCATTCGCAGACCGGAATCGACATTCATCCGGGGGCACAGATCGGCGATTCGTTCTTCATCGACCACGGAACCGGCGTCGTCATTGGCGAAACCACCGAGATCGGCAGACAGTGCAAGGTCTATCAGGGCGTCACGCTCGGCGCGAAGAGCATTCCCCGGGACAAGACCGGCCGCGCGGTGCGCGGGGCGAAGCGACATCCGACGCTTGGCGATCGCGTCACCGTGTACGCGTCGGCGACGGTGCTCGGAGGCGACACCGTGATTGGTGACGACTGTGTCATCGCCGGCGGGGTCTTCCTCACGAAGTCCGTTCCCCCGGGCCATATCGTCCACGCCAAGTCGGTCGAACTCCGGGTGCGCACGAACCCCGAGGCCGACGGCTACGAAATGGACGCGTCGGGCATCTGACCTTCGACACGCCAGCGCCACCGCGCCCTCGCGCAGTTTCCGAGCCGAACCCCTTCGAGCACGACCATGGCGACCGGACCGATGATCGATCTTCGCGGCGAATGGCTCATCCGTCGCGACCATGGGAATGTCGGGCTCGCCGAGCATTGGGAGCGTGAACCGATTCGCACGCCTCCGTGGCGTCCGACGACCTTGCCGGGCCCGTGGCAGCGCGACTCCGATTTCGGTCCGGACTACCACTATGTCGGCTGGTATCGACGAAAGGTCCGTCTTCCCGAGGACTGGAAGTGGCCGCGCACCCACCTTCGATTCGAAGCGGTCGCCACCGGCGTGGAAGTCTGGGTGAACGAGTCCCGGGTGGGCTCCCATGTCGGCGACTTCGTCCCGTTTGAGTTCGAGATCACCGACGCACTCGGGACGGACGGCGAACTCGACCTGTGCATACGGGTCGATGAGGCGCTCGGGCACATCACGAAGGGCTTCCATGACATGCTGAGTCTGCACTATGGCGGACTCTGGCGACCCGTCAGCCTCGTCGGCAGCGGCCCCCTTCATGCACGACCGAACCGTGTCTGGATTCACGGCGATCCGGCGACGAACGAGGCGCGGACGATAGTGGAACTCGCCCGGCCCGCCGAGTGCGAAGGTCGACTCCGCGTTCGAATCAAGGACGCCGTCGACGCGGTCGTCGGCGCGCGCGATGCGCGAATCGACCGAGGGGCGCCCCAGGCCAAGGTCAGCGTTCCGATTCCGGATGCGCATCGATGGTCGCCCGATTCGCCACACCTCTACACGGCGTCGATCGAGATTCATGCGAACGGGGGCGTGAGTGACGCCCGCCGTTTTCGCTTTGGATTTCGCACAATCTGGACGAAGGATCGACGGATCTATCTGAACGACCGCCCGATCCATCTGCGCGGCGTCCTGCACTGGGGACACGAACCTCGATGGATCGCGCCCGCGCCACCGCCCGCACAGTTGCGATCCGAATTCGCCCGATTACGCGCGATGGGGTTCAACACCGTCTGCATGTGCATGTGGTACGCGCCGCGATACTTCTATGAGATCGCGGATGAGATGGGCATGCTCGTCTGGCAGGAGCACCCGGTGTGGCATGCGCCGATGAACGACGAATTGCTGCCGGAGTATCAGCGGCTGTACGGTGAATTCATGCGCCGCGACCGGGCTCATCCGTCCGTCATTATCGCGAGCGCGACCTGCGAACACCCCGAGTTTCACCCTCAGCTCGCACAGTGGTGGTGGAAGACCGCCCACGAGATGCTGCCCGAGCGGCTCCTTCAGGTGCAGACCGCCTTCTTCGCCTGGCAGAACCCGGATCACACCGACCTGTACGACGAGCACACCTACGACAACAACGATCGCTGGATCACCTACCTTGAAGATGTACAGACCGCGCTCGCCGAACTCGAACCCAAACCGTTCGTAATGGGCGAGTCGGTACTGTTTACCTCCTGGCCGGACTTTGAGGCGATTGAATCACACGGTGGCGCGAACGCGTGGTGGCGTCCTTCGTTCTTCGAACATGGCCGCGCTCTCGAACGCGAGTGGATCGCTCAGTACGGCGAGGACACGGTCGCGCGGTTCCGCCGGCAGGCCGACCGGTCGCATCTCCTGGGCCGACAATTTCAGATCGAGCGGTTTCGCTCGTATCCGAACCACGCCGGCCTCGTGATGAATCACCTGCGCGATGTGCCGGGTTGCGTCTGCGGATTCATGGATGACCTCGACCGGTGGAGATTCTCACCGGAGCAGACGCGTGGCTGGCTGGGCGACGCCCCGCTCATCCTCGTCACGCCGGATCACCGTCGATCATTCTCCTCAAGCGAAACGATCGACTGCACGATCCGGTGTTCGAACTTCTCGCCGAACACGATCGACCAATCGCTGACGATTCGGTTGCAGGGCGAAGAGTTGACGACCGAGACCCGGATTGACGGTCCTCCCGGCGCCGTGTCCGACGCGCCGCTCAGAGTGCAATTGCCTGGCGTCGATTCGCCGACACGATGCACACTTGAGGTTGCAGCCGACGGTCTCGATCCGAACCGCTGGGATCTCTGGGTCATGCCGGATGACCGACCGGACGCTGAGGCGTGGACCGGCGTCTTGCGGGTCGCGGATCGGCCATTCGAGGCCGCCGACGCCGAACCGGACGAACTCGAGCGAGGCTACAGCCACGGCTACGGGCTTCCGGCGAAGTCGTGGTCTCTGCGACTGCCTGATCCGGAGCGACTCGCGCCTCAGGCGAAGGCCTGGAGCGCGTCAGGCGCGCCGCCGGCTGAGGCGCGGGTCATCCTGACGCACAAACTCACCGCGTCCGTCGTCGATTGGCTCGCGGACGGCGGTCGGGTCATTCTCTTCGCCTCAAAGACTCGGGGCGGCCTCGGCTCGAGTTACGAATGGCTCTTCGGCCAGTGTCCGCTCGTCGTCGAGACCGGGCCACTCGTCGCGGGAGACAGTGAGTGGATCGTCGACCTGCTCAATCTCGACCTCGCGCGCCATTACGCTCGCGTCATCCGGGTCGAAGAGTTGGGTCTCGTCGATTCGGTCGAACCGCTCATTCGCCTCGCGTACACCCACGATCAGCGTCGGGTTCGACTTCTGGACCGACTCTTCATGACGCGTGTCGAATCGGGGCTGCTCATCGTAAGCGTTCTTGACCACGAGGCGCCCGCCGGACGGTATCTACTCCACCGCCTGGTCGAATTCGCCCGGCGCGACGACGCGACGAGTTCGGCCCGACTCGCCGTTGACCGGCTTCGATCGTTCGCCATCGAGTCATAACGCCGCGAGTTCCGGTGTCGGTCATCGATCGACCGGAGGGAGTCCCTTCGCCGCGCGATCCCGATCGATCACCGCGTGCATGTCGCGCGCCGCGTCTTCCAGGGCTCGGCGCGGCGACTTGGCGCCACGCACCGCCGCGACGAGCGCCCCGGTGATCTTGCTTTCAAGATCGGCCTGGTAGACGCCGACCGGCACGAAGGCCGGCGCGCGATCAGTCGTGGGATTCGGCGTCATCCCGAAGACGATCCATTCCGCTCGATCCGCGAACTGCGCTGCCCGCATCGGAGGAACGCGCACCTGGCCACCGTCATCGACGAGCCCGGAGGTCGATCGAAAGCCGGGCCCCTGCACGACCGACACTCGAGCCGGCGGCGCCACGCGGAGGGTGTCCCAGTAACGAAGCGACTGCTCTTCACTCGTCATCCACTTGATCATCCGCCACGCCCAGAGCGGGTGTTCGGTGTGGGCGCCGACGGCCCAAAGCACCGAACCGCTGATGACGGCGCGGTCCTCGCCCATAGGGAGGGGCGCTACCGCGTACTCGAGATCCGGATTCGTCTTCTCGAGCGACGGCGCCCGCCAGCTTCCATCGAGCAGCATCGCCTGGCGATCGAGCGCGAAGAGCGTGGCCGGACCCGTGGCCGAGTCGGCGAGCTCCGGTGACCGGATCGGCGCGTCACTTGGGATCAAACTCACCAGGAACTCGAGCGCTGCGACTCCTTCGTCGCTCGCGATGAGCGTCGTCGTGCCCGCGTCATCCCAGAGCCGCCCGCCGGCCTGATGGAGAAACGCCATAAATGGCCAGGCCCAGAGGTCAAAGCCGATCCCGAACTGCTCGATCGTGCCGTCTTCGGACCGTTGGGTGAGCGATTCGGCGGCGCGGGCAAGGTCGTTCCAGCCCCACGACGCGTCCGGGTAGGCGAGCGGCGTCTCCGGATGGGCCGCGTTGTAGTCATCGAAGATTCGTTTGTTGTAGTACAGGCCGTACTGAGCGTTGTCGGACGGTAACGCGTACCAGGTTTCATCGATCTCGAGTTGTCGCCAGATCGCCGGAAAGTAGTCGGCGATCTCGTCGTCGGTCAGGCCGTACTTCGGATGCCTGATGAACTCATTGAGCGGGAGGAGCACCCCCTTCTCGACGAGCGCGTGGTAATCCGTAATGCGCACACGCATGACATCCGCGCTCTCACCGCGGAGATTCCACGCGTAGTACTTCTGGGTGAGATCACTGCCGAATCGCTCGTAATCGACCTCTATGGCTCCGGCATGCTCCGCTTCGAAGCCGCGCGCGTACCCCTCCTCGAAGAGCATGTCCTCGAAGGGCATGCCCCACACGGTCATGAGCAGCGTCGTCCGATTCGATAACGCAGCGCCGGGTGGTATGAGCGTGATCGTCGTCACGAGTACGATCGCCAGGATGATCCACACACTGCGTCGCATCAGCCCTTCATTCCGGTCAGGGTCAACCCTTCGACGAATCGGCGCTGGAACAGAAGGAAGACGATCACGATCGGTACGGTGATCGCGCTCGCGGCGGCCATCTGCACGGGCCACGAATCGACATACAGGCCGCTCGCCAGCGCATTCACGGCGAGCGGAAGCGTGTACATGTCGTTCGAGTCGATCACGATGAGCGGCCAGAAGAACGAGTTCCAACTCCCCATGAAGGTGAAGATCGCGAGGGCGCCCACCGCCGGCCGAATCGACGGAAGGGCGATGTGCCAGAAGAGTTCGAAGTCGGTGAACCCGTCGAGGCGGCCGGCGGCGAGGAGGTCATCGGGAAGCGTGGAAATCGCCTGCCGCATATAGAAGATGCCGAACGCAGTCGCGAGAAACGGGACGATGAGCGCCTGGTAGTTGTCAATGTAACCGAGTCGATCGCAGATCAGATACGCGAAGATGAAGTAGACCTGAAACGGCATCATCATCGTGAAGAGGATCGCGACGAAGATCGTCCGGCGCCCGGCGAACCGAAGCTTGGCGAACGCGAAACCGGCGAGCGCGTTGTGAAGAACCGACAAGGAAGTGACGACCACGGCGACGATAAGGCTGTTCGCGTAGAAGTCGCCGAGGCGTGCGGATCGCCAGGCTTCCGCGTAGTTTGACCAGCGCCATTCCCACGGCCATCCCGCGGGGAGAAGCGTTGGGTCGATCGCGATCGCTTCGACCGGTGATTTCAGGGAGGTCGAAAGCATCCACCAGAAGGGAAGCACCATCGTGAGGGCGGTGAGCCAGGTGACGGCGTGCACCGCGAGGCGCGTCGCCGCCGACGGCTTTCGCCACCCCGGAATCGTCTCGCGCTCGGCTCGCCTCATGCTTCCGCGCCTTCGAAGCGCCGCCACCACCACGCCTGTCCGGCGGTGACGATCAGGGTGAGAACCAGCACGACGACGCCAATCGTCGCGGCGTATCCGAGTCGATTGCTCATGAACTCGCGGTACAGGTACAGATTGAGGACATCGGTCCACTCCTGTTCCACACGACCGATCATGATGAGGACGATGTCGAAGACCTGGAGCGCCGTGATCATGCCGGTGATGAGCAGGAAGAAGGTCATCGGGCGCACGCTCGGCCAGGTGATGCGCCACATCGTCTGCCAGGCGCTCGCGCCGTCGACGGCGCCCGCGTCGTAGAGCGATCGCGGGACATCGGACAGCGCTGCGAGATAAAGCACCAGCGCAAAGCCGAGTTGACGCCAGACGGACACCGCCATGATCGTCGCGAGGCCGACCGGGCTGTCGCCGAGCCATGAGGGGATTGAGTCCCTCGGCACACCGAGGTCGACGAGCAGGTGATTGAGGAGTCCGCCGCCGGGATCGAGCACCCAGCGCCAGATGAATCCGATCGCCACAATCGACACGATCGTCGGGAGAAAGAAGATGGTTCGCGTCGTCGTGCGTGCGATGAACCACGGCGCATTCACGGCGACCGCGAAGAGAAACGCGAGAACCACGATAAGCGGAGTCGTGACCAACGCAAAGATGAGCGTGTTGCGCATCGCGTGGCGAAGCGTCGCGTCGTTCCACCCTTCGACGAAGTTCCGCAGACCGATGAAGCGCGGCTCGGCGCCCCCCGACCACTCGAAAAAGCTCAGACCGATCCCCGAGATCGTCGGCAGCGCATTGAACACGGTGATGATGGCCAGGGGGAACAGAATAAACCCCCATGCGCTCATTGATCGCTTCTCGGCGCCCATCCCGTCCGCTCCCGGAGCAGGTCCATCGTCGTCGCAGGGTGACTCAACGACCCGAGCGCGGCGATGTCAACCGAGCCGGAACGATGGCGCGGCCGATCCCATTACGCCGACTTCGCGAGCCGCCCTGGATTCGAAATGAACTGAGCCGCGTTGTCGGCGGAAACCGGCTTCCCGAAGAAGTAGCCCTGGGCGAGATCGCATTCGAGCGCCTGAAGCAACGCAAGATGGTTCGGGGTCTCAATCCCCTCCGCGACGACATCCATGCCAAGGTTGTGGGCAAGTTTGACGATCGCGTCGACAATCGCCGCGTGCGGCCGACTCGAGTCAATCGCGTGGATGAACGCCTTGTCGATCTTCAAAATGTCGATCGGGAATCGATGAAGCGACGCGAGCGACGAATAGCCCGTCCCGAAATCGTCCATGGCCAGCCGCAAACCGAGTTCGCGCAGCTCCTCGAGAACCGGCACGACCGACTTCGAGTTATGCATGATGACACTCTCGGTGACCTCGAGCACGAGACTTGACGGCTCGACTTCGAAGTCGCGCATCGCCGAGATCACATGGTCGACGAAACCGAGCGTGTTGAGCTGCACTTTGGAGAGGTTGACATGCACCTGGATATCAGAGGCGTTCGCATGATCGCGTCGCCACAGGCTGATGTTTCGACACGCTTCGCGAAGCGCCAGTCGACCGATCTCCAGGATGAGGTTCGTCTCCTCCGCGATTCCGATGTACTGATCCGGCGAGACGATGCCCCGCGAGGGGTGGCGCCAGCGACTCAACGCTTCGAAACCAACCAGTGACCCGTCGCTGATGGAGACGAGCGGCTGGTAAAACAGTGTGAGCTGACCCGCGTCGACCGCTCCGCGCAGATCGTTCTCGAGTTCGAGTCGGTCGAGCACGCGGGCGTGCATCTCGTCGTCGAAGACGACATACCGCCCCTTCCCGCCGGCCTTCGCATGGTACATGGCGGTGTCGCTGTCGCGCAGCAGGGCATCGGCGGTCTCGCAGTCGCCGCGACAGAGCCGGATGCCGACACTCGTCCCCGTTACCACCTGATATCCCTGGAGGTCATAGGGCTGCGACAGTTCGTCGATCAGCCGTTCGGCCACCGAGGTCGCGGCGCCGAGATCGGGAATATCGTCGAGCAGAATCGCGAACTCGTCGCCGCCCATCCGCGCCACGAGATCACGACTGCCGCCCCGTCCGACTTCACGCACGCAACGGTGAAGCGTATTCGAGATGGCGATGAGCAGTTCGTCGCCGATCCCGTGACCGAGGCTGTCGTTGATGATCTTGAAGCGGTCGAGGTCGAGGAACATGACCGCGAATTTGTAATGGTCAGGATGCTGGCGCGCATGCTCGATGCAGCGGATGACCGCCCGCTGGAATGCCTTGCGATTCGGCAGACCGGTCAGGTTGTCGGTCTCGGCCTGCGCTTCGAGCGCGTGCACGAGCGCCTGGGTCCGCAGCGCGGCGCGCACACGCGCGCGCAGCTCCGCCGCATCGAACGGCTTCGTCACATAGTCGACCGCGCCAAGTTCAAAGCCGCGCACCTTCTCTCCGGCGTCGTCCGATCCCGTAAGGAAAATGACCGGAAGATCGCGCGTCCGCGGGTCGTCCCGCAGATGCCGACAGACCTCGAAACCGGTCATGAGCGGCATCGACACATCGAGAAGCACGAGGTCGATGTCCTCCTCCTGAGCAATCTCCAGACCGCGCCGCCCGTCGGCGGCGCACACGACCTCCACCTTGAGATCCTTGAGCCGGATCTTCACGAGATTGTGGATCATCGAGTCGTCATCGATAACGAGCACCTTCTGGCGGCGGCTCATGATCGGGCTCCTGATTGCTGCTGGCTTCGACCGTTTACGGCCCGCTGACAAAGCTTTCGAAGCTCGGCGACCGCGTCACGCACCTCCTCGATGGGGTCGCCCGACTTCGCGCGCTGTTCGAGACTGCGCGACGCTTCCGTGATCGGGGTGAATCCATATCCGCCCGCGGCGCCTTTCAACTGGTGGGCCAGGGACGCAATGACGGCGAGATCGGCCTCGCGGGCGGCCTGATCGAGCTTGTACAGTCGATCGGGGAGCTCTCCGAGAAATCCATCGATGAGTTCGACCATGTCCTCCTCGTCCGCGAACTCGCTCAGCAGCGGCTCGAGGCCGGAACTCGTTGTCGTCGATCCGGACGGCGCCGATGAAGGAGTTCCCGCCTCCTCGACCGGGGATTCGGTCGATTCGTCGACTTCCGCGTACTTGAGAATCAATGCGCGAAGCTTGTTTCGATCGATCGGCTTCGTCGCATAATCGTCACATCCCGCACGGATGCAGCGTTCGCGATCGCCGGACATCGCGTGCGCCGTGAGCGCGATGATGGGGCCGTCATAATCGGCGTCGCGGAGCTTCGTGGTCGCCTGATAGCCGTCGAGCTCCGGCATCTGCATGTCCATGAGGATGACCTCGAACGGGTTCCCGGCGTCGCGCGCTTCGAGCGCTTTCTCCAACGCGATGCGTCCGTTCGGAGCGAGCGTCACGACACAGCCGAACTTCCTGAGCACATGAGTAATGAGGCGCTGGTTGTCCGGCCCGTCTTCGGCGAGCAGCACTCGAACGCCCTCGGCGGCGAGTGACTCGGACGCCGCGTTCGCCTCGTACACCGGTTCACCGTCCGGCTCGAGATCGGATTCGCGAACATTCGTGAGCATCTCGACATTGCGCAGGCAGCCCGTCCCCACCCTGACGGTAAAGGTCGAGCCGCGTCCCGGCGAGCTGACGACAGCGATGTCACCTCCGAGTAACTGGGCGAGTTGCTTGGAGATCGCCAGCCCGAGGCCGGTCCCTCCAAAGCGCCGGGTCATGGTCTCATCCGCCTGCGAGAACGCGCGGAAGAGATTCTGGACCTTTTCTTCCGAGATTCCGATGCCGGTGTCGACCACATCGAAGCAGATGTGTGGCGCCGCATCCTCATTCTCGAGGGGCCAGCACTCCATCTGCACGACGAGCCGTACGCTTCCCTGCTGGGTGAACTTCACGGCGTTGCCGAGCAAATTCATCAGAATCTGTCGAAGCCGTGTGGGGTCCGTACGAATCGCCGCCGGAATCGAGCCCCGGTAGTCGACCGCGAAATCGAGTCCACGCTCGCCTGCCCGCATCCGCATGAGTGAGGACACATCGGCGACGAGCTGCGGCAGGTCCGCCTCGACGAGTTCGACCGTCATCTTCCCGGCTTCGATCTTCGAAAGATCGAGGATGTCGTTGATGATGCCAAGCAGGTGCTGCCCATTCCGTCGGATGGTCTGCACATATTCGAGCCGCTCGCTCGCGGACATTGACGGATCCTGGAGAAGATCGCTGAACCCGAGGATCGCCGTCATTGGCGTTCGAATCTCGTGGCTCATGTTCGCGAGGAAGTGGGTCTTCGCTCGACTCGCGGCCTCGGCCCGCTCCTTCGAGCGTTCAAGTTCGGCCGTGCGCTCGTGCACGCGACGCTCGAGCGACTGATTCGATTCTTCGAGCTCCGCGCTTCTCGTCTCGATGAGGCTGAGCATCTCGTTGAAGGCGTCGGCGAGTTCACCAATCTCGTCGTTCGTCTGTTTCGGCGCCCGAAGCTTGTAATTCTGCTCGGCCGAGACCTCGCGCGCCGTCGCCACGAGGTCCCCGACGGGCCGGGCGAGCGCACGCCGAAGTTGGTTCGCGAGCAACATCGCCAGCCCGAGCGCGAGACACCCGAGCAGCACGGCGAGCCCGGCCTGGGCTCGAATTCCCGTCATCGCTGGACCCATGTCGTAACAGAGCATGAGTGTCGCCTGCCGGCGCCCTTCGAACTCAATCGGATGCACAAGGTGCATATGGCCGTCCCGGATTTCATATCCATGCGGCCGTCGGTCTGGAGATTCCAGTTTGATCGCCTCGCCATAGGTCGCGAAGAGTGATCCATCGGTGCGGTAGATTCCCGCGGCGACGATCTCGGGCACCGCCTCGAGCGCCGCGAGCGTCTCTTCCCCCGCCGTCGGATCGTCAAACGCGATCGCGGCGGTGCTGTTCACACCGATGATCTGCGCCTGGGTGGTCAGCGATCGAGCGATATCGGACTTCATCGTGGTCAGATCGCGCGCAATGAGCGTGGCGCAGACGAGCAGCACGGCGAGGCCGGTCGTGGTAGCGGCGAAGAGCAGGAGCTTTCCGCCGAACGAATGGATGCGATTGGTAAGGGTGTCAATCATTGATCCGTCTCCACGAGCGTCGCCAGCTTGAGCAGCTTCGAACTCACCTTGATCGGCGCGTCATCCACGGCGTCCCGGTTCGCATAGAACACGATTCGCGATCCCTTCGGACCCACGGCGAGATGAGTCAGCCGTTCGCCCCACTCGCGCGAATCGCCCACGAGCAGCACCGGATCATTTCGAAGCGGCTCGAGCGCGCTGACAAACTCTTTCGTCGGCGCATCACCGAGATAGATCGCGTGGCATCCGCGAAGTTCCTCACGCCAGGCCTCGAGCGCGGCGTTGTATTCGTCATCCTTCCGATAGGACTTCCGCGTGAGCGTTTTGAATCGGCGCGCTTCGATTTCGCGGCCGTGCGCCGTCTTGCCGCGGATCGTTGCGTCGAGCACTGGACCGAGCGGGTCCTCTCCGACGACCGCGATGATGAGCGGCGACCCGTCCGACTCGAAAGACTCCGACGGCCATTCCGTGAACTTGAGGAAGTTCAGAACGAACGCGGCCTTGACCTTCGCGACCTTCTCTTCGTCGAACGGTTCATCCCCCGCGTCTTCAAGCAATCGGGCGCTCGCGTCCTCGATCCCGTGCGCCCTGAGCGGCGCCGGACCGAGAATGAGCAGCGCGAATATCGCACTCCCGACCAGCTGCATACACGCTTTGCGATACAAGAAACCTCGCTCCTTCATGACGCGTCAGGGCGCCCCGGGGCTCGAGTTCGTTCAGAAGCGACAGGTCAACTGGAAGTACACCGCGCGCTCGATCTGTGACTGGTTCGCCTGAAAGAGCGGTTCCGAGTACTCAGGATGCTGGTCGTCCAGAAGATTCTGACCCCAGACGGACAGCTCCATGTTGTCCGTGAGCTGGAAGGTCATGCCGACATCGAGCCGCCAGTAGGAATCGATGTCGTAGGTCGGCACATTGTCGACGAAGTACAGCGCGCTGTTCAGTTCGATGTCTTCGGTCAGGTCGTACGCGGATCGAATATTGAACTGGTGCTGAGGGACGACGCCTTCCTCCGACGCCGACTCGCCGGCGTGCACCTGGACCCGGTGGAAGGTGTAGCCGCTGTCCAGTCGCCAGTTGTCGGCGACCCGCCACTGCGAGGCAAGTTCGACGCCGTACGCCTCCCCGGTCCCGTCGTTCTGGAAGGTGAAGGACGAATCCGTCGTCGTGAGCTTGTCATAGTCGTTGTAGAAGAGCGCAGTGTCCAGAATGAAGTCGTCCGTGACCTTCATTCGGTGGCCGAGTTCATAGGCGAAGAGCTCTTCTGATTCGCTCGACGGATTTCCCGTGATCGCAATGACATCCGCCGGCGGCGGGAACGGCGTAAACGCCTGGACGAGGAAGAGGTCATCCTCGGTGCGCGACGGGGTGCGCACGGCGCGTGACACGGCGCCCCAGACGGTGTGCTCCTCGTTCGGGGTCCACCAGAGACGACCACTCGGCTGGAATTCGAACCCCGTGTGGTCGTTGTGCTCGAACTTCGACCCCACCATGAGGTGCAGTCGATCCGGCTCGAGCGTAATCGTGTCCTGCACGAACGCGGTGAAGGTGTCGAGCGAGCGCGATGAAGGATTGAACGAGAGCGTCGCCGTTCCCTGGGTCTGATCCCAGGTGTGTCGATATCCGGCGCCCCAGACGATCTCGTGCCGATCCGCCGGCTCGAAGTGTCCCCGCAAGTCGAAATCGACCGTGTTGCGATCGACTTCGAATCCGGCCGCGGCGATGCGCTCCGTCCGGTCGTAATAGGTCTGGAAGGTCCATCCCGTATCCTCGGACACTTCCTTCGCGAAGCGGAAGAGCACATGGCCTCCGCTCGCCTGCCCGTCACCGATCAGCGTGCGCGAGGTGAAAGGTGGGCCCGTCGGGTCCGGCTGGGTGATTTCTTCACCGATATCGCCGTAGTACGCGGACGCGTCCACCGTGATGACCGCGCCCTCGTCACCTTCGTGGTCAACGCGGAATCCGGCATGGGCGAAGTCCCAATCGTCATGGCGGTTGCCAGTGAACGCGAGATCGGTGTGATCGTGATTCTCATACTTCGTCCACACACGGAACCAGGTGTTCTCAGCGGCCTGTCCGCCGTACCGGATGGCGCCGAAGCCCTGATGTTCAGTGCCATACCCGCCCTGCACGAAGAGTCCCTGTGTGTCCTTTGCGCTGCGGGTGATGACATTGATGACGCCGTTTACCGCGTTCGCGCCCCAGAGCGTGGCGCCCGGGCCGCGGATGATCTCGATTCGATCGAGATCCTCGAGAATGACATCCTGAATATCCCAGAAGACGCCCGAGAAGAGCGGGTCGTAGACGACGCGGCCGTCGACGAGCACCTGCAGTTTGTTCGCATAGGCGCCGTTGAATCCTCGTGCGCTGATCGCCCAGTTGCTCGAGTTGATGCGCGCCACATTCATGCCCGGGACCATGCGCATCGCCTCGGCGATCGAGCGATGTCCGGTGCGCCGAATGTCCTCAGCCGTGATGACATAGATCGCCGCCGGCGCCGTGAACCACGACTCCTCCACGCCGGCGACCGTCGTGACATCGACCTGCATGAGCGCTTCGAGATCGAGCTCGGCGAGCTCGTTGTCGAGATCGTCGAGCAGAAACCCGTCGTCGTCCGGCTGGGTGACCCATTCGAAGTCGAGGTCGAATGCGTCTCCCGCCGCCCGCGATGAGGTCCCGAACGAACCGCCGGTGACGAGACACGCGGCCAGATACCAGGAAAGTTCGCGCTCGCGCCGCCATGATCGGACGCTCATGGTCCAACCTCTCTTCAATTACGAGTCCGGATAACCGCCACCAACGCCAATGCCGCGAGAACGGCGCCCTCCGCGTTGATGCGGGCACAGAAACCCGCGTCCCACGCGCGAGTTATGGGCGATATCGGCTGGGAAATAGGGTGACTTGACGACCGCTGCGGCCGGCGATCAACATTTCTACCGCGGCAGTCGACCGTTCAGCGACGGCAGGCCGGGAAAGGTCGCGGTCGGCAATGTCTGATACCAGAACGCGACCGACGCGAGGTCATCCGTAAGGGGCTGGTACTTCTGGGTCGGATACCAGCCGAGCGCCTGCACGGTCACGCGAAGCGATTCGTTGAATCGAATCGGATCGGGGATGTGCCAACGGTAGAGGGCGTGGGTCGGAACCCGCTCACCGCCGATAAGCGCCTGCGGGTAGCCGAGAAAGGGCGTCGTATAGGTGACCGGTCCGCTTGTCTCGGGGTTCTCCTTCGCGCGGAAGCCCCAGGCGCCGCCGAAGTAGTCTTCCGTCCCGGTGCCACAGATCGTCGGATGCTCCTCATCGTCGTCGATGTAGAACTTCACCTCGCCCTCGCCCCACCAGAGATTCGAGAACTGGTTCCAGACGAGATAGGTCCCGACATAATGACCGCGACCCGCGACACCGTCGAGAATGAGGTGTTCCGGATGGTTGCGCGTCGTCATCGCGCGTCGCCATTGCGCGTGCAGATACGCCACATCGTCGGGCACATCCTGAAGCGCATAGTCCACCTGATAGAAGAAGCCCGGCTGGTCGTTCGGCCCGTCATTCGTCACCTCAAGGCGAAGGCGCTTTCGGAATGGCATGGGCCAGTAGCTGTTCATGCCGCCGCGTGGATTCACCGCGATCGGAAGTGACCCGATGATGGCGCATCCATCGACGCCGTTCGCGAAGAAGTCTCCGAGCGGCGTCTCGATTGACGGCTGCTCCTGATCGTCGTAGAAGACGCGAAGCGCGAGATATCGAAGCTTCTCCGCCTCGACCGTCATCCAGATGTGCTGGACGACACCCGGACCCTCGATGTCGGCGATCGTCACGCGCTCACCCGCCTTGAGCGAGATGCACGGCCGCACCTTCCAAGGCTTTCCGAGTTCGGACGCGTGGGGCGTGCAGTGTTCGTCGTCGCCGAGGTCGGCCCGCGCCCCCCCACCGCGCGACCCGTCCGGGTTCTCCGCGGTTATCGAGCGCGACTCCGCGTCCACGAGCCTTGCGATCTCGGACAAGCCGGGCCAGCTACTGAGCACGATCGATCTCCTCGAGCGAATTCGTCCCGCGATCTTCCGCCATGAATCGGCGCTCATCAAGAGCGGACGGGCGCCTCCTCAGACCACTACGGTCTTATAGCCGACCGGGAACTGTCCGGAACGGCTTCGACACTGAGGAAGGAGATCATTCATGGACGCGTTCACTCGCGCGGACCTGAAAGAGCTCGTCTCGTCGTCACGGAAACCCGGCCTGAGTCTCTTCATGCCGACGAATCCGACCGGCGCCGAGCACGACAAGGAACAGATCAAGCTCAAGAACCTCATCGACAAGGCGAAGGAGCGATTGAAAGAGAACTACGGCATGCGCACGAACGAGGTCGAGAAGTTCCTCGAGCCGATTCGTGCGCTCCACGAGGATCCGAAGTCGTACCAGCAGCAGGGATATGGCATCGCGATCTTCCGCGACACCGAGAATTGCCGCATCTACCAGTTGCCGATCGAAGTCGAGGAAACGCTCGTCCTCGGCGATCGATTCGAGATCAAGCCGCTCCTGCCCATGATCACGGAAGACGGTCGCTTCTTCGTAGTCAGCCTGAGTCTCGACGACATACGGCTCATCGAAGCGACCCATTTCGCCGAGCGCGAAATCGAACTGAAGGACAAGCCGCCGAGCCTCCGCCACATCATGACCGTCGAAGAGGAGGCGGAATGGGGCATGCAGTTCCATACTCAGCGGCGCGTCACGGCCCAGAGCGGCAAGGGCGCCATCAAGTTTCACGGCACGGGCACGGATACTGACGACTCGCGTCACCAGGCGAAGATCGAGGAGTATCTCCATCGCGCCGACTCGTCACTCCACGAGCATCTGCGGAATGACAAGGCGCCGATCGTCATCGCCGGCGTCAAATATCTCGCGGCCATGTTCCAGAAGGTTTCGAAGCACGAGCCGATCGTGGATGAGGTCATCGAAGGCCATCCCGACCGCTGGGCGCCGAAGGAACTCCGCGAGCGGGCGTGGGACATCGTGAAGCCACGCATCGAATCCACGCGCCGGGAGGCGACCGACGCGCTGCAACAACTCGCCGGTCAGTCCGATGAACGGGTGAAAACCGATCCCGAGTCGATCGTGACCGCGGCGAGGCGGGGACAGATCCAGACGCTGTTCGTCGAGCGCTCGAGCCGCCTCTGGGGTCGATTCAGCGCCGACGACGGCCGGGTCGAAGTGCACGACCAGAAGGGGGACGGTGATCAGGATCTGCTCGACATCGCCGCCGCGGAGACGATCGCGCACGGCGGCGCCACCTACCTTGTGGAGAAGGACGAGATGCCCAACGGCGCCGCCGCCGCGGCCGTATGCCGGTATGCGCTTTCCGATTGAGGCGATCGAAAAGGGAACCTTTCGAACTGGAGGTCGCCTCACGCGGCCTCCATTTCATGCGCGGGTCTCATGTGGCATCATCAGTTCGCGATCGGCGCCGACCGCGGAGCCCCGGCGATGCGACCGATGAGATCGATCGCGCGATCGATGTCGTCCGCCGTCACCGCGAGACTCACGACAGCGCGAACGCGCCGGGGACCGGTGGGCAGCATGCGCACGCCGTCGGTCGCGAGCCGCTTCGTGAACTCCGACGCGGATCCGAATGACCGGTCGACATCGAAGTACACGATGTTCGTTTCCACTGCGTCCGGATCGATCGAGAGTTTCGGCATGTTCGCGATCGCGGCGGCGAGCTTGCGGGCTCGGGCATGGTCGTCGGCGAGCCGCTCCCGGTGATGATCGAGCGCATGGAGCGCCGCGGCGGCGAGCACCCCGGATTGCCGCATCGCCCCGCCCAGCATCTTGCGGAAGCGATGCACGCGGCGGATCGTCTCGTCCGATCCGGCGACGATCGACCCGGCCGGCGTGCCGAGACCCTTCGAAAAGCAGGAAGTCACGGTATCGAAGTGGCGGGCGTACGCGCTCGGCTCGAGGCCTGTCGCGGCACACGCGTTCCAGAGGCGCGCCCCATCGAGATGGACCTTCATGCCGTGCGCCCGCGCCATGGAGACGACCCGGTCGATGCGCTCGATTGGCCAGATCGACCCACCGCCCCGGTTCTGCGTGTTCTCGATGACGACAAGCGCGCTGTGCGGAAAGTGCGCGTTCGGCGGTCGCACGGCGGCTTCAACATCGTCGGCGTCGAACTGCCCGCGGGCGCCGCTGAGATGCCGCATCGAACATCCCGCGATCGCCGCGTATCCGCCCGTTTCGTAGTGAAAGATGTGGCTGTCGGTATGCGCGATGATCTCGTCGCCCGGCTCGGTGAGCGCCCGGATCGAGGTGAGATTCCCCATTGTGCCGGACGGCACGAAGCACGCGGCTTCCTTCCCCATCAACTCGGCGCACCGCTCCTGAAGGCGAATCACCGTCGGTTCGTCACCGAGCACATCGTCGCCAAGCTCCGCGCTCGTCATGGCCCGGAGCATGTCCTTCGTCGGCTTCGTTACGGTGTCGCTGCGGAGATCGATCATCGCAGTCGCAGACATCCTGAATCCCCTCGAGTGTACATCGGCCGCGAGTACATTAGGTCGCCGACCGAAACCCGATCGCGAGCAGTCGCTCGTGTTTGATGGCCTTGAGCAGGCTCCCGGTGATTCCGATCACGACGACCCAGAGGATTCCCATCCAGAACCAGCCCACTCCGGCGCCGTATCCGACCGGACGCGCGCCCATCGGCCCGGCTGCGGGAGGGGCGAAGTAGAGAATGGCGTTCGCCACGATCCAATGGAAGAAGAGCAGGATCGGCGGCACAATCTTCACATACTGCCCCGATCGCTTCAACATGTTCGTCAGCCGTTTGTCAATCTTCTCCGATTCCGGCCGGGACCGGGCCGCGATCGACTTGAACTCGCGGACGATGAGCCAGAGGTGCAACCAGACGAGCGCGAAACACAGATGCGTCCAGAGTTCGACGCCGAGTCCCGCGACGACCGGCGCGAACGCGCCCGAATAGTTGAAGAAGACCGAAGTCATCCACCAGGACCAGTAGCACGGAAGGAAGAGGAGCGCCGTCGTGCGCAGCGCAACTCGCTCGCGACCCGCATCAACCGTCTCCGCCGGATCGCGTCGCGTCGCCCACCACCAACCGAGCGGGTATGCGATGATGAATGAAACCTGCGCGGTAACTACGAGAACGGTGGCGAAGAGAGCCGGTCCCTGAGCGGCGAACGCGAGAGTAACCCCGAGAATCACGAGAAAGACCAACGACAACACCATGAACACGGTGAAGGCGTACATGGTCTGCAAGCCGCGGTAGAGCGTGTTGAGCCATTCGAAGTCCGCGTGACGGAGGAGATCGCCCCGGAGTGAGCGTTCGACCGGATCGCCGCATTCGGGGCATCGTCCGTCGACGGCGAGACCGCGCAGGTTGTACCCGCAGCCGAGGCAGACGCCGTCGACCACGCCGCCGCAGTCTGGACAAGGTAATCCGACCTCGTGGGAACCGATCGACGCCCGGCAGTGTGGACACACGACCGCTGAGCTGAGCGACGAGCCCGATTCGGGTGTTTGAATGGCGATCTCGAGTCCAGTCTCGTCCGGCATGTCGATACGCTGGCACACGCGACCCATTCCGTCAAGTCGGCGCCGCAGGATTGCGAATCGATCCAGCGCGATTGAGGCGTCCGGTAACGATTCGAATCGCCTCTTGTTCGGCCGGGCAGACCGCTATCCTTCACGACCATGGCCGCAGGAAACGAGTCCAATCTGAATCCGAAGGTCGAGTTCGATGTCATCGTCGTGGGCGGCGGGCACGCCGGCGCCGAGGCCGCGTGGGCCGCGGCCGCGCTCGTCGAGCGCGTCGCGCTCGTCACGATGAAGGCGGACAAGATCGGCGCCATGTCCTGCAACCCCGCGATCGGCGGCCTCGCGAAGGGCCAGATGGTCCGCGAGATCGATGCGCTCGGCGGGATCATGGGTCGCGCCATCGACGCGACGGGCATCCAGTTCCGCATGCTCAACACCTCGCGCGGCGCCGCGGTCCACGGTCCCCGCGCTCAGGCCGACAAGTACGCATACGCCCGCGAGGTGCAGCGACTGCTCGCGACACGGTCGAACATTGAAGTCCTCGAGGGACTCGTCGATCGATTCGTCGTCGACGACCGCGGCCGCTGCGTCGGCGTAGAGACGAGTCGCGGCGAACTTCGAGCGCAGGCGGTCGTGCTCACGACCGGCACCTTTATGCGCGGGCTCATGCATACCGGCGAGCGGCGCGTCGCCGGCGGCCGTGTCGGCGAGGGATCGGCCGAGGGAATCAGCGGCGAACTCCGACGCCTCGGGTTCGAGCTCGGGCGTCTCAAGACCGGCACGCCACCGCGACTCGCGAAGGAGTCGATCGACTTCGGCGCGCTCAAACCGCAGCCCGGGGACGACGACCCGATTCCCTTCAGCGAACTGACCACTGCCGCCGAGTTCCCTCGCCTGCCACAGGTGTGCTGCCACGAAACCCATACGAACGAAGCCATTCACGAACTCATCCGCGCGAACCTCGATCGAGCGCCGATGTATTCCGGTCAGATCGACGCGGACTGTGGTCCGCGCTACTGCCCGTCGATCGAAGACAAGGTCGTCCGCTTCGCCGACCGCGCCGCGCACCATGTCTTTCTCGAGCCGGAGTCACTCGATACGAACGAGGTGTACTGCAACGGCATCTCGACTTCGCTGCCTCGCGATGTTCAGGATGAGATCGTCCGCGCGCTTCCCGGATGCGAACGGGCGCGCATTCTTCAATATGGCTACGCCGTCGAATACGACATGGTCTGGCCGCACCAGATCGATGCAACGACGATGACGAAGCGCGTTGAAGGGCTTTTTCTCGCGGGTCAGATCAACGGAACGAGCGGCTATGAGGAAGCCGGTGGCCAGGGACTCGTCGCCGGACTCAACGCGGCCCGATTCGCCCGAAACGAGGAGCCGGTTCGATTCGGGCGCGACACGAGTTACATCGGCGTCATGCTCGATGATCTCGTGACGAAGACGCCGCGCGAGCCGTACCGCATGTTCACGAGCCGGGCCGAGCATCGACTGCTCCTCCGCGCGGACAACGCGCCGGACCGGCTCACCCCGCTGGGCCGCGACTTCGGCCTCGTCGACGACGAAAGGTGGACTCGACTCGCGATTCGTCAGAACGAGCTGGAACAGATCGCGGCGGCGCTCGAAGAAGTGGTGGTCGAGGGTCGCTCGCTCGCGGATCTCGCGCGAGGCGGTCAGATCGGTGTCGAAGCCGCGGTTGAACGGCTGCACGAACGATTCGGTGGGCGACTCATCAGCGTCGCGTTCAACGACGCTCGGTACGAGGCGTACATCGCGCGACAGCAGGCGGAGATTCATCGCCTTTCCGAGCTCGAACGCAAGTCGATTCCGACCGAATTCGAGTTCGGAAGCGTGCGCGGCCTTCGGAACGAAGCGGTGGAGACGCTTCGCAAGTTCCGGCCCGCGACACTCGGGCAGGCGGGCCGGCTCGCCGGCGTCAATCCGGCCGATGTCACCCTGGTCGCGATCGCGCTCAAGGCGTGGCGTCGCGAGCGCGCGGCCCGGGTGAGCGCCTAACCTGATCGGACTCCAGATCGGCGGCCCCGGCGCCGAATTCAGCGGACGCGAAACCTCCGGAGAGAAGGATTCGGCGCAGTACGGTCATGACCGCCGACGGCAGCAAGACATCCTCCAGCCCGGTCGCCACGGCGCCGAAACCACCGCGCGGCTCCGACCCGGAAAGCCCGCTGCTCGCGCTCATGCGCAAGAAGTGGCTCGCCACGCTCATCGGCGGCGCCGTTTGCCTCATCGGCGCGATGATCGCGAACCGCGTCTGGTCCATCGGATTCGTGAGCAACGACGCCGGCTACTTCGCGTATGTGCATCAACTCGCGAGTGATGGGTACCTGCCGTACCGCGACTACTTCGTCATTCACGGGCCCGTGACCTACTGGATCGCCGGGATCTTCGAACGGGTCTTCGGCGATGGAGTCGGTCGACAGGTCTTCGGCGGAATCGTCATTCTCCTGCTCATGTCGTCGGCCGCCTGGCTCGCCGTGTTCGCCGTGGGGAAGGACACCGAGAGCGACAGCGACGAGGCGCGCGATCCGCCGCGCTGGCTGCGTTTCGCTGCGGCGGGCGCTGTCGCCGCGGCCGTCGCGGGGAGTTGGGGTCGCATCATCGGATTCATGCCCGTCGGCGGCCGGCCCAAGTTCCTCGCCACCGCGCTGGTCATGATCGCGGTGGGCACGCTCGCCCGTCGGCGGCCCCTGCTTACCGGAGTGCTTCTCGGGCTCGCCTGCTGGACCTGGCAGGTCGCGGTCTTTCAGGCCACGGGGCTTCTGCTCGTTTGGACGATCGTCTCGATTACGCGCGGGCGGACTCAGATCGGCTGGGTGCTTCTCCGCGTTTTCGCCGGCGGCCTGCTCGTCTCGGCGGTGGTCTCGCTCATCATGCTCTGGCAGGGCGTGTGGCCGGCGTTCGTCGAGCAGGTCATCGAATTCCCACTCAAGTACCAGATCGATCCGTGGGAGGCGCGGAACCCCGGCCAGCCGAAGCCGACCGGCTTCTTGCGCCTCGTCTGGATCGCGCAGGTCGGCTGGACGCTCCTGCCCAAGATCGTCACGGCGGCGGCGATCGTCGGCCTGCTGAGCTGTCTCATCGTGGTGTTCCGGGAGCGGGGCCGGAGCCGGCCGGAATTCGCCCTCGACTTCCGCTGGGGCATCTTCGCGATCTTCATCTCGAGCTATGTGCAGATCCTCTTCGTCGCCCACGGCCCGGGATACGCGGCGCCCCTGCTCGCGCCCGCCGGCGCGATGGCCGGCTGGGTCATCGGCTCGTTCGTGGCCGGGCGACCCTGGACAAAGTGGGCCGTGTTCGTCGTCGCGACCGCCGTCGCGATCGCGGTGATCGTGATCGCGGCCCGTCCCCGACGAGGCGACGAGCCGCTCCGCATGGTCGATTTCCAGCGGTCCGCGGCGCCGATCATCGACCTTGCGGACGGGGGTGAAATCCTGGTCGTCGGAGACCCGATCCTCCGCGCCGTCGTCGACGGCCCGCCCCGGGAGTTCGACATCCAGTGGGTCCTCGGCCGCACGAACCAGATTGCCGCCGAGTATCCCGGTGGGCTCGAAGGATTTGCAGCGCATCTTCTGTCGACGCGGCCGCCGGTCGTCTACCTCAGCGAACGAATCGGCGAGTTCGAGCCGGTCATGCTCGCGTCCATGGGCGACGCCTATGTCGAGCATCCGACGGTCCGATGGAACGGGCGACCGGTCTATGTGCTCGAGGAACGGCCCTGAAGACGCCGGCGCCGGCCGACTTTGACCCTCGATGCGCTTGACCCGGAGCGGCCGGACGGCTTAACTCCGGGACCCCGTTTTTCGGGGACAGAGGCTCAACCAGCGTCCACAAACGCAGTCAGTCAGTAAGGATCGATCGCCTATGGCCAGGTATCTTGGTCCCAAGGTCAAGCTTTCGCGGCGCGTCGGAGTTCCGATTGCGGACATTCCGAAGCACACCGCCAAGCGCCAGCTCAACCCGCCGGGACAGCACGGCTATCGCGGCCGTCGATTGCGGGACTATGGGCTGCGCCTCAACGAAAAGCAGAAGCTTCGTTACCACTACAATGTCCTCGAGAAGCAGTTCCGCCGGAATCTGCGCGAGGCGAAGCGTTCAAAGGGCAACTCGGGCGAAGTGCTCCTGCAGTTGCTTGAGATGCGGCTCGACAATGTCATGCGCCGCGCCGGGCTCGCCCGGACCATCTGGGCGGCGCGGCAGATCGTCGTGCATGGCCATGTGCTCGTGAACGGCCGCAAGGTCGATCGTCCGAGCTTCCGCGTCAGCGTCGGCGACACGATCACGCTCAAAGAGCGGATTCACAAGCTCGCCCGCGAGAACATGGAATCGCTCGCCGGCCATGAGGTTCCGGACTGGATCGAGTTCAATCCCTCGGAGTTGACCGCGAAGGTCGTCGCGACTCCGTCGTCCGATCAGATTCCGTTCGATGTGGATATGAACCTGATCGTCGAACTCTATCGATAATCCATGACCGAACCGGCGAGTCGTCCGTCGGGAACGGAATGGATGGAATACGAATCGCACACGGTCGGTCGAGGACGCCTCGGCCGACCGTTTGTCATAGACTGACCGGCCCCTTTCCGAGCGGTCATCGGGCGCGGGATGCGAGCGTCTCCGCCGACGATCGTCGATCGAGGATCATCCGACCATGTTGAGATTCCTCCGCAAATACCAACTCATCATCATGGCCGTGGGTGGATCACTGCTCATGGTCGCGTTTCTCCTTTCGTCGGTGCTGCAACAGCTCCCGCGCATGGGATTCAGTTCGACCATCGCGACGGTTGATGTCGCAGGACGCTCTCAGAAGGTGAAGAACCTCGAGTACTCCGACGCCGGTCGGGAAGTCGAGTTTCTCAAGACGCTCTTCGGCAGCCCGACGAGCAATCCGATCGAGTCGATGATCAATCCGCCCGGCGCGATGGAGAACGATCCGGAGTACATCCCGTTCGAGGGCAACATGCACTGGATCCTGCTCAAGCGTGAAGCGGAGCGGGCCGGACTCATCGGCGGACCGTCGGAAGGCGACGGCATGCTCGAGTCGATGATCGCGTCATTCACGCTCAACTTCGGAGACGAAGAAACGGCGCGGAACCTCGTGAACGACCTGTTCATCCGCGGACTCCGCACGGTGGGCTTCTCTCCCGACGAGGGTCGGCAGGCGCTCGCGAACTTCATCGGTGTGCAGCGCCTCATCAACCTCTATCGCTCGGCGGGCGTCGCGTCGGAGAACCGACTTCGTCAGCTTGCCCGTGATCTCTACTACCGGGTTTCCGTCGACCTCATTCCGATCGAGGCTGACCAGTTCATCGACGAACAGCCCGAACCGACGGAAGAGGAGATTCAGGCGCACTTCGAGAAGTACGCCGCGATTGAGCCGGGCGAAGGCGAGTACGGCCTTGGGTATCGCCAGCCCGATCGACTCAAGTTCGAATACCTTCGCATTCCGTACACGAGCATCCTCGAACAGGTCGACGCGACCGGGCTCGATGCGCGAACCTGGTTTATGCAGAACCCGGGCGCTTATCCCCTGGCGCCGGAGCAGGAAGAGGTTCCCGCGTACGAGGAGATCGCCGGCGATGTCATGATCCTCTATCGCCGCGAACAGGCCGAGCAGAAGGTGCGCGAGATCGTGCGCTCGATCAAGACGGCGCTCTATCGCTCGATGCAGGGGATCGAACGTCGCGGCGAGTACTACGACCTGCCCGACGACTGGTCCGAACGCCAGCTCTCGTTCGAGGCGTTGCGCGAACAGTTGCAGAACGAGTTTGATGTTGAAGTCGAATATGTCGCCGAGACCGGCGAGTGGCACGAGTTGAGCGCGCTCGCGATGGACTTCCGCGACGGGATCGGCCGCGCGGCGTTACGGAGCGGCTCGCGCGTGACCCGGTTTCCCCAGTTGATGGAGTCGGTGCGCGAGTTCGGCTCACCGCAGATTCCCGGTCTGCAGGCCGGCGTCGCCGGGCAGGAGCCGTTACGGTCGTATGTCACGAGCCCGTTGCGCCGGGGTCCGATGGTTCCCGAGGACCTGTACTTCTACCGCGTGACCGAAGTCGACCCGGAGCGGCCGGCCCAGACTCCCGACGAAGTGCGCGAGCAGATCGTGCGGGATCTCAAGCGCATCGCGGCGTTCAATGAACTCGCGGCGAATGCGGAGGAATGGCGCCGCCGAGCGCTCGACGAGGGCTTCGACGCGCTGGCGGAGTCGCTCGAGACGCGGGTCGTGCCGTCGTCCGTCACGCGTTACAGCATCTTTGCGCTGCGTCAGGACGGAACACTCGAATACGCGCCGATTACGCCACTCGGCGCTTCGCCGGAGCTGAGCGAGAAGATCCTCGCGATCGTCGCCCCGCTCGAGCCGCTCGCGATCGTGGAAGAATCGATTCCCGAGGCCGAGCGCACGATCGTGCACCCGGTGGAGAACGGTCTCACCCTCGCTATTGTGCGGGTCACGAATCACACGCCGGTGAGCAAGGAACGCTATCAGGCGCTGCTCTCTCGAGGTCTGCAGGTCGGGGGCGCACAGGTCTCACTCGACGAGGCGCTCACGCTCGACGAGACGATCGAGATCGAAGAATCGCCCTGGTCGTACGATCGTCTCAAGACGCAGTACCGGGTGGTGATGCGCGATCCGGGCGACGACGAGGAAGGCGCGATCGGCGAAGACGAGGTGGACGATGTCGAGGTAAGCGCCGAGGACGCGACCGGCTGATCACCAGGTCATCTCCGCGGCCGTCGTGGTGGTGTACTGCAGCGTCAGGCGTCGACCCGAAATCTGAAGAATGCGCGCCTCCCCTGCCGCGGGCCCCGTTCCGCCCGGCCGACGCGGCTATCGTTGCGGTCGATTTCGACGGGAGGCGCCACGATGTCCGAGTCCATCAGCACGACCCCGACGCCCGAACCGTTTCACTGGGAACCGCAGTCCGCCGCGCAGGCGCTCGTTCACCGGCTTGCCGGGGAGTTTCTGGATCGCATTGATGACGCGGCGACGCTCGCTCATCGAATGAGACACGAGACGGGCGCCCGGTTCGTGGACTGGCTCGACTTCATTGAAGTCCCCGAGGGAGGGGAGTCGCCCGGGCTCGCCCGCGAAGAACTCCAGGCCTCCGGCTTTATTTCGACCGGAGACCGCACGCCGACCGGCGCCGAGATCTTCGAGAACACGGAGGGCATCTTCCCTCGCCTCATCCTTTCTTCTGATGGCGCGAGACGCATCGGTGTGAAGGTCGAGTTCGTCGCCGACTTTCTCGCGGCATGGTCGATTACGAACGACCACCAGATCTCCGGCGAGCCGTTCGCACCCGTTCGATTCGCGCCGGCTTTTGTCGATACGAAATCGGGCGCCGAACTCTGGGTGGTCGAACGACACGGCTACCGCGGCTTCGAGGTCGGCGAGCCGGACCCGGCGAAGTCGATCCGCGCGATGCAGCACCTCGAATCACTCCGTCGTCGGGAGCGCGACTGGGAGAACGATGATGACGGTTGGACCCGCGTCTTTGAGCTCGTCGATCGGGCGATCGAAGATCTCGGACCGGATCGCGCCGCCGACATTTTCTTCACCGCCGAGCGCGAGTACTGGCAGCGTCGCAACCGAGCGGCGCGTATCCAGAAGTCGCGGCAGGACGCCCTCGGTCTCGGATGGGCGAACCACGACCACCACACTTACCGGTCAACCCGCATGAACTTTCACCGGCTCATCGAACTCTTCGAACGCCTCGGCATGCGTTGCCGCGAACGCTTCTACGCCGGCGCCGAAGCGGGCTGGGGCGCGCAGGTCCTGGAGCAGCCGAACGCCGGGATCGTCGTCTTCGCCGATGTCGATCTTTCTCCCGAGGAAATCGCGGGAGACTTCGCCCACCATCCGATCCCGCCGCGCGACTGGCTCGGTACGGTCGGACTCTGGTGCGGCCTGCACGGCGAGTCGGTCCTTCAGTCCGGCATGCACCACCTCGAGTGCCAGTTCGATCACGAAGCCCTCTGCGATCAGCTCGCCGCCGCGGGCGTCAACACGATGGCGCCCTTCACGAATCTCCCGTACCTCCGCCAAGCCTTTACTGAGGGCGAACGCTGGAAGGTTTCGGAGAAGCGCATCGCGCGACTGCTCGAGGCGAACCTGATCACCTCAAACCAGGCGATGCAGTTCCGCATGCACGGCGCCATCGGCTCGCATCTCGAGAACCTCGAGCGAAACGATGGCTACAAGGGCTTCAACCAGAAGGGCGTGAGCGACATCATCCACCGCACGGACCCGCGGCGCGACAACGCCGAACTCGTGGGGGCGTGAGATCGGGCGCCGGTTCGCCGGCTATCGGGTCGGAGTGAGATCCGGAGCGACGCTCGGCCGCGGTTTCGTCGGCTTCGGCGCGTCGTCGGGGCGTGATTCGTAACTCCGCCCGCTGCGGTTCTCGTAGTAGTTGATGAACGCGGCGCCGAGGACCTTGTATCCGCCGGGCGTCGGGAAGTCGCCCGTGAAGTACCAGTCGCCTGTATAGCCGGGAAGCGCGTCGCGCAATCCGCCGATCGTCTGGTAGATGATCTGCAGATCGCCCTTCCACGGAATGTTCGTCGGCCGGACGATGCGGGCGATCATGGCGCTCAGTTCTTCATCCGAAATGCCGTCGTAGATCCGCGCGACATGATTCTGATGCTCGCCGAGAGGCTTGCCGGCGTCCGCCTTGCAGGCCTCGTACACCTCGTCGATCACTCCGGATTCATCGCGTTCCCGCCGAACGCGGATCGCCGCTTCGAACGCGACGAATCGTCCGAGTTCGCTCATGTCGATGCCGTAGCAGTCAGGATACCTGATCGGCGGCGCCGAACTCAGGATGACGATGCGATCGGGATTGAGCCGCGAGAGCATGGTCACGATTGACTCGCGAAGCGTCGTGCCGCGCACGATCGAGTCGTCGAGCACAACAAGCGTTTCGCCCGGGCCGACGACTTCGCGGGTGATGTCGTAGACATGGCTCACAAGGTCGCCGCGCGCCGCGTCCTGGGTGATGAAGGTGCGAAGCTTCTGGTCCTTGTGCGCCGCCTTCTCGACGCGAGGCGCGCCGTTCATGAGTCGGTCGACATCGGACCGCGTGAGCCGCCCGCCGGTATGCAGTTCCCACAGCTCATCCGCCTGGCGGCGACGCGTGCGCTTCTCGATCTCCTCGACGAGTCCGAGGAACGCGGTCTCCGCGGTATTCGGAATGAACGAAAAGACGGTGTTCGCGAGATCGCCGTCGATCGCGTCGAGCGTCTGTTGCGCGAGGTTCGCGCCGAGTCGCTTGCGTTCGCGATAAATGTCCGGATCGTTCCCGCGCGAGAAGTAGATGCGCTCGAAGGTGCACCGTCGCTCGTCGAGTGGTTTCGCGAAGGGCTTCTCGGTGACCGTCCCGTCCGGACGAATCGAAAGGACATGTCCGCGCTGGAGTTCGTGGACCGCATCGGGCTCGACATTGAACACGGTCGTCAACGCCGGCCGCTCCGACGCGACGGCGACGACCTCGTCATTCTCATACCAGAACCCGGGACGAATGCCATGCGGATCGCGGCAGACGAAGGCGTCGCCGTTCCCGATGAGTCCGCCGAACACATAGCCGCCGTCCCATTCCTTGCTCGCCCGCGCGATGACACCGGTCACATCGAGCGATTCGCCGATGAGCTGCGCGAGTCGTTCGCCGCTCAACTCCGGCGACTCGTGGAGGAAGCGCTGGCGAAGCCGCTCGTTCTCGCCGTCGAGGAAATGCCCGATCTTTTCGAGCATCGTCAAGGTGTCCGACATGCCCGTCGGACGGAGCCCGTAACTCACGAGTTTGCCGAAGATGACATCGGAGTTCGTAAGATTGAAGTTCCCGGCCAGAGCGAGGTTACGCGTCGCCCAGTTGCTGCGGCGGACATACGGATGACAGAGCTCGACGCCGGTCTCGCTGTGCGTGCCGTAGCGGAGATGGCCGAGGTACACCTCGCCGAGAAACTCGCATTGTCGCTTGAGCGTGGCGTCATCAAGCTTGGCGAGGTCCTTCCGGTCGGCGTGCCGGCGCAGCCCCTTCCGAATCCGGTTGAAGATGTCATCCGTCGGATTCTTCTTCGCCGATCGCTTACGGAAGAGGTACTTCTCCCCCATCGGCATGTTGAGTTTGCACAGCGCGACGCCCGCCCCGTCCTGGCCCCGGTTCCGCTGCTTGATCATGATGAGTTGCAGCGTGTCGAGGCCCCAGGTGGGGGTCCCGTACTTCTCGCGGTAATAGCTCAGCGGCTTGCGGAGCCGGACGAGCGCGAGACCGCATTCGTGCTTGATGAATTCGCCCATAAGCGCCCTCAGTTTAGCGCTTCCTTGATCACCTTCCGGACGCGTTCCCGATGATTCTCTCGTCCAATGGCGATCCGGACGGGCGCCGACGGGGCAGTCTATCCTTGCCTTGATGAGCGAATCCGCAGGATCGGGAGAGGGCCGGCTGTCTCCGAGAGAACTGACCTGGGCGGCTCTGCTCGCCCAATGGCTCGACTTTGCGCGCGCTTCGGTCGCGTTCCCGCAGACGGATGAAGGCGCGCGTTGGAAGTCGTCCGTCCCGGCGATCATCAATCTTCAGGCGGTGACCTTCGCCCTCGCCGAGATCGACGATCTCCCGGCCGATGAGCGAGCCCTGGGCGTGGACCGGGCGGAGATTCTGCTCCGTGAAAATGTGGCCGCGCTCCACGAGCTCTGGGAGGACGCCGAGATGCCCGGCGGGATGATCGACCTCGTCGATGACGCCCGGCTCGCACTCGAGGCCGCGCTCGCGGGCCCGACCATCGAGTTCGCCGTCCCGCGAGCCGAGCGCGCCGGGCCGTCGATGGCTCAATCCACGATGGTCATGCCCGATCTTGGCGCGATCATCGACGAGCTGCTTGACGCCGGATTTGCGGGTTCGATCTACGCCGCCCCGGGCGGGACCCTTCTTCTCCCGGGGGAGCCCTGGCTCATCATCTCGGGCTCATCCGAGGCGGCGCGCGAGATCTTGAAGGCCAAAACGGGAGAAACGGGGGGCGACGGACTCTGGCGGCGATTCGTGGGAGCGCTTGAGCCCGCGACGCCGGGCGCGACGAGCCGGCCCCGACAGATTTACCGTTCGGTCGACGAATCGGGCATCATTTCCCAGGACACGCTCGCCCCCCTCTGGGGCGATCCCGTCGCCGGCCGCCCGCTTCTCGCGCCGGTGGTCGAAGACGGCGAGCGACGGGCCGATCTGTTCGCCGTCCCCGCGAGCTGGGTCGAGAAGCAGATGCGAGCCTGGCCTCGCGAGGGCGTGGTCGTGCGGGATACGACGGCTGATTCAGCCGAGTGAGGCGTGACCCCACCGATTCGACCGTTGACAAGGGGCGTCCGGCGCCTCACATTGATAGAGTTCCTGAGATCAGGAACGCCCTGATTCGTCTCGACGCCCGCGCCTCGGAGGAGTTCTTTCGTGCCTATGACACTCGAGCAACTGATGGACCGGCTCGACCAGTTCGATGAGCGGGTACCGCTCGACGAACTCGTTGGCTGGCTCGAGGACCTCGAGGTCACCGTCGACGAATTGCGGACCTATGTCCGGTTCGCCCCGGACCATTACCAGCGGAACCTCGTTCGGAACGGTTCCGCCTACCAGGCGCTGCTCCTGTGCTGGGAGAACGGCCAGCGATCCCCGATTCACGACCACGAAGGGTCAAGCTGCGGCCTGAAGGTACTCGAGGGGGTGGCGACCGAGACCATCTTCGATCGGGCTCCGAACGGGATGATCTTCGCCACGCACTCGCATGAGATGGCCGCGGGGTATGTCTGCGGCTCGCAGGACGCGGATATCCACCAGGTCTCAAACCTGCAGCCCGGCGAGGGGCGGCTCATCACGCTTCATGTCTATTCACCGCCCCTGAACAACTTCAACACCTATTCGCTCTATGACACCAAGGTGAAGAAGTTCAAGGAGCCGGTGTTCGAGTTCGCCGGCGGGGCCGGAATCTGACCCCACCGGTCGAAGGCTCGACCCTCGTCTTCCGCGTGAATCCGGGTTGCCTTTCTGCTCCGGGCGGCGATAATCCCCGGCTCAGAACGCTTGCGTTCCGGGACGCCTTGACGGTTTCTAGAGATTTCATGCACGCGACCGGACACACCGGCCGCAGTGGAGGTTCGGAGCCCATGGCTCACACGCTGTCAGCCAAGAAGCGCATTCGTCAGACGGAACGCCGCCGCGCCCTGAATCGCTGGCGGAAGCGTCGGATTCACACCGCGATCACCGCGTTCGAACGCGCGTTGAACCGCGGGACGACGGACGAGGCGTCCGAGGCGCTGCGCAACGCGGAAAGCGTCCTCGACAAGGTCGCGCGGACCGGCGCGATCCATCGCAATAAGGCGGCTCGAAAGAAGAGCCGCCTCGCCCGCCGGCTCAACGCCGCGAAGGCGAAGTCGTCGAACTGATCGGTTCGCCGACTGATCCCGTACGCGTCACCGGACGGCGTCGATGACGCCGTCCGTTTCATTCACGGACCTCTTCGCGCGATCGATCCTTCTCCTCCCCGATGGACCGGGGCAGGCATGATCCATGCCCAGTCGCCGGAGCAACGCGTCGACCCGCTCGACCCGCTCTTCGAAGGGCCGGCGTCGTCGTCCGCGATCACCGGGCGGCTCGGGACTCGCGTGGTATCTCGAACTCTCGCATCGTCCACTCCAGATCCTGCTCTTTCTCCTCCCGCTCGTCGTGTTCTATGAGCTCGGCCTCTGGTTCGAGATCCCCGGTGACGATTCCGGCCGCATCATCGATATCAGCGCGCATCGGATGCTCGAAGATCTCTACGCGGCGTTCGATGTGTCCGGGCTCTACCTGCCGGGCATCACGATCGTCGTCATTCTGCTCATCTGGCATGTGCTGAGCCGGCACCGATGGGAGCTGCACCTCGGAGTTCCCGCGCTCATGCTGCTCGAGGCGGCGGCGCTTGCCCTGCCTCTCATCGTCATCGATCAGCTGCTGCGCCGGCTCGACGCATTCGACGGCGGCCTCGCCGCGGCGACCGCGCTCCTCGGCCCTTCGGGGATTCCGCAGATCACGGAGTTGTCCTGGCAGGCCCGGGTCACGCTCAGCGTCGGCGCCGGACTCTACGAAGAACTCGTCTTCCGCATGGCCCTCATGGCGGCGGTGCATGCGCTGCTCGTGGACCTGCTGGGAATCTCGAATCGGCGCGGCGCCGTGGTGTCGATTCTCGTCAGCGCGCTGGCCTTCACGGCGTACCACGATCTCACGACCGCGGCGGGTGGCTTCGATCTGCCGCGGGCGCTCTTTCTCTTCGTCGCCGGGCTCTACTTCGCGTTCGTCTACGCGACGAGAGGCTTCGGCGTGGTCGTCGGCGCCCATGTGGTCTATGACATTCTCGCGACCGTAGCGCTTCCCGCGCTGGCGGACGCGGCGGCGCCAACCGGGGCGTGAGTTCGGCGTCTACCGCTCGATTCGGAAGTGCACCGCATTCGATTTGATGGAATCGACGCCGCCCGCCCCCCGCACGATGGTGGCCTGCATGTACGCGTCGAGCGGATCGACCACCCACGAAGTCACGCGGGCGATCGTCGCCTCACCGTACTCGTCGACGATCGTGGCGCCGACATAGCTGAGCGGATCGAGGAGGTCGAGGCTCATGCCGCCGAGCTCCGGGATTGGAGAGCTTACGCCGAACCCGTCGAGGCTCGCGACGAAGTGGCACAGTTCTCCCGGCTCGGCGCCGGTGACTTCCATCGTGACGAGTTCACGCGCCTGAGACCAGCTTACGCCGAGGTAGATCGGCGTGGTCGTCATGATGAAGGCGCGGCCGACTTCGGGCAGTCCACCCACCGCGGCGCGGCGTGACCCGACCGTGTAGTCGTCGAGCCCGTCCTGATTGATATCCCCCGCCGCGAGCGTGACATCCCCGAAGCGGTCACCCGCGGCGACGCCGTCGATCGCGAAGAGCACACGGCCGTGCACGCCGGAGAAACCATAAAGCCGACCCGACGCCGTCCCGCGATCGTCCGACTTCGGCGCCGAGATCACGAAGTCCTCGATCCCGTCGCCATTGAGATCGAGGCCCTCCTGGACGGATGAGCCGAAGAGCTCGAGCGCCGTGTCGCCGAAGTACTCGACAATCGTCTCGCCCGTGCGGCTCGAGACGATGATTGCCCGACCGGCGTCGAAGCCATTCGCGTTGTTGAACGGGGCCGTCGCGAGTATGTCTCGCCAACCGTCCTCGTCAAGGTCAGCGACGCCGGCGACACGGTAGCCGAGTTCCTCGTCGGGCTCGGAGCCCGTAATCTCGATCATGAGTTCGCCGGTGGCGCCGTTGAACAACTTCGAACGACCAGCGCCGTCGGCGTAGTCGCCCGACGACGCGAGGATCTCATCGTGCCCGTCTCCGTCCACATCGCCCGCGGTCTGCACGCGGAGGCCGAACCGTTCGTTCTCCGTGTCTCCGGTAAAGGTCCAGAGCGTCTCACCGGTCAGCCCCGAGAAGACATAGACACGGCCGCATTCCGGGAGGTCGGGCTCGGAATGGCGGTAGGCGGAAACGATGAAGTCCGGGCGCCCGTCGGCGTTGACATCGCCCGCTTTCTCCACGCGCCAGCCGAACATCGCGTTCGCGGATTCGCCGACGAGTTCCACGGGATAGAGCGGTTCGAGCGTCGCGCCGGAGATCGCATGAACCTGGCCGACATCGACATCGCCGTCAACCATGCGGCGATAGGCGCTGAAGAGGAGATCGTTGACGGTGTCGCCGTCGAGGTCGCCGGGCGTCGCGATCGAATAGCCGAGCGTGTCGCCCTGATCGCCGACCCAGGTTCGGATGAGTGACCCATCGCCTCCGGAATAGAGATAGACCTTTCCGGATGAGAAGCCGCCCTCATCATTCTGGTAGGCGGCGACCAGAAAGTCGTCGAGATCATCTCCGGTGATATCCCCGACCGATTCGACACGATGCGCGAACTCGTCGTAATCCGCCTCGCCCTCGAAGGCGCGCACGAGCGCGCCGGTCACGCCGTCGAAGAGATAGAACTTGCCGCGCCAGATCGAATCGGGAGGGCTGTCCCACCGGCGGGCGCTGACGAGAACATCCCGACGCCCGTCGCCGGACACATCGCCGACGCCGTAGACGCGGTTGCTGAACCAGTCGTCGGCGCCTTCCCCCTCGAAGACGAAAAAGGCGTATTCGTCGGCGACGAAGACAGGCGCCCCGACGACTCGCGACTCTGTGCCGGCCAGAAACCCGAGTCCGAGACCGAACCCGATCCCCAGCGCTACGGCAGCGTCCCACCGACCGCTGCGAACACCCATGACTCTCTCCACGACACGACGCAGAACATCCTCGACTCCGGACGGGAACACGACATTTCCCACCGGCCTCGCACGCGAGTCGGCTCGGTCAGTACTGGCGAAAGGAGCGCGCAGATCAACTCGGACGACTGTCCGGCACAGGAAAGAACGCGCCTATCTCCCCACGGGACTGACCGAAGTCGGCCCGGTTCGATGCACGCCGACTGTACTCGAAGGTCCTATCGGGAATCAAGAGAGAATCCGGACAGAAAGGGGGCGTCCTCGCGACGATCCTGCTTGCTCGGAGCCCATTCTTGATCATTCCCGGAGGGGTTCAACCCTGACCCCGAGAGCCAGCGCGAGGTCGACGGTTTGCGCTGCGTCGACGACGAAGGCCGCCGCCTGGGACCGATCGATCTGAATCCGCTCGATCCGCGATCCGCGGAGATCGACGCAGCGGCATCGGGCCCCTCCGAACCGCGCTCCGCGGAGATCGCAGCCCCGGAATCGCACCCGGTCGAAGGTAGCGTCCGAGAAATCCGCTTCGCGGAGAATCGTGGACCTGAACTCGACCCGGTCGAACGACGCGGCCTGCCATGAGGACAGGTCGGCGCGGCACTCATCGAACCGAACATCGGCGAGCGATCCCTCGGCGAGGCTCATCCCGGTGAGCCGTGAACTCTCCATCCGGACGCGAGTCAGACGACCGGACGACCAGACCGCGTTCGATAGATCGACCCGCTCGAATCGGGTGTCAACGATTCGTACGCCACGCCATCGCACTCCGGAGAATCCGGCTCCGGTCGCGAGAACGCGATCGAATTCCAGGTCCGGCGCGTCGGATCCGTTGAGAACTGAATCGACGATCCGCCACTCGGAGATGCGATCTCCAGCGCGAGGCGGGACGATCTCTTCGGGCGTGCGCAACTCGCCGGCATCGAGGTTCGGGGGCGTAGCGGCCCACACAGTTGGATCGCCGGCTGATCGCATGAGGCGAGTGTACCGAAGAGACGGCGCCGCGCGATCAGCCGATCCGCTCGCGCCCGGCCATATAGGGCCGCAACGCCTTCGGAACGGTAACCGACCCGTCTTCATTCTGATAGATCTCGAGGATCGGGATGAGAATGCGGGGGCTCGCGGCCACGGTGTTGTTCAACGAATGGCACACGATCGGCTTGCCCGACTGCGGGTCCCGATAGCGCAGGTTGAGCCGCCGACACTGGTAGTCGTACAGCCGTGACGCCGAATGCGTCTCGCCGTACGCGCCGAGGGGGCGACCATCGTCACCTGCCTCGCCGCGACCGGGCATCCACGCTTCGATGTCCACCATGTCCGCGTTCTTCGGCCCGAGGTCACCGGTGCAGCACTGGAGCAGACGGTACGGAAGCTCAAGGCGCTGCATGAGGGTTTCGACGAAGCCGATCATTCGGCGATGCCACTCACGGCTCGTCTCTTCGTTCGCCTCGCAGATGACCACCTGCTCGACCTTGTCGAACTGGTGAATGCGATAGAGGCCCGCGGTGTCCTTGCCCGCGGCGCCGGCTTCGCGCCGGAAACAGGTCGAGACCGTGGTGTAGGTCTTCGGCAACTCCCCGGCGTCGAGGATCTCGTCCGCGTGGTATCCCATGAGTCCGACTTCGCCGGTGCCGCTCAACGCCAGGCCGTACTCCCCGGTCGGATTCGCGATGTCGTAGACCTGATCGCGTCCTTCGGGAAAGAACCCCGTGCCGATCATCATCTCGTGGCGAACGATGTCGAGCACGCTGAGTGGCGTGAAGCCGTTCTCTTCGACCATGAAGTCGAAGGCGAAGCGCAACACCGCCTGGTGGAGGCGCATCCCGTCGCCGATGAGGACATAGCTGCGTGAACCGCCCATCTTCGCGCCGCGTTCAAACTCGAAGAGACCGAGGGCCTCGCCGATCTCGAGGTGCGTCTTCGGCTTGAAGCCGCGGTTCGATTCGAACGATCGTGCGGGATCGAAGGAGTCGGGGTTCCAGCGGCGAAGTTCGACATTCTCACTCGCGTCGGCGCCGACCGGCACATCGTCATCCGCCGGCTGAGGAATTCGAAGCCAGAGTTCCCGCCGCTTCGGCTCAAGTTCGGCGACGCGCTCGGCGAGCGTCGCCTCCTGCTGCTTGATCTCGTTTGGCCGTTGCTGCAGCCGCTTCATCTCCGCCTGGAGTTCGGCGCGCTCGGCGTCGCTCGCCTTCTTGAGGCGACCGGCGATCTGGCCGATCTCCTTGCCGATCCGATTCTTCTCAGCGGTGAGCGCCTGCAACTCGGTCTGCGCCTTGCGCAGCATTTCGTCGATCTCTAACAGCGCACGGATGTCAACTTTGATTCGCTTGTTAGCGGCAGCTCTCTGGAATCGCTCCAAGTCGTCGCGCAGATGTCGTAGATCAATCATGGTGAGCAGATAGTAGACCTCTTTGCCTGCGAAGAGTCACCGGCCGGGCGGCGCCGCCCAGTGCAGCTTGCGCATGAGCGTCCGCCAGTAGTTCGACGCCGGGTTCGCCACGAGCTTGACGAGCTTGGGATATCGACGCACCGCGACGCGATCTCCGACCTGCAGCCCCGCGAGAATCTGCCCGTCCGCCACGAGTGTCGTTCCCGGATTGCATTCGCGCACGATGATCTCGATGGGACAGTTCGACTTCACCACGATCGGGCGGAACGCGAGGCTGTGCGCGGCGATCGGCGTGATCGCGAGACAATCGAGATCAGGGGAAATGATTGATCCGCCGGCCGACACGCTGTATCCGGTCGAACCGATCGGTGTGCTCACGATGAGTCCGTCGCCCTGAATGAGCGGCGTCTCCTGACCTTCGAGAAAGAGCGAGAGTTCGATCATTCGAAACGGGCGCCCGCTCGTGATCACGATGTCGTTGAGGGCGACGAGTCGCTCTCGCGCGGCGCCATCGTCTTCCGCCCCCTCCCCCTCGCCGAAGACGAGGGCCTCGATCATGACCCGCTCCTGAATCGGCAGCGGCTCATGGTCGAAGATGGAGGCGGCGCTCGTCATGAGTGAGTCGAGGTCGAACTCAGCGAGGAATCCGAGCCGACCGAGATTGACGCCGAGCAGCGGAATCTCCGCGTCGACGAAGCGGCGCGCCTGACTCAGGATCGTTCCGTCGCCGCCGAGCACCACGGCGAGGTCGGGGTGGAGATCGCCGATCGGATCTTCCGAGCGGGAATCGAACTCGGCGATGATCTCGGCGCGGTCCGCGAGCCACGACTGAAAGTCCGGCAGCATCGACTGGATGGCCGGCCGCCGGAGGTTCGAAACCAGGACAACCCGTTTCGGCATGGCGTGACATTGTACAGACGCTTGCGCGTCAGGATTCCCGGGTGGCGATCCCGGGATTCAATCTTCATTCGACGATGGATTCGAAGGATCGATGAGATGCGGCGGTGTCGCCGGCCTCGGCGCCGGCTCATCGGCGCCGAGATCATGTCGCGCCGCCGGTCGCGCCGCCTTCTGGTAGAACATCTCCGCCCGCCGCACCGCGACGCCGAGCACCGAATCTTCCGGATACCCTCCGCGCTCATCGCGCTCGCCTGCGGGACGGCCATGGAAGAGTTCGAGCGCCTCGTGAATCGTCGCGACCGAGTAGACATGGAAGCGACCGTCGCGGCACGCCGCGGCGACATCGTGCCGGAGCATCAGGTCACCCACATTCGCCTGCGGGATGATCACCCCCTGCTCACCGGTCAGCCCCACATCGTCGCAGGTGTCGTAGAAGCCCTCGATCTTCTCGTTCACGGCTCCGATCGGAAGGATGTTTCCGACCTGGTCGATCGCGCCCGTCATCGCGAGATCCTGCCGGATCGGAATGTTCGTAAGCGCGCTGATCAGACAGCACATTTCGGCCCCGCTCGCCGAATCACCGTCGATTCCGCCGTAGCTCTGCTCGAACGCGATCGACGCGTCGAACGCGAGCGGATGGTCCGGTCGCAACAAGTAGCGCAGAAGCCCGCCGAGGATGTAGAACCCCTTCGTGTGGATCGAGCCCGAGAGGTTCGCTTCGCGCTCGATGTTGATGACCCCCGCGGCGCCCGGTCCGATCGTGCTCGTGATCCGCGCCGGAAATCCGTAGACGAGTGGACCGGCGTGGATGACGGCGAGCCCGTTCACTTCCCCGACCGCGCGGCCGGTCGTCTGGACGCGAATCGTTCCGTCGGCGACGAGTTCCCGGAAGCGCCGCGCCGGGAGATCGGCCCGGCGCTTGGATCGGCGAATCGCCTGTCGCACATCGTCGCCGGTGACTACTGAGGAGTGTTCGCGCTTCCGGGCGATGAACGCGGCTTCGCGCGCGATGTCGGCGACGCGACCGAATCGCGCGGTGAGTTTGTCGCGCTGCGACGCGATGCGGGCGCCATGCTCGGCGAGCGCCGCGACGGCCGAGCGATGAAAGTGCGGCAATTCCTCTTCATGAGCAATCCGCGCGAGCACGCCGGCGTATCGCCGCACACCGTTCTCGTCGCGTCGAATCGTCGAATCGAAATCGGCGAGTACCTTGAAGAGGTGCGGAAAATCCGGGTCGTACGCGTCAAGCATGTAGTAGAGCGACGCGTCGCCGAGCAGGATGACCTTTACATTGATGTCGATCGGCTCCGGCTTGAGCGTCGGCGTCATCCACGGGAGCGAGAGTTCGGGCGGCACGATCTCGAGCCGGCCACTCCGTAGCGTACGAACGAGTACCTTCCAGGCGCCCGGCTCACTCAGCGCCTCGCGCGCCTCCATAATAATGAACCCGCCGTCCGCACGGAGCAGCGATCCCGCGTGAATCATCGTGTGATCCGAGCGGCCGCCGCCTGAGGGTGAGAACTCACGGTCGATCACCCCGAGCAGATTCTGGAGCGTCGGCGCGTTCTCCACGATGATCGGACACGAATCCTCCGACTCGTGCCCGAGCACGACATTCACACGGTACTTCTTCCAGTAATCGCCCTTGCGCTCATCTTCCTTTGGATGTCGACTAATGACATCCTCGATGATGCACTCGATGAACTCTCGAATCTCGTCGCCGGGGAATTCCTTCTCGATGGCCCGGACCGCCTCACCCAGAATGAGACGGGCCTCCCGCTCGTACAGCTCGCGCATCTCCTTCTTGTGGTCGCGTCGGATCGACTGGATCTTCTCGCTGATCTCGTCGAATCGTTTCGAGTACGCGCCGATCTTCTCTCGGAGCGCGTCCGCGTCCTCCTGCGAAATCTCCCCCTTCTGCACTTTCTGGACGAACTCGAGCGGCCCGGTCGGCTCGCCGTCGAAGATGGGAACGATCTCCGGTTGCGGCATGCCGTCGTTCGGCGCTGCGAGCAACGCCAGATTGTTCTGCTGCAGTTCCTCATCGAACGGTTTGGCGATCTCCTCGACCTGGCGATTCATTTCTTCGAGCAACGCGTCGCGCTTCGCGCGATTCGATTCGGAATTGAGCGCGTTGGCGAGTTCGTCACGGATGAAGTCGATGAGTTCGTTGATTCGATCGGCGAAGGCGTGCGCCGTGCCGCGCGGCATCGTGAGAAGCTTCGGCCGATCCGGACTCTCGAAGTTGTGGATGTAGCATCGATCCTTCGCAAGGGGACACGATGGCCCGATCTCGTCGAGCAGTCGACGCACGAGCGTGAGTCGCCCGGTGCCCTGCAGGCCGCGCACGAAAATGTTCTGACCCGGCGCGCGGGTCTCGAGCCCGAACCGCAGCGCATCAACGGCGGTGTCCTGTCCGACTACGCCGGCTTCCGGCTCGACCGACTCGGTCGTCTCGAACGGAAGATCCGATTCATCACAGTTCCAGCGCAGATCGCGTACTTCCGGCATTCAGTCACATCTCCTTCGTCCGTCGTCCGGCAATCGGACGATCTGATCCTACCGACGCCAGAGGGCGAGCAGCGCGATAAGCGCGGCGAAGAGCAACGCCCAGATCCCCCAGGCGATGAGGGCCATGCGGCGGGCGCGCTCCTTCCGCCAGTAACTTCGGGGACCGAGGCCCATGACAAGAAACACGGCCACCGCCGCCAGGTTGACGCCGACCACATTGATCGCGAGCAGGTGCGTCGCTCGCCACGCGAGTTCGAAATGCCCGGCGCCGAGGAACAATCCGACCGCCACGAGTGGCGGAAGCAGCGCCACCGCGACCATCACGCCCACGAGTGAACTTGCAGCGCCGCTCGTGAACGCGAGCGCCCCCGCGGCGCCGGCGGCGATGGCGAGCAGCGCATCCGCGATACCAACACTCGCCCGACTCGCAATCTCCGGTAGATCGGGATCGAACGGAAGCGTAAACCCGAACGCAATGGACAGCGCGAGCGCGACGACGAGCCCGGTGGCGTTCGTCACGATTGATCGCCCGCCGAGTTTGGGATCCGCGATCGTCGTCGCGAGCGCGAGCGCCATGTTCGGTCCGAGAAGCGGCGCGAGGACCATCGCGCCGATGACGATCGCGACACCGTCGCGGGTCAAACCGATCGCCGCGACGATGGTGGAGAGGACGACAAGCGTGATGTACACCGAACTCAGTCGCGCCGTCTCGTTCAGATCCTCATACAGCTCTTCACGACTGATCCGCAACGGAGCCCGCTTCGGTTTCTCCTCCGGCGCCTCCGGTGGGTCGGGCGGCTTCGCCTCTTCCGGGCGCGGCAGGCTCACTTCGACGGGCAGCACCACGATCCGCGCCGGCGGGTCGAGCTTGGTAAGCGGCGCCAGTCGATCGAGCAGCGCTTCGGTCGCCTCGATCGCGACGATCACGCGCAGGAGTGAGAGGCCGTCGTCGAGCGACGAAGTCCAGAGTTCAGTCGGACCGTCGGCCGCGATGTGTTCGCGAGCCGCATCCAACCGATCAGACGGCAACATGATCTCGACCAGCCGGTTCGCCATCGACCAGAGAATAGCGGGGCTCGCCGCCGAACGGAATCACGCCGTCTGTGGTTCATTCCGTTTCGACTGCGGTCGATCGGCCCACTGGGCGTGATCATCGGGTCGTACTCGGAGACCGATTCGTTGCGCGGCGACCTGGGTCATCTCGGCGCCGAGCATGAGGATGATGCACGAGTAATAGGCCCAGACGAGCAGCACGATGAGCGAGCCCGCGGCGCCGTACGCCGAGCCGAGACTGCTTCGACCGAGGTAGAGCCCGATGCCCCACTTCCCGATCGCGAAGAGAACCGCCGTCAGAATCGCGCCGCCCCAGACCACACGCCATTCGATGTCGACATCAGGAAGAATCTTGAAGATCGCCGCGAAGAGCAGCGTGTAGATGATGAGTGAAACGATCAGATCGACCACGGGCCAGAGCGCGTCGGCGCCGGGCAGTCGCGACTGCATTCCGCCAAGCATCGCCGCAAGGACGGCGCTGAACGCAAGCGACACGAGAAGCAGGAAGCCGATGGTGACGAGAAGCCCCAGCGAGAGCAGGCGCTTCCGAATCCATCCCATGAGCCCCTGCCCGGGCTTCGGTTCGACATCCCAGACGATATTGAGCGCCGCCTGAAGCTGCGCGAAGACGCCGGTCGCGGAGAAGATGAGCGTAAGGATGCTGATAATGCCGGCCGTCGTCCCGAGACTCGGGCGTTCCTCAGCGTTCTCCACGATCATTTCGACCGCGGCGCCGGCCTCCGACCCGACAAAGTTGCGCACCTGATCGACGATCTGCTCCTGTGTCCCGCCGCCCAGATAGCCGCCGAACCAGATGAGAATGATGAGAAGCGGCGCAAACGAGAGCGCCGAATAGAACGCGATCGCCGCGCTCATCATCACGGCATTGTCGTCGAGAAATTCCTTGATTGTCGCCTTGCCGGTCTCGATCGCATTCATTGCGAATCCCCTTCGTTTCTCCTCGCCCTCCTTTCAACAAGAGCGCTCCGACGCGGGAGCGTGACTGGGTAATGTCCCGCAATCCTCGGATTATGAAGGGCCCTTAAGAACCGGCGGGCCGATGATCACTCAGTGGCGCAGTTCGAGTTCGAGCGTTCGTCCGGGCATGTTGACCCAGATTCTCTCGAAAGGACCAGCGGTCATGTCGCTCGGCCAACCCGCCGAGATGCCGGAGACGGACGGCATGAGCAGGTTGAGCCCGAAGACTCCATCGAGCACTTTGTACGATCCGTCATCGAGCTTGATCCCGATGTCCTTCACGAGCACATGGGCGTCGCGGAACTCCACCACTCTTCGATCCTTCGTGGGAATGCGCAGTCGATCGATGACGAAACCGGAAAGTGTTTCGGCTTGACCGCTCACGCCGCCGATCGGCAGTTGAAAGGCGACCGGCGCGAGCGGATCGCCATTGGCGTCGAGCAGCCCGAGTTTCCTGGCGTGATCGCGCGAGATGATGCTCGCCGCAGCGCCGGTGTCGAGCAACCAGTCGCCCTTGAAGGAGTGACCCTGGCGCTCCGACTCGGCGTCGAGGATGACCGGATTCGGACCGAGGTCGGGAAGCGGTCCGCGATTTCCGGGGTGTCGCCGACGGTTGTAGTCGACGAGTTCGAGGGGAATCTCGAGGTCGGGCCGACGCTTCGGCGCCCGCCGGCGATCGTGCAGTCGAACGATCGGCCCCACCGAAAGGTTCTCCCCACCCGCGAGAAGCGAGTCGAGGGCGTCGTCAACTGACCCGGTCTTCAGCGCGTCGGCGCCCCGCTGGAGCGGAGTCGGATCGATCTCGACGATGGAATCTCGAAACGCCGGCACGCCAACGATGTCGATTCCTCCCATCATGCCGGCGACGGCGGACGCGGCGCCGCCCGCGGTTTCGTTCACCAGGAATCGGTACTTCGCGTCGATGATTTCGAAACGCGCCGGTCTGTCATTGAGCGTCCCCGAGGCGTCGGCGAGCAGCAGCCGGTATTCGCGCGTCACCATCATCGCCTTCTCGCCGCTCAGGCCGACCTCGTAATAGGTCGCGTCGGGCTCGAGTTCGACGCCGAATCGCTCGGCCGTCTCGGCGCTGAGCACGCAGGCGCTCGCCCCGGTGTCGAGGAATGCGGCGAATGAGGTCGCGGCGCCTTCCACCTCGAGATCGATATCCGGAATCGTGATCGGTTCACCTTCGAGGATCCGCTGTCCGTCGACGATCTGGACATGGATACGCGGTTGCGCGAGCGACGCTTCGAGCGTGTCCTCGATGATGACGGCTCGACGGGGCTGCACCGTCGAGGCGCCGAACGAGGTGGCGAGAACCGCCGCCACGATCCAACCGGCGTACCGGCGCGGAAAAGTGCATCTCATGAGTTGTCCCCTGTGCGTTCGGGTGTGCGGTGGATGGTCGCCCAGACCTCACGCTTCGCGTCGAGATCGCGCCATTCCTTGCGCCCCATGACGAGGTCCGCCATGATCGTCGCGATCTCGCGCGGCCGCATCGTGAAGCGCACCGCCGACCATTCCAGTTCCTTTCCATTATGCGCGATCGGGTGATCGAATGCAGCCATCCACCCGGGCGGATCACGGGGAAACTCGACTTCGAGCCACCGGGTTTCCCCGGGTCCAAATCCGCTTGATCCGGCGATCGCCGGCCGTTCATGTCCGTCCGCCGCGCCGACCTCGCCCATCAGGTTCGTTCGCGCCGCGAGCGCCACCCGGCCGGGAAGCTTGAGCGTGACCTCCGCCGGCTCGCCATTGAATTCAACGAGTCGGACCACGAAGGGATGGTCACAGGCGCCATTCGACTCGCGGAACATGCGATGTCCGGCCCACTCCGGAAAGTGCTCGCCGGACTTCATCGACTCGCGATAGAAGGCAGTGGCGATGACGCCCGGGGCATTCTCAACCGAGACCGGACCAAAAACCTCCGGCGCCGTGCCGGGCTCTGCGGGCGCCCCGCCGCCAACCGCGCCGGGATGGTTCGCCGTTCGTAACGCTGGCCCATCGAGCGAGTGCTCAATGGAGTCGTAGCCGAACGCGATGGCGCGGCGAACGCGGTCGGCGTCCGAAAGCGGTCCGTGCGGCTCGAGTCGAAAGCCGAGATCCACGGCCCGCGGAAGTTCGTACCGCTGCTCATCCCATGGGTCGTACGCGTTGAGCACCACCTCGACTCCGGCGTCGGTTCGCGACATCTGCTGCGAACCGTCGTGGAGCAGGAGCAGCCCGGCGCCATCGGATCGCAGAAGATCGACAAGCGAATGGCTCGTGAACGCGCCTTCGATCTCCTCGAACCATTGCTGCGAAGTCATCCAGTCACCGCGGGGGTATTTGCGCCGAACCTTGCCCGATCCGTGTACCGGATGCACTGCGTACGGTGTGTCCGCGCGGACCGTAGTGAGGGGAAAGTTGACCGACAGGGAGAGGCGAAGCGCGTTCAAGAGACCCGGATCCGGCCGACTCCAGGCGTCGATACCTTTTATTCGAATGACCACGGCGTCCGCGTCTTCCACGATTCCGATCTGGATTGTCGGACCGCGCTGAAGGTCGGGAACCTCTCCCGCGTCCGTATCCGGCGCGAGTGAGAACGAAAGGCGCCCGCGTTCTGGGTCCACGCGTGACTCAAGAACTTCACCCGGTCGCCACTCGGCGCCGTCGACGATCATGCGCAACGCAGGAACAGGTACATTCTCGTCGAATGCTCCATCCGGAAACTGCTCCGAGAAGATCTGCGTGATGCGCGCCTTGCGGTCCACGAGGACTCGGAAGGATCCACGGGACAGTTCGAAGCCATCATCGCGGTCGTGCACGCGTACATCGTGTCCCGCGCCCGTCATCGGTCTCAAGGCCGCATATCCAAACGGCGGAATGTCGAATCGGCCGAATTCATCCGCACCACGGCGCGCGAACCCGGCGCCGTTGCTCACGAGGTCCACTCCGGCTCGAGCGCCAAGGTGACGAAGCGTGCGCTCGGCCACCTCACAAGCGGCGCGCTGCGCTCGTTCCATCTGGTGGTACCCGACGAAGCCGCAGAGCCCTTCGCATTCGTGGTTGTCGTGATGCTGCGCCGCGAGCAGCTCCCGCCACGCCTCGTCGAGTTCCCAGGTGGGATAGACATCCCAGCTGGGATAGGGACGACCGAACAGGCTGGCGACGGCGGCGAGCGTTTCGGCGCTATGGATCAGAAGCTCGGTCCGGCGGCTCGTGCGCGGATGTCGGTCGGCGTTCTTGCCGAGCGTCATGCCGTGCCACACCTCGTCCATCGTGTAGGCGCGAACGGGCGTCGAAGCGTCGTTCGCGCTCGCCACCAGCGCCTCGATCGTCTCCGACATCGTCGCGGGCGTGATCTCGAGGTCCGGATTCACGAGAAGTTCTTCGAGCTTCGGGAGAAGCACCTCGCTTCGACACATCCAGTCGCGCGACGGCATGAGTTCGATCCACTGGACGATCGCCGGCGCGTCGAGATCGCGGAGAAGCGAGGACTCGAAGAGCGGCGCGAAGTCTTCGGGCCACTGGTGGAGGTTCAATTCGTTGCGCGGCAACGCGGGGAGCCGCGTGCCGTCGATCCCCTCCCAGAGAACGAGGGCGTGTGGCTCTTTCGGGATTTCCGGCGTGTGCCAGGTCCATTGAAAGAAGAGATTCGCGCCCGTGTAACCGCATTGCGCGAGAATCTGCGGCAACTGCGGAAAGAAGTAGAATTCTTCCTCCCAGAACGCTCGCGGACGCACACCGAGCAGCCGTCGCGTCGCGCGCACGCCGTAGGTGAACTGGCGAATGTTCGATTCGGCGCCGTGAAACAAACCGTAGGGCTGGCCATAGGAACAACCGACGGACTCGATCGAGCCGTCGCGCACGGCGGCGCGGAGATCGGCCAGCGCCTCCGGACATTCGGCCGCCATCTTCTCGTAGCCGACGCCGTCGAAGTTCACATTGCCCCGGACGCCGGTCTCGCGACAGAGATGAAGCATGTCGCGCACCGATCCCGGCAGCACGGAGTACCCCCAGAGCCACTGCATATCGACCCAGTGCATGTGGTTGCCGAAGGTGAAGTACACGCGCTTCGGTCGCGCGGAGTCAGTCATGGCGTGCGCTCAACTCCCTCTTACCCCGCCTGTGCGTCTCAACCCACCGGGTCATACCAGAGCGGACCACCCGGACCGAGCGGTATCTCGAGCGCCATCCAGATCATGAGCATCACCGTCCACACGATTGTGAAGACGATTGTGTAGGGCAGCATCATCGAGATGAGCGTCCCCATGCCGGACTTCGGCATGTACTTCTGCATGAACACGAGGATGATGACGAGATACGCGTTCAGCGGCGTGATGACATTGCTCACCGAGTCGCCGATTCGATACGCGGCCTGGGTGAGTTCCGGGCTGATCCCTACGAGCATGAACATCGGAATGAAGATCGGCGCGAACATCGCGTACTTCGCCGACATCGATCCGATGAACATGTTGAACAGGATCGTCACGCCGATGAACGCGACGATCAGCGTATACGGCGATAGGCCGGCCTGTCCGAGCGCCTGACCGCCGGACAACGCGAGCATGCGATCGAGTCCGGAATACTTGAAATGCTCGATGAACTGCGCCGCGAAGAACGCGAGCACGATGATCGGCGCCATGTACGCCATCGAATCGATGAGCAGCTTCGCAAGGTCCTTGTCGTTCCGTATTTCCTTCATGTACACGCCGAACGCGATCGCCGGAGTGATGAAAAGGAAGAAGAGAATCGGCACGATCGCCTCGACCCAGCGGTCGAAGCCCTTCGCGCTGTCGAAGAAGACTCGTCCATCGTCTTCGTACGAGGGCGCGTTGGCCGACGCCGCGAATTCGGGGATCGTGTCGCCCGTCTGCAATTCGACGATGACGCCGGGCGGAACCGCGTCCTGTGTATCTGGCGCCTTGTAGGTGTGCAGCGCCCAGCCGTCGATCACGATCGCGGCGAGCACGATCCCGAAGACGACGAGAAAAGTCACGCCGGCGACCGCGAGGCCTCGCTTCTCCTGCGGCGTGAGCCGTTGTTTCTCGAGGTCGGCCGCGCTTGCCGGCAGTGGACCTCCGTCGTCGGGGCTCTTCTGGTTGAACCGTCGTTCCACGAACCACGCGGTCACGCCCCAGCCGACGAAGGTCATGACCACCGTCGAGGCGATCATGAAGTACCAGTTGCACGCCGGGTTCACGAAATAGTTCGGATCGATGACCGTCGTGCCGGTGTTCGCGAGTTCCGCGAGCATCGGATCGAGCCCGGTGATGAACAGGTTCGCGTTGAATCCGGCGGATACGCCGGCGAAGACGGCGGCGATGCCGACGAGCGGCGAGCGACCGACCGATTTGTACAGCGCCGCCGCGAGCGGAGGGAGCACGACATATCCGGCGTCGAGCGCCATCGACGACATGATTCCCGCGAACACCATCGTCGGCGTGAACAGGAACTCGGGCACGACGAGCATGATCGCCTTGAGGCACGCGCCGAGCAGTCCCGTTCGCTCCGCGACTCCGATCCCGAGCATGCCGACGAGTACGACGCCGAGCGGCGCAAAGCCCATGAAATTGTCCACGAGATTGCTCAGCGCCCAGTAGAGTCCATCGCGCGTGAGCAGGCTCTTGGCGCGGTTGATTTCATCGGTCGCGACCCACTCGATCAGCACCTCGTTCGTCTCGGGATCGCGTTGCGGCGCCATCCGGGCGACGCCGTCGTCGCCGATCTGCTCGACCATGACCGGCTCGGGCAACTGCCGCTGCACCGACCAGTCGTTCACATACGCGATGTGCGACAGCACCATCACGAGGATCGTGCCAAGCAGGAACAGAGTCGACGGATCGGGCAGCTTGTTGCCGATCCATTCGATGAGGTCGAGCAGTCCGCCGCTGCGGTCGGCGGCGCCGGTAGTCTGCGTATCGGTCATGGTGCGGAAACCCGTGGGGCTGGGGGCGACGGAAGAGGACCAGAGCCGAGTCCGAACGACTCGATCGCCCGCCGGCGCGGCGTGCGGCGTCGCGAGCGTCGCCATCGTTATAGCAGGTTTCCGTTCGGTTGAAAGCGGCGAGCCCGACGATCAGTGCGGCCGAGACAGGCGAAGCCGCTTCGAGATCCATCGCGTGGTGAGCCCGATGACCTTCGATCGCAGGGGCTCTTCGAAGAAGTCGTGCGCATCCGCCTCGAGCGGGGCGAATTCGCACGCCCGACCGACCTCGCGACAGGTCTTCGCGAACTCGGCCCCGTCGTCGAACGGCACGACCGGATCTTCCCGCGAGTGCACGATGAACATCGGCGACTGTCGAGCGCCGATGAGGTCGCGCGGGTTCACGAGATCGAGCTGGTCGAAGTACTCACCGCCGAGCCGCACGCCGCGATACGGCGCGAAGCCGAACTCGGCGCGAATCGCCTCGACATCCATCGCTTCCATCTTGCCGCGCACGAGTCGCGGAAGATCGAACACCGGCGCCCAGAGGGCGACGCCGGCCGACGGGTGCTCCGCGTCGAGCATGATCGCCCCGAGCGATCCCTGGCTCGAACCGATGATCGCGAAGCGATCATGTTCGAATCGGTCGTCCTGCATGATCCAGTCGTAGATCGACAGGCAGTCCCGCCGAATCGACGCGAGCCCGTACTTCGTCTGGTCACCACTCGACTCACCGCATCCGGCCTGGTCGAACCGCACGCAGGCGACGCCGTGCGCGGCGAGCGTGCGTCCGAGTTCGACGAAGTGGTAGCTCCGTCCGATGCGGTGCCCGCTGAACCCGTGCACGAGCACGACGACCGGTGTCGCGTCGAGATCGACCGGTCGATCGATCGAAGTCGCGAGACGATCATCGCCCGACGAAACCCAGTGAAACTCGGTCGTGGTCGCCAGGGCGCGCGATGGAGCGTGATCGAATCGCATCAAATTCATGATATCGATTCAATCGGTTCGTCCGTCGCGGCACTCGACGGCGCCCGCCTGTTCAATCAGTGAAAGCGGTTATCCGGACGAAAAGGGAAGATCGAGTCGATCAGGCTTCGACATCGACGGCTTGCTCGGTGGCCGACGCATTGAGGCCCGCGACATCCGCGCTTCGCCGGAAGTAGGCGCGGTCGAGCAGCGGATTGCTGCTCGAGGCCGGAGGCGGGTCGAAAGTCACCGGATGATCGACCGTCGCGCCGACGAGGGCGTCGAGCTTCGCCTTCGCGGCGTTCGACGCTTCGATCTTCGCGCGGGCCTCACGAATCGAGATCGATTCGAGCTCGACCGAATCGGATTCGCGGGCCGGCCGCGCGGTCGCGGGCGGCGCCGACGCGTTCGTCCGCGCCGCCGGCGCGCTCGCCGGCGCCGGTTGTATCCGATACAGGCCGTGCTCGTTCGATTCGATTCGCATGGTCGGTCGAGTCATCCTCTCAGCGTGGCGACGCGTCGGCTCCGCGAAGGGCGACTAGTAGACACGCCGAACGACGGGTCGTCAATGTCCGTTTCTACTTATCCCCACGATCGTACGCGCCGCGAATCGCCGCGAGCGACGCGATGAGCGCCGGAACCTGTTGGAGAGGCAGCATGTTGGATGCGTCGGAGAGTGCTTCCGACGGGTTCGGATGGCATTCGAGAAAAACGCAGTCAACGCCGGCGGCGACCGCGGCCCGCGCGAGCAGAGGCGCACGCTCCGGACGGCCTCCGCTCGTCGAGGTCGCGCCCGGCAACTGCGTCGAGTGCGTGACATCGAAACAGACCGGCGGCCCGAGCTCGAGCAGATCGCCGAGCCCGACGAAATCGTTCACGAGTCGATGGTAGCCGAAGAAGGTGCCGCGCTCGGTCACCATCGTCCCATTCGCCCCGGCCTCCGCGAGTTTGCCCACGACATGCTTCATTTCCGCCGGCGAGAGAAACTGGCCCTTCTTCACATTCACGGGCCGGCCCGTCTCCGCCGCGGCCGCAAGCAGGTCGGTCTGCCGGCAGAGGAACGCGGGAATCTGCAGCAGATCGGCGACCTCGGCCGCCGCCGCGGCCTGTTCGGGCAAATGGATGTCCGTGGTGACCGGTGTTCCCTGGAGTCGCTCGCGCACCGCCGCGAGTTGCTCGAGGCCCGATTCGATCCCCGGCCCGCGCGGCGAGCGCACGCTCGAACGATTCGCCTTGTCGTAGCTCGCCTTGAAGATGAACGAGAGTCCATGTCGGGCGCACGCGTCGCCGACGGCCTCGCCGATTTCGACGCAGAGGTCGATCGACTCGAGGGCGCAAGGCCCCGCAATCACGCACAGCGGAGCGGATGGCCCGATAACGAGATCATTTACCTGGCAGGTCGCGCGACTCATGAGTCCCGAACAATAAGCGCTCATGAGCGAATCGTCATGCGCAATCGAGCGGAACCGCGCCGAATCGCGTTCGTATCCTTTATCGGCGCAACGGATTGTGCCGGGCGTTGATTGATCGAAAGCCGACGGTCTGACTGGAAGAACCGTCCGCGAACGGACGATAGAAAGCGGGAGACGAGGTCCCGTTGCACGCCCGGGCTCGGAGGATGAATCACCATGGCGCGGATGCCGCGTGAGCCGGAAGCGTTTTGCGAGCATGTCGCTGAGATTCTGCGGCGGATGTGCCCGGACCATGAGGTCGAGCTCGACGGCGTCTTTACGCTCCGCATCAACGGTCGACACCTCGGGCTCGAGAACATCTATCGAATCGTGCTGAACGAACCGGACCGCGGCGTCGAGCTCGTCGAGGAATATCTCGATCATCTCATGGAGGGCGAAGAGGCCGCGACAATGGCGCTCCCCTTCGAGCTGGCGAAGCCGCGCATCATGCCGCGTATTCAGCCGATGTCGATCTTCGAGCACCTCGACCAGAACCTCGTCGCCTTTCAGCCGTTCGTAAACGACACGGCGCTCGTCTATGTGCTCGACATGCCGCACCTCACGGTGAGCATCACCGTCGAACAGCTCATGAAGTGGGGTGTCGATCTCGACGCGCTCGACCAGATCGCGCGGCTCAACCTGCGCGAGTACTCGCCGGATCTCGAGATCAAGCTCGTCGAATCCGATACCGGCGCCCGGGCCGCGATCCTCTCCCAGCACGACGGCTACGACGCGAGCCGTCTCCTTCTCGAAGATCTCCATGGTCGCCTCCGCCCGGAGCTCGGCGCCGACTTCCTCGTGGCGACCCCTTCGCGCGACACCTTCATCGCGATCTCGATCGAGCCCGAGGACTTCGCCGAACGAATCCACCAGAAGGTCGAAGAGGACTTCCGCAAGCTCCCCTACCCGATCACCGACCGGTATTTTCTCGTGACGCTCGACGGCGTGGCCGGGACCGCCGCGGCGTGACGCCCGGTCAGTCGCCGCCGAAGCGAAACGCGCGATCAGAACGACGCCGGCGGATACGATACCCGCCCGTGATCCTCCTCATCGACAACTACGACAGCTTCACCTGGAACCTCGTCCAGCGACTCGGCGAGCTCGACCCGAAGCTCGACCTCCGTGTCGTCCGCAACGACGAGATCACCGTCGACGAGGTTGAGCGCCTCGCGCCCGAGCGCATTCTGCTCTCGCCCGGACCCGGTACTCCGGACGAGGCGGGCGTGTGCAACACGATCGTCCCGGCGTTCCGCGGTCGCATTCCGGTTCTCGGCGTGTGTCTCGGACACCAGACCATCGGCGCGCAGAGCGGCATGAAGGTCCGGCGCGCCGACCGCATCATGCACGGGAAGACCTCCGAAGTGAGTCACGACGGGCGCGGTCTCTTCGAGGGACTTCCGAATCCATTCACCGCGACGCGATACCACAGTCTGATCGTCGATCGCGATTCGGTCCCCGTCGATGAGTTCGAGATTTCGGCGTGGACCGAGGACGGCGTCGTGATGGGATTGCGCTGGAAGCCGGACCGGCCGAGCGCGGCGCCGCTCGACGGCGTGCAGTTCCACCCGGAGAGTTTCCTCACGACGGCCGGGCCGCTGCTCCTCGCGAACTTCATCGGCGCGCCGCGGCCGTCGCTGAGCGGCGCTCGCTGAGCGCCTCAGATCGATGTTTTCTTACCCACGCCTTTCTTCCGAATCATGTGGTCGATGACCTTCAGGTTGAGAATCTCGACCATGAGCGAGAACGCCATCGCGAAGTAAATGTACCCCTTCGGGATGTGCACATGGAGCCCCTCGGCCACGAGCACGAACCCGATGAGGAGCAGGAACGAGAGCGCGAGCATCTTGATCGTCGGCCGCTTCTGCACGAAGTCGCCGACCGGACCGGCGAACACCATCATGACGATCACCGCGAGGATGACCGCGATCACCATGACGCGGATGTCGTCCGCCATGCCGACCGCCGTGATCACCGAGTCGAGCGAGAACACGAGGTCGAGCAGCGCGATCTGCGCGAGCGCCTTGCCCACCGATTGCGTCGCCGCGTCTTTCGCGATCGCCTCCTCGCCGGGACCCTCGATCTTCTCGTGAATCTCGAAGGTCGCCTTTCCGATGAGGAACAGGCCGCCGGCGAGCATGATGAGATCTTTCGCCGTGACCGAGTGGCCGAAGACGGTGAAGAGTTCATTCTCTTCGAGCTTGATGATCCAGCTGATCGCGAAGAGGAGAATGACGCGCATGAGCATGCCGAGCCCGAGGCCGATGGTTCGGGCCCGGGCCTGGTGCTGCTCCGGCAGCTTTCCGGTCAGGATCGTGATGAACACGATGTTGTCGATACCGAGCACGATCTCGAGCGCGGCGAGCGTAAGCAGCGCGAGCATGTTCTCGGTAGTGAAGAGGCCTTCGAGCGTCAGAAGCGATTCAAACATGGCGCGTCTCGTTCCCGGCTGATGCCACTGGTCCGTTCGGGGACGCAGGATGATCGCCGGGCGCGACCGCTTTCGCAAGTCGACGCGTCGTGTCCGATGATGAGGATTCGTTCAGCCGCCGCTCTCGGGCCGCGCGGGCGGAGGGCCGTTCGTCGCCGATTCACTCGTCGCCGGCCGCGCGTCCGGGAAGGTCGGCGTCGTGACGCCTTCCGCCGGGATGGTCGGATCGACGGTCTCCGCGCCGGCGGTCTCCGGCCGAGTCACGGGCGCTTCGCGCTGCCGCGCCGCATTGAGTTCCCGGCGGATGTTGTCTTCCTCGGGCACGAGCGGCGCCGTGATGGCGCCGCTCTGCTCCATCGCGTAGAGCGCGCGGATCGTGTCCGAATAGCTCATGTCGAGTCCGCCGTCCGATCCGTAGCCGAGACCGTCATCGCCGAGAAAGCGGATAAAGTCGACGAGGTCCGCCGGGCGTTCATAAGTCGCCACCTCACCCGTCCGCGGATTCTGGTAGCGGAGCCGCACGGGGCCCGACTCGTCATCGCCGACCATGATGAACCGGGACGACCAGGTGTCGACGACGACCGGTCGCTCAATTGAGATCCCGTCGCCGAAGACCACGATGCGCGGCCGACCCTGCTGCGTCGCGTACACCATTGGATGTTTCGACGGCACCGCGTACAACTCGAACGGCGCCTGAGGTCCGAGCGTCAGTCGTCGTACGATCGGATCGTTCTGACGACGGAGGCCCTCGAACGCCGCGACGCGGATGTTGCGCGATTCGTCATCGAGCAGTTGTCGGAGCGTGACGCCGACTCGAGCGGCGCCGGGCATTTCGCCGAGGAGATCGAGCGCCGGCGTCCGGACCTCGCTCTGCGGATCGAGCGCGATTTCGGAGAGCGGATCGATCACGAGCGGGTCTTCGAGTTTCGCGCCCGCCTTGAGCGCCGCGAGCCGCACGATCGCTTCCGGATACTCGTAGAGTTCCTGGATGACGGGCGTCGCGAGCTTTCCGAGCGCGACCCAACACCACGAGACGGCCTGCGCGTCGAGAGGATTCTCCTTGATCCAGCGCGAGAGCTGGTAGGCCCGCTGCTCCGTGGCGCCCTGGCGGATCGGCGTCGCCATGAGCGTCTCGACGAACTCGTCCGTTCGTCCCCGCCAGCTCGGCGGCACGGTGATCGAGATGCGCTCATCCGCGCTCCCCTGGATCGCCCGGGCGGTGATGTCGTCCTGGCCGGCCTCCTGCGGGAAGCGGCCGTTGATCGCGTAAACGATGGCCCGCGAACGCGCAAAGCTCGGCGAGCGGAGCATGAGCACGAGCGGCATGCTCCTCGTCATGACGCCACCGCCAAGGACGCGCGCGCGGCGTCGATTCACCGTGGTCCCGCCCCCGCTCCGTTCAGGGTCGGCGAACGGGTTGAGGAAGAGTTCGCCCCGACCGAGCGCGATCGACTGCCGTTCCGGAGCGCCGGGAACCACGAGTCCCTGCATGAGGCGTGTCGTCCACAGACGCCCGCCTTCGAGGCTCGTCGTACTCGTGCCGGGCAACGCTTCGATGAGCAGGTCGAACTCCGTTCCCTCCGGCGCGCCCGGCGGCACGAGCGCTTCGACGAAGACGACCGCGGTGTCGTTGCTGTCGAGCAGACGCGAAACACTGAAGTTCTGCGCATCGGTCACCTGCGTCTGCTCGAGCATGCGCGACGCCTCGCGCTCCATGAGCGCCCGGACCTGCATCGGCGTGTCCGCCGAGCCGGTTCCGTCAAGGCCGACGACGATGCCGTATCCGGTGACGATCGACGGCCCGAATCCCTGCAGCTCGGCCTCGTACCGCACAGTGCCGCGGAGAAACTGCGGGAGGTTCGGCGGGGCGACCTCGCGCGTCGTGATCGCCGGCGGCGGCTCCTTCTCGTTCGAGCAGGCGAGAAGTCCGCCGAGAATCGTTGTCGCGGCGACGGCGAGGGGCGCGAAAAGCGAACCGGAGTGATTTCGGCGTCCGACGGTGACCAATGTGTTGTCCTCGTCCAAGAGCGGCCGGTGTCGCCGCGGATTCGTCGCTCGCAGGGAAGAGCGAATCGGATCAACGGCCCGGCGCAGGCGGGGGCGCGGCGGACTGTCCAGAGAGGCTCGCCACGCCGGTTTCCTCAACCCGACAGCGTAGTCCGAGCCGCGCCACGCGACAACCGCGACATGTCCTGATCGGGCTGGGGATTAAACGCGACATTCGCCGATGACGACTTGGCTCCGGAACGAATCTTCCCCGCGCAAGGTGACATGGCGGCCGAATTCGAACATCCACTCCGAGACTTCTTCAATTACCTGCGCGTCGAATGCGGCCTCGCAGGCAACACCCTCGCCGCATACGAGACCGATCTCCGCACACTCGTCGAAGATCTCATTGCCCACGGTATCACCCGTCCCGCCGCGGTCACCGGCTACGACATCACCGATCACCTCAAGCGCCTCCGTCACGAGCGCGGCCACGCGACCACGACGATCGCGCGTCATCTCGCGTCGATCCGCATGCTCTTCCGCTTTCTCGCCGCGAACGGGCGGATTCCCGAGAACCCGACCACGCTCCTCGAGCGGCCGACGCTCTGGCGTCGCCTCCCCGGATACCTCACTCCACAGTCGATTCGCAAGCTTCTCGCGGCGCCGGCTTCGGAGGGCGAGCCCCTTCATCTCCGCGACCGGGCCATGCTCGAACTCATGTACGCTTCGGGCCTCCGGGCGTCGGAGGTCGGGACGATCCGGGTGAAGGACCTGCACTTCACGCTCGGCGTGGTGAGTGTGATCGGCAAGGGCAACCGCCAGCGGCTCGTGCCGTTCGGCGCCCCGGCGAAGAAGGCCGTCGAGAGATATCTGGAGGAGTTGCGGCCGAGCCTGCTCCATGAAGACGGCCGCGACGAGGGTCGCCTCTTCCTCAGCCGCACCGGCCGCCCGCTCGAGCGGGTCGCGGTCTGGCAGATCGTGAAGCGGCACGCGGCGGCCGCAGGGCTCAAGGATGTGCACCCGCACACGCTTCGCCACACCTTCGCGACCCACCTCGTGAACGGCGGCGCCGACCTCCGCGTCATTCAGGAACTGCTCGGCCATTCGAACATTAAGACGACCCAGGTCTACACCCATGTCGACTCGGGCCGGCTCAAGCATGTGCACGAGAAGTTCCATCCGCGGGCGTGACGAAGCCACGAGACGCTCGATCGGTTCAGAACCGGCGAAATCGATGGGGCGACCGCCCGAAATGCAGCCGATCCGGCCTTCCCCATTTCCCGAATCCCGCACGCCGTGATACGATTAGGCCATCCCTGAGAACGCGAGGCGGTTCTCAATGCTCATCCAAAGAGGTGGCCAACCATGACTCGGAGCGCACGGCGCCGGGGTTTTACGCTCATTGAACTGCTCGTGGTGATCTCGATCATCGCGCTGCTCATCGGCATTCTGCTGCCCTCGCTCGGTCGGGCTCGCGACGCCGCGCGGAAGGGCGTGTGCCTCGCCCAGCAGCGGCAGGCCGCGACCGGCATGTACAACTACACGACCGAGTTCAAGGACTGGATCGCGGGTCCGAACACGAGCGGTCGCGATGTCGGCGACGGCAACTTCACGAACAATCCCGACGAGCCCATCCAGAACATGGACTGGGTCTCGCCGACGATCGGACGCTCGATCGGCCTGCCCGACGGGCAGCCTGGCGACCTTCGAGCCCGCGAGTATCGGCTGCGCATGATGTTCGAGCAGAAGTTCGCCTGCCCGGCGAACAAGGAGACCTACGACGGCTGGTTCGGTGGCGGCGGGACGCTCGCCGGCGAGCCGGTGACGGATCTTCGTGTCTCGTCGTACTCGTCCGCGCTCGGCTTCCACTTCAGCAACCGACCGTCGGACCCGGTGAACCACAACACTCCTGGAGCTTCGTTCCCGGTGGAGTTGACCGGTTACCGTCCGCAGCTCGGCAAGGTGCTCAACCCCGAGCGTAAGGTCTACTCGATGGACGGCACGCGCTATGTCGATCGGGGAGATAACTTCAAGATCACCTTCAACGCCTTTACCTTCCAGGATGAAGGCGGCAACTTCATGACCCAGGGGCCCGCCATCCTCGGGCACTCCGGCGACCCGCACACCGCCGGCGGCGCCGGGCCGAACTTCACCGAGGCCGAGCGCCAGGCGATGGAGCGCTACGCGTACCGCCATCGCGGCTCGATCGTCGTCTCCTTCTTCGACGGCCACGCGGCCGAGATGTCCGAAGAGGAGTCGCGCAAGATGAGCTACTGGTTCCCGACCGGCTCGAAGGTGCGCGGCCGGAACTTCGAGGGCCTCCGCCCCGGGCAGACGATCGACTGATCGATCGGCTCCGTAGATACGACTCGACCCTCGCGAGGCGCCCCGGACGATTCGGGGCGCCTCGTTCTTTCCTCTGGCCACCCTGGACCTCGCGCGGTAGGATGCCCCGGCATCCATGAGGGTCGCAAACTCAATTCTGCAAGAGACTTCCGCAATGTTCACCGGATCGTTGACCCGATCGCTCCGCTCCCGCTCTCTCCTCGCGGCGCTCACCGTTCTCACGACGGCCGCCGGGGCCGCCGCGCAGCTCCGCGTCGTGAACTACAACATCGCGAGGCTCCGGGGCGACGACCTCGAACTCGAAGCGGTCCTTCACGCGCTCAATGAAGATCCGGCGCCGGAGTCGGGCCTCATCCGCGTTCCCGATGTCTACCTCTTCCAGGAAGCGACCTCGTCGAGCCTGACCACGCTCCAGCGGTTCCTGAACGACAACGCCCCGGAGGGGGTCACCTACCGCGTCGCGACCTTCACGGAGAACGGCGGCGGCGGGGAGCAGGCCCTCCTCTATCGCGCCGACACGATCGCGGAAGATCCGAGCGGCCATCGCGACATTACGAACCACACCGGCCCGCGCGCGACCGATCGGTGGAAGCTCACGCTCGTCGGCCAGCCGGACGAGTTCTTCTTTGTCTACAGCTCGCACTTCAAGGCCGACGACACCTCGGCCGCGCGGAGCCAGCGGGAAAGCGAGGCGCGGGCCGTCCGCGCCGACGGCGACGCGCTCGGCGAAGGCGCGCACATCATCTACTCCGGCGACTTCAACACCTACGACCCGAACGAAGAGGCGTACCTCGTCTTCTTCGATCCGGGCGCCGGGATCGCGCTCGATCCTTCGGGCTATGTGAACATCTGGCCGGACATCAGCCACAGCCAGTCGCCGCACGATGGAACGAACAACAATCTCACGACGGGCGGGATGGACGACCGGTTCGACTTCCAGCTCTCGACCGACGAGTTCCACGACGGCGCCGGTTTCACGATGGAGCCAGGCTCGTATCGTGTCTTCGCGAACGACGGCGCGCACTTCAACCAGGCGATCAACGCCGGGTTCAACTCGTACTTCCGAAGTGACGAGCAGTACAAGGCCGACGCGGCCGCCCGCGGGTCGGACCACCTTCCGATCATCGTCGACTACTTCACGCCGGGCGATCCGTTCCGGCTCGAAGCCGATGCGATGACCGCCGGGAACTTCACGGAACTGCGCGTCACCGGCGCCACGCCGAATCAGATGGTGTACTTCATCTACAGCCTGACGGGTCTCGGCTCGACACCGGTGTCCGGACTCGGAGTAACGCTCCGGCTCGACGCGCCCGCGCTCGCGGGCCAGGCGCGCTCTGACGGCGCCGGCGCCGCGCGTCTCGCGCGCATCGTGCCGATTCAGGCGCGCGGGTTCGATCTCTGGATTCAGGCGGCGGAATTCGGCGCGACGACCGATGTCGTCTACCGCGAGATCTTCTGACGCGGACCCCCCGCGTCATCGACGCTCAATACCTCGGAATGCTCGGGTCGATCGTCTGCGACCACGCGTCGATGCCGCCGCGCATGGATTGCGCCCGTTCGAACCCCTGCTCGCGAAGGTAGGCGGCGACACGGAGCGACCGTACGCCGTGGTGGCAGTACACGATGATCGATCGCCCCCGCTCGTGCGCCAGCTCACCGATGCGCTCCGGCAGTTCATTCATGGGAATGAGCGTCGAGCCCTCGATCCGGGCGACGCGGGCTTCGGCCTCGGTCCGACAATCGAGCAGGAGCGGCCCCGCGTTCGGATCTTCGTCGTCCCGAACCTCGCGCAATTGATCGCGCGTCGAGGCCGGCGTGACTTCGAGAGGGGTGGTGGTCGGTTCGCTCGGTTCATCCATGGGCATGACCGATTCGACGCCCGCGGGCGCCGCGGGTCAATCGCCGTCCGGATAGAGAACGACCTCGTCGGGCGGGGGCAGCGGCTCATACTCCCAGCGCGGCGACTCGCGGAGTTCGCGGGGACGCTCGCCCATCGCCACCCGCACCGGGAAGAGGAGGAAATCGAGCGCCGCCGCGAACGGCTCCCACGCGGCCTCGACGACCTGGGCGCGGACATCGTCATCGTCCTGACCGAGGTCGAGCGCGCTCGTCTCGGTCGGCCACGCGCCGCTCAGCCGAGGTCGCGACTCGTCCCCGCGCAGCTTCGCGTCCCAGTAGACCGGTCGATGTTCGACTTCCCAGAGCGCGACGGTGACGGTGACTTCTTCCCACGACGAGCGATCCATGCCATCGACGGACGGCTCGCCGGTGAAGCCGTGCCCCTCGTCGGTCGCCGGCAGAAGCGCGGGAAGCAGATCACCGCGCGCGCTCAATTCGTTCGACTCGTTGAGTGGTTTCGCAGCGCAGCCCTGGCCGAACCAGAACGCCATCGTCACCCAGAATGTCAGCCACAGCACCTTCCGCCGCATGATCTTCGCCTTCTCGCGGGATTTCGCTCAAGTGTACCGCGCCCGCGGCCGATCGGGCAACCGCGGCGACGCGACCGATAACCGGGAATCGCTCAGGCGCCGTCGGAATCGGACGATTCGTAGACGAAGCGGCGCGTGAGATCGCGCACCGTGTCGGGCTCGAAGCCGCGTCGCGCGAGAAATCCGTAGAGGCGTCGCGCTCGGGTCGCTTCGTCGAGCTTCGTCATGCTCGCGAGTTTGCGCTCGATGAGTCGCTCGAGCGCCGGATCGATCTCGCCGTCCGGCTGTTCGGCGGCGCGGGCGTCGACCCATTCACGGATGAGTCGGTCGATGAGCCGTCGATCGAGACGCCGCATCGTGAGCTTCTGGCGCAGGAGACGCGGTCCGGCCGGTTTCGCGTTTGTGATTTCGCGGATGAGCGCGCGGCCGTAGTCCTCATCGTTGATGAGCCCCGCCGCGACGAGCCGATCGACCACGCGCTCGGACACGGCGGGCTCGTGCCCTTTGCGCCGGAGGCGCTCGACCATTTCGCCCCGCGACTGGGCGCGGCGCTCGAGCGTGCGCAGCGCGCTGCGCCGCGCCTTGTCGTCCGCGACGGCCTGCTCCACCGCGGCCTGAAGCTCATCGGTCCACGCGGCGCCCGGGGTCGCGCCAAGATCGCTCGCCTGTTCACGCGGCAGGGTCGCGACCACGCGACGGTTCACGACCAGACTCACGCGACCGGGGTCGCGCTTCGTCGGCTTCCACCGCTCGATCTCGTCGATCGTCGCGGTGGCGTCACTCGTGAGCTCGAATCCGGGACGATCGTCGTTCATTCGTTGAGCGTGGTCAGGTATTCGCCGAGTTCGCCGAGCGCCTTGTCGTCGCCCGCCTGTCGGGCGCGCGCGACGCCGCGCTGAAGCTCCGCCTTCGCGTCATCCATACGGTCGACCGCCTCGAGTGACTTCGCCTTGTGGAAGTACGCGTAGAGGTAATTCTCGTCGATGGCGAGCACGCGGTCGTAGTACTCGATCGCCCGGTCGTGATCATCGCGCTTCGCATGTTCCTGCGCGAGACTGTACAGGCAGAAAGTGTCGTCCGGCTCCGCTTCGAGCATCTTCTCGAGCTTCGCCATGCGATCGTTCGCGTCCATGCCGATATGCTAGCGGCGTCGACGCCCTCGTGATCATTCAAACGACGGACGCGGATTTGGACGCCCCCACTCACGATCAGCCCGAACGACCGGCGAGCCGCGTGGGCGAAGTCATTCGCGTCGTCGCGCCGCTCGCGTGGGTCGCTTTCGGTGGGCCACAGGCGCATCTCGCGCTGCTGCACGAGCGCATTGTTGATCGCCGGCGATGGGTCGATGATCAGGCGTTCGTCGAACTCTACGGCATGTGTTCAATTCTGCCCGGGCCGACTTCGACGCAGACCGTCATCGGGCTCGGGGTCATCCGCGCTGGATTCTGGGGCGGGCTCGCGGCGCTCCTCGTGTGGGCGTTCCCCGCGGTGTCGCTCATGACGCTCTTCGCGCTCGGCGTGAGTTTCTTCGAACCGGCGCAAGTCGACGCCGTGCTCGCCGGCGTGCGGCCGGCCGCGGTGGGACTCGTCGCCGTCGCGGCGTGGAAGCTCGGGCAGAAGGTCGTCAAGGACGCGTTCACGGTCGCCATGCTGGCGCTCGGAACGATCGTCTGCATTCTCTATCCTCGTCCGCTCACCTTTCCGCTCGTGCTGCTCGCCGCGGGACTGCTCGCACTGTGGCTCGGACGGGTCGATCCGGATCGGCCGCATGTCGATGTGCATGTTTCGATTTCCCGGCGCGTTGGCGCCGTCTCGATCGCGCTCTTTGTCGTGCTTCTCGTCGGGCTGAATCTTTTTGTGAACGCGTTCGACGCGTCGACCTCCGACGCGAATCCACCATCGTGGTTCGCGGAGGCCGAAGTGATCGAGTGCTTCTACCGCAATTCATCGCTCATCTTCGGCGGCGGACAGGTGCTCCTTCCGCTCCTCGAGACCGAAGCGGTCATGACGAACGGATGGCTCACCGCGACGCAGTTCGGCAACGGGCTCGGCGTCATGCAGTCACTGCCGGGACCGCTCTTCTCGTTCAGCGCGTACATCGGCGGCATGGCCGCGCTCGAGGTCGAGCCGGATCCCACTTCGCTCGACCAGTTGCGCTTCGCCCTGCTCGCCGCGGGCGCCATCTTCCTTCCGGCGTTCCTCCTGCTCATCGGCGTCATTCCATTCTGGTCGCGGTTGCGGCGACTCGAGTCGATTCGACGCGCCCTCGTCGGCGTGAACGCATGCGCCGTAGGGCTCGTCGTCGCGGCGGTGTGGCTGCTCGGCGAGGACTATGTGACCGGCGTCTTCGAAGCCTTTCTCGCCGTCGCGACCTTCATCGGGGTCATCCGATTCCGCCTCCCCGCGCCGGCGGCGATCATTCTGAGCGGTGTCGCAGCGCTGCTCGTCTCCGGCCTCGCGGGTTAAGCGCGCGCACGCCTCGCTCCGATCCGGTAGACTCTGGAATCATGCCTGACTTCACCTACGAGTTTCCGTATCCGTCCCAGCGCCTTCCCGTCTTCGCGAAGAACGCGGTCGCGACGAGCCAGCCGCTCGCGGCGCAGGCTGGTCTCGACATGCTCCAGCGCGGCGGCAACGCGGCCGACGCCGCGGTCGCGACGGCGATCGCGCTGACCGTCGTCGAGCCGACGAGCAACGGCATCGGCTCGGACAACTTCGCGCTCATCTGGGCGGGCGGCGGTCTCCACGGCCTGAACGCGTCGGGCCGCGCGCCGCGCGCGATGACGCCCGACCACTACTCGGGCATGGAGCGCATTCCGTATTACGGCTGGCACGGCGTGACGACGCCCGGCGCCGTATCGGGCTGGGTCGCGGTCTCCGAAAAGTTCGGCGCGTTGCCGTTCGCCGATCTCTTCGAGCCGGCGATCCGCTACGCGCGCGAAGGCTTTCTCGTCTCGCCCCAGACCGCGTACTACTGGAACCTCGGCGCGTCGCGCTACGACGGCGACGAGTTCAAAGCCTGGCATGACACCTTTGCGCCCGGCGGCCGCGCGCCGCAGACGGGCGAACTCTTCCGCAGCGAAGGTCATGCGCGCACACTCGAGCGCATCGCCGAGACGAAAGGCGAGGCATTCTACCGCGGCGATCTCGCCGAGAAGATCGCGGCGGCGTCACAGGCCGGCGACGGCGCGCTCTCGATGCGCGACCTCGAGAGTCATCAGGCCGACTGGGTGCGCCCGATTTCGCTCGACTACCACAACCACGAACTCCATGAGATACCGCCGAACGGGCAGGGCCTCGCCGCGCTTCTCATGCTCGGCGTTGTACGCGAGTTCGACATGCCCTCGCTCGCGGTCGATTCCGTCGAAGCGCTGCACCTGCAGATCGAGGCGATGAAGGTCGCGTTCGCGGACGGCCATCGCTACATCGCCGATCCCGACGCGATGGATGTCGCCGCCGCCGATCTGCTCGACCCGGCGTACCTGCGCGAACGGGCTCGACTCATCGACCCCGACAAGGCGCAGGACTTCCAGCACGGCGAACCGAAGCACGGCGGCACGGTGTACCTCACCGCGGCCGACGCGGACGGCATGATGGTGTCGTTCATTCAATCGAACTACACCGGCTTCGGATCAGGCATGGTCGTGCCCGGCACGGGTATCGCCCTCCAGAATCGAGGCTGCTGCTTCACGCTCGAGAAGGGTCATCCGAACGAAGTCGGCCCGGGCAAGCGACCCTACCACACGATCATTCCCGGTTTCGTCACGACGCGCACGGGCGGCTCGATCGAACCGCTCATGAGCTTCGGCGTGATGGGCGGATTCATGCAGCCCCAGGGCCACGCCCAGGTGCTCATCCGCATCGCCGACTGGAACCAGAATCCGCAGGCGGCGCTCGACGCGCCGCGCTGGCGCGTCAACGACGGCATGAGCGTGACGATCGAGCCGGGCTTCGACGCGTCGCTCTACGACGGACTCGAAGCGCTCGGTCACGAGGTGACGATCGCAAACGCGCGCACCGTCTCGCACGGACGCGGCCAGATCATCTACCGGCTCGACGACGGCTATCTCGCGGCGAGCGATCAGCGGAGCGACGGTCAGGCCGTCGGTTACTGATTCCGTTCCGGTCGGGACGCGCTTACTTCCGGTACTTCGCGACCATCTCGCCAAGACGCTCGAGACCACCCTTGAGCGTTTCGAGCGGCGGGCCGTAGCTGAAACGCACGAACGGCTCGAGCGGTGACGGACCTGAGCGCTCGCGATTCGGATTCACATCGAAGTATTCGCCCGGCACGGTGAGCACGCGATGGTCGAACGCGGCGCGCATGAAGCCGCGTCCGGTGTTGAGCGGCGCCGGCAGCTTGGCGACCGAACCGAACGCGTAGAAAGTGCCCTGCGGCTCGCAGGGAAACTCGACGCCGAGTTCGGAGAGTTTCTCCACCGTGAGATCGCGCTTGATCTTGAAGTTCGCCCGGACGGCGTCGGTCTCCTGATCGGCGCGTTTCGGCTCGAGCGCCTGCGCCGCGAGCCGCTGCATCGGTCGGCACGGCCCGCCGTCGAGAAAGCTTCCCGCGGCGGTGAGCGTGCGGATGACATCCTTCGGCGCCACGACCCAGCCCACGCGCCAGCCCGGGTACCGGAAGCACTTCGTGAGCCCGTCGAAGATGAGCACCGGATCTTCGTTGACATCATCAATGAATGCAGCCGTGCTCACCGGACCGTCGACGCCGGCCTGGGGATAAACATAATGCGAATAGAACTCATCCATGAGCAGGACGGTTCCGCGCTCGCGTGACTCGTCGACCCACGCCTTGAGTTCGTCGCCCGACAGCACGACACCCGTCGGATTGCACGGATTGCTGATGAGCAGCGCGCCGAGACTCTCGCGGTCGACGCGGGCGAAGATGTCGTCCGGGCTCATGCGGAACCCGTTCGACGCGGGAAGTTCGATCCACACCGGTTCAATGCGGTCGAAGGTCGTGAGCAGATCTTCGTACGCGGTGTAGTCGGGCGTGAAGTATCCGAGGCGGACATCCTTGAGCGCCGCGCCGACACGGGAGAGCGCGAGCCGCCCGCCCGACGACACGGCGACATTGTCCGCCGTGTACTGCGACGACTTCCCTTTCCGGTAGAGCCGGTTGTAGTGATTGGCGATCGCTTCGCGCAGATGGTCGACGCCCTCGACCTGGCCGTACGCGTGATCGGCCGGATCGATCTCGATGGACTTGAGGCGCGGCGGCGCGCCGTCCAGATCGCCCACCTCCGGCTGCCCCTGTCCGAGATTCGCCCAGTCCGCGGCGCCCATGCGGAAGCCGTAGTTCATGGCCTCGACATTGACACGAATCACACCCATGAACGGCAGGTCGCGAAAGGCGCTCGCCGCGCCGCGCGGCGCGGTGGTCGATCCGGAAGACGAATTCGGCATGATGGACGCTCGCTCGCAGAGGGATATCGGGGGGTCACTGGGCGGGGCGATTCTAGTGTTACATGCGGCGCTGACGAACAGGGGTGCGTCGCCCGCGCGTCTCCCGTCCCATATTCCGCCGGCCCAGACCGAATAGATCGCCCGACGCGCGAAACCGGCGACCACGCGCCATGAACCTCGATCCTTTCACTTCGACGCCGTGACGGAATTCCCGATATCGCGGGCGGCGGCGCCTCCGCCGCTGGTCAACCTCGGGTGGAAGGACTCCTCAGCCATGGCTCGACGCTCCGGCTTCACGCTTATCGAAACGCTCGTCGTTATCGGCGTCATCGCTCTCCTCGTCGCGCTCATCTCGCCAGCGCTCGCGCACGCCCGCGAATCGGCCCGGACCGGGCACTGCGGGTCGAACCTGCGCCAACTCGGCATCCTCCACATCGAGCAGGCCATGGACGAGGACGCGTGGGCGCTCAACGCGTATGACCTCACGCGCGATCGACTCAAGCTCGTGGTGAGTGACGGCGTCGCCGACGGACCCGATCGCCCTGGGAACGGCAATCAGTACGGTGGAAAGGATCCGAGTGAATGGCAGCGCCGCATCGACGACGCCGAGCATGCGGCGAAGGGCCAGCCCTCGCGGTGGACGATCCCCTGTCCCGAGGCGATCCCGGTGAATGAGATGAGCTACGGCATGAACTTCTGGTTTCAGCGCGCGAAGCCGGAGCGCATCGTGCCGCGCGACCTCATCTTCGGCTGCAGCCCCTACCGCGTCGCGACCCGCGGCCTCGACATGCGGCCGGCGCACAAAGAGCGCGTGAACTTCATGTACGGCGACGGGCACATCGCGCTCGGCGGCGTCGAAGAGATGCCCGAGAAGTCGCAGTTCCGCCGCCTCGACCGACGCCCGCCGATGCCGGCGAACTACCCCGATCACTGATCCCGCGAGACCGCGAAATGAACATGGCGTGAGGGGCGCCTCGCGAGGCCCGGCCGGAGGGGACCGGGCCTTGCGGCTTTTTGGCTACTCGACGGACTGGAGATGCGCTTCCGTCAGGGGCTCGGGTACCTCGTCGAGCGCGATAGCGTCGTCGACGGTGTACGGACCGACCGCGGTGCGGCGAAGGTCGGCGAGGTAGCCGCCCGTCCCGAGCGCGGCGCCAAGGTCGCGGGCGAGCGAGCGGATGTAGGTCCCCTTGCCGCACCGGATGTCGAGCCGCGCGAGTGGCCAGTCATACTCGAGAAGCCGGATCTCATGGATGACGACCGGGCGCGCTTCGAGTTTCACCTCGCGCCCCTGCCGCGCGAGCTTATATGCGCGGCGGCCACCGACTTTCATCGCGGAGAACGCAGGCGGACGCTGTTCGATGGCGCCGGTGAACCGTTCGCGAAGCTCCGATTCGATCCGCGCGCGCGTCGGCGTCGATTCCACGACGACCGGCGTGCGTTCGCCCTCGGCGTCGTCCGTGGTCGAGAACGCGCTGAGGTCGACCGTGGCTTCGTAGCGCTTTTCCGTCGCCATGAGGCGTTCAACCTGCTTCGTCGCGCGACCGAGGAGGACGAGGAGCACCCCCGTCGCGAGTGGATCGAGCGTGCCGGCGTGGCCCGTCTTCGCGCCACCCGCCCGCCGCCGCACGACGCGCACGACATCCATCGACGACGGGCCCTTCGGCTTGTCGACGACGAGGAGGCCGTTGATGTTCGGCCGGGGCGGTTTCTGACGGTGCGGCGGAGAAGTCATGCGTCGCGACAGCATAGGGCCGGGACGAGGCGGTTCGGGTGAACCGCCGCCGTTGCCGTCTCTCGACAACGCGCTAGACTGCCCGACTCTGGCGACCGGGCGTCGCTCCCGGGCTTGTCCCGGCGCGCCGTCCCGCGTGGCTCCGGGAGAGGTGGCCGAGCGGCTGAAGGCACACGACTGGAAATCGTGTAAACGGGCAACCGTTTCGTGGGTTCGAATCCCACCCTCTCCGTTTCCTTCAATCATGAACAGGCTGGAACTTGGGTGTCAGCGACACTCCGGGGGAGTCGCGACACTTCGTCGATCAGTCGCGCTCCACCTCTCCCGTCGAGTCCCACCCCAAACGGCGCGCTTCCGGCCTTCATCATTAGCCTGTATGATCTTGCCATCGCTTCTCACGCGTCGCGATGTGGTGATTACCCGACCTGCGGCGCGCCAATCCAAACGGGAGGATGATCATGGCATCGGAATCCACGAGACGGCTTTCACTCCGGATGGTCCTGGGGCTCGTCGCAATCGTTTTCATCGGACAGGTGAACGGCGCTCATGCTCAGACCATTCTCGTCGCCTCACCCGAGGACCTGGACAATGTGCGGACCGAACTCGCGGCGGATTACATTCAGGTCGCGGACATCAATCTTGCGAACTGCAGCCTGACGCCCATCGGGGCCCTGGGGAGCGGATTCACGGGAAGCTACGATGGAAACGGTTACAAGATCTCCAACTTTCAGTACGCCGGCGCCGCGGACGAAGATCAAGTCGGCTTGTTCGGATATGTCGACGGCGCGGAGCTGCGCGACATCACGCTCGAGAGCGCGACGGTCTCAGGCCGAAACGATGTGGGATGTCTGGTGGGCTACGCGTTCGGGAGCGTCATTGATTCGTGTACGGTCCGGAACGCCGGCATTACTGTTCCCCGTTCAAGCGCGAGCGGCGAACTTTCGGTCGGGGGCCTGATCGGGCGCACCCACGCTTCGCTGGTAAGTGGTTGCGTTTCGTACGCGGACTCTCATGCGGCGGAACGCTGGTCAGGGAGTGCGATCGGCCATATCCACAAAGGTTGCGATGTCGTTGACAGTCATGCCTATGGACGGGCGACTGGAGGACATGCGGTCGGAGGGTTCTCGGGGAACATTCACGGGAGCACGGTGGAGGATTGCAGCGCGAGCGGAGATGTCGAAGCGCTCTCGGTCTGCGGAGGATTCACCGGCTATTTCCATACTGACGCAGGCCTGTCATCTTTTCCTTCAATCGCCCGGAACTGTTCCGCTTCGGGGAATGTGCTGAGTACCGCCGCCGAACCACTGAGCTTCCGGGACGGAGATGGGGCGATTCTCTTCCTGAACCCTTCTACCGGCGGCTTCACCGGATGGCTCGAACCAGACTCAATCGTGGAATCCTGTACCGCGGCAGGCAATGTCACATCACCAATCGATCAGCCTTATCAAACGATAGCGGGTGGCCTCATCGGATTCGCCAAGACCGGTTGCGAGGTGCGAGCATGCAGCGCGTCCGGCTTGCTCGCCATCGGGGACACCGCCGGTGGTCTTATTGGTTGGGCGGAAGATGGCTGCCTGGTCGAGAATTGCGTCGCGTACACCGACTCTTCTGGCGTTTGGCAGATGGGTGGTCTCGTCGGGGCGGCGGATCGGATCACGATCCGGGAGTGCATCGCATTTGGTGATGTAGCCGCCACCGGAATACCCGACAACGAGCACGCCGAGCCCGGCAAGTTGACCGCGGCGGCCGGTGGTCTCGTGGGATATAGCTTTCCGGGGGACGGCCCCTTCGCCACCCGCATCTCAAAGAGCTCTGCGCACGGCGATGTCGTCGCGAACGGTCAGTTCACGGGCGGTCTGGTCGGATTCCTTTGGGGAACAGAGCTGCGCGAGTGTTATTCGACCGGGTCGGTCACGGGAGATGATCGTCGCATTGGTGGACTCGTCGGAGGTGTCGTCGTTGATAATGGCAATGAGAGCGACGAGCTAAGCATTATCGTTGACTGCTTTACCACAGGATCGATTACTCAGAACACCATCGACCCAAACTACCAGGGGTGGGCGGGCGGACTGATTGGCTATCTGGAAGGTGGGGCGAATGTGCAAAACAGCGTGTCGAACTGTTATTCGATAGGGTGGATCGACGCGCAAGGCCCTCATGTGGGGGGGCTCGTTGGGAGACGCGCTTCCAACGCCAGCGTAACTGCGAGCTACTGGGATACCCAGACCTCCGGTCAATCCGGAAGCGCCGGGGGCGAGGGGAAGACCACGGCTGAGATGAAGCAGCGGTCAACCTTCGATGGGTGGGACTTCGAAATGACGCCCATCTGGGGCATCGACGAAGGGGTCACCTATCCCTACCTTCTCCGCGCTCCCTGATTCCGCGAGTCTCTACTCAATCGATCGACGCCGGCGGGAACCGCATCGCACACAGTTCGTGGGGCGCTGAAGAAGCGGGCGATAGATTGAACGCGGTTGATCTCCCGGGAATTCTTTCGGGAACGGTCGGGTTCTCTGGTAGACTGCCGGCGCCCGTACGCACGCGGCTCGGAGGGGCCCTGACGGGTCCCCGATGACCGTTTCCCCACCTTCCGCGTCAATCGGGACCGGTTCGCTACCGCGTTCACCCACCGTCCTTACCCATCTTGAAGGGGATGACCTATGCCCGCTCACCTTTCCGTCCGACGGGCGGCGCTGAGTTCGGCGGCCGTCGCGCTTTTCGCGGCGCCGGCGTTCGCCCAGCCCTGCTGCTACTCGAAAGCCAAGGCGCCCTCGTCCTGCGATGAAGCGCCCGCGACATTTGAATTGACCGAGCTCATCGCGCGTGAAGGCCGCGCGAACACTTTCACGAGCAGCCTCCAGGGCCGTTCGTGCGTCGCCGCCGATCCGGACGGCGGGCTCCTCGTCGTCTGGGACAGCCGGCGCCAGGAAGCGGGCACCTACGGCGTGGTCGGTCAGCGGTTCGACCCGCTCGGCCGCCGCATCGGGACCGAGTTCCGTCTTAACGAGGTCACGATCGCCGGTCAGCATGAGCCGGCCGCGGCGTTCTCAAACGACGGCGTCGCCTGGGTCGCGTGGGAATCGATGGGACAGGACGGTCAGGCGCTCGGCGTCGTCATGCGGCGCTTCCGGGAGGTCGACGGTGAGTTCCTTCCTCTGTCGGGTGACTTCATCGTCAACGAAACCGCCGATGGCAACCAGCTCGATCCGTCGGTGACGGTGAACGATCGCGGTGAAGCGCTCATCACCTGGTCGAGTCGCGCGATCGACGGTCGAATCACGGCGATGGCGCGTCTCTTCGACTCGAACGGAACGCCCCTCACCGGCGAGATGACGCTCGGCGTGACCGACGCGACCGATCGGCTCACCACGGCCGCGGCGCTCGGCGACCGCTTCGTCACCGTGTGGGCGCGGACCGATGCGGACGGAGCCCCCGCCGGCCTCTTCGGTCGATTCATCGAACCGGACGGCGCGCTCGCCGACGCCGAGTTCACGATCGCCGACCGCTCAACCGGTCACGATCACATCGAGCCGAGTATCGCGGCGGACGCCGACGGTCGCTTCATCGTCGCGTGGATGCAGTCGCGTGCCGACGGCGCCGGCTTCGATGTCGTCGCGCAGCGCTTCGGCGCGGATGGCGCGATGATCGGTGAAACGCTCGTCGTGGATGATTCGGTTGACGGCTGGAAGAGCGGCGCCGCGGTCGCCGCCCGCGAAGACGGCCGCTTCGTCGTCTCGTACAACATCTTCGGCGAGAAGCAAACTGACTTTGACGGCTCGGAGACACCGGTCCAACCCGCGGCGGTCTTCGCCCGTGTCTACGGCGCCGATGGTTCCGCCATCGGAGAGCGGTTCCGGGTCAATCAGTACGATGATGACCGCCAGTCCCTCGCCGTGGCGTCGAACTCGACGCGCGCCGTGTGGACCGGACTCGATCAACTCGCGTTCACCTGGGACGGCAAGATCGACGGCGATCGGAGCGGGATCGGTCTCACCGTCCTGGCGCCGCGCGATCTCGATCTCCCGGCGCCGACACCGGTCGAGGCGGTGGCCTCAAGCGCCGAACTCACCTTCGATGATGTCGCGCCGCCCGATTTCAATCCCGACTGGGTACCGGAAGAGCCGGTTCTCGGTATTCAGGGTGTCGGACCCGACTTCGGCTTCCTCGCCTACCAGACAACCGAATGGCAACCGCCGGACCCGGACATCGCGGTGGGGCCGGACCATGTCGTCGCGGTCGTGAACATGCGCATCAAGGTGTTCACGAAGGACGGCACGGAAGTCTTCCACGAGTATCTCGAGGACTTCTTCCGCAAGGTCGGCGCGAATAACTTCGTGTTCGACCCCGTCGCCGCGTACGACCGGTTCAATGACCGCTATGTCATCGCGACGGCCGAGCACAACGGCAGTCTCGACATTCTCAATGTCGCGGTGTCGAAGACGAACAACCCGCTCGACGGCTGGCACAAGTACGGGTTCAATGTCGATTTCATCGGCAGCTTCGTCGACTTTGAGAACCTTGGCATCGGTCCGGACGCGTACTACATCACCGCTGACTACTTCGGCGGCGGCGGCAACAACATTCACATCTTCGAGAAGGCGCCGATGCTGAACGGTCAGCCGGTGACCCTCAAGCGTGTGAACACTTCCGCCGGGTTCTACTCGCTCGGCGCCGTGACGAGCTACGACGCGAACCAGCCGGCGCAGTACTTCGCGACTTCAATCCCGTCGAGCACTTCGATCCGCCTCCACGCGATTGAAGATCCAAACGGCACGCCGACGCTGAGCACGGCGAATGTGCCCGTGTCGTTCTTCACCAATCCGCCGGGCGCGACGCAGCGCGGCTCGTCGAACCAGCTCTCGACGGTCGACCGCCGCATCAAGCACGGGGTCTATCGCAACGGCTCGCTCTGGCTCGCCCACGCGATCGGCGAGAGTAACACGGCGCGGGTACGCTGGTACGAGATCGACATGAACGGCTGGCCCGACAGCGGCCAGCAGCCGGCCCTCGTCCAGGAGGGCACCTTTAACCTCGGCTCAGGCCAGCACAGCTGGTTCCCGGACATCGGGGTGTCCGACGAGGGCGATGTGGTCATTACCTGCAGTCGATCGTCGTCGAACGACTACCCCTTCATCTCGCGATTCGTGCGCAAGGCCGGCGATGCGCCGGGGACCTTCCGCGAGGAAGTGCGCCTGCAGGAGAGCGAAGGGCCGCACACCGGAAGCCGCTGGGGCGACTACAGCGGAATCGATGAAGACCCGACGGCGCCCGGCGTCTATTGGAACCATCACCTCTACAACACGACGGGCTTCAACTGGCGCACCTGGGTCGGGCGCGTCGACGCGAAGCAGTCGCTCACGCTCGAGGTGACTCCGCTCTTCCGCGGTCAGAACGCCACGGCGACGATCACCGGCGCCACGCCGAACGGCACGGTCTATCTCGGGTACAGCTTCACCGGCACGGGATCACAGTACATCCCGGCGCTCGATGTGAACGCGGGCCTCGCGAACGGACAGTTGCTCACGACGATCACCGCCGACGCGTTCGGCCAGATCTCGTACTCGTTCACGGTGCCGAACAACGCGCCCACCGGACCGATCTGGCTGCAGGCGCTCGAGTTCCGCAACTCGACGAATGTGCTTGCCGAGGCGATCAACTGATCGCGCGGCTACGCCATTCGACGCAACCGAGAACGCCCGGAGACTTCGTCCGGGCGTTCTTTCCTTTTCGTCCGTGACGCGCGGAGAACGCGGCGGCGCTAGACGACGAGCACGGGGTTCGTCGATGCGCGGACGAGCGCCTGCACGCGCTGGTACGCGGCCGCGGTCGGTTTACGAGGACACGCGCTCGCGATGAGGCCGTTCTCTTCGTTCGCGAGTCGCGCGATCTCCTCAACCGCCTCGCCACTGCGCACACTCACCCGGCAATGCAATCCGCGTTCATTCGCCCGACGCTGCGCCGCCGCGATGAGCCCGGCGACCTGTGGTCGCCGCAGGCCCGCGAGCGTCCCCTCATCAATGTCGTCGAAATCACGAATGAGATCACGCGACTCGTCGACCGTCTCCCGATCGACCACCGCGACGAGTCGGATGAGTCCGGATCGATCCGCGAGGCGCATCGCCCACGCGACCGCCTGCACAACCTCGTCGGTGAACGGCGAGATTGGGGTGATGAGATGGTCGAACGACCGGCGCGCATCATCCCTGGGCGCCCGGGCGACGAGGATCGGAACCGGCGAATGGCTCATGAGCTTGTCGAGATTGACGCCGACCGAATCGTGTCCGAGTTCGTCGAAATCTTCGAGATAGGGCGCGCACACGACGATCAATCCCGCGGCCGACGAGCGTCGGGCCTCGAGGATCCGCTCGTACGGCGGCGCCGCGTCGTCGTCGCCGCCGCCGGTCGCGTTCACGCGGAGACCGGCGCGTTCGAGCCCGGCGACCCGGTCCGTGAAGTACTCCTCTCGCGCGGCGTCACGCGGACCCTCGTGCGCATAGATCAGCGCGATTTCCGCCTCGTCCCGCCGCGCAAGCGTGGCCGCCAGCGCCGTCGCGGTGTCATCCTGGTTCGATCCGTCGAGCGCGAGAAGCACCCGATCGAATTTCGGCTCGACGATCTCGGGTTCCTGCGCCGTCAAGGCCGCCTGGAACCGACCCATGCTCTCGCGCAGATCCTGGTCGTCCGACTGGGTCACATCCATGGCGTCGAATCTCCTCCTCAGCCCTCGAGCGTCGGGAACCAGTCGAACGCGCGGAACAGAAGCATGTACCCGTACACGAGCCCGATCTGCAACACCGTCACGACGCCGCCGATCTTGAGGTACTCGCCCCAGCCGATCTTGATGTCGCGGTCCTTCTCGAGCGCATGAAGCGCAATGACCGCCGCGATGCTGCCCACCGGCGTCGGGTTGCCGCCGAGATTGCACGCGGCGATGAGCGACCACCAGAGCGGCTCCGCGGCGAGCCCCTTCGCGATCATCGTCTTCACGACCGGAATCATTGTCGCGGCGACGGGAATGTTGTCGACGATTCCCGCCGTAACAAACACGAACGGGATGATGAGCGCCAACGCGATCACCATGTTGTCGCCCGAAATCGCGTAGATCTGGCCGGCAAGCACTTCGAGCAGCCCCGTCTCGCGCACCGTGCCGATCAAGACGAACAGCCCGGCGAAGAAGATGATGATCGTCCACTTCACCTTCTTGATCGCGTCCTCGGGCGAGAAACCCGAGAAGAGCAGCGCAAGCGTCGCGCCGCTGAACGCGATGAAGTCGAGGCCGACGCCAAGGCGTTGCGCCGTCGCGAAACCGATGATCGTCAACCCGAGAATGATCGTGCAGCGATAGAAGAGCCGGCGATCCTTCACGAGCGCCCACTCATCGAAGCCGGCGACTTTCGCCTCGCGCAGCGTCGTCTCGCCGACGACCTGCAGCGCGTCGCGATACATGAAGCGAATCACGAAGTAGGCGACCACCGCCGAGATGATCGCGAGCGGACTCGAGACAATGAGAAAGTGCACATATGGAATGTTCGCGCTCGTGCCGATCATGAGCGTCGGAATGCCCGACGCGAAAGTCATGAGCGCGCCCGAGTTCGCGCCGATCGCGACCGCGATGATGTAAGGCCGCGGGTCGTCGTCGAGCGCCTTCGTGATCACGAGTACAAGCGACGCCATGATGAGCACGCCCGGCGCGATCGTCAGGAAGGTGACGAAGCCAACCGTCGCGACCATGATCGCGGGGAGCAAGAGCGACGGTCGCCCGCGCGTGAGCTTCACGAGCTTCACCGCGATGAAATGAAAGAGGCCCGACTCGCCGGCGATCGTCACGATGATGCTCGTCCCGACGATGACGCCGATCACACCGAGATCATGATGAATGAACTCGTGCACCGCCTCGTACGGGCGGTCGCCGTGATACACCCCGAGCACAAGCGCCGCGATGATGGCGAGCCCGGCGCCGACCATCGCCGCGAGCGTCTTGTGCAGCCAGTCGAACGCGATGAACGCGAAGGTTCCCGCAAGGATCAGGCCGATCACGACCATCGGGAGCACAGGCGCGGCTTCCGCTGTCTCAGCCACCGCGGCGCCGCCGCCTCCGTGCGCGAGCGTGACGCTCGAGATCCACCCTGTCGGCGCATCGATCATTGCGGAGAGTCTACCGATTCGGCGCCGCATCGCCACGCGATCCGAACGGACGCATCCGCCGGCGCCGGTTGACGCTCACCCTCGACCGACGCAATGATGACGGCGATGAGCACTTCTCGACTCGGCGTCTGTTCCTGGTCTCTCCGGCCCGACTCTCCGGCCGATCTCGTCGCGAAGGTCCGCGAGACCGGACTCGACGCGATTCAACTCGCGCTTGATCCGATCCGCAGCGGCGCCTGGTCCTACGACGAGACCGTCGCGACGCTGCGCGATTCCGGCATCACGATTCTCTCCGGCATGATGGGCATGGCCGGTGAAGATTACACCTCGCTCGATTCGATCAAGCGCACCGGCGGCGTGCGGCCCGACGCGACCTGGCCCGCGAACCTCGCCGCGACGAACGGCAACGCCGAGCTTGCGAAACGGCTCGAAATTCCTCTCGTGACTTTTCACGCCGGGTTCATCCCGCATGACACCCGGGACAGCGAGCACACGAAGATGATCGAGCGCCTGCGCAAGATCGCCGGAGCGTTCGACCGTCACGGCGTCCGGGTGGCGTTCGAGACGGGGCAGGAGACGGCCGACACACTCCTCGCCGCGCTCGACGAACTCGAGCGGCCCGAAGTCGGCGTGAACTTCGATCCGGCGAACATGATCCTCTACGGCATGGGCGACCCGGTCGAGGCGCTTCGCCGGCTCGCCCCGCGCGTCGCGCAGATTCACATCAAGGATGCGAACCCGTCGAAGCTGCCGCAGACCTGGGGATCGGAAGTCGTCGTCGGGACCGGCGCGGTCGACTGGCCCGCGTTCTTCGAAGTCGTCCGGGACGAGCGGATCGACTGTGACCTGGTCATCGAACGCGAAGCCGGCGATTCCCGCGTGGCGGACATCATCGCCGCCCGGAAACTCGTCGAGTCGCTGCGTTCATCCGACTGACCCGTGCGGCCGCATCCGTACATTTCGTATAATGCAAGCCGCCGCGCCGCCCCGACGCGGTCGACCGCCCCGCCGAACGCAATTCGTGGAGGGAGGAATCGGCGCCCATGAGCCGAGGAATCGAACGCCGCCCGAACAGCCCGATCCCCGACGCGAACCCCGCGCGGTCGATCGAGCGCATTCCCGTGGTCGCGCACAAGTCAAGCGACGCGGCGTCGAAGGCCGTCGCCGCGGAAATCGCCGACCTCATCCGCGAGCGCGCCGCCGAAGGCCGCGCCGCGGTCCTCGGTCTCGCGACCGGATCGACGCCGACCGGAATCTACGACGAACTCGTCCGCCTCCATCGCGAAGAGAAGCTGTCCTTCGCGAATGTCGTCACCTTCAACCTCGACGAATACTGGCCCATGCAGCCGCATGAGCTCCAGTCCTACGACCGGTTCATGCACGAGCACCTTTTCGACCTCGTCGACATCGAGCCGGCGAATGTGCACATCCCCGACGGACAACTCCCGCGCGAGGATGTGCATCGGTACTGCGAGCGTTACGAAGCCGCCATTCGCGAGGCGGGCGGGATCGACTACCAGATCCTCGGCGTGGGGCGCACGGGACACATCGGCTTCAATGAGCCCGGCTCACCGCGCGACAGCCGCACGCGCCTCATTACGCTCGACCGGGTCACGCGGATGGACGCGGCGAGCGACTTCTTCGGTGAATGGAATGTGCCGCGCAAAGCGATCACCATGGGCGTCGGAACGATTCTCGACGCGCGGCGGATCGTGCTGCTCGCGTTTGGCGAGCACAAGGCGGCCATCGTCCGTCGCGCCGTCGAAGAGCCGATCACGCCGTCTGTCGCCGCGTCGTTCCTGCAGGAGCATCCGAACGCGCGGATCGTGCTCGACTCCGCCGCCGCGGCCGAGCTCACGCGCTTCAAGACGCCGTGGCTCCTCGCTCCGCTCGAAGAATTCGGCCTCGAATGGGACGCGCCGACCACAAAGCGCGCCGCGATCTGGCTCGCCCGCAAGGTCGACAAACCGATCCTCAAGCTTACCGACGAAGACTACAACGAGAATGGCCTGCAGGAACTCCTCAGCGCGCGCGGCTCGTCGTACGACATCAACATCGAAATCTTCAAGAGCCTTCAGCGCACGATCACCGGGTGGCCCGGCGGCAAAGCCGGTCGACCGAAGCCCGACGGCTCAGACGATGTCTTCCCGAAGCGCGTCGTCGTGTTCAGTCCCCATCCCGACGACGATGTCATTTCCATGGGCGGCACGCTCATCCGGCTCTGCGAGCAGGAGCACGAGGTCCATGTCGCGTACCAGACCTCGGGCAACATCGCGGTGTTCGACGATGAGGCCGTGCGTCACGCCGACTTCGTCGAGGAATTCTGCTCGGCGTTCAGCATCTTCGGCGAAGACGAAGCGCGGCGCATCGAGTCGGCGATCGAATCGTTCGTAAAGGCGAAGGCGCCCGGTGAAGTCGACAGTCCTGAGCTGCGCCTCGTGAAGACGCTCATCCGCCGCACTGAAGCCCGCGCCGCGGCGCGCTTCTCCGGCGTGAAGCCCGAGGGCATCCACTTCATGGACATGCCTTTCTACGAGACCGGACGCGTGAAGAAGAGTCCGCTCTCCGACGCGGACATCGAGATCACGGCGAAGCTGCTCGACGAGGTGAAGCCCCATCAGATCTACGCCGCGGGCGATCTCTCCGACCCGCACGGCACGCACCGCGTGTGCCTCCGCGCCATTCTCGCAGCGATCGACCGTCTCCGCGACCGCGCCTGGATGCAGGCCTGCGAAGTCTGGCTCTATCGCGGCGCGTGGCAGGAGTGGGAGCCGGACGACATCGAAATGGCCGTGCCGCTCAGCCCCGACGAAGTCGTGCGCAAGCGACACGCGATCTTCAAGCACGAATCACAGAAGGACAAGGCGCTCTTCCCCGGCCCGAACGACCCGCGCGAGTTCTGGGAGCGCGCCGAGGATCGCAATCGAAACACCGCTCGCCTGTATGATGCGCTCGGCCTCGCCGAGTACGAAGCGATCGAGGGCTTCGTCCGCTGGAAGGGCGAGGCGATCGACTGAGCGCTTCGCGCTCGCAAACGACGCGTGAGGAGTCGTGGATGAGTCATCGGGACGGGAAGACGATTCGAGTCGGCGTGATCGGGCTCGGTTTCATGGGTCAGCATCACATCCGCGCCTACCGGGCGGCGCACGCGGCCGGGTACCCCGTCGAAGTCGTCGCGGTGTGCGATCGCAATCCCGACCGGCGCACCGGACTTCCCTCGGCCGACGGCAACATCGGCGCGGACAACGAAGGCCACCTCTTCGACCCCGATCATGTGCGCGGCTACGCCGAGGCGAGCGAACTCTTCGCCGACAAGGAAGTCGACCTCGTCTCGATCTGCACGCACACCGAAACGCACCCGGAACTCGCCATCAAGGCGCTTCGCGCCGAGAAGCACGCGCTCGTCGAGAAGCCGCTCGCGGTCACCGTCGCCGACGCGCGACGGGTCGCCGATGTCGCGGCGAGCGCGAACCGGCTCTGCATGCCGGCGATGTGCATGCGCTTCTGGCCCGGCTGGTCGTGGTTGCGCGACCGGGTACAGGAGAACACCTACGGCGCCGTCCTCGGCGCGACCTTCCACCGCCTCGGCTCGCCGCCCGCGTGGGCGTCCGACTTCTACGGCGACTCGACGCGAAGCGGCGGCGCGCTCGTCGACCTCCACATTCACGACGCCGACTTCGTCCGCTGGATGTTCGGCGACCCGGATTCGGTCGTGAGCGCCGGTTCAATCAACCACCTCACCACGCTCTACCGCTACGACCAGGGCCCCGGCCATGTCGTCGCCGAGGGCGGCTGGGGACACGCCTCGGGCTTCCCCTTCAAGATGCGCTATGTCGTGTCGTTCGAAGACGCGACGGCCGACTTCGACCTCGGCCGCGACCCGAAGCTCCTGCTCACCCGCGACGGCACGACCGAGCCGGTCGAGATCGAAGACGGCACGGGCTACGACCACGAGATCCGCCACATGCTCGACGCGATCCGCGACGGCCGCCACGAACTCCGCGCAACAGTCCACGACGCGGTGAATGTCGCCCGCCTCCTCGACGCCGAACGCCGCAGCCTCGAAACCGGCGAGATCGTCGACCTCCACAGTCGGTGAAGCCGCGGCTCCGATAACGGCAGGCCTCCGTGGTCTCGTGCGCGTCGGTCATACGCTGCGAAGCACATTCGCCGTACCGAATGCAGTATGCGGAGACGTCAGCCGATACCAGATCCATGCGGCATCCGGAGGCGTGCAGACCCGCATTCAGTTTGATCGAACTCATCATCGTCCTCGTCATTCTCGGGGCCATCGTGGCCATTGCGCTCCCGCGTCTCAGCCACGGCGTAGGCTGCTCGGCCGAGTCGGCGCTGCGGGCCGACCTTGTGGTCCTGCGTCAGGCGATCGACCTCTATGCCATGGAGCACGGTGGCGCCTATCCGACCGACGCGGCGTCCTTCGTCGCTCAGATGACGCAGTACACGGACGACTCGGGGAATGCACGGGCGAGCCGCGACGCCACGCATATCTACGGGCCCTACCTCGCGGCCATGCCCGCCGTCCCCATCAAGCCGAAGAATGGAAGCCGGACCGTTCGCGGGAGCGGGTCGGTTGGTACCGGCGCCGAAGGCTGGTATTACTACAAGGATTCGGGCAAGATCATCGTGAATGCGCCGCCTGCGGTAACGGATTGCGAAGGCGTCGCATTCGTCGACTACTGACCCGGACACGACCGGGGAACCACTTCGCCGCTCACCGCGTACAAGAAGTAGCGGGAGATCCCCGTCCGCCGCTACTATTCCGTGGCGGGGCGTCCCCGATCCGTGAATACGCATGCTTCAGCGACTCATCCTCATCCTGGCGATCGTGCAGTGGCAGGCGATGCCGATCAGCGCGATCGCGGCGCTCTGCGGGCCGACGCCCGCCACGCTGCAGGCGATGGCCTGCTCCGCCGGTGATGGATGCCGCTGCTGCCTCCCTTCAACCTGTGAGTGCGGCGACGCGGACGAACCGGCGCCCGAAAGCCCCGCGACGCCCGCCTCCGAAACGAACCACTCCCGCACGCTCGTCCCGGCCGCCTGGCCGGTCGCGTACGACGACCTCGTCGCGCCCGCGTTCCTCATCGACTCGCTCGACGCGACGCGGCGTGACTTCACGATGACCGGCGCCCCCGCGCCGGTCCGCCAGTCCCTTCTCGGCCTCTGGCTCACCTAGCGACGAACTCCCCGGAGACTCCGCGCGCTCGCCGCATTCAGGTCATGATGACATGACCGCGGGCGATCGGTCGGTCGCGCCAACGCGCCGCGCGCCGACGCCGAGTTTCCTCGACGCCCCGTTCGATATTCATTCGTTCAATCCATCAGGAAGTCGTCGCCGCGCCTTGACCATCGCGCGGCGGCGGGGAGTTCACAAATGTTCCGCACACTTTCGATCACTGCTCTCTCAGCCGTTTCGATCCTCGCGCTTTCGCTCGGCCTCGCCGGGTGCGGCTCGACCCCGGAGGGCGATGCGCCCGCCGAGTCGACCGAGACCGCCTCGACCGGCGCGAACGCCGGCTCCGACACGGTGCTCATGACCGTCTACGGCATGAGCTGCCCGCTCTGCGCGACGAATGTCGACAAGCAGCTCCTCAAGATTCCCGGCGTCGAGGGCGTGAACACGAACCTCGATAGCGGCATCATCACGATCGACATCTCGCCGACGAATCCACCCTCCGACGCGGCGCTCGAAGAGGCGATCGAAGAGAGCGGATTCACGCTCATCGGCGAGCCCGTCCGATCGGACAAGCCGTGAGACGATCGAACGCGAACCGGGCGGCCCGCTCCCACTCCTCCCCCTCCGAGGGGGAGGCCGGGAGGGGGTGAACCGTCCGTAAACAGAGAGCGCTCCTCGCCGAAGGCGCGCGTCAGCCGCTTGAAGGAAGAAGAACCGGAGCCCCCCATGCCCCGCCAACGAACGCAGACGAAAACGACCACCGCCACCCTCGCCGCGCTCCTCGCGACCGTCGCGCTCGCGAACCGGTCCGACGCGCAGCAGTCGTTCTACAACCCCTCCGCCGCGCAACCGTCGACCGGAACCTTTCTCTTCCGGCAGACCGCGGAGTACATGAACTTCGGGAACGATCCGTCGAGCCTCCGCCGCGAGATCGAACAGTTCCGCTTCAACACGCAACTCGCGTACGGCGTCACGAAGGACCTCACCGTCATGGGGCAGGTCCCGCTCTACCACCGCGAGGTCGACTCGCCCGTCGCCGGCGTGTCGAGCGACGACTTCAATGTCGGTGATGCGCACATCATGTTGAAGTACCGCTTCTGGCAGCGCGACACCGGGCCGATCGACACGATGCGCGCGAGCGTCCTCGCCGGCCTCGACATTCCGACCGGCCAGGACCCGTTCGGCAACGACGGGTGGGACCCGATGATCGGCGCCGTCTTCACGAGCATTCAGGGACGCCACGGTCTCAACGCCGCGGGACGGTACTGGTTCAACACCTCGGAAGGCGACGGCGCGCCGGTCGGCGTGCACGACGGCCTCGAGGACACGCTCCTCATCGACACCTCGTACCTCTACCGGCTCTCACCCGAGCAGTACGCCGCCGACACGCACGGCGCCTGGTACGCGGTCGCCGAACTCAACGGCTCGTACGAAACGAACGGCGACCGGGAACTCCGCTTCGCGCCGGGGATCATGTACGAAGCGCGCGACTGGGTCTTCGAGCTCACCGCCCAGTTCCCGGTCTACGACGACCTCGACCACCGCCCGGAGCTCGATTACTCGATCGGGGTCGGGTTGCGGTATCTGTTCTGATCGCCCGGAGCCGTCGAATGGGCGACACCCTCAGTCGTGCGACTTCGGGCGGGTCGACGCCGCCGCCGTTCCCGTTCCGACCGTCCGCGATCCCTCCTCCCCCTGGGATACCCGCGTCCGGTCGGACCGGAGCTGAATGAACGACGGCGGCGTCTTGAACGACACCACCCGCGTCATCGTGAGCCCACACCGCGCGCAGCGATAGCGGACGATGACATTCCCCTCCGCGACCCGTTTGGGAACAGGGCGCCCCTCCCACGACGCACCCTCATCCCGGGCCCTCGGGTCCGCCGTTACCCATTGAAGATCGACTGTGTTGAATCGATGATGACACGGCGCCTCGGGCGTCGCCGGTACAACTGGCGTCACAACTCCACCACCCCGATTACGACCGCGCCCTCACGCGTTCGAGTCGAGCTTACCTCACAAAGAGCGGCGCGCCCGTAAGAACCCTGACTAATTACTCCAAATTGCCCAAACCTCCCGATTCATCGGCGACGCGACGCCTGACGCCGGGGAATTCGCAGGTGACCGGCGTGACGGCGCGTCGCCCGGCCTTCGATTCCCGCCGGGCCAGTTTTTTGACCGGGGTCCGGGGCGTCGGTACGCTGGAGCGGGGTCACCTGCCTGAATTGCCTTGAACCGTCTCGATCGCGCCGGCGCAAGAGCGAAGGAGACCCCCCACTGTGCATCGGTATTTCGTGAACACGCAGGCGCAGCCGACGGGCGAGCACGAAGTGCACCGCGACGGCTGCCCGAACCCCCCCGAACACCAACACCGCCAGTCCCTCGGCTACCACCCGAACTGCGTCAGCGCGGTCAACGCGGCCCGCCGGTACTTCCGCGAAGTCGACGGCTGCGCGAAGTGCGCGCCGGAGTGTCATGGGCGATAGGGTTTCGCCATCGCGTCTCTCGGTCATCAGGGGATTCCGGTCAGTCTCCCAAGGCATCAACGGTCAATATGCGTAGCCGATTTTACTACACTGTTACCCGCCTTCTTGACACGCTCGCTGGTCGATGGTATAGCACGGATATGTACTATTCTCTACCAGACTTCCTCCGAGCGGCTTGTATCCGGTTGCGATTGAAGGCCGCTATCAATGCCTAGTAGACTTGCGCTTCAGATCCCCCCAACGACACTTTCGGAGAATCTTGAGTGAGGACTCCTATGGGGCAGTCGCGCAAACCAAAGCAAACACCTACCCTCAAGTGGCTCATCTTTCTCGTGCTGGCTCCTTGGATTCATCTACTCGTAGGAGCCTTAGTGATCGCAGTCGCAAGTTCTTCACCGGAGCCTGCATCTTTGATCCGTGGCATAATACTTAGCCTCTATGCCGTTTCACTTCTTGCAACCACGGTGTACACCTTACACTCCCCTCGTCCCCCGCGGGTTAACCCAAAGGTTCACGCAGCGACGCATGGCGCATTCTATTTCGTAGTTCTAGTAGCCGTCGTCCTCGTAGTATTGTGGCAACTCGGACAGGTAAGCAATACAGGCACCTTCCTCGGGATGCAACTCTTCCTAGTCGCCATCGCTATACCCTTTAGCTGGAAGGCGCGCGCTTGAGTTCGATTGAAATAGTTTTGACAACCCTTCTGGCAGTCAGCGCGATTATTGCATGGTATTATGTATTCATTGTGTTGAAGGACGAGCTGGCATTAGTCGACACGATCGATGTCGGCGCTTCGCGTTCGTCATTTCCGATAGGCGAGTGGGACGATATAACGGTATTAGAGCTTGCGCAGATTGAAGGAAGCATTCACGGTCTTATCCGAGTAATTGTTGCAGCACATCGGTTTGAAGATCCGACGAACGAACTACGCGAAGCGGTTAAGCGCAACATTGAGCGTGGCGTCGAGTACCAGTTTCTTGTCTCGGCACAGCATGCGGCCGACGAATTGCACGGATGGGTGCTTAGCTTTCTTTCCATCGCTCAGGTGATTCTGAAAAGAGCGGATTCGCCTAGATCTCCTCACGATGTTGTGCGAATGTCCCGGCTAACTTATTCTTGGCGGGACACGCCATATGTATTTTATCAAACCAAGACATCGAACGGCCGACTTGCCACCGTTGCTTTTCGGGGGCACGAGTCCGACGAGGGCATCTGCAACGAGTACACGCGGCTCCCAGGGTGGCTCGCCTATTCACTTGCGAACGCAATACTCTCAGATGCGCCCGAACCGATGCGGGTCGAAGCTCCACAATTTATGGTCGCACCTGAGGTTGACGAGAAGGTAATAGGTCGGATCGGTACCGGAGAGCAGAATTATGCAGGATGAGGACGGACGGTCATATAAGCTCTATTGGTTTCTCGTTTGCTTATACATAGCCCTTCAACTTGTATCCGATGTAACCGCTGGAAAAATTACTACCCTTGGCGGTTTTCCTGTCTCTGTGACTGTTCTTTACTTTCCTATCACTTATATCTTTGCTGATGTCCTAACTGAAGTCTACGGATACTCAAGAGCGCGACGTGCCCTTTGGACGGTACTATGCTGTTCGATTCTTGCAGGCCTACTGTATCAGCTGGCCGTCTACATGCCGCCGGCCGACGGGTTCGATGCTAATGACGCATATCGACGCGTGCTTGGCACCGTGCCCCGGATACTACTCGGTGGATGGATTGCGGTCTTTGCCGGCGAAATCTCGAACAACTTCGTCATGGCGAAGATGAAAGTTTGGACGAACGGCCGTCACCTTTGGACCCGAACCATCGGATCGACCATCGTAGGCCAGTTTGTAAACACGGTACTGTTCTACACGATTGCGCTGCTGGGAGTATTACCAACTTCGCTAATCGTTGAATCGATTATCACCGGATGGGTCATTAAAACACTCGTAGAGGCTGCAATGACGCCGGTGACATATCTTGTAGTCGGCTTTCTAAAGCGAGTCGAGCAAGAAGACTATTTTGACACAGAAACGGACTTCAATCCATTTGTTATCAAATAGTGGGTTGCTGGATTGCACCGTGATGTGTGACATCCCGATCACGCTGCTCATTTGTCTAGTTGAGTTAGAATGACCGGCGGATGACGGCTATGTCGAGGTCGGTCAAACACCATCTACTGGGCAGCGAAGGCCCATAGATAAGACATCGCAATAACCACTCGATCGCAGCGGCCACGACGGCCGATCAGGCGCCGCGCGACGCCCATCGCGAGTTTCCCGAGGCCACGGGTTCGTCAGATGGCTGAACTTGCGATCGGAGCGCGTCCGTTTGCGCTTTCGCCCGGTCCGTTCGCGAATTGAACGCGTCCGTTTGCAAACTGAGCGAGTTATCCGGGCGCCGGCGGCGCCCAATGGCGCCCGGACGGGCTCAGTTCGCCATCGGAATGGTTCATTTCGCGAACTGAAGCGATCAACTCGCAAGTTGGACCGTCCAGATCGCAACTGCGCGCACGGAAAGAGCAAGCGGAGGCGGCCGATTCGCAAACACACGGGGTTCAGGCGAAGGCCTCAAGAAACCGAGCTACGCCCCGTACACCATCCCCATCCGCTCCGCGATTTCGGTGAGCCGTTCGCGGCCGCCGCCGCTGACTTCGGCGGAGCCCCAGCCGGGGTGCTGCGCGTCGGTCGTGTAGCCGATCTCGTCGAGCGCGGCCATGACTTCGGGCCAGTCCGCGTCGCCGTCGCCGATCTCGACGCCGAAGCCCTTCCACAGTCCTTCCGCGTCGCGCTTGCCGCGGCTGAAGTCCTTGATGTCGAGCTTCACGAGCCGATCGCCGAGGACGCGGACCCAGTGCGCCGGCCAGCCGTAGTTCACGATGTTCCCGACATCGAAGTACCACCCGACGCGGTCGCTCTCGAACTCGTCGACATACCGCGCCGCCTCCATCGGGCTGAGCAGGAAGTGGTTCCACACATTCTCGAACGCGATCGTCACGCCGAGCTCTTCCGCGAGCGGCAGCGCCTTCTTCACCTCGGCCTGCGAACGCTCGTACGCCTCGTCGTAGCGCACCTCGCGGTTCACCACGGCGGGGACGAGGAGGACCGTCGTCCCGCCGTACGCGTGGCAGTCGCGGAGCGCCGTCTCGAGGCCGGCGAGGCCGGCGGCGCGCACGGCCGGGTCGGGATGGGAGAGCGGCTGCCCCCAGTGCACGCTGTCGACGACGCCGGGGATGACGATCCCCGCGGCGTCGCGCGCGGCGAGCACCTCGTCGGTCTCGAAGCCGTTCGGGCTGTCCATCTCGACGCCGTCGAAGCCGCACGCCTTCGCGAGGCGGAACTTCTCCTCGAGCGAGGCGCCGTCGAGCTTGATCATGCCGAGCTTGAGCGATTTCTTCATGTACCGCTCAGGCCGCGCGGCGCCCGCGCCTCCGGTGGCGCCGACCGCCTCCGTCGTCATTCCAGTTCGTCGAGCCGTCATCGCCTGCGCCTCCTTCGTCGACATCGCGAACGCGCCGAGTCCGGCGCCAGCCGCGGCGACGCCCGCCGTGGCGCGGAGGAAGTCGCGCCGCCCGATCGTCGCGCCGCGCCCGCCGCCGCCGCCCGTGACTCCATCGTCGTCATTCGTTTCGTGTGGCGCCATCGTCATCACCCGCCCGTCGTGAGTGTGTGTGCATGTCATCGTGTTCTGAATCGAAAGCGGCGACCCGCGCCTCCGCGGATCGCCGCCCGTTGAACCTCGTTCGAACGCCTCGACGCCGGCGCCGGCGCGACGCGACGCGTCATGCGTTTTCCGCGATCAGAAGAACTTCGTTTCGCCCGGCTTCGCGACCTGCGGCGTCTCCATCGGCCCCCACGCGAGCGTGGCCGGCACGAGCGACTCCTGCGAGTTGAGCGCCTGCTCCGCGGTGATGACCTGGCCGGTGTACGCGGCCATGCGGCCCATGATCGCAAGCAGCGTGCTGTTCGCCATCCATTCGCCGTCGTTCATCGGCTTGCCGTCGCGGATCGACGCGAAGAGCTCATCGTGCTCGGTCTGGTACATGTCGTTGCGTTCGCCGTCGTAGTACCACTCGTTCTCGCCGGAGATCTGAATCTGCGAGGGCGACCACGGGTTCGAATAGCAGGTTCCCTTCGACCCCATGAGGTACGCGGTGTTGTCGCCGGGCGAATTCGGGAAGTGGCGGCACATGTGGAACGCGCGGGCGCCGTCCTCGTACTCGTAGGTCACCGCGAAGTGGTCGTAGACATGGCCGGTTTCGGGAACATCTTCGCGGGTCTGCCGGCCGCCGGACGCGTGACACTTCTCGGGCATGCGTCCCTGGAAGGCCCAGTTGATCCAGTCGATCGAATGGCAGGCCTGTTCGACGATGTGGTCGCCGGAGAGCCAGGTGAAGTAATGCCACGAGCGCATCTGCGCTTCCATGTCGGACCAGCCGGCCTCGCGCTTGCGCGGCGCGACCCAGCCGCCGGTGTTGTAGGTCGTGTACATGGCGCGGATGTCGCCGATGGCGCCGTCATGGATGCGCCCGTAGGTCGCGCGCTGTGGTTCGCTGTAGCGCCAGCAGAACCCGGAGACGAGGGAGAGATTGCGCCGCTTCGCCTCGGCCGCGCTCTCGATGACCGAGCGCACGCCCGGGCCGTCGACGGCCATGGGCTTCTCGCAGAAGACATGCTTGTTCGCATGGATCGCGGCCTTGAGGTGCGCGGGGCGGAACGCGGGCGGCGTGGCGAGAAGCACGACATCGACGCCGCTGTCGATGAGCTTCTGGTACGCGTCGAAGCCGACGAACTTCGTGTCGTCGTTCACGCGGACCTTGTCGCCGAAGTTGCCGCGCAGCGTCTTGAGGCTCGACTCGAGCCGGTCTTCAAAGGCGTCGGCCATCGCGACGAGGATCGCGCCGGGGTCGGCCTTGAGCGCCTGCGTCGCGGCGCCGGTTCCGCGTCCGCCGCACCCGACGAGACCGACCTTGATCGAATCGCCGCCGCCGACATGCGCGGCCCGGGCGACGGAGAGCGAGCCGAGGGCGAAGGGCGCCACGGCCGCGGCGCCCATCGACGCCTTCACGAAATCGCGCCGGCTCACCGGACTGTCGGGCTTCTTCGTCGTGTCCTTCGAGGTCGCGTTCGAACTCTTCTTCTTCGTCTCATCGCTCTTCATCGTGGTGATCACCTTTCGGTCGGCGCCGCCGGACGGGCGCCCGTCGTTCGATTTCGCGTGGGCGGTTTCCCGGGCGCCGGGTGGTCGTGGCCTGGTCGGCGCGGCTCGATCGGACGCGTCATACGCCGTCTACGGGAAACACCTGAGTCCATCAAACATATTCGCGGCCGCGGCTTTCCGCAATGGCGGACCGTTCGCAAATCGCCGGGCCCTCCGGTATGCTCGGGCGCGGGAGGATGTGCGACATGCGATATCCGGCGTTCATCGGCCGCGCCATCGCGCTCGGCGCGGCTCTTATCCTGCTCTGCGGGTGCGGCGGCGGGGCGCCCGCGGCCGAGCAGGGCTTCACGCCCCTCTTCGACGGCGAGTCGCTCCGCGGGTGGCGCGGCTTCGTCGCGAACGCGCCGGTCGAGGCGCGGCTCACGGCGGCCGAATTCGCGAGCGGCCTCATTGAAGCGAACGCGAAGCGCGACAAGCACTGGTACGCGGAAGACGGCTCGCTCAAGTACGACGGCCGCGCGCCGGGGGCGAACCTCGTCACGCTCGAAAAGTTCGAAGACTTCGATCTGCGTCTGCGCTGGCGCGTCGACCCGGGTGGTGACACCGGCGTGTACCTCCGTGGCTATCCAGAGGTCGAGCTCTGGGATCGCTCGAGCGCCGGCTCGGGCGGGCTGAACGCGAACACGGGACCGGGCGCCACGCCGCGCGTGAATGCGGACGCGCCGGCCGACCGCTGGAACGACCTTCGCGTCGTCATGGTCGGCGACACTGTGAGCGTGTGGATGAACGGGACGAATGTCGTCGACGCGGCTCCGCTTGAGAACGGCTACGAGCCCGGCGCGCCGATTCCGCCGCGCGGCCCGATCATTCTCGAAGCGACCGACTCGCCCGCATACTTCCGCGACATCCGGATTCGGCGGCTGAACGGCGAGAACGGCGACGCGTCGGACCCAGGCGAGTGAGGTTCGCGTGTCGCGCTAGCGCGGCGCCGCTTCGGTCGCCGCCTCCGCTTCGCCGAGTTCGCGATCGCTGAGCGCCTCGGGCTCGGCCGCCTCGTCTTCGCGGAAGAAGAGAATGAAGGCGACCATGATGACCGCGGCCATGATCGCGAGCGGCCACCACACCTTCGGCCACATGGGCAGGGCCTCGGGCAGGTTGCTCGCGGTTTCGCCGAACGCGCGGCCGGCGAGCTCCTGCGTGACGAGCGCGCCGACATAGAGGCCGAGCCCCTGGGTGAAGAAGATGAGCATGCTCTGCGCCTGGCCGCGAATCGAATCGGGCGTGACGCGATCGACATAGACCTGTCCGGTCACGAAGAAGAAGTCGTAGCAGATGCCGTGGAGGGCGATGCCGGCGATGACGAGCGCCGTCCCTTCGGGCGTCGCGCCGAGGGCGAAGAGGACATAGCGCAGGCTCCACGCGCCGATGCCCGCGACGATCATCCACTTGATGCCGAGCTTGCGGAAGAAGAAGGGCATGAGGAACATCATGCCCGCCTCGACGAAGGTGCCGGTGTTCTTCCACGCCGCGATGTGGGTCATGCCCATCGCGTCCATCTGCTGCTGCAGACTCGCGTAGTACGCGGCGAGCGGGATGCACACGATGAACGACCCGAAGATGAACACGGAGAACGAGACGCTCCGGAGTTGCCGCCAGGCGTCCATGAAGAAGAGGTCGCGGACATTGACCGGCTCGTTCTTCTTCGGCGCCGGCGTCTTCGGAAGCGTGAGGCAGTAGAAGGCGAGGATCACCGACGCGCCGCCGCCGAGCCAGAACTGGGCGTCGCGCACTTCGCCCATCTGCGTCGTGCCGTCGCTGAGTTCACGCGTAAAGAGAAACGCGAGGGTGAAGCCCGCGACGATCCACCCGATCGTCCCCCACAGGCGCACGAGCGGAAACTTCTCACCGCCCCGTGGGAGGTGCGCGAAGGACAGGCTCGCCGTGAGCGCGAGCGTGGGCATGTAGCAGAGCATGTGGGCGAGGATGACCGCGTTGAAGAGCGTCGAATCTTCCGTCTGCGCCACGAATGGCAACGCGAGCATGAACAGCCCGGCGAGGAAGAAGAGCGCCGCGAGCACCTTCTCCGTGTTGAAGAACCGGTCGGCGATGAGACCGGTGAAGAACGGCGCGATGATCGCGCCGAGCGGTCCGGCGGTGTACGCGTAGAAGCGTCCCTCGCCCATGCCGTGTTCGAGCATGTAGAGGCTCACGCTCAGGTACCACGACCCCCAGATGAAGAACTGGAGGAACATCATGATCGAGAGCTGAAGCATGGGGGCGCGGGCGCCGGGATTCTGCTGCGTCATCATCGCCGTTCACTCTCTCGCTTTCGCATCCCTCGAATGGATCATGGCGGATACTGCGTTCGAGACCGGTTCGGCGCGGCGACGGACCGCCGCGCATCGTCTCGAAAAAGAAAAAGGACCGGGACGCAGCGCGGAGCCTCGCCGCGTCCCGGTCGGCAGTGTACCGATTTCATCGGAAAGTGAAAGCGCGCATCTCCAGCGGGTCAAGCGAAAAATTATTCAGGCCGCGCCGCGACGCGGATCCGATCGTCGAGAATCCGGAAGTACAACCCCGTCGCGCCCCCGCCGTTTTCGACCTTGAAGAGCACGCGATTCCACCCGGCGTCGAGTTCGACGGACGCAAAATGATCGAGCGGCGTGGCGCCGTGACGCGTGTTGTCATCGTGCACGAGATCGCCCCCGATCCACACGCGGGCGCCGTCGTCGGTCCCGAGCGCAAACCACATTTTGAGCGGCTCCGGCGCGTGCAGGAACACCTGCGCGTACGCGATCCCGTTCTCGTGCGCCGCAGGATCGGGGTCGAGCTGGCGCAGGTCGAGGTACCCGCTCCGCGACGCCGAAATCGGCCGCCACGCGAGCGCCGCGCCGGATTTTCCGGTGAAGGTCGCGTCGAGGTCGGGCGTCGATTCGGGCGCGTATTCGGTCGTGACGAGCGAGGCCTCGTCCGGGTTCGCGAAGAAGCCGACGGCCATCCATTCGGTGACGAATTCGCCCGGCGCGATCGGGGCGAGGTCGTCGCGGTACCGCTTCACGAAATCGACGCCGCGCTCGTTCACGGCGGCGATGAATCGATCCTGGAAGGTCGTCGGCGCGCTCGCCGCGAGGGCGCGGAGTGTCGTCGCAGCAAGGTATGGATCGGCGTCACTCATCGACCATGCCCGCTCGAGATCGGTCACGAGCGAACCGTCCGCGAGCGTCTCGGCCGCCCGCGCCGCGGCGAGGCGGACGCGTCGATCGTGGTCGACGAGTCCCCGGCGAATGAGACCGCTCGCGAAGGCGCTCCCGCTCTGCGCATGGGCGAGAATCGCGAGCGCCCGCTCGGTCGCCGCGGCGAGCGCTCCGGAATCGTCCCCCGGCCAGGCCGGCGCCGTCGAAGAGGTCGCGTCGCGAAGATGGCGATCCCACGGCGCCGTCCACGCCCCGTCACCGTCCGCGTCGATCCACACCGGGTTCGTCACGGCAAGCGCCCGCACCGGACGGCCGTGCTCGATGACGATCGGCGCCAAGGTTTCCTCGCCTTCGACGAGCGCGACGACCCACGAGTCGTGGGGCGCGTCGTAGCGTCGGGTCACATCGAGACGCGTGATCGTCGAACCCTCGGGAATCTCGATCTCATCGACCAGCGCGCCGTTCACGATGATCTTCGCGCGGTCGACCTTGATCCAGGACGCCGCGTCGACGCGGAGGCGCACCTCGAATCCACCGGTCGCGTTCGACGCGACCGTGTCGCCGCCCACGCCGACACCGTTCACGCGGAACCGCACGAAAGGCCCGGTCGTCGTGAACGATCGGGCCGCGCGGACCCGGTCGGCGACCTCGATGGGATCGATCGCCCCGGGCGTCGCCGCGTCGATCGGAAGGAAGTTCCGCGGATAGCCCGCCATGTTGTAGATGACGCGATGGCTGTCCGAATTGCCGATCGCCGCGTACCGATGACCGCGGTTGAGCAGATTGAACCAGTCGCCGAGCGCCCAGTGCCGGCTCGCGCCGACTTCCTCGCTCGTCGTTTCGGCGTCGTAGTACCCCCACCCGGCGTTCTCGTTGAGCAGTTCGATCGAATCGAAGTCGTCGGAGTAGATCGCGCGCGTCGGCGCCCCGGTGATCGGATCGAGCCCGGCCTGGCCGAAGTAATCGATGCCGCCCCATCGCGGATGATTGAGCTGGATCACGGGCGTCACGCCGAACGCGTTCGTCTCGGCGCGAATGAGCCGGAAGAGTTCACGCGCATCGGGAATGCGCGACTCGACCGGCGGACGCGACGGATCGAACGGAAACGCGTTGAAATGACCGACCGGCGTGGAGACCTCGTTGCCCGTCACGGCGCCGAGCGCATCGGTCGCGCCGAGCGCGTCGATCGTTGGTCCGTAGTCCGTGTTGTGATTGTGATCGGTCGCGACGGCGAACTCGACGCCCTCGCCGACGAGGCTGATGATCCGCTCGTTCAGGTTCGAGTCGCCGTGCCCCGAATAGGTGAGTGTGTGAAGGTGAAAGTCAGCGCTGATCCAGCCGTCGGTGTCGACCTCGTGCTCGAGCGTCGCGGTCCAGCGCGCGACATCGCCGTCGATGAGGTCGAACGAACGCGAATCGATCGACCATTCGAGGCCGCGTGACGCATAGGCGGCGTACTCGCCGGGCGGGATCGTGATATCCGCGCGGCCGTTCAGCGTGTAGACGACATGGCGTCGCGCCGCAAGCGTCTCCGGCGCCGCGTCCGCGTTCGGGAAGAGCTCCGGCTCGCCGCCTTCCGCGTCGAGGAAGGTGAAGCGGCCGGGAATGAGCCGGCCGTCGCGATCGCGAATCTCGAGTTGGAGTCGGGCGAGGTCGTCCCGGTCGCCCGCCGTCGGCGCCGCCCCGTTCGTCGGATCATCCGCCGCGACGATCGACGCGGGGCCGGCGACGAAGGTGATGATGATCGCGCCGACGCCCCACCGCGCGATCCGAACCCGGTTCGTTCGCCACGGGCTCAGCACGCCTGGCTCCCCTTTCGCATCCGGTCCGCATCGCGGTTCGCCGCGCCCGCTCGATCATTCGAATGAATCGCAGGCGCGGTACGCGTCGATGACCGCCCGCTCGCCTTCCTTGCCGCCCCGGCTGTTGCCGTGCTCCATGCCGACCACGCCGTCGAAGCCCTTCGCGTGGATGTGCCAGAAGACATTGAGGTAGTTGATCTCGCCCGTCGTCGGCTCCCTGCGGCCGGGGTTGTCGCCGACTTGGAAGTACGCGGTCTCGTCCCACGCGAGATCGATGTTCGGAATGAGATTGCCTTCGGTGATCTGCTGGTGGTAGAGATCGTTCAGGATCTTGCAGGCCGGACTGTTCACCGCGCGGCAGACCTCGTACGCGTGCGGGATCTTCGCGAGGAACATGCCGGGATGATCGCGGTACGGATTGAGCGGCTCGAGCACCATGACGAGGCCGTGCGGCTCGAAGACTTCGGCGCCGCGACGCAACGCGTCGACCACATTCGCCGTCTGGTACGCCATTTCGAGACGCGAATCGAGCGTCCCGGGCACGACCGTCATCCACTTCGCGTTCACGCGTTTCGCGACTTCAACGGACTCGCGGCACTCGTTGACGAACTTCTCACGCGCTTCGGCGTTCCCCGTCGAGAGCGTCGGCCCCCACGCGGTGCCCATGTTCACGACGAAGACGCCCATTGTCATGCCGAGGTCACTCATCGCCTTCGCGATGCGCTCCTGCTCCTCGGGCGAGCGACCCTTCATGCCGTTGTCTTCCCACGCCGTGAAGCCCTCGTCGGCGGCGAACTTGAGCTGATCGACCGGATCGTCACCGGCGTGATGGCGGAACATGCCGAAGTGCGGCGCGTACTTGAGTTTGAACTCGTGCCCGTCGCGGCGCGCCGTCAGGGCGCCGGTCGATCGAGTTACCGCCGCGCCCGCTCCGGTCGCCATCGCCATACCCGCCGCCCCCATCGTTCCCGCGAGAAATGCTCGTCGATCCATCGTCCGTCCATCCCTTCCTGGTGGTTCGCTCGCGCTTCGTGATTCGAAGCGCCCGCGCGAGCCATGATACCGAATCCGACCGGCGGCGCTACACGAGCGGCGTCTTCCCGGGCACGGCGACTTCGGGCGTCGGCAGGTCGCCGAACGCGTAAGCGTTGGGCGCGAGTTCGAGATCGGAGTGGAGCGCCTGATCCCAGGTGACTTCCTGTCCCGTATAGGCCGACATCCGACCCATGATCGCCGTGAGTGTCGACTCGGCGACTTGCTTCGCCTCGTTGAGGCGCGGCCCCTCGCCGCGCAGGCTCTCGAAGAGATGGCGGTGCTCTTCGACATAGGGATTCGGGTTCTCGCCCTCGAAGCGCCACGAGTGCGCGCCGGTCGCTTCGGCGGCGCCGGGACGCAGTCGCATCTCGCCCCGGGTGCCGGTAAGGATCTCCTCGACGCGCGTCGCGCACCCCTCGGTCTGCCGGCACATGCTCTGCGCCCAGCGGTCGCCCGGATAGCGGTACTCGATCGCGAAGTGATCGAAGATGTGTCCGTACGCCGGATCGGTGCGCACCTGTCGACCGCCCATGCCGAGGCACGATTCGGGATGGTCGCCCATGGCCCAGTTCACGACATCGAGGTTGTGGATGTGCTGCTCGACGATGTGGTCGCCCGAAAGCCAGGTGAAGTAGAGCCAGTTCCGCAGCTGCCACTCCATGTCCGTCCACGCGTCTTGTCTCGGATGCATCCAGAGCCCGCCCTGGTTCCAGTAGCAGCGCGCCGAGGTCACCTCGCCGATAACGCCGTCGGCGAGCTGCTCCATCGCGGTAAGATACGAGCGCTCGTGTCGACGCTGCGTGCCGGTCACGACGCTGAGCCCTTGCTCGTCGGCCGATTCCCCCGCGGCGATGACCGTGCGCACACCCCACGGGTCGACCGCGACCGGCTTTTCCATGAAGACATGCTTGCCGCCCTTGATCGCCGCGTCGAAGTGAATCGGGCGGAAGTGCGGCGGCGTGGCGAGGAGCACGAGATCGACCTCACCATGATCGATGAGCTGCTGGTACGCGTCGAAGCCGACATAGCACTGGTCATCCTTGACCGCACCGCGCTCACCGAGTTGCTTGAGGTGACTGCGGCTGCCGTCGAGGCGATCCTGGAAGACATCGGCCATCGCGACGAGGCGCGCGTTTGACGAGGCCTCCATCGCGTTCCACGCGGCGCCGGTCCCGCGGCCGCCGCAACCGATGAGACCGAGGCGCACGGTGTCCGATCCACCCGCCCGGGCCGTGCGGGCCGCCCACGCGGCGGCGCCGCCGAGGAACGGAAACGCCGCGGCCGCCGCGGCGCCGGTCTTCACGAAGTCGCGCCGCGTGACGGACGATTCGCTCGAGTTCGTCAGGTCGGACGGGGTCGGCGTTGAGTTCATCGGTCGTCTCCGTCGGTCGAGGGTTCGGTCTCTTGACTGGAATTCTGATCGCCCTGTTCATTCGCCCGCGCGTCGGGAACGCAGACGATGCGGAAGCCGACAAAAGGACAGTCCGCCATCCACCATTCGCTCTTCGGAATCTGCGGGTCGCTCGCGTTCCACCCGTCGCTTCGCGATTCTCGCGTGTCCGGTGAAATCGCCTCCGGCGCCATGAGGAAATGCCCGCCCGCGGTGACTGGTTCGCCGTCGTGCCCGGTGACCCATTCCGCGACGCCGCCGAGGCCGTGGTACACGCCCCACTCGTTCGGCGCCTTCGATTTGATGGGATGCGACTTGCGCTTCGCATTGCCGCGATGCCACGCGAGTTCGTCGAGTCGCGCGGCGAGTTCGTTGTTCGTCGCGCCGGCGCGCACCGCGTACTCCCATTCGGCTTCGGTCGGCAGGCGGTAGTGACGCCCCGTCTTCGCGGAGAGCCATTCACAGAATCCGGCCGCGCCTTCGTAGGACATTGAGATCGCGGGATAGCCGTTGTGGCCGAAGCCGCGATCCATCGGGAGGTACGGCTTGCTCGGTCGCGTCACCGCGTCGGCGCCGTCGTTCGACGAGTCCGCCTCGTCGAGCTTGAAGACGAAGATGTCGTACGCGTCCCAGGGAATCTCCGTCGCGGCGATCCAGAAGGGATCCACCTCGACCTCGACCGCTTCGCCATCGGCGCCGACCTCGACGACTCCGCCGGGAATCGGAACCATCTCGATCGAGACGACTGTTCCCGGTATCGTCTCGACGAAGGGCGCGTCGACCGGCGTCGCGCCGTCTCGACCTGGCGCGGGCTGTTCGACGGCGACCACCGGGGCGCCGCTCAGCGCGGCGCCGGCGAGAATCGCTCCGAGCGCACGCGAACTCGACTTCCAGATGATGATGTTCAATCCGCCTCCCGTATCGCGCAAGGTTGTCCGCGGGCTCGCCGCGCTCGTCATCATGGCGGCGTCCATGGGGCTGGGCGCGTGTCAGTCGCCGCGAAACGGCGCCGAGCGGTTCCAATATAGCCGGATCGTCATGGGCGTCCAAGCGTCGATCACGCTCTACGCGGACGATGAAGCGACCGCGAAAGAGGCCGCCGCGGCTGCGTTCGAGCGTCTCGACACGCTCGAAGCGGTCATGAGCGACTATCGCCCGGACAGCGAACTCATGCGCCTTTCGAACGCCGCCGGCGACGGGCCGGTTCCGGTGAGCGAAGATCTCTATCGCGCGCTCGAGGTCGCGCGACGATTTGCGCAGATGAGCAGCGGCGCGTTCGATCCGACCGTCGGCGCCGTGTCCATCCTCTGGCGCGAAGCGCGAGCGACGGAGACGATTCCGGACCGCGCCGCGATCCTCAATGCGCTCCCGCGCGTCGGATTCTTTCGCATGCGTCTCAACGAGGATCCCGGGCGGGACCGGCGCACGGTCGAACTCGACCTGCCCGGCATGCGCCTCGACCTCGGCGGAATCGGCAAAGGATTCGCCGCGGACGAGGCCCTCGAGGTCCTGCGCGCCCGCGGCGTCGGGCGGGCGCTTGTCGATCTCGGCGGCGATCTCGTCGCGGGTGATCCGCCTCCCGGCGCCGATGGCTGGTCCGTCACGATTCGCACGCACGACCCCGAGCGAGATGACTCGACGATCACGCTCACGAATCGTGCGATCGCGACTTCCGGAGATCTCGAGCAGTTCATCGAGCACGAGGGCGTGCGCTACTCGCATGTCATCGACCCGCGCACCGGCTACGGCCTCACGACACGCGTCGCCGTCACCGTGCTCGCGCCGGATGGGGCCACGGCCGATGCGCTCGCGTCCGCGATCAGCGTTCTCGGACCGAAGGACGGCCTCGCGCTCGCCCAGCGGTTCGAGGGAGTCGCCACGCGCATTGCGATACGGGGAGAAAGCTCCACCCAGATTCGGGCGTCCGCCGATTTCCCGGTTCACTGATGAGGCGGAACCGAGTCAGATATTCGTCCTGACCGAGCGACCGTGGTTCGCGGCCGAACGGCGGACGGCGTCGAAGACGCGATTCACGCGGAGCGACTCTCGGCCGGTTACGAGCAGTTCGGCGCGACCTTCGATCGCCTCGCGGAAGTTGCGATGAATACTGGCGGCGCGGGGTTTCGACTCGACCCGCTTCGTTCGCCCGCGCGCGTTTCTCGCTTCGGCCCGGTCCCAGTCGGCGACGAGTGACCCCTCGCTCCCCACGACCACCCATTTATGCGGCGGACCGATCGGCGCGACATCACTCTTCCCCACGAGCGCCCGCGCGCCGCTTTCGAAGACGAGCGTCGCCATGAAGTGATCGTCCGCGTCGCCCCAGCGCACATGACGCAGGTCTCCCGTGACCGAGACGACCCGCCCGGCGCCCGCGCATTCGTACAGCGTAAGCGCCTGGTCGACGAGGTGCGGTCCCCAGTCGAGCATCGATCCACCGCCCATCGACGCCGTGACGCGCCATGCCTGGTGGAACTCCGCGGCGCCGAACCGCGTCGCCGGCTCGCGCTCGAAGAGGCGATCCTCCACCTGAAAGATCTCACCGAGGAATCCCGACTCGACAAGGCGCTGCACGCGGAGCATGTCCGGATCGAAGCGTCGATTGTGAAACACACTGAGCGGGACGCCTGCTTCTTCGCACACGCGGCAGATCGATTCCGCCTCGCGACCGGTCATGGCGAGCGGCTTCTCGACGAGCAGTGGCAGGCCGGCCCGCGCGAGCGGCGCGATGACTCGGCGGCGCACCGAACTGTGCGTCGCGACGAGCGCGGCGTCGAGTTCGATCTCGAGCAGGGCCTTCAACGAGTCCACGACGCGCGGAATCCCGAGCCCCCGCGCAACCTCCCGCCGCGCCGGCGTGACATCGAGCGCCGCCTCGATCGACCAGCCCGCCTTCCGCAGCCCGGGCGTATGCCACAACTCGGCGATCCGGCCGAACCCGACGATCCCGATGCGCGGTTTTGAAGTTCCTCGTTTGCCCATCGCTTCGCCTCTGGCTCGAATGGTCTGCCGCGTCCCGGGGATGATCGGCCGTGAGCATATCATCGACCCATGCGAATCGCGCTCGCTCAGATCAACACGACGGTCGGCGACATCGAGGGGAATCGCCGCCTGATCCTCGGCGCCGTGCGCGAGGCGCGGGACGCCGGCGCGTCGGTCGTCCTGCTGCCCGAACTCGCCGTGCTCGGGTACCCGGCGCGCGATCTGCTGCTCAAAGCCCATGTCGTCGAGCGCTGCGAAGAGGCCGTCGCGCGACTCGCCGAAGAGTGCGGCGACGACTTGCTCGCCATCGTCGGCTCCCCGCGACGCAACGGGTCTCCCCTCGGGCACGGCCTGTGCAATTCGGCGGCGGCGCTGCGCGGGGGCGGCGTCATCGCGTGGTACGATAAACGCCTCCTCCCCACTTACGATGTGTTCGACGAGGATCGATACTTCGATCCCGGAGCGGCGCCGTGCGTGGTCGAGCACGACGGACGCCGGCTCGGTCTCACAATCTGCGAAGATCTCTGGAATGTCGATTCGCTGACCATCCGACACAAGTACCCGGCGGACATCATCGGCGATCTCGTCGAAGTCGGCGCCGACACGATCCTCAACATCAGCGCGTCACCGTTCGTCGTCGGCAAGCCGGCGTTCCGGCGCGGTCTCTTCGGCGGCGCGGCGCAGCGCGCCGGGGCGCCGCTCGCCATGGCGAACCTCGTCGGAGGCAACGATGACCTCATCTTCGACGGACACTCGCTCGCCTTCGACGCCGCCGGACGACTCATCGAGCAGGGGCCCGGTTTTCGCGAAGGCTTGACGATTGTCGACCTCGACGGCTCGCCCCGCGACGAACCGGCGCCCGACCACGACCTTGAAGATCTCTTCGAGGCGCTGGTCCTCGGCCTCCGCGACTACACGCACAAATGCGGATTCCGCGAGGTCATCATCGGTCTGAGCGGCGGGATCGACTCCGCCGTCGTCGCGACACTCGCCCGCGCCGCGTTCGGCGCCGAACAGGTCCGCGGCTTCGGGATGCCGTCGCGGTATTCGTCGGAAGGGTCGATCGACGATGCGCGCGATCTCGCCGAGCGACTCGGCCTGCGCTTCGACCTCGTCCCCATCGAACCGGCGCACCAGGCGATGCTCGACATGCTCGAACCCGTCTTCGCCGCGACCGGCCGCCCGCCCGGCGTCGCCGAAGAGAACATCCAGGCGCGCCTGCGCGGCAATGTGCTCATGTCGATCTCGAACAAGCTCGGCTCACTTCTTCTCACGACCGGCAACAAGAGCGAGATCGCCGTCGGATACTGCACGCTCTACGGCGACATGTCGGGCGGGCTCGCGGTCATCAGCGATGTGCCGAAGATGACCGTCTACGCGCTCGCGAGATGGATGAACGATCACCCCGATCGCGTCGGCGTCGCGCAGGCGCCGATTCCCGCATCGACGATCTCGAAACCACCGTCCGCCGAGCTTCGTCCGGACCAGACCGATCAGGACTCGCTGCCTCCCTACGAAATCCTCGATGAGATCATCCTCCGCTATGTCGAACGACTCGATGATGCGGAGCGCATCGCCCGCGAGACCGGCTTCGACGCGACACTCGTCGAGTCGATCTGCCGCATGATCGATCGGAACGAGTACAAGCGTCGCCAGATGCCGACGGGCCTCAAGGTGACCGGCCGCGCGTTCGGATCGGGCTGGCGGATGCCGATTGCGGCGAAGGGCGTGTGAGGGAGCGGGCGCCGGCTCGCCCGCCCGATATCTGTTCAATTCTTGTCCCTCTTTTTGACTTGCTGATCCGGCGCCGCCGCGGGTACGCTGTACGCGACGGGGACCCGGGGGCGACGCCGCGACGCGCGGCGGATGGCCCGTCACGACTCGAACCGACAGACGAATGAAGCAGGAGAACGGGGATGACCACGCCCACTCTGGCGCGACGCGCGGCGGCGCTTGCCGCCGGCACGACCCTGATGATCGCGATGTCCGCGACGACGAGCGCGCGAGCCGACGGCTTCGCCGACTTCGACGACCTCACCGAGGGCTTTCAGAATTACACCGTCGAGACGGGCGGCATCGTGTTCTGGGATTCGCGCGTGTTCTTCCCGGATCCGCCGGCGATCTTCGTCGTCGAAGACGCGTCGGGCTACATCCCCGGCGTGCCCGACATCGCCGATCACTTTTCGCCGCCGAATGTCTTCCAGACGAGCGGATTCATCACGGGTGGAAGCTACCTCATCACCCGCTGGGCGGAAGTATCGATGACGACCGGGCAGGTCGAGAACTATGTCTACATGGATGTGTTCTACAAGGATGACCCCGAGTTCAGCGGGACCGAGATGGTGCTCGAGGCGCGGTTGAACGGCGTGCCCGTGGCCGAGGTGTCGAAGGTCATCGACGATCCGCGGCGCGATGTTCGCGCGACGAGCTTTGAGATCAGCGGTGTCGAGTTCGACACGGTGCGCCTCTTCGGGCGCGGCAACCAGATTCCGCAGCTCTCCGGATTCCTCGGCTCGGTCGACAATGTCGAAATCTCGGGCGGCGGCCCCGGCTCGACGCTCGATCTCCAGCTTCCGACGCCCGGCACGCCGGGCCAGCCCGCGTCGATTTCCGCGACCGGCGCCACGCCGGGCGAGCGCGTCTACTTCGCGTGGAGCCTCCGCGAGGGCGCCACGCCGATCCCGCAATGCCCGGGGATGGTCAGTGATCTTCAGCGTCCGGAGGTGCTTGGAAGCGCGGTCGCCGACGCGGGAGGCGTCGCGACGCTCGACTTCACCGTGCCGGAGGCCGCGCACGGGCGAAACGCGTTCTTCCAAGCCGTCGAGCCGGGCGCCTGCGTGATGAGCGATTTCGTGCCCTTCACCTTCGAGCCGGAATAATGTTCGCGAGCGCGCCGACCCTGCCCGACGCCGCCGCGCCGCGGCTTCGAGATGAACGACGCGTGGGGAACCTCGTTCATATCCGAAAGGAAACAGGATCATGCATCGTTGTCGAAACCTGATGTACGCGGGCGCGTTCACCGCACTCGGCGCGCTCGGCGCGACCGGTCTCGGATTCGTCATGGCGCAGCCGGAAGGCGGCGAAATGCCGAGTCCCGAAGAGATGCAGGAGATGATGGAGAAGATGTACGCCGCGATGACCCCCGGAGAGGGTCACGAGAAGCTCGACTACTTTGTCGGCGAGTGGAACACGACCATGCGCATCTACATGGGCGGGCCCGGGTCGCCTCCCGTCGAGTCGACCGGGACTTCCTCGATCGAATGGATCCTCGACGGCCGCTTCCTCCGCGAGCACATGAAGAGCGAGATCATGATGCCGGACCCGGAAACCGGCGCCATGGCGCCGATGAGTTACGAGGGCATCGGCACACAGGGCTACGACAATTACAAGAACCTCTATGTGAGCAGCTGGGTCGACAGCATGAACACCCACCTGCTCACCATGCGCGGCGCGGCCGACCCTTCGGGCAAGGTCTTCACCTACTACGGCGAAATGGATGAACCGAGCCTCGATGTCGGCGGACGCATGGTCAAGTACAAGGTCACCATCCAGGGTGACGACCGCTTCATATTCGAGATGACCGACCTCCACGCCGGTGAGAACTACAAGGTCATGGAGACCGTGTACGAGCGGCAGTAAGTGGAACAGACACGCGTCGGATCAATGCGTCGAGGCCGGACGGCCTCGACGTTTTCTTTTCTCACGGGCTGAGATTGCAGGACTCTTCGCTGATTCGCGCATTAAGATAGGGAGAGGGCGGCGATTCCCGCCTCGTACCGTTACATCGAAATCCACGCCCGATCCCGGCGCCTTGACGGAGGCCGGGATCGGTTGTTTTTTCAATCCCGCTCGATGACGAAACGGGGTATTCTGAAGGCTCCTCCGGCGGCAATGGTGTCGCCGTGGCTTTTCTGTTCTTCTCGCAGTCCGGAGGAGTGAATCATGGTGTGGCAACGCATTAGCGTGGGCGCGGCGATCGCCGCGGCCGGAATTCTGTGCGCGGCGACGACCGTCGCGCAACCCATTGGTGATCGCACGACGCTCGAGAATCTGCTCGGCGGAAGCGGCGTGCTCGAAGATTTCGAGTCGTATTCAATCGCGCCGGGCGCATCGGACCCGCTCAATGTGTCCTCACTCAACTCGACGACCGTGACGAACAGCCAGGGGCCCGGACTCGTCGAACCGGGCGTCACCTACTTCTCAGGCGACAACATCGCCTGGAACGGCTCGGGTTACTACGGCCTCGCGACGAAGACGATCGAGGGCTACTCGGGTCTCGACTTCACGCTCATCTACGACCCACCCGTCCAGGCCATGGGCTTTGACATGCTCGACTTCTAGGGGTGGAACCACACGACGAGCGTCCGTGTCTACGACCCGGACGGCGGCCTCATCTACAGCGACTCGTACTTCATCCCCGGTCCCTCGCCGGTCTTCTTCAGCTACCAGGCTGAAGCGATCGGGAGCGTCACGCTCGGCGGGAATCCGAGCGGCTGGAGCACGCTGATCGACGACCATCTCTACGGCACGCTCGGTTTTGCGCTCTCCGTCGACGGCTCCTGCCCCGGCGTCATGACGCTCGAAGCGACCGGCGCGACGCCAAACTCGAATGTCGCGTTCATCTACGCCTTCGGAACCGGCTCGGTCGCCATCCCGAACGGCAACCCATGCGCCGGGACCATTCTCGATCTCGCGGGCGGATCCGCGCAACTCGGCGCCGTGGTCACCTCAGACGCGTCGGGCACGGCGACCGTGACGCCGAATGTCCCCGCGGCCGCGTGCGGGGTCGTCGTCGTGCAGGCGCTCGATGTCGCGACCTGCGACACGAGCAATGTGGTCGAGCTCTGATTCGTTGCTCGACAAGCACCGCATCACGAGGCGCCGGCGGGAGCCGGCGCCTCTTCCTTTTTCGTTTCCCATGACCCAGTTTATCATTCTGGTTAAACCACCTTCATCGGCCGAGGCGCCCTCTTGCGAATTCACCGAGGTTCGACGATGCTCCATAGGAACGGGGAGGGTCGGACGCTCGTCCGACCACATGGGAGAGAAGAACCAGGAAGCGATGAAGGGGTTGAACGATGCGAATTCAAGGTACGAAGCAGGCCGTCATGGCGCTTACCGCCTGCGCTGGGCTCACCGCAGCCGTCGCTACCGCGGACATCACGCTGCTTTTCTCTGACTTCAGCAGCGATGAGACGCCGCCGGATGTGCTCACGGCCGAGGTGACTTTCTCGGTGGACAACCAGGACGAGCGGATGGTGATCACCATCAACAATACTTCGCGGTACTCGATCGCCCAGCTCTGTTTCAACACGGACAACACGCTGCATGGGCTCGAGCTCGAAGACGCCCCGGACGGCTGGTCGGTCGAGGGCGGACCCGATCCGCAGTCACAGGGCGCTGCGGGGTTCGGCTACTTCAACTGGCTCATCGACTTTGGTAATGAGAATCGGCTTCCCCACGGAGAGACGGTGCTCTTCCTCGAGATGGACGGGACGACGGAAGAGTCGACCATTGGCCACAAGATGTCGACCGGACGCGATCCGAATCTCAATGTGCTCGCGGCCCTCAAGTTCGAACAGGGGCCCGACGACGACAGCGCCTTTGGCGGCAGCGTGACGGTTGATGACGGATGTCCGGAGTTCATTCTCGCCACGAGCGGGGACTGCCCCGGCGTTATCGAGTGCGTGGTCGAATGCGCCACGCCGGGAGGCCGCGTGGCGTTCCTCGTCGCGGACGGTCCGGGCGACTTCATGATCCCCCGGGGCAACCCCTGCGCCGGCACGGTCCTCGGCCTCGATCGCACCGTGCGGGTCGCGCATGTCGAAATCGCGGATGAGAACGGGCGGGCCTCGTCGGTTCATCACGCCCCGATCGGCGTTTGCGACAACTATTTCCAGGCGATCGATGTCGCGACATGCCGCACGAGTAATGTGACCACGCTCTGACCGACACCTCGTTGACCGTACGAACGACCGACCCCGGCGCCTGACGAACGCCGGGGTCGCTTCGTTCCATATTGATCTCTTCTTGAACCGCGGTTTCGGGCCCGCGAGGCCCCGTCTCATAAACGATCGCCGGCACAACCGGCGCCGCTTCACGCGCCTTCGCCAGAGCGCCCCGGCTTCGCGATCGACGCAGCGCGGCCGCGCACGCGGTCGAACTTCGTCAACCGCTGGCTCGACGCGCCGGCGTAATTGACGGTGTACTTCGACTGTGCATTGGAGCTCCCCGCGGCGTTTCGATCGGCCGCCTCCCCGATCGATCCGCCGCCGATGGGCGGCCGATCGCGTTGATCGACCGCCCATCAGCGGGGAGCCCGAACGACATGGTCTTCGTGCCCCGACCTGCGCAATAGACCGACCGGCGTCCCTCACTGCGCGCCGATGCATCCCGATTGAACAAGGCGACCCGTCATGGATGACCGGTCGCCTTGTTCAGTTTTGTTCAATTGTTGTCGGTCCGGCGCCTCAGGCGAGCGCGGGCGCCTTTTCGAAGACCGGGTCGATATCCGTCTCGTTCACATGGTTGAACAGGTTCGTGAAGGTATTCACCGCGACGGCGCCGATGACCTCGACGACCGCCGCCTCGTCGTACCCGGCGTTCTTGAACTTCTCGAGTTCGGCGTCCGAAACGAACCCCTTCTTCTCGAGAACGGCGTCGGTGAAATCGATGAGCGCCTGGGTCTTCTCGTCGTCGGAGTTGCCCGCGCGGATCTTCTTCGCTTCCTCGCCGTCAATGCCCGCCCCGGCCGCGACCTTCGTATGGGCGGCGAGGCAGTACTCACAATCGTTCGTCTGCCCGACGCGCAGGGCGATGACCTCGTGCTCGGCGGCGCTCAGGGCGCCGGCGCCCTTCACGCCTCCCGAGAACTTGAGAAACGCGTCGAGCACGCCCGGGTTGTTCGCGATCCCCTTGAAGATGTTGAGGCGCTTCTGCTTGAGCGGACCGTCGAAGATCTCCTTCGCCTTCCCCTGCGCCTGATCGGGATTCACCACATTGAGACGGGGCATCATCGTTCTCCTTCGTGCGTGTCGGGTGGATGGAGCCACCGGGAGCGTCCGCGAGCCGCGGCGCCCTCCGGCGGTTCGGCTGTTCGTCAATTGCATGTCGCCCGAACGGCGGGCGGTCGCGCCAGGTCAGCCGGTGAAAATCGAACCGGCCGATGGAGGCGCGGCCTCGCCGTCACCGCCCGGCGCGATCGGATCTTCCGGCCCGCCCACGGCGCCGGCGACCGCCTGGTCGATCTTCCGCATGAGATCCGCGTAGTTCATCTGCGCCATCTGCAGATTACGGATCTTGATGTTCATCGCGAGCGACGATTGCATCTCTTCGAGCTTGCGCTTGTCGCTCACCTCGATCGGCTGGCCGCGCGACTCCTTCTCCGCGAGCGTCATGATAAAGCGGTTGTAATCGTTCATCAGGCGCTGCGTCTCCGTGTCCTTCTCGATGGACTCGACGGATTCGCGGTAGCGCTTCGCGGTCTCGTGGTCGGCGACGAGTTCACCGAGCTTCCGCGCGGCGTCCATGACGGTGTCGGTATCACTGGGCATGCGAAACGATAGCGCCGCCTTCCCCGGGGACCCGCGATCGACTGTCCGGTCGCCGGAATGATCGTGGAATCCGTCCGTTTTCCGGCCCCGCCCCCAGAAGCGACGCCCCGCCCGCGGTCGCCTATCACCAATAGAGGGGCGAGGCGCGCACAACCCGCGGCGTAGAATCGGCCCCGTTTTTGGAGGGCCCATGCCGCTTCGTTATAAAGCTCGCATTCTCGATCACCTCAGCGACGCCCGCTACGAGCCCGCCGACGCCGACTCGATCGCCGAGACCTTTCGCGTCGAGGACGCCGAAGAGCGCGAAGCGTTCGACGCGGCGATCGAAGAACTCGAAGAGGAAGGCAAGCTCCAGGTCGACTCGAAGGATCGACTCCGCCTGCCGCGCATCGCCGATGAGATCGTCGGCGTCATCCGCCTGCACCCGAAGGGGTTCGCCTTCGTCGTGCCGAACGAGGTCAATCGCGAAGGCGATCTCTTCATTCCCGCCGGCGAAACCGCGGACGCGGTGAACGGCGACCATGTCCGCGTGAAGGTGCTCAAGGCGCGACCCCGCGGCAAACGACCGCCGGGAACCTCGCCCTTCATCGGTCGCGTCGTCGAAGTGCTCGAGCGCGGCCGGTCGACCTATGTCGGCACGCTCACGAAGAAGGGCTCGGAGTGGATCGTCGAAACCGACGGCCGGCAGCTCAACGCTCCGATCGTGGTCCGCGACCCCGGCGCCAAGGACGCGAAGGTCGGCGACAAGGTCGTCGTCGAAATGCTCTATTACCCCGAGCCCGGGGAGTACGGCGAAGGCGTCATCACGCGCAAGCTCGGCGAGGCCGGGCGCCCCGATGTCGAAACGGAAGCCGTCATCGTCGCCTACGACCTGCCCGGCGAGTTCCCCGAAGACGCGGTCGAGCAGGCCCGTAACGCCGCGGGCAAGATTCGGAACATCGACGCCGAGGTCGAACAACGCGAAGATCTCCGCGAGAAATTCATCATCACGATCGATCCGCCCGACGCGCGGGACTTCGACGACGCGATCTCGATCGAACGGCTTGACGACGGCGGATTCGAACTCGGTGTGCATATCGCCGATGTCTCCTTCTTCGTCGGCCCGGGATCACCGCTCGACACGGAAGCGCGGGACCGCGGGAACAGCGTCTACCTGCCGCGGCATGTCATTCCGATGCTCCCCGAAGTGCTTTCGAATGGTGTGTGCTCGCTGCAGGAGGATGTCGACCGCCTCACGAAGTCGGTCTTCATCCGCTTCGACGGACGCGGCCGGGTCCAGAACAGTCGCTGCTCCGCGACGATCATCCGCTCGAAGAAGCGGCTCACCTACCTCGAAGCCGAGGAGCTCATCAAGTCCGGCGACGAGAAGAAGGCGCGCGAGTATGCGCGAAGCGATCTCCCCTATCCGAAGGAGCTCAAGCCCACGCTCGCGATGATGGACGATCTCGCGAAGCGCATCCGTAAGCGCCGTCTCGACGACGGCATGATCGTGCTCACGCTGCCCGAGGTCGAACTCGTCTTCGACGATGACGGTCATGTCATCGACGCCGAGCCGGAGGATGACGCGTCGACCCACGGACTCATCGAGATGTTCATGGTCGAGGCGAACGAAGCGGTCGCCCGCCTCTTCGACTGGCTCGCCGTGCCGATCCTCCGCCGCACGCACCCCGACCCGTCGACCTTCGACATGAGTGAGCTTCGCCTCTTCGCTCGGGTCGCCGGGGTGAACATCCCGCGCAACCCGACGCGGTTCGAACTCCAGCGCATTCTCGACATGACGCGCGGCACGCCGCGCCAGCAGGCGATCCACTTCGCGGTGCTCAAGACGCTCACGAAGGCCGAATATTCGCCGGCCATCATCGGCCACTTTGCGCTCGCGAGCGCCCACTACGCGCACTTCACGAGCCCGATCCGCCGCTATCCCGACCTCCTCCTGCACCGCGCCTTGACCGTCTATCTTGAACATACGAAGAACGGACGAAAGCACCCGAAGGGCAAGGGCCGCAGCAAGCTCGGGCGGACGATTCTCGAAGATCCACGCGTGCTCGGCGAATCGAAACTCATGGAGGCCGGCACGCACTGCAACGAGACCGAGCGAAACGCGGAGCTCGCCGAGCGGAGCCTCCGGTCGTTCCTCGTCATGCAGTTGCTCGAAGAGAAGCACATGGGCGATGTCTTCGAAGGCGTCGTAACGAATGTCTCTTCGAACGCGATCTTCGTCCAGCTCTCAAAGTACCTCGTGGAGGGGATGATCAAGGTCTCCGACCTTCCGGCGCCCGGCGGCGACCGGCAGAGCGGCCCGGAGCGCTGGAAGATCAACCAGAACACCGGCGCGCTCGTCGCCCAGAAGAGCGGCGCCACGATCAATGTCGGCGACCCGATGAAGATCCAGATTGTCGCGGTCGATCCGGCGGCGCGGCGGCTCGACCTCGCCGTGCACGACGACCGCAAGTCGAAGGTGAAGGAGAAGACGCCGCGTTCGCGCGTCGGCGGCGACGGCCGCGGCTCGAAGCGATTCAAACCGCTCACCTTCTCGAAGAAGAAGAGCCCGCGGCAGTCGAAGCGCCGCCGATCGCGGTAAGTGAACCGGGGCGGAGCGCGCCCGCGGCGTTATACTGGCCGCATGCAATACGGCTTTGTCATTGATCACGATCGCTGCATCGGGTGTCACGCCTGCACCGTCGCGTGCAAGGCGGAGAATGAGGTGCCCGTCGGCGACTTTCGCACCTGGGTGAAGTACACCGAGCAGGGGAAGTTCCCGTCCGTCAAGCGCAGCTTCGCCGTGCTGCGCTGCAACCACTGCACCGATGCGCCGTGCGTGACGATCTGTCCCGTGAACGCGCTCGAGAAGCGCAAGGACGGCATCGTCGATCTCGATCGCGACGCGTGCATCGGATGCCGCGCCTGCATGCAGGCGTGCCCTTACGACGCGCTCTACCTGAATGAAGATTCGGGCGCTGCGGAGAAGTGCCACTTCTGCGCGCACCGCGTCGAGCGCGGCCTCGAACCGGCCTGCGTCATCGTGTGCCCCGAGAACGCGATCATCGCCGGCGACATTCACGATCCGAACTCGCGCGTGAGTCAGATCCGCGGCGACAACGGGCTCGTCACCCGACGCCCCGAGCAGGGAACGGGGCCGAATGTCTACTACAAAGGCGTCGATCCTGTCGCGCTCAACCCCGGCGCCGCGGCCCGGCCCGAGATGTACCTCTGGAGCGACCGGCCGCGCGACAAGCCGGAGTCGTGGCCGATCTCGCTGCCCGTGCTCCCCGACGCGCGAACGGTGCTCGACGCGGGGCACAAGGTCGAATGGGGCTGGACCGTCGCGCTCTACCTCGTGACGAAGGGGATCGGCGCCGGCGCCGCGATCCTTGCGCCCTTCGTCGCCGCGTTCGGCCTCGAGGGCTTCGCCGCGGCGTACCTCCCGGAATTGCTCGCGTTCGTATTCACCGCGCTGACCTGCGCGATCCTCGTCGAAGACCTCGCCCGTCCGATGACCTTCTACAAGATGCTCACGCGACCGAACTGGAAGAGCTGGCTCGTGAAGGGCGGCGTCGTGCTTTCGGTCTTCATGGGTCTCGTGGCGATCACTGCGGGATTGCGGTTCTTCGAAATGGACGCGGCCGCGGACGGACTTCGCTGGATAAACGCGATGGTCGGTCTCGCCGCGGCGGGATACACCGCGTTCCTCTTCGCGCAGTGCAAGGGGCGCGACCTCTGGGAGAGCCGGTTGCTGCTCCCCCATCTGCTCGCGCAGGCGGCCCTCGTCGGCGCCGCATGTCTCATCCCCTTCGCCGCGTGGGCGTGGCGACCGCTTTCAACCGAACACCTCGCGCCGATCGTCATTCTCATCGCCGCGGCGCTTGCGCACCTCGCGCTCTCCATCGTCGAACAGCGCCGTGGTCACGAGACCGACAATGCGAAGCAGGCCGCAGCGTTCCTCGGCGTCGTGCGCCTCGGTCCGTTCAAGGCGTTCCGGGATGGACTCCTCATCGGCGTCGGCGCCACGATCATCCTCGCGATCCTGCTTCCCGGCCTCGCGTTCGTCCCTGCGCTCGGCGGATTGTTCCTATACGAACACGCGTTCGTGCGCGCCGGCCAGTTGCCGCCGCTGTCCTGACCCGTGGCCACTCCTTCCACCGCGAATCGAACCTCGAGAAGCGCAACATGCCCTCACACGATCCGGCTCCGATGAACACGACTCCGCTCGAATCGTTCCCGCCGCTCGACCGGTGGGACGACTGGGTCGAGTACGACGCGAGCGCGTGGCCGCGCAAGGTCGAGAAGCGCTACTCACTCGTCCCCACGACCTGTTTCAACTGCGAAGCCGCCTGCGGCCTCGTCGCGTATGTCGACAAGGACACGAAGCAGGTTCGCAAGCTCGAAGGCAATCCGTACCATCCGGGCTCGCGCGGTCGAAACTGCGCGAAGGGACCCGCGACGCTCAATCAGATCGAGGACCCGGGCCGCATCCTCTATCCCCTCAAGCGCGTCGGACCGCGCGGGAGCGGTGAATTCGAACGCGTGACCTGGGACGAAGCGCTCGACGACCTCGCGGCGCGAATCCGCGCGGCGCTCGTCGAAGAGCGCCGCAACGAGATCATGTACCATGTCGGCCGTCCCGGCGAGGATGGGTTCACGAACCGGGTCCTCCAGGCGTGGGGTGTCGACGCGCACAATTCACACACGAATGTCTGCTCGTCGTCCGCCCGCGTCGGCTATGCGATGTGGTCGGGCGCCGATCGGCCCTCACCCGATCATGAGCACTCGAAGTTCATGCTGCTCCTCTCGGCGCACCTCGAAACGGGACACTACTTCAACCCGCACGCCCAGCGGATCATCGACGCGAAGTCGAAGGGCGCGAAGCTCTGCGTGATCGATGTCCGCCTCTCGAACACGGCGTCGATGGCCGACTACTGGCTCGCGACCTGGCCGGGCACCGAGGCCATGCTCCTCCTCGCGATCGCCCATGTGATCCTGCAGGAGAATCTCTACAACGCCGCGTTCCTCAAGCAGTGGACGAACTGGCGCGACTACCTCGACGCGAAGAAGCCGGACGCGCCGAAGAACTTCGACGCGTTCATCGAGGCGCTCCGCGAGGAGTACGCGTTCGCGACGCCCGAGGCGGCGGCGGAAGAATGCGGCGTCGACGCGGACACGATCCGCGAGATCGCGCGCGAGATCGGCGCCGCGGGCTCCGCGTTCGCGACGCATGTCTGGCGCAACGCGGCCGCGGGAAACTTCGGCGGCTGGCAGGTCTCGCGATGCCTGCAGTTCCTCGTCGTCCTTATGGGCGCCGTCGGGGCGCGCGGCGGGACGAACCTGAACTCGACGAACAAGTTCGTCCCCGCCCCGTTCGCCAGGCCGCCTGCCCAGAAGGTGTGGAACGAACTTCTCTATCCGCTCGAGTATCCGCTCGCCTTCCACGAGATGTCGATCCTGCTCCCCCACTTCCTCACCGAGGGGCGCGGCAAGCTCTCCGTCTACTTCACCCGCGTGTACAACCCGGTGTGGACGAACCCCGACGGCATGATGTGGGAACAGGTCCTCCGCGACGAATCGAAGGTCGGTCTCCACGCGGCGCTCACACCGACCTGGAACGAGACCGCCCAGTACGCCGACTATGTCCTCCCGATGGGCAACGGCGCCGAGCGGCACGACCTCATGAGCCAGGAGACCCATGCCGCGAAGTGGATCAGCTTCCGCCAGCCGGTCACCCGCGTCGCCCGCGAACGCATGGGCGAAAAGTTCGCGACCACGCGCGACGCGAACCCCGGCGAGGTGTGGGAGGAAGACGAGTTCTGGATCGAACTGTCGTGGCGCATCGATCCCGACGGCTCACTTGGCGTGCGCAAGTACTTCGAGTCCCCGTACCGCCCGGGCGAGAAGATCACGATCGATGAATACTTCGGCTGGATCTTCGAGAACTCCGTGCCCGGCCTGCCCGAGGAGGCGAAGAAGCACGGCCTTTCCCCGCTCGAATACATGCGAAAGTTCGGCGCCTTTCTCGTCGAGAAGGACGCGTATACGAACCATCAGAAGGCGATGACCGAGGTCGACATCGCCGATTCCGAAACGCGCGAGGACGGAACCCTGGTTCGGAACGGCGCGCCCGTCGGCATCGCCGCCGACGGCGAACCGCGCGTCGGCTTCAACACGCCGTCACGCCGCCTCGAAATCTACAGCGGCACACTCGCCGAATGGGGCTGGCCCGAGCACGCGACGCCCTGCTACATCGAAAGCCATATCCACCGGAAGCACATGGAGCGCGAGCGCGGCGAGTATGTCCTCGTCCCCACCTTCCGTCTCCCGACGCTCATCCACACCCGCTCGGCGAACGCGAAGTGGCTTTATGAACTCTCGAATGCGAACCCGGTGTGGATGCACCCGGAAGACGCGGAGCGCTTCGGCGTCGCGACGACCGACCTCATCAAGGTTCAGACGCGCATCGGGTACTTCATCAACAAGGTCTGGGTGACCGAGGGCATGCGGCCGGGCGTCGTCGCGTGTTCGCACCATCTCGGTCGCTGGCGACTCTTCGATAATCACGGCGTCGACCGCTGGGCGAGCGCCAAGGTCGAGCGCGTCGAAGTCGAGCCCGGCGCCTTCCGGTTCCGGCGCGTCGAGGGCATCCGACCCTACCGGAGCGCGGACCCGGACACGAAGCGCATCTGGTGGACCGACGGCGGCGTGCATCAGAACCTCACCTTCGCCGTGCAGCCCGACCCGGTCTCCGGCATGCACTGCTGGCACCAGGCGGTCACGCTTTCGAAGGCAGGACCGGACGACCAGTACGCCGATGTGTTCGTTGATACGAAGAAGTCGATGGAGGTCTACCGCGAATGGCTCGCGAAGACCCGCCCGGCGCCGGGCCCGGGCAACCTTCGCCGACCACTCTGGATCGCGCGCGCCGTCAAACCCGCGCGCGAGGCCTACGAGGTTGGTGGACCGACGCGATGACGCGAACTCTTACTTCACCGGCTCCACCGCCGGCTCTTCGACCGGCGCTTCCGGGCCGAGGGGCGCCGGCTGGTAGGCCGCGGCGGTGAGCGCGGGCGGCTCGGCGCCCGGCGTCAGGCGCAGCGCGCCCGAGCCGTCGTCAAAAATGAGCGTGTCCGGCGCCGGCGTCGCGACCTCGATCGTCTCCCCCCGCTTCGTCGCGAGGGCGACCGTGCCGAGCGAGCCGCCATTGAACCCTTCGACGGACACGCGACCGAGAATCGTCTCGTCGCCCGCGAGTTCGCTGAGCGACACTTCGACCTGCGGCGTCGTGATCGCGGCGAGAAGCGCCTGCACCGCGGCGTCGTCCGCCGGCTCCGGCGCGCCGCCTTCGGTCGTCACCGTCCAGCCCTCGGTCGCGCGTTCGAGCGTGAACGCTCCGCCCTGGCCGCGCACAGTCACCTTCGCGATGTTCTCCGCGTTCGCGGCCACCGGAACCTTCGAAATGATCGATTCGGCGGTCGGCGTGAGCGCTTCGACGCTCCGGCCGCGCAGGGTGAAGACCGTATCGCGCTCGCCGCGCTTTCCGTAGAAGGTCTGGTTCGCGACCTGTTCGGCGAGATCGATCGGATTGCCGATGACGAGCGACTGCGAATCGGTCTCGACGCTTCCGTCGCCTTGCGCGCGGTCCGCCTCGACGGTGAGCGCCGCCGTCGGATCATCGAGTCCGAACTTCGAGAGGTCGTCGGGCTTGTCGGTGATGAAGCCGCGCACGCGGGCCGACGAGAGTTCGCTCACGAGCCGGTTCACCGCATTCGAATCGACATGCGTGCGGATCGGCTCGGTCATGCGCCACTCGCCGTCGACCTTGCGGAGTTTCACCGCGGGAGCGTCGCCGCCGGTAATCGTAAATCGACTCGCTTCGGCGCCGAGGTCTTCGAAGATGACCTTGTTTCGCCATTCCATCGGGTCGCCGTCGAGCACGCGCTTGTGGAGATCGTCGTTCACGACATAGACCGGCCCGTCGTCGGTGAGCCGCACATACGCCTTGCCGCCGGTGTAGATGCGCCCGAGTTGCAGATCGATCGGATCGCCCGACGCGGGCTCGAAGGTCATCGTCGCCGCGGGCGGGTTGAGGCCGAGGTTACCCGGCTCGAGTTCGCCCTCGAGTTCATCCACGGGAAGCGTCGCGGTGACCCGCAGGTCCGCGGCATTCGTCACGAGCTGGCGCAACGACCACGAGTCCATGCCGTAGTCGACCGGCTCGGTCTGCCGCCAGTTCGTTCCGTCCGCTTCCTTCACGAAGGAGAAGGCGGACTCGTCCATCGCGCGGTTGAGACGCACCGTCGTGATCGCGTCGGGGTCGAACTCGCCGTCCGCGAAGAGCGGCTGGTTCGTGCGATCGAGCCGCGCCGTGTCGACCTCGTCCCCCGAACCCGACGCCGTCGTCCGCAGGCGGACGATCGCGACGAAGCCGAGCAGGATCGCGACGCCGAGAAGAATGAGCGTGGTTCGAATGTTCATGAGCCACCACCTCGAAAGAGAACAGATGCGCCCGAATCGAACGGGTCAGGACGCCCCGGCGCTCAGCCGCGCCGAGAGAACCACACGACGACGCCAAGCGTGAGACTGAACAGCGGCAGACCCGCGATGAGCAGCCAGCCCCACGCCGTCCGCGCCCCGTCGGACAATCCGGCGATGCGCGGCCGGGCCCGCGACGCCGGCCCCGGTGCGATCATCTCATCTAGTTGCGCGAGCCACAAGACGCTCGCGGTGAAGAGTTCAAGATTCCCGGGATATGCGAGCGAAAGCGAACCGAGCTCCATGTCGATCTGCATCTGCGCGAGGAGCTGCGACGCGAACCAGCCACCCGAGCCGGCGACAATCGCCCGCTGCGATCCGGCGTCCACGGGTCGCTCGACCGCGACGACGACGGGATACGGCTCCGTATCCGGCGTCTCCGGCGGCGAGAGTTGGCCGGTCATCCACTCCGAGTCGGCCCAGATGCGCTCGGTCGGCTCGATGTCGAGAATGACCGTGTGATCGATGGGCGCCGTCGGCGTCGCGTCGTCTTCCCCGTCGGTCGTCGCCGCGCTCGACGAGACTTCGAGCGGGACCGCCGCGGCGATGACCGTCGGCAGGCCGTCGATCGCCCGGCCGACCGGATGCTCACGATTGAAATCCGTCACGACGAGTTCGGCGACATCGGCGTCGCGATTCCCGGGCTGGGGAATGCGCTCGAAGATGACCCGCGCCGTGTCCGCGGTGATCCCGAGCGGCGCGAGGACCTCGTTCCACTGGTCCGGTTGTCCAAAGCCGGCGCTGTAGCTCGGCCACAGACCGATGAGCACATTCTCGCCGTCGTCGATCATCTCCTGCGCGCGCTGCGCGAGCATGGCGCCCGCCGGCGCGCCCGGCTGCGCGGGCTGCGGCGTCATGATGATGTAGACCGGCTCGCCCGAATACACGCCGAGATCCGGCTTCGGACCCGTCGCGACATTCCAGTCGAGCACGCGGAACCCGAAGTCCTCGAGCTCGCGCCGCACATAGCTCGTGTCCGGCGTCGGCGCCGCGCCGGGCGTCCCCGGCGGGCTCGCCATCGACACGAACACCGCGAGCGGCGCCTGGTCCATCTTGAGTCGACGAATCGCCGACGCGATGACCCGCTCGCCGGCGAAGCGCCGGTCACCCCGCGCTTCACCGGTCTCCGTGTCCTGCTCGCGCGGGAAGAGGTCCTCGAACTCGATCACCGTCGCGTTCGATTCGCTCGTCATGATCACGGTGTTCCGGGTCGAGAGGGCTCGGAGAATCGGTGCGAGCTTCATCGGCTCGAGATCGTTCAACCGGGTGAGCGTCGACGACAGCGCGTCGGCTTCGGCTTCGAAACGGCTCGCGGCGCCCGCGAGGTAATCGGCCGCGAGCGGCGCCGGGTTCTCCGACTCGAGTGTTCCTCGATAGATCTGAGCGATCTGTCCGAAGGTCGATTCGAGATCGCGCGTCGTGGAAGTGAGGAGCGACACGGCGCCGTCCCAGTCGGGGAACTCGCGTCCGACCTGCGGATCGACCTCCATGAACTGACCGAGCCGCTCGAGAATCATCTCGAGGCTCGCCGGGGCGCCCACAAGCACCCGCCGCACATTCGACAGCGTCGTCCGCGTCTGGTCCGCGGGATCCAGTTGATTGATCACCGTCTCGAGCGTCTGCGCCTCGGTCGCGGTGAACCCGCGCACATGATCGACGCTCGCCCGACTCGATTCGATCGTTTCGTTCCAGATCTCGATCTCGGACGCGAAGATTGTCCGCAGTTGATCGACGAGCGCGTTGTACTCGGCCATCGATCGCGCCGTGAGATCGATGTTCTGCACCGAGATCTCGTCCGACCGAGCCGTGAACTCGTTGAGCACATCCTCGACCTGCTGCGAATACGCCGAGGCGGTCTGCCCGGCGAACACGAGCGAGATTGTGATCGGCTCCTCGAGCGATTCGACGATCTGCATCGACTGCGGCGAGATGGAGTACGACCGTGTCGCGGTGAGATCCCACCGGGCCGTGGTCTCCGCCGCGAACCAGTTCACGATCACGAGAATGACGAAGACGGACAGAATGAAGACCGTGAGGCTCACGCCGTACTTCACGCGCCGGCGCGCCGCGGTTTCCGCGACGGGGGCGTCCGTGCTCGACTTCGATTTCGACTTCGTGTCGGTTACCGCCATCGCCGCACCTCCAGCGTCTTGATCGCGATCGCGAGGAAGAGCACGGTTCCGCTCAGGAAGTAGACGACCGACCCGAGGTCGATCACCCCCTTGCCGAACGAATCGTCGTACCGCTGAAAGATGCTCATCCAGTAGAGCATGTCCGACCACGGATCCGGCAGGCTCCGCGGCAGCCAGTTCGTTACGCCGAAGAACGCGAGCCAGAAGAAGAGCGCAAGAAGATACGACAGAATCTGGCTCGCCCAGAAGGTGGATGCGAGCGCGCCGAGCGCGAGATAGAGCGACCCGACAAGCGCGAGGCCGAGGTAACCCGAAAAGATCGGGCCGAAGTCCGGATCGGCGTAGATGGCGAGCGTGAGCACGAACACGAGCGTCGGCGCGAGCATCGCGAGGAAGAACCCGAGCGCGGCGAGCCATTTGCCGATGACGACCTGCGCGTCGCTGATCGGGCAGGTCATGAGCGTTTCGATCGTGCCGAGACGCAGCTCTTCGGAGAGCAGGCGCATCGAGATCGCCGGGGCGATGAAGAGCAGCAGCATCATCGTGATCGAGAAGAAGCCGCGCATCGTCGCTTCGACCCCGGTCGAGAGCACGGACAACCAGAAGAGGTATCCGCTCACGAAGAGGAAGAGCGCGATCACGACATAGCCGACGGGCGTCGTGAAATACGAGGTGAACTCGCGGCGGGCGATGGCGAGGGCTCGGCTCATCGGGCGCCCCCCTTCGTCGTCGCGGCCGCCGCGGACGCGTTCGACAGCGGTTTCGACGGCGGCGACGAGGCGTCCGCATCCCCATCCGCGTCGTATGTCACTCGAACGAACAGGTTTTCAAGCGACGCGTCCTCGAGCGAAAGTTCGCGGCAGACCCGGTTCGAATCGCGGATCGCCCGGCCGAGGGGCGCCCGGAGGTCGCCCGCGCCGTCGCGGGCGATCGCGACGAACCGCGTCCAGCCGTTCGACGACTCGACCTCGACGGATCGCACGCCGCTTACCCGCTCGAGCTTCGTTCGAAGCTCGCCGTCCGCGTCGCCTTCGAGTTCGATGACATAGCGCCCCGTCTGCCCGGCGAGGCGCCGCAGCTCGTCGATCGTGCCGTCGGCGCGGACGCGGCCGCCCGCGAGAATGACGACGCGATCGCAGGTCCGTTCGATCTCGGGAAGGATGTGGCTCGAGAGGATCATCGTGTGATCGCCGGCGAGTTCGCGGATGAGGCCGCGCGTCTCGCGGATCTGCACGGGATCGAGGCCGGAGGTCGGCTCGTCGAGCACGAGCACCGCGGGCCGGTGGAGCATCGCCGCGGCGAGGCCGACGCGCTGCCGGTACCCTTTGCTCAAGCGACCGATGAGTCGCCGGCGCATGTCGGTGAGCCAGCACCGTTCGATGACACGGTCGACCGCCTGCGCGATCTCGTCGCGCGAAAGGTCGAAGAGCCGGCCGCGGAAGCCGAGGTATTCCTCCACGCGCATTTCGGTATAGAGCGGATTCGACTCGGGCAGATAGCCGAGCCGTCGACGCACTTCAAAGGATTCGGTCAGGCTGTCGAAGCCGTCAACCTTCGCGTACCCTGCGGTCGGCGGCAGGTATCCGGTCATCATCCGAATGGTCGTCGTCTTGCCGGCGCCGTTCGGTCCGAGCAGGCCGAGCACCTGTCCCGTCGGAACATCGAGGTTGAGGTCATCGACGGCTCGGAATGAGCCGTACGCCTTGGTAAGTCCGCGGATTTCGATCATGTCGCCCTCATGGTCCTCCGCATGTGGACTGGAGCCGCGCCGACCCGTCGGCCGAGGTGGAAACGCGACGCCGGTCGGAATCACCCACGCGTCGGTGGCGGAAGTCGTCGAGGCCAGGCCGCCATTGTGATTTCGTTCGCCGCTTTTGGGTCAAATCGTGTCCGAATGCCGACGATATCGCGGTATGATTGCGTGGGGTCACATGTTTGGGCGCCGATGGCTCGTTGGTCAAGCGGCGCGACAGAGACTGTATGGCTGAGAAGCGGCCCAAGCTCCTGGTTCTCGATTCCGCCGTCCGTCCCGGTTCTGCTGTGGCCGATGCTCTCGCCCGGTCATTCGATCTCGAGTTTCCCGATCCAAACACCCCCGGGCGCATGCAGCCGAACGGCGAGGTCGATCTCGTTCTCGCGCCGGCGAAACCGCTCTCACCCCCACCCGGCAAGGTCGGACAGGATCGCCAGGCGCACCTCGTTCTGAGTTCGCTCGGCGAAGGCATCTGTTTCTGCGACGATGAAGGCCTCGTGATCTGGGCCAACCCGAAATACGACCAGTTTCCCGAAGAGGTCCGCTCCCGCGTGGAGCGGACTTGTCGTGACGCGGCCCGCCTCTTCGCCGACCAGGTCGACAGTGAGGCCGAGAGCGGCCGCAAGTACGGCTTCCAGCTCGGCGAAAAGGAGAAGCAGTACTTCGAACTCATCGTCTCGCCCGTCGTCGATCCCGATTGCGAAGACGAAACCGAGTCGGCCCTCCGGGTGGTCGCCATGGTCTGGGACAACACCCGGCGCTGGCGCCTCCAGCAGAAACTCGACGCGATCGACCAGGCCGGCAACGAACTCGTCCGCTTTCAGTCCGACGCGATCGCCCTGCTCAACACGGCGCAGCGGCTCGCCCTGCTCGAAGACAAGATCATCGCGTACACCCGCGACCTCATGCACTTCGACCACTTCAACATCTACCTGCTCGACAAGACGACGAACCGGCTTACGCCCGTCATGAATGTCGGCATGCCCGAAGAGGTGAACGAGTACGAGCTCTACGGCTCGACGACGGGCAGCGGGATCTCCGGCTATGTCGCGGCGACCGGGAAGAGCTACATCTGTCAGGATGTGCAGAACGATGGTCGCTACCTCCCGGGCCTCGAGAACGCGGCAAGCTCGCTCAGCGTACCGCTTCGCCTGCGTGACGAGGTCATCGGCGTCTTCAATATCGAATCGAAGCAGCCCGCCGCGTTTACCGAGGAGGACCGGCAGTTCGCCGAGATCTTCGGCCGCTATGTCGCGCTGGCCCTCAACATTCTCGACCTGCTCGTCGTCGAGCGGTGCACGACGAGCGGCGCCGTCGCGGTGAATGTGATCGGCGAGATCAGCCATCCGCTCAACGACATCACCGCCGAGGCGAACCTGCTCCGCGATCGACTCCTCAAGGACCCGGACTCGCTCGAGCACCTCGACCACATCATCAGCCTCGTCTCGACCGTGCGACGCAAAGTGCAGGAGGTCGCGAAGGGACCGCGCAGCATTCTCGGCGCGCACGAAGCCATCGAGAACGCGGAGATCGATCCCGTGCTCGCCGGCCGGCACATTCTCGTCGCCGACGACGAGCCGAACATTCGCGACACGATCGAGAATGTGCTCTGCAAGCGCGGCGCCCGCGTGACCGTGTGCGCTTCGGGCGTCGACGCGATCGAACTCTTCGAGGGACCCGATCCCGTCGAGTTCGATCTCATCCTCTCCGACATCAGCATGCCGGACCGCAACGGTTACGAGGTCTTCGCCGCGGCGCGGAAGATGAGCGACACGATCCCCGTCATTCTCATGACGGGCTTCGGGTACGATCCGCACCATTCGATCGTCCGCGCGAGCCAGGAAGGGCTGCAGTGTGTGCTCTTCAAACCCTTCCAGGTCGAGCAGTTACTCGAAGAAGTGACGAAGGCGCTCGAAGCGCATGTGGCGCGCAATTCCGCCACTTGACCCGATATTCACTCCCGCCCCGCCCAATCCTCCCCCGAAAGATGAAGGCGTGTGGTACACTGCCCCTTGTCGGCCGCACTCGTGGCCGGCGCATGCGCATTCGCGTCACGCGAGCGTGGGTAATCCATGGGAGGAGTTGGGCCATGCGTTTCCTCAACGCCAGTGTTATTGTCTCCGCCTCGCTGACCGTCGTCGCGTCCGCCGCAAACGCGCAGCTCTATCAGAGTGAGGCCGTCGGTACGCTCGGCGGGGACGACACGACGCCCTCCGTCATCAACAATCTCGGCGTCGTGAGCGGCGTGTCACAGACCGCCGATGGACAGTTCGTCGCGTTCATTAAGACGCCGGACAAGGCGCTCATGGCGCTTGACGACGCGAACTGGGCGTCCGTCCACGGCATGAATGATCTCAACGAGGTCGTCGGCGTCGGCGACAACATGCCGCTCTACTGGAACGGCTCGGAGACGACGACGCTCGCGATTCCCGGAACGCATCTGTCCGGCATCGCTTTTGACATCAACAACGCCGGTGTCGCGGTCGGACACTCGCGCTATGTCATCGACAACTTCAGCTACACCGCGGCGCTCAAATGGGACGGCGGCGTCCCGATCGAACTTCCAAGCCTCGGCGGCTCGAACTCGGCCGTCGCGATCAACGAACTCGGCGACATCGTCGGCTCGTCCTACGACTCGGGCGGCGATCTCCATTCCGTGCTCTGGCCCGCGACCGGCGGAATCATTCAGTTGGCCGACCTCGACCACGCGCACGATGTGAACAACGCGCGGGAAGTCGCGGGCTGGGTGTTCAACGGAGAAGGTGGACGCACCGCCGCCGTCTGGGCGGGTGGCGTGGTCACCGAACTCGGCTACATCGCGGCCCCGCGCCAGGGGGCGCCGATCAGCGAAGCCGTCGCGATCGCCGACGACGGCTGCGTCGGCGGGTGGTCGACCACGAGGGACGATTACATCCACGCGGTCGCCTGGGAGAACGGCTTTCTCATCGACGCGGACGAACTCTTCGTCGGCCCGGGCTATCTCTCGAACGCGATCGACATGAACAACGCCCGCCAGTTGCTCGTGCGCGGGAACTGGAACGGCAACGACGATGGATTTATTCTGACGCCGATCGTGCACCCGCTCAGTCTCGCGCCGCCGACGCCCGGTCGCGCCGGAGAATCGAATGAACTCGTCGTCACCGGCGCGACGCCGAACGCCCGGATCTACTTCGCGTACAGCCAGCGATCCGCGGCGACGAGCGTGCAGGGCTGCGTCGACCTCTTCGCCGCGCTGCGCAACCCGACGATCGCCGGCGCCGTCCGCGCGAACGCGTCCGGGGAGGCGAGGGTGAGCGGCTTCGTGCCGATCGCGGCGCAAGGCGCCATCTTCGGATTCCAGGCCGTTGATCCCGCAGCCTGCGTCATGAGCAACCTCGCCACCGTCCGGTTCGAGTAAGCGAACCACCCGATGGCGGTTCCGACCGATCTCCTCTTCGTCTACGGCACGCTCCGTCGCGGTTCGGGCCATCCGATGTCACTCCGACTCATGCGTCACTCGAGCGTCGTGGGCGCCGGGACGGTCGCCGGCCGTCTCTACCGCATTGGGTCATTTCCCGGTCTCGTGCGCGACGACAGTGACGGCGGCGGAAGCCCCAGTCGCGTCCCCGGCGAACTCCTGCGGCTCACCGACCCGCTCGCAGACCTCGAATGGATCGACGAATACGAAGGTTGCGCGCCGTCCGACCCCGACGGCTCACTGTTTGTGCGCGAGGTGACACCGATCGCGACCGACGAGGGCCGCACCGTCGACGCGTGGGTGTACTGGTTCAATCGATCGGTGGAAGGGTTCGAGCGGATGGACCGGATGCCGTAGCGGACCCGCCGGTCCCGCTCGGCCTCGTCTAGTGCCGTGCGAACGCGCCCGCCCATGCGAACAGCGCCCACGCGAGCAGCACCACGGTGAAACACTGAAAGAGCCAGTGTCCCCAGATGAACTCAGCGACGACCGCGACGACGAGCCCGGCGAGCGACAGCAGAAAGAGCGCTCGCATCCAGGGACGGCGACGATTCTCGATGAAAGTGCGCGAGCCCAGATAGTTCGGATCGAACGCGACGCCGCATTCGGGACAGCGCCATTCCTCGGTACCGTCGAGCGCGAACCGGCACTCGGGACACTTGAGTCCCCGAAACGGCGAACGGCGACCACCGCCGTCCGAATTCGCCGTATCAGCCTCAATCGGCACGGTGCAGCGCCTCCGGCAACCGCTCGACGAACGCGCGAATCTCATCACGGACCCGGCGGTAATGGTGCAGCGCTTCGTCGTCCGACTTCGCGTCCTTCGCGAGGCGCGGCGGGTCGTCGAAGCCGACATGCACGACCGAAGTGTCGCCGGGAAAGACCGGACATGATTCGTGCGCTGAATCGCAGACGGTGACGACAAAGTCGAACTCGACGCCGCGCAATTCATCGACGGTCTTCGAAATGTGATCCGAAATATCGACGCCGGCCTCGGCCATCACCTGGACCGCAAACGGATTCAACCCGTGCGGATCGGTCCCCGCGGAATGCGCCTCGACCGCCTCCGCCTTCAACGCCCGCGCCCACCCTTCCGCCATCTGACTCCGGCAGGAATTACCGGTGCAGAGAAAAAGAACGCGGAGCCTGGCGCCATCATTGAGTGACATGCGACATCGTAGTCGAATCAGCCATCGCGGGCGCCATCCCGTGAGCGACTCGCGGCGCGGTCAATCTCATCCAGCACCGCGGTCCGACGCGCTGCTCGACGACGACGCTCACGAGATTCGTCATTGAGATGTCGCTGCCCCTCAATGTCAGTGTTCTGGAGATGATCCGCCCAGCCTCGGAGTTGTCGCGAACATCGCTCCGATTGCGATTTGAGATTGGAGATTTGTGATTTGAGATGGCCGACACCCGGCAACTGCTCAGCGAAACAGAGCATCGACCGTGTCTCGGCCGAGGAACCACGAGCGATGTAAAGAAAGGACAGGAGTTCGTTCGTTGTTCCCCGCTCGAATCCTTCGGCGACATTGTTCGATACGGAAAGCGCGGCGCGCCGCAACTGACTGCGCAGATCACCCCGGCGGGCGAGCTGTGGATCCTCCGTCAACGCGAAAATTCCCAGCCCCAATTCAATCGCCGCCTGCCAGACCGGCAGATCTTCGAATCGACTGTAGGTCGCCATACGGAATTTGTAGATGATTGGCGAATACCTGTCAATCGGCGGACCGCGCCGGAGCCGTAGGTACCGTCGCTCAACCTGCGACCGGTATCAGAATCTCCAATCTCAGATATCCAATCTCAAATCCTCCCGCTCCATCGCGGCCGGAGGATCGCCCTCAGCGCGATCAATGCGCATTCGGATGTCGGAACCCGCGGAAGAGCGTGAGGAAGAGGATGCGCAGGTCGAAGCCGAGTGACCAGTTGCGGATGTAGTAGAGGTCGTACTGCACGCGCTTGCGCAGGCTCGTGTCGCCGCGCAAACCGTTGATCTGCGCCCACCCGGTCATGCCGGCCTTGATGTTCTGCCGCAGCATGTAGCCGCGCCAGTCTTCGCGGAAGTCCTCGAGCAGATCGAGCCGCTCCGGCCGCGGCCCGACGAGCGACATGTCGCCCTCGATCACATTGAGCAGCTGCGGGAGTTCGTCGAGTGAGAAGCGCCGCAGCCATTTCCCGAGCGCCGTGATGCGCGGATCGTCCCGGCGCGTCCACGCGCTCTGGCCGCGCTCGTCCGCCGCGGGGCCCGCGTCGGAGCGCATCGTCCGGAACTTGTAGATCATGAACGGCTTGCCGCCGAGGCCGACCCGCTCCTGCCGGAAGAAGACCGGCCCGGGTGATTCGAGCTTGATGAGCGCCGCCATCACGAGCATCGGAACGGCGAAGAACACAAGCGCCACCGACCCGAGCAGAATGTCGAGCGTCCGCTTCACCATGCCGCCGTAGCCGTTGAGCGGCGACTGCCGCACGGACAACACCGGCATGCCGTCGAGCTCGGAGACATCGAGATTGATCGGCATGTACTTCGGGCTCACGTCGGGAATGATGCGCACTTCCACGGCGAAGCGCTCGAGCCGCATCATGAGGTTTGGCAGGAGGTAGGACCGCGAATTCGGCAACGCGACGATCACGCCGTCCACCGGATAATCCTCGAGAATGTGTTCGAGATCATCGAGCCCGCCGCGCACCGGAAGGCCGAGCAGGTCCTTCCGTCGCGTCGTGTCGTGATGGGCGATGAAGTACGCGGGGTTGATCCCCGTCCAGCTGTTCCGCCGAAAGGTGTGCGCCGCGATCTGACCGAGCCGCCCGGCGCCGACCACCGCGACATGCCGCAGGTTGAGCCCCTGCTCGCGCACCTTGCGGAGGACGACGCGAAAGAGGTACCGGCCAATCGACAGGCACGCGGTGAGGGACGCCGGATACACGAGGATCCGCCGCGCCGCGTGCGGAAGGTCGAAGAACTCAGGCACGAAGAGTTGCAGGCCGATCACCATGACCGCCCACGACAGGAACGCCGCCTTGACGATGTCGGCGAACTCGGATGAGAAACTCCGGTCGCGCCGGGGCCGGTAGAGCCCCATCATGACCATGCAGCCGAGCGTCATCGGAATGGTGAGCGCGAAGGCGAGCAGCGTAAGCCACTTCGTCATCCCCGCCGAGTCCACGCTGAGATCGAAGAGGAACGATTCGCCGCCTGGGACGAGCTCCGACCAGCCCCCCGCCGAAAGCGTGATCGCCTGCGCCGCGGCCACGATCGCCGTGTCGAAACAGACAAGCAGGGAGACGAAGACTCGATGCCGTTCCTTGAGCACGATGCGGCCTACTCTCCGCCACGCGGGCGGTCCTCCACCCGACCAGGGGTCATCGTCAGTCCGTCCATCCCGGGCGGGCCGCCGCGACGAGAACCGCCGGCGACGCCGCCATCCCACGCACGACCAAATGACCCCCAAGGCCCGGGTCGCGTCCAAGTCGGCCATTGTACCGCACGGACGCGACCGCACTCCAACCGCTTCAGTCTTCTTCGCTTTCGTCGGTCAGACCGCGGGATTTCCCGCAGAAGAACGGCGGAGCGGTTACTTCCAGGGGGCGCCGCGCCGCGGGCTCGGCAGGCGCTCGCCGAGCGACTCGAGCGCCGCGCGGTCCTCGTCGCCCAACCCCTTCGGCGACACGATCTTGAGGACGGCGAAGAAGTCGCCCTTCGAACCGTCCGCCTTCTCGACGCCATGACCGGGAATGCGCAGCTTCTGACCGCTGTTCGCGCCGGCCGGAACCTTGACGGTCACCTCACCCTTGAGCGTGGGCAGCGTGATCGACGCGCCGAGCGCCGCCTCGACGAAGGTGATAGGCGTTTCGAGCAGGATGTCGTCGCCATCGCGCTGGTAATACGGATGAGGGGCGACCTTGATCGTGAGCATGAGGTCCCCGGCCTCGCCACCCGTGGGGGATGGATACCCCTGCCCGCGCAGGCGGAGCTTCGCGCCGTCGGCGATGCCCTTCGGAATCGTGACATCAATCGTTTCGACCTCGCCGCCGCGGCTCAGCCGGAACTGTTCCTTCCCGCCATGAATCGCGGTGTGGAAGGTGATCGTGAGCGTGTGGGTTACATCGCGGCCGCGCTGGGTCCGCGCCTTCGAGCCGCGCCCGCCGCGACCGCCGCCGCCAAATCCTCCAGGGCCGCGTCCGGCGCCGGCATGGCCGCCACCCGACGACCGACCGCGTCCAAAGAACTCCTCGAAGATGCTCCCGAGGTCGACGCCGGCGCCCTCGCCGCCGGAGCCACCCACGCCACCCGTCGACGACCATGAATAGGTCCGCGCCCCGCCGTCGCCCGATCCGAACCCGCTCGCGCCTCCGACGCCGACATGGCCGAACCGGTCGTACGCCTTGCGCTTCTCCTCGTCGGAGAGGATGTCGTACGCCTCCTGCACCTCGGCGAACTTCTCCGCCGCGTCGGGGGCCTTGTTCACATCGGGATGGAGTTCGCGCGCCAGCTTGCGGTACGCCTTCTTGAGTTCCTCAGCCGAGGCGCCGCGCTTGACGCCGAGAATGTCGTAATAGTCGCGTTTCGCCATGGTTCGGAATCGATCGGGGCTCGTCCTCGGGGACGCCGATCATAGTCCGCGCGGCTGGAGGAGGCCGGTCGCCCACCAGGCCCGGGCGGCCTCGTCGAGCTGCGCCCACGGCTCGGCGATATGCCGCATGTCGAGCACCACGGGCCGGTCGTAGTCGCCGCGGGTGAGCAGCGCGACCTGGTACTTCGTGAGATCGAGACGCCCGGCGCCCGGCCGCCGCCGCCCGTCACGCGCCGCGTCGCTGAACCGCGCCGAGACGAGTTGAGCCGCGCGGCTCACTTCCTTCGCCGGATCTCCACCGCCGAGCAGCACCGTGGCCGGATCGACGCCGGTCCCGATCGCGGGCACGCGCGGCGCCGACGAGGGCGTTTCCTCTTCGTCCCCGTCGTCGGTGTCACCGGCGTCCGGTCCCGCCACCGACCGATTGAAGTCCGCGATCTCGACGCCGCACATGTCAGCTCGATCGGCGAGCGTCGAGCGCAGGCCGGCGTCCATTCCGCGGGGCAGCGTCATGCTGAGCGGAACGCGGTCAAGATCGGCGGCAAGTTCGATCGCCTCGAGCGTCGCGTTCATCGCGCGGTCACCGTGCGCCGGGTCGCCGAAGTGCTCTTCCGGAATCCAGAGATCGAGTCCGCTCAGCGTGAGTTCGAGCCGGCGCAATCGCGCGAGGAGATCACGCCGCGCAGAGCGGTCGAGTTCGCGCGGCCGCATTGTCGGCAGCGCCGCGGAGAGTTGAACGAATCGGAAGCCGGCTTCGGCGATCCGCTTGAGCGCCGGCCGCGGATCGCCTTCGGCCAGCGCCGCGTGGGTTGGGCTGAGGGGGAGTGTGTCGCGCATGAGACCCCGTTGAACTTAGAGTTCAGAGAAGAGGATAGCGCGATTCGAGGGGCCGTCCGGAGCTTCCAGAGACATCCGGCGTGGCTAGAGTCACTTTCAGTCCCATGACCGCCTGTGTCTTCGACATCTCGTTTCAACGCGGCCCGGTCGCGTACGAGGCGCCTCCTCCGCTCGACGCCGGCGGCGGCGAATGCGTCTTCCTCGGCCGCACCCGCGCCGAATCGAGCGATGAGCACGGCGACCTCGAGCGACTCACCTACGAAGCCTACGAAACGATGGCGGTCCGCGTCCTCCGCGAGCTCGCCGAACAGACCGCGGCTGACCACGACGCGCTCTTCATTCGCATCCGCCACTCGATCGGCGAAGTTCCGATCGGCGACGCGAGCGTCTTCATTCAGGTCGTCTGCGGTCATCGCGCCGAGGCGTTCGCCGCCTGCCGCTTCCTCATCGATCGCCTGAAGACCGACGCGCCGATCTGGAAGCGTGAAGTCTGGGCCGACGGCGCTCCGACCTGGTCGGAGAGCGCGACCCCGGCGCCCGCGACCGACGCGACAAGGGGCGGCGACTCATGACACGACTCGCGGGGCTCAAGTTCGCGAACACGATCTACTGGCTGCTTCTCGCGCTCTGGTTCGGCGCGCTCGTGATGTCGGCCGTGACCGCCGGCGTCCTCTTTCCCACGATGCGCGATCTCGAGGTCGTCGTTCCCGCGTACGAATCGATCTCCGAACTCGACGGCGAGCACTGGCGCATCGCGGCCGGTCGCGCGCAGAACACTATCTTCTTCGCGAACGACCTCATTCAACTCGCGTGCTCGGTCGGCGTCGCGATCATCCTCGGCCTCCACCTCAGCGTCTTCCGCATGTCGATCATGCGGTTCTCCAACGCGATACGAACCGCGGCGATCGGCTTTGCGCTCGTGGCGCTGGCCTATCACCTCTTCATTCTGGCGCCGCGAATGCAGACCCAGCTCGTCGAGTTCTGGTCCGTCACCGAGCACGGCGACATCGACCGCGCGCTTGCCGCCCGCGCCGCGTTCGACGAGGCGCACCCGACCGGCACACGGGTGCTCGTGTTCATCACGATCTGCGTTATGACCGCAATCATCGCCAGCGCCGCGGCGCTCACCACGCCGGAGGAAGACGCCCCCACCATCGCAGCGCGACGACCCGGAGCCCTCGAGGAGCCCGAGCTCCTCAAGCGCCCCCGCGGCTGAATCAATCCCGACCGAAGGACACTGCCCGCCCGATGCCACCCGCCGCCAGATCCAGCTCGAAGACCCGACGCACGCGGCCGAAGTCGAACTCGACCGCGAAGAAGGCCTCGAAGCGACGCGGCCGCGCGAACGGAACGACGGCGCCCGCGCCGACCGCCGGCGCGAAGCGACGCGCCCGCAATATCTACAAGGCGCTCACGGCCGAGTACCCGGACGCGAAATGCGAACTCGACTACTCGAACCCGCACGAGCTCCTCGTCGCGACCATTCTCAGCGCGCAGGCGACCGATGTCGGCGTGAACAAGGCGACGCCTGAACTCTTCAGAAAGTTTCCCACGCCGCGCGACTATGCCGACGCGACCCCCGCGGAGATCGAACCCTACATCAAGACGATCGGTCTCTACCGCAACAAGGCGAAGGCGATCCACGCGGCGATGACGACCATCGTCAACGACTTCGACGGTGAAACGCCCCGGACGATGGACGAACTTCTTACCCTGCGCGGCGTCGCGCGGAAGACGGCGAATGTCGTCCTCGGCAACGCGTTCGATATCAATGTCGGCGTCGTCGTCGATACGCATGTCGCCCGGGTCGGTCATCGCTTCGGGCTGACCGAAGAGACCGATCCGAAGAAGATTGAGCGCGATCTCATGGCGCTCTTTCCGACTGAGACCTGGTGCATGCTCTCCCACCTGCTCATCTGGCACGGCCGGCGCGTGTGCAAGGCCCGCGGCGCCCTTTGCGCCGAACACCCGATCTGCCGCAAGTACTGTTCGAACGCGAAACCGTCGAAAGACGACGACGGATGAACGATCGCGCCCCCAATGCGAGCGAATCCGAACTCCAGCGGCTCATCCTCGACACCGCGGACGAGGGCTTCTGCCTTTTCGCCGGCGAGGAAGATCGCGTCATCGCGTTCAACCAGCGCTTCGTCGAGATCTTCGACTTCGATCGCGCCTGGCTCGACTCGTCGCCCACTGCGGAAGAGGTCGCGATCGCGGTCTACGAGCGACAGCGCCGGCAGGTGGAGAACCCGCGCGAATACCTCGCGACGATTCTGAACCACCATCGCAGCCCCGACCCGCGCGAGATGGAGCTCGAGCTTCAGGACGGTCGCATCATCACCGGACGCACGCGAGCCGCGGCGACCGGCGAGCGCCTCTACACCTTCCGCGATGTCACCGCCGACCGGCAGACGATGCGCGATCTCGAAGCCGAGCGCGAGCGCCTGTCGATCCTCCTCGAACATGCGCCCGTCGCGTACTATGTCATCGATCGCGAGACGAGCCGCATCGTCGAGATGTCGCGCAGCATTCGCAACCTCACCGGTCGCGTCGCGGAGGATTACCTCGGCGCGACGCACGAGTGGGACGAGCACATTCATCCGGACGATCGCGCGGGCGTCGTGCAGTCCGTGCGCGACGCGATCGCCGCCGGCCGCACGCTCGATGTCGAGTATCGCCATTACCACCACGACGGCTCGCTCCGCTGGTTCCGCGAAATCGCCGACCCGATGCCCGAGCGTGAGAACCGTCCGCCGCAGATGGCCGGCGTCATCATCGACATCTCCCGCGCAAAGAGCGCCGAAGCGAAGCTCCGCGAGAGCGAGCGTCGTTTCCGCCTGCTCATCGAGGGAATGCCGAACCTCATCTTCTACGAGCACGACACGAATCGTCGTCTCCGCTACCTGAGCCCGTCGATCACGAAGATTCTGGGCTACGAGCCGCGCGAACTGCTCGGTCGGCCGTTCGATCTCTTCCGCGAGCCGGTCGGCGAGGATGATCTCGCAAAGGCCGAGGCGGCGGTCCGCCGCGCGATCCGCACGCGCCGCCGCCAGCCGCAGTACGAGGTGCGCATCCGACACAAGGACGGCGAACCGCGCGATTTCGAGATCATGGAGTACCCCGTGCTCTCGAGCGACGGCGAGGTCGTCGGCGTGCGCGGCGTCGCGCGCGATGTCACCACCGTCCGCGAACTTCAACGCCAGTTCTCCGAACGCGAACGCCTCGCGATCCTCGGCACCTTCGCCGGCGGACTTGCGCACGACCTGAACAACCTGCTCCTGCCGATTCGCGGCGCTCTCGACGCGCTCGATCAGGCGCGCGACTTCAACCGCGTGCACGACGAGGCCGCGGCGATCCGCCGCGCGACCGACCATCTCGCGGAGCTCACGCGCAAGATCCTCATGTGGACCCGGCGCGAGTCGAAGGAGCCGACCACGGGAGGCGTGACGACGATCAGCGCCTGGGCGCCGCTTGCGCTGCAGTTCTACCGCGACGCGATTCTCGAGAACGCGTCGGCCGAGCACGCGTTCCATGTCGAGCTCGACATCGCCGACGACGCCCCGCGCGTCGCGAACATCGACCCCGACCTGCTCAAGCAGGCGGTGCTCAACCTCGTCCTCAACTCGCGCGACGCGATGCCGGAGGGCGGGACGATTCACATCCGGATCGGTCGCAGCCCGGCCCGGTGGAGCGAGGGGCTGAATGCCCTCGCCGGATCCGCGCCCGACCGCGAACGCGCCGAACCGCACGACGGCCCCGAGCCCGACGGCGTCCGCTTCGCCGTGACCGATGAGGGCGTCGGCATGGATCCGAAGGTCACCCAGCGCGCCTTCGACCCGTTCTTCTCGACGAAGTCGCGCGGCAAGTCGACCGGGCTTGGCCTCGCCCTTGTCGCGAGCATCATCCGCTCGTTCGACGGGCAGATCCGCGTCGAAAGCGAGCGCGGCAAGGGCACGACGATCATGCTCGATGTCCCGGCGCTCACCCGCGAAGAGCCCCGCGCCGAACCGCGCGCCCGGGCGGCGAAACCCGGCGCGAAGGCGCTCATCACCCTTCGCGATCCGATGCTCACCGCCTTTGTGAGTTCGCTCCTCGGGAGCCTCGGCGTCGAGCGGCGGATCGCGAGCGACGCAAAGCCCCTCCGCGATGATCTCGTGTGGATCATCGACGCCGAAAGCGTTGATCCCGCGACCGCGGCCGCGTCGCTCGACGCGAACCGGACGCTCTTCGTCATCGGCCTTCACCCGCCCGACGATCGGCGCGGCTGGCCGAATCGGATACACTGGCTGGACGGACCCGTCGGCGCCGAGCGTCTGCGCGGCGTGCTCGCCGCCCCGCTCGGACTCGACGGACACGAACGCAAGGATTGAAACGCATGGCCGGACCGGGAACCGTCGGAATCGTCATCGTCGATGATCACGAGATCGCTCGTCAGGGCATCCGCTCGCGCCTCGAGCTCGAGCCCGATCTCGAAGTCCTCGCCGAACTCCCCGCCGCCGACGACCTCATCATCGTCTGCGAAAAGGTCGAGCCGCAGGTCGTCCTCATGGATATCGACATGCCCGGCGCCGACCCGTTCACGATGATCGCGGACCTTCGGCGGGTGAACCCCGCGATCCGTGTGCTCATGCTCTCCGCATTCATGCGCGACCGCTATGTCGACGCGGCCGCCCAGGCCGGCGCGTGGGGGTACCTCACGAAGAACGAGCCGTTCGAGAAGATCGTCTCCGCCGTGCGCAAGGTCGTCTCCGGCGATCTCGCGTTTCCGCCCGAAGTGCTCGAGCGGTTCGAGTTCGTGAACGGCCAGCTTCAGCCGAAGACCGGCGAATCGGCGAGCCCGATCAGCACGCTCACGCCGCGCGAACTCGAGGTCATGCGTCTCATCGCGAAGGGATTGAGCACGAAGGAGATCGCCGGCGTCCTCCACCGGAGTCCGAAGACGATCGATGCGCACCGAACGAGCCTCATGCGCAAGCTCAACATCGACGACCGCGTCGAACTCACCCGTTACGCCATCCGCGAAGGCATCGTCGAGCCGTAACCCGACGCGCGCCTCCCTTCGCTCCCCCTTCCTTCGCCCCCACTTCCTTCGCCCCGGGTGAACACACCCGGGGGAGCGGCGCACGACGACACGCGCGAGGTTGTATTCACAAGAGATCCCACTTAGCCCCGGGTGAACACACCCGGGGGGAACGGCGCACGATCACACGCGCGAGGTTGAATTCACAAGAGATCTCTACTTAGCCCCGGGTGAATACACCCGGGGGAACGGCGCACGACGACACGCGCGAGGTCGAATTCACAAGAGATCCCAACTTAGCCCCGGGTGAATACACCCGCGGGGAGCGGCGCACGATCACACGCGCGACATAGATCGCGCGCGGATCCCCCGACGACAACCCATCAATCTTCTTCCTCGCGGCAAAACGATGGATGATTCACGCTCGCACGCACTCACGAGCCGGCCACCCCGCTCCCCCATGTGTATTCACATGGGGCTAAACCACGCCCTCTCCGCCCAATTATTCGCCCCGGGTGAACACACCCGTGGGGAGCGGCGCACGACCACGCGCGAGGTTGATCTCGCACGAACCCCCCCGACCACAACCCACGAATCGTCTTCCTCGCGGCAAGGCGGGACCAAAGCGTGAAGCCGCGCATCTTCGAGCCGGCCACCCCGCTCCCCCATGTGTATTCACATGGGGCTAAACCACGCCCCCTCCGCCCAATCATTAGCCCCGGGTGAACTCACCCGCGGGGAGCGGCGCACGATCACACGCGCGAGGTTGAATTCACAAGAGATCCCAACTTAGCCCCGGGTGAACACACCCGTGGGGAGCGGCCCACGATCACGCGCGAGGTTGGTCTCGCACGAACCCCCCGACCACAACCCACGAATCGTCTTCCTCGCGGCAAGGCGGGACCAAAGCGTGAAGCCGCGCATCTTCGAGCCGGCCACCCCGCTCCCCCATGTGTATTCACATGGGGCTAAAGGCCGGCGAATCGTCCTTTACATCGAATACCCGACGCGCTCCATGGTTTCGCCGCAGATCCGGATGAACGCTTCGCGCTGGTCATCGGGCCAGTCGTCGAAGCTTTCGACGACATAGGTCGGCGCCGCGTTGTCGCTCTTCCGCGTCACCGACGCGAGCCATTCGTTCTCACCGATCTCGAGTCCGATCGGCTCGACGATCTCATCCCGCACATAGTCCCAGCTCGACACGATCTTCTCGAACTGCACGATCGGCGCGCCGGGCAGGTGGTCGAGGAGCATCCGGTACGAATCCATCCACCACCAGCAGAACTTCTCGTACGGCGTCATGCGATCCCACTGCTCCGCGTACGGATCGTCGGGCAACGGGCGCACCGGCTCGTGGTTCCAGACCCCGGTGTCCTCGCCCTTCTTGCGCATCTGTCGGTTCATCGCCGAGCGGATCGCCGTGCGCGGATCGCGGACGAGAATGAAGAATCGCGCATGCGGGAACTCGGTTCGCAGCGCCTCGCCGAGGCAGCGGAGCGGCGACGACACCTCGCCGTAGTTCGCCACATCGTGCTCGCGCACCTTCTTGTAGATCTCGTAGCGCCGGTAGTCGTGCACATAGCGCAGCGCAAACTCCGGGTTCCGCCGCGCCATCGGCCGCGTGCCGACATCTTCGTGCCGGTGCGGCTCGTGGAGGGCAAGCGTGTTCGGCGCCTTGTTGAGCATCGAACTGATGAGCTGCGTGCCGCAGCGCCCGCTCCCGAGCAGGAAGAAGAGGTTCGTGCCCTTGAGCCGGTTCTCGACATCGCGCTCCGAGCAGACGAGCCGGTCGACGAAGGCGCGGGCCTTCCACATCCGGCCGTACATGAGGCGGACGGAGCTCGGCGTTCGGGCGTACGCGGCGCGGAGGACCTTCTTCATCGGCGTCAGTCTCTCACGGATCGTGGCGGACGGTCGGGCGGGCGGATGAGCGAGCGAGCGACAGTGTAGGAGGACTCATCGGCGAATGACTCCGCTTCGCGGTACGATGCTCCGCGATGGAGAACCGGCCGGAACGAGTCTTGATCACCGGCGCATCGAGCGGCCTTGGGCGGGCGCTCGCCGAGGCGTACGCGTCGCGTGAGGGCGCCGTCGTCGGCGCCGTCGCCCGCCGGGCCGACCTCCTTGACGATCTCGCGCGCGAGCATGCCGCGATCCAGCCCCTCGCCGCCGATGTCACCGACGCCCCCGCCATGGAAACGCTCATCGCCCGCTTTGCGCTCGAGGCCGGCGGGCTCGACCTCGTCATTGCGAACGCCGGCGTCGGTCAGAAGTCCGCCGACGACGCCTGGGACCCCGACACGAGCCGGCGCATCGTCGAGGTCAACATCCGCGGCGTCACGAACACGATCGTCCCCGCGATCCCGATCATGATCGAACAGGGGCGCGGCCGTCTCGTGGGAATCTCGAGCCTCGCCGGGCAGACGCCGCTTCCCGCGTCGGCCGCGTACGGCGCGAGCAAGGCGTGGCTCGTCTTCTACCTCGAATCGCTCGCGCTCGATCTCGAGCCGCACGGCGTCAACTGTACCGCGGTCATGCCCGGTCACATTCCGACGCCCATGGTCGACGGTCAAGGCGCCCCGCTCGTCAACCCCGGCGCCCGGCGCGCCGCCGAGCGCATCGTCCGCGGCATCGATCGAGGCGAACGAATCATCCGGTTTCCGTGGAAGGTCGCGACGCTCACCCGTCTTGCCGCCTGGGCGCCGCGGTCGTTCAAGGCGAACCTTCAGCGACGCCGGCTCGCGAAACGGAAGTCTCGGCGGGGTGCGTGAATCAGCCGCGTCCGGACGATCCGGAGCGCTTCTCCAGGCCGCAGGACCGGAACGAAGTTCGAGTTCGCCGGCAATGATTTCGTATCGACCGCGTTCCACTCGACGGCGCCGGTTCGACTCGACCGGTCCGACGCGGGGAGGCGCGATGAAACGGACGGAACGATCGCGCACCGATCGACCGAAGGAGTGACCCCCATGCGCAAGGCCCGACTCATCAGCGTGCTGCTCTACGCCTCGCTCTTCATTGCGGTCCCGACGAAGAGTTTCGCCCAGGACGGGTCTGACCCCGCGACCGACGACGCGCCCGAACGGGTCGCGCCGGTCGAAGTGCGTCGACTCGATCGCCGCCCGGGCGCCGGCCGCCAGCAGGATCAGCAGCGGAACGAGGTTCTCTCGACCATTCGCGCCGCGGTGTCGCCGACCGACGAGCAGATGGCGACGATCGTCGCGCTCTTCGAGGAGTATCGACGCGAGCAACGCGAAGCGATGCGCGAATTCATGATGAATCGCACCGATCGTCGTCGTCCCGGCGCGGATGAAGGCGCGGACGGTGATCGACCGCGCCGCCGGGGGCTCGGCGGTGGACTCGGCGCGGGCGGCGAGTTCGAAATGACCGATGAGCAGCGCGCCGCGCGCGACGCGATGATGAAGGAACTCGAGGCCGCGCTTGCCCCGGTGAACGAGAACTTCCTCGCCGAGTGCCGCGCGATCATGCGCGACGATCAACTCGAAGACTGGGACGCCTGCGCCGCGTCGATTGATCTCAACCCCCGCCGCGGTCGCAACGATGCACGCAACTGGCTCGACCCCGCGCGCGGCCCGGCCGTGGGCGACACCGCTCCCGTATTCACCCTCACCAATCTCGAGGGCGATGAAGTGAGCCTCGCCGACTTTCGCGGCAAGCCGGTCGTCCTCGAGTTTGGCAGCTACACCTGCCCGATCTTCCGTCGCAAGGTCGATGCGATCGACGCGCTCCGCGACCGCTACGGCACGAATGTGAACTGGATCCTCGTGTACACGATGGAAGCGCATCCGACCGACGGCTGGGCGGTCGAGACGAACCGCCGCCAGGGCATCGAGATCGCCCAGCACACTTCCTACGAGTCCCGCGTCGAATCCGCGAGACTCTGCGCCGAGAAGCTCGACCTCGACCTCACGCTCCTCGTCGATTCATTCGACGACGCCGTGACGACCGCCTACAGCGGGCATCCGAACCGCGGCTACATCATCGACGCGGACGGCGTCATCGTGTCGAAGCAGGTCTGGATCGAAGCCGACCAGACGAAGCGCGTGCTCGACGAACTTCTCGGACTCACGAAGGACGGAATCTGACACGACCGACCCCCATAGACCGGGCCGGCGCCGGGGCGAGGAATCGACGGCGCCGGCTCGTCTTCACTTCCCGCATGACGGCTGCGCGTCTAACCTGACGCGTCATGCCCGTCGACTCGACCGACACTTCGAAGTCCGACGCCCGCCCGACCAGCGGCGTCGGCGCCGTGACGATCAACTTCCGCGCGAAGCCGATCGTCGTCGTGTCGTACCCGCGCTCGGGCACGCATCTCACGATCGACGGCCTGCGTCACTTCTTCCGCGAGACCGAGCGGCGGCAGCGGTTCAACCAGAGCGTTCACGATCTCTACATGAACCTCGACCGGCTCCATCCGGAGCATCCGTACCGCGCCACGAACCAGCGCTTCCGCGCCGAGTTCGAAAGCCAGCCGCAACGCGTCATCGTGAAGACACACTGCACCGTCGAATTGAACCAGGTCGGCGGGGGTTCGCGGCCGTTCGCTCAGGCCGTCATCGACGCGGCGGACATCGCCTGTGTCGTCCGCGATGTGCGTCCGGTGCTCGCGTCGTACATGGCGCTCCGACCGCTCAAGCATCCGGATTCGCCGACGGACATGGCGACCTTTCTCCGCTCGAACCTCGACGACGACCTCCCGCCCGCCGCGGCGTGGGCGAAGCATGTCGGCGGCTGGCTCGACCACTCCGGCACGCGCCTCGTGAAGTTCGAAGACATGCGCCGGAGCTACGCCGCGTCGATCGAGCGCCTCGGCCGCGAGTTCGGCCTCACCCGGAACGGCCGGCGTATTCGCGTCTATCCGAAACCGAAGAGCATCGTCGGCAACAAACTGCGACGCGTGCTCGGACGGCAGCACTGCTCATCGATCGACAACCTGCGCATGAAGATCGTCACGCCGAACTGGCGCGAGGTGATGACCGATGATGACCTCGCGCTCGTCCACGAGCAGGCCGGCGCCGTGATGGAGCGGCTCGGGTACGACTGGTGATCGACGCGTTCACGCGCGGCCGAAGATCGCGCCTATAGCCGCGACGCTCAGGACGATTCCGGAAAGCATGAAGATCGAGAACCCCGTCATGGCGACAGCGATGGAATCGAATGCGACCCCACCGGCGATCGCGATGAACAGTCCGACTCCCATTCCGATGAAACATCCGACGCGCGTGCGCTGGTTGCGGCCGCGCCCGGCTCTCGAGGCGCCCGCGTCGAATCCTTCGCGCTGGAGCTGCTGACGGTTTCGTCGTTCGCCGACGCGCGACGCGATGTCGCCGACGATGCCCGCGAGAATGAGCAGTCGAGCGGCGCCCGCCGGCTCCGCTTCATTCATCGCCGCCATGAAGACCATTGCGACTCCGCCAAGCGCGACAAGCCACGACACGCCTCGGACGATCTTCCACACCGGGCTCACGCTCGCGACCGGCTTCGACTGGGGAATCGGGGTATAGGGCATCGAACTTCACCTTCCGTCAGGAAAGAACTCACGGGACCAGAGTGTCGACGGTTGAGAACGAAGAACGGGCTGACGGAAACCCGCCTGAGCGATCCCGGGCAATATACCACTATCGGATTGCATCACAACGGCGAGAAGCGAGTTTTCAGCCGAGAAAACAGCCGCGGACGCGCATTTGTAACGAATCGGCGCCACGCATCCGCCCCGACGACACTCGTGCGCCAAGCCGGACTGGAGCGCGACGACGCGAAGCGTCGACCGCGGAGGTCCGGTTTCGACCGTCGAGCGGCGCCGGCGCCTCATCCTCGACCGATGGAGCGCAGCGCGTTCGACACCCGCCCCAAGCGCGCGTCGAATCCGGAGATTCGCCGAGCCTCATCTCCGGCGTGAACTGGCTTCGCGTCGTTCTAGAGAAAGTCAGGCGCGCGCGAGGTAGGAGCCATCTTCGGTCGACAGGCGGATCACTTCGCCCATTTGAATGAACGGCGGCACGCGGGTCTTGAGTCCCGTCTCGAGCGTCGCTTCCTTGAGCTGGTTCGTCGCGGTCGCGCCCTTCACGACCGGCGTCGTCTCGGTCACCTCGAGATCGACCGTCTTCGGCAGCTCGATCGCGACGGGGCGTCCCTCGCTGAACAGGCCGGTGATCGAGGTGTTCGCCTTCACATAGAGCATCGCGTCGTCGAGCAGATCTTCGGGGAGCGTGAACTGGTCGTAGGTCTCGAGGTCCATGAAAACATGGCCCGTCGCGTCGGAGTAGAGGTACTCGATCTCGCGACGGTCGAGCTCGGCGCGGTCGACCGACTCGTCGCTGCGGAATCGCTTCTCAAGCACGGCGCCCGTCGCGACATTGCGGACCTTGAGGTTCACCATGCCGCGCCAGTTGCCGGGCGTGATGTGGCTGTAGCGCGTGACGACGAAGAGATGACCATCGAGCGCAATGGCCATGCCCGGACGGATATCAAGTGCTCGCACGAGAAGAACTCCGAACGAACGATCCCGGTCGACTGACGACTTCAAGTGATGATGGAGGCGCCGCGGTCGATTCGAGCCGCCGACGCCTGGGTGACCGACTCCCCGCCGCGCTCCGCCGGATCGAACACCGATCCGGCGCACCTTCGAGGCGTCCCGCCTCTCCCTGCGCGCGGCGATGATGATACGCCCTCGCCCGAAGGTCTACCAAGGGCGGAAACGAACCGTGCGCCTATGCCGGGCCGAGCCCCCCCGACCGGACGCTCACCCCGCCGGGACCATCGGCTCGCCGCCGCCTTTCGCCCCGCGCCGGCGGCGCACGCGCGGCAGGACCATGCCGGCCCGCCGCCGGTAGGCGAGGTACTTCTCGCCGTGGATCGAGACGAGCGTGCGCTCCTCGAACCAGATGCCGATGAAGATGTACCCCGTCGTGAGAATGGCGAAGAGGAGATGCCCCGCCGTCATGTTCGGCGTGAACCAGAACGCGATGAGGAACCCGAGCATGAGCGGATGCCGCACGACCTTGTAGATCGACCGCTCGACGAAGCGCGGCGGCTCGTACTCCCGACCCATGAGAGGCAGCGTCACCTGCCGCACGCCGAAGAGCTCGAAGTGATCGATGAGAAACGAACTGAAGAGCACGAGGCCGAAGCCGACGATCGAAATCGCGGTGAGCAGCATGCGCAGCCAGGGCGTCTCGACCGTCCAGAGTGACCAGTCGGTCATCGGTCGCCACGCCCAGAGAAGCGCCGCGAGGATCGCCGTCGCGAGAAACACGAAGACGCTCCGCTCGATCGGCTCCGGAACGACCCGGGTCCACCAGCGTTTGAACGCCGGTCGCGCCATGATCGTGTGCTGCACCGCGAACGCGCCGAGCAGTCCGGCGTTGATCGCGATCGCGAGCCACCCCGGCCCGTCGACCACGCCACCCCGGTTCATCGACTTCGGAACGAAGAGGTCGGTGACGAACAGGATCGTGTAGCAGAAGGTCACGAAGAAGAAGGTGTACGCGAGGACGCCGAACACGAACATGAGCCAGCGAGCGAACATCATGAAACCCCCTGCTGGTCGGCGGACGGGACGATGAGATGTCAGGCGGATCGGTCCGGCCGGGCGGCCGGTAAAGGCGTGTCGTACTCCAACACGCTGCGCCCAATGTGCGACATACCACAATTCGGGTCAATTGGAAAGGGGACGCGCGCGGAACGAGTGATCAATTCGAACTACAGCCCGAAGACGAGCGCTCGTGTCGTCACCGCGACGAGCAGGCCCCAGCAGAGATTGATCAGCGTTCCGCCAAGGTAGTACCGCGGGTTCTTCTTGATATCCTCGCGCCGAACGATCGACTTCGCGCCGAAGATGAGCGCGAGGCCCGTCTCCTGGCCGAGCAGCACGAAAGTGACCGTAATGATGTTCTCGCACTTGCCGATCACCATGCCGGTATCCAGGCGCTGGAGACGCGTGGGGTGATCATCTCCAGCGGGGGATGAACTGTTCTCGGCCGGAGGACCAGCGCCGTCGCCGCCTTCCAGCCGCTTCATGAAGGCGCCGACCACTTCGCCGCTCAGCGCCACCGTGATGATGTAGGCGAACGCGATGGCGAACCACTTCGCCCAGATCGGTTCGATCAGTGGAGGAAGCGTCGGCTCAACGACGACCTGGGCCAGAAGCGTCATGATCGGTTCCCTTCGAGTCGACATACTTGAACCACGACCGGATCGACTGCTCGCATTCGACAAGCCGTCCGGCGAGTCCCCGACGCAAGGCGTCGCTCGTGGCCTGTTGCGTCACGCCGAGACGCTTCGCCGCGCGAACTTGCGAACCCGTCTCCCGGTAGATTCGTACGCTCTCAGCCTCCCGGGGCGTCCAGCGCCGCATGATGTCGCCGTGGAGCGTGGCCAGTTGCTCGACCACCGACGCCTCGCGGCGATCGAGAAACGGGAGTTCGATCGCCAGCGCGAGTCCCTCGGTCTTGGCGCGATCAAGCGCGTCCGCTCCGCGATGAAAAGCCGTCCCATCCATGGCGCCGGCGTCGGTCGACTCAAGCCCCACATCGATCACGCCCCGGGCGAGCGCAAAGCGGAATCGGTGCGGCCAGATTTGAATGTTCAGGTCGACCATGATGTCAAAAGCCCGGTCGACCTCGTGGAGCACGCCCGAAAGTTCGTCGATTCCCCTCGTCGGCGTCAAGTCCGCGAACCAGATAGGAAACCGTCCGACCGTGGCCGAGAGTGCCGCCCGCAACTCCTCGGCGAAGGCGCGGCGACGCTCCACTTTGCGGGAGGTCTCGAGATCGGCGACGATGACGGAGAAGGTTCGCATTTTTGGCCAAACAACCACAAATCATATAGCTTGTATTGATACAATACAATCTATTCGGATTGTCCAGTATAATACTTTGACAAGTCCTCAGTATTGTATCTATTGAATACAATTTTTATCGCTTGTTCTTCGCGCCTCCCCGCCGGAGCGTCAAAAAAAGACGCCCGGAGACGCGCTGCGTCTCGCCCTTTCGCGACCCCCGGCCAGACACTCGGCTCTACGCCGAGGACGATCGCGTGGTCTCCCCGTCCCCGTCTCCCTCCCCCAACCGCTTCCGCAGCAGCGGCAGGAGCGTCGCGGTCGCGAGGTACTTCTTCGGCGGGCGGAAGTAGACCTCGAACGGCTGATTCGGATAGCGCGGCTCGATGATGCGCACACTCCCCGCCGCCGACTCGAACGCCCGCGCCACCGCCCGCGGATCCTCCGAGCGGAACACGATGTCGTCCTCGCGACGCAGCACCGATTTGATCTTCATCCGCGCCGCGCGGACGCGAATCTCGGCGAGTTCGAGCAGGAGCCGCACGCTCACCGGCGGGTCGCCGTACGCGTCGGCGAGATCGTGCGCGACCTTCTCGAGTTCCTCGACCGTGCGGGCCTGGCTGATCCGCCGGTACGCTTCCATGCGCCGCTGGTCGGACGGAATGTACGGCTTCGGAATCGAACCGTTCACCTCGATCTCGACTTCCGTGTCGAGCGGCTCGACATACGCCTCGTCCTTGAGTTCGTGCACCGAGCGCTCGAGTAACTGGCAGTACATCTCGTACCCGACGGTCGCGATGTGCCCGGACTGCTCCGCGCCGAGCAGGTTGCCGGCGCCGCGGATCTCGAGGTCGCGCATCGCGATCTTGAACCCCGCCCCGAGCATCGAGTACTCCTCGATCGCCTTCAACCGCTTCGCCGCGACGGCGCTCGTCGTGCGACTGCCCGACAGGAGCAGGTAGCAGTACGCGCGGTGCTTGTACCGACCGACCCGGCCGCGCAACTGGTGAAGCTCCGCGAGTCCGAAGCGGTCCGCGTCGTTGATGATCATCGTGTTCGCGTTCGGGATGTCGATGCCCGACTCGATGATCGTCGTCGAGACGAGGATGTCCGCCTCGCCCCGGATGAACGCGAGCATGACCTTTTCGAGTTCGCGGTCGGGCATCTGCCCGTGCCCGACGATGATCTTCGCGTCGGGGACCATCCGCTGCACATCGTCCGCGACCGACTGGATGTTGTGCACCCGGTTGTGCACGAAAAAGACCTGTCCTTCGCGGGCGAGTTCGCGCTTGAGCGCCCGCTGAATCCGCTGCTCGTTGTACGGGATGACCTCGGTCACGATCGCCCGCCGGTCGAGCGGCGGCGTGGTGAGCGACGAAATGTCGCGCAGGCCGAGCATCGCCATGTGGAGCGTCCGCGGAATCGGCGTGGCGCTCAGCGTGAGCACATCCGCCGTCATGCGGAACTGGAGCAGCCGCTGCTTGTGCTCGACGCCGAAGCGCTGCTCCTCGTCGATGACAACGAGCCCGAGGTCGGCGAACTTGACATCTTTCGACAGCAGCCGATGCGTGCCGATGATGATGTCGACCTGCCCGCGCGCGAGGTCGCGGAGCACTTCCTTCGACTCCTTCGTCGTCTGAAAGCGCGAGAGCGACTCGACCCGGAACGGGTAATCAGCGAAGCGACTTTTGAAGGTCCGCGCGTGCTGCTCGGCGAGCACCGTCGTCGGCACGAGCACCGCGACCTGCCGCCCGTACTCGGCCGCCTTGAACGCGGCGCGGATCGCGAGCTCCGTCTTGCCGAACCCGACATCGCCGCACAGCAGGCGGTCCATCGGCTGCGGGTTCGACATGTCCTTCTTGATCTCCGCGAGCGCCGCGAGCTGGTCTTCCGTCTCCTCGTACGGGAATTCCGCCTCGAACTGCTTCTGCCACGCGGTGTCCGCCGGATATCGCACGCCGGGCATGCTGTCGCGCACAGCATGGAGGCGGAGCATCTCCGCGGCGAGATCGCGCACCGCCTCGGCGACCTGCTCCTTCTGGTTCGACCACTTCTTCCCGCCGAGATGCGAAAGCGGCGGCCGGCCCTGGAACCCGCCGACATACTTCTGCACGAGTTCGATCTTCGCCGCGGGGACATGGAGCTTCGCGCCCTTTGCGAACTCGAGCGTGAGGTACTCCTGCGCCGGCCCCTCCGCCTTCTTCTTCCCCTTGCGCTTCTCGGGGAGAATCGTGTCGGCCTTCGTCGTGTCCATCGTGCGCAGGCCGATGAACTTCGCGATCCCGTGGTCGCGATGGACGACGAAATCACCCGGCTGCAGGTCGAGGAAGGTGTCCATCGCCCGCCCGGCGCGAAGCCGGCGGATCCGCCGCCGCGTCTGGTAGCGATGAAGCAGTTCGTGGTACGGCACGACCGCGATCCGCGCCGGCTCGACCGCCCGATCGTCCGGCGGCGCCCACACGAACCCGCGATGCAGATAGAACACGATCGACTCGACGCCGGACTCCGGCGCCTCGTCCGCGAGCAGCTCGCGAAACCGCGCGAGCTCCGCGTCGTTCGCGCAGAGCGTGACGACGCGCCCGCTCTTCGTCATCTCCGCGAGCTCGAGCGTCGCGGTCTTCGCATCCTCCGAGAACGCGGAAAGCGGCTCGAACGGAAGGTCGAAGGTCGCGTCCGGGTCCGACGCGCCGAGCGGATGATGATCGATCTGCAGCAGCGTGAACTCGCGGAGCGCTTTGAGCGTCGCCGGCGTCGCGTACAACCCGGCGCCGGAGATGGCCCGCTCGTAATACCCGCGCCCCTGCTCGGTGATCTCCATGAGTTCGTGAAGCGCGACGACCGTCTCGCGGGGCAGCACCGACTGAAACTGCGTCGTCCGCTCGTCGGTGAGCAGCGACTCGGTCGACGCGCCGACCACCTGCACCGTTTCGACCCGCCGGTCTGACGCCATCGTGTCGAGGTCGATCTCGGTGATCGACTCGAGTTCGTCGCCGAAGAAATCGAGCCGCACCGGCGCCGACTCGTCGCCTGCGCCCGCGGGGTAGAGATCGATGAGCCCGCCGCGCACGGCGAACTCGCCGGGGTTCTCGATCGAATCGACCCGCGTGTATCCCGCGGCGTCGAGCCACGACATGAGCCCGCCCGGGCCGCGCTCGTCCCCCGGCGCGAGGTGGAGCACGAGGTCGTCGAGCCGCTCGGGCAGCGGGATCGACTGCATGAGCGCCGGAATCGGCGCGACGATGACCGCAGGCGGCCGCCCGTCGACCGCGTCGCGCACGACGGCGAGCCGCTCGCCGAGCAACTCCGGGCTCACGCCCGTCTCGCCGGGCAGCACTTCGAGCGCGGGGAACCGCCGCGCGTCGACGCCCATGGCCCGCAGTTCGTCGACCGCCTCATCCGCGTCGTCGAGGTGCGCCGTGACGAGCAGGATCGGGCGGCCGCTGAGAAGTCCCGAAAGCGCGCCGACGGTGACGATCGCCGACGACCCCGTTCCGCCGCGCACGGTCGCGAACGCGTGCCGCCCGTCGCCGAGCCGGCGCGCGAGCGCCCGCACCGAGTCATGCTCGGCGATCCCGTCGAACCAGTTCGTGGTCGCCGCGGTGGCGATCGGCACGCGTCAAACCTCCATCGGGGCCGTGAATGACCCGATTCGCGCAACATCGACCACCGAACATCGGGGCGAATCCGAGCCCCGGCGCCGGTGGGCGACAGTCGCGTCCATGTCGAACGCCAGAGTCTAGGAGAACGAATCGCGGCGGAGACGCGAACTTCATCGCGTCCGGCGCACGACCTTTCGGCCGGGCCGCGAACCCGCCGGACCCCGGCGCATCGCCCCGCGTTTCCCCCTACCATTCCCGCCGCGCGACGAATCGCGAATCGCAATCATTCAGGAGGGACCGGATGGCCGATCTGCTCTTCTATACGAAGCAGGAGTGCCCGCTCTGCGATCGGCTCAAGGCGATGCTCCGCGAGGCCACCCGCGACCGCGCCGACCTCGATCTCCGTGAGATCGACATCGAGACGGATCCGGGCCTCATCGAGCAGTTCCGTTTCCGCGTGCCGGTCGTCGTGTGGGACGACGAGGCGATCCTCGAGGGTCGCCCGGAGCAGGACGAGGTGAACGGGGTCATCGCCCGCCTGCCGAAACCGCCCCTGCCGTGAACGACTGACCGACCGACCGGCGCCGCGCCAGCCGATGGCTCAGGCCGCCCGCCCCCGCCTCGCTCCCCGACCAGGCCCGCCCGCCCGATGAACCCCGACGCCCTCATCCCGAGCATGTTCCACCGGCGGCTGACGCTCCTGCTCACGCTCATCGGCGTCGCACTCGTCGTGCTCGTCGGCCGCCTCTACCAGCTCACCGTCGTCCAGGGCGCCGAGCGGCGGGGCGAGGCCGAGTCCGTCCTCTTCGAACGCGAACTGCTCCCCACCCGGCGCGGCCGCATCCTCGATCGAAACGGCCTCGTTCTCGCGGTCGACCAGCCGTGCTTCGATGTCATGGTCGATTACCGCCTCATCTCGGGCGAATGGGTCGAGCAGATGGCGGCGCAGGAAGCGCGGCGACTCCGGCGCGATGACTGGGATCAGATGAGCCGCGCCGATCGCGAGGCGTTCATCGTCTCGACCGGCCTGCGCGAGCGCTACCACGACGAGGTCGCCGCGATGTGGGGCGACATCGCGCGGATCTCCGGCGAGCCGCTCACCGACATCCTCGACCGCCGCGACGAGATTCGCGACACCGTCGAACGCCGCGCTGAATCAATCTGGGAACGCTGGCGCGAACAGCGCGAGCGCGAATACCAGACGACCGTCACGCTCGAGGAAGTGAAGCGGCCGATCCGCGAGCAGCGCGAGCCGCACGCGATCCTCCGGCGCATCGGCGCCGATTACGAGGCCGAGTTCCTCCGCTTCGCCGCGACCGGGCCGAAGCTCGCGGGCGACCGCGACGGCGTGACGATCCGCCCGTCCGGCGTGCGCGCCTATCCGTGGAGCGACATGTCCGTCGTCCTCGATCGCTCGACGATGCCGAGCCCGCTCCGCTCGGACGAGCCGCTCGTCGTCGAAGTCAAAGGCGTCGCGACGCGGCTGCTCGGCGGCATGCGCACCCGCGTCTATGAGGAAGATGTCGCCCGCCGCCCGCTTCGCGATTCGAACGGCGAGATCGCCGACCTCGGCGGGTACACCGACGGCGACCATGTCGGCGCGCACGGCCTCGAGCGCTCGCTCGAAGATCACCTGCGCGGCGCCCGCGGCCTCGTCATCCGCCGCCTCGACACGGGCGAGGAGCAGCGCATCCCGCCGCATGATGGACGCGATGTCGAACTCGCGATCGACATCCGCCTCCAGGCGCGCATCGAGGCGATCCTCGATCCGTCCGTCGGCCTCACCCGCGTCCAGCCCTGGCACGGCAAGGAGAACGAACTGCCCATCGGCACGCCGCTCGACGCCGCCATCGCCGTCGTCGACATCGACTCGGGCGATGTCCTCGCCCTCGTGAGCAGTGACGGCCATGACCGCGTCGCCGATACGCTCAAACTCGAAGACGATCAGCGCGAGGCGCTCGGCCTCGACGCCGCCTGGATCCACAAGGCGATCGAGAAGCCCTATCCCCCCGGCTCGATCGTGAAGCCGCTCATGCTCTGCGCCGCGGTGACCGATCACGACTGGTCGATCAACGCGACCGTCGACTGCCAGGGGCACTTCTTCCCCGGACGCAACGACATCTACCGCTGCTGGGTCTATCGCCCGCCGACCTACGCGGTGCACGGCCCGCTCGACGCGGTCGCCGCGGTCGCCCGCTCGTGCAACATCTACTTCTACTCGCTCGGCCGTCTCCTCGGACCCGAGGCGCAGCACGACTGGTACGGGCGCTGGGGCGCCGGGCGCGCGCTCGACATCGGCGTGTGGATGAACAGCGGCGTCGTGCAGGACGCGGCGATGATCGACGGTGGCGAACAGCTCATGCTCGGCATCGGCCAGGGGCCCGTCGGCTGGACGCCGCTTCATGCCGCGAACGCCTACGCGGCGCTCGCGCGCGGCGGCTACTTCCTCGACCCCACCCTCGTCCGTCCGACGCCGGGCGATGAACGCGAGCGCTACCGCGCCGACCTCGGCCTCGACGACCTCGCCGTCCACGCCGCGATGATGGGTCTCGACGAAGTCGTGAACAACCAGTCCTACGGCGGCGCGCGACGCATCGACATCGCCGGCGACCCGGACAATCCGAATTACGAGCCGATCTTCAACCTCGAAGGCGCGCGATTCTGGGGCAAGACCGGCACGGCCCAGCAGAACTGGCCGCGGAAGATTCTCGCGTTCAACCCTGACGGCGCGCCCGTCCTCGAGAACCGGCGCGCAAAGATCCTCGAGCGCGAAGGCGGCATCGGCGCGCACTCGTGGTTCGTCGGCCTCGTCGGACATGACCCGGGTGAAGGCCGCTCGGCGCGGCCCGAGTTCGCGATCGCCGTGCTCGTCGAATGGGGCGGCTCGGGAAGCCGCGCCGCGGCGCCGATCGCGAACCAGATCGCCTTCGCCCTGCGGCAGGAGGGCTACCTGCCATGACCACGGCGCCCTCCTGGTCGGAGACGCATCACACCTCGCGGCGCACGCTGAACGAGACGGCGCCGCCGAGCGTCGTGCCGCGCATCCTCTGGTGGAACGCGGCGTGGTTCTCCGTCCTCGCGGCGATTGCGCTCGGCCTGCTCGGCGTCGCGGCGATCCACATCACCGAAGATCCCGAAACCGGCGGGCTCTGGGTGCGCCAGCTCGTCTTCCTCGGCGCCGGCGTCGTCGCCTGCCTGCTCATGGCCATCCCGAAAGCGCGGACCTGGCGCTACCTGAGCTATCCGATCGCGATCGGCGTCATCGCCCTGCTCATCTTCGTGCTCATTCCGTTCGTGCCGACCGAAATCGTCCGTCCCCGGAACGGCGCGCGGCGGTGGATCAACCTCGTGCTCTTCGATCTTCAGCCTAGCGAACTCGCGAAGATCGCCTTCGTCCTCGCGCTCGCGAGTTACCTGCGCCTGCGGAAGAACTATCGCACGCTCGTCGGACTGCTCTGGCCGTTCGGCATCATGTTCGTCCCGATGGGGCTCATCGTTGTCGAGCCCGACCTCGGCACGGCGATGCTCTTTCCCGCGGTGCTCTTCGCGATGCTCCTCGGCGCCGGGGCGCGGCTGCTTCACCTCTTCACGATCGCCGGGCTCGGCGCCGCCGCGGCCGTCGGCATCGCCGCGTTCTGCCTCGTCGCGGCGCAACCGCCCACGCCCGCGTACCCGATCCTCAAGGAACACCAGGTCGAGCGCATTCAGGGGCTCGTAAACCAGGTGCGCGGCGACACGCGCCAGCAGGACACGATCAACTACCAGTCGCACAAGGCCGCGACGCTCATCGGCGCCGGCGGCTTCACCGGGCTCGGCGCCGAGCGCAGCCGCGTCATCGTGAAGTACAACAAACTCCCCGAAGACCACAACGACATGATCTTCGCCGTGGTCGTGAACCGCTGGGGGTTCCTCGGCGGGGCGATCATGATCGGGCTCTATCTTGTCTACCTCATGGGCTTCGTCGCCGTCGCCGCGGTGAGCCGCAACCCATTCGGCCGCCTCGTCTGCGTCGGCTTCGGCGCCGTGGTCGCGGCGCAGGTGCTCGTGAACATCGGCATGACGCTCGGCCTCTTTCCGATCACCGGGATGACGCTTCCCTTCGTGAGCTACGGCGGGTCGAGCCTCATCGCGAACTTCCTCATGGTCGGCATCGTCCTCGGCGTGGCGCTCCGCCCGCCGATCTACCTCTCGCGACCCTCCTTCGAATTCGACCCGCCCCGCCCCGACCAGGACCCGCTCGAGCGGCTGCGGTAGCGATAACAAAGTCGTCGATTTGCGATCCGCTTTCGGCCGGCGAATCACCGCGGCATTTCCCGATTCATCGTTGCGAAGGTCCTGCGGTGAGGTACACTCGGGATCGCTTTGTTGTCGACGCGGGACGAGTCGTCCCATCGCGTCATGCGGGGTTGACGAAAGATGCCATCGCGTTCGAACCAGCCCGCTTCGAGGGCGCCGCGTCGCCGCGCACATGCGGCGACCGCGGCCGCCGCCCGGTCCGCCGGCGCTTCGGCGTCGACCGCGATCGTGTCGTTCGCCCTCGGCACGCCCGCGATCGCCCAGACGATCGACTTCGACTGGCCCGTCATCCTCGGCGCCGGAGACTCATCGCGAGTTTCGGTTGTCGGCGACTTCACCGGCGACGCGCGGCACGACATCGCAGTACAGGTCCGCGACTATCCAATCACCGAACTCGTCATCTACCGCAACGACGGCGACCTCGAATTCACCGAGATCTACCGCGAGATCATCTCCGAACGCTGGACCTCGAGTCTCATGGCCGCCGGCGACTTCGACGGCGACGACGACCTCGACCTGCTCTGGCTCGACTCGATTTCGTATCGGGAGACGAGCTTCGAATTCTTCCTCAATCACGGCGACGGTTCGTCGGGCGCCCGGCACACGCTCCCCGGCCCGGAAACCGTGGGCGGCCTCGCCGTCGGCGATCTCGACGACGACGGCGACCTCGACTTCGCGTACACCTCTGAGGGCGCCGTCGTCGCGGCGTTCAACGAGGGCGACCTGAACTTCCGGAACGAAGAAATCTACTTCGATGGCGACAGCAGTTCAGGTCACCTTGCCATCGGAGACATTGACGGTGATGGCGATAAGGACATCGCGGCGTCGATCTTCTACGGGTACTACTACCGATGGTGGAACCTGTACTGGAGCAATCTCGTCTCCGTCGAGAACGAAGGCGGAGGCGTCTTCACGAACGCTTCCGTGGTCGAGATCGATTGGAATCGTGGGTGGAACATCTACCCCACGGAGGTGAGATTCGGTGATGTCGATGGAGACGGCGATCTCGACGCCTTCGTCGGCGGCTCACAGATGGATGGCGACGAGTACCCGACGGAGATCGCCCTCCTCCAGTGCGACTCCGGCGTCGAGTTCACCCAGACCCACATCCTCTTGTACGGTCATGGTCAAGGCGCGAACCTCGACCTCGGCGACTTCGACCTCGATGGTCGAATCGATTGCGCTGCCATGTCGAGTGACCGCGGTGTGTATGTCTGGTCGAACCGCGCCATTCGCAATCAACTTCCACCACTTCCGTTTCCCACGAATGTGAGTCGCTTTGCATTCTTTACCGGTGAGCCGGTCCATGCGGTCGACCTCACCGACGACGGATTCGCTGATCTCGTCACCTCCGGTCAAGACGGCATCTCCATCCTCCGCAACATCTCCCGCTTCGACGGCCCCGTCCTCGCGCAGACCGCGCTCGAGCGCGGCGAGCCGGCGACCTTTACCGTGAGCGGCGTCGAGCCCGGCGAGCGCGTGTTTCTTCTCGCCTCGACCGTCGGCTACGGACTGACCGCGGGCGTCGCGCCCCTCGGCGGACTCACGCTCGACCTGCTCGAACCGACGCAGGTCGCGTCGCGCCTCGCGAACCCCGCCGGCGTCGCGACGATCTCCGGCGTCATCGATTCGAACTTTCCGGCTGACGCGCTCACCACGCAGGCGATCGTTCGCCGCGGGGCGCGCGGCCGCGACTCGGTCAAGACTCCATTCATCACGGCGCCCGTCGCGCCCTGACCGTTTCACTCTCCCCCTTTGTCCCTTCTGTCACCGGACTCCCACACCATGGCCGCTCCACGCCGCCGCCACCGCGCCTCGACTCGAACGACCGTCAACCCCCTCGCCGCGCTCGGCCTCGGATCGCTCGCCGCCGGCTCGGCGACCGGGCAGATCTCCTTCGACACGCCGACCTTTCTCCCGACCGTCTCCGACGCCGACGCCGTCACCGCAGCCGGCTTCAACGACGACTCGGCGCCCGACCTCCTGCTCATCATGGGCGGAACCGGGACGAACATCTTCGAGAACGCGGACAACGGACGCCGCTTCGACCGCGTCTTCAACAGCGGCCACTCGACCGCCGAGCCGATCTTCCTCGGCGCCCTCGACCTCGACGGCGACCACCGGCGCGAACTCCTCTTCGGCGACCGCGCGATCAGCGCCGCGACCTTCGTCATCCCCACCGGGTTCGGCTTCGGCTTCTCGGTCGAGCACCTCACCCTCACCGCGGCGCCCGACAGCGTCGCGATCGGCGACTTCGATCGCGACGGCCAGGACGAGTTCGCCATGGTCGAGCGCCGGCGGCCCCAGGGCGCGCAGCTCGTCGTCTACGACCGGCGCGCCGGCCTCGTGCGCATCGTCGACCGCGAGCCGCTCGACTTCAACATGGGAACCGGCGTCGCCGCGGGCGACTTCGACGGCGATGGCGACCTCGACCTCGCCGTGCTCGACATCGACGCCGATCGCCGTACGACGAACTACACCTACACGGTCTACTACAAGATCAACGAATGCTGGTTGCGCGTCTACATGAACGACGGCGCCGGCCAATTCTCCCGCGTCGGCCGCTTCGAATTGCCGTACGCGACTCCGGACAACAATGTCCTGCCCGACGACCTCGTCACCGGCGACTTCGACAACGATGGCGATGTCGACCTCGTCGTTCTCGCGGCGCCGACGGGCGGCGACTATGTCGAGCCGATGCACGAGGGCCTCGCCGTCTGGCGCAACAACGGCGAAGGGCGCTTCACGATGGTCTCGCTCGTCGACCATGGGCTCGACGGCGAAGGACTCCTCGCCCGCGACATGGACCTCGACGGCGACATCGATCTCGTCGCGCTGAGCGGCGCCTCGGTGAAGACGCTCACGAACGACGGGAACGGCGGCTTCGCCACGAGCGCCGTCGTCACGCCCGCCATCTGGAACGCGCGCTCACTCGACATCGCCGATGTGAACCTCGATGGGCGACCCGACCTCATCGCCGGCGCCGATCACGGCGTCTCCATCTATCGCAACACGACGCCCTATCCGCCGATGCGCCTGAACCACACGCCGCTCGTACGCGGACAGAACGCGACCTTCTCCGTCCTCCGCGTGAACCCGAACGAGACCGTGCACTTCTTCTATTCGATCGACGGCGTGGCGCCGACGGTCGGGCTCCACCAGTTCGGCATGATCTCGCTCGATCTCGCGACGCCGATTCGAATTCTCGGCGAAGCGCGGGCGTTCGCGTCGGGCTACGCGGAAGTCATCGTCACCGTCCCGCCCACGGCGCCGCTCATCGACATCACCGTCCAGGCCGCCGTCCGACGAGGCCCCGGCGGCCGCGACTCCTTCAAATCCACCTACCGCACGGTCCGGATTCAGGAGTGAAGACTAGACCTGACCGCAACTTTGCACTTGCAGCTAGCGGTAAGTCTGATAGACTCGAGACGGTTCCCGGTTTCTTGAGTCAAAGGAACCGTCATGCCACTTCCGGACGAGCGTTGGCGCCGTGGCGGTTTCGGTCGAGGGCTCGCCGCGACAGAGATGTAAAGGGGGCGTGTCAGCCACTCACCCCCATTCCGCAGGCAAACCGATTTCGGTCATCCTCCTAGCTCTCCCTACTACGCACGATAACCAGATCCGATATGCCCTATTTACTCATAGTGCCGCTTCCGGGCTCCGTTGACGGGCGCGCCTAGCACTGCGCCTTCCCATTTGATCCGCTTTACTCGTCGGAGGTGCCACAACATGCCCCACTTCCGAGATAACAGAACCATTGGCGAAATCGCCGTAATGCTCAGACGGGGCCGCCCCCTAGAGCCAATACTCGAGCTAATGAGGGATCGCCGCTTCTTCGAACTATCTGCTCTATTTGACCACAGTCTTTATCTTCATAGTTCACAAGCCCACTTCGACCATGTCGCAGCCGACTATCTGAATCAGGTTGCTGCCACTCCGCACATGTGCGCCGCTCTCGATTGGCAAATAACCGCACTTGAGGAGCTCTTTCGGTCCCGCCTGAAGCACATGCGAAACGAACGGATAATACGGATCGCTGACTTTGGCGCCGGAGCCGGCGCAGTTTCGTCATGGCCAGCACTACAGGCATTACTGCGAGTTACTGGCATTTCTTCTGGCCCCACCCCGGCGATTGAACTCACGCTTCTTGACGCCTCTGAGCAGATGAAATGGGTAACTCGCGAACTATCCATAGACGCCTGCCCCGAGAGCTTGATAAAGCGCTTCGCCAATGACTTCTCGCGAATTCTCGACTTAGTACGACAGGCCCGTTATCGCGACCATGACATCGCATCGGAGGATGCACAACTCACTCGTCGCTTACGTGCGCCGCAGCATATAATCATCTGCTCGTTCGTCATGCACCATTTGAGTCTGCAGGGTAAACTGTCTGCCCTTCGCCTTCTAAGAAGTGCTCTCCGTGACGACGGATTCCTTATTCTCGTCGACGAATATCGCACACACGACGATCATCTAAGGTATCTAGATGAACTAGTACGCGTTCGTCGCCGCACAGCGAAAGAGATTCCATACGGTCTCGAGTCCTTTGTTGACCACTCTTGGTACATCGAAGCGTTCCGTGAAAGCGGGATCGAATTGCGGGTACTTACCGCTATGCCGCAGACGGGAGCAACACTCGGCTACATCATAGCTAGGCACCACGCGTAACTGATCGCCGGAGCCCACACTAATGAATTTTCAGCCGCTTCTGGAGCGCCTTACCGCTTTGCTGCAGGATAGCCGCACTACACTCGTCGCACTTCTTGTTGTGGGGCTATTGAATCTCTTTGCGCTCAGCATCGTTTTAGTTTCGAGCCCTACTCCAGAGTCAGCAATCCCGCTGCTCCTCACTTTTGGGCTAATCACGATTATTGCCCTCATAATCTTCCTAATTTTTCACCTCCGGTCTAGTCGCTCCGACCACAGCACGTATTCACTACGAGCGGCCGATTTGCTTGCGGGGTTCTACAACGATCCGCTATCCCGCCAAACATCGGATATTCCACGGATGCACCGTCTCATTCTCGACGCCGCGGCGGAGTCTCTCAGACTCGAGCATGTCATACGCAGCATTCAGATCGCTGATGCCGCTTATCACCTCCCCGCGATTGATGCTGTGCATGTGGCGATAGACCTAATCAGCGCCGCTCTGCGCACCCTTAGCGACGGTGAACGGATCCGTATCTCGACTGTACATGCGATTCCACGAGGTCGTTCGGAAGCCTTCTGGTGGGGAAGCCCCGACGCGCAACGATACATTCGAATTCAGGAGGAGGGAATTGCGTCGCAACTGCTTGATGTGCGCCGCCTGCTCTTGGTTAGCGACGAAAATGAGTTAATGGCCCAGGATATCGCGCCGTGGATCGAACAGCCGAAGATCGGAATCGATCTACGGCGTGCCCGATTGGACGGTGTCGATCTCGATGATCGCAAGGCCGGTGATATTCTTATTATGGATATAGTTTGCGATGACGATACCCGATTAATTGCGCGATGTGGGCTTATACAGCGGTATTATGATAATGGGAGCAGCTATTTCGAGATCGCACTCGGCGACGGTTCCAATCGGGTCGACAAAATCTTCAAGAGCTTTGAGACACATTGGCGATCATCGCAGGCACTTGTGGTTCCCACTGAATCTTGGTGGGACACATCGGAAGACAAACCAGGGACGAAGGGGCTCCTCGCTTTTGCCAATGCTCTCGAGAAGATCCAGAGAGCGGCAAAATTTATTGTCGCCGTCGACAAGTCAGACCTCAAAGGCGGGCTGTCAGAGATCGAACGCGACCCACCGTACCGCGCTTGGTATCGCACTGTCAACGCGCGCATTAGTGAATTGGAGTTCAAACGTACATATATTTTGCGGCGCCGGAAACTATCAGTAGAAACATTCGTGAAAGAGCACCTCGACTGGTATTTTGACGGGGAACATCCTAAATCGCATATGACGCTTATTGTCGTATTCGACGACGATCTCGATCGAAAAGTCCGTTCGTTATCCCGTTCTGATATTGAAAAATGGTTCGAGGAGCATCCTCAACTGGCTGCCCATTTGAGCACGGTTGAGGCTTGGGATCGCCTTTCATGGCATGAACGATACTTGAATGCATTGTCACGCGACTTTCTGGTCACCGAGTCGATGGTCTATGACTACCGGTCCACGTCGGCTGCATTTGATATGCGTAATCTTCCAGATTACTTGCTGCACGATTCTACGGATGCCGTTCGAGATTGGATCGGGATCGTTGACCGGCTTGCAGATGTTGGACTCAGTTCGATCGGGGCGTCCCGCAGTGAGTTCATCGCACAGCTAGAGAGGGGGGTCTCAATATGAGAGGAGTGCGAAGTGTCTGGTGATGAGCGAGTTATGGCCTATAGCGCCGATCGGTTTCGGCGTGATGTTGTAGATGTTGATCGCAATTGGCTGTTCTAGACGCGTATCGCCGAGACTTCTCGCCAGTGCAGACGATTCGTGACTTTGGTTCGATTCGTTCATAGCACGGAACGGTCGCCGCCGGCCTCCACCTCCGCGCTTGCCCTGTGACCCTCGCGCGCGATACTCCCCCGTTCGTCCGCCGCGAAATGCGACGCCCGGCCCGCCCGGGTGGAAGGGAAGATCGCCGTCATGGACCGCACGCTCATCGTGGACGCTCTCGAGAAGGGCGCCGTTGGAGACCGCATCAAGGTGCAGGGCTGGGTGCGCACGCGGCGCGACAGCAAGGCCGGCCTGAGTTTCATCCATCTCAACGACGGCACGACCTTCGACAACCTTCAACTCGTCGCGCCCGCCGCCCTCGAGAACTACGAGGACACCGTCCTGCGCCTCACCACCGGATCGAGCGTGACCGCGGTCGGCGAACTCGTCGAGAGCCAGGGCAAGGGCCAGCGCGTCGAGGTGCAGCTCGAGTCGATCGAACTGCTCGGCGATGTCGACGACCCGGACACCTATCCCGTCTCGCCGAAGCGCCACACCTTCGAGTACCTGCGCACGGTCGCGCACCTCCGGACGCGCACGAACACCTTCGGCGCCGTGGCGCGCATGCGTCACACGCTCGCCATGGCGGTGCACCGCTTCTTCGATGAGCGGCGCTTCCTCTATGTCCACACGCCGATCATCACCGCGTCGGACACCGAAGGCGCCGGCGAACTCTTCCGCGTGAGCACGCTCGACCTCGTGAACCTGCCGCGCACGCCCGACGGCGCCATCGACTTCAACGAAGACTTCTTCGGCCGCGAAGCGTACCTCACCGTGTCGGGCCAGTTGCCCGTCGAGTCGTACTGCTGCGCGCTCTCGAATGTCTACACCTTCGGCCCGACCTTCCGCGCCGAAGACTCGAACACTTCGCGCCACCTCGCCGAGTTCTGGATGATCGAACCCGAGATCGCCTTCGCCGACCTCGGCGACAACATCGATCTCGCGGAAGCCTTCATCCGCTATCTCTGTCGCGCCGCGCTCGACGAGCGCCCCGACGACATGGCGTTCTTCAACGAGCGCATCGAGAAGGGCGTCATCGACGCGATCGAGCGCGTGGCGAACGCGGACTTCGAGCGCATCACCTACACCGAAGCCGTCGAGCGGCTCGCGAAGTCGAAGAAGAGCTTCGAGTATCCGGTCGAGTGGGGTCTCAACCTCCAGGCCGAGCACGAGCGCTACCTCACCGAAGAGGTCTTCAAGAAGCCGGTGACCGTCACCGACTACCCGAAGAAGGTGAAGGCGTTCTACATGCGCGAGAACGAGGACGGAAAGACCGTCGCGGCGATGGACATGCTCGTGCCGCGCATCGGCGAGATCATCGGCGGCTCGCAGCGCGAGGAGCGCCTCGAGGTGCTCGACCGGCGCATCGAGGAGATGAACCTCGACCCCGCGCCCTACTGGTGGTACCGCGACCTCCGCCGCTACGGCACGGTCCCGCACGCCGGCTTCGGCCTCGGCTTCGAACGGCTCATGCTCTTCATCACCGGCATGCAGAACATCCGCGATGTCATCCCGTTCCCCCGCGCGCCGCGGCAGGCGGAGTTCTGATATCATCATCATGATGAGACGCAAGCGGCCATGCATCGAGATGGTGGACGATGCGGTGATCGAAGTTCTGCGCGGGAAATCCCCCGCTGAGCGTCTCGCCATCGTCGACAATCTCTGGCGATTCGCCCAGCGCCTGATCCGCTCATCGGTGAAGCGGGACCATCCCGACTGGAGCGACGAACAGGTTGCGAGAGAGACGGCGCGGAGAATCTCGAATGGCGCCGTCTGAGATTCTCGACTTCGTCGTCCAACTCCTCGAGCGGCTTCAAATCCCATACATGATTACGGGCTCCATCGCCTCATCCGCATTCGGCGAGCCGCGATTCACGAACGATGTTGACATTGTCGTCGACCTCTCGAGTCAACACATTGACGCACTCGTATGCGGGTTTCCCGAAGACGATTTCTATATGAGCGAGTCCATGGTCCGTGACGCGGTCCGATCGCGAACGATGTTCAATGTGATTCACGCGGCGTCCGGCATGAAAGTCGATTTCATCGTTCGAAAGCCCGACGCGTTTGAACAGACTCGCTTCAACCGGCGAATCCGCTTCGAGTCACCGGACGGCGTGAGCGCCATGTTCGCTTCGCCTGAAGATGTCATACTGAAGAAACTTGAGTTCTATAAAGAAGGCGGATCGGAGAAACACCTTCGGGATATTGCGAGCATCCTGCGCCTTCGGCGGGATGACCTTGACATGCGATACATTGAGGTGTGGTCTGCGCGTATCGGCGTAAACGAGATATGGGATGAGGTCCGCCGTGCCGTCGATGAACGAGAGAACAAGTCGGATCATCATTGAGAACGCCCGCATCTGGTCGCCCGGCATGGGCGAGGGCGAGTTCGCCGAGTGCGCCGTCGTGCGCGACGGGCGGTTCGTGTATGTCGGACCGCGCGACGCCGCGCCGGACTTCGACCTCGACGGCGCCGAGACGATCGACGCCGACGGCCGCGCCGTCCTCCCCGGAATCATCGACGCCCACATCCACATGCTCGGCGGCGGGACGACGCTCGGCTGGGCCGACCTCACGCCCGCCGCGAACCGTGAAGATTTCGTCCGCATCGTCGAAGCCCACGCGAACGACACGCCCGGCGACGAGTGGCTCCGCGGCTTCGGCTGGACGACCGACCACTGGGCCGATCCCGCCCCGCCGCGCCGGGAATGGATCGATGGCGTCACCGGCGACCGGCCGGCGCTGCTCACGCAGATGGACTGGCACACCGGGTTCGTGAACTCGGCCGCCCTCCGCCGCGCCGGAATCACCCGCGAAGGTCCCGGCGACCCGGAGGGCGGGCGCATCGAGCGCGACCCCGACACGAACGAGCCGACCGGAGTGCTCCGCGAACGCGCGGTCGACCTCGTCCGCGCCGTCATGCCGGCGCCGACGATCGACGACCAGGTCGCAGCGCTCCGCCGCGCGATGAACGAGGCGGCGCGCTTCGGCGTGACGACCGTTGGCGACATTCCCTTCCCCGGCGAACTCGACGCGTACGCCGCGCTCGCCGCCGACGACGGGCGCCCGATCGATACGCGCTTCTTCCTCTACCCCGTCGCGACGAACTGGGCCGACGCGTTGCCCGAAGTCCGCGCCTTCCGCGGCCGCCGCGACTTCGTCGAGATCGCCGGCCTCAAGGACTTCCTCGACGGCACGCTCGGCTCGCGTACCGCGTACATGCGCGAACCGTTTCGCGACGGATCGCCGAAGCAACCGCGCGGTCTGTTCATGGAGGGGATCGCCGGCGGTCGCTTCCGGCGTAACGCGATCATCGCGCGCGACGCCGGGTTGCAGCCGATGGCCCACGCGATCGGCGATGAGGCGAACCACCTCCTGCTCAACTGGTACGAGGAAGTCTTCGCCGGCCAGGCGAAGCACGCGCGTTGTCGCGCCGAGCATTGCCAGCATCTCCTCGAGGACGACCTCGAGCGCTTCGCGCGCCTCGGCGTCATCGCGTCGATGCAGCCGCTCCACCAGCGGTACGACGCGAGCGTCATCGACAAGGCGCTCGGCGTCGAGCGCGGCCGGCTCGGCTATGCGTGGCGCTCGCTCCTCAACGCCGGCGCGACGGTCGCCTTCGGATCCGACTGGCCCGTCGTCACGATGAACCCGTGGCTCGGAATCGAGAACGCCGTGACCGGCCGCACGATCGATGGCGGCGCCTGGAACACCGCGCAGAACCTGAGCGTGGCCGAAGCGCTCACCGCCTACACGACGAGCGGCGCCTACGCCCTCTTCCGCGAGGACGACCTCGGCCGCATCGCGCCCGGCTATCGCGCCGACTTCCTCATCATGAACGAATCGCCCTTCGACGCCGACCCGGACTGGTCTTCGATGGCCCCCGTCGCGACCTTCGTCGACGGCCGACGCGTGTACGACGCCGCGGAAGTCGCGCGTCGCGGTTGACAATTCGGCTCGGCGAGGCGACCTTGAGCGCATGACGCACTCCATTCTCCGCCGTCTCGCCGTCACGATCTTCGCGTCGGCGCTCTCTGCGCCGCCCATCTCCGCCGCGGTCGAACCCGCCGACCTCGTTATCGAAAACGCGCGCATCTGGTCCGACGGGCGCGCCGGATTCGCCGCGTTCGCCGCCGTCGACGACGGCGCCTTCGTCCATGTCGGCGAGCGCGACGAATCATTCATCGGTCCTGACACCCACCGCGTCGACGCGCAGGGTCGCGTCGTCGTGCCCGGCCTCATCGATTCGCACATCCACATGCTCGGCGGCGGGCTCGGCCTCGCGCAGATCCAGTTGCGCGACGCGACTTCGAAGGACGACTTCATCAACCGCGTCCGCGAATGGAACACGCGCCTGCCCGAGGGGCGCTGGCTCCTCGGCGGACGCTGGTCGGTCGAAAGCTGGGATCAGCCCGAGTCGCCCACGCGCGAATGGGTCGACCCGGTTACGGGCGATCGCCCGCTCTTCCTCTCGCGCATGGATGGCCATTCGGCGCTTGCGAACACCGCGGCCCTGCGCCGCGCGGGCATCACGAAGGACGGCCCGCCCGACCCCGTCGGCGGCGTGATCGATCGCGATCCGGAAACCGGCGAGCCGACCGGCATTCTCCGCGAAAGCGCCATGTCGCTCGTCTCCCAGCACATTCCGCCGACGAGCGTCGACGAAAAGGTCGAGGCGCTCCACGCGGCGATCGACCACGCGCTCGCGCACGGCATCACCGCGGTCGGCGACATTCCCGGCGTCAGCGATCTCGAGGCGTACGAGCGTCTCGCCGCGTCGTCGGACGAGCCGCGCCTCCGCTTCTTCCTCTATCCGACGACCGGCCGCTGGGACCTCGCGACGACGCTCGCCGATCGCTTCGCCGGGCGCCCCGGCTTCGTCGAAGTGCGCGGCTTCAAGGCGTACCTCGACGGCAGCCTCGGCTCGCGCACCGCGATGATGCGCGAACCCTTCCTCGGGAATGATCCCGAGCGCCCCAACTGGCGCGGCCTGTTCCGCGAAGGCGTCGAAAACGGCGCCTTCGAGCGCAATGTCGAAGCCGCCGCAGCCTCGGGCTACCAGACGATCACGCACGCGATCGGCGACAAGGCGAACCACTACCTGCTCAACACGCTCGAACGAAAGTACGAAGACCTCCGCGCCGCCCGCTGTCGCAGCGAACATGCGCAGCACCTTCTCCCCGAAGACATCCAGCGCTTCGGCGACCTCGGCGTCATCGCGTCGATGCAGCCCTACCACAAGGCCGACGACGGCCGCTACGCCGAGGCGTACATCGGCCCGGATCGCGCGCGGTCGAGCTACGCCTTCAAGTCGCTCCTCGACGCCGGCGCCGTGGTCGCGTTCGGCTCCGACTGGCCCGTCGTGACGCTTCACCCGTTCCTCGGCGTCGAGGCCGCGGTGACCGGCCGCACGCTCGCGGGCGACGACTGGCAGACCCAGGAGAACATCACGGTCGGCGAGGCCCTGCGCGGCTACACGACGAGCGGCGCCTACGGCGTCTTCGCGGAAGACGAAATCGGACGCGTCGCGCCCGGCTACCGCGCCGATTTCGTCATTCTCCTCGAATCGCCCTTCGACGCCGAGCCCCAATGGGAATCGATTCGACCCGCCGCCGTGTATGTCGACGGCCGCCAGGTCTACGACGCGCGGCGGTAACCCGTCGCGCGCCGGACCTTCAACGCTCTATTCATCACTCGCAAGCCGCTCGACCAGACTTTCGAGACGCGCGAGGCGTTCGCGCAACGCCTGGTTCTCCGCCTCGAGCGTGGCGAGACGACCGAGCGATTCGGCGCGCATCTCACGCATCGCTTCGACGATGATCGCTTCGAATCCGCGGTAGGTCACGCGCTTGAATCCATCGGCGCCCTCGTCCACCCAGTCGGGAAAGACCGCTTCGACTTCCTGGGCGATCATGCCGATCCGCTCGCCCTCGAGTTCATTGATCCGTTCAGGATCGCGGTATTCGAAGGACACACCGCGCAGGGCGAGGAGTCGGTCGAGCGAATTCGCGAGGGGTTCGATGTTCGTCTTCAGGCGGAGATCGGACGCATTCGACCACGATCCGCCGCCGGGCTTTCCCGCGTCGCCGTTGACATGAAGAAGGTATCCCGGGCTCTCCGTGCCGATCCCGACGGCGGCGGAGAAGTGACCGCGACCTTCGAAGTGGCCGGCGAATCCTTCCGGACTGCCGACAACTCCGCGCACGCCATAGGAAAGCCCGCGTGCCTGCTCATTCATACCGAGGATCCCGGCGCCTCCGGTGGTCGATGTCGAGTACCCGAGCACGCCCGTCCCGGGACCAACCCCATGGACACCCGAGCCGCGCACACTCATCGTTTCGCCGTATACGCCGACACCTGAGCCACCGACCGCGCTGGCGATTCCCAGAACGCCGCGACCGGTATTGCTCGCCGACTCGCCGCGCACACCCGGCGAGTGCCCCGACGCAGAGTCGTTGAGACCGAAGACCCCGGAACTCTCTGCACTCGAGCCCGACGAGGAGTAGCCGAAAATAGCGTGGCCGGGACTCGTCCCGTACACGCCAAATCCAGTGGGGCTTGTGGCGCCGCCGAAGACACCCACCGAGTTTCCGGAGTTGGCCAGTGACTCTCCGTAGACGCCGCGACCGTTCTCTCCGTAGGTTCGACCTGCGACGCCGATTCCGGCCGATTCACGAGCCCCGCTGACCCCATACACACCGCGTCCACCGCCTTGGCCGTAGACGCCGATGGCCAGGTTGTTCGATGACGCGACACGCCCGAAGACCCCGATCGTATGGCCGGACATCGAGGGGGCATGTCCCTCGACGCCCCGCCCAACGCGACCCCGACCGATTCCGCGCACCCCGGCGCCGTGTTCCTGCTGCGCTTCACTCAGACCGAGAACGCCGGCGACGCTTGCCGAATCGGCGGTGACGCGTCCGTAGACCCCCGCGCCCTTCAGGCCGGAGTACGACCCGGCGATGCCGTAGTACTCGGAAGACGATCCTCCCGGCGACGCGTTCGTGTGGCCGCGGATCGCCGCGTCGGGAACGCTGGACGCGATCGGCGCGTAGAGCGCCTCGATCGCCGTGCCAGCGAGCGTCTTGACGAAGAGTCCTTCCGCCTGGGTGTGCGTCGCGCCAATACCGATCGCCGACTGCGTCCAGAGCCCGTCACACCCCGGCCCGTAGGTCGCCCATTCGCAAATCTGGGCTCCGGTGGACGCCGTCGCGGCGCTGGCGAGCACGAATCCAACCACCATGATCCGACTTCGTGGTCCAGACATGACATCACTCCTCTGTTGAGAACCGCCACCCTTTCTGAGAGCGGAAACGGAAGGCGCCCTTCCCATGAAAAAGCGGGAGAAACGGGGAGAACCCGCCCGCGGCGGGCCGAGTGATGTACGCTGAGGCCGATTCCGCCGATAGGAAGATCACCGAACGGGTTGATCGAAGGCGACCTCCCATGATCTACCGCATCGCGAGACTGCTCTGGCGCGCGGCGCTCCTCGTCTTCTTCCGCCGCATCGAGGTCGAAGGCGTCGAACATGTGCCACCCTCGGGGCCCCTCATGCTCGTGCCGAACCATCCGAACGCGATGGTCGATCCGCTCGTCGTGCTCATCCACCTTGATCGCCCGGTGACGATCACCGCGAAGAGCACCTTTGCGAATATGACGATCCTCCGTCCGTTCATGCGCGCTCTGCATGTCGTCACCTTCCACCGCGCGCAGGACAAGGGGGAGGGTGTGAAGACGATGGGCAATCGCGCGACGCTCGCCGTATGTCGCGAGCGCCTCGCCGAGGGCGCTGCGCTGTGCATCTTTCCCGAAGGGCAGAGCCACACCGACGCGCGGCTGCGTCCGTTCAAGCACGGCGCCGCGTCGATCGCGGTCGACTATGTCCGGCGCGACGGCAACCCGGGACGCCTGCAGGTCGTCCCCGTCGGTCTCGCGTTCGAAGAGAAGGACCAGTGGCGCTCATCGGTCGTCGTCCGCTTCGGCGAGCCGATCGATGTCGAGGCGTGGCTCGACGCCCATCCCGAGTCGAAGGCGCGCGAATTCACCACTGAGATTGAGCGGCGCGTGGAAGCGCTCACTTTGAACGCCGAACGCCGTCGCCAGGTGTTCGCCCTGACCTGGGCGGCCGAGGTGCTTCAGCGCGCCACGCCGCACGAGTCGTACGCCGAGCGCCTCGCGCTCACGCAGACACTCCGCGACGGCTATGAGCGCCTCCGCGAAGCGCGGGGCGAAGAACTCTCCGCCCTCGGCCGCGCCATCCGCGCCTACCGCTCGAAACTGCGCCGACTCGGCGTCCTGCCGGGCGAGGTCTTCGTGCCGATTACCCTCGGCCGCGCGATCTCGTTCACTGCGAGGCAACTCCCGGTTCTCCTCATCGGTTCGCCGATTTATCTCTGGGGATGGTTGAACCATCTCCCGGCGTACCTCGTCGTCCGCGCCATCGCCCGGCGCCGCGCGCAGGCGAAGGACCAGTGGGCGTCGTGGACGGTCTATCCCGGGCTCTTCGTGTTCCCGATCTGCTACGCGCTGCAGGTCGCCGCCGCGTGGTTGCTGCTCTCCTGGCCTCTCGCGCTCGCGTACACCGTCACGCTCCCGCTCAGCGGCTGGTTCGCCGTGGCGTTCGGCGACCGCGTCACCGAAGTCTGGCGCCGCGTGCGCACCTTTCTCCGCTTCGCGCTCCACCGCGAACTGCAGAAGTCGCTCACTCTCGAAGCGGACGGCATCACGCGCGAAGTGGAGCGCCTCTCGGCCGACCTCGCCCCCGCCCCCGCCGCGTGACCGTCCCTCCTACCATGCCGACCGGCGGCGACAGGCGACGACGGCGAAGCGCGAAGGATGGGCATGGCGGCGAAGATCGATCGGAATCTCGAACAGGCGGCGCAGGCGCACCGCGCCGGCGACCTCCGCGCCGCCGAGCGGCACTATCGACAGACGCTCAAACGCCGCGCGAACCACGCCGACGCGACCGCCGGCCTCGCCGATGTTCTCGCCCGCACCGGCCGCATCGATGAAGCGATCGCCACGCTCGTGAAGGCGACCCGCGTGCGACCGCAGCGCGTTGACCTCCATATCGCGCTCGTCCGCTTCCTGCTCGGCGCCGGCCGGCCGCGCGAAGCGCTCAATGCGATGAAGACGGCGCTCAGCGCGAACCCGAAGGACCCGTCACTCTTCGTCGCGCTCGGCGATATCTACCTCCAGCGCTTCAACCCGGAACGCGCGATCAACGCCTATCGCCAGGCGCTCGAAGTCGCGCCCGACCGTCCCGACACGCACGCGAAGCTCGCCGACGCCCTGTTTGACCACGGCATGATGGACGACGCGATCGACGAATACCGCACGGCGCTTGAGTACGCCCCCGACGATCTCGACCTGCGGACGAACCTTGCGACCGCGCTGCGCATCAAGGGGCGGCATGAGGAAGCGATCCTCGAGTACGACCGGGTCGCCGCGGCGGATCCGAACATTCCCGAAGTGCTCGCCGGCCGCGCCGAGATCCTCGAATCGCGCGGCGAGACCGATGCGGCGTACGCCCTGCTCGAAAATCCCGCCCGGAACGCGGCGCCGAACCCCACGCTCGCCGCCGCGTTCGCCCGCGTAAGTCGCCGGGCGAAAAAACTCGACCCCGCGATTGACGCCGTCCGCCGCGCGTTGCGCGCGACGACGATCGAGCCGCGCGACAAGGCGATGCTCTACTTCAATCTCGGCGCTCTGCACGAGGCCGCGGACGACGCCGATCGCGCCTTCAACGCGTACCGCAACGCGAACGACCTCGCGCCGAAGACTTTCGATCGCGACGCCTACGCCGGGCTCATCGACGAAGTCATCGACGCGTTCAGTCCCGACCGCGTCGCGTCCTACCCGCGCAGCGATGTCGAATCGGAGCTCCCCGTCTTCATCGTCGGCATGCCGCGCTCGGGCACGAGCCTCGTCGAGCAGATTCTCGCGTCACATCCGCAGGTCTACGGCGCCGGTGAATTGTCCGACATCACGAACCTCGTCATCACCCTTCCCGAACGCCTCGGCGCCGACCGACCGTACCCCGCGCTCCTCGACGCGATCACGCCAAAGCAGATGAACGACCTCGCGCGCGAGCGGCTCGAACGACTCCGCGCGCTCGATCCCGACGCGACGCGCATTACCGACAAGATGCCCCACAACTTCTCGCACCTCGGCCTCATCAACCTTCTCTTTCCGAAGGCCCGCGTGATCCACTGCTCGCGCGATCCGATCGACACCTGTCTCTCCTGCTACACGACGCAGCTTCCGCTCCACCACAGTTACAAGAGCGATCTCGAAGACCTCGCCTTCGCGTACGGCCAGTACCGTCGCCTCATGGCGCACTGGCGCGAAGTCATCGACCTGCCGCTCTTTGAGGCGCCGTACGAGCGCATGGTCGACGAACAGGAGTCGATGTCGCGCGAACTCGTCGACTTCATCGGACTCGAATGGGACGACGCATGCCTGCGCTTCTACGAATCGAAGCGCATCGTCGCGACGGCGAGTCTCGATCAGGTGCGGCGCCCCGTGTACCGTTCATCCGTCGGACGCGCTGAACGGTTCGGGGAACATCTCAGACCGCTGCGCGACGCGCTCGATCGCGTGCTCACCGCCTGAAGAACCGCTCATCCTCGCGCCCGTCCGACGAATCGCGTGGCCTCTTCGAAAAGGTCCCGTATAGTCTTCGGGGAACTTACCGGCGACGAATCGGAGCCGAGTCGTCATACGGATTCGAATCGACCGCCATGTGTCGCTGCGGGGGAAAGCGCGAGCGCGTCAGATGGGACCGTTCCGGGGGGCCACGCTCGCCGCTCCAGCGAAGGAGAGGCCATGACACCCGTCGACCATTCGACTGCGCCCGCCGGCGCACCGCCGGTCGCAGCGCTCGGCGCACGCGTGAAGCAGGTTCGCGACTTCTCGATGAAGATCGCCGAGCCGCTCCACACCGAAGACCTCGTCGTGCAGTCCATGCCCGACGCGAGCCCGACGAAGTGGCACCTCGCGCATACGACCTGGTTCTTCGAAACCTTCGTGCTCAAACAGGCGGACGCGAACTTCAAGTCGCCGAACGACGCCTTCGAGTACCTCTTCAATTCCTACTACAACGCGGTCGGCGAGCAGTTTCCGCGGCCGCAGCGCGGCCTCCTCTCGCGCCCGACGGTCGACGAAGTATTCGAGTACCGCCGCGCGATCGACGAACGCCTGTTGGAGTTCATCGCGAACGCCGATGAGGCGCAGCGACTCAACTTCGACCCGATCATCGAGATCGGTCTGCACCATGAGCAGCAGCATCAGGAGCTCATGCTCACCGATCTCAAGCACATGCTCTCGATCAATCCGCTGCGCCCGGTGTACCTTCGGCGCCGCTCGGAGCATGATTCGCCGAAGAGCGCCTCGCCGACCTCGCAGACCTGGGTCGAGTTCGAACCCGGCATGCACGAGATCGGCCATGCGGGCGACGGGTTCTCCTACGACAATGAATCGCCGCGCCATCGCGTCTTCCTCGAACGCTTCTCGATCGCGACGCGCCTCGTCACCGCCGGCGAGTTCCTCGATTTCATGAACGATGGCGGGTACGAGCGACCGGACCACTGGCTCAGCGAAGGCTGGGCGACCGTGAAGGAACAGGGCTGGCGCGCGCCGCTCTATTGGAGCGAGGTCGACGGCGAATGGATGCAGTTCACGCTTTCGGGTCTGCGGCCGGTCGATCCGCTCGAGCCCGTCACACATGTCAGTCTCTTCGAAGCCGACGCGTATGCCCGGTGGGCGGGACATCGACTGCCGACCGAGTTCGAGTGGGAAGTCGCGTCGACCGGCGCGTCGATCGATGAAGGTCACTTCGTCGAGAGCGAGCGCTTCCACCCCGCCCCCGATCGCGGCGATTCGAAATCGACCTTCCGCCAGATGTTCGGCGACGCCTGGGAATGGACGGGCAGCCAGTACACCGCCTATCCCGGCTACGCGCCGCAACCCGGCGCGCTCGGCGAATACAACGGCAAGTTCATGTGCAACCAGTTCGTCCTGCGCGGCGGCTCGTGCGCGACCTCGCGCACGCACATTCGTCCCACCTACCGAAACTTCTTCCCGCCGCACGCCCGCTGGCAGTTCACCGGCATCCGGCTCGCGAGGCTTCAATGACATCGCCCGAGAACGACGCCCCCGAAACGATTGACCTGCAACCCGACCGCGACCGATTCATGTCCGAAATCATCGACGGGCTGCGGGAAGATCCGAAGCTGCTCCCCTGCAAATACCTCTACGACCAGCGCGGCTCAGAGCTCTTCGACCGGATCTGCGAAGTCGAAGCGTACTACCCGACGCGCACCGAGATGTCGATCTTCCGCGCGAACATCGACGCCATCGTCGAACGCTGCGGACGACGCTGCGCGCTTATCGAATACGGCAGCGGGAGCGGCATGAAGACCCGCTTCCTGCTCGAGCATCTCGACGATCCGGCCGCGCTCGTTCCGATCGAGATCTCTCGCGAGCATCTCGACGCGAGCGTGCGCGAACTCGCCGAGGTCTTTCCGAACCTCCGCGTCATCCCGATCTGCGGCGACTACACGCAGAAGATCGAGATTCCGCCGATCGACGATCCGCAACCCGAACGGCGCGTCGTCTTCTTCCCCGGATCGACGATTGGGAATTTCCATCGTGACGAAGCGCAGCAGTTCCTCGCCCGGGCGGCGCGCGTCGCCGGGTCCGGCGGCGGCCTGCTCATCGGCGTCGACCTCAAGAAGGACCCCGCCGTGCTCGAACGCGCGTACGACGACCCCGACGGCGTCACGCGCGAGTTCAACCTGAACATCCTGCGCCACATCAACCGCGAGCTCGGCGCCAACTTCGACCTCGACGCGTTCGAGCATCGCGCGGTCTACAACGAGGACGAGGGCCGCGTCGAAATGCGCCTCGTGAGCGAACGCGACCAGACCGTGCGCCTCAACGGCGACGCCATCGCGTTCGAAACGGATGAATACATCCGCACCGAATGCTCGTACAAGTACACGATCGACGAGTTCCACGCCCTCGCCCGCGACGCCGGCTGGACGCCGGGCGCAACCTGGACCGACCCGCAGAAGCTCTTCAGCGTGCACTTCATGACGGCGTGACCGGGCGGGGCGGTCTGTAGTTTCGGCTCACACCGAACGGAAGGGCTCGGTAGGTTCGGCTCTTGCCGAAGGATTGGGCGTTCGTGGTCGGGCGGGGTTGGTATTGATCGGTCGTTCCGGGCGAGATCGGGCGGCCAACCGTCAGGCAATAGCCTGACCTACCCGATGAATCTCAAATTTCAGATCTCAGATTTTAGATCTCCTTCTTCGAGCGCCGTCCGACCTGTGGCTTCCCCGAACCTCATCCACAGCCACCCTGGGGTGCGCGAACTACGAGCGGGTGGCTGTGGTTGAAGCGCAGCGGAACCCACAGCCAATGGAACGAGCGAGTCCGTGACGAAGACTGACCCGGTGTGCCACTGCCGTGCCGGCAGTGCGGAGCGGCGAACGGCGCGCGAGTTCGCGAGCGCTTCCGTCGTCACACACACTCCCGTTTCATTTCCACGGCCCGGAAGGCAGTAACACACAGGGTTGGGGTTCGTAGGTTCGGCTCTTGCCGAACGGTTGTGCGTTCGCAGTCGAGCGGCGTTCGTGTTGATCGGACCGCGCGCGTGCAACCATGCGCCCAACCGTCAGGCAACAGCCTGACCTATCGCGTCGATCTCAAATCTCAAATCTCAGATTTCAAATCTTCCGCCCCGACCACCGTCCCACCTGTGGCTTCCCCGAACCTCAGCCACAGCCACCCGGGAAGCCCGACCTACCGCGCCGCCGGCTGATAGAAGTTCAACGCCATCTGGTTGTACACCCGCGTCTCCGGGCCCTCGAGCGCCGGGTGACTCAGGTCGACTTCGGGCGACGGCTTCGCGCCCGCTTCGAGCTCCGCCTTCGACACCCACGCCCGCACCGGCCACGGCGTGCGCAACACGAGCATCGCATCCTCGCGCAACACCTCATCCGCCGCTGCGAGCCGGCCGAGCGTTTCGAGCACGAGCTTCGCCGTCCGCGGGTTCGTCATCAACTCATACGGCGGATCGCAGAACACGAGATCGATCGGCCGCGGCGCCCGCGCGAGCCACGCCGGCCCGAGCGCATCACCCACATACACGGCGCACTCATCCCCGGCGCCGAGCGACTCGATGTTCCGCTTGAGCAGGTTCGACGCCGGACGACTCTTCTCGACGAAGAGCACGCGCGCGGCGCCACGACTGAGCGCCTCGAGCCCCACGCTCCCCGTCCCGCTGAACAGATCGACGACATGCGCCCCCTCCGTCCGCCCGCGCAGATGATTGAAGAGCGCCTCCTTCACCCGATCGGTGATCGGACGCGTCTTCGCGTCGGGCGGCGGCAGAATGCGACGACTCTTGTATTGACCGGCGATGATGCGCATGGCGTCCCAAGCGTAGCGCCGCCGCGGCCCCGCGCGCGTTCAACGCGACGCCGACCGCCGCAACAACTCGCGCAGCCCCTGCGGATAGAGCGCCGCCGCGCCCTCCGCCTCGAACGAGTCGACCGGCCGCCACACCGCCGTCCGCCAGGGCCCGCCGCCCTCGATCACCTCGAACGACTCGCGCTCGTACAACCGGCGGTCCGCGAACCGCGCCTCGTACACGAACACGATCTCGTGCTTCGGCTTGCCGTGGTAGGTGAAGATGTTCTCGAGCACGCCGAGCAGTCGAACTCCGTCGAGCGTCGCGTCGATCTCCTCGAGAAACTCACGGCGGAGCGCCTCGGCGCTCGACTCCTGAAACTCGACCGCCCCGCCGAGCGGACGAAAGAACTCCTCGCCCGTCGCCTCGTCGTGACCGCGCGACACGAGCATCGCGCCATCGCGCTCGCGACGAATCACCCCCAGCGCCAGCGGTCTCGCCCGTTTCTTCGCCATCGTCCGCGATCCTACGCCGCGTCTCCCCGTGCGGCGAAACGCGACGCGCGGTACGATGACGCCCGACTCGACGGCGGTCGATGAATCCCGACGCGCGGCCCGCCCGCCGCGCCTCCCTCACGCTCGCGCGCTTGCTCGCTCACTCGAACACGCGAACGAACACCACTGGAGCACCGCACCCATGGCGACGACCCCCGTCGGCATCGACCACCACGCCTCCTTCGGACGCAAACTCGGCGGCGACATCGACGGCGCCTTCGGCCTCCTCGTCGACAACCTCGTCCAGCTCCTCGTCATCGTCGCCCTCGTCGGCGCGCTCATCGACGACGACGGCGCCACCCTCCTCGGACAGATCATCCCCGCCGTCGGCGTGAGTGTCATCCTCGGCAACCTCTACTACGCCCTCCAGGCCTGGTGGGCCTCGCGCCGCGACGAACGCCGCGCCACCGCGCTCCCCTACGGCATCAACACGCCGAGCGTCTTCGCCTACCTCTTCTTCATCATGATTCCCGTCAAAGCGCAGACCGGCTCGTGGGACGCCGCCTACGCCGCCGGCATGATCGCCTGCATCGGCAGCGGCTTCATCGAGTTCTTCGGCGCCTTCTTCGCGCGATGGATCCGCGCCGTCACGCCGCGCGCCGCGCTCCTCTCCGCCCTCGCCGGCATCGCGATCACCTTCATCGCCATGGACTTCGTCGTCCGCATCACCGCCGACCCGCTCATCGGCTTCATCCCTCTCGCGATCCTCTTCGCCGGCTACTACGGCCGGGCGCGCATGCCGCTCGGTCTCCCCGCCGGACTCGTCGCGATCCTCGTCGGCGCCGCGCTCGCCTGGGTCCTCACCTACGCGCACGACCTGCCCGGACTCGGCTGGACGCTCGACGACGGGCGCAACCTCCGCGCGCCCTCCGCGGTGCGCGACAGCGTCGACCACGCCGGTTTCTACTGGCCCGACCCGCGCGTCGTCTGGCCGCTCATCGTCGGCGCGTTCACGAGCGGCGAGTGGATCGCCTGGCTCGGCGTCATCATTCCCATGGGCCTCTTCAACCTCGTCGGCTCGCTCCAGAACCTCGAGAGCGCCGCCGCATCCGGCGATGAATACGACCCGGCGCCCTCGCTCATGGTGAACGGCATCGGCTCGATCGCCGGCGGCTTCCTCGGCAGCTGCTTCCCGACGACGATCTACATCGGCCACCCCGGCTGGAAGGCGCTCGGCGCCGGATGGGCGTACAGCCTGCTCAACGCGTTCGCGATCGCCGCGATCTGCCTCACCGGCCTCGCGCTCACCCTCGAAGGGGTCATCCCCATCGCCGCCGGCGCCGCGATCCTCCTCTGGATCGGCGCCATCATGACCGCCCAGGCCTTCAACGCCTCACCGCCCGAGCACGGCGGCGCCGTCGCCATCGGGCTCATCCCCGCCATCGCCGGACTCATCGTCATGATCGCCATGGCGCCTTACTCCTCCCTGCGCCTCGTCGACGACGACCCGAACGCGCTCGCGAACAACACACCCATCGTCGAAACCGATTCGACGACGGATCCGACCCTCGATTCGCCCGACGAATCACCCGCGCTCGAAGATGCAATCAACGACGCGCCTGGCGCCGCGCCCGACGAACCAACCGTGCCCGAAGAATCACCCGCGCTCGACGAAGCCGCCGTCGCCGACACCATTCCGCCCGCCCCGCGCCTCACCACGCTCCAGGAACAACTCGACGCGCGCGATCCGATCGTCTCCGCGTGGGGCGGCTACTCCATCCTCGGCTTCATCCGACTCGAGCGCGGCCTGCTTCTCATCGCCATGATCTGGGCCGCCCTCATCGCGTGGATCATCGAACGCAAATGGGCCGTCGCCGCGTGGTGGGCGCTCGGCGGCGCCGCGCTGAGCGCGCTCGGCGTCATCCACGCCTTCGCGATCGACGGCAACACGATCTACTACCTTCTCCCGATCCCTGGCCGCGCGCTCCCCGACACCGCGACGCGCTACCCGGCGTGGAGCTTCACCGCCGCGTACCTCGTCATCGCGATCGGCTTCTTCATCGCCGCGCGCCTCACCGCCCGACGCCACGCGCGCCTCGCCGCCGGACCCGACGACCAGGCCGCCGCCCTCCGCCGCGAAGTCGACCGCGCGCATGACCACGAAGAACCCGACGACGATGAACACCAACGCGAACGCGACCGCGAACGCGATCTCCGCGACCTCGAAGCCCGCGAACGACTCGGAACCTCAATGGGATTCGAGCCCAAACGCCGCCCCGACCACCCCGACCCCATCGACCTCGTCGAATAATCGAACCGCGTTCTCCCCGTCCCTCTCCGCTCCCAACTCCCCTCCCTCCGAGGGAGGGGCCGGGGGAGGGTGAACCGCCAAAGTAGAAAGTGGCCGGCGCCCGCAACGCGGCGCAACAAACCCTCGTCCCAAATCTCAAATCTCCGCTCCCCCAGTTCCGTCCGATTCTCAAATTTCAAATCCCGAATTTCAAATCTCCCCTTCTCCCCTCCGCCCCCCTCCGCCCCTTCGTGCCCCCGTGCCTTCGTGCCTCCGTGCCACCGTGCCTCCGTGCCTTCATAGAAACCCCATGTCCGACCCGCCCCCCACACCCCGAACCGAAATACCAAAACCCCCCGCCACCCCCCTCGCGCGCCGCCTCGGCCTCCTCCTCGCCCCCCTCGCCGCCCTCCTCGTCTACTTCATCCTCCCCGACGCCCCGCGCCTCGACGAAACGACAAGCGAACTCCTCGCAGCCGCGAATGACGAAGCCGGCCTCACCCACGCCGCACGCGTCGTCGCCGCCGTCGGAACCCTCATGGCGATCCTCTGGATCACCGAAGCGATCCCGATTCCCGCGACCGCCCTCCTCCCCCTCGCGCTCATCCCTCTTCTCACGCGCGGCGAGGTCGGCATCGACACCGTCGCCTCGCGCTACGCCGACGACCTCATCTTCCTCTTCATGGGCGGCTTCATGCTCGCCCTCGCCATGGAACGCTGGGGACTCCACCGACGCATCGCCCTCCGCACGATCCTCATCGTCGGCGTGCAACCCCTCCGACTCATCGCCGGCTTCATGATCGCGAGCGCCATCCTGAGCATGTGGGTCTCGAACACCGCGACCGCCGTCATGATGCTCCCCATCGCCCTGAGCGTCATCGAACTCGTGCGCGAAGAACTCCGCGCCTCGAACTCGCCGCACCTCCCGCCCGAAGGACAACCCTTCCCCTTCGCGATCGCGCTCCTCCTCGGCGTCGCCTACGCCGCGTCGATCGGCGGCGTCGGCACGCTCATCGGAACCCCGCCGAACACCTTCCTCGCGCAATACCTCGGCGAAACGCTCGGCGTCGAACTCTCCTTCGCGAGCTGGATGCCCATCGGCGTTCCCCTCGTCGTCCTCTTTCTCCCGATCGCCTGGTTCGTCCTCACGCGCGTCGCGTTCCGCGTGCGCCTCGACGCGATCCCCGGCGGCCGCGCGCTCATCCGCGATCAGCTCCGCGCGCTCGGACCGATCTCGAAACCCGAGATCATGGTCATGACCGTCTTCTTCACGACCGCGTTCCTCTGGATGCTCCGCCCGTGGCTCGCGCGACTCGAACTCCCGAGCGAACTCGCGCCCCTCGCCGGCCTCTCCGACGCGGGCATCGCGATCCTCGCCGCGGTCGTCCTCTTCGCCCTTCCCGTCGACTGGAAGCGAGGCGTATTCGTCCTCTCCTGGGAACAGGCCACCCGCCTTCCCTGGGGCGTGCTCATCCTCTTCGGCGGCGGGCTCGCGCTCGCGACCGCGATCGACCACACCGGCGTCGCCGCGTGGATCGCGAACGCGGTCGCCGGCGCCGAGTCACTCCCGGCGCCGCTCCTCGTGCTCCTCGTCACGCTCATGATCGTGTTTCTCACCGAACTCACGAGCAACACCGCGACGACCGCGACCTTCCTCCCGATCCTCGGCGCCGTCTCGGTCGGCCTCGACTACGGCCCGCTCACGCTCACCGTCCCCGTCGCCCTCGCCGCGAGCTGCGCCTTCATGATGCCCGTCGCAACCCCGCCCAATGCGATCGTCTTCGCCTCCGGCGAACTCACCATCGCCCAGATGTGCCGCGCCGGCCTGATCCTGAACCTCATCGGCGTCGCCCTCATCATGCTCGTGATGTACACGATCGTCCTCCCGTTCTACGGCTGAGCGGACAACACCAGACTCACCAACGAAAAAACCCCGCATGCGAATGCGGGGCCTGCTCGCCGGGAGTCCACCAGTGCCCCTTGCGCGACCAATCCCCACCAAAGAAAAAACCCCGCATACCAATGCGGGGCCTGCTCGCCCGAAGTCCACCGGCGCCCATTGCGCCCTCTCAAATCTCAAATCTCAAATCACAAATCCGCCTCTCCTCCCTCCGTGCCTCCGCCCCTCCGTGCCCCCGTGCCCCCGTGCCTTCCCACCCACACGAAAAAAACGCCGCATACCAACGCGGGGCCTGCCCGCCCGAAGGCGCCCAGCGCCCATTCCGCCCTCTCAAATTTCAAATCTCAGATCTGAAATCTCCGCTCCCTCTCCCCCTCGGTGCCCCCGTGCCTTCGTGCCACTCCTCCCAACCCCCCTCCCTCGAGGGAGGGGCCAGGGGAGGGTGATCCGCCGGAAATCCAAACGCCCCGCATCCCGCAACGCAGCGCGCGAAACCCCAACACACATCCACGCCCGCCGGAGACGAGCCCGCGAATCTCCGAAAAAACCCCGCATGCGAATGCGGGGCCTGCTCGCCCGAAGTCCACCGGCGCCAGTAGAGCTAGAATGACCGGAGGTAGGTTTCTCGCATGTCCATTCGTAATCGTGGTACCTCAACCGTTCGCCGGAGCAGTGTGCTCGTTCCATTGCTCTTGGCGGTCGCCCTCTTCACCGCAGGTCTTATCGTCGGCTTCATCCTCGGTCTCAGCGCGTTCGGCATTCTAATCTCAGCGGTTTCGCTCTCCCTGTTCGCGTTCTGGCGCACCTTGGCGCCGTGGATCGGTTGGTCGGCCCGACGCGTGCAGTCCGAAGCCGGCAAGTTCTCCGCCGATGATCAGCCGACCTCACGAAGGATTGTCGGCGCCGCATCGCTCGGGGCCGGGGCGCTGGCGAGTCTATGCGTGCTCATCTTTCGCACGGACGCCCTCGGATGGTCCATGGTCGCCGCGGCGGTCACCATCGCGGCGTTCATCGCCTATCTCAGTCGGCAGTGGACCCGTGAAGGGAGTTACGCACGAGTGGTTGGCGTCGGAGTCGCCGCATGGATGATCGGCATATGCGGCGACTGCTTCGTCAACGCCGCCGACAGGACGCTCATCGAGGACGGACTCGCTCACTCGCTCGAGCCGATTCGTCAGGCGCTCGATCGGAACTACGCGGAGATAGTCGCGTTTCGCAGCGAAGTCGGAGAAGAATTCGATCGTCTCACGGAACGCTCGAACGCTGGCGACTCGTTCGCGGGGACGCTGCCAGAAGTCCTCGCCAGTCTGGTCCGCGCCGCCGAGAACGGCGAGTTGGCGGCCATCGCACCGCTCTCCAGTTTCGGACCTGAAGACTCCGCCGAATTCTTCGCCATAAAGCGTCGCGAACTCGATTTGAACATGAGTGCGCTCCACAATGAATACGAGACAACTGCAATCAGTCTCGCGCGGCAGCATGCCTTCAATGTATTCATATTGGGGCGTCTCGAAGAAGCCGAATCGGCCCTTGGCGACATCCTGGCTCTCGACCCGGACAATGTCGACGCCCTCAACAACCTGGGAAACATTCAACTCATCCACGGACAGATTGACCGAGCCGAGGAATCGTTCGTTCGCGTCCGCGAGCTCACCGAATCGGACTCCGACCGCTACGCCGCCGCGACGAACAATCTTGGAACCATCGCCGTGTCGCGTGGCGAAACCGGAGCCGCTGAAGCGCTCTACCGGGAAGCTCTCACGATCTACGAAGAGCTCGACCACCGGGGCGGGCAGGGCGCCGCCCATACGAATCTGGGACGGCTGGCCCTTCGCCGCGGCGACTTCACGCTCGCCGAGCAGTTTGGTCGCGAGGCGCTCGAGCACAGCGAAGCCGCCGACCGCAAGCGCGGCGTCATCGCCGCGTACGGCCTGCTCGGTGACAGTCTGAAGGAAAGGAAAGAATACGAGGCGGCGGAGCGCATGTATTTCGAGGTCGTCGAACGCAGCGAAGCCATCGGCTACCTCGCCGGCGTCGCCCGCGGCCACAGCGACATCAGTCGCACGCGTCGCTGGCTTAATGATCTTGAAGGCGCCGAAGAAATGGCGCAGCGGGCCCTCGACACGCATCGTGAGATGAAGAACACACCCGCAATCGGCTCGACCTATTCGAGCCTCGGGAACATACGGCTCGCCCGCGAGGACCTGGACGGCGCCGAAGAGATGTTCTTGCAATCGCTCGAGATTGACGAACAGCTCGGCCGACTCTCCGGTGTCGCATCGAACTGCGCGAATCTCGGCGAAGTCGCCATACGGCGTGAGCGAACCGACGAGGCGAGAGCCTACTGGCGCCGGGCGCACGACCTCTACGAACAGATCGACTCCCCCCACATGGCGGCTCAAATGCATTCCTGGCTCGAACAACTCGAATCGCCGCAACCCGAACCGTCATCCACCGACGGCTGAGCGCTTCCCACACTCCGCGTTACGCTCCGAATCCCCCTTCCTCGAGGGAGGGGCCAGGGGAGGGTGATCCGCCGGAAGTTCAAACGGCCCCCGTCCATAAACGCGGCGCGCACAAAACGCCCCCAATCGCGCCGATTGCGCCCTCTCAAATCAGAGATCTCAAATCTCAAATCCCCGCCTCGCTCACCCCTCCGTCCCTCCGTCCCTCCGTCCCTCAGTCCCTCAGTCCCTTCGTGCCTTCGTGCCTCCATGCCTTCCTCAACCCTCCTCACCCACCACCACGTTCTCCGCCCCGCGCTCTGCCTGCTTGAGCACAAGCAGCGTCGCGTCCTTCGGGGTGAAAAGGTCAGGCGGATAGCCGTACCGTGCGAGTAACCGCCGCACCTGCCGGCGCAGATCGGCCCGCACCGATTCTCGTTGCGTCCAGTCGAGCTTCGGCAACCGCTTCACCGTCTCGGCGAGTTCCCGCGCCATGAGCCGCAGGGTGTCCGACTTCATGATCTCCTTCGCCGAACCGTTCTCGGCGAGCGCGTCATAGAACGCGGTCTCCTCTTCACTCAGCCCGAGCTCCTCGCCATGCTTCTTCGCGTCGCGCAGATGCTGCGCCAGTTCGAGCAGTCGCGAAATCACTTCCGCCGTCGAGATCGCCTTGTTCGTATACCGCAGCATCGCGTCTTCGAGCGCCTCACGGAACTTGCGGCTCTGGACGATGTTCTTCCGCTCCGTCACGCGGATCGGATCGTTGAGCCATATACGCGGTACCCGGCTTCAGCGACCGCCGATACTAATTCACTGTAAGAGGAGCAAGAGCGGGCGTGGTGGTGTCGGGTCCGCCTGTACGGATGCAAATGCAGGCGCTTACGATGAGACGAAGTGCTCGGCGCTTGGGATAGGCTGTTATTAGGCTGTGACGATCACCATCGAGCGAGCAGAACACGGGACGACGATGGCATGACTCGTCGCTCAGCAAGTGCACCCTAATCGTCCTCAACCATATCCGCAAGCGTAATCTGGCCTCTCAACATCTTAAGGAACGTGGACTCCCCGCTGCTTCCAGCGGTAAAGTTCTTTGTGGTGAAGTCTCTGTCGGTCACGTCGATTCTGTCGAAATAGGGATCGAAGTCGCCCTTTGTGGGTACACTTCCGAACTGAGTCCCGACCAGCGAGGGATAAACATCTAAACGTAAGAACTTCATAAAAGCCTTAAACGCGTTTGATCGAGGCAGCAGATTGCGGGCATCTTTTGGTGCGTTCCAAGACTCTGGCCATCGTGCTCGGACTGCGTCGAAGTAGTTAAAGAGGATCTCCGCGATGTCGAGGTCCTTCTTCTCAATAAATAGATTCCGAAACGGCCGCTTCTCCAATAAGGCATCGTCAGCACGTGGAAGCCTTTCGCCATCGAGAAGCAAGTTGCGGTCTTGCATCGGATCGGACGAGATAAAAGGGATGAGGGACTCCACGAACGCTGCCTGCGTAAGCGGTTCGTAGCCACGGCCAGGTGTTCGAGTCCCAAGCCTCTTGATGCGCTCATAGAATGGACTAGCTGATTCGCTATCCAACACCACCGCTACGTCATGACAGGTCTTGTGCGGGCTCCTAGCCTTCGCCAGATCGGTAAGGTCGTAAACTAGGCTTTTGTTAACCTTTGTTTGCGCCAGATTGACTGTAGCAAAAATATTCGCCTGCTCAGACACGTCCGCGCCAATAAATATTGCAAGGTTAATCTCGAAACTCTCGTCTGCAAAATCGAATGTGTAGTTGTCGTCTTCGCCAAGAAACGCTGCGAGTCGGTGTTGGCCGTCAATCACCCGAGCAATCTTCCCGTATGGAATCGCTTGATCGTCGGTGTCTTCTTCCGGGTCGTATGGTCGCAGTATCAGTTCAGTTGGACCGTCACGTTCCGTCTCACCAAGTACCGCGCAGCGCTCGTCGACAGCTACGATTACCGCTGTTGGAAATGTCGCGTCACTCGCCGTCAGGTACTTTCTGATCTCCTTGATTCGCCGCGGATTGACCGGTCGCTGGATTCCGAGGTATCGCTCAAGGTCGCGCTGGTCCTCTGTAAGTCTCCGAACGTCAGAGTATGAGATTTCGACGAGGTCTCTTGCGGATATCGAGGCGACGTAGAACGTCCCAATCTTCTGCTCGACAGGGAGAACCGTCAGCTTCAGTTCTTTTGGATTGTTCATTGCTGCCTCTCCCGGCTCCGGATCCGCTTCCCGAAGTCTTCACTCATTTCAGCTTCCCTTGCTCGATTCTCATCCAAAAACCCGAAGGGATCAGGTGACACCGACTCAAGCAGGGACAAGTACCAACAGAACATTGCAAAGGCGTACACGACCCCGCCCGACACCGCAAGAAAGGTCGCCGAAACAGAATATGGATTCGCTTTGGTGACTCCGTACACAAACGCTGTGAAAATCAAGACGAGAACGGTCAACAAATAGATCAGGAAATATCCAGGAATCTCGAGGTTCTCGTTCTTCTTGCGTTTGTTGAGCGCGATGAAATGGCCGCGAAGTTCATACTTCTCGAACAACAAGTACAAGACCGGCGGAAGGAAGGCGACTGCGTAAATGAATTGATCGGTCGCAAAGAACCCAGTACGGATAGCCTCCCAAACGGCCGCAGGGAACCCGCCATTCGGCGCCATCGCGACGACGATCGATGCCGACACGATCGGAATGACGGAAATGGACCAAAGAAAGAGGAACTTCTTTAGAGCGTCTTTGTGCCGATGCCTGTTATAGTGGGCGAACGTGTTAACGAACGGAAGAACCTTGCAAATCTTCAGAAGCATTTGATCGCCATTTCATGACATGGTCCACGGAACTCTGATGCACCAGCGATCACGCTCGACCGACTCAATCGGACGTGCTGGCCGATACCACGGTAGAGTTTCTCGATCGAAGGATGGCTTGCGTTAGTGACGAGAACGCGGGCGCCGCGAGCACGACTGTCAACAACTGCGTCTCGCAGTCGCTCCTGGTCTTCCCAAGAGAACAACGAATCGTTATATTTGATGAAACCGTTGTTGTCGTGCCGCACTGTGTAGGGCGGATCGACGAAGACAAAATCGCCGTCGCCGGTGTTGTCCAATGTCTTTGAAAAGTCGCACGACTTGAGGCTCGCCGACTTCAGCATTTGCGAAACGCTTTCAAAACAATCGGTTTCGTAGATGGCGTCGGTCTTCGTCCCGATTGGTACGTTGAACGCGCCGCTTAGATTGACACGGTACAACCCATTCCAGCAGGTACGGTTCAAGTAGATTAGTCTCGCAGCGATGCCCGCCGGAGAGCGAGGTGTCGACGATCGTAGCTGGTAGTAGTAGTCTTTCGAATGGTGCCGGTGGTGTCTGCGCAATCGTGTCCACACGGCCCGCCAGTCATCTCGGATCGCGGAGTACGTGGTGATAAGCTCGGAGTTTCGATCAGTGAGTACTGAGCGCTTGGGGGCCAAGTGGAAGAATACCGCGCCGCTCCCGAGAAACGGTTCGACGTACCGCGTGAAGGGGATGTCGAACAATTCCGGCGACTTTGCAACGAGCCAACGCTTGCCCCCCGCCCACTTCAGGAAGGGTATAACGCGATCGCTGCGAGTCTCGGTTCGTTTACTCATGCCTTGTTTGATACCTTCACGGCGTTCGAGTCGCTCATCTTTGTAGAGACAACTGAATCTCAAACCCAACGCGATTCGCCTTGTGCGCGATGTCGACGGCGTTGTAGTCGTCGTTGCCGTGTATCTTCCATTTTAGATCGGGCGACCCGCCGCCCTGACCGCCCACCGCCTTCGTGCTCGTGCCTTCAGCCATCGCGGCCTTTCGTGAATCGAGTCCGGGAATCCGGGACCGTCTGTGAGATGATCACCGATGAGTGAAACGCGCCCTCGGTCCATTCGACCGTCGTATCGATAGACGCCGAGTATAACGCGTCAAGCAACGGAGCTGGAACAACTTTGAAAAATCCGCGCCGGGGATTCTCCCGGGAGTGAACAGGGGTCGATCATGCCGCCTTCTCGCGGCCAGGAGATTCGTCTGACGAAACTCCCGACGGTCCAGAGCCCCGACTTGCGTAGTACCCAAGGCAAGTCACCCACCGCCGCCGGCACCCCGCACGTCACCATCGCCGGAACCAGAACCAGACTCAAACACCCCCAACTCCTGCCCGCCATTCACCACTGAACCCGGAACCGCCGGCAGGCCGAGGAGGTCGAGCGCGAGGTTTGCGGCGTCGGAGTTGCGGATCGGCGGTAACGGGTCGCCTTCCATCGTCGGCGACACGCCCGGGCGGCGAAGGCCCGGGTCGGCGCGCGTTGACGCGTTCAAGAGGTACAACTCGCCGGCGCGGTCGGCGCCGTCGACCCACACGAGAAACGGAATGATGTAGTTCACCCACATCGACTCGTGCGTGTGCGAACGGTGCGGCGAGCCGCCGCCGTGATCGCTCGTGATGATCATCGCGACGCGGCCGCGTCGGCGGTCGTCCGTCTCGATCGCGTCGAGCAGCCGGCCGAGCTCGAGATCGACCCGCGCGATCGACTCCATGTACGCCGAGCCGGGCGAGAGATCCCACCCCGACGCGTGCCCGGCGCTGTCCGGGTCGCGGTAGTGCACGAAGATGAGCGAACGCTCCGCCGCGGCGAGCGCGCGGAGCGCGTGATCGGTGATCGCCGGCGCCTCGGCCGCGTACGCGTACGCGTCGAGCCCCTCGTGCGAGACCTCGAAGAGCGAGAACTTCGTCTTCGACGTGAACGCCGCGGTCGCGACGCCGAACGAGCGTGCGACCTCGAACACGCTCATGATCGGCTCGTCATGACCGTCGTGGAGCGTGGCCCCGGCGGGCGGATCGGCGTTGCCCGTCCAGCCGTGCCCCGACCGGCCGCGCATGAGGCGGCCGGTGATCATGCCGACATGGTTCGGCAGCGTGACGGTCGAGTCGGGATCGGTCCGCGCGTTGAGCGTGTAGGCGCCCCGCCGCGACAGCCGCGCGAAGTTCGGCAGGCGCGTGCCGGGCGCGAGGAGCGCATCGCTCCGCAACCCGTCGACGCTGATGATGAACACATGATCGACCCGCGCCGGCTTCGGCGTGGGGAGTGGAACGACGGGGGCGGGTGTGTTGGCGGGCGAGGTGTCGGCCGGCGCGGTGGCGCCGGGCTCCGTCGCGCGCTCCGCCGGTGCGGGTTCGGGCTCGGGCTGGGTCTCAGGATCGGGTTCGGGCTGCGGCTGCGATTCGGGCTGCGGCGCGTCAGCGTCCTGTACATCCGTCGCCCATGCGGCCCCGAAGAACACCGTCATCGCGATGATCACGATGAACGCGCGCGTCGCGCCGAATCGGAGCGCGCTCATCAGTCTCCTCGCGGTCGTCGCGGTCGTCGCGGTTCGATTCATGCCGGTACGCTAGGCGGAGAATCGCCCCTCGTACGCCACCTTCTCGAGCGGCTTGCGATCGTTCGGCTTCTCACCCTTCCGCATCCCCTCGTCATCGAGCGTCGACGCGTCGGCCCGCCGCCCGAGCGCGATTGCGGCCATGACCTCGTACTTCTCGCGATCGACGCCGAGCGCTTCGTACGCCTTGTCCTCGTGGAACCCGGCCATGCCGTGCGTGTAGAGGCCGAGCTTGCGGGCCTGCAGCGACATCGCCATCCACGCGGCGCCGGTGTCGAACGCATAATGCCGATTCGGCTTGCCATTCTTGTCAAAGGTGCGCTTCGCAAGCGCGAAGATGAGCACCGGCGCCTGGTCGGCCCACTTCCGGTTCCCCTCGACGAGCAGCTCGAGGAACCGCGCATGGTCCTCCTTCGACCGCGCATACACGAAGACCCACGGCTGCTCGTTGTACGACGAAGGCGACCACCGCGCCGCCTCCATGACCGACGCGATCTCATCCTCGGTCACCTCATGCTCCGCGTCGTACGCGCGCGGCGACCAGCGGTCGGTAAACATCGGATCAATATCAACCGCCGGCGTGCGCGGGTTCGAAACGGGATCGGCGCCTTGCGTCTTCATTGGGAACAACTCCTGTCGTAGGTGACCGTGACGCCTGATCGGGCGGTCCGTCGGTCGGTCGTGCGTGCATGGGTGTGTGTGTGCGTCTATTCGCGTCGAGTGTGAGTTCGTGCGTCTGGTGTCGTGCGTGTCCAGTGTGAGTTCTTGGGCTGGTCTCGTGCGAATCGTGTCGTCCGTATTCTGGCGCCCAGTCGCGTTGCGAGAGATCGTGCGACGCGGCGGGCGGACCCTGCGTGAGGTCCGGAGGTGAAACGGGCTCGCAGAGCCCGGCTCGCGCCCTCGCGTCATCGCGCGTGAGTCCCCCAATCTAAAATCTCAGATCTCCAATCTCAAATCGCTCGCTTCCCCCTCCGCGCCTCTGTGTCTCTCTGTCCGAGTCTAGTGGTCGCGGCGATGGATCAGCCGAGATCAAAGAGCAGCGCTTCCGCCGGCTCGTCCGTGGCGTTGGAATCGGCCGCTGCGCGGAGCGTGACGACCTCCTCATCCTCGATCGCGGCGCCGTCGCCCGTCTCGAGTCGTTCGCCGTTCACGATGACCGAGCCGCGCGCCACCTGCACCCAGGCGCCGCGCCCCGGCGCGAGCGTGTGCTCGACGGTCTGGTCCGGATCATCGAGAATCGTCGCGTACACCGCGGCGTCCTGATGAATGATGAGCGAGTCCTCGCGCCCGTCGCGCGACGCGATCGCGCGGAGGCGGCCGCGCTTCTCGTCGGCCGGGAACACGCGCTCGGCGTAGCCGGGCTCGAGCCCCTTCTCCTCGGGGAAGATCCAGATCTGCAGGAGATGCACGGGCTCGACGCGCGACGCGTTGAACTCGCTGTGCTCGACGCCGCGCCCGGCGGACATGACCTGCACGCCGTCGCGCTCGATCACACCGCGGTTCCCGCCGCTGTCCTCGTGCGCCACGGCGCCGTCGAGGACATAAGTCAGAATCTCCATGTCGCGGTGCGGGTGCATCCCGAAGCCGCGCCCGGGCGCCACGCGATCATCGTTGATCACGCGGAGCGTGCGGAAGCGGGTGTGCGCCGGGTCGCGGTAGTCGCCGAACGAAAAGGTGTGCCAGGTGTCGAGCCAGCCGTGGTCGAGGTGGCCGCGGTCGGCGGCGCGTCGTATGCGAAGCATGGTGTGCGTCCTCTCGTATCTCTATAAGGTTCGCTCTCGAAGGCGAAGCCGATTCGTTCGATTCATCGAGCGGTGGTGGTGGTGGTGGTGGTGGCGGCGGTGAAACTCGACGCGAGCCCGCCGTCGCGCCCGGCCGCGGCGCCGCGCCGGAGCCGCCGCGCGAGGGTCGCGAGCGTGAGCCGGCCCGGCCCGGTGAGCCCGAGGCCGATCACGACGAACGCGAGGGTGAGCGGGTACTCCATGCCGCCCTTCCCCGCGTCGAACGCCCCGCCGTGCGCGAGGAACGCGGCGACGAGCATCGTGAACGCGAGCGGCGCCGCGACGATCCGCTGTCCCACGCCGGTGAGGAGCGCGAGCCCGCCGACGAGTTCGACCGACGCCGCGACGGCCGCGTTGAGCGCGGGCGCCGGGACGCCGAGCGCGTCGAGGTAGCCCGCGAAGCCGGCGAGGCCGGGCCCGTCGAAGGCGCCGAAGAGCTTCTGGGATCCGTGGAAGACGAAGACGACGCCGGGCAGGACGCGGGCAACGAGGAGACCGGCCTGGGCGCCGGCGTGTTCGAGGTGGTCGCGATCCATGATTTTTACTCCGCTAAACGATTGTTGTTGTAACATATATCAGGCTCAAGAAAAAGCCGACGGGCGTCCACATCCCGCGGCCTCGGGGCGGTCCGCCGAAGTCGCCGGGTCAGTCCGGCGCCTGGCGGGCGAGGTAGAGCAACGCGTTCAACATCTCGACCTGCTCCTTCTTCATGTGGGCGAACTGCTTCTGGTGAATTTCGAGGACTGGTTTATCGAGTTTCCGGAGGATCTCCTTTCCGTCTTTCGTGAGCGTCGCGTAGATGACCCGGCGGTCCTCGTCGCAGCGCTTGCGCTCCACAAACCCTGCCTTTTCAAGGCGATCGACGAGCCTCGTCATGTCCGGCTGCCGCGTGATCATGTGCTCCCCGATGCGCTGGATCGGCGTGCCAAGGGGCCCGGCGCCGCGGATGATCCGCAGCGCGTTGTACTGGGCGCTCGAGAGGCCGTGCTCCTGGAAGAGGGCGTCAAAGGGCGCCTCGAGCCGGTCCGCGGCCCGCTGAAGGTTCAACGCCGTCTCCTGCTCGAGCGACGCGAACTTCCCCTTCTTCCCGATTTCGCGCCCGAGGTCGGGCATGGGTTCACTCCGCCTTGAACGAGGAGGCGTCCAGAAAGAAATATATGTTGCAACGGCGAAAAGTCAAGTGGGAAGAGAGAAATCGAGAGACGGAGAGACGGAGTCACGAAGAGACGAAGGGCGCGGCGAGGGCGCGAGCCGGGCTCTGTGAACCCGTTTCACGCGCGGAGGCGGATGGCGCTGCGAGGGGAGACGGAGAGACGTAGTCACGGAGAGACGAAGGGCGCGGCGACGGCGCGAGCCGGGCTCTGTGAGCCCGTTTCACGCGCGGAGGCGAGCGGCGCTGCGTTTACGAGAGCGTAGAGCCGCGCTCTGTGAGCGGGGTCGCGGCGCCGGGGGTCGCGCCCCCGGCGCCGCGAATCGATTGCGCGACGGGCGCCGGGACTTCGAGGCTCCGCCCCCGTTGGGGGGACACCGCCTCGACCCCGTGCACAGCACGCGGCTCTACGAGGAAGGGACTCCGCCTCGACGCCGTGCGCGGCACGCGGCTCTATCCATGCGTATCGCGCGACGCCCGTTGTTCCACGGACCGATTCGCCACTCACTCACTCACTCACTCACTCACTCGAGTACGACGACCTCGCTCTTCGCGCATCGCGTGAGGTTGAGGCCCTGGAGCAGGACGCGGCCGCAGCCGTGGTCGGGGACGAAGGTGAGGGCTTCGAGGCAGCGGTCGGGGTCGGCCTTGCCGGACACGCCGAGCCGACCACGGCTCTCTGTCACGGCGATCAACAACCAACCAAATGTCTATTGAGCTGCAACGACTCACGCAACGATTCCGAGAACCGAAAGCTCAAGTCGAGAAAATCAAACGGCGCATCACACCGGTGAATCGCGCGGTGATGATTCGGACAGATCAGCACCATATTCGAGAGATCGTCCTCACCGCCGCGGCTCAACCATACGAGGTGATGCGCCTCGCAGAGCGGCCGGCTATACAGGTCGAGGGGATCCCACTCGCAGAGTTGGCATCGGTTGTCGTAGAGATCGTACAACTCACGCACCAGCCGCCGGTTCCGACTTGGCGCCTCGCTGTAGAGATACGCCCGGCGATCGTCGGCGAGGCCCGAGTCTTCCGCGTCAATGAAACGCCTTACGGTCGCTTCATTACCGAAAAGGAGTTCGGCCTCCAGTTTCTCCTCGGGAAGGATCCGGGCGCGAGGTTCATGCGGCAGGTCCGCACCGAGTTCCGAGAGCGCCTGATGCGAGGCCAGATCGATGTGAACGACCGCGGCGTGGCCCTGAAACGCCTGCGCGAACATCTTCGCGGATGTTCGGCCCGACGCCTTTCGCAGCGTGCTTTCGACATCCGTTTGAGCATCTATGTGGAAGTATCGTGATCGTTCGAGATCGCCCCAGACCCTGTATTTCCCATAGCGATAGCCAGGCGGATTCAGAGTCTTCGCCTTGATGACTAACTGCGCAGCAAGCGCATAGCCGCCGCCCCGCATTCGAGTGAACGCCCAAACGCTGTCGCCAATGTCGACTTCATGGAGTCGCTTCGAGCCCTGACTCAGATGGAATCCCACGCCATAGTCGAGGTCGCGGCGATAGTTGTCGGGCTGCCAGTAGTACAAGAGAGGCATGCTCGAAATCATACATTCTGACGCCCGAAACGGGACTCGTCTCGAGACCGGTGCGGCCGGTAGTTTCCCCGGCGCGGGCTGCCTTGATTTTTTGTATGCCTATCTGTAACTTGCGCCTTATGCGCCGCGGCGCTACTTCGCGCTTGCACAGAATCTAGCCCGTCGGGCGGGACGAGCCGCGAGACGCACGCCGGCGATCTGGAGGCTACCAATGCAGACTCAACGGATCCGGCTCGCGCCGCGTCTCTCATGGTCCGGCCCTCTCTTGATCATCGCGATCTGCGTGGGCTCAGCGCCCGCCGTCTCGCAGAAGCCCTGTGACTCATACCCCGCCCCATGTGACAGCGTGCGCCCCCCGAACTATTGCGGGGAAGTACTGCTTTATCCGTGCCCGACGGAAGTCGCCGAATTCCCGAATTCGGAGGTCGTCTCTGGCGGCCATCATTTCGGCGCCTATCTGACGCGCCTCGGGACAAACTTGCTCGCAGTCAGCGATCCAGGAGGACGCTTCGATGAAGGCACTCCTGGTTGCCAGCGCGGACTCGTCTTCGTCTACGAGGTCTTCCAATCAGCGAACGGGGTCCCGCGGTTCGACCTTGTTGCTGCAGTGAGCGACTCACGATACACCGGTTCAATTGTCGGCCCGATTGTCGTCGACGCCGGGGAATGGACGGGGGACTCCTTTAATGAGTTTTTGGTGGCCTCGAGTGCGTGTTCTGGTGACGACGGTTGCGCTGGTTCGCGCGCGTCACTCCTCAGTATCGACTCATCAACGCATGATCTATCAGTGCTCTGGTCGGCATGCACATTCTTCAACAACTGTGAGAGTATAGATAATTCCGGCCTGCCGGATGCGGCAGCCGACGCGATGATTGATCCCGGCACTCCCGGCCTCGACATCGCACTTGTCGAGGCGTTCGGAACTCCTTTGGAGGGCGACGATAAACTTCATTTCTTTGGCGAATTTACCGGATCGGATTTTGTGTTTCACGATGAGGTTAATCTCGCGAATCCCGATCCGAATCGGTTTCCGAATTTGGCACCCGGTCGGGTGTTCTACGATTCTTGCGTGAGCTATCGGTTCCATGAGTGGTCGCCTGGAGAAGGCCATTTCATCCGGGCACGTAAAGTCGTCCAAACGCATGACGACGACGGTGACGGTGTAGTCGAAGTGCTCCTTCGAGTCTTTCGTGCGAGCGGAACGGCATCCATCGAAGTGTTCAGCGTGAATTTTGCGGCGAGCGAGATCCATCATGAGCGGACGGTTCCGGCGCCGGCCGGCGTTAGTGAGGCATGGGGGACATACATTGCGGCGGTCGATCTCTGGGGAGATTCCGCGCCCGAAATCGTCGTCGGAGATCCGAGGAGTTGCGATACCGGTTTCGAGGGGAGGGTTTATATTTATGAAACTGCTGGCCCCAATCCATGGACCCTCACCACTGTCCTCGACGGACCAAGCGTCGCCTTCAAGCTAGAGGAGAACACGGAATTTGGATTCTCCCTTGCCGCGGCCGGTGATCTTACCGGCGATGGCAAGGACGAACTGCTCGTCGGGGCGCCTGCCTTGCGGCCGCTCGCTGCACCAAACTCATACCAAGGCCGTGTCTGGGTCTACTCGATACCCGACCCGTCGAGTGATCCGGCGCCTCTATGGATCTGGGGTGGAACTGGTCAGTTCGAGAGTGACGACGATCTACGCATAGATTTCGAGGGAGGCGGTCTTGGCGACTCGGTTGCGAGCGGGTTCAGTCAATACAACGGCGAAGTACCGGCATTGCTGGCGGGGGCGCCATTGACGACCGCGCACGAATGGTGCCGCTGTGATGGGAATGCTTCAGACGAGTTGAACGGGGCCTCTCATGTTTTCCCTTGGCCCGGACTAGGCGCATTGCCAACGCAGCCTAGATCGTTTGAACTTACCGTTGATCAATTCACCGCTCGTAAGGTTTCTTTATTCGAGATCGCGAATGCGGACCCGGGGGAGAATAATACACGCATCATTTTCAGCCGTTTCGATGGCCAATCAGTGGTGTCAGGTATATGTCTTCAACTGTCAAATTACGATGAAGTATCGCCATTGTTTTCGGTAATGAACGACGGAACTGCTGAAATTGGCATAGCGATTCCTTGGACTTGGCAGGGTCGTACCGTCGTGTATCAAGCTGCCCAGAACACCGGAAGAACGAGCTGGGTGCTGTCAGATGAGGTCTTCTAACATATCACCTTGAACTGAGACCGCTGCGGACAACTCCGCAGCGGTTTCGTTTTCGGTTGTGCTAAGGCCCCAAAATATCATGCCGATCGAGTTCGGATAGCCTTCCAAGTCACTTCTCCCACCCCAGCGCCTCCCCCGCGAGTTCGTCGATGTAGAGGTAACCGACGACGCCGGCTTCGAGGAAGGGGCGGGGGTGGTGGTGTGTCATGTGGCGTGTCATTGCGGTCACGGTTTCGGCGTCGACCGGGTCGCCGTGTTCGTTCACGAAGCGGCGGCTCGTGGGGATGACGGCGTCGAAGATGTGGGGGTCGAGGAGCTCGAAGTCGTCGATCGAATAACTGTCATCGTCGATTGTGCGGAACAGGCCCATCGTCCACGGGCGTCGATTCGTGATGATGGGCGGCAGGAGCAGGTTCGCGGGCCGCATCGTCGCGATCGGGTCGTCGACCGGGCGCGGCTCGTCGGTGAGCCGGTTGAAGAGGTAGATGAGGCTGCCGGCGTGGCCGGTCCGGCTGATGTCCGCGTCGGTCCGGACGACGAGGCCGTGCAGGTAGCGGCCGGGGTCGGCGCGCTCGCGCATGACGAACAGGTCGCCGGGACGGGGGCGCCGGCGTGATCGTTTCTGGAAGCGGAAGAAGCGCGGCGTGGTGGCGTCGCGTTCGTTGTCGGTGTCGTTCTTCGCGCGGGGAGACGGCATCGGCTCTCGGTCAGTGTACCGGAATGCGTGTGACGCGTGCGCGGCGGAGGGTGACGCGGACGGTCGGCCGTCGGTTCGTGTGCCACGGCCTTCCAGGCCGTGCGAATGGGACGAGGGCGCCGGCGCCGAGGTGAGCGCACGCCGTTTCACGCGCCGTCCGCCGCTTCGCACTGCCGACACGGCAGTGGCACACGGTTCGGCAAACGGGTGTCGCGCCGCGTTGCGGGTTGCGCCGGGGTGACTCCGGGTGAGCAGGCCCCGCATTCGCATGCGGGGTTTTTTCTTTCGGGCGTCCGTTGTTGTTCGGGGGTTGAATCCGGAGATTCGTCGAGCCTCGAACAGGCACAGAGGCCTGTTCCACCCCGGGGCGGTGGTTGTTCGCTCACTTTCCGTAGAGCCGCGCTCTGTGAGCGGGGTCGCGGTGGAGGGGGTCGATCCCCCGGAGCCGCGAGGCGTTCGCGCGGACGGGCGCCGTTTCCCCGGGTGTATTCACCCGGGGCTAAGTTGAGTTGGGGGCGCTGTTGGGCGCCAATCCTCGAGGCATCCTTCGCCCTCACCGATCCGTCACTTCTACTTCTTCATTCAATTCTTCTCGGCGCCTCTGTGTCTCTGTGGTGATTCCCCTCCCCCTCCGGATCCGCCTCCTCCGAAGGTCGCGTAGAGCGCCGGGAGGACGAGGAGGGTGAGGAGGGTGTCGGAGACGACGCCGCCGATGACGACCGTCGCGAGCGGGCGCTGCACTTCGGCGCCGACGCCGGTGTTTACGGCCATGGGGATGAAGCCGACGCTCGCGACGAGCGCCGTCATGAGGACCGGGCGCAGGCGGACGAGCGCGCTCCGTTCGATCGCGTCGGCGCGCGACATCTTCGCGTCGCCCTGCATGAGACTCTGGATCATCGAGACCATGACGAGCCCGTTGAGCATCGCGACGCCGGACACGGCGACGAAGCCGACGCCGGCGGAGATCGTGAAGGGCATGTCGCGGAGGTAGAGCGCGAGGATGCCGCCGAGCGTGGCGAACGGCGCCCCGGTGAAGATGATGAGCGCGTCGCGGATCGAGTTCACGCTCGTCTGGAGGAGCAGGAGGATGAGCAGGAGCGCGACCGGGACGATGAAGGTGAGCCGCGCGCGGGCGCGTTCGAGGTGCTCGAACTGCCCGCCGAACGCGACGCGGTATCCGGGCGGGAGATCGAGTTCGTCCGCGATGCGCGCGCGGGCCTCTTCGACGAAGCCGGCGACATCGCGGCCGCGCACATTGCACTGGACGACGATGCGCCGCTTCTGCCATTCGCGGGTGATCGTCGCGGGGCCTTCGAACTGTCGCACCTCGGCGAGGCGGTCGAGGGGAATCCGCGCGCCCGACGCGGTCGGCACGAGCACCGCGGCGAGCTCGGCCGGGTCACGCCGAAAGCGTTCGGGCAGGCGCACGGCGAGGTCGAAGCGGCGCTGATCTTCCCGCACCTCCCCCACGATCGTCCCGCCCACGGCCTCGACGATTTCCATGACATGACGCCCCGGCACGCCGTGGCGCGCGAGCGCCTGCTGGTCGGCGCGGACTTCGACGACGGGCTGGCCGCTGATCTGCTCGACATAGATGTCCGCAGCGCCGGGGATCGACTCGAGTAGCTCCGCGACGGCGCTCGCGCGTTCGAGGAGGAGGTCGAGGTCGTCGCCGAAGATCTTCACGCCGAGATCGGTGCGGATGCCGGCGATCATCTCGTTCACGCGCATCTCGATCGGCTGGGAGAAGACGACGCGCATGCCCGGCAGGCCTTCGAGCGCCGTCTGGAACTCGGCGACGAGTTCATCCTGCGTGTCGGCGCGGATCCATTCCTCGCGCGGGTGGAGCATGATGAAGATGTCGGAGAGCTCGATGCCCATCGGATCGGTCGGGACCTGGGCGCTGCCGACGCGGGTCCAGACATGGCGCACCTCGTCGGGGAACGAGTCGAGGAGCGCCTGTTCGATGCGCCCGCCGTAGCGGACGGACTCTTCGAGCGAGACGCCGGCGAGACGGATCGCGTTCACGGTGACGGCGCCTTCGGAGAGGCGCGGGATGAATTCGGCGCCGAGTCGTCCGCCGAGCCACGCGCCGCCGGCGAGCAGGACGAGCGCGAAGATGATGACGATCGCGCGGGCGCGGATCGCGAAGCGCACGACCGGGGCGTAGAGCCACTTCGTGAAGCGGACGAAGAAGTTCTCGCGATGTTCGGCGCGGACGGGAAGGATCATGCTCGCGAGGACGGGCATGAGCGTGAGCGAGAGGATCATCGAGCCGAGGAGGGCGAGGATGACCGTGAGCGCCATCGGCCGGAAGAGCTTGCCCTCGATGCCTTCGAGCGTGAGGATCGGCAGGTAGACGATCGCGATGATGAGCTCGCCGAACATGGTGGGCTTGCGCACTTCGAGCGCCGCGTCGCGGACGATTTCGAGGCGCGGGCGCGCCGTTCCTTCTTCGCCGAGGCGGCGGGCGCAGTTCTCGACCATGATGACCGAGCTGTCGACGACGAGGCCGAAGTCGATGGCGCCGAGGCTCATGAGGCTCGCCGCGATGCCGATCTGCAACATGCCGTTGAACGCGAAGAGCATGGAGAACGGAATCGCGAGCGCGACGATGAGCCCGGCGCGAAGGTTGCCGAGAAAGATGAAGAGCACGGCGACGACGAGGATCGCGCCGACGAAGAGGTTCTCCTGCACGGTGTGGATGACTTCGTCGACGAGTTCGGTGCGCTGGTAGACGGGTTCGATCTCGACGCCGGGCGGAAGCGAGCGGCGGACCTCTTCGACGCGTTCGGCGAGGCGGGCGGTGACCTCGTGGCTGTTCTCGCCCATGAGCATGAAGCCGAGGCCGAGGACGGTTTCGCCGCGTCCCATGGCCGTCGCGGCGCCGCGGCGGATCTCGTGGCCGATCTCGACGGCCGCGACATCGCGGATGCGCACCGGCGCGCCGTTGTACGCCTTGATGACGATCTGTTCGATCTCGTCGATGTTCGTGGTGAGGCTGACGCCCTGGACGAGTTGCAGCTCGCCGGCGCGGGTGATGTTCCCGCCGCCCACGCTCAGGTTGTTCTTCTGGAGCGCGTCGATGACTTCGTCGAGCGTGAGTTCGTACTCGAGGAGGCGCTCGGGCTCGACGACGACCTGGTACTGGCGCTTTTCGCCGCCCCAGGTGTTCACCTCGGCGACGCCGGGGACGGACTGGAGTTGCGGCTTGATGATCCAGTCGTGAATCGTGGTGAGTTCTTCGAGCGTGTAGTCGTCGCCGGTGATGAGGTAGTGGAAGACTTCGCCGAGGCCGGTCGAGATCGGGCCGAGTTCGGGCGCGTCGATCCCGGCGGGGAGTCGCGCCGACTGGAGGCGCTCCATGATCATCTGGCGCGCGAGGTAGAGGTCGGTGTCGTCTTCAAAGATGACGGTGACGACGGAGAGGCCGAACTTCGACACCGAGCGCACCTCGGCGAGGCCGGGGAGGCCGCTGATGACCTGCTCGACGGGAAAGCTGACCTGGCGCTCGATTTCGAGCGGGGAGAGCGACGGCGCCGTCGTGTTGATCTGCACCATGACCGGCGTCGTGTCCGGGTACGCGTCGATCGGCAGGCGGGAGAGCGACCACGAGCCCGCGATGACGACGAGCAGCGACAGCGCGATGACGAGCACGCGGTTGTTGAGTGACCAGTCGATGACGGCGCTGAGCATGGGGCGGGTCCGGGAAGCGGAAGAGACGGAGAGACGGAGTCACGAAGAGATGGAGTGTGGTGTCGTCGGATGCGGGCTGGTCATGCGTCAGCGGTTCGCGCCGGGGTCGACTTCACAGCAGCCGGCGCCGATGTTCCCCTTGAGGATTTCGGTCTTGAGGAGGAAGCTGCCGCGCGTGACGACCTCGTCGCCCGGTCGGAGCCCGTCCTCGACGACGAACCAGCCGTTGATTTCGGGTCCGAGCGTGACCTGGTAGGGCTGGTAGACGGTGTCGGTCTGGCGGACGAAGACGATGTTGCAGCAGCCGTCCCACTGCACGGCGTCTTCGGGCACGAGCAGCGCGTCGTCGATCGTGCGGACCTCGACGCGGGCGCGGCCGAACATGTTCGCGCGGAGCGCGCCGTCGGCGTTGTCGAACTCGGCGCGGGCGCGGATCGCGCGGGTCTGGGCGTCGACCTGCGGGCTGATCCAGGTGAGCGCGCCGGCGAACGCGCGGCCGGGAATCGACGCGAACTGGAGGCGGACGGGCTGTCCCGGTTCGAGGCGCGTCACTTCGGACTCATTGATGTCGAGCATCGCCCACATGCGACTCGTGTCCGCGACGCTGAAGAGCGGATCGGACGACGAGACGACCTCGCCGACCACGGCGTGGCGGTCGACGACGACGCCGTCGAACGGCGCGACGAGCGGCAGGCGTGAGGAGGTGTCGGCGTCGCTGCGGACCTGGGCGAGGTCATCGTCGCTCAGGCCGAGGTTGCGCAGGCGTTGCGCGGCGTTCGATTCCTGCACGCGACTTTCGACGAGCGCGGTCTCCGCTTCGAGGAGATCGCGCTCGACGCCGAGGCCGCCTTCGAGGAGGTCGCGCTCGCGGGCGGCGTTCCGTTCCCAAAGTTCGACGAGCGAGCGGGCCTGGAGGTACGCGGCCTTCGCGGCGCCGAGTTCGGAGGAGTCGACGACGGCGAGGACGGCGCCGGCGGTGACGCGGTCGCCGAGGTCGGCGCGGACTTCGGCGACGACGCCGGCGGCGCGCGAGGCGAGGTGCGCGTAGCGGCTCTCGTCGAAGGCGACCCGCGCGTTCGCGCTCACGGTGAGTTCGACCGATTCGGTCCGCGCCGGGACGACGCGGAGGCCGGTGCGCCGGGCGACTTCGGGCGACGCGAGGCGCACGGTCGAGAACGCGTTCGTGCAGGTCGCCGATGGCGCGCGGGCGGTGCGGAGCACTTCGATCGCGTCGGACGCGTCGGCGGCGGCGTTGCGGACGATGACGCCGTTGTCGTTGTCGTTGTCGCCTGGGCTCGCGCTCGGCGGCGCGGTCGGATCAGTTGACGACGCGTCGGAGTCCGCCGGTGGCCTGTCGGCGTAGCGCTCGGGAATCCAGCCGAAGCGGTCGGCGGAATAGATGAGCGCGACGCCGGCGGCGAGCGCGACGAGGCCGATGATGAGGTAGGTCACGAAGGTTTTCATGACGGGTCCTGTCGAGGCAAGGTCGGCGCGCCGCGCTCAGAGGGCGGCGCGCCGGTTCGAGTCGATCCATCACCCCTCGGGCGACGGGTTGCAGATCGTGCACTGCGATTCGGGGAGTTCGTGCTCGGCGCACCAGTCGCCCTCGGCCTTGAAGGCGGCGATGAGGATCGGGTGGCAGCGCGTGCAGTGGGCTTCGGGCACCTCGTGACCGGCGCAGAATCCGAACTCCTCGACCTTTGACGAATCACAGAATGAGCAGACGAGTTCGGGGATGCGGTGTGGTTCGCAGAGCGTCGCGCCGGCGGGGATCGCGGGGAAGCTGCCGTGCGCTTCGGTCGCATTTTCGCCGGTGTTCGCGGCGGTCGTCGCGGGGGCGGTCGGGTTCGGCGCGGGCGCGGGGGTCGTGCGGAGCATGAACCATCCCACGACCATGCCGGCGGCGAGGAGGACGAAGACGATGACGGCGCCAAGAAGTGATTTCACGGTGTTTCTCCCGGTGCTGGTGGTTCTTCGAGTAGCGCGCGCCCGGGGCCGAGCGCGGCGAGGATGTCGGTGACGGCGAGCGCGACGGCGCGCTCGAGGGACAGGTGCGTGAGTTCGGCGCGGGCGAGCGTGCGCTGGGCGTCGAGCAAATCGACGAACGCGAGCTTGCCCGCTTCGTATCCGGCGCGGGTCTGCTCGTAGGAGCGGAGCGCGGGTTCGAGGATCTGCGCTTCGAAGGCGTCGAGCCGCCGCGCGGTCGAGCGCCAGAGTTCGTACGACGCGGCGAGGTCGCCGAGGAGTTCGTTCGCGACCGCGTCGGCTTCGCGGCGGGCGCGGATGACCGCAAAGCGCGCCGCGAGGACGGCGCCCTGGTTGCGGTCGTAGAGCGGCCAGGGCACGCCGACGCCGGCTTCGAGGAAGAGGTCATCGTCGCCGTGCGCGTAGCCGAGGCCGGCGCGGATCGTCGGGTCGTCGGCGCGGCGCTCGCGTTCGAGTTCGAGCGTCGCCTCGGCGACTTCGATCTGCGCTCGGGCGGCCTGGAGCGCCGGGTGCTCGTCGCTCAGGTCCTGCTTGATCTCGTCGAGAGCCGGCGGGGTGAACGCGGCGAGGGCGTGCGCGAACTCGAGGTCGAGGCGCGTCGGATCGATCGTCGTCCCGCCGAGGAGTGTTTCGAGACGCGCGAGCGACGCGGCGCCGAGGCCGCGCTGCTCCTCGGCGCCAAGTTCGAGTTCGTTCGATTCGACGCGGGCGCGGATGACATCGGACTCCGGCGCCGCGCGGCGTTCGAAGCGGCCCTCGGCGAGTTCGAGCGTGCGGCCGGCGAAGTCGAGCAGGTTCTCGTGCCGGCGGGCCGCGGCGTCGGCGTAGGCGTATTCGACGAGGGCGCGGAGGATGTCGGCGTGGATCGCGCGGCGGGTCGCGTCGAACGCATGCTCCTCCGCGGTCATGCGCGAGCGGCCTTCCGCGGCGGCGGCGCGGCGACGGTCGGCGGATCGAATCGGCTGGGCGACGCCGATCGTCGTTTCAACATCGCCGAGTCCGCCGTCCTTGAGCCGCGCGTTCTCGACTTCGAGTTCGACGGTCGGGTTCGGCGCGAGCGCCGCCTGCCATGCGCGGCCGCCGGCTTCGCCGACCGCGGCGCGGGCGGCGGCGAGGCGCGGGTTCGCGCGGTCGGCCGCGGCGAAGAGGGCTGCGAGGTCGAGCGGGCCGTCGGCGGGGAGCGCGTCGACGCGCGGATCGTTCGGGGCTTCGAGGTCACGGGCGGGCGACGGGTCGGCGGTCGCCGAGGAGCCGGTGTAGTCGGCGTCGCTGATGAGGCCGCGGGCGCGGAGATCGTCGAGCACGCGCGACGCTTCGGGGTTATTCCGCGCGCAGCTCGCGCCGATGGTGAGCGACGCGAGCGCCATCGTCATCATGACGGTTCGAGAGGAGATCGCTGTAGATGGTCTTCGAAACACAAATCGCTCCCCGCGACGGGGCCATCGGCCGGAACAGTCGAGAAGACGCGAAGGCGCGGCCGGAGCGGCACTCGGGAAAGCGCAACGGCGGCGATGGCGCGCACGCGTCAAGCGGCGGAGATGGTTGGGGAGCTAGACGAGCAGGATGGTCGAGCGCCGCGACGCCACGAAGTCGGGCGGCGGCTGCGCGCTCTGGCCGGCGCGGATCGCGGCGCGGCTCAGGGCGAGGGACGCGATCGACGCGGCGCCGATCGGCGCCGGCGCGAGAGTAATCGACGCGTCATCGGCGGCGGCGCCCGATCGATCGAGCGTCAACGCGGTGGTCGTCGATTCGGCCGCGCTGCGGGACCAGCAGCAGTCGTCGCCGTCGCCGCCGAGATCATCGACAGGGAGCAGAGCAAGCAGGTCGAGGACCAACGGACGGTTCTCGTCGTCGTCCTCATCATGGTCGTCGTCGTATGCGAGCGCGGCGGCGTCGACCGGCTCGTCGTCGCAGCAGACGGGGACGCAGTCGCCCGCGAAGGCGCCGATGGACGCGAGCGTGACGCGATAGCACAGGGCGCCGCCGACCGACGCGACGATCGCGTTCGCGCAGAGCGCGACGAGCGCGAGCGTGCGGGCGACGCCGAAGAACGAGCCGGGGTTGTGCGTTTCGCGTCGGGTCATGTTCGTTTCGGTACGCGGCGGGGCGGGCCGGCGTTCGCCGGATGTCCGCCGCGGCCGGCCAGTCAGTCTAGGAAAGGTATCGGCGAAGCGGAAGGGCGATTCCAGCGTCAGGCGGTATGGCGCGGCGGTTATCGGAAGCGATCGAGGCGGAGGCGGGGCCCGGCGGGGCGGCGGTTGTATGTGTGCCACGGCTTTCGGGGCTGAGATCTGAAATCTGAGATCTGAGATTTGAGATTTGAGATTTGAGATTTGAGATTTGAGATTTGAGATCCCGGAACTGTACTTGATCGTGGTGCGCTGATTCGTGCGCCTGAACCGGACCTCCGCTCGACGGCGCGGGCGTGTCGGCGCTCCAGTCCGGCTTGTGGACGATTCCGGCGATTCCAACACCTCTCCCACTCTTTCTCCAGCTCTTCTCTGCGCCTCTGTGACTCTGTGGTGATTCCGGATCTCCGTGACCCCCCGAACCGGACCTCCGCTCGACGGCGCGGGGCTTGTCGGCGCTCCAGTCCGGCTTGTGGACGATGAATTCGTTTCCATCACCTCTGCCACTCTTTCTCCACCTCTTCTCTGTGCCTCTGCGCCTCTGTGACTCTGTGGTGATTCCGCTCCCCCGCCCCGCCGTCCACTTCTCCATTTCCACTCCTCCGCTACAATCCGCGACGCGCATGGACTTCACCGGTTCGCACATCCTCTCCGTCGATCAGTTCGAGCGCGGCGACCTCTATCCGATCATCGAGGTGGCCCGGCGGATGGAGCCGTTCGCCCGCGGCCGGCGCGTCACGCGCGTCCTCGAGGGCGCCGTGCTCGCCAACCTCTTCTTCGAGCCGAGCACGCGCACGCGGATCAGTTTCGGCGTCGCGTTCAACCGGCTCGGCGGCGCCGTGCGCGACACGACCGGCGTGCAGGATTCCTCGCTTACGAAGGGCGAATCGATTCTCGACATGAGCCGCGTCGTGAGCGGCTACGCCGATGTCATCGTCATCCGCCATCCGAAGAAGGGCGCCGTGAGCGAGTTCGCCGAGGCGACGAATGTGCCCGTCCTGAACGGCGGCGACGGGCCGGGCGAACACCCGACCCAGGCGCTGCTCGACCTCTACACGATTCACAAGGAGACCGGGCGCTCGCTCAAGGAACTCGACGGCTTGAAGATCGCGATGGTCGGCGACCTCAAGTACGGGCGCACGGTGCATTCGCTCACGAAACTCCTCGCACTCTTCCGCCGGGTCGAGTTCACCTTCGTCTCGCATCCGGATCTCGGCATGCCCGACACGGTCATCGAGCGGGCGCGCGAGCGCGGCCACACGGTGCGCGTGACCGACAATCTCGACGCGGGGATCGCCGACGCCGAGGTCATCTACTCGACCCGCACGCAGCAGGAGCGGTTCAAGAACTCCGAGGACAGCGATCAGTACCGCGGGCGTTACTCGCTGACCCGCGAGCGGTTCGAGCGGTCGGCGCGAACGGGCGCCGTGATCATGCATCCCCTGCCGCGTGACAGCCGGCCCGAGGCGAACGAGCTCGACGCGGACCTCAACGCCCTGCCGAACCTCGCGGTCTTTCGTCAGGCGGAGAACGGCGTGCCGGTGCGCATGGCGCTGTTCGCCCTGGTCCTCGGCGTGGTCGATGAGATCGAGAAGGAGTCGCGCGAGGCGCCGTGGTTCCGCCCGAAGAAGATCAGCGACCTCGATCCCTGATCGTCCGTCGACGATCGGGTCGGCGGCGCGCCGGTTCGGCGCCAATGATTCGCGAGTCTGTCCGCAGCCGTCACACTGAAGAAGGAGTTCGTTCGATGCGTCCGTCGTCCCGGCCTGCTCATCCGTCGCGCCGTGTTCGCCACCATCGCGGCGCCATGTCGAAGGCGCTCGTCATCGCGCTCTTCGCGCTCCTGCTTCTCAACATCGTGCTCGCGATCGGCTCACAGCGCTACCGCGACATGGTCACCGGCGTCTTCAAGTCGTCGCCCGCTCCGACGCCGACCCCGGCGAACGATGAGCCGGGCACGGCCGACCCGATCGAGCGCGACGGCCGGCGCTACCTGCACGGCGGCGACGACGACGCGATGGACTTCGACATCACGAACTGGGTCGAGCTCGAAGCGGGCGGGCTCGAGTACGGCTTCGGACGCGAGGCGTGGCTCGGAATCTGGGAGCCGCAGTTCACGACGATCGAAGACGCGGCGTCGTGGATGAACGAGGACGGCGAGCTCATTCTCGACGAGGGCGACTTCACGCTCGTGCTCGACGCGCCCGACGGGCCGCGGATCTATCCCGTGCCGCTCATCGAGTACCGCATGGTGAACGATCGTGTCGGCGAGACGCCGGTGCTCGTGTATCACGACCTCATGAACAACATCCTGACGGTGTACGAGCGCTCCTATGCGGAGGACCGGACGCTCACCTTCGGCTTCGCGGGGTTCGCGTATGTCGAGATCGGCGTGCTCGAGGAGATGACGGCCCTGCTCATCTGGGATCGCGACACGGAGAGCCTGTGGTGGCCGGCGATGGGCCGCGCGATCGCGGGGCCGCTGCGCGGCCTGCCGATGCGCCGGTTCACCGGCGCGCCGTGGTACCACGCGACCTGGGGCGAGGCGATCGCCCGCTTCCCCGACGCGAAGGTGCTCCAGCGCGGCCAGTTCTACCCGCGTCCGGTCGAGTGGGAAACTCAGGACTGGGTGGCCGCCGAACTCGGCGAGCCGATCGCGTACGACGCGGAGACGCCGGTGGAGTCGGCGCCCGCGCGCTGGGGCGATCCGGTCGCGGCGCTGCCGGATGTTGCGGCGGCGGAGGACGGCGACGGCGACGCGGACGGGGACGGCGGCGGCTGAGCGCGCGAGAATTGAGCGACTCGCGAGAGTGAGGGTTACGAGAGAGAGGATCGTCGCGCGATGGGGCTCGTCCGCGTATATCGATGTCGGGCGCCGTGGGAGGGCCAGTTGATCATCTCGATCCTGGCCTCGGCGGAGATTCCGTCGGTCATTCAGGATGAGGCCGCGGCGACGGTGCTCGGCGGCTTCGGCCTGCCGCAGGCGCGGGCGTCGATTCTCGTGGCGCGGGAGGATGAGGACGAGGCGCGGGCGATCATCGACGAGTTGATCGACGAGATCGCGCCCGGCCGCTGTCCGGACTGCGGCTACGACCTCACCGGAAACCGCTCGCTCCGCTGCCCCGAGTGCGGCCGCGCCTTTCAGCCCGACCCCGACCCGTGGGTGTGCGCCTCGTGCGGCGAGGAGATCGAGGGCAGCTTCGCCGTCTGCTGGAACTGCGAGACGGAGCGGGAGTGAGGGCGCGAACGAGCGAGCGGCGCCCCTTTTTCGACCATCCAACCACCGCACACCGAGGCGCACGGCGGAACGGCGCTCGAGGACAGATTCGTGCGCACGCGTTTCAACGCGGGACGGTTTCGGCGCGAGTGCCAGGGTCGATTCGAGGCGCTGCGCGGGGGTTCTTCATCTCCGGTCGGGATCCTGTGCGCACGGGCGCGCGTTCGTGCGCACGGAGCGTCGCGTTTGGTGCGCGAAAAGTGCTCGTTTGGCGCACTTTGGCGCCGAATGGCGCACTTTGGTCCGTTTTGTCCCATTTTGGCCACGAATGGCGCAATTTGCGGGCGCGCGTGCGGACGATTCGGCGCGCGCCGGCGCAACTGTCTTCGCGAGCGGCGAGGCGGCCTCGCGGGTCGTGAACGCGGTCGACGAAGGGGCGGCGCACACAGAGGCCCGCGGGTTTTTCGATGCGCGCCGAATTCCTCGTCGAGGCCCGCGATGAACAATCGCTCGTTCCAACGGGAATCAATAGAGGTTTCGACTTCAGCCGTGATGTGCTCGTCCGGGTAGGTCAGGCTGGCGCCTGACGGTTGGGGGTACGCGGGATCAACGCGCGTCCGAATCGTCGACGAGTGATCGAACGCCCAACCGTTCGGCAAGAGCCGAACCTACGAGTGCCACGGCCTTCCAGGCCGTGCGGGAATGGAACGGGGACATGAGCGACGAGGTGGGCGATCGTTGACTCGTGCGCCGTCCGCCGTTTCGCACTGCCGGAACGGCAGTGGCACACGGGGTTGGGTAGGTCAGGCTACTGCCTGACGGCTGGGGGTACGCGGGATCAACGCGCGACCGAATCGTCGACGAGTGATCGAACGCCCAACCGTTCGGCAGTAGCCGAACCTACGAGCGGCGTGACGAGGTGGGCGATCGGAGTCCCGCGCGCCGTTCGCCGTTTCGCACTGCCGGCACGGCAGTGGCACACGGGGCTGGGTAGGTCGGTGAAGTTTGAATGCGTAGAGAATCCGAGATTGGAAATCTGAAATTTGAAATCTGAAATCCGAGATTTGAGATTTGAAATCTCAGATCTGCGTTCGATCGTCCGGGGCCGGTTCGTGCGCCCTGAACCGGACCTCCGCTCGACGGCGCGGGGCTTGTCGGCGCTCCAGTCCGGCTTGAGGACGATTCCGTCGTCTCCAACACCTCTCCCACTCTTTCTCCACCTCTTCTCTGCGCCTCTGTGACTCTGTGGTGATTCCGGATTCCCGTGACGCAGAAACCGGACCTCCGCTCGACGGCGCCGGGCTTGTCGGCGCTCCAGTCCGGCTTGAGGACGATTCCGTCGTTTCCAACACCTCGTTCATCCATTCACTACCTCTTCTCTGTGTCTCTGCGCCTCTGTGGTGATCCCCCCGCCGCCGGCGGGCCCCTACCGGCCGACGCCGCCGCTGAAGAGGAAGTATTCGAGGAGGTCGTGGCCGGTCGGGATGTGGAGGTCGCTCTCGTCGGCTTCAGATTCGGTGAGCGCGCCGAAGCGGAGGACGCTCGCGATGCGGTGGCCGGCGATGAGGAACGGGGCGGGCGCCGAGGTCGGCCGCCGCGCGTCGGTATCGACCGCGACCGCCGGCGCGATGAGCAGGCGCCAGCGACCGGTTCCCGCGTCGGGGTCAGCCTCGGGATCGGCGTCCTCGTCGCGATTCGCGGCGCCCTCCCTACCGCGGCCCCGTTCGGCCCGCGCTTCGAGCGCGTCGGCGACGGGGCTGACGACATGCGCATCGATCGCCTCGATCGCGGCGACCTTGCCGGCGAAGTCGTTCGCGAGCGCGGCGCGCGCCGGGCCGGAGTGGTGCGCGATGACGAGGTCGAACGCGTCGTCGTCGTTCGTCAACAGCTCGACCGCCGCGTCGCCGATCATCCGCGGATCGACCTCGAGCGGGCCGCCCGGCTCGGGCAGGCGGAACGCGTGCTCAATCCCCGCGGCCTGAGCGAGGCCGAGCATGAGATCGGAGTCGGTCAGCAGCGCGACGCGCTGGTGGCGCACGCGGCCGGCGAGCGGGTCGAGCGTGATGGGCTGCGCCTCACCCCAGAACCAGGGGAGGGTCGCCTCGCGTTCGCCGAGTTCGGCGCGCGTGCGGTTCACCTCGTGTCCGGCGAAGACTTCGCGCCCGAGGCGCATGAGATCGTTGAGCAGCGCGGCCCCCTCGTCGCCGCCGCGCGGTCTTCGCTTCGCGATCGGCTGACCGAGGGCGCGCCACGGCGGCTCGGTCTCGACGCCGGACCAGTCGCGGCCGGAGCGGTCGACGAGCAGCGCGCGATGGCCGGCGAGCGGGATGAACTCGAGCCCCGCCGCCTCGTGCGGCGTCGCCTCGGCGAGGCGCGCGGCCAAGGCGCGAAGGAGCGCTTCGGTCTCCGCGAGACCGAGGCCGCCCGCGGTGTGATCGAGCAGGCGCTCTTCGCGGTCGAGCGTGACGAGCGACACGGCAAGCGCCCAGTCGTTCGCGCCGAGTTCGACGCCCGCCGCGACGGATTCGAACGCGGCGCGACGCGGATGAACGATGGTCGGGTCGTAGCCGAGGAGGGAGGCGAGCACGACATCGGCGTCGGGCTCGAATCCCTGGGGAACGAACGACGCGGCGCCCACGCGACCGGCGCGGGCGAGGCGATCGGTGTTCGGCGCCGTGGCGGACTGCAGCGGCGTGAGGCCGTCAAGATCGTCGAGCGGACGATCGGCGGCGCCTTCCGGAATGATGATCGCGTACTTGAGCATGAACGGACGAACGAACGACGAAGCGGATGGCGACGGGATCGGAGCCGCGCGCTTCCGGTTGAACAGCTTACGGCGTGTCGAGCCCGGCGGGCCACGGAATGGCGCCGAACGCGTCGCCGTCGGACCCGGTGAGATACACCTTGATCCAGCGCGGCGTCGCGTCGAGATCGCCGAGCCCATCGCCGGCGGTGAGCGCCACTTCAAAGCGGCCGTTCACCACGGGCACGACCGTCTGGCGGAGCACCTTGTCGTTCGCGAGCGGATAGTTGAGCGCGGCCTTGCGTTCGAGTTCGGGATCGTCGCGGCCGAAGGCCGGATCCATCTCCGAGGCGCGGGGCATGTCGCGTCGCGCCGTTTCGATCGAGATCGTCGCGCGACCCTCGGTGAAATTCGGCGCGTGGCCGATGAGCCGCCCGCTCTCGACCCGAAGATCGTCGAGTCGCTCCGCGGGATAGGCGATCTCGAGCGCCGGGTCGCCGAGCAGGTTGTAGAGGCGCAGGTGCGCGGCCCGGATGGTCGCGGGCGTCGCGAATTCGCCGTTCGCGCGGAGGATCGGCCCGCTCAGAAATTCCATGAGGCGATCATCGTCGTCGAGGTCGACGAGGCCGCGCGTCGCAGCGAGGTAGACGGCGCCGATCGTCGGGCGGCGCTCCGTCGCGAGGTGATCGAGCAGGTCCTTGAGGTAGAGGCCGTTCGCGTAGGGATGCGTCGGCCGGCTGCCGGCGATGATCGCGACGGGACCGGCGTCGTGGAAGAGGAGGCGTTCGGCGAGCGAGGGCGCGCCCTCCGGATCGTCGAAGGCCCCGGTCGAACACGCGAGCAGGAAGAGAATGGGAAAGCGGGCGCCGTCGACGGTGTTCGCGTCGAACGCGTCGAAGTCGAATATCTCGAATGCGCGTCGATTCCAGATGAGTCGATCGAGCATGCGCGCGTGGCCGTGACCGACATAGGCGACGAGGAGCGCGCCCTCGGTGAAGCGCTCGGCGGTGATCGCGGCGAGACGGGCCGGGGGCGGGCAGTACGGCGAGCGACTGCTCGCATAGGTCATCGAGAGGTCGAACTCGGCCGGCGTGTAGGTGTCGAGGACAAGTTCGACGGCGCGCTCGATCGCGCCGTCGACGAATCCGAAACCGGGTTCACTTGCGATGAAGTTCATGCGCCGGCGCCACGGGCCGCGCGGCGTGTCGTTCTCGTACCGGCGGATGCGCTCGAGCAGCGCGATCGCCTCGGCGTTCGACCGCGCGGGGACGCGGCCGAGGAGAAAGTCGGGGCGATCGTCGTCGTCATCGAGACGCTGGTAATCGTGGTCACCCACGATGCGCTCGTCCATCGGGTCGCCGCTGCGCAGGCTCGCGATGAGGTTCGGCTTCGGCCAGGTCGCGATGGCGAGCGAGCCGTCGGGCGCTTCGACATCGCCGAGGAGGAGTACGGCGAAATCGGCGCCGGTCACGCCGCGCAACTGCGCCTGGCCGAAGCGGTCGCGGAAGTACTGGCGGAGCCCTTCGCGCATGAGCTGCGCGTCGTTCCAATGCGGGGGCAGGAGTCCGGCGGCGTCGGTCGCGGCGATCGCTTCGGCGTTCCAGCCGCGCGTGGCGCGGTAATCGGCCCATTCTTGCGCTGCGTCTTCGAGGCCGCGCGCATGAATGACAAGGTAGAGTCGCTCGGGCGACACGATCGCGGCGCCGTGACCGTCGTCGCCATCATCCCTGGCGTCTCCCGGCGCCGCCGCGAAAGTCGTGGCGGGGAACGCGAGCAGGGCGAGCAGCGCCACGACCGGCGTCAGGATGAATCGAAGCGGAGTCCGTTCCATTCGCATCGATCATACGGCGTGCGCGGCGCCGGCGTACGATCCGGCATGTCCGACCCGCCCGTGACGATTCTTGGTGTCGAATCGAGCTGCGATGAGACCGCGGCGGCGGTCGTGCGCAATGGTCGCGCGACGCTTTCGAACATCATCGCCACGCAGACGGAGCTGCATGAGGAATACGGCGGCGTCGTGCCGGAAATCGCGAGCCGCGCGCACATCGAACGGATTCTGCCGGTCATCGATCGCGCCATGAAGGATGCGCAGGTCGGTCCCGATGATCTCGACGCGATCGCGGTCGGTCATCGGCCCGGGCTCATCGGTTCGCTGCTCGTCGGCGTCGCGGCGGCGAAGACGCTCGCGTGGGCGTGGGGCAAACCGCTCATCGGCGTCGATCATGTCATCGCGCATCTTCATTCCGGATCGCTCGACGCGGAGCCGCCGGAGTTTCCGGCGCTCGGGCTCGTCGTCTCGGGCGGGCACACGAACCTCTTCGTCATGCGCTCGCCGATCGACATCGATGCGCTCGGGCGAACGATCGACGACGCGATCGGCGAGGCGTACGACAAGGCGGCGACGATTCTCGGACTCGGGTTTCCCGGCGGACCGATCGTCGACGAGCGCGCCGCGCGCGGCGACGAAACGGCGCACGAACTTCCGATCTCAACGCTCGACCGGGACAGTCTCGATTTCTCATTCTCGGGACTCAAGACGGCGCTCCTGTACACGGTGCGCGGCACGCCGAAGAAGCGTGGCAAAGAGAGCTATTACGAGCGGGATCATTCGGATCTGAGCGCTGCGGAGATCGATGATCTCTGCGCGTCGTTCCAGCGCGCCGCGGTCGGGGCGATCATGCTCAAGCTGCGTCGCGCGTTCGAACAGTTGAGCGAACGCGACGAGGCGCCGCGCACGCTTATCGTCGGTGGCGGGGTGAGCGCGAACTCGCGATTGCGGGCGGAGGTCACGGCGTTCGCGTCGGAGCGCGGGCTCGACCTGCGGCTGCCGTCCATGGCGCACTGCCTCGACAACGCGGCGATGATCGCAGGCCTCGCGTTTCATTTCTATAAAGCGGGGCGGTTCGACGAGTTGTCGCTCACGGCGTCCGCGTCGGCGTCGTTCTGATTCGTTCCGCGCGGGAGGGAACCGTCTTGCCGCACCCGGCTGCGCTGCCGATCGATGAGTTGCTCAAGGAATGTGAGTGGTCGCGCTCGCGTTCACGGGGGCCGGGCGGACAGCGGCGGAACAAGGTCGAGACGCAGGTCCTCATCGAACACACGCCGACGGGCATCAGCGCACAGGCGGGCGAGGACCGCAGCGCCGAGGTGAATCGCCGCCGCGCGATTAAGCGGTTGCGCGTGCGTCTCGCGATCGAACACCGCGAGCCGCTCGGCCTGTTCAAGTACCGGCCGCCGGAGTTTCTCGCGCGGCGCATCCGCGACGGGAAGATCAGCCTGAGTCCGCGTCACGACGAATTCCCGGCGGCGCTCGCAGAGCTGCTCGATCTCATCTACGAACTGCGCGGCGAAGTGGCCGACGCGGCGTTTCGACTCGAGGCGACGAACTCGCAGGTGCTCAAGGTGCTGCGGCACGAGCCCGAGGCGCTCGAGCAGGTGAACGAGTGGCGTCGGGCGCGGGGGAAGCGTGCCTTGAAATGACGGCGACGCACTCGCGCGGTTTCATTTGAAAGCGCGGGTTTTCGGACGCTCCGGACTCAACTTCGAAATCGGACGGGCCGATAGGACACCCGGACCCCGATTTCGCGGGGGTGGATGGAGCCGTCAACCATGCTCAAACTCGCCACTACGCCGGTCGGCGCCGCCGCGGACGCGGTGCAGAACGAAGGCGACGAGGCGCGCACGCCCGAGATCATTCGCTTCGAACGGCGGCGCGAGCCGCGGGCGCGGACGGACGGCTGGGCGCAGGTGCTCTGCTGCAATCCGCTCCACACGCTGCTCGGCGGGTCGATGCGGCTGCTCGACATCAGCCCGATCGGCGTCGGCCTGCTCAGCGATCACGCGCTGCACATCGGCGAATTCGTCGAGATCCGTCTCGCGCCGTTCCGCACGCGGGGAGCGATCGGCACCGTCGTGCGCTGCGACCCGGCCGGCGTCGACGCGGACGGCCAGGCCCGCTATCGGATCGCGGTGGCGTATCCGCGTCGCCGGGCCGCCTGAGTTCACTTCTGATCGATCCTGCTATTCGTTCAACTGGCGCAGCTCATCGCGAAGAATCGCGGCGAGTTCGAAGTTGTCGGCCGCGATCGCCGCGCGGAGGCGCTCGTTGAGTTCATGGCGCTGGCTCGCCGGGAGTTTCGGCGTGAGGGCGTCGCGCATGACGAGGAGCAGGCGCGCTTCGCTCAGATCGTCGAATTCATCGTCGGTGACGCCGTAGACACGGAAGACGCGACGCAGTTCGTCGAGACCGGCGTTGATGGCGGTGAGCGCGGCGCGCGAGTCGCCGCGGGTGATCGCCTTCGCGGCGCCGGCGCGGGCGATCATGATGACCGTATTCGGACGGAGGCGTTCGAGCGCGAGCGCTTCGTCGTCGCCGCCGCCGTGCGCGGCGGCGAGATCGAGGATGCGCAGAATATGCTCTTCATCGCGGACGACTTCGTCGAATTCGTCAAGGGAAAAGAGCGCGATCGAGCGGTGCGAATACTGCACGGCTTCATCGCGCAGTCGGCGCAGATCGTCGGAGGTTAATCCGGCTTCATCCGAGTCATCGGCGGCGAGTGTTTCGGTGTAGAAATCGGCCCAGGATTCGTGGTTTTCCGGGCGCGTTCCGTCCGGTCGCCCTTCGCGCTCCATTTGAAGCACGCCGAGATCGACCCGCATCTGCAGGACTTCGCGACCGTCGGGCGTGTGGATAACCCGCGCCTGGACCGAGCCGGGCTCGAGCGGCCATTCGCGAAGCCACGCGCTGAGATCGCGATCTTTCACGGCGAAGGATTGTATCGGCGAGTTTCGGCCGCCCATCGCGAGGAAACCGGGCGAAGCTCAAGGTGTTTCGATGATTGGTCGAACCGGTATCGGGACCTCGCCGAATACTCCCGCGGGGTCTGCGCACGGGAGATTCTCCGTGGTCGCTCGTGCGCTGTTCGGCTAGGATGAGCCGAAGTTATCGGGGGGTGGCTGGAATTCGTCGTGTCGTTTCGTGCGAGCACGCGGTGGGAATCGAACTCTTGGCGAAACCCAAAGGCAAGGGCGCTGCGGACAGCGGGCTTCAATCGGAGCTCCAGCTGTACCTCAGGCAGATCAACGAGACGCCGCTGCTCTCGCCGCTCGAGGAAAAGCAGCTCGGGTGGAAGGTCATCAACGACAACTGCCCGGAGGCGCGCGACCGCCTCGTGCGCGCCAACCTGCGGCTCGTCGTGTCGATCGCGAAGAACTACACGAACCGCGGCCTGCACCTCACGGATCTCATTGAAGAAGGCAACATCGGACTCATCCGCGCGGTGGAAGGATTCGATCCGGCGCAGGGCGCGCGGTTTTCGACTTACGCGTCGTGGTGGATCAAGCAGGCGATCAAGCGCGCGCTCATCAACGCGGGTCAGCCGATCAACATTCCCGCGTACATGGTCGAGCACATCGCGAAGTGGAAGCAGGCGTCGTACGAACTCGAGATGGAGCTCGGCCGCCCGCCGACCATCTCGGAGCTCGCGGAACTCATGAAGCTTCCGATCAAGAAGGTGTCGATCATCCGCCGGGCCGTGCGCGCGATGCAGGCGTCGAACCAGGCGCCGCTCGGCGACGACGGCGAGGCGGTGAACTTCGCCGAGCTCTTCGCGGATCGCCGGGCCGATCAGCCGGAAGAGGCGATCCTGCATGATGATGAGGTGCTCACGATCCGCAAGCTCCTCGAGGCGATCGACGATCGCGAGGCGACCGTCCTGCGTCTGCGGTTCGGCCTCGACGGGCAGCCGCCGCTCACGCTCAAGGAGATCGGCGAGCAGATCGGGCTCACGCGCGAGCGCGTGCGGCAGATCGAGTACGAGGCGCTTCGCAAGCTGCAGGCGCAGTTGAGCGATGACCGTCCGAGCCGGTTCTTCAAGGAGAACCGCGGCCGCGGCGGGGCGTCGTCTTCGTCGAGTTCCTCAAACGGCGCGACTTCTTCGCGCCGAGCGGCCTCCGCCGAGCCGCGTCTTCCCCGCGCCGCGGGTTGAACCACTTCTTCTCTAGTAGTGTTTGGGTACATCCGTGGATGGAGCGGATCGCTCTGCGTGCGCGCCTTCGTCCGCGTTTCACCCCCACCCGGCCTCGCCCTTGGAGGGAGAGGAGTTCTACTCGTGGTGAAGGAGCGGCGGAAGGATGGCGTGGAGTTTCTTGAGGGCGGCGGAGAGGTCCCAGGACTGGCGTTCGCGGTCGCCGCAGGTGTTGCTGATGACGCGAAGCTCGGCGGCGTGGACGCCGAAGCGGCGCGCGATGAGCGACGACGCGGCGCCTTCCATCGCTTCGGCCACGGCGCGGGTCTGTTTGACGACCTCGCGCGCCGCGCGGTCGGTTCCCGAGCAGCGGGCGACGGTCGCGATCGCGTCCCGGCGCACGCCGCCGGGCAGGCGCGCGACGAGCGCGTCGACGAGCGACGCGTCGGGCGTGATGCGGTTGCCGTCGATCCAGTCGCCCTCGGCGAGGGGGAAGCCGAGGCCGTTCATGTCGACGGCGCCGGTCGGCAGGTCGAGGCCTTCCTCGAAGAAGACGGACTCGGTCGCGACGATGAGATCGCCCACCGCGAGCCCGCCGCCGGGCAGGGCGCCTGCGACGCCGACATTGAGCACAAGGGCGAACGGATCGCCGTCGGATTTGGACGCGGTGGCGAGCGCCGTGGCGACGGCGCCCGCGGCGTTCGCGCGACCGACGCCGCAGATGACGGCGCCGATCGAATCGTCGAGCTCGAAGCGCGGCCAGCCGCCGGCGTTCGAGACGGGCGCGCGGTCGCGCACGAGCGGTTCGATCTCCTTTGCCACGGCGGCGACGATGAGCCAGCGGAATTCAGGGCGGGGGGTCCAGTCGATCGACATCGGCGCGTGCTCCGGCAGGCGGGGCGAAGCCGGCCTCCGGCGCCGGCGCCTGTCATCAGATTCGGTCCATCGGCCGATCGATCATCAGAGCGCGGCGAGCCGCTTCGCGGTGTCTTCCTCGATCAACGCGTCGACGAGCGGATCGAGGCGCCCTGCGAGCGTATCGGCCAGATTGAAGCTTCGCCCCACTCGATGGTCGACGACAAGGTTCTCTTTGAACCGGTATGTTCGGATCTTCTCCGCTCGATCGCCTGATCCGATCATCGCGACCCGCTGTTCAGAGCGTTCTCGCTCGAGTTCGCGGCGGGTGCGCTCGTAGAGTCGGGCGCGGAGCAGCTTCCACGCCTTTTCGCGGTTCTGATGCTGGCTCTTCGATTCCTGCATGCGCACCTCGATGCCGGTGGGCCGGTGGAGCAAATGCACCGCGGTGGCGACCTTGTTTACATTCTGCCCGCCCGGTCCCTGCGCGGTCGTGACATGCGTCTCGACCTCGTCGGGCTTGAGGTCGATGTCGACGGCCTTTGGTTCGGGGAGCACGGCGACGGTCGCGGTTGAAGTGTGAATGCGCCCCTGCGCTTCCGTGGCGGGGACGCGCTTCACCTGGTGCGTTCCGCCTTCGTAGCCGAGGCGCTGCCACGCGCCGTCGCCTGAGATGGAGAGGATCGCGGCGCGGATTCCCCCCACTTCACCCGGCGAGAAATCGAGCTCGTCGACCGTCCACTTCCGCGACGCCGCGTAGCGCTGGTACATCTCGAGCAGGTCGCCCGCCCAGAGCGACGCTTCGTCACCCCCCACGCCCGCGCGGACTTCGAGGATGACTGAGCCGACGGCGCGGTCTTCGCTCGTCACGAGTTCGCGGAGAATCGACTCGTGGAGTGACGCGGCCTCGTCGTCGAGACGCTCGATCTCGTCGCGGGCGAGCGCGGCGTAATCGGCGTCCTTCGTGGAGGCGACTTCGGCGCGAAGCTCGTCGGCCTCGCGCTCCCGCCGGCGGAGCTTCTCGTACTTCTCGCAGAGCGGGGCGAGCGCCGCGCGGCGGACGCTCAGGTCACGGACCCGCTCGTGGTTGGCGAGCGTGTCCGGATCGCGGAGCGCCGTGTCAATCTCGGCGAGGCGCGAGAGCATGTCGTCGAGCCGTCGGACGAGACCAGGGTGCAGTTCTTCGCGGGCCATGGGGAGGAATTCGTGGGCGTACGGGCGAGGGGCGAGGGCGCGTCCGGCGCGGGATCAGGCGCCGCCCGGCCGGTCGTAGTACGCGCGGTTGCGCTCGATGAAGCGGCGCCATTCTTCGGGGAGTTCGTCTTCGGTGTAGATCGCCGCGACGGGGCATTCGTCGATGCACAGGCCGCAGTCGATGCAGACATCGGGATCGATATAGAGCATGGGCTCGGTTTCGAAGGCGGGCTCATCCTTCGTCGGGTGGATGCAGTCGACGGGACAGACCTCGACGCAGGAGGCGTCCTTCGTATTCACGCAGGGTTCGGCGATGACATGGGTCATCCGTGGTTCGCCTTCGCAGGGATGGATTCGCGTTCGGGTCGTGTGCGCGAAGTATACGGAGCGCGGGGGTGGGACGGGGTGTCAGAAAAACACAACCGGGGGACGCGGCTCCGCGCGTCCCCCGGTCTGGTGTGCGAGATCAGGCCGCCGTTTAGAAGACGGTCACGGGCTTCTTGGTGGCCTTGCGGCGTGACGCCTTGCGGCGCGTCGCGCGACGGCGGGTCGCCTTCTTGCGACCGCCGGACGCCTTCTTGCGCGTGGTCTTCTTGCGTCCACCGGCCTTCTTGCGAGTCGCCTTCTTGCGCGTGGCCTTCTTGCGAGTCGCCTTCTTGCGGGTGGTCTTCTTCTTCGCGGTCTTCTTGCGACCGCCGGCCTTCTTGCGCGTGGCCTTCTTGCGCGTGGCCTTCTTCCGACCAGCCTTCTTGCGACCGGTCTTCTTCTTCGCGGTCTTCTTGCGACCGCGGGCCTTCTTGCGCGTGGCCTTCTTCCGAGTGGTCTTCTTCCGCGCGGTCTTCTTGCGACCCCGGACCTTCTTACGCGTGGCCTTCTTGCGGGTCGTCTTCTTCCGAGCGGTCTTCTTCTTGCGGCCGCCGGCCTTCTTCCGGGTGGCCTTTTTCCGCGTGGTCTTCTTGCGCGTGGTCTTCTTTCGCGCAGCGCCGCGACGCGCGGATTTCTTCCTCGTCGCGGCCTTCTTTGTGGTGCGTTTCCTCGTGGTCTTCTTAGCCATTGCTGAGTTCTCCTACGAATCGAGTGTCGGAGCTTGTCGCTGAACATCAGCGCGAGATGGGCGTCCCACGATGACGCCTTATTGCAGAATTCTTACTTGTATCGGACGCGGTTTGCTACCTCCTTGAAGCAAAATGAGTACCCATGTGGAACGCCTCGCCGTCCTTATGCACGATTTTCTCTCGCGCGTCAAGCGGGTCGGCGATGTCGACGCATTGACCGTCGGCGCTTCGGCGAGGATGATGACGCGCCGTGTCGGACCCGCACGCGCAACTCGATCTCGTCATCGTCGGCGGCGGAATCGCCGGCCTGTGGACGATGCGCCGACTCGAGGCGCGGGGCTTTTCGGTCGCCCTCGTCGAGTCCCGCGCGCTCGGCGCCGGACAGTCCGTCGCGTCGCAGGGGATCATCCACGGCGGCGCGAAATACGCGCTCGGCGGCGCCGCGAACCGCGCGAGCGAAGCCGTGCGCGACATGCCGCGCGTCTGGCGCGAATGCCTCGAAGGACACGGCGCGATCGACCTCCGCGCCGTCCCGATTCTCGCCGAGCGACAGATCCTCTTTTCGGTCGCGGGGCTTGCGTCGAAGCTCCTCACTCGGGCCGCGGCGCAGGTCACCCGGGGGCCGGCGACACGGCTCGAACCGGCGGAATACCCCGCTTTTCTGCCCGGAAACGCGTATCGGGGCGTCGTCGTCGCACTCGACGAGCCGGTCCTCGACGCGCCGGCGGTGATCGCCGAACTCGCGCGGGGCGCCCGTGGGCCGTTGCTCGAGGTCGCCGCGGAAGACGGGTGGTTCGTCGAGTCGAGCGACGCGCGCGAGGGCGTGCGACTGCGTCTCCGCGCGGCCGACGGGCGCGGGCTGACGCTCGAGGCGAAGCGCGTCGTCTTCACCGCGGGAACCGGCAACGAGCCCGCGCTCGACGCGCTCGGATTCGACGCGGGACGGACGGCTCAGCGACGCCCGCTCCACATGGTCTTCGCCCGCGGCGCCGCGCTCCCGGACGCCTGGGCGCACGCGGTCGACCGCGGCTCGACGCCGCGCGTGACGATCACGACGCACCGCGATGACGCGGGGACTCCGGTGTGGTACCTCGGTGGCGAAATCGCCGAGTCGGGGGTCGCGCGAACTGAGATTGAGCAGGTCCACGAGGCCTCGAAACGGATCGAAAAACTTTTTCGCTGGATCGACTTTTCGGAGGTCGAATGGTCGACTTTGCGGGTCGATCGCGCCGAGCCGCGCACGGCGGACGGTCGGCGTCCGGAGGAGCCGGCGCTCTCGATGCGCGGCGGCGGGATCGTCGGGTGGCCGTCGAAGCTCGCGCTCGCGCCGCGTCTCGCGTCGATGATCGAGGAGGCGCTCGCGGGCGCTCAGTGCGCCCCCACCGGCGTCGTGACCGATGAGCGCGGCGTCCTCGATGACTGGCCGCGCCCCGCGGTGGCGACGCCGCCCTGGAAGGAGCCGCGCGAATGGAGACTCGCCCGCTCGGTCGATCCGGACTCCGCGTAAGCCCCGTCGGGCTTGGCACGGTGAAGATCGGGCGCAATACCGGCGTGAAGTATCCGCAGCCGTTCGACCTGCCGTCGGACGCCGAGGTCGTTGCGCTGCTCGAGACGGCGCGTGAGCTCGGGGTCAATCTCATCGACACCGCGCCGGCGTACGGCACGAGCGAGGCGCGACTCGGGGCGCTGCTTCCCGGCGACCGCGATGAATGGGTCATCGGCACGAAGGCCGGCGAGGAGTTCGTCGACGGCGCCTCGCGCTTCGACTTCTCCCCCGCCGCGATCCGCGCGAGCGTCGAGCGGAGCCGGCGCCGGCTCCGCGTCGACACGCTCGACTTCGTACTGCTCCATTCCGACGGCGCGGACCTGCGGCGGCTCGACGAAGACCGCGCGCTCGAGCCGCTGCTCGAACTCCGCGAAGCGGGAGTTGTGCGCGAGGTCGGAGTCTCCACGAAGACGGTCGAGGGCGGGTTGCGGGCGCTCGAACTCGGCGCGGGTGTCGTGATGGTGACGCTCAATCCGCAGCATCAGGATGAGCTGCCGGTGATCGAGGCGGCGCGTCGCGCGGGCGCCGGCGTCCTCATCAAGAAGGCGCTCGGGAGCGGTCATCTCGCCGGCGCGTCGGGCGCGGACGCGGCCCTGCGCTTTGCGCTTGGTACGCCGGGGGTGAGTTCAGTCATCGTGGGCACGCTCAACCCCGCGCATCTCCGGGCCAATGTGAACACCGCCGAGCGGTCGAGCTCGGCGGGTGACGCGGACTGAGATGTGGTGCGTTCACGCGCCTCAGCGATCGGTCGCGGTGATCTTTCGATTCACGAGAATCCGATTCTGTCCCGGCTTGAAGCGGGGAATGAAGTGCGGCGTATTCTCGCCGCTTCCGCCGCCGCCGCCGCGTCCAGGGGGGTCGAGCGCCCGGGCGTTCGAATCTTCGCGGCCTGACGGGTTGAGCACCGCGCGGTGGAACGGGCCGAGGTCGGCGAAGATCGGATAGAACTGCGGGAGCGAATCGAAGTTCACGCGGGCGTTCGGATCGCCCTTCGCGGTCATGTACCGCGAGATCGGATAGACATAGCTGCCGAACTCGGAGACGGTGTCGGTCTGGCGGAGGTCGGCGGGGCAGATCCAGATGCGGATATCCTCGGCGCCGTGCTCGTCGAGCGTCGACCGGAGTGATTCGAAGCGGCCGCGCAGGGGGTGGTATCCGGCGACGGGCATGTATCCCTCTTCGGTGATGTAGCTCGTCATCGCGTCGTGAAGCGACACGAGGTTGTTCGAGCATTTGAGAAGCCGCGCTTTGCGGACGCTGTGGCTGAGCGCGGGCAGCATGACCCCGACGAGGATCATGAGCACGGTCAGCGACACGAGAAGTTCGAGGAGGGAGAACGCGCGACGATGTCGCGTCGCGTTCCACCCGCGCTTCTCAGTTCCCGATGCGATCTCGCCGGCGGAATCATCCGCCGGCCACTCAGTGTCCTTGAGTGTCATCACAAATCCTTCTCGCCTCCGCAACCCCTCCGAGCCGGGCCACGGTCGAACGCCACTTCTACCCACTGAATCTCGTGAGTCCCCACCAGAAGACTGGACCGACCCGCGCGTTCGTGGCGCGACCCGTTCAAGTGCAAGTCTACCACGACGAGCGGGTGGTGTGAAACAGGAATTCATGTGGAGCGGGTCGAAACTGGTGTCGAAACCGTAGTTTATCGGTTCAATTCCCGGTTCCGGCGGGTTCACGATGAATCCGGGAACCGGCTTCCCACGGCCGGGACGAAGGGTTAGACTTGCGGGCTCCGCCCGGGCGGACGCGCCCGGGGGAGCCGTTCTGGTACCCGTCGGAGGAAGGACATCAGGGAGCGTCATGGCGAACTACACGACCGCGGATCTTCGAAATCTCGCCCTTGTCGGCCACGCCGGCTCCGGGAAGACGACGCTCGCCGAGCGCATGCTCCTGGCGACCGGCGTCATCGGGCGCATGGGCACGGTGGAGGACGGCAACACCGTCTGCGATTTTGAAGCCGAAGAGAAGCACCATCAGCACAGTCTGAACTCAGCCGTCGTTCACTTCGATCACGAGTCGAAACGAATCAATCTCATCGACACGCCGGGCTATCCGGACTTCGTCGGCCAGTCGATCGCGGTGCTCGACGCGGTCGAGACGGCGGTGGTCGTCATTGACGCGACGCGGGGCATTGAGAATGTCACGCGTCGCATGATGAAGCGCGCGAATGAGGAAGGCCTCGCCCGCGCCGTGGTCGTGAACAAGATCGACAACGCGGCGGGCAAGCTCGGCGAGCTCGTCGAGCAGATCCGCGAGACCTTCGGCCGCGAAGTGCTGCCGATCAACCTGCCCGCGGAAGGCGGGACGAAGGTCGTCCGCTGCTTCTACAAGACGGACGGCGCGACGGATTTCAGCAGCGTGGAAGAGGCGAACCAGGCGCTCGTCGACCAGGTCGTCGAAGTCGATGACGCGCTCATGGAAAAGTATCTCGAGTCGGGCTCGATCTCCGCGGAAGACCTCGAGTCGACCTTCACCCGCGCGATGAACGAGGGGCACCTCGTCCCCATGTTCTTCGTGAGCGGCAAGGAAGGCACGGGCGTCGACGAGCTGCTCGACATCATCGCGAAGCTCTTCCCCTCGCCGGTGAGCGGACCGAAGAAGACCTTCCTGTCAGCAGGTGACGGCGACGACCTCAATGAGTGGAACGCGGAGCCCGACCCGGAAAAGCCGGTGGTCGGCCATGTCTTCCGCGTGGCCACGGATCCGTTCGTGGGCAAGCTCGCGGCGTTCCGCATCTTCCAGGGCAAGCTCAAGGCCGGCGACAGCGTCTACATCGGCGACGCGCGAAAGCCCGTGCGTCTCGCGCACCTCTTCCAGTTGCAGGGCAAGGACCATGTCGAGGTGCACGAGGTCGTTCCGGGCGACATCGTCGCCGTGGCGAAGATCGACGAGATGGAGTACGGCGAAGTCGTGCACGCGAACGACTCGGTGAAGAGCGCGCGGCTCAAGAGTCAGCCGCCGATCAAGCCGATGTACGGCCTCGCGGTGACCGCGGCGAAGCGCGGCGAGGAAGGCAAGATCAGCCAGGCGCTCAACCGGCTCGCCGAGGAAGACCCGTCGCTCGAAGTCGAACGCGACCAGACGACGCATGAGATGGTCATCCGGGGGATCGGTGAACTGCACCTTCGCGTGCTCATCGAGCGGCTGAAGAGCCGCTTCCATCTCGAGGTGCAGACGGCGCCGCCGAAGATCGCGTACCGCGAGACGATCAGCGCGAAGGCCGAGGGCCATCATCGCCACAAGAAGCAGACGGGCGGCGCCGGTCAGTTCGGCGAAGTGTTCATGCGCGTCGAGCCGCTGCCGCAGGACGCGGAGGATGATCTCGAATTCGTCGATGACACCTTCGGCGGGTCCATTCCGAAGCAGTTCCTGCCCGCGATCGAAAAGGGCGTGAAGATGGTCATGCAGCAGGGCGCCATCGCCGGCTATCCGCTGCAGAAGATCAAGGTGTCGGTGTACGACGGCAAGTACCATCCGGTCGACTCGAAGGAAGTCGCCTTCGTGACGGCGGGGAAGAAGGCGTTCGTCGATGCGATCCAGAAGGCGCGGCCGCAGATTCTCGAGCCGTTCGTCCATCTCGAGATCACGGCGCCGAGCGATTACATGGGCGACATCACGAGCGATCTCGCGGGCCGGCGCGGCCGCGTGCAGGGAACCGACATCCTGCCCGGCGGCCTCGCGCTCATCACCGCGTCGGCGCCGCTCTCCGAGGTGTCGACTTATGCATCAGCGCTCAAGGGCATGACGCAGGGGACGGGCTCGTACGCGATGGAATACAGTCATTACGAGCCGACGCCGGGCAATGTCCAGCAGGAGATCGTCGCGCAGTACAAGCCGCGCGAGGAAGAGGACTGAGCCGACGGCGAAGGCGACGGCGGCGTCCACGCTGGAAAATGAGAAACCTCCCACAAGGGCGACGAGGCGACTCGTCGCCCGTTTTTTTGTGCGCGAAGGTATTCGATGAGAGGTCGAGACGACCTCTCGAGCAGAGTCACGGCGCCGTAGAGCCGCGCTCTGTGAGCGGGGTCGCGGCGGAGGGGGTCAATCCCCCCGGAGCCGCGAATCGATCGCGCGATGGACGCCCAACTTCGAGGCTCCGCCCCAGGGAGGGGGCTGCGCCGCGACCCCGTGCGCAGCACGCGGCTCTAGGGGGGAGGATCGGGGCGCGTTTTGAAGCTCGGATATTTGTTGTGAGTCGTAGACATGCGTGTCGGACGCTTCACTCGTAGAGCCGCGCTCTGTGAGCGGGGTCGCGGCGGAGGGGGTCAATCCCCCCGGAGCCGCGAATCGATGGCGCGATGGACACCCGGACTTCGAGGCTCCGCCCCCGTTGGGGGGGCTGCGCCTCGACCCCGTGCACAGCACGCGGCTCTACGAGGGCGCGATTGACGGGTACGCAAGAAAGTATACATTGATTTCATGCGACAGTGGCCACTTGCGTTCCACATTACATTTGGGACTTACGGCGCCCGGCTGCATGGCGACCCGCGCGGGACAGTCGCTCTGCCGGACAATCGTCACGGGGATCCAATCGTGCGCTTTGACGCTGAATGGTCGGCGGAGGAGCGAGCCAGACTCCACGGTCGAATGGTGATTCTGACGAACGAACAGCGTCAGTGCGTGGAGCGCGTCATGCCCTCGATCTGTGAACGCGGCGGATGGCATCACCTTATCGCCGCGGCGGCGCGCGATCATGTACACACGCTTCTCGTCGCCGAAGTCGACGGGGTCCGCATTCGGCGATGGCTCAAACGGTGGGTTGGCGATGCGCTCTCGCAACGATGGCCGGACCCGACACGATCGCGGTGGCTCGCGAAAGGCGGAAGCGCGAGACAGGTCTGGTCGAACGACTATCTCGAGACGGCCTTCGAATACATTCGGCGACAGCGGATATCACCATTCACTCGAGCGGACCTCGAGGTGGCGCGCCGTATCTACAAGAGGTAGAGCCGCGCTCTGTGAGCGGGGTCGCGGCGGAGGGGGTCAATCCCCCCGGAGCCGCGAATCAATCGCGCGATGGACGCCCGGCCTTCGAGGCTCCGCCCCGTCGAGGGGCGGCGCCTCGACCCCGTGCACAGCACGCGGCTCTACGCGGTGAGGGTCGGGGCGCGCTTTGAAACTCGGATGTTTGTGTGTTGCGAGTCGCAAACAAGCGTCTCGGGCGACTCCTTCGTAGAGCCGCGCTCTGTGAGCGGGGTCGCGGCGGAGGGGGTCAATCCCCCCGGAGCCGCGAATCGATCGCGCGTCGGACGCCCGGACTTCGAGGCTCCGCCCCCGTTGGGGGGCTGCGCCTCGACCCCGTGCACAGCACGCGGCTCTACCGGTGAGAGTCAGGAGGCCTGGTGCACCGCGCGAACCATCCTTCGCTCACCGCGTGAGACGCGCCCGGTCGGCGCCGCTCGCTCCTACGATTCGTCTTGTGAAGTCGAATGGTCAGGACAAGCCGACGGTCGCGGTGACGATGGGCGATCCCGCCGGGATCGGCGCCGAGGTCATCGTTAAGGCGCTCGCCGACGCGGAGCGGCGCCAGCGCGCCGATTTCATCGTCTACGGCGTCAATGAGGCGCTCGTCGACGCGGCGGACCGGGCCGGAATCACCCCGTTCTGGTGGCGCGTCGGCGCCGGGGGCGACGCCCGACGCGCCCTCGAGCAGCGCGGCGTGGTCGTCGTCGATTTCGACCGGTTCACCGAGGAGACGGCGCGGCGACGCTCGCGACCGGCGCCGTCGGCCGAGGGCGGCGAAGCGTCGCTCGAGTTCATCTCCGCCGCGATCGAGGCGGCCCAGCTTCCGGCCGGCGAAGCGCCCGGCCGCGCCGACGCGGTCGTCACGGCGCCGATCTCAAAGACCTCGTGGCGCCTCGCGGGCCTCAAGCGCTATCCCGGCCATACGGAACTCTTCGCTGATCGCACGCGAACGAAGCGGTACGCGATGATGTTCGTGGCGCCGCGCCTGCGCGTCGTCCTTGCGACAATTCACCTTCCGCTCATGGAGATCCGGAACACGCTCACGATCGGCCGCGTCTTCGAGCCGATCGACCTCGGCGACCGGGCGTGCCGCGAATCGCTCGGTGTCGCGCAACCCCGGATCGCGGTGTGCGGCCTGAACCCGCACGCGTCGGAGGGTGGCCTCTTCGGCGACGAAGAGGAGCGGCTCATCCGGCCTGCGATCGCGATGGCGCAGGAAGCGGGCATCGACGCGAAGGGTCCCTTCCCCGCGGACACGATCTTCCATCATGCGGTCGAAGGCCGGTATGACCTCGTCGTCGCGATGTACCACGACCAGGGGCTCATACCGATCAAACTGCTCGCGTTCGACTCCGCGGTGAACTGCACGATCGGCCTGCCGTTCGTGCGGACGAGCCCGGACCACGGGACCGCGTTCGATATCGCGGGCGAGAACCGGGCGCATCCGGGCTCGATGGCCGCGTCGCTCGACCTCGCGGTCGAGATGACGGAGCGGCGTCGAGCGTTCGCGGAGGCGGCGAACCGGGCCTGAGCGGCCGCGGGAGCCCGATGACTGATCGATCGATTCGGGTCTTGCATACCCATCGGCCCTGTGGTAACTTCACGGTGACTGAGCACTAAGCGTCCATCGACCCGGGGCGTTCGTTTGTGGTCGATGGTCGCGTTGTGAGGTGACGGAAGAGGACATTTCGGGGTTCGGCGTGGTCGCCTGTTCCGGGCGCGTGCTCATTCGTACCGACGCCTTCCCGGCCAATCCCTCTTTCTTCATGCAGTGGTTTGAGTGATGTCTGTTCATTGGCGATTCCGCCAAGAGACGCAGCGAAAGCGTCGTCCGCGCGTGGCGACGACGCTCCACATCTGACGGAAGGAGATAAGACGATGCGTCAATTGTCCAAGGGAATTCTGACGGTCGGAGCCCTCGCCGGGTTTGCGATCGCTCAGACTTCGCAAGCCCAGGTGTCCCCGCCATGGTCCGAGGACTTCGATTCCTACGCGAACGGCACGGCCATTTCGACGGTCGGCGGCTGGTCGAACTGGGATAACGATCCGCTCTGGGAAAGCTTCGTGAGCAACTCCCAGGCGAACTCGGGCGCGAACTCGCTCGATATCGTCGGCAACTCCGACACGGTCATGGTCTTTGAAGATGTCGAGTGCGGCACCTGGACCTTTACGACCCAGCAGTTTGTTCCGAACGGCTTCTCCGGCGAGAGCTACTTCATCCTGCTCAACCAGTACAGCCACGGCGGCGACAAGAGCTGGTCGACTCAGGTTCGCTTCAACTCGGCCACCGGCCAGGTCGAAGCCGACTTCTCCGGCGAGGTCCTCCCGCTCGTGACCGGCCAGTGGGTCGAACTCCGCGTCGAAATCGACCTCGACAACGACACGCAGGAGTTCTACTACGGCGGTGATCTGCTCTACACCGGCCCGTGGGTCGGGCAGGTGAGCGGCACGGGTCAGCTCGAACTCGAAGCGCTCGACCTCTTCGCGAACGGCGCCTCGAGCGTGTACTACGACGACATCTCGCTGACGGGCACCCCCTGCCCGCCGCAGGATCTCGATCTCAGCGCGTCGGCGACCTTCCTCGCGGGCCAGAACGCGACCTTCGATGTGAGCGGCGCCACCTCCGGCGAAACGGTCGTGATCCTCTACGGCACGAGCGAACTCGGCACGCCGCGCAACGCGCAGAGTGGTAACTTCTGCGTGCAGGTCGGCATCAGCATCAACTTCCAGAGCCCGACGGACAACCTCGTCTGCACGGGCCCGGCGAACGCGAGCGGTGACTTCTCGTGCACGGTCCGCGTGCCGAACCAGGGCGCCGGACGCACCATTTACTTCCAGGCGTTCCAATCCGGAACCTGCCCGGATCCGAGCTTCTCGAATGTCATCAGCCGGACGATCCTCTAAGGAATCGTCCGCCTGATTCGAGTGTCGGAATTGAATCGGCCCCGAGGTCATCGACCTCGGGGCCGTTCTCGTTTTTGGTATGCGACGGGGTCGCGAGGCGCCGGGCCGGTCAGCGGGGTGAAGTCGTGACCGCCGAGGTCGGGCTCGGGTCGTAGTGAATCGTGTCGTGGACCGTGTTGTCCGCGTTCATGAGCAGGACGGTCGGATGGTGGTCGGCGTATTCGGCGTCGTCCATCCAGGCGAAGTGGAGGATGATGAGCCGGTCGCCGACCTCGACGAGGTGGGCCGCGGCGCCATTGATCTCGATCTTGCGCGAGCCCGGCTCACCCCGGAAGATGTAGGTCTCGAAGCGGGCGCCGGTGCGGCAGTTCCCGATGAGAACGACATCGTTCACCCGCATGCCGCAGGCGTCGAGGAGTTCGGCGTCGATCGTGATCGACCCCATGTAGTCCGGATGGGCCCCGGTGACCGCGGGCATGTGAATCTTGCTGTGGAGGACCTGTCGAATCATGGGCGGATTGTAGGGCGGAAGGCACGAAGGCACGGAGGCACGGAGGCACGGAGGCACGGAGGCACGGAGGGAGGAAGGGCGAGACGGAGAGACGGAGAGACGGAGACACGGAGAGACGAAGTGGGCGCGAGCCGGGCTCTGTGAGCCCGTTCCACGCACGGAGTTCGTGGGCGGGTTCCGAGGCCGGGGCGTAAATCCGATCGAGGTGTGCCACTGCCGTGTCGGCAGTGCGATGCGGGGGACGGTGTGCGAGACGACGAGCGCTCGCTTCGTCACGATCGCCCTCGTTCCATCCGCACGGCCTGGAAGGCCGTGGCACACGGGCCGACGATCGCGCCGAACGGCGTCGTCCTCAATCAGTGATCGTCGTCATCGTCGTCGTCTTCCTCGACTTCGAGGACCGTTCCGTCTTCGGCGACTTCGACTTCGTACTCGACGCCATCGACTTCGCCTTCGAGGTCGTAGACGACCACGCCGTCTTCGGTCTCCATCTCGGCCTCTTCGAGCACGATGCCGGGGACCGCGGCGATCGCGGCGTCCTTCACATGATCGGGAACCTCGTCGAGCGGGATTTCGATCTCGTCTTCATCATCGTCATCGTCGTGGGCGAGATCGTGGTCCGATCCGCCGCTCACGCCGAGCGCGGCCCGGTCGTCGTCATCCGTGTCGCTCGTGTCGCATCCGACGAGCCCGCCGCCGCCCGTGAGGGCGAAGGAGGTCGCGATGAGGGAGGTGGTGAGAGTGAGCATGACTCGCTTGCGGCTCATGATGGCTCCGCCTTTCGTGCAATGATTCGTTCGCGCCGGCGCCTTCGGTCCCTTCGGTTTCTTCCCGTTCCGGCCCACGCCGCGCCCTCGCGTCGGCCGCATCGATTAACGAACGGTACACGAGAATCGGGAGGGAAACATGACGGTTTCATTTTCAAAGGGAAGGAAGGGAAGACGCGGCGCGAGCCGGAGCGGCGAACGAGTCCGGTCCCATCGCGCGAGGGCGCGAGCCGGGCTCTGTGAGCCCGTATCTCGCACGGAGTTCGTGGGCGGGCTCCGACGCCGGGGCGAACAATCGATCGAGGTGTGCCACTGCCGTGTCGGCAGTGCGAAACGGGGGACGGTGGGCGAGACGACGGGCGCTCGCCTCGTCACGGTCACCCTCGTTCCATCCGCACGGCCTGGAAGGCCGTAGCACACGGGCCGACGGACGCCCGGACTTCGAGGCTCCGCCCCCGTTGGGGGGCGGCGCCTCGACCCCGTGCTCAGCTCGCGGCTCTACGGGTGAGTCGAGGCGCGCCGCTCGTCACTCGCGCGTCGAATCCGGAGATTCGCCGAGCCTCATCTCCGGCGTGGGGAGCGGAGGCGCGCCGGCCATATAGGATGCGGCGGTCGCGGGACGCTGGAGCATGGAGGATGATCCGCATGATGAGGTCGATGCGAACGGGAACGACGCCGGCGTGGCGTCGGATGATGGCGACGGCGGCGGTGGCGGCGCCCGCGCTCGGGGTTACCCTGGTCATCGCGAGCGGCGCGGGCGGTTGGGTCACCGCGACCGCGCAGCCCGCGGAGGCGCCGGCGGCCGACGCGTCGCCGCGCAACGCGTTCGGGGTATCCGTCGCGCCGGCGAAGGAACCGGGCGCCGTACGACTCGCGACCTACAACATGCTCAACTTCTTCGATGAAGCGGACGACCCGTCGCTCTCGGGCGAGTTCGACGACGCGGGCCTGACGACGGCGCCCGACCGACGCCGCGCGCTCGCCGCGGCGATCCGCGCCGTTGACGCCGATGTGTGGGCGCTGCAGGAGGTCGAATCGAAGGAAGCGCTCGAGTGGTTTCGCGACGCGTATCTCTCCGACATGAGATATTCGCACATCGCCTCGATCGATGTCGGGTACTTCCGCGGCGTCGAGTGCAGCGTCATGAGCCGTTATCCGATCACCCACGCCGAAGTGTGGACCGACTTGCGCCTCGACGGCGTCGAGCGGCCGGGCTCCGGATGGGCCACGGTTCCGCCCGGCGAAGATGAGGGGCTCACGATCCGCCGGAGCCCGTTGCGCGTCGATATCCGCGTGAACGACGAGTACGAGCTCACGGTCTTCTCGCTGCACCACAAGTCGGGCGGCTCGAACGACTGGTGGCGCGAGGCGGAGGCGGTCCGCGTCGTCGAACGCATCGACGAGATCCGGTCGCGCGATCCGTATCGGAACATCGTGGTCATGGGCGATTTCAACGCGGCGCCGTGGGACAAATCGTTCCGGGTCTACCTCGAGGCCGGGATGATCGACACGCTCGCGCACCGCATCGTGCCGCGCTGGCGCGAGGCGCCGCAGGACGAGGCGCGGCTCTACAAGACGCACGAATCCGACCGGGTCATCGACTACATTCTCGTGAACAGCGCCGCGCACCGCGAACTCGTGATCGGCAGCGCGTTCGTGTTCGGCACGCTTACGCCCGGGCCGGACTACAACTGGCGCGAAGACCCGCACCCGCCGGGATACGCGTCGGACCACTACCCGGTCGCGGTCGACCTCACGCCGCGGGATCGATTGTGAGGGGCGGGTTGGCGTGAGGCGCCGCAGTCATTACGATGCGGCTCGGAGCGGACAAGTTCTCACTTTCGATTCGCGGACACGATCTGCATGCTCGACCTCAAGTCACTCATCGCCGATGTCGCGGACTATCCGATCCCGGGGATCGTGTTTCGCGACATCACGCCGCTGCTTCGTCATCCGGCGGGGCTCGCGCTCGCGGTCGAACTCATGGCGAACCCGTTCCGCGGAAAGGGCATTGATGTCGTGGTGGGGACGGAGTCGCGCGGGTTCATCTTCGGGACCGCGATCGCGCAGTCACTCTCGGCCGGCTTCGTGCCGATCCGGAAGGGCGGCAAGCTGCCCCGCGACAAGCACGAGGTCGCGTACGGCCTCGAGTACGGCGAGGACCGCATCGAAGTGCACACCGACGCGATCAATCCCGGCGAGAAGGCGTTGCTCGTCGACGATCTGCTCGCGACCGGCGGCACGCTCAAGGCGTCCTGCGACCTGCTCAACCGCCTTCAGGCGGAAATCGTGGGGATCACCGTGCTCATCGAGCTCGTCGACCTCAAGGGCCGCGCGAAGCTCGACCGGGCCGACCTCGTGCACGCGGTCATTTCGTACTGACGACCGGCGGCGGCGGCGAATCGCGGGTTGTGCCGGACGGCTCGAAGCTTTAGGATCGGAACGCGGGCGGGCCGATTCGTTTCTCCGCGTATTCACGCGCGGCCCGTGGTAAGACGACGGACGGAGCCATTCGCATGATCGTTCGCGACGCCAACCAGGATCGTCGGCGCGCCGGGTCGCTGGGCTCGAAGGGCGGGTTCACGCTCATCGAGCTGCTCGTCGTGATCTCGATCATCGCGCTGCTCATCGGGCTGCTGCTGCCGGCGCTCGCGCGATCGCGCGAGCACGCCCGGGCCACGATGTGCATGTCGAGCCAGCGGCAGCTCGGCCTCGCGATGTTCAACTACGCCGCCGAGTGGGAAGTCATTCCCGGCGCCTACTGGCAGGGGCCGATCGACCTCGACTGGTGCGGCGTGAACAACTACGAGTGGCGCTACCGCAACAACGGGCGCTACGAGCATCCGCTCGAGACCTCGGTGCTCGCGCCCTATCTCCATGCGCTCGACCAGACGCTCGAGTGCCCGACGGCGCGGCGGGAGGCGAACAACTACTTCGACTACACGATGGTCATCCGGCTCGCCGGAGCGCGGACCGATCTGCCGTGGACGATGGAGTATCCCGAGGAGCCGCAGACCGGCGGCTCGCGCAAGAAGCGATTCCAGGCGATTCCGATCCTCATCGAGGAAGATGCGATCTGGTACAACGAGGCGTACGACGACGGGTCGTGGGCGAACCGCGACCAGTTCACCGACCGCCACGACGGGCGGAGCATGCTCGCGTACCTCGACGGGTCGGCGGGCGCGTTCGTCTCGCCGAAGGGGCCGAGCGCCGCGACGCAGGAGCCGGCCGACCTCACCGCGAACCACCTCCGCCTCGTCGCCGGCGTGAGCGAATTCAGCGTCGGCGGTTCGAACGCGGGCGAGTACGGGTGGGCGAATAAGCCGCGCTAGTAGGTTCGGCTATTGCCGAACGGTTGGGCGTTCGGGCGAGGCCGGCGCGCGAATCTCGCGATGTCGTTCGAACAACGGCCCAACCGCCAGGCCACAGCCTGACCTACTCGCCGACGATCGACTCCATCTGATCGAGATCGAACTCTTTCACAACCGCGACACTTCCCCAATCGATTCGATAGAGACCCTGACGAACACAGCGATGAAACGACGAGTACGGCCAATCTCTCGGTCTCCTGACATATCCGTGCTTGACGGGATTGAAGTGAATGTACGCCATGATGCGATGCATCGAATACCGATCGCGCACGGTGTGCTCCCAATATCGAGGCTGCCAAACCCCGCGTCGACGATCATTTCGCTGCGCCACGGTTCCGCGCACTTCATCTCCGCCGCCTTCGAGCCAAAGCCGGGTGAATCGCTGCTTCATCCACGCGATCCGCTTTGGGTACTCGAAATCATCCGGCGGAAGTCGAACGAGGAGATGGAGATGATCGGGAAGAAGTACGATCGCCACGAGGTCGAACGGCCAGCGACGCCGACACTCCGACAACGCGCGCCGCAGGCAACGACGACTCATGTCCGTGCAAAGAATCGGCTTTCGCCGGCAGGTCACGAGCGTGAAGAAATAGACGCCTCCGGGCACAAACCAGCGGCGGAATCGCGGCATGCGACCAGAGTACCAAAATTCGAAAAGAGATCTAAGTTTCTCGGACAGACTCGTTACTTGCCCGACGGGCGTCGGCTATCGCTCTGATTCACAGGTCCGACGACGAGTCGATCGTCGCGTGGCCTGCGGACGCCCAACCGACAGGCAATAGCCTGACCCACAAAAAAACCGATCGTCCGGTTGCGTCGTCGTCTCGCCGGATTCGACGGGCGCATCGTGTTGGACGATCGGTTCTGAGCCGCCGGATCGCCGGCGTGCGGCGATGACGAATCCGGTCTCACTCGTTACTGGATGTTCTGGCGAGCCGCGCGTCTTTCACCCGGTTGACGATTTTTCTGCTACTCGTCGGCGAGCAGGGTGAGGATCGTGATCTCCGGCGGGCAGTTGAAGCGGAGGCGCGGCGCCTGGCCGTGCTCCCAGCCGAGACCGCGCGAGAGGTAGATCGGGCGCCCCGCATGCTCGTGCAGTCCGCCGGCGGCGACGCGGCGCGGGACGCCGGTGAGCGTGATCGGCGGGCCGAAGAAGGGAACCTGCACCTGCCCGCCGTGCGTGTGGCCGGCGACGACGAGATCGACGCGGCCGTCGTCGGGAATCCGCTCGATGACATCGGGTCGATGCGTGAGGAGGATGCGGATGTCGTCGGCGCCCGGCGCGCGAGCGAAGGCGTCGACGAAGCGCATCGCGGGCGTCGATTCGTAGAACAGGTCCACGCCGCCGATCATGAGCACCCGGTCGCGCACGGTCACCTCGACGGCCTCGTTCACGAGCAGTTCGATGTCGAGTCCGTCGAGGATCTGACGCATCTCCCCGGCGGTGTCGCAGTCGCCGACGACATAGAAGACGCCGGCGGGCGCGTGGAGGCGCGAGAGCAGGTCGCGCAACTCACCGACCTCGGCGCGGAGGCGGCGCGGCGAGGGCTGAAAGAGATCGCCCGGCATGAGGATGAGGTCCGGCGCTTCGGCCATGAGGCGCGCGACCGCGTCGCGCTCGTGATCGGTCACGGTCGTCGTCTGAATGTCGGCGAGGACGCCGATGCGCACCGCCTCGACGCCGGCGCGGGCCGGATCGACACGAAACTCAGGTCGCTCGAGGACGACGCGATACGGCTCGATCATCATCGCGTACACGCCGACGGCAGGCGGCACCACGATCGCGAGCGACGCGACGAGGAGCGCGAGCTTCTTCACGCGAACGGACGAGAGCCGCGCGACGAGGAGGGCGCCGAGCGAGAGGGCCGGCGTCACGATGATGAGGTCGACCCATACGAGATGAATGGCGCCGAAGCCGTTCAGTCCGACGACGACGAGAGGGATGAGCTTGAAGACGAAGACGACGCCGGTCGCGCACACGGCCGCGATGAGCCGCGGCAGTGTGATCACCCGGTTCGATCGCGTGAGGATCCACAGCGCCAGCGCGCCGACGACGAAATCGAACGCGGCGGAGGCGAAGACGATCTGATGGATCCACGCTCCGAAGGACATGGGGGGCGCCTCACTCACAGGCCGGTTGTGAGGGTATTCGGACACTCGGCGTCGGGAGTTGAAACGGAATCGCGAGGCGGGGCGAGTAACCCGAGTCGCGGTCAGCCGCCGCTCGAACTCCCCCACTTCTCGACCGGCTTCGCGAGCTTCGGCCAGAGCGCTTCGAGCAGATCGCGCACGCCTTCGCTTGTCGCGCCGCTGATCACGAAGGGACGCTCGCCCTTCGCGAAGCCGAGTTCGCCCGCGATGAGTTCGACGAGATCGTCGCGTTCCTCCGCGGGAACGAGATCGATCTTGTTCAGCGCGATGACCTCCTCCTTCTCGGCGAGGGCCGACGAGTATTCGGCGAGTTCGCGGCGGATCGTGTGGTAGTTCTGCACAGGGTCGGAGCCGTCGATGGGATTGATGTCGAGAAGGTGAACGAGAATCTTCGTGCGCTCGACATGGCGGAGGAAGTCGTGTCCGAGCCCGGCGCCCTGCGCGGCGCCCTCGATGAGGCCGGGGATGTCGGCGATGACGAGACGGCGCTCCGGATCGAGCGCGGCGATGCCGAGTTGCGGATGGAGCGTCGTGAACGGGAAGTCGGCGACCATCGGCCGCGCCTTCGAGACGGCGCGGAGGAGCGTCGACTTGCCCGCGTTCGGCACGCCGAGCAGTCCGATGTCGGCGAGGAGTTTGAGTTCGAGGCGCAGTCGCCGCTCTTCGGCCGGCTCACCGGGCGTGAACTGGCGGGGCGTCTGGTTCGTGGCGGACTTGAACCGCGCGTTGCCCTTGCCCCCCTTGCCTCCCTTCGCGATGACGAAGCGTTCTTCGGGCTCGTCGATGTCGACAATCAGGTCGCCGGTCTCGTCGTCGTAGACGAGCGTGCCGGGCGGGATGTGGAGAACGAGGTCGTCGGCGGACTTGCCGGTGCAGTCCTTGCCGCCGCCGGGCAGCCCGTTCTTCGCGTGCCAGTGGGGCCGACCGCGGAAATCGAGGAGGGTATTCACATTCTCGTCGGCGTAAAGGACGATGTCGCCGCCGTGCCCGCCGTCGCCGCCGTCGGGTCCGCCCTTCGGGATGTACTTCTCGCGGCGGAAGCTGACGCATCCGTCGCCGCCCTTGCCGGAGCGCACCTCGATGACGGCCTGATCGATGAACATGGCCTCGATTGTAGACCGGGGCGGCGCCGGTCCGGCCGGATCGGGCTCATGCCGCGGCGCGGTGCGGCGCGATGATGACGCGGTCGCGGCCTTCGGCCTTCGCGCGGTAGAGGGCCGCGTCGGCGGCGTCGATGAGCGCCTCGACGCAGGCGAGATCGACCGGGGGCGTCGCGCGGCGCGTCGCCACGCCGAGGCTCGCGGTCACGAAGAGCGGCTGGCCCTCGGCGTCGACCGGCGCGGCGGCGATGGCGAGGCGGACCGACTCCGCGATCTTTACCGCTTCGATCGACTCCGCGCCTCCCAGCAGTATGGCGAACTCTTCGCCGCCGTAACGCGCGACGAAACCGCGTGAATCGACGGACTGCTCGATTCGTTGCGCGACCTCGCGGAGCACGAGGTCGCCGATGCGATGGCCGTGGGTGTCGTTGAAGAGCTTGAAGTGATCGATGTCGAGCAGCACGAGCGAGAGGGCCGAACGCGTCGCGGCGGCGCGACTCATCGCTTCGTCGAGGCGGCGGTCAAACTCGACACGGTTCGCGACGCCGGTGAGCCCGTCGGTCGACGCGAGTTCGAGGATTTCCTTCTTCTCGCGGCGCAGCGTCGCCGCCTCGCGGGTCGCGGCTTCTTCGCGCAACTCTGCGGCGCGGCGGTCCGCTTCGGCCTCCATCGCGAGTTGCGCAAGCTCGACCGTGGCGCGACGGCGGATTTCCTCCCAACTCCCGATCATGCCCACCGAGAGCGAAAGCATGGCGCCGGCCTCGGTGACCTGCTGCGGCAGCGCGGCGCCGATCTCGTCGAGTTCGGCGGAGTCGAGTCCGCTCGAATCCGCGAGTTCACGCCGCACGACTTCGATGGAGACGGCCGGCGCGTCGCCGCAGAAGATCGACGCGAGCGCGAATCCGGCGGCGACGATCGAGGCGAGCGGTTTCCCGGGATGGTCATCTTCGAGCGTCGCCGGATCGAGCGCCGCCCCGACGGCGGCGCAGAGATATTCCGGGAGGTCCCATCGATCGAGGAGGGCGCGGCCCATCTCGGCGCGGGTGACGCCGAGGAGTTCGACCTCATCTTCGACCCGCCACGCATCGGTCGATTCCCAGCGTTCGAGGAGCGGGCGCATGAGGTCCGGAGCGCTGATCTGCCCGGCGAGCAGGCCGAGCTGGGAGAGCAGGCCGGCGACGAAGGCCTCGTCGCGGCGCTTCGGGGCGATCGCGTTCGCCACGCCGCGCGACGCGACGGCCGTCGCGAGCGAGCGGCGCCAGAACTTGTCGAAATCGAAGCCCGCGCCTTCGGTCTGTCGCATCACTTCGACGAGCGAGAAGCTCAGGGCGAGGACGCGGACGGTGCGCATGCCGAGCATCGACACCGCCTGGCGGATCGACGAGACGGAGCGCGGCAGGCCGAAGAGCGAGGAATTCACGACATGAAGCACACGGGCCGCGAGGGCCGGGTCGTGCTGCAGCGTCTGCGCGATGTCCTCGGCGGACGAGTCCGGATCGCGCGTGAGTTCGAGAATGTCGATAACGACCCGCGGGAGCGCGGGCAGTGATTCCGCCTCGGCGATGCGCTCGAGAATCTTCGCGTGCATATCGGACGACCCCTCCGTCCACTCGGTTTGACCCCACATCCCACGACACACACTTCGCGTCGCGGAGCACCTTCAACCGTGGCGCGGCGGAAGGAGAAGGGACCCCCGACGAACGCCGTCGCGACGACCACGCGCGGGACGACTTCGTCGATTCCTTCTTCTTCCTGTTCACCGCGTTCCTGGCGGCCAACCCTCGAGGTCGGAGAGGGACGACGGGGCGGAGAAACCCGGCCCGTTTCGAATCCTCACGGACGGCGAACGACCACCTTCCGCGAACGATTCGCTCTTCAACAGAGCCGGTATCGACCCGGCGCGCCCGGGACTTCATAGGAACTTCGACTGAGTCCGGTAGTACGGGCGTTTCCCGCAAGTCGATCCCGAGAAGGGACTCGCGGTTTCCGCGGAACATTCGGGCGATACGATTGCCCGATCGCGTAGCTCAGTCGGTAGAGCACCGGCCTTTTAAGCCGAGGGTCGTGGGTTCGAGTCCCACCGCGATCATTTTCACGCCCTTCCCTCCCTTGCCGCGACGCGCCTTCCCTGCGCCTTTCGACGACTCCGGAGACTCCGCGCATGTTCCGACCCGGCGCCGATCCGAACCACATCGAGCCTTCGGATGTGCTCTGCGACTTCTGCCATTCGCCCTGGACGGACGATCGCCCGATGATCGAGGGCCACCAGGGGAGCGTAATCTGCGGCGGATGTCTCGCGGTCGCGTACGCGGAGGTCGTGCTCGCGTCGAATTCGACGGCGCCGGAGGGGTATAAGTGCCGCATGTGTCTCGAGACTCGAGATGAACCAGCCTGGGCAAGCCCGCTCGACGACTCGGTCGTCGTGTGTGAGCGGTGTCTCAAGCTCGGCGCGAAGACGCTCGAGAAGGACCCGGACTACGGCTGGCGCCGGCCCGGCTAGCGGCGGCGGCGGCGGCGCGCCGGCTCGTCCATTCGATCGCGACTACTGCACGACCTGAATGACGACCTCCGACATGCAGGTCCCCGGGCATGTGCCGCGCATGGCGGACTGGAAGCGCAGTTCGCGGCCCGCGGCGCTCGGCGGCACGGTGACGGTCGCTTCGAAGCGTCCGCTCGAGTCGAACGCGCCCATCGCGACGACCCGGGCCGCGGCGCGGCCGTCGGGCACGGCGAAGTCGAACTCAACGCACCAGCCGTTCTGCTCGGCGCTGAACTGACCGTCCTGTACGCCCCAGAGAATCGCGACTTCGGAGCCGGCGACGCCGCCCGTGACCTCGATTGTCGCGTCTTCGCCCGCGGTGAGCGTGGGTACCGAGAGCGCGAGGCATGGGCCTCCACCGCTCGCGTCGACCTGGTATTCGCGGGTTTCGGTGAGCCAGTCGGCGCGGTCGTCCTCGTCGCGCACCCACTCGATCTCATCGACGACGGTAACGCTCACCTCGTGCCGTCCGGGACTCATCTGCAGGAGACCGAGGTCGAGGCGCTCGTTCGTCGCCCACGGAATCGGGTCGCCGTCGAGGTACCACTGGATCGTGAGGGCGTGGTCGCTCGGGTCGATCGGATCGACGAAGAGCGTGTCGTCTTCGGTGTACACGGGCGCGGTGGGCGACGCGTCGTCGATCGGATCGACGATGCGGTACATTTCGATGATGATCGCCTCGACCGAGGGGAGGTTGAACGGCCGGTTGAGGCTGTTCATGAGCGAGTTGTTCGTCGGGCGGTAGATGCCGTACTGGTAGTACCGGGCGCCTTCGAACGCGCTCACGAGGCCGTCGAAATTCGGGTCATTCTCGCCGAGCCAGAGGTGCCATTTCGTGCGGCGGCTGCGAATCTGCGATTCGTCGTAGATCGAGACATTCGCCTCGGGGACTTCGCCGCCGTTGTAACGGGTTCCGTCGTAGTAGTGGTACTCGTCGGCGAGATTCCCGAGGGCGTGGCCGAATTCGTGGAGCAGAACTTCGGTCGCGAGGCTGTTGCCGCCCGACGCGGTGGCGAGGTCGGAGGAGCTGTACCCCGCGCCGCCGTACTTGACGCTGTTCGCGATCGCGGCGACGAGATCGACATCGGGCGCGTTCGCCGCGTAGCCGTACGCGGCGCCGACATTCACACAGAGCAGGCGTTCGATGCCGCTGCACCAGAAGCCCATGTCGAGCGCCGTGTTCCGCCAGATCGGGTAGGTCGGGTCGTGATCGACGCCGGACTCGGCCGAGACGACTTCGACGCGATGGACATTGAAGAAGGGCGCGTAGGTGATGAACGGCTCTTCCGCGAAGAACTGGCCGACCTGCAGATCGACATGCGCGTGGTAGGTCGACATCTGCGACGCGAGATACCCATCGCCGACGAAGACGAGGTCGATCCGGTTCGCGGGGTTGTCGAGTTCGCCGAGCGTGTACGCCTCGGCGGGGATCGGCGTAATCGTCTTCCGGTCCGGCGCGTCGATGAGGAGTCGCGTGACGCCGCCGGTGAGTTGACCGGTCTCATCCGCCTCGTCGTAGTAGACGGTGTCGAGGTAGGGTTCGCGCTCTTCGGCGGATGATGTCGCGTCCTGCGCCCAGGTTGTCTGAGGCGTGAAGAAGGCGGTGGAGAGAACGACGGATCCCGCCGCGAGGGGCAGAGCCCGGCGGCGCCGATGACGGCTGTGCTCGTTGATCATCATGCGTCCATTCTAAACGATGGTCGGCGTGCCGCGAAGGGATTTCGCCCTTCGCGAATGGGCGGGTCCGGCGGGACGGGACGGTTTCGTCCGTCGGCGCCGGCGTACACCGGTTCATGTGTCGGTATGATGGCCGCCATGCGGCATTTTCTCGAATTGTCGGTGGTCGCGGCCTCGATTCTCGTGATCGCCGGGACCGGCTCGGGAGCGTTCATGAGCGGATACGAGTCGTCATCGTCGGGTCGCGTCGAGCCGTCGTCAGAAGGCGGTCGGGCGCGGGCGCGGGACCTTGGAATCATGATCGGCGACCTCGAGCCCGGACCGCTCAACGCGATCACCGATGTCGCCGGCGTCGGCGTGGGGCACGAGACGATCGTCGAGGGTGACTCGATCCGGACCGGGGTGACGGTGATTGTGCCGCGGCTCGGAGAGAACAGCTACGCGCGAAAGGTTCCGGGCGCCGTCGCGGTGGGCAACGGCTTCGGCAAGGCGGCGGGGTTCACGCAGGTGGAAGAGCTCGGGACGATCGAGGCGCCGATCGTGCTCACGAACACGCTCGCCGTCGGCGCGGCGCTCGACGGTATGACGCGGGAGATGCTCGCGCTGGCCGGTAATGAAGAGGTGCGCTCGATCAATGTCGTCGTGGGCGAGACGAACGACGGTCATCTGAACGACATCCGCGCGATGGTCGTGACGCGCGAGCATGTCGCGCGGGCGTTCGCGAATGCGTCGGGCGGAGCCGTCGAGGAGGGATGCGTCGGCGCCGGAACGGGCACGATCTGCTTCGGATTCAAGGGCGGGATCGGGACCTCGTCGCGCGTCGTCGAGCTGCCCGGCGATCTCGGCTCGTTCACCGTCGGCGCGCTCGTGCAGACGAACTACGGCGGCCGCCTGCGTGTCGACGGCGTGAAGTGGAGCGACCTCTCGGCGGGTGAGGATGACGCGGAGACGGGCGGTGACGGATCGTGCATGATCGTCATCGCGACGGACGCCCCGCTCGACGCGCGACAGCTCGGCCGCGTGGCGCGGCGGGCGCTGCTCGCGCTCCCGCGCACGGGGTCGGTCATGTCACACGGGAGCGGCGACTACGCGATCGCGTTCTCGAACTTCGAGGGAAATGTGGTGACGGCGGGCGGGCGCGAACTGCGGCATGCGCCGACGCTGCCGGACGCGGCGCTCACGAAGCTCTTCGTCGCGACGATCGACGCGACGGAGGAGGCGATCCTCAACTCGATGTTCATGGCGGAGACGACGCGGGGGCGCGACGGGCATGTCGTCGAGGCGATTGATCTCGAGCCGATCCGCACGCGCTTCGGCGCCGGCCGGTGACGCGCGGCGCCGGACTCAGGACGACTTGCCGCCGACGGTGAGATTCACGCGTTTCGGTTTCGCGGTCGCCGCGGCGCCGCTCGCGCATCCGCCGCACGCGCCGCCTTTCGCCTTCTTCCGGCTCGGCAGGAACGGGCGCACGACGATCCACGCGGCGAAGAGGCCAACGAGCGTCACGACCCAGAACTGCCAGTCGTCGAGCGGCAGGCGCATGTCAGGTCACTCCGAGCGCGGTGAGCCCCTGGTAGGTTCCGAGCGCGAAGACATACGCGAGAAGCGACATGTAGACGAGTTGCAGGCCCGCCCACTTCCAGCTGCCGGTCTCGCGCTTCGTCACGGCGAGCGTCGGCAGGCACTGCATCGCGAGCACATAGAAGACGAGGAGGCTCGCCGAGGTCGCCATGGTGAAGACGGGCGTCTCGCCGTCGGACCGTGTCGATTCGCGGATGCGGGTGATGACGCCGGCGCCCTCGTCGTCGATCTCGGCCTCTTCGTCGCCGGTGAGCAGCACGGCCATCGTGGAGACGAAGACTTCGCGGGCGGCGAAACTCGTCATCACGCCAACGGAGAGCTGCCAGTCATACCCGAGGGGCGCGAAGACCGGCTGCACGGCGCGACCGATGTACCCGGCGAACGAATGTCGCTGTTCGTACTTCGCGGCGATCTCTTCCGCTTCGGCGCTCATCTCGGCCGCAAGTTCGGGCGACTCGTCGACCATCGCTTCGGCCTGCGCCTGAAGCGCGAGAGCCTCGGCCGGCGGGTCGACCTTCGGGTAGGCGCTGAGCCACCACATGACGATGCAGATCGCCATGATGACCGTCCCGGCGTTGCGGAGGAAGACCCAGCCGCGATCCCAGGTCGTGAGGAGCGCATTGCGGACCGACGGCCACTTGTAGCTCGGCAGTTCGAGCACCATGGGGCGCGACTTGCCCTTGAGGATCGTGCGCCGGGCGATGACGGCGCTGACCATCGCCGCCGCGGCGCCGAGCGCATAACAGCCGATGAACGCGATCGCCGCAAGCCACGGGCGACCGGCGAAGAGGAGACTCGTGAGCAGCACATAGACCGGAATGCGCGCCGTACAGCTCATGAACGGCGCCACGAGAATGGTCGCGAGGCGATCCTGCGGATCGGGAATGAGCCGGGTCGACATGATGCCCGGAATGGCGCACGCGTGGCTCGAGAGGAGCGGCACGAAGGCCTGGCCCGGCAGGCCGAAGCGGCACATGACGCGGTCCATCACGAACGCGGCGCGGGCGAGGTATCCCGTGTCTTCGAGCAGGCTGATGAGGAAGAAGAGCAGGCAGATCTGCGGGATGAAGACGACCGTTCCGGCGAGGCCGCCGATGACGCCATCGACGAGCAGGTCATGCACGGCGCCTTCGGGAACATAGGTCGCGACGAGCGATCCGAGCGTGGCGAAGACCGTCTCGATCCAGTCCATCGGATAGGACGCGAGCCAGAAGATGACGGTGAAGAGACCGGCCATCGCGAGGTGGAAGACCACGGCGCCGATGAAGGGATGCGTGAACGCCTTGTCGAGACGCTCGGTCACCGTGTCCGACGCCAGGCCGATCGCGAGGTCGCCGCCGATCGATTCCTCGACGACGCGATCGGCCCAGAGGGTGACCGCGGCATGATCGAAGGGATCGGGCAGGCCGACCTCGCGTCCGTCGTTCGTCGGGTGCATGAGGTCGCCGTGCGGTTCGCCGTCGTGATCGGCTCGGGTGACGGCGAAGATGGCGTCGCGAAGCTTGCCGAGCCCGCTTCCCGTGCGGCCGCAGACGGGGACGACGGGGCAGCCGAGATGGGCGCCGAGCTTCTCCGCGTCGATCGAGACGCCGCGGCGTTGGGCGATGTCGATCATGTTCAGCGCGACGATCGTCGGTCGCCCGTAGCGGAGCGCTTCGACGACAAGGCGCAGATTGCGCGAAAGGTTCGTCGCGTCGACGATGACGACTGCGGCGTCGGGCGGTTCGCCCACGGCGCCGTCGAGCGTTTCGCGACAGAGCCGCGCTTCGGGCATGTCGAGCGCGAGGCGGTATACGCCAGGCAGGTCGACGACCTCGATGTTCGCGGGCGCGCCGCGGCCGACGCGGACCAAGCCGACGCGGGCGTCGACCGTGATGCCGGGAAAGTTCGCCGTCTTCGCGCGGAGGCCGCAGAGACGGTTGAAGATCGTGGTCTTGCCCGTGTTCGGATTGCCGAGCAGCGCCACGCGAACCGTCCGCCGGGCGCCGCGGGTCGACGGCGTCTCAGGCGGTGGCGCGGAAGTGGGTTGGCCGGTCGTGGCCGTGGGCATCGCTCAGGAGGTCGCCTGCTGTGCGGGGGTTGGGATGACGAAGATGTGGCGGGCGACCGCGGGGGACAGGCCGATGCGCGTCGACTTAACCTGAACGATGCACGGGTTGCCGTGCTTGCAGATCTTGAGCTCGCAGCGCTCCGTCAGGCCGAGGGCATTGAGCAGATCGCAGTCCTCGCAGGTGAGTTCGGCGCCGTGCAGCCGACCACGCGACCCGGTGGGCAGGGTCGTCAGGCTCACCGGCCGACACGCCGGGGTTTCCGTTGTCGTTGTCGAATCGACCTTATTCTTCATGTCTTGACCACCCGTCATGGGGCTAATTGAGAGTCATTCTCAATTAAGATCACTTCAGGATACGCGGTGGAATGTCCCGGTGCAATCGGTCCGGGTTCCGAGACTCCAAATTCGTCGCGTCCCGGAGAAACGGGTCGGCCGCTTGGACCTTTCGACGGCTCCGCCCTACCCTTCCTGCTCGGTTTCGAATCGCTCCGGCCCCCGTTTGAGCCCCCGAATTCGCCCGTGTCGCGGCGTTCCGGCCGGGCGCGATTGACGCGGATCCGGACAGCGCTTCGCGGCCGGGAACCAAGGCGACGAACGAGAGAAACCGTCCGCCGGCGGAGTCGCCGCCGGTGGGCCCGGGAGTGGGAGCCGACGCTTCGATGATCGTCCTGCACGCGAACTGGTCTGACGGTCGTCTCCATTTCTGGGCCGAAGCGGCACGCTCACCGGATCGTCTTCGCGGGGTGGACGAGCCGGCGTCCGGGGTGGCGCTCGCGTCGACGGGACCATCGAGCGGGTCGGCCGCCGAGGCGACTGCGGCGACCGCGACGCTCGAGCGGCCCGATGAGCGTGCCCAGCACCATCCGTATTCAGCCGACGCGGGCGCCCTGCGCGGGGAACTCATCGCGCTCGGCCTGCAGCCCGCCATGCTCACGCGCGATGACGCGCCGCTGCGGCTCCGCCTGCCCGCCGACGAATCGGGCGCGCCCTCGGCGAGCCCGCGCTTTGCGCGGCACGCGGGACTCGAACAGAACGGCGATCATGCGCTGGCGCTCCGCGTCTTCAGTGTCGACACCGTGTCGGCCCCGGCCGAGCATGTGCTGCCCGCGCTCGCGGCGCTCGACAACGCGAACGGCGGCGCCGAGCGCTGGTTCGGCGATTCGGTACGCTACTGGATCGTTGTCGGGCGCGTCGCGAGCGAACTCATCGCCGCGCAGCGCGTGGTCCCGGCGCTCACGAGTCACCTCGGCGGCGACCTGCAGGGCGGCTGGCGACTCTGGCTCGACGACGAAGAGACGCTCGAGCGTCTCGCGAGTCTCATGCGCGCCATGCCGCCCGTCGCGCGGGCGAACGCGTCCGGGCCGAACGACCCCTGGACGATCCTCGATGATCTGCTCAACCGCGTGACCGACGCGACGATCCGCCGCTACTTCGACGAGAACAACCTCATCGGCGCGATCCGCGGCTGGCGTCGCGGACCCGACCTGCACACCGCGTGGCTCGAAGGACTGCTCGACGAAACGAACCGCGTGCGCGTCGACGGCGCCGACGATGTGCGCCTCATCCGTGGCGCGCGGCAATGGGTCGGTCGCCTGTCGGACCGCGGCCAGGGTCAGCCGTTCCACCTCTGCTTCCGACTCCGCGAACCGGCCGAGAGTGAGCAGATTCCGGAACTCAGCCCGCCGGGCGACGACATTCGCTGGCCGCTCGAATTCCTGCTCCAGTCGAGCGAAGACGCGACGGTGCAGGTCGAAGCGGAGCGTGTGTGGAACTCGACGGGCGATGTCCTGTTCGCCGAAGGGCGCCGACTCGACCAGCCGCAGGAACTGCTGCTCGCCGAGTTGTCGCGCGCCTCGAAGATGTACCCCGCGATCGAGGAGGCGCTCGCCGGGAGCGCGCCGTCGCGGCTCGAGCTCTCGACGAACGACGCGTACGCGTTTCTGCGCGACATTCGCCCGCTGCTCGAAGAGTCGGGCTTCGCGATCGAGACGCCGGCGTGGTGGTCACTCCCCGAAACGCGACTCGCGGCGCGGCTGCAGGTCGAGAGCAGTGACATTCCCGAAGACGATCCGCTCGGATTCTCGGTGACGCCGGCGGGCAAGCCGACACTCGGCCTCGATTCGATCGTGAGTTACTCGTGGGAGATCGCGCTCGGCGATCAGGTGCTCACCTTTGACGAGTTCAAGCAACTCGCCGAGCAGGGCTCGCCGCTCGTGCGCATCCGCGGCCGCTGGATCGAAGTGCGTCCCGAAGACATCCGCAACGCGCTTGAGTTTCTCAAGCGCGGCGACAACGGCGAGATCACCGTGCGCGAAGCGTTGCGCCTCGCATACGGATCCGAGCCCGAGCAGTCGGGCCTGCCGGTTGTCGGCATGGACGCGACCGGATGGGTCGGCCGACTCTTCGGCGCGACGGGGACGGGCGAGACGCTTCGTCCCGTGCCCCAGCCGCAGGCGTTCGACGGCCAGTTGCGTCCGTACCAGGTGAAGGGGTTGAGCTGGCTCGTATTCCTCGACCGATTCGGCCTCGGCGCGTGCCTCGCGGACGACATGGGTCTGGGCAAGACGATTCAGCTCATCGCGCTGCTCCTCTTCGAGCGCGAGCAGGCGCCGGAGGGGTACGACCTCGGGCCGACGCTGCTTGTCGTGCCGACTTCGGTCGTCGGAAACTGGGTGCGCGAGATCCGGCGGTTCGCGCCCGAGCTGCGGGTGCTCGTGCATCATGGGCTCGACCGGGCGAAGGACGATGACTTCATCGAACTGGCGTCGTCGTACGATGTCGTCATCACGACTTATGCGCTCGTGTACCGCGACCGTGAAACGCTCTCGCGGATGCGCTGGCGGCGCGTCTGTCTCGACGAAGCGCAGAACATCAAGAATCCGACGGCGAAGCAGACCGCGGCGATCCGCGACCTCAAGGCCGACCGGCGCGTCGCGCTCACGGGTACGCCGGTCGAGAACCGGTTGAGCGAGCTCTGGTCGATCCTCGAATTCCTCAACCCGGGCTATCTCGGATCGCAGACGGAGTTTCGACGGAACTACGCGGTGCCGATCGAGCGGTACCGCGACGCCGAGCGCGCCGCGCGCTTGCGCAGTCTCGTGCAGCCGTTTGTTCTGCGTCGACTCAAGACGGATCCGCATGTCATCGCGGATCTCCCCGAGAAACTCGAGTACAAGGTGTACTGCAGCCTCACCGCCGAGCAGGCCCGACTGTACGAGGAGACGGTCAAGACGATGCTCGAGCAGGTCGACGACATGGAGGGCATGCAGCGGCGGGGCGCCGTGCTCGCCGCCCTCACGCGGCTCAAGCAGATCTGCAACCACCCCGCGCACTTCGCGTACGCGTCGGCGAGCGACGAGGACCGCAAGCAGATCGCCGCGAAGCAGGCGGTCGGCGGACTCAGCCACCGCGGCGGCAAGACGGCGCGGATCATCGAGATGCTCGAGGAAGTGCTCGCCGAGGGCGACTCGGCGCTCATCTTCACGCAGTTCCGCGAAATGGGACGACTGCTCAGTTCGATGATCCGGCACGAACTCGACATCGACACACTCTTCCTCCACGGCGGCACGCCGGCGGCGAAGCGCCAGGAGATGATCGACCGCTTCCAGAAGCGCGACGGAACGGCGCCGGTCTTCATCCTCTCGCTCAAGGCGGGCGGGCTCGGCCTCAACCTCACCGCGGCGAACCATGTCTTCCACTTCGACCGGTGGTGGAACCCGGCGGTCGAGAACCAGGCGACCGACCGCGCGTTCCGTATCGGCCAGACCCGCGCGGTGCAGGTGCACAAGTTCGTCTGCTCGGGCACGCTCGAGGAGCGCATCGACCAGATGATCGAGGAGAAGATCGAGCTCGCGGAGAATGTGATCGGGAGCGGCGAGCAGTGGCTCACCGAACTCTCGACGCAGCAGCTCCGCGACCTGCTCACACTCCGCCACGACGATGTCGCCGAAGAGACGGCGGAACTCGAAGACGACCCCGAAGCCTGGAGCGGCCTCGGCGGCTAATCGCCGATGCCTCGGCGCCTTCGTGCCTTCGTGCCTTCGTGCCTTCGTGCCTTCGTGCCTTCGTGCCTTCGTGCCTTCGTGCCTTCGTGCCTTCGTGCCTTCCGCACCCTACACTCCTGTTTCACGCCACGCCCTGCATTGAGCGAGACGAGACGCCCGATGACCTCATCGTTTCACCGACTTCCCCGCCGGCGGACGGACAAGCCGCGACGCGTGCGGGGCGGAATCAAGCTGAATGCGAGCCAGGCGCCGGTCGGCGCGAAGCCGGTCGCGACCGCGTGGGAGTCGTTCATCGTCGAACGCGCGGACGAGGCGGCGCGGACCGAGGGATTCGACTACGCGCGGAAGGGTCAGATCTCGACGATCGAGACGCAGTCGGGCGGCGTGGTCGCGAAGGTCATGGGCCGCGATCCGAAGGCGTACCGCACGCGCCTCGAATGCCGCGTCTTCGGCGAGGCCGAGTGGGAACGCCTCGTCGAGACGCTCTCCGGTGAAGCGCGGCTGCTCGCGGAGATCGTGAGCGGCGAGATTACCGACGAAACGCTCGCCGCGTGCGCCGCGATGGGCCTCCCGCTCACGCCGACGGAAGACGAGACCCGTGCGGTGTGCACCTGCGCCGAAGCGAAGGCCGGCGCCCCCGTGTGCAAACATGCGGTCACCGTCGCGCATGTGCTCGCCGAGCGGTTGAACCTGAATGCCGGGCTCGCGTTCGCGATGCGCGGCATGCCGTACGAAGAGCTCACCGAACGCCTGCGCCTGCGGCGCAGCGTCGAGGCCGGCGGCGGCTCGACGGACACGATCCAGGAGGTCGACCTCGCGTCGCGCGTCGCGCCGGCGCGGGCGCTCGAAGACGAGACCGAACGATTCTGGAACGCCGGCGCCGGGCTCGAGGAGATCCGTACGCGCCTCGCGCCGCCGGATGTCGCGCATCCGCTGCTCCGCCGCATCGGGCCGTCACCCTTCACCGACTGCCGCTTCCCGCTCGTGGGCCTGCTCGCGACCTGCTACGACATCATGAGCGAATCGGTCATTCGTGAGCAGGTCGCCGGGCGCGAGGTCGGCGGCGACGAGGTCGAGGAAGACCACGAACCGATCGACGACTCCGCCGAGATCGCCGACGCCGGTCACGACGCCGCCTGACCACCGCGCGAACCTGCTTCTCCTCCTGCGCTCCCCTCGTCCCGCCGCAACGGCTGTGGTGGCGGGCGGTAGCGTCCCCGGGTATCTTCGCCGGAACGGACGACGACTCAACGAACGAGAGGAGCGAGGGCATGCGATCGATCGAAGTGATGCAGACGATGGCGGCGCTGGCGCTCGGCGCGGGCGTGCTCGTGAACGCGTGCTTCGCCGCGGCCGGCGGCGCCACGAGCGAGACGAACGAGGGCACGCTCGTCGTGCTCAACAAGTCCGGGGCGAGCGCGTCGCTCATCGATCTCACGACAAACGAGGAAGTCGCGCAGATTCCCGTCGGCGTCGGGCCCCACGAGGTCGCGGTGTCGAGCGACGGAAAGACCGCGGTCGTGTGCAACTACGGCGGACCGACGCCGGGCTCGACGCTCACCGTGATCGATCTGCCGTCACGCGCCGCCGTGAAGACGATCAACCTCGGCCGCTACCAGCGCCCGCATGGCATCGTGTTCATGCCGGACGACCGGCGCATCGTCGTCACTGCGGAAGCGCAGCAGAAGCTGCTCATCGTCGACATCGACGCCGGCGTCGTCGAACACGCGATCGACACGGATCAGCAGGTGAGCCACATGGTCGCGGTCACACCCGACATGAAGCGAGCCTTCGTGTCGAACATCGGCTCGGGTTCGGTGAGCGTGATCGATCTCGAGTCGAACGCGCTCGTTGAGATCGTCGAAACCGGCCCCGGCGCCGAGGCGATCGATGTGTCGCCGGACGGCAGGGAAGTCTGGGTCGCGAACCGCGCCGTCGACACGGTGACCATCCTCGACGCGAACTCGCTCGAAACACTCGGTACCTTCGAGTGCGGCGAGTTTCCCATTCGCCTCAAGTTCACGCCGGACGGAAAGTCGGTGCTCATCTCGAACGCGCGGTCCGGCGATCTTGCGTTGATCGATGCGAAATCGCGCGACATTCTGAAGCGGATTTCGATGGACGCGACCGCGAAGGAGAGCGCCGAAGGCCGCGTGTTCGAGGGCCAGTTCGGCCAGAGTCCCGTGCCGATCGGGATTCTCGTCGAGCCCGGAGGTTCGCGGGCGTTCGTGGCGAACACGAACGCGGACATCGTGACGATCATCGATCTTGCGAAGCGCGAGATCGCCGGACGCCTCGAAGCCGGTCGCGAGCCGGACGGGCTCGGGTATTCGCCGTTGAATCTGCAGGATTCGGCGGGGTCGGACGGGTGATCGGTCTCGTAGAATGCCCACGAGATGGGTCTCAGTGAACTCACCTGCATCTTCGTCTTCGCGCTGCTCGCCGGCGCCGTGGCCGTCCTCGTGTGGCGCTCGTCGCGGTCGGCGCGCAAGCTGCGCGAGACCGGTCCGGTCTGCGGCCAGTGCGCCTACCCGGTCCGCGGCGTGACGACCTTCACCTGCCCCGAGTGCGGTTGCGACTATCGGAATGTCGGCATTCTCTCACCCGCGATCTCGCCGGGGTATGGTCCAACCTCATTCGCGATCGCGTGGACGCTCATCATCTTCGTCATCGGGCTCTTCGTCGTGCCGCTCGTGAGCACGACGCTCGGCCCGCGCGTGTTGACGGCGGAGAGTTCGTACAGTTACCGCCCGAGTTCGGGCGCGTATCGCTTCTCGACGACGCTCGCGTCGCGGGCGGTGGTGTGGCCCTGGCAGCGCGACGAGGTCGATGGAGATCTCGCGGCGGTCACGGCGCGCGAGTTTCTGTTGAGCGTCGACGACGGCCGCGCGGTCGAGATCCGCGCGCACTCGAGTTCGGACGAGGTGACCATCCTCGGGCCCGGAACGGCGTCGACGACGGTCGAGGGTCCGCCGGGCGTCGAGATCGTGCTCGATCGGTACGCGGCGCTCGGGATCGATACGACCGATGCGCAGATTCAGGCCGAAGCGACCGAGGTCACGAATCTCATCGCCCGCGCGATCGGCGGGGTCGGCCTCGACGGCGAGCCGGACCTGCGCCTCGACGCGCTCGGACGCGGCGCCTCGACCTGGTCGGGCTCGGGGGGCGGCGGCGCCCGGCTCACCAACTTTCAGGGGTCGGGCTCGTGGAGCTCGGGCGGCGGCGGGCCGTCGCCCTGGGTCGCGGCGATCCTCGCGCTCGTCTTTCTCGTGATCTGGATCATCGGCCTGCGGCGGATCTTTCAGCGGGAAAGCCCGTAAGCGGAACGCGACCATACTCTGCGATGAACTTGCGATTCGTGTAGACTCGTCGCATGGATGGACTCGTATGCTTCATCGTCGGCCTCGGCGCCGTTGGGGCGATCGTGGTGTGGCGTCCGGAACGCTTCGGACGCCGTCCGGCCGATGGGCCGACCTGCGGCGCGTGTGGCTATTCGGTCCGGGGCGCATCGTCACTCACCTGTACCGAATGCGGCTCCGATCTTCGTGTCGTCGGTATCAACACGAATCGATCGAGCACTCTTGCCCGGATCGTGGTGTTACTCATGGCGTGGACCGCGGTCATGGCCATCCTTGGCGTACTGCTCACCCGGGTCCTGATCACCGCGTGCGCGCCGAGCACGCATCACGCCGAAGCTGTCGCCCGATACGAACCAAGATCGAACGCGTACAACCTTGTCATCTTCACGCAGTCGACAACTACGGTCTGGCCATGGGATCGTGGCGCGGAAGTCTTCGACTACCCGACCGGCGGCCGCGTCTACATGCACTTCGCGACGCGATCGGGACGCGCATCGATCATCGTGACTCCGGCGGAGCGAGGGTACCGATCCGTCAGCGCCGAGGGGGAGTCGACCGACCACGACGATCCGCCCGCGCGAGAGGACCTGATCGCATTGCTCGAGGATGTGGGGGTGGATCAGATCGACGCCCAGGTTGAGGCCGAGATCGATGAACTCGCCGCGCTTCTTCGGTATCTGCGCGGTGGCGTCGTGAGCAGTCTCGACGCGCATGCCGTGCCTCCGCTCTCGCCATCCGATGGTTCGCGCGGTCGCAGCCCGGACTTTTCGAACTCACCGAACTTCGTGTGTCACCCGGGCTCGTGGTATTCGTACTCGCGGAAGTGGCCCCTGGCGATCGCGATTACGGCAGTCCCATTTATTCTCATCTGGGTCGCGGGCGCTCGTCGGATTCTCGGCGACCGAGGCGAGACCTGAGTCGCCGGTGACCGCTCAGCCATCGATCGCATAGGCATACGCGAGCCAGTCCTTTGCGTCGGCGTCGAAGTCGTCGACCGATTCGAGCGGGATGCGGTGGGTGATGCGATTGCCCTTCGCGGCGCCGCCGGTGTCGACAAGACGCTTCGTCGGCTTGCGCTTCGCGCCTTTCAGACACAGACCGAGATCGACGCGCTTCTGCGTCGCCGGCTTGATCTCCGCGAAGACATGCTCGCGGTAGAGCGGCACGATCGTCTTGCACGGACACACGCGGACATCGGCGCCCAGGGTGAGCGCGTACGCGAGCGCCGCGTCGTGGATGGCGCGCAACGGCGCCTTCTTGCCCTCGTACATCGCCTCCACATAACGCACAGCCTGGTCGAGGTACGCCTTGCCGTCGAAGTGGTCACGCTCGGTTCCCTCGGTGTGATGCACGATGAGTTCGGCCGTCGTGCCGCCGAGCTTGTGCGTTTTCTGCAGCCACGCCTTGCGGGCCTTCGTCTCCTTCGGCCCGTCGGCGAGCACGAGCTTCTTCCACTCGTCGATCGAGCGACCGGTCTTGTCCGGCATGTTCGTGATGATCGCTTCGCAGTACGCGACGCCGGGGTGGACGGCGTAGGTCGACTTCGCATTCTTCGGCGGGCGCGCGGCTTTCGCGGGCATGATCGTCACTCCCTCTCGCCTTCCGACCCGTGGCGAACGCCATTGTACCGGCGCCTAACGGGGCACGGCGCCGACGATCGCGCGGTAGCTCTCCGGATCGGTCGCGCCTTCGGTCGAGAGGATGAGCGCGCGGGTCTCCGGCCCGATTGCGAACGCCTCGCGGAGGGGCGCCGCCTCGTCGGATTCGACGAGCGCGAAGAGCGCCCCGGCGCCCGCGGCGCCGGTCTCGCCACTCACGACGCCGTCCTGCGCGAGGTGGCGCATGCCTTCGCGCGCCCGGTCATCGTCGATCGAAAGGCAGCCGTCGAGACCGTCGCGGAGGAGCGGCCACGCGTCGATCGAAAGCGTGCCGCAGTTCATTCCGGCCATGATCGACTGCGGATCGGGCGTCGAAGTCGCCTCGCCGCGACGGATCGATTCGAGCGCGCAGCCGAGCGGCCCCGGCTCGACGGAGAGCACGACCGGCGCGGCGCCGTCGCGCTCCCGCGACTTGAAATGCCGCAGCGCCGCCATCGCGAGCGAGCCGACGCCGACCTGGACGATCACAAGATCGGGCGGCGCCTCGTTTCGCGCCCTGAGTTCGTCGTCGATCTCGTGAAACATGGTCGAATAGCCGTCAACGATCCACGCGGGAATCTCGCGGTAGCCGTCGAACGCGGTGTCCTGCACGAGCCATGCGTCGTCGAGTTCGGAGGCGATGGCGCTCGCGCGGCGCACGGCCTCGTCGTAGTCGCCTTCGATGACATCGACGGTCGCGCCTTCCGATTCAATGGCGCGCACGCGCGACGCGGCCGTGTCGCGCGGCATGTAGACGATGGCCTCGAAGCCGAACCATCGCGCAACCCGCGCCACGCCGCGCCCGTGATTTCCGTCGGTCGCGGTGATGAGCGTGCGCGGACCGAGCGCGGCGATCTGGGCGCGCAGAGCGCCGAGGCTCGTCCAGTACTCAAAGGGGCGACCGCGCGCCTGCTCGAGCAGCCGGTAGACCGCCCACGACGCGCCGAGCGCCTTGAAGGCGGGCAGGCCGAAGCGCCAGGACTCATCCTTCACGAGCACGGCGCCGAGATTGAGTCGATCGCGCAACATGACTGCTTCGCGCAGCGGCGTCGGCGCGGCGTCGGGCAGGCGGTCATGAAATTCGCGGGGCTCGGTGGGCGGCGGATCGAATCGAGCCGCGCGGCTCGCGTCGAGCGCCGGATTGAGGAGCGCCGAGGTCACACCGTGGAGATCGGCGTCGGCGCCGGCGCCTCCGCGACGAGATAGAAGCGATCGACCTCGACTTCGAGCGTCGCGCCGTCTTCGGTCTCGAATCGGTACGAGCCCTCCATCGTCCCCCACTCCGTCTCGAGCGGACAGTACGACACATACTGGAACGATTCACCGGGCGCGAGATCGGGGAATTCGCCGATGACGCCGGGACCATTGACCTCGCGCTCATCGCCGTCGGCGTCGACGATGCGCCAGTGGCGCGTATGAAGTCGCGCACGCCGATCGCCCTCGTTCGTAATCGTGACCCGATAGGCGAAGAAGAAGCGACCGAGATCCGGCTGCGATTCGTGTGGCAGATACTGCGGCTCGACGCGGACGCGAATGCCGTGTGTGATCGTGTTCGAACCCTTTGACGCCCGCTTACGCATGGCACGCTCCTTCGTGTCACGGCGGCGCGTACGCGCCTCTCATCCCCCCGCGGTCGATCCGTCGCGGATAGTCTATCGCCGCCGGGGCGCAGATGGAAGCGGACCGGACCGTCTCCCGCCGTGCGTCATGCGAGAGGGGGTTCTTCGGGAGTCTCGCCGATCGATTCCATGAGAATCGCGGTGAATTCCATGATCGCGGCGTAATCGTGCGCCCGCCCGGACTCCTGGAAGATGTTGTGAAGATTGCGCAGGAGGCGCAGGAGCCACAGACGATTCGGGCAGCGCGTCTTCCAGAGGAATTCGCTCGGTGGACGGCGCGTGTTGCGAATGATGATCTCGTCGACCTCTTCGTCGTTCACGAGCCGCCCGCCATTGAACGGATCGACGATCATGACCGATCCGTCGAGTTCGACGCCGGCGAAGAAGTGTCCCGGGGCGTTCACGCCGAACGCGTCGAGTTCGAGCCGCCGGGCCACGGCGACATAGAGCAGGCTCAGCGTGACGGGAATTCCCCGTCGCGTCGCGATCACGGCGGGGAGATAGCTGTTGATCGGGTTGTAGTAATCGACATCGTTCCCGGTGAAGCCGAGTTCGTCGAAGAGCGCCGCGTGGAGATGGGCGAGGCGTCCGCGCAGGCTGCCGCCGCGCGCCTTGCGACGCACGCGTGTCGCGTAGTGGTCGATCACTTCGAGGATGTCGTCCGGCTCGACATCATCGAGCTGCTGCATCGAGACGGCGGTCGCGGCGCGACAGAGCGCATCGATCGACTCGATTTGATCGAGCTGATCGACGAAGAGTTCATACGCCTCGGGGCGGCAGAACGCGGGTTTGGGCGCGTCGGCTTTCACGAGCGATGGTAGGCGAACCGGTCGCGCGTTCGTCCGACGATGATCACGGGAAAGTGATGTCCACGGGGTTGCTCGCCGTGCAGTTCAACCGTTCGACCGCCTGAACGAGGACGCGCCGCCCGCTCGCCTGGCGCGGCACGAAGGCGTTGAGCGCGGCGACGCCGTTCGCGTCGGCGAAGGCGACCCCGGCGAGATCGGGGTTCGTGATGTCGACGAACAGGTCGGGGCAGTCGGGCACGGGCGCCGAGCCGGGCGTGAACCCGAAGGCGAAGAGCACGCGCTCACCCGGCGGGGCGCCGGTGACCGTCAAGGTGTTCACCTCGCCCGCGCGTCCGGGGACCGGCCCGCGCAGGACCATGCCGATGTCCTCGACGAAAAGGACATGGATCGGATTAACGACGCCGCCGAGGTTCTGCGTGACAAAGGTGTCGATGAAGTCGCCGGTCGTTCCGTCGTAGCGCAGGATCTCACCGGTACCGAAGGAAGACTGATAGAAGTTTCCGTCGGGACCGAACGCGGCGCCGTGGGCGTCTTCGAGCCCCCCGCTTCCCGGATCGACGAAGACCGAGGCGCCGCGCCCGTTGAAGTCGTACGCGAGCACCTGGTCACTGCCGAAGGCCGGCACATACATGCGGCGATCGGGGCCGAAGAGAACATAGTGCGGCTCGTCGATCCCGAGTTCACCGGGCGCGAAGACATCGCCAAGGTAATCGCCGGTGGCGCCGTTGTACGCCTTGACATTGTCCGTGCGGTTGCTCGCGACATAGAGCGGTCCGTCTTCGGAGAAGGTGAGCGACTCGGCGCCGTCGAGTCCGCCGCTGAAGGTCGGCACGAATTCGTCGATGAACGATCCGGTCGACGCGTCGCAGCGGATGACGCTGCTCGTCGCGAAGCTCGTAATGTAGAGGTTTCCGTCGACGCCGCCGAAGGTGAGGTCGCTCGGCCCGTCGAGCCCTCCGGTCAGCGCGGGGACGAAGACATCGATGAAGGCGCCCGACTGTCCGTCGTAGCGCAGGATCTCATCGGTCCCGAAGGACGCGACATAAAGGTGGCCATCCGGCCCGATCGTCGCGGCGTGTGGATTGCGCAGTCCGCCGCTCTGTGACGCGACGAATTCGTCGATGAAGGCGCCGGTCTCGCCGTCGTAGCGGACGATGTTGTGGCTCGTCCAGCCGCAGACGAGCAGATCGTCGGCGTGAAGCGTCGTCGTGGCGGACAGGGCGGCGCATGCGATAACAGAGACGGACTGGCGAAGCATGACGGATTCTCCTCTTCCCACGCGAGCAAGGACTGTTCGCGAGCCTCTTATACCACGATTGTCGCGGAATGGGCTGTCGATTCTGTGCCCGAACGACGGCTCGTCAGTCTTCGGCGCCCTCGCGCAGCTCTACTTCGATCGGCTTGCACACGCCGTTGTTCGAATTCTCCGAAGAGCATGCGGTCACGCCGACGATGAGGTCGATTTCGGCGCGGAGGTCGATGGAGTCGCCCGGCCCGGACGCCGGGGGATCGATCGTGAGTTCACCGGTCCCGGGCGCCGGCGTCACCGTCATGAAGATGTTGAAGGTCGTCGGGATGCGGTCGGCGTGAATGCCGAACGGCTCGAAGTTGATCGCCAGGTTCTCGTGGCAGCTCGGATGATGACCCTTCACGCCGAAGAGCTTGTGAAACATTTCGAGACTGCAGGGCGTGAGAATGAAGTCGTGCCGGCCGACCGTGTCCTCGACGATCGTGAACATCGGGCGGCTGCGGTTTGAGTAGAGCGTGTGGCCGCGCGTGAGGTAGATCGTGTTCGCGTAGTCGATCGTGCGGCCGGAGGAGAGCCATTCGCGGTCGCCCTGCCCGTCGGCGAAGGCCATGAGGTCGGCGACCTGCTCGCCCTGCGGGTCGATGACGCGCACGATCTGTCCGGCGCGGACGCGCCGCGCGATCCCGGTTTGCGCGGGGATGTGGATGCGTTCGATGACCGGCATGCGTCGCTCCCAAGGACCGGGGACTTTCGAGTCCGGTTCGAAAATGAAACGAGCCGCGACGGACAATTCCGTCGCGGCTCGCGGCTCGCGGCTCGTTCGATCATAGGGCGCCGGTCGAGGGATCAGTCTTCCGACTTCGCCCACTCCATGAGGACCTTCGCGACCTCGGGGCGGGTGAATTCCGCGGGCGGCAGTTCGCCGTTGCGGAGCATCTCGCGGACCTTCGTGCCGGAGAGGAAGACGATGTCGCCCTCGGTCCAGGCGAAGGTCTTCTTCGAGACCATGCCGCCGTACTTCTTTGACCAGCCCGCGTGCTCGAGTTTGATCGGCGTGATGCCGAGGTTCTTGGCGTCGAGCTCATCGAAGATGTGCTGGGCGTCGTAGGTTCCGTAGTAGTTGCCGACGCCCGCGTGGTCGCGTCCGACGATGAAGTGCGAGCAGCCGTAGTTCTTGCGCATGAGGGCGTGGTGAATCGCCTCGCGCGGTCCGGCGTAGCGCATCGCCGCAGGAAGCACGCTCACGAAGGTGTGCTCGGGGTGGAAGTACTGGTCGACGAGGATGTCGATCGACTTCATGCGGGTCGACGCGGGGACATCGCCCTTCTTCGTCTCGCCGACGAGCGGGTGGATGAGCAGGCCGTCGGTGATTTCCTGCGCGACCTTGCAGCAGTACTCGTGCGCGCGGTGGATCGGATTGCGCGTCTGGAACGCGGCGACCGTCTTCCAGCCCTTCTCCTCGAAGACCTTGCGCGTCTCCTCGGGCGTGAGGCGGCGATCGAGGAACGCCTCCTCGCCGTCCGGGTCGACGCAGAGGACGACCGCCTCAACCGGACCGGCGACACAGGTGTCGCCCTCTTCGAGGACCTTCTGCACGCCCGGGTGCTCCGAGTCTTCGGTGCCGAAGACATTCGGAATCTCGAGCTTCTTGTCGTGGTCGAAGACTTCCTCGACGGTCATGACCGCCTGGAGGACGCCGTTCGGCGCGAAGAGCGCGACACGGTCGCCGACCTTCGGCGCGTCGGATTTGTCGACGGAGAGGAGAATCGGAATCGACCAGACATCGCCGCTCGCGAGCGTCATGTTCTTGCAGACGCTTTCGAAGTCCGCCTTGCCCATGAATCCTTCGAGGGGGCTGTAGCCGCCGTTCGCGATGAGCTCGAGATCGCAGGACTGCTTCGGCGTGAGGTCGATGCGCTTGAGGCCTTCGGCTTCCTTCTTGAGCTTGGCGGCCTTGTCGTCGCTCACGAGACGATTCACGAGCTTCCCGCCGTGCGGGCTGATCAAACCGGACATTTCGCGTTCCCCTCTGGAAAAAGCGTGGTGGGCTTGGGCGTTTCGAATGAGGCGGAGTATAGACGGGGCCGCCAGAGGGGCCAGCGTCATCGATCGGGCGTCGGGCGAATGGGTGGAAAGGCCTGAGTAGCGCCGCGTCAGAAGGCGTCGGGCATGAAGGGCGGCGAGCCGGCGAAGGCGGTCGAGAGCGTCGCGGCCTCGCCGAAGTCCGCCTCGAGAAGACCCGTCGCGCGTAGAGCCTGGCCAGAAAGGTGACCGGTGTAGAGCGCGGCGAGGCCGTTCAGATGGATCCGCGGGCCCGCCGGCGTCGCGATCCGCTCGACTTCGGCCCGCCCGTCCGCGACGCGGACGCGGTAGCCGCCATCATTGACCTCGGGGAGGACCGGATCGCCGAAGACTTCGAACTCGAACTCACAGGCGACTCCGGGCGCGTAGCCGCGCTCCTCGAGCGCCTTCGCCACATCGACGACGCGAAGCATCCAGTGGTCGGCGAGCTTCACCTCGAGCGCCTTCTCGGTGAGGAGCAGGATGGCGGGGTCGAGCGGCGAACCGGCCCACTTCGCGCGATCCGTCATCGAGCGATGATCGGCCATGAAGGTGAGCCCCCGCCGCGCCGCGTCGGGCGTGAGCGCGACGAAATCGCTCAGCCAGAGGTCGTACGCGCGTTTCTCGCTGTCCGCTTGCGCGGAATAGAGGTAGCCCTCGGGCTCACCCTCGCGCTCGATAAGGTAGCCGAGCGCCTTGCCCGGCTTCGGCTCGTAGACGCGGCGCCAGATGTATTCACCCCGGTCGAGCAGCCCGTTGTGTCGTTTCGCGTACCGTCGATAGAGCGTCTCGACTGACGAGAAGTCGGAGTCCTCGATGGGTCGAAGGTCGAGCGCGCGGTCGCGGGTATCGATGTCCGCCGTGCGCATGGAGATGACATAGCGGCTGCCCGCCTGCTCGTACCCCACGCGACGGTAGAGCGGCTGGGTCGCGGGATAAAGGGCTGAGAGCGCGAAGCCGCGCGCATGCATCTCGCGGACGCAGCCGCGCATGAGGCGGGTGGCGACGCCCTTCGCCCTCTGGTGGGGCGCGACGCCGACGGCGGCGACGCCGGCCATCGAGACGCGTCGACCGCCGAACCACTGCCCCATCGGCACGAGGCAGAGCCCGCCGGCGACCTCGGCGCCTTCGCGCACGACGAGGAAGTTGTCGTCGCCGACGATCTTGATGAAGGGTTCGACGCGCTCGGGCGGGAAGCGGAAGACATGGCTGAGCACGCGCCCGAGGCGATCGAGCTCGGCGCCGTCGCGCGGCGTCGACACCGATTCGTGTTCATTCCGCGGCGAGGGCGCGGCGGACTCGGGCATGCGCGAACTCCGGAGTCGTGAGTTGGTCGATCGTTCGGTCGGCGGGCGAGCGCGCGATCATACCATAGATCGGACGGTCCATAGGAAGATCGACGCGGCCGCGCGGCGTCAGCATGCGCGGCCGGTCTCGTTCACCGGTTCGATGGGCTCCGTTCTGATCGGGAGGCCGGCTCATGCCGAATGATCGCCCCGCCGCGCTTGTCACCGGGGCGTCGCGCGGCCTTGGTCGCGAACTGGCGCGTCTCTTCGCCGCCGACGGGCACGACCTCGTCATCACGGCGCGGGACGAGAGCGATCTCAACGGCCTCGCGGTCGAACTCCAGCAGGAGCACGGCTCGCAGGTCTTCGTCATGCCCGTCGATCTCGCTGCGACGACCGGCGCCGAGGAACTCGTCGACTGGATCGAGCGGGAACGCGTCACGATCGAATGGCTCGTGAACAACGCGGGCTTCGGAACCTATGGCCCATTCGTCGAGACCGATCTCGACGACACACTTGCGATGCTGCGGCTCAACATCATCGCGCTGACCGAACTCACGCGGCGACTGGTTCCCGGGATGATCGAGCGCGGCGCCGGCGGCGTGATGAATGTCGCGTCGACCGCGGCGTTTCAACCCGGGCCCCTCATGGCCGGGTACTACGCGAGCAAGGCCTTCGTGCTGCACTTCACCGAGGCGCTCGCGGAGGAGTTGCGCGACACGCCGCTCCGCGTGAGCGCGTTCTGTCCCGGGCCAACCGAGACCGACTTTCAACGGCGAGCGAAGATGCAGAAGTCGAAGCTCGTCGAGGGTCGCGGCATGATGGACGCCGCGAAGGCGGCGCGAATCGGATACGACGGGCTGATGAACGGTCGACGCGTCGTCGTGCCGGGCGCGATGAATCGAATGATGGCGCAGTCGAACCGCTTCGCCCCGCGTCGGCTCGTGACGAAGATCGTGCGGCGGATTCAGGAGCCGACGAAGCCGGCGTAGATGTCCCGGACAGCGGATTCTTTTGCCTGACCGGCCGCAACATCGCCCGAATCGACGCGTACAAGACGGCGAGGGTCGCGTTCGTGGGGGGGAATGAGCGCGACCGACCGGGGGCCGCACGCCGGCCCGACCCGGGAACCACGATGACCGAGAGAGGATGATCATGCATTTGAGGCGAATGGCGATCGGTCTGATCGCGACGACGACCACCCTGATCGCATCGACGACGACTGGCCTCGCGGCCGAGCCGCGACCCGAGTTGCAGCCCGAGGATGGCGTCCTCGTCCGATATGACGGCGAGAAGGTCGTGCGGGTGCAGATCCGCACGAAGGCCGACTTCGATCTGCTCAATGAACTGAGCGACGACATGTGGTCGCACCACGCCGAGGTCGGCCACCCGGCGGACTTCCGTGTGTCGGCCGAGGCGCTCGAGCGTCTCGACGCCGCGGGTGTGCCGTACACCGTGCTCATCGACGACCTGCAGGCGCTCGTTGAAGCCGAGCGCGCTCGGCTGCTCGATCGGCCCGGCGTCGGCGCCGACGGGACCTTCTTCGACGATTACCGCACGCTCGACGAGGTGAGCGACTATGTCGACACCCTCGTCGGATTGCGACCCGATCTCGTCGAGCGAATCGAGGTCGGAACCTCGTTGCGCGGCCGCTCGATCTTCGGGATGCGCATCACGAGCGGGACGCCGGGCGATCGCCCCGCGGTGCTCATCCACGGCTGCCAGCATGCGCGCGAATGGATCACGGTGATGGTCAATATGTACCTCGCCGACCAGTTCGTGCGGGCCTACGGAACGGATCCGACGATCACCGATCTCATCGACTCGGTCGAGTTCATTGTGATTCCGGTCGTAAACCCGGACGGCTACGAGTACACCTGGACGGACAACCGCATGTGGCGGAAGAACCGTCGCTCGTGGTACGGCGTCGATCTCAACCGGAACTGGGACTACGGCTGGGGCGGGCCGGGCTCGAGCGGATTCCGCTTCTCCGAAACCTATCGGGGCGCCGCGCCGTTCTCGGAGCCGGAGACCGCCGCGTTGCGTGACTTCTTCATCGCGAACCCGCACATCGCGGCGCACATCGACTTCCACAGCTACTCGCAGCTCATCCTCTATCCGTGGGGGTACACCGACGACCTGTCCCCCGCGCATGACTTCTTCGACCTCATCAGCGCCCGCATGGCGGAGGCGATCGAGGCCGTGCACGGCGAGGAGTACATCTACGGGCCGAGCTACTCGACGATCTATCCCGCGTCGGGCGTGTCCGACGACTGGACCTATGGCGATCAGGGCGTGCTCGGCCTCGCGTATGAGTTGCGGGACACTGGACGCTACGGCTTCATTCTGCCGCCCGACCAGATCATTCCGAACGGCGAGGAGATCCTGCCTGCGATGGTCGAACTCGGCCAGTTCGTCGCCGAGCCCTCGCCCCCGCTCGGGCTCGAGGCGAGCGATTTCGTGGCCGGCCAGGCCGCGACGATGACGGCTTCGGACGCATTGGCCGACTCGGTCGTGTACTTCGCATACAGTGTGCTCGGCGGCGGATCGACGCCGGTCGTCCTGCTTGATATCGAGCTCGACCTGCGGAATCCGCTGCTCGCCGGAATCGACCGGGCGGACGGCGCCGGAGTGGCGACGCTCTCGCGGCCGGTTCCGGGCGGAACGGCCGGCGCGACCGTGTGGCTTCAGGCCGCGCAATATGGTACAAAGTCACCCGTGGTTCAACGGGTCATCATGAATTGACTCTGGCGCATTGATCGCGCGTCGTTGGCGTGCGACAATGACCGAGGAGTCTCTCCGTCCGAAAGCCCGCGGTTTTCCATTCCGCGGGCTTTCGCCTTTTTCAGTATCGAACACGCTGGGAATCTGGATCGCGCCTGACGGTCCGGCTCAGGCCTCGCGCTTCCGCCAGGCCTCGAGGACGGCGCGTTCCTTTTCCGGGTTGAGGCCGCCCTTCCCGGGCTGCGCGCCGAAGACATAGTCGTCCGGCCGCTCGGCGCGATGCCATTCGATCGTGTCGTGCGCCGTCTCGGCGAGCGGGCGGAAGCTCAGGCCGACCGAGCGGCCCCGCGCGATGCTCACCTGGCCGAAGCCGCGCATCGCCTCGCCGGGAATCCACAGCGGCATCTCGAAGAAGGCGCCGACCCCCTGCTCCTGCAGAAAGTCTTCGTCGACCCAGACGAAGTCGGCTGGATCGTCGGGCGCCGTCGCGGCCTTGCACCCGTAGAGGAATTCATCCATGCGCAACGGCTCCGCCGGCCCGGTTCCGTGGTACACGCCGTGATGGCCGTCTTCGATGAGGCGGATGATGAAGAGCGCGAGATCGCGCGCGTCGATGAACTGCACGCTCAGATCGCTCGGGCTCGGCGCGAGGGTCTCGCCGCCCTGACTGATGCGCACGGGCCAGTAGGTGAATCGATCGGTCGGGTCGCCGGGGCCGACGATGAGGCCGGGGCGCACGATGGTCGTGCGGCCGGGCAGGGCGCGCTCGACCGCCTGCTCGCAAAGCGCCTTGAGCGGGCCGTACGACTCGTTCGTGATCGCTTCCGTCGTTTCGTCTTCGAGCACGCCCACGGGTGTCTCTTCATCGACGCCCGCGTTCGCGAACGCCTCATTCGGATAGACGGAGATCGTTGAGACGAAGAGGTACTGCTTCACCGCGTCGGCAAGCAGCTCAGCGGACGCCGTCGCGAGGCGCGGCACATAACCCGAGGTGTCGATGACCGCGTCCCACTCCCGCCCCTCGAGCGGGGTGAGCCCTTCGTCGATCTTCGGATCACGATTGCCCTCGAGCTTTTCGAGATCGGGAAAGAGGTGCGGATTCGTGCGGCCCCGATTGAAGAGCGTCATCTCGTGCCCGCGCTCGACCGCCGTCTCGACGATGTGCGGCCCGAGGAACCCCGTGCCTCCGAGAATGAGAAGTCTCATGCGCCTGGCCCCTTCGTTCATGGAATCGCTCCGACCGCCGCCGGTCGTTGTACCACGAGCGTGGGGTGGGGTTCCAGTCGACGAGGCCGCCGACTTACCGGAAGACATCGACCGCGTCGATGACGGCGCCGTTGTCCGTCGCATCCGGATGGCGCTGGTTCGTCACGACAATCGCCAGGAAATGAGGCCCGGGGTCGAGATCTCATACCTCGAAGATGTTCACGAGAAGCTCCTCATCGGGCGCATACAGGTCGACATCGGCCTGGTACTCGTTGTCGAGATAGATCTTGACGATCCCCATATTTCGCGCCTTCGCGCTGATGAGACGAACTCCCGTTCCGTTGAACACGAAGACGGCGGCGTCGCGGGTCGCGAAAGTGTACTTGAGCTCATTGCCGCTCAAGCCGATCTGCTGATAGTTCCGCCACGAACCGAAGTAGTAGAACTGCTGGTGGTCGTCTTCGTAGCGAACATCACCCATGTCGAACGCCGCGAAGGACGCCCCATCGTCGGTCGTTCGAAAGACCACGCTGTCGGAAAGGACGAAGAACTCATCACTCGTCGCGTACTCGGGCGAGAAGCGAATGAGCTTGATCTCGTGTTCGCTCTCGATAAGTTCGCGACCGATCTCGACCCACGACGCGCCGAAGTCGTCGCTCTTGAAGAGGCCGACGCCGCGCACCGCGACGACCATGACGCCGTCGGTCGGGTAGTCAGGTGAGAGCGACAGGGTCGAGATGTTCGCGCCGGCGATCTGTGGATGGGTGTCGATGAGCGTCCAGGTCTCGCCGCGATCAGTCGAGCGGAAGAGCCCGTCGCGGGACGACGCGTAGATCGTGTCGTCATTCGAATAGTTCGGCGAGATCGTGAGGATGATCCGATCGAGCGAGCCGAGGCCGGTATTGATTGATTCCCAGTTCTCTCCTCGATCGACGCTCTTGATGATCCCCTCGCCGACGATCGCCGCGAACACCGTCTGGTCCGTCAGGTACTCAGGCGACATCTCGACGGAGGTCGCGTAGAGGCTGAGGGGGAGCACGCGCTCGAAGGACTCGGCGCCGTCGTCGGAGCGGTAGATGCCGTCGCGACGCGTACCGATGAACACCGTGCCGTCGGTAGAGAAGGTCTCGGAGATCTCGAGGATCGTGGGGAAGACTCGATCCCGGGTATCGATCGGGCGCATTTCCCAGGTCTGTCCTTCGTCGACCGAGAGCGCGAGCGCCGCTTCCTGAATGGCGAACACGGAGCCGTCGGCGCTGAAGGTGGGTGACGCGGACACGCTGTAGACGAAGGGGTTACGAAGCCCGATGTTCTGGACGGACCAGTTCTGCCCCGCGTCGACCGATCGATACAGTCCCCCGCCGTACCGGCTCATGAAGAACTTCGGGTCGCCGGGGTAGGCGTCGGAGAGGTCGAACCCCGTGACCGACGAAGCAGGTCGAGCCTCGACCTCGACCCACCAGCCGCCGGCGTTCTCCGACTTGAACACACCGTCGAAGCCTGCGACATAGATCGTTCGATCGACCGCGAAGTCGTCGGAGATGGCGAGCGAGTAGTAGTGACCGCTCGTCGGCTTCTGATCGTTGAAGCGGATGCCCTTGTCATGGAGCGACCAGGTGGAGCCACCGTCCGTCGACTTGAACACGGCGCGGTTCCACGCGGAGACGAAGAGGGTGAAGTCGGAACCGAACTCGGGCGAAATCTCGATGTCGGTGATCTGAAAGTCGGTGATGCCCGTATTCACCGGGGCGAAGGTTCGCCCGAAGTTGCGGCTGCGCCAGACGCCCGCCGAACCGGTGCCGACGAAGATCGCGCCGTCGTTGCGATAGTTCGGCGAGATTTCGATCGCGAAGACGCCGCCGGCGCCGCTGAGTTGGATATGCGGCTGAAAGCTCCGACCGCCGTCAACCGAGCGATACAACTGTCCGCTCAGATCCGCGGCGGCGACGAAGCGGTCGACGGAATAGTTTGGCGAGAATTCGAGCGCGGTGATTCGGACGGAGTCCGGCCCGACGCGTCGCCACGACGCGCCGCGGTCGTCCGACCAGAAGAGACCTCCCTCGGTCCCTGCGGCGATGACCACGAGATTCCCGTGACGATTGAACTCGCAGGCGATGCGACGGATCCGGGTCGTCGGCAGGCCGTTGTTGACCTTCGCCCAGGTGACGCCGTGATCGGTCGAGCGGTACACCCCGTCGCCGTCGGACGCGAGGAAGACGGTTCCGTCGTTCGTAAAATCGGGCGAGATCGCAAACGCCTCGAGTTCGTGCCGATTGTCCATCCCCCGCACGACGCGCGTCCAGGTCCATCCGAAATCGTTCGAGCGCAGAGGCGCCGAGTTGTTCGGCGCCGAGAGGGTCGTAAACACGGCGCCGTCAACGGAATAATCCGGCGAGAGGGCAAGGCCCAGGACGACATCGTGGGGTTGATGGTCACGCTGCTGACCCGCAGCGGCCACGGCCAGAGCAAACGCGGCGAATATCGTCGCCATGCGGGCGCCAAGCGCAATGAGCGTCATGTTCTCTCTCTCTCCCCCCAATTCACCGTTGTCGCGCGGAGTTCACCACGACCCGCGCCCTCGACGCGGGCGGTAGCCAATCAGAAACAAGGATCAGAGCCGTTTGACCGGCCTCGCGATGGTGGTCGCGAACCGGGACCCCTCCGGCGGGACTATCTCGGCAATCTCCGGTCAATACAAGAGATAATCTGTGCCGGCTATTCCCGCCCGGAATTCAACCGATCGCGGCGTTGCGGTAGACCCAGTCGATCGCGGCGGCGAGGTCGTTCGCTTCGGCGAGCCAGAGGAGCGCGTCCTCGTCGAGTTCGCGATCAACGAACTGAAGGGACTCGGCGAGGCGGTCCCGCGCCGTGACGAGCACGAGGTCGCCATCCTGCCAGCGCAGAGGGAGCAGGAGGCGCGAACGCGCGTCTTCCGCCGAGAGGCGCTCGAGCGCGAGAGGATCGATCCGCTCGCGACCGAGGTCGACCCAGGGACAGAACTGGGCGTACTGCTCGGCCCACGCGCGCCAGATCGCTTCTTCCGAGACATCGAACCGCTCGGCCGCGATGTGGCCGAACGCCCGATAACTCGTCTTCTGCTCGGCGAGGATGGCGCTCAACTCGTCGTTCGTCAGTTCGCCGTATTCGACGAGCAGTTCGCCCATGCGCGTGAACATCGATCGGACCTCCCGGGACCCGATCGGATGATTCCGGCGTTCGATTAATCCGAAACCGGCGCCGCGGACCAACGCGGGGTGGATTGCCCGGACGAATGCTCCGCGTGCTGCCGGTAGCGCCGGCGCACGCGCCCGCTCAGGCCGCAGAGGATGGCGTAGGGAAGCGATTCGGCGAGCCGCGCCAAGCGCGGCAGCGCGTTCGGGGCCGCGGGATCGTCAGAGAGCAGTTCAACCTCGGCGCCAACGGTCGACGCGTCGTCCGGGACATCGGTGAGGTCGATCGTGAGCTGATCCATACTCACGCGGCCGATGACCGGCGCCGTCGCCCAGCCGTTCGCGTGCCGCACGCGCACTTCGCCGCGATTCGAAAGCGCGAGGGGATAGCCGTCCGCGTATCCAACCGGGACGAGTCCGACGCGGGTCGGCCGTTCGGCGGTCCACGCGCGGCCGTAGCCGACGGTCGTCTCCGGCTCGATCCACTTCACATGGGCGAGTTTCGTCGTCCAGCGCACCATGCCGCGGAGTTCGTCGGCGATGGGCTCGTTCGTTTCGCGTCGCGTTTCGTCGGTGAGGTAGCCGGCCCAGCCAAGCCCGATGCGGACGAGATCGAGATGGAAGCTCGGCCCGCGGGCCGAGGCGCCCGTGTTCGCCGCGTGGGTTGGCGGAGAGACGCCGAACCGCTTGGCGCATTCGGCGCGGAAGTGATCAAAGCGCTCGAGTTGAATCGTCGTGACGATCTCGTCGTACTCGGCGCAGGCGAAATGGGTCATCAACCCGGCGAGGGCGAGCCGTCGCTGGTCGACGATGCGTTCGACCGTGCGCATCGCCTCGTCCGGCGCCGCGCCGCCGCGCGACATTCCGGTGTCGACTTCAACATGCACGGGCAGGCGGCAGCCGAAGCGGTCGGCGATGGCGAGCAGATCGCCGGCGTGTTCGGCGTCGTGGGCGACGAAGTGGAGCCGGCCGTCGACGAGCGCCCGGTAGAGCGCATCGGCGCGGCCAATCTCGCGGACGGGCATCAGGATGAGGAGCGGGGTCGTCACGCCCGCTTCGACAAGTTCGCGCGCCTGGTCAGCGGTGTAGACCGCGAGCATCTCGACGCCGGCCGTCTGCATGCGGCGGCTCACCGGGACGGCGCCGAGGCCGTAGGCGTCGGCCTTCACGACACAGCACAGGCCGACCTCGGGGCCGACGGCCCGTCGCCACGCGGCGAGGTTCGCGTCGAGGCGCGTGAGATCGATGTCGAGAACGCTCGGGCTGCGGCTGGGCATGGGCGATCCGGAGGATGGCGGGCGGGCGGGGCGGGGTCCATCGGGCGGCCGAGGTCGTCGCTTCATCATACGAACAGCGCCACCCGTTCTTGTATCGAGCGGCGCCGGACTCTACCATCAGATTCGATTCGGGATTTCACTCCCGGGTCGTCAAGCCGACCGGATCGAGTGGTCTGGTCCGAATGCGCATGACCACCTTTCGCCGCGGTCCGGCGGTGGTGGTCCGATCGCCTGACGGTCGCATCGGCCGTTGTCAATCCCGCCGGGTCGGCCGTACCCGTGCGCTCGACCCGTGTGAGTGAGATGAACGAACAGCAGATCTTCGACACCGAACAGACCTTCGCCGACCTCGGCCTGCGGGACAGCGTCGTCCGCGGCCTCGACAAAGAAGGCTTTAATCATCCAACGCACATCCAGGCCCAGTTGATCCCGAAGATCCTCGAGGGCCGGGATGTCATGGGTCAGGCGCGGACGGGCACCGGCAAGACCGCCGCGTTCGCCCTCCCGATCCTGCACGGCGCCGACAAGAACACGCCGATCCAGGCGCTCATTCTCGCGCCGACGCGTGAACTCGCCCAGCAGGTTCACTCGGTGTTCAAGCAACTCGGGAAGGACACGCCGATCCGCGCGCTCGCCATCTACGGCGGCGAATCGATCCGCAAGCAGACTTCCGACCTGCACAAGAAGCCGCAGGTCATCGTCGGCACGCCCGGCCGCGTGATGGACATGCACAACCGCGGCCTGCTGCCGTACGACAACATTCACACGCTCGTGCTCGACGAGGTCGACCGGATGCTCGACATCGGCTTCCGCGATGACATCCGGAAGATCCTGAGCGACATGCCGAACAAGCCGCAGACGATCTTCGTCTCGGCGACGATTTCGCCGGAGATCGAATCGCTCGCGCGGAAGTTCATGACCGACCCGCTCAAGGTCGAGACGACCTCGGGGTCGCTCACCGTCGCACAGGTCGATCAGAGCTACATCACGGTCGAGCCGTGGGACAAGAAGCGGCTGCTGCTCCACCTGCTCACGCATGAAGAGCCGGATGTCACGCTCGTGTTCTGCCGCATGAAGGTGACCGTCGACCAGGTCGCGCGGTATCTGCGGAAGAAGGAGATCGATGTTCACGCGATCCACGGCGACATGCCGCAGCGGAAGCGGAACGCGATCATTCACAAGCTGCGTCATGGCTCGTTGAGCGTCGTCGTCGCGTCGGATGTCGCGTCGCGCGGGCTTGACATCTCGAACATCTCGCATGTCGTGAACTTCGATCTGCCGGAAGACCCGGAGATCTACATTCACCGGATCGGGCGCACGGCTCGCGCCGGCGCGAGCGGCGTCGCGTGGAGTTTCGTGACTCCCGACGAGGGCAAGCTGCTCACGCAGATCGAGATTCTCGCGAACACGGAGATCCCGGAGAAGGACTATCCGGACTTCGAGCCGGGCGAGCCGCCCGCGAAGGTGCGCGAGGAGCGCGAAGCCGAAGAGGCCCGCCGGGCGAAGCAGGATGAATCGAAGACGAACCGCTACAAGGCGAAGTCCGTCGAGGACGCCGTCGACGAAGACGAGATCGATCCGGTGAAATTCCCCGGCGGCATCGCGCCGAAGAAGGCGCCGAAGCGCCGGATGGGCGGCAAGGTGTCGACCCGGCGTCGGCGGTGAGCCCCGTGGACCGCGGCTCCCTCATTCGCTTCGGATCCGAGCCGGTGCGCGAGGCGCTCAGCCGCGCGACGCCGGACGCGGGCGACGCGATCCCCGCGGTCGTCGCGCTCGAGACCGCGGTGGTCACGCATGGTCTGCCGCGGCCGATGAACCTCGAAATCGCGTACGAACTGCCGCGCCTCGTCGAGGACGCGGAGGCCATTCCCGCGACGATCGGCGTCATCGAAGGCGAGATCGTCGTCGGACTCTCGCCTGACGAAATCGAGCGGCTCGCGAACGACGACGACGCGGGGAAGCTGAGCGCGCGCGATCTCGCATGGGCGAACGCGACGCGCGCATCCGGCGGCCTGACCGTTGCCGGCGTGCTCGCGGTGTGCCGGCTCGTTGGTATTCGCGTCTTCGCGACCGGGGGCATCGGAGGCGTCCATCGCGGATGGACCGAGCGGCCGGATGTGTCGGCCGATCTCGCAGCGCTCGGTCGCACGCCGACTTGTGTCGTGAGCGCCGGCGCGAAATCGATTCTCGATATCCCGGCGACGCTCGAGGCGCTCGATTCACTCGGCGTGCCGGTCATCGGCTGGGGCGTCGATCACTTCCCGCAGTTTCATTCACGCGGCTCCGACGCGGCGCGGGTGTCGATGCGCGCGGACGATCTCGGCGTCGTCGCGCGAATGCTCCGCGCCCAGTGGTTCGGTCTCGAGAGCGCCGCGGGAGCGTTGCTCGCGAATCCGATTTCGGACGAGCACGCGATGCCGCACGAGGAGATCGAAGCAGGGATCGCGGCGGCGCTCGAGCGCGCCGAGCGCGAGGGGGTCACCGGCGCCGCGCTCACGCCGTTTCTGCTCGACGCCCTGGCGGAGATGACGGGCGGACGATCCATCGACGCGAACCTCGCGCTGCTTCGCTCGAACGCGCGACTCGCCGGCGAGCTTGCGGCGGCGTGCGCCGGGCGGTAGGTCTCGACTGTCCGTTCGCCCTCCCGCCGGACTTCGCGGCTTCGCCGCGACCCCGTTCACAGAACGCGGCTCCGGAGTTCATTCGGCCCCTGAAAGAATGGCGGCCGTTCGTGTGCGATGACGTTCTGTGCTCTTGGGCGCCACACCTCGCGGCTTCGCCGCGACCCCGTTCACAGAACGCGGCTCTATGGTTTCCGTCTCTCCGTCTCTCCGTCTCTCCGTCTCTTCCGCATTTCTGTTGACACGCCCCGCTCCCGCGCGCGACACTCGAATCGCGATTCCATCCCATTCACCGATCCTTCGGTCCGTTCGAATGCACAGGACGACCGTGGCGGAAGGAGAGACGATGATGACGATCGATACGGCTCGTATCCGTGATGTCAGCGCGCTCGTTGCGGCCGCGCTGCTCCCCCATTCGTTCTCGCTCGCGCAGATCGCGGGCGACTGCCCCACGCTCTACACCGCGACCTATCTCGGCGGATCGGATGGCGATGTCATCCGCGACATCGACATTGCGCCCGACGGTTCGATCGTCGTCGCCGGCGGGACGGTGTCCTCGGACTATCCGGCGACTCCGGGCGCGTATGACACGAGTTTTAACGGGGTGCACGATGTGCTGCTCGCGAAGTTCGACGCCGCGGGCGCGCTCGTGTGGGCGACCTACATCGGCGGGCCGAACTATGACCGCGCCTACGCGGTCGAAGTCGGCGCCGACGGCACGATCTATGTCGCCGGTCGCGCCGGCGACGGCTACCCGACCACACCAGGCGTCGTGCAGCCGAACTTCAACGGTGATGTGCGGCCGAACAACTTCTACGGCCGGCAGGACGGCTTCGTCACGAGGGTGAGCGCCGACGGGTCGACCGTGCTCTGGTCGACCTACTTCGGAACCGGCGATCGCGAGATCATCCGCGACATCGATGTCGACGCGAGCGGCGCCGTGTACATCGCGCAGACTGAGATCACACGGCCGCACCCGCTCATCACGCCCGGCGCCTATCAGACGCAGAACGGGGGACAGGAGGACGTGGTCGTCGCGAAGCTTCTCCCTGACGCGAGCGGCGTCGAGTGGGCGACCTGGTTCGGCGGAACCGGACGCGACGGCATCGGCCCGGCGGTGCGCGTCCATTCGGACGGCACGGTGTTCGTCGTCTCCTCCGGCGACGGGAACGACACCCCGACGACGCCCGGCGCGTTCGACACGACGCATAACGGCGGCTGGGACTTCCATGTCTCGCGCTTCAGCGCGGACGGCGCGCAGCTCCTCTACGGAACCTTCGTCGGCGGCTCGGGGAACGACGGGACGGAGACGCACAACCTCGGCCTCGACGCCGGCGGACACGCGTATGTCATCGGCGGCGTGACTTCGTCCGACTTCCCGACGACGCCCGACGCCTTCCAGCGCGACTACGCCGGAACGGGCGGAAGCGGAACCGGACAGGGCACAAACTATCCCGGTGACGCCGTCGTCGCGAAACTCTCGCCCGACGGTTCGCAGCTTCTCGCGTCGACCTTCATCGGCGGACGGGCCGGCGAAGCCGCGGAAGGCGGCGCCGTGACGAGCGACGGAACGGTGTATCTCACGGGCGCGACCTACTCGGACGACTTTCCGACGACCGCGGAGGCGCATCAGACCGCGCACGCCGGCGCGGCGGATGCGTTCGCCGTCGTGCTCGCGAGCGACTTCTCGGCCCTCCTCTACTCGTCATTCCACGGCGGCACGGGAGTCGACCTCGGCCGCGCGGCGTGGGCGGATGAGTCCGGCCGGTTCGTCTTCGGCGGACACGGCGACTCCGTCGACTGGCCGACGCGCAACGCGGCGCAGAATACGAGCGGCGGAATGAACGACGGCATCTTCGCCGCGCTTTTCTTCGACCCGGAAGTCGGCGCATGCGGCGGCTACCGGCTTGGCGCCGGGCCCCTCGTCGCCGCGTCGCCGGCGCTCTTCGAAGTGTCGAACGCGACGCCTGGCGCTCGGCAGTACCTCGGCTACAGCATTACGGGGCTTGGCTCGACGCCGGTTCCGCCGCTCAATGTGACGCTCGATCTCGACGATCCGCGACTCGCCGCGACGGGTCGCGCCGACGCGCAGGGCGAGATACTCTGGACGCTGACGCCGCCGGCCGTAGCGTCGGGCCGAGAGATCTGGATCCAGGCGGCGGAGTTCGGCCGCGTGACGAACACCGTGTCACGCCGTGTCCAATAAGCCTCCGCGTGGCGCGGGCGTCAGGCGCGATGAGGTCGTTCGGGCTTTCCCTGGCGGTTGTCGTTAAGATGTATGGGACGGTCGCCGATGTGGCCACCGACGGGGGACGGAGGTGTTCTGCGCCCCCGTTGTCGGAGCGACCACCGTGCGACTGCGAAGATTGATCAATCTTACGAAGAAGGCCTTGCAGCACCCGGGCGAGGTGCGGCGGCTCATGGCGAACAAGCGGCTCCGTCGCGCCTATCGCGGCGGGGCGATCGACGCGCTCGCCGAGGGGACGATTCACCCCGATTCCCTGTTCATCATCACGCTCGATTCGTGCCGCTTCGATGTGTTCGACGAGGCGGACGCGCCGACGCTCAAATCGATCGGCGAGCACTACGAAGCGCATACGCCGGCCGTGTTCACCTTCGCGGCCCACGCGTCGCTCTTCGTCGGCATGACGCCGGGCATCGCGACGAGCCGCGAGCGCTACAAGAACCCGAAGGCCGGGCGCATCTTCCGCATCGTGAACACCGCGGCCGGGGGTGTGCGGTCGGACTGGATTCAACTCGAAGGCCGCACGATCGTCGAAGGGTTCCGCAAGCTCGGCTACTACACGGTCGGCGTCGCGGCGTCGCGGTGGTTCAACCCGGAGGTCGCGACAGGAACGATTCTCACGCAGGACTTCGAGGACTTCCGCCATTCGGGCACGGACATCGAGGCGCAGGTCGCGTACCTCACCGAGCGGATCAACGCGAACCGTGATCGTCCGATCTTCGCGTTCGTGAATGTCGGCGAGACGCACATCCCGTACCACTACAAGGGAGCGCCCTGGCCGAAGAAGAACATCTGCATGCTCTTCGGCGAGGAGAACGACGCGGAGCTCTGCCGCGAGCGCCAGCGACTGTGCCTCGAGTTCACGGATGAGAAGATCGCCCCGCTCGTGCGGCTCTTCCAGAACTCGGGCGCGTCACTCCTCTGCATGGGCGACCACGGCGACTGTCACGGCGAAGACGGCGTCTGGGCGCACGGCGTCTACCACGAAAAGGTCATGAAGGTCCCCATGGTCTTCCACCTCCGCGACCGCGACCCGAACGGCGGCCCGGTCGATGTCTCGAACGAAGGCGACGAAGTCCCGGTCCTCGCCGAAATGGGCGACGCGCCGGAGGAAACGAACCGCGTGATGGCGGCGCCGTCGATTGGGGTGGAGGAGTAGAACCCGCTGTGTTGGGGAATGTCCTAGCGCACGACGAGTGCAATGCCGCCGATACGGCGTCGGCCTATTCTTCGCGGCCATGCCTACCGAAAAGCTGCGTCGCCCGTTTCGCAAAGCGCCTCGTCGCCAAGCCGGACAAGGTCTCCAAGAGAGGCTAAACGACAACTACTTCTATCTCCTCTTCTGGCGCGGCGCGATCAGTTTGACGCTCCTTTTGGTAGCCGTTGTGCAATCGCTGTTGTACTACTTCGAGCGCTATCTCCATCCGGGTTGGTACTGGGGCGCCGCGCTCGGGTTCAGTGTGTACACCGCATGGGCCTTTCGGCGTCAGATTCCGCAGATTCGCAATTCAGTCTTGGGCGCCGACGGAGAAAAGCTCGTCGCCGAAGCGCTGGAAGAATTGCGCCGCGACGGATACCACATCTTCCACGACATCCCCGGACATCGCGGAAACATCGACCACATCCTCGTCGGACCGGCGGGTGTCTTTGTGGTTGAGACGAAGACGAGATCGAAGCCCGCTGATCACGACGCAACTATTCGCGTGTATGGGGCCTCCGTGTCGATCGACAACGGACCTTCGGACCAAACGCCAATCGCTCAGGCATTAGCCGCAGCGAGTGAGGTACGCACGCTTCTCTACGAAGAGACCGGCTTGAAGCCGCCCGTTCGCGCAGTCGTGCTCTTTCCGGGATGGTTCATTGACGGCTGGGCAGACGAAGCGTGGGTTCTGAATCAGACCTCAATCTTGACGATGATTCGTAGGAGAAGCATGGATCATCGGCTGAGTGAATCCCAGATCCGACTTCTCGCGAGTCGAATCGACGAGATTTCGCGAGCATGAAGGGGTGATGTCTAATCGATGTTTTCCACACCAGCGTCGATAAGCCGCTTGGCGACGGCGTCGAAAGCGGATGAGTCTCTGGTCTCGTCACTGGCGTCGCCGTCCGGCACCCAGATGATCATGCCTTGTCGCGCTCTCGTCAGAAGTACTCGATACTTATTGCGGATGAATTCCTGAGTTTTCGCCTTTCTTATGGCACACCATCTTGACCCCTTGAAAGCGCGAAACTGCCATGCCGATGGACGCTTAGCGTCGATAGTGAAGTCGCCGCCCCAACACACACAGGCCCAGTCGAGTTCGAGGCCTTGGCATTCGAACTCCGTGGCTGCGACTTCCAGTTGGTGCGACGAAAGCACATCGTCCCGTGGATTCAGGAACCAATGGGTAAACGGGTAGCCTTTCCGAAAGCCTGAAGATACCTCGATCCCGTACGGCCGTAGGCGAAGCGCACCGGAACTCGCAAGCAGCCCGAAGCGCTCCATGGGGTCAGCTCGATCTCGTAACCACGCTCTCGCCGTCTCGATATGTCGAGTAAGCGTAATCGGAAATATGTCGATCGACTCGGCTTGACTTGTCTGTCCGATGAGCGATCCGTCTCGGACGATCGCATTTACCCACCCCCCAAGTCGCTGTGCACGGTGACTGCGGGTGTTAACTGTCAGATTCAACGCCTCGTACTCGACTACTTCGAGGTGAGACCTTGGCGGTTCCGGAAAGAGTTGGTGACCCGCGACCGATACACCGTTGTTCAAAACTTCCGGAGAAGCGAACACGGACCAGTTCGTCGTTCGAGCGTTCAGTGCTCGGCCCCACTCTTCAAGACCAGCTTCACCGCTGTTGATCTCCTGTCCTCCCCCGACCAATGCGATGACAACCGCCCAATCTGGCTTTCGCTCCATGATCTCAAGGATCATCTCGGGCTCTGATTTTTGAACTTTGTGCTTTCGATAGACTTGGCTGGCGTCCCAGGCACGCTGTGCTTCGTCGAAGACTACCACTTGCTCGTAGGAAGAATCCGTAGTGTCGTCGTCCAACCCGTATTCAACGAGAAATCGATGAACATTGTCAATAAAGGTGGAAACGCGGTGTGCTGCGACCTGACGCCTTGCCCCTCTGGAGACCTCGTCCCGCGTCAATGCTTCACGGACAATCTTCACTAACGGGCCATTTCCCGACAAGAAGATGGCTGCCGGAGAATCGCCGTATCGGATCGACGGATCGTGTACAGCGCTGAGGCCTGTGAGCGTCTTACCGGCGCCGGGAATACCCGTTACGAAGCAAATCGCATGATTGCCGTTCGTACGCGATTCGTTGACGACATCCACCAGAACTTCAGTCGTGGTACTCAGGTTCGTTGCGAACGAATGCGAGATGTCCGCGACATTGTGGTTGGCGTAGAGCGTAGAGGCGGCCTCGATGATGGACGGTGTAGGCCGATACGCCGCGCGTTCCCATTCTTCGGCGTCGATTGCCTTGCTCGAAGGATCGCTTAGCCTCTTGTAAGTCTTGAGAAGCGATGCAGCCAAGCCTGTCCTTCCCACGAGTGTGACCCCACCTGTCTCGCGCGACTCGCGGTCGCACCCCGTCGCCCACAATATTGGCACGAGGTGACGGCCAGTGTCTTTCGCGCTCGCCTGATGGAAGTCACGGAGGTCGAGGGAGTATCGCCGCACCTGCCAGACACCGCCGGCATCGAACGACCGAGCGCCGATCTTGCATTCCACAATGAAGATGATGTTATGGGCGATCAGAATGACATCTGGCCGACGCCCTCGGCGCGGGATCCTGAATTCCAATAACACCGCCCACCCTCGGGCCGCCGGCTCCACCTGAAACACACGCTCAATCTCAAGGCGCAAGAGGCGTACGGTCTCCTGCCAAGACCGAATCAAGTCGGACTCCATCGAGCGGACTACATCCGCGATCGACGCAGTTAGTCGCCCAAGTATGACCTCCTCTGCTTCGACAACGAAGTCTTCAAGCGTTGCGCGATATGCGGCGCTCACGATCGATGACCCCGTCGTTGCTTGAGCAGTTCGCCAACGGGGACGCCAAGCGCTGCCGCTATACGCTCCATGTTGTCAATGGAGATGTTTCGCTCGCCTCGCTCAACCGAACCTATGTAGGTGCGATGAAGTCCGCAGCGGGCGGCAAGTTCCTCTTGGGATATCCCGGCGGATTTTCGGCCCGATCGCATGTTGTCTGCAAAGACCTGTCGGGCAGTCGGTTGTGAGCCGCGCGATGACATGCCGACAGATTGGCGATTGCAGACGATAAGTCTACAGACTATAAGTAGCAACTATGAGCGATGTTCAAGACAGCCGCACGGCACGGACAAGCGATCTGTCAGGTCTCGTTTCGGAATACCGATCCTTAGTCTCGGAGAGGCTGTTGTTGTCTGATATCAGTGGCGAACTCGTTCGTGAGCACAATTGGAATCCCCGCGCTGCGGACGAGCTGATCAGAGTTGTCAACGAGTACGGTTCATTCTTCCTGCGCAACGCCTGCGCAGTTGCAATCGCTCTCAATATCGAAGATGGGGAGGAAGGTTATTGACGCGAAGCGAAGAGAACGATGAGAAGATCACGCTCGTGCTTCCGGATATGTTCGTCGGCCAGTTGCTTGATGGGCTCGATGTCCTCATCGAGCAGTGGCAGGCGACCGAAGACTATCACGAGTGTGGACAGGTGAGCGAAATCGGCATTCGTGAATGCACTGACGCGCACGAAGCTCGATGCATTCGCGAGTACTACGAACTTATTCGCGAGACAATTCGCGACCAACGACGACCGCGCTAAACCGTCGTCGCCTTACTCGATATACCCCAAACTCCTCAACCGCTCCTCGAGGACCTTCTCCTCTTCCTCCGAGTACGCGGCGGCGCTGGAATCGGTTGACGAATTGCCGCCGTTGCGGTCGGTTGGGGTGGTCGAGGGGGATTCGAGCGTCGTGTCCGTCGTGCGGACCGGGTGGGCGGTGAGCCAGTCGTCGGTCATCGCCGCCGTCATCACGCGGCCGTCCATGTTCGAGGGGATCGGCAGGCCGCGGAGGTGGAGGATCGTCGGCGTCATGTCGAGCAGGCGCAACCCCTCGACCTGTGCGCCCGGGCGGAACGCCGGGCCGACGCCGAGGAAGACGCCGTGAATCTGGTGGTCGCCGGAGATGACCTTCGGGTCTTCGCCCGGCATGACGCTGAGCTCGTCCTCGGGCTGCTCGAAGCCGGGCGGCATCTCGACGCCGTGGATGATGATGTCCTCGCGCCAGCGGACGAGGATGTCCTCGGCCGGGCCGGTGTGGGCGCCCTTGTAAATCTCTTCCTTGAAGAAGATGTCGCGGACGATCGGCTCGCCGGTCTTCGAGTCGCGCATCTCGGACAGCTTCGCGCGCAACTCCTTCATGAGCGCCGGCGCGTCGGCGGGATCGACGATGCCTTGTCCTTCGCGCCCCTTGATGTTCAGGCGGAGCCGCGGGAACTGGGCGTCGGAATAGACACGCGTCTTCGACCAGTCGACGCCGGAGAAGAGCGCCTTCGACTGGGCCCAGTCGCGGAGCCAGGGGAGCAGCCGCGCGAGGCGCTCCTTCGTTTTGCGGCTCGTCTTCGACGCGACGACCTTGAGCAACTTCGAGACGAGGCCGGGCTGGTCGCCCCCCTTCTCGTATACGAGATAGCCGTGCGCTTCGAGCCAGCGGTTGAGTTGGCTCGACACGGGACACTTCGGCCCGAAGCCGTGATCGCTCAGGACGAGCAGTGAATCGTCGGGACCCATGTGGTCGAGAATCATGCCGAGCGCGCCGTCGATGTGGCGATACACATCATCGATCACTCGGCCGTACTTCGCGTTCTCCGCCGTGGCGTTCGGATCGTGTTTCGGATGCGTCGGGTCCATCCACTTCCAGAAGCCGTGCTGGGCCGCGTCGAGACTGCGGTAGACGAACTCGAGGCAGTCGACGGGCATGTCGTTCAGCATGACCTCGAGCGCGCGGGTCTTCGACTCGAGTTCATCCATGAGGAGGTCGACGGCCTCCTGCGGGTTGCCGCGCGCGATCGCGGAAGTGAGCCCGGGCTCGACGACATAGTCGCGGCCCATCTTCGACTCGAGCGTCTCGATGAAGTCGTCCGGATAGCCGAAGCGCGGCGAGGACTTGCCGGGGCCGTCGAGACCCGCGATCGAATACCCCTGGGCGACGGGCTCGGCCGGATAGGTCATCGGAACATTGATGAGGCCGACCGACTGGCCGTCGCGGTCGAGGTAGGTCCAGAACCCCGGGACCTGTTTGTACGAGCCGTTGATGAACTTGAGCGAGTAGCTCTCGGGGAGGAACTCGTAGAACTCGTAGATGCCGTGCTTGCCGGGATTGCAGCCGGTGAACATGCTCGTCCACGCGGAGGCGGAGCGCATGTTCTCGACCGATTCGAGCGGCCCGAAGGCACCCGCGTCCATGGCCCGGCGGAAGTTCGGGAGATCGCCGGCGTCGAGGAGGCGCTCGATGACGCTCCAGGTGGCGCCGTCGGCGCCGAGGATGTAGGTCCGGCCCCGGGCGCCGGAGGACTGTTCGCTCGTCATGGTCACCCATGGTATCGGCCAATCATGCCGGGGCGTGGAGGCCGATCGGGAATCGGGAGGCGGGCGACTTCAAACGACCGCGACCCGCCGGCGGGGCCGACGGGTCGCGGGGGTATGGGTGATCGATTGCAGCGGGATCCATCAACGAATCCCGCAATCGGGACGAGTTCAATTCACCTGCGTCTCAACGACATTGCTCGTCTCGTCATAGTGCGCCGCCTGGAGCCATACGCTCAGGCCGGTGGCGCTGCCGGGAATGAAGAGGTTCCACACCGCGATCCCGTTCGCGTCGCTCGTCACGACCGGCCCGGCCTGGACGGGCGACTGGAGCGAGATGCTCACATTGAGGAAGGGCACGAAGATCGCGCCCGGCCCCTGCACGCTGTACGCGAGGTAGCAGTCCGTGTCCGGCTCGATGTTCGTGAGCGTGAAGGTCGCGGTCTGCCGCGCGAGGAGCGGGTCGGGCGAAACGGTGAGCAGGGCCGGAGGATCGCTCGTGTACTTCGCGACGAACGAGTCGGTCGAGGTGCCGAGGCCAAGCGAGGTTCCGCACATCACGATGCGCCCGCTGTCGGCGATTTCGACGGCGTACCAGAGATCGTCGCCGCGCGCCGTTCCGTCGACGATCACTTCGTCGAGGAGAGCGCCCGTCGGCGAGTAGCGCAACAGGTACGCGTCGTCGCCGCGTCCGAAGCCGCGCCAGCCGTGTCCGACAACGATGAGGTCGCCGTTCGTGTCGATCGCGAGGTCGTAGGCCCAGTCGTCGCCGAAGTAGCGGTAATCGCGGTAGGTCGCGGTCCAGGTCGTGGAGCCGCTCGAGTCGTAGTGGACGGTTCCGATGTCATATTCGCCGCCGGTCGTCATGGACGCGCCGGAGACATAGGCGCCGCCGGCGTGATCGGGGGCGACGAGCCAGCCGTAGTGGAACCCGTGCGGGCCGCCGTAGCGACCTTCCCACTGGAAGACGCCCGCCGAGTTGTACTTCACCGTCGAGTACTCGAAGTCGCCCACGAGGTGCTGCGACTCGGAGATGCCGGTGACGAACACATTCTCCGCGGCGTCGAGCGCGATCGCATAGATCGAATCCGAACCGTGGTACGGGCTGTCGAAGATGCGGTCCCAGAGGAGCGTTCCGCCGGAGTTGTACTTGAGGATGGCGTAGTCGTGTCCGCCGGTCTGGGAGTACACCCCGCCGCCGACATAGACCTCGCCGTTCGGTGTGACGACATTGACCCATCCGACGGCGGACGGGTCGAGCGGATTTGTTCCCCGGTACTGACGCACCCACTGCACGGCGCCGTTCGGACCGTACTTCACGGTGACGCATTCGAGATGACCGGAGAGTCCGGTCTCGTAGCCGGTGACATAGATGTGGTTCGCCGCGTCGACGCCGACACTTTCGATTCCAAAGCCGCCGTCGTTCGCGTTCAGCGCGCCGTTGTATCGGCGGACCCAGAGGATCTGGCCGTTCGGATCGATCTTGATCGTGGTCATGTCGTCGCCACTCGCGAGCTCGTTCGTCGTGCCGCTCACGATGATGTGATCGTTCGAGTCGATCGCGAGGCTGCCAAACTGCTCATCTCCATGCGCTGTGCCGTCATGCGTGACGGTCCAGAGCAGACGACCGACGCGATCGTACTTCCGGACGAGCAGGTCATACTGCCCGATCGGCGTGTAGACCCAGCCGACGGTGACGATATTGCCTTCGCTGTCGATCTTGAGATTGAAATCGACCTCCTCTTCCGCGGCGCCGTCGACGCGGGCCGTCCAGAACTCGCGAAACGACTGCGCGAATGCGTTCGGCGCCGCGGCGCCGAAGATGACCGCCACCGCGAGCATCGCGCAACGCCATCCACACCCGCCATGCGGGCCGAGCCAATTTCGCCGTGCCATCGCCTGTTTCTCCTCTAGATTCCGATGGAAGCGCGAGCGCGCTCCCGGTACGCCAGACACTTCTTCGTGACGAACCGAATCGCAGCCGCTCAAAGTATCCCGAGCGCGAATGTCGAGCAAACATCGCGGGAGCACGAAACGGGACAGGTCAGAGATACCGTTGCCCGCTTGCGGTCGACTCCGGCCCGGGGCATAATGCGGGTGGGTCGGGGTGTTTGGCCATGGTCGCCGGCGCTTCTGCGTTCGTCAGTGAGTGAGGACGAGTTGAGCGGGGCCGGATGATGGCGGAGACGGAAGTTCGACCGACCGGCGGCGAGCCGGACACCGGTTGCAATACACCTGGACACTCCCACCTCTTTCACCCGGTCGAAATCTGGTGGGGCCGGTGCCGAGGTCGGCGCGGGCTCACCTTCCTCTTCATCGCGATCGTCGCGCCGCTCGCGACGCTGCTCGGCCTGTGGGTCGACGCGTGTTCAGTCATGCAGCCGGGCGCCCCCACGGTTCGCGAGATGATTCAAGCGGGGCTCTCTCCGGTTCCGTTCCGCCTCGCATGGCGGACTCCGTTCGATGACTATGAACTCATTGACGAATCGACCCCCCCGCTCGATCCGCTTACTCCGTTGCGTCTCGCGATGGACGCCCACCCCGGCTGCTACTGCGTCATCGTCGAAGCGCTCGGGGATGGGACGACCTTCGTCTATCCCGAGGACGAATTACGCGCACACGACTGGAAGCTGCACATCGGCGACGCGCCGAACAGCGTGACCTTTCTCATCCTGTCATCCGACCGGCCGTTCACGAAGCACGATCTCGATTCGTTGCAGGAGGAACTCGCGGCGATCTCACGCGACCGGGGCTACCTGCCGACGCTTGCGGCGCGCGAGGCGATCTACTGGAGTGATGATCGATACGAGAAGCGGCGGCTCACCGCTGATGTGCGACCGCTCGGCTGGCCTGCGGAAGCGCCGACGGACTGGTTCGACGAGGCGCTCACCATCCTGCGTCGACGCGAAGTCGCGTTTACCGGGTGGACGCATCCGGTCAATCCAAGTGAAAGTGGCGACCATGATGGGTAAGCGTCGACGCCGACTGCAGGTGATCGTGCTCGTGCGCGTGCTCGCGTCGGCCTTTCTGGCGGCGATATCGGCGGCGGTGGCGTCCGCCCGCCCGCCGGGCGACACCACGAAGACGGGTCGCCTGTACGATCGCGTGCATGTCGTCTCGATCGGCGTGCAGTTTTTCGCGTCGCCCTACATTCCACCGGTCGACTTCGCGGACGCGGACGCGCTCGAGGTCGCGGACCTCCTCGAGACGCGGTATGGCTACGGGGCGTCGAAACTCGTCGGCCCGATGGCGACGCGCGACGGCATCCTCGCGGAACTCGACCGGGTCGCGAACGAGGCCGGGCCGAACGACGCCATCATCGTCTTCTACGCCGGTCATGGCGCGACCGTGACGCCGGAGGCGAACGAGAAGCGATACCAGCGACAGGGTTACATCATCCCGTTCGACGCCGAGATCGAGGACTTCGCGAACCCGTCGATCGACGAGTTCGACCGCGAAGCGATCAGCATGAACGAGTTCGCGGATCGCGTCATGGACTGCGACGCGAAGCATGTGCTGTTGCTCATGGATTGCTGCTATTCGGGCGTGCTCGCTTCGGTGTCCGATCGAAGTGTCGGGAAGGGCGAGCGATCGCTTGTGCGGCAACTCCTGCGTGAGCCGACGCGGCAGGTCATCACCGCCGGCACCGCGACTCAGCAGTCGTTCAGTTCGATGGAGTACGGGCACGGCGTGTTTACCTACGCGCTGCTCGAGCAGTTGCGCGAGGGCGAACTTCTTCCGGTCACCGACCTCTTCGCGCCGCTCTACCGCCGGGTCATCGATATCTCGGCGGAGCACAACCGCGAGCTGCGCCCGCGACGACACGCGATCACGCCGAGCGATGGCGACTGGGTGTTCATCTACCGCGAGCACCCGGAGTACGACACGCTCCTCGTCGATTCGGAGACGAACGCGACGCCGGCGCGCACGGGCGATGAGCGGTCGCTGCCCGCCGCGACGAGCGAAGAGGAGTACCGCGAGGTTCGACGACAATCGACGCGCGAGGCGTCTTCGAAGGACCTCTCGGCGGACCCCGAATGGGTGGCGCGACGACAGGAGTACGAAGAACGTGCGGCGAACGGCGATCCATACGCCCTTGCGCTCATGCAACACTTCTACGCGATCGGAGTCGGGGTCGAGAAGGACGAGGAGACTTCGTTCCACTACGCGGCCGACGCATACGACACGCAGACGAGTATCGGCCACGAAGCGGTCGCAGACTGTTATGAAGACGGCATCGGGGTGCGGCGGGACGAAGCCGTCGCGAACGAGTTGCGCGATCAGGCTCTCATCCTCTTCGCGTCGACCTTTGCGACCATCGCGGAGGATCGCGAGCTCAATCCGGACGACGCCCTGGCGGCGGGATTCACGCTCGCGACGATGCTCGCCCAGCGTGAACCGACGATCCGCGATCGAATCGGCTCAATCATGAAGGAGCGCGATCGATTCGAGAAGGCGCTCGACTCCGACAACGCAAACTCGATCAACCGCGCGCTCAAGAAATGGGAGCGGGCGATCAGCGACCTCGAGTCGGAAGCGTCGCAGGCTCTCGACGACCGTGAAGTCGGCGGGACGCAGCGGGGATCGAACGAAGCGATCCAGGCCGCGTGTCGCCAACTCCGCGCCGATGTGGTGAAGATCCGCGAAGCTGAGTCGATGGGGCTGCGGCAGTCCATGCGCCGCGCGCTCGCCGCCGCCGACGAATCACTCGAGGCGTTCCGTGATCTACTTGATTCGTAACGGCGTCGAGGATGCTCGGCGTCGCCGTTTCTGTTCCGGGAAGGATTCGCAGTATGAAGTTCTCTCATGTCGTTCGCTCACTCGCCGCGTCCGTTTGTCTTGGCGGCGTCCTGATCCTGTCGATGAGTTGCTCCACCGCGGAGGGGATCAAGGAAGACTTCACCCGTCTCTTCGGCGGAGATGAGGCGAAAGAGGAATACTCCGATGACTCGGTGACCGTCATGGTGGAGTACGACGGCGAAGAGATCCCGGTGCATGTCGAACCATCGAACCATCCGCGAAGCGAGGCCGGGGTGCGGGCGCTTGAAGTGGGCGATTATGACGAGGCCATCGAGGCGCTCGAAGACGCGGTCGACGCCGATGATGAGGATGTTCGGTCGATCTTCGCGCTCGGCGTCGCGTACGAGGCGACCGGCGACTATGACCTCGCCATGGACCAGTATGACGCGGCGCGCGAACTCGGAGATGACCGTCAGTACACGCAGGGCTACAACCGCGCGAAGGCGCGTCTCGAGGGCGACGGCTGACGCCGCGGCTTCCGGCTTCGTCCGAGAAGGCGGTCCAATCACGGGCTTCCGACCCCTTTGCGCAAAGCTTACTTGAGCAGGCGCCGATCTGGGGTACTGTCCCCGCACGAGTGGTGGGGATTAAGAACCCGTTTTCAGAGCAGTACTTCTCATGGCGAAGCAGCGTGGAGGTCGTGGCGCCTCGGGCTCTCGGAGCCAGTCGGCGTCCAGGAATGGTGAGGTCAAGCGCTCGCGATCGAGCGGACCAGTCGATCCGGCGCCAGGAACGCGGGTGCTCGGCGAATCGTCGGCGACAAAGCCGACGACCGGCCGCATCGTCGGTCGCGACCTCCCGTCACAGACCGGCGTGGCCGTGCTCGGCGCGGGCATCGCGGGCATGTCAGCCGCGCTCCACATCAAAAAGGACTACGAGATCTTCGAGCAGGCCGAGCGCATCGGCGGCCTGTGCTGCACGGAGAATTTCGGCGGGTACCTCTTCGATCGCTCGATTCACATCCTCTATACGAAGCAGCCGTACGCGAAGAAGTTCATCACCGGCATCCTCGGGAAGAACTTCGATCTCCGGCCGAAGTACAGCTACATCTACTCGCACGGCGTCTACACGGCGTACCCGTACCAGTCGAACACCTACGGCCTTCCGAAGGAAGTGGTCGTTCGCAATCTCATGGGGCTCATCGAGGCGACCTACCACACGCCGAAGTCGAAGCCGAAGAACTTCAAGGAGTGGGCCTACGCGACCTTCGGCGCCGGGATCACCGAGGAGTTCTTCCTCCCGTTCAACTACAAGGTCTGGGCGATCCCGCAGGACCAGATGAGCTACGACTGGATCGCGGACCGCGTGCTCACGCCACCCATCCAGACCGCGATCGAAGGCGCCGTGGCGCCGAGCCAGGGCGACTACGGCCCGAACGCGCGGTTCTGGTATCCGAAGCGCGGCGGCATGGAGACGCTGCCCCGAAGCATGGGCAAGCATCTCAACGACCACTCGGTGCACACCTTCACGAAGGTGAAGCGCATCCATGTGAAGAAGCATCAGCTCGAGTTCGAGGATGGATCGACCTGCTCGTACGACCATCTCATCTCGACGGCGCCGATCAGCAAGCTCGCGATGCTCGCCGATTCAATCCCGCAGCGGGTGCGCAAGGCCGTCGACAAGCTCAAGTGGAACACGGTGTACACCGTGAACATCGGGCTCGAGATTCCGAACCTCACGCCGATGCACTGGGCGTACTACCCGGATCCCGATCTCATCTTCCACCGATTGAGCTGGCCGAAGAACTTCGCGCCGTCGATGGCGCCGGCGAACTGCTCGTCGGTCGCGGCGGAGATTTCGGCGAGCAAGTGGAAGGACATCGGCCCGACCGATTCGAAGACGCTCATCAAGAAGACGATCGACGGACTCATCAAGATCGGGCTCATCACCCGCGAACAGGCGCGGCGCATCAAGCCGGAGCACTGCGGCGTGATTCGTCTCGAGCCCGCGTATGTCCTCTACACCTGGGACCATCGACCCGCGACGAAGGTCATTCACGACTGGCTCGAGTCGCACGACATTTACGCGTGCGGCCGCTTCGGTGACTTCGAGTATCTCAACATGGATCACTCGATCCTCTCCGGCAAGCGCGCCGCCGAGAAGATGATGGGGCGCGAGTTGAGCGCGTTCCCGCTCGAAGGCGTCGACGAAGAGGCGCTCGAGCGGTGGATCGCGGCCGATTTCAATGTCGGCGTGGCGCACACGGACCAGGCGATCGACGACAAACTCAAGGCCAAAGGCGCCTGAATCCGCCCGTAACGGGACCGGATGACTGGGGTAGAAGCCTCAAGCGGGGGCGGTCCGCGCCGTCCGCTGGCCCGATCCGCCGGGACAGCCGTAGCATCCGGAGTCCCGCGAACGGGTGGGAATGCGTCGAAGCGAGCCGTGTCTTCGAGTGTCCCCCGAATGAGCGGCCGCGTCGCGCGCGTGCCGCTCTTCAATGCGTACCGAAGTCGTATCCCCTTCCTGCGAAGGAAAGAAAGAGGAGTTTCGAATCATGCTGGGTATGGATGCAAGGGTTGGATGTTCGGTCGTCGCCGCCGGACTTCTCGTCGGCTCGAGCGCGATGGCGCAGTGGCCGGCGATGTTGTCCAAGGCGCCCGCCGACGCCCAGATCATCGTGGCGGTCGACAGTATGTCCGAGGTCAATGAACACTGGAAGTCGTTCATCGACGCGATCGGCCTCGGCGGCATGCCCGTCGGCCAGCCGTCGGACATGTTCGTCGACGCCGGGTTCAACATGGAGTCGATCGATCTCGACGGCTCGTTCGGCATTGTCGTCCTCAAGGACCGCTGGGAGAACGACGAGCCGCCCATGGTCGCGCTCATTCCGGTGAGTGACTTCGACGGGTTCGTCGCGTCGATGGGCGGAAGCGCGGATGGCGACCTCTTCGTCGGCGCCATCGAAGGCGAATCAATCTATGCGAAGAATCTCGATGGTCACGCCGTGCTCAGCCCGTCCCGCGACCTCGTCGCGAACTACACCACAGGCGAGGATGTGCAGGATCACTTCGAGCAGCGCCTCGGCACGCTTGGCGAAGAGGTCGTTCAGGCCTCGGACATCATCATCATGGTCGATCCGGCCGGACTCGATCAGGTCATTCTCCCCGCGATGCGGCAGCAGATGACCGAGATGGGCGCGATGGCGGCGGGTATGGGTGGCGCCAATCCGGCGGATATCGAGGAGATGCAGGCCGCGGCCGAGACTTTCGTCACGGAGATGATCAATCAGACCGACGGTCTCATCTTCGGCGTGTCGATGAACGGCGACGGCCTCGCGTTCCACAAGTCCGTGCAGTGGAAGAAGGACGGCTCGATCGCGGGATTCTTCACGGGTGACGGCGACTCGATCGAACTCCTCGAGCACTTCCCGAACAAGCCCTACATCTTCGCGTTCGCCGCGGATCTTGACGCGGCCGACCTCATGGGGCTCGGCGACTACCTCAAGACGAAGATGCGCGAGATCAATCCCGATCTCGCCGAGAAACCGGATACCGCGACCACGCAGCTCTATCGCCAGGCCGAAGGCGCCGCGGGCGTGCTCTACCCGTCACCGGCGGGCATCATGGGCGGCCTGTTCAACCAGATGGTTCTCCTCTACGCCGGTGACAACGATGAGCTGCGCGAGATCATGAAGCAGTCCATCACCGAGATGAACGGCCAGGAGATCGAGGGCGCGAGCTACACGACGAGCTACGAGAGCGAGGTCGAAGAGGTCGCGGGGACGACGGTCGACAAGTACCAGGTCCGCATGCGTTTCCCGCCGGAGATGATGCAGGCCCAGCAGGCGGTGTCGATGATGTTCGGCCCCGCCGGGATGCGCGGCTATGTCGCCGAGTTCGACGGTGGCGTCATTCAGACGCTCGCGATGAACAAGGTGCTCCTCGGCTCGATGCTCGAAGAGGCGGGCGGCCTGAGCGACGGCCTCGCCGAGAACGACATGATCGAATCGGTGAACTCGCTTCTGCCCGAGGAAGCCATCATGCGGTTCTATCTCGGCGCGGAGGGCATCATGTCGATGGCGGGCCCGATGCTCGCGATGGCGATACCCGGCGCGAACATGGACGCGTTTACCGGCACGCCGCCGATCGCCGGCGCGGTCGAGTCGGAGAACGGCGCTCTCCATGCCGTGATGGTCATCCCGGCCCCGCTCATCAAGACCGCGGTCGAGTTCGGCATGCAGGCCCAGATGGCGGCCGATCCGGACGCGGGCGGCGCCGACACGGATGAGCCGCTCTTCTGAGCGGGTCATGTCGTCTGACCCTGATTTGAACGCGACGCGGCCGGTCGACCGGCCGCGTCGCTCGTTTTCGCCCGGCGCCACGGGCGCGCCGCGCGGATCCGGATCAGGTTGGCGCGGCGCCGGGCCGGCTCTATCATGCCGCCTCATGATTCAGAGCAACCGACTCGTCTTCATCGTCATTCTCGCCGCCGCGCTCGGACCGGTCTTCTCGTTGACAGCGCACGGTCAGGCCGTGACGACCGAGCGCGAGTTGAGCGAGCCCGGCGTGTGGACCGTAACTGACGAGCCGCTCCCCGGGTCGGCGGAGCGCATGCTCGCGCGGGCGCGGCAGAGCCTCGCCGCGGGCCGTTACCGGGACGCCCGGGCGCAGGCGGACGCCTTCATCGACCGGTATCCGGATCACACGCTTACGCCGGAGGCCTATCTCCTCCGTGGCGAGGCGCTCTATTACCAGCGCGAGTATTACAAGGCGCTCTACGACTACGAGTATGTCGCGCGGGTGTACCCGGGAAGCGAAGCCTTTCTCCGCGCCCTCGAGCGTGAGTACGAGATCGCAGTCATGTTCGCGCGCGGCGTGAAACGAAAGATCTGGGGGTTGCGCTGGGGATCCGCCTACAGCGAGGCGGAGGAATTGCTCATTCGGATTCAGGAGCGGACGCCGGGAAGCCAGCTCGCCGAGCGCGCCGGCCGCGCGTTGGCCGAGTTGTATTACCGACGACGCGACATGGAGTCGGCGACGATCGCGTACGACCTGTTCCTGCAGAATCATCCGGAGGCGTCGGATCTTCCCGATGCGATGCGTCGTCTGATCTACGCGCACCTCGCGACCTACCGGGGGCCGCGGTTTGATCCGTCGGGGCTCTACGAGGCCCGATCGTGGCTCGAGCGCATGGAGGTGCGGTATCCCGCGGAAGCGCAGGCGATGGGATCGGAAGGGTTGCGCCGCCGTATCGACGAGTCGGACGCCGAGCAGATGTACGCCCAGGTGTCGTGGTACCTGCGTCGGAATGATCCGGTCTCGGCGCTCTTCGTGATGAAGCGGCTCATTCGCGTGTATCCCGACACCGTCGCCGCCGGACTTGCGTATGACCAGATGGTCGAGCGCGGCTGGCTCGAAGTCGACGAGATCGACCCGCCGGTGACGGCGGACACCGCCGCGGCCACCGACGACGAACGCTCAGCCGAAGAGAGCGCAGAGGAGGCCGCCCGTGCGACGACCGATGGGTGATCGATGGCGCCGTCTCGCGGCGTCCGTTGCGATCGCGATCGCAACGCTCGCCAGCATGGTCGGACTCGGCGGATGCGCCGGACCGGGGGGTTATTCGAACGAGTCGATCTTCCCCGGCGAGGTTTCGACGATCGCGGTTCCGATCTTCGAGAATCGCACGCTCGCGACGGGTCTCGAGCGCGACATCACCGATGCGCTCATCAAGGAGATCCACGCGCGAACGCCGTACCGCGTCGTGTCGTCGACGGCGATGGCGGACACCACGCTCGAGGCCGTCATCACCGGCGTTGAGAAGGAAAAGCTGAGCCAGCAGCGCGGCTCGGGGCTCGTGCAGGAACTTATTTACTCCGCGACCGTCGATTTCGAATGGATTGATCACCGGAGCGGTCGCACGCTCGCGGCGCGGAAGAACTTCCGGGCAGGCGCCCTGTACATCCCATCACTCCCCGCGCTCGAGCGTCAGGAATTCGCGGAATTCGACATCGCCGAGGAGCTCGCCCGCGAAATCGTGGACGCCATGCGGGATGAATGGTGAGACACGCCGGTTTTCGGACCTCGCGCATGGCGACGCCCTACAGTCTCCCGGAACAGGGAAATCGTGAACGCAGCGGCGATCCGATTCGTCCGATGAGGCGTAGTAGCGGGTGTGTCGCTCGTCGCGAGGAGGGCTGAGCCGGGTGAAGCGTTGACCGGGCCGGTCCCGGAGTGACCCCGAACCCCCCTGGGAACCACGATTGCATGGCGGAAAACCGACCGAACAACCGGAATCGCGGACCCTCGGGTTCGGGCAACGGCCAGGATCGCCAGAACGGCGACAAGCCGCCGCCTCCGCCGCCGGGGAACATGCGGTTCACGCGCGGCGTCCTGCTCTGGATGATGCTCGTCGCCCTCTCGCTGCTCGTCTTCTTCGCGCTCAACAGCAACAAGGGCGGCAAGGAAGTCACGCTGCAGGAATTCCGCAATCTCGCGGACGCCGGGCATCTCGTCGACGGCACCGTCACGATGCGTCCGAACATGATCGAAGCGCAGGTGCAGAACGACCCCACGCTCAACGGTCGCATCTTCATTCGAATCAACCGTCCGGACGAGTTCTGGTACGCGGAACTCGACAAGATTACGAACGGCAACTTCAAGGATGACTCGGCGACGAGCCCGTGGGTGAATGTGCTGCTCGGGCTTCTGCCATGGCTCCTCATCTTCGGCGTCATCTGGTTCTTCCTCTTCCGCTCGATCCGAAATGTCGGCGCGGGCGGAGGCATGTTCGGGAACTTCGGGCGCTCGCGTCACAAGGTGACGACGAAGGAGCACACGAATGTGACCTTCGCCGATGTCGCCGGCATCGACGAGGCGAAGGATGAACTCGTCGAAATCGTCGAGTTCCTGCGCAATCCGAAGAAATTCCAGCGTCTCGGCGGACGCATTCCCCGCGGCGTGCTCCTCAACGGGCCTCCCGGCTGCGGGAAGACGCTGCTCGCGCGGGCGATCGCCGGCGAAGCGGATGTGCCGTTCTTCTCGATCTCCGGATCCGACTTCGTCGAGATGTTCGTCGGCGTCGGCGCGAGCCGCGTGCGCGATCTGTTCAAGCAGGCGAAGGAGAATTCGCCCTGCATCATCTTCCTCGATGAGATCGACGCCGTCGGCCGCAAGCGCGGCAGCGGCTTCGTGACCGGGGGCAACGACGAGCGCGAGCAGACGCTCAACGCGATCCTCGTCGAGATGGACGGGTTCGAATCGAGCGACCAGGTCATCGTCATCGCCGCGACGAACCGCTCCGATGTGCTCGACCCGGCGCTTACGCGGCCCGGGCGCTTCGATCGCCAGGTGAGTGTGCCACTGCCCGACCTCAAGGGACGCACCGAGATTCTCAAGGTGCACTCGCGGAAGGTGAAGATGTCGCCGACGGTCGATCTCGAGCGGCTGGCCCGGGGGACGCCGATGTTCTCCGGCGCCGATCTCGCGGCGATCATCAACGAGGCCGCGATCATCGCGACCATGGCGGGCAAGGACTTCGTCGAACAGGACGACCTCGAAGAGGCCCGCGACAAGATCAAGTTCGGCCGGGCGCGGAAGAGCCGCGTCATCGAAGAGAAGGAACGCCTCGCGACGGCGTACCACGAAGCCGGACACGCGGTGATCCAGGCGCTTCTGCCCGACGCCGATCCGCTCCACAAGGTGACGATCATCCCGCGCGGGATGTACGGCGGGGCGACTTTCAGCCTGCCCGAGAAAGATCGTTACGGCTTCGGCCTCAAGTACCTCAACGCGACGATGCGCGTGATGTGCGGCGGACGGATCGCGGAAGAAAAGGCGACAAGTGACATCTCCTCCGGCGCCGCGCAGGACATCCGCCAGGTGACGACCTTTGCCCGCATGATGGTCGTCGAATGGGGCATGAGCGACAAACTCGGCTTCGTCCGCTACGGCGCCGACGAATCGAACGAATCGCTCATCGGTCAGCGCGATTACTCCGACGACACCGCGCGGGTCATCGACCAGGAAGTGAAGCGGCTCGCCGACGAGGCGTACCGCGACTGCGAGCAGATGCTCGACGAGAACTGGGAGAAGGTCGAGGCCGTCGCTCAGGCGCTGCTCAAGTACGAAACGCTCACCGCCGACGAGGTGCATCGTCTCATGCGCGGCGACACGATCGACAAGCCGACCGTCTCTGAACTGCTCGAAAGCGAGAAGCGCAAGCGGGCGGGTGACATCGTGAAGTCGAAGCAGGAAGAGGCGAAGTCATCGTCCGCCGATGAAGAGCCGGACGCGGGGCTCGCGCCGAGCCCGGCGTAGCGCTCGACTCGAATGCAAATGAACGCTCCCGGCCCCGCGCTTCGGCGCGGGGCCTTTTTCATGGGAAGTCGCCGCTCGTCTCCCTGCGTCGGTTGCCTTCATCGAACGATCTGCGATAGTGCCGCCGTGCGAACCTCACTCGACTGGCTCACGACGCTCGGCGGCCGCTTTCTCGTCTTCGACGGCCCGGACGGCTCCGGCAAATCGACGCAGTTCCGGCGTTTCGCCGACCTCGTCACGACGCGCGGCGTCGAGGTCTGCGAGGTCCGCGAGCCGGGCGGCACTTCGATCGGCGAGCAGATCCGCGAAGTGCTCCTCGACCCGGCGAACGAGGGGATGGACCTCCGCTGCGAGATGCTCCTCTATATGGCGAGCCGGGCGCAGCTCGTCCAGGATCGCATCCAGCCCTGCCTCGATCGGGGCGAACTTGTGCTCGCGGATCGGTTCGTGAGCTCGACGCTCGCGTACCAGGGCGCCGCGGGAGGGCTCGCGCTGGCCGACATCGAGGCCGCGGCCCGGATCGCCTGCGGCGCCGCGTGGCCCGATCTCGTCGTCGTCTTCGATGTCGACGAGCGAACCGCCGCGAGCCGCCTCAACCCCTTGCTCGACCGCATGGAGGCGAAGGGAGCCGCGTTCCATCGTCGTGTCCGTCAGGGATACCTTGACCAAGCCGCGGCGGAGCCGGCTCGGTACCTCGTCGTCGACGCCACGGCGGACGCCGAAACGGTCTTCGAGCGGCTCCTCGAGGGCCTGCGGGCGCGTTTCACGCGGGGTGGGTGAATCGGCGACCCGGAAGGGAATTTCCTCGCATCGGGTGCGGTTATCAGATAGACTTCAGAGTGGATGAGCGGGCGGCGTGTGCGCTGAGAAAGGCACGCCGCCGCTGTCGTTTATCGGCCGCGGCCCACGAGCGCAGGGAATCAGGAAGTCGGTCGCAGACCGCGGAAAGGATCGAATCGAATGAATCCACGAAGCCGCCTCCGCAAGCGGACTTACGAACATCGGGCGGGCCGTCCGGGCCGGGGCTTCACGATCGTCGAACTCCTCGTCGTGATCGGCATTATCGTGCTCCTCGTCGGCCTGCTTCTGCCCGCCCTCGCCGGGGTTCGGCGCGGCGCCCGCAAGACGCAGACCTCGAATCTCATGGCGAACCTCGGCATGGCCGCCGACAGCTTCTACCAGTCCATCGGCCGCTATCCGGGCGTGCTCAGCGAGCGCGAACTCTGCGGCGACAACACGATCTACAACGAGTGGAGCGGCACGGAGAACGCCCTGCTCGATCTCATGGGCGGGCTCGAAGCCCGAGGCGACACGGGTGACACCTTCGACCTCGGCGGCCTCGACATCTACCGCGACGACATCGGCCGCGGTCCGGTCATCGGCGATACGAAGTACGCCGCGTACTTCCAGCCGCAGCCCGAAGACCTGTTCTATGTCCAGGGGCAGCTCGGTCAGGATGATGTGGACAACAATCAGCCGACCTCCGGCGACGACGCGTTCCCCGATCTCGTCGACGCCTTCGGCGCGCCGATCCTCTTCTGGCGGCACTCCGGCCAGAAGTCGACGCTGAACAACAGCCGCATCGTCGACCTCGAAGCGATCTCGACCGAGTCGGCCTCGTACTACATCAGTTCGTTCCAGAGCTACGCGAACAGTTCGGTCCTCGCGGTGAACAAGAACCGTTCCGTCATCGACCAGCAGGCGAGAAGTCTGCTCAGCGCCGACAACCAGCGCGACGCGATTACGCTCGGCCAGCTCATCGCCGAGCATCCCGCGATGCCCGGCACGGCCCGGAGCCGGTACATCATCATGTCGGCCGGCCCCGACCAGGTGTATTTCGATCGCGAAACCGTCGAGGGCGTGGGGCTGAGTCCGGACGAGCCGGATGTCCTCGAACGATTTGATGATATTGTTCAGTACGGCGGCGGCTGATCACCGACGCCGGCGACGCGTCATCCAAACATGAAGGCAGGATGACGCCGTCTACTCCATCACCAAGGCCCTCCGATCGACCCGTCGATCGGAGGGTCCTTTGTTTTGGGAAGGCACGAAGGCACGAAGGCACGAAGGCACGAAGGCATAGAGGGTGAAAGGCTTGGAGTGTTTGCGGGCTCGAGCGCGAATTGGTTCTCGACTTCGTGCGCGGAGGGCCTGAAGATGACTCACGAACGCATGGCCGCCGCAAGCATGAAATCCGACATTGATCGCGTGCTGTACCATCGGCGGGACATCGCCGCGCGGGTCGAGGAGCTTGGCCGCGCGATCGCGCGTGATCTCGACGGGCTCGAGGGTCACCCCTCCGAGATCATGCTCATGCCGATCCTCACCGGGTCGCTCGTCTTCGTGGCGGACCTCATCCGTCACCTGCCGCAGAAACTGCAGATCGGCGTCGTCTCGGTGAGCAGTTACCCGGGAAAGTCGATGGAGAGCAAGGGCGCCGCGTTGCGCAGCGAGATCCCTGAGAACCTCGAAGGCCGGCATGTCGTCATCGTCGATGACATTCTCGATTCGGGCGGCACGATTCAGCTCGTCCAGTCAATCATCGAGGAGCGGCGTCCGGAAAGCGTGCGGACCTGCGTGCTCCTGCGGAAGAAGCGGGAATCGGCCATGAAGGTGCGGGTCGACTATGTCGGCTTCGACATTCCCGATGAGTTCGTGGTCGGCTACGGACTCGATTATGATGATTACTACCGGAATCTCCCGGACATCGTGACGCTTCGCGCGGAGGCGCTGTAGCTCATGCCGGAAACACGAGACGCCCGTTCGGACGGAGACACGCCGTCGCCGACGGTCGACGCGCCGCGCGCCATGCGCGATGAATGCGCCATGTCGGAGGCCGACGCGATTACCGGGGCCGGCGCCGGCGGCGCAGGCGCGGCGACGCTCAATCCCGCCACGGCGAATGTGCCGGTCGACCTGCTCGGCGACGAGGAGATCATCATCTTCCTGCTCAAGCCGAGCCCGCTCTACATCGTGCTTTCGTCACTCGGCGTCCTCGTCGCCGCGGCGTTCATCGTGCTCCTGCTCGCGTTTCTCTCGCAGTTCGAGTTTCCGTTCGTGCGCTGGACGCAATTCGACGCGATCGTCTTCGGCGCACTGCTCGTCGGGGCGCGGCTCATCTGGCAGGCGCTCGACTGGTGGAACCAGACCTACATTCTCACCGATCGTCGCGTGCTCGCTCTCTCGGGTATTCTGCGCCGGCGCGTCTTCCAGGCGCCGTTGCGCAATATTCAGCATCTCGCCGTCGTGGTGAGCATTCGCGAACGGCTCTTCGGCCTCGGCACGCTCGCCTTCGCGACCGCGGGCAGCGACACCTACGAGGCGGCCTGGCTCATGGTCCCGAAGCCGTACACGATTCATCGCAAGGTCATGCAGACGATCGACCGCTACGGGCGGAACCATCCGACCTGAGCGACGCCCTCCACCCATTCAGAACGTCGCGTCCACGCCCTCGGTGGTGCGCACGAATTCGCGATGCAACTTGTCGTAGTACCCGCCCGCGGCGAGAAGTTCGTCGTGCGTGCCCTGCTCGACGAGGCGACCCGACTTCATGACGAGAATGCGGTCCGCGTCGCGGATCGTGCTCAGCCGGTGCGCGACGACGAAGCTCGTGCGGCCGGAGACGAGTCGATGGAGCGCCTCCTGCACGCGCGCCTCGGTGACGGTGTCGACGGCGCTCGTCGCTTCGTCGAGGATGAGCAGGCGCGGATCGGCGAGCAGCGCCCGCGCGAAACAGGTGAGTTGCCGCTGACCGAGCGAAAGTGACGCGCCGCGCTCGCCGACGACCGTGCGCAGACCGTCGGGCAGCCGCTCGAGCACATCGAGACAGTCGAGCCGGCGACAGACCGCGATGACCTCGTCATCCGTCGCCTCCGGCCGCGCGAAGCGGATGTTGTCCATCACCGTGCCGGTGAAAAGGAAGTTCTCCTGAAGGACGATGCCCATCTGGGCGTGCAGGTCGCTCGCGCGGAGTCGACGAAGGTCGATCCCGTCGATCGTGATTCGCCCCCCCTGGTGCAGATAGAACTTTCCGATGAGGTTGATGATCGAGGTCTTGCCGCTGCCCGTGTGACCAACGATCGCGATGGTCTGCCCGGGCTCGGCGACGAACGAGAGGTCCTCGAGCACTCGCCGGTCTTTGTTGTATCCGAAGGTGACATGCTCGAACTCGACGCGGGCGCCGTGGGCGGAGCGCGGGAGTGGCTCGGCTTCGTCATCGGGCGGATCGAGCGCGGGCGGCGGCGTGTCGAGCAGGCGGAACACCCGCTCGGCGCCGGCGAGTCCCTGGAGGACGACATTGTACATGTCGGCGACCATGGCGATCGGCGAGAAGAACATGCCGGTCATGATCATGAAGCCGAGCAGATCGCCGACGGTCATGAGCCCTTCGCTCACGCGATAGCCGCCGACGAGCAGCGCGATCGCGATGAACAACTGCGTCGCGATGTCGATCATGGGGACATACACGCCTTGGTATCGCGCCGTCCTGAGGTGACGGTCGCGATGGCGCTCGCAGAGCCCGCGGAACATCCCCGCGTTGACCCGCTCGCGGGCGAACGCCTTCGTGACCCGGATGCCCGCGATCGATTCGGCGAGGTTCGCGGTGATGAGGGCGTACGACTCCTGGGTCGCCCGGTAGGCCGAGGAGAGTCCCTGGCGCAGTTTCCAGCTCGCCGCGTAGATGACGGGCGCGATGAGGATCACAATGAGCGCGAGAACCCAGTCGTAGTAAAAGAGCCAGGCGAGCGCCCAGACCATCTGGAGCGCCGAGATGACGAGGCGCGGCGCCACCATTCCGACGGCGCCGCGGATCGCCTGCACATCGCTCGTGCCCCGGGCCAGGATGCGTCCGACCTTCGTGCGGTCGTAGTAATCCATGCCGAGCGACTGAAGATGCGCGAAGATCTCGCGGCGAAAATCATGGACGATCTTCTCGGCGAGATCGTTCACGAGGTACTGCCGGGCGCGCATCATCGCGTACCAGACGACGGCGAGCGCGACGAGCGTGAAGACGCCGGCCTGCAGCCAGGCGACGCCGCGCCAGCCGACCCATTCCTGAAGCGCGGACTCTTCACCGATGAGGCCGCGAATCGTCTCGGTGAGCACGACGGGGATGCTGCTCCCCACGCCCGCGAGCAGGATCGCCAGGGCCATGACGATCCAGAAGAGCTTCGGGTAGCGGGCCATTCGACCGGTCAGCCGCTTCGTGAGGCGCCAGTCGAAGGGACGCACCCGATCGCCGCGCTCTTCCGTCGGCGCCGCGGTGAGCACCTGGTTCGCGCTGATCTCGCTCATGACGCGCCCCCGTTCGTGAGCGGGTCCGCGTCATCGTTCAGTGGCGGCGCAACCGGGCCTCCGGTGTCGCGGGCGCCGTCGGGCCCAGGGCGATCGCCGGACGGCGATTCGTCGGCGAACTCCTGTTCGGCGAGTTCGCGCTCGAGCTGCAGTTCGGCGCTGCGGCGGTAGTGCGCATTCGAGCGCACGAGTTCATCGTGCGTTCCGATGGCGGCGACTCGTCCCCGCTCGATGACCACGATTCGATCGGCCCGGCGGAGTGTGCTCAGTCGATGGGCGACGATGAGCGTTGTGCGACCCTGCATGATTCGGTCGAGAGCCTTCTGAATCGTGGTCTCGGTCCGTGCGTCGACCGAAGCGGTCGCGTCGTCGAGGAGCAGGATGCGCGGCTCGAGCAGAAAGGCGCGGGCGAGCGTAAGCCGCTGCCGCTCCCCACCCGACAGCGTGAGCCCTCGTTCCCCGATGATCGTGTCGAGGCCGTGGGGCAACTCGGCGACGAACTCGAGCGCCGCCGCGTCGTCGAGCGCCTGGCGGATGCGGGCGTCGCTGACGCCTTCGAGTCCGAACGCGACATTCGCCCGGATCGTGTTCGAGAAGAGGAACGGCTCCTGGCTCACTTCACCGATCGCTCTCCGCAGCGCTTCGAGCGGCCACTCGCGCACATCGACTCCGTCGACTCGAATCGACCCCGATGCGATCTCGTAGAACCTCGGGATCAGGCGGAGCAGCGTGCTCTTGCCCGAGCCCGCCGGTCCGACGATGGCGACCGTCTCGCCCGGTTTGATTTCGAAGTCGATGGCTTCGAGCACAAGCGGCCCATTCGGACCGTAGCGCATCGACACGCGGTCGAACTCGATGCGCCCCTCGATCGATTGCGGCGCCCGGGCGTTCGGCGCGTCGGCGATATCAACCGGGGCGTCGAGAAGCTCGAAGACACGCTCGGCGCCGGTGAACGCTTCGGGGATTGAAGACGCGGTCTGCACGATCTGGTCGACCTGTCGCGCGAGTTGCTGGAGCAGGGCGACGAAGATCCAGATCGTTCCAAGGGCGATTCCGCCCGCGGCGGGACCGAGCTGCACAAGGTAGCCGCCGTAGGCGAGCAGGATCGCGAGTTGAAAGAACGCGCACGCCGGGATCGCCGGCAGGTGGGTGCTTGCGGCCTGGGCGATGTCCATTCGCTTCGCCGACGCTTCGTCATTGCGCTCGGCGAAGCGGGCGACCATCTGCCCTTCCTGTCCGAAGCCGCGCACGACCTTGGCGCCGATGATCGCCTCCTGCATCGACTGGATGAGTCGATCCATCGATTCGCGCATGTCCTTGAAGAGCGGTCGGATCTTCCGGTTGTACGAGCGGATGACGAGCGCCTGGAGCGGGATGACCGACAGCGTCGCGAGCGTGAGCCCGACATGCTCGCGCAACATGTAGCCGATGAAGAGCGCAAGAGTGGCGCCGGCGACGATGAGGCGCAGGATGACGCCCTGAATGAACTGGCGGACCGATTGCGCGTCGGCCGTGACGCGGTTGATGAGCCCGCCGGAGTCCTGCGTATCGAAATACCGGAATCCCATCCGCTGCAGCTTCTCGTAGAGGCGCACGCGAAGATCGACGATGATCGACTGGACGAGCGATTCGTCGGAGACGCGGGCGAAATAGCCGACCACGGCGCGGGCGAGCGTAAACGCGAGCACGAGCCCGGCGGCGAGCGCGACTTCGGGGAGGAGCCCCCACGATTCGGGAGGACCGACACCAAACGGCCATTCGACGGGCGGCGCGTCCGGCGACCGGTAGCCGCGGAGGACATCAAGGGCGAGCCCGCTGAATACCACGGCGCCGAGCATGAAGACCTGCGCGACGATCGCCCAGCACAGCGCGATGAGCGCGCGAACCTTGTAGTCCCACGCCAGACCAATGAGGCGCCGGGCGAGCGATCGCTTGTCGATCGCCACCGACTCCCCGTGTTCGGACGAGGAGGTGGACGCGTTGGCGGGCGGGTCGGCGGGGCTCACGGCGTTGAGTCTAGGCGGCGCGACGGCAACCCTTGATGACGCAAGGGGCTCGGTCGATAATCCCGGCGTGAATCCCGACCCCCACTACCGTCTCGACCCCGCCGAGGACGACGGCGCCGGCGGCGCCTCCCGCAATCGCGCCGCGCTCATTACCGGCGCGAACGGCGAATTCGGTCACGGCCTCATCCGCTCGCTCTACGACGCCGGCCGGCGCGACATCGTGGCGCTCGATGTCCGTGAGCTTGACCCCGAACTCCGCTCGATGTGCCGCGAGTCGTTCGTCGGGGACATCGTGGACGACAAGTTGCTCGACCGCCTGCTCGCGACCTACGAGATTCACACGATCTACCACCTTGCGGCGTTGCTCAGCACGCGGGCCGAGTTCACCCCCGAAGCGGCGCACATGGTCAATGTGAACGGCACGCTCAACCTCCTCAAGCTCGCCGCGAACCAGGCGTCGAGCCACGCCGGGGTCGTCAAGTTCCTCTTTCCGAGTTCGATCGCGGTGTACGGCCTGCCCGACCTCGACACGAAGCGCCGGGCCGGCCGCGTGAAGGAGGGGGAGCATCTCACGCCGACGACGATGTATGGCTGCAATAAGCTCGCCTGCGAACACCTCGGCCGGTACTACGCACGACACTACCGCCAGCTCGCGAAGGACCGCCCACTCAATGGCGGACGCGTCGACTTCCGATCGATCCGCTTCCCGGGGGTCATCAGCGCGTTCACAACGCCCTCCGGCGGCACGAGCGACTACGCCCCCGAAATGATTCACGCGGCGGCGCAGGGACGGCCCTATGCGTGCTTTGTGCGCGAGGATGCGCGAATCCCGTTCATTACCATGCCGGACGCGATTCGCGCGCTGCTCGCCCTCGGGGAGGCGGACGCCGACTCGCTTACCCACTGCGTCTACAACATCGGCGGCTTCAATCCGAGCGCCGGCGAGATCGCCGACATCGTGCGGCGTCACTTCGAGACCACGGACATCAGCTTCGCCCCCGACCTCGAGCGTCAGGGGATCGTGGACACCTGGCCGGAGGATGTGGACGACGCGGCGGCCCGACACGACTGGGGATACGCGTTCGAGCATGACCTCGACGAGGCGTTCGAGACCTATCTCATCCCGAACATCCGGGCCAAGTACGCCGAATAGCCGGTTGCGGCCGATGGGAGGGTTCTGGTAGGATAGTGGTTCGCAGGGACCGCTCCGGGCTGGATGTCGTTCCAAAAGCCGGTCTTTTCTGAAATGCGGAGCGTCCGGCCGCGACATGTTCGGTAGATTGAGACAAGAGGGGCAAGCGGGGTCTCCGCCATGCGCCATCGGGTTCGACAAGCCTTCACGCTGATCGAACTGCTCGTGGTCATTGCGATCATCGCGCTCCTGATCGGTCTGCTTCTTCCGGCGCTCGGACGGGCGAAGCGGGCGGCGGAGAGCGGCGTCTGTTTGAGCAACATGAAGCAGATCGGCCACGCCCTGCACGCGTACATCAACGAGTATGACCTCGTGCCGCGCGAATCGGGCGGCGAGTCGCAGCCGGCGTGGGCGTATGTCTTCCGCCCCTACTTCGTCGGCGTGTCGAATGAAGTGTTCGAGCGCGAGCATGTCGGAGATGACGGATACGCGGGCGATCAGTTCGAATCGATGGATGTCTACCGGTGCCCGACCCATCCGAACCCGCGACACTTCCTGCAGTACATCGTGAACGGATTGAACTTCACGGCGCCCGGCGTCATCACCACGACGCCGCGGCACGGCCCGAGCAAGCCGCAGGAGTTCCGGCTGCCGTCGAACACGCTCTATATCACGGACTACACCGATGATCCCGAGGGGATTCTCGCGGATACGAACTACAACCGGCGACGGCGGCCGCGAAATGATGTTTCGGTCGCCCTGTGGTACGACGCGTGGAGCGAAGCCCACATCACGGGCGACCCGGACGACCCGACGAGTGGGCAGCGCATCGAACCGCTGCGCCATTATCGCGGATCGAACGCGCTCTATGTCGATGGACATGCGGCGTTCGTCACGGTCGAACACATCACGGACTTGAACAACTGGGACGATCAGACTTATTACCAGCCCTGAAACGCATGAGTGTCGCGGGTCGAGAGGGATCGCCGCCCGCCAAGGAGCCACGGATGAACCGGCCATCGCATCGCATTCGAGCGTTCACCCTGATCGAGCTGCTCGTTGTGATTTCGATCATCGCGCTGCTCATCGGACTGCTGCTGCCCGCGCTGAGTAAGGCGCGTGGCGCGGCGCGGTCCGCCGAGTGCCTGAACAATCAACGAAACATCGGCCAGGCTCTGCACTGGCATATCAACGAGACCGATCTCATTCCGCGCGAGGCGAACGGCGGCGGCGATGATCCACGCTTCGACCTCGCGTGGGCGTACGAATTCCGGCCGTACTTCACGGGGAAGTCGAACGCGGTGCTCGAAGCCGAGTTCCAGCAGCAGAGCGGCCAGCGCGGTGACAAATTTGCGTCGATGAAGTTCTACCGGTGCCCCGAGCATCCGAACGAGAACCATAACATCCATTACATCAGCAACGGGTTCAACTTCCGCTCGCCGGAGCAGATCGTGAGCTGGCCGCGGCAGAAGGCGTCGTTCCTGAACGCCTTCCGCGCGCCGAGTTCGACGCTCTACATGACCGACTACACGGACGACGAGCAGAACATCCTTTCGAACTACATCTACAGCTACCGCCGGCGCGGCACGGACTTCGATCAGGCGCTCTTCTACGACGCGTGGCAGCCGAGCCACCTCACGAGCGAGCCGATCAACCCGACGAGCGGGCAGCGGATCGAGCCCGAGCGGCACAATGGTGGAACGAACGCGCTCTATGTCGACGGACACGCGGCGTTCGTTCCGAAGACGAAGGTCTTCGAATTCTCGATGTGGGATGACCAGACATACAACGACCCGAACAATTAGGATCTTTCGCATCGATCGAGCGTGCGGGCATGACCGTCCGGGCGCAGGAGGTCAGCCATGACGCGACAACCAACTTCGAGTCGACCCCGTTACGCGTTCACTCTGATCGAACTGCTCGTCGTGATTTCGATCATCGCGCTGCTCATCGGACTGCTGCTGCCGGCGCTCGCCCGGGCGCGCGACTCGGCGCGGACCATGCACTGCGGCAACAATCAGCGGCAGATCGGCCTCGCGCTCTCGAATTATGTGTCGGAGTTCGACATCGTGCCGCGCGAAGCGAGCGGTGGGACTTCGACCCAGTCGCGATTTGATCTTCCGTGGCCGTTCATGTTCCGCCCCTACTTCACGGGCATCCCGAACTTCTTCGAGTACCGCGGCTCGCGGAACTGGACCTACGGCTCGAGCGATCCCGGCCTGCGCCGCGAGTACGAAGATCACTACGCGGGCGTCGAGTCGTACAAGTGCCCGTCGTATCCGAAGTATCGCGAGGATGCGCCCGACGGCACGCTCCAGCACAATGTTCATTATGTCGTGAACGGCTTCAACTTCATCGATCGAGGACAGATTCATCCGGGATCGATGACGGCCATCAATCGGCAGAAGGCGTGCAAGCCCGAAGCGATCCGCCGTCCGGACGCGATGGTGTACCTCACTGACTTCACCGACGATCCGGACGACTACCTCGTGGGCCAGTTTTACAGCGCGGCGAACTGGGACTTCGATGTCGCGATCTACTACGACGCCTGGCAGGACGAGCACATCGCCGAGCAGCAGAAGAATGTCTGGACGGACCAGCGCATCGAACCGTATCGACACAACGGCGGCTGCAACGCGGTCTTCGCCGACGGACATGTCGCGTACAACCTCGGCGAATTTCTGACCGACATCGACAACTGGGACGATTTCAACTACGCGCCGACGCGCCAGGGAAACTGAGTACGCGGCGTTCGGCGCCGAGCCCGGTCCATCACTTCGATCGAAAAGAAAGACGACCCGGTGATCCGAAGATCACCGGGTCGTTGTGTGCATATTGCGTTAGCAAGGCTGCACCGTTGACGGGCTGCACATAGCACAACCCTCGTCAGGACTGCGCTTACGCGTGCAGCCCCCTGCTACAGTCATACAAATTTGTCACTGAATCACCTCCTTACGAGAAGCGTTACCCCAGCCGTCGCGAGGGACTGTTCCCCGCCCGCCAGGTTCTCGTACCCCGCGCCGTCACACGGGGCTCATCGCCCGTCCCCGAACCGGTCGAGCCGGCCGGCGGCGGTCGTCGCGGTAGGAGCGAAGGCGTCTCGCAAGGGTTTCCCGAACGGACGACTTCGAACGGACCCGCGATGGGTTCAGTATCGACCGAACCCGGCGATCGCCGCGAGTTTTTTCGCTCGCGCGACCGCGGACAGATTGTACGATTTTCCGCCGACGGGGGTTCCGGATTTGGATCTTTTCCGGCGTGAATCTTCAGGCCTGGGGCGGACCGTTCCGGCGGTCCGTCGCCGCGGCGCTGATCGGCGCGTTCTCGGACGGCTGGCGAACGCGACTCCAGCCAAGGGCGAGCGCGAACTGCAGCCCGAGCAGCAGTACGACCCAGGGCCCCGGCCCCACCTCGCCGCCGAGCACCTGGAAGGCGAGCAGATACCCGCCGACCATCCCGATCTCTCCGATGACCACGCTCAGGAGAAGGACGACGCCGAGGCGGCGACTCAGAAGATTCGCCGTGGCGCCGGGCACGACGAGCAGCGCGTTGACGAGGATGAGTCCGACGAGCTTCATCGTCATGACGATGAGCGCTGCGAGCAGGCCGAGCACGAGGTAGTGCAGGATCGAAACCCGGACGCCGAACACGCGACTCACCGTTTCGTCGAACGCGTAGAACACGATCTCACGAAAGAAGAACGCGAGAATACCAATGACGACCACGCTGACCGCGAGGGCGATCCAGAGGTCCTCGCTTCGCACCCAGAGGATGGAGCCGAAGAGGACATTTTCCCATGAGGTCGGCGTGAGGCCGAGGTTACGATCGTTCACGAGCGTCTGGTACCACTCGACGCCGCGCAGATTGATGCGCATCTGATCGAGGAGAAATCCGATCGCCATCGTGGCGACGAGCATGACGCCGATCGCCGTGTCGATCATGATCTTCCGCGTTCGCGTCAACGCGCCGATGAGCAACCCGGTGAGCACACAGAACGCGAAGATGATGAGTTCGCGGCTGAATCCGGTGAGCGCGAGGAACGAGGCGAGTCCGACGCCGCCGAATCCGGCGTGCGAGATTCCCTGTCCGATGAAGGCAAGGCGCTTGAGCGTGACCAGCACGCTGATCAGCGAGCACGCGGCGGTGAGCGCCATGCCGGCGAGCAGGGGAACGAGGAAGTCGATGTCGCGGAGCGCGTCGAGAGCCGTCATGCCGGCGAACTCCGGGCCGACTCCTGGCTGAGCGCGACGCCGGCGACGCTGTGCTCGAACACTTCGCTGAGCACCTCGTGCGTGAGACCGCTCGGCGCGTCGTGAAAGTGCAGTCTTCGGTTCAGGCAGGCGACCTGATCGGAACTCGCGGCGATGGCGCGGAGGTCATGGCTCACCGTCACGAGCGTGAAGCCGTAGTCCGCGTGGACCGCCTGCATGAACTCGCTGAACTGTCGCTGACCGACTTCGTCCACGCCGACCAGCGGCTCATCGAGGATGAGAATGCGCGGCCGATTGACCAGCGCGCGCGCGATGAAGACGCGCTGCTGCTGCCCGCCGGAGAGATCGCCAATCGGCCGATCGGCGAAGCGGGTCATGCCGACGCGATCAATGGACTCGTCCGCGGCTTCCCGGCCAGCGCGGTCCGCCCGCCGGAAAACGCCGTGGCCGTCACCGACGAGTCCGAGCCGGACGACCTGACGGACCGAGAGGGGGAAGTTGAACTCCACCTCGTGTCGCTGCGGCACATAGCCGATCCACCGCTCGCGGCAGGCGTGACCGGGCGGCTTGCCGAAGATTCGAATCGTCCCCTCGTCCGGCTTGAGCAGGCCGAGGACAAGTTTGAGCAGCGTGGACTTGCCGCCTCCGTTCGGTCCGACGATCCCGAGGCGCGTCCCGGCGGGAATGTGCATCGTGACGCGTTCGAGCGCGACGGTGGCGCCGTAGCGGAAGGAGACATGGTCGACGCAGATCGCATCCTCGCGGTGATGGTGGGCGAGGTCGGAGTCATGGTCCTGATGACAGCACGCGCCTTCAGCCATCGGTGTCTCCGGTATCAGCGGGGTCGGCGGCGCCGCTCGAGTCGTTCTCCCGCAGACCCTCGACAAGCGCATCGAGATTCGAGCGCATAAGCGCCATCCAGGAGTCGTAGCCCGGCCGGCCCGGATCGCCGATTGGATCGAGCGTGCGCAGCGTGACGAGTTCGCCAAGCCGCTGGGCCGCCTCCGGGTTGAACTGCGGCTCGATGTAGACGGCGCGGACGCCTTCGTTCTCGATCTGCTGCGACACGCGCTGGAGGACGGCGGGCGACACCTGCCGGCTCTCGATCGAGAAGATCGACGCGGCGACCTCGACGCCGTACGCCTCGGCGAGGGGCGTGAAGGCGTCGTGGAAAGTGACGATCCGCCGATCTTCGAATCCAGTGAGACGCGACGCGTATTCCGCGTCGACCGCTTCAATTTCGCGGCGCAACGCTTCGGCTCGCTCGCGGAACCCCGCGGCATGGTCTGGGAACGCCTCGATCAGCGCGGCCTCAATCGCGTCGACATACCGCTCCGCGTCGCGCGGCACGAGCCATCGGTGTGGATTGAATGGCCCATGGTCGTGCTCGTGCCCGTGCGCATCCGCGTGATCGTGATCGTGGTCATCATGCGCCGCTTCGAGATCGAACTCGCCGAGCGGCCCGCCGACGAGGCTCGAGAGATGCACGAGCGCGAGCCCATCCTCGTGTCGTCGCCGCCATGGCTGGGCGATCCAGTCATCGATGCCGCCGCCATTTGCGATGAGCAGGCGCGCTTCGTTCAGCGCGTTCGCGTCGGCGGGCGAAGCGGAATAGGAGTGCGGGCTCAGGCCGGGCGAGAGGAGAAGGCGAACCTCGACCGCGTCGCCGGCGATCCGCTCGGTGAGGTCGAAGATCGGGAAGATCGTCACGACGACGGAGTCGCGATCGACGGCCGCGGCGTCATCGGAGTCGTCCGAGCAGGCGGGCAGGACGAAGAGGGCGAGCGCGACGATCGACGCGGCGAGGTTTCGGAGGAACGAGACGGTGTCGGTTGAGTTCACGGTTTTCATCACAGCGATCCGGCGAATATGACGATTCTACGGGCACGGCCCGGACATGAGTGTCATACGCGGCTCCGGCGGCCGGGATCGGCTCGACTCCGGATTTGACGGATCCGCCGATCTTGTCCGCGACGGCCGGGCCGCGTAAGAATTGGGGCCCTGCCGCTCGTGGCGGGGCCGTTCGTTGGGGCGGTAGCTCAATTGGGAGAGCGCCTCGGTCGCATCGAGGAGGTTGTGAGTTCGAATCTCATCCGCTCCACTTCATCATGAGTGACGACGCAAGCCGGGCCACTTCGCCCGGCTTCGTTCGTTTTGAGCCGGGTCGCCCGCGGGGTCAGGACGGCAGGTCTTCGAGGTCCTCGTCGTGGCCGGCGATGACGAGCACATCTTCGCTCGTGAGCCGGCTCGTCGGGAGCGGGAGATCGACGACGATCTCTTCGTAGGTCTCCTCGCCGGTCTCCGACGCGCTCGGCACGCGGCGCTTGATCGCCACGATATTCACATTGTAAGTGCGGCGGACATCGAGTTCGGCGAGGGTCTTGTTCACCCATGACCGGGGCGTGGCGAGTTGCACGAGCCCGTAACCCTGAGCGAGTTCGATGTGGTCGAGCAGAAAGGGCGCCATGAGCTTGTGCGCCCAGCGATCCGCCGTCTCGTCTTCGGGGTTCACGACGGCGTCGGCGCCGATCCGGGCGAGAATCCGCGCCTGGACCCGGTTCGCCGCGCGGCTGATGACCTGCTTCACACCGAGTTGCTTGAGCGTGACCGTCGCAAGCGCGTTCGCCTCGAAGTCGTGCCCGATCGCGACGATGCCGATGTCCACCTTGTCGACGCCCTGCAGGCGCAGGGCCTGCTCGTCGGTCGCGTCGAGCGCGACCGCGAGCGTGACACGGTCGCGAAGTTCTTCGACGATCCGCCGGTCGCGGTCGATGGCGATGACCTCGGCGCCGGAGCGCGAGAGGTTCACGGCGAAGCGTGTGCCGTATCGACCGAGTCCGATGACCGCAAAGCGATCCGCCACGAGGGATCCATCCTTCCCGAAAGCCGCGCGTCAGCCCATGACGACCGATTCGGCGGGGTAACGGTAGCGGGCCCGGCCGCTGGCGCCGAACGCGAGCGTGCCAAGCATGACGAGCGGGCCGACCCGGCCGAGGAACATGGCGAAGATGATGATGAGTCGACCGGCGGGCGTCAAATCGTCCGTGTAGTCGAGCGTAAGCCCGACGGTCGAGACGGCGCTGACGGATTCGAAGATCTTCTCGGCGAGCGCCGGGGCCTCGGTGATCGTCAGCGCATAGGTCGTCGCCGCGACGGTGAAGAAGCCGAGCATGACGAGCACGCCCGCCCGCCGGACGAGTTCATCCGGAATCGAGCGGCCAAACGCTTCGGTCTCGCGCCGGCCGCGCACGGTCGCCCAGATCGTGATGAGGAGGACGGCGATCGCGACCGTCTTCACTCCGCCCGCGGTCGATCCGGGCGAGCCACCGACCCACATGAGCAGCATGAGGACGAACTGGCTGCTCGGCGTGAGCTCCTCCATCGGGAGCGTGTTGAATCCGGCGGTGCGCGCCGTGATGCTCATGAAGCTCGCGTCGAGGGTATGCCGCCAGACCTGCGGGCCATCGAGCGTCGGTAGCGTGCGCACCGCGTCGGGATCGGTGAGGCGCAGAAACTCATGCAGGTAGGGTGAGAGCTGCCCGCCCATGATCGCCACGACGCCGAAGAGATAGAGCGCGAGCGTGGTGGAGATCACGATCTTCGTATGCAGGTTGATCCGCACGATGCGGTCTTCGTATCCGCGGCGCCGCCGCTTGCGTCCGATCTTGACCTGGACCTTCGAATAGAAGACCTGCCAGAGGTTGAAGAGCGCCGGAAAGCCGAGACCACCGAGAACGATGAGCGGCGCCACGACGAGGTGGGGCGCCCATTCGTAGCGATAGTTCACCAGACTGTTCGTAAATGGCGCAAAGCCCGCGTTGCAGAACGAACTAATCGAGACGAACACGCTGAGGAAGACGCGCTCGCCCGCAGCGAGGTCTTGCGGCCAGGCGGGATAGAGCAGAAGCGCCCCGACCGCTTCGGTGAGGAGCGTCGCGACGACGACGAAGCGCACAAGGCGGTCGATGTCGGCGATGCCCCCTTCGGCCGAGCGCACGACCTCCTGCACGCTCGCGGCGTGGCGAAGGGAGAGCGAACCGCCGAGCATCGTGGCGAACAGCGCGCCGAAGATGACAATGCCGAGCCCGCCGAGCTGAATGAGGGTCAGGATGATGACCTGGCCGAAGCGGGTGAACTCCGTCGCGGTGTCGCGCACGATGAGCCCGGTCACACAGACCGAACTCGTCGCGGTGAAGAAGCTGTCCAGCGTGGAGATCGGGTCACCCGGCGGGGTCGCGCGGGGCAGACGCAGCAGTATCGCGCCGGCGACGATCATGAGAATGAAGCTCGACAGGAACATGAGGCCCGGCCGGACCACCATGTGCGCGAGGACGACATAGACGCGAACAAAGTAGAGGATGAGCAGGAGGACGAGCAGCAGCGTCGTCACTTCCGCCCGACCGAGCACACTCAATGTCGCGAGCGAAAGGAGGACGAGTTCGCGCACGCGGCTGCGGATCCAGACCCGGCGGTTCTTTCTCGTGAGGTACGCGAGAATGAGAACAATCCAGATGAGACAGAGAAAGAGCGCCTGGAAGAAGTGCGTCCAGCCCGGGGTGATGATCGGGTCGTAGAAACCCACTTCGAGCAGCGTCACGACATTCGCGGCGAGCGCCGCGAACAGCCGGATCAGAAGCCAGTGAAACGCTTCGACGCCGGAAGTCGATCCCTTGATGAACTGCCGTTGATTCATCGTGACGCGAGACAGGATATGGACTCGAACTCACATCGGCGCGCGAACCCGCTCTCGACGAAAAACGAGCCGACGCCGCGATCGGATCGCGGCGTCGGGCCTGAATCATGATGCGGAAGCGGATATCGAGCGTCAACCGTCGTCGCCGGTCGGCTCGGCGGGAACCTCGACTTCGGCGGTCTGCGCCTTCGCTTCGAGCTCGCCGAAGTAGTGCTGAATCGCTTCCTTGTACTGGGCGGGGATGAGATTCTCGTTGAGTTCTTCGTCGGCCCGACTGCGGCCGCCGCTCACGAGCTCCTTGAAGGTCTCGGCGGATTCGCCACGGATGATCTGCTCGCCCTCGATGAAGGATTCACCGATGATCGGACCGCCCTGGTTCTCGACCGGCACCTGATCGGGCGAGAGCGTCATCTGGGTGCCGAACCGAGTCGCGCGGCCGCCCGCGCCCTGACCTCGGTTCCCCATACCCGGGCCGCGACCACCCTGCTGCATCTGCTGCATCCAGCTCGCCATCGCCTGGTTCTGGCCGATGCCTTGGCCCTGTCCCTGACACGCGCCCATGCCCTGGCCGATCTTGTTGCACTGACCGGCGAGGCCGGCGAGCTTCGCGTTCATCGATTGCATCTGGGCCTGCATCATCTCGAGTTGCGAGAGCTGGCTCGACATGGACTGGGCGCCCTGGGCGCCGAGTTGTCCGTTCATGCCCATCTGGGCGGCCATTGATTGCGCCGACTGGCTCATGCCCTGCATCATCTGGTTCGCCTGCGCCATCGCCTGCGCCGCCTGCTGCATCTGCTGCTTCTCGGCGGGCGAGAGATTCTGCGCATTCTCGATCGCCTGCTGAAGCGCCTGCGGGTCGTTCGCGGCCGCCGGATCGATTCCCGCCTGCTTGAGCATGTTCTCGAGCGCCTGATTCTGCTGCGCGAGCTTGTCGAGCTGCTCGGCGAGCTGCTCGAGCTGGGCCGCCGCCTGCTCCTTCTGGTCTTCGGTCAGGTTTCCGTTCTCGAGATCCGCCTTGAGCTTCTCGAGCGCTTTCTGCGCGCCCTGGAAATCTCCATTCGCGAGCGATTTCGAAAGCTCCGAGCCGGGCCCCTCCTCGGGCCTCAACATGCTCAGCTTACTGCTCAGTTCGCGGAGCATTTCCGACTTCTCGGCCTCGGCCTTCTTGAGTTCGTCCTGGAGTGCGCTCATCTTGCGGAACGCGTCGCGTCGAACCTCCTCAGGATCGCGAATCTCGGCGTCTTCCGGATTCTCCCGGCTCGCCTCGGCGAGCATGTCGGCGATCTCCTTCGGATCCCGGTTCAACTCCTCCGCGACTTCACGGATCGCTTCCTCGACCTCGGTCTCGAGTTCGACGATCTCCTTTTCCTGCTCCGGCGTGAGCGCCGTTTCGTCGCCCGCGAAGAGATCACCGTTCGGAGCGAAGATACCGACGAGCGCCGCCACGATGACGATGGACGGACTTACCCACCACCGCTCGGGAGGACGCACCGCGAACTTTCGATCAACCTCTTCTCGCGTCTGCGGTTTCCGCGCGACATTGATCGCGTCGTCGATCGCGGCCTGGGCGAACGGGTCTTCTCGACCTCGGCAGAGCATCGCCGTGCTGAGCTTCTCACGCAAACCCAGTCGATCATCCACTTCGATGGCGACATGAAGCGGCGAGGGGCGTCGCTGCATCCACCAGATCGCCGCCGCGGCGAGCGTAAGCGCGGCAAGCACGGCGCCGAACCACGACCACGCGAGCGCTTCGCGCAAGACCGGCGTGACCTTCTGCGCCAGAACGACCACCAGCGCGACGGCGGCGATGACCACCGCGACGAGGTGCAGCCGCCCGATGAATTCGTTGAACCCCAGCCGCCGTCCGGCCCGGACGATGAGGCGACGGATGTCCTCCATGGCGAACTCCTCCCGCGTTGAGGACGCGGACCGGCGTCGCCGCAGTCTTCGGGCGGCGTCGCCCTGTTCCTTGTTATGATAACCTGACTATCGGTTTCACCACAGGGAACTCCCTTTTGAATCAACGGAGAACGGGGCTGATGATGAGGAAGAAAACCGCTTCAGGCCGCCTATTCGCCCTGGTGACGCTCCTGTGCATGCTTCTGGCCACCCCGGACCTGCTCGTGGCGCAGGATTCGAACCAACCTCAGCCGGGCCCCGACCCGCAGGCCGAGATCGAGCGTCTCCAGGCCCGCATCCGTGAGCTCGAGGCCCAGCTCGCCGACGCGTACCGGACCATCTCCGATCTCCGCCGGCAACTCGGACAGGGCGGCGGCACGGTGACTCCCAACCCCGGCGTCGATCCGACGGATCCAGACCCGGTCGCGCTGCCCGAGAACCAACCGCTGGCGTCGCCGAGCGCACTGCTCGAGACCGTCGTCACGCAGTACGACACCGACTTCGCGAACGCGAGCTGGTCGAGCGAAGTCGATCGGCGCGTCCATTTCCGCAACCTTCGCGCGTGGTCGGCCCAGCTCAATCGGAAGCACCGCGGCCGGTTCGAGTGGATCGCGGAGATGCAGGGCTTCGAAGCGCTCAGCGAAGGCGGCGCCACGGCGACCGTGGTCGTCCGCGATCCGCAGACCGGCGCGCGATGGAGCGAGCCGGTCATGATTGAAGTTCCGCGCCGATTTGTCGATCGACTCGAAGAGATCGAAGTCGGCGAGTATGTCGAACTCAAGGGCGTCATCCGCCTTGATCTCAAGTTGAACGCCGACCGCGAGACACCGGGCGCCTTCGATGTGCCGCCGCTCGTGGCGCCCTTCGTCGAATTCGTGTACGAACTCGATCTTCAGTCCGTGGCCGAGGTCGACGCGCCGTGGGAGCAGAACGCGATGGACGAGAATCCGTGAGGTTTGACGCCCTCGCGCGCATTCTCGGAGGACTCATCTCGATTTCCGCTTCGATGGACGCCGTCGCGCAGCCGCATCGCTTTGTCGATGTCACCGAGGCGGTCGGACTTGGTCCCGAAGTCGTCGGGACCTCGATCGCGCGGGCCGTCTTCGCCGACCTGAACGCGGACGGTTGGCCCGACGCGGTGGTCGATCGCCGGCGGGTCTTCCTCAACGAGGCGAATGAGAACTCTCCGATCGGGCGCCGATTCGTCGAGGTGACCGAGACGGGTCTGCCGGAGCTCTTCAAGAACGATGTCGTCGTGTTCGCCGATCTCGACGGAGACGGCCGACGCGACGCGATCGTCGCTCGATATCTCGATCTGCGCAACGAGAACTGGACCGATCACGGACACCGCACTTCGTGGTTTCCGGGTCATGGTGACGGAACCTTCGGCGCCGGTCGTGTGATTGATGGCGTGACGCCCGCGACCACGGCCGCGATCGCGATCGGCGATGTCGATCGCAATGGACGCCTCGACCTCGTACTCGGGAACTGGTACGAGCAGTACGGCGACGGGTACGAGGGGTATCGCAACGAACTCGTCCTGCAGCAGCCGGACGGTACATGGGCGGTCACGGCGCTTCCGGCCGAGGCGCCACCATTCGACCCGGAGACCGACTGCGCGGGGCGGCCGACTTATGGCATACTGATCGCCCAGACCCTTGGATCGCCGACGCCGGAACTCATCGAACTCAACTACGGCCGCAGGTGGAATCGCCTCTGGATGTACGAGCCGGCGCCCGACGGGCAAGGTCTGCGGTGGAAGGATGTGGCGGAGACGATCGGCTTCGACGGCGACGCGATTCGACACGGTCGCCATCCCGACTGGTTGAAAGAACGAGCAAAAGACGACCCCCGCTTCGATCGGCCGGACGAGCCGCCCTTCCGCGCGAACGGCAACTCGTTCGACGCGTCGATCGGCGACTTTGACGCCGACGGTGATTTCGATCTCGTCGTCGCCGAGATCACGCACGCATGGGCGGGCGAGTCATCCGATCGTTCTCGAGTCCTGCTCAACGAAACGCTCGTCAATGGTGTGACTCGATTCACCTCGCCACCGGCGCTCAGCCTCGATCGGGACCATTCCGATCCGCAGCGCTGGAACCAGGGTGATCTCTTTGTCGAGTTCGCCGATCTCGACCAGGACGGGCGCCTCGATGTCTTACTCTCGAGCGGCGATTACCCCGACGATCAGCGGCTCCGCTACTTTCGTCAAACGAGTGACGGCGCGCTTGTCGACGCGACCGAGTCGGTCGGCCTCGATCACGACGGCTCGCAACAGATCAGCCTCGGTGATGTCAACGGCGACGGCGCCCTCGACATTCTCGTCGGACAGACCTTCTTCCGGTACTCGCCGGAGCAGCGCGAGGGCCGCGAGCCACGGCTCCGGCTCTTCCTGAACGAACCGCCGCCGGAGAACCGAAGTCTGACGCTGCGACTCTCGAGTGACGCGAGCGAGGTCGGCCGTGACGCGCTCGGCGCCATCGTCACGCTCGGCGTCGGTGATCATGTGCAGCGTCGCCAGCTTGTCGGCGTCGGTGGCCATGCCGGAAAGCAGCACGAGTTTCTGGTGCACTTCGGCGTGGGGGCGGTCGAACTCATCGACGAAGTCATCGTGGACTGGCCCGGGGATTCCCGGGCGCCGGCCCGCTTCGAACAGGTCGTTCCCGGTCGGTACACACTTGAATTCGGCGGCGACCTCACGCCGGCGTCCACGCAATAGTCGAGCGATTCGGGCGTTCGTTTTGTGCCCGCCGGCAACACGGACCGGGCGCCCCGGTACAACCGGTCGGCGTCGATCGAATGAATCCGACGCCGTCGCGACGGGCGAAGTGACGCTCGAGAAGGAGATTAGAAGATGCGATCCATCGATCGACTGTGGGGCCGCTCGCGCCAGGCCCTCGTGACCGGCGCCGTGGTGTGCAGCCTCTGCGCCTCCGCGGTCGCCCAGCAGCGACGCGGCGGCGGACCCGAACGGGAGAACCGCGAAGAGCGGGTCGTCGAACCCTCCATCGGATTCAACGAAGTAGGGTCGATGGTCGAGACCTTCACGCTTTCGCCCGAGCAGGCGGAGGTCCTCGCGACGATGTACGAGGGCTACGCCTCGGCGTATCAGTCGGGCGCTTCCACCTACCGCGATCAGAGGCGGTTGATCATCGAAGAGGCCCGGGAGACGGGCGACTGGCAGAACATTCGCGAAGCGATGACCGAATCATCTGAGGCGTGGGACGCGACGCGCGAGCGCCTCGAATCTTCGTTCTATGACGATGTGCGCTCGATGCTCTCGCCCGATCAGCTCGCGCGGTGGGAGACCTACGAGCGCGACCGGCGGCGGCGTGAGGGCACGGCGAGCCCGGGCCAGTTCGCGGGTGAGTCGATCGATGTCATCACGGTCGTCGAGACGATCGACTTGCCGAACGAGGTTCGCGCGACAATCGAGCCGACGCTCAACAACTACGCTCAGGAATTCGACATCACGCTTCAGGAGCGCGAGGCCCTCGTCGAACGGGTGCGGGGGATGGATTTCCGCGACGAGGCCCAGCGCGAAGAGATGGCCGAACTCGTCGAGACGATCATGACGCGGCGCCAGTCGCTGCGTGACATCAATCTTCGCTACGCCCAGGCGATCGCGGAGCGACTCCCCGCCGATCAGGCGAACGCGTTGCTCAATGAATTCAAGCGGCAGAGTTTCCCGCGAATCTACACCTCGACGGAAGCGGATGTGTACCTCGACGATGTCGAGCGGATGAATTCGCTGACTGAGGGTCAGCGCGAAGCGCTCTCGACGGTCCGCGGCGATTATGAGGCGCGGATGGCCGATGTGAACGATCGACTCGCCGCGCTCGAGTCACAGGCCGAGCGGCAGGTGTACGACGAAACCGCGATTGAGGAGAACCCGATGGCTCGATTCGTCGTGGGCTTCGCCGCCGTGGGACGAGAGCGCGGCGGACGCGGCGGCGGTCCGTTCGGAATGTCGCCGGTCGATGTGCTCATGGACGAAGGGACGAACAATCGGCGGACGGAACTCATGACCCGCAAGCGCCAGATCGTTCGCGAAGCGATCGACGAGGCGCACCTCACGCTCTCCTCCGGACAGCAGGCGGAGGCGCCGCGACCGGAGACACCGGAGATGACCGAGTCGGAGCGTCGCCGGGCACAGATGCGCGAACGGATGCAGGGATGGGCGCAGCGGGCTCAGCAGTGGGATCGGGACGGCGATCGCCGGCCCCGACAGCGGCAACGCGACGACGGCTGACCGCCGACCGATCGACAGGTCACCTACACTTTCCAGCGCCGCCGCCACCGTACGACCGCCGGTGGCGGCGGCTTTTCGGATCAGGTGACCTTGAAGACCCAACTCTACCTCGACATCCTCCCGCAACCCGACGACACGACCTGCGGCCCGACCTGCCTGCACGCCGTGTACCGGTACTACGGCGACGAGCGACCGCTCACCGAAGTCATCGCGCAGACGAAGAAGTTACGCGGCGGCGGCACGCTCGCGGTCATGCTCGCCGAAGATGCGCTCCGCCGTGGATACGACGCGACGATTTTCACCTATAACCTGCGGGTCTTCGACCCGACCTGGTTCGACGACGACCCGTCACTGCTTCCCGACCGGCTGCGTCGCCAGCTCGAGCACAAGCCGGATCCGAAGCTTCGACGCGCGACGAAGGCGTATCTTCAATACCTCGAACAGGGCGGCCGCATCGAGTTCGCCGATCTCACCACGACGCTCATTCGTCGGCATCTCAAGCGCGGCACGCCGCTGCTCACCGGGCTCAGCGCGACCTATCTCTACCATTGCGCGCGTGAGATCGGCGAGACGAACCAGTACGACGACATTCGCGGCGAGCCCTCGGGCCACTTCGTGGTCATCTGCGGGTACGACGCGGACACCCGCAAGGTGAATGTCGCGGATCCGCTCTACGACAATCCCGCGTTCTCGGGTCATCATTACGAAGTCCCGATCGCACGGCTCGTTGGGGCGATCCTGCTCGGCGTTCTAACCTACGACGCGAACTTCCTGCTCATCGAGCCGAAGAAGAACGGTCGATCGAAGACGGGAGCGACGCCGTGACCGTGCTCATCGTGCACGACAATCCGAAGCGATTCCCGTTCGATGTGCCGAGCGTCGAGGTCGTCGCCGCACGGGATTACCTCACGCAGCCGTGGTTCAGCACGCTGCGCGGAGCCAAGGTGTTCAACCTGTGCCGGTCGTACAAGTACCAGACCGTCGGGTACTATGTGTCGCTCCTCGCCGCGGCGCGCGGACATCGGCCGCTGCCATCGATCGCGACCATTCAGGACCTGCGCCTGCAACCGGTGATCCGGGTGGCCTCGCAAGATCTCGACAAGCTCATGCAGCAGGCGCTCCGCCCGCTCAAGTCGAATGTCTTCGAGTTGAGCGTGTACTTTGGACGCAATCTCGCGACGCGATACGACCGGTTGAGCCTTGCGCTCTTCAATCAGTTTCCCGCTCCTTTTTTCCGCGCCGTTTTCAAGCACAACGAAGATCGCTGGGAGCTCGACAGCGTGCGCGTCATCTCCGCGAACGAAGTTCCGGAAGACCACCGGGATTTCGTTCTCGAGCAGGCGAAGCGGTACTTCGCCCGTCCGCTCCGGCGCCAGGCGCGGAAGCCGTCGCGGTACGACCTCGCGATCCTGCGCAACGACGAGGAAGAACTGCCTCCGTCGGACGACAAGGCGATCGACCGCTTCACCGAGGCCGCCGAGGGGCTCGGCTTTCGCGTCGAGACGATCGGGCGCGATGCGTACGGCCGGTTGTCCGAGTTCGATGCGCTCTTCATTCGCGAGACGACTTCGGTCAACCACCACACCTTTCGATTCGCCCGGCGGGCCACGGCCGAAGGACTGGTCGTCATTGACGACCCGGATTCGATCCTCAAGTGCACGAACAAGGTCTATGTCACCGAGCTTCTCGAACGGCATCGCCTCCGCACGCCGAAGACCGTGATCATCTCGAAGGACACCGCGGCGAAGGTCGAGGACCAGATCGGGTTTCCCTGCGTGGTCAAACGGCCCGATGGATCGTTCTCGAGCGGCGTCGTGAAGTTCGAATCGAGGGAGGAGTTCGAGAACGGCATCGCGCCGCTCTTCGAAGAATCGGAACTCGTCATTGCACAGGAGTTCGTACCGACGAATTTCGACTGGCGCGTGGGAGTCATCAACGGCGAGCCGCTCTATGCCTGTCGGTACTACATGGCTCGGAAGCACTGGCAGATCGTGAAGCGCGACGGAAGCGACATCGAGGAGGGTACGGTGGATACGCTCGCGATCGAAGACGCCCCGCCCGAAGTCGTATCGATCGGCGTGCGCGCCGCGAAGCTGATCGGCGCCGGTCTGTACGGGGTGGATATCAAGGAGGTGCACGGCAAGCCGGCCGTGATCGAGATCAATGACAACCCGAGCATCGACGCCGGGTTCGAAGACCGCGTCCTCGGCCGCGACCTCTATCGGCGCATTATGCGCGAATTCGCCGACCGGCTCGAAGCGCGGCGAAACGGCGGAGGAGAAACAACGCCCAATGCCTGAGCCGTGGTCCTATCCGATTCGACTCTTCGAACGCACCGGGGTCGAGCTTGAATACATGATCGTGGACGCCGAGACGCTCGCGGTGAAACCCATCGCCGACGAAGCCCTCAAAGCGATCACCGGCGAGTACGCGACCGACGCCGAGCCCGACGGGCCGGACGGACTCATCAGCTGGTCGAACGAACTCGCGCTCCATGTGATCGAACTCAAGACCACGAATCCCGTGGCGACCCTCGATGAGGCGGCGCCGGTATTCGTCGATCATGTCGGACGAGTGAATGCGATTCTCGAGCCGATGGGCGCGCGACTCATGCCCGGCGCCATGCATCCGTGGATGAATCCGCACGAGGAGCTCCGTCTCTGGCCGCATGAATACAACCGGGTCTACGAGGCCTTCAACCGCATCTTTTCGTGTGAGGGGCATGGTTGGGCAAACCTTCAGAGCACGCACATCAATCTTCCGTTCGGCTCGGACGATGAGTTCGGTCGCCTTCACGCGGCCATGCGCCTCGTGCTGCCGATTCTGCCCGCGCTCGCGGCGAGTTCGCCGATGATGGACGGCGCCGTTACGGGGCTCGCCGACACGCGTCTCGAGGTCTACCGATCGAACGCGCGCCGGGTGCCGTCGGTGTCCGGTCTCGTCGTGCCGGAGCGCGTGTTCACGCGACACGACTACGAGACGAAGCTGCTCGGTTCGCTCTATCGAGACATTGCGCCGCACGATATCGATGGCATCCTCCAGCATGAGTGGCTCAACGCGCGTGGTTGCATCGCGCGGTTCGATCGTGGATCAATCGAAATCCGCGTACTCGATATTCAGGAGAACCCGATCGCCGACCTTGCGATTGTCGCGCTCGTGAACAAGACGCTTCAAGCCCTGGCCGAAGAACAGTGGGCCACTCTGGAGGAGCAGCAGTCATGGGAGGTTGAGCCGCTTCACGGGCTTCTGCTCCGCACGATTCGCGAGGGCGAGACGGCGCGGATTGACGATCCCGCGTACCTCGAGCTCTTCCGTCTCCGCTCGTCCGCTGGCGTCACCGCTGGCGAGTTCTGGTCGGCGCTCGCCGAGCGCTTCGATCTCGCGCAGCCGTGGCGTGAGCATCTTCGACTCATCGCGGAACACGGCACGCTCTCGACACGGCTGCGACGATCGCTCGGCGCCGATCCGTCGCGCGAGCGGATCAACTCCGTCTATCGAGCGCTCTGCGATTGTCTCGCTTCGAACGAGCCGTTCCTGCCGGGAGCGTGAACAGCCGTGACCGAGCGATGGCGACCAAATGCGATCATCGTCACCTGCGAACATGCGGGAAACCGCGTTCCGGAAGAAGCGCGGGCGCATTTTCGAGACTCCGGCGCTGTGCTCAAGAGCCATCGCGGCTGGGACCCGGGTGCCCTCGGACTCGCGGAACGATTCGCCGCCGACCTCTCCGCGCCTCTGCACCTTGCTCTCGTCTCTCGCCTCGTCGTCGAGTTGAATCGGTCGCCACATCATCCAAAGTTGTTCTCGTCGATCATGAAGACGGCGGACGACGACCTGCGTCGTCGCATGTTCGAAACGCATTATCAGCCCTACCGAAACGCGGTCGAGCGATCAATCGCCCGATCGATCGCCGACGCCGGACCGACCCTTCATGTGTCGATGCACACTTTCACTCCCGTTCTCGACGGCGAAGAGCGAGCGGTCGAAATCGGCGTGCTCTATGACCCGAAGCGATCGTCCGAGCGATCGCTCAGCGGCGGCTGGACGGATGCGATCGCGTCGTTGACCGCGGATCGCGGCTGGCGAATTCGGAAGAACCAGCCATACCGCGGCGCCGCCGATGGGTTCACGACCTGGCTGCGTCGACACTTTCCCGTCGACCATTACGCCGGGGTCGAGATCGAAGTGAATCAGGCTCTCGTATCCACCAGCCGTTCGAATCAACAACGGATCGGCGCCCTGCTCGCGGAATCCCTGCGCGTGGTGATCGGGCAGAACGGTGAGGCCAACACCGAACCCGCGCCGTCCAGGGTCGATCGTGACGCCGTCTGATTGCTCTCGACCACTCGTCGACGAGTTCCGCCCGCTGAGAAACCCGGGCTCCTTCGTCAATCGCCCGATAGGGTTTGGGCGACTGGCCGCCTCAATCTGCAGTTGAATCTCTGGATCGTCTTCCATGCCCATCATCATCGACGAGAAGAAGAGCGTGCTCGTGCAGGGCATCACTGGTCAGGATGGCCGCGCATCGACGAAGCTCATGAAGGCGTCAGGCACGAATGTCGTCGTCGGCTGCACGCCGGGCATGGGCGGTGAGAGCGTGGAGGACATTCCGGCATACGACACCGTCCTCGAAGCGATGAACTACGCGAAGTCGTATTTCGACGAACCGGTGGAGATCTCCGTGGTCTTCGGGCCCGCGCCGCTCGTCAAGGATGCGGCGATCGAAGCGATCGAAGCCGGCGTGCGCACGCTCGTACTCGTGCCAGATCGTGTTCCGGCGCCGGACGCGATGGCGATTCACACCGCGGCGAAGGCGAACGGCGCACGGTTCATCGGCCCAAACTCGCTCGGCGTCCTGAGTCCCGGCCGGGCGATGGTCGGCGTGATCGATGCGCGCGGCGAGAATGACCGGGTATCGATTCCATCGGGGCCCGTCGGGCTCGTCTCGCGCTTCGGCGACCTGGCGTTGAGTCACGGGCGCGCGCTCGGAGAGATTGGCGTTGGCCTCTCCACGCTCGTTCATGTCGGGAGTGACCACGAGGTCGGCCTGCGCATCCCCGAGGTGGCGATCCTTTTCGAGGATGACCCTGAGACGAAGGCCCTGGTGGTCATCGGCGAGGCTGGCGGATCACAGGAGGAGCGTCTCGCGGAACTCATCCGCGATGAACGAGTCACGAAACCGGTGATCGCGTGCGTCCGCGGCGCCGACGACAAGACGCACGAAGGAAAGATCCGCGCGCTTCGCGATTCCGGGGCGACCGTCGTCACCTCCCCCGGCGAGCTTGCGGCGGCGACCCTCGAAGTCATGCGAAATCTCGGAATCGAAGGTACCGCCGAGAACACCGAACGCGATTAGGTCGATCTCGCGGCGCCTGAATACGATGGAACGGCCGGCCGCGCCGCGCGGAAGCCGGAGCATCCGGTAGCGCGAGCGGCGGCGGGGAGACGCCACCATGTCGACCGACTCCATTTCCTATTCTCTCGCCCGCGGGCGAAGACACTCTCCGGGCGCCGCGACTCCGCCGCCGATCGTGCGCAAGAAGCCACTTCCCGTGCTCGAGACGGATCGCCTCCGCCTGCGCGCGTTCACGCTCGATGACGCGGGCGCGGTGCAGCGACTCGCGGGAGATCGCGACATCGCGAAAACGACCGGGTTGATCCCCCATCCCTATCCGGACGGCGCCGCGGAGGAATGGATCGGTGGCCATGCGGACGAGTGGGCGCGGAACCAGTCCGCCGTGTTCGCAATTACCCACGGAGAAAGCGGCGAGTTGATCGGATCGATCGGCGTCATCATCGACGCCGACGCGAATCAGGCTGAACTCGGGTACTGGATCGGCAAGCCGTACTGGGGCGCTGGCTACGCGACGGAGGCGGCGCGCGAACTCGTCCGCTTCAGTTTCGAAGAGATCGAGGTTCGCCGACTCCACGCACACCACATGGGATCGAATCCGGCGTCGGGCCGCGTGCTCGAGAAAGTCGGAATGACTCGGGAAGGAACGCTCCGCGGGCAGATCAAGAAGTGGGATCGGTACGAAGACGCGGTGTGGTACGGCATGTTGCGCGAGGAATGGTCCGGCGCCGCCGAATCGACAACGAGCCGCTGATCGTTCAACTCAGCGTTCCCAGGTCCACTCGGCGAATGCGTCGCCGTCGCGCACGGGCTCCGCTTCGAGACGGAATCCTTCGTCGAGACGCTCGTAACCAATCTCGGCGCCGGTGAGCGGATCGATCACGGCGTCGATCATTTCCGGATACGAGCCGAACTCCTGCTTGAATTCGCGCAGGCCGAGCGCGATTTCGGCGAAGCGTCGATACCGCTCGTTCTGCACCATCGCTCGATGGAATGAATCGAAGGATGGAGTGAGCAGGTGGGCGAGGCGAGCGGTTCCACTCGGCGCCTCGATCGCGGCGTAATCAATTGTCCAGAACGGCGTATCGACCTGATCGCGGTAGGCCCGGGCGTAGCGCAGGATCTCGGCCTGGTTGAATTCGACCCAGACCGAAGCGCCCGGCACGCGTCCGACGCTGCTCGCCGCCGAGTCGAGCATGGCGAAACTGAAAGCGCCCTCACCGAGCAGAGCGCGCTTGGTGATCGCGCCCGCGTCACGCGCCGCCAGTGCGCTCTCGATAGCCGTCAGGTGCGTCTTCGTGAGGTCGAGTCCATCGCCATGACGCTCGAGGGAGCGGAGCATCGTCTGCTCCACCGCGGCGCCGACGAGCGCCGAGAGCAGCGTCGGCTCGTCGTCGATGTGATCGGCGAAGCGCAATCCGGCGAGCAGCGTTTCGACCGCCGCGTTCGTTTCGCCGCGTCGAGCATGCAGCGCAACACGCACATCGAGCAGGCGGACGAGCGGGCGCATGTTCGTCGTGGGCAGCCACTCCTGATCTTCGATGAGCCGCTCGTAGTCGACGGGCCAGTTCGCATCAGGCAACCGGCTTCCGATCTGCACGAGATCGATCACATCGGCGTACGCGAGTTCGACCGCTTCGAGTCCCTCGAGGGTCGCTCCGCCCGGATCATCCATAACCGACGCGTGGTCCTCCGGGATGTCGTCCGTCGCGGGCATGAGATCGGCGGCTTCGAGATAGAGCAGCGCCGCGTTTCGGTCGTCCGCCACCGCTTCGGAGAGGAGATTCTCCACCCGCAGCGTTCCGCCGGCCTCGAGCCACGCCTGTGTTTCGCGCTTGTAGGCGCGGTGCCAGTTCCAGAGCACAACCACATACGCGCCCACGATTCCCACGAGCAGGGCCGCGAACCCGAACAGCATTCGCTTTCGCCAGGTCATTCGTCGGCTCCGGTTCGAGAACGATCACTGGCGAGCATACCGCGCGATCGTCGGGTCACATGTCCGCATGTCGCGTGCGGCGGACAGTTCAGTCGTTTGTTACAGTTCCGGCGCAAATCCGCGACGCATCGTGTTCTCAGTTACGCAGCGCGGCACAACGAAATGGTGCAGATAGGCGTCTCCGCCGGCTTTTGTCCCGCCGCCGGACAGTCCGAAGCCGCCGAACGGCTGACGGCCGACGAGAGCGCCGGTAATGCTCCGGTTCAGGTACAGGTTGCCCACGCGGAACTCACGCCGCGCCCGCTCGAGGTTCGCCGGCTTGCGTGAATACACGCCGCCCGTGAGCTTGTACCCCGACGCGTTCGCGACTTCGAGACCCTCTTCGAACGACTTCACTCGAATGACGGACAACACGGGGCCGAAGATTTCTTCGCGGGCGATGCGCGCGTCCGGCGCGACCTCGGCGAAGATGTGCGGCGGAACATACTTGCGACCCGGCGCCAGTTCGGACGCGTCGGGCAAATCCATCGCAAGCGCCAGCCTCGTTTCGCTCTTGCCGATCTCGATGTATTCGTTGATCTTCGCGTACGCCTCGTCGTCGATGACCGGACCGATGTCGGTTCCGGAGTGAACAGGGTCCCCGATCTTGAGCGCCCGCGTCGCTTCGACGAGCCGCTCGAGAAAGAGGTCGTAGTTTGACTCGTGAACGATGACGCGAGAGCACGCCGAGCACTTCTGGCCCTGGAATCCAAACGCGCTCTGACGCACGCCGACGACCGCTTCATCCATGTCCGCCGAGGCGTCGACGATGAGGCCGTTCTTCCCGCCCATCTCGCAAACGACATGCTTCACATGCGTCTGGCCGGGCGGCATGGCGGCGGCGACCTGGTTGATGTGGAGTCCGACGGACATTGATCCGGTGAAGCAGATAAGGGCGACCCGCGGATCCTTGACGAGATGGGCGCCGACGGTTTCACCGCGTCCGGGCAGGAAGTGGAGCACATCCTCCGGCGCGCCCGCTTCGCGGAGAATGTCGTAGCAGATCCGCGCGATACCCGGCGTCTGCTCGGCCGGCTTCATGATCGTCGGGTTGCCCGTCACGAGCGCCGCGGTCGTCATGCCGCAGAGAATGGCGAGCGGAAAATTCCACGGGGCGATGACCACGGCGACGCCGCGCGGCTCGTGCGTGATCTGATCGAGTTCACCAATGAAGCGGCCGAGTCGACGATACTCGAAGAGCGGTGGCGCCTCGCGGGCGTAGTACTCGCAGAAGTCGATCGCCTCGCAGACATCGCCGTCGGCTTCGCGCCAGGTCTTGCCCGCCTCGCGGATCATGACGCCGGCGAGTTCATCGCGCCGTCGGCGCATGATCGCCGCGGCCCGGACGAGCACATTCGCGCGTTCGATCGGACTCGTGTCGCGCCACTTCGGCAGCGCCGCCGACGCTCGAGTCAGCGCCTTCTCGGCGTCGTCCACCGTCGCGTCGATCGGGACATCGGGCACGCTCGCGCCGCGGACCGCCGAGTCGAACGCGTCGCGGACCGAGCGGTGCGCGAAGTCGCGGAGCGGCTCCGTGTAGAACGGCCGGCCGTCGCCGACTCCTTCAACCGCCGGCGAAAGCGCATGCCGCTCGGGCGCATGGCGAAGGGCCGCGACGCCGGGGTCCTCGCCGTCGCTCTTGAGCGCCGGATTACGGAGTAGCTCGTCGGTCGGCACATCGTCCGCAAACCCCGCCTTGAGCCAGGATTCGTTCGAGGTGTTTTCGAGGAGTCGCCGCACGAGATAGGCCATGCCCGGCAGCATTTCGCCGACTGGAACATACTCGCGGAGTCGGAGGTTCCAGTCGACGGCGGCGGCCTTGAGCTGATCCGCCATGCCGTGCAGCATCTGCAATTCGATCGCGTTGTCCGGGAGTCCGCTGCGACGAAGCAGCGCGAGCGAGTGCGCGATGGAGCGCACATTGTGCGATCCGAGGGCGAGCTTCACGCCGCCCTCGTCCTTCGATCGTGGCGCGCTCTCGATGAACGCCGCCGCCATCCGCTCGAAACACGCGTCCGTATCACTCTTGCGCGACCAGACGGGTACGGGCCATCCCATCTCTTCGGCGTGAATCGTTTCGTAGTCCCAGTAAGCGCCCTTCACGAGGCGGACGGTGACCTGTCGCCCGGTCGATCGCGACCAGTCGACGATCCGTCGCGCGTCATCCGGCCCACTGCGCAGATATGCCTGCATGGCGAGTCCGGCGTCGAAGTCGAAGCGATCGCAGCACGCCATGAAGAGTTCGAGCGTGAGGTCCTTGAGCGCGAACTGCTCCATGTCGAAGTTGATGAAGACCCCGTTGCGTTTCGCCGCTTCGAGGATCGGGGCGAGCCGGTCGATGAGCGCCGCGATCGAACCCTCGGTGTTGATCGGATCGGTCATCGAGTAGAGGCAGGAGATCTTGATCGAGACATTCACGCGTGGAACCGTCCCGAGATAATCCGTCTCGAGCCGCTCATTCCGCTTCCAGTCCGCGACCTCCTTCGGCAGATTCTCGATAAGGTCGAGGTACTTCTCCTGGTAATGCAGCGCCTCTTTCGCCGAGACACAGGCCTCGCCGAGCAGGTCGACGGAGAACGCCATGCCGCGATCCCACAGCTTGCGCAACTGCGGCAGCGCGCTCGCGGCGTCCGTTCCCGCGATGAACTTCTCCGCCATGCCGGTGATCTGCTTCGTCATCGTGCCGGAGAAGAGACCCTTCGCAAGTCCACCGGCCTTGATCCCGACATCGAGACCGGGCGGCATCGTCACCCCGGGCTGCGACATGTAGTCGACGAGGTGCTCATGCACCTGCTCGGGGGTCCGGAGCATCGGGAAGCAGTCCACGAAGCGGAAGAGCTGGACCTTGAAGTCCTGATCCTTCATCGCCCAGTCCATGAGCTTGTCGGACCAGAACTGGGCCGAGAACATACCGGTCTTGCGATGGCGCGCGGCGTCAAGGAACTCGGCGCCGATGCGATGAATGTCCTGCTCGAGATCGCGGTCGACGCCCGCGGCGGGCATGGGGGGCGGAGTCGGCGTCGTTCCGTCCGGCCCGGTCGGCACGGCGACGGGACGCGGCTTGGTCCGGCTGCGGGAAAAGAGAGCCATGGTCGCTCCGAAGCGGTGGCGTGCGTTGTGGATGCGGCGACGCGGGGCCTTCCCGGGCGCCGGGGCCGTAATTCGCGGAGATGCGACGGCTTAGCGGCCACATGATAGCACCCCGCCGCTCGTTCCCCGACGGGGAATTCACCCAATCGCGGGCGGCGATGACCGTCGTCGATCGGTACACTGCCGCGACCATGACGAAGTCGATTCCCACGCTTGTGCTCGCCCTCGCCGCGCTGTTCGCCGGCGCCGCCGCCTTCGATGATGAACCCTCGAATGAACCCGCGTGGATCTGGCGCGCTCCAGAGGCGAAGGCGAATGAGGTCAGCCTCTTTCGCCGACGGTTCGAGTTGCCCGACGCGGCGATTCGGGCCGCCGTTCTCACGGCGGCGGCGGACAATCTGGCGTCGATCGAACTGAACGGCGAGCTCATTCTCGAGAGCGATGACTGGTCGAAGCCGGTCGCCGCCGATGACCTCGAGAAGTTTCTTGCGCCGGGATGGAACGAACTCTCGGTCCGAGCGGCGAACGAGGCGGGTCCGGCCGGGTTTATCGCGCGCCTGCGAGTGGAGTTCGAAGATGGCGAGGTCGTCAACCTCGTCACCGATCAGTCCTGGCAGGCGCGTCAAGAGGGCGATGACGCCGCCGCGTGGACCGGCGCGATCGAACTCGCGACGCTCTCCGAGGGCGGCGTCTGGAGTTCCGTCACGCCGGTTCGCTTCGACAACGCGGAGGCCGCGACTCCGCCCGGCCAGGCGACCCCGGCCGATCGCATTACGGCGCCGCCCGGGTTCGAGGTCGAACGGCTCTATTCGGTTCCGAAGTCGCAGGGCTCGTGGGTGAGCCTGACCTTCGATGAGCGCGGCCGCATCTGGACTTCCGACCAGTACGGGCGCCTCTATCGCGTCTCGCTCGACGCCCAGGATGGGGTCACGGTCGATGCGATCGACCTCCCGATCGGTGGGGCGCAGGGCCTGCTTCATGCGTTCGATCGTTTCTACATCGTCGCGAGCGGTGACTCGGGGCACACGCCCGGCCTCTATGTCGCGACCGACACGGACGGCGATGACGACTTCGATGAATTCGAACAACTCATCGAACTCAACCACGGCGGCGAACATGGGCCGCATGCGATCGTGCCAGGCCCCGACGGCGAATCGCTCTACCTCATCGCAGGGAACCACACCGATCTGCCGGAGGGCACCGATCGATTTCGAACGACTTCACGATGGGGCGAAGATCTTCTCCTGCCTCGCGAATGGGATCCGAACGGTCACGCCGTGGGGATCGAAGCGCCGGGCGGCTGGCTTCTGCGTCTCGACCCTGATGGTGGTTCGCGCGAACTCATCTCGATCGGCATGCGAAACGCCTACGACCTCGCGTTCAATGCGGACGGTGAAGCGTTTACCTTCGACTCCGACATGGAATGGGATCACGGCCTGCCGTGGTATCGGCCGACGCGCATCCTGCATCTCACGAGCGGCTCGGAGTTCGGCTGGCGGAGCGGAAGCGGGAAATGGCCGGCGTCGTATCCGGATAACCTGCCTGCCGTCGTCGACATCGGACTTACCTCACCGACCGGCGTCGCGTTCGGCTACGGCGCCCGATTTCCCGAACGCTATCAGCGAGCGCTCTACACGCTCGACTGGGCGTACGGCGTGATCTATGCGGTGCATCTCGAGCCGCACGGGTCGAGCTATCGTGGATCGTTCGAAGAGTTCATTACCGGGCGCCCGCTCCCGGTGACCGATGTCGCGATCGGTCCGGACGGAGCCATGTACTTTACGATCGGTGGTCGACGCACACAGAGCGGACTCTACCGCGTCTCGTATTCGGGCTCAGAAGAGAGCGCTCCGTTCGCCCCGTCTGCATTGCGCGACGAGCGGGGAGCCCCCGATCGGAGACGCCGTCACGAGTTTGAAACCTCGCATGGTGTGCGGAACGACTCACGACTCAAGATCGCAATCGACGGCCTGAACGACTCCGACCGATTCATGCGCTACGCCGCGCGGCTGGCCCTCGAAAGTCAGCCGCTCGAAGTGTGGCGGGACCGTGCGCTGTCCGATAGCCGCGCCCAGGTAGTCATCGAATCGTCCATCGCCCTCGCGCGGGCCGGAGCCGAAGAGTCGAGAAGCGAGATTGTCGAGCGACTGAACGCGATCGATCTCCAGACGCTCTCCGTCGAGCAACTCCTCGGCGCGCTTCGGGCGTACGGCTTGACGATCACACGGCTCGGACCGCTGTCCGATGAGGAACGGTCGAGCGTCATCGCTCACCTCGATCCGCATTTCCCCACACTCGATGAATCCGTGAACCGCGAACTCGCGCGTCTCCTCGTCGCGCTCGAGGCGCCGGGTGTCGTCTCCCGATGTCTCGATCGGATGGCGTCATCCCCGAGTCAGGAAGACGCGATTCACTACGCGTTCATCCTCCGCAACGGGCACGGCGATCCGATCGACGACGAGTGGCGTCGCCTGCTCGACTGGCTCAACACCGACGCCCGGATCATGCGGGGCGGCGCCAGCTTCGAGCGCTATCTCGAAGTCATTCGAGCCGACGCGGTCGAGGTGATGGACGAGGCCACGCGCGGGCGGCTCGCCGACGCGATCAACGCGCCGCCGGTGTTCGTCGATTCCACGATGGAAGGCGTCCGCGACCGAACGCCGCGGCGCTTCGTGCGTCACTGGCAGATGTCGGACTTCGCCGGGCGCCTCGACGAGGTGTGGAGCGACGAACGCTCGCTCGAGCGGGGACGCACGATCTATGTCACCGCGGGCTGCCTGCAGTGCCACCGAATCGAAGGCGCCGGCGGCGCGAACGGGCCCGACCTTACGGGAGCCGGCGGACGATTCACGCCGCGCGATCTGCTCGAAGCCATCGTCGACCCGTCGCGCGTGATCTCGAGCCAGTACGCCGACACCGAAGTCCTTCTCACGAACGGTGACCGAATCACCGGGCACATCGAACAGGAGTTGGACGACGCGATCATTCTGCGTGCGCATCCCCTCGCCGAGGAAACGACGAGGATTGACCGCTTGCGCATCGAATCCACCGGGCTCTCGTCCATCTCATCGATGCCGGAAGGCTCGATCGACATCTTCGAAGCCGAGGAGATTCTCGATCTCCTTCGATTCGTGCTCGCGGCTGACCGCGACGCGGTGGACTCGCCGTGAAGGACGATCCCGCCACCCTCGTGTTTCATCGGGCGGCGCTCGGCGACTTCGCGCTCATCTGGCCGCGTCTGCGCGAGCTTGCGCCGTGTGGCGTGGTCTCGGATCTCGCGAAGGCCCGCCTCGCCGCACGGTTCATCGACGGGGTGGCGGCGGAATCGATCGAGCGCCCCCGCTGGAACGACTTCTGGCGCGAGGACATGCTCGTCGACGCCTCGCCCCGGGTGTCGCGCGTCGTCTGTTACATCGCCGATGATGATTCCGTCTGGGCGCGAAACGCCCGACGGACTTTCCCGAATGCGAAGATCGACTATCGCGCGACGAAGCCTCCCGATCGACTCGAGGAAGCGGCGTGGCAGCCGGAGCGTCGACCAAACACGACCGGGCCGATCGTCTTTCATGTCGGCGCCGGATCGAATGCGAAGCGATGGCCGCTCGAGCGATCGATCGCGCTCGCGTCGAGCCTCGATGACCCCGTGATCATGATCGCCGGTGAGGTCGAGCGCGAACGATTCACCGATCATGAACGCGAGAGCTTCATCGAGATCGGCGGCCAGTTCCTCGATGACCTCGATGCGCTCGCCGGGACGCTGAGCGAAGCGCGGACGGTCATCGGGTTCGACAGCGGGCCGACCCATCTCGCCGCGCAGCTCGGCCTGCGGACGGTTGCCCTCTTCGGGCCGACCGAGCCCGGGGTGTGGGCGCCGATCGGGCCGGAGGTGGAGGTCATCGCGCCGCCCGCGCCGACTGACGACATGAGCTGGCTCGAGCTTGATCCGGTGCTCGACCGACTTACGGGAAGATAAAGTCCACCAGCGGCGTCACGAGACAGCTCTCGCGCTCGACCGCCTGCAGGAGAATCCGGCGACCCGACGCTGAAGCCGGCACGAACGCGTCGAGCAGCGCGTCGCCGTCGATTCCGGTGATCGCCGTACCGGCGAGCGTCGGGCGATCAATGTCGAGGACGACGCCGGGACATCCGGGCACATTCGTCACGCCGGCGCGAAAGCCGTACCCAAAGTAGACCGGCTCGCCGATGGCGCCTCCGGTAACGAGGAGCGTGTTTCGCGCGCCGGCGACACCCGGCTCGGGCCCGAAGAGGCGCAACTCCGGGGCGTCGCGGTACACCCGCACATCGGTTCCCACGCCGCACACGAGAAGCGCGCCGTTCGGTCCGAGCGCCGGACCGCCGACATTCACATTCGGAACCGGGTCACGCCACAGGATGTCGAGTTCCGGCGTGAGGCAGAAGAGCTCCCCGTTCGGGAACCCGCCGTTCGTGAGGTAGAGCTTCCCGTCGGCGTCCACGGCGAGGCGCGGGCTCGGCGCGACATTGCTCGTGGGCAGGATCGGCGATTCGTCGATGATGGCGCCCGTCGAGGGGTCGAGCTTCATCACCTGCATTTCTTCGACCGTGCGGTCCGTCGTGTAGCTGAAGACGCCGCTGCCATCCGGCGCCACGCCATGAGAGGCGAACGGCATGAACCCGATTGGCGTCCGCCAGCGCTCGACGAGCGCCGATCCGGTGTCGTCGAGCGCCACGATGAAATCGGTGAGCACATTGTTCTGGGAGCGAGGGGCGTACACCGTGCCGTCCGGACCCACGAAGAGGCCGAGTTGCTGGATGAAGCCGCCGCCAATTCCGGCGCTTGAGTAGAGCCGCGCGCCGGTGTCGAGGTCGATCGCGGTCACGACCGGTCCGTTCGCGCCGGCTTCCCAGATGTAGACGCGATCGCCAAAGACGGACGCGTCACACCCGCCGCTTGTCGGGCAGGTGCGGCTCGTCGACCAGACGGTAGAGCCGTCGGTGCGGTCGATGCGCACGAGCGTGCTCTGTCCCGTCGTGATGATGTCACCGTTCGGCGCGAAGGTGACGCTCTCGGTCGAGGTCTCGGTGATGAGCGCGTCGGACTGCCAGATGATCGACCCGTCCGCCGGATCGAGCGCGTAGAGGTATTCCGCATTCGTGTTGCCGGAGCGCGACGCATAGACCTGCCCGTCGCGAACGCCGGTGACCCGACTGCGCCACGAATCACTGAAGTTCATGGGCAGTTGAATCGCCCAGCGCTCGACCCCGGTCTCAAGTTCGTGCGCGACGATCCAGGTTCCGGTCGGAATCGTGAACGAGGTGATTCGATTCACGATGACGAGACCTTCGCCGATGACTCCCTGCTGGGCGACGATTCCCGATCGACTGCCTTCCCACAGAATCGTGGGCGATCCGGGTCCGACTTCGAGTGACTGGCCGTTTCGAGCCGGATTGCCACCCACGGCGACATTCCACTCGTCGGCCTGGACGAGTTCGATGAACGGACATGACGCCGCGACGAGGGCGGCGACGGACAGGACGCGCTTCATGGCGATTCTCTCCTCCAGTGGTCGGCGGGGCGCCGACTCACCGAGTCTACCGCCGGGCCGCGCGAACCGTCAACGGTTTCGGCTCGAGGAGGATTCATCGACGACGCCTTCGAGGCGGGGCGTCACGATGATGAGCAGCCGCTTCTGACCGCCGTGCGCGAGCAGAATCTCTTCGGCGACGGTGCGCACCCGGGCGCCCCGCGGCCCGGCCGGCGCGCGGTCGGCCGGCGACGCGTCATCCGCATCGTCTTCGGCGATCTCTTCGATCGACTCGGACGGCTCGACTTCGGTCGGTGGCGGCGATGGCGCCGCCGCGGTGATGAGCAGCGCTTTGGTCCCGTCGAGCGCGAACGCCGCGGCCGCGCCCGGAATGAACTGACCGGAGAGATTCTCGACCGACGGGTCGAGGATGAACGGATCCGCGAGGGGCTGGTGAAGTTGCGGCACCATCTCGAACCGAATCCGCCTACCGACGCCGTCCGGTCCTGGAGTCGTAAACGCGCGGGTGAGCAGCCGGAAGCGCCCTTCGGAGAAGGGCGCCGACTCGCCGGCGAGATCGACGAAGGTCGTCCCCTCGATCCACTCGCTCGACGCAAGCGCCGTCCAGTCGCGAATCTGCCCCATCCAGGTTGAGTCGATCACGCGATCGTGCGGCACGGCGAGCAGGATGTCATCGAGCGCCTCGATCGGCGCGAGCGCGATCATGAATCCGTGCGCCGCGAGGGCTTCGAGCTGCTCCTCTTCAACTCCAGGGTCGAGCGACACGTACTTGTCGAGTTCCTCTTCAAGCGGGCGGACGCCGCCGACAAGCGCGACGCGGTGGATCTCCACGCCCTCGCGCAGCCCGGGCAGGAGCGCCGCCATCTGCTCACGCTGCTCGGCGTCGCCGGCGATTCCAAAGATGCGGTCGGGGTCGTCGGACTCGCGCTCGTGCCGGGCGCAACCGCTCAGGGCAACGGCCGCCGACAGCGCGAGCAGCGGCGCGCTCACGACTCGGAGCTTCCGAGTTGTACTCGTTCGTCGAATCATCGTTCAGGTGGTCGGACGCCGCGCGCGGCGAGGCGCCGATTCAGGCCGGGGCGGCCGATCCGAGCAGTGTAGCGTCGGAGGCGTCGTTCTGCGCGGTCACTTCGCTCCAGCGGCGGGCCCGCCGCCACGCGCTCCAGAGGAAGAGGAGCATGACCATCGAGAAGAAGAGCTCCTTGAGCTCGCCTCCGGTCACGAGGAGCGTCATTGCCCAGTAGTTCGTGGGGTCGACGGTAATCCTGAGCGATTCGAGCGCTTCGACCGGCACGCCATACTGAGTGGCGAATTGCTCGGCGCTGCGATTCGTCATCGTGAACTCGAGCGACTCGAGAATCTTGCCCGGCAGGTTGCAGGTCACCGCGAGCAGCGCCGCGATGGCGAGCCCGCGCGTCGGAATGATCCAGTACCAGAGCGTGCGCTCGGCGCCGGGCTCGAGACGCTCGCGCGGCTTGAGGAAAGGCAGAATGACTCCGCCGACCAGGCAGCCGATGAACATGAGCGCGCGGGGTCCCTGGTCGAAGAGACCGCCGAGCACGCCGTCGGTGTTGTGCAGATTGAACTCGCCCTGATCGTTGTTCGCCGCGATCGCTTCGGGCGTCGCATAGCCGAAGTAATGCTGACCCCAACTCGCTTCTTCACCGGCGAAGTAGAACGCGGCGAGGCCGCCGAGCAGCATGAGCGCCCCGACGAACGGGGGAAGCGCGCCGCGACGCCGGAAGATCAGAATCGAAAACGCGATCGCGGGGATCAGCATGACCACCGTCGCGATCTCGAGCAACCCGAACTCCTCGAGCATGATCGTCGACCACGCCTCATGCCCGAGCAGCGGGGCGAGTGCGCACACGGCCAGCACGGCGAGCGGGAGCCCGAGATACACCCGCCACGACAGATCGCCCGAGGGAAGATCCGGAAGCGCAAGCGGTGTCTCTCCCGCTTGCGTCACGGCGCCGGCGCGCGAACTCCTCCGCGGCGCCACACGGTGGTGGGCGTCGACCGTCGTCATGCTCCGATGTTAGGCGATTACGAGGAACGCGCAAAGTGGCGGCTACCGGTCAGCCCCCGCTTTCCTCTCCCGGCAGACGCAATTCCTCCGCCGTGTATGCCCGGTTTCGGCCCCGGGTGAGGCGGCGGACGCGGCGGACGAGGTCCGGGGAGACCGGGTCGGCCTCGTTGCTCCATGATCGCCGTATAAAGGTCATGATCGCGGCGATCTCCTCGTCGTCGCAGCCCGGGCAGCCCGGCATCTCACCCGCGAATTCCTCTCCATTCACCGCGAGCGGGCCCTGAAGGCCGTGAATGAGTACCCGCGCGAGGCGATGTGGTGAACCCGTGACCCAGTCGGACCCGTCGAGCGGCGGGTTCGTGAACCCCACCCCGCGCCCGTCGACCTGATGGCACTGCATGCAGTTCATGACATAGAGCGTCTGGCCGCGCTCGAACTGGGCCTGCTCGTCCGGCGTCAGCGCCCGGGGGCCATCGGCGGTGGCGACGCCGTCGGCGCTCGGCCACCGCAGGCGGCCGTCGATCGAGCGCGCGAGATCAGCGAAGTCGTCGTACTCGGTCAGCCGCGTGAACCCGTGCGGCGGGCCGTCGAGTTGCATCGACTTCGGGCGCTCGCCGTCGAGGTCGAGCGCATTCGCGACGCGCTCGAGGATCACGCGTGTGGCCCACAGCCGATCGCTCGCCCGGTACGCGGCGGTCTGGAGAAGCGCTCGACGCAACGCCGGCGAAGCCGAGCGCACGGCGCCGTCCGCCGCGAGCGCAATCGTGTCGCGACGCCCCGCGCTCTCGTCGATCCAACGATCGTCGGCGAGCAGCGCCTCGAGGAGCGCAAGTTCAAGGTCCATCAATCCCGAGAGCGCGGCGTGCCGGAGATACGCCTCGTCCGCGCCGTTCGTAAGCAATTCGACAAAGCGCGGCGCCGCGCGATCGAACGGCGCCTCACCGAGCGAAAGCGCGACCTGCTGACGAACGGCGAGCGATTCGTCGACGACCAGGCGGTCGATCAGCGTCCAGAACTCCGGATCGCCGACAAACCGCTCGGCCAGACGCGCGGCCGCGACGCGAACCGCTTCGTGCGCGTCATTCGCCGCGATCTCGAGATCGGCGATGCGCAACCCGTCGAGCCCATCGAGCGTCCAGAGCGCCTGGAGGCGTGTGGGGTAGGTCATCCCCTCGCGCGCGAGATCGCGGATCGCGTCCACCTCTTCAACCGCCTCACGCTCGACGAGGAGTCGTTGGGCCGTATCCCGCCGCCATCCGTTCGCATGCCGCAGCTCGTCGACGAGAACAGCGTTCGCAGCGTCAGAGAGAGCGATCCGAGTCTCGGGTTCGGCGCCTTCGGGCACGATTCGGTAGATGCGACCGAGCCCGATCGGCCGATCGAGCCCGCGGGCGAGCACCTGCTTGCGCAGATAAGTCGTCATATACACGCGATGCTGCAGAATGCCGCGGTACATGTCGACGATGTAGAGCGCCCCGTCGGGCCCCGTCGTCGCGTTCACCGGTCGGAATCGCTCATCGGTCGACGCGAGGAACTCCTCGCGCTCGTACGCGGCGCGGCCGATCGGACCATGCGGCCTCTCGGTCAGCGTGTTGCGCTTGATGAGGTTTCCCGCAGGCTCGCAGATGAACGCGTCGCCGTGAAACTCGGGCGGAAAGAGATCGCCGCGATAGATTGCCGGGCCGCACGCGGCAGTGACTGTCGCGAGAGTGAAGTCGTCACGAAGGGTCGCGTTCCGATAGCCGCGATTTACGCCGGGCGTGATGCGGATGGGCCAGGTCGCGAAATCATTTGAGACCCCGCGATCGACGCCGGGAAGCGACCGGTAGTTCGAGTTTCGCGCGGCGTAGTGTTTCGGAACCACATCGCCGCGCAAGGGATGACTGTTCGGTGTGTAATAGAAGCGACCGCGGTCATCCATCGCGATCCCCCACTGCCCATGGGCCGGGGTACGCCGCGCCGTAATCGTCTCGCCGTCGAAGCGAAACTCTTCGTGGTGCTGCGAGCAGTGGTACCAGTTGTCGAGGCCGTAGATGAGGCCGTTCCCGGCGTGCTCCGGATTGTCGATGCCGCCAAAACCCGAGTGCACGATTCGTTTCTCGTCCGCGCGATCATCGCCATCGGTATCACGGGCAAAGAGCAGATTCGGCGGTTCGACGATGAGGGCGCCGCCATACGCGAGACCAATCGCGCGCGGGAGCACGAGGCCGTCAAGAAAGACGGTGGACTCGTCCATGCGGCCGTCACCATCGGTGTCCTCGAGAATGACGATGCGGCCGACCGGCTCGCGCTCGCCTTCGCCGTCGACCGTCGGCATGTAGCCGCGCATCTCGACGACCCAGAGCCGACCATCCGCGTCGAACTCGACGGCGACCGGATCTTCGATGAGCGGCTCCGCGGCGACGAGTTCGATGCGAAAGCCCGGTTGAATCGTGAACGACTCGAGCGCCTCCTCCGGCGACAAGACGGGCGCCGGTGGGATCTGGAGATCGGCGGGCGGGTCCGGCTGGGACTCTCCCGGCTGATCGCCGTTTTGCGCGTCGGCGGTCAGCGCCGTCGCCATCAGCGCCGCAGTCACGATCAGCGCGGCGTTCGTCCTGAGCAGCCGTGAGAGCATGGGTCCGACTCTACCGACACACGGCGGGATGAACCACCGGGAAACGCCCAATCAATCTCGCGCGACGCACTTCGGCCGGGGACTCTCTACACTTTCAGGTCATGAACGAGTCGCGGCTCGGAATCGACATCACGGAAGACGACCGGCGCGACGACGAACGCGCGGCGCGACGATTGCGTCGCCGACGCCGGCGCCGCCGGCGTCGTGTGAAGGCGATCGCCGTCCTGCCGTCCCTCTTCACGCTGGGGAATCTCATCGCCGGATTCGCTGCGATTCACTTCGCGTCGAAGTCGATCGATCTCGACATCGGTGTGCGTGGCTGGTCGTCGCTCGAGGTCGCGGGCGCCCTCGTCTTCATCGGCATGTTCTTTGACGCGATCGACGGCGCCGTAGCGCGGATCACACGGACGACCTCGGACATGGGCGCCGCGCTCGATTCGCTTTCCGACATCGTGACCTTCGGCGTGGCGCCCGCGTACATGACCCTCCAACTCGTGAGCAAGTACTACCTCACCGGCGAGGAGGCGCAGTCGATCATCAATCCGATCGACGACGACGCCTTTGCCCGAATCTTCTGGCTCATCGCGGCGATCTATGTCGCATGCGCTGCGCTCCGGCTCGCCCGGTTCCAGGTCGAGACCGCGTCGCATGATGTGCTCGACCACATGTTCTTCCGCGGCCTCCCGTCACCCGGAGCGGCGGGCGCACTTGCGAGCCTCATTCTGCTTCACCAGCACTATCTCGGCGAAACCGACTATCCCTGGGCGGCGCGGGTTACCGCGCTCGGGATGTCCTTCATTCTGCTGCTCTGCGCGATCGGCATGGTGAGCCGACTTCCCTATGTTCATGTGACGAATCGCTACATTCGCGGCGACGCGAACTTCGGATACATCGTGCGCATCACGATCATCGCGCTCAGCGCCGTGTTCTTCACCACCGAGATTCTCGCCATCGCGTTCACGCTCTACGCGCTCAGCGCGCCGACGCGATCGCTCATGCGTTCACGACATCGACGACAGGGGATTCCTCCCCCGTCTACCGTGACGGAATGAGTCACGGACCCGGCGGGTTCTCGTCGTCGCTCAGATCGCCACGGGCCCGACGCCGTGCGTCGCGCACGAGATTCGAACGCGGCTCGTAGGGCGGCGCCGGCGAGAAGGTGAGTCGTTCGAATCCCTTCGAACCCGGAGACGGGGTGTAGAGCCACAACCCGCCGTCGAGCACATGCCGATAGCGCGGCGCCGTGCCCGGGGCCGGCGGCGGCGGGGCGTCACGAATGCCCTCGGCGCGGTAGAGCTCCTCGAGTTCCGCGAGCGTGAAGTCCTTGAGGTATCCACCGGCCTGGTATGCCGCGAGCGCTTCCGCCGTCGGTGGATGCACACAGGTTCCGCCGAGGATGTAGGGATAGGTTCCGACGATCGGTCCGGTGACTTCGTTTGGATGGGCGATGGCGCCGGTGTCAATCGATCCGTCGAGCGCTCTTACCCCCGCCCGCTCAAGTCGCACGACATACACCGCGGGTCCACCTTCGCCCGGCGCGAGATACCGACGCGTCGCCGCGAGCGCCGGCGAATCGATGGAGAATCGAACGGCGTTCGGTCCGTTTTCAGGAAGCTTGAGCGGCGCGAGATAGACCGAGCGTGGCAGGACATCGAGATGACGGAGATCCGCCTTCGCCGAGGATGAAAGGAGCGCGCCGGCGAGCAGCGCGGCGATCCCGGCGCCGACGACCTTGTCCCGCGCGTTGTCATCGTCCATGCTCGAGCCGATGATCACAGCGCCGAAGCCCCCGAGAGTGAGCGCGTCGCCCACCGCCTTCTTCGTTTCACGCAGGCTGCGCAGTGACCACCATCGCGGATGCTGTGCAAGCCGCCAGGTGTCGACGAGCAGCAGTTTTTCCGGAAGGTCGATCGACGCGGCTCCAAGTGACTCCACGCGGAGTGACGCCGGGCGGCGCTCGGGTTCCGGCAGGTAGCGGAACGACTCCTCGCGCTCTCCCACCGGCGATTTGAACGGCCCCGCCTCGGCCTCAACGAAGACGAGCGTGTTGTAGTCACCGCGCTCGAGGACTTCGACGAGCGGCGCCAGATCGGGACGAAGTTCGCGAACCTGATTGAACGCGATCTCCGCATCCTCCGGCCGGTACTGCCAGCGCTCGGCGACACCGAGCATCACCCAGCCGAGGACGAGGTCGCTTTCGACCTCCGAGGCGTTCTTGTCGAACCATTCGGGCGATTCGGCTTTCCGCATGGCCTGGTCGACGGTGTCGGCGCCGGCGAAGTCGACGAGCGTGAAGAGCATGTTCTTCGCCGCGGCGCGGGCGTTCTCCCAGTCCCCCTTCATCATCTGAACGAGCGACTGGTAGTACCACGCCATGGCCTGTTCGAAGGGCTCCCCCTTCCAGACGAGTTCACCTTCGAACTTGAAGACCGCTGCGTTCTGACGGTCCTCCGCGTTCACGGTACCGGCGACGAGGTACGGATAGGCCCGCCGCAGCGCCTGCTCCGCTTCCAGAAAGGCGCCCGCGTGCAACGCGGCCACGGCGAGGCGGAGGTTATCGAGAATGAACTCGGGCGAGTCCTCATCGACCGCAAATCGGCGCAGCCGTTGGCGGGCCTGGTCGTAGTCGCCGAGCTGGACGAGACGCGCCTCGAACGGCCGGGCGCGCTCCGATTCCGTCGCGCATCCGAAACCGAGAAGAAGCATGACCGCGATGACTGCAACGCGACGGATCATGACTCTTCCCCGTCCGTCGGCGTATCGAATCCAAGCGCCACGACATGCGGCTCGAGGCGATCGAGCCACGGTTCGAGCCGGTTGGAGTAATTCCGCCAGCGATCGACCCGCTTCGAATGCGTCGGCGCCGTGACCGCCTCGTAACTCGGCGTCGAGATGGCGCGATCGCGGGCGACCTCGTGAAATCGCCCGACGGCGTCATCCCACTCGAGCCCCACGAACTCGACGAGTCGACGGGCGTGGTCATCGAACGCGTCGACGAGGTCGCGATAGCGGATCTCCATGAGGTGGAGTGTGAGCCGCGTTCGAAGGGTTCCCCACCAGGTCATGACCCGATCGTAATACCGCGTCGCGTCGTCGAGGTTCGTGAACTGAATCATCGCCGCGTTGAGATCGAAGTTCTGCATGAAGCAGCTCAACACGACATCGCGAGGATCGCGCGTCACAACCACTACGCGGGAGTCGGGAAAGATCGCGTTGACGAACCCGAGTTCGACGAGATTGAGCGGCATCTTGTCGACGAACACGCCCTGGACGATCTGATCGCCCAGGGTTTCGCGCGCGCGATCCCAGTAGTACTCACGAAGAGAGTTGATCGCGGCCGGGTCGTCGAGCGCCGCCGGGTCGACGCATCCGGAGAGGGACGCGCCGTATCGGGCGGCGCCTTCCTGACTCGCCATTCGGATGAACGCGTTCTCGTCCGAGGTGGTGACACTCGGATGCGCTGCGAGAATCTGCTCGGTCAGCGTGGTTCCCGAACGCGGAAAGCCGACGAGGAACACCGGCGCCGGGCCGGCGAGGGCGTCCGCGCGAGTCGCCGCGCCCTGCAATCGCTCAGCGGTGTACGCCGCCTCCTGATGGTCGATGAGATCGAACGCCCATTTCGAGTCAATCTGCGTGACTTCGGGGAGCGACCGCGTGACCTCGCCCATGCGTTCGAAGGCGTCGTACGCGTCGTCATAGTCGCCGAGCCGGTCGAGCGCGAGGCCGAGTTCGCTCCACGCCTTGCGTCCCTGTCGCGGTCGCATGGGCGCGACCCGGATCGTGGCCCGCAATTCATCGCGGGCTTCGGTCAGTCGACCGAGGCGGCGGAGCAGTCGGCCGCGCAGAATGCGCAGGTCCGGATCGGCGGGCGCGCGTCTCAATCCCTTGTTCACCGCGGCGAGCGCCTCGTCGAGCCGGTGCAGTCGCTCGAGCGCGTACCCGAGCATGGCGTGCCCGAGCGGACTCTCCGGATCGAGCGCGACGGCCCGCTCCGAATGCGCGACCGCGCCTTCGTCATCGCCCATGGCCAGTCGGAGATCGCCGAGGCGCAGATGGAACGCGGCATGACGGTCATCAATCTGAATGGCTCGCTCGAGGAGCGCGACGGCCTCGTCCCGCGCGCCGGCCTGGGCGTGGAGCTGGGCGAGATCGAAGAGCGCCTTGAGATTCGCCGGGTCGCGGTCGAGCGCCCGCTCGTACAGTCGCTTCGCCTCCGCTCCGGCGCCGGACCGCATCGCCTGAGCGGCCCGCGCGAGCAACGGCGCCGCAGCCGATGACGGTGACGACGCCGCCGTTGATGACCTCGCGCCCGACCCCGTCTTGAGCATGCAGCACTTCTTGAACTTTCGTCCGCTGCCGCAGGGACACGGGTCGTTGCGATTGATCTTCCGCTTGGATGGCGTCGCGCTCATCCGCCTCCCGTTCGATTCGACCTCGCCGGCGATTCAATGGTTCGCCGCGCCCGGCCGCCTCATTGGAACTTGCCGCGCTCGACCGCGAAGCGCACCTCGTAGGCGTCTTCCCAAACCACTTCGCGCGTCCGCAGGTTCTGCAGTTGGAACGCGCAGACATACGCGTCGTCACGGACCCGCCGCGTGACGGTGGTCAGCGTGCGGAAGGTCGCAGTCAGCGCATGCGTCGGTCCGACGCCGGTCGCGTCCTCTCCGGGCGCCTCGGTCAGGTCCGCGAGGTCATCCGCCGCTGCGACGAATCGCACATTCGCGACGGCGAGCGTCTCGCTCTCGTTCAGCATTCTCCGAAGCCGCGCGACGAAGAGTTCCTTCTCGCCCGGCTCCATGATGTGGTTCGTCCGATTCACCACGCGGTCCGCGACGATCACGGCGTTCATGATCTCGACATCGGATGCGATGAGCGATTCCGCCATCAGGTCCGTCATGCGCACGAGATCGACACTGCGAAGCATCGTCGTCGGCGCCTGCGCCGCGCTCGTCGCAGCGCAGCCGGCGGGTCCGGTCGTGATCATCGCCAGTGCGAGCGCGACGGTGACCGTGGCCGCGCCGATCCAGCCGGCGCGGCGCCTCCGAGTTCCCCCGCTCAGTGGCTCCACCGCAGACTCAACTGGTAGTCGACCGCGTTCTTCCCGTTCGGCTTGAGAATGAACCGCTCGGGCACATTCGGCTCGAGGAACCGCGTCCGCCAGCTCGACACCGGCTCAATCGCGACACCGTTGCGGTCGAGGAAGGTAGGCCGATAGTCAACCTTGAGGGTGTTGACCGAAGTCGCGTAGGCGACGACTTCGACTCGCGTGACGAATCCGTCCTCGTCACGCACGACCGTCGGCGGCTCGAAGCGCATCCACTTCTGCAAGTCCGGATTCGCGATGGCGATCTTCGCAAGCGGTCGCTCCGGATTCTCGTAATCGCGGGGGTCGACCGGCTCGGACGCGCATCCTCCGGAGAGGGAGAGCGCGAGCAGAACGAAACAGGCCGACAGGCACAGGGCGATCGGGCGTGACCTCGAGATCATGGCGCAACGGCTCCTCATTCTGGACGACCGGGACGGCAGGAATGGGGACACGGCCGACGGCCGGCTATTCCACGGCGCCCGCGGACGATTGCGGTTCACTCTCGTCGCTCATCATAGAGGCGGTCGCGCCCGCCGGGCGCCGTCCGGCGGTTCCCGACCGGTCATTCCCGCGGCTCGACGCCGATGTCCGGGACGAGTTCACCGTCGTAATCGCGGCGATGCACCACCGGACTGCGATTCACCTTCCACATGTGCTTCGACTGGAAACGGAGAATCGAGAGGATGTGCTTCTTGAGGCTGTGATGAAAGATCGTGTCCTCGCGCTCGTAGAAGTGCGTGATCACGGCATCAGGCTGGTACCAGTTCTCCCATCCCGCCGCGTCGAAGCGGTAGCAGAGATCGAAGTCTTCGTACTGGTAGAAGTACCCCTCGTCGAAGCCGCCTATTTCCTTCGTCAGGCGATTTCGAATGAGCATGCCGGCGCCGTAGCAGCAGTCGATCCGCTGCAGCTTGTCGTGGTCGACATTCCGCATGTCGTACTTCGCGGGGATGCCGGTCCATTCGAACCACTTCCGGAAGCGCGTTCCCTCGATGAGGATGTAATGGAACTTCGGAAACGGCCGGATCGAAAGTTGCAGCGTGCCGTCGCGGTAGACGAGCTTCGGATGGATCATCCCGGCCTGCGGCTTCGACTCCGCCGTGTCGACGAGGGTGTCGATCGAGTTCTCGTGCACGACCGTGTCCGAGTCGAGAATCATCGTGTACTTCGCGCGGCTGTTCCAGAAGAGGCGATTGCGCCCGCCCGCCACGCCGAGATTGCGCCCGTTCTCGAGAATTCGGACATACGGATATTTCTCGCGCACCATGTCGCGCGTGCCGTCGACCGAGCCATTGTCCGAAAGAAGAACTTCGTACTTGTACTTGTGGGGCGAGGCCTCGATCGAGGTGAGCAGATCGTCGATCCGCTGCTTATCCCGATAACAGAGCAGGCCGATCGAGACATCGTACTCGTATTCGGTTCCGTCCGGGTCGGGAGTCGTGCGCACGGTGTGGGCTTCGGGATCGAAGTCACTCGCGTTTCGCGGCGCGTCGCTGACGCTCTCCGGCGTCGCGGCCACGCAGGGCTCGTCCGGTAAACGGCCCGCGGCCGACTGCGGCTGCTCCTCGGTCTCCATCGGCATCTCCGGCTCCCCTCCGGTGGCAGGCGAAAAATCGAGCGCGATCATAGGGATACCCGCCTCATCGGCCAATCGGCGGCCGGCGTTCATTCGGTCCTCCGATCGCCGCCGCTCGAGCCGCGCCGTCATCGGTTCATCCAGACCGAGCAATTCCTTCACCGCCGCTTGATTCTCTGTCGCGATGATGCCCGGCGATCCGACATGGATGGCAAGGGTCGAGGCATCCACCCACCCTCACAGGCACGGAAGCGGTCCGAGTTGGCGCCCCTCACGATCCGGGCATCGATCGACGCCATATCGAACCGGCGCTTCGCTCTTTCCGCGGCGTCGGCGCGACATTCGTCGCGCCGCCCCCGCGTCCCATCGTTCCCCTCACTCCAGGATGGAAGGACCCCCCATGACCCGTACCCTGACCGGGACGGCGCGAGGTCTGCTCGTCGGACTCGCGTCGATACTCGTCGCCGCCGCGTCGTCCGCGCAGCCGACGGGCTACTACGACACGGCCGACCCCTCGAGCGCCGCCGCGCTCCGCGCCTCGCTCCATGACATCATCGATGATCACATCCGCTTCCCCTATACCTCGTCGAACACCGACACCTGGGACATCCTCGAACTCGCCGATGAAGATCCTGCGAACTCGAGCCGCATCGTCGATGTCTACTTGAACGAGTCGTATCCGAAGTACGGTGGCGGCAACTCGGACTACAACCGCGAGCACACCTGGCCGAAGTCCTACGGCTTCCCGAATGACCACAGCGGGAACTATCCGTACACCGACTGCCACCACCTCTTCCTCTGCCACGACAGCTACAACACTTCGCGGAGCAACAAGCCCTATGACTTCTGCGACGCGTCATGCTCGGAGAAGACGACCGTTTCGACGAACGGATCGGGCGGCGGCAGCGGCGTCTACCCCGGAAACTCGAACTGGACGACCGGGTCCGGCTCGACCGGGACCTGGGAGACCTGGGCCGACCGTCGCGGCGATGTCGCCCGAGCCCTCATGTACATGGATGTCCGCTACGAAGGCGGAACCCACGGCGGATCGGGGCATAGCGAGCCGGACCTCATCCTCACCGACGACCGCAACCTCATCGTCTCGAACACGCAGTCGAACGAGAGCGTCGCGTACATGGGCGTGCTCGCCACCCTTGTCCAGTGGCATGAACTCGACCCCGTCGATGATCGCGAGCGCATTCGCAATGACATCGTCTACAGCTACCAGGGGAATCGGAATCCGTTCATCGATCATCCGGAATGGGTCACGATCCTCTTCGGAGGGGGCGGTGGCGGTGGTGGTGGCGGCGGCGCGGGCCAGCCGTGGATCAACGAATTCCACTACGACAACTCCGGCGGCGACACCGGCGAGTTCGTCGAGATCGCCGGGCCCGCCGGCCTCGACCTCAGCGGCTGGCAGGTCCTCGGATACAACGGCTCGAACGGATCCGTCTACAAGACCGTCAATCTCTCCGGGGTGATCCCCGATCAACAGAACTGCATGGGGACGCTCGCGTTCACCTTCTCGAGCATGCAGAACGGGGCGCCCGACGGCCTGGCGCTCGTCGACCCCGATGACCAGGTCGTCGAGTTCATCAGTTACGAGGGCTCGTTCACCGCCTCGAGCGGTCCGGCGACCGGCATGGCGTCGACCGACATCGGCGTGAGCGAATCGGGCGGCACGAGCGTCGGTCATTCGCTTCAGCTCAGCGGAACCGGCGCGGCGTCGGCCGACTTCACCTGGCAGCCTCCGGCGAATGACACTCCCGGCGCCGTGAACAATGGACAGACGCTCGACGGCGACTGCGGCGGTGGTGGTGGCGGCGGATCAGGGCCGAGCGGCGACCCCTGGATCAACGAGCTCCACTACGACAACTCGGGCAGTGACACCGGTGAGTTCGTCGAAGTGGCGGGCCCCGCCGGGACCGATCTCTCGAACTGGCTCATCGTCTCCTACAACGGTCGGAACGGCGAGTGGTACAAGTCGACCACGCTCTCGGGCGTCATTCCCGACCACGAGAACGGATTCGGCGCGATCTCATTCGCGATCAGCGGACTGCAGAACGGCGCGCCCGACGGTATCGCGCTCGTCGATCCGACGAATGGCGTCGTGCAGTTCCTGAGTTACGAGGGATCGTTCGTGGCGCAGGACGGACCCGCGTCCGGGCTCGCGTCGGAGAACATCGGCGTGAGCGAGAGCAGTTCGACGCCGGTCGGCCATTCGCTCCAACTCGCCGGAACCGGCTGCGCCTACGGCGATTTCGTGTGGCAGGCGCCGGCGAACGACACTCCCGGAACGCCGAACGGATCGCAGTCCTTCGCGGGAGGATGCCCTTAGGTTCTCAATGGAGTCCAACGACCGGACGGAACTCGCGGTCTCTTACACGCGGCGGGCGCCCGACGGCGTCCGTCGCGTTTCGTTTCCTACCGAGACGGCGAGCGTCATTCCATCGCGTCGTCATCATCGCCCGGAGTAAACCCTTCCGACTCGACCTCGACGCCGCCGGACGACTGCGTGCGCGATTCGACATCCTCAAGCCACGCCTCGCGCAGGGTGGTGGTGATCGGGCCGACCGATCCGGCGCCGATCGTCTCCGACTGCGCGCCGAACGAAACCCCGACGACGGGCAGCACACCCCAGCTCGCGTTCGTGAGGAAGACCTCGTCGGCGTCGAGCAGGTCGTCGATGGAGAGCATCGAGCGCTCGACCCCGATCCCGCGGCGCTCCGCGAACTCGAACACCGCGGCGCGGGTGATCCCCGGAAGCACGGGGGAAGGCAGTGCGCCCTCGACCTCTTCACCACGGGCGAACGGCGTGCGGAGCGCGCCCTCCTTGACGAGCGCGACATTGCTCACCGATCCGGACATGAGGTGGTTGCTCACGCTGAAGCAGAGCGCTTCGGACAGGCCCTCGGCGCCCGCCTCCTGCAGAGCGCGGAGGCGGCTCCAGTAGTTGATCGTCTTGTGTCCGGCGAACGGATCGAGCGGGTTGAGTCGACCGTCGGCGACGCCGACGCGAACGCCCTTCGTGAAGAGCTCATCGGGATAGCGTGTCGGCGGCTGGGCCACGATGATGATCGTCGGCGAACTCGGGTTCTCGTGCCGGGCCTGGAGGAGATTGAGATCCCCTCCGGTGATCGTGAGCCGCACGCGCGCTTCGTCGAGGTCGTTCCCGCGCACGGTCGTCTCGACCGCTTCGGCGAGGGGCCGGGGCCGGAGCGTCTCGGTGAGACGGAGCGCCTTCGCGGAGTCGGCGAGTCGCTGGAGGTGCTCGCGGACTCGATACACCCGCCCCCCGCTCGCCCTCATCGTCTCGAAGAGCCCGACCGCATGCTGAAGGCCCGCGTCATGGACGCTGACCGTCGCGTCATCGCGATTAACGAATTGTCCGTTGAGCCACACCTTCATTGCAGGACGAGCGTAGCCGACCGGGCGGCGCCGAGCGCATCCGAATGTTCGGCCTCAGGCCGATGGCGCCGAACTCCACACTGAAATTCGACATTGCGGCACGCAGACTTGCGGCGGAGCGGTTCGCGCGGTACCTTGAATTCAGCACAGGGCGACCGCACAGCGCCCCCGAGACCACAACTCTCCGTCACGAGATCTCCCGCGCCCGCGGGAGTCGCCCGCTCGACTTGTTCGCCTGCATGCGCTGTGTGTCCGGGACGGAAAAGAGGCGTGACCATGAGATGCGCACTTCGCTTCGTTGTCCTGTGTGTCGGATGCCTCGCGTTCTCTTTCGCCGCCGCGGCGCATGCTCAATGCGATTCGGTACAGCGGAGCAGGCTGGATCGACCCGACCGCAGTGAGGAAGAGGACGGATACGCCAGCGCTCTCGCGCTCGCACCTGATTACGCTCTGATCGGCGCTCCGTACGGCGATTCCCGCGGACAAAAGGCTGGCGCCGTGTATGTGTTCAAACGCGACGCCGCGAGGTGGATACTTGAAGGAACGATCGGCCCGCCCGGTCGCGAACCGAGTGCCTTTTTCGGTTCGGCGCTTGCTATTCATGACGGTGTCGTCGTGATCGGGGCGCGGTGGTCGAGTGATGAATCATCCCGCTGCGGGGCTGCGTATGTCTACCGAAGGGCACAGGGCTCGTGGATCCTCGACGCGAAACTCCAGTCGTTGGATTGTCGCCCCGGTGATAATCAGGGAGGCGCCGTGGACATCCATGGTGATCTCGTGGTCACCGGCCCGGGCTATCGCCATTCGCCCCGACATATTGTCCGCTGTTTCCGCAAGAACCTGCATGCCTGGTCTGAGGAGGCCGCTCTTGTCGCGACGGACGGCGGACCTCTGGATTCGTTCGGCGCCTCTGTCGCCGCCTTCGACAATGTGGTGGCCGTCGGCGCTCCCCACCATGGAGACGCCGGGGCGGTTTATATCTTTCGTTTTCGACGCGGCGTGTGGACCCAGGAAGCAAAGCTGATCCCTTCGGACCTCCACGACGAGGCCGGCTTTGGACTCAGTGTCGAGATCGAGCGTGATGTCCTCGTCGTAGGCGCCCCGTACGGTCCCGCGGACCACGAGACTGGAGGATCGACGGGAAGCGTTTTCATCTTTCGTCTTCGGGACGGCGTCTGGATAGAGGAAACGAGAATCCGCGGATCCTCGGCCTTCCGGGACTCGCGCTTCGGGTATTCCGTCGCCCTCTCGAACGATGCGCTTCTCGTGGGCGCTCCCACCTCAAACGACGGGCCGCCGTGGCGGGGCCATGCGTACCTCTTCCAATTCCAAGGGAATAGCTGGGTTGAACGGGCGCGACTCGCGTCGCCCGACCAGCCCTGGGCCGAGGATTACTTCGGCCGAACTGTCGCGCTCGCTACCGACACCGCTCTCGTAGGCGCGCCCTACTACGACCCGTGGCGCCCGCATGTGCGTTCCGCGTATCTCTTCCGCCTCGGAGAAACGCCCCGGATCAGCGTGGACGGCTCCTGTCCCGCTGGAGAATCGGCGACCATTGACTGGACCTGCGCTACACCCCACGGCCGTGTCGCATTGCTCTACTCGGCAAGGAGCCGAAGTCTCGTCATTCCGGATCGCTACCCATGCCACGGCGCCGCGCTCGGCCTTTCGGGACCGCGGCTTCATCTCGTGTCATCCGAGCTCTGGTCCGACGAAAACGGCGCCGGAAGCCTCGAGGGATTCATCCCCGACGCCGCGTGCGGCGGGTTCCTGCAGCTCATCGACCTCGAAACCTGCGCCGTGAGCAATGTGGCGCGGATTGAATGAATCGGCCATCCCCGAAGCCATGAGATGAACAGCGATTTCATTAATGCGATCTTGTGTTCTCGCCTCAGGCGGATTAATTTGAAGAAGACGCCGCCGCTCCGACGCACGGTGGACCGGCTCGTCGGCTGATCACCTGGAACGGCGTCGGCCTGCGTTCGCGTGGTTTCTTCCACATCGCATGGGGTCAAACCAATGACGCGCCTCCCTGGACAGAATCTGATGCCCGTGCTCCTTCTGTTCCTCATCGCGCCTGGTCCGTTTCTCGAAGTGACGAAGGCCCAATGCGGCGTGGAGGAGCGCGAAACGATCATGCCTCCCGCGCTCGAGCCCTGGGACTACTTCGGGAACGCGCTCGCCGTGTCGGGCGATGTCGCGGTGGTCGGCGCGCACGGCAACGACGATCTCGGTCGCGAAGCCGGCGCCGCGTTCATTCTGCGATTCACCGGCGGCTCGTGGACTCAGGAGGCTCGACTGCTCGCGCCGGGCGGAACCGATGTCGATACCTTCGGATTAGCGGTCGATGCCGATGGCGACTGGGTCGTGATCGGCGCCCCGCGACATGACGATACCGGCGCCGTCTTCGTGTACCGATGGGACGGCGCTGAGTGGGGCCTCCACGCCGAACTTCACGCCTCCGATGGTCAGCCGTTCGACGCGTTCGGCGTGTCCGTCTCGATCGTTGGCGATCTCATCTTCGTCGGAGCCGACGCAGCCGATGACTTGGTCGACGACGCCGGGGCCGTCTATGTCTTCCGCCGCGAAGGGGGAGCGTGGGCGCAGGAGGCGAAGCTCTCCACTGGTCTGGCCGATCGTACTCGCTTCGGCCGAGCCATCGACGCGGTCGCCGACGGCGTGGTCATTGGCTCGTGGATCGAGTCGGGGACCGGACCCCGGTGGGGCGTCGTCGAGGTCTACCGCCACACGGTGAACGGATGGGTCGTCGAGGCGACGCTTCGACCGTCGGATCCGGTCGAGAACGATGGGTTCGGCGGATCGATCTCCCTCGATGGCGCGAAGGTGTTGATTGGAGCGCGGGGCGCGGGCGCTGCGTATGTCTTCCGTCGCGACGCCGGCGTCTGGAGGGAAGATTCGAAGTTGACGCCGGGCGTGCAGAATCCGGGCGTCCTGTTCGGGGATTCGGTCGACCTCGAGGACAATCTCGCGGTGATCGGCGCGCCCGGAAGTTCGACGAGCGCGGGCGCCGCCTTCGCATTCCGAAAGTATGGGCCATCGTGGGCGCTCATCGAGTCGTTCGCGCCGTCGAACGGGAGTGATCGCGACGACTTCGGCGCCGCCGTCGGCGTGCGAGGCGACGCCGCGCTTATCGGCGCGCCTCGGCACGACGAAAGCGGGGAGAACGCAGGGGCCGTATTCGGGTTCACGATCGGTGACAGGCTGTGGCTCGAGGTCACCGCCGACTGTCCCTCTGGTGGAGTCGGCGTCGCGTCGTGGATCTGTGCGACACCCTCAGGAGCCGTGGCCCTCTTCTTTGCCCGGGAGTCGGGCTCCATCACCATTCCCACCGGCCGACGATGCGCGGGCGCCACGCTCGACCTCGCCTTCAGCAGCCTTCAACTCGTCGGCTCGAACCTTCCCTCCGATCCGAACGGCGCCGGGCAGCATGTCATCATCCTTCCCGCGGCCGCGTGCGGCGGGCGGCTCCAACTCATCGACCTCGAAACCTGCGCCGTGAGCAATGTGGCGCGAATCGAGTGAATGAGCGCCGGGTCGACTCCGGGTGATCCCGAAGCAGTGACCGCTCGACTCGTGTGGGGGTTGGCGTTGTCGCTTCGTCGTTGCTCACCGGCCCGAGCACACGACTAGGGAAATCGAAGCGAAACAAGGTTCGTCGTCCTGCAGTTCTCCCGCTCGACCGCCTGCAGCAGAACGGACGCCCCGCGCGCGGTCAATGGCGCGAGGAGTTCGAAAACCGCGGCGCCGCCGGCGTCGGCGACGGCCGAACCGGCGAGGCGGGCGCTCTCAATGTCGATGGTCACGCCGGCGCACCCCGGGACGGTAGTCGAGCCGCCGCGCAACCCCCATGCGAAATACACGGTCGCCCCGGGCGGGGCATTCTCAGCGACGATCCGGTTCGAACGCGCAACGAGTCCGGGCGCCGGTCGGAAGAGAACGAACTCGTCGCCGTAGAACTCGCTCGCGCCGATGTCCACGACGGGGCTCGCACCGAGACCGGTATCGGGCGTGTCCGGATCGTCAACGAACCGCGGGGCGCCGTAGCGATCGGCGGTCGCGAACAAGGGGAGCGCCCCGTTGTGTCCGGCGTCGATGCACGGCGAGGCCTCCGACAATCGGACATCGCCATTGAACGCGTCGATGAGCAGCGGATCGGCGTCGATGTTTCCTTCGCCGGGCCAGCCCCCCATGACGAGGCTGTATGTCAGGGTCGCTTCGCCGAGTCCGATGGAGATCTCGTTGGGCGCGTCGCCCCAGAAGACGCAGTTGTCGGCGAACGCGAAACTCGGCAGGACGGCGCCGACGAGGGCCATGCCGCCGCCGGACTGGGCGATGTTGAAGGCGGCCGTGCAGTTGATGAAGGTCGGGCGGGCGGCGGACATGAAGATCGCGCCGCCGGCGTGGGTCGCGAAGTTGTCCACGAAGACGCAATTGACGAACACGGGCTCGCTGAGGCTGGCGTCGACGGCGCCGCCCCACTGCGACGAGTTGTTGAGGAAGGTGCAGTTCACGACGGTCGCGTGGGCGAGAAAGAAGCACGAGAGCGCGCCGCCCTGAGAACCTTCGCTGGCGCCAAAACAGACATTGCCTTCGAAGTGGCAGTTCGAAACGATCGACCGGCTGCCGCCGCGCAACGCCACCGCGCCGCCGAGACCGGCGGCTTCGTTGTCGATGAAGCGGCAGTCGCGGATCGTGGGACTGCTGTCCAGTGTGCAATCAATCGCTCCACCGTTGCTCGATTCCGCGAACCCGTTCGTGATCGTGAAGCCCTCGATGACGGCGTCCGCCGTTTCCCCTTGATCGAGGAAGAAGGCGCGACCCCGACGCTGACAGTCGATGATGCACGACTCCGGCCCGTTCTCGCTGCGCACCAGAATGAGTCGCCCTTCGAAGTCGATGTCGTGGTTTCCCGATCCCGTATAGACGCCGTCGCGCACGAGAACGACATCGCCGTCCGCCGCCCGTCCGACGGCCTCGGCGATCGCGTCGAACGGATGGGCGATCGAGCCGTCCTCGTTCGGATCGCTCACCAGCGGATCGCCGGGGCCCGGATCACCCGGCGCGTCGTCATCCACGAACCAGACCCGCTGCGCGAGAGACGGCGAGGCGAACAGGGTGACGGCGGCGATCGAGCCGATCAAACTCACCTTGACCATAGAAGATCGAGTCATGTCTCAAACTCCCCTGAAGCTCTGGCGAGACGGCGAATACCCGCGGCCACTCGAGCTGGCCACCAAGGAGCGGCGCCGGCTTCTCAGCGCGTTTATAGATCGCCGACGGGCGCGTCGGGGAGAGGTTCGTCGGAAGTCCGCGTCGATCGGTCTCGAATCGGAATATGGCCGGAAGCGTTCGGCCTGATTCTGAGAAGGGCGTCGTCCGCGGGACGGCGTGGACCTATCGGGTCGGGCGCGACAGATTCTTCGACGACGCGCCGTTGCTCTCGTGGCGCCGCTGGCCGAGGAACCCGCGCGCGACCTTCCACACCGGGCCCGCGCCCATGACGACGACGAGGTCGCCCGGGCGGCAGACGATTTCGAGATGTTCGACGATCGCCTCGAACGGATAGAGGTGCATCGCCTGCACGCCCTTCTGCCGCAGGCGATCGACGAGGTCGCGGGCGCTCACTTTCTGCTTCTCCGCCTCGCTGTCACGCACGAAGTAGATGTGCGGGACGATGACGACATCCGCCTCCGAAAAGCTCGCGGCGAATTGCTCGAGCAGAAATCGCGTGCGGCTGTGCTGATGTGGCTGAAAGACGCACACGAGGCGATCCGGCTTCTCGTGCGCTCGCAGAGCACGAAGCGTCGTGTCGATCTCGGTCGGATGGTGACCGTAATCGTCATAGACGAGGACCTCCCCGCCACCGGGGAGCGGGCGCGAGCCGAGTCGCTGCATGCGGCGATCGATACCACGAAACGATTCGATCGCGGGGATGATCCGCTCCCATGGCGCGCCGACCCGATGGGCGAGCACCGCGGCGACGGCGGAGTTGTACGCGTTGTGCTCGCCGATCATCGGCGTCGTCCATTCGGCGACACGCCCGCCGTCGTGACCGAGCGTTACCCGGCGGGACTCCGGATCGAACGCGAAGTTCCAGTCCGCCTGGGTCGAGAGGCCGATCGTCTCGACGGCGCACTCGAGGCCGGTCGCGACCACGCCCCGGTGGGCGCGGTCATGGCTGATGAGCAGGTACCCGCCGTCCTTCGCGGCCGGAATGAGCCGCGCAAAGCCATGGAACGCCTCGATGATCGCGTCGAGCGAGCCGTAGATGTCGAGATGATCCTCTTCAAGATTGAGAATCGCGCCGATCGTGGGCCGGTGATGGTGGAACGACCGGTTGAACTCGCACGCCTCGGCGAGGAGCAGGCCCGGGCGATCCTGGCCGGGGATCGTCTCGCCCCCGGTTCGCGAACCTCCACCGATCTGCGCGCAGGTCGCGCCGACGACGAACGAGGGGTCGAGGCCGCATTCGATGAGAATGTGCGCGAGCATCGCGGTCGTCGTGCTCTTGCCGTGCGTGCCGGCGATCGAGATTCCGGTGCGCGCGAGCATGAGTTGACCGAGCGCCTCGGCGTAGGACATGATGGGAATCCCGCGGCGCTGGGCCTCGAGCAGTTGCGGATGATCAGGCGGCACGGCGGCGCTCACGACGAGTCGATCGCAGCGCTCCGGGAGATGGCCCGAGTCCTGGTCGAAGTCGACGGCGACTCCGGACTCGACGAGGGATTCGGTGAGATCGCTCGCGACACGATCGGAACCGGCGACGATCGCGCCCCGGGCGGCGAGCATTCGCGCGAGCCCACTCATCCCGCACCCGCCGACGCCGACGAAGTAGACGGCCTCAGTCTCCACGCACCACGGTAGCGCGGCGGCGGGCGTGGCAGGCGCGGTCGGTCGAATGCTCGTCGCGGTCGAATCCATGGGTTCCCTCCTCGGTCGGCGCCGTCCGATGCGGCGCAGGCGGTCGTGCCTCGCTCTTCTATCGACCACACCGCCGCCCGCGCGGCAACGATTCCGCCCGGCCAGGAACGAACGATCGGGCTCGCACGGTCATCGCGATAGGACCGGACCCCGGGAACCCCCTACCCTGTCTCCCCATGGCCGAAATCCCCTATCGAATCGCGGTCCTCTGCTACCTCTACGACGAGCGCGGCCGGATCCTGCTGCTCCACCGGATCAAGCCGCCGAACCGCGATCTCTTTTCGCCGATCGGGGGCAAGCTCGAGCAGGCCGAGGGGGAGAGCCCCACCGAGTGCGCCCAGCGTGAGATTCGCGAAGAGGCCGGGATCGAGGTCGCCGCCTCTGATCTTCATCTCTGCGGCGTGGTAAGCGAGCGGTCGTATGAGGGCTCCGGACACTGGCTCCTCTTCCTCTATGAAGTCACCCAGCCGGTCGAGGTCGACGCCGGGGCGACCGACGAGGGCCGCCTCGAGTGGCACGAGCCGGAGCGGGTGCTCGACCTCGACATCCCGAAATCCGATCGCGAGATCATCTGGCCCATGTTTCTGAAACATCGCGGCGGATTCTTCATGCTCCATATCGACTGTACCGACGGGGAGATGCGCTGCACCGTCGAGGAGTCGCGACCCGCGACGAAGGCGGGACAGGCGTGATTCAGGGAAGAGAATCGGAATACAGCGAGTTTCCTAAATATGTTCATGCGTCCCGAGAATCCGCGCATGTTCCCAAAGAAGTTGCTACCATCTTCTCGTCATCCGTTCTAATTGGGACGCCTGACGCCCCCGCCGATCGAGGAGGACCGATCGGCCCCGTCGGCGACAGGCCTTGGCATTCCCTCCATAACCACACCTACGCGAAGGGGGTCGTCGATGACCGAATCGTCACGGGTTGAACGACTGGGCGTGTCGCTGTACGCGCCCTGGCAGGAAAGCCCGAAGGAAACGCTGAAAGCGGTCCAGGAGCGCATCGACTGCGACGCCGTTCTGGTCGGCATCGTGAGCGCGCAGCGGCCGCGGCCGGACGAGTTACTCGTGGCGCACGGGTTCTCGAAGGGCGACGCGGTCGAGAAATGGATCACGAGCGGATTCCGCAAGGATGCGCTCGTCAAGGCGGCGATGAAGCAGGGCGTCGCGTCGGGCACGGCGAATCAGTCGAGCTGGGGGCAGGCGGGTCTCGCCGGTTCGACCTGCCTCGCGTATCAGATGATTCCCGAATCGCTCGCCGAGCGCCGCTGGTGGCTCGTCATCGTGGCGCGCAAGGGCGCCGCGTTCGATCAGGAAGAGCTCGACGCGCTGAATGTGCTCCTCCGCCGCTGGAAGAGTCACTACAACCGCCCCCGCGAACGCGACATGGCCCGGCTCATCATCGGTCACGACGATCGCCTCATTCATTCCGATCCGAACGGTCAGGAGTTGCTCCGCGACTGCAATGTCAACATTCCGGAGATGATGATCGATCTCCGCGAGACGGTCGAGCAGCGCTGGCCGAAGCTCAAGGACAATGAGCTGCACGATGTCGCGCTCGAACTCGCCGAGGAGCCCTGGTGGATTCGCTTCCGCCGCCAGCGCGCCGTCGACAGCGACACCGGCGCCTACTGGTATGTCGAGGTGCGGCCGCTCGAGGACGACGAGCTTACCCCGGTCGGTCTCGTTCCGGACGATCGGATCGCCGAGGCCCTCGCCTACATCCATGATCATTACAACCAGTCGCCGAGCCTGAACGAGGTCTCGAGCGCCGTGCACATCAGTCCGTTCCACTTCCATCGCCTCTTCTCGAAGCAGGCGGGGACGACGCCGAAGCAGTATGTGTTGCAGAAGCAGATTCAGATGGCGAAGTGGATGCTCCGCGCTCAGCGGATGCCGATCAGCCAGATCGCCGCCGAGACCGGCTTCGCCAGCCACGGCCACTTCACCTCGACTTTCCGGCGATTCATCGGCGTGAGCCCGAGTCAGTACCGGGCCGAAGAATTCGTCTGATCGAGTCGGTTCGAAGGTCAATTCCACGCGCGCCCGGTCATCAGGCCGGGCGCGTTTCGTTTTGAACGACCTCGACGACGGGCGCGATCAAGTCTCGACGCTGCTCAGCATGAGCGCCGCGAGCGGCAGCAGGACGAGCAGGGGGAACGCGAACACCCCCGCCGCGGCGGGGAGTCCGGGCAGGCCGAGCGTCGCGCCGAGCGCGCCGCCGATCTGGGCCCCGATGCCGAGCACCGAGCACTTCACCGCCTGCGGCAGAAGTGGCCGCGGCTCACGCAGCATGAAGAACGGCAGCGTAATGAGCAGCGTGAGCATGTTGTTCAGGAAGCCTGCGAAGCGCCGGAACTTGATGCGACGAAGCTCGTTGATGTCGTAGATGCCCGGCTTCTCGATGAGTTCGCCGATCTGGTTGAGGTTGAGCATCTGTCGATACTCACCGTATCGGCGGAGGAGCAGCGTCGTCGGATCGAGATCGGTTTCGATGAAGTCGATCGGCCGTCCGGTCGCTTCGAGTCCCCGCGCGTCTTCGGGCGCCGGCCGCGTCGCGAGGCCGTTCGTGAGCGCCCAGCCGCCCTCGGTCCAGGTCGCCGAATCGGCGCTGATGATGCGCTCGAGGTAGAGATCGGGGCTGTATTCCCATACCACGAGGTCATCCATCCGCCGCTCGTCCTGAAAGTAGTTCGACGCGAAGTAGATTCGGTCGAACGAGTCAGGGACGAGCTTCACTCGGAACCCGCCAACCTCTTCGGCGCCGATCTCGCCGTGTGACCGCAGCAACTTCGCGGCGACCTGCGGCAGCACGAGTTCGCGGTTCGCGAACTGGAGCGCGTTGAGCACGAGCGCCGCGACGATGAGCGGCATCACGATGCGATGCAGGCTGACCCCTGCCGCGAGCACCGCCGTCATTTCCCGGTTGCGATGGAGCTGCACGAGCGTGAACCCCATGGCCCCGATCATGCCGAAGCCCATGAGGTAGGTGTAGAGCAGGAAGAACTGCGGCCCGTAGTAATCGAAGACGAGCGTGACGACGCGCCAGATCCGCTGCGCGGCGCCCTCGCCCTCGGTAAGCCGTTCGGCGACTTCGAAGAAGCGGTCGAGGTTGAGGAAGAGATCGACCATGCAGTAGAAGAGGAACAACGCCGCGATGAGGATCACGAAGTTGATCAGGAACTGCTTGAGGATGTAGCGATCGAGAATGGTCATCGCGAGTCCGGCGTCGGCCGCCGATCAGTTCCTCATCTGCTTGCGAAGGACGAAGAGTGAGAACGCGGCCATGACAAAGTTGCCCGACCACATGACGACGAGCCCCCAGGGGCGCCCGCCTTCGACATTGCGCACGACATCGGCCCCCGCGCTGATGAGCACGAGTCCGATGATCGCCGGGATGAACGAATAGAAGTAGACCGTAAGCGGCAGCGCGCCGCGCAAATAGATACCAAGCGTCGCGCCGAGCATCATCATCACGACGCAGCTCACGCTGAGCGCCGCCCGCTCGTGCAGCCGCGCGAGGATGACGCTGTGCAGCTCCGCGATCTCCGAGTCGATCCGCCGGAGCAATCGGTTCGGCGTTTCGTCCTCGTACTCCATGGCGACCTGACCGAGATCACCGAGCGAAAGCGACTCGATCCGATCGACGACCGAGGTCTCCGGCCGCAACTCGGTCAATTCCGCGATCGGCCGCGTGTTCACGAGCGGCGGCGCCGCCTCGAGATCCGAAGCCGTCGCGTTCTTGAGCACGATCGAGATGCGCGGCGCCGTCGGCAGTGCGCTCACGATCGGCTCCATGATGACCTCGCGCGACCGCAATTCGGCGACGGCGCGCCCGCGGCGGTACGCGATGACGCGGGCCTCGCTTCCGTCGGTCGGCGAGAGAACGGGCCAGATCTCATTCCCGGGCGGGCCGAGGCCGCCGGCGATGAGCACATACCGGCTCCCGCCGCGCCCTTCGGCGTCGGCGCGCATGAAGTCGAGTTCGATACGCCCCGTGGTTCGGAGCCGCGCGTCGATTTCCTCGTGTAACTGCCGCACGACGAGCCACCGGCGCAACTTCGAGATCTCCTCGTCGACTTTCCAGTAGAGCCAGGGCGATCGCGCGACCGACTTGAGCCGGCTCACATCCATGAACTTCGGCTGATCGTGGAACGAGTCGGGAATGGCGTACTCACCCGTGCGGAACCCGCCCATCTGCGGCTGCAATCCGCCCCGCGCGCTCGCAACGACCACATCTTCGATGTTCGCGTTGATGATCGTGTAGTGCCGCCGCCGCGTAAGCGTGAGGGCCGCCTGCCGACCGGTGACACTCGACTCGAGCAGGCCGGACTCGTGGTTCACGACGAGCAGGCCGCGAAGGTACAGCGCCGCGTACGCGTCGCTTCCCTCCGGCGGATCGATCTTGCGGGCCGCCTCCGCGTGGATGAGCGTATCGCCCGCACGGATCGGCTCGCCGCGCTCGACCGATCGGACGAGCGCCTCGGCGGCGTCGACATGGATCGCCCGGTCCATGAGTTCCCAGAAACGCGGGCTGATGTAGTTCGCGAGAAACGACAGTCCGATCGTGAGCACGACGCCGAGCGCCGCCGCGGGAAGGAGCAGCCGCGAATAGGGCACCCCGCTCGACGCGCAGGCGGCGACCTCGTTATCGGAAGACATCCGGTGGTACACGAGCGTCGCGCTGAACGCCGCCGAGAACGGCAGGGCGAACTGCAGCATGGGCGGCATCGCGAGCAGGATGAACTCGAGAATCTGCATCGGCCGCAGATCACCGTCGCCAAGCGGCCGGATCGCGGCGCCGAACGAGATGATCGTCACGAGCACCGCCGTCGAGATGACGAGGAGCTTGAGCAGATCGCGGAGGATGTACCAGAAGAGGAGTACGGGCATGGTTGGCGTGTGGCGGGGCGGCGTCCCGGCGGATCCCGGCGCCACGACGCGTGACGCTCCGGCGGGGCGAGCGGGATCGTATTCGATCCCCGCGCGGGGGACATCCTATCGGTCGTTGAACGGCGCCCCAGTCGGCGCGGACGGACGCTCTTCACATCGGCCGGTTGTCCACCCGGACTTTTCGGACCTTCGCAAATGTTGATATGCGCTGAGTTTGACGGGACCGGGGGCCACGAAACCGCCCCCTCGCCCGATCAACGCCGTCTTCGCTTCGCCTGAACCACGATGTATTCGACGGTGATCTATGCGGTGGATTGTGCAAGGACCTTCATGCGGCAGAGACGAACAACCCGGCGAACGGCCTTCACGCTGATCGAAACGCTCATCGCGTCGGTGATCCTCCTCACCGCCGTGATGGCGACCTCGATGGCGCTGACGAGCAGTCACGGCCACGCGCAGGAGTTTCAGGACCGCGTCCAGGCCGCCCTCGCCGCCGAGGCCCTCATGGCCCAGATTCTCGCGAACGACTACGCCACCCTTCCCTCGTACGACAACCACAACGAGGACCCGGGCGCGATGACGACCCAGAGCGGCGCCGCGTACCCGGAGACCTACGCCCGCGTCGGTCGCAAGGCCCAGGTGGTCGAGAAGATGTACGAGTTCCCGGGGCTCGGCGTGAAGGTCAACGGTCGTGAAGTGACCGTCGCGTCCTACGACGCCGAGGGTCGCACGATCATCGAACTCGTCCGCTTCGTGCCGGAGCCCGCCTCGTGATGACTCGTCGCGCGCCTCGACATTCCGGGCGAACGGTCTCTCGCCGCGGTGTGACGCTCATCGAGTTCGTCCTCGCGATCGGGATCACCGGCATGATCGCCTCGGCGACCGCGGCGATGCTCGTCGGCGTCGCGCGAAGCACCGAGTTCGAGCGCGGTCGACGCGAGTCGATCATCCGCGCCCAGGCGCTCGGCGTCCGCGTGAGCGGATATGTCACCCCGAGCCTCTACCTGCTCGATGTGGGTCCGAACTCGCTCGTGACCTGGCTTTCCGACACCCGCTCGAGCGGCACGGTCCACGCGACCGAGACCCGTTGGATCAGCGTCGACGGCGGCGGCACGCTCACCGTTCAGTTCGTGAGCTTCCCCGAGTCGATGACGCAGACCGAACGCGACCTGTACGACCTCGAGTATCCCGCGGCGAGCGACTGGTGGGTCGTCCTCAAGACCTACCAGGAACTCGGATTCACCGATTCGATCCGCCTCGCCGACGGCATCGCCGATCTCAAGTTCCAGCGCGGCCAGGGGCCGGAGCTGGCGAAGAAACTGGTGACCACCACGGTCACTTTCGCGGAAGACAAGGGGGCGCAGACTTTCGTCACCTCCGCGAGCATTCGTGAGTGGCAGGAGCCCACTCTCTAAAGGAGACGCGCCCATGCGTTTGAACACTGTGCACCGAAACCAGGTCCATCGACGGGGCGTCGCGGCCATGATCGTCATTGTCGCCGTCGCCACCGTCACCGTCGTGACGATGGCCTTCCTGCACGCGCAGGACACGGCGCCCGACACGAGCGGCAATGTGGCCAAGGCCGTCAAGGCCCGCTTCATCGCCGAAACCGGCGCCGACCTCACCGAAGCGATCATGCAATGTGAGACCCTCGACTGGCGCTCGGCGCACACCGATGGGTACATCCTGCAGGACTACGACTTCGGCGGCGGGAAGATCACCATCAAGGTCACGAATCCCGACGGGTCCGTACCCGACGAGAACAGCGAGCTCGTCATCCTCTCCGCTGAGGGCGATATCGACGAGCTCGAGCAGACCGCGAAGGCGATCGCGTTCGCGCCGAAGAACCCCGGCGGCGGCGCCGACATCGACCTGAGTGAGTTCGCGATCTTCGGCACCGACTATGTCACCGTGCAGGGTGAGGCCTGGTTGCGTTCCTGGCCCGCTTCGCCGCAGGCGAACACCGGCGGCCGGCTGCGCATCGGCACGAATGCGACCGGTTCGAGCAAGGTCGAGTTCGTCAACGACGGCAGCACGCCGGGCGCGGATGTTCATGTCCAGCAGATCGCGTCGAGTTCCATCATCAAGAACACGAATCGGTCGCGCGCCACGGTAAATCGCATCAATACCACGATCGACGAACCGTTCCCGGTTCCGGGTATTCCCTCGTTCGACTTCAGCTCACTTGTCTGGGCGGACTATCGCAATCCGGTCGTCACGAGCGGTGGCGACCTGACCTTCGATTACGATCGCCGGTACGAGTCCGTGGAAGTGCGGAACACGAACCACCGATCGACGAACATCGGTCACCGCACCATCGTCATTGACGGCAAGCTCAAGCTCGATACCGCCACCTGGACGATCATCGGCGAGACCGACCTCATCGTGCTCGGCGACCTCCAGATGACGAACGCCGCGCTCGTCTTCCCGGAGGGCAGCCGCGCCCGGATCTGGGTCGGCGGAAACATCACGCTGTATAGCTCCGCCATCGGCGTGGTGGACCGCAGTCTCCGGAACCGTGACGAGATCGAGACGAACACGGCGAACTACCGCGATCCGGACGAGGTGCAGATCTTCAAGGTCTCGTATGTCCAGAGCAACGGCGACGGCAATGTGCTCACCGCCGATGTCTTCAATTTCAACGACTTCAGCGTGAAATCCTGGACGGTGACGAACGACTCGGTGGTCTGTGGACGCCTCTACGGTCTCGATCGCGCCGACATCACGATTGACGGCGAGTCGGCCCTTTTCGGCGCCGCCCTCGGCCGTCAGGTCAAAGTCGCGGGAAGCTCGTGGCTCTGCTACGACCACGCCCTCGACCAGCGGGCCGGGTACACGAACCCGGACAGCAAGCTCTTCGTGGGCGAAATGGATCTCGACGATCGCCTCTACTCGGCGGCGGACGACCTCAACGAGTCGACGCAGAACTCGGTGAAGACGATGCTCGGCGCGTCCACCGAACTCGTCGATCCGAATTCGGTCGCCGATGGCGATCCGACTCCGCGTCGTCTCGACCGGGCGCGGATCACCCGATGGACCCGCCTCGGCGGCGCCCGTCCGAGCGGCGACGACGATGACGATGATGATTGATCCGAAACCACCAGTTCGTACGCGATGGAGCGGATCGTGACCCACGAGCGACGATCAAGGGGGAGGGGAGAAAAGCCGGCGCGGCGACGCGCCGGCTTTACCCTCGTTGAACTCCTCATCACCACCTTCGTCATTGCGATCGCGACCGCGATCGTCATGCCGATGCTCGGCGCCAATGACGCGACCTATGTCGATACCGGTGTGTCGCTCATGGTCGCCGACATGGACTACGCCCAGTCGACCGCGATCAACAATCCGAACGAAATGGCGCTCGTCTGTTTCGACCCCGCGAACGACCGCTGGTGGGTCGCGCCCGAGTCGACGCCCGCGACGCCCTACACGAAGCAGTATTCAGGCGAGCCGTACGACACGACCCTGGGCGTCGGCCGCGCCGAGTTCGCGCTCGGCGTCACCTTCACCCTGACCAATGTGTCCGCGGATCAAATCGCCTACAACGCGTACGGGCAGCTCAAGCAGACGCTGAACCCGTCCGTCACGCTCACCCGCGGACAGGTCGTGCAGACGATCACGGTCGACGCCGAGACGGGATTTCTGGCCGTCAACTGAACCGCAACCCGCGCCTCAGCGAAGTCCGAACTCTTTCAGTTTCCGGTAGAGCGTGCGTTCGCCGATCCCGAGCATCGACGCGGCCTGCTCGCGGTTGCCGCCGGTGAGCTTGAGCGTCTCGCGGATCGCCCGCTTCTCGAGTTCCGCGAGATCGATTCCCGCCAGAGAACTGCCCGCGCCCGCCGGCGCCGCGCCGCCTTCGCTCTCGAGGATCTCGCGCGGCAGATGTTCGACGCCAAGCTCGCCGCCTTCGGCTGCGAACACGGCCATGTTCGTGACGACCGTGAGCAACTGCCGCACATTTCCCGGCCAGTCGTACGCGACGAGTCGGCGCTGCGCCGGCTCGGCGATCCCGCGGATCGGCTTGCCGTATCGCTCGGTGTACTGGGCGATCGCATGCTGGGCGAGCAGCGGAATGTCCTCGCGTCGTTCCCGGAGTGAAGGGAGTCGAATCTCGACGCCTTTGATTCGAAAGAACAGATCCTGGCGAAACGAGTTCCCGCTCACCATTTCGTCGAGGTTCCGGTGCGTCGCCGAGATGAGGCGCACATCGACCGTGCGCGGCTCATTGGCGCCAACGCGCACGACTTCGCCCGACTCGAGCACGCGCAAGAGCTTGCTCTGCATTTCGAGGGGCATATCCCCGATCTCATCAAGAAAGAGCGTGCCGCCGTTCGCGTACTCGAACACGCCTTCCGACGCCTTGTCCGCTCCGGTGAACGCGCCCTTCACATGCCCGAACAGCTCGCTTTCGAGCAGCGACTCGGTGAACGCAGCGCAGTTCACCGGCTTGAAGCGATTCTCGCGACGGGCGGACGCGCGATGGATCGCCTTCGCGATGAGTTCCTTGCCCGTGCCGGTTTCGCCGTGGATGAGCACCGGAATGTCGGTCGGGGCGACCTGTTTGAGCGTGGCGATGACGCCGCGAATCGCCTGGCTCACGCCGATGATGCCCTCGAAACCGAACTTCTCGTCGAGCTGCTCGTGCAGGTCGGCGTTCTGATTGCGGAGCAGCACCGCCTCGGCGGCGCGGTTCACCAGGTTGCGGAAGACATCGAGATCGAGCGGCTTCTCGATGAAGTCATACGCTCCGCCGCGGAGGGCCTCCTTCGCGGTCGGAATGTCGCCGTGCGCGGTGACCATGATGGTCTCGGCCATCGGCTGGAGCCGGCGCGCCGATTCGAGGATCGTCATCCCTGCGGTCTCGCCGTTCATCATGAGATCGGTCACGATGACATCGAACTGGCCGCCTTCGAGTTCCTCGATCGCCTCGTCGAGGCCGTAGCGCACCGTGCACACATGGCCCGGCCGGCGCAGAGCGTCCGCCATGACCTGGGCGTGGTCTTCCTCGTCGTCGATGATGAGCACCTGCGCGGTGGGAACGCTGTCCTTCGCCATGGCCGGGATTATACGGAGGCCTCCGGGGGCGACGAAGCGCCCGACCCGCCCTCGAGCACGATGGCGAGCAGGCGCATGTCCGTCCGCAACGGCGTATCGGGATCGGGCGGGCACTGAAAGGTTCCGTCCGCGAGTTCGATCGCGACGATCTGCGCGTTGAACCGACGGCGGAAGTCCGCTTCGCGAAGCGACTGGCCGACGGCCTGCATCGGAACGAAGAGCTTCTGCACCCGGCTCGTATCGCGCGGCGCCACCGACATGAGGAGCTGATGCGCCTGGAGATCATGCTCGATCGCCTCAAGCCCTGCGTGTTCGCGCACAATCGTCGCCTGCGTCTCCTCGAAGTGCTCGCGCAACCGCTCGGCGACATGCTCGCGGCTGAACATGCCGATCCACCGCCGATGATGATCATGCGAGAGCACCGGGACGACATCCTGCGCCGTACGCTGGCAGACATCGAGCGCGTAGTACGCGTCATCCTCCGGGTGCACGGTCGCGAACCGCTCGTTCATGATGTCCTCCGCGATGAGGCCGTAGCCGAGCGCCTCATCTTCGCGGAGCCGGCTGATGTCGGTGGCGCTGATGAGCCCCACGAGATCGCCGTTCCGGGTGACCGCGAACACGGGCGCCGTACCAGGTTCGATCTGTCGCGCGAGCTCATCGAGGCCGACCTCCGGCGTGACGCGAAGCGGCCATTCCTTCTCCATGAGCGCCTCGACCCGCCAGCCCTCGAGCAGATGGATGATCGGATCGGCCGCGTGCGCCGGGCTGTCCGCCGCGGTGCGCACCTGCTGGCTGTTCAGTCCGAACCGCCGCCCGACGACATAGCTCGAGATGCAGACGAGCATGAGCGGCGCGATGAGGCCGTACGCGTGCGTCATCTCGATCGTCATGACAACCGCGGCGAGCGGTGTGCGCATCGACGCCGCGAGCACCCCGCCCATCCCGGCGACAATGAGCGAGTCCCGCAGTTCCGCGGTGAAGAGATCCGGGGCGAGCCACTCACTCGCGGCGCCGAGAAACGCGCCAAGCGTCGCGCCGATGAAGACCGCCGGGCCGAGAACGCCGCCCGGGGCTCCGCTGCCGATCGTCAATCCCGTCGCGATGCACTTCACGATCGCGACGGCGCCGAAGAGCAGCGTGAGTTGCGCGAAGGTGACGAAGCCGTCGTCCGGAAAGAGCTGGTCATCGATCGCGTTCTGGATGAACTGGTACCGGCCGTCCATGACCTGCGGCAACGCGAGAGCGAGCGCCCCCGTCGCGAGCCCGCCGAGCCCGGCCGTCGCCCACAACGGGAGCTTCGACGCCGGCACGAGCACGCGCTCCACGAGATACAGACAGGCGAAGAAGAAGATGCTCATCACGCCGCAGAGTGGACCGAGGATCGCGTAGGGCAACAACTCGATCGGCGCGCCGAAGGTCAGGTCGCTCACATTCTGCAAAAGCGGCTCGCCGAGGCCGCGGAAGAACATGAAGGTCGAATACGCGATGACCGACGCCACGACGGACGAGACCATCGCGTCGGCTTCGAACTCCGGGTCGCTGTAGAGGACACTCGTCGCGAAGAGCGCGCCGCCGAGCGGACAGCGGAAGATGGCGCCGATGCCCGCGGCGCACCCGGCGACGAGCAGAATGCGCCGCTCGTGGGGCGTGATCGGGAAGATTCTTCCGAGCGTCGAGCCGATCCCCGCGCCGAGCGCCGCGGTCGTGCCTTCCGGCCCCGCCGACCCGCCGCAGGAAATAACGAGCGCGGCGCCGACCGCTTTCACCGCAGGTCCGATGACCGGCATGCGTCCCATCTCGCGGTGAAACGCGCGGGTGAGCTGATCGACGCCGTGCCCCGGCGAACTTCGCGCAAAGAGCATGACGCCAAGCCCGGCGACGAGACATCCCGCCGCGGGGAGGAGCAGCACCCCCCAGTCGAAGACGCCGATGTAGCCGCGCCCGAGGTGCGTGAATCCGCCGACGAGTTCGTCCGATCCGATCTCGATGACCTTCTCGAGCGCCGCCGCGGCGACGCCCGCGATGAGTCCGACGAGAATGCTCAGGCCGAACGACCGCGTCCACCGCGCAGCGGGTCGCGGCAGTCGATCTCGCAGCGTCACGCTCTTCAACGGGGGACACGCCTCCAGCCGGTCGATCGCCAGAGAACTCCGGCGACGCCTGCAGCGTATGGCCCGACCATCCGCGGAGCGACCGACGGCGCCCCGACCCACGGCGCCCGCGCGATCGGATCAGGGCTGGTCCTTCTTCTTCTTTTTCTTCTTGTCGTCCTTGTCGCCGCCGAAGACGCCCTCGAGGAGCTTGTTCGCTTCCTCGCCGACCTCGTCGCCGATCTTCTTCCCGATCTCGTCTTTCACCTCATCCACCTTCGCGCCGACTTCCTCGTCGAAGCGCTGCGCGAGCTGGGCCTTGCCCGCCTCGACGAGCGCGTTCGAGAAGGTGTCGTCATCGAATGCGATGCGCGGCGACGAGAACGGCCCTCGTAAGCCGATCGGGACTTCAAGCGCATCAAGCGGGGCGGTGTCGCCGCCCGGCATGACAAGCGTCGTGTTCGCGAGTTGCACCATGAGCGGGAACTCGACCCATCCACCGTTTCGCGTCTGAAACTCCCCGTCGATCTCGAGCGTCATCGTCCCGCCCTGGAGCGGCGTGGCGCCATCGGGCAGGCGAAGCGCCGCCATGGCGCGGTCGACCGGCAGGCCGGCATAGCGCGCTTCGAGCACATTTGAACCGGACACCCCCGCCGCTTCCGCGAACATGGCGTAGAAGCGCATCGTGTCCGTATCGCGCGTGCGCACTTCGATCTCCGGCGCCTCGGCGACGAGATCCGGATGCGTCGACAGGTTTCGCCCGGTCACATCGACGATCTCACCGTTGAGCTGTTCGGCCCTCAATCCTTCGACGAGCAGCTCACGCACGAGAAGCGTGGGCGCCTCGTCGACGAGATGGCTCGCGCGAACCCGCGAATACCCGAGCGTGCGAATCTCCCGCTTGAGACGCTCCTCGAGCGTTTCCTTCTCGCGCTCGTCAGGCGGAATCGAGTCGTCCGCCGGCTCGCGCGATTCGGAAATCTTCTCGAGCCAGCGGCGCACCTGCTCGAGGCGCTCCTTCCACTCTTCCGCCTGCTCGATGTAGTCTTCAATCGTCTTTTCGCCCGGAAGCGTCGGCTCCTCCTCCTGGCTCGGCGGCGGATCGAACGGCGGGCCAATGATCCGCCCGGGCGTCTTCCGCGTCGAGCCGCTCGCCGCGTCCGTAAGCTGGGCGCGCTCGACCGTGATCCGCTTGCGCAGCAGGTCACGCGTGTCGACATTCATTTCGACGCGCTTCGTCTCCAGAATGTTCGTCTCGAGCGCGTTCGGATCGGCCATGGCGAGGTTCACCATGATGAATGAGGCGCCCCCAATGTCGAGGTCGGCGCTTTCGAGGTCGACTGTCGCACCGTTCGCCCGCTCGAGTTGCGTCTTCGTGAGCGCCGTGACGACCGGCTCGCTGAACCAGATCGATCCGATGTAGAGCAGTCCGGCGACAAGCGCGACGAACACGACGCCGAGTGGCCGGATCGGATTGCCGAAACGCTTCTTCATGAGATCGGCGTACTTCGCCTTGCCGTGCCCGCCACCGATGAAGACGAAGGTGAGGACGCGAGCCCACCACTTCCCGGCGAACCGCTTGTAGCGGTCCGACCCCTCCTCGAGCGACGCCATCTTCCGTCGGAACGTGGCGAGCGCCCGGATGAGCAGGTAACCGACCACGAGTCCGAAGAGCAGACCAAGGAACATTCCGCCCGTCACGAGGTAGTAGTCGAACCCGAACCACGCGAAGACCGGCGCGTTGATGAGCGACTTGAAGAGCGGCTGCGTCGGTCCATCGAGGAAGAACCGACCGATCGCGAAGGTAATCGGCGCGAGCGGAATCGCCACGGCGAGCGCGAGCAGGCCCACAGCGCCCGCGACGAGCAGGTTCGCGTTCAGAACGATGAGCAGCGCGATGAGCGTGAGGTTGAGGCCGGGCGCCGGCATAAAGCCCGGCGTGAAACCGACCATCGCGCCGAGCGCCGCGGCGAGCATGATCTGCAGCGGCGTCGCCTTGCCTCGAAAGAACTTCCCGATCTTGCGCGTAATGAACATCGATCAATCCCCTCCCGGGACGAACACAATCGGAATCCGGACGAGCGGGACCGCGGGCTCCACCCACCGCCCGCCGGCGCCGCGATGGAAACAATACGCCGCCACTCCGCCGCCGAAATGAGCAGACCCGTCCGCCGACCCGCGATTCCCCTCAATCCGGTCACGCCCCGAGGGCCGAAGCGCAGTTTGCGCTGGAAGGCCGGGCCGGATTCGGTTATTGAGAAGAAGTGCGCCGGCATTGGCCAGGCGCCGGCCGGTCCGAACGAAGGAGAGATCGATGCGTCAGGTTGAACGATCCCGCCGACTCGTCGCCGCGGTTATCGCCGCGCTCTTCGCCTGTCCTGCGTTCGCCCAGTCGCTCGCGGCGACCGAAGAGGGTCACGGCTTCGGGTTCGGGTACGGCGACGAACGCTACGACAACTTCTCCGCCGAGATCGATGCGCGGTTCGATTCCGTGACGATCATCACCGACCTCTCTGACCTGACCGAAATGCTCCAATATGACGCGATCATGATCCAGATTCGGGCGTGGGGCGCCGCGCTGAGCCCGACGGAGCAGTCGAACCTGGCCGATTACATCGACACCGGACGCCGCGTCCTGTTCATCGGCGAGAACAACCTCTGGACCGTGTGGAACGAATCGTTCCTCGCCGTCGTGGGCGGCTCCTATCTCGGTGAACGCGACGGCGTGGCGACGGTGCTCAACCCGTTTCCACCGATTACCGACAATGTCACTTCGATCGAACTTCCGGACTGCGGCGCCGCGCTCGGCGGGCTCTCGCTCTTCACCATTCCCGCGGTCACGGTCTGGGACGGCGACGGATCGCAGAATGCCTTGAGCGTCCTCGATGTCAATGTCTTCGAAGACAAGCGGTGGAACACACTCGACGGCGCCGTCTTCGCCGGCAATGTCGCCGAGTGGCTTTCGACCGGCGCGGCCGGAGGGCCGTCGCTTTCGATCAACGGGAGTTGCCCGGGTCAGGTGACCGCGTCGGTGACCGGCGCGACGCCCGGCGGAAATGTCGCGCTCCTCTACGCCCACGCCGCGGGATCGGTCGCGATCCCGAACGGAAACCCGTGCGCCGGCACGGTGACCGGTCTCAACGCGACGGCGATTCTCGTGCAGATTCAGTCAGCCGACGCGAGCGGCGTCGCGACCTTCACCGGCGCCGCCCCGCCGGCCGCCTGCGGCGGCGTCGTGCAGGCGCTCGATGTGAGCTCGTGCGCGATGACGAATGTCGTCGGGTTGTGAGTTCGTTCCACCGTGCGGCGGCCGGGCGTCGCCGCCCTGGATCCGCCCACCGAGCATCACCCTGTCTTCTTCCGCGCCCTGCGACCGCGAGAACCTACCTTTGCTTGCGTGTCCCGCCTTGCGGGACCATCAGGCAACAAATGCGCGAATGATTCCAATTATTGCTGGCGACTGCTCGCCGGTGAGGTACGGTTGGAAGAGACGATTCCGTATGTTATCGGGTCATTCGACCGACTATCGGGGAGCACAAATCATGGCCGATCGCTTCAGAACGGCTCTTGCCGGCGTTATCGCCTTCGCCCTCCTTCTCGCCGCGCTGGCGCCAGCGCCGGCGAACGCTCAGACGCTCGCGGCGAGTGAGTATCGCGCGGGTCTGGGGTATGGATACGGCGAGCATCGAATCGACAACTTCTCCGGTGTACTCGATGCTCACTTCGACTCGGTGTCGATCATCCGGGACCTCTCCAGCTACCTCGAACTCATCCAGTACGATGCGCTGCTCGTGCAGAATCGCGATATTACGGATCAACTCTCCGCGCTCGAAGCGACGAATCTGGCGAAGTACATCGCAACGGGGCGCCGCGTGCTTCTCATTGGTTCGAATAACGACTGGCGACGGTGGAACAACTCAATCCTGAGCGTTGTCGGAGGTTCGCATGACGACGAGTATTCGGGTCTCGCAACCCTTCTCAATCCGCATCCGCCACTGACGAACAATGTGGATGTGATCGAAATGACCCGCGGAGGTTTCGCCCAGGGCGGGCTCTCGCTCTTTTCGATCAACACCGCCACCGTCTGGGATGGCGACGGGTCGCAGAATGTGTTGAGTCTTCTCGATCTCAATGTAATCGACGACGCGAGGTGGTACCGACAGGACAACCGGCACTTTGCAGTTGGCATCGCCGAGTGGCTTTCGACCGGCCCGCGGAGGGGACCGACGCTTTCAATCTTCGGCCTCTGTCCCGGCCGTAAGACTGCGACCGTCACGCGGGCGACGCCGGGCGGACGGGTCGCGCTGTTCTTTGCGCAGGCGCCGGGTTCGATCATGATACCGGACGGGAATCCATGCGCAGGAACCCTCACCGGGCTGAACGGGACCGCGATACTCGTACAAATCGGAACCGCGGATGCGAGTGGCGAGGTGGTCTTCACCGGTGACGCGCCTGCCGGCGCCTGCGACGGTGTCATGCAGGCGCTCGATCTCGAGTCGTGCCAGGTGACGAATGTCGACAACCTCTGAATTGACAGACCGAAGGTACTGTCGGCGCCAACCCGACCCCCGTCGGCGCTCGCCTCACCGTGCGAGCGATCCCATCGGGTCCCACGGCGGGAGGACGATCGGGTCGAGGTCGAGCGCTGCCTGGAGTTCATCGGGCAGCCGCCGCTTCGGCGCCGCGATCTCGAACATGTACTCGTCGAACCACGAGTCGTTCATGACATAGAAGCCCTTGTCGCCCGACTCGTCGCCCCAGCTGTTCTCGACGCGCCAGCGCCGCGGCGTCCCCTCGACGACATCGACCCCGGTGAAGAGCATCGCGTGCGTCATGAGCGTCTGGTGGTAGAGCAGTCGCCCGGCCTTGTTCAGGTCGAAGGTCGTGTCGTAGAGCGCGTCGAACTCGAAGAGGTCGGCGTCCCAGACGCCGAGGTCGCGGCGCATCATCTTGCCGACATCGCAGCCCATCCAGACCGGCTCGCCTTCGAGGATCGACTCCATCGTGAGCCGCTTCATGACCTCGATATCGACATTGAGGTACTTCACGATCCCGCCCTCGACGACATTGCCGAGGTACTCGACCGTGAAGGTGCGCCCGAACGGGCTCGACGGACGCGGATCGTGCACGAGACACACATACTCGTCGATGTCGAGCGACACATACTTCTTCGCGAACTCGACCGGGGTGAGCCGGCCGGCCCGGTGGTACTGCTTCTCATCGTCGTTCCATGACCAGTCGAACGAAGCCGGCGGCGTGCCGAGGTGCACGCAGAGGATCCGGTGGATCGTTTCGAGCATGTCGACCTTGCGCTCGCGGGCCCGTTCGACCGAGGCGCCGTCGGCGATCGCGTCGCGCAGGTCGCGGGCGAATTCGCGGAGCTTCGCGAGCAGGATCGAATTCATCCGGCGGGTATTCGACGAGCTTTCCGTCTCGGGCATCGCGCTCTTCGGCGCGAGGCCGTGCTTGCGAATGATGTTCGTGAACATGTTCCACTGCCCGCCGTCGTCGAGCGGCCGTGAGAGCAGGAATGCGACCGTGCGATCGTCGACTTCACGATCCGCCGTCTCGATGATGGCCTCGAGGAAGTAGTTCGACCGCTCGAGTTTGTCCCAGAAGAGTGTGTAGTTCTGGCTGAACTCGAACTTCTTGAGGTTCATGTTCGTCATCGCGCCGACGCGGAGCAGGTTGAGCCCGGCGAACATCCAGCAGCGGCCCGACTTCTTCTGGTTCGTCACCTCCCAGTCGTCGAGGCGATGCGAAAAGGTCTGCGGCGTGGTGGTGACGATCCGGCGATTGAGCGCGACATCGTCCGCCGCGGTCTGCGTCACCGCGTTCTGGGCGAGGCGCAGCTTCGGATCGTCTTCGAACGATTCGCGCCACGCTTCGAGCCGCTCGGGCGTGATCGACGCGTTCGTCTCGGTGACAGGTGCGGGCGCGGTGGCGGTGGATGCGGGGGCGTTCATAGCCGGGACTCCTCGAGTCAATGCGCGATTCGCAATTCCCACGGGTTCCGTTCCACAACATACCGGAATCGACCCCATCCGCCGCGACGAATCCGCTCAACGGTTGGAATCTCCCGGGCCTGCTCCTATTCTCCCCGGTCAATTTGGGCGAACCATGGCGGAGAAGCGTAAAGACATTTTGATTCTCAGCGAAGAGCAGCGGGAAGCCATCACCGGCTCGTCCGCGCGACTCGAGATCATCGACACGATCTTCGGCCTCGCCCCCTGCTCGATCGCGGAACTCGCCGAGGAACTGCAGCGCAGCCCGCAGTCGCTCTATTACCACATCAACATCCTCGTCGACTGCGGCCTCCTCAAGCAGGTTGGCACCCGGAAATCCGGCAAACGGGACGAGGCGATCTACGACCTCGCAGCCCAGCATCTCCGCCTCACGCCCGGCCGCGACGACGAAAAGGCGTATCGGCGGGCCATGCTCCGCTTCAATTCGACGATCATCCGCCTCACCGAGCGCAACTACCGCGAGGCCTTCGATCAGAAGCTCGTCCGCACCGTGAACAAGAAGCGGCAGAACATCTACACCCGCCGCCAGCGGGCCTGGCTCACGGATGAGGACATCGAGAAGGTCTACAAGCACATCGACGCGATCGGCGAGATCCTCCTCCGCGGAAACAAGCGGCGTACGGGGCAGGCGTTCGCGATGACCACCGTCCTCGCCCCGCTTACCGAGCCGCGCGAAACCCCCAACGGCGCCGAAGACGACGACGATCGCGGTTGACCGCGTCGCCGATTTCCCGGAACCTGAACGCGATTCACGCCTACAAGTTCTCCGCCGCGTTTCCTTTCGTAGACGCGGCGGCTGTCCCGTGGGCGCCCCATCTCATGAGAATCGACCGAAGCGAGGAGACGAAGAGGATGCGATCGTTCGACGCCACCCGACGGAGCCTGGTCCACACGATGATCGGCGTCACGCTTGGCGCCACCCTCTCGTCGAGCGGACTGGCGCTCGAAGGGAATGTGGATCTTCCCCGCTATCCCTCCATCAGCCCGGACGGCGAACAGATCGTATTCTCGTGGCGTGGCGACCTCTGGCGCGTGCCGTTCGACGGCGGCTTTGCGACACGGCTTACGAACCATCCGGGCGATGACCTCGAATCCGCCTGGAGCCCGGACGGCTCGACGATCGCTTTCGGGTCGAACCGCGTCGGCTCGCCGAACATCTACCTCATGGCGCCGGACGGCACGAATGTCCGAACGGTGATCGAGATCGACCGCGGGCTCGCGCTCGAAGCGTTCGGCGTCGATCGTGACGGCGCCCCCGTTCTCACGCTCACTTCGTATCTCGAAGGCGATGTCTATCGGGCGCCGCGCCCGTACATGGTGTCCGTCGACGGCGGGGACCTCGAACGCGTGCACGACGCCTTCGGACGCAGCGCCGTCGTGAGCCCCGATGGGGCGCGCGTCGCGTTCGTGCGCGGCGATTCGTCGTGGGATCGCCGGCATTATCGCGGTCCGGACAACCGCGAGGTGTGGCTCTTCGACCGGGCCGACAATTCGTTCACGCAACTCACTGACTGGGCGGGCAACGACGGTCGACCACGCTGGATCGACAACGACACGCTCGTCTTCATGTCCGATCGCGAACTCGACACGGTCAACCTCTATCGCATGGAACTCGGCGCCGGTGGCGGTCCGTCGATCACGCGTCTCACGAGTTTCGAGGAGCGCGATGTCGCCGACTTCGGCGTCTCGGTCGATCCGCCGCGCGCCGTCATGCATGTGTGGGACAAGCTCTACACCCTCGACCTCTCCGCCGGCGGCGCCGAAACGCGCGAACTTCCGATCTACGCGAACGAGGACACGGCCGACAACTTCGAACTCAAGTCGATCAACCGTGAAGTGAGCGATGCGGCGCTCAGTCCCGATGGCCAGGTCATGGCGTATGTCGCCTATGGCGAGGTCTATGTCCGCAACATCGAAGAGCGCAGCGCGACACGCCGCGTCACGAATTCGCATGCGCATGAGCGCGATCTTGCGTGGTCGCCCGACGGCCTCAAGCTTTACTTCGTGAGTGATCGCGACGGGACCGACTCGATCTACGCCGCAACCGTCAAGCTCACGCGCAGCGAGTTGAAGGAAGCGTTCGAAGAGAAGACCGGCGTCAAGCTCGAGGACGAAGATCCCGACCCCGCGCCGGAAGTAGACGAGCCCGAGGCGGATGAGGACGAGGACGAACCCGCCGACGACGGCGACGCCGACGCGCCCGCCGACCCGATCAGTGGATCGTGGAGCGGCTCCGGCTTCGTCGAAGGGATGGGCGAGTCGATCCCGTTCACCATGGACCTCGCGCTCGGCGAGAACAATGTCGTCACCGGTTCGCTCGACTCGGCGATGCACTCCGGGCCGCTCTCCGGAACCTTCGAACCTGGCAGCGGAACGCTCGAACTCGTCTTCAACGCGGACGACGGGACGACGCTCGATTTCAGTCTCACCGTGAGCGACGGCGTCATGGAGGGGACGGCGACAGACGGTGAACTCGTCGTGCGCATCACCGCGAATCGAACTACCGGCGCCGGCGACGCGACCGACGACGGCGGCGCTTCGGACGGCGAGACCAGTTCGGAGGACGAGCCGGACGAAGACCTCCCGCCGGAATACGACCCGTCACGCTGGCACGATGCGATGCGCTTCACGATCGAGCCCGTCATTCAGACCGAGGCGCACGACCGCGGACCGAGCCCGTCGCCCGACGGCAAGTCGCTCGCATTTCGACGCGGACGCGGCGATCTCATGGTGCTCGATCACGAAACCGGCGAAACGCGCCGCATCGCCGAGGGGTGGGATACCGGTCTCGATTGGCGCTGGAGCCCAGATTCGCGTTACCTCGCGTACCACCAGGACGATCTCGACTTCAATTCGGACATCTGGATCGCCCGGGCCGACGGCTCGACGGCGCCGGTGAATATCACGCGTCATCCCGACAACGACTTCAATCCCCGATGGTCGCTCGACGGGAAGATCATGAGCTTCATCAGCGAGCGCGTGAACGAGGAATACGACCTGTGGATGGTCTACCTCGACGAAGATCTCGAGGCCCTCACCCCGAAGGAACTCGCCGAGTACTACGACGACCAGGCAAGCGCTGCGAAGAAGCTCAAGCCCCTCGAGACGAAGCCTCCCAAAAAGGAGGAAGACGACGACACCGACGCCGATGATGCGGAAGATGGCGACGGCGACGGCGACGCTGACGACGACTCGGAGGCCGACGACGAGGACGGATCGGCCGAAGACGACGCTGAAGACGACGACGGGCTCGAACTCGACACGGCCTACCTCCGGCTGCAGCGCGTGACCTCGCACATGGGTGGCGAGTTCAACAACGAAATGACGCCCGGCGGCGACTTCTACATCTACACCGCCGGCGGCGAAGACGCCGGACTGTACTCCGTCAAGTGGGACGGCTCGGATCGCAAGCGCCTGACCGGCTCGGTCAATGTGCAGCACCTCACGCAGTCGGGCGGACAGATCGTCTTCACGAACGGCGGCCGCGCCGGCGTCATCGGCGTGACCGGTGGCTCGACCGACTACTACGACCTCGACGACCGGATCCGCATCGATCTCGAGGAGCAGTCGAGTCAGAAGTTCCGCGAGGCCGCGCGCATTCTCGGCGAGCGCTTCTATCACCCGAATATGAAGGGGCTCGAGTGGGATCGCCTCACCGAGGAGTACCACGAACTCGCACGGAACGCGCACACCGGCGATGAATTCAACTGGGTCGCCGCCCGCTTCCTCGGCGAACTCAACGCGTCGCACCTTGGCGTCCGCGCGCGAGAGTTCTCCTCGCCCAACGCCGAGCCGTACGGCCGGCTCGGCACGATTCACCGACCCGTCGAGGGTGGGTATGAAGTCATCGAGGTCATCCCCGATGTCCCGGCGGCGAAGGGTCCGATGGCGCTGCGTCCCGGTGACATCATTCGCGCGATCGGGCTCGAGCCCTTCGAGTTCGGCGAAACGATCGAGTCGCGCCTCCGCGGCCGCGTGAACGACGAAGTCATCGTCACCGTGTGGCGGACGATGGATGACGGCGCCATGACCGAACTCGATCTGCTTGTCACCACGATCCCCTACGGCCGCGAGCGCGCCCTCAAGTACGAAGCGTGGCGGAATGAGAACGCGCGACTCGTCGAAGAATGGTCCGACGGGCGTCTCGGCTACATTCACATTCAGGGCATGAACCAGGGCTCGCTCGATGTGTTCGAACGCGATCTCTACGCCGCGGCTCATGACAAGGACGGCCTCATCATCGATGTGCGGAACAACGGCGGCGGGTGGACGACCGACCGGCTCCTCGCGTCGATCACTTATCCGCAGCACGCCTACACCGTGCCGCGCGGCGCCGACCCGAACGATCAGTGGCACTACCCGCAGGATCGACTCTTCATCCAGCGCTATACGCTGCCGATCAACACGCTCTGCAACGAGAAGAGCTTCTCGAACGCGGAGATCTTCTCCCACGCGTTCAAGACGATCGGACGCGGAACCCTCGTCGGGCAGCAGACCTACGGCGGTGTGATCTCGACGGGCGGCTTCTCGCTCATCGACGGCACCTTCGTCCGACTCCCCTTCCGCGGCTGGTACCTCCCCGACGGAACCGACATGGAGAACCACGGCGCCATGCCCGATCTCCTCGTCCCGCAGCGACCGGAGGCGGAAGCGGACAACGCCGACGAGCAGCTCCGCGCCGCCGTCGATGATCTGCTAGATCGTCTGGATGAGGAGTAAACGGGACGACGCCGGCGGGGCTACGCGGCGGCTTCATCCGATTCGTTCGCGTCTGTCGGCATCGTCATAAAGCCGCCGACCTCGCTGCGCGAACGCTCGGCGACACGAAGCTCTGCGTCTTTCGGAGTGAGCGGCTTTGCGAACAGGTACCCCTGGCCGAAGTCGCAGTCGAGCGCCTGTAGCTGGATGAGCTGGTCCTCGGTTTCGAGTCCCTCGGCGACGACGCGCATGCCGAGATTGTGCGCCAGCGACACGATCGCTTGAACGACCGCCGTGTAATCGCGACGCAAGCCGATCGAGCGGATGAACGCGCGGTCGATCTTGAGACCGCCCATCGGGAACTGGTGCAGACACGAGAGCGACGAGTACCCGGTCCCGAAGTCGTCCATCATGACGCCGACTTCGAGGTCCTTGAGCGCGACGAGCAGACGGTTCGCCGCGTCGATGTCCTCCATGATCGTGCTCTCGGTGATCTCGAGGCAGAGCGTGTTCGGGAGAATGCCGCTCGACTCGACGATGTCGCGGATGCGTTCGTGGAGGCGTCGGTCACCGAGCTGACGCACGGAGAGATTCACGCTGAGTCGCAAATCGTCGATGCCGGCATGTCGCTCCTGCCAGCCGCGCAATACACGGCAGGCCTCCTGAAGGATCCAGTGGCCGAGCGGGACGATGAGGCCAGTCTCCTCGGCGATCGGAATGAACTCGGCCGGGGAGATCGGATCTCCGTCGATCGGATTCCAGCGACAGAGCGCTTCGAATCCGGTGAGCCGACCGTTCGACAGGCTCACGATCGGCTGGAACGCGAGTTCGAATTCCTTCCGATCGAGCGCCTTGCGGAGCCGGTTCTCGAGATCGAGGCGATTCATCATCTGGTTGTGCATCGCCTGGTCGAACACTTCGTACCGGGCCTTGCCCGCGGACTTGGCGCCGTACATCGCGATGTCCGCGTCGCGAAGGAGGTCTTCGGGACGCTCGTAGCGTCGATCGCTCAGCGCGATGCCGATGCTCGTCGAGGTCGCGATCTCGTGGCCTTTGAGTTTGAGCGGGGTTGCGATTTCGCGCTGGAGACGATCCGCCACCCGCCGCGCGTCCTCGAGGCCGGTGATGTCGTCGAGGAGAATCGTGAATTCATCGCCGCCAAGTCGCGCGACGACATCGGCGCCGCGGCTCACTTCGCCGGGCCGCTCTTCGCGCACGCAGGCGCGAAGCCGCGCCGAGGTCTCGATGAGCAGTTCGTCGCCGACGACATGGCCAAGGCTGTCATTGATGACCTTGAAGCGATCAAGATCGAGGAACAACACCGCGAACGCATAGTCGGGTTCTTCCTTCGCCCGCTCGATGCAACGACCGAGCGTTTCCATGAAGACGGCGCGGTTCGGCAATCCGGTGAGGGCATCGTGGGTCGACGAGTGCAGGAGCTGTCGCTCGGCGTTCCGCCGCTCGGTCATGTCGCGCGCGACGACGATGTAGTTCTCGATCGACCCGTCGGCGCCGCGCACAATCTGCACATCGGACATGGCCCAGAACGCCGCGTCCTCCTCGTCGCCGCGGATGGAGAGTTCGGCCTGGGCGCCGTCTTCAGCCTGAAGCTGGTCGATGAGCGCTCGGAGCGCATCGCGTGAGGCCTCCGAACGGTCGAGCAGCCGCGTCGCCCGCAGATTGACGAGTTCGGACGCCGGTCGGTTCGTAAGGCGGAGCAGACTGTCGTTCGCCCATTCGATGCGGCCGCGCGCATCGGCGATGATGACCGCGTTGTCGGTCCGGGCCGCGACGAGTGCGAGCTTCTCCGCCTGCGCTTCGCTCACCTCGAGGTTCTCGATCATCCGCCGGGCAAGCGTCTCCGCCTGCTCATTGCGCCGGTAGAGCGAGGCGACGAGGACGAAAAGCAGCGCGGTCGTCGAGATCCCGAAGATGAGGACGAGCGGACCCGTATGGTCGACCCGCGCCGCGAAGAACGATTCGGTCGGGCACGCCTCGATGGTCCAGACTGAAGCGCCGATCGGAAGCGGCGCCTCGAACTCGCACGGCTCGGCGAGCCGCCGCGGCTTCTGATCGAACCCGAGCGACGCTTCGACGGACGGCGGGCGATCGTACAGGGTCAGCTTGATCTCGTCGGTGGCGCCCACGGCGGTAAGGTCCGCGAGACCCCGCGGATCGACAAGCGCGACCACCCAGCGGAGCCGCCGCGCCGTCTGATACCCTTCGTCGAGACCGACCGGGAGCGTCATCGGCAGCGCGACCGCCGCGAGCCCGTCCCGTCCCTGCGGATCGATCACCGAAAGCGTCGAGCTGAACACCGCCTGCCGCGACTCATGCGCCCGGATGAGCGGCACGAGCGCTCCCGGCGTCTGCTCGAGCGCGGTCATCGACGACTTGAACCGATCATCCCACAGGTCGCGGTAGGTGAGCGTGAGCATCGGAGCGCCGCGCTCGAGCTCCTGCTCCGGCGTCTTCGTCACGAGCGCCACGCCCATGAGCACGCCCGGGTCCTGACGATCCTGCATCGTGCGGAGCAGTGATCGCCACTCGCTCGCGGTCACGCGCTCGCTCGCGCTCGTGAGCGCTCGGGCCGCGACGAGACCTTCGACGATTCGATCGATGCGCCGGTGAATCTCGAGCCGACGCCAGTCGAGTTCACGCGCGAACTGGTCCGCCACGAGCGCCTCGTGCCGTGTACTCACCGACCGCCACACCGAGACCGTCAGCGCGAGTCCGGCGGTGGCCAGAAGAAAGAGGACGACACGGCGATTCACTGCGAACGACTTGAGCATGAGGCTCAATAACTCCCGTTCCGTCAGCGCGAGCGGATCCGCCCACGCGATCGTGGCGTGGGTCGGCGGGGAGCGGCGCACCGGCGCTCAAAGTTCGAAATCGACTCAATAACCGCCGTACTTCACCCCATTCCCGGCCCCAGAGCCTCATGAGCGATCTCGGTAAGCCCGGCAAGTCCCGGCTTGATTTCCGGACCTCAACCCGTCACCATGCCTTCGAACCTCTGCCCGAAAGGAACTCTGATGCACCACGAACTCACGCGCCGTCGCTTCATACAGGCCGGCGCCGCGATGTCCGCGGCCATGGCGCTGCCGGCGGTCAGCTGGGGCCGAGTCCTCGGATCGAACAATCGAATCAACATGGCCGTCATCGGAACCGGCGGCATGGGCTCGCATCATGTCCGCAGTCTTGGGAATCGAACCGAGGCCGATAATGTGCGCGTCATCCAGGTCTGCGATGTCTATCGCAAACGCCTGAACGACAACATCCGCGCCATCGGCGGCGATGAGAACAGCGGGACCATGCTCTACGAGGAGGTTCTCGATAACCCCGATGTCGACGCCGTGCTCATCGCCACACCCGACCACTGGCATACGAAGATCGCCATCGAGGCAATGGAAGCCGGCAAGGATGTTTACTGCGAGAAGCCGCTTTCGCTCACGATCGAGCAGGCGCTCGACTGCCGCGACGCTGTGCATCGCACCGGTCGGACACTCCAGGTCGGTCCGCAGTACACGAGCCTCGACACCTTTCACCAGGCGCGCGAATTCATCAACGAGAACCGGATCGGTAAGGTCGTCTGGAGCCAGGCCGCGTACTGCCGCAACTCGCGCGGCGGTCAGTTCAACTGGGCGATCGACCCGAACGCCGGGCCCGGTTCACCGAAGGACTCGGCCGACTATGTCTGGTGGGACCGCTGGCTCGGCTGGGAGCACGACCTCGCGCCGAAGATCGCATGGAACGCTGATCACTTCTTCCGCTTCCGAAAGTACTACGCGTACAACGGCGGCGTCGCGACCGACCTCCTCTACCACAAGCTCGCGCCCCTCCTGCTCGCGATCGAAGGTATGAACGGCGCCTATCCGTCGCGCGTCGTCGCCTCGGGCGGCAAGTACCTCGAGAAGGACGAGCGCGACATCGCCGACACCTTCATGATGACGATCGACTATCCGAGCGAACACTCGATCGCTCTCTTCTCCGTCATGACGAACGATGTCGGCGTGCCCTGCACGATCCGCGGTCAGTACGGCACGATGAACTTTGAGAACGGATCGGAATGGGGCAATCGCGGCAAGATCGTCATGAACGAGCAGGGCACATGGTGGCCCGAATTCCGCGAGGCGAACGCCGACCGCGTCGACCACACGATGACGACCGACGCGAACGGGAACGAACAGCCCGAACCCGCGGCGGGCCAGGCGTCCTTCGAGTACGAAGTGAAGGATCGCCGCGATCACATGGGCAACTTCCTCGACGCGATCCGCGGCGACGCGGAGCTCGACTGCAATGTCGACCTCGGCGCTGCGACCATGGTCGCGATCAAGATGGGCGTCGAGGCCCTCCGCCGCGACAAGGTCATGCTCTGGGACGCGGAGAAGGAAGAGGCGATCGAGAGCTGAGCCCCCGAACAGGTCGAATGTTCGAAGAAGCCCCGCACTTGCATGCGGGGCTTCTTCATTCGGTCGCTCACACGAGTTCGAGTTCCATCACGAGCGGCGCGTGGTCCGACGCCTTCGGCACGCGCTCGCCGACTTCCGGGAATCGCTCGCCCGCATAGCGGTCCGCCCGCCAGGGCAGGCCCTTGCGCATGATCTCCGGCATGTTCGCGTTCGCATCGGCGAGTGTCTCCGAGAGCAGAATGAAATCGAGCTGCCGGTACTCGTTCCCCCCGGCGAAGAAGTGGGTCCACCGCTCATCCGCCGGGAGACGCTCAACGACATTCACGAGGTTCGGATGATCGAGCAGCTGGGCGAGCGACGAGTTGTCTTCCGGGTAGTCGTTGAAGTCACCGAGCACGGCGTAGTTGCCCTCGAAATTCGAGGGCTGCCACCACCCGTCGATGATCTCGCGCGTCCGGCCGACCTGTTCGAGACGCCGGTCGCGCGTCGCGTCCCGCCCGCCGATCATCGATTTGAAATGGTTGATGTAGAGCGAAAGCGTCTTGCCGTTGACATCAATGTCGATCTCGAGGCAGTCGCGCGAGAAGAGCCAGCTCGTGTTCGCCGCGTTCCGCTCCTGGCGGTGCGACTGAATGTAGGTGATCGGGAAGCGGCTCAGCACGGCGACATCGATCTGACGCGGGTCGTGGCTGTCGACGAGCATGCGATGCGTGTAGTCCATGCCGCCGAGCCGCTGCGAATTGAACCGCTCGAGCACGGTGAGATTCTCGATCTCCTGCAGGCACACGATGTCGGCGTCGATCTCTCGAATCGCCTTCGCCGTGATTCGCTTCGACTCGTCGCTCTGGATATCGAACGCGGTGTCATTGATCATGAACCCGTTCGCGACGAGCGGATCGAAGTTGCTCCGGAATCGATATCGCGCGAACAGGTTCTCGACATTGAAGGTCGCGACGCGAACGGCCATCGCCGTGCTCCTTACGACCCCCAGTTGAGTTGTGCCAGGCGCTTCACCGGGACCGGGACACACCGGAGCGGCGGAACCGCCGTTCAATCGATCGGGCGCAACGACGCCCGACGCCTCTCGATTATCAGGAATCGGCGCGGGCGTGCAACGCGTCCGGCGCATGGAATCGACAAAACAAAAACGACGGGCGTCGCAATCCTGGCGACGCCCGTCGTGATGCGGTGGTAACGCGGAAGGTCGGTCGACTCGCCGCGTTACGGGAAGATGAAGTCGACGGGTTCGCTCACTTCGCAGTCTTCGACGGACACCGACTGCACGCGGACCGACTGGCCCGCCGCAGCGGCGCCGACGAAGCGGGTGAGCCGCGCCTGTCCGAACGCATCGGCGACGGCGCTCCCCGCCACGACGGGGTTTGCGATGTCGACCGTGAGGTTCGAACAGCCGGGAACGGCCTTTGCGCCGGAGCGGAACCCGTAGACGAACCACACGCGCTCGCCCTCATCCGCGTTCGCCGCGATGAGCGAGTTGTCTGCGTCCGCCACGCCCGGGAAGGGCCGCGTTACGGCGAGCCCGCCGTCACAGAAATCACCCGTCGACTGCAGGCAGTTGAACTCGAGATACATGTCGAGGTGCGCCGGCAGCGGGGACCCGTCTTCGAGTGTGACATTCGCCAGGAACGCGTCGGGCGCGATCGCGCCGTCGCGCGGGTCTTCGATCACCGGGCAGATCGACCAGGGCGACCCCTCCGAACCGTCACGGTTCCGCTCGACGAGTTCAACGAAGCCGTCATCCACGAGCGAATCGATCTCGCTCAGCGTGCGAATGATCGGCGTGCCGTCGAGATCGCGTCCGTTGCGCTCCGCGAGGTCCTCGAGCGCCGCCTGACCCTCACGCGTGTGGAGCGCGGCGTCCGTGTAGTGCACGAAGACGAACACCCAGAGACCGAGCGGATTATTGCTGAAGTACCCGTGACGAAGGTCGACGAGGTCTTCCTGACGCTTCGGGAAGATCTCGGTCGGAACACCACCCGCCCGCGGGAAGATGTAGATCGGCGCGTCGTCAGCGATCTCCCGCGCCTCGACGCCCGCGGCGTCATCGGTGAAGCTCTCCGTCACGAGCTCACCGAAGACATTGAACCAGATGATCCCGCCCGAGTGGTCGAACGCGGGAATCGTGAGCAGCGACCGGACGCCGCGACGGGTTGGATCGTTCGTCTCGTCAAAGACGGAGACTCCGTCCATCCCGTTGATGCGTCCCACGATCGCCTCGGGATTCACTCCGTTCTCGAGATAGAACGCGTCACTGAAATCGAACGGCGGCTCGTCGGCCGACGCGAACGAGGCGACCAGCGCGGCCGCGACGACGCCGGCGCTCCAAAGAGCGCGGCGAACATTGATCGACGCCAACATGGTGGGCTCCTTCTCCATCGAATTGAGTGCTCGGCGAGAAACCGAAGCACGGAGAAGCAACTCCGGCGCCGCGCCAGGAATCGCGCGGGGTGGCCGCTCAACCCTCACTTCGAGACCGCGACTGGCCAAAGGTTGACCCACCGGCGTGAAGTTTCACCGCCGATAGCGCTCGACCGACGAACGCACTTCTTCGATCGCGTCGTCCCGGCCGACCCAGCCGTGCGGTTCGACCTCGCTCCCCTCGAGCTGCTTGTAGGTCGAAAAGAAGAACTCGACTTCCCGAAGAAAATGGGGCGGCACATCGTCGAGCGCCTGCATCTCGCCGAAGAGCGGATCCGTGTGCGGCACCGCGAGGATCTTCGCGTCCTCGTCGCCGTCATCCGTCATGCGGAACATGCCGACGACCCGCGCCTCGATGAGGCATCCGCCGAAGGTCGGTTCGTTCACCATGACGAGGATGTCGAGCGGGTCGCCGTCGAGGGCGAGCGTCTGCGGGATGAAGCCGTAATCGCCCGGATAGTGACTCGCCGAGTAGAGGTACCGGTCGAGTTTGAGGAGCCCCGTCGACTTGTCGAACTCGAACTTGCTCCGCCGGCCCTTCGGGATTTCGACGATCGCGTGCACGACCGAAGGGATGTGCGTGCCCGGGGAAATGTGACTGAACGCGTCCCGATCGCTCGGCATGATGAGTCCGCCTTCATCGGAGCGAGCCGTCGGTGCGCGACCGGGCGCGGAACGGCTACGCTCAATCGAGGTCCGGCCACGCGACCGAGGGACGAAATCGAGGAGGCGCCCACATGTGGCGCATGGCGCTCAAACAGGTCAAGCGGGTCATCGTAGCGGTCATCGGCGGCACCGTGGTGCTGTTCGGGATCGTGCTGATCTTCACGCCCGGACCGGCGCTCGTCGTCATCCCGGTCGGCCTCGCCATTCTCGGACTCGAGTTCGCGTGGGCCCGACGATGGATTACAAAGGTGAAAGCCATGGCCAAGCGAAAGAATCACGACACGAACGAGCCCGACGGCGTGGTCGAGCCGGCTCCCGGTGACGAGATTCAGCCCGACGCCGATCTCAAGCCCCAGGACCGTCAGCATCACGACACGAGCGACGAGTACACGAGCGGCAAGTGGTCGGAGCACGCCGACGACGACCCGCCCCCGCGACTCGACGATCATTCCGTGGTGACCTGATCCGGTAGTGCGCGCACGACCTGGCGCGAGCGTCAGAGCATTCGGCCCGCTTCGTTCTGGAAGTCGTGGTTGATCGCGACGGCCGCCGTCGCCCCCTGGGCCGCGGCGCAGATGACGAACTGCATTTCGTGCGACGCGTCGCCGGCGAGATAGAGCCCGGGCACGCTCGTGCACTGGCGCTTGTTCACCTTCACGCCACCCTTGCCGTCGAACTTGCAGCCGAGTCGCTCGGCGAGTTTCGATCGCTGCCGCTGGCCGGTGTTGAAGAACAGCGCGTCGCGTTCGAGCGTCGAGCCGTCTTCGAATTCGATCGCCCGCATCTTGCCGCCGCGCCCGGCGAGTCGCTTGATCTTTGTTTCGATGACCTCGACGCCGTGTGTGTCGAGCGTGTCCGACCAGCGCGAGACGCGGCTTGCGCGGCCGTCGGTCACGATGACCACCTCGGCGCTCCAATCGAGCAGCGAGAGCGCGAGCCCGACCGCGGACTTGCCCACCCCGTACGCGGCGAGCCGCTGATCACGCCATTCGTACCCGTCGCAATACTGGCAGTGATGAACGCTCGTGCCGTAGAAGTCCGGCAGGCCGTGAATATGGGGCAACTGATCGCGCACGCCCGTCGCGAGGACGAGTCGCCGGCTGCGGTAGACCGATCCATCGTGGAGTACAACGGTGAAGCCGTCGCGCCGGCTCGACTTCGCGGTGACGACTTCGCCCTCGTGAAATTGCACGCCGTAGGACTCGATCTCCCGACGTCCGAGTTCAAGCAATCGCCTCGGCGCGACGCCGTCGCGCGTGAGGTAGCCGTGCATCTTGTCCGCCGCGGCGTTGCGCGGATGGCCGTGATCGCAGACGACCACGCTTCGCCGGCAGCGCGCGAGGACGAGGGCGGCGCTCAGTCCCGCCGGTCCGCCGCCGATGATCACGACATCGACCTCGGCGCCGGCGTCGCGCCCGCCCCGCTTCTTTCGTTTCCGCTTCGCCACTCGACCGGTTCCTCCCCGTCCCCCATGGTGTTCGCCCCGCAGAGCGTAACGCTCCCGCGAGGGGTCGTCGCCTCGGCGAGACGACCCACCAATGCCGGTCCGGGGTTTCCCGTTGAACCCGACGCCCGGAACTGGATCCGCTAGCCGCCGGAGCGACGCGCCGCCATCCACCCGAGCCCCGTCGTGATGATCGGAATCCCGAGATAGGTCAGCCCGATGTCGCCGAAGTACTCGGCGACGGTCATTTGCATCGGACCGCCGAGCAGCATGAGCGGCGCGTCGATCGCGATCGAGATGACAAGCCACACGGCGCCGAGCGCGACGCCCTCGCGAACGAAATCGCGCTCGATCCGGCGGAGGTAGATCACGCCGAACACAACGGTCGCGAGGGCCACGGCGACCGACATGATCGATTCAAACACCGGCCGCGCCTGCTCACGCAGCGGAAACGCCGCAAAGGCGATGACGAACACGACGAGCCAGAGAAGCGCGCCAAACCCGATCGCGCGACCCGGAAACTTCATGACGGGACGCTCCTTCCACGACGACCACCGGTCGATCATCGAGCCGAGTGACGCCTACCCCCGGCGCTTATTGTCGATCGCCACGAACATCCGTCAACGCGCCGGCGCCGTCCGGCGCCGGGTGGTCATATCGCCGTCTATTTAGTGGGACTGCAGAATCGTCCACACCCGATCGAACCGCGATTCTTTCAAATCGTGAGCCGGGATCCAGAAGTAGAGCATGCCGCCATCCACGAACATGAGGTCCATCTGGTCGTCGCTGTCGACTTGGAGGAGCAGCCGCCACTCGATGAACCGGTCGAGACCGCTCGGCGCCAGTTCGCCGTCCGCGGTCATATCGCCCTGCACAACGCGGGGCAGACCGAAGATCTGATGCGGCCATTCCGGGTCGACTGACAGATTCTCATACGGATCGACTTCGTCATCCGCGAGTTCGAGGTCCCAGCTGAACGATGATCCGAGCGTGGGAATCGACAGGCCGTCACGAAACTCGAGCCGACAGGGCTTGGCTCGGACTTCGTCGGGCACGCTCTGCGGCGGCGCCATCCGCTCGAGAGGAGTTCCCGGGGCGACGAATCGCACGAGCCACCCTTCTCGATCCATGTGATCGAAGCCCCACGCCTCCTGCTCACTGTCGAAGAAGAACAGGAGCAGCCCCTGCGACGGAAGGTCGCGGCACACCGAAAACCTGGCGAGGTCCTCGAGATTGATCTGCCCGACGAACCCGTGCGGCTTCTTCTTGAAGTGCGGCCACTCGAATCCGGACGGCACATCAGGCGACCCGCCGAACCGCGACGCGCCGATCGCGAGTTCGCCTTCGTCCCGGACCCGTTCAGTCCGAATTCGCACACACGGCTTGGCGGCGTCCGCGACCCGATCGGCGTACTCGCCCAGCCCGGCCTCCCGGAACGCCCGCTGAATCGATTCACGATCTTCGAAGTGGTTCATGATGACCGCATGATAACAGAAACGCACCCCAGAAGATATCGATGGAGTAATTGCGACCGCCGACCGGACTGGAGCGAAGTCGCGACGACGACCGGAGGTCCCGGTTTCCGGGTACACAGATCCGTCGCTACCCTCCCCCTCGCTCGACTCGCCCTGGTGAGCTCGTTTGGATCAACCTCAGCATTCGACCCGACAATCCGCGAACGGCGTTGACGCCCCCCTCGTACCCGGTACCATCGCCCGCGCAATTGAGATTCAGTCTCAACCATTACACCACAACGCGAAGCGGGGAATTCGCCCTCATGGAACTCGAACGCAGCATGACCGGCGCGAGCGCGTGGGGCAGGCGGCTCGGCGTGGGCGCCTTCCTCTTCTTCCTTATCAAGGGTCTGCTCTGGCTCGCCATCCCGGCGATCGCCATCTGCTGGAAGGGGCTCGCCGGTGGCGGCTGAACAAACGAACGAAGCGAAGACGAGCGAGAAGACTCCGGCCGAGACGACCGTCATGGACCGCCTCCGGGTCGAGACGCGGCCACTTCATGAAGAGGCCGAGAACCATCCGTTTCAGAAGGCGTTCGCCTCCGGGCAGGCGCCGAAGTCGCAGTACATCAACTATTTGTCGCAGATGTACCTCGTCCACGCGACGCTCGAGACGGCGCTGACCGACGCGGCCGAATCCACCCCCGCCATCGCCGCGGTCGCCCACGAGCGGCAGTTCCAGGCGGCGAACCTCGAGACCGACCTCGAATACCTCGGCGTGGCTGACGCCGACACGATCGAAACGCTCCCCGCGACCCGCCGCCTCCTCGACGCGATCGACGAGATCGCGGAACTCGATCCGGCGTCGCTCCTCGGCCTCCATTATGTCCTCGAAGGCAGCAAGAACGGCGCGAAGTTCCTCGCCCGCGTCATCGGCAAGGCTTACGGCCTCACGCCCGGGCCCGGACTCCGCTACCTCGATCCGCACGGCGACGAGCAGCGGCCGCTCTGGATCCGGTTCCGGACCGACATGGCCGCCGTGCCAATGACGGACGCTCAGGAGGACCGCATCGTTCTCGCCGCCGAAACGATGTTCCGTGGCATGATCGAGATCTTCGACGATCTCGACGCGCTCGCGAACGAAGCGCACGCCCCCATCATCGAAACCGCGGCGATCCAGGCGAACACGACGACCGGCGCGGCGCCGACGACGACCGGCTGACGCGCGGCGATCGCGATCACCTCATTCGAACGAGCGCCCGAGGGGCGGCAACCCCATCGCGCGCCGCCACGCGGAAACCTGCGCGATGTGGTACGCCGTGTGCCCGACGAGAATCTGCGTGAGGCCGTGCCGCACCGTCGGAAAGACCGCGAGGTAGGCGGGATCGGGGAAGGGCGCGTCGAGCGCCGACTCGCTGAGCGTCTCGGCCTGTGCGGTGAGCCGCGACTCGACCTCGCGCAATTGCGCAAGAAGTTCGGTCTTCGACGGATAGGCGGAGGGATCCGCGACCGGAACGCTCCCCGTGCCGAACATCCGCGCCCATTCCTCGGGCAGCCAGGGCTCGACGCCGATGACCGCGGCGAGCATTTCGTTCGCGTACACGAGATGACCGATGACCCACGCCGGGTGGTTCGCGACGCCGGCGGGAAGCGCCGTCATGGCGCGGTCGTCGACCGCCGCGACCTGCTCGCGCAGGAAGTCGAGCGCATACGAGAAACTGTGCAGAACCGCATGCATCGCTGTCGCCTCCGCCGGCCCGCCGGGCGACTCGACATGACGCGTCCTCGTCCCCGGGAGAAGCGCCGCGATCGTAGGACCGGCGCCGCCGCGCCGACGACGCCGCCGGCGCTCTCGTCAGTCGTCGAGCCCGGCGCGACGCGGGAGCGGCGCAAGGTCCGGCTCGACGAAGCGCGCTTTCGCCTCCGGCAGAATCCGCCGCCCGGGTGAGTAGAAGAGGCGCAGCGCGTGCTTCGTCATGAGCTGCGGGTGCATGTCGCAGAACGCGTCGGCCGAATCGACCGCATGCGTCTCCGCGTACGCGCGGCGGACCGCGTCGATGAGATGAAGAAAGGCGTGCGTCGTCGTCTCGTTGTAGCCCATGAGCGGACCGGTCGGCACATCCTTCGCCGCGTTGTACGCCTGCACGCCGACGCGCATCCGCCGCAACGCCTCGTCGAACGGATGCGCGCACAGATAGAGGTACGCGACGCGCACATGCGCCCGATGCGTCCACTGCGCGAACGGCAGTGAACAATCCTCGAATCTCCGAAGCAACTCGGCGTCGGTCATCTGACTCTGCGCCACTCGGGCGCCGTGGCTATATCTGTTTCACTTCACGGTACAGCTTGTTCCAGAACCGCACCAGCTTGGCATGGGTGGCGAAATCAACCTCGTCATATTCGCCTGACTTCGGTTTCCCGCCGAAGATGACCGGATGACGAAGCCAGCGGATGCGGCCCCGCCAGCGTTCATCCGGCTCAAGAGGTTCGGTGAGAACGGGGACGGCCAAGGGTTCAAGATACTTCGCGATGAGCGGAACCGTGCAAACGAGGGACATCGATTCGCCAGCAGGCTTCTCGGTCACGATGAACTCACACCAGTTCCAGAGGCCACGGAGCGAGTACCCGGGAAGCCACTGGGCGAAGCCGTGGTCGAGTTCGAATCTCGCTGACTCCTCAGCATCGAACACGAACACATACACATCGTCGAGCCAGCCTTCTCGCAATGAACACCACCTGTCCGCGACCCCCGCCTGACGCCGAATCGCGCGAACCCCAGCGATCGGGAACCCGGGCGAGAATACCTGACGCCGCCGCCGACGGGAATAAGTTTCGGCGAGCCTCCTTGACAATTGATAGTTTGGACTCCAAACTATCTGCATGAGCCACGCGAATCGACGATCATCGCGCCCGTCCGATCCGCTCCCACTCGGGCCGCCGGCGCCCCAGGTCGCGGCGGGGCTCGCGAAGCTCGCCCTCGTCTTCCGTCATGAAGCCTGGCAGGCGGCCGGCGAGCACGGCCTCGCGCCGACGCAGGCTCAGATCCTCGCCGTCGTCGCCGGCGCCGCCGCTCCCGTGGGGGTTTCCCGCGTCGCGGAGCAACTTGCGATCACCGCCGGCACCGCGAGCGCCGCCGTGTCGACGCTCGTCGACAAGGGTCTTCTCGAGAAGCGTCGCTCGCGCGATGACGCCCGGGCGATCCGCCTGCACTTGACGAGGAAGGGCCAGCGCCTCGCCGCGACCGCCGCGGAATGGCCCGAGTCCATCCTCGCCGCCGCCGAAGCGCTGCCCGAAGCCGAGAAGGCGGGCCTTGTTCGAGGCCTCGTCGCGCTCATTCGCGAGTTGCAGGAGCGCGGCGCCGTTCCGACCGCCCGCATGTGCGTCGGCTGCCGATATTTCCGCCCGAACGAATACCCGGGCGCCTCGAGGCGCCACCACTGTGACTACATCGACGCGCCGATCGGCGATGCGGACCTCCGCGTGAACTGCGCCGAAATGGAGCCCGCATCCGCCGAACTCGCGCCGCGTCTCTGGAGCATGTTCATCGAAGGCCGGCCGCTCGAAGCGCGCGACCGGGACGCGCCGATGGCCTGATCGAACTCGCCCAAGCCACGACCTCTTTGAAGGGAGAACCGTCATGTCTCACCGACCGCTGTCCGTGCGCCGACTCGTTCCCGCCGCGATGTTCCTCGCGACCCCGCTCTCCATCGGCTGCGCCGTCGCCCCGCCCCCCGCGTCGACCGAGGACGGCGCCCGCGCCGAATACTTCCAGCCGGCGACCACTGCAACGCCGGCTCGTAACCACGGCTTCCGCGCGATGTCCGTGGAGGAATTCGAACTGCTCAAGAAGTCGGTGCTCTTCACCGACGAGGATGCCCGGTACCTGCGCCTCTCACGAAGCGTGCTCGAACCGCGCGTCGATGAACTGCTCGATGTCTGGTACGGCTTCGTCGGGTCAAACGAACATCTCGTGTACTACTTCGCTCATCCAGAGACGAAGACGCCCGACGCCGCGTACCTCGAACAGGTTCGTGCGCGGTTCCGCGACTGGGTGCTCACGACCGCGGATGCGAACTTCGACCAGGCGTGGCTCGATCGACAACTCGAACTCGGTTTGCGTCATCATCGGCTCAAGAAGAACGAGACCGACGGCGTCGACGCGGTCGATCACATCCCCCTCCGCTACCTCATCGCGCTCCATTATCCGATCACGACGACGCTCGAACCCTTCCTCGCCAGTGGAGGCCACAGCGAAGAGGAAGTCGCCGCGATGCACGAAGCGTGGCGGAAGGCCGTACTCATGACCGTCATCCTCTGGAGCCAGCCCTATGTCGAGTCGGGCGATTTCTGAGCGAACGCCCGTCGACGAACCAATCCGCATTCTCGCTTCGATTCGCTTCACTACTCAACGGGAAAGGACCACCAGCATGAAGCAGAAGCCCACGAAAGCGACCTTCTACCACGCCGGCTGCCCGGTCTGCGTCGACGCCGAGCACACGGTCGCGGAGGCGCTCGATCGAGACCGGTTCGAAGTCGAGGTCGTTCACCTCGGCGAGCGCGCCGACCGGATCGACGAAGCCGAACGCGCGGGCGTTCGATCGGTCCCGGCGCTCGTCCTCGACGGCCGCGCCTTTCACATCAATCACGGCGCCGATCTCACCGCTCTGAAGGGTTGACACCACGCGGCGTCGAACACGATCGCGACTACGAACGAATGAGTGAATGAACGAACGCGGAGTGCGGCGCTCGCCCTGAACAAGGCCGGCGTCTCACTCCGCTTCTTTCATCAATGGCGTCCGCCGCGACGAGGTACTCGCCACGATCCACTTCATCGATCCCGGGATCGCTTCGGCATCGCGCTCCGCGCACAACACTCCGTACAGCGAAAGTCACGACGCGATTCTGCTCCACGGCACTTCCGGATCACCCCGGCTTCCGCGCCGACACATCGAGGCTCGTGAGGTAATCGCTCGGCTTCGAGCCCTGCGGCAGCCGCTCGACGATCCGGCGATAGAGCGGATCCTCCCAGTTCGTCATCGCGTCGATGTACTGCGGTTTCGGCGTGAGCTTGATCGCTTCGAGCCCCGCTGCGGTCGCCATCGCGTGCGTCTCATCGACGAGTACGGCGCCGGCGACGCAGCCGACGAGCGCTTCGACATCCGCCTGCACCGACTCCGGCAGCGGACGAAGGAGCGCAAGGTCCGACACCGCGACGCGGCCGCCCGGCTTGAGCACGCGCGCGATCTCCCGCCACACCCGCGGCTTGTCCGGCGAGAGGTTGAGCACGCAATTCGAGATCACGACATCGACGCTCGCGTCGGCCACGGGCAGCGCCTCGATCTCGCCGAGTCGGAACTCGATGTTGTCGAGCCCGACATGTTCGAGGTACGCCGCGAGACCACGCCGCGCCTTGGTCAGCATGTCCGGCGTCATGTCGACGCCGATCACGCGTCCGGTCGCGCCGACCTTCGGCCCCGCGACGAAACAGTCGAAGCCGCCGCCCGATCCGAGGTCGAGCACGACCTCACCGGGCCGGAGCGACGCGATCGCCGTCGGGTTGCCGCACGAGAGTCCCATGTTCGCGCCTTCGGGCATGCCGTCGAGTTCGGCGTTCGTGTACCCGATCGCCTCGGCGAGTTGTCCTGGCTCGAACGCGGTCGCGCCGCAGCATCCACCACCGGCGCCGCTCGGGCCGCACGCCCCCTTCTGCGCGATCTGCGCGTAGCCGGCGCGCACCTGGTCGCGCACGGTCTCGGGGCTGGGCGCGGCCGCCTTCGCCGACTCCGGCGGACAGCAGGTGTCATCGCAGCAGGTCTCGTTCCGGTTCATCATCATTCTCCAGACTTGGGAATTCGTTCGTTGTCCGACGGTCAGCCGGAGCCGCAGCCGCATTCGTCGTCATCGCGCCCGGCTGGGCAGCACTCGTCGATCGCGTCGGCGATCGCACGAAAGGTCCGGCTGAGCGCCTGATACCGCACGCGATAGAGAACGGTCCGCCCGTCCTTCGCGCTCTCGAGCACACCCGCCTTCGCGAGCATCGCGAGATGCCGCGATACGACGGAGAGGTCGACCGAGCAGCACTCGGCGACCTCGCTCACCGACGCCGCGCGGCCGCACTTCGCGAGGCACGCGATGAGCGAGACCCGCGTCGGGTCGCACAGCGCCTTGAAGAGTTCAGGGTCGAGCCGCTCGTCGATCGGCCGGCAGCACGCGGCGGCGTCCCGTGGCGAGGCGGGCTGATTCTTGCTTAGTTGCGTCATCATGCAAATATAACGCCCGATTTGACTCCTGTCAAACAGGTTCCAGCAACTTTCATGTCACTCATTGGCCGGGGTGTTCGCCGCCACGGCGGCGCGGATGAGTGCCTTGAAGGCGCGGGGATCGAGCGTGTCCCCCTCACGGAGATCGATCGCCCGCCGCGTCGAGCCGCCGAGGCTCGCGTTGAAGAGGCCCGACGGATCGTCAAGCGCGGCGCCCTTCGCGAAGGTGAGCTTCACCTTGTCCTTGTAACACTCGCCGGTGCACAGGATGCCGTCGTGCGACCACACGGGTATGCCGCGCATGTCGTTCGACGGCTTCCGCCACTTCATGTCCTCGACGACCTCGGGATCGGCCTCGCGGATGAGGCGGCGCACGCGCGCGAGCGTCGCGCCGCGCCAGTCGTCGAGCGCTGCGATGTGCGCGTCGATGAGTTCCGACGCCGACGCCGACGCCCCCGCGTCGCGTCCGCCGGCGCTCGCCCTTGTCGTCTTCTTCTTCGCCATCCCGCCGATCTCCCTCCGCCCGCCGCGGACCGCGGCGCGTCCTTTCGACGCTAGAAGAGCGCCTCGCCCGGAAGTTTCGCCGCCTGGCGGACCCAGTTCGCAAACTGCTTCTCGTCGAGCGCGTCTTCCTCGTGGATGTGGAAGGAGCGCACTTCCTCCTGCTTCGACGCGACGGGTGGGACCGGCGTCATCGACGATCCGCGGAAGAAGGTCACCTTGATGTACTTCGCGAAGCAGTGGAACGCGACGAACCAGCCCCGCCCCTCGACGCCGTAGAACGGCGTGTTCCACCGCACGGCCTTTCGCGCCTCGGGGACCGTCTTCATGATGATCGCGTCGAGTTCGCGGCCGACCTCGCGCTTCCAGCCCGGCATCGCCGCGAGGTACGCCTGCACCGGCGCCTCGCCGTCACCCTTCGGAATCTGCGGATTGCCGCCGGAGAGCAGGCGCGGCGCGCCCGTCGTCGGCGTCGTCGTGGTCTTCGCCGCCGACACCTTCTTCTTCGTCATCGTCGACTTCGCCTTCGGTCCCGTCTTCTTCCTCTTCGACTCCCCCATCGTGGCCGCTCCGGTCCGCTCCGGCGTCGCATGGACGAACGCGTCACGATATCCGCCAAAACCGCCGCCGCGGCCGCGGCGGGAGATCCCGCCCGATCCCGATCTCCGGATCCATTGGCGGCTTCGGAACCCGCCGTCTATAGTGGCCGTGCGTTCCGGGCGGGCCTGGACCGGCCCGAGCGCGAGCGAACGGGGTGTAGCGCAGCTTGGTTAGCGCGCCTGACTGGGGGTCAGGAGGTCGCAGGTTCAAATCCTGTCACCCCGATTGCCGCAGAGCGGCAATAGAGAGGAGAGAGTCGAAAGGAGAGAGTCGACCCTCGCGCACGAGCGGCCGGAGTGATACCATCGACCGCCCGCCGCGAAGATCAACTCTCCCCGGTCTCCTCTCTACTTTCTCCTCTCGTCCGTGGGGGCTCCCCACATGCCATTCGCCGTCGAGAACCTCCAGGTCTACCAGAAGGCCGTCGACTTCGCCGACGAGGTTCTGGCGACCACCGAACAACTCCCCCGCGGCTACGGCTTTCTCGCCGATCAACTCAACCGCGCTGCCGTGTCCATCGCGGCGAATCTCGCTGAGGGCAACGGTCGCTTCACCAAGCCGGATCGCAAGCACTTTTTCGGCATCGCCCGCGGATCCGTTCAGGAGTGCATCCCGCTGCTCGAACTCGCCGCCCGACGAGGGCTGATCGAGCCCGCGCAGCACGAACGCTTTCTCGACCGGCTCGACGAAATCGGGAGGATGCTCGCCGGATTGATCAACGGCCTGGGGCGACGCAAGACTTGATCCGCACCACATCCAATGGCCCATCGATGCGGGCCGCCGGAGTACCTCCGTCCGCTTTCCGATCGACCGAGTAGCTCCCGACTCCACACCTCCTGGAATGCCAGCGTGACATGCGGCGCCGGTACATCTTCTCCGTACGCCGGGGCGTAGTGCTTTCGCCGCAACACAGCTGTGACCTGATCGAGCAGTTTCATGGGGGATGGGCGGAACAGCACGGCGCCAAACGAACTGTCACCATATTGATGTCGATTGCGGCCGGGGTACGGCATGGACACGCATACCCTCTTTGTTCACCCCGACTTACGATCTACCAGAAGCACGATTGCGACAGGCCCGGGACAGTCCCGGACGGTCGCAACACTCAGCATGGCGTTTGCTTTTTCCGTTGATCACGGCGATACTCCCGCTATGCGGAACTCCGCATAACAGCGTCTGTGTGCCGTGCTCAACGGAATTCCATTCAATCAACGGTTCGCCACCTTCATGAGCTACGACCTCAACTTCTGGAAATACCGCCCGGGCGTCTCGCTGGATCACCAGGCGACCTACGAGAAGCTGTCGGATGGCCAAACCGTCGATGGCCTTGAAGATCTTCCGATCGCCGACATGCTCGCACGCCTCAACGAAGTCTTCGCCGACTGGGACAGAGTCGATGACGAAACATGGGAATCTGACCGCGGTACCTTCCAGGTTTTTACGACGCCGCAGTTCTTCCGCGTCGATTGTTATGGAATGGACGGTGAGGACATGATCAGAATCGTCGAGGTGGCGAGCGAGTTTGGGTGTCCGCTGTACGACCCGCAGGTCACAACTCGGTACGACGGCGCCTGACCATCGGCTGCAGTTGACCAGTGACGCCCGCGAGTGATCGTTTGACCGCGTTTTCTTTCCTTTGAGGAAGCACCGCTATTACCGCGCGCTCCAGTGGCCTAACCAACCACGGCAGTCGACTAGCTTGCCTGCGATGAATGCCAATCGAGCCTTGTGCGTCTCCGCGCGCGGTTCGCCACCGAGCGGCAGCGTTATGCGCCGGCGATCTCCCGCGCAGACAGCAGGGGTCATCGGCCGACAGTCACCGCGGGGACAACCGCGAGGTCACTCTTAATGACCCGGGGGCTCAGCATCCGGTTCAATCCTGCCCTCGTACCCCCGAGGTTTTTTCGCGACATGCTGTGTCGGTGCGTCTCTTTCCGCTCAGAAGCAGGCGAAGCCAGCGCATCGTTCTCCTCATTGCATGCGCCCCCTACTCCACCCCCCCAACCACCCGCCCCACATGGAGCGTGTCGACATGCTGCTGGAACTGGACGGCGCGGCCGTCACGCATCCGCCATACATGGACGACCTGCGGATTCATCTCGCGGCCGGTCGCCTTGTACCGTCCTGAGTAGCGACCCATCGCGACGACCGTGTCGCCGCCGTCGACGAGCTCGTCGATCTGGACGCCGAAGTCATCCCACTCACTCGCGCAACGGGCGAAGACGCCGTGGAGCACCGCCTCGGGTCCGCGGTACGGATTCCCGTCGGCGTACGGGAAGTTCTCGGCTTCGTTCCAGACGATGTCCGGCGCCATGCGGCTGAGCACGCCCTCGATGTCACCCGCGGCGAACGCGTCATACATGGCGCGCACCTGCTCCACATTCCGGCTCGACATCTCGCTTCTCCTCTTGTGACCTGATGACCCTGCGCCGACTCGCGCCGACGCCTCAATTCCCCGTCGACGCCGGCAGATCCGAATTCCACGCGTCGCGGGCGACCCGCCATACTCCGTCCGCCTCACGACGGAAGATCGCGATCCCCTTGCCCCGATCGCGCACGACCTCCCCGCCTCCGTCACGCGGCGTGTCGGCCGACTCATACGAATACTGCTCGAACGCCCAGTCGCCGCTCACGACGAACTCGAGCGTCGTCTTCGTCCAGTGAATCGAATACGCGTCGAGGTATCCCGCGGCCCAGGGCGCCACTTCCGCCCTGCCGACGAGACGCGGCCCGTGCGGCGGCATGAAGACGACATCGTCCGTGACCGAACTCAGGAAGGTGTCGAGATCGTTCGAGTTGATCGCGTCGACGAACGCCTCGTGCGCTTCGTGACCGATGACTTCCGCCGGCCGCGTGTCGCGGGAGGACGGGCCATTCGATGACGAGCAACCCGTCAGGAGTCCGGCGATCAGCGCCATCGCGAAATACGGAATCGATCGACGCATGCATAGTCTCCCTCACGAAGTATCCGGAGCGCCACGCGGGCGCCGGCCCGGGATGGGGCGGCGAGTATAACGACTTTGCGGCGCCGCGCACGGCGAATCGTTTGACTTGCATCTATTCGGTCCGCAGCCTCCCTTCCGGAACGGATGCTGGCACGACGAAGCCTCCGTCTCCCTGCCCATTTGCACCCCCTCCGTCCGGCATAGAATCGGCGCCGGTCCGCGGAGAGCGGACCGGTCCGCCGCGCGCTGACGGCGACTGGCCGGGCATCGGCTTGCTCAGCGATCCATGTCGGGCGCGTGGCGGACGATTCAACCACTGTCGATCGATCCACTGAGCCAGCGGCGCCCGGCGCGTCGGTCGTGTCTCTCTCCATCGAGCGGGGGTGATGCGGTGGGCGGCTCTCTTCTGCACTCCATCGAAAATGTGAACAACATCATCTGGAGCGACATCGTCCTCTATGTCGTTCTGGCTGTCGGCGTCCTCTTTACGCTCGCGACCGGCGTCGGCCAGATTCGCGCGCTGACCCACGGCACACGCGTCATCCGCGGCGTGTACGACCGGAAAGGCGACGCCGGGGCCATCAATCACTTCCAGGCGCTCTCGACGGCGCTGTCCGCGACCGTCGGGCTCGGCAACATCGCGGGCGTCGCGATCGCGATCTCCCTCGGGGGGCCCGGCGCTGTCTTCTGGATGTGGGTCGTCGGGCTCATCGGCATGGCGCTCAAGATGACCGAGGTCACGCAGGCCATGCTCTTCCGCGACACCTCCGATCCGGAGAATCCGCGCGGCGGAGCGATGTATGTCTGCCGCGACGGGCTCCGCCGCTTCCATCCCGCGCTCGGTCCGATCGGCGCCGTGATCGGCGGCGTCTTCTGCATCACGCTTCTCATTTCGGCGATCACGGGCGGCAACATGTTCCAGGCGTGGAATGTCGCGGATATCTCGCACGCGTACTTCGGCTGGCCCCACCTCGTCTCGGGCGTCGTCATGACGCTCGTCGTCGGGCTCGTGATCATCGGCGGCATCAAGCGCATCGGGGATGTCGCGGGCCGACTCGTGCCATTCATGTGCGGCCTCTATCTCCTCGCCGGGCTTTATGTCGTCGCGGTCAATCTCGAAGCGGTCCCCGCGATGCTCGGCCTCATCTTCCGCTCCGCGTTCGACACTTCGGAGGCGGGCGGGGCGTTTGTCGGCGGCGCCGCGGGGTATGCGTTTCTCAAAGGCATGCAGCGCGCGCTCTTCTCGAACGAGGCCGGCCAGGGCTCGGCCCCGATCGCCCACTGCGCCGCGAAGACCGACGAGCCGGTGCGCGAAGGCGTCGTCGCCGGTCTCGAGCCCTTCATCGACACGCTCTGCGTCTGCACGATCACGGCGCTCGCGATCCTGCTTACCGGAACCTGGAACCGGGCGCCGGTCATCACCTTCGCCGCCGCCGACGGCGGCGCGGCGCCCCTCGTCGCGCCGGCGATCGATCCGGCGACCGGCGCCGCGAGCCTGACCGACGATGGCCTCGTGCGCTGGTCGATCGCCGACGCGCCCGTGACCGGCGAACGCGCGAAGGCGGGCGCGCCGGTCTTCGTCGTCGTGCGCGGTCCGGTGAACCCGGCGACAGGCGGCGACCATCGACGCGTCACCGGCGTGATCGTCGCGGAGTCAACGATCGCGGACGACACCGACCACGACGCCGAACCGGCGGACGGCGGCGTCGCCGCCCCTGCGTCGCTCCGCGTCACCTTCGATGCGCGGACGCCCGACGAAATCGACGCCGGCGTCCCGGCGTACGCGTTCATCGCGGCGTCGTCCGAATCGGGCGCCGCCATCGTCGGCGACGGCGCGCACGAAGACCTCAAGGGCGCCACGCTGACCGCCCGGGCGTTCGACACCGCCCGACCCGGCCTCGGGAAGTGGATCGTCCCCGCGACGGTCTGGCTCTTCGCCATCTCAACGATCATCTCCTGGAGCTACTACGGCGAGCAGGCGGTCGTCTACCTTGTCGGCGCGCGCTTCGTCACCGCGTACCGACTCCTCTACTGCCTGCTCATCCTCGTGACCGTGCAGCTCATCGAGACCGAACACGACCTCGACACGCTTTCGACGCTCGGCACGGGGGTGATGCTCTGGGCGAACATACCGATCATGGTCATCTTCGGCCCCATGGCGATGCGGGCCTATCACGACTACTTCCGTCGCCTCAAGTCGGGCGCCATGCGCCCGGCGCACGAGGCGCCGGAACTCGGCGAGGTCGTTCGCGGCGATGATGTGGACTGACGGGCGACGGGCGACGGGCGACGGCGCGACCAACGGTACGGGGCGGGGGGCGGGAATGCCTCCGCCCCGCGCCTATCCTCGCCTCCAATGTCGTTCACCGTCGTCGAATTCGAGCCCACGCCGAATCCGAACGCGCTCAAGTGCCGCCTCGACCGGCGGATCTGCGCGGGGACGCGAAGTTACCTGCGGCCGGAGCTCGGCGCCGATGATCCCGTCGCCGGGCCGCTCTTTGCGATCGACGGCGTCACCGCGGTCATGCTCTGCCAGGACTTCGTCACCGTGAACAAGGCGCCCGACGCGAAATGGGCCGCGATCAAGCGGCGCGTGAAATCCACGCTCGCCTCGATCGACGGACATGAATTCGAAGGCGGCGCGTTCTGACCGAATCGAAGTGATTCGCGCGATGAACGATCACGCGCTCCCGCGCGTGCATGTCTCGATCGTCCGATTCAAGGCGTGCGCTCTCGATCGATTCGCCGTTCCCGGATATATTGGCCCTCCGAATCGATCCGAACCCTTCGCTCCCATCCTCACGAGGCGCCATGCGACCCTACCTCGACCTCATGCGGCATGTCCTCGAACACGGCGCCGAGAAATCCGATCGCACGGGAACCGGCACGCGAAGCGTCTTCGGCTGGCAGATGCGCTTCGACCTCGCCGACGGCTTTCCGCTCGTGACGACGAAGAAGGTCCACCTGCGCTCGATCATCCACGAGTTGCTCTGGTTCATCCAGGGCGACACGAATGCCCGCACGCTCAACGAGCGCGGCGTCACGATCTGGGATGAATGGGCCGACCCGGAGACCGGCGACCTCGGCCCGATCTACGGCCGGCAGTGGCGCTCGTGGCGAACGCACGACGGCCGCGTCATCGACCAGCTCAGCGAAGTCATCGAGCGCATCGGAACCGACCCGGACTCGCGCCGTCTCATCGTGAGCGCGTGGAATGTCGGCGACCTCGAAGACATGGCGCTGCCGCCCTGTCACACGCTCTTCCAGTTCTATGTCGCCGACGGGCGCCTCTCGCTGCAGCTCTACCAGCGGTCGGCGGACATCTTCCTCGGCGTGCCGTTCAACATTGCGAGCTATGCGCTGCTCCTGCTCATGGTCGCGCAGGTGACCGACCTCGAGCCGGGCGAGTTCGTCCACACCTTCGGCGACGCGCACCTCTATTCGAATCATTTCGAACAGGCGCGCACGCAGCTCGAGCGCGAGCCGCGCCCGCGGCCGACGATGCGGCTCAACCCGGCGCGGCGATCGATCTTCGATTTTGAGTTCGAAGACTTCACGCTCGAGAACTACGAGCCGCACCCGCACATCTCGGCGCCGGTGGCCGTGTAATGGCGCGATCGGAAGCGCGGACGCCGCGCGTATCGATCATCGTGGCGATGTCGGACGACCGCGTCATCGGCCGCGCGGGCGACATGCCCTGGCGACTCTCGAACGACCTCAAGCGCTTCAAGCGCCTCACGACGGGACATCCCGTCCTCATGGGGCGCAAGACCTGGGAGTCGATCGGCCGCCCCCTGCCGAACCGGCGCAATCTCATCATCACGCGAAACGCGTCGTACACGCCGGCGGGCGCGAACGAAGTCGAGCCACCGACGACGGTCGAGGTCGCGGGATCACTCGACGAGGCGATGACGCGCGCAAGAGGCGATTCGCCAGAAGGGATCGACGCGGGCGAAATCTTCATCATCGGCGGCGGGGAGATCTATCGACAGGCGCTCGCGCGCACCGCGGCGCCGCGCGTGTCGCGTATTCATCTCACCCGTATCCACACGACGCTCGACGCGCGCGAGGACGACACACGGTTTCCCGAGCTCGACACCCGAACGGAGTGGCGCCTCGTCGAGTCGTCCGAACGACACGAGCCCGACGAGCGGAACGACTTTGCGCATACCTTCGAAATCTGGGAACGCGTGGCGGAGTGAACTCGGGAGTGGGATGACTTGCGATGGTCTGCCACTGCCGTGCCGGCAGTGCGGAGCGGCGGACGTGGCGCACGAGGGGTTCGATCGTGGCTGGACTCTTCAGATTACAGATCTGAGATCTGAGATCTGAGATCTGAGATCTGAGATCTGAGATCTGAGATCTGAGATTGCCGACGGCTTTCGAAGCTCTTGCGTGGAGCGGGCCGGCACGGCCCGGATCGCTTCCGGGCGCATACTTCGTCTCTGCGTCTCTCGGTCTCTTCGTCTCTTCCGCTACGAAATCGACATCGTCGGCTGCGCGATGACATTGCGCATCGAGGCCATCGAGACCTGGGCGGCGAGGTTCTGCGTCATCTTTGTGAGCGCCGTCGCGAGCTTCGCGTCGGCGACCTCGTCGAAGTTCGCCCCGGGATCGCCGGTGTCGCCGTGCTCGCGGAGCGCCGGCGTGATCGGAATCCCGCCGAGGTACGGCAGGTTCATTTCCTGCGCCATCACCTCGGCGCCGCCGCGCCCGAAGATGTCGTATTCGGTCCCGTGCTCGCAGACGAAGTAGGACATGTTCTCGACGACGCCGAGCAGCGGCACGCCGAGCTGCTGGAACATGCGCACCGCCCGCCGCGCATCGTCGAGCGCCACGGTCTGTGGCGTACACACGATGACGGCGCCGCGCAACGGCAGCATCTGCGACAACGAGAGCGGCACATCGCCCGTGCCCGGCGGAAGATCGACGATGAGGTAATCGAGTTCGCCCCATTCGGTCTGGGTGAGCAGTTGCTTGAACGCGCCCTGCGCCATCGGCCCGCGCCAGATGAGCGGCTTCTCGCGCTCCACGAGCACGCCGATCGTCATCGACTTGATGCCGTGCGCCTCGAACGGCATGATCATCTGGCGCTCGTTCATCATCGCCTGGGTTTCGTAGAGGCCGAGCATCGTCGGCGCCGACGGGCCGTACACATCGCCGTCGAGCAGGCCGACCTTCGCCCCGTGCCGCGCGAGACCGACCGCGAGGTTCACCGCGACCGTCGACTTGCCGACGCCACCCTTCCCCGCGCCGACCGCGATGACATGCTTCACCCCGGGCAGCGGGTTGTCCTTGTCCGCGAGTTTCTCCTGCGGCGAACGCACATCGGCCGTGAACTCAACCGAGATCTTCGGATCGGTCGGCCCGCCGACCTCGGCGGCCTTCGCGCGAACCGCCGCCTCGATGTCGCTCTTGATCTTGTCCTTGAGCGGGCACGCGGGCGTCGTGAGTTCGATCGTGAGATCGACGCGCTTCCCGTCGTCGCTCACTTCGACCCGCTTGACCATGCCGAGCGATACGAGATCGCGCTTGAGGTCGGGATCGTCGACGGTCCGCAGGGCGTCGGTCACGGTGTCCTGGGTCAGAGGCATGAAGAATGCGTTTCCGTATCGGTTGAGTGGCGAGTCCGGGTTCCGCGGCCACAGGGTCCGCCGCGAAGAGAATCATAGGCGAATCCGGCGACCGCCTCGCTCGGTGGAATGCCTGAAGCGGCGGGCCGCCGCAGGGTCAGCCGGTCGGAGGGATCGAAACACGAAGTGCACATCCGGCCCCCCGGACCGCCGACGGCGCGGTCCTACCCTTCCGCATGACGACGACGAGCACCACGACCACGACGAAGGCCTCGATCACGCTCGACTACGCGAACTGCCTCGCGCCGCGGATCGGCGATGACCACGGGATCGAGACGCGCGAGTTCGAAGCGGCGGCAAAGACGATGAACCCGCTCACCGAGCGGCTCGCGCAGATGCGCGCCGCCGGCGAGATCCGCTGGCGCGACCTGCCGCGCGGCGAACTTCGGCGCCATCATGTCGACGCCGTGCGCGCCGCGGTCGACGGCGTGCACGCGCACTTCGAGAAGCATGCCCCGAAGAAGCGCTGCAAACACATGGTCGTCCTCGGCATCGGCGGATCGGCGCTCGGAAACATCGCGCTCCAGGCCGCGCTGCGCCCGCACACGCACAACTATGAGCGCTGCGCCGACCGATCGGGACCACGACTCTATGTGCTCGACAATGTCGACCCGCTGCTCGTCGGCGACACGATGCGCCGTATCGAGCGCGCCGACCCGACGCTCGAGCACACGCTCGTGAATGTCATCTCGAAGTCCGGCGAAACCGCCGAGACCGCGGCCCAGTTCATGATCTTCCGCAACTGGCTCCGCTCGAAGCTCGGCGCCGAGCGCTATCCGAAACACATCGTCGCGATCACCGATCCGAAGCAGGGCACGATGCGCGACATCGTCGATCGCGAGGGCTATCGCAGCCTTCCCGTGCCTGACGGCGTCGGCGGTCGGTTCAGCGTGCTTTCGCCCGTGGGTCTCTTCAGCGCCGCGATGTGCGACATCGATATCGAAGCGCTCCTCGACGGCGCCGCGTCGATGGATACGCGATGCGCGCGGCCGTTCGCCGAGAATCCCGCGGCGATCCTCGCGTGGCTCCTCATCGCCTTCGCGAAGCGCGGCAAACCGAACCATGTGCTCATGCCCTACGCGAACGGGCTCTACATGCTCGCCGACTGGTATCGCCAACTCTGGGCCGAGTCGCTCGGCAAGCGCGTCGATCTCGACGGCCGCGAGGTCTTCGCCGGCGCCACGCCGATCAAGGCGCTCGGCACGACCGACCAGCACTCCCAGGTTCAGCTCTATCGCGAAGGGCCGAATGACAAGGTCATTGGCTTCGTCGAGGTCGAGCGGTTCCGCGACGAGGTCGAGATTCCGCGCGGCCTCGGCGTCGCGAACCTCGAGTACCTCGAAGGCCAGACGCTCGGCGCGCTCCTCAACGCGGAGAAGCGCGCGACCGAGTACGCCCTGCTCGAAAGCGAACGACCGAACTTCACGATCCGCTTCCCCGAGGTGAACGAGGCGACGGTCGGTGAATTCATCATGCTCTGGGAAGTCGCGACGGCGTACGCGGGGCTCCTCTTCAACATCAACGCGTACGACCAGCCCGCCGTCGAAACGGGCAAGGTCGCGACCTTCGGCCTCATGGGCCGCGCGGGGTACGAGGAATGGCGGACCCGGGTCGAGGCGCGGTTCGCGCAGGGCGACGGCTGATCCGCCTAAGTCTCGATTTCACAGCAAGATCGGATCGCGCGCGAGGCGGCCCGCGTCGCCCGCGCCCGCTGACCCGCTGGCGCACGAGCCGCGGGTTGGCCGATAGAGGAGACGAGCGCGCCGCGACCGCGCGCCGTCCCGATTCGCCCGTGTGCGTCTGACCCGATTCGTGTTTCGCGCGCCGCGTCATTCATTGTTCGATCATCCGGTCGTCCATCATCCCCCGCATCTCACATCCGACGCCGCGCTTCGTTCGTTGTCGATTCGTTCGTGGTTTCGTCCCGTCCCGTCTCACGCTCCCAACCGGAGACCGTCGTCATGATGGATATGTTGATTGACCTGTGGCTGCCGATTCTCGTATCCGCCGTCGCCATCTTCATCCTGAGCTTCGTCGCCTGGGTGGTCATGCCCCACCACAAGACCGAATGGGTGAAACTGCCCGACGAAGAGCGCTTCAAGGAGGCGATCCGGGGAATGAACATCCCGCCGGGCAACTACATCTTCCCGGGATGCGCCAAAGGCGAGGACATGAACAGCGAGGCGTTCAAGGAGCGCTACTCGGCCGGGCCCTGGGGCACGCTCATGGTCTGGCGCGGCCAGCCGAGCATGGGCCGCAACCTCGCGCTCAGCTTCCTCGTCTACTTCATCATCAGTGTGTTCGTCGGGTATGTCGGCGTGCTCGGCGCCGAGCCGGGCATGGGCTTCTCCGAAGTCTTCCAGATCACCGGCACGGCCGCGATCATGGCGTACACCTTCGGCGCGCTGCCCGGCATGATCTGGTTCGGCGCCACCGCGAAGTCGTTCATCAACCACTTCGCCGACTGCATCGTCTACGGCGCCGTGACCGGCGCGATCTTCGGCTGGCTCTGGCCCGCCGCCGCGTCGCTCCCGGATGCGCTCCCCGCCGTCGGCGGCTGATCGATTGATCGAGACGAACTCGATACTCCTCCGCAGTCATCCATCCACTCGCGAAAAACGAACACCGGCCGACTCCTGAGAGTCGGCCGGTGTCTTTCGTTCGTCGAACCGCCGCTTCGAGGAAGCGCCGGGTCGGGACGAAACTCGGGGGGCGAATCGGTTACTTGATCGTGACCGAACCGCCGGCCTCTTCGAGCTTCGTCTTGAGGGCCTCGGCCTCGTCCTTGTCGATCTTCTCCTTGACGGCGTTCGGCGCGCCGTCGACGAGTTCCTTGGCTTCCTTGAGACCCAGACCGGTCGCCTCGCGGACGGCCTTGATGACCTGGATCTTCTTGTCGCCCGCGGACTCGAGGATGACATCGAACTCGGTCTGCTCCTCGGCCTCCTCGGCGCCGCCGCCGCCGCCCGGGCCGGCCATCATGACCGCGCCACCCGCCGCCGGCTCGATGCCGTAGGTGTCCTTCATGTAATCCTTGAGCTCGACCGCCTCCTTGAGGGTGAGGCCGGCCAGCTTGTCGCCCAGGTCGGAGATCTCCTTCGAGAACTCCTTCGTCGCCGTGGTTTCTTCGGACATGACAGTCACTCCAGACTTTCAAACATGATCGTCCGTCCAAGAGGTGGCCGACCATCGGCCATTTAACCCCGGGTCGGCGCGCCGACCCTGTTACGGGGCCCGTCGGACGGAACGGGTCAGTCAGTCAATCAATCAATCGATCCACTCAGCCGACCTTCGCGATCGACTCGCCCTTCTCGAGCTTCTCCTCGATCGTCTTGAGAAGGCTCGCGATGGCGCCGCCGGGGCCCGTAATGGCGCCGACGAGTTGAGCGCCCGGGCTGAGGACGATCTGCACGACCTCGGCCTGCGCCTCTTCGCGCGTCGGGTACTTGCTCAGCCGCTCGACGCCGTCCTTGCCCGAGAACACCTCGCCGTCGAGCACGGCGCCCTTGAGCTCGAGCGTCTTGATCTTCTTCGCCCAGTCGACGATCTCGCGGGCGACATCGACCACCGTGCCGTCTTCCGCTGTGGGATAGACGACCGCGCTCGGCCCGGCGAGCAGCGTGTCGAGACCCGAAAGCTTCGAGTCCTCGAACGCCATCCGCGCGAGACGGTTGCGGACCACCGTGACCTTGATCTGCTTCTGACGCAGGCCGTCACGGAACTCGTTGTTCTCGTTCGCGCCGAGGGCGCGGATATCGACGAGCACCGCGTCGTCAACGCCTTCGAAGCGCGACTTGTACTCGTCCAGAATCATCTCTTTGACTTGTCGACTCATCGTTCACTCGCTTTCGGCGTGGATGAACGCCGTTCGTTCGCTCGCTCGTGCTTGCGGAACCAAACCTCGTTACAGCGCGACTCGAACGCCGGGCGTCATCGTGCCGCTGATCACGACCTTCTTGATGTAGTTGCCCTTCGCGGACGACGGCTTCGCCTTCTCGATTGTCTTGATGAAGAAGTCGAGGTTCTCGTAGAGGTCACCCTCCGAGAAGCTCATGCGGCCGACCGGGGCGTGCACATTGCCGCCCTTGTCCGTCCGGTACTCGACCTTGCCGGCGCCGTACTCCTTCACCGCGTTCACGATGTCCTTTGTCACCGTGCCCGCCTTGGGCGAAGGCATGAGGCCGCGCGGGCCGAGCACGCGGCCGAGCTTGCCGACGAAGCGCATCGTCTCGGGCGTCGCGACGGCGACATCGAAATCCATGAAGCCGCCTTCGATCCGCTTCACGAGGTCTTCGCCGCCCGCGTCGACGGCGCCCGCCTCCTTGCACTTCTCGACATCGTCGGCGCTGCAGAACGCGACGACCCGCTTCGACTTGCCGAGACCCTTCGGCAGCGCGATGGCGCCGCGCACGATCTGGTCCGCGTGCGCCGGATCGACGCCGAGCGCCATGACGATCTCGACCGTCTGGTCGAACTTCGGCGCCTTGAATTTCTTGAGAACCGCGACGGCCTCGTTGAGGGGGAGCGCGTCCTTCGGGAGGAGCTTCGCGTTGTCCTTCGCTCGTTTGCTCATCGTCGCCATGGATCAGCCTCCCTTCACCGCGATGCCCATCGAGCGGGCCGTGCCTTCGATGATCCGCATGGCCGCTTCGACGCTGCCCGCGTTCAGGTCCGACATCTTCTCTTCCGCGATCTCGCGGACCTGATCCTTCGTGATCGACCCGACGATCTCCTTGCCCACGGCGCCGGCGCCCTTCTCGACGCCCGCCTTTTCCTTGATGAGCACGGAGGCCGGCGACGACTTGATCTCGAGATCGAAGCTCCGGTCGCCGTAGAGCGTGACGACACAGCCCACGACCTTGCCGTTGAGCTCGCGCGTCATCTCGTTGAATTTCTGAATGAACTGTCCCGGGTTGATGCCCTTGGCGCCGAGCACCGGACCGAGGGGCGGCGCCGGAGTCGCCTGCCCGCCGGGGGCCATCAACTTAAAGACATCCTCGACCTTCTTGGCCATGACTGCCTCCTACCTCCCACGAAACGCCCCCTCGACATCGAGGGACGACCCGGCCCGGCCGAAGTGGGGCCCGGGTGACGCCCGTGGTCCATGCGGTTGACTGAGTTGTGCCGCGAAGTGTAGCCGACCCCCGCCCGCGGGCAACCGCCCCGCGACCCGTCATTCGGGCGCTCGAACGCCCTCGCCCGCGTCCGCCGACCGCCGCGATTCGGCCGGCCCCGGCCGAAGTCGACCCCCGGAACGGTCGACGATGGTTCCAGCCCGCCTCTTCACCCGGGCCGATGTGGGTATGTCGAGCGAACAGCCCCTCAACCCGATCGCGGCCATTCCGCGCACCCGCCGGCTCGCCTTTCGCGTCATGATCGTCGTCTTATCGGTCCTCGCGGTCCTCACCGGGGTGAGCGCGTGGCTCCTCGTGAACGCGATCGAAGAGCGCCTCGGCCAGGCCGTGGCCCGCGAAACCCTCGCCGCGGCCGATCGCGTCGCCCTCGCGGTGGCCGAGCCGCTCCGCGCCGCCCACACGATTACCCTCTCCGAGACCGTCGACCAGGCCTTCGCCGACGCCCAGCTCGCGTTTCTCGTCATCGAAAGCCCGCACTTCGAAGATCTCGAGGTCCGCTCGCGCAGCGAACGCTGGGACGAGTACACCGTCCACGGCGCCCACGACCGCGGACACTCCGCGAGCGACCTCAATCAGCCGATGCCCCTCGGCGCGAACGACGCGCCCGAGGCGCTTCTCTGTCGCGTCCCCGTCTTCGCCGACGCCGGGTACGGCGTCGCGCTCGCGCCGAAGCTCGTCGGCTATGTCGTCGTCGGCGTCGTCGACCCGGTGCTCCGCTCGGCCGTGCAGTCGATGCGCGCCATGGCGATCGGCGTCGTGTGCGCGACGATGCTCATCGCCGTGCCGATCACCGCGGCGATGACGCGCCGCCTCGTGCGCCCGATCCGCCGCATGGCCCGCGCGACCGCCGTCCTCGCCGCGGGCGGCCAGCCGCTCCCCCTCGCCGTGAACCGGAAGGATGAGATCGGCGTGCTCGCCCGGTCCTTCGACGACATGACCCGCTCGCTCGCGCACGCGCAATCCGAACTCAAGGCGGCGAACGCGCACCTCGAAGAGCAGGTCGCGCACCGGACGAAGGAGCTCGAGCGCGTGAACGATCTGCTCCGCCGCGAGATCGACACAAAGAACGAATTCCTTCGCACGGTGAGCCATGACCTCAACGCGCCGCTGCGCAACATCGCCGGCATGACCGCGATGATTCAGCGCCGCTTCGGCGATGAGCTTCCCGAGGAGGTGCGCGTCCGACTCGAGCGCATCAGCGCGAATGTCGACATGGAATCCTCGATGCTGAACGACCTGCTCGAGTTGAGCCGCCTCCGCACGCGGCCGTACAAGCCCGAGCGCGTCGATCTGCACGAACTCACACTCACGATCATCGAAGCGCTCGCCGAAGACATGCAGGACGCCGGCGTGCAGTGCTGCATAAAAACGCAACTCCCCGTCGCGCACATCGAGCCCGGCCTCATCCGCCAGGTGCTGCTCAACCTCATCGACAACGCGGTGAAGTACATGGGCGACCGGCCGCTCCGGCGGGTCACGATCTCCCACGAAATCGACGACGGATGGCTCAAGCTCATGGTCGAGGACACCGGTCCGGGAATCCCCGAGTCCGAACACGAGAAGATCTTCCGCGTCTTCCAGCGCGGCGCCGCGACCGGGAAGAACGAAAAGGCGACCGGACGCGGCATCGGCCTCACGAGCGTCGCGATGGTCGCCGAGCGCTGGGGTGGACGCATCGCGCTCACGAGCGAAGTCGGCGTCGGCAGCGTCTTCGCCGTGTTGATTCCTGCCGATCGTGTCGATTGCGCCGGTCAGGCGCCCGGGGCGACCGGCGGGAACAACGGCCGCGCCTCGTGTGAGGCCGCGTAACGCTCGATAAACAGGTTGGGTCCAGGGCGCCCCTCGTCCATGAACGACGATGGGCTCCGCGGAGGTCCGAGAAGGAGCGACGGAACCGTGGTACCGGCGAACATCGATTGTGAAACGCTCGTGATTCTCCTCGTCGATGACGATGCGGACTGCCGCATGCTCATCCGCGACGCGATCGAATCGTCGGGCGGCGAGTACGAGGTCTACGAATGCCGCGACGGCGAGGACGGCCTCGCCTTCCTCAAGCGCGAGAGCGAATACGAAGACGCGCCACGGCCGTCCATCGTCTTCCTCGACCTCGAAATGCCCGGCAAGAACGGACACCAGGTGCTCGTCGAACTCCGTTCGATGGACGCCCTCCGCGATCTGCCCGTCGTCATGCTCACCGGCGTCGATTCGGACGAAGCCGAACGAATCGCCCTGCAGAACGGCGCGAACAGCTACACCTGCAAATCCGCTGATCCCGAGGCCCTCTTTGATGTCGTGACCGAAGCGACGAAGTACTGGACGCGTGTGCACCGACCGATTCGCTCCACCGCCGCCTGATCGGCGACCGCGCCACCCACACGCACGCTTACCACCGCTGGGAGAAGTGCCCCACGACATGCGCCAGGTCACGGGAACACCACAGATCCTCGTCATCGAGGACGATCTCGACGCGGCGATGCTCCTCACCGATGTGCTCGTCGAGCACTTCGAGTCCGAGTGCGTCACCGTCGCCGAGACCGTCGCCGCCGCGCTCGATCTCGATCTCACGCGGTTCCACCTCGTCCTCTCCGATTACAACCTGCCCGACGGCAGCGGACTCGACGCGCTCAAGGCGCTCCTCAACCTCCGCCCTGATCTCCCGGTCATCATGGTGACGGGCGAGAGCGAGATCTCCATTGCCGTCGAGGCGATCCGGCACGGCGCCTACGACTATGTCGTGAAGTCGCCGACCGTCCTCTCGACGATCCCCCTCACCGTCGAGAAGAACCTCGAACTCTGGCGCGTGAAGCAGGAGAACGCGCGACTCCAGGTCCAGCTCGAACGCTCGCTCGACCGCATCAAGGAATCGAACTCGCAGCTCTCGGCGATGGTCGCGAAGCTCGAGGAAATGGCGCTCACCGACGCGCTCACCTCGCTTTCGAATCGCCGGCATCTCAACCGGTCGCTCATTCAGATGTTCGCCGAGGCGTCGCGCTACCAGTCCGAACTCTCCTGCGTCATGATGGACCTCGACGGGTTCAAATCCCTCAACGACACGCTCGGCCACCAGCGCGGAGACGAGTTGCTGAGCCGCGTCGGTCGCCTCATCACGACGACCTGCCGCGAGTCCGACTTCGCCGCCCGCTACGGCGGGGATGAGTTCATCATCCTCCTGCCGAAGACCGATCGGGACACCGCGGTGAACCTCGTCATGCGCCTCCGCGAGGAGTTCGCGCGGATGCGCGAGTCGAGTTACGCCGACCATCCCGAACTCAACATGTCCTTCGGCATCGCCTGCACGCGCATCAGCCATCCGGACACCGGCGAGCAACTCGTGCAGCACGCGGACAACGCGCTCTACAAGGCGAAAGAGGCCGGCAAGGCCCGCGTCATGCTCTGCCAGGAAGACGGCGAGACCGCCGTCGCAGTGGGCGAGCCCGACCCGTCGACCCCTCCGGCCGCCGGCGTCGCGAACGACGCCGAGCCGAAGCCGAAGAAGTCGAAGACCTCCGTCGCCGCGTGACCGCGGGACCCGTTCTCGCGACTCGACCCTCGACACGCCCGACGCCGGCGCTATACCGTGGTTCCGTCACGAGCGATCCCATCCGACACGAACGAGAATCGACCGACCCGTCATGAGCAAGATCATCGTCCTGAGCAGCAGTCTGAACCCGAAGAGCCGCAGCCGCATCATGGCCCGCGAAGGCCTCGCGCGCCTCGAAGAGACCGAGGGCGTCGAGGTCGAATACATCGACCTCGCCGAGGCGTGCCTGCCGCCCTGCGATGGCGGCGCCGCGTACGGCCACGAGAAGACCGGCGCCTTCAAGAAGCAGATGATGTCGGCGCAGGGCTACCTCATCGCGACGCCGGTCTACAACTACGATGTGAATTCGACGCTCAAGAACGCGATCGAACTCACCGGCCGCGATGTCTGGACGAACAAGGTCGCCGCGTTCATGTGCGCCGCGGGCGGGCACGGCAGCTACATGTCGGTCATGGCCGTCGCGAACTCGCTCATGCTCGACTTCCGCACGATCATCGTCCCCCGCTTCGTCTACGCGACCGGCGGCGACTTCGAGGACGGCCGCGTCACGAACGACGAGATCGCGACCCGCATCGACGGCGTCGTCGCCGACCTCACCCGCTTCACGAACGCCCTCGCCCCGAAACCCGCCGAATAGATCCGAGACTGAGGTCTCGGATTTCAAATCTCAAATCTCAGATCTCAGATACGAGCTCGCCCCCCGTGTGCCACGGCCTTCCAGGCCGTGCATCGAATGGAGCGAGCGTGTGGAACGAGCGTGCGCGTGACGAACCCCGCGCCCTCCAACTCGCGCCCCGTGCACCGCCCCGCGCGGCCGGCGCGGCGATGGCGCCCACGAACAGCGCTTCCAATCTGAAATTTCAAATCTCAAATCTCAAATCTCAAATCTCAAATCTCAGATCTCAGATCTCAGATCTCAGATCTAAATTCTCCGACAACCCCATTCACACTTCCCCGTCCACCGTCACCGTGGCCCCCATCGACCGCAGCTGGTCGACATGGCCGACGCCGAGTTTGACGGTGAGGCGCACCTCGTTCGGGCCGTAGTCGCGGTCGAGCACTTCGCCCCGCGTCTCGGCGAAGTTGAGCGCCTTCGCGGCCGAGTACGGCAGCGTGACTTCCATCCGCCGCGTCTCGCCGCGCATGATCTCGAGCACGCGGTCGCGCAGGTCCTCGATCCCCTCGCCGCTCCTGGCGCTCACCGCGAGCGCCGTCGGCTCGCGCTGGGCCCAGATCGCGCGCTCGGAATGGTCGGACAGACGGTCGATCTTGTTGAGCACGAGGAGCCGCTTCGGCCGCAGCGCCATCGACTCGCGCCAGCGCTCACGCGCGTCGGGGTCGTCGGGCCACGCCTCGGCGCCCGCATCCTCCGCGATCTCCTCCGCCCAGTCGCGCTCGAGCGCGTCGAGCGTCTCCTGCACGACTTCGTACTGGAGTTCCGCCTGCGGATCGGAGACATCGAGCACGATGAGCAGAAGGTCCGCGAAGAGGGCGTCCTCGAGCGTCGCCCGGAACGACGCGACGAGATGGTGCGGCAGATCGCGCACGAACCCGACCGTGTCGGACAGGAGCGCCTCGTCGCCGCTCCCGAGCGGCCAGCGCCGGCTCCGCGTCGTAAGCGTCGCGAAGAGACGGTTGTCCGCGTAGGCGCCGCCCCCGCCGCTCGGCTCGGTGAGCGCGTTGAACAGCGTCGACTTGCCCGCGTTCGTGTAACCGACGAGGCTCACCGTGAAGTTCTCCCGCCGCCGCCGCGCAATCTCGCGGGCGTGCCGCCGGTTGATCTCGGCGAGGCGGCGCTTGAGCATCGCCTTGCGCCGCTGGACGAGGCGGCGGTCGGTTTCGATCTGCGTCTCGCCCGGGCCGCGCGTGCCGATGCCGACCGGCGCGCCGCCGGTGATCTGCCCGAGGTGGCTCCACATCGCGCGGAGCCGCGGATAGGTGTACTCGAGCTGCGCGAGCTCGACCTGCAGCTTCGCCGCCGCCGTCGTCGCGCGCCCGGCGAATATGTCGAGGATGAGCTCCGAGCGGTCGATCACCTTGCACTTCACGACCTGCTCGATGTTGCGGATCTGCGACGGTGAGAGATCGTTGTCGAAGATGATGACCTTCGCGCCGACCTCCTCGCGGAAGTTCGCGAGCTCGTCGAGCTTGCCGGTCCCCATGTAGGTTCCCGGCTCGGGTCGGTTGCGGTTCTGTACGAGTTCGCCGACGACGCGCGCCCCCGCGGTCTCCGCGAGCGCACGGAGTTCGCCGAGCGGATCGCGCGGGTCGAACCGCGCGTCGGGCAGGTGCACCGCGACGAGCACCGCGGCTTCGTCGAGCGCTTCAACCTGCAGGCGTTCCTGATGGAGTCTGTGTTGACCGGCCATGGATCCTCCGAACGGTAAATCAGATCGCACTTGCGAATGGAGAGCGCGAGTTCGTTCGCTCGCCCGCTCACTCAAACCGAATGACTTCAACCACGAATCTCGCGTGCGATCAGCTCTTCACCGAAGGATCCTCCGTGGATGAGGGATTTGACGCCCCGTGGGCAATGATACGACCCTCGGAACCGGCGGCCCTTCGAATCTTTCCGCGTGTAGGTCAGTCATCGGCTGCAGGCGGTTTCCCAGTTTCTTGTCTTCGAATGAATCGATGGCGGCGCCGGAGGCGAACTCGAGTAGTGCAGCCTCACACCGAAGGAGAGCGCGATGAACGAGTCCCGGATCGTATGGCACGCCGCGGGTGACGATTTTCACCATTCGAATACGAGGTGCGAAGCCGGCCAGGTCGCGGCGAGTCGCGATGTTCAGTGGGTCCACGGCGGCCTGCCGAAGTGTCCGCGATGCGCCGAACTCGATCGCAGGCATCGCCAGGTGAACGCGACGGAGCGCCGTCTCGCCCCCGGGTACACCCGCGTGTCCACGAACTGATCATCCCTATTCGTGGCCGGGTGACGAAGGGATCTTCCACGCGGGTCTGAGCATCTTCTCATCGTCCAGAACTGTGCCGCGCCCCGCGCCATTACCATTGCCCGAGGCGCGACGCGTTCAGTTGTTCTTGTTCCGGCGTCGAAACCGGAACGGTACCGACGAAGGGGAGGAACACCATCATGGCGAATCACGCCGCGACCGCTCATCGGCAGGCCCGCGCCCACGCGCCCGAACTGCTCAACACACCACTCTGGCCCGACTGGGTCGTCCGCCTCGGTTACATCTCGAAGGGCGTCGTCTATTCGACCGTCGGCGTTCTCGCGATCATGGCCGCGACGGGCGGCGGCGGGGGCGGCGAGACCGGCGGCTCGCGCAACGCGATCCAGGAGTTGCTCGAGATGTCGTTCGGGTTCCCGCTCGTCGTCGTGCTCGCGGTCGGCCTCGGCTGCTACGCGCTCTGGCGCTGGACGCAGACCTTCGCCGACCCGGAGAACCAGGCGAGCGGCGACGCGAAGGGATACGCCCGCCGCGTCGTCTACTTCGTCAGCGCCGTCATCTACACCGGTCTCACGATCTGGACGGTGAAGCTGCTCATGGGCTCGGGGTCGAGTTCGTCGGGCGGCGACCGAAGTGAGGCGTGGTCGGCGCAGCTCATGGGCGAGACCTGGGGACGCTGGCTTCTCGGCGCGGTCGCCGTGATGATCATCGTCGGCGGCTTCATGGAGGCCGGCAAGGCGATCACCCAGTCGTACCAGAAGAAGCTCAAGCTCGCGCAGGTCGACGAGACGCCACGCAAGGCGATCAAGTTCAGCGCCACGCTCGGCCTCGCTGCGCGCGGCGTCGTCTTCTTCATCATCGGCGGTTCGCTCCTCTACACGACGATCACCCAGGACCCCGACGAAGCGAAATCGTTCGGCGAAGCGCTCGCGAGCCTGCGCGACCAGCCCTACGGAACCTGGCTCTACGGCGCCGTCGCCTTCGGCGTCCTCGCCTACGGCGTGTACCAGGTCGTGAAGGGCTTCTACCGGAAGATCGAGGCGTAGATTCGACGACGGGTGGCTGTGGTTGGAGCGAAGCGGAACCCACAGCGAATGGAACATACGCGTCCATAACGACGACTCGCTTCGTACGGTATGCTCCCTCCCTCACTCCGTGTGCCACTACCGTGCGGCACTGCGGAGCGGCGGATGACGCCTGACACGACGATCGCTCACCTCGTCACCGACACCGTCGTTCCATTCGTCGCACGGCCTGGAAGGCCGTGGCACACGGGATTGGATGAACGATCGAAGATCCGGAGATCTGAGATCTCAAATCTCAAATCTCAAATCTCAAATCACAGATTCAATCCTCAGAACCGCGCCATCTTCCCTGTGGCTTCCCCGAACCTCAGCCACAGCCACCCGGCGCCGAGCGAACTACGAGTGGGTGGCTGTGGTTGGAGCGCAGCGGAACCCACAGCGTCTGGAACGAGTGCGCGCGGACTGGCGAGGACGACCCTCACGATCCCATAGAGCCGCGTGCTGTGCACGGGGTCGAGGCGGAGTCCCCCCAACGGGGGCGGAGCCTCGAAGTTAGGCGTCCGTCGGCGCAAACATCGCGGCTCCGGGGGATCGACCCCCTGCGCCGCGACCCCGTTCACAGAACGCGGCTCTACAAACGCGACGACTCCGCGGCGCACAGATCGCCGCTCTACGAGTCGTCCTTCGATCCTCGATGCTCGACGATTACGCGCTGCGCACCCGCACGCGCCCGACCACCCTCACCCCAGCCCGCCCTTGAGCGGGCGGTCGGATCCGAAGCGCGCCTTGAGGCGCTCCATCGACGCGTCGGCCGGGCGCTCGGCGCTCTCCGCCTGCGACTCCTTGAGCGCCTTCATCGACAGGCTGATCCGGCGCGAGTCCGGATCGATGTCGAGAATCTGAGCCGTGACGACTTCGCCTTCGCTCACAATCTGGCTTACGCGGTTCACCCGCTCGTGCGAGAGTTGCGAAATGTGAATGAGCCCTTCGACGCCCGGCTCGATTTCGACGAACGCGCCGAACGCGGTGATCTTCGTCACGCGCCCCGTCACCGTCGCGCCCTCGGCGAGCTCGTTCCCGATTGACTCGAACGGGTCGGCCTGCGTCTGCTTGAGCCCGAGGCCGATGCGGTTCCGCTCCTCGTCGATCGCGAGCACCTGCACCTTCACGCGCTGCCCCTCGGCGACGACCTTCGCCGGATCGCTCACGCGCTCCCACGCGAGATCGCTCACATGCACGAGGCCGTCGACCCCCGCGCCGAGATCGACGAACGCGCCGAACGGCATGAGCTTGCGCACGATCCCCTCGACCGTGTCGCCGACGGTGAGCTTCGAGAAGATCTCCTCGCGCTTCGCCGCCTGCTCGCGGACGAGCACTTCGCGCCGGGAGAGGACGATGTTCCGCTTCTCGCGGTTGAACTCGATGACCTCGCAGGTGAGCGTCTGGTCCTTGAACTGCTCGAGGTCTTCCGTGCGGTAGATATCGATCTGCCCCGCGGGCATGAACGCGCGATGGCCCGCAACCTCCATCTCGAGCCCGCCCTTGTTCACGCCCGTGCACCGCGCTTCGACGACCTGGCCCTCCTGGAGGTTCTCCCAGTCCGCCTTCTGCACGGCGCCGACGCGCGTGAGGTAGAAGAGCCCCTCGCTCTTGTCGAAGCGCTGGACCGTGACCTCGATCGGATCGCCGACCTTGGGCTGCTCCTCGAACTGCACGATGCTGCACACGCCCTGATGGCGCGGCCCGAGTTCGACGAACACATCCTCCGGCGTCACGCTGATGATCCGCCCCGTCGCGCGGTCGCCCGTCTTGAACGAGCGCGGCCGCCCGCTCCCCTTCTTCGCGTCCGCGTCATCGCCGGTCGCGGCGGGACCCGAATTGAGCATCGCCTCCATGTCGAGTTCGCCCATGGCGGCGTCGAGCTCCTTCTGAAGCTCCGCGTCAAAATCATGCTGGCTCATCGTGTGCATCCGGTTCATTCGTTCGAGCGTTCGATCGCAGGTGAACGCGCGCCGCATCCCCGCGCCGCGCGCCATCGATTCCAATTCGACAGGCCGATCAGTTCTTCCGCAGTTCCGCGTCGTTCATGACATAGAGGCCGAGCAGCCAGTCACCGGTGAGGTACGGGTCCACGCGCAGCCGTCCCGTCACGACGCCGTACGACATCGCGAGTTGCTCCGGCGTCGCGTCATCCTTGAGCTTCACCTCGACCGCGTCGTACGGCGAGGGCGGCAGACCGATGCAGCACCCGTCCCACTGGTTGAGCATCGCGAGCATCTCGTTCGCGTTCGCCGCGGCGATCGGAAACGCGACATACCCGGTAATCTGCACATACTTGTCGTGCAGCATCGCGACATGCTCGGGCACCCGCTTCAACCCCTCGCGCGGCTGAAACGCTTCCTCCGCCGAGAGAAGCAGGTCCCAGGTCACGCGGTACGGATCGTCCGCGGCGCCGCTCCCCTTGATGATGAACCGATCGTTCGCGACGATGGCGCCGTCGTCGCGGCGCACGAGCTTCGACCATTTCACCGGAAACTCGCCGACCTTCTCGATGCCGGTCGAAAATGTTTCGCCGCTCTCCGCCGACTCGCCGTTCGCAACCTCGCCCTGCTCCGCCGTTCCGCCGGCGGCGGCGTCGCCACCGCCCGGCCGCACTTCGGCCGGCGCGTTCGCGCGAAGCTCCGCGTCGACGGCGGGCGAAGCGTTCCCGTTGTCGCGGTCGTCTTCTTCGATCGGCGGCGCCGGCTCGATCTCGAGCAGCTCATCGATCGTCGGCGCCGCGCCGTCGTTCGCGCCGGGGGCGTCCGATTCAGCGTCGCCATCGACCTCGTCGTCGTTCGCGATCGTCGCGTCAGCTTCGTCGCCGGCCATCGCCGCGTCGTCGTCGTCGACCGTCGCCGCGTTCTCTTCACCCGCTTCGACTTCGACCTCACCGTCATCGACGGTGTTCATCGCGAGCGTGTCATTCTCGTCGATCGACCGCTCCGGCTCCGCCGTCGTCGTCCCTCCCTCGCGCGGCGACGACCCGTCCGACGCCGACTGCTGCATGAGCATTCCGCCGGTGATGAGCGCGAGCGCCGCGATGAGTCCCCAGAACGCCTTCATGTCGTCTCGTCATTCCCCTCCGTCGGCGCGCCGCCGGCGTCAATCGATCGATCGATCCCACCTCGTCACCCGAGCGGCCGCAGATTCTTCGCCACCGGCGTCCGGTACGCCATGACGGCCGGCACGATCCCCGCGAGCGACGCGAGCCCGACGCTCGCAAGCGTGAGCAGCAGGACCACGAGCGGCGTCACGATCGGCTCGATCACGAGCTGAAGTTCACGCCGCATGAGTTCGGTCACGACCTCGAGCCCGACGAACGCGAGGGCGACGCCCACCACCGCCCCGAGCAGGCCGATCATCGCGGACTCGGTGATGACGAGGCCGAAGATCCGCCCGCGGCTCGCGCCGAGCACACGAAGCGTCGCGACCTGCCGCCGCCGCTGCTCCATCGAATTGTAGAGCGCGAGCATGATGCCGATCGCGCTCGCGAGCATGACCACCCCGGCCATGCCGAGGAAGATCCGATCGATGTTGCCCACGATCGTGAAGAGCTTGTCGATCTCCTGTTTCGGATTCGCGACGGTGATCGACGGGTCCCGCCGGAGCCGGTCGAAGACGACGGGCAGAATGGCGCCCGCCTCGCCGCCGCGCGTCGGCACGCGGAGGTAGATGCCCGTGATGAGCCGGTCCTCGTCGGTGAGATCGGCTTCGGTCGTGAGTTCGATCTCGGCGCCGCCCGCCGCGTCTTCGCGCCGATCGTGCGCGTGGATGATCCACGCGCCGATCAGGTTCGCGACGACCGCGCGATCGTGCGGCCCGCCGGTCGGCGCGAGAATGCCCGCGACATGGAACTCGAACTCATCGTGCGCGTGCGGGTCGTGACCTTGTTCGTCTTCGTCGTGGTGGTCGTCCTCGTGCTCGTCGTCGTGCTCGTCGTCCTCTTCGTCCGCGGGTTCGGCGCCGCCGCCGGCGTTCGCGCGATCGTCCGGTCCGCGGAGATTGTGCGACAGGTGCAGTTCATCGCCCACGCCGAGACCCGTCTCCGCCGCGACGGTCGAGCCGAGCACGACGCCGAACGGCTCATCGAACGCGCCGCCGCTCGTGAACACCCATTCCTCGCCGACCGCCGGCTTGAACTGCGAGAAGATCTCCGGCGTCGTCGAGAGCACCGGATAGCCGCGGTAGTTGTCGCCGATCTGCGTCGGGATCGCCCACTCGAGCGGCAGGTTGCGCGGGTTCGTAAGCTCCTGAAACTTCGTCCACTCGATCGACCGCCGCGGCGCGTTCGCGTAGAACACGCCGTTGAGGATCGCGACGAGCGGGCTGTCATCGCGGCTCACGAGGAGATGCATGTTCCCCGGCCCGCGCTCAAAGGCGCGGCGGCCCGAATCGCGCATGCTGATCAACACGAGCATGAGCGCCACCGCGATCCCCACCGTCACGACCGTCGTGATCGTCGAGAAGGACCGGGCGACCATGCTCCGGCGGATGATGGTGAAATCGGACATCGCCATCAGCCGCGCCCCCCTGCATTCCCGCTCGCATCGGCCGCGACTGCGCCGTCTTCTTCATCGCCGCCATCGCCCTCGCCGCGCAACTCTTCGAGATCCATCCGCCGCTCGAACCGCGGCGCGAGCGTGGGATCGTGGCTCGTGCACAGGAGGGCGATCTCGCGCTCGGCGCACGCCTGTTGAATGAGGTCCATCGCGATCGCCGCGTTCGCCGGGTCGAGGCTCGCGGTGGGCTCGTCGGCGAGCACGAGCGCCGGGCCACACGCGAGCGCCCGCGCGACCGCGACGCGCTGCTGCTGGCCCACGCTCAGTTCATCCGGCCGGCGCTCCGGCTCGTCAATGCCAAGCGTCTCGAGGAGTTCGAGCGCCCGACGCCGATGCTCGCGCCGCGGAAGGTCGGAGAACATCATCGGCGCCATGACATTCTCGACGGCGCTGAAGCCATGGAGCAGGTTGAAGGTCTGGAAGATCATCCCGATGTGTCGGCCGCGGAAGAGATCGCGCTTCGCCCCATGGAGCGCGTGGACTTCCTCGCCGGCGACATAGATGCGCCCCTGGTCCGGGTCGATGAGCCCGGCGATGAGATGGAGCAGCGTGCTCTTGCCGCGCCCGCTCCCGCCGGTGAGGAGCAGTTGCTCGCCCGGCATGAGATCGAGCGCGTCCACATCGACCACCCAGCCGCCCGAGGTCGCCCTCGCGCCGCGGTACCGAAACCGTACTCCGCGGATGCCCAGCGCCACCATGTTCTCGAGAAGTTGAGTCACCGTTGGGGAAGAGAAACCACGAAACCGGAGCGGGCGCCCCGGCCGGGACGACTACGAACGACGCGCCGCATCACGCGGCCGACGACGAAGACGATTCGATCGCCGCGCGCATGCGCTCCGCCGCCTTCTCCGAGTTGAGTTCGGCCTTGCCGAAGCCCGGCGCCGCGCCGGCCGCCTCGGCCGCCTCCTGCGCATCCTCGTAGTTCGAGATGAGTATCGACTTCGGGCCGTGCGCCCGGGTCTGCGCGAGTTGACGAATGAGCTCGATCCCGCTCTCCGTCTCGAAGCGCCCGTCGAGCACGCGGTTCACGAGAAGGAGCGACGCCTCGTCGATCGACTTCTCGAGGTCCGCGGCCGAGTTCACCATCCGCGCCTCGGCGCCGAGCGTCCGCTCCACCGTCGAACGGAGCATCCACGAGTCCGGGCCGCAGTGACCCACGAGAAGCACCGTCCGCTTGTCCGTCATGCCGTCCTTCGCCATCGTGAACCGTTCCCCCGGTCGCGTGTTCCGTTCGTTCATCATTCCCCGTCGATTTCGTCCGCCCGGCCGATTTCGACCGTCTTCGCCGTGACCCGCACGACGACCCCGCCGGGCCATTCGAACCGGCGTGGCCGGCGGACCGCGTCGCCGATCGCCTCGACCGTCGAACCGACGACCTTCGCCGACACCTGATCGATCGGGGCGCCGAGCGCCGTCGCCGCCCGCCGCAGCCCGGCGCCCACGATGATAGCGGACGCCCCGCGCAGGGTTTCACGATCATGCGATCCGGCCCCGGCTTCGTCCCCGAAGAGCCGCCGCGCCTCACCCTCGACGAGCGCCGCCGCGTCCGCGAGCTGGTCCGTCGTCCGCGTGATCCGCCCGTCGAGATCGGGCGCGATCGCCCGCAACGCGGGCAGAACCTCCTGCCGCACGCGGATCCGCGGGTGCTCGACCGATTCGTTCGTCGGATCGTCGAACCACGCCCAGCCGATCGATTCGAGGAGCGCCCGGCACTCCTCCCGGCCGACCCCGAGAAGCGGCCGCACGATCGTCGCGCCGAACCGCTCGGCCCGCCACGCCATCCCCGAGAGCCCGTCGAGCCCCGCCCCGCGGGCGAGCGCGAGGAGCAGCGTTTCGAGCTGGTCCGTCCCCTGATGGGCCGTCGCGATCGCGTCGGCGCCGTGTTCGCGCGCGATCCGCCCGAGCGCCTCGTACCGCGCCCGCCGGAGGTGGGCCGCGAGCCCGCCCGGCTCGACCGCCGCGCCGGGGTCGAGGTCGACCTGTTCATAAGGAAGGGCGAACTCCGCCGCCGCGGCCCGGACGCCCGCGGCTTCCTCATCAGCCCCGGCCCGCCGGCCGTGGTGGACATGGGCGACGACGAGCTCATATTCGAGGTGCGGCCGCGTCGCGAGCGCCGCCATCGCCGCGAGCAGGGCGAACGAGTCCGCCCCGCCGCTCACTGCGAGGATGAGCCGCGCCCGCGGCTCGACGCCGCATTTCCCCGCGAGCGCCGCCCCGACCGCGACCACGATCGGGTCGCGATGGTCCGGCGGCCGCCGCCCCGACGCGCTGGTCGGCGGAGCGCTCGTCCGGGCCCCCTCAGGGCCCGCCCCGGCGGGTCGCGTCGCTTTATTCACGATCCGATAACCCATTGTCCGATACTGGAATCGACTCAATATAGCGAACTGCGAGGCCCACGACCGCCCTCACAGGAGTCATCGCATGCCTTCGTCCGTCGCCTTCGCCGAATGGTTGCCCGGCCTCCTCATGGCCGGGGGGATGATCCTCCTCGTGATCATCGTGCTGTCAAATGTGCGCGGCCGCATGGCCCGGCGCACGAGCGGCCGGGGCGAGTCGGCCCGCGACTTCATCGAGCGCGTCCGCGACGACGCGACCGCGGCCCGCGACTCCGCCGCCGCCCGCCGCGACTCGGGCGTCTCCGAGCACGCCGCGGCCCTGCGCCTCGACGAGAACGCCCGACGCCTCATCGCCCAGATCGACGGCCGCGCCGCCCGGCTCGACGCGCTCATCCGCCAGGCCGACGAGCGGCTCCGCCTCCTCGACGAAGCCCTCTACCGCGCCCCCGGCGCCTCGATCAGCCCGTCGAAGGCCGAGGAGCGCAAGGCGTCGTCGTCGTCATCGTCGTCACCGTCATTAGCCGCGACCTCGAACGGGGTCGCCGCCGCCGCCGCGTGCCGGCGGAACGGGACGCATGAGTCGATCGAGATGGAGATTAAACTCGAGGATGAATCGGATAATGCTGCGCCGACGCCGACGCCGCGTGTGAACGGCGCCGCGGCGACGCTCGAACGCCGCATGGCGATGGCGAAGGCGAAGTCGTCTTCACACGCCGAATCGAACGGCGCCGCCGCCCCCGCGCGCCGCCCGATCACCCCGCAGCCGCCGGCTCCGGCTCCCGCCCCATCGCTCGACCCGCTCAGCGCGAGCGTCTACGAACTCGCCGACCGCGGCCGCACCCCCGTCGAAATCGCCCAGACCCTCGACGAACAAGTCGGCAAAATCGAACTCATCCTCGCCCTGCGGCAGGGGTGACGCCCCCATCACCACCCCAACTCAATTTAGCCCCGGGTGACGACACCCGGGGGAGCGGCGCCCATCCACGCCCCCAACTCAACTTAGCCCCGGGTGACGACACCCGGGGGAGCGGCGCCCATCCGAGCACCCAACTCAACTTAGCCCCGGGGTGACCACACCCGGGGGAGCGGCGCCCATCCGCGCACCCAACTCAACTTAGCCCCGAGTGACGACACCCGGGGAAGCGGCGCCCATCCGAGCACCCAACTCAACTTAGCCCCGGGTGACGACACCCGGGGGAGCGGCGCCCGTCCGCGCACCCAACTCAACTTAGCCCCGGGTGACTACACCCGGGGGAGCGGCGCCCGTCCGCGCACCGGCGCCAATTGGGGCGATGGAGTCGCGGCCCACAGCGCACACCCACCCCCCACGCCGGTGATGAGGCTCGGCGAATCTCCGGATTCGACCCCCGCGCACCCCCGCCCCCGCCCGCGCGCACACCCCTCCACCCCGCGCGCCAATCCCGTGCTTTTCACAAGATTTTTCTGACCCCGTTCTCCGCCCAGTGAACGCGGGTCGATGACCACGCGCCGTCCGGGCCGCGACCGCGCCCGTGCGCGCGCTCCCTCCGGCTCCCGCCAGGGGTGGTGGTGAGCGATTCACCACGAATCGACCGCCCCACACCGACCACCCCCCGGGAGCCGCGCCGTGCCTCCATTTCACCTCGAACCGTTTCACCCCGTCGGACTCGACGCCGCGCGTCTCGACGCGCTCATCGACCATCACGAGACCGAGCGCCTCCCGCGCTACGACCGCTACTGGCGCTACTTCCGCAATCCCGCCGAGCGGGTGACCGAGCGCGACGGCCGCGTCGCCCGCGTCCGCTGGCGCTGCGCCCAGGCGTCGTCGCTTCCCTCGCGCCTGCTCGACTCGCCGCCCGGCGTCGCCGCGAAGGAGATCGTCGTCGAGAACGACATCGCCTGGCGGATCGAGACGCTCATCGACTACACCGTGGGGCGCGAGGTCCGCTTCGCGAGCCGCGCCCGCGCGGCCGAAACACGCGACGCGATCGACGCGCTCCTCGCCGTCCTCTTCGACGCAAACGGCGGCGTCGAATGGCTCCAGCAGGCGGCGCTCCTCGCCGCGGTCTACGGCCATGTCGACTTCCTCCTCCGCGCCGACCACCTCTTCGCGTTTCCCGCCAACGGCGGCGACCACGACCACAACTACGACCCCGACACGACCCCGATCGAAACCCTTGATCCGCCGGCCTCCGCGGAATCGCCCGTGCGCGTCCCGTCTAACCCCTTCCTCGACGACGCCGCCCTTCGCGCCGCGTCGAATCTTCGACTCGAGACGGTCGCGGCGCCGCGGGCGATTCCGCTTCTTCATCCGCACGACTTCCGCCGCATCGACGCGCTCATCCTCCGCTACCGCGCGCGGCGAACGACCACGACTCCTTCCGCCCCGGCGGACGCCGCCGCCCCGCGCGCGGACCACGAAGCCGCGAGAACCCCGTCCCATTCCCGCTCGAATCCCCTCGCGCGCTTCTGGTCCCGCGCGGCGGCGACCGGCCCGCGCCCGAATGATCGCTTCGCCGCCTCGTCGTCGAACCCCGACGCCGAATTCGTCCAGATCACCGAAATCCTGAGCGCCGATCACCGGCAGGTCTACGAGGACGACACGCTCATCCTCGACCGTCCGAACCCGCTCGGCGTGCTCCCGCTCGCGCACACGCCGAACTTCACGCAGCCCTACCGCTACGAAGGCGTCGGCGAAGTCGAGCCGCTCATCCCGCTTCAGGATGAACTCAACATCCGCCTGAGCGACCGCGCGAACCGCATCACGATGCAGTCCTTCCGCATGTTTCTCGGCAAGGGCATCAGCGAGTTCGACGAGCGCCCCGTCGGACCCGGACAGATGTGGACGACCGACAACACCGACGCGTCCGTCGAATCGTTCGGCGGCGACGCGGCGAGCCCGAGCGAAGACGCCCATGTCCGCGAAGTGCGCGAAGCGCTCGACAAGGCCTCGGCCGTCACACCCCTCGCGGCCGGACTCATCCGCGCCAAGGTCGGCACGCTCTCGAGCGAGAACGCCCTGCGCATTTCACTGCTCGGCCTCATCAGCAAGGTCGAGCGCAAACGCCGCGTGTACGCGCGATCGCTCGAGCGCCTCTTCGCCTTCGCGCTCGAAGCGCTCGACCGCGCCGGTGTGTTCGCGACCGACGAAGCCGACCGCCGCGTCGAGGTGACCTGGTCGGCGCCGATCCCCGAAACCGAATCGGAGCGCCTCGAGAACGCGCTCCGCAAGCGCGACCTCGGCGTGCCCGCCGACCGCCTGCTCGATGAGCTCGGCTACGGCGCCGAGTCGGCCGACGCGGCGCCGCCCGCGCCGGCCGCGCTCTCGATCGCGACGCCGTGACGCGTCTGGTTCGAACTGCTCCTGCTCCTCCTCCCCTATCCGTTCCGGAAAGGACGAACACGATGACGACGACCCCCACGACACCCACGAACCCGACCGCGACGAACGAGACGCCGCTCGAGCTCGAAGTCGAGCGCGTCGATCCGCCGGTTGGCGATGACCAGGGCGCTGCGCCCGCAGAGGCGAACGACGACGATTCGCCGGTCGAGCGCGCCATCGCGGCCCGGCTCGAACGGGTCGAGCGCGAACTCGAGACGACGCGCCGCGCGATCGAGCGCGCCGATCGGTCCTCGACGCTCGACCGGCGCCTCATCGCCGCGGGAGTGCTCGATCTCGACGCGGCCCGCGCGCTCGTGCCCGACGCGAAGCTCGACGCGGCGAGTTCCGACGACGCCGTCGCGGCGCTCGTGGCCAATCTGCGCCGGTCGCGACCGTCGCTCTTCCGCCGCGTCGTCGTGAAGTCGGCGACGGTGCGACGGACCGGCGCCGCAGCGGCGCGGAGCGCGCTCGCGCCGGCGGAGGATGAATCCGCCGCCGCCGCCCGCACGCCCGAACGCGCCCGTCTCGCGACCGCGACGACCCGCGCCGCCGCGACCGGCCGCGTCGACGACCTCATGCGCTACCTCCGAGCGAAGCGAAGCGCGGCCGCGTGAGTGCATGAAGCGATTCGAAAGGATCGATGACGCCCGCAACAGCCCCACGCCACGCCGGAGATGAGGCCCGGCGAATCTCCGGATTCGACGCGCGCCCAACAGGAGACGAATCGATGACACGCGGGACTTTGAACGACCTTCGTGAGAAGAAGACCACCCGTGTGCCACTGCCGTGTCGGCAGTGTGGAGCGGCGGACGGCGAGCGAAACGACGATCGCTCACCGCGTCACGAACATTGTCGTTCCATTCGTCGCACGGCCTGGAAGGCCGTGGCACACGGAACGCTCGTCCCTCGACTTCCCTTAGAGCCGCGTGCTGTGCACGGGGTCGAGGCGTCGCCCCTCAACGGGGCAACGCCTCGAAGTTCGGCGTCCCTCGCGCGATCGACGCTCGGATCCGGACCTCCGCTCGACACGCGGAGCGTGTCGGCGCTCCAGTCCGGCTTGGCGGACAATTCTCGATTCGATGGACGCGAGCGGATGCTCGAAACCGGACCTCCGCTCGACACGCGGGGCGTGTCGGCGCTCCAGTCCGGCTTGGCGGACGACCCTCGCGCCTGACGCGCGCCATGACTTGATCGCAACACAAACTCGCCACCACCACCACCACCATTCACCACCCCCAGGAGCCCCACCCCATGCCCTTCTCCGGAAAAGCGACTTACACCGCCGGGCCCGAGCTGCCTGAGATCGCGGAAGATGTGAGCGATGTCATCGGACTCGTGAGCCCCTTCGAGACGCCGCTGCTTGACCATCTCGGCGACGCGTCGCGGCCCGCGACGAGCACGATTCACGAATGGCTCGAGGATCACCTCCTGCCGAACCGCGACCGCGTCGATGACGACACGATCCTCGATCCCCTCGCCGACACGACCTTCGGCGTCGAGAACGCGTCCTTCTTCCGCGCCGGCGACCAGATCCGCCTCGAAGGCACGCGCGAACTCATGCTCGTCACCGGAACCGACGAGGCGAACGCGACGATCACCGTCGTGCGCGGCTACGGCGGCACGGCGGCCGAGCCGCTCGTCGACGACGCGATCATCCACATCCTCGGCAACGCGGCGCTCGAAGGCGCCGACGCGCCGAACGCGCGCTTCACGAACCGCGTCCGCCGCGTGAACTACACGCAGATCTTCACCGCCGCGGTCGAAGTCTCCGGATCGCAGCTCGCGACGAACGCGCTCGGCGTCGATGACGAACTCGACTACCAGCGCCAGCAGCGCCTGCGCGAACTCCTGCGCGACCTCGAGAACATGGTCATCAACGGCGCCGCGCCCGTCGTCGATCCCCAGGGGAGCGCGACGACCCGCCGCACGATGAACGGCGTGATCAACTCGATCGCGACGAACACCTTCGAGCCCGGCGTCGGACCGATCCCGCCCGGCGGCGGCGTGAACGCCGATCTTCTCACCGAGGAAGTGCTCAACGCGGCGCTCCGCCGCATCTGGGAGGACAGCGCCGGCGCCGTCGACACGATCGTCGTGAACGGCTTCCAGAAGCGCCAGCTCAACTCGATCATCCAGCCCTCACGCCGCTTCGGGCCCGACGATGAACGCTTCCGCGATCTGCTCGCGGTCTACGAGTCCGACTTCGGCGTCTGCCGCGTCGTGCTCAGCCGCTGGGTGCCCGCGGATACGGCGCTCCTGCTCGACAGCTCGCGCATCGATGTGCCGCCCCTCGCCGGCCGCTCGTTCCACTACAAGCCGCTCTCGAGTCGCGGCGACCACGAGACGGGCGAACTCATCGGCGAGTACACGCTCGAGTTCCGCAACGAACAGGCGCACGGCCTCATCCAGAAACTCGGAACCGCCGCGTGACCTGAACGCACGACATGAGTCGACCGAACCACTCCTCCCTGCCCTTCCTCCCTCCTCCGTCGGCCGGCGGCCTCCCCCGCCGCCGGCCGGCGTTTCGCGATGAACGAACGAACGAACGAACGAACAGATGACCACACGAACGCTTGAAGAAAGAGCGACACCATGAACGGCTTCCGCGCGACCGACCGCGACCTGCTCATCCTCGAGCCGAATCTCTTCCGCGATCTCATCTTCCTCGCGCAGCGGCGCATCAGTTCGAGCGACGCAGCGATCAGCGGGACGACGCTGCAGTCGAACTCGTCCGACTTCGAGGCGAAGGCCGTCGACGCGGGGTCGATCGTGACCGTCGACACCGTGCCGCTCGAAGTGATCGAGCGGCTGAGCCCGACGCAGCTCACCGTGTCGCTGCTCCGCCCGCTCTCGAGCGCCACGCCGATCCCGCCGACGCCGGGCGTGAACCTCACGCTGCGCGTGTACAGCTTCGAGCCGCAGATCACGGTCATGCATGAGCGGCTGCTCGAGCGGCTCCGCGCCGTCGTCGACGACGGCGACACAGGGCTCGACGACGCGGCGCTCGAGGATGCGGTCGTGAACCCGTGGATTCCGATGCGCGTCGAGGCGCTCGGCGCGCTCCAGATCATCTTCGAAGCGGCGCTCGATGGCGACGCGGGCGACCCCGTCACCGAACTCAAGGCGTCGCTCTACCGCGAACGCTACCGCTTCGCGCTCGACCGCGCGACGATCCGGCTCGACCTCGACGGCGACGGCCTCGTCGACGCGACGCGAACGCTGCGCGCCGGACGACTCGTGCGCGTCTGAGCGCACGGACGAGTCCTGACTCTGACACGCACCCACACGACCCGCCGGGGGGCGGGAGGAGCGGACGACCACGATGGAACTCGAACTTCTCAATCACTTCATGCAGTTCGGCGTCGCGGGATTCGTCGGCGCCCTCTGGTGGCTCGAGCGGCGTCACTCGGCGCAGCGCGAGCGTGAACTCTCCGAAGCGCACGAGCGGCTCATGCGCCAGCGCGTCGAGCTGCACGAGCTCATCGCGGTCCTGCGCGAGAACACGGTTTCGCTCACCTCGGTCGAGGAGAGCCAGGACCGGCTCGTCGACGCGTGCGAGCGGATCGCGATGGAGCTTGGCCGCCTCGAACTCGCGGAGGAAGTGGGGTCGATCTGAGTTCGCCGAAAAGAAAACCTGAACGCGCGGCGCCGGAGCGCTTCACGGCGGCAGCGGGATTCGGTACGATGGCCTCGTTCGCTCGCGGTCGAGGTGGGGCGACGCCGCGCTCACTGCGTCGCATCAACCGCGGGTTCGTATTTCCGTCAATCGAATCCGGTGGATTCAGTGTTCTGTCTGCGCGCATGCAGACGCAGACGCAGAGAGTGAGGGAACGCAATGAGCGATCAGGCGACCACGACTCCGCAACCCGACGCCCAGGACTGCGCCGCGATGGCCGCGACGACCGAGGCGCACGAGCGCTTCAAGCCGTTCGTTGGGACCTTCAACGCCGAGGTCAAGATGTGGATGGGCCCCGGCGACCCGATGGTCTCGAGCGGCACCATGAAGAACTCGCTCGAACTCGGCGGCCGGTACCTCCAGCAGGTCTACGAGGGCGACGACAACCCGAACGACCCCTTCCCCGGCTTCGCCGGCCGCGGCTACTGGGGGTACAACACCGTCGACAACCGCTACGAAGGCTTCTGGATCGATACGGCCTGCACCTTCATGATGACCGAGCAGGGTCAGGTCGATTCGTCCGGCAAGGTCTGGGAGATGAAGGGCGAAATGACCGACCCGAGTTCGGGTCAGCCGATGCGCAAGCGCTCCGTCGTCACGCTCAAGGACAAGGACCGTCACTCGATGGAGATGTTCTTCGAGGGCCCGGACGGGAACGAGTTCAAGGCGATGGAGATCAACTACACACGCGCGTGAGGTCGGAGAAAGCGTGGGGGCGCGCGAGGACGGGGGTCCTCAACCTCAATCGCGAACAGGCCGCGCGGAGATCACCCTCTCCGCGCGGCCTGTGTGCGTTTCGGAACTCGGCGAGACGAGACGAAGAGAAAGCGTGCGCCCGTGTGCCACTGCCGTGCCGGCAGTGCGGAGCGGCGGACGGCGCGCGGGACGGCGGCCGCTCAGCTCGTCACTTACACCCGCGTTCCATTCGATGCACGGCCTGGAAGGCCGTGGCACACGGAAGGCGCGTTTCTCGAGTTCCCGTAGAGCCGCGGCGTGCCGCCGGGGTCGAGGCGCCGTCCCCCCAACGGGGGCGGAGCCTCGAAGTTGGGCGTCCATCGCGCGATCAATTCGCGACTCCGGGGGATCGACCCCCCCGCCGCGACCCCGCTCACAGAGCGCGGCTCTACGGAACCGCGCGTTCGCGTGCACCCGCTCGAAAAAGCCCCGGGTGCGAACCCGGGGCCTGCCCGTTCAAAGGAGGCCGGCTCACGATTGGACGAGCATGCCGCCGCATTCGCATGCGGGGCTTGGGCGTACGAGTGATCTATGAACTCCCGGCTTCAAGACGATGTTCGAGTTCTTTGTGCCCCGCTCGACGCTCGAAACCGGACCTCCGCTCGACGGCGCTGCGCTTGTCGGCGCTTCAGTCCGGCTTGGCGCACGATTTGCGAAACGATCGAGCGCAACAGATGATGGGCGCTCGACGATCACGGCCACCCATCGACGCGTGCGTCCGACACATAGGGAACCCCGCATGACGCATTCAACGCCGATCACGCTCGACCTCCTCGTCCTCATCCTCCTCTTCGGGATCGGCGGATGCGGCGCGCCGGGAGGTGAACTCGAACCCCGGGCGGCGATCGAAGGTTCGGCCAATGGACTCGTTCTGACCATGCTCGCGCCGGTCTGGATCGATCCGCACTCGGACGACTATGTGGCGCATGCCATGTACAACACGGGAGAGCATCCGCCGAAAGACACGGATGAAGCGATCGAGTACTACGGACACGCATCGCACGCGATCATCCGTGTCACCGAAGGCGAACGCCGATCCATTCCCATCACCTATCACGGTCGACATTCCCGCTCCCTTACTCCTGACCAGCTCCTGCTGCGCGAGACGAGTTCGCGCCTCGTCCTTTACGACTGGTCGACCGGGACGAAGCGCACAATCTGGGACGGCGGAGAGTCAGCCAGTGTGGTTGAATTCACCCACGACGAAACGGGTCGACTCGTCGCGCTCGTGACCGAGGATCAGAACGGGCAGAGCCAACTCATCGCGATCGATCTCATGACGGGCGCCGAGCGGCGAATCGATTGCGGCGTCCAAAGGATGGTGTACCTGGCGTCCGGTCACGACTTCATCGGATTCATGAACTGCGCATCGCCGTGGGGCCGAACCACCGAACCGGATTCTGAGCCAGGCGGGTGCGACCCCGTCACGATCGTGCGACCGTCGAACGAGGTCGATACGGCGGGATTCGTCGTGATCCCGCTCGAATCGCATGAGCCCGTTGACGCCCGCGATGATCTCATCGGGTTTCTCGGCGAGACGCCGGCGCTTCACGACTTTGACGCTCAATCCATTGTCTTCGGGACCCACGCCGTCAGGTGGGAGCGCGCACGGCCGACCGGTTATGTCGCGACCGGTGTCTGGGCGAGGGAATATCGAGCCGTCACGCTCTTTGTCGATCACCTGGTTGACCCCAGTCAGTACACCATCGTGCTACTGCGGCAGAACGGCGAGACGAACGGCATGGGGTCGGTTCCCCGCCACGACACGCTCGGCGTCCGCCCCGTCAACGACGGTCAGCTCGCCATCGTGACCCGCGACGGTCTCATGCGCGTGTACCGCGTGGATGGGACCCAACGCTTGATCGAACTCCACGACGCCGAGCCGCTTCCAACGCCGTGATCCGAAGCGCCTCGCCCCGCGCCCCTCGACGGAGGGGCCGGGGGAGGGCGAGAACGAACGGAGTCGAACCAATGCGCACCGCCGGAGGCGCGACATGAATGAGCGAACGACAACCCCGGGTGGAACAGGCCTCTGTGCCTGTTCGAGGCTCAGGGAAACTCGAGGTTCGACACTCGAACGCGCCGCGACCTCCGTCACTCCGCACGCCGGTGATGAGGCTCGGCGAATCTCCGGATTCGACGCCCGATCGACGCGACGCGCCCACAAGCCGGGTGGAACAGGCCTCTGTGCCTGTTCGAGGCTCGGAAAATCGCGCAGCGTCGCTCGACGCTCGGAACCGGACCTCCGCTCGACACGCGGAGCGTGTCGGCGCTCCAGTCCGACTTGGCGGACGATTCTCGATTCGACGGGCGCGAGGGGACGCTCGAAACCGGACCTCCGCTCGACGGCGCTGCGCGTGTCGGCGCTCCAGTCCGGCTTGGTGGACGATTCTCGAGTCGACGGGCGCGAGAGGACGCTCGGAACCGGACCTCCGCTCGACGGCGCGGAGCTTGTCGGCGCTCCGGTCCGGCTTGGCGCGCGATTCTCGATCGAGTGGATGGGCGGGTTGGGAGACTCGAGCGTTAAACGGGGCGGCACGCCCCGGCTCGCACACTCCGTCTCTCCGTCTCTCCGTCTCTCCGTGACTCCGTCTCTCTCCCTACTCCAGCAACCCCATCTGCTCATAGCGAGTGCGGTACTTGTGATAGAGCGTCTTCTGCTTGTTGCCGAGGTCGACCCGCGCGCCCTCGATGTACGCGGCGAGCGTGTCGGTCGTGATCTCGAGCGGGTGGCCCGTCGTGATGATGAGCGTCGCGAAGCGGCCGGGCTCGAGCGCGCCGAGCGAGTCGCCCACGCCGAGGATCTCCGCGGCGCGGGTCGTCACGCTTTCGAGCGCGAGTTGCGGGTCGAGCCCGTACGCCGCGGCCATCGCCGCGTGGTACGGCAGGCTGCGCTCGTGCGCCGGCTCTTCGCCGCTCGCGATGCAGAAGCGCACGCCCGCGTCGTGCAGTCGCTTCGGCAGCGTGAACGCCTCGTCGTACGCGGAGTCGCGCCGGCTCGGCATGCGATGCGTGCCTTCGATGATCACCGGCACATCATGGGCCTTGAGCAGGTCGATGCACTGGTCGGCCTCGAGCCCGCCGAGGATCGCGATGTTCATCCCCTTGCGCGCCGCCCACGCGACGGCGGAGCGAATCTGCGCCGCGTCGTTCGCGACGATGAGCGTCGGCGCGTCGCCGTCGAGCACGGGGCCGAACGCTTCGGCGCGAAGATCGAAGGGATGCTCCTCATCGGCGCCGCGCGCCTTGAGGTATGCCGCGGCGTCGCGGAACGCGTCTTCGAGCCGATCGAGGCTCTCCTTCGCCTGCGCCAACTGCTCTTCTTCGCTCATGCGCATCCACCACGCGTTGATCGGTCGCACGCGCGGCCAGCGGACGACGAGGGCCGCGCGATCGTCGATCGTCATCTCCTCGGTCGTCCAGCCGTCGAGGCGCATGAGCGACGAGTACCCGCTGATGACGCCGCCCTGCGGGATGACATTCATCGTGAGAATGCCGTTCGCCCGCGCGACCGGAATGAGCGTGCTGTCCGGATTCACCGCGACGAACGCGCGGACCTCCGGCGTGACCGAGCCGGTCTCGGCCTGATCATCGGTCGCGCGCACGGCGCCGATCTCGAGCAGGCCGATCGTCGTCGCGGCGCTGATCATGCCGGGATAGACATGCATGCCCGCGGCGTCGTGGATCATCACCTCGCCGTCGCCGCCGGGATAGTCCCCTTGACCGACCTGCGTGATGCGCCCGTCGTCGAAGACGATGTAGCCGCGCTCGATCGTCGGCGCGGTCACCGGATGAATCGTCGCGTTGATGATCGCGATCGGTCGTTCCTGCGGCGCCGGGGTCGACTGAAGCGACTGCGCGTGCGTCGCCGCGCTCGACAGGATCAGGGCGGCGACGAGCGCCGTCGAGATAAGCGTCATGCGGTTCGTGAATGGCATTCGAGTTCTCTTCGTCGTGGTCATCGTCATGATGATTCTGCTTCTCGTTCGTGTGCTTCCGCTTCGGTTCGGATCGATCGGCGGCGCCGGCGCTCAGTGGCGACGGTGTTCGTGGGCCTCGATGAATTCGTCGAGCCCGCAGCCGCAATCGCCGCGCCCCATGCGGTTCGTGTAATGCTCGATGAGCAGGCGACGGTACTCGTCGTCGCTCACGCGGGACGGCGGCGGCGTCGCTTCGCCGGATGCTTCGTCGCCGTCGTCCGACTTCGCGTCATCCTTGTCGGGGTCGGAAAGTGACTCGCGCAGGACCTTCTGAATGAGCCGCTGACGCTCGGTCGTGATCGAGGCGCGAAGCTCGGCGTCGCGCTCGAGGGTGAACATCGGGCGACCTTCGATCCAGGTCTGCTCGCAACGGCTGAAAGTGCTCAGCGGCGGGCCGGACCAGATGACGAAGTCGCCGTCCTTCCCTTCCTCGAGCGAACCGATGCGGTCATCGACGCGCAACTGGATCGCCGGGTTGAGCGTGACGAACTTGAGCGCTTCGTGCGGATCGACGCCGCCGTAGCGCACGGCCTTCGCCGCCTCGGTGTTCATCCGCCGCGCGAGCTCGCTCGAGTCGGAGTTGAACGACACGACGACGCCGACATCGTGCATGAGCGCCCCGTTGTGCGGGATCGCGTCGTAGACCTCGAACTTGTACGCCCACCAGTCGCTGAACGACGACGCGCCGGCGCCGTGCGCCGCGATCTCGGAAGCGACCTTGTACCCCTCGAGAATGTGCTGCAGCGTGCCGATCGTGAATCCGAAATCCTCGGCGAGGCGGAGCAGCATGAGGATTTCATCCTGCCGGTAGCTGTGGCAATGCACGAGGCGTTCGCCTTCGAGAATCTCGACGAGCGCTTCGAGTTCGAGGTCGCGGCGGGGCGGGCAGGTTCGCGATCGCTCGTCGTCCGACATCGCCTCGTACCGCTTCCATTGCGCGCGGTAGTCTTCGGCCGCCTTGAACGCGGATCGCATGAGCGTTTCAACGCCCATGCGCGACTGCGGGTAGCGGTCGTTGCGATTGCTCCAGTTCTTCTGCGTGACATTCTCGCCGAGGGCGAACTTGATGCCGGCGATCGCGTCGTCGAAGACGAAATCATCCGGCCCGCCACCCCAGCGGAGACGCACGACCGAGTTCTGCCCGCCGATCGGGTTCGCCGAGCCGTGGAGCTGGTTCGCCGCGACGAGGCCGCCGGCGACCTGGCGGTACCAGTTGATGTCATCCGGATCGATGCAGTCGTTGATGCGCACCTCGGCGGTGATCGCCTGGGTGCCTTCGTTCACGCCGCCGTCGATGCCGGTGTGCGAGTGGCAGTCGATGAGCCCGGGCGAAACATGTTTGCCCTGCGCGTCGATCGTGATCATGTCGTCGGCGCCGCGCGGCGGGTCGAAGGCGTCGCCGGGTCCGACATATTCGATGACGCCGTCGCGTACGAAGAGGGCGCCGTTCTCGATGACGCCGGCGGGTCCGGCGGTCCAGATCGTCGCGTTCGTGACGAGGACGGTCTGTGGCGCGGGCATGCCGTCGGTGAAGCCGTAGGCGCCGAGCGGGGTCGGGTAGGACTCGGGCGCGGGTTCGCGCTTCGAGTCGTCATCACCGCCACCGCCGCCGTTTCCGTTCGCCGGTCCGCCGCCGCCGCGCCGTCCGCCGGAGCGCCGGCCGCGCGCGGGTTGGCCGACGCTCGATTCGGCGCCGGAACGCAGATCGTTTCCAGTGGGGTCGGCCGGCGGCGCGTCGCCCTCGCCTTCACCTTCGTCCGATTCGCTCTCGTCCGCTTCTTCGCTTTCTTCTTCATCTTCGGGCACATCGCCGGTGCGCTTCGCGCGCCACGAGTACGAGTCGCCGCCCGCGGTCATGCCCGAGCCGCGGATCATGTCGCCGTCGATCACGCCGGCGAGTCGCTCCCAGCCGCTGCGCCCGAACGCCTTGCCGGGCAGGGCGAAGCTCAACCGGTCGATGCGCAGATCGACCGACTTCGCCTTCGTCTCCTCGTCGCCGTCGCCGACGATGAGCGTGACCTGCGGCTTCGTCGCTTCACCCGTGATCTTGAGCGTCGTCGGCAGGGCCGGCGCGAACGCCTCGTCGATCGAGAGGTCGTACATGCCGCCCGGTTCGACGGTCGGCTCGTCGGCGATTTCGTAGCGATGCCCCTCGACCCACACCGAATCGACCTCGCGCTCCTTGCCGAAGAGTTCTTCGGTTCCGTCGATGACGACGAAGTTCGCGATCTTCCCGGCCTCGATCGAGCCGAGCCGGTCGTCGACGCCGAAGAGTTGCGCCGGCGTCGTGGTGAGCGCCGCGAGCGCCTGCTCTTCGGTGAGCCCCTCGCGCATCGCGTCGCGCAACGCGCCGAAGAACTCGGTCCGCCGGTCGAGCTGGTCGGTCGTGAGCGCGACGGTCGCGCCGGCGTGGATGAGGCGGCGCGGGTTCGTCGGCGCCTGTTCCCACTGCATCATCTCGCGGAGCGAGAGGTTCTCGGTGTCCTCGAGCGACGCGACCTTCGGCGTCTCGGGGAACTCGAGCGGGAGGAGAATCGCGTGGCCGGTTTCGACGATCGCGTCGAGGCGGCGGAACTCGTTCCCGCTGCCGCGCACGATCGTGTTCGAGAGTTCGAACTCGTCGGCGAGTCCGGCGGCGCGGAGGAAGTCGAACTCGTTGTCCGAGATGAAGAGCGCCCGCGCGCCGTCGGCGCCGGTCGCGAGCGGGCGGAGCGCGCGGTACGCGTCGCTCGGCTCGGGCGCTTCGAAGCCGTTCATGTTCGACGCGTACAGGTCTTCGCACTGCGCGTGCCAGTCCGCGTCGAGCATGGTCTGGCGGATGACCGCCATGGTTCCCATGAGCGAGCCGGGATAGCCGTCGGGCCCGCCGCCGCGCGCGAACGCGATGACCTGCGGCCCATCGGCGTCGTAGATCGTGCGCGTGCCGTTCCCGTTCCCGTCTCCATCGCCGAGCGCGACGAGCGCCGCCTGGCCGCGGAAGATGCCGTCGTCGGGCACGAGGAGCGCCGTCGTGAAGCCCATCTCGCGAAGCGTCGTCGCGTCACCGTTCGACGGCCCGCCGAGCGACGCGGCGCGAAGCTCGGGATGCACCGTCGAAATCCAGTGGCGCCCGACCGACGACCCGAGATCGTCGGGCGTGTCCACCGGGAGGTACGGCTCGATGAACCCGGCGTGGACCGTCTTGCCTTCGAGGTCCCAGGCGCGGGCGTCGTCCGGCGCGCGGCCGCCCGCGGCGTCGACCGATTCGATCATCCCGTCACGGATGACGACCGTGGCGCGGTCGATCGTTTCACCCGGCTTCACGACGACCCGCGCGTTGAGCAACGCGTGCACGCGCGGCGGGTTCGCCCGCGGGCCGTTCTCCGGCGGGGCCGGCTGCGCGACGACGACCGCCGTCGCCGCCGAGCGACTCGACGCGAGCGCGCCGATCGCGACGAGCAACCCCGTCGCGAGGGCGAGACGCCCCGCGGCCCGCGTGCGGCGCGAGTGATTGCGATTCCGATTCCGATGACGATCACGATGGCTCGGCGTCATGCTTCGTTCCTGCCTGTCCGATCTCACGGTCGTTCAAATGACCTGGTACATGTCCACGACGAAGGAATGGGCGGCGGTCCTGAGCGGGCGGTCCGACATGCGGCGGTGGTGGCGACGACGGCGACGGCGAACGCCCGCGCTCCACCACCACCACGACCACCACCCACTGGCACGGTCGACCGACCGACCCGGTCCGACAGAATAGCGGAAATCTTCACCCACGACCCGGCGCGCGACCCGCACGCCGGGTTGTTTTGTATTGAGGTCCTACCCGCGAGGCGCGGTTCGGTTGAAAGAGGGGCCGGCTCCGTCCCGATCGCGAAGAAATCGTCCCCCAAGCCGGACCGGAGCGCCGACAAGCGCCGCGCCGTCGAGCGGAGGTCCGGTTCCGAGCGTGGAGCGGCGCACAAACGACTCGAACATCGCTTTGAAGCCGGGAGTTCAAGAATCACTCGTACGCCCAAGCCCCGCATGCGAATGCGGCGGCCTGCTCGTCCAATCGCGAGCCGGCCTCCTTTGAACAAGCAGGCCACCGGATTCGCATCCGGGGCTTTCTCGAGCGGGCGCACGCGAAAGCGCGGTTCCGTAGAGCCGCGCTCTGTGAGCGGGGTCGCGGCGGAGGGGGTCGAGCCCCCGACGTCGCGAATCGATCGCGCGATGGACGCCCAACTTCGAGGCTCCGCCCCCGTTGGGGGGACTCCGCCTCGACCCCGTGCACAGCACGCGGCTCTATGGGTGAGACGAGGGGCGCTGCGTGATGATCGTGCGCGAGCTCGTCCGTCGAATCCGGAGATTCGCCGGGCCTCATCTCCGGCGTGGGGAGTCGATCTTCTCAAATCGCATGGTTGACGCGCGACGGGCGGACCACTTCGAACGACGACTAGAGGATGGCGAGGTCGAGCACATTCGTATTGACGCCGGACTGCGCGGCCTGGAAGCGCCATCTCGTCCCCGCCCATGCCGCGGGGACCCGGAAGGTCGAGCGGACGAAACCTCGCTCATCGGCGCGCTTGACGCCAAGCAGGTTCGCGCTCGCGAGGTTCAACCGCACGCCGAGCGACTCGAGATAGACGCTGCCGGACAACGATGTCGACGCGAAGAGCGCGACTGGTTCGTTTGGCGCCAGACCGCTCATCTCGAGCGTCGCGGCCTCGTTCGAACGCATCGGGATCGGCGTGATGTCGAATCGCGCGCGAAGGTGGTCGAGCGCGAAGGAGAGCACCTTCTGTTCGCCCCCGGAACGCAGACGCTCACTCGACATGACAAGCATCCCGTCCGCGATCTTCACTTCGCGGCCGAACAACATGTCCTCCGCGGGTTCGCTCGACAGGACGGGCGCGATGAAGCGCCAGTCGCCGGAACGATCCCGGCGATAGACGAACGCGGCGCCGGCGTTCGTCTCGCGCGCGTCGAAATGACTCGCGGTCACCACGAGGCGGCGGTTCCCGTCGATCGCCACGGCGCGACCGAAGGTGTGCATCGGCTCTCCGCCGGGCGGTTCGATGACCGCCTTCAGCTCCCATCGTCCCGCGCTCCAGGTCGGATCGAAGTGAAACACATACGCCTTCTCCTCCACCGAGTCGCCGGCGACGAGCGTCTCGTCGCTCAGATCGATTGACGAACCGAAGCGAAATCCCGCGCCGGGCGGGCTCAACTCCTGAATGCGAACCCATCGATCCTCGTGCGGCCGAAACCGGAAGCAACGGACGAACCCGGGGGCGTACTGAGCCTCGCCCATCGCGCTGGCGATCGCCCGGTCTCCGACAATCGCGACCTGCTGGCCGAACTCGACCTGACCCGGCGCCGCTTCGAACTGCGAGTACAGGACCCATTCATCATCCACTTCGTCCCGGCGATAGAAGTGCATGACTCCCGTGCCGTTCGTGTCCGGAGCGCCGACGATCAACCACTCTTCGGAGAGCGCGAGGTCTTCGCCGAATCGTCGGTCCGCGCGATAGTTCTCCTCCTGAAGCGTCTGTCGCTCAATCCACTCGTCCAGATCGTGGTCGTACTCGAAGAGGACGACCTCCGGGTCGCCGGCCGCGAGAAACGACGCCGCGACCGCAAGCCAGTCGCCGTCGATCGCGACGGCCTGACCGAAGTCATCCTCGCTTCCCCGCGGCTCATCGTCGACGAGAGTGGAATGGAGGGTCCAGAGATCGGGCATCTCGGCGCGGCGATAGATGAAGACTTCACCCCGCCGGTCCGGATGCTCATCGGAACTTCCGACGACGAGCCAGTCTCCATCCATGTCGATCGATTCGCCGAAGCTCCGGCTCTCGGCCGCATGAGGCGAGGTGAGCAGATGGTCTTCGCCGTGAAAGGACTGGCCGGGAGCCGACGCCGCGACCGCAAGGGGTGTGAGGATCGCGGCGAGTTGAATGTGAAGACCTCTCATGACCCTGCTCCAGTCGCATGCATCAGACATGGGCGCCGGCTTTCGCCATCATGCGGCGCCGCGACGAACGCGTCAACGCCGAACTTCGAGGCTCTGGTCCCCGTTTCCCCGGTGTGCATCGACGAGGGGGAAGTCCGGTTCGGAGCGTCCCCTCGCGCCCATCGACTCGAAAAGCGTCCGCCAAGCCGGACTGGAGCGCCGGCAAGCGCAGCGCCGTCGAGCGGAGGTCCGGTTCGGAGCGTCGAGCGGGGCTGCGTACACAGGAGCGAGCGAGCCGGGGCGTGTCGACCCGTTTGACGCGGGGAGTTCGTTGAACACGCGTTCGCGCGGTTCCGTAGAGCCGCGCTCTGTGAGCGGGGTCGCGGCGGAGGGGGTCAACCCCCCAAGCCGCGAATCGGGCGCGCGATGGACGCCAACTTCGAGGCTCCGCCCCCGTTGGGGGGACGGCGCCTCGACCCCGTGCACAGCACGCGGCTCTCACGGGTGAGACGAGGGGCGCGGCGCGATGATCGCGCGCGCTCGCGTCCGTCGAATCCGGAGATTCGCCGGGCCTCATCTCCGGCGTGGGGAGGAGTGGAGCGCGCGTGGAGGCGCGCACGGAGGGGCGACGGCGGACGCGCGATCGGCGCGCACGGTGTGCGCCGCGGCCCGGTTTTTTCGCGCGTCTTCGTCGGGCTGACCGGGGCGGAGGCGTTCGAATCGGGGGTCGGGTGGCGCGGTGTTCGTCCGGCGCGCGCACGGGATCGCGAAACCGCGCGCCGGCGCGACAGAAAGCGCGCCCGAAAGTGCGCGTTTGGCGCCGTTTGGTCGAGAATGGCGCCGTTTGGTTCGTTTTGTCCCATTTTGGCGCGTTTTGGCGCGGTTTTGGCGCGCGGGGTGTGCGCCGGTGTGTGCGCAGTGGGGCGACGATGGAGGTTCCGTTTGGTCGTGTGCCACTGCCGTGTCGGCAGTGCGGGGCGGTGGACGGTGTGCGAAACAACGATCGCTCACCTCGTCACGAACACCCTCGTTCCATTCGCAGCACGGCCTGGAAGACCGTGGCACACATAGGTCGGCGACGCAAGGACCCACTTCGTCGTGTGCCACTGCCGTGCCGGCAGTGCGGAGCGGCGGACGGTGTACGGGACGACGCTCGCTCACCTCGTCACGAACACCCTCGTTCCATCCCGCACGGCCTGGAAGGCCGTGGCACACATAGATCGGCGACGCGCGGACCCACTTCGTCGTGTGCCACTGCCGTGTCGGCAGTGCGGGGCGGCGGACGGTGTGCGAAGCGACGCTCGCTTACCTCGTCACGAACACCCTCATTCCATTCGCAGCACGGCCTGGAAGGCCGTGGCACACGGACTCGTCCTGATTTATACTACTGATTGGTGAAAAAACGAAGAGGCCACAAGACCCGTCGATCGTTCAATACTCCGAATCACGCGCATCTTCTCACTTTCTCATGCGCTGGTCGGTCACCTCTCCTCAACTCCGACCGAACGCGTATCTGGGTCATCGACGCCATGGAGCGGGCGCGTGTGTCGCTCGCGTTCGAGATCTGGGCATTCGTGCTCATGCCGGAGCACGCACATCTCGTGGTTCACCCGGTTGAGCCGTCGTATTCGATCGGCGCCTTTCTTGCGGCCGTGAAGCGACCCGTCGCCGGCGCCGCGCGGCGGCACCTCGAGTCTACCGGTCGGGACGACTGGCTCGACCGGCTGACGACCTCCGGTCGCTTTCGATTCTGGCAACCCGGAGGCGGACACGATCGAAACATCTGGTCGCCCCGTGTGCTGTGGAACGCCATCGAGTACATCCACGCGAACCCGGTGCGCCGAGGTCTCGTCGGTCGCGTGACCGATTGGCGATGGTCGAGCGCTCGATTCTGGCTGCTCGGTGACGCGGATCCGATGAGGATGGATCCGATTCGCATCTGAACCGGAATTGAAAAGGCTGGACTGCCATGGGAGGCATGACCTGACCAACGCCGGCTTGTGCTCGTGTGCCACTGCCGTGTCCGGAGGACAGAGAGACGGACGGTGTAGGGGACGACGATCAGTCACCTCGTCACGAACACCCTCGTTCCATCCCGCACGGCCTGGAAGGCCGTGGCACACGGGGTGGCGACTCGCCGACGAATCCGTCTCAAAGTGTGCCACTGCCGTGTCGGCAGTGCGGGGCGGCGGGCGGTGTGCGGGACGATGATCGCTCACCTCGTCACGAACATCCTCGTTCCATTCGCAGCACGGCCTGGAAGGCCGTGGCACACGGGGTGGTGACTCGCCGACGATCCCGTCTCAATGTGTGCCACTGCCGTGCCGGCAGTGCGGAGCGACGAACGGTGTGCGGGACGACGCTCGATAACCTCGTCACGAACACCCTCATTCCATTCGCAGCACGGCCTGGAAGGCCGTGGCACACGGGATGTACCGCCCGCGGCCGGCGACCCCTTGCCCTCTCATGCCGTTCGGTCTATGTTTGGGGGTGACGCCTCCTGCGCCTCGTCGATCGCGCGGATCTCGACAGACGCCGCCCCCGCCGCGGCCGGGCGTGTCGGTGGATGAAGGCGGGCCAGAGGCGGCGGCGAGCGCCGGCGACCGCGAGTACCGCGACGGGATCGTCGGGCCGGCGCCGCGCGGGCGCGGGGCCGGGCTCAACCCGGGGAACCGGTTCGAGTCGGTGCGGCTCCATGTGCTCGGCGAGCATCTCGACGAGATCGCCCGCGAGGCGCCTGACGGCGCGCAGGTCCGCACGCGCATCCTCCGCGACGACGCGCGCACGATCATCAACAAGGTCAACAGCCCCGACATCCACTTCAACTGGACGATCAATCCATACCGCGGCTGCGAGCACGGCTGCATCTACTGCTACGCGCGGCCGACGCACGAGAACCTCGGGTACTCCTGCGGCGTCGATTTCGAGACGACCATCCTCGCGAAAACCGACGCGCCCGAACTCCTCCGGCGCGAACTCGCGAAGCCGTCGTGGAACGCCGAGCCGATCATCATGTCCGGCGTGACCGATCCGTACCAGCCGATCGAGCGCGAACTCCGGATCACGCGCGGCTGCCTCGAGGTCATGGCCTCGTGCTTCCAGCCGGTGAGCTTCGTCACGAAGAACCGGCTCATCCTCCGCGATCTCGATCTGCTCGTCGAACTCGCGCGGCATGACGCGGTGACGGTCGCGATCAGCGTGACGACGCTCGATCACGCGCTCGCGCAGCGGATGGAGCCGCGCGCGAGTTCGCCGCGCGATCGACTGCGCACGGTGCGGGCGCTGCGCGACGCGGGGGTGCCGGTCGTCGTCATGGTGGCGCCGATCATTCCGGGGCTGACCGACCGCGAGACGCCGCGAATTCTCGAGGCCGCGGCGGACCACGGCGCCCAGGCGGCGAGTTGGGTGCTCCTGCGCCTCCCCTATCAGATCAAGGATCTCTTCCTCGAGTGGCTCGCGCGGGTCGCGCCCGAGCGGGCGCCGAAGATCCTCACGCTCATCCGCGACGCGCGGGGCGGCGCCCTCTACGACCCGGCGTGGAACACGCGCATGCGCGGCGAAGGCGCCATCGCCGAGACGATCCGCGCGACCTTCACCACCTTCGCGAAGCGCTACGGCCTCGACGGGCCGATCCCGTCGCCCTCCGGCGCCCACTTCCGGCGACCATCGCTCGACGGGCAGATGGGGTTGTTCTGAGAGGAGCGGCGTCGATCGTTGGGTGAGCGGGTGAGCGCTGCTCGACGGTCGGAACCGGACCTCCGCTCGACGGCGCTGCGCTTCGACTTCGCTCCAGTCCGGCTTGGGGGACGATTCTCGAGATGGTGGGCGCGAGGGGGCGGTTCTCGCGATTGGTCGCGCCGTCGTGTGATCGACCTCGTCGCCATTTCCCCGGCGCGCGTCAGCCGGCGGGGTGGATGAAGAGTGCGTTCGTGAGTTCCTGGAACTGGTCGGACAGCACGCCGCTCAGGCGGGTGAAGATCCAGAGGAAGACGACGGGCTGGACGAGGATGAAGGCGACGACGCCGGTGGCTTCGAAGTAGAAGCTCCAGTTCTGACCCTGCTCGCGCTTCGCGTTGAGATTCGCGATGACATCGAACCCGAGCGCTCGGATCGCGACGAGTTCGACGAGCGTGAGGATGACGAAGAAGAGAATGAGCAACGCGGCGGTGAATGTCGTTTCCATCGGAACGCTCCTCGGAACGAATTGAGGGTGCGGCGCCGTGCCGTGGGGCGCGTGAACGATCGATCAGGTGAACGATTCGGACCGATGGCCGGAACCGGACAGCCCGTTCGAGAATCAGGCTACCGCGCGGAGAGCGGCGCGCCAAACCGGGGGGGCGGCGGGTCCGAGGGTCGATCGAACGGACGCGAGCGTGGGTCGACCATGCGCCGCTCGACGGTCGGAACCGGACCTCCGCTCGACGGCGCGAAGCTTGTCGGCGCTTCAGTCCGGCTTGGCGAACGGTTTTCGAGATGATGGGCGCGCGGGGCAGTTCGAACCGGACCTCCGCTCGACGGCGCGGAGCTTGTCGGCGCTCCAGTCCGGCTTGGCGCACGATTCTCGAGGTGATGGGCGCGAGGGGACGGTCGGAACCGGACCTCCGCTCGACGGCGCGGGGCTTGTCGGCGCTCCAGTCCGGCCTGGGGGACGATTTTTGAAAGGATGGGGGCGCGGGGATGATTCTCGTGAGGTATCGCGCTGCGTGATGCGCGGGGGTGGGACGGGCCGGTACGGCCCGGCTCGCATGGGGGGCGCGCTCGCGTTCGCGCTATCGGACTCGTGAGGCGCGGGAAGGTGCGGCGGGGTGGGGGTCGGGGCTTATTCGGCGGCGCGAATGGGCCGATGCTGGCGAATGCCGCCGCCGGTCGGTCGGTCGTCTGACCAACCTGCCGCCCGGCGGCTGCGATCTCGTTTGAATCTTTCTCTAGGTCCGGTTGGGGAGAAGCGCGTCATGAACTGTCCCGCCTGCCACGCGAACATGCGGTCGATGCAGTACGAGGGTGTGACGATCGAGACCTGCGACGGGTGCGGCGGCGAGTTCCTCGACGCCGACGAGCTCGGTCACATCGTCCGCCTGCGCGACGAGAAGTTTCCCGAAGAGGCGAAGCGCCTCCTCGCCGAGTGTCCGCCGGTCTTCGGCGTGCCGGCCGATGAGTCGGCCCGCTCGCTCAACTGCCCGAAGTGCTCGGGCGCGATGCGCGTCATGAACTACTGCGGCGACAGCGGCATTCATGTCGACCGCTGCGAGGGCTGCGGCGGATTCTGGCTCGACGCGGATGAGCTCGAGCATGTGCAGATCTACCAGGAAGAGTGGGAGGCGAAGGGCCCGGCGATGATCCAGAAGATCTCGGCCGAGCTCGAACGCGCCCGCCGCGAGACGGCCGAGCGGACCTCGAACGCGTTCAGCGGCTCGCGCTTCGCGTTCGTGAACGCGCTCATCAACCGGTTTCTTGACGCGGCGTGAGGGGCGGCTTGCGCGGGTGAGCGCCGCTCGACGGGCGGAACCGGACCTCCGCTCGCGACGCTTCGCGTCGCCGGCGCTGCGGTCCGGCTTGGCGGACGATTCTCGATTCGATGGGCGCGAGGGGACGGTCGGAACCGGACTTTCGCGCACGGTTATTCGTTCTCGTTCGCGTCGTCCTGGTTTGCGTCGGACTGGTAAACCTCGTCCCAGTCGCGACCTTCGCTGCGGAGGAGTGAGCGGAGACGGCGGCGATAGTCGGCGCGACGATCGAGCGCGGCGAACCCCTCGGTGACCGGACGAATGGGAAGCCCGGCGGCGGCGAGGGGCTTCGGATCGGGGAGCGGCGGCGCGTCGTCCGCCGTCCGCACAAAAAACTCGCGGCCCACCACTTCGAGAAAACCCTCGCTTACATCGCGGGCCGTGATCATCCGCAGGCGCGGCGGCTGCGCTTCTTCCGGGACAAACGCGTCGATGAGTTCGATCGCCTCCGCGTAGCTCGCGAACTGAAGAGCGAAGGAGTGTCGAGCAGAATCCGCCTGGAAGTAATGGAGGACGGGGTACGCGAGATGCCGCTCCGCGTGAATCGCAATCGACGAACTGAGTTCGTGAAGCGGCGTATCGAGCGCGGAGAGATCCTTCCCGTTCCAGGCGTTCGCGATGATCGCATAGGGCGTTTCGCCCAGGCCGTGGATTACGGCGCCGAGTTGCCGCTTTACCACGACGGCCTGGAGGACCGGGACCATATAGGTAATCACGAGCGTCACGAGGAAGAGGCCATTGAGCGACGCGAAGGCCGAGAGCACGCGATAGCGCGTGGTGAGCGCCACGAAGTCGCCGGTCCCGAGGGTGAAGAGTGTGAAGCCGGTGTAGTAGACGCGATCCCAGGTGGTCGCGGGAATCTTCGTGTCGCTGTTGATGATCTCGTCGGGGCAGACGGAGAAGACGAGAAAGTACCCGAGCCAGAGCGTCGCGATCCAGACCAGGAGCGTGGCGATCAGGATGACCGGTCCGACGGGGACAAGGGATCCGGCATGGCCGACGCGGGTGCGCAGCATGACCGCGAGGCGCCAGAGGGCGCGGGTCCAGCGGTCGGTGGCCGGCCCGGCGCCGCTCACGGAAACGATGGTCCAGAGCGCCTCGACCATGGTCCAGCCGATGATCGCGGCGCCGACGACCCCCCAGAACAAGTCCATCGAAATCACTTCCCTTCGCCGCGCCTCACCATTTGAAGGTAGCGGTTTGGTGGAGAGGAGGGCAAATCGGGCGTTCGGTGGTCGCGCGACGGGCGGAAGCGGCGGACGGTATTCGAGATGATGGGCGCTGCGTGGTATTCGGGGGTGGGACGGGCCGGCACGGCCCGGCTCGCTCGGTCGGACGTTCGTTCGCGCGGATCGCGCTCTCTCCGTCTCTCCGTCTCTCCGTCTCTCCGTCTCTCCGTCTCTCCGTCTCTCCGTCTCTCCGTCTCTCCGTCTCTATCATGCTCCATTCACGGGTCGGGCGGCGATCGCCCGATGGGTGGGATGGACGGTGGGACGAGCCGCGACGGCGGGATGGAGCGCGCCATGACCATGATGACGATGATGATGATGTACCGCACACGAGCGAACGCGCGGCGCCTCCGTCCTCCGGGCGCCGCGTTCATGGTCCTCCTGCTCCTCCTTTCAAACGCGATGGCCGGCGTCGCGACCGCCCAGCAGCCCGAGCCGCCGGACACGCCCACGCCGACCCCACCGGTTGAAGTCGAGGTCGAAGAGGCGCAACCGGAATCGAACGACCCGGCCGGCGACGAGCAGCCGGCCGATCTCGACCGGCTCATCGAAGAACTCGAGGAGATCGAAGGCGCCGACGCGACGCCCGAGGCGCCGCCCGCGGGCGTCGGGCTCAGCGCGGCGGATCCGTTCGCAGCGCGGCCGGCGCGGGGGCGACTGCTCGCCGAAGGGACGCGGCTCGTCGATCGTCTCGGCTGGCTCGGCCGCGCGTCGGACGGCAAGGCGTGGGTCGTGTGGTTCGAGGACAAGGATGAATGGGGCCGGCCGATTCCGGCGATGGCGCTCATGCCGTCGCGTCGGCTCGAGACGGTGTCGGGCCTCGTCGGCGCGGGAGAGACTGAGCCGGTCGCGGTTCGAGTGTCCGGCGTCGTGTATGTGTATGACCAGCGGAATTACCTGTTGCCAACGCGGGTGCGCCGTGTCGGTCAGACGGCGGGCGCGGCGCCGGAGCGTCGCGAAGAGGTGAATACGCCGCGCACGCTCGACGCGATGATCGCGGATCTCGAGTCGGGCGGAGGCGGCGGCGCGGGCGCCCGTGGCGACGAGCCCGCCGGGGGTGAACGGCGGATTCAGCGCGAAACGCTCGTCGCCGAGGGCACGATGATGGTGTCGCGGCTCGGGCGCATGACGCGCTCGGGGTCGACGGGCGCGTGGATGTTCGTCTTCGAATCGGACGACGGCTCGACGGGCGACGACGCGCCGATGCCGATTCTCCCCTGCCGCCTGCTCGAGCGCATGCGGGCGATCGCCGAGCGCGAAGGCGACGGCGCCGTGCTCCAGATTTCGGGTGTGATCTATACCTATCGCGACCGGAACTGGCTGTTGCCGACGATGCTCGTCGTGCCGTACGAGCGTGAGAACCTCGCGCCGGCGAGCTGAGCGAACGCGCGCGGAAGCGCCTCCCCCGCCGGCCAGCCGGTCATCCGCCGCTCGCGAACGACTTCAGAATCTGCGGCAACTCATTCGCGAATTTGCTGCGCGGCATGACCTCGTCGGCGCCCATGGTCGCGGCGCGTTCGAGGAGGTCGGCGTTCACATGTGGGCCGAAGGCGATCTTCCGCGCGGCAGGAATCTCCGCGGCGGCGGCCTGGAGGATCGAGAGTCCGACGACTTCCGAATCGAGGTCGACGAGCAGGCCGCGCACGCCGCCGGCGCCGGCCTTCTTGTTGAACGCCTCGAGGTCCTTCACCGGGCTCGCGTCGAGTTCGAGCGCGTCCGCGGTCGAGCGGATCTTCGTGGCGAACATGAGGTCGGCGGTGTGGTAGAGGATCATGGGGCGTCGCGCCTTTCGGTGAGTCAATCGATCATTCTGGGCGCTCCGGCGAGCGGCCGCCATGGGAAATCGACCGGAATCAGGTCGGGGCGGTCGTGGAGCCAGCCGACGAGCCATTCGAAGGCGTCGACGAGCCGCGGGCCGGGGCGGTTGAACATGGCGCTCCCGTCGACGAGGGCGACGCGGCCGTCGGCGACGGCGGGGAGCGTGTTCCACCAGCGGCTCGCCGGAATGATCTCGTCGAGTTCGCGCGCGACGCGCTCGAGCGTCATGCCGCAGGGCGCGACGACGAGCCATTCAGGTTGCGCTTCGACGAGTTCGAGCGGCTCGACGGCGCGGCTCTTCGCGCCGGGCGGGTTGAGCGAATGCGTCCCGCCCGCGGCCTCGATGAGCTGCGGCGTCCAGTGGCCGCCGACGAAGATCGGATCGATCCATTCGAGGAACGCGACCTCGGGCCCCGTCATGTACGCGTTCACATGGTCCTTCGCGGAGAAGTAGCGCTCGCGGAGTTCGACCATGGCGCGCTTCGCGTCGTCGGGACGGTCGACGGCTTCGCCGACGCGCAATAGATCGTCGAAGACCTCTTCGAGCGAAGTCGGGTTGAGACTCACGATCTCGGGCGTCGGCGAGAGGTCGGCGGCGATCCGGCGCACCGTGTTCAGGTCGATCGAGCAGACTTCGCAGAGATCCTGGGTGAGGATGAGGTCGGGTTCGAGCGCACGGAGGCGCGCCTCGTCGATCGTGTAGAGGCTCGTGGCGCCCCCGGACTCGAACTGCTCGTGGACCTGGCGGTCGATTTCGGCGCTCGACGCGTCCGGGTCGACCCGCTGGGCGGTGAGAACGGGACGGTCGGCGATCGACGCGGGCCAGTCGCACTCGTGGCTGCGGCCGACGAGCAGATCGGCGGCGCCGATCGCGGCGAGCGTTTCGGTCGCGGATGGAAGGAGGCTGACGACGCGCATGGGTACGCGCATCGTAGAGCGTTCGGCCGGCCGCCGGACGCGATGCGCGAGCGATTCCGCTTGCCCGGGGCCGCGGGTTCGCTACAACGGAAGTGGCCCGCGACGGAGCCGAGACTGCACGCACGCATCCCGGGAGGAGAGCCCGATGTTCCAGTCGCCCGCGAACACGAATGCGAAGACGAATCCGAAGTCGGCCGCCGGGAGCGGCGGCGGCTCGATCGAATCGATTCTCACCGAGACCCGCAGCTTCGACCCGCCGGCCGCGTTCGCGAAGCAGGCGCATCTCAGCTCGATGGACGAGTACCGCGAGATCTGGCAGCGTTCGATCGACGAACCGGACGAGTTCTGGAGCGAGGTCGCGAACGAACTCACCTGGTTCGAGCCGTGGGACGAAGTCGTCGAGTGGAACCTGCCCGACGCGAAGTGGTTCGTCGGCGGAAAGACGAACCTGTGTTTCAACTGCGTCGACCGGCAGGTCGAGGAAGGGCTCGGTGATCAGGTCGCGATCATCTGGGAAGGCGAGCCGCTCGAAAACGGCAAGCCGGAGTTGCGCCGGCTCACCTACGGCGACCTCCAGCGCGAGACGCAGAAGCTCGCGAATGTGCTCAAGAGTTTCGGCGTCGGGAAGGGCGACCCGGTCACGATCTACATGGGGATGGTGCCCGAGCTCGCGATCGCGGTGCTCGCGTGCGCGCGGATCGGGGCGCCGCACTCGGTGATCTTCGGCGGGTTCAGCGACCAGGCGATCGCCGACCGGGTGAAGGACTGCGACAGCTCGGTCATTCTCACCTGCGACGGCGCGTGGCGGCGCGGGAAGATCGTGCCGCTCAAGGAGAATGTCGACCAGGCGCTCGAGAAGGTGGGCGACCTCGTGAAGAAGGTGCTCGTGTACAAACGCACGGGCAACGAGGTCGAGATGAAGAAGGGGCGCGATGTCTGGTGGGCCGAGGCGGTGAACGCGGCCGACGCGAAGTGCGACTGTGAGCCGCTCGACTCGGAGGACCTCTCGTTCCTTCTCTACACCTCGGGCACGACGGGCAAGCCGAAGGGGATCATGCACACGACCGGCGGGTACATGGTCCACACTTACCTCACTTCGAAATATGTGTTCGATCTGCACCCCGACCGCGACCAGGTCTACTGGTGCACGGCGGACATCGGGTGGATCACGGGGCATTCGTACATCATCTACGGCATCCTGCCGAACCGCGTGCCGACGCTCATGTACGAAGGCGCGCCGAACCATCCGGCGCCGGACCGGTTCTGGGACATCGTCGAGCGGCACCAGGTCACGCAGTTCTACACGGCGCCGACGGCGATCCGCGCCTTCATGAAGTGGGGCGACGAGCATCCGCAGAAGCATGACCTCTCGTCGTTGCGCGTGCTCGGCACGGTCGGCGAGCCGATCAATCCGGAAGCGTGGATGTGGTACCACACGATCATCGGCGGCGAGCGGTGTCCGATCGTCGACACCTGGTGGCAGACCGAGACGGGCGGGCACATGCTCACCCCCCTGCCCGGCTGCACGCCGACAAAGCCGGGCTCGTGCACGCTGCCCTTCTTCGGCGTCGACGCGGTTATCGTCGACGAGCACGGGAACGAGCGCGGCCCGAACGAAGGCGGCATCCTCGCGATCCGCAAACCATGGCCGAGCATGTTGCGCGGCGTGTACGGCGATCGACAGCGTTACATCGACACCTACTGGACGCGCGTCGAAGGCATGTACTGTCCCGCGGACGGCGCGCGGCGCGACGAAGACGGGTACTTCTGGATCATGGGGCGCATCGACGATGTGATCATCGTGTCGGGGCACAACCTCGGCACGATGGAGGTCGAGTCGGCGCTCGTGTCGCACCCGAAGGTCGCCGAGGCGGCGGTCGTCGGCATGCCGCACGAGATCAAGGGCCAGGGCATCGCCGCGTTCGTCACGCTCAAGGGCGGCGAGGATCCGTCGGACGAACTCAAGGCGGAGCTCACGAAGCATGTCGGCGCCGAGATCGGCCCGATTGCGCGGCCGGATCAGATCCGCTTCACCGACGCCCTGCCGAAGACGCGGTCGGGGAAAATCATGCGGCGGCTGCTCCGCGAGATCGCGGAAGGCCACGACCCGACGGGCGACACGACAACGCTCGAGGACTTCAGCGTGGTCGCGAAGCTGCGCGAGGAAGAGGCGTAGGCGCGGGCCGCGCGGCTGCGGCTCGACGATCGGAACCTTGCGTGATTTGCATGGTTCATCCGCCATTTCACTGGCGAAGCGGCGTTTTCTCGCGCCTATTCATCTTGAAGAGAGAGCGGAGAGTCTCGCGAGACTGCGGCGTCGTTCGGTTCGCGCTTCCGAGTCGGGCCCGGCGCCGCGCAGGGGGCCGGCGACGCTTCGCCGGCGAAAGGCGAGCGGCCATGAGTGACACCGGGCTCGAAGTCTTCGACACGACCATTCACAAAACGCATGTCTGGCTGAACGACATCAAGCGGCAACTCGATGTCGATGACACGCACGCGGCGTACCGGGCGTTGCGCATCGTGCTCCACACGCTTCGCGACCGGCTCACCGTCGATGAAGCGGTGAAGCTCGGCGCGCAGCTGCCGATGCTCGTGCGCGGGATGTACTTCGAAGGGTGGCGGCCGGCGGGGAAGCCGGACAAGTCGATCGACCGCGATGAGCTGCTCGGCCGCATCGCCGACGCGTTCACGAACCACGGCTTCAACAACCCGCACCACATCGTGCAGGCGGTGCTCCACACGATCGATCTGCACCTGTCGAGCGGGGAGACGGACAAGATCTGGTCGTGCCTGCCGAAGTCGATGCGCGAACTCTGGCCCGAGCCGGTGGGGTGACCGACGAACGAGCCGCGGGCGCGTCGGTCGATCGGTCGATCGATCACTCGTCTTCCGTCGCCTTGATCTGATTCACGAGTGTGTTCGCGGCGAGCGTCGCCTGCGCGACGGCGGAGGAGGCGTCGTTCAGCGCGTCGCCGATGCGTTCGGACCAGGTCGCGTCGCGCGGCGGCTCGGGTCCGTCGCCGGACGCGGCATCACGACGCGCGAATTCCTCTTCGACGAGCACGAGCGCCGACTGGAGCCGGTCGTCGGACGCGGCGAACGACTCTTCGACCTCGAGGTAATACGGCTCGACGGCGCGCCAGCGCGACTCGAGCGCTTCGTCATCCGCGAGTTCGTTCTGCCAGTGCGCCGCGACATCGCGCACCGACTCGAGCGTGCGGCCCGCGTCCCACACCGCCTTCGCCGCGTCGGTCATCCGGTACTCGAGACGGCGGAGCGAACCTTCGGGATCGCTCGCGACGAGTCGCGCTTCGCGCAGCTCGTCGAGGGCCGTCGCCTGGGCGTCGACCGTCTCGTTCACGCGGGTGATGAGCAGGCGCGGCTGCTCGACGAGGTAGTCGTCCATCGCGTCGTCGTAGACGGAAGTGCAGCCGGCGCTCCACAGAATCGCAGCGATGAGCGGCGCGAGAAATCGGACGGAAAAGCTCGATCGCGAGGGCTGACGCGGTGAAATCGCCATGGTCGTCTCCTTCGCCGGGCGGCGCCCACGATAGCGTTTTCGGACTTCGTCGCAACACCTCGCGGAATGAAACCGAATTCATAGTGTCTTTCGAGGCGTCCCTGCTCTTTCGACCTTTAGAATCGCGATGCGGATTTCCGATTCTGAAGGGGAGGAGAGCCCGTCATGAGTGCCAAGACGGCGTCAACGAATTCGTTCTATCTCCGGCTCGGCGCCGCGGCGCTGCTCGGCGCCGGCGTCGCGACCTGGCCGGCGGCCGCGAACGAGACCGATCAATTCACGCTGCCCGCCGAAGTGCAGTTCGTCGACATCGGCGATTACCTGTCGCTCGTGCACTACCAGGTGCTCAAGGACACGGTCGAGCATTTGAACGAGCGCATCCGCTGGACGCGCAGCGCGCGCACGGAGGACACGCGTCAGGAGACGCTCGCCGAGTACCACGATCCGATGGAAGTCGCCGACCAGGTGCGTGTGCGCTTCGGCCCCGGCTTCATCGAGACGCTGCGCCTCGAAGAGGCGCTGCACAGCGGCAAGGCGCGCCGGCGCTACTCGGACCAGGCGCTCGCGTACCGCACGGGCGACTGGATCTACACCTACACGCACCTGCCGATCGATCCGCGGAAGCTCGTCCTCGCGGTGCAGTCGAGCACGATCTACGCGTACGGCGTGTATCTCGGCACGGACAAGGTCGCGCACTTTCACGACCTGGGTCATTACTACTTTCGAGATTACCAGAAGCACCTCGCGTCGGGGATGAACTCGAAGCAGGCGCGTCGCCGCGTGGTCGATGAGTATTCGAACGGCATCATCTCGGAGAAGTCGATCATCGGGAACATCGCGACGGGCGTGCACTCGAACGCCGACCTCGCCGCGAACTACCTCGGCTTCAAGTTCTACGAGAACCTCACCGAGCCGGTCATGCTCCAGGGCGAAGAGCGGCCGCCGATGCTCGTGCGCATCGGGGACTACTGGGCGCTCAACCATCATGTGCGGCCGGACACCGACTTCTTCCGCCCGTTCATTTCCGATCACATGAACGAGGCGCTCAACCCCTGCGTGTATGAAGCAGGGATGCGCAGTCCGATCCGAAAGCGCATCGAGAAGATGTCGGCGGACATCCTCTACCGCTACGCCGATGACGACGGCGAGCCGCGCGAGCCGGAGTGGTTCGACGCGCGGGCGGAAGAGCTCGTGACCTACTTCGGCGAGGACTACGGCCACACGGGCATCGTCGACGAGATGGTGCTCCTCTCGGAGGCGTGTTTCAGCGATCGGGCCGTCGAGCTCGCCGCGGAGCGTCGACTCGAATGGGGACCAGAGCTCAACCCGAACGCGGACATCCGCGCGGGCGTGCGCGGGCCGTGAGTGATTGAAGGGGAATCGATACGCGGCGCGCTGGGTATCAACCGGCGCGACGACTCGCAGGTATCCGGCCGACTCCCTCTCCAACGACGGGGTCGGCCGTTTTCGTAGCTCGTCCCTCAGTCTTCAGCGCACTCACGATTCAGCGAATGACGAATGGCGCGCTCGAAGTCCCGCGCGACTTCCTCAAGCTCTTCCACGAGCGGCGCCATCTTCAGCCAGTCCAGGTTGAAGGTGTAGGCGTGACGGAAGAAGTGCCGGAACCGAAGGTACGCTTTGAGCCGACCGGCGAGTTCGACCGGGATCACGGCTGATCGGTGTCGCGCAGGCTTCGTCATCGACATGAGCAGAGTCGCGTGCGAATCAGGACCCGCCACTCGTGCACCGTCGATCTCCCGCGCGATACGCGCGAAGCAGTTCTCTACACCGCAATAAAACGAGTGGAGCATGGCGGCGATCGCCGACCGCTCCCAGGGTACGGGATCGCGTTGCTCAAGAGTCTTGAGTAAGCTGCGGTGATCATCGATCAAGCGGTTCAAGCCGTCCAGTTCAATCTCGACATGCTCGCGTACCCTATCCCACACGGCGTAGCTCTCCGGATCTTCGGAGGTAGCGCGTGAAGAGAGTGTCTTCGTCGAGATCGACAAGATCGACGGGTCGGCCGGCCGCGTCGGCGGCTCGGGCGAGCGCGAAGAAGAAGCGGCGTGGATCGAGGCCTTCGACCGCCAGATCAAGGTCCGAGTCCGCGACTTCGTCGCCGCGCGCGACGGACCCGAAGAGGTACACCTCGCGCGCTCCTTCCTCGCGGAGGATCGTCGCGGCGGCCCTTGCCGCAATCTGCACGGCCGTAAGCGCGGAATCGCTCATATAGAACATCGTACTCGATCTCGTATGACGGCGCCGTTTGATCCGCCGTAGGGAAGGGCCACTCGAATCACTCGAACCGCACGGCGATCCAGTTCGAAATGGCGCAGGCGTCCGGGTCGACCGCCTGGATGACGATCTCGCCGAGGCTCGCGGCGGCGGCGGGGACGAAGGCGGTGAGTTCCGCGACGCCGTTCGCGTCGGCGGTCGCGCGGCCGGCGATCTTCGGATCATCAATCTGGAGCGCGTTGTCGAGGAGTGAGCATCCCGGAATCATCGCGCCGCCGCCGTGTCGGCTGTAGACGAAGTAGACGCGCGCGCCGGGTGTGAAGCCGTCCGCAGTGAGTGTGTTGATCCCACCCGCGACGCCGGGCGAGCCGCCCACGAGTTCGAGCGATGCGGTCCAGGTGACGGGGGACATCAGGAAGCCAGCGGTGATCGAACTCGACAGGCCCGACCGCCGCATCCAACCGACAATCTGGCGATTGTCGTTGATATCTTCGACAAAGCTCCAGGCAGGATCAGCGAAATCCCATCGGTGGTTAGGCGCCACCAAGTCTCGCAATTCATAAACAGATTGATCGATCCAAATGGATAGCTGGCGTGACTCGACAACGCTCAGACAGGAACCCACCACATCGCCAAGATTGTTCAGCCCCGACGGTGATGCGCCGCGCCCCTCCAGTACCTGAGGTAGACCGTCGATCCAGACTACACCGAAAGTCTCTGTCGGCGATTGTGAGGTACCCGCTACCCATCCAAGCTCGTTGATATCAGTGGCAACGCTGCTATTCCCGCCGAGAGTTCCGAGGTCCGTCATCACCCCGTCCTCCCAAATGAATGCGCGGAGATACCGGGACGGCAGCCAAGACATTCCCGCTACCTGCGAGAGGTCGTTCGCGGCATACGCTTCCGAATGAGGGAAACCCAGGTCGCCAAGATCAATCGGGATTCCGTCCCTCCACAGCACCGCTCGACGATCCCCGGACCCGGGACTCAACTCTGACCAACCCACCACTTCGTCACGGTTATTCAGATCAAACGCCCAAGAATTGTCTCCTCCAAGGCCTGTGAGAATCCGCACCTGTCCCGTCTCAGACCAGGTGGCAGCGCGAAAGCGAAAGAACTGGCGATTGTCGTATCCGCAGGATGCGCCTGAGTCATTGATCCCCAGCGCTTCTGAGACCACCGAATCCGGAGTGAGATCGAACAAAAACATGCCGGACGAGTCCCACCGGAAGGCTCTGTCAACGCCCGTTTGATGTACATACATGCCGACCGCGGCGCCATGTTCACTGATGGCCTGAGCAGATAGAGCGTACCCATCCTGATCTTCCATCAGAAGGATGGAGTAGGGTGGCGGCGGTTCGGCCGCAACGGCAGTCGCGCTGAGCACGAAGATGAACACTGCGGACAGCGCATGTGTGCGAAGGCGCATCGAGTACTCCCGCGTCGAGTATCGCGGGAGTTCATCCCCGGATCAAGAAGTTTCGAGAGCGTGCCGGTTTTCGGACTCGGATCGGGGGGGAAGGGTTCCCGGCGCCACGGGGGGGCCGGCGCGCCGCGAAACCGCAAGCGTGTGCGGGCAGGGGTGTGAGGCGGTCTCGAACTATGCGGGCGCGCCGAGTCGCCGAAAAATACAACGAACGCCGGACCGTGGGGCCGGCGTTCGTGTGCTGAGGAGAGCAGCGTGTGTGCGTGGTCCCCTGCGTGGGGTCGGCGTCCGTGTCCGGGCGCAGGGGCGTGAGAGAGAAAGAGAAAGAAAGAGTGCGTGCGTGGTTCGGTTCGGTTCTGCTCGGCCTGGCGCCGTTTACTCTCACGCGGTCGGTCGGTCGTTCAGTCGGTCGGGTCGGTCTGGTCTGGTCTGGTCTGGTCAGCGCGATTCAACCGTAAGAGGTGAGATCACGCCGCGGTTCCTCCGGGGCGTCGAACCGGGCGCGGCGTCCGTGGCCGGCGCCCGATTCGTCTCGTCTCCTATGCGTCGCCTCACGCGATCGCGGGCTGGACATGCCAGCGGCGCTGGATCGAGCGGAGGCCGACGATCTGGTACACCGCGGCGACGCCGACGAGGATGTACACGATGCGGGCGAGGATCGCGTCCGTTCCGCCGAAGAGCGTGGCGACGAGGTCGAACTGGAAGAGGCCCACGAGCCCCCAGTTGAGTCCACCGACCACAAGCAACACAGCGACGATCACATCAACGGCCTTCATGACTTTTCTCCATTCGGTCGAACAAAGTGGTTTCCATTCGCGGTCCGCTTCTGTCTTCGCCGGGGCGACCGGGGCGGATTCACCGGGCGGTTTCGGGGCTAGGATGGCCGCGGTCGAAATGAGCGCGGTTTCACGGCGAAGGGGCGATAGCGATGCGGCCAGAGGAGTTCATCGAACGATTCCGGCGTGAGCGGGCGTCCGCGATTTTGCGGACCGACCGGCCCGACGCGGTCGCGCCGGCGATGGAGGCGGCGCTGCGGGCCGGCTTCACGATCGCCGAGTTCACGATGACGACGCCGGATGTGCTCGAGCACCTCGCCGCGTTCTCGAAGCGCGCCGGGGTCGTCATCGGCGCCGGAACGGTGCTGACCGTCGACGACGCGCGGGCCGCGGTCGAAGCCGGCGCGCGGTTCCTCGTCTCGCCGGTCGTCGACGAGGCGGTCATCGAGGAGGCGGCGCGGCTCGGCGTCGCGTGCATGCCCGGGACGCACACGCCGACGGAAATGCTCCGGGCGCACCGGGCGGGCGCGGGGCTGCAGAAGCTCTTCCCGGCGCCCGGGATCGGCGCCGCGTTCGTGAAGGCGTGCCTCGGCCCGATGCCCTTCCTGCGCATCGTGCCGACGAGCGGCGTCGACGAGACGAACGCCGCGGCGTACCTCGCGGCCGGGGCGTGGGCGATCGGCTTCGTGGCGCCGCTCTTCGATGCCGACGATCTCGCCGCGGGACGGTTCGACGCGATCGAGGCGCGCGGGCGGCGGCTGCTCGCGGCGACGCGAAAAATCGGTTGAATTTACGAGTCCGGCGCGCGATTCATGTTGCAGCGTCCTCCCGGCGCGCGGACAATGGTCGCCGTAGGGCTATCGGACTGTTTCAAGGTGGCTGCGACTCGCCTCGCGCCGTTCGGCGGCGGGGCCCCACACAGGACCCGGACCGGGAGGGACATCATGGTCGTGGATGTGTGCGCGCGACGGGCGCTGTTCGTTCGTCGGCGCGGCTGGGGTCGGCTCATGCGGGCCGTCGTCGCGTCGGCCGGCGCCGCGCTCGCGTCGACCGGTTTCGCGCAGGATCGCCCGAACCTCATCTTCTTCGTGACCGACGACCAGGGCGTCGACGCCATCGAAGGCGACCCGTGGCCGAACCGGCTCGAGGTTCATACGCCGACGATGGACGACCTCGCGAGCGAGGGCGTCGCGTTCACGAACCTCCGCGTGACCCCCTACTGCTCCCCGACGCGGGCCGGGCTGCTCACCGGGCGTCACGCGTTCGAGACCGGCGTGAACGGCGTCGTGAACGAGACGCGGCCGCGTCCCGATCGCGATCTCGTGTCACTCCAGACGCAGGAGCGCACGATCGCCGAGGCGCTCCAGGCCGCGGGCTACTACACGATCCTCGTCGACAAGTGGCATGTCGGGTACGACGGCGATCGCGGGCAGCTTCCGTCGCAGCAGGGCTTCGACGAGTTTCATCCGTACCAGCAGTATGTCCGCTACGACGACCCGCTCGAACTCGGCGACGAGCACATCACACGCATGATCGATATCGCGATCGACGCGGTCGAGACGCGGCCGAACCGCGATCAGCCGTATGCGCTCTTCTTCTGGAGCATTGATCCGCACAGCCGCATCGACATGTCGGGTCGCGAACCATTCCTGTGGTGGAAGGTCGACGAGTCGCTGCTCCCGAGCGGCGAGAACTACTACGCGCCCTGGCGCGACAGCAACCGGCACCGCTACCGGGCGGTCGTCGAATCGATCGACACCGAACTGCGCCGGCTGCTCCGTTCGCTCGAGGTGATGGAGTCGGACGGCGAGTACAACGGCGACAGCGACACGGTGGTCATCTTCACGAGCGACAACGGCGTGCCGCAGGAAGTCGCGATCCGCGCCGACCGGGCGAAGGGAACGATCTACGAAGGCGGCTCGCGCGTACCGCTCATCATCTACGGCGAGCGCGTGCCGGAGGGGCGCGTCGAAGACCGCCTCGTGAGCTATGTCGACTTCTACGACACGATCGCGGACATCGCGGGCGTGCCGTCCGAATCGCGCGGCGACGCGCCGCGGTGGAGCTACTCCTTCGCCGATTCGATCAACTGGTCGAACGATCCGCTGCCCGAGCGGTCGTACGCGGTGTCGACGCTCGGTCATCCGAACGAGCCCGCGTCGCATCGCGTGTCGATCACGGACGGGCGGTGGAAGCTCATCATGCCGGGAGGCGGCGCGGGGCTCACGCCCTTCGGCCGCGACGAGCTCTACGACCTCGACGACGATCCGGACGAGGACCGCAACCTCATGGTCGGCGGCCTGTCCGACCCCGAGGCTTCGGTCTACCGCGTGCTGCGTACGGCGCTGCGGCACGAGTGGCCGGTCGCGACGGGCGTGCCGAGTTCGCGCAACATCGATATCGGCGTGACGCACACGATGGCGCTTGACAGCGACGATGACCAGCGTCCGTTCTTCCTCGAGGTCGGGCACGACACTTCCGGCCGCGCGCTCGAGACGCGGACCTTCCTCCGCTTCGACATCGACGCGATCGAGCCGCAGTTCCCCGCCTGGGCGGACTGGGACGACATCGTCGCGGCGGAGATCTTCATCGTGTTCCGGTTCGATTCGACCGAGTCGGACGAGACGGACATCGGTCCGGTGCGGGCGTTCGCGATGACGCGGGACTGGACGGGGGGACGACCGCGGTGGAGCCGTCTGCGGAACGAGTACGATGGCTCGGTCGAACTCGGCCTGGTCGATTTCGCGCCGCACATCATTCCGGACCCGGTGGGTGACGCCCTGCGTGGCTCGCCGCTCACCTACGGCGCCGCGCTTTCGCTCGGGCCCTCGGAGGAGCTGGCGGACAAGCTCCGCTGGTGGCGCGACCACCCGGACGAGAACCACGGCGTGGTGCTCATCGCGGACAAGCTCGGTGAGTTGTCCGGCGACCAGCATGTCTCGCTCGTGAAGATCGCCGGAGTGCGGATTACACTTCGTGAAGACTGAGCCGTTCGCGGCACGATCGGAGTGGAATGGGCCGAGGGTCGTTCGTGACCCATCTCGAATCGGCGATCGAGCCGGGCGTGACGCTGCCGCATACGGAGTTGCAGACCACGCACGCCGGGCGGCCGCTGTGGGTGCGCTACGACTATGACGCGATCGGCGACGCGGTGTCGCGCTCCGACATTGCGCGGCGTGATCCGACGCTGTGGCGGTACCGCGAACTGCTTCCCGTCGAGAGCGACGAGCACATCGTGACGCTCGGCGAGGGCATGAGCCCGATGCTCAGCGCGCCGCGGCTCGCAAAGAAGTACGGCGTCGGGCGCGTGTGGATCAAGGATGAGTCGCAGCTCCCGACGGGGTCGTTCAAGTCGCGCGGCATGACGATGGCGGTGAGCCGCGCGAAGGAACTCGGGGCGAAGCGCCTCGCCGTGCCGACCGCGGGCAACGCCGGCGGCGCGCTCGCCGCGTACGCGGCCCGGGCCGGGCTCGAGGCGTTCGTCTTCATGCCCGACGACACGCCCGAAGTAAACCAGTACGAAGCGTCGCTCTACGGCGCCCGCGCGTTCCGCGTGAACGCGCTCATCGACGAGTGCGGCCGCCTCGTGCGCGAAGGGCGCGAGCGGCTCGGCTGGTTCGATGTGTCCACGCTTCGCGAGCCCTACCGGATCGAGGGCAAGAAGACGATGGGGCTCGAACTCGCGGAGCAACTCGGCTGGCGCCTGCCCGATGCGATCTTCTATCCGACGGGCGGCGGCACGGGACTCATCGGCATGTGGAAGGCGTTCGCGGAACTCGCGACGCTCGGCTGGCTCGAAGAAGAGAAGCGGCCGCGCCTTTATGCGTGCCAGTCGTCGGGTTGCTGCCCGATCGTGCGCGCGTTCGAGCGGGGCGACCGGCACGCCGAGCGGTTCGAGGATGCGAAGACGATCGCCAGCGGGATCCGCGTGCCCGCGGCGGTGGGCGATTTCATGATTCTCGACGCGGTGCGCGAGAGCGAAGGCGCGGCGCTCGCGACGGACGAAGCGGAGATTCTGCCGCTCATGCGCGAGGCGAGCCGGCTCACGGGGATCTCGATCTGTCCCGAGGCGGCGGCCTGCGTCGGCGCGCTCGCGTCGCTCGCCGCGAAGGGCGCGCTCGCGGACGACGCCGAGGTCGTCATCTTCAACACCGGCGCAGCGCAGAAGTACCTCGAAGCGATCGCGACCGACCTCCCGCGGATCGACGCGTCGAAGCCGGTGGACTGGGACGCGGTGGTGGGCGCGGCGGGGTAGGCCGCACTAATTCTCCGGCCTACCCACCAATACCTCCAACTTCGGCATCCTATCACTGAATTCTCGCAAGCAAGCTAACCCAGGGTCTGATTTAGCAACTACTCTTAATGAGGGGTCGCGCCTAATTGCTTCTTCGAGACACTGAGCCGCCCGCTCAGCGCTTCCCAAGCATGCCCTGGCAATCGCTTCATTGTACAGCAGCAGAGCGGACTCAGGGAGATACGGCCGCAATTCTTCGATTTTGGATAGCACTCGACTATATTGTGCCACTTCGCAGTATTGTCGAGTTAGGTTCTCAATAGCCATAGGAAGGCGACGATTAACACTTAGGGCTATTTCGTACGCTTCGATAGCTTCTCCGTGTCGATGAACGCGGGACAGCACATAGCCACGCGCCTGCCACGCCCATTCATCATCTGGCCAGCGTTGCGTAGCCTCCATCGTGAGCCGATCCGCGGTATCAAGGTCGCCTCGTTCAACCGCCACAAGAGATTCCACAAGAACTCCTCTCGATGTAATCCCCTCACGAGTTCGATACATTTCGAGGTGTCGTTGGCATTCCTGCGCTCGACCCAAACTGAGCAGACTCGACGCTGCAACCAAGTGTGCGTCCGAATGATCAGGTGCCAACTCGAGGGCACGCTCCGAGGCTGCGAGACTCTCGCGATACCGCTTCTGGTGTTGAAGTGCCGCGGCTCGATTGTGATGCGCTTCGTACGAGAGCGGTGCGATACTAATCGCTCGGTCCGCCGACAGCGTCGACTCCGTAAAGCGGCCGAGACCCGCCAGAGCGTGAGACATGTTCACCCAAGCTCTTGCGTTATCTTCATCCTCATTGACGATCGGAGTCAGGATAGACAGCGCCATCTCGTGGTCGCCCATTCCAGAATGGGCACCTGCCTTTATAATACTCACCGATACCTCGAATCGAGCGTCATCAATCAGGTCGCATGTGTTTAGTGCTTCTCGATATCGCCCAAGTTTCGTAAGCACATTCGCTTGAACGAGACGTCCAATGGCGTCCTCGGGATAAGCCGCAAGAAATACCTGTATCTCAGCGAGAGCAAGGTCGTAGTTTCGCAACCGAAGGTAAGCGGAGGCTGTATAGAGGCTAAGTTCCGTATCACTACCCACGAGAGCAGATGCGTCTCCTAGAAGGCGGATGAGATTGGATCGCGCTGCTTCGGACTGAAATGGGGCATCGTAACTCGCTAGCACTTGCAGTGGCGCAACATTACTTCGCAATAATTCTTGAGCTCGCCATTGCTTATGTACTGCCTCCATTTGCAACCGCAATGTCCCCGCCTGCTCGCTGTCGCCGCGCATTTCTGCGGACGCGATGTCCGATTCGAAACTTGTTATAATTGCTTCGAAACTCTTGTATCGGCGGTCTCCCATCCAAATTATTAGCGTTGTTGCGCTAGTGATAACCCCCACCAACAAGCCCCCGATAAAGCCAAGAAACGCGCCCCACAAACTGTTGCGACTAATCCATTCAGCGAGTCGATGTGGCATCGGGCTACTCCGGCGCACTGTGGTTAAGCAGATTCATATAAAGACCTAGTAGGATTATAGGTATTCAGGAGCCATCGATCTCCCGTTAGGACTTCTTCGGATCCGGCGCGTGATCGCCCCCCCCCCGCGGCTCGACGCGTCGAAGCCGGTGGACTGGGACGCGGTCGTGGGCGCGGCGGGGTAGGCGGGAGGCCGTCCTTCGTTCGAACCGGACCTCCGCGGCCGACGCTTCGCGTCGTCGCGCTCCAGTCCGGCTTGGGGGACGATTCGGGTGTGGGCGAGAGGATGAGATTTGAGATTTGAGACTTGAGAATTCAGATTTCAGTCCTCAGCTCGAGGGGTGGCTGTGGTTGGAGCGCCGCGGAACCCACCGCGGATGGAACGAGCGTGTGTGAGACGAGGATGGCGTCCAGTAGGTTCGGCTGTCGCCGAACGGTTGGGCGTGCGTGGTTGAGCGGGGTTCGGGTTGGGCGGAACACGCGGGTGAATCCGTGCGCCCAACCGGCAGGCAATAGCCTGACCTCCCTGATGGATCTCAAATCTCAAATCTGAGATTTCGAATCTTCTTCTTCCTTCGCGCGCCGTCCGACCTGTGGCTTCCCCGAACCTCAGCCACAGCCACCCTGAGCATCGCGGAAAGACTCGGTGGAAACATTTGTGTGCCACTGCCGTGTCGTGCAGTGTGGCGGCGCGGACGGCGCGCGGGATAACGCGCGCCCGCGGCGTCGCGCGCGTCGTCGTTCCATTCGATGCACGGCCTGGAAGGCCGTGGCACACGGAGGAGGGAGCCGGAGATCTGAGATTTGAGATCTGAAATTTCAAATTTGAGATTTCAGATCTCAGCCCTCCTCCCAAGGGGTGGCTGTGGTTGGAGCGCCGCGGAACCCACCGCGGATGGAACGAGCGTGTGTGAGACGAGGATGGCGTCCAGTAGGTTCGGCTGTCGCCGAACGGTTGGGCGTGCGTGGTTGAGCGCGGTTCGGATTGGGCGGAACACGCGGGTGAATCCGTGCGCCCAACCGGCAGGCAATAGCCTGACCTACCGGAGGCGAGCCTCAGCCACAGCCACCCGACGGCCTATTCGTCGTTGTTGAGGGCTTTGAGTTTCTTGCGCAGCGTGACGCGGGTGACGCCGAGGTGGCGGGCGGCGGCGGAGATGTTGCCGTCGTGGCGGTCGAGGGCGGCGCGGAGGAGCGCGCCTTCGAGGCGATCGCGGAACGCGTCGAGCGCGTCCGCGTCGTGTTCGTCGAGGATCGATCCGACGAGCCGGTCGACCGCGCCGTTCGGCGCGGCGGCCGTGGTTGCGGGCGCCGGCGCCATCGCGTCGCGCGGCGGTTCGACGGCTTCGCCGCCGAGACCGACGCCGAGCCGCGCGCGGGGCATCATCTCGGGCAGGAATTCGGGCAGCAGGACGCCGCCGTGCGCGACGGCCATCGCCTGCTTGATGACATTCTCGAGTTCGCGCACATTGCCCGGCCAGTCGTGCTCGAGGAGTCGCTTGATCGACCACGGGTGAAACGCGGTGATGTTGCGTCCGAGCCGCGCGTTGTTCTGCGCCACGAAGTGGTGCGCGAGCATGATGACATCTTCCTCGCGGGATCGGAGCGGCGCGAGCGCGATGTGCATGACCTTGAGGCGGTAGTAGAGATCGGCGCGGAACTTCTTCTCCGCGATGAGGCGCTCGAGCGGCTGATGCGTCGCCGCGAGCAGGCGGACATCGGCGCGGAGCAGTTCGTTCCCGCCGACGCGGTAGAAGGTGCGGTCCTGAATGAGCCGCAGGAGCTTCGCCTGGAGGATCGGGCTCATGTCGCCGATCTCGTCGAGGAGCACCGTGCCGCCCGCGGCGAGTTCAAACTTGCCGAGGCGCCGGCGGTCGGCGCCGGTGAAGGCGCCCTTCTCGTGACCGAAGAGTTCGGACTCGAGGAGTTGATCGGGTATCGCGGCGCAGTTGATCGCGATGAACGGCCCGTCGCGGCGCGGGCTGTTGTCGTGAATGGCGCGGCAGACGAGTTCCTTGCCCGTGCCCGATTCGCCGGTCACGAGGACTTCGAAGTCGCTCGGCGCCGCCTGGCCGATCTGCTTGTAGACGCGGAGCATCGCGGGGCTCTGGCCGATGAGGCGCGAGCCGCGCGGGCGATTGAGGTCGTCGTCGTCGAGCAGTCGATCGCGCTCGTCGCCGGCTCTCGAGCCGCGCACGATCCGCGCCGCGTCGTCGAGGGCCGCGGCGAGTCGCGCGGGCTCGACCGGCTTGATGAGGTATTCCCAGCAGCCGGCGCCGATCGCGCCGATCGCGTGCTCGGCCTCGCGGCTCGGGCTGAGCAGCACGACGACGAGCCGGTTCTCGATCGGTCGCAATTCGGCGAGACGCCGGAGCCACGCGTCGTTCCACGGGTCCGCGTCGGCGATGAAGAGCTGCGTGAGCGAAGGCGAGATCGCGTCGCAGGCCGCGGCCCAGTCATCGGTCACGAGGCGCCCGGTGAGATCGGCCGCGGCGTCGAGCGCGCGATGGGCGGGTGAATCGTCCCGCGCGCAGATGATGAGTTGCGGCGCCGGCATGGGCGCATTCTACCGGACCGGCGCGCGAGCGAATCGATCGGGAATCAGCCAAACTCGATCACGCCGCCGAGATCGGTCAGACGCCCTCCACATTACTAATCTCGCAGTTCGTCCCATCCATCGCCTGCACGACCCCGCCGCACACGGAGGCCGATACATTTCCGCTGAATACCGCGGTCCCGCTCGCGTCCGCCGGGGCCGTCTGGACGATTCGCACGGTCGAATCGAGGTCGAGTTGCGTCCCACTGCAGGTGTATCCGGGGGGAATGGTGAACGAGCCGGTGTTTCGCGCATAGAAGAGCGCGACGGTCGCGTTCGGTGTGGCGTTGTTCGCCGTGATCGTGAGCGCGCCCGGACAGGTTCCGGTCACCTCGATTTCAAAGTTGCGGGCGATCGCGGCAAGCGCGATCGGGTCGCAGGCGTCGTTCGTCGTGCGGAACCGCGCGGCGCGGATCGTGTCGCCGTCGGGCACGCCGAGATCCGAAAGATCGATCTCGCCGCCGTAGATGTCGGCGGAGAAGGGTCCGTGTCCGAGGATCTGGTAGTAGTACCCGCGTTTCTCGCCGGTGAAGATCATCGTCGGCGTCGCCTCGGCGATGAAGTCGTCGTAGTTGCAGGAGATCGCGTACACCCCCTTGTCGTATTGCGCCTCGAGGATGACGAGGTCGGGCCCGGGTCCGTTCGTCACGACTTCGTCGAATCCGACCTGAACGATCGTTTCCGCGTCCGCGTTTCCGAAGCCGTCGTCGAGCATCGGCTCGCCGGTAAACGCGTCAACGAGCGAGACCGACTGGTCGATCACATTGAGATACGCCCAGTCGGGCCCGCCCCCGGCGATCAGCTTCGCCTGGTCCGGCGCGCGAAGCTCCCAGGGACCGATCGATTCATCCGCGCCCGCCACTCCGACCGTGAAGATCGCGCCGCACACTCCGAGAACCACACCACGACTGCGTCTCATCTCGTCTCTCCTTCGCTTGAACACGACTCTCAAGTCAATCGCATGACCCGGCGCAACCGAAACGGACGGACGCTGAAACTCCTCGGGCGGCATGCGCGATTTCGACGAGACCCGGCGATCGGAATCGGCCGCCATCGGCCAGCATAGGGCGATCGCGCTTCGTCGCAACCCGGAATGAAGCGTTCGGGCGGCGATCGATCGATATTCGTGATTTCAGCGGAGTTTGCTACGCCGGCGCGCGATCGCGGCGACCGGAGAATGGGCTCCGGTCGCCGCTCTCGAACTGATCAGGAATCGGCCGAACAGATTCAAACCGACCGGCGCGGTCGGTCAGATTCCTTCCACATTACTCGTGTCACAGGTCGCGGCGTCGATCGCCTGGATCACACCGCCGCACGCGGCGGCCGGCGCGTTGCCGCTGAAGACCGCGGTCCCGCTGCCGTCGGCGGTGCGGGTTTGAACGAGCTGCACGGTCGCGTCGACCCCGAGTTGCGTGCCGCCGCAGGTGAACCCGCCAGGGATCGTGAACGACCCGGTGTTGCGCGCGTAAACGAGCGCGACGGTTCCGCCGGCGGTGGCGCCGGTCGCGGTGACGGTGAGCGCTCCCGGACAGGTTCCGCTCACTTCGATCGAGAATCCGCCGGCGATGGCGGCGAGGGCGACGGGGTCACCGGCCGTGTTCGTCGTACGGAAACGCGCCGCGAAGATCGTGTCGCCGTCCGGCACGCCGAGGTCGGAAAGGTCGATCTCGCCGCCGTAGATATCGGCGGGGAAGGGCCCGTGTCCGGCGGTCTGGTAGTAGTACGCGCGGGACTCGCCGGAGAAGACCATCGTCGGGATGCTCTCGGCGACGAAGCCGTCGAAGTCGCAGGAGATCGCGTACTCACCCTGATCGAAGACGGCGTCGAGCATGACGAGGTCCGGTCCGGGGCCGTTCGTCACGCCACCGCTCCAGCCGACCTCGACGATCGTGCCGAGATCACCGTTCGCGTAGCCGTCGTTGAGCATGGGCTCGCCGGTGAACGCGTCAAAGATCGACACCGGCGCGTCGAGGACATTGATGTACGCCCAGATCGAGCCGCCGCCCGCGATCTGCGACGCCGAGTCGGGCGCGCGAAGCGTCCAGGGACCCACTGTTTCATCCGCGAACGCGGCGCCGCCGATCAGCAGCGCGCCGCATGCTCCGAAAACGATACCACGACTGCGTCTCATCTCGTTCTCTCCTTCGCTTGAACACGACTCTCAAGACCATCGCATGACCCGGCGCAACCGAAACGGACGGACGCTCAACATCTTCGGGCGGCATGCGCGAAATCGACGAGACACGGCAGCCGGAATCGACCGCCAACGGTCAGCATACGGCGAACGCGCGGCGCCGCAACCCGAAATAACGCGTTCGCCCGACATTCGATCGGATTTCAAGGGGATACGCGGGCGCGCCGCGGTGAACGGGGAGCTTCGGCGCGATTGAAGGGCGTTTCACGGCTCACCACGCGCCGTGGAAACTCTTCAGCGCTTCGAGCCATCACGCCGCTCGCCGTTCTCCTCTTCTTCGAGGAGGTTCTCTTCATCGGACGAGGCCTGATCGAGTTCGATCTGGCGCTCGAGCACATCGTCGGGCTCGACATCGCCGACGACTTCCTCGGACGGCGTCGCGGGCGGTGGAGGCGGAGGGGTCACCGGCGCGATGGTGCGCTCGGGCGATGGAGTCATCCCCTCGTCGCGGTCGGCGGCTGGTTTGGAGAGGTCGCGGCCGAGGAGGTCGATGCGGTATTCGGGCGCCGGCATCGCGACGCCGTGCGCGTCGAACGCCTCCTTCACGAGGCGCATCGCTTCGCTCTTCACCTTCGTCCAGTCCGCTTCGCGCTGGTCGACCCAGGCGAAGAGCTTGATGTTCACGGTCGAATCGGCCAGCGCGTCGATGCGGACGAACGGGCCCGGGTCGGCGAGCACGCCCGGCGTCTGGCGGAGCGTGTCGACGCCGACCGTCGCAGCGAGCGTGAGGTCGATGCTCGTTCCCACGCCGACGACGAAGCTGAAGAGGCGGAGCGGATTCCGCGTGAAGTTCGTGATGACGCCCTTGTACACGAGCGCGTTCGGCAGGCGGAGGTGATTGCCTTCCACCGTCATGAGCACGGTGTCGCGCGTCGTGAGGCGCATGACCTTGCCTTCGTGCGTGTCGACGCGGACGAAATCCCCCACTTCGAACGGGCGACGCGAGCTGAGCAGCACGCTCGCGAGATAGTTCTCGACGATGTCGCGGAAGGCGAAGCCGATGGCGATGCCGACGATGCCGGCGGCGCCGAAGACGGCGCCGACGACCGCGGTGAGATCGAGCAGCTGGAGCGCGAGCAGAACGCCGATGAGCAATACGAAGGTCGCGACGACCTGCTGGATGATGCCGCGCACGAGGCGCTTCGAACTCAGGAAACGGAACGGCCCGTCCCAGCGGAGGAGGAGGCGGCTGAAGAGCCAGAAGAGCGCGATGAGAATGAGCGCGATCGCGAGCATCGGCAGATTCGCGATGAGGCGCTGCCGCCATTCGTCGAGGCGTTCGATCGCGGGCTCGAGTCGTTCGCCGACGGCGCCGGTTTCGACGAGCTGGCTGTCGACATAAATCACGCCGTCGAGTTCCCCGGCGATGTCTTCCGCCTGCTCGCGCGCCGCGGTGGAGGCGACTTCGCCTTCGAGGCGCACGACGCCGGAGCGCGAGGTCACGCTCACGCCGTCGAGGGCTTCGATGTTCGCGAAGATCGATTCGAGGCGGGCGGTGATCGCGGCGTCCTGCGCCGCGGTCTCGACGATGACGGCGTCCTCCGCGTCTTCGGCGGCCGCGGTGAGTTCGGGGTCGACGATCGCTTCCGGCGGCGCGGCGTCGTCCTCATTGAGTTCGTTCGCGGTCGGCGTGTCCTGCGCGAACGCGCCGGGCGCGAGCAGCAGGAACGCGATGAGCGCGCTCACGGTCACAATGAAGCCGATCCACCCGCGCCGAATCAAACCACCGCTCCTTCGTGCGTTCCCGGTCCTGCGATTCTACCGCGGCGCCCGGCGCGGCCGCTCGAACTTCCGCGCCGCGTCGCGAAGACTCCATCCGTCGAAAGGGTCGACAAAGGGATACTTCGGCGCCGGCATGCGATAGGGAAGCGGGTTCGCCTCGATGTAGCGAATCGTGCGGCGGATGTCGTCCGGCGTGTCAAGGTAGACCTTCCATCCGGGTCCGCCCCAGACGGGGTGGTGGCGCGGGAACCGCGCGTCGTCGAGCAGGCGCGACCGACTCTCCTGCTGGAGCTTCTCGATCATCGTCTCCGCATGGTCTCGATGCTTCCGGATGAGCAGGTGTACATGATCAGGCATGATGGCGCATGCGTAGCAGGTGTAGCGCTCACGACGGATGACTGCGCCGAAGACCACTGCGATGCGTTCGCGGTCGTCGGCGCCGAATGTACGGCGCTCATGTCTGAGCACATGTTCCGCGTCCGCATAGAACTCTCGCAGTCGAGCGCCCGTGGGTTGAACGCGCTTTCGGCCATAATGGATTTCGCCGAGGTCCGCGATGACCGCGTTCCTGATCGACGCGGAAGTACTCCCCCGCGGATCGTTGGGCAGCCAGCATCCGTACGCGGTGAAGATGAGGTGGTGGCCGATGACCATTCTGTAAGAATGACCGGACTGGTCGGGTACGCAAGGGGCGGGGAGAGGTTTTCAGGGGGGTGAACGAAAGAGGGGTATGTTCGCATGCGGGTGAATATGGACCGCGAAACCGCAAGCGTGAGGTCGGCGCCAGTTCTCAATCTCACGCTTGCGGTTTCGCGTTCGCGCTCGGAGTTCGAGAATCATTCGCGCCGAAAATACTCGTACGCCCCGCTCAACTCGACACGAGTTCACCCGGCGCCGCGGTGGCGTGCCGGAGGCGGAGGCGGATGTCGTGCCGCACGCCGGTCGGTTCGAAGCGCGTCGTCACGGCGCCGCCGAGGTCGTAGCGCACGATGCCCTCGACGAGCGCGAGACCAACGCCCTTCGTCGGGTCGCCTTCGACGGCGTCGAGCGTGAACTCGCGCCATTCGAGTTCGATCTCGGTCTCGTGCATGTTCTGACTCGCGATCGACCATTCGATCTCGATGCGGCCCTTGTCGTCGCGCGCGGCGCCGTGCTCGACGCTGTTCGTCGCGAGTTCGCTCAAGATGACGGTGAGCGGCGCGATCTGATCGGGCGCGACCTCGATCGCCGGGCCATGAAGCGTGAAGAGCGAGCCGCGCTCCGGCGGCAGGATGCGTTCGCAGAGCGTGCGGAGCGCCATTGGTGACCATTGCGCTTCGGAGAGCACGGTGTGCGCCGTCACGAGCGCGAGGATGCGGCCGCGCAGGGCCTCGGCGAAGTCTTCGACGCCGGTCGCCTGCGGCTGCGCGAGATCGATGAGGCTGAGGATGGACGCGAGATTGTTCCGCACCCGATGGTCGAGCTCATTGAACGCGGCCTTCTGCGACGCGAACGACGCGCGGAGCGCCTCTTCCGTCCGCCGCCGGTCGGTGATGTCGGTGAGCATGCGGAGGCACCCGTCGAAGTCACCGTGGCGGGAATGGATTGGACTCCCGGAGACGAGCGTCCAGAGGTCGCTCCCGTCGGCGCGGGTGAAGCGGATCTCGTAGGCGCCCGACTCGCCGCAGCTTCGCTTGTCGAACTGCTCGTCGATGGTCTTCCGACTTTCGGAAGGAATGAAGTCTTCGAGTCGGCTCCCGATGAGCGCCGTCGCGGTCGGAGCGCCGAGCATCTGCGCCCAGCGCTCGTTCGCGTACACCGTGCGGTCGTGACTGTCGGTAACCCAGATACCCTCGTTCGAGGTCTCGACGAGGTTGCGGTAATCGAGGCGCGAGCGCTTCGCCGCTTCCTCGGCGAGGCTCACTTCGCGCACATAGCGCACGCTCAGCCCGTAGATGAGCGCGCCGGACAGGAAGACGAAGAACCACCCCTTCGCGGTCTGCGCCCGGGTGATCGTGGCGGCGTCTTCGACCACGAGCGCGAGCGCGCGGTCGGAGAGCAGGATCCACAACACGCCGAAGAGGACATAGGTCAGCGCGAAGCGGATGGCCGCCCGCTGACGGATCGAGACCGGCGAATGGACAGCCAAGTGGGGGTCACTCCACAGTCGATCGACACACTCCCGCCGACCTGGCCCCTCGTGATTCGTCGTTCTGAGATCGCGGCGCCGCCGGCGTTCGTGACCGGCCCGGACTGGACCCCCCTGCGATCAAGAGACGGTGAGCGAATCACCACGCCGCAAGGCCGAACCTGCTACCACTCGAAACTTTAGGCGATATTCTCCCCTGCTGCGCCGTGAATCGTCAAAGTGGCGCCCGCCGCATGGATCGCTTCGCTCCGACCGGAACCCGCCGCATGAAGATCTACAAGTTTTTCTGGACGACGCACAAGTGGACCGGGATCGCGCTCGCGCTGTTCCTGCTCGTGACCGCGACGACCGGGTTTCTGCTGCTCATCAAGAAGCAGGTCGCGTGGATTCAGCCGCCGACCCTGAGCGGCGCCGCGGGCGGCGTCGGGGACTTCATCGGCAACAACGAACTCTTCGAGATCGTCTTCGCGCAGAACCATCCGGACTTCGCGTCGCTCGAGGACATCGACCGCGTCGACTTCCGGCCGGACAAGCGTGTGCACAAGGTGCGCTCGAACCACAACTACGCCGAGATGCAGGTGTGCGCGGTCACCGGCGCCGTGTTGAGCGTCGACTTTCGGACTTCCGACCTCATCGAGCAGATTCACGACGGATCGATCGCGGGCGAATGGATGCATCTCGGCGTCATGCCGCTCGTGAGCGCGGGACTGCTCTTTCTCGTCTTCAGTGGGTTGTGGCTGTGGATCGAGCCGCTCGTGAAGCGACGACGGCGGCGACGCGAACGCGCGGCGATGACCGCGGACGCGCGTCGCGGCGCGGGCCCCGCGGGCTAAGACGAACGCCGTGCTCACCCTTCACGAATTCGTGCACGCGATGGTCGGTCAATCCGCCGGAAGAAGCTCCGGCCTTGGCGCGGGATGATTCCAGCGCCGCCAGAGTTCAATGAAATCGGGTTCGTCGATTCCCGCGAAGGAGAGGCGCAGGACGCCGCGCGGCCCGAGAAGATCGACGACCACGCCAGCCCGGCCTCGCCTGCGGCGAACGAGCATGACCGAGTCGTGCACCGTCCAGCGCCGCCCCTGGTGGTCGGTGACGACACCCGGCGCCGCGAGCGGCCACGATTCATCGCCCCTCCATCCGCGCAGACGCTCGCGGTAGAGGCGCGTCCAGGACAGGAACATGAACGCGAGCAGGAGCTGAATGGCGAAGTTGAACCAGTCGCCCTGCGTGAGTTCGATCGCGGCGATCATCACATACATGACCGCGAGGACATACCAGATCCAGGGCGGGAGCGTCGGGCTCGCGACGATCCGCTCCGGCTCGAGCAGATCGCGCGGTCGGGCGATCGCGGCGAGTTCCGCCTCGGCGTGATCCGGCGCAATCGTCACCGCCGGGGCGGCGACGCCTCGGGTCCGCAGCGTTTCGTAGTACGGCTCCGCCATGACGGCTGATCTCGATCGAACGCGGAACGGACCCCAGACGCCTGTGGACACGATCGCCTCGAAGTGCGCCGCGTCGCGCGCAGCGCCCGCGCGTTCGTCGGCGCCTCGCTCGCGGCGAATCGTCTCGACCTCGCGCCGCAGCGAAAACATCCGCCCGGTCTGAACGAGCGCGGTGAGCAAGGCGATGAACGCGAACAGCGCGATGTAGAACAACCCGGGAACAAAGGCCGCGGTCACGTTGAGCCATGACAGGACTTGATGCGTCCCGACGGCGGCGATGAGGATGACGAGTGAAGCGAGGATCGGCGTGTACGGCGTCACGCCGAGGAAGCTCGACGGAAGTCGCGTGTACACGATCGGGTCGGCGGGTGAATATGGCGGGGTCGGCGGCGCGGCGGCGACACGCGGGGTCGTCCCGTTCATCGGCCCATCGTTCTGTTCATCCGGTCGCGCCAGATCGGTTCGCCTCGGAGACGCGGAAGGTCTCGGACCGTCCGAAGCGTAATCGGCGTGGAATCGCTGTCAATGGCGGAATTGACGGCGGATCGGGGCGGGAAGTGACCGCGGACCGGCGGAACCGTCGATAGAAAACTCGCAACCGCGTAGGGTCGAACCGCGAACGGGCGACTGACTGAGGATCTTCGCGATGACGGGTGAACTTTCCGAAACGGGAACGCGATCACCGGGCGGCGTCGAGTTCGACGACGAAGCGGCGCGGCGCCGTGCGAGTCGGCGGCGTCGGGTCGCGTGGCTCTCGATCGCGTCGATGTCGGTCGCGACGCTTGTCGTGCTCGGCTCGCTCGCGTTCCGCTCGGCGCGATGGACGGAGACGGCGCGGCGCCATCTCGAAGCCATGCATGAGGCGGATGGTTTCTTCGCCGAGGGCTCGAGAGGTCGCGGGGCGCCGTGCATGGGGGTTCTCGTCGCTGAGAAGTATGTGCCCGCGAGCGTCTTTCTCGTCGAGCCCGACGGGCGCTCGGCGAATGCGATCGAATGTCACGGCGTCCCGTTGAGTCACTGGGCGAGCGGCGACATTCCCGTGAACTTTCCCGATCTGATGATCGAATCGACCGACCGCGCGAAGCCGCTCGTCACGCCCGGGTGGGAAGCGCTCGGCGACTTCATGCTGCGACCGCCGCTCCATCCGGACGCGGCGACGGTTCAGGCCGGGCCGCTCGTCGTCGGGTTCAGCCGCCCGAACCCGCACGCGCCCCAGCGACGCGTCGTCCTCTACAGCGACGGGACGATCGAGCGCGTCGATGACTGGGCCGCGTTTGTCACGATCACGAACGCAGGAAACGCGGCGCGCGGGGAGCCGCCGCTGCCGAACTGGCCATGAGTCCGCGCGACTTCGACGACGCCGCGTCGCGCCGGCGAATATCGTCACCCATGCGAGAGTCCGGAGAGTCCGGCGAATCCCTCCGTCCGCCGCTCACGACCTATGTGCGGCCGGTATACCTGCGCATCCCCGGCGACGAGCGGGCGTTCGACTTCTTCGCCATGGGGGTCATCTTCGCGATCGGACTCTTTTTCGTGCACGGCTACATCTTCGCGTCGTCGTCCTGGCGAACGACGGATGAGCGAATCGCGACGGCGATCACCTTCCTCATTTTTCTCGGCATTCCCGCGGCGCTTTTTCTCGGCGTCGCCGCGTATCGACGGCGGCTCGAGGTGAAGAGCCGCGCGCGGCTTGGAGAGATCGAAGCGGCCCGGCGCGGGATGGACGCCTCGTCCCCAGTCCACCACGACACCGTGACGCAGGCGACCGAAGCCGTTCTGCGGCTGCGTCTCGCGCACCGCCGGCCACGCTGGTTCCGCCGCGCGCGGATTGAACTCGACGCGTGGCGCGAGGCGTTCGAATCGCGCGGCCTGCCGGCGCCGCGCTTTGTCATCGAGGAGAAGTACGAGGTGGGCGTCCGCGGGATTCCGCGCATCGAGGGGCTGCTCGAGCCCGAGCCGATCGGGTCGCTCGGCGACCGGCGCAAGCTCTGGAGTGATCTCGTGAGCCTCGTGTTCGTGACCTTCGTCGTCGCGAGCTGTTCGCTCAACTGGTGGATCGGGGCGCCGTACCTCGTCGGCCTCGTCGGCGCGACGCTTGCGATCGCGCGCGTCGCGCGGGCGAAGGGCTTCGACTTTTTCCCGCAGAAGACGCCGATCGCCGGGCCCGGCGGTCTCGCCGACCCGCGCGGTCGCGTCTGGTCGGCGCCGCACGCGCTCACGCTCATTACGCGTCAGAGCGGCGCGCTCCAGGTCGACCTCATTGCGGGGCCGGATCGGATCCGCCTGACCTACAGCTCGCCAAAGGACCCGGGCTTCGTCACATTCTGGGCGCGATGGAGCCATCCGCACCCGCGGCCGGAGTTGTTGCGCCTGTCGTGAGTTGCGCGCCGTCATGGCGCCGGCGGGGCGCCACGCGGCGCGACTTTGTGTCGATTTTCGTTTGACAGCGGCGAGCGGTGTGCTCTATTCGAAGCGGTACGAATCACCCGGCGGCCGGGTGATGCGAGTCGTGGACTCGACGGTTCACGATTTTTCTCGGCCGCCGAGGTAAACCGGTTTACCACGAGGGAAACATGCCGTTTCCCACGCGGGACCGGCGCGCAGTCGACCGGGTTGGGTTCGGGGTCAGCGGTCGACCCGGCGCGGATGGACATCTCGAACCGCGGCCGGCGTCCGTTCCCACCCTCGCCCCCGCCGCCTCCGTCTCGCGCGGACTTCTTCTTCTCACTCCCGCGCGGAGCGGCGACGCGAACGGACGAACGAGCGACCGACCGCCCAGCTCTCGCGGAAGGACCTCGACATGCGTTTCGTGGCGCGACACGCTCTCCCGACCCCGACCCCGACCCCGACCCTCTCGACACTCCACTGCACCACACCCACACGCCTCCGCACGATCGCCGCGACGGCGCTCGCCTTCGCGCTCGGCGGCGCGACGCTCGTCGCGCAGTCGACGCAGTCCGGCATGGGCGCGCTCCCCTACTCCGGCGGCGTCGGCTTCCGCGTCTGGGCGCCGAACGCGACTTCGGTCACCGTCGCCGGCGAGTTCAACAGCTGGTCCGCCACGGCGAACCCGCTCGTCTCCGAGGGCAACGGCAACTGGTCGGTCGATGTCTCCGGCGCCGCGGTCGGCGACGAGTACAAGTATGTCGTCACGAACAACAGCTGGTCCGAGTGGCAGATCGACCCCTGGGCGAAGGCGGTCACGAACTCGGTCGGCAACGGCGTGGTGTACGACGATGACGCGTTCAACTGGGGCTCGTCCGGCTTCTCGACGCCGCCCTGGAACGAGATGGTCATCTACGAGATGCATGTCGGCACGCTGAACGACGCGCCCGGCGGATCGCCCGGCGACTTCACGGACTGCGTCGCGAAGCTCGACTACCTCGCGGACCTCGGCGTGAACGCGGTGAAGATCATGCCAGTCTGCGAATTCGCGGGCGACTTCTCGTGGGGGTACAACCCGGCGCATCCGTTCGCGATCGAAACCGCGTACGGCGGCGCAGACGCGTACAAGACCTTTATCAAGGAAGCGCACGCGCGCGGCATCGCGGTCATTCAGGATGTCGTCTACAACCACTGGGGGCCGAGCGATCTCGATCTCTGGGTCTTCGACGGGTGGAGCCAGAACGGCAAGGGCGGCATCTACTTCTACAACGACTACCGCTCGAGCACGCCCTGGGGCGACACGCGGCCGGACTACGGCCGCGGCGAAGTGCGCACCTACATTCGCGACAACGCGATGCGCTGGCTCGAAGATTTCCGCATCGACGGGCTCCGCTGGGACTCGACCGTGAACATCCGCACGGTGAACAACGGGGGCGGCGGGAGCATTCCCGACGGCTGGTCGCTCATGCAATGGATCAACAACGAAATCGACGCGAGCCAGGGGTGGAAGATCTCGATCGCGGAGGATCTGCAGAACGATTCGTACCTCACGAAGACGACCGGCGCCGGCGGCGCGGGCTTCGACAGCCAGTGGGACGCGAACTTCGTCCATCCCGTCCGCGACGCGATCATCACGGGGAGCGACTCGAACCGGAACATGTGGTCGGTGCGCGACGCGATTACGCACTACTACAACGGCGACGCGTTCGAACGCGTCATCTACACCGAATCGCACGACGAGGTCGCGAACGGCAAGGCGCGCGTGCCGGAGGAGATCTGGCCGGGCAACGCGGGAAGCTGGTGGTCGAAGAAGCGTTCGACGATGGGCGCGGGAATCGTCATGACGGCGCCGGGCATCCCCATGATCTTCCAGGGCCAGGAGATTCTCGAGGACGGCTACTTCGCCGACACCGATCCCGTCGACTGGAGCAAGCTCACGACCTACTCCGGCATTCACATGATGTACCGCGACCTCATCCGCCTGCGGCGGAACTGGTACAACCACACGCGCGGCCTGCGGGGGAACCATGTCAATGTCTTCCATGTGAACAACACGAACAAGGTCATCGGGTACCACCGCTGGCAGAACGGCGGCGCGGGCGACGATGTCGTCGTCGTCGTGAACATGGCGAACACCTCGTACTCGAGTTACAACCTCGGCATGCCGCGCGGCGGGCTGTGGAAGGTGCGCTTCAACAGCGACTGGAACGGGTACTCGTCCGACTTCGGCAACCACCCGGCGTGGGACACCTGGGCGAACTGGGGACCGAAGGACGGGCTCAACTACAACGCGAACCTGTCGATCGGGCCGTACACGGTGGTCATTCTGTCGCAGTGAGCGAGGCGACCGACTATTTCAAGTGCGTCTCGAACAACTTGAAGATGCGGCGATATTCGTCGAGCCATCCGGCCGGCGTGCGGAACGCGTGCGGCTCGATGGGGTAGAGCGCCATCTCCCAGTTCTCCTTCTCGAGTTCGATGAGCCGCTGGGCGAGGCGCACCGTGTCCTGCGCGAAGACATTGTCATCCTGCATGCCGTGGCACATGAGCAGCGGCTTCTCAAGGCCTTCGGCGAACTCGATGGGTGACGACCGCTCGTACGCCCACGGATCGACCTCGGGCGTGTTGAGGATGTTCGCGGTGTAGCCGTGGTTGTAGTGCGCCCAGTCGGTGACCGAGCGGAGCGCGGCGCCGCAGGCGAAGAGGTCGGGCTCGGTGAAGAGCGCCATGAGCGTGAGGAAGCCGCCGTACGAGCCGCCGTACACGCCGACGCGTTCGCGATCGACACCCCTGTTCGCGACGATCCACTCGACGCCGTCGCGGAGGTCTTCGAGTTCCGGCGTCCCCATTCGCCGGTAGATCGCGGTACGCCAGTCGCGACCGTACCCGGCGCTCGCGCGGTAATCCATGTCGAGCACGGCATAGCCGTGGCGCGTAAGCAGTGTGTGGAACATGAACTCGCGGAAGTAGCTCGACCATCCGTAGTGCGCGTTCTGCAGGTAGCCGGCGCCATGGATGAACACGACCGCCGGCCGGCGGCCGTCGCGCACGCCGAGCTTGTTCGACTCGTCGGGCGTGTAGACGCGCGAGTAGATCGGATCGTCCTGATGTGACGACGGGATCGCGACGATCTCGGGCTCGACCCACGGAAGACTCGCCCACTCGTCGCGCACGGTATGCGTGAGGCGCGTCGCGTCCGACCCGGGCGCGTTCGGCTGCACGAAGAGTTCGGTCGGACGCAGGATTTCGGAATGTGAGAGGAGCAGGCGCGATTCGTCGGGCGAGAGTCGATAGCTCAACTGTCCGCCGAGCGTCGTGAGCTGCTCGACGGCGCCGGAGTCCGCGTGGACGCGGTACACCTCTTCGATACCCGGGTGCGTCTCGTTCGAGATGTAGTAGAGGTCATCGCCGTCGCGGTCGAGCGTGACATTCGACACGACGAACTCCCCCTCGGTGAGACGGCGCGGCTCGGCGTCGTCGCGCGTCGCGTCGATGAGGTAGAGATGCGAGTAGCCGTCTTCCTCGGACAGGTACCAGAGGGTCTCGTGGTCGCGCCTCCAGCCGAATTCGTTGTAGCGCCAACCGATCCACGCGGGATCGTGGAGATGATGGACCGGCCGGAGCGCCGCCTCGTCGAAGTCGACCGACGCGAGCCAGCGATCCTTGTTGTCGTGCGAATGCATCTGCACGGCGACCTGTGAGCCGTCGTCGCTCCATTCGATGCGGTTGATCGAGACGGCGCGCGGCGTCGACGCCGTGTCTTCCTGCGCGTCGTCGTCGTCGCCGGCGTCCTCGTCGGTCGCGTCGTCATCGTCGCGCTCTTCTTCCGGTTGCGCGTCGGCGTCCGGCTTCTCGATTTCGGCTTCGGCTTCGGTCTCGGTCTCGGCTTCGACTTCGATGTCGGCGTCGACCTCGGTCGAATCGTCATCGGCGCCGGTCTCGTCCGTGGCGTCGTGCTCGAGCCGGCGCTCAAACTCCGCCTTCGCCTTTTCGCGCAGCTCGGCGAGCGGGTCGTCCGCAATTCCGGGGAGGACGGCGAGGTCGAGTTCATGCCACTCGTGCGCGTCGAGGTCGAGCAGCACGAGCGCCTCGGCCGCGGATGATCCGGTTCCGACCTTGCTGCGCACCGAGCGCGACTCAACATAGCCATCCTCGGTCACATACTGAGGCATCGTGTCGTTCCGCCCCCACGACCCGCCCTTGTCCTGCAGGCGCACGAGGGCCCAGCGTCCGTTCGGCGAGATCGACACCTGGCGGATGTCGCGCTTCGTCCCGAGGTAGAACGGCTCCGGGCCGCGCGTCGGGTCGGCGTCGCGCTCGCGCTTCAACCGCGCTTCGGACGCGTCGCGCCGCGCCTCATTCTCGCGGATGAACTCGAAGAGCCGCTCCTGCTGTTTCTTCAGGTAGTCGTACGACTCGTCACCGGTGTCCGCGTTGTCGGCGTCGGGATCGTCCTCGGCGCGGACATCGACGAGTTGCCACTCGTCGAGCGTCGTGAGATCGCGCGCGATCCACGCTCCGCCGCGCTCGAACATGATCCGTTCGTTCGATCCCGCGAAGAAGCGCGGCGAATACTCGCCTTCGCGCGTGCGCGTGAGCTGGCGGATCTCGCCGGTCGACCGGTCTTTGAGGAAGAGGTCGCCGTGGTCGGACCAGATCTTGCGCGAGCGGTCGGTGGAGAACTCGCCGCCCGCGTGCGGCGCGAGGTGGCGCTCTTCGGGGCCGTACATGCGCACGAGGCGGCCTTCGAGGTCGATCTCGTAGAGGTCTTCGAACTCGGCGCCGGGGGCTTCCCACCAGTAGAGGATCGTGTCGCCGTCGTCGGCCCAGTAGGGTCGCGACGGCTCGTTGCCGATCCAGTCCGGGTCGGCCATGATCTGTTTGAGCGTGATCTCGGAGCCGTCCGTCTGCTCGACGGCGGCGTCATCCTGACCGTGCGCGGGTTTCACCCCGGACGCGATGAGAACGAGCGAAACCACGAACCACGATCGACGGCGCAGGCGCGACATGTACCCGGCTCCTCGGCTGATGAGTGTGAAACGAACGCGCGTCGCGACCGACCCCTTCACTCATTCACTTACGCCCACGCGCGGATGAACTCGTACCGACGACCGCGGCGCCGGTTCGGCCCGCCGCGGGCGGTCGAGCGTACGAACCCCCGGGGCGACCGTCAAAGCGGGAATGATCGGACCGTCCGATGTGATCCGCGCGTCCGGAACTCGAATTCGTCGATTCGACGCCGCTTTCCGGGAGTTCGTCGAGCGAACCGCGGAATCGACCGATGGCGCTGGGAGCACGACGCCGGTGGCCAGTCCCTCCGGCGTGGCGCCTGAGCAAGGGGGGGTTGACACCGAGGACTTCGCATGCGCCGAACGCCATCGACGGCGACCCGGACCACGAACCCGACTCGATCGCGCCGCGCGGTCCGACCTGGCCCGCGCTTTCTCACCGCGACGATCGCGGCGCTCTCGATGAACGCCGCGGCGTGCGGGAGCCTGCATGTCCAGCTCGACGGCGAACGGCGCGTCGCGACGACTTCGAGCGCGACCTCACGCGCCGCGGTCAAGGCGGCCGCCGCCGACTCGACCTGGACGACGCTGCGCGTGGGCGGCGACCTCACCGCCGCCGTCGAACAGCGCGGCGATGAATATGTCTACCCCGCCGGCGCCGGATGGTTCGGCGTCGAATGCGAAACCTCGCTCGACTGGCTCGTCGGCTGCCCCGCGCCGACGCCCCCGGGCGCGATCGAGCTGAAGCGCTACCCGTCCTTCCGTGAAGCGTCGATCACGAGCCGCTCGCCGATCACCGAGATGAAAGCGCGCGGCGTGAAGCCGCTCCGCGCGCACCTCAAGCGGCACGATGTCGAGATCCGCGTGCCGCTCGTCATCGAGTTCGAGGGCGTCGACACCGCGACGGGCGACGGCCTCGAGCGCTGGCGCATGGGCGTGTGGTATCCGAACCGGACCGACGGGCCGGTGGGTATCGAGGGGCCGATCATCATCGAGGACACGGCGCCGGTGACGATGCTCTCGCTCGGCCGGCGCGGGCCGTACGAACCCGAGCCGGTGCTCGAGAACCTGCGCGAACTCGAAGACTGGCTCGCGGCGCATCCGGAATGGGTCGTCGTCGGTCCGCCGCGCATTCTCGGCTACAGCACTTCGTTCACGGCCGACCGGAAGCGCTGGTCGGAGACGCAGATCCCGGTCGCCCGCGCCGACGAGACCGGCGCCGGCCAGATGGCCGAGGTCGCGACCGACGCGCCGTGAGTTGACGCGAGCGCGGGCCTTTCGACCTGTGGCTTCCCCGGGCGTCAGCCACAGCCACCCGGGGAAGATCGAACTACGGACGGGTGGCTGTGGTTGGAGCGCCGCGGAACCCACAGCGGATGGAACGAGCGGGTCCGTGACGACGAGTGGCCACCCGTGTGCCACTGCCGTGTCGGCAGTGCGGAGCGGAGGACGACGGCGCGCGAGTCGGCGAGCGCTTCCGTTGTCACGAGCACACCTGTTCCATTCGCACGGCCTGGAAGGCCGTGGCACACGGGGTTGGGGTTCGTAGGTTCGGCTCTTGCCGAACGGATGGGCGTTCGTGGTTGAGCGGGGGTCGTGATGATCATGCGGCACGAGTGGGACCGCACGCCCAACCGGCAGGCAATAGCCTGACCTACCTGATGAATCTCAAATCTCAAATATCAGATTTCAGATCTCCCACTTCGATTGCCTTCCGATCTGTGGCTTCCCCGGGCGTCAGCCACAGCCACCCTGCGCGACGCGATCGACGACGAGTGACTCCCCGTGTGCCACTGCCGTGTCGGCAGTGCGGAGCGGAGGACAGCGCGCGAGTCGGCGAGCGCTTTCGTCGTCACGAGCACACCTGTTCCATTCGCACGGCCTGGAAGGCCGTGGCACACGGGGTTGGGGTGGGTAGGTTCGGCTCTTGCCGAACGGATGGGCGTGCGTGGTTGAGCGGGGTTCGGGCTCGGCGGACGGCGCGCGTGAATCCGTGCGCCCAACCGGCAGGCAATAGCCTGACCTACCGGGCTGATCTCAAATCTCAAATTCCAGATTTCAAATCTCCCACTTCGAATGCCTTCCGGCCTGTGGCTTCCCCGAGCGTCAGCCACAGCCACCCAACGCAAGGCGAACCACAATCTGAACCCATCTTCATCTCACAGGCGTGCGACCGCGATTCCGGCCGCCCGTGAATCCGTGCGCCGGTCCCGGGCGAACTCGCTCCGGGACGCGTGTGGTTTCAGCGGGGTCCCTCCGGGTCGCGCCACACCGGCGCGGCCCGGCTTTTCCCGATCGTGAACGAAGAGAAGAGAAAAACGAGGAGGAGCGCCGTCATGCGGGCGAATCATTCGAGTGAGAATACGAACCACCCCGACCGCCCCACCATCGCCCAGGCGCTGACCACGGCGCTCGGGCTCACCGTCGGACTCTCGATGGCCCCCGGCGCCGGCGCGGCATTCATCGACTGCGGGGCCGACGGCTGCTCGGCGGCGCACGAACATACGAAGACGACTTCACCGATCGTGGCGCTCGCGCAGGAGGACGACTGGACGACCCTCCGCGTAGGCGGCGATCTGTTTGCGCAGGTCGAGACGATGACGAAGGATGGACGACCGAACGGATATCGCTATACCCGTTCGGGCTGGGACTTCATGATGCAGGCCGGCGTCGACGCCGATCTTGTCGAGGGCTATCCGGCGCCGACGCCGCCGGGCGCCATCGAGGTGAAGCGTTATCCTTCCGACCGCCGCGCCGTGTATGGCGAACAGGGCGGCGAAACGGGGCAGATGGGGTCGCGCGGATTCTGGCCGCTGTTCCGGCACATTCAGCGCAACGACATCAAGATGACCACGCCGGTCGTGATGGGCTACGACGGCGTCGACTCCGCGAACGACGAATCGATCGACGCGTGGTCGATGGCCTTCCTGTACTCCTCGAAGTCGATCGGCTCGACCGGTCCCGCGGAGGGCGGCGTCGAGGTCATCGAGAGCGAGCCGGTCACCGTGGTTGCGATCGGTCAGCGTGGCTCGTCGGAGAGCGTCGATGATCTTCGCGGTTCGCTTGATGAACTCGAGGCGTGGCTCGACGCGAACCCGGAGTGGGAACGCGCCGGCGAGCCGCGCGTGCTCGGATACAACGGCCCGATGACACCGTGGTACGCCCGCTGGTGGGAGACGCAGATTCCCGTGCGGCTGAGCGCGGACGATCACGCGCATTGAGGGTCGGGGCTTCAGGCCATCTGACATTAACCGACGCCGCCGAGCGTCGCGGACGACCTCCGCGGCGTCGCGCGGCGTCGTTCGTGCGCGCCGGGAAGTCATTAATCCATCGCGTTTTTCGCAGGCGGCGTTTGTCGCTCACGCAATCATGAGGTACACCAGAGGATGGCGGCCGGTGTGTTCGCCCGGTCGTGACGCCCTTCTGCGCGTCGTGTCGTGGGGCCTTGTCCGCCTCGAATCATGAACACGACATGACGCATTGACGAGGGCCGTCCTGGTAGGCGCTGCGTGTGGCAGGTTGGATTAGGCGCCGCCCTCTGATGCTGGCCCGGGTCAACCGGCGCATGGCGACGACGAACATTCGAAGAGACTTTGGCGCCGTGGTCGCTCGGCCAGGGGTCGTCTCGCGCGTGATTCGAGTTCCGTCGAACGAAGACGCGAAGAGCGAGCGGGACGCCGCGCGATCGGTGCGCGCGGGAAGTGTGCCGCACGCGTGGCGGTAACGCCCGGCGCCGTTCGGAGTGGAATCGCATGGCGTGGTTGTTGAGGAGAGGTATCGCTATGGCATCCCGTACTCAATCGTCCCGTTCGAAGACCGCGTCGGGCCATCCCCGATCGGGCGTGATCGCGCAACTCGTCGCGATCGTGGTCGTGTGCCTGCTCTTCGGCGTCGCGCTCGTGAACTGCGAGACGAGCCCGGAGCGCGAGGCCGTCGTCCAGCTGCGCGACGGGCGCGGCGGCGCGGTGAACGGCAGCGTGCATGTGCAGCCGACGAAGGGGACCGCCGGGGATGATGTCTTCGTGGACGCGGGCGATCCGATCCCGCTCCCCGACTTCGAGGTCTTCCTCGAACGCCAGGGCAGCGGCGACCTGAGCGGCCCGGTGACGACCGATCTCTTCGGCCGCTACATGTTCCCGAAGCAGAAGCCCGGACGCTATCGGCTCATCTGGAAGGAGCAGAACGGCTGGGCCGCGGGACAGCATCCGGATCTCCTCGTCATCCGCGACCACACGAAGTATCCGACGCCGGCGTCGGTCCGGCCGCGCCGACCGGGCGGCGTGTTGACCGGTCGCGTCGAGTTCCTCGACGACTCGTCGCCCTGGACGAGCAACGAGTTCTTCGAGGTCGACCGCACGGCGCGAGTCGTCGTGCGCGACGCGGGCGGAACCGACCTGCACAAGCCGGTCCGGGCGAACTGGAACGGCGGCTTCGCGATCGCGGGGCTTCCCACGCCGCCGCAGCGATGGACGGTACGCACGACGGTCGATTCGCTCACGCGCGACATGGCGGCGCCGGTCGCGGCGATTACGAACGGTATGGTCGGGTCGCCGATTTCGATCGAGCTGCGCAACCATCGGCCCGAGATCTTCAAGATCTTCGTCACCCAGGGCGGCAAGCCCGTGCGGAGCCCGGCGGTGAATTCGACGGTCGAGCTCTCGCTCTCGGCGCGCGATGTCGACGGTGACTCGCTGACTTTCGAGTGGGGCACGCTCGAGGGCATGGGCACGATCACGCCTGCGGGCGGCGACACGGCGATGTGGAAGATGCCCGCCCGCCCCGGCCGCTACCGCGCCTATGTGACCGCGACCGACAAGCGCGGCGGCTACGCCCGCGAAGCGGTCACCGTGCGTGTCGGGTACGACTACGAGATCTTCTCCGGCCGCGTCGTGAACGCGGACACGAACGCGCCTGTCGCGAACGCCGAGATCGAGATCAACGGCGCCACCGCGACCTCGAACGCGAACGGCGGGTACTTCGTGCAGGTTCCGATGACCGACCGATTCGTGGTGAATGTGGACAAGCCCGGCTTCGCGCTCCAGTCGAAGCCGTACCACCGCGGCGTGACGGGCCAGATCTGGCGGCTCGTCCCGGCGCAGACCACGCAGGTCGATCCGACGCAGCCGATCGTGCTCGTCGACGATCGCGACACGCTGCGGCGACGGAAGATGCGCGGCGTCGAGATCCGCATCCCGGCGAACGCGCTCGTCGATGAGAACGGCAATCCCCCGGCCGGGATGTTGACGGCCGATGTCGCCACACTCGACATCGGCGACGGCCAGGCGCCCGGCGACTGGGGCGCGCAGTCCGGCGGGCGCGAGACGAACCTCGTGTCCTACGGCGCCGCCTATGTCGAATTCCGCGACGCCGCGGGCAAGGAGTTCAATCTGCGGCCCGGCGTGAACGCCGAGGTCCGCATGGCCCCGCCGAATTCCCTCGTCGCCGGCGCCCAGGCGAACGCGCCGCTCTGGTCGTACAACGAGAAGAACGGCTTCTGGGAGAAGAGCGGCGACGCGACCTTTGACCAGAACTCGAGCCGGTATATCGGGAAGGTCTCGCATTTCTCGACGATCAACACCGACCTCGAGAAGGATGAGGCCGCGTGCCTCAAGGTCGTGCTCGACGAAACCGTGCCGACCGGGCTCACGCTGCGCATCACCGATCCGACCGGCGCCGCGTTTGCGCAGACTTTCGAGTTCGTGATGAACGACGAGGTCAACGCGGTGTACCGGCTGCCCGCGAACACGAATGTGAAGCTCGAGGTCCTCAACCCGGACGGACAGGTCATCGTGGACATCGTGGCGGAGGAGATCCCGGGCACGCCGCTGCCGGGCAATCTCGTGAACTCGGGCGGGCCGATTCCGCCCGGCGAAACGCTCTGGCCCGATCCGAACTCGCCCGAAATCGATACGCTCTGCAAGACGATCACGCTTCGTCTGCAGGTCCCCGACTGGTCGGGCTTCCCGGGCAGCCCGTTCTTCACCTTCAAGGGGAACGGCTCGGAGGCGAACGCGCTCGATTACTACGAAGCGGTCGATCCGAACGACGACCGGCTCACGCTCGGCGACTGGTGGGATCACAACGGCTTCGATCCGACCGACGGCTCGAACGCGAACGCGCACCGCACTTCGTACCTCAACTTCAATGACCTCGGTTCGGGACGCGACATGTACCTGCTCGACCAGGGCAACGGAAATGTCGCGGCCTATGTAACGAACTACGGCGAGTTCAACCAGGATCACGGCAACGCCGACCTCGCCGCCACGAAGACCGAGCCGGGCGCGACCGTGTGCATGGAATTCTCACCCGTCGAGGGGCAGGACCCGAACCGGAAGATCGTGAAGTTCTTCGTCTACGCCGGGAACGGAAACGGCGCCGCGGCCGTGCGGCAGACCGGCGCCGAGCTCGACGGCTTCGGCGTGAAGTATGTGCCGAACCTCTGCCTGAACTGTCACGGCGGAAATTACTTCCCGTCCGATCCGGCGAACCCGTCGCTCGACGATGTCGACATGCTCGCCGCGTTCCGCGAACTCGACACCGCGACCTATCTCTATCCGGGTGGCGCCACCACGCCGAGCGCCGCCGCCGAAACTTCGTTCCATGCGCAGAACGATGTCGTCGTGATCAGCCACCAGGGCGATCCGGCGATCCATCCGATCGAAGACCTCATCGCCGGCTGGTACATCAGCGGCGGCGATTCGCAGGACAACACCTTCACGCCGAGCGCGTGGAGCACGCAGAGCGGTCTCTATGCGAATGTCGTCGCGCGGTCGTGCCGCACCTGCCACATCGCGTTCGACTCCGACAACGACTCGAGCGGGAACTCGTTCCACCGCTACGACCAGTTCCAGACGCGCCGGGCGTCGATCCAGGCGTTCGTGTGCGGGAACAACAAGCTCATGCCGCACGCGGTGACGACCTATCGGAACTTCTGGCTCGATCTCGACCCGTCGCACGCGCCGACTTTCCTTGCGAACTTCAGCGCGATCGACTGGCCGACCCTGGGGTCGTGTGAGTGATGGGGACGAAGGCTCGACGAACCTCGAGCCGACCGCCGCCGCGCGGTGAGGAGGGAGGGTGAATGGGTCAGGAGCCGGGGTGATGTGCGAGTCGTGTGCGCATCGCCCCGGTTCGCCCGTTCGCCGCGGGGTCGAGGCTCATCAGGCGAAGCGCATCGCATAGACCGGCGGCAGGTGCGCGGACACGAGTGACCACGAATCGCCGCCGTTGTCGCTCGTCCAGAGTGACCCGGTCGTCGAGCCGAACGCGAGACGGTCGCCCGATTCATCGACGATGAGCGCGTGGCGGAAGACGAGATCATACGCGTGCTTCTGCGGCAGCCCGTCCCGGAGGATGTCGAACGACTTTCCGCCGTCGCGTGTGCGCGTGACGACGAGTTTGCCGTCGACGGGGACCCGATGCTCATCCTTGATCGCGGGGACGAACCACGCGGTGTCGCCGTCGCGCGGGTGCACCGCGACGCCGAATCCGAAGCCGCTCGGTTCGACCTCGCGGATCCACTCCCAGTTCTTCGCGCCGTCGGTCGATCGGAAGATGCCGTTGTGGTGTTGAATCCACATCTTGTCCGGGTCGTTCGCGCACGCGGCGATGAGGTGCGGGTCCTGGATTTCGCGGTCGCCGGCCTGATCGGGCGGCATGTACTCGGCCTGGAGTCCTTCGCCGAGCAGTTCCCAGGTGGCGCCGTCGTCGCGCGTCTCCCATACGCCGCCGCACGAGACGCCGAGGGTGACATGCGATGAGTCGCGCGGGTCGACGATGATCGAGTGAATCCCGGGACGGTCGTATCCGCCGCCGAACCACTTCGCGCGCCCGGGATGGTTCCAGAGCGACTCGACGAGCGACCATGATTCGCCGCGATCGTCGGAGCGGAAGAGCCCGCCCGGGATCGTCCCGAGCCAGAGTCGACCGGGCTGGTCGGCGCCGCCGGGCTCGAGCGCCCAGATGAGTTCGAGCGTCGCCGGGCGCGCCTCCTTGTACAGGTTCATCTCGTTCGGTTCGATGACCGTGTTCTCGGGGTACGCGGGCGCGGCGATTTCGGTCCAGTTCGCGCCGTCGTCTTCGGAGCGATGGAGCTTGCAGCCGAAGTGACCATGGTTCAGCGCCGCGTAGAGGTCGCCGCCGTTCGCGCCGCGCGGGTCGCGCATGACCATCGTGCAGTTGTCGGCGAGAAACGAGACGCGGTCGATGGACCACTTCGAGGCGCCGGCGGCGCCGTTCCGCCGGAGGTCGAAGAGACCCTTGCGCGTCGCGACGAGGATGCGGTCACTCATTCGGTCCCCACCTTTCTCGCGCGCTCAACCGCCGGAGAGCGCCTGCATGACATAGACCTCGGCGCCGTCGTCGAGCGGATCGCTGAGCGTTTCGCGATCCTTCACTGGCTCGCCGTTCACGAAGATGTTCATGTGTTTGCGGAGTCGGCCGCGCTCGTCGACGACATAGCCGCGCGCCTGGGGGAGGCGTTCGAAGACCGCGTCGAGCGCGTCGGCGACGGTCGCGGCGCCGTCGATCTCCGTGGGCGGACACTCGACATGCCGCTGAATGTTCTTCGTGAACTCGATGCGGATCACGGCCGGACTCCCGGGACGCGGAACGGCGGCGGCGCGGCGATTCGCGTCGCGGGGCAGTATACCGGACGGCGTCCGGTCGATCAGCCGGACGATTCGGACGCGAGAGCGGCCCGCGTCGACACGAGGGAGACGAACTGCTCGCCGCGCTCTTCGAAGTTGAGGTACTGGTCCCAGCTCGCGCAGCCCGGGCTGAGCAGGAGCGCATCCCCCGGTCGCAGGCGCGGCAGCGCCGTCTCGACCGCCTTCGAGAGGGAGTCGCAGGACGCGACGAAGCAGTTCTCCCCGCACAGTTCGCGGGCGGCGCTCGCGATCGTGGTCCCCGTGGCGCCGATCGTGTAGAGCCCGGCGAGGCGCGACGCGAGCCGCGCGACTGAACTCAGGTCGACGCCCTTGTCGTATCCGCCCGCGATGAGATGGACGCGGCTCGGATCGTCGAACGCGTCGACCGCGAGCGCCGTCGCTTCGGGCGTCGTCGATTTCGAATCGTCATAGAAGCGCACGCCGTCGGCCCGTTCGGTCACGAGCGCGAGACGATGCGGCAACCCGCGGAAGGTTCGCAGCGCCTCGGCCGCGTCATCGGGCGCGACGCCCGCGACGGCATGGCAGGTTGTCACTGCGAGCCGCGCGTTCCGCTCGTTGTGCCGTCCGGGCGTGGCGAGCTCGAAGGCGAGCGGTTCGACGATCGACTCGATGCGCCGGCCGTTCGTCGTCCACGCCTCGGCGGTCTCGGGCGGCAGGTCGCCGAGCACCGCGGTGTCGTCGGCGTCCTGAAAGCGGAGGATGTTGCGCTTCGATTCGGCGTAATGCTCGAAGGAGCCGTGCCAGTCGATGTGGTTCTGCGCGAGGTTCGTGACCACCGCGACGCCGGGCGACCAGCCGGGCGCGCCTTCGTACCCCTCGCCTTCGCCGAGCCAGAAGAGCATGGCGCTCGAGAGTTCGATGACGACCCAGTCGCGGGCGCCGATTTCGGTTCCGAGCAGTGTGCCGCCGATGTTGCCGCCGAGATGCGCCGGCGCGTCGCCGCGCTCGCGCAGGATGTGGTGAATCATCGCGGCCGTCGTCGACTTGCCCGCGGTGCCCGTTACGCCGATGACGCGGCGGCGGTCGGGCAGACGCTCGACGAGGAGGCGCATCTCCGTCGTGACCTTCACGCCCGCGCTCATCGCGGCGAGAAGATACCGGTTCCGCCAAGGGCTCGGGACCGCCGGGTTCGCGACGACGAGATCGGTCTCGGAGAAGTCTTCGGGACGATGTTCACCGAGCCGCAGCGTGACGCGGCTCGACCGCACGAGATCGTCAATCTTCTCGAGCGAGTCGCGAAGCCGGTCGGGCGATTCGAGATCGGTCACGAGGACCCGGCAGCCGAGTTCGTCGGCGAGCCAGCGCGTCACGCCGACCCCGCCGCCGAAGCGACCGAGCCCCATCACGGTCACGCGCCGATCCGCGACTTCAGCATCGTCGTCGTCGTTGTCGGTAAGGGACATCGGGGTGAGTGTAGTCGGCGGGGAGAACACCGTGCGCGTGCGAGTTCGGGAGGTGAGTGGAAATCGGTCGTTCGATCCTGGTCGCGGGGGGTCGCCCGTGTAGGTTCGGCGGTTACCGAACGGGTGTGCTTCGGACGGGTGGCTGTGGTTGGAGCGCAGCGGAACCCACAGCGGATGGAACGAGTGTGTCCGTGACGAAGAGTCGCTCCCCGTGTGCCACTGCCGTGTCGGAAGTGCGGAGCGGAGGACAACGGCGCGCGAGTCAACGAGCGCTTCCGTCGTCACGCGCACGGTCGTTCCATCCGCACGGCCTGGAAGGCCGTGGCACACTGGGGTTGGCTTTAGTAGGTTCGGCTGTTGCCGAACGGTTGGGCGTTCGTGGTCGAGGGGGGTTCGGGTTGATCGGACGGCGCGCGTGTATCCGCACGCCGAACCGGCAG